>NZ_CP065373.1:2981197-5962395 GCF_015710575.1 Mycolicibacterium mengxianglii | reverse complement strand
CGCCGCGGCGCGGGTTCGATTCACAACGGACTTGAGGTGCCAGCTGGTGATCAGCGTTGTCCGTGGGACGCGGTGGACCCGGCGTTCTCGCTTCGTCGTCTCGAGCCGTCCCGGTCGGAAACGGCATTGGCAGAAAGCTAACAGTTTTATCTCGGGGTGCCAACCGTTCTGCAACATTGCAGTAAAGGTTCCGGACGGACGGTGCAGCTGGTGCCAGTGTTGCCTGGCTGGAACTGAATTCCGGGCCCGTCGAACGTCGAAACGACCAGGTTTGACCCAGCGCAAACACGTCAGTACCCTCGAACAGTCGCCCGAATGTCGGCGGCACGGCAGCGAACCCGGATCGGTCATCAGTTCTTCGTGAACGACCGAGTGATCCGCGCCGGTTACGAGCAAGACGTATGAGCTTACCAACGGCCATCGTGCTCACCCGCAGTTGCGGGTGATGTCGGGATGGCCAGACGCACAAGGAGAGACAGCCGTGGCCAAGGGCAAGCGGACGTTCCAGCCGAACAACCGGCGCCGCGCACGGGTGCATGGATTCCGCCTCCGGATGCGTACGCGCGCCGGCCGCGCGATCGTGACGGGCCGGCGCCGCAAGGGGCGTCGCTCGCTGACTGCCTGATTTCTACGGGCAGTCACCGACGTTGCTCCCCGCGCAGAATCGGATGACCCGCTCCACCGACTTCGGCGCAACCGTCAAGCGGGGAGTCCGGGCAGCCCAACCTGACATCGTTGTCCATGTCCGTCGTGACGAGGGCAGTGTTGATGGTCCCCGAATAGGTTTGGTCGTCGCCAAGTCTGTCGGTTCTGCTGTGCAGCGACATCGGGTCGCCAGGAGATTGCGGCATGTAGCCCGCGGTCTCATGGCTGAACTCGAACCCTGCGAACGCGTTGTGATCCGCGCGCTCCCGGGGAGTTGCGACGCACCTTCTTCCCAGCTGGAGCGCCAACTCCGTAATGGGCTCAAGCGTTCTCACAATCTGATGGGCGCCCGCCGGTGACCTCGCGAATGCACCGGGCAGCGACTGTGCCTGTCCGCTCCTTGATTTTCCTCATCCAGCTCTATCGGCACACAGTGTCGCCCTTGCGGCTACCGACCTGCCGGTTCACCCCGACGTGTAGCCAGTACGCCGTCGATGCGCTGACCGAATTCGGTCTGCTGCGGGGGAGTTGGCTGGCAGCGGTTCGCCTGGCGAAATGCGGGCCGTGGCATCGGGGAGGATGGGACCCGATACCTGAACACCATCACAGGGCTGCAGAAAAGGATGCCGTGAGCGGCGGCAGAAACGAGTCGTATGTTTAATTGGTTCAGCCTCGACATCATCTACTACCCGGTTTCCGGGATCATGTGGCTCTGGTACAAGGCCTTCGCATTCCTGTTGGGGCCGTCGAACTTCTTCGCCTGGGCCTTGTCGGTGATGTTCCTGGTGTTCAGCCTGCGTGCCATCCTGTACAAGCCGTTTGTCCGGCAGATCCGCACCACCCGCCAGATGCAGGAGCTGCAGCCTCAGATCAAGGCCCTGCAGAAGAAGTACGGCAAGGATCGACAGCGCATGGCGTTGGAGATGCAGAAATTGCAGCGCGAGCACGGGTTCAACCCGATCCTCGGTTGCTTGCCGATGCTGGCGCAGATCCCGGTGTTCATCGGCCTCTTCCACGTCCTGCGCTCCTTCAACCGCACCCAGGGCGGTTTCGGGCAGCTGCAGTTGACAGTCGAGGAGAACCGGGCCACCGGAAACTACTTCTTCAGCCCGGCCGATGTGGCGCACTTCTTGGACGCCAACCTGTTCGGAGCTCCGCTGGGCGCAACGATGATTCAGACCACTGGTCTGGATGCCTTCACCGAGTTCAACCGAGTCGCAGTGATCGGTGTCGGGGTGCCGATCATGATCCTGGCGGGCGTCGCCACGTACTTCAACAGCCGCGCCTCGATCGCACGGCAGTCCCCAGAAGCTGCGGCCAACCCGCAGACCGCGATCATGAACAAACTGGCCCTGTACGTGTTCCCGTTGGGTGTCACTGTCGGCGGCCCGTTCCTGCCCCTGGCGATCATTCTGTACTGGTTCGCCAACAACATCTGGACCTTCGCTCAGCAGCACTACGTGTTCGGCAAGATCGAAGAAGAAGAAGAAGCCAAGAAGCAGGAGCAGCTCGAGCGGCGGGCCGCCAATGCGCCGGCACCGGGGGCCAAGCCCGGCAAGAAGAAGAGCGCACCCGGAGCGGACAGCACCGCCGTCGACCCGGTTGAGCCGGAGACCGACAGCGCCAAGCCTGAGACCCAGAAGCCGACGAGCCAGAAGCCCGAGATCCAGAAGCCGACGAGCCAGAACGGCAACACGCCCAAAACCAACACCGCCGCACGCGGTGGCAGTGCTGCGAACAACCGCACACCGAAACCCGGAGCGAAGCCGAAGAAACGGAAACGGTGAGCACCGGCTGCGGTAAACGCCGCAGCTGTTAGTGCTGACCGAAACGGCCGGACAACGCCAAGCGGCCACGCAACCGAATAGACCGACACTGTGGTGCCCGGGCCTCATCCGGGTTCAACGGCCAACGCGCAGAGCCACAGTGTGACCGAGAAGGATGGAACACAGATGACTGAAGCCGATATCACCGACCAGCCCCTCGAGTCCGCTGACGTGCCGGACACCGCTGCCGACGACGTGGTCGAGGGCAAGACCGGTGACTTGGAGGAGCGCCTGGTTGCCGAAGGCGAAATCGCCGGCGACTACCTCGAGGAGCTTCTCGACATTCTGGACTTCGATGGCGATATAGATCTGGACGTCGAGGGCAGCCGGGCTGTCGTCAGCATCGACGGTGGCGACGACCTCGTGAAGCTGGTCGGCCGCAAGGGTGAAGTGCTCGACGCACTGCAGGAGCTCACTCGGTTGGCTGTCCATCAGAAGACGGGGGAGCGCAGTCGCCTGATGCTCGACATCGCGAGCTGGCGACGCCGCCGCCGCGAGGAGCTCGCTGCGCTGGGTGACAAGGTCGCCCGTCGGGTGCTGGAGTCAGGTGAGCGTGAGCAGCTGGCGCCGATGACGCCCTTCGAGCGCAAAATCGTCCATGATGCGGTGGCCGCAGTGCAAGGTGTACACAGCGAGAGCGAAGGCGTCGAACCGTCTCGCCGCGTCGTCATCCTGGTTGACTGATCCTCTAGTTACATCTGTGTAGTTCTCGTCGCCGCGCCTATTCCGGGGAGGATGTTTCACGTGAAACAGGACGGGGCGACGAGCGTCCCCGACGCAGCGGCGCAGGTGTTCGGCGACCGCTTGGCACTGGCTGAGCGGTACGCCGACATGCTGGCCACCGATGGCGTGGAGCGCGGGTTGATCGGCCCGCGCGAGGCGGACCGGCTGTGGGAACGCCACATTCTCAACAGCGCGGCTATCGCCGAACTGATCTCTCCGAACAGCCGGGTTGCCGACGTCGGTAGCGGCGCCGGGTTGCCGGGGATCCCGCTGGCGATTGCCAGACCGGATCTGGAGATCGCGCTGATCGAACCCATGCTGCGCAGGACGGTCTTTCTGGAGTTGGTGGCGGAGACCCTTGGTCTGGAATCGGTGCGGGTGATCCGGCACCGTGCCGAGGACCCCGGCGCTCGCGAGCAAGCCGACTTCGATTACGTGACATCCCGGGCGGTGGCCTCGCTGGACAAGTTGACCCGATGGAGCCTGCCACTGCTGCGTCCGGACGGCATCATGTTGGCGCTCAAAGGCGATCGAGCTCAAGCCGAGGTCGACGAGCATGGCCGGCTGATGGCTTCGTTAGGCGTGGTGGACGCGAAGGTGATGAGATGTGGAGTGGAGTACTTAGACCCGCCGGCGACCGTGGTGGTCGCTCGGCGCGGGGCAGAACTCAGGCAGCAGCAGCGGAAGCCCGCGGGCAGAAGGGGACGATGACTGTGCCGCCACCAAGAAGAGCACCAGGAGAGTCGGGCGCTGATGTTTCACGTGAAACGTGGGATTCGTTGACTCAGTCCGACACTCCTATCGGCGCCGCAGCCGAACGGGCCATGCAGGTCCTGCACAAGGCGAAGCAACTCCCACGCCCGCATCATCTCCGGGTGTTCACCATCGCGAACCAGAAGGGCGGCGTCGGTAAGACGACCACCGCGGTGAACATGGCGGCCGCTCTCGCTGTCCAGGGGTTGAAGGTGCTTGTCATCGACCTGGACCCGCAAGGCAATGCCAGCACCGCCCTGGGGATCGAGCGACGCCAATCCGGTACCCCGTCTTCGTACGAGGTGCTGATCGGCGAGATCCCGTTGCACGAGGCGCTGCAACGCAGCCCGCACAACCCGCGACTCTTTTGTGTACCGGCGACTATTGACCTCGCCGGTGCGGAGATCGAACTGGTGTCGATGGTGGCCCGGGAGAACCGGCTCCGGAACGCCCTGGAGGGTCTTGGCGATTCCGACTTCGATTACGTCTTCATCGACTGCCCACCCTCGCTCGGCCTGCTGACGCTCAACGCATTGGTGGCCGCGCCGGAGGTGTTGATCCCGATTCAGTGCGAGTACTACGCGCTGGAAGGCGTATCGCAGTTGATGACGAACATCGAGATGGTGAAGGCGCATCTCAATCCGCGACTAGAGGTCACCACTGTCCTGTTGACGATGCACGATGGACGCACCAAGCTCGCCGACCAGGTCGCCGACGAAGTGCGGCGGTACTTCGGAGACAAGGTGCTTCGTACGCTGATTCCGCGCAGCGTCAAGGTATCCGAGGCGCCGGGCTACAGCATGACGATCATCGACTACGACCCTGGCTCCCGGGGTGCGATGAGCTATCTGGATGCGAGCCGAGAGCTCGCCGAACGTGGGGCATCTTCACCGAAGGGACAAGAATGACGCAGCCGTCGCGACGAAAAGGTGGGCTGGGTAGGGGACTGGCGTCACTCATCCCGACAGGGCCCGCGGAGGGCGACGGTCAGGGCTTGAGCCCCAAACTCGGGAACGCCGCGGCTGATGTGCTGATCGGGGGCCAGGCGGTTCCGGGCCCGGTCGCCGAGGTCGGCGCGGTGTACCGGGAGATCGATCCCTCCGCGATCGAACCCAATCCTCGACAGCCGCGCCAGGTGTTCGACGAGGAGGCGCTGTCCGAGCTGGTGCACTCCATCAAAGAGTTCGGTCTGATGCAGCCGATCGTGGTGCGGGCACTGCCCACCGAAACCGCCGGAAGCCCGGCCCGCTACCAGTTGGTGATGGGGGAGCGGCGGTGGCGGGCAGCGCAGGAAGCCGGACTGGCGACGATTCCGTCCATTGTCCGCGAGACCATCGACAACAACATGCTGCGTGACGCGCTGCTGGAGAACATCCACCGCGCACAGCTGAACCCGCTCGAAGAGGCCGCCGCCTATCAACAACTCCTCGACGAGTTCGGGGTCACCCACGACGAACTGGCATCGCGGATCGGCCGGTCGCGCCCGTTGATCACCAACATGATCCGGCTGCTCCGGTTGCCGATCGCCGTGCAGCGACGGGTTGCGGCCGGGGTGCTCTCCGCCGGCCATGCGCGGGCGCTCCTCGCCCTGGAGGCCGGGGCCGAGGCACAAGAGGAGTTGGCGGCTCGGATCGTGGCCGAGGGTTTATCGGTACGGGCGACCGAGGAAGCGGTGACATTGGCCAATCGGGCCGACGGGCCGACGCCCGCGGCCCCCCGTCGCAAGCCCATTCAGATGCCCGGTCTGCAAGATGTGGCCGAACGCTTGTCGGGTGCCTTCGACACTCGTGTCACGGTCAGCCTCGGCAAGCGCAAGGGCAAGATCGTGGTCGAGTTCGGCTCGGTCGATGACCTGCAGCGGATCGTCGAGCTGATGGAGAAATCGAAGTCGTGAAAACGGCGAATTTCCAGGACCGGCTACCCCAGGTCAAAACGTCACTGTGACACTCCGACCGGCCCGGACCTGCCGCCACTGCACAGGAGGCGGAAAGCTGTTGTCTTTCATGACAATTCGCCCAGCACTCGGTTCGGTCGATCAGATCACGTCGGCTCGTGGCCGGGTAGCCCCTTTCTCTCCTATCCTGGAGGGAATCGGCGCATGGTCCCACTCCTGACCGCTCCGCAGAAAGGCCCGGGAAGCTAGTGTCCGCTCGTATCTCGCCGCTCCGCCTCCAAGCGTTCGAGCAGTTGCCCAAGCACGCACGGCGATGCGTTTTCTGGGAGGTCGACCCGCAGACAGTCCTGGGGGAGGACCACCTCGCCGACCCGGAGTTCGAGAAAGAGGCGTGGCTGTCGATGGTCATGCTGGAGTGGGGTTCGTGCGGCCAGGTCGCCACCGCCGCGCCGGACAACGGTGCCGACGACCCCGATGCCGAAGCCCCCTGTCTGGGTTATGTGCTGTACGCCCCGCCGCACGCGGTACCGCGTGCGCAGCGCTTTCCGACCGCCCCTGTCAGCGCCGACGCGGTCCTGTTGACGTCGATGGGAATCGAATCCGGCGCGATGGCGGACGGCCTTGCGCACAGCCTGGTCGCCCAGGTCGTTTCGGAGTTGATGCGCCGTGGGGTCCGTGCATTGGAGGCGTTCGGTCGGACCGCGGATGCAGCAGAGATCGTCGACCCGGCCGCGGCGGAGCCGAGCCTGCGACCCGCCCTGCACGCGCTGGGGGACTGCTCCTTCGATCAGTGCATGATCGACGCCGACTTCCTGCAGGAGGTCGGCTTTGTGGTGGTCTCACACCACCGGTACTTTCCGCGGCTGCGGCTGGAACTCGACAAGGGCCTGGGTTGGAAGGCCGAGGTCGAGGCAGCGCTGGAACGGCTGATGGAGCGGGCTCAGCTGGAGATGCCGGTGGGGGCCGGCGCCGGTGCGCTCGGCGCGCGATCGGCGGCGCCGACGACGAAGCCGGTCAGGAACCGCTGAAGCGAGTGCTGGCGCCCTGACCGATGGCCGCTTCGTGCGCCAGGAGTTCGGCGAAAGTGAATGTGCCGGTGGGACGGTCGTTCTTGCCCAGCAGGTAGAGACGCTTGACCGCGGCGAGGATTCCCTCGGCAATGGCATCCCGGGTCTGCGGTGACACCAACATCGCGCGATCCCGGGGATTGGTGATATACCCGATGTCCACCTGGACCGTGGGCATCCGGGTCAGCCGCAACAGATCCCAGGTGCGGCCATGGGTGCGGCAGTCCCGTAACCCGGTGCGGGCCACCACCTCTCGCTCGATGAAACTGGCGAGATTACGGCCGATGGTGGACACCGACCCGTGCGAATTACCGAAGTGGAAAGTGGCGACGCCGTTGGCGGCAGGGCTGGCCTGGGTGGCGCACCGCAGGCTGATCATCAGATCGGCGCCGACGGCATTGGCAGTCGCCGCACGCTCCGCGTCGGTGGGGCTGTGGTTGGCAGGCCGCGACAGGAAGGTCTCCATGCCGATGGCCGTCATCCGGCCCTCGAGTCGGCTTGCCAAGTCCCACAGCACATCTGCTTCGCTGATGGGCCCGTCCGGGCCCTGGGTGATCAGGCCGTGATCGGCGCCGCCGCGGCCCGGATCGATGATGATGCGCTTACCGGAAAGCTTTGGGCCCGAACGCCGTACCAGCTCCTCCTCGCGGATGGCGTGCGGCGAGCCACCGGTGACGCGGGAACCGAGGAAGTACAACGACCGCAACGTCTCCGGACCGCAGATACCGTCAGAAGCCAAGCCATACTCACGCTGATACGAACTCAGCGCGTTGTGGGTCTGTAATCCGAAGTGCCCGTCCACCATCTCGGTGTAGAAACCGAGATCCTGCAGCCGCGCCTGCAGGGTCGCCACGTCGTCGCCGTACATCGGCGCCCCGAACTGGTGATGCAGCGTGCGCGCTCCCAGTCGGTAGGACGCCTCTTTGAGAGCCCGATAGGTGGCCTCGCCGACGATGCCGTCGACCAGGAGGCCGCGGTGTTGCTGGAAGGCGCGCACCGCGTCGTCGAGCTCATCGTCGAAGAGGTCGGCAGCAACGTGCCGGCCGGTGGAAAGATCGTCGTCGGGGTTGTTCACCAGACCCAGAGCAGCCAAGGCCGCTCTGATTTCGGTGACGGCGACGCCACGATCACCGCGACGCAGCACGTCAGCGGCTTCTCCGCGGCGCGGACTCGACATTTACAATGGCCCTTCGGTCACGGTGGTCAGCGGCCGAATTCACAGCCGACCGCGGCAGGCAGACTGGTCAATATTGTCGCAGACCGGCACCCGTTTCCGGAAAACGCCAGGCGAGCGCGCGTGCCGCGAGTTAACAGTCGCCGCTGAAGCGACTGGTCAGGAGACGACGTCGCCGAGTTCGCGAAGCAGTGCGGCTTTGCCCTTGGCGCCGACAATCCGCTTCACCGGCTGGCCGTTCTGGAACAGAATCATCGTCGGAATGGAGACGACCTGGAAGTCCCTGGCGGTCTCGGGGTTGGCGTCCACGTCGAGCTTGGCGACGGTGAGCTGACCCGACTTCTCGCTGGCAATCTCCTCGAGCACCGGGGCAACCATCTTGCACGGACCACACCAGGTGGCCCAGAAGTCGACCAGCACCGGGGTGCTGCTGTTCAGGACGTCCTGGGAGAACGAGTCGTCGGAAACGGTGACGGTCGCGCTGTTCTCGGTGGTGCTCATCGGGGGGCTCCAATCAAATCGGTGTCGGAAGTGTCGGAAACAACGGACGTCTCCTGGTCGGCCAGCCAGCGCTCAGCGTCGATGGCTGCCGAACAGCCCATTCCGGCGGCGGTGATGGCCTGCCGGTAGGTGTGGTCGACCAGGTCGCCGGCGGCGAACACGCCGTCCACCGACGTGGCAGTGGTACGGCCCTTGACCTGTACGTACCCCTCAGGGTCGAGGTCGACAGCGCCGCGCACCAGGGCCGAACGGGGGTCGTGGCCGATCGCGACGAACACACCCGTCACCGCCAGGGTGGACTCCTCGCCGGTTTCGGTGTTGCGCACCCGCAGACCGCTCACAGTGCCCTCGCCCTCCACAGCCACCACCGCGGTGTTGGTGAGGAAGGAGATTTTGTCGTTGGCGCGGGCCCGGTCCAGCATGATCCGGGAGGCGCGGAATTCGTCGCGGCGGTGCACGATGGTCACAGTGCGCGCGAACTTGGTCAGGAAGGTGGCTTCCTCCATTGCCGAGTCACCGCCGCCGATCACGGCGATGTCCTGGTCCTTGAAGAAGAAGCCGTCACAGGTGGCGCAGGCGCTGACGCCGCGACCCAGCAGCTCCTGCTCCCCGGGAACACCCAGGTAGCGGGCTGCGGCACCCATCGCCAGGATCACCGCGCGGGCGCGGTAGACCTCACCGCCGGCGGTGGTCACCGTCTTCACGGGACCGGCCAGGTCAACGGCTTCGATGTCTTCCATCTGCAGGTCGGCGCCGAAGCGCAGCGCCTGCTCGCGCATCTCGTCCATCAACTCGGGACCGGTGATGCCTTCTTTGAATCCGGGGAAGTTCTCCACCTCGGTGGTCGTCATCAGCGCGCCGCCGAAGGACGTCCCCTCGAAGACGACGGGGGCCAGGTTGGCGCGGGCGGTATAGATGGCCGCGGTGTATCCGGCGGGGCCGGATCCGATGACGAGGACGTCATGGATGGACGAAGTGTCAGTCATGCGGGCCTTTCTTTACGTGATCGGCGATGCGATCGTCGCAGGTCTAGTAACACCAGGGTAGGCGGGGCTGTTCCCGCCCGCGTCACGGCCGGGTGATGGTGGTCGCAACCACCAGGCCGGTATCGGCCGCGTTGCAGCGCGGATCCACTGCCAGCACGTTCACCGCGCCGGGGACATCGCCTGGCAACAGCAGTACCAGGGCGGGCCGGCGGTTGATCGCCACGGTGCGGGCACCCAGGACAGCGGTGCCGGCCGGATAGCCGAGACCGGCCAGGCAGGACGCCCGGCGCGCCCGGTTGTGCAGGGGCCCCAGATCCGCCGGATCGTCCAGCAGGGCCTTCAGCTCGGTATCGGACAGCGGTATGGCTGCAACGGGAATGGTGACCGTCAGCGACCGCGCGGTGACGATGGTGTGCGCTGCCGGGGCCGCCTGGTCGGCCAGCGCCGGTAACCCCACCCCGGCCGCGACGGCGACCGCCGCGACCCCGGCGACCGCACCGGCCAGGCGCATGCCGCCTAGCCGCGGGGTCACGCTGTGGGCGGGACGTTGCACATCGCCAGTCTCCGCCATCAGGGCGCGTCGGTCTGTCAGGCCACGCGGGCCTCGGGGACCAATAACACCGCCAGCCGTGCCCGGCCCCGGGAGCAGCGGCTCTTGACCGTGCCCTCGGCGATCCCGAGCAGGTGGGCGGTCTCAGCCACCGAATACCCCTGCAGGTCCACTGCCACCACAGCGGCCCGCTGGTCGGCTGACAGCGCTGCCAGGGCCCGGTGCACCACGATCGTCGTCTCGACCCCGGCGGTGGCGTCGGTGGCCGGCCCGACGTCGCGGTCGGCCAGGACCTGCGGCAGTTCCTGCGGGCGGCGTAGCTGGTCGATGCACTTGTTCAGCACGATCCGGTGCAGCCAGGTGCTGACCGTCGAATGTGCACGGAACTCCGGTGCGCTGCGGTGGGCGGCGAGCATCGCCTCCTGGACGGCGTCGGCGGCGTCCTCCGGACTGCGTAAGCGCCGACCCGCGACCCGGTGCAGTTGCGGACTGTAGCGGCGGAAGAGTTCCTCGAACGCGTACCGATCCCCGGCTACGTGCGCGGCGAGGAGTTCGGTGTCGCTGCGGGTCCCGGCGATGGAGCTGAGCACGGTCCGGACAGTAGGTTCCGGGCCCGGCCCCGGCACTTCAGCCGGGCGTCAGCTGTGGACAGCTGGGCCTCAGGACGCCGCCTTGACGGTGATCTCGTTGATGTCGACGCGGCTCTCGCCGCCGGTGCTGCCCATCTTGGAGATCCACACCAGCAGGTTCGACGTCGGCGCATCGGCATTCACGTCGATGGTGTTGTCACCGGTGCGCATGGTCTGCGGCTGGGTCAAAGCGGTGGTGGCGTCCAGGCTGGACGGATTCGGTGTCGACGACGACCTGATCTGTATCTGGGTGCCGGTGCTGCCGACCCCCAGGGACACCGAGGCGACCTTGGTGGGGGAGGGCAGTTGCAGCATCAGGCCGACCCCGTTCTTGAAGTTGGGGAACGGATCGGAGTCGGAGTACGTGTCGGTGGGCCATACCGTCGACCGGTTCCCGTCGATGGCCAACGGGGCCAGGTCTGGATTGTCGGCCTCACCTGCGGGGGAGAACACGGTGGCGCTGACGGGCTTCACCGTGTTGCCGGGTGTGGTCGGGCTCGCCTCGGTGGACGTCTGCTCCGACGGCGGGTTCAGGCCGAGTTGCTCGCCGATACTGGGGCCGCCGACGTCGCCGAAGATCCGGCTCAGCACGGTGGCCAGCACGATGAGGGCGACGACGATCACCACGGCGGCCGCGCCGAGACCGATCAACACAGCGCGTCGGCGTTTGCCGTCGGGGTCGGGTTCGTCGGTGGTGGATGCGGGAGCTGTCGACCCGGGCGCGGGTGGCTCCGGCGTCACCGGGTCCAGCAGGTCGGTGCGGTCGGCTTCGGCGGTCGCCTGCTGCAGCAAATTCAAAAGCGTTGGCGCCGTGCGAATTCCACCACCCGGCTGAACGGAGCGGGCGGCGGCGGCGGAAATCTGGAATGGGATGTCCCGGTCGAGGGAGCGCGGTTCGACGGGGTTGCCCGCGGAATCGAGCTCGGCGGGAGCCAACCCGCTGGGGGTGCCGCTCTCGGGCAGCGGCCACCGATTGACCAGCAGCGCGTACAGCGCCGCCCCGATACCGCGGATGTCGTCTTCGGGAGTGGCGTCTTCCAACGTCGCCGGGAATGCCAGGGCGACATCACCTTCGATGCTCACCCGGACCCGGCTGGGATGGTCGATCGACAGCGCGACTCCGGCGTGGTGAGCGGCATCGGCGGCGGCGGCCAGTGACTGGATGGCGCGTGCACCACCGATGGGGGAGGGGGCGGTGTCGGCGACTTCCGGCAGCGAGCCGCCGCGGATCCATTCGGACACCACCAGCCCGCCGGCGCCGGTGTTGGCCACATCGAGAACACGCGCGATGCCGGGCAGTTCGAAGTGGCTGAGCTTGAGTGTGCGGGTGAGGATCGCCTGCAGCTCCGCGTCGGGCAGGGTGCCCTCGGGGTCGACGAAAGTGAGCGCCACCTGGCGGTCCAGCGCGGTGTCCAGCGCCTGCCAGAACTGCAGGTGGGGGGGACCGCCGTGGAAGACCAGCAGCCGGTAGCGGCCGTTGCCGATGCTCGCTCCCGGAATCAGGTGGACGTCATCCTCGGGCGCGGCGTTGTCGAGGGCGGGTTCCTGCGGCGCCGCGATGGTGATGGGCTCGCGGGTGGGATCACCGGCGAAATCGGCATTCGGACGGGTCGGCGGAACCGCAGGAGCTACGGTGCCCAACGGTTCATCGGCGGTCTCGAGCGGCCCGGAGTCGGGCTTGCCGTAATCGTGGTCCAGCTCGTGCTCGAAGTCGGCGTCGAGGTCCGGCTCATAGGACCCGGCCTCGAAATCGGGTTTGAAATCGGGCTTGAAGTCGTCGGCCGACTGTCGCGGCAGTTTCGTCGTCGGCGTCCCGGTATCGGGGCTGCCCGAGGTCTCGTCACTCACCATCGGTCCTTTCCCCGTCCCCCCGGCGCTCGGTGCCGGAGGCCTGTGCCCAGTGGTCGTCCGGCCCGGCCGACCTCCCGTACCCGGCAGAGTCCTGTGCTCAGGGTACGGGACCGGTGCGGCCGCCGACGCGGAGTCGCCGCGCGTGGCGGCAGGTACCGGGGCCGCAGGTCCGCGGCCCAGCCGACGGCGGACCGCAGCCGATACCGATACCGCTTCGGGCACCTTCGCCGCGAGCAGCACCGCCGCCACGATCGGCAGCATGACCACGCCGAGCACCACAACCCGCAGCAGTGACCCGGCCCCGCCGAGGTTCGTGGTCAGAGATTCCAGTCCCAGGAGATGATCGACGACGTTGCCGATCAAGGCGGCCAGCAGCGACGCCGCGGTGGTCACCAGAATTGTCCGGATGACGGACAGTTGCAGCAGCCGGCCGCCACGGGGCAGCAGGGTGCGCCGCAGCAGCACCGAACCCACCACCGCGCCGGCGAGGAAGCCCAGCCCGTTGGCCAGCCCAAGGTATCCGGCGACCATCTCCGGATCGTCGGTCAGATGGGGCGCCGCCACCGAGGCGGCGATCTTGACCGCGGTGATCACCACGATCACTCCGATCGGCGTCCACGGCTGCTCCCGGGCGTAGAACACCCGCAGCTGCAGCAGCACCAGCGCGTACGGGATCAGGGCGAACGCCGACATCGCGATCGACAGTCCGAGATAGTTCGCGTCGACCTCACCGAAGTTGCCGTAAGCGAAGAGCGCGCTGCCGATCGCGGTGCCCGCCACGGTCATGAACGCCACGATCGGGATCAGGGTGACCATGGTCAGCCGGGTGGCCAGTGCCAGGTCGGCCAGCACGGCAGGGGTGTCGTCCGCGGCCGCGTTGCGGGACAGCCGCGGCATCACCACGGTGAGCACGGTGACTCCGATGATGCCGAACGGCAGCATCAGCACCAACCAGGTGTAGTTGTAGATCGCCGGTCCCGAGGCGGCCGCGCCGCTGGCGATCTGGTTGCCGACCACCAGCCCGAACTGGCTGACCAGCACGTAGAGCACCATCGCCAGGGCCATGGTGCCGAACTTCTTGAGGCGGTCGTCGATGCCCCACAGTGGGCGCAGACTGATCTTCTCCGTGCGGATCGCCAGGAACAGCACGCCGGTTTGGGCGACGACCCCCAACGTGGTGCCGATACCCAGCACCAGGAGTTTCGCGTTGCCCATCTGGACCGGGTCGATCGACAACTCACCCGGCACCAGCATGTACACGCCGAGGGTGATGATGGCCACCACGTTGTTGACCACGGGCGCCCAAGCCGGTGCCGCGAATACGTTGCGGGTGTTCAGGATTGCCATGAACACCGAGGACAGCCCGTAGAAGATCACCTGCGGCAGAAGCAGATACGCGAACGCGGTGGTCAGCGGTTCGTTCACCTGCGGGTCGTCGCCGAGCATCAGCCGCACCAGCAGCGGGGCACCCAGCACCGCCAGGACGGTGGTCACCAGCAGCAACGTCGTCGCCAATGTCACCAGCCGACGCACGAAAGCTGTTCCGCCGTCGGGGTCGTCGCGTTCGGCACGGGTCAACACCGGTATGAAGATGGCGGTGAAGGTTGCTTCCAGGACCAGTGCGGCGATCAGGTTCGGCAGCTGGTTGGCCACGGTGAACGTGCTCGACAGCGCCGCGCCGAGGATGGCGGCGAGCAGCACGATGCGGGTGAAGCCGGTGAGGCGGCTGATCAACGTGGCGAACGCCATTCCCCAGGACCGGGATACCACCGCCGAATCACTCAGCTCGGCACGCACCGCCTTGGTCCGCGGGCCGGGCCGTACCCAGACCGCTTGCCGCCGGGTGGTCTTGGGTGGGTGTGCCGCGCGACCGGGAGGGGCGGACGGCTCCGCCGAACCGGGCCGGCGGCGCTCTTGCGGCGGGACGGACTGCCTCCGCGGCGGGGTGCCGGGCAGCTGCGGACCTGCGGTACTCATGGCCGGCCGGGTTCGGGTCGATCGAGGTCGGCCCGGTCGGGCTGGCCGCGGAACCGGTGCCACAGGCGTCGTCCGGTCAGGAGCGCCAGCACCGCACCGGCGGCCAACGTGATGAAGAACAACACCTTGCCGTAGGCATTCGAATTGACTGACAGCCGAACCGGTTCGCCGAGGGCCAGCCCGTCGGGTGTCTGCAGCGAGACGTCGACGGCGACGCGCTGGGTGAAGTGCACCTCGATGGGCACCCGTAGCGGCAGGTAGCCCGGCGGGAGTTCCTGCTCCCCGATGTCCTCCACCGTCATCCCGGGCGGAACGTCGAGGTTCAGCCGTACCCGGATCGGCACCGCCAGGTCGTTGCGCAGGGCCAGCGGCAGCGGGCTGTGCTCGGTGGCCAGGGTGTAACCGCCGCCCGGGTTGACGATCGTGACCGCGCCGAACAGGTCCTCGATGGTGGCGCCGACGGTGTTCAGCCGCTGCCGGGCCAGGTCGTTGCGCGCCTGCTGCGGCTCGGACTCACTCAACGCGCGCAGCATGTCCTCGCGCAGCGGCGCGGTGTAGGCATTTCCGGTCAGTCCTGTCTGCGGGTTGGTGGTCAGCGCCGCGGTCAGCCCCCACACCCGGCTCAGCTGCCCCGATATCTGGCTGACGACACCGTCGTCGATACGTCCCCGCTCATTGTTGTTCGCGGCATCCGACACCGGCTGCGGGGGGCCGGGTTGGGCGACGGCCTGGGCCAGCACCTCGGGCAGCGGCTTGGGCTCGGCCAGACCGGAGCGGATGGTCGTCGCCAGCGTGGTCAGGATCGCCTGGGCGTCACCGGCTGCCAGGTCCCACGTCAACGGCGGCATCAGGATCTGCCCGCGCGGTTCGGTCTCCGGATGCAGACCACGCCACACCATGGCGGCCAGCGCGTCCTGGCGACGGGAAACCGCCGATTCGTGGTCCAGCGGTACGGCCAGGGAGGCGTCCAGATACGCCGGCGCGGCCGGGTTGTCTCCCACGCCGGCCAGCGCGGCCCCGACCGTCGGATCGAAGGGCGCCGCCACCACCTGGGCAGACAGCCGGCGCGGCGTGAGGTCGGCGGTGTCCGATTCGCCGGTGTTCACGTCCTGGGCGAAGCCGTCCGCGGCAGCGATCGCGACGGTCGGGCCGTCGGCATTGAGCAGGTCGACGGCGCGGCTGGTCAGCGGGCTGTCCCCGACGAGCGCGACACCGCGGGTGGAGGTGACCCCGAGGAGCTGGTCCACCAGGTCGAAGACGGTGTCGGTGGCGAACACCCCGAGATTGCGGTCGCCGACCCGGCCAACGGCGTCCAGGTCGGCCTGCGCGTAGGGCGTGGCGGTCACGCACATCCGGCGCGCCAGGTCGCGCAGCCGATCCAGCCAGGCCGTCGCAGCCGCCTGCCCGGTACCGGGTTGCCCGGGCGCTGCCAGCGAGGCGGCCCCGCCGGTCACGACGTAGCCGGCGGTCATCGCGTTCACGGTGACCAGCAGGTCGGGATCGACGGCCAGGCACAGGGCCCGGCCGACCTCGCCACCTGGGTCGACGGTCGGGCCGGTCGCGAACTCCACGGCTGCCAGCAGAGTGTCGAGCCGGCCGCCGGGGGCCAGCGAAGCCGCCAACGAATCGTCGCTCAGCCGGGCCGGGGTGGTGCCGCCGGGCACCCCTGGCGCCAGCTGGGGCCGGTCGGCCAGTGGCCACAACATGGTCACCGGTACGGGCCGCGAGGTGTCGGGTGCCACGACGTCGCCGACATCAGCTCCGGATGAATCGTCGAGGTTGTCGGCACCGTCGGCCGCTGGGGGCAACCCGAGCACGGGCAACAGGAACCGGGCGTCATCGAGTCGGGCCGGATCCCCGTAGTCGGGGGTGCCGTTGACGTTGACCAGCAGTGGGTACACCCCGGGCGCGTTGATGGCCAACGACGGCGGCGTGCCCGAGCGTAGGGGGTAGGACAGCCTGAAGGGTGCTTGTTGGCCGCGCTGCAATTCCCCGGCGATGTCGACGAATTCCGCGACCGGGCTGAACTGTTCGTTGGTCCCGCCGAGATCGGTGCGCAGCTGCGCGGAGTTCTCGACGGCCGGGGCACGTTCGAGGCGGGCGACGACGTCGCGGACCGCACGGTCCCCGACATTGGTCACCGTTCCGGTCACGGTGACGTTCGGATCGCTGGCGGTGGTGACCGTCTCGGGGGTGACCCGGTCGATGCGGATCACCAGAAACGGCACCGCGCCCGGCTCACCGGCGGCAGCCTGGGGCAGCGCGGTGGGTAGGGCGAACATGGCCAGCAGGGTCAGGATCAGCAGGATGCGGGGCGCCTTCGACGACCCGGTCGCCCTAACCGTGGTCAGCCGGCGGCGCCAGCCGGTCAAGTGCCCGGTCCGCAACCGTTGGACCGGCCGGATGCGGATTCGTCGGTTCCCCGGGCAGGACCCCGCCGTCGGGTGCGTGAATGGGTCTGCGGCCGGCGCCGGGGCGTGCTTCGCGGCAGCGGGGGCAGCGCGTTGGGTCCGTCGGCCTGCAGCTTGCGGATGAGCTCGCCGGCCACTTCGGCCAGCTTGCGCTCGTCGGCGTAGGCGAGCCGCTTGGGCAACTCGCCGAGCGGCACCCACGCCACCTCGGTGACCTCGACGTCCTCGTCGGAGAGCTCGCCACCGGCGAACCGCATCAAATAGTGGTGCACCGTTTTGTGGACCCGTCGGCCCTCGGTGACGAACCAGTAGTCGATGCTGCCGAGGGCGGCCAGGACCTTGCCCTCGATACCGGTCTCCTCGGCGACCTCGCGGATTGCCGTCTGCTCGGCGGTTTCACCTTGTTCGATATGTCCTTTGGGCAGCGACCAGAGCATGCGCCCACGCCGGTCGATGCGCCCGATCAGCGCAGCGACCTGTTGCTCCAGGGGACCGTCGAGACCGTCGATCACCAACCCGCCGGCCGAGGTCTCGTGCACCGTGCGCAGCCGGGCCGCATTCTTGTGCTGACGGGCCCGTCGCGGTGGGGAGGTCTCGCTGCTCGATGGTGGCGGCGCAGCCTCGGGGGCGGCCGCTGCGGCAGCGCCGCCGTTGGCGGCGGGCTGGGGTGGTCCAGCGGCACGACGACCACGGCGGCGGCCGCGGCGCCGTCGTGGTTTGGCCTGCTCGCCGTCCGACACCCAAGCGATAGTAGCTGGCACCTGGCCAGCCTCTGACCTCACTCGCCGGTCGGTGACAGACGGACCGAGGATGCCCTCTAGGCTCAGTGAACGTGCCTGACGTCGCCTCCGATGCCGAACTGCTGGCCCGCGCGGCCGTCACGCTGAACGGTCACGCGGGCGCACTGCGTGGGCTCGGCGCCGCGTTCGATGCCGCCGGGCGGCAGCTTTTCCTGGTCGGCGGCCCCGTGCGGGACGCCATTCTGGGCCGGCTACCGCACCCCGACGCCGGCATTGCCTATGACCTGGATTTCACCACCGATGCCCGTCCCGACGAGATCCAGAAGGTGCTGCGGCCCTGGGCCGACGCCATCTGGACCACCGGAATCGAGTTCGGCACCATCGGCGCGGCGCGTGCCGGCGTCCGTGTGGAGATCACCACATTCCGGGCCGACACCTACGACCAGGTCTCGCGCAATCCCGAGGTGCGCTTCGGCGACCGCCTCGAAGACGACCTGGTGCGACGCGATTTCACCGTCAACGCGATGGCCGTCCGCATCACGGCCGACGGTCCGGGTGAATTCCTGGACCCCCTCGGCGGACTCGAGGCGCTGCGCGCCCGGGTGCTGGACACACCGGCGGCGCCGGAGACATCATTCGGCGACGACCCACTGCGGATGCTGCGGGCGGCGCGGTTCGTATCGCAGTTGCAATTCTCGGTGGCTCCCCGGGTGTTGACGGCGATCAGGGAGATGGCGCCGCAGATGGCCCGGATCACCCCGGAACGCATCGCCGCGGAGCTGGACAAGCTGATCCTGGGCGCCGACCCGGTCGCCGGGATCGATCTGCTGGTACAGACCGGGCTGGGGGAGCAGGTGCTGCCCGAGGTCGGCGCGATGCAGATGGCCATCGACGAACACCACCAGCACAAAGACGTCTACCAGCATTCGCTGACGGTGTTGCGCCAGGCAATCGATCTGGAGGATCCCGATACCGGCCCCGACCTGGTGCTGCGGTGGGCGGCGCTGCTGCATGACATCGGCAAGCCCGGCACTCGGCGGCATGAGCCCGACGGCGGCGTGAGCTTTCATCACCACGAGGTGGTCGGCGCGAAGATGACCCGCAAGCGAATGCGGGCACTGAAGTACTCCAAGCAGATGGTCGATGACGTCTCCCAGCTGGTGTACCTGCACCTGCGCTTCCACGGGTATGCGGACGCCAAAGGTGCAGGCAAGTGGACCGATGCTGCGGTGCGCCGGTACGTCACTGACGCCGGCCCGTTGTTGTCGCGGCTGCACAAGCTGGTCCGTGCCGACTGCACCACTCGCAACAAGCGGCGCGCGGCGCGGCTGCAGGCCAACTACGACCACCTCGAACAGCGGATCGCCGAGCTGGCGGCGAAGGAGGACCTGGCTAGGGTCCGGCCGGACCTTGATGGCAACGCGATCATGGAGCTGCTGGGTATCCCCGCCGGGCCGCAGGTCGGGCAGGCGTGGCGCTACCTCAAGGAACTGCGGATGGAACGCGGGCCGCTCGAACACGACGAGGCCGTTGCCGAACTCCTGGCCTGGTGGCAAGAACATGGGAACGCCACAGACTGATTCACCGTCTGACGGTTATGGACTATTGCATGGGTGCCGCAGACGGCACCGCCTCGATGTGGTCAGCGGTCCCTGATATCGACACCGATGGTGACGGCGTGCTCGACGGGGTGGCGCTGGATTTCGACGGGGACGGACTGCGCGACGACGCGCTGGCAGATCTGGACGGCGACGGCATCGCCGAGCATGCCGTACTCGATCTCGACGGCGGCAGCGCCTGGTTCACCGATGACGGCACCGGTACCTGGGCGGTACCCGCCGACGGCCTCGCTAGCCGTGGTGGGCCGTTGCGCTGGCTGAGCCTTGACGGCATGGAACACACCGGCGGGCCGGACGTGGACTTCGACGGTGACGGGGCCGCCGATGACCGGCTCCTGGACAGCGATGGTGACGGCAGCGCCGACCGCGTGCTCAGCGCGGACGAGGGCGGGGGATACCGCAGCGGCTACGTCGACACCGACGGCGACGGCCGCTGGGACGTCAAGCTGGTGGACACCGACGGCGACGGTACGGCCGACGACGCCGCCGCCCTCTGACCCAACCCCAACCCCAACCCCAACCCTCGCCGAGCGTGCGTGTCCCCGGCCCACTCGCCGGGCACATCCCGTGGTCTGCGCACGTTCGCGGCGTGGCGCCTCTTCGCGCAGGCGCTCATCGGCCCACGCTCAGGTTGGTGCGGCGTGGGTCCTCTTCGCGCAAGCGCTCATCGGCCCACGCCGGGCGGGCCCGCGAACGCCTGCGCAATCGACAGCCAGCGCTCAGCATCAACCCCCACGGCCGTCACATCCAGTTCAGCAGGAGGCCGTCGCTGCGTCACCAGCAAACAGAAGTCCTCAGCCGCCCCCGTCACCCGCTGTGTCGCATCGCCCGGGCCCCACTCCCACTTCTGCCCGTCGGGCCCGCGTAGTTCCACGTGAAACGTCTCGGCCGGCGGCGGCAGGCCGTGCACCCTGAACGCGAAGTCGCGGGTACGCACGCCGAGGTGGGCGATCGACCGCAGCCGCGATGTTGGCATCCGGCGCACACCGAGCGCATCGGCGACATCAAGGCCGTGCGCCCAGGTCTCCATCAGCCGGGCCGTCGCCATCGAGGGCGCACTCATCGGGGGTCCGAACCAGGCCAGCTTGCGGCCATCAGGCACCGTCCGCAGGGCGGCATGCAGCGCTGTGCGCGTAGTCCGCCACGCCGACAACAACTCTGCGGGCGCCAGCATCGCCAGGTCGGCGGCACCCCGGTTCACAAAGCCGCGCGGGTCGGCATCGGCGGCGGCTAGCACCTCGGCGAACCCGGGCTCGTCGGTGACCGACAGCAGCGAAACCCGGTCGGTCCACAACAGGTGGGCGATCTGGTGGGCGATGTCCCAGCCCGGGGCAGGGGTTGCGGCCGCCCACTGATCTGCCGGCAGCTCGGCGACCAGCGCGTCGAGATCATCGCTTTCGGCAACCAACTCGGCGATCAGCGGACCCGCGTCGGTCATCGTCAGCCCCGTTCGCGTCCGACGAGCATGTGCGCGACGGTCCCCAGCACGTAGATCACCGAGCCCGCCACCACCAGACCGGGGGAGTCACCGTCAGCGGGAATGACAACCGCCGCCAGGGTGATCGCCGCGATGAAGGACACCCAGAACAGCGAATCCTGGACCGCGAACACATGCCCGCGCAGGGCGTCGTCGACGTCGATCTGCATGGCCGAGTCGGCGCACAGCTTGACGACCTGCCCGAGGGCGCCGAGCAGGAAACCGCAGCCGACCATCACCGGCAGGTGCAGGCCCACCCCCGCAAGCTGGATCACCGCCCCACAGATGAGGGAACCGTTGGTGGTTCTGAACCGCCCCCAGCGCTTGACGGCCGCCGGAGTGATCACGGTGGCCAGGAAAGAGCCGCAGCCGGTTGCCACGACGAAGATCGCCGCGCTGCCCAGGCCGGCGACCTCGACCGACGGGATGTCGGTGTGGCGGACGATCACCAGCACCAGCAGGGTGTTGATGCCGAACACCATGCGGTGGGCGGCCAGGGCGGTCAGCGTCGCCGCCACCGACGGCACCGCCGACACGGTGCGGAACCCGTGCACCCAGCCGGTGGACACCGCGTACAACGCCGAGCCGTGGATCGCCCGCACGGTGTCGTCGGGTCCCAGCACCCGGGCCGGGAAACGCAGCGCCAGTATCAGTGCCAGTCCCACCGGCACCACCACCATGAAGATGACGGCCGCGGAGCCGGTGTCATTGGCACCGATCCACCAGCGCGGCAGCAACATGAAGGCGGCGCCCAGGAACGTCGCGGCGGCACCAGCGGCGGTGGCGACCGAGTTCATCGTCACCACCTGGGCCCGGGGCACCACGTGTGGCAGTGCCGCGGACAGGCCGGAGGCCACGAACCGGGTGAAGCCGTTGACGATCAGCGCGCCGCACAGGATCGGCAGGTCGCCGGCGCCCACCGACAACAGCACCCCGACGCCGACGATGAGCAGCATGCGGCCCAGGTTGGCGCCCACCAGCACCACCCGCCGGTCCCAGCGGTCCAGCAGTGCTCCGGCAAATGGCCCCAGCAACGAGTAGGGCAGGAACAGGACCGCAAAAGCACCTGCGACGGCCAGGGCGTTCGCGGCGCGGTCCGGGTTGAACAGCAGCGCGCCGGCCAGAGCGGCCTGAAACAGCCCGTCACCGAACTGGCTCGCCAGCCGCATCTGCAGCAGTCGGCCGAACTGCGGCAGGCTGCGCACCGCGCGCCACAAGGCCAGCGAGGCACGCGCGTCCACCGATGAACCTTCTTCCACTGTGTTTCCGGGCACGGTTGCGAATGCCGCCGATCGGGCTGCGGTTGGAGCCCCAGCCTACAAATATGCCGTCACGCCGAGGTGGTTCGCCACGTCAGCGGTGTGACGGTGCCATGATGGAGGGCGTGGCTCAGTCGGAAGACCCCGAGGATTTTGTCGCACCCGCGGCCCATCGGGTGCGCGCGGGAACGCTGCTGCTGGCCAACACCGATCTGCTGGAGCCCACGTTCCGCCGCAGTGTCATCTACGTCGTCGAGCACAATGACGGCGGAACGCTGGGGGTGGTGCTGAACCGGCCGAGTGAGACGGCGGTCTACAACGTGTTGCCGCAGTGGGCGAAGCTGGCCGCCAAACCGAAGACGATGTTCATCGGTGGGCCGGTCAAGCGGGATTCCGCGCTGTGCCTGGGGACGCTACGCGTGGGCGTGGACGCTCAGGGGGTGCCGGGTTTGCGGCACGTCGCCGGGCGCATGGTGATGGTCGACCTGGACGCCGATCCCGACGCGCTGGCTCCGGTGATCGAAGGTGTGCGGATCTTCGCCGGTTACTCGGGCTGGACCATCGGCCAGCTCGAGGGCGAGATCGAACGCAACGACTGGATTGTGTTGTCCGCGTTGCCAACTGATGTTCTGGTGGAGCAGCGGGTGGACTTGTGGGCGCGGGTGTTGCGCCGTCAGCCGATGCCGTTGTCGCTGCTGGCCACCCATCCCATCGACGTGAGCCGCAACTGAGTCAGTTCGTCAGTGGCGATCCGCTGGCGCACGACAACGTGCACGAGCCGCAGCTGGATGCGCAGTCGGCGGCCGGTTGTGGCCGGGTAGCGAACCGGGCGCCCTGCCACGACCCGGCAGCGACGGTGGCCAGCGCGCCGATCACGCAGACAATCATCACCACGAGGCCGGTCCGCGCCGGCGCGGCCAGTGCGACGACACCGCCGGCACCGAGCATGACCGCGACGGCCAACTGCACCGGCGCGACGGCACGCAGCACCTGGTGGGTCAGGTCCGCCGACCGCGGCCGGGTGAGGGTCCACACTCCAGAACCTGCCGCGGCAACCGCTGCGCACAGGCACACCACACCGGCAATCAGCATGGGCTCACCTTACGAGGTGAACGCGCCCAGCCAAAAAACTGCTCTAGGCGGGCGGCGCCGCCGGTGCCGGCAGTGGAGCGGCGGCGGGTGCGGCGGGAGCCGGCCCGGTCACCCGGAAACCGTTGACGATGGCATCGGTGGCGTCGGCTGCGGCGATCGCCTGGTTGACGGCGGTGGTCACCGACAGGCTCACCAGGTACTTGTCGGGTCCGGAGCTGGCCAGCACATGGCGACGTGAGGTGTTGAGCATCATGTCGTTCTGCCGGTAGGCGCCCTCGATGAGTGACGAGGGAAAGCCGCCGTACGACGCCAGCGACGCGTCGGTGGACTGCCAGTTGGCCAGCTGCTGACTGTCGATGAAGCCGTGGGTGATGGCTTCCGTGGCGTCGAAGTCACCGCCGGCCAGCTTGTAGACGATCACTTGGGCGTTGGACGTGTAGAGGCCGTCCCCGCCGACCCGGTCCGCGATCACCGCGAACGCATCCGGCACGTTCGGGTCGGGAACCTGCGACCACCCTCGCGGCATCGGCAAGGTGATGTGCAGCGCACTGAAGGTGCGCGGGTCCTGTGGCTCGAGGGTGACGCCCTTGCCGGCGAGGAACTCCTTGATGGTCCCGGAGGTGGCGGGAACCAGAGCCGGGGCAACGGGTGCGGTCACCGCGGGGCCGGCGGCTGTCGGCAGTGAGGGGGCGAGCTGGGGTTGGGGTGTGAGATTGACCGTCGCCGCGGCCGGCGGCTGTACGGGCACACCGGCCGGGACCGGGGTGACGCCGGCCTGTTGCACGATGACGCTCTCGGCGACGGGCGTGGGGGCCGGCGGCAGGGGCAGCGCGGGCTCAGCCGAAGCGGTTCCGCCGGCGAGACCGATCATCCCGACGATGCCCGCGGCCACACCACTCACCAGTATCCGCAGGCCAGGGGGCCGGTCGGCGACTCTGTCAAACATGGTCAGTCGTTCCTTTCAGCTCCAGATCTGGCGGTGCGGCGCTTGGGATTCAAGCCCGCCTACGGAGGTCAGAGGGCGACTGTAACCACGATCGAGGGGCGTTCTCCAGGTCAGGTGGAAGCTGGGATCGAGCTGGAATCAAGTGCTGATAGCCCTGCAACGCAACCGAGACGAACCCGTGACCGCGCTGCTGCGGTCGGCAGCTGTTTTTGGCCCTCGGACTTGCCCTTATACCCTGTGAGCGTGACCGAATCCCCGACCTCAGGCCCTGTTGCGGCAGTTACTGCCGCAGAGTCCGACGCGCCCGCGTTCCGCTACTCGGCGGACCTGGCGGGTCGGATCGAGCAGACCTGGCAGGAGAGCTGGGAGCGGCACGGGACGTTCCACGTCCCGAACCCGGTGGGGCCGCTGGCGCCGTCGGACGGCGCATCGGTGCCTGCGGACAAGATGTTCGTCCAGGACATGTTCCCCTACCCTTCGGGTGAGGGTCTGCACGTCGGCCACCCGCTGGGCTACATCGCCACCGATGTGTACGCGCGGTACTACCGGATGCAGGGCCGCAATGTGCTGCATGCGCTGGGCTTCGACGCGTTCGGGTTGCCCGCCGAGCAGTACGCCGTGCAGACGGGCACCCACCCGCGCACCCGCACCGAAGCCAACATCGTCAACTTCAAGCGCCAGCTCGGTCGCCTCGGCCTGGGCCACGACTCGCGGCGCAGCTTCTCCACCACTGACGTCGACTTCTACAAGTGGACGCAGTGGATCTTCTTGCAGATCTACAACTCCTGGTTCGACACCGCACTGGGCCGGGCCCGCCGCATCGATGAACTGATTGCGGAATTCGATTCCGGGACAAGAACTCTAGATAACGGCCGGGAGTGGTCGGCGCTATCCGACGGTGACCGCGCCGACGTGATCGACGGCCACCGGTTGGTCTACCGCGCCGATTCGGTGGTCAACTGGTGCCCCGGCCTGGGCACCGTCCTGGCCAACGAAGAAGTCACCTCCGACGGCCGCAGCGACCGCGGCAACTTCCCGGTGTTCCGTAAACGCCTGCGCCAGTGGATGATGCGCATCACCGCCTATTCGGATCGACTGCTCGACGACCTCGAGGTGCTGGATTGGCCGGACAAGGTCAAAGCGATGCAGCGCAACTGGATCGGCCGCTCCGTCGGTGCGTCGGTGCTGTTCGACTCTCCGGCCGGAGACATCGGCGTGTTCACCACCCGGCCCGACACGTTGTTCGGCGCCACCTATCTGGTGTTGGCGCCCGAGCATGAAATGGTCGACGCCCTGGTCACCGAATCCTGGCCCGACGGTACCGACGCCCGCTGGACCTACGATGCGGGCAACCCGGCGGACGCCGTCGCGTCCTACCGCAAGGCGATCGCGGCCAAGTCCGATCTCGAGCGCCAGGAGAACAAGACCAAAACCGGTGTGTTCCTGGGTAGTTACGCCGTCAACCCGGTCAACGGCGCGCAGGTCCCGATCTTCATCGCCGATTATGTGCTGGCCGGTTACGGCACCGGTGCCATCATGGCGGTGCCCAGCGGCGACCAGCGCGACTGGGACTTCGCCACAGAGTTCGGGCTGCCCATCGTGGAAGTGGTTCGGCGGGCAGGAGCGGAGCGACCCGGGGAAGACAGCCCAGCCGGCGGCGATATCTCGCAGGCCGCCTATTCGGGCGACGGCACCCTGGTCAACTCGGGTTACCTCAATGGTCTGGGCGTGTCCGATGCCAAAGCCGAGGTGACCCGGCGCCTCGAAGCCGACGGTCGCGGGCAGGGGCGTGTCGAATTCAAGCTGCGCGACTGGCTTTTCGCGCGGCAGCGGTACTGGGGTGAGCCGTTCCCCATTGTCTATGACGCCGACGGTCGCGCGCACGGGCTGCCGGAGTCGGCGTTGCCCGTGGAGCTGCCCGACGTGCCGGATTATGCACCGGTGTCGTTCGACCCCGACGACGCGGACAGCGAGCCGTCACCGCCGCTGGCGAAGGCCACCGAGTGGGTCAATGTGGAACTGGACCTCGGCGACGGGTTGCAGCCTTACACCCGCGACACCAACGTGATGCCGCAGTGGGCGGGCAGCTCCTGGTACGAGCTGCGTTACACCGACCCGCACAATCCGGATGAGTTGTGCGCCAAGGAAAACGAGGCGTACTGGATGGGGCCGCGGCCGGCTGAACACGGCCCTGCGGACCCGGGTGGGGTGGACCTCTACGTCGGCGGCGTCGAGCACGCGGTGCTGCATCTGCTGTACTCGCGGTTCTGGCACAAGGTGCTCTTCGATCTCGGTCACGTGTCCTCCAGCGAGCCGTATCGCCGCCTGGTCAACCAGGGGTATATCCAGGCATTTGCCTACACCGACTCCCGGGGCTCCTATGTGCCGGCCGCCGAGGTCGTCGAGCGGGACGGGAAGTTCTTCTGGCCCGGTCCTGACGGTGAGATCGAGGTGAACCAGGAGTTCGGCAAGATCGGCAAGAGCCTGAAGAACTCCGTTTCACCCGATGAGATCTGCGAGACCTACGGCGCCGACACCCTGCGGGTGTACGAGATGTCGATGGGACCGCTGGAGGCGTCCCGGCCGTGGGCGACCAAGGATGTCGTCGGCGCGCACCGGTTCCTGCAGCGGGTGTGGCGCCTGGTCGTCGATGAGAGCACCGGCGACACCCGGGTGTCCGCACACGAGGCGCTCGACGATGCCACCCTGCGAATCCTGCACCGCACCATCGACGGCGTCGTCGACGATTACGTTCACCTGCGGAACAACACCGCGGCGGCGAAGCTGATCGAGTACACCAACCACCTCACCAAGGCGGGGGTGAGCGCACGCGGGGCACTGGAACCGTTGGTGCTCATGGTCGCGCCGCTGGCACCGCACCTGGCTGAGGAGTTGTGGCAGCGGCTCGGCCATGACACCTCGTTGGCGCACGGCCCGTTCCCGGTGGCCGACCCGGCCTATCTGATCGAAGACACGGTCGAGTACCCGGTCCAGGTCAACGGCAAGGTGCGCGGTCGCATCACGGTTCCCGCCGACGCCGACAAGTCCACCGTGGAGTCGCTGGCGCGCGCCGACGAGAAGGTGCTGGCGTTCCTGGCGGGTGCGGAACCCAAGAAGGTGATCGTGGTTCCGGGCCGGTTGGTCAACCTGGTCGTCTAGCCGATCGGCAAACGCACTCGATACGGATCGCATAGAGTATCCAATGTCGAAAGGCGGACCGATGTCACCGCGAGCCTCCACTCCACGCGCACCCGCGCGCACCGATCGAAATGCCGGTCAGCGGGCTGATTTCGTTCGGCCCAAGACCGCGCAGCAGGCTGTCGCGGAGGCATTGCGAGAAGACATCACCACCGGCAAACTCCCGCCGGGGAGCTGGATTGTGCAGGAGTCGGTCGCCGAGCAGTTCGGGGTGTCCCGGATCCCGATCCGGGAAGCGCTGAAAACGCTGGAGGCCGAGGAGTACATCACCTACGTGCCGCACAGCGGATACCGGGTGACCAAGCTGAGTCTTGCTGAGCTCACAGAGGTTTTCCGGCTACGCAACATTCTGGAAGAAGAACTGATCCGAGACGCGATGCCCCGGATGACCGACGCGGCGGTCCGTGAGATGCGAGAAGCGATGGCTGAAATGGACGCTGCCGCCGCGGTGGAGGATCTTGTCGCGGTCGGTATCGCCAACCGGCGGTTCCACCACCTGACCTATCAGGACAGCCAGATGGCGCGCACGAAACGCATCGTCAACCAGCTGTGGAACACCGCCGATGCCTATCGGCCGCTGTACGCGCACCTGATGGATCTGACCCAGGTCAACACCGAGCACCTGTTGATCGTCGACGCCATCGAGGCGCGCGATACCGACCGGGCTGTGCTGCTCAACAACCAGCATCGGGCGCACGCCGTGGAGCATCTCACGCTGGCATTTGGCCAAGAGGAACAGGAAGCAACCAAGCTGTGACGCCGCAGGAGCGCTTCGCGCGGTTGGGTCTGACATTGCCCGAGCCCGCGACACCGAAAGGTGCCTACTCGCCGAGCCGGTTGTGCGGCAATCAGATCTGGGTTTCTGGAACCACAGCGCGCCGGGGTGCGGACCCCGGTGTGCTCGGCGTGGTGGGCGATGATGTCACGATCGAGCAGGCGCAGGTTCAAGCCGAGAACGCGGCGCTCAATCTGGTGGCGGCCATCGACGCCGCAGTCGGCCTGGATGCCGTGACAGCCGTGCTTCACCTGCGGGGGTACGTAAGGGCAACAACAGATTTCGGTTCGCACCCGGCGGTCATCGACGGGGCCTCCCGGATGCTTGTCGCGGTATTCGGCGAGCAGGTGGGTGCGCACGCGCGTACCGCCATCGGAGTGGCTTCGTTACCCGGTGGAGCCTGCGTGGAGCTCGAACTTGTTGCCGCGCTTGAACCCTGACTCAACGAGCGCGCTGCACCAGCCGGCCGACAGCCAGACCGAGAGCCACCCCGGCCAGAGCTGTCGCCAACAGCTGGGTGACGTCGCGGCTCCCACGGTGGCGGTTGGCGGGGGAGGGTGTGTGGGTGATCGTGGTGCCCGCCGCACCCTGCGGGTCGGCGATGGCGGCGTTGAGTCGCTTGGCGAACTGGGTGAGGATCCGATTGCTGACCTGCGAGATCACCCCGCTGCCGAATTGTGCTATGCGGCCGCCTAATTCGAGATCAGTGGTCACGGTGACATCAGAACGACCGGCGTTGTCGGTGACGACCATGGTCACCGTGGCTTCGGCCGAGCCGTTGCCCTTGGCGTCGGTTGCGCGGCCACGCACCACCATCTGGTGGGCGGCGTCGTCGCGGGCCACCACTGTTGCGCTGCCCGCCAGGGTGAGGCCAACCGGACCCACCTTGACTGCCACCCGGGCGTGGTACTCGTCGCCGTCCTGTCCCTCCAGTTCGGCGCCGGGTACACACGCCACGACGAGGGGGATGTCGGACAGTGTGTTCCATGCCGTCGGCAGCGGAGCGTCCACTGAAAACGTATTGACGAGCTGCACCTGGACCACCTTTTTGTCGCTTCCGGTTGTGAGCTTCCCCACCGCCGCCTACGATTGGATACACTATCCAACCTAGGAGGCCCAGCTGATGTTGAGCAAGGGAGTCGGACTCTTCCCCACCGAGTCGGCGGCGAAGATGTGCGAATACGTCCAGTTGAGTGAGTCGTTGGGATACGACCACGTCTGGTTCGGGGATTCGCAGAACATCTGGCGAGAGTCCTCGACGGTCATGGGGGCCGCAGCCGTCGGCACCACCAAGGTGGTGTTGGGCACCGGGGTCACCAACGCGGTCACCCGGCACCCGTCCCTGCTCGCGTCGACATGGGCCACGCTGGCTGAAATGACCGACGGCCGAGTCGCACTCGGCATCGGCACCGGTGACTCGTCGTTGCGCACCATGGGGCTCAAGCCCCTCAAGCTCGCCGAGCTCGAGGAATCCATCACGCAATTGCGGACGTTGTTCCGCGGCGAGAAGGTCCGCGAAGCCACCAGCGGCGCCGAGTACCACCTGAACTACCTCACCGCCCCGGTCGACATCCCGATCTACATCGCGGCATCTGCCCCGAAGATCCTCAAGATGTCCGGGCGCATCGCCGACGGCGTGATCGTGCTCGTCGGCACGGCCCCGCACTTCATCGAGGCGGCCCTGAAAACCATCGAAGAGGGCGCTGCGGAGAGCGGCCGCACCCTCGATGACATCCACATCGTGCTGTGGACCCCGACGGCGATCAGCGACGACCGCAAGGAGGCGCGAGACCTGGTGCGCGCTCACGTCTCTCGCGTCGCCATTCGGCCGCTACCGGCGCAGGTGGAGCCTGAGCTGGAGAGCGCCATCGACCGCATTCGACAGAGCTACAACTACTACGAGCACATGAACACGGAGGCATCGCACGCCGACCTGGTGCCCGATGAGTTGGTCGACCTGTTCGCGCTGGCCGGCACCCGAGACGAATGCGCTCTGCGCCTCAAGCAGATCGAGTCGCTGGGTGTCGACCAGGTCTCCATCGTCCCCTTCGTGCGTCCCGGTGAAAGTAGGGCGCCCACCATCCGCGCGTTCGCCGAGATCGTCGACAATCAGTCGTGACCGATCAGGCGGCCGGTAGGGAATCGCTCTTGCCGGCTCCCGGAAGTGCGGTACCCGGCGCGCCGCCGCCGCTGAAGCGGGCGCTGACCCCTGCCGACGGCAGCCTCCTTGTGGCGCCCGCGCCCGCGTCGGCGGCCAAAAACGCGCCGGTTGCCGACCCCTCAGCCGGCGCCGTCGGTTCGGTGCGCGGATTCACCACGGCCACTGCGATGCTGGGAATCGCTGCCGGACTTGAGCTCTCGCACCTGTTGACGCTGCGTCGCCGCGGCAGCCGTCGCAGGTGAGCGTGCTGACACGTGACGCAAACATTGACGTAGATCACAGCCAATCGTATGTTGTATCCAATATTCGACCCTCCTGGAGGTTTCAGTTGTCCGTACTTTTGAAAAGACTGTTCACGCTGATCTCAGTGCTGGCGGTGGCGCTTGGCCTCGCCTCCTGCGCTGACGAGTCGCAGGCGCCCGAAGCCGGGGGATCAAGTGAATCCGGTTCGGCCACGGACAGCTTGAGCATCTCTGCCACGGGTGTGGACAGCCTGCCGTTCATGGCCATCCTGCAGGTCGGGATCGACAAGGGCTGGTTCAAGGAGGAGGGCCTTGCGGTCGACCTCTACTCGGGCGGCGGCGGCGGAAACACTCTACGCGTGGTCACCAGCGGCGACGCCGACATGGCGATCGCCGGTAACAGCTCGGTGATTCTGGCTGCACAGCAGCCCAATTCGAACCTCAAGGTGATCGCGCCGTGGTTCCAGGTCAACGACTTCTCCTGGATCAGCCCCCCCGGACGCAGCATCGACGGTGCGACGCTGGGCTTCAGCTCGGCGGGTTCGTCCACCGAACTGATCGTCAAGGGACTTGAGGAGAAGCTCGGCGTCAAGGCCCAGGCCGTCGGCGGTATGGGTGACAACTGGACCGCGGCCAAGGCCGACCAGATCACCGCCGGTTGGGCCATGCAGCCGTTCATCGCGGACAAGCAGGAAAAGGAGGGCGCCCAGGTGCTGGTGAACTCCCGTGACGAACTCGGCGATCTGCCCGCAGACCTGGTCGCCGTCAACACCGAGTACGCCGACGCCAATCCCGACAACGTCAAGGCGTTCTTCACCGTCGTCGACCGGCTCAACGAGTGGGTGGTCGCCAACCCCGACGAGGCTGCGTTGGAAGTCGCTCCCCTGATCAAAGTGACACCGGAGGTCATGAAGGCCGCGTACCAGCAGACGCCGGAGATGGCCAAGGCGTACTCGCTGAAGGTTGACGCCGAAGGTCTGAAGAACCTGTCAGATCTCATGGTCAAGGCGGGCCAGATCGACGCTCCGATCGACTGGGCAACGGTTCTGGATCAGCAGTACCTGCCCGAAGACGCGCGCGCCACCTTCTGACAGCCGTCACCGCCCGAGAGATCGAAAGAGACGTTGAAGATGGACAATCCAGGCATCGAACTCAAAGACGTGTCAGTCGTTTTCGACACTCCGGGCGGGAAGGTCACCGCCGTCGCGAATGTGAGCCAGCATGTTCCGCATGCCAGTTTCGTGTCCATAGTCGGGCCGAGCGGATGCGGGAAGTCCACACTGCTGGCGGTGATCTCGGGACTGCAGAAAGCCTCGTCGGGTCGGGCCAGTGTCGCCGGAACGCCGGTGACCGGTCCCGACCCGAAGATCGGCGTGGTGTTCCAAGAGGACTCGACGTTGCCGTGGCGCACCGTCGAGGAGAATGTCGGCTTCGCCATGGAGATGATCGGCATCGGCAAGGCGCAGCGCCGCGAGCGGGTCAAGGCGGCGGTCGAACTCGTCGGCCTCAACGGATTCGAGAAGGCCTACCCCTCAATGCTGTCCGGCGGTATGCGCCAGCGCGTTGCGCTGGCGCGGACCTTGGCGGTGCGACCCGAAGTGGTGCTGATGGACGAGCCGTTCGCGGCGCTCGACCAGCAGACGCGGCTGTTCCTCGGCGCGGAGGTCCGACAGATCTGGGCCAGCACCAAGCAGACCGTCGTATTCGTCACGCATGACATCTCCGAGGCGATCCTGCTGTCACAGCAGGTCTGGGTGATGTCTTACCGGCCCGGCACCATCATCGACGTCGTCGATATCGATCTACCCGACACCCGTGACGCCGGGGTGGTGTCGACGCCGCGGTTCAATGAACTGCACAACCGGATCTGGAGCTCGCTGCAGGCAGAGTCGATGCGCGGCTTCAAGCAACAGGAGACGGCCACCTCGTGACGGCTTCCTTTGTCGCCCAGGATGATCTGCCCGCCCAGGCCGTGCCGCCGCCTCCGCCGCCGCCCGCGGCGCGGAACCCGCGCTGGCGCAGCCGCGGCGCCATCAGCGTGGTCTCCACGCTGTTGCTGATCTTCGCCTTCACCGCGTTCGCCGAACTGGGCTCCATGGCGGGGTGGTGGAGCGACAACGTGCTGCCGGCACCGTCGGTCGTGTTCGCCGAATTCGGACCGATGTTGTCCCAGGGCCAGTTCTGGACTGACGCCGCGCGCACCGGTATCGAGGTGTCGATCTCGATTCTGGCCGGCAGCCTGATCGGATTCAGCGCCGGGCTGTTGTTCTGGAAGCGCCCCACGGTGGGACGGGTCTTCGAGCCCTACCTGGTGTCGTTCTACGCGGTACCGCTGGTGCTCTTCTACCCGGTGATGATCGTCCTGGTCGGTATCAACGCGACGTCGGTCATCATTCTGGCGTCGATCATGGCCGCGATCCCGATGGCACTCAACACCGCAGTGGGGCTGAACTCCATGCCGCCGGTCTACATGAAGCTGGCCCGCTCGTTGAACGCCTCACCGCGACAGACGCTGTTCGCCATCGCAATACCGGCAGCGGGGCCGTTCATCGCCGCCGGGCTGCGCCTGGCCGTGGTGTATGCGCTCATCGGATCGATCGCCATGGAGTTCACCACCGCCCAGGCCGGCCTCGGCTATCGCATCCGGTACCTCTACGAAGTTTTCGACAACAACCAGATGTTCGCCTACATCGTGGTGGTGGTGGTGCTGTCCGGCCTGCTGACGGTGATCCTGTCTGTGCTCGAGCGTGTGATGCTCCGTGGGAGGAACCTGTGACCGCGGTACTCCCGCGTCCTGACGAGGACGCCGTGCCAAAGCCGGCGCGCGCCAGCCGGATCCGCGCGTTGCTGGGCAGCCAGTTGGCCGGCTCGACGCTGCTCGCGATCGTGGTGCTGATCGCCTGGGAGATCCTCTCCGGTTTGACGTTCGTCATCCCGTCGCCGGTGGAGACGGCCGTTGTGCTCGCGCAGAACCTGTCGGACCCGGCGTACCTGTTCGATTTGCGCGTGACGGCCCAGTCGGTGCTGATGGCCTTCGTCATCGGCACCGCCATCGGTGGCAGCGTCGGACTGGCACTGGGATTGTTCAGCTGGCTGCGCACGGTGCTGGAGCCGATGATCATCATCCTCAACGGTCTGCCGAAGATCGTGCTGTACCCGGTGCTGTTGCCGATCTTCAGCCTGTCCGGTTCCAAGGTCGTCATGGGTGTGCTGTTCGCCCTGTTCCCCGTGCTGATCAACGTCTCGACCGGTGTGCAGGAAATCCCCCGCGTGTACTGGAAGCTGGCCAAATCGGTGCGAGCCAACACCTGGCAGCTGCTGGTGCACATCATCCTTCCGGCCATTCGACGGCCGTTGCTGACCGGCATCCGGCTGGCGGTCAGCCTGTCGGTGGTCGGGGTGGTGCTATCTGAGTTCTTCGCCACCAGAAGGGGTTTGGGACGGGTGGTGCTGCAGTCCTACAGCCACGGCGATTACCCGTCGATGGTGGCGACCATCATGCTGCTGATCACCATCTCCTTCGCCATCTCCGTCGCCCTTTGGCAGTGGGAGAAGCGGCTCCATTGATGGGCAAGCAGTCGGCCCCCGGCTACGTCGGTAGTTCGGTTCGCCGCCGCGAGGACACCCGCATGCTGCACGGCCAGGGCCGCTTCCTGGCCGATCACGCGGCGGGCGCTCACCACGTCGCGTTCGTGCGCTCCACGGTGGCACATGCCCGGATCACCGGCGTCGACCGTGACGCGGCGCTGCGGCTGCCCGGTGTACTCGGGGTCTATCTGGCCGACGACCTCGGTCTGGCCGGGGTGCCGATACCGTCGCTGACCAACCCCGATCCGGACTTCAGTGCCGCCACCTCCTGTGTGCTGCCCGAGCAGCGGTTGCCCATCTTGGCTGATGACCGCGTGCTGTACGTCGGACAGCCGGTGGCGGTGGTGGTGGCCGAGGACCGCTACCGGGCCGAGGACGCGGTGGAGAACGTGATCGTCAGCTATGACCCGCTGCCGGCGGTCACCGACCCGGTCGCCGCACTGGAACCCACCGCCGCCGTACTGTTCGACCACTTGGACTCCAATGAAGCTGCGCGGATGGAGTTCTCATTCGGCGACCCCGAGGCCGCCGCGGCGGGCGCACACCGTGTGGTGACCGGCACGTACCGGATGGACCGGCACGGCGGGGTACCGCTGGAATGCCGGGGGGTACGCGCTGAATACGACACCCGCCGCGGATACGTCGAAGTCATGACCTCAACTCAGGTGCCGCACATGGTGCGCAACGCCATCTGCGGGGTGACCGGGTGGTCACGCCAGCATGTGAAGGTCGTCGTCCCCGATGTCGGCGGAGGGTTCGGGACCAAAGCCAACGTGTACGGCGAGGAGATCGCCCTGGCGATCCTCGCCGAGAAGACCGGCATGAAACTGATCTGGGTCGAGGACCGCCAGGAACACCTGGTGGGCAGCGCCCAGGCTCGAGACCAGTTGCACCACACCCGGTTGGCTGTCGACGACCAGGGTCACATCGTCTGCTGGGAGGACGACTTCGTAGTCGACATCGGCGCGGGCAGCCTGTGGGTCGCCGGCATCGTCGCCAATACGGCGATCCACCTGCTCGGCCCGTACCGCATACCGGCGGCGCGGATCCGTGGGCGGGCGGCGTTGACGAACAAGACCTTGGTGGCCCAATACCGCGGCGCGGGTCGTCCCGAGGCGACGTTCGCGCTGGAGCGCAGCCTCGACGCGGCGGCTGCCGAGCTCGGTCTGTCCGGCGAGGAGATCCGGCGCCGCAATCTGCTTGGCGCCGAGGACATGCCGTACTCCCGGCCGATTCCCTACCGCGACGGGGTGCCCATCGCCTACGACGGCGCGGACTACCGTGCTTGCCTGGAGTCGGTGGTGAAAGTGCTGCCGCGCAGCGACGTCCAGCATTACCAGGAACTGCACCCGGACTACCGGATCGGCTACGGGGTGTCGTCGTATCTGGAGGCGACGGGCCGCGGTCCGCACGAGACGGCCCGCATCCGGCTGCTGCCCGACGGCCGATTCGAGGTGACCGCGGGGGCGGCTTCGGCAGGGCAAGGGCACGAAACGGTGTTCGCTCAGGTGGCCGCCGATGCTCTCGGAGTGCCGATGGACTGTGTGCACTACATCGCCGCCGACACCGAGCGCCTGCCCGAAGGGGTGGGCACGTTCGCCAGCCGCTCCGCGGTGCTCGCCGGTTCGGCGGTGCACCAGTGTGCCGGAGAGTTGATCGAGCTCGCGACCGGGCGCGTCGGGGAACTCTGGAACGCCGAGCCGGGCGAAATCGACTACGGTGGAGGCCACTTCCGCTGCGGATCAAACACATTGACCTGGAGCGAGTTGGCACGCGCGCACGCGGTCGGCGGTGCCGGTGAAAGTGGCGGCGCGGTCGATGTCACGACGGTCTACCGGACCGAGACGGTGACCTGGACCATGGGTGTGCACGCGGTGATCCTCGGGGTGCACCGCCGGACCGGCATCGTGAAAGTCCTGCGTTATGCCGTCTCGCATGAGGGCGGTCGCGAGATCAACCCGAAAATCGTGGAGGGGCAGATCATCGGCGGCGTGGCACAGGGGATAGGCGGTGCGCTGTTCGAGCGGTGGGCCTACAACGGTAACGGCGAACCGTTGGCGACCACCTTCGCCGCGTACCACCTGCCCTTGACCACCGACGTGCCCTCGGTGATGGTCACCCATCTGCACGCTGATACCCCGGCGAACCCCATCGGCGTCCGTGGCGCTGGCGAAAGCGGGACAATCGCGGTGTATTCCGCGGTGGCCGGCGCCGTGGACGACGCGGTAGGCGGCAGGTACCACGTGGACAGCACCCCGATCGCGACGGGTGACCTGTGCCGGGCACTGTCAGGGGCACGCGGGTGAAACCGGCCGAATTCGACTACGTGCGACCGGAGTCGGTGGCCGAGGCGCTGGAACTGTTGCGGGATAACCCGGATGCGAAGCTGCTGGCCGGTGGTCAGTCGCTGTTGACGCTGATGAACCTGCGGTTGGCCCGGCCCCGCCTGGTCATCGACATCGGCAGGCTCGGCGAGCTCACCCGGGTCTTTGATGACGTCGACCGGGTGGTCCTGGGTGCGTTGGTGACGCACCGCGCCGTGGAGACCGACCCCCTCATCGGCGCGCGGGCGCCGCTGCTCGCCGACGCGGCCGGCTACATCGGCCACATCGGAATCCGCAACCGGGGCACCATCGGAGGTTCGGTCGCGCACGCCGATCCGGCAGCGGAGATGCCTCTGGCGACACTGGTGTGTGGCGCGACGTTCCACGTCGAGTCCGCTGTGTCCGGCCGTCGGGAAGTGCCTGCCGAGGACATGTTCGTGTCGTTCTACGAGAACGCCTTGGAACCGCACGAGATGATCACCTGGATCTCGGTCCCGGCGATCCGTCCCGATCAGGGCTGGGGTTTTGTGGAATACGCCCACCAACATGGCGATTACGGGCTGGCGGGTGCGGGGTGTCTGGTGACACTCGATGCGCGCGGCCGGGTGCACACCGTGAGGGCGGCGGTGCTCAGCGCCGCGGACCGTCCGCTGTTGTTCACCGAAACCATTGATGCACAACCGGATCCGACGCTGTGGGATGAGCTGGCCCACACCTGGGCCGCACAGACCGAACCGGCCGCCGACGACACCGATTATGCACGTCGATTGTGTGCCTCGGCGCTGACCGAGGCCATGTCCGCGGCCGCACGCCGTGCCCTGCGAGTGGAGGATCCGGCCCATGTCAGACGCTGATCCGCCGGTGCCGGCACAGCCGGTCTCCGTCACCGTCAACGGCCGGGTGTTTCGCCGCTCGGTGCCGCCCCGACAGACACTGGCGGACTTCCTGCGCGACGAGCTCGGTCTGACCGGGACTCACCTGGGGTGCGAGCACGGTGTGTGCGGAGCCTGCTCGGTGTTCATCGAAGACCGCAGCGCCCGAGCGTGTTTGACGCTGGCGGTTCAGGTCGACGGGCTGTCGGTGCGCACTGTCGAGGGGCTGGACGCATTCAGCGAAACCCCCCGGCTGCGGGAGTGCTTCAGCGAGAACGGCGGCTTGCAGTGTGGTTTCTGCACCCCCGGTTTCCTGGTGTCTTCCCTCGAGTTGTTGCGCGATACCGACGCTGAGAAACCACTGACCGAAGAGGTGGTGCGGGAAGCGTTGTCCGGGAACATCTGTCGCTGCACCGGCTACCAGGGCATCGTGCAGGCGGTACTCGACGCGGCTACACCCCCGGATTAGTGATCCGGCGGCAGTTCGGCGTGTCTGCGCGTGTCGGCTGAGCATCGCGCGGTGAGTCGGTTCCACCCCGCCGAATTGCTGCGACCGGTAGGGCGTAGCCGATGGGGCATGGCGGTGGTTCTGGGAGTGGCCCTGGCCGCCGTCCTGGCGTTGCCCGGGTTCGGCGGCCATCCGCAACTGGCCTCGGCCATCGGGCTGGGTTTTGTGCTGACGGCCGTACCGACGCTGCCGTTGTCGTTCCGCGCGGCCGCGATCACGATCACCACCCGGGGTGCCGGCGTGATCGGCGGCGCGATTGTCGCGGTGCTGACCTCCGGCCATCCGGTGGCCCTGGGGTTGGCGACCGTGGTCGCGGCGGTGATCGGCGCCCTGCGCCCTACGTTGGGACCGACGGCGGCGTTGGCAGTGGTGCTCATCGCGGTCGACACCGGCAATACCGCGCAGTGGTCTCAGATGCCCGCCTACGTAGTGGGCGCCGCGGTGGTACCGGTGGCGTGGTTGTGCTGGCGGGCGACGGTGATGCTGGCGGGCAAGGGAAGTGTTGCCTCCAGCCGGGCGCCGCAGGATGTGGGTGCCGATGGCAGCCCGCGGCTCGAGCCGCATGCGCTACGCGTCGGTGCCGCGGTGGCGCTGGCCGTCACCATCTCCGCCTGTCTGCCCGCCGACCTGCTAGGGGCGCACTGGCTGGTCACCTGCGTGGTGCTGACGATTCAACCGGCCGCCGTGCAGACCGGTGTCCGCCTGGTGCAAAGGCTTTCGGGAAACGCGGTCGGCGCGCTCGTGGCGGCGGGGTTGCTCGGTGCCGATCTGCCGGGACTCGTCGTGATCTGGGCGGCGGTGGTGCTGTTCGTCGTCGCCATGGCACTGCGGCCGGTGAATTACACCTGGTGGGCGGTCACCGGACCACCGGTGCTGTTGATCATCAGCGAGTACCCCGGGAGGTTCCCCTGGTACGAGGGCGGGGTGCGGCTGGCGATGAATCTGCTGGGCGCGGCGGTGGTGGTGCTGGTGGTCTTCGCGGTGCCGGCCCTGATGGGCCGGGTCGCTCCGACCTCTGGCCGCAATATCGGATAGTGTATCCAATTGTTGAAAGGTGCGTCATGACAACACTCTTGATCGAAGACATCGGTCTGCTGGTGCACGGTGACCCCGCGGTCGCTCCGGAGACCGACACCACGCTGTGGATCGAAGACGGCCGTATCGCTGGTGTCGGTACCGAACACGGCGCACCCGATCAGGTGCTGTCGGCCGGTGGGCTGACGGTGATGCCCGGTCTGGTCGACGGACATGTCCATCCGACATTCGGGGAGTGGACACCGGCACAGGACGCCATCGGATGGATCGGTAACTACCTCCACGGCGGCACGACGTCCATGGTGTCGGCGGGCGAACTGCACATCCCGGGGCTGGCGTTCGATGCGCTGACACCGGAGCTGGTCCTCAGCATCGCCATCACCTCCAAGCACACCACGGGCCGGATGCGCCCGTCCGGCGTCAAGGTCAACGCCGGAACCATCCTGCTGGTACCCGGCATGACCGAAGAACACTTCGACCGGGCCCACCGCGAGGGCATCGACCAGTTGAAGTTCATCTTCTACGACTGGAATCGGTTGGGTGACGGGGAAGCTCAGCAATACGTCGCCTGGGCCCATGAGCGCGGCATGACGGTGAAGATGCATTCGGGCGGGGTCTCGCGATCCGGTTCGAGCCGGCCCGCGGGCCGCGACGTCGTGGTCGCGGTGCAACCCGACATCGTCGGGCACATTTCCGGTGGCCCCATACCCGCACCCGACGAGGACATCCTCGCCATCATCGACGAGGTGCCCTCGGCATTTCTGGAGATCTGCAGTTCGATGAACTTCCGGGTGACCAAACTGGTTGCCGAGGAACTGAATCGCCGAGGTCAGCTCGACCGGCTGACCCTGGGTACCGACACTCCCGGTGGCACCGGTGTGATTCCGCGCGGCATGCTGCGCAACATCTGCCTGCTTGCCTCGGTCTGCGGGGTGGACCCGGTGGCCGCCGTCGCCGCGGCGACCGGGCAGACAGCCAGAGCTCACGGACTCGACACCGGGGTGATCGCTCCGGGCCGGCCCGCCGATCTCCTGGTGCTGGGCCCGATCACCGGCTCGTCTGCCCGTAACGGGCTGGAATGTTTTGCCGCAGGCGACCTTCCGGGCATCGCCACCGTGCTGGTCGACGGTGTGCCGCTGGTGGCCTCGCGTAGCCAGCAGACACCACCACCGAGCCGTGCGGTCACCTGGCGACAGCAGGCCGCCGCCCCCCGACCCGCGACGGCGCCGGCCTCCGGCTGCTGCTGACCCGCCCAACCACTACCCCAGGAGACCCGATGTCCCGCCTTTCCGAGCCCACCACACCCGACACCCTCGTCGGGGTGGACCGCCTCCTCGATGACGAGGAGCGCCAGATCCGCGAAGCCGTGCGTGCCATGGTGAAGCAGCGGATCGCACCCGATATCGCCACCTGGTATGAAGAGGGTGAACTGCCGGTCCGCGACCTCGCCGTCGAACTCGGCGGCATGGGCCTGCTCGGAATGCACCTGCAGGGTTACGGCTGCGCCGGCACCTCCGCAGTGGCCTACGGGCTGGCGTGCCTGGAGCTCGAAGCCGGCGACTCGGGCCTGCGCTCCCTGGTCAGCGTCCAGGGATCGCTGGCGATGTTCGCCATCCACCGCTACGGCAGCGAAGAGACCAAGCAGCGGTGGCTGCCCGAGATGGCGGCCGGGCGCGCCATCGGGTGTTTCGGTCTGACCGAGCCCGACCAGGGCTCGGATCCGGCCGGAATGCGTACCCGGGCAGTACGTTCCGGCGATGACTGGATTCTCAACGGCACCAAGATGTGGATCACCAACGGTTCGGTCGCCGACGTCGCCGTCGTGTGGGCCCGCACCGATGAGGGTGTCCGCGGTTTTGCTGTCCCCACCGACACGCCGGGATTCAGCGCCCACACCATCAAATCGAAGATGTCCCTGCGCGCCTCGGTCACCAGTGAACTGGTCCTGGACAATGTGCGGCTGCCCGAGTCTGCCCGGCTGCCCGGTGCCACCAGCCTGGGCGCACCGCTGAGCTGCCTCAACGAAGCCCGGTTCGGCATCGTGTTCGGCGCGCTGGGAGCCGCCCGTGACTGCCTGGAGACGGCGCTGGACTATGCCCGCACCCGCCAGCAGTTCGGAAAGGCCATCGGCGGATTCCAGCTGACGCAGGCCAAATTGGCCGATATGACCCTCGAGTACGGCAAGGGGGTGCTGCTGGCCCTGCACCTGGGCCGGATGAAGGACGCCGGCGCGCTGGCGTCTCAGCAGGTCAGCCTCGGCAAGCTGAACAACGTCCGGGAGGCGATCGCGATCGCCCGCGAGGCCCGCACCATCCTCGGCGCCAGCGGAATCACCTCGGAGTATCCGGTGATGCGCCACGCCAACAACCTCGAATCGGTGTTGACCTACGAAGGCACCTCGGAAATGCATACGTTGGTGATCGGACAGGCGCTCACGGGCACCCCCGCCTTCCGCTGACGGGGCCCTGACGAGAACCGAACCGAACCCGAGGAGGCCCGATGGCCGAGTCCATCGACGAATACTTCACCACCACCGTCGCCGAGATGACCGGCCGGCCCGCCCGGCGGGCTGCGACGGAGCCCCTCCGGTCCGGTTCGGTGCTGACCGTGGGCCAGGCCGTCGACCTCTTCGACGCGCAGCTGGGCAGTAGACACCTCGACCTCGCCGCGCGGTGGTTGCGGGCGCAGGACAAGGGCTATTACACCATCGGCTCGTCGGGCCACGAGGGCAACGCGGCGGTGGCGGCGGCGCTGCGCCCCACGGATCCCGCTCTGCTGCACTACCGTTCGGGTAGCTTCTACGTTGCGCGAGCCCAGCAGGTCGAGGGCAGCGACGCCCTGCGCGACGTGTTGGCGGGGCTGGTGGCGGCCACGGAGGAACCCATCTCCGGCGGCCGGCACAAGGTGTTCGGACGTCACGACCTCGGCGTCATCCCGCAGACCTCCACCATCAGTTCACATCTACCGCGCGCGGTGGGGGTGGCGTTCTCGATCGCCCGCGCCAAGAAGCTCGGCGTGCCCTGTGCGTGGCCGGCGGACGCGGTGACGGTGTGCAGCTTCGGCGACGCCTCGGCCAATCACTCCACCGCGGTCGGCGCGGTGAACGCCGCGCTCCATGCCGCCTACCAGGGCCTGCCGATGCCGCTGCTGTTCGTCTGCGAGGACAACGGCATCGGTATCAGCGTCAAGACACCGCGGGGCTGGATCGCCAACACCTATGCCAACCGTGCCGGGCTGGAGTACTTCCACGGCGACGGCTGCGACCTGCCATCGGCGTTCGACGCGGCCAGTGCGGCGGCGTCCTGGGTGCGTACCCACCGGCGCCCGGCCTTCCTGCACCTGCGCACCGTGCGACTGATGGGCCATGCCGGCTCGGACTACGAGCCCGCCTATCGCAAGCCTGATGAGATCACGTCCGACTTCGAGCACGACCCGGTGCTGCGTACCGCCGCACTACTGGTCGAGCACGGCGCCTTGACCCCCGACGAAGTGGTGGCGCGCTATGAGGCCAAACGGGCCGAGGTCCTCGACCTGGCCCGGGTGGTCATGGACCTCGCGCCGCTGGAATCGGCGAAGGCCGTCATGGAGCCGCTGCAGGCGACCCTCGATGACGCGGTGCAGGCCACCCAGTCCGCGTCAGCAGCGACACCTGACACCACCGGGGATCAGGCGCCGCTGACGGTGGCGCTCGCCATCAACCGGGCGCTGCAGGACGTCATGGCGGCGCATCCGGAAGCGCTGATTTTCGGCGAGGACGTGGCCCGCAAAGGTGGGGTGTACGGCGTCACCCGCGGCCTGCTCGGCAAGGCCGGCCCCGCCCGGGTCTTCGACACCCTGCTCGACGAGCAGACCATCCTCGGGCTGGCGCTGGGTGCCGGGGTGTCGGGGCTGCTGCCGATCCCGGAGATCCAGTACCTGGCTTATCTGCACAACGCGGTCGATCAGATCCGCGGCGAGGGCGCCACCTTGCAGTTCTTCTCCAACCGCCAGTACCGCAACCCGATGGTGGTGCGGGTGGCCGGTTACGCCTACCAGAAGGGGTTCGGCGGCCACTTCCACAACGACAACTCCATCGCCGCGATCCGCGACATCCCCGGTGTTGTCATCGCGTCCCCGGCACGTCCTGACGACGCCGCGGCGATGTTGCACGCCTGCGTCGCCGCGGCCGACAAGGCCGGAGCGGTCTGCCTGTTCCTCGAACCCATCGCCCTCTACCACACGCGTGACCTGCACGACGACGGCGACGGCGGTTGGCTGGCCGAATACCCGGGCGCCGGCGAAACCGGTGCCGGTATCGGCCGCGCCCGAACGTATGGCGAGGGTGGGGACCTGACCATCCTGACGTTCGGCAACGGCCTGCGGATGAGCCTGCGGGTGGCTCGTCGGCTCGAGCGCGCCGGGGTGCACAGCCGGGTCGTCGACCTGCGCTGGCTGGCCCCGTTGCCGACGGTCGACATGCTGCGAGAGGCCCACGCCACCGGCCGCGTCCTGGTCGTCGACGAAACCCGAGCCACCGGCGGAGTCGGGGAGGGCGTGCTTGCCGCGCTGGTCGACGGGGGCTTCACCGGCCCGATGGCCCGGGTCGCCAGTGCCGACAGCTTCATCCCGTTGGGGGACGCGGCGTTGGAGGTGCTGCTGTCGGAGGATTCGATCGAGGCGGCAGCACGGGCACTCGTCTCCTGAGGGTGACTACCGGGGCCGCAGCACCACTTCGTGCACGTGTCCGTCCGGTGGTGTCGCCACCGCCTGGGCGACCACGGCGGCCACGGTCTCGGGCTGCAGGAACTTCTCCGGGTCATAGGAGCCGCCCTGGTAGTCGACCAGGTCGCGCTGCATGTCGGTGGCGATGCGGCCCGGGTGCACGGAGGTGACTCGCAGTGCCGGCTCGTCGGCGCGCAGTGAGTCGGCAAATGCCCGTAGCGCGAACTTGCTGGCCGAATAAGACGCCATCCCCGCTGACACGTTGCGCCCGGACCCAGAGTTGATGAACACCACCTGACCGTTGGCGGCGCGCAGCGCCGGCAGCACGGCCAGGGTCAGCGCGACCGCGCCGAGCACGTTCACCTCGAAGGTGGCGCGCCACTCGTCGAGGGTCGACTCGGCGACCCGGCCCGGGTACATCACCCCGGCGTTGTGCACCAGCACATCCAGTTCGGTGAGCACTTCGGTGCTGGCCTCGATCGAAGCTGCGTCGGTGAGGTCCATCGGCCACGTGGTCGCCCCGTGTTCGGCGGCGACGGCATCGAGCTCTGCTGATGGTCTGCCGGCCAGTAGCAGGGTGTGGGTTGGGGCCAGTGCGGCGGCGATCGCGGCGCCCAGGCCGCGGGAGGCCCCGGTGATGAGCGCAGTAGGCATGGGTCAAACCCTACAAGCGGTGCGTGACCGGGACTGGGTGCCCGCCGCGCGGCCCGGGCGCGGTGGTCGCAGAATGGACGCGTGGCACCGGACCCCAGCTTTGCGCCGACGCAGCTCGCAGCTCGTGCCGCCTATCTGTTGCGTGGCAACGACCTCGGGGTGATGACCACGGCGGCGCCGCTGCTGTACCCCCACATGTGGAGCTGGGACGCGGCCTTCGTGGCGGTGGGTCTGGCACCGCTGTCGGTGGAGCGTGCGGTGGTCGAGTTGGACACCTTGTTGTCGGCGCAGTGGGGCAACGGCATGATCCCGCACATCGTGTTCGCCAATGGAGTGGACGGGTACTTTCCCGGCCCGGCGCGTTGGGCGTGCGCGGCGTTGTCCCCTGACGCCCCGCGCAATCGGCACACCTCAGGCATCACCCAACCGCCGGTGCACGCCATCGCTGTGCAGCGCATCCTCGATCACGCCCGCACCCGCGGTCGCTCAACCCGCGGGGTGGCCGAGGCGTTCCTGGATCGGCGCTGGCCGGACCTGGTGCGGTGGCACCGCTGGTTGGCCGAAGCGCGTGACCAGAACCAGCATGGCCGGATCACGCTGTATCACGGCTGGGAATCCGGGATGGACAATTCGCCGCGCTGGGATGCCGCTTACGCCAACGTGATTCCCGGCGCGGTGCCGGAGTATCAACGCGAAGACAACAAGATCAACACCGACGCCAGTCAGCGCCCGTCCGATGCCGAGTACGACCGGTATCTGTGGCTGCTGGAGGAGATGAAAGCGGCGCGATACGACGACGCCCTGCTGCCGAAGGTGATGAGCTTCGCAGTCGAAGATGTCTTCGTCTCGGCGATCTTCTCCGTGGCCTGCACCGTGCTCGCCGAGATCGGGGAGGACTACAAGCGACCCCTCGCCGACGTCCGGGAGCTGTACTCGTGGGCTGACCGCTTCCGCAGCGGAGTCATCGAGACGACTGACCAAAGAACCGGTGCAGCAAGGGATTACGACGTTCGCAACGAGTCCTGGGTGGCCACGGAGACCGCCGCGCAGTTCGCGCCGTTGCTGTGCGGCGGTTTGCCGCACGACAAGGAACGGGCGCTGCTGCGATTGTTGGAGGGGCCACGCTTCTGCGGGCACCCGGACCTGAAGTATGCGTTGATACCGTCGACGTCGCCGGTGTCGCGGGACTTCCGTTCGCGGGAGTATTGGCGCGGGCCGGTGTGGCCCGTGCTGACGTGGTTGTTCTCCTGGTGCTTCGCCCGGCGTGGCTGGGCGGAACGGTCAAATGGCTTGCGCCGCGAGGGATTACGTCAGGCCAGCGATGGCACGTTCGCCGAGTATTACGAGCCGTTCACCGGGGAGCCGCTGGGTAGCATGCAGCAGTCCTGGACTGCGGCAGCGGTGTTGGACTGGCTTGGTTGAGCGAGAGGCCCGGGCTAGGTCTTCTTGGTGGCCAGCTTCTCCAACGGCTCCAACGCGCTGTGCAGCATGCCGAGTTCGTCGGGACTGAGTTCGCGTAGCATCGCCGCCAGTACCGCGTAGCGGTTGGTCAGCGCTTCCCGGTGCTCCGCATGGCCTTTCGGGGTGATCTCCACCAGGACGGCGCGCAGGTCGGAGGGGTCACGGGTGCGCTTGACCAGCCCCAGCTTCTCCAGCCGCCGGATCGCCACCGTGGTGGTGGGGGTGCGAACTTTTTCGTGCGCGGCGAGTTCGGTCATCCGCATGGGGCCCTGGTCGAGAAGGGTCACCAGGATCGACAGCTGGGCGAGGGTGAGGTCGTCAGCGGGTGACGCGGCAGTCTTGTCCCCGCGCCGCAGCACTGCGAAGAGCTTCGACAACGCTCGGTGCAAACCTTCGGCAAGGTCAGAAACGTCAGCTACGCCAGCGACGCCGCCTTCGCTCTCTGTCATAGTTCGCCAGTCTAACCTGTCAGCGCCTGTCATTCTGTAGAGGAAGCGAAATTGGGCTCAAATAAATGCTGTTCGGTCGGGTGCCCGTAGCTACAACACCTGCGACAGGAACTTCTGGAGCCGGTCGGTCTCCGCGGCCTCGAACAGCCGCTCCGGTGGGCCGGACTCCACCACCGCACCGTGATCCATGAACACCACGTTGTCGGCAGCCGACTGCGCGAAGCCCATCTCGTGGGTGACCACCACCATCGTCATCCCGTCGGAACCGAGATCAGCGATCAACGCCAGGATGCCCTTCACCAATTCGGGGTCCAGCGCCGAGGTGGCCTCGTCGAAGAACATCACCTGCGGTGACATGGCCAGTGCCCGGGCGATCGCGACCCGCTGCTGCTGGCCCCCGGACAGCGTGCCCGGTCGTGCTTCGGCCTTGTGCCGCAACCCGACCCGCTCCAATTGGTTCAGCGCCAGATCCCGTGCCGCCTCGGCCGACATCTTCTTGAGTTTGCGTGGCGCCAACGTGACGTTGTCCAGCACAGTGCGATGCGGGAACAAGTTGAACTGCTGGAACACCATGCCGATGCGCTGCCGCAGCTCATCGGGATTGTCGGCAAGCACCGACCGGCCGTCGAGCAGGATGTCGCCCTGGTCGGGTTCGTAGAGCCGGTTCAGGGTGCGCAGCAGGGTGGACTTCCCGGACCCCGACGGGCCGATGACCACGACGGTGCTGCCGGCAGGTACGTCGATGTCCACGCCCTTGAGCACCTTGTTCGGACCGAAGGCGAGGTGAATGTTGTTGGCGGCCAGAGATACTGGATCCACGGTGCGCGGGGGTGCTGACGTCGGCTTGGTCATCACACCATCTCCTGGCTGATCGTCGGGGTCAGGGGGTCCTCGGTTTCGGTTGGTGTGCGTCCGCGGCGGAGGCGGCCGTCGATGTAGTTCACCAGATGGGTCAGCGGAATGGTCAGCGCGAGGTAGAACAATCCGGCGGCCACCAGCGGGGAGAGATTTCCGGTCTGGGCGTTGAGGTCTCGGCCCACTTGGAAGAGCTCGCGCTGGCTGGCGATCAGCCCCAGGAAGTACACCAGCGATGACGCTTTCAACAGCGAGATGAACTGGTTGACCAGTGCGGGCAGTACCCGCCGGACGCCCTGGGGGATCACCACCAGGCGCATCGACGAGGAGTAGCTGAAGCCCAGCGCGCGGGAAGCTTCCAACTGACCGGCCTCCACACTCTGGATGCCGGAGCGCAGGATCTCGCCGATATAGGCGGCTGCCATCAATCCGAGGGCGGCGATACCCAGGGGATAGGGGTTGTTGCCCGTGAGGCCGCCGACCACGGGGCCGAGCCCCAACCCGATCAGCAGGATGATGACGACTTCAGGCAGTCCGCGGAAGATGTCGGTGTAAACCCGTGCGGGCCAGCGCAACCAACGCGAACGGGAGATTCCGCAAACGGCGAGCACCATCCCCAGTGCCAGGCCGATGACGGCGGCGCTGACGGTCAGGATCAGTGTGTTGGGCAACCCGGTCTTGAACAGATCGGGGATGGCCTGGCGGTACAGGTCCCAGGAGAAGAACGCGTCACCGAGCTGTGCGAACGTCGACTTGGGCCCTGCGGCGGCAGGCGCGTCGTCCCCCAGTTGGTTCTCCGCGGCGATCACCTCGAAGTCCGGAAGCTTCGGCTCCGGAGCGGCTTTGGAGCCAGGTTTCCAGCCCGGCGGCACGGCGCGTGGCACCCAGTCGGTGTACAGCTTGGACCAGGTGCCGTCGGCGATCACCGCGTCCAGGCCGGAGTTCAGCGCATCGATCAGTGGTCGGTTCTCTTTGGCGACCGCGTAGGCGATGAAGTTGTCCAGGCTGAACGTGTTCTCCACGATCACCGCGGGGTCACCCGCTTGTACGGTGCCGACGGCCTGTTGTGACGGCGCCACCCAGGCATCGATCTGACGCGTTTTCAGGCTGGCGTAGACGGTGTTGTAGTCGGGGAACTTCACCGGATCCAGGCCCAGGGTGTCTATCACGTAGGCCTCTTGCACGGTGCCTTGCACCACGCCGATTCGCTGCCCGGCGGCGAGGTCGGAGAACCCGGTGATCGGTGACCCGGTCGGGACCACCAGCGAGAAGTAACCGAAGTCGTAACCGTTGGTGAAGCCGACCGTCTGGCGACGGGCGTCGGTGGTGGTGATCGACGACGACCCGACGTCGAATCGACGGGAGGCGACTTGTGCGAGCAGCCCGGAGAAGTCGGTCCCGACGAAGTTGATCTGCAGGCCCAGCTTGTCGGCGATGGCGCGCAGGAGTTCGTTGTCGAAACCGGTGAACTGACCTTGGGCGTTGATGCAGATGCTCGGCGGTGCGTCAGAAAGGGTGCCGACGGTCAGGGTGCCGGGTGTGCCCAGACCCAACGCGGCGATGTCCACCGAGTCCAGCGGCACCACCGAGTCGGTGGTGTATTTGTCCTCTTCTGGTCCCGCCGACGCCGAGGCCAGGTTGGTCGGCAGTGCACTTGCGCTGTCGACGCCGGGGGGTGCGCATTGGTCGGCGGCCATAGCCGGTGGCGCCACGGCCAGACCGGAGATGATCAGGATGGTGGCGACGAAAGCCAGGAATCGGGCGGCGGAGAACCTCACCGTGAGCAACCTAGTGCCCGAGACCCCCGACGAGAATGATTCTGCTCATTCAGACTGCGAAAGCGGGTCGCGCGAGTACCCCGCGTTGGCGCAGCGTGTCCAGCATCACCTGGGCCATCACCTGGGCACGCTCGGCGTTGGCTTCCCGCGCCGCGGCGGGGTCGTGTGCGCGGATCGCTTCCGTCTCCTGTTCGTAGAGCGGCAGCAGGTCCTCGGATGTGCCCTGGTAGACACCCCAGAACTCGGGGGGTATGAAGCTCTGTGACGCCCGGATGTTGGCTGCCAGCCGTGGGCCGGCGTATTCGTTGCAGATCGCCTGGCGGTACTCCCAACCGGCGTCGCTGAACCCCTGGGTGCTGTTGAAGGTGGCCCGCAGCACCGGCATCAACGCATCGAGCTGCGGCAGCACCCGTGACTCCGGATCGGTCGCGGCCCGGGCCGAAGCGATCCCGTTGAGCATGCCGTAGATCTCGTGGTATTCGAGCACCACGGATTCTTCGAACAGCTCCACGAAAGCGCCGCGGTGATACCGGGTGCTCAGGATGCCGTCGTGCTCGAGTTGCACCACGGCTTCCTGAATCGGAACCCGGCTCACGCCGAGATCGCGGGCGATCTCGTTGCGGTCGATGCGATCGCCGCTGCGTAATTTGCCACTCAGGATCAGGCTGACCACGTGGGCCACCACGAGGTCCTTCTCTTTGACGCCGTACTTCTTGGGCATGGTGTCTCCCCCGGGGCGGCGCTCAAACGAGCGCGTACCTAACAGATACTGCCGTCCCCTCCACGGCCGCACCCCTGATTCGCCGGTTTTCGTGGCCCAAGACTAAACGCCACAATGAGGATTCTGCAGGTGAACGGCGAGTGGGTCAGATATTCACAGGAAAGTCATGGACTTTTGTCATTACCTGACACGTGTTACGTGAAAGAAACGTCAGCCGTTCAGCCGACGATCCCGCCACTCCACCAGCGCCTGCGCCGCGCTCAGGTCGTAGTCGGGGCCGTTGACCCCGGTCGTCAGCAGCGTCACCCCGAGGTCGACCAGGGCGTCGGCTTCGGCCAGCATGTCTTCGACACTGCCCTCCGGCACCCCCGAGGACCGCTCGATGGCGGCGGGCGAGCGCTCGGCGGCAGCGCAGTGCCGGTCCAGCACTTCGGCCTTGCCGGGGTAGGTACTGCGGTCGGTGAATCCGTGCCAGATGTCGGCGTACTCGGCGACCAATCGCAGCGTCTTCTTCTCACCCTGCCCGCCGATCAGGATCGGGATGTGCCGGGTGGGCGCCGGATTCAGCTTTTCGAGCCGCGCCCGGATCCGGGGCAACGCTGCGGCCAGGTCGTCGAGCCGGCTGCCTGCGGTCCCGAAGTCATAGCCGTACTCGTCGTAGTCCTTTTCCTTCCAGCCCGAACCGATGCCCAGGATCAGTCGGCCGCCACTGATGTGATCAACGGTGCGCGCCATATCCGCGAGCAGATCCGGGTTGCGGTAGGAGTTGCAGGTGACCAGGGCGCCGAACTCGATGCGCGAGGTCTGCTCGGCCCAGGCGGCCAGCATCGTCCAGCACTCGAAGTGGGCGCCGTCGGGGTCACCGTAGAGCGGGAAGAAGTGATCCCAGTTGAATGCGACGTCGACGCCCATGTCTTCGCAGCGGCGTACCGCGTCGCGAATCTGGCCGTAGTCGGGCGCGTGCTGGGGTTGCAGTTGAACACCGATGCGGATCGGAAGAGTCATGGCTCCCACCGTAGTGAATTCGGCGCGCTCATCGTTGCTGAGCGGTTATGAGCGCGCCGAAATCCACGCCTCAGACCCCGATGGTGCCGCCGTCCTTCCACACCGCGACCACCGACGGCCGGGCGGTGCCGTTGCCACCCTCCGGCCAGCGCGACAGGGGGTCGTCGATGCTGTTGTCGTCGCTTTCACCGGGGTGTTGGACGCACACGGTGACCAGGTCGTCGGTGACGATCGGACCGCAGGTCTCGGCGCCGAGTGGCACCGTGAGGAACTGCTTGGTCAGGCCACGGTTCGGCCCGTCCAGGGCGACGGCGAACAGCCCGTCGTTGGAGTCCAGGGCGTTGCCATCGGTGGAAATCCACAGATTGCCGTGGCTGTCGAAGGCCAGGTTGTCCGGGCAGGAGATCGGGCTGACCTTGGTCTTGTCGAAACCGGCGAAGTAGGTGTCGGCGGCGGCCGGGTCACCGCAGACCAGCAGCAGGTCCCAGGTGAAGTCGGTGCCGGCGTGGTTGTCGCTGATCTCGAGGATCTGCCCGCTCTTGTTGTCGTTGCGTGGATTGGCGGCGTCGGGACCGGGCTGGCCGTCGCCGCCACGCTTGTCGTTGTTGGTCAGTGCGACATACACCTTGCCGGTCAACGGATTGGCCTCGAAGTCCTCGGGGCGGTCCATCTTGGTGGCGCCGGCCTTGTCGGCGGCGAATCGGGTGAACACGGCCACCTCTTCGGGGCTGATGCCGTCGACCAGCGACTCGGCCTGTCCGTCGGCTCCGGATCGCAGCAGCGGGATCCAGGTGCCGGTGCCGTTGAACGACCCCCCGGCCGGCAGCGTGCCGGAACCGTCGATCTCACCGGCGGGGGTATCGCTGGTCAGTTTGGCGACGTAGAGCGTGCCCTCGTCGAGGATTGTCATATTGGCCGCCAGCGCTGCCGGGTCGACACCTTCTCGCATCTTTTTCGACGAGACGAACTTGTACATGTAATCGAAGCGTTCGTCGTCGCCGGCGTAGGCGACGACGGTGCCGTCGTCGGTGACATAGATGTTGGCCGCTTCGTGCTTGAACCGTCCCAGGGCGCTGTGTTTGACGGGCGTGGACGACGGGTCCCAGGGGTTGAGTTCGACGACGTAGCCGAAGCGGTTGACCTCGTTGGCAGACTTGGTGACGTCCCAGCGGGGGTCGAACGTCTCCCACTTACGTTCGGTGGGTTCGACTTTGATGCCGTAGCGGTCCAGCCGGTCGGCGTCGACGGGTCTGGGCGCCGGGGCACCTTCGGCGGCACCGAAGTAGCTGTTGAAGTTCTCCTCGCCGGAAAGCACGGTGCCCCAGGGAGTTACGCCACCCGAACAGTTGTTGACCGTCCCCAGCACGGTGCGGCCCGTCGGGTCGGCGGTGGTCTTGACCAAGGCGGTGCCCGCGGCGGGACCGGTGAGTATGAACGGGGTGTCGGCGGTGATCCGCCGGTTGTAGCGACCCATCACCGGCTTGAGGCCCTCCGGTGTGCGCTCGACCTCGACAACGCTCAGGCCGTGCGCGGCGACCCCGATATCGAACTGCTCTCGGGTGGGGGCGTCGGCGTTGTAGCCGGGGTGCATGAAGGTCTCGGTGGTGTACTCGTGATTGACCACGAGCAGGAAGTGATTCGATGTCCCCTCGATGGGCAGCAGGCCGGCGAAGTCGTTGTTGAAACCGAACTGGCCACGCTGGGCGGCGGCGGTCTGGGCATTGACGTCGAAGGGCGGTGCGTCGGGCAACACCGGGTCACCCCAGCTGATCACCACTGCCTGCTGGTAGCCCTCCGGGACCACCACGGCGTCTTCGGAGTTCGGTGCCACCGCCGCGAAGTTCATTCCAGCCGGGGGTTCCGGCGCTGCGGGCTCTGGGCTGGAAGTGCTTGCTGTGGTGGGCATTCCATCGTCGGAGCAGGCTGCCAGTGCGGCGCCGGCGCCGACGGCCAGTACGGTGACGCCGGTCGCGCGCAGCACGGTGCGACGGGACACGGCCTGGGCGATGTCACCGAAGTACTCGTTGTCGGTGGTGTTCGGAGCGGGATGGGCGCACTGGTCCCCGCATTTGTAGCGGCAGGTCACCCGCTGGCGGGAGGACTTCCCGTTGTGGCTGACAAACAGGTTCAGCGGCACGATCGCCATGACTGCGGTTTCCTTCCGAGCGGGCTCACCAGCCGGGGCCGGCGACCGGGACGGGGAGGAAGTTACGGCAGCTTTGCAATCAGCAGTCGAGCAGCAGGTGAACGGCAGGCGACGGGCCCGCCGTGGATTCAGCTGCTCAGGACGTCGCGCAGGATCTCGATGAGTCGGTGCGGTTGATCGCTCTGCACCGAGTGTCCGGAGTCGTCGACGACAATCGTCTGCTGGAAACCGGGCGCGTCATTGGCGAACTGGTCGGCATCGGCGTCGTTGACGAAGAACGAATTCGCCCCCCGCACCAGCGTGGTCGGCATGGAGATCGCGGAGACGTCCTCCCAGAGGTTCTCGAAGCCGTCACCGTTGCGGAAAGCGTCGTAGCGCCAGGTCCAGGTTCCGTCGTCGAGCTGTTTGGAATTGTGGAACACTCCGCGCCGCAACGACTTCCGATCCCGATGCGGGGCAGCGGCGACAGTGACGTCGAGCATCGCGGCGAAGCTGGGAAAGGTGCGGTCGCCCTGCACCAGAGCGACGGTGCCCTTCTGGGCGTCGGTCATCCCGGTATGTCGCTCGGGTGCCGACGGGGTGACGTCGACCAGTACCAGCTGTGGCACGAGCTCGGGTGCGGTGGCGGCGATCCGCAGCGCGGTGAGGCCGCCGAGTGACATGCCGACCACCAGGGCGGGGGAGGGGGCGTGCTCGCGCAGCATGGGAATGATCTGTTCGGCGGCCAGCCGGGGCCCGTAGTTGCCGTCTTCGCGCCACGCGGAGCGGCCATGGCCGGGCAGATCCACGGCCAGCGCGGGCTCCCGCAGCCCGACGATCACGGTGTCCCAGGTGTGCGCGTTCTGCCCGCCGCCGTGCAGGAACACCACTTTCGGCGGCTCGGCGCCGAACTTCAGCGCACTGATCGCGCCCACGTCGATGCGCTCAACCGGCGGCAGGGGGCTGTCTACTCCGGCCTGCTCGGCGTTCTCCGGCAACAGGGCGAACTCGTCGAGACTCAGCAACTCGTCGTCGGTGATCACGCCTCGACCATAAGCGATTTGTGGAGTCTGACCGGCGTTCAGCGCCGCTCAGACTCCACAAGTCGCAGAGAAACTCAGCCTTCGATGAAGGTTTCGAGCTGCGTGCGGGCGATGTCGTCGGCCAGCTGCTTGGGCGGGCTCTTCATCAGGTAGGCAGACGCCGCCTCGACGGGTCCGCCGATGCCACGGTCCTGGGCGATCTTGGCCGCGCGCACCGCGTCGATGATGACGCCCGCGGAGTTGGGCGAATCCCACACCTCGAGCTTGTACTCCAGGTTCAGCGGCACGTCGCCGAAGGCGCGGCCTTCGAGGCGGACGTACGCCCACTTGCGGTCATCGAGCCAGCCGACGTGATCGGACGGGCCGATGTGCACATCCTTGGTGTTGAACTCGCGCTGCAGGTTGGAGGTGACGGCCTGGGTCTTGGAGATCTTCTTCGACTCCAACCGCGAGCGCTCCAGCATGTTCAGGAAGTCCATGTTGCCGCCGACGTTGAGCTGCATCGTGCGGTCGAGCTGCACCCCGCGGTCCTCGAACAGCTTGGCCATCACGCGGTGGGTGATGGTGGCGCCGACCTGGCTCTTGATGTCGTCGCCGACGATCGGCACGCCGGCGTCGGCGAACTTCTTGGCCCACACCGGATCCGAGGCGATGAACACCGGGAGCGCATTGACGAAGGCCACGCCGGCGTCGATCGCGCACTGGGCGTAGAACTTGTCGGCCTCTTCGGAGCCCACCGGCAGGTAGGACACCAGCACGTCGACCTTGGCGTCCTTGAGGGCCTTCACGACGTCGACGGCTTCGGCGTCGGAGATCTCGATGGTCTCGGAGTAGTACTTGCCGATGCCGTCAAGGGTCGGGCCACGCTGCACGACGACATCGGTCGGCGGCACGTCGGCGATCTTGATGGTGTTGTTCTCGGAGGCGAAGATGGCCTCGGAAAGGTCGAAGCCGACCTTCTTGGCATCGACGTCGAAAGCGGCGACGAATTTGACGTCCCGCACGTGATAACGGCCGAACTTCACGTGCATCAGGCCGGGCACCGTGGAGTTCTCATCGGCGTCCTTGTAGTACTGCACACCCTGCACCAGCGAGGATGCGCAGTTGCCGACGCCGACGATGGCGACCCGGATGTCCTGCTCAGTCATGGACGTATCCCTTCATCCGTACTTTCGAATCTGTGTTGTTGATCAAGGCTGATCGGTGCGTCCCTGTGCGACGCGTTCGGCGGCGATGAGCTCGTTGAGCCACTTCACCTCACGTTCGCTGGACTCCAGCCCAAGCTGATGGAGCTGGCGGGTGTACCTATCGAACGAACTGCTGGCCCGCGCGACGGCTTCACGTAGGCCTTCCCGGCGTTCTTCCACCTGGCGTCGACGACCTTCCAGGATCCGCATCCGCGCCTCGGCGGGAGTGCGGTTGAAAAACGCGAGGTGTACACCGAAGCCGTCGTCGGTGTAGTTCTGCGGGCCGGTGTCGGCGACCAGCTCGCTGAACCGTTGCCGTCCGGCATCGGAGAGCTGGTACACGCGACGGGCCCGACGGACCTTGAGGGTTCCCTCCGGGGCGGCATCTTCCACGATGAGCCCGTCGGTCTGCATCCGGCGCAAGGCCGGGTACAGCGAACCGTAGGAGAAGGCGCGGAAAGCGCCCAGGAGCCCAGTCAACCGTTTACGGAGCTCATAACCATGCATGGGCGACTCGAGCAGAAGGCCGAGGATGGCGAGTTCCAACATGACCATCACCTCCCTGCTCGTCCGTTACGGCGGTTCGACACCTCGCGAAATAGTATCGCGCCGATATATGCGCCGCTACATCGGGGACACCGTTACCGGCCGACGAGGCGCCGAAAAGTACGAGCAGGAGCATTCGGGCCGGACGCCGTTTTGACGGTGCCGGCGGTGTCGCCGGCTCGGGTACCTGCTGTTTGCCGCGCCACCACGGATGGCTGCCAGGGCTCGGCCGGGGGCGTGCAGGGCTTCAGTGACGAGAGTCATGGGCCCTGACAGCGCTGGGCAGATACCGCAGTCGATGCACAGGGCGGCCCCGTCGCGCCTCGACCCGTAGAGCACCGACGTACTCTGGTTCCGTGCGACTGCAGCGACAGGTGGTGGACTACGCGCTCCGGCGGCGTTCCCTGCTGGCCGAGGTGTATTCGGGCCGCACGGGCGTCACCGAGGTATGCGACGCCAACCCCTACCTGCTGCGCGCTGCGAAATTTCACGGGAAACCCAGCACGGTGACCTGCCCGATCTGCCGTAAGGAACAACTGACATTGGTGTCGTGGGTATTCGGCGATCATCTGGGTCCGGTGTCAGGCTCGGCCCGAACCGCCGAGGAACTGGTCCTGCTGGCAACCCGTTTCGACGAGTTCTCGGTACATGTGGTGGAGGTATGCCGAACCTGCAGTTGGAATCACCTGGTCAAGTCGTATGTGCTGGGCGCGCCGCGGCCCCCCAAGGCGCCCAAGGCGCCGCGCACTCGAACAGCGCGCAAGGGCGCGCGAACCGCCAGTGAATAACCCGGGGCGGCAGGACAGATCGGCTTCTGAAATCCAGCGCGGACCAGCGGCCGACCGTGCGCACGCTCGACCCGACCCGGACAAGACCGCCCGGCTCCCGATCCAGGGCGAGCCGAAGCCGCGCCAGTCCAACCGCGGGGCGGTGCCGCCCGACCTGCGCCCCACCTCGGTCATCCCGCCGGTGCGCGAGACCGTCGACCCCCGGCTGCGTGACCCGATCGACGTCGTCAAGGCGGCGCTGGACGGCACTCTGCCGCCGCGCCCGCCCCATGGCGGCCCGCCTCGTGGGGGTGGTGGCGAACCGCCGAAGCGGCCGTCGCAGATCAACTGGAAATGGGTGCGGCGCGGGCTGGCGGCCTGTGCGGCCGTGCTCATCCTGTTGCCGCTCATCACGTTCGGCATGGCGTACACCATCGTCGACGTGCCCAATCCCGGTGATATCCGGACCAACCAGGTCTCGACGATCCTGGCCAGCGACGGCGCCGAGCTCGCCCGGATCGTTCCGCCGGAAGGTAACCGGGTCGACGTCACCATCGACCAGATCCCGGTGCCGCTGCGTGATGCGGTGATGGCCGCCGAGGACCGCGACTTCTACTCCAATCCGGGTTTCTCGTTCACCGGATTCCTGCGCGCGGTGAAGAACAACATCTTCGGCGGTGACCTGCAGGGCGGGTCGACGATCACCCAGCAGTACGTCAAGAACGCCTTGGTGGGCGACGCCCGCTCCGGTGTCGGCGGTTTGATCCGCAAGGCCAAAGAGCTGGTGATCTCCACCAAGATGTCCAGTGAATGGTCCAAAGACCAGGTGCTGCAGTCGTATCTGAACATCATCTATTTCGGCCGCGGTGCCTACGGGGTGTCCGCGGCGTCGCAGGCCTACTTCGGTAAGCCCGTCGAGCAGCTCAACGTGGCCGAGGGCGCGTTGTTGGCGGCGCTGATCCAGCGTCCGTCCGCCCTGGACCCGGCCATCGACCCCGAGGGTGCTGCCGAGCGGTGGAACTGGGTGCTCGACGGCATGGTGGAGATGGGCGCGCTGTCGTCCGAGGATCGCGCGGCCCAGGTGTTCCCGCCGACCATCCCACCCGACCAGGCCAACAGCGCCAACCAGACCACCGGGCCCAACGGTCTGATCGAGCGGCAGGTCACCAGGGAGTTGCTCGAGCTGTTCGACATCAACGAACAGCAGCTCAACACCGAGGGCCTGCAGATCACCACGACCATCGATCCTAAAGCCCAGTCCGCTGCCGAGGACGCGGTGGCCGAGACGCTGGAGGGCCAAGACCCCGACATGCGGGCGGCGGTGGTGTCGATCGATCCGAAGACGGGAGCGGTCAAGGCCTACTACGGCGGCAACGACGCGCAGGGATTCGACTTCGCGCAGGCCGGCCTGCCGACGGGCTCGTCGTTCAAGGTGTTCGCTCTCGTCGCCGCCCTGGAGCAGGGCAAGGGTCTGGGCTACCAGGTCGACTCGTCGCCGCTGACGGTCAACGGCATCCAGATCAGCAATGTCGAAGGTGGCGGCTGCGGCACCTGCAATATCGCCGAGGCGTTGAAGCGGTCGTTGAACACCAGCTACTACCGGCTGATGCTGGAGCTGGCGAACGGCCCCTCCGATGTGGCCGACGCCGCGCACCGCGCCGGGATCGCGGAGAGCTTCCCGGGTGTCGAGCACACCTTGAGCGAGGACGGTAAGGGTGGCCCGCCGAACAACGGTGTGGTGCTGGGCCAGTACCAGTCACGGGTGATCGACATGGCCTCGGCGTACGCCACGCTCGCCGATTCGGGTGTCTACCACGCACCGCATTTCGTGCAGAAGGTGGTCAACGCTCAAGGCCAGGTGCTGTTCGATGCGGGCACTCAGGAGCCCGAAGGCGAGCAGCGCATCGACAAGGCGGTCGCCGACAACGTGACTGCCGCGATGCAGCCGATCGCCGGCTACGCCAACGGCCACAACCTCGATGGGGGACGGCCGTCGGCGGCCAAGACGGGCACCAACCAGCTCGGCGACACCGGTGACAACCGGGACGCGTGGATGGTCGGGTTCACGCCGTCATTGGCGACGGCGGTGTGGGTCGGCACCACCGAGGGCACCAAACCTCTGGTCAACCAGTGGGGGTCGCCGGTATACGGGTCGGGCCTGCCCTCGGACATCTGGAAAGAGACGATGGACGGTGCGCTCGAGGGCACCGACAACGAGTCGTTCCCCAAGCCGACGGAGATCGGTGGTTATGCCGGGGTGCCGGCAGCGCCGGCGCCACGACCCACGGCCACGGCCCCGCCGACGCCGGAACCCGGCACGGTGATCCAGCCGAGCATCGAGATCGCTCCAGGCATCACGATTCCGCTGGGTCCGCCGACGACGGTGATGCCCGCGCCGCCGGGCGCTCCGCCCGGGCCGGGTGCACCTGTGGTGCCGCCGCCCGGTGATCCGAACGCGCCGGTGGCACCTGGTGTGCCGGGCGCTCCGGTCGCCCCGGGCCCGCCGCCCCCGTGACAGTAGAGGGGGGGAACGCCGAGTCGGGTACGCAGGAGGCCCGTCCGGTGGTGTCGCCGCTGCCGGTGGCCGCCGATACACGCAGTGCCGATGACCGTGACCTCCCCAGCCGCAACGATGTGCTCATCTCGGCGATGTCGGAGGTGGTGGGGGGCCCGGTCGGTCGGCACGCGCTGATCGGCCGGCAGCGGTTCTTCACCCCCTTGCGGGTCATTTTCGTGATCGCGTTGATGTTCCTCGCCCTTGGTTGGGCAACGAAGTCGCCGTGCCTGCAGACCATCGGCACCGGGTCGGCGGATCAGCGGGTGGCCAACTGGAACGGCCAGCGCGCGTATTTCCAGCTCTGTTACTCCGACACTGTCCCGCTTTACACCGCCGAGTTGTTGAGCCAGGGCAAGTTTCCGTACAAGTCCAGTTGGCTGGAGACCGACGAGGCCGGGCAGCCGAGGCTGCAGTACGACGGCACCCCGGCCGTGCGCTACATGGAGTATCCGGTGATCACCGGTGTCTACCAGTACGTGTCGATGGCCTTGGCGAAGACGTACTCGGCGCTGACACGGGCCGTGACATGGCCGGTCCTGTCCGGTGTTGCCGAGGTGGTGATGTTTTTCAACATCGCCGCGTTCGGGCTGGCGCTGGCCTGGTTGGCGACGGTGTGGGCGACGGCGATGTTGGCCGGCCGCCGGATCTGGGACGCAGCTCTGGTGGCCGCTTCGCCAGTGCTGATCTTCCAGATCTTCACCAATTTCGACGCCCTGGCAACGGCTTTCGCCATGGGCGGGATGCTTGCGTGGGCCCGGCGAAGACCGGTGTTGGCGGGGGTGCTGATCGGGCTCGGCGTCGCAGCCAAGCTGTACCCGGTGCTGTTGCTGTTGCCGATCGTGCTGTTGGCGCTGCGCTCGGGCCGGTTGGCCGAAGCCGGTAAGTCGGTGGCGGCGGCACTGGCAGCCTGGTTGGTGGTGAATCTGCCGATCATGGCGCTGTTCCCGCAGGGCTGGGCGGAGTTCTTCCGGCTCAACAGCCGCCGGGGCGAGGACATGGACTCGTTGTACAACGTGTTCGGCAGTTTCACCGGCTGGCCGGGCTTCGACACCGAGCTCGGGTTCTGGGAACCACCGGCGATCCTGAACACCGTGGTGGCGCTGCTGTTCGGAATGTGTTGTGTGGCAATCGCCTACATCGCCTTGACCGCGCCGCAGCGACCACGGGTCGCGCAGCTGGCATTTCTGGCGGTGGCGGCCTTCCTGCTGACCAACAAGGTCTGGAGTCCGCAGTTCTCGCTGTGGCTGGTGCCGTTGGCGGTGCTGGCTTTGCCGCACCGCCGGATCCTGTTGGCCTGGATGACGATTGACGCGCTGGTTTGGGTGCCCCGGATGCTGTTCCTGTACGGCGAGCAGAACAAAGGCCTGTCGGAGCAGTGGTTGACCACCACCGTGTTGCTGCGGGATGTCGCCGTGATCGCACTGTGTGTGCTGGTGGTGCGGCAGGTCTATCGACCGGCCACCGACCTGGTCCGGTGGGGTGGGCGGCTCGACGACCCGGCGGGCGGGGTGTTCGACCGAGCGGCGGATCAGCCGCCGTCGTGGCTGCCGGCCTGGTTGCGACCGCGACCGGTTGCGGTATCACCGGGTGACGACGCCCGGCAGCGGGTCGGCGCCGGCCTCCATTAATGAGGTGGCGTGGCCACCATCGGGTCGCCTCCGGTCACGGAGGGCCCCAGGTCAGCTTCGCCCCGGCCGGTACCGTGACAACTGCTGGGTGACGGCAGGTGAACTGCGACGATTTCGGTTCACCAGCGGTTTTCCTGTAACCTAAGCCGGTTGCCGACGCAGGCGACCCTCCTGTCACGGAAATACCGTGGCCGTACACGACCATAGGAGGTGATGGGTTCCTTATGCGTCCATACGAAATCATGGTCATCCTTGACCCCACTCTCGACGAGCGCACCGTTTCCCCGTCGCTGGAGACGTTCCTCAACGTCATCCGCAAAGACGGTGGATCGGTCGACAAGGTGGACATCTGGGGCCGGCGCCGCCTGGCCTACGAGATCGCCAAGCACGCTGAGGGCATCTATGCCGTCATCGACGTGAAGGCCGAGCCCGCCACGGTGTCCGAGCTCGACCGTCAGCTCAGCCTGAACGAGTCGGTGCTGCGCACCAAGGTGATGCGGACCGACAAGCACTGAGCAGAAAGTCGATGCTCGTCAGAGCGTTTCCGTAGGCTCCCCTGCGACCGCGTTTTGCGAACATCGATCCGGCTTGGATCCAAGGGACTTGGAGGACACCAGTGGCTGGTGACACCGTCATCACCGTTATCGGAAACCTGACTGCCGATCCGGAACTGCGTTTCACGCCGTCCGGCGCGGCGGTGGCCAACTTCACCGTTGCGTCCACTCCGCGCACGTTCGACCGCCAGACCAATGAGTGGAAGGACGGCGAAGCGCTGTTCCTCCGCTGCAACATCTGGCGGGAGGCGGCCGAGAACGTCGCCGAAAGCTTGACCCGCGGCTCGCGGGTGATCGTCTCCGGACGGCTCAAGCAGCGTTCGTTCGAGACCCGCGAAGGTGAGAAGCGCACCGTCGTGGAGCTCGAGGTCGACGAGATCGGTCCCTCATTGCGCTACGCGACGGCGAAGGTCAACAAGGCCAGCCGCAGCGGCGGTGGTGGCGGGGGCTTCGGCGGTGGTGGCGGCGGTGGCTCACGTCCCGCAGCGGCCGCAGCGAGCAGCGGTGCGCCTGCCGAGGATCCGTGGGGCAGCGCCCCGGCGTCAGGTTCCTTCGGCGGCAGCGACGACGAGCCTCCTTTCTGAGTCCGCTTACTTATGAACTACGCGGCCCTTGCGCCGCACAGCATGTGATGAAAGAGAACCAACATGGCCAAAAGCAGTAGCAGCAAGCGGCGCCCGGCGCCGGAAAAGCCCGTCAAGACTCGCAAGTGCGTGTTCTGCTCCAAGAAGGGCGGGGCGAATATCGACTACAAGGACACCAACCTGCTGCGTACCTACATCAGCGAGCGCGGCAAGATCCGTGCCCGCCGGGTTACCGGTAACTGTGTCCAGCATCAGCGGGACGTCGCGGTGGCGGTCAAGAACGCCCGCGAGGTCGCGCTGCTGCCCTTCGGCTCAGCGACCCGCTAGCCCACACGGAAGCAGAAGGATCTACCAATGAAACTCATTCTCACCTCTGAGGTGGACCACCTGGGGTCCGCCGGGGACACCGTTGAGGTCAAGGACGGCTACGGCCGGAACTTCCTGCTGCCTCGTGGGCTGGCGATCGTGGCCAGCCGTGGTGCCCAGCGCCAGGCCGACGATATCCGTCGTGCCCGGGACATCAAGACTGTGCGCGATCTCGATCACGCCAAGGAGCTCAAGACCGCCATCGAGGCGCTCGAGTCGGTGCAGTTGACCGTCAAGACCGCCAGCGATTCGGGCAAGCTGTTCGGCTCCGTGACACCGGCGGACGTCGTTGCTGCGATCAAGAAGGCCGGCGGCCCGAGCCTGGAGAAGCGCGTCGTGCACCTGCCCAAGGCGCACATCAAGTCGACCGGGACACACGCGGTCGAGCTGCGGTTGCACCACGACGTGACAGCGACCGTGTCGCTCAACGTCACAGCATCAAATTAACTGAATCGTAAATACGCCCCGGTAGGAGCCCTGTGGCTCTTGCCGGGGCGTTGCTGTTTCAGCTGGCGAACTGTTCTGGGCACGGCAACTTCAGCGAAGCTAACTTGCTGTTTACCTAATGCACAAGAACAAGCAATACAACACGCCCGAAACGGCTACCGACCTCGACACGCCGTACGGATTTCCATCCACAGAGCTCGCGGCTCGCTATGGTGCCTTTATCTGGGAAGACACCCGAAAATCCGTAGTTACTCCACAAGTTGTCCCCAAGCACTCAACATGGCTGTCCAAGGCTATGCACACTCCATGCACAGAGCTATGAACAGGCACGGTTGGACACCGTGCCAGCAAATCTCTACCGTCATGCGGGCGCGTTGAGCAGTGTGAGTCGGCCCGAGGAAGTATGTCGGTGGCCCGATCTACGGTCGGCGTTATGAAGTCGAACGTGAGTTCGAGCAGAACGTCAGGGAGGGGTGTCTACGCTGCATGGCCGTTGTAGATGATCTTGGGCACGCCGGCAGGAACGACGCACCTCCACCCAGCGAGGATTTCGGGCGCCAGCCCCCGCAGGACATGGCTGCCGAGCAGTCCGTCCTGGGCGGCATGCTGCTGAGCAAGGACGCCATCGCCGACGTGCTCGAACGGCTGCGTCCCGGGGACTTCTACCGCCCCGCGCACCAGAACGTCTACGACGCGATCCTCGATCTCTACGGTCGCGGTGAGCCTGCCGATGCTGTCACCGTCGCCGCGGAGCTGGACCGGCGCGGTCTGCTCAAGCGCATCGGCGGCGCGCCCTACATGCACACGCTGATCTCCACCGTGCCCACCGCTGCCAACGCCGGCTTCTACGCCGACATCGTGGCCGAGAAGGCACTGCTGCGCCGGCTGGTCGAGGCCGGCACGCGGGTGGTCCAGTACGGCTACGCCGGCGCTGAGGGCGCCGACGTGGCCGAGATTGTCGACCGCGCCCAGGCCGAGATCTACGACGTGGTGGAGCGCCGCTCGTCGGATGACTTCATGCCGCTGGAAGACCTGCTGCAGCCGACGATGGACGAGATCGACGCCATCGCCTCCAACGGCGGCCTCGCGCGTGGTGTGCCGACCGGCTTCACCGAACTCGATGAGGTCACCAACGGGCTGCACGCCGGCCAGATGATCATCGTGGCGGCCCGCCCCGGTGTGGGTAAATCGACCCTCGGGCTGGATTTCATGCGGTCCTGCTCGATCAAGCACCGGATGGCCAGCGTCATCTTCTCACTGGAAATGAGCAAGTCCGAGATCGTGATGCGGCTGTTGTCGGCTGAGGCGAAGATCAAGCTCGGCGATATGCGCTCGGGCCGGATGACTGATGACGACTGGACGCGCCTGGCGCGGCGCATGAGCGAGATCTCCGAAGCGCCGCTGTACATCGACGACTCGCCGAACCTGACCATGATGGAGATCCGCGCGAAAGCCCGTCGGCTGCACCAGAAAGCGGATCTGCGGCTGATCGTCGTCGACTACCTGCAGCTGATGAGCTCGGGCAAGAAGATCGAGTCGCGCCAGCAGGAAGTCTCGGAGTTCTCCCGAAACCTGAAGCTGATGGCCAAGGAACTCGAAGTTCCCGTGATCGCGATCAGCCAGCTGAACCGTGGTCCAGAGCAGCGCACCGACAAGCGCCCTATGGTCTCCGACCTCCGTGAATCAGGTTCGCTGGAGCAGGACGCGGATATGGTTATCCTGTTGCACCGGCCGGATGCGTTCGAGCGCGACGACCCCCGTGGCGGCGAGGCGGACCTGATTCTGGGCAAGCACCGTAATGGGCCGACGAAGACCATTACTGTTGCGCACCAACTGCATTTCTCGCGCTTCGCGAATATGGCCCACGGCGGCTAATGAGCGCAAGTCGTCGGCTGCCGCTGCTGTTGGCTTCCCGAAGCTAATGTCCAAAACCCAAATCCCACTCGATGTCCACAAACTGGGATTGTGGGCAGTCCGGGTTACGGCTTAGGCGGCCCGGCGTAGCGACAGCTCCGTAGATGATCCGGCCATTGGGGGGCGTTGTCGCCTCCGCGGTCGTCGGCTGTCGCGGCAGCGCAGGGCCACCCAAAGCGACGATGCGGCTACCGGAATGACGAGGGGTGATGTCCTCGGCCGGTGGCGAACGCCGTTCGGCGAATGGCGCACCCAGACCGCGTCGTTCGACCAACCCTGGTCCGCGCGACGAACACCCGACGGGCGGATGAAGTAAGGGTCGCCCGGATTCCCGTGCCGATGAGTGAGTCGATCCGCGGGACCGTGGGGCGCGACTGCAGTAGCGGTCGATGTGGGTACGGCGCGGCCATAGCGACCAAGTCATGTGGATTGGCTCTCGGTGCTCAGCGATTTCACCCGTGCTGTCAACACGGCTGTCCACTCTTGGAGGTAACGGTCTTCCGATAGCGGTGCTTCCAGTTGTCGGACGCGATTCGCGGCGAACCGCTCGCCGAGGAGGCTGTTGATACCGAGCGCTGCCAAGAGGTGGGTCTGCTCAGCGCCCCCCTGGGGTGCCCAAGTGGTGATCCATCCCTGAAGTTCGGCTGTGAGGCCGTTGACCAGGGCGGCGTGAGCAGTGTCGAGGCGTTCGGAGAGCCCGGCAGGAGTGCGCGCAGCGATCTGGAGTAGTTCGGTTTCCTGATCGATCACGGCAAGCAGGTAGCGGCCGAGGACGGTCAACTCACTGTGCAGATCGCCGAGTCCGGCGAACAGCCCACGGATGTCGGCCATGGCGGCGCGGCGGTCGAGTTGGCGGTCGATACCGGCGGCGAGTAGCGCGTCCTTGGACTTGAAGTGCCGGTAGAGCGCACCTGAGCCGGCAGCGAGCCCGGCGGCCGCTTCGATTTGGGAGACGCTGGTGGCTTCGAATCCCTTGTGGCTGAACAGTCGCATCGCTTCATCGAGTAATCGGTCGCGGGTTGGGGTCGCCATTGACTCCTCCAAAGTGATCACTTACCGTCAGTACAGAATCACTTTACCCAAGCGTTGCGTGGGAGGTAATGGGTTGTCGCACCAGAACGAACCCGTGGCGCAGGGACGGATACGGCGCACCATGCCCTTGGCTGGATTCACCGCCCGCGCGGTCGGCGGACGGTTGGTCGCCGGCCTCCGGGAGACGGCGGGCCAGGGCGGCGCGGTCGATCAGTTTCACGAACGCACCGCCGAGCGCTACGCGGAGTTGCTCGGCCACTCCAAAGGCGCGCTGATGAAGGTCGGCCAGATGATGTCGATGGTCGACAGCCGAGCCCTGGGTACCGGCGGGTTCCACCCTTATCAGAAAGCCATGACCCGACTCCAGGCCAGCGCTCCGCCGATGCACCCGGACTTGGTGCGCGCACTCATCAGCGCCGAACTTGGCTCCGCCGCTGAACGATTCGATGAGTTCACCGATGAACCGGTGGCAGCCGCGTCGATCGGTCAGGTGCACCGTGCCGTCCTGCGTGACGGTCGTGCGGTCGCGGTCAAGATTCAGTATCCCGGTGTTGCTGCCGCCATTCGCGACGATCTGGCCAACACCGAGCTGCTGGCCACGTTTCTGCGCTTCATGCAGGCCGCGTCGGGCATGAAGGCAGACGTTCGTGCCGTCGCCCGTGAAGCGGCGGCACGAATCTCTGAAGAGGTGGACTATCGACATGAAGCGGCCACCATCGCGACCTTCAGCGACCTCTACCACGACCACCCGTTCATCCGCGTACCCAACGTCATCCCGGAGATGTCCGGTGATCGGGTGCTGACGATGACCTATCTGGACGGAATGGACTGGGCCGCTGCCCGACACGCCGACCAGGATCTGAAGAACACCTGGGCTGAGACCATCATCCGCTTCAACCAAGGCAGCTTTCGGCACGCGAACCTGCTGCACGCCGATCCCCATCCGGGCAACTTTCGCTTCAACACCGATGGCACCGTCGGCTTCGTGGACTTCGGTTGCGTGAAGGTGCTTCCCGAACTGGAGCGGTGGCGGCTCGTGGCCATGACGCGGGCGGTCATCGAGGGCCGCAAAGATGATTACCGCGGCCTCATGGTCCAAGCCGGTTTCCTGGACGCCGAGTCCGACCTTGCCGCTGACGAGATGTACCAGTGGCAGTCGCAGGGGCTATACGAGATCTGCGTAGCGGACCAGCCGGCGACCTACTCACCTGAGACGACGCGGCGGGTCCTGCAGACGTTCTTCGACGTGCGCGACGACGAGCATCCGATCGGCCGGATGAATACGCCGGATGACTACGTGTTCGCCAGCCGCGCAACGTTCGCGCTCAATGCCGTGGCCGCCGGCTTGCGCGCCACCCTGCCGATGCGAAGCATCATGGACGACCTGGACAACGTTATCGACCCCGTCACCGACCTCGGTAAACAACACCATGCCTGGGTGCGCGGTCGGGGCCTGCCATTAGCGCTGGACCACCATGGCCAGCCGTGACCTCACGGTGGGGCGATTGCCCTGGGATGCGGCTGATCCCTACCCCTTTTACGCGCAGCGACGCCTGGCGGGAAACGTGGTGTGGGACTGTGAGATCGGTGCCTGGCTGGTACTCGGCTATGAGGCCGCCAAGCAGATCCTTGGTGGCCCCGGATGGACGAGCAATCCCCAAGCGAATCCGAACGCTCCGCGCGCCATCCGCGCTTTGGATCCAGAGATGCTGCGTCGCAACATATTGACCGTCGATGGCGCCGATCATCACCGCCTGCGTGGCGCTGTCCGCGATGTGTTCACTCGAAGCTTCATCACCGGACTCACCGCTGGTGTGGAGGCCATAGCCTCGGAAACGATTGATCACATCCCAGCTGGGGCGGAGTTCGACTTCATGGCTGATGTTGCGTTGCCGATCCCCATCGCGGTCGCCGCGGCGTGGTTGGGTTTGGACGTCGACTCGTCGCGACTGCTGGGTGAAGAATCGCCGGCCATCAGCAGGATGCTTGGCGATTTCGTCGACCCCGCTGCTGTCGAAGGCGGAACGGCTGCGTTCGCTACGTTGCTGACCGAACTACTCCCGTTGGCGGCCGACCGCCGCCACCATCCCGGCGACGATCTGCTCAGTTTCCTGGGCGCCGATCCAGATCTGGAACTCGACGACGTCGTCACCATGGCGCTCATCATCGCTGTGGCAGGACACGAAACCACCGCGAACCTACTGGGAGCGGCAATAATTCGACTGTTGACACCCAGCTCTGACGGAGACCGGCCGGTCGTCACAGCCGAGACCATCGACGGCCGACTATGCACCGAACTGCTCCGCCTCGACGGACCCGTGCAGGCTGTCGGACGCACGGCGACGTGCGACCACATCATCGATGGTGTCACCATCCGCGCGACCGAAGCCGTGCTCGTCGTTCTTGCCGCCGGCAATCGCGATCCAGCAGTCTTCAGCCGACCCGACCGACTCCAATTCCACAGAGCCGGACCCGCGCCACTGGCGTTCGGATATGGTGCGCACTACTGCCTCGGTGCAGCGCTGGCCCGCCTCGAAATGGGCGTCGCGTTGCAGAAGGTCCTTTCACGGCGACTCAGTCTGAGCGGCAGCCCCGTGTGGCGGGACACCCCTGCTATTCGGGGACCCCTGACGATTCCCGCCGTCTTTTCCTAGCCCATGTGTAGATAAGGTGATCGGCCGCGATTCCCCAACGAGGTCAGCGGCGGTCGATCTGGAGGGGGCGTGAGATGAGGGTGTTCATCACCGGAGGTACGGGAGCGATCGGCAGCTACGCCGTGCCGGCGTTGATAGCCGAAGGCCACGAGGTGACGGCCATGGCCCGAAGTCAGGACAAGGCCGAGGTGCTTCGTCGCCAAGGAGCGACGCCGGTGGGGGTGTCGCTGTTCGACAGCGCTGAACTGGCGGCGCAGTTCGCCAACCACGATGCGGTGATTAACCTAGCTTCGTCGTTGCCGCCACCGGCGCGGTTCATGCTCAGATCCGCGTGGTCGGAGTGTGAGCGGATCCGTACTCGGGGGTCCGCGACCGTCGTCGATGCCGCGTTGCACGCGGGCATCGGCCGGTTGGTGCAGGAATCGGTGGTGATGATCTATCGCGACGGAGGCGACCGGGTCCTAGACGAAGACTGTCCAGTAGAGCACTATCCGATCGCGGCGGGAAACCACGCCGCCGAAGCCAGCGCAGCTCGAATGGTGGACTCCGGTGCTGCGGCAGTGGTTTTACGCTTTGGTCTGTTCTACGGGCCGGGCGCGGCTCACAGTGAGCAGATTATGCGGTGGGCGCGACGGCACGTGGCCTTCCAGGCGGGCCGCCAGCAGGGCTACATGTCCTCGATCCATCTGGCCGACGCGGCCCGCGCTGTCGTGGCCGCGCTCGAATGCCCTTCGGGTGTCTACAACATCGTCGATGACCACCCGGTCACACGTGAACAACATGCCCAGGCCATCATGGCTGCAGTCGGATGCGGCGCCTTCGTCACCGCGCCGGGCCGCCTTGCCTTGCTGCTCGGGGACCGAGCGACCTCGCTGACCAGATCGTTGCGAGTGAGCAACGCGCGGTTTCGCGACGGCACCGGCTGGAAGCCTCGCTACCCGAGCGTGTGGGAGGGCTACCGCTCGATGGCCGTCACGCTCGCAGCACGAGGGTCCGCCTCCTGCCAGTGACGTACAGCTGGAAGCTCAGCGTTATGCGATTATCGACCTGCCGACGGAGCGGAGCTAATCAGCGGTGCGCAATTGTGTACATGAAAGTGGGACTTCGGCCGGCGGACATCGCGCGGGATTACTTCGGTCGCCGCAGGTCGGCGGCACAAGAGTGACATGACACGCGGGAAGCGGCGTCGCCCCCGGCAGCTCGGATGTCCGCGATGACTCATTCACCACGCTGTCGATCGCCCCGGAACCAGAATGTGCGCGCCGCGTTGGGTCGGGAGCAGCGCAATGGCTTCGCCGATCCCCCTCGTCGCGCCGGTCACCAGAGCGACTCTGCCCTCAAAGGACATGCAACGATCCTAACGGCGAGGGGCAATCGTCACGATCCCTCGTTTGCTGGGATGGTGATGATGCAATGTGACGAGACGGCATAGCACAGGCGGTCGGGGGCAGGGACCGGATACCGGCTTCACAAAACACGACGACGGCGTAGGAGCGGCTATGCGAGCCCCCGCGGTAAACAGCTTGGCCCCAGCGCATACGCGCGAGCCGAAAAGCGTTGCAACAGCTGGGATTCAGCTCCGTCCCGGCATTCGCCTCCGCATCACGCGACAAAAGCTAGGCCTTGGGTCTACCCGGGGGGCCACGGCTGGGAGTGATCGGTCGGTGCCTCCGAAACAGTGGACGCGGAAGTGAGAATTCGAGGTGTGGACATCTCGTGAGAACGCGGACGCGGGTACAGGCCAGCGAAGGTTCGGTGGACATGAAGTTTGAGAAGCCACATGATGTGTGGCTTCCCAAGTTTGATCCAATTCTCAACCGAGATTTCCGATTGGACATGAAACTGAGATTCGCGAGTTAGCAGCGCATAGCAACATTGGGACCCAGGGAACCCCGCCCTACTGAGCATGGGCGCCATCATTGCTGGACAGGATCACGAACCACCGGCGAGCAGAAGATCGTGGTCTGCTCCCCACCGAGGCCCCGCTTCAGCTCACCGACACGACACTTTCCCCCAGTGTTCCGCTGAGCAGCGCTGCACTCTCATTCACGAAGAGCCGTTAATGCGGAGCTGGAGTTCACGAAGCCTGGCGAAGGGGAACCGTCCGGTTCTTACGGCGCGGCGTGGAGTCGCCACGATCAAACAAGTGCTGAGCGAGAGAGTAGGCCTGTGCCGCACCAGTTCTGCTGGTTGAGCTGGTCGAGCATGGCGGTCTCTGCCGGGCCTGGATTGTGCCGCACGCCGACGAGGACGGGCTCGGTTAGGGCGGGCTGTAGCGGACGGGCCAGTTCTTCGAAGCCTTCGGGGACGGCCGAGGCTGGGACCACAGTCACACCGAGGCCTTGCGCGACGAGACGCACCGCGGTGGAGATCTGTGACGCTCGGGCTACCGTGTGCGGTCTGAGGCCCGCGCTGGCGAGTAGGCGGGCGAGGTAGTCGTCGAGCAGGCTTGCGCCCCGGTACCGGATCCACGCCTCTGACGCCAGGTCTTCCAGGCGCAGGGGGGCTACGTCGAAGGAAAGCGGGTGCCCCTTCGGTACGACGGCGACGAAGGCTTCCTCGCCCAGCCGGTGCACGTCGAAAGGGCACCCCGCCGGGACGTGGTGTACGAGGATCATGTCGAGAGCCCCCTGGCGAAGCAGGCGTTCCATGTCCGCGGGATCGGGCTCCTCGTGGAGCGTTACCTGCAACTTCGGGTGCCGGTTGCGCAGCTGTCCCAAGGCTTGCGGCAGCTGCCGTGCTCCCAGCCCCATGTGGACGGCGATGATGAGTTCGCCTGCCAGCTCCCCGTCAGCGGCCCGGGCGGCCATGACGGCGCGCCGGGATGCGGTGGTCGCGATCTTCGCCTCAGCCAGGAAGGCCCGGCCGGCTACCGTCACCGTCACCCCGTTCGGGGTACGGGTGAACAGCTGCACCCCGAGGTGCTTCTCTAGGGCGCCGATCTGCTGGGACAGCGATGGCTGGGTGACTCGCAGGCGCTCCGCTGCCGCTGTCATGGAGCCCTCCTCGGCGACAGCCAGGGCGTATTCGTATTGACGCAAGCTCATTCGGATCCACCTCTGACGTGACATAGATAGTGTCAATGGAGATTATACGTTCCCACTATTTGCCTCTATGTCCTACCGCTCATACCGTGGGGACCCAGCGCCCGAGATGAGCACGGCCGGGCCCTGCGAATCATCGACAACCCCCGACAGATGGATGGAACAGCTCATGAGTCGACCAATACGCATCGCAGTGCAACTGTGGCCCGGCGGGGCCCCGGACTACCAGAGCTGGCGCAGCGCGGTCCTGCATGCCGAAGACATCGGAACCGACATCATTTTCGGTTACGACCACTTCCATAGGCCTACCTTCAGCGAGATCGTCGACGGGATGCCCGTGCTCGACGAGGTCCAACCCGACGTGAACAACTTCGAAGGGTGGACCTCGCTGGCAACGTGGGCCGAAATTACCAACCGCCCCGAGATTGGGTTACTGGTCAGCGGTGTCGCGTATCGCAATCCTGACCTGCTGGCCGACATGGCCCGCACTGTTGATCACATCAGCGGCGGCCGACTGATCCTCGGCGTCGGCTCCGGCTGGTATGAAAAGGACTACACCACCTACGGTTACGACTTCGGCACCTTGAAGTCGCGTTTCGATCTGCTTGACGCCGGCTTGGATCGCATCGCGGCGCGCCTGGCGGTCCTTACGCCTGCACCGGTACGCAAGATTCCTATCCTGATCGGTGGATCCGGTATCAAGCGGACGCTGCCCGCGGTAGCTCGGCACGCCGACATCTGGCATACCTACATTGGTCTCGACAACTTCCACAATGCCAGCGCGCGCCTCGACGACCTCGCTTCCGCCGCTGGCCGCGCACCCGCCGACATCGAACGGTCAGTGGGCTGGGAAGGCGCCGCCAGTGCCGACGCCTTCCTCGACGCCGGTGCCACGACGTTCACCACCGAAATTCACCCGACCGATGCGGGCTATGACTTCTCGGTCCTTAACGAGATGCTCGCTTGGCGAAAAGCGCTGCAATGACCGCGCAACGCCCTCACGCGGGGAGATGCCCGGGGCGGGGTGCACGGCCATCTTGTTCTCGAAGCATGCCGCCACGGAGATGACCTTCTCCGGTCCTGGCCGCGCAGCATATTCCGGGCCAATGCGCACCCGCGCTCCCTGGCGCGGCGCTCACAGTCTCAAGCGCAAGGAGGACATATGCGTCTCGCGAACAAGGTAGCCGTCGTCACTGGCGCAAGTGGGGGCCTTGGTCTGGCGATAGCCCAACGATTTGCAACCGAAGGCGCACACGTCTACATCACGGGGCGACACACGGACGCGCTCGAAGCCGCGAGAGTTTCCATTCAGGGACACGTCACCGCAGTCACCGCGGACGCTACGTCCTCGCGTGATCTCGACAATCTGGTCCAGGTTGTCCGCCGGGAAAGCGGGCACCTCGATGTGGTCGTCGCTAACGCGGGACGCATTGAGCGCATGAACGTCGGGGACGTGACCGAGGACCACTTCGCCCAGACGTTCGACCTCAATGCCCGCGCCACGCTGTTCACCGTCCAGAAGGCCCTGCCGCTGCTACGACCGGGAGGCTCGATCATCTTGCTGGGCTCAGTCACGGCGTTCAAAGGCGATCCCGGTGCGGGCACTTACAGCGCGGCGAAGGCCGCCGTGCGGTCTTACGCGCGCACTTGGGCAGCAGAGTTCGGCGATCGAAATCTTCGCGTGAACGTGCTGAGCCCGGGACCGATCGACACCCAGATCATCGACGGACAGACCGAGTACTTCGGTCGAGACCAAGCAGAGCTCCGGGCCCACATGAGCACCCTTGTTCCGATGGGCCGCCTCGGACGTCCCGAGGAGATCGCTAACGGGGCGCTGTTTCTCGCGTCAGACGAAAGCAGCTTCATGACGGGAGCAGAACTCTGCATCGATGGCGGCATGGGCCAGGTCTAGCGCGGATCATTAGCACGGTCCTCCAAGAGTCGGCTCATCAATTCATGGCGCCACCGCTTACGGACGTGTGATGAAACCGCTTTCTCGGTCATGCAAAGCGGGGTGAACGATACTGAGGGAGAGGCGAATTCGGATCGGACAGTCTCTGCGTTGGCGCTCCGATAACGGGAAATTCTCAGAAAACAACAACGAGCACCACGATTTCCAACGTTCTCATCAGTGAAACCCAGTGCCGGGAGATCAATGAACTGGCCTCTTCTCGGCATTTCCTCAAACAGGCCCAGTTTGTAGGCGCTGAGATCTCAGCGATCACCCAAGGGCCCAGGCCATACCGCCGCCATCCCTGCGCAGATATCACAAATCGAAAAGCCCTAGCTCACTGACAGTTCCGGAAAAGTAGGTACCTGTTGAGGGGAAGGAACCGGGGGTTTGGCCAGTTGGAGCCAAATGTCGCGGTCATATAGAACGCGATCACGCTGCGGCGCCACACCATCGAACGATACGCGCCGGCCGTGCGATCAACGAGCGAGAGGGCGGTACACAATGTTGAATACCAATGATCCGGGCGCAGCCGTTGCTGAGGACCAGGTGGCCGCCTCGGATATGACACGAATCTAAGACAGATTCCATATGACATCTTGCGAACACCCTGATTCGCTGCAGGTCTGCGCTTTCTCGACACGCTCGGTAACCAGGTCGGTCACCGCGTCGCAGTTGTGGGCCCGCTCGGCCCGGGGCGAGGTGGTCTGGACTGCCGTGGATGAGGCCGCGGCAACGAGGCTGCACGGGCTGTCGCTTAGGGTGTCGGCCGGGACGAGGTGGCTCGTCTGATCAGGGCCTCGCAGACGTGTTCCTCGTCGGCGAACCATCGGAACCCGGGCGTACTCGAACGCAGTGTCACGTAACCGTGCAGGGACGCCCACAGGAGTGCGGCGTCCTCTTCGGCGGGGCTGTCGCTGTCTACTCCGGATTCGTCGATCGCATTGACGAGGATGCCGAACGCTTCGGCGCCGTTCGGGTACATGAGACCATGCCCGGCGCTCGCGAGCTGTGCGGTCCGCTCCAGACTTCTACGACGCTCGAAGAGCGTGAGATACCGCTCCGGCCGATCCAGGCCAAACCGGATGTATGTCAAACAGACGGCGTGGAGGCGACCGGTGGGCGGCGAGTCGTCCCAGGCCTGTCGCAGGAGAGCCGATAACTCCTCGAACGTCTGTTGCACCAGGGCGTCGACGATGGCCTTCCCATCCGGGAAATGCGCATAGATGGATGGCGCGGACACCCCAACTTCTCGGGCCACCGCGCGCAAGCTCACGTCGTCTTCGCTGCCGGTGCGTTCCAGGATGCGCTGGGCGCCGGCAAGGAGATCCTCACGCAGTCTGCTGCCCTCACCTCGGGCGTTGCGTTGACGCGTCGCCATGCGACCCTTCCTTCTCGTTGAGCGGTTTTGAGCATAAGCCCTTCAACCACTCGATACTCCGATCTATTGACGAATGTGTACTTACGTCTGTTTACTTACTGCAACGGCGCTCCGGGCTGGCGCGCACACGCAGGCCGCTACCGCGGGTCCGCACGAACCACGGCCTCATCGGGGGACCATGCCATGGCTACTGGCGCAGCTTCGACCATTCCACCGCGTCGCCGTGCACATCGAAGCGTCCCCTGGTTGGCACTGCTGCTGACGTCGGTGGCGGTGGCGGTGTTCTTCCCCAGCCAATACGTGAACGGCACCCTGGATTCGCTTGCTCAGACCGACACCGGCCTCGCCAGCACCTACGCCACTCGCCCGGGGATAGTCCAGGTTGCGTTCTACCTGCACATCGTGTTCGCCGGCCTGGCGCTGTTGATTGGTGGGTTTCAGTTCTCCGACAAAATTCGGCGGTATCGATGGGTTCACCGGTGGATCGGACGGACCTACGTCGTCACGGTCGTGGTGGGCGGTGCGTCGGCGTTCGTGATGGCATTCTTCAGTTCGTCGGCGTTCATTGGGTTCTTCGGGTTCGGCACGTTGGCCATTCTGTGGATATGGGCCACCTACCGCGGATATCGAAGCGCCCGTGATCGGGACTTCGCCGAGCATCAGGCATGGATGATCCGCAGCTTCGCCCTCACCTACGCCGCGCCGACCCTGCGTCTGTGGCTGATCGTCCTGACCGTCGTGCAACAACCGTTTGGGCTTGACGAGGCGGTGGTGGCCGCCAATGCCTATGCACCGGTGGCCTTCCTGTGTTGGCTACCGAACATCGTGATCGCCGAGGTCATCATCCGGCGGCGAGGTCTTCCGTCGCTGATCCGCACGGCACCGCAACCTCGAACCGGTGCTCAAATCATGTCTCGGCTATAAGGTCGGTCCAGCGGTGAGCGGCATCCTTTGCCCAGGGTTCTCGTCATGAAGGCTCACAAGGCCGTCATCGCAGCCGCGGCACTGGGTATGCGCATGTTCCGAATCACCAAGACGGACAAAGCGTTGCACCTCATGCATGTGATCACCGAGGGGCATCCAGCCCTCCGTGGCCACCGTGGTCAGGAGACCCTCCTTGTCCGCGAAGTGCCGGTACGGCGCACCCCGACTCACACCCGCGCGAGCACCGACCTCGCGCAACGTCACGGCCGCCGCAACTTGCACGATCAGGCCGCCCTGCTGCTGGACGTTGGAGCGTCGACGCGACTGTAACGACTGCGCGTGGTGATCTCGGTACCGACAAACACGAGTTTCGGTGCGTAGGCGCTGTTTTGCGCAGTCCAGGCGCCGTCGATCATCTCAGTGCGGACCCTCGGCGCTTCCACAGGGAGGGAGCCCCCGGGAGCGTGCGCCCTAGACTGCCACCGAGCTGTCAGTTCCGGGCAGCAGAGGCCCGCGATACAGCGAGGAAGACGCTGCGTATACTGCGGACGGACCTTGAGATCGTTGCTCCCGCATATGTTATCGACGCGGCGAACGACCTGATTGCGGGAATCGACGCACCGTACGACAGCTCGGACGGCGAGCCTGAGGGTGACGAGGAACCCGTGACCTATTTGGAAATGGGCTGGATCAGCGAGCCACTTAAAGCCTATGCTGCACATCGTCTTTCGATGATCGACGCGCTCAAGCGGTTTGCAGGCGCCGATCCGGACGAAAACCGATTGCCCTGAGAACAAGAATAAAGCGTTTCGTGAGACAAACCGTGGTCCAGCCGTCGTGAGACAAACCGAGTAACCCAAGGTCAAGGCCACTGCCGGGTGCAGCTGAGTGTGAGAACCTACATCGGCTTGTAGGTTCTCACGCTGCGCTTCAAAATCTCACGGCCCGACTTCAAATAGATCATTCGTGAAAGATCGCGGCCGCGTGTCGATCAGCACACCGACGGAACCCGTGTGGTGCATGTGGCGTCCCCACCGTCACAGCCGACGACCAATGAACCCAAGCTGGTCAAATTTCACTTGCCGACAGCTGATCAGTTGTCAGTTGCCGTTGACAGAAAGGCCGCGATGGAAGAATTTGAGCCCGCCGGTCCTGCGGCCGCGACTACGCCTGACCCAAACTCGGCCGGTACTCGGCCGCTTCCGTCTCGGCAGCAAGCAATGCGCCCAACTCGCCCTCCTGCTGGGCAACAAACACGCCGATTACCTGCCGGCATACCTCCGGCACGCTCACCCCACGCATTCTCGCAATACGGTTCAGTCCGACCAGCATTGACGTAGACACGTGAAACTGCACAGTGAACTGGCCGCACGAACCATCCTCAGGCGATGACCCCGGTCCCACCACCACGGGTTCGTCCACCCCGTACTCGCTCACCTCAGCAGCCCGAGCGCGCTCGATAGCTCCTCCACTAGAGCCGCCAACGCCGTCGGCCGGGTCCCGGAACTCCTCGTGACTGAACAAACCCATTCCGCCCACGCTAGACCTCCCAGAACTCCTAGGCCGCCAATGAGCGCTCCGGTCGCGAGCGGAGGGGCGGGGGTCGGGGTCAGTTCGACTGGAAGGGGCTGTTGACCGGCCGCAGCCTTACACAGCGTTAGCCCAGGTATGGGCCCACTTCATCACGGTGCCCGGGAGTAGATAGCACCATAGTTCGAATAGGGAAGCGCGCAATGCGCTGCGGGCTTGACGATTAGTAGTCGGCGGCGTCGAGACATGCAGGTGGACGCGAGTCATCGCTGTAGGGAAATGCAGCGGTTCGTGAGACAAACTGCAGTGCAGCTACGGTGAGACAAAGCGGAAAAGCCAGGTCAAGAAGGCCGCCTGATGTAGCTGAGGATGAGAACCTACATGAGTTGTTTAGGTTCTCAACCTGCGTGTCATATTTCAGCGGAGTTGTCATGTGGTTGTCGCGTGTCTCACGAAGGTGTCATGGCGGACGCCGATGAGGAACAAGACGATTTGCCCCAGGGGCTAACGGTCCTTGCCCGTCGTGTGGGATCGCAAGAACTGAGGGATTCACACCTCGATCAGGTGCCCGTGCGGTCCGGGCAGCGGCTAAGCAGAATCGGATAGCGGGCGGACGCCTGTGGGTCGGTGTGGAATCTTCTCAGGGATTGAGCTCAATCGAACTATATTGCTGCGACGCGCAATCCGAATCGCCTGCAATTGCGCCAATTCTTCCGTAACGGGGTGTTCGATGCAGTTAGGCGATCGGCATTTCCAGGAGAAGATAGTCGGATTCGTCGGCCTGGCCGACTTAATTATCGCCGAAGTCGCATGGCCCACGACCTTCCTGTGAAAATCGACCCCGCAGCGATAGCGGAGTTCCTGCGACGCCTTTCGGTCCGCGGGTTGTGTTCTCCACGCAACCCACCGCAGATCGCGAAAGCGTTCTTGGCTGCCTTGGGCCAGCCCTGTCAATCGTCAAGACTTTGCGTACTCGAAACAGCGTAGCGTTGGACCCAAATAGGCACTCGCCGTAATTAAAGGAGGGCCCGCATGGACGTCGCCGATCTGCCCAGCGCCGACCCGACCTCCATCGGCTTGGATGTGGCGGCCCTGGGTCGTCTGGATGCCGCCATCCAGCGCGACATTGATGCCAAGCTCAACTTCGGGGCGAGCATCATCGTGGCCCGCGGTGGCCGGATCGCTCACCGCAAGACTTTCGGGACGGTCGCCCCGGACCGTCCGGCCGCCGACGACGACCTGTACCTGTTGATGTCGATGAGCAAGGCGTACGTCGCCGCGCTGATTTTGAAGGCGGTCGACGAGGGCCGCTTCGGCCTGGACACCCGGGTCGCTGACCTGGTGCCGGGCTTCGGGCTGGCCGGCAAGCAGCGCGCGACCATCCGCCACTTGCTGACCCACACCGCGGGGCTGCCGTTCGCGCTGCTGCCCCCGGGCCTGCCGGTGGATAAGGTCGGTGACCTCGCCGCCAAGACCCAGGTCATCAACAATCTGTCGGCCGAGTACATCCCCGGCACCCGCTGCATCTACACCTCGGCGGTCGGTTTCGACCTGCTCGGGCAGGTGCTGGTGATCACCGACTCCTCCGGACGCCCGTTCCGGCAGATCCTGGCCGAGGACTTGTTCGAGCCTCTGGGCATGAGGGACAGCAGCTTCGGAGTCGACCCGGGCAACCCACGCCGAGTGCCCGCCTCCGCTACTGCGGAGAACTCCACCCCGATGACGCCGATCCTGGTCACGGCGTGCAACACCTACTTCACTGGCGACGCGGAGTTCCCGGCCGGTAACGCGTTCTCCACCATCGATGACGTGTATCGCTTCACCCAGCTGTACCGCGGCCGCGGTACCGCCGGCAACCAGCGCCTGCTGTCACCGGCCCTGTTCGACTACGCCGACCGCAACCACACCGGGGAACTGACGAATGACGGGTGGGTCTTCGAGACCGAGTCCCGCGGGATGGACTCCTTCCCGGCCCACTTCTCGCTGCTGGGCGGTTATGTGCGTGGCGACGGCCACGTCTTTACCCCAGCCGGTCTCACCGCCTCCCCGAGCACGTTCGCCGCTGTCGGCGGTGGATCGACCTCTTTCATCGTCGATTTCGAGCGCGACCTGACGTTCATCTTCCTGTCGGCCGGATTCTTCACCGGCCTGCCTCACCTCGAACGCGTCAGCCGCCTCAACGACCTTGCCCTGGCCACCGTCAACGACTGACCGGCCGGCACGCAGTCCGTGATTGATGAGGAGTTGCGACTCCTAGCGGCGGGTGTGTGTTGGTGTTCAAAGTTGGTGGTGGATCGTCAGGTGCAAATCGCGAGGGGGCGGCGGATCCCATATCGGCGCAAGTCAGCCTGCGCGCAACCGAACGGCCGTTTGGGGGCTACGCCTGACCTGGGACACGACTTGGGCGGCAGCGCCAGCTCACGCGTTCCCCACTGCCTGGGTCAGCGATTTCAGGCCGGGATCTTGGGGTTCATGTCCCCCGCGGTGGCGGTCGACCGCGTCGACGCCGCGTTCGAGCTGGCTATGGCAACGCTCGGCCCCGCGCTCTCGCACCAAGGAAGTAGCCGACTGCCATCACCCTGCGACGAGGCCTTCGCGTCTCGGGTGTGGATCGAGTCGCAAATCCCAAACATGTTGCAGAGGAGCGCTTCTTGATCAGCTACAGGTATAGCTTGATGCCGCCTTCGCGGGGCCTGTTCCGCGGTATGTCAGCTTCTGCGGGAACACACACAGTGGAAGGGACGTCGAGCCGTCACCCGAGGTGAGCTGCAAGGTTCCGGGCGCCCCGTCTTGCTCGACCCAGGCCTGAAGCGCGGCGAACATCTCGTCCCGCCCGGACGCCGGTTGCGGCACGGGAATGAAGGGCGCCCCTTCCGAACGGCCGCTATGGGTGAAGCCCGGGATGAGGTAAAACCGATAGGAGTTCGACACACCCTGCATTCGAGCGGTGACCCGCTGGTAGTAGTTGATCGAGCCCTGCACCGGGATATATTCGTCGGCCAAGCCGTGATACATCAGTAGCTTGCCTCCGGAGGCTGGAAAAGCTGACAGGTCAGGATCATCGGTGTTGATCGCGCTGAACTGTGGCTGCAGCGCGATGCCTTGCGCTCGACTGCGAGCTAGCCCTGCATAGTTCAACTTGTCCCGCCAACGGTTCATGCCGTCACCTGTGGCGTTGCGGAAACCCGGTGTCGCGAGCGATGCGTCCTCCAGGTTTAGCGCCGTCTGACCGGCCGCGAGATCAAGGCCTGGCGAAGCCCCCGCCGACGTGGTTTGCAACTCGGTCCCGCGGGTCCAGCCGAACCAGAGCCGTGGTCCACCGTCAAGCGTGCTGTCGTTGCCATTGTCGCGTGCGGGTGCCGGCACGCTGCCATCGCGGGTCTGCCCGTACCACAGCTTGTTGACACCATCCGCTTCGGCCCGAGTGAGGCACGGCTCTGTGCCACGCGCCGCAAGGCCGTCTGTGCCGTTATCGCTTCCCGCGCACAGGATCGCCGCATCCGTTGATGGGTCATAACGGCACGAAAGTGGGTCGAGGACGAAGCCCAGCTCGGCTCCACCGCAGGCGGCGATGGACGCCCGCGATACGGCCGCTAGCTTTTCGGGCGCGATCATTTGCCCCAGGTCCTGCTGCATCGCGACCGGACCATAGAGCACGCCGGTGTGGTAGCTGGTCCAGTTGATCGCGGGAGCGCCCGCCAGAATGCCGTCGAAGTCGTCCGGAAAGCGTTGCGCCAGTTTCAACCCCTGACGACCGCCCGTCGAGAAGCCGTCCCAATAGGCGAAGCGATGCGGACGCCCGTAGTAGGCGCGAACGACGGCCTTCGTCTTTTCGGCTGTTTCATGCAGGCTGCGCTCGGCGAAATCCTGCCACAACACTGTGTTGATGCTGCCGTCCGGCTTCATGGCGAACGATGCATCGACCGGCGAACCGACATGGCCGTTGTCGGACGTCGCCACGACGAAACCCTTCGCAACGGCGGCCGAGTGGATGTCGTCGCTCGCGACGACCAAGGGGTCGGCTTGTGGCGTTCCGGACCAGCCACTGTTGCCATAGGCCCGAATCCGCTCGTTCCATACGCCAGGCGCCGGTAACAATATTTCGATACCGATGCCCGCCGACGTCGACGGGGCATCGGCCGGACCGGGATGACCGGGGCCGACCACCAGCTTCACCAGGCACAGATCGGCGCCGGCGACGGGCGGCGCAACCTTGGCCGCGCCTTCGACCGCGTTCGGTGAACTGACAGCGTTCGGGTCGTCCGTGAGGACCAGCTTTTCGCCGCGCCTGAACGCCTTGGCCAGCACAACGCGCGTGTTGGTGTGACCCTCCATCGCGGTTTCCAGAGCTGCCCCGCACTCCCCGGAATCGGTGGGCGCCGCCGAACCCGTCTGCGCGAGCGCCGGGGAAGCTGCTACACCCGCAAGCGTCAGAAAGACAGCCGCCGTGACGTGACGCGCGCTGCGTTTGTGCCGGTCTGCCGGTGTGCGAGATCCTGTCGCGGTAGTCATCGGTGGTCTCCTCAGTTGATGGATCGGCCGTTAGGTGCTTGGGCGTAAAGGCGTGGATCGGGACCGTTTTGTGCCGGTGCTCCCAGGTGATCGCGCAACGTCGCGCCCGCGTGATCACAGACGTTGTTGGCAATTGCGCCTGTCGAGATGTAGAAGGAGAGCCCGCGCGTGGACTACAAGTCGGTTTCGTAGGATGTCATCGGCCATCTACATAAGGCGCATCACGGCATCCGGGTGGCTGAAATGGATGAGAAGTTGGTCGCTCTGGCGGAGCTTCGTGTGACGCAGCTGGTGGGGTGCGCCTACTGCTGTGCCTACCATGCCGGCGAGCTTCGGCAGATGGGTTTTGATCAGTCGGTCATCGACAAATCCCTGGTTGGCGCCACTCCTCGGCGTTTGATGCCAAGCAGCTGCTCGTCTTGGAGTGGACAGAGGCGTTGAGTACTCTTTCCGGGGATCTGGAAGCTCTTCGAGCCCGGCTTGCTGAGGTGTTCACCGAGAAGGAACTGGTCGATATCACCGCCAGCATCAGTTTGATGAATGCATTGACTAGGCTGCGAGTTGCGTTGGGCGAGAAGGTCTGAGCGCCCCTACTGCGGGCGGGAGCTCGTGTGAGCCAAGCGGTAGGAGTCGATGCCGGTCTCGATGGTGGTGCACCGAAGGTGACCCGGTCGACGATCGCTTCGCACAGGCGTGGGTCGGTGAAGGCCTTGGTCCAGCCGGAGAAGGACTCGCTGCTCGCAATCGTGATGACGTTCTTTTCCTCCCGCTCGGTCAACACCTGAACCAACAGCTCAGCCCCTCGTTTGGCTAGTTTCATGTAACCCAGCAGGAGATGATCCACTCTGCCGTAGCGGTTGATGGTCTTAGTGAGCTGCTTGTCGTCAGCGGCCCCGATGAGTTCATCTACTAATCGGGTGTAGCGAACGCGGAATCCGCGCTCGGCTGCGGCGGTGCCCGATGCAATCAGCGGCATCCCTACGTCGGCAACGTGGCCTCCATGGCACTGACCACGCTGGTGGTCGTTCCACCGATGTCGTTCCTCATGAACGGAGTGCTGTGAACACCGTGAAAACCCCCGAAAAAGCCGCGCAGATGGGCGCCGCGATTCAGGCGCACGACACATCGTCGGCGCAGTTGACAAACGATGCCCTCAGGCGGACACACGAGGCGAACCCTGTGCTGGGTGCTTTCGTAATCCTCGACGAGGACGGTGCCCGAGTCTCGGCGGCGGCTGCCGACCGAGACCTCGCCGAAGTAGTTGATCGCGGTCCGCTGCATGGGATTCCGATTGCGGTCAAAGACATCTTCGACATGGCAGGACTACCCACCACCTGCGGGTCGGCGTCCTCGTTCGGCACGGACCACGCCGAGACCGATTCCGATGTCGTCGGCGCGCTCCGCCAGTCGGGAGTAGTGATCGTCGGCAAGACGGTGCTGCATGAGTTCGCATTCGGCGCGACGGGGGACAGATCGGCGCACGGGCCCTCGCGCAATCCACACGACCCCACGCGGGTGTCGGGAGGAAGCAGCGGATCTGTTCACCGGCAACACGATTAGTTCGTTCGTTCCTCCCGTTGGTACCTCGGAATTCGCGTCGGGTTCGACGCGGGACCGATCACTAAGACCGTCAACACCCACGTGCGTCGGCTGCTCGTCGAATCGGCCTGGCATCACCGATCGAAGTGCCAGCTCGGGGCGATGATGCGGTCGCGGTGGGAGCTGGCGCCGGCAGCGGCCCGTGCTCGCGGTCACGAAGGCAACCTTCGACTGCACACAGGATCGGTAGGGGTCTGCCCGATCGGCAAGATGCGGTAGGTGGAGCGGGCCAGCCCGACAGCCCTGCACGCCAACCGTTCCCGACATCTTCAAGGTTTCCTTGAGCATGTCCACGGCGCGGCGTTTGGCGGCCGGGCTCAGAATTTTCCAGCAGGCGCGGCTAAATTAGCTCCGCGCGCCAGTATCTCGACACAACTCACGCCGCTGCAGTCTTCACCAGGGCGCTCAAATCGGCCTATGCTTTCGGGCCACGAGACCGCCGGGCACCGAGTAGCGAGCCCACTTGCGATGCCGTTCCACCGACCGTTGGCGCTGAGACACCTTGTGGGCGCGCCTACTAGTTACATATCAGCGATTTTGTTCATCAGGACACATGCGCAGGCAATGGTGTTCTGCTCCTCCGGGGTGAGTTTCTGCAGCTGGGCGTCGAGCCAGGCATTGCGCTGGGCGCGTGCGGCGAGGGCAACTTTGGCACCCTCGGTAGTGGCACTGAAGAGCACTTTTCGGCCGTCGTTCGGGTCGGGAACACGAATCGCGTAACGCGCCGAGGTGAGGCGGTTGACGGTCTGACTCATTGAAGCGGGGGCTACCCGGGCGAGTTCGCTAAGGGCAGTCAGGGTCTGGGGACCGTTCTTGTGCAGCGAGGTGAGCACCTCGAGCGCAGCGTCTCCGAGACTGCCTTCTGCTCGTTCGCTGCGGAACCGCCGGTAGAGCCGACCCACCGTTGATCGCAGCTGTGCGCCGAGCCCAGCTTCATCGATGCCGGCCGAGTAATTCGCGGTTGCCTTCTTCCCCATAGGTGTTTAGTGTACCTAAAGTATGTTCTTTAGTATGCCTAATGGATGGACACCCACCCGCGAAAGGGGCAACATGGCTTCCATTGGTTCTGATTCGCCGAACTTCGCGCCGTCGCCACCACCTGACCTGCCCGACGTCCCGTCCGCCGAGGGACCGCTGCCGCCATGGTCGAAGCTGGTCGGCCGCCCATATGCACAACCCGCCGACCTCCTCGGCGAGATGTACGGGCCGCTGTTCTACGGCGACTTCAACGGCACGCGCAGGCTCTACGCGTGCTCATCGGAGTTGGTCGCGGAGTTGTCCGACGAAAACCGCTTCGCGAAGAACCCGACGCTACCGCTGGCCAAGATCCGCCTGCTGGCAGGCGACGGGTTGTTCACCGCCTACCACGGTGAGCCGAACTGGCAGAAAGCCCACGAAGCCCTGATGCCTGGGTTCAGCTACGCCGGTTTGCGCAATCATCACAGCGCGATGCTCGACATCTGTGGACAGCTGCTCACACGGTGGGATGCATGTGCTGGGCATGGGCCGGTCGACGCTTCGGCAGACTTGCAAAAACTCGCCATGGATACCGTCGGCCTGGCAGGTTTCGGGGCGCGATTCGACTCGTTCAACCACGACGGTCTCGCCCCGGTCCCGCGGAGCTTCACCGCCGCCTTCTCCGAACTGGGAAAAGCCGGGATCGGCACGACGAAAACCGAATTCGACGCAGAAGTTACCTACCTGCACGACTTCTTCGACGACCTGGTCGAGCAACACCGCGCCGATGCGGCGAACCCACGCGACGACCTGCTCGACCTCCTGCTCGGACGGAATTCGGACGGCGAACCGGCAGTCGACGCCGCGAACCTCCGCCATCAGATCTGGATCTGCTGGCGTTCACCGCGTTTCCCAAGCAGATCTGGCGCCAAATCTGGTCCAACAACCCCCAAGAGCGGCTCAACAAAGAGATCCGCCGGCGCCGCTGGCGTGAGACGAATCCGACAGTCCCAGGTCAGAGCACGGCCAAATGAAGTGAAACGGCAGAACCTACAGAGTTGTGGCTTCTCAAACTTTTTGTCCAATTCTCATTCCAAATGTCCACTCGATGTCCAATTGGACATCGAGTGAGAATTTCATGCGCGCCTGAGCCGCCGAGCGCGCGTTAGGAGTCAGGGCAGGCTGGCGTCGTGATGCCTTAAATGGCCGTGGGCTGACAGAGAAGTCCTGTACCGCACCAGGTTTGCTGATCGAGCTGATCGAGCATTGCCGTCTCTGCCGAACCCGGATTGCGCCGCACGCCGAGGAGGACTGGCTCGGTCAGGGAGGGCACGAGCGGGCAGGCCAGTTCTTCGAAGCCTTCGGGGATGGCCGAGGCCGGGATCACCGTGACGCCCAAGCCCTGCGCCACGAGCCGCACCGCAGTGGAGATTTGGGACGCTCGGGCTACTGTGTGCGGGCTGAGGCCCGCGGTGGCGAGCAGGCGGGCGAGGTATTCGTCGAGCAGGCTGGCGCTCCGGAACCGGACCCATCCCTCTGACGCCAGGTCTTCTAAGCGCAAGGCAGCGCCGTCCGAGAGACGCGGGTGCCCCTTCGGCAAGACCGCGACATAGGTTTCTTCGCCCAGCGGGTGAACGTCGAAGGTGCACCCGGCAGGGATGCGGTGCACGAGGACCATGTCGAGGGTTCCCTGTCGGACCAGTCGTTCCATGTCCGCGGGATCGGGTTCCTCGTGGAGAGTCACCTGCAGCTTCGGGTGGCGGCGTCGCAGCTGTCCCAGTGCCTGAGGCAGCTGGCGTGCTCCGAGGCCCATGTGGACGGCGATGATCAGTTCGCCTGCAAGTTCCCCGTTGGCGGCGCGGGCGGCCGTGATGGCTCGCCGGGATGCGGTGGTCGCGATCTTCGCCTCGGCGAGGAAAGCCCGCCCGGCGACCGTCACCGTGACCCCGTTCGGGGTGCGAGTGAACAGCTGCACTCCGAGGTGCTTTTCCAAGGCGCCGATCTGCTGCGACAGGGAGGGTTGGGTGACTCGCAGTCGTTCTGCTGCCGCTGTCATAGAGCCCTCCTCGGCGACGGCCAGCGCGTACTCGTATTGGCGCAGGTTCATGTCAATCACCCTCGATGTATGGCATAGGAGATGTCAATGGTGAGCATACGTTGCCACTATTTTCCTCTATGCCGGGCCGGTTCTACCGTGGTGCACACCCGACGGAGCCACTGAGCCTCAACCTGCGGGAGGGGCAACCGGACGCCGCTCTCAGGGACCGAGTACACGACCACATCAACAACGTCACCGACGAGAAACGATGGGACACAACATGAGTCGACCATTACGCATTGGAGTGCAACTGTGGCCCGGCGGGGCACCGGACTACCAGAGCTGGCGTAGCGCGGTCTTGCACGCCGAGGACATCGGCACCGACATGATCCTCGGCTACGACCACTTTCACCGACCGACCTTCACCGAGATCGTCGACGCGATGCCCGTGCTGGACGATCTCCAACCCGACGTGAACAACTTCGAGGGTTGGACAGCCCTGGCCACGTGGGGCGAAATCACCAACCGCGCCGAGATCGGGCTACAAGTCAGCGGTATCGGGTATCGCAATCCCGATCTGCTGGCCGACATGGCCCGCACCGTCGATCACATCAGCGGCGGCCGACTGATCCTCGGCGTCGGTGCTGGCTGGTACGAAAAGGATTACACCACATACGGTTACGACTTCGGGACGTGGAAGACGCGTTTTGATCTGCTCGACGCGGGTTTAGACCGCATCGCGGCTCGTCTTGCGGTTCTTAAGCCCGCCCCGGTACGTAAGATTCCCATCCTGATCGGCGGATCCGGTTTCAAGCGCACGCTACCCGCGGTAGCCCGGCACGCCGATATCTGGCACACCTACATAAGCCTCGACAAGTTCCACGATGCGAGCGCGCGCCTAGTCGTACTGACCACGGACGTTAGGTACGGCGTGGCGTGGTGACATGAAGAAGACCTCCGAGTGAAGTGCGAGCTGTCTAGGAACGCACCAACCCTCTCGGAGGTCTTCGTGTCCCACCGTAATGCCCCATTGTCAGAAACCGGTCGTCTGCGCCTGGCTCGTTGCGTCGTCGAAGACGGCTGGACGCTGCGCCGGGCCGCGGAGCGCTTTCAGGTCGCGGTCACCACGGCCCAGCGCTGGGCGGCCCGATACCGCGAGCTGGGGCCGGCCGGTATGGCCGATCGCAGCTCACGCCCGCACCACAGCCCGAATCAAACCCCGGCCCGCACTGAGCGACGGATCATCAAAGTCCGGGTCACGCGCAGGTGGGGACCAGCCCGAATCGGTTATCTGCTGGGCATTCATCCCTCCACGGTGCACCGCGTGCTGACGCGTTACGGGATTGCCAGGCTGCGCTGGTTAGACCGCCCGACCGGCCGGGTCGTGCGTCGCATCGAAACGGCTGCGGTTGGCGAACTGGTCCACATCGACGTCAAGAAAGTCGGCAAGATTCCCGACGGCGGTGGGTGGCGTATGCGGGGCCGTGCCATCGGGAAACGCAACTCGCAAGCTCATAAAACCGGAGTCCGCAGTAAGCATCGCCACCCGGTGCGCGGTTATCACTTCCTGCACACCGCCATCGACGCCCACTCGCGGCTGGTCTACAGCGAGCTGCTTGCCGACGAACGCAAAGAGACTGCCGCGGGGTTCTGGATTCGCGCCAACGCCTGGTTCAACCAATGCGGCATCATCGTCTCAAAGGTGTTGACCGACAATGGTTCCTGCTATCGGTCACACGCATTCCGGGACGCACTTGGTGATATCGAACACCGACGAACCCGCCCCTATCGGCCCCAGACCAACGGCAAGGTCGAACGCTTCCACCGCACCCTGGCCGACGAGTGGGCCTACGCCCGGCTCTACACCAGCGACACCGAACGCTGCGCCGAATACCCCCGCTGGCTGCACACCTACAATCATCACCGCGGCCACACCGCACTCGGCGGTCAACCACCCGCCAGCCGCGTACCCAACCTCTCAGGTCAGTACACCTAGACGACCTCGCCGCCGCCGCAGGCCGCGCCGGTGCCGACATCGAACGGTCCGTGGGCTGGGACGGCGCCGCCAGCGCCAACGCCTTCCGCGACGCTGGTGCGACGACGTTCACCACCGAAATCCACCCGACGAATGAGGGCTACGACTTCTCCGTCCTCACCGAGATGCTCGCCTGGCGCAACGCGCAGCAATGATCACGTGGTCTTGGTGCACGGTAATCCGGAGACCGATGCCATCTGGAACCCACTCGTCGAGGAGCTTGGGCGCGACGACGTGGTGCGCTTGTCGCCACCAGGGTTCGGCATCCCCCTTCCCGATGGCTTTGCGGGGACCTACCTCGCCTACCGCGACTGGCTCGAACGAGAGCTGGAACGCGTCGACTCGCCAGTCGACCTCGTCGGGCACGACTGGGGCGGCGGCCACGTGGTGAATCTGGTGATGCATCGACCCGAACTGGTGCGTAGCTGGGCAAGCGACGCGCTGGGATTGTTCGACCCAGATACGTCTGGCACGACCTCGCCCAGGTGTGGCAGACGCCCGGCGAGGGCGAGCAGCTGGTGGACACGATGATGGGTGGCACGGTCGAGGATCGAACCGCCCAGATGACCGCCCTTGGCTTGCCAACGGCTGTCGCTGGATCCATTGCGACACACCAGGGTCCGGAGATGGGTCGAGCGATCCTGTCCTTGTACCGCTCGGCGCGTCAGCCAGTAATGGCTGAGGCCGGGCGAGCGTTGGAGAATGCGCGGGCGCGACCGGGCCTGTCACTGCTGGCCAGCGAGGATCCCTACGTCGGCTCCGATGCGATCCGCCGCCGCGCCGCTCGCCGAGCAGGGGCCCAAACGGAGCACCTCCACGGGCTCGGGCACTGGTGGATGGTGCAGGACCCGGCGCGCGGCGCAACGGCCCTCACCCGCTTCTGGGAGACACTCGGTTAGGAGTTCGGCCCGCTCGCCAATCAAGTGCTCTTCGTTACCGGTCGAGGGTGTATTCGATCAACCCGCTGGCGGCAGCCCGCTACCGGGAACGTCACTCGGCGGCACGTGCGAAGTCCGAGCGCGCGGACGCGATGACGCTGGCCAACATTCTGCGCGTCGATGCCCACCTGCACCGCCGGCTCCCGGCCGACACGGAACTGTGCAGGCGATCGCCGTGCTCGCTCGCGCGTATCAGGATGCGATCTGGCGGCGCACCAAAGCCCACAACGCCGCCACCGATACCAAAGCAGCCATGCGCAAACCGCAACTGCGACAACAACCGTCGAGTCGAGGCCGCGAGGTGTCGACAAGCTGTCGCCTTGCTGGCTGCCGTCGACCCAATGGCTGGAACGCGCACCTAGGGAATGGTGAGGGAGGGGGCATCGAGTAGGTCGGCCTTCCCGCCCGTGACGGCGTGGACAGCTCCCGGATCGGTCTTCATGTTGTGCGGGTAACCCAGCTGTATAGCGCTGGCGGTGTCGAGCCTGTCGATCTGCTCTGGACTCAGATCAAGCTGTGCCGCCGCAAGATTGGTCGTCAGCTGCTCCGCCGTTCGTGGGCCGATGATTGGGATGACTCCCTTGGCCATTGACCAGCTGATCGCCACCGCCTCGGCAGTGACGTTAGCTTCCCGGGCGATCGCTTCAACCGTGTCGAGTATGGCGGCCTTGTTGCCGTCATCTTCTTGGTGCAGGAACTGGCTGATCGAACTCTGTGCACGGCCCCTTTCTCCTCGGCGATATTTTCCGGTCAGCATGCCTCCGCCGAGCGGCGAATAGCCCAGCACCCCCAGTCCGAAGCCTGCGGCCATCGGCAACAGATCGCGTTCTGCAGCGCGTTCGACCAAGCTGTATTCCGTCTGGATAGCGACCAGAGGTGCCCAGCCGCGTGTCGCGGCGATCGTCGCGCCTGTCGCTACCCGCCAGGCGGGGAAGCTCGAAAGTCCCGCGTAGAGCACCTTTCCGGAGCGGACAAGATCGTCGAATGCGCGCATGATTTCTTCGATTGGTGTCGCGTTGTCGGGAGCGTGTGCCCACAACAGGTCTACTCGATCGGTTTTCAGACGTCGCAGGCTCGCCTCCAGCGACTGAACCATCGACTTTCTGCCGTTACCGGTCATCTGGAGGCCGCTGTCCATGGTGGTGCCCGTTGAGTACTTGGTTGCCAGTACCACCTCGTCGCGATCTGATGCGATCATGTCGGCGAGATACGCCTCGGCGTCACCGAATTGATAGTTGCTGGAGGTATCGATGAAATTTCCGCCGGCCGCACGATATTGGACGTACATGTCTTGCGCCTCAGGGACGCTTGCGCCGTGTCCCCAGCCACCTCCGAAGTTCCCGGTTCCCAGAGAGAGCGTCGAGACACGCAGTCCTGATCGGCCGAGATATCGATAACGCAAGGTTCGCTCCTTAACATCGAGGGTTGTCGCCCCGGCAGTGGCGCGCCCTGTCAAGACGTGCCACCAGGTACGGCATTGAACCCACTATGCAGTGAGTCTTAGGTACGGTCCATAACGTGGAGTCTGAAGTTCTTTACGTATCGTCCACGGATCGTGCTGTGATCGGTTCACGCGATCCGATAGCCGGCGTCATGGAGCTGCTCCGTCCACGGACGGTTGTGCCGGCACCGCTGCACGCCGCCAGTCCGTGGGCGGTGCGATTTGACCCCTCCCCTCACGTCAGACTCGGCGTTGTGGTCGACGGCCAGTGCTGGTTGAGCCTCGACGGCCTTGAGCCGGTGCTGTTGGACGAAGGGGACTTCTACCTGCTTGGCCATCCTCCGCCCTACACGCTCAGCAGCTCGCTCGATGAGGTTTCTGCGCACCCGGCCACCACGCTGCCGCGGAACACGATCGGCAGAGGGTTTCGCATCGGCACCGAGGCAGACGAGGACTCCTATACGTGCAGTGTCGACTTCACGTTCGACGCCAGCGACACCTCGATGCTGCTCGATGTGCTTCCGCGGGTAGTGCATGTCCGGGCCGACGATCCGCGCGGGACGCTGTTTATGAACCTCGCGTCGCTGCTGGTTTTCGAGATCGAATCGCCCAGTGTCGGGCGTTCTTTGGTGCTGGAGCACCTAGCGCAGATTATTTTCGTCCACATGTTGCGGGCGCATGCTGGCAACGCCGAACAACCCAGCGGCTGGCTTGCAGCGCTGGCCGACGATGGCGTCGGGGCGGCGTTGCGGGCGATACACGCCGACGTAAGCCGCCGATGGACGCTCGCCGAGCTTGCTGAGATCGGTCAGATGTCACGTTCAGCGTTCGCCGCAGCGTTCAAGGCCAAGGTGGGTGTAGCTCCGTTGGCCTACTTGATCAAGTGGCGAATGACGCTGGCCCGAGACGCACTGCGCAACGGCGGTTGGTCGAACTCTGAGCTAGCAGCTGCAACGGGTTATGAGTCTGAAAGTGCCTTCAGCACAGCGTTCCGGCGCGAAGTCGGGTCATCGCCCCGGCACTACCGCAACGCGGTGCAACAAAGCGGTGAAGCAGTGGCCGAGTAACGAGGGGGATTCCTGTGACGGAATGCTCTTCTTGTGTCGATTCGGACCCCGAGGTAACCCGGTTCTTGTCCTGAATCCGCGAGAACAATTGCAGTCGAGCGTGATTCAGTACGGCTCGGTATTCAACTCCGCGTCACATGCTTAAACGAAAAGCACAGGCTCTAGGTGGCATTCAGTCTGAGCAACGGGGTGAGGCACGCCGTGTGAGACAGGAAACGAGACAACCCGAGCTGGGACCACGGCGCTAGCAGAGTGAGTCTTCGGGAGTCTGGTGGTAGCCGTTGCGCACCACCTAGCGACACGCGGATGCATCGCTCTTGAAAGTCAGCTCACTACGGGACACACCCGAGAATCGGCTGCTGAGAACGTCACCCGGCGGAAGTCGCGGGAGCGGCGGCGGTTAGGGTGGTCGCTCGCGTTGCGACGATCAGCTGGTCAAGACGGTCACGGGTGGCGGCCAGCCTGCGTACTTCGGTGTCGATTCGCGCGCGTTCGTGCGACAGCAGTTCCACCATCGCTGGCGTTGCCGTCCCTGAATGGATGCAGGGCAGCAACTGCACCACCACATCACTGCTGACGCCGGCGGCGAACAGTTCTCTGATGAGAGTGACCCGCTCCACCGCGTCCTGATCGTAGATTCGCTGACCGCCGGTCGTGCGACGGGACAACAGCAGCTGCCGTTGCTCGTAGTAACGCAGTGACCGCACGCTGGCGCCGGTGATTCGGGCGAGCTCACCGATCTTCATTTCGGCGCGGCCGCCGAATATTTGTGCGCTACATCACGGCGCGGGTGCCTTGAACCTGACATTGATGTCAGATTCTAGGCTTGGGGAATGGAATTGCAAAATGCGACCGCCCTGGTGACGGGCGCCAACCGCGGAATAGGTGCGGAGTTCGTCCGGCAGTTGCTCGCGCGAGGCGCCACCAAGGTGTACGCCGCCGCCCGTCGGCCGGAAACCATCTCCAGCAACAACTCCCGGATCGTGCCGGTGCGGTTGGACATCACCGACGAGACCATGGTGGCTGAGGTGGCCAGGGCCGCGGCCGACGTCGACGTGCTGATCAACAACGCCGGAATCATGACGGCACAGAATTTGGTGACCGGAGACCTCGACGCCATTCGACTCGAAATGGCCACCCATTTCTGGGGCACGCTGTCGATGACTCGTGCCTTCGCCCCGATCTTGGCACGCAATGGCGGCGGCGCTCTTCTCAACGTGATGTCGGTCGGTTCCTTCCAGGTGTTCCCCGGTAACGGCGCGTACGCCGCTGCCAAGGCCGCTGAATGGCAACTGACCAACAGCACTCGGCTTGAGCTGACAGCGCAAGGCACCCAGGTCGTCGGATTGCACTTGTCCGCCACCGAGACCGATATGCTCGCCGGCATCGACATGGCGAAAAACGATCCAGCCGACGTGGTCCGCGACGCACTGAACGGGTTGGAGTCGGGGGCCGACGAGGTATTGGCTGACGCCGATACCAGGGCGGTGAAAGCGTTGCTAGCCCAACCGCCCGCGGCGATGTACGCCGGCATCAGCATGTGAGTGCACCCATACTGTGAAGTGGAGGTCGCAGCTGCGTCAGACGGTGCCCTCACACTCACCAGGCACCCTCTCGCCGAACAATGTGCAAGCACTACTCGCCAGTAGCGACCCGAGTGTCTGCGTTCACCTCGACGATCACCGGGCATCGGCTTGCATACCTTTGTAGGTATCCATCAGATCACCAGTGTCACCAAGCAACTCAGGTGCCAGCCGCAGCATCAAACACTTCGGTCGAGTTTGCGCCACATCTGAGACGGGATGCGACACGTCTCAGATCTCTAGATGTGAGACAGCCCACCGCCGCAAGGGGGCGTCGCCGTTGCGAGGATCGGTCGTTGCTCACCAAGAAGGACTGCCTCCCAACTGAATCGATCGTTCGGCGTTGGTCCTCATGGACTCCTGTCGCCTGTCTCGCTGGTCGTAGAGGTTGAGATCGGGCGGTTGCGCCGACGTCCGGCAAGGGAGGCTTTCGCGGAGGGGCGCCGCTGTGGCGCGCTCGATGAGAGGTACGCCCCTGAGAGCACCAGGACGATGCCTACCAAGGCGATTGGTCGCAGTGGCTCGGAGGCGAGGGCCCCAACTAGGATCGCGACGACTGGGACGAGGTATGTGGCGATCGAGGCGCGGGGGGCTCCCACTCTGACAACCAGCATGGCGAAGCAGGCGAAGGCCGTACCGGTGCTGATGATTCCGAGGGCTGCCGTCGCTGCTAGGCCCTCCGGGGTGGGAGCGGAGGTGCCGAGTCCGGCAAGGCCGGCGGGTGTGAGAAGTATCAGCGCGGCCAGCTGCGAACGCCAGATCACGGGAAGTGTTCCGTTGCGTGCCTGCAGGGGGCCGGTGAGATTGAACGCGACGCCGTAGAGCGCGGTGGCCGCCACGACCATGAGGATTCCGGCGGTGTTACCCCCTTCGGTAACTTCGGGCAGGCTGACCGCGACGACGCCGGCGAATCCAATGACTAGGCCGAGCGCCAGCCGCTTCCCTGGCCCCTTTCGCGACACGGCCGTCGCGATGAGCATCGTGAACAGTGGTGCCGATCCGTTGATCATTCCCGCCAACGCCGACGGGATCCTCTGCTCGGCTGCGGCGAATAGCACGAATGGGACCGCCATCCAGACCAATCCCAGCACGATCACCGGCCACCATTCTCGGCCCTCGCGCAGCGGTGCTCTGGCGCCCGGGAGGAGAGCCAGGGCGGCCGCACCGAAGGCCAGCCGAAGCCAAGCCACAGTGGCAGGGGCGAGCCCGTCTGCTCCGATCTTGATGAATATGAAGGACAAACCCCACATCAGGGCGACGGCGGCAAGCAGGAACCAGTCTCGGGCGGCGAACGATCCCCGAGAGAGCGGCGGCGGTGAGTTCATAAACGCCATGCTCCGATCGAACCAATGACCACACAAGCTAATCTTTCTTGCGATATCGCATTAGCATCGCTTCTATGTTTGACGTCATGCGAGCGCGCTCACTACAGGCCGTAGCCCGCCACGGGACGATCAGTGCAGCGGCAGCAGCGCTTCACCTCACCCAATCCGCGCTATCTCAGCAGCTGGTCAAGCTCGAACGCGAGGTCGGCCAACCTCTGCTAGTCCGCAGGGGTCGGGGCGTCGTGCTTACTGACGCCGGAATCCTGCTCGTGGAACACACCAACGAGATCCTGACCCGCATTACCGAGACCGAAACCGCGCTGGAGGCGCGCCGCGGCCAAGTGGTCGGGCGTATGGCAGTAGCCGCGTTCGCCACTGCAACGCGCGCGATCCTGCCCGCAGCCTTGCACCAGCTGCGACTACATCACCCCGACCTGCGCTTGGAATCCCGCGAGCACGATCCCGACACCGCCTTGGGGCTCCTAGTCCACGGGGACGTCGATATGGCGATCATCGACGAATGGCTCCCCGCCGAGCCGCATCTGCCCGACTGGGTGCAGGCGACCCACCTAATCGACGACGTCTCCGAACTCGCGCTACCCGCACGTCACCACCTCCTCACCGCCGCCGGCCCGATTTCACTGAGCGCGTGTGCAGACGAGCACTGGATCGCATGGGAGTCGGGGGTGCGCGCCCACGACTGGTTGCGCCGCGCGCTGCACGAGCACGGACACGAACTCCACGTCGCCCACACCGCCAGCGAGCACCAGACATTCCTATCCCTGGTCGCCGCAGGACTCGGCGTTGCTCTCGTGCCAAGGCTCGGACGAGGACCTGTGCCCGACGAGGTAACCCTCAAACCCCTTCACCAACCCCCTGTTCGCCGCGTCTTCGCGGCCTGGCGCACCGACACCGCGGACCGGCCTGCCGTGCAGGCCACCCTCGCAGCCCTCCGCAACGCCACGACGTAGCCCATCACCCCGCCGCCACCACACAGACACCTACGACGACATCCCCGTTAGCCGTCTCGATTGCAGCGCCGACAGTGCCGCATACGGCGGTCTCGCTTAACTGGCGCGGAGCGACCCCGGCCCTCGCTGCGCGGCGAGGAGTGCTCAAAACCACTCACTGCTTGAGGATCCCCTTACGGCTGCCGTGTGCCCAAAGTTTCAGTGCGAAGAAGAAGTTCGCGCACAATGCGACGTCGAAAGACTGGGCTTCGCGAGACAAGATCTACTCCGTCTCGATTCTTTAGATCTGAGACAGCGAGCCGTAATAAGCCCTCGTCGCAGCGCGGACCGGGCGATCGCAGTCGGCGAGGCCTGCGAGAATCGCTGGGTGACTGAGGACTGGCGGGCGCTGAATCTGGCGAACTGGGAGGCGCGGGTCCCACTGCATCTGGGCCCCGGTGGATACGACTTCGCCAGCTTCCAAGATCCGGAATTCCTGTCGGGTGTGGTGCGCTATGACCTACCGCGACTTGGCGACATCGCAGGTCTCGACGTAGTGCACCTGCAATGCCACATCGGCACTGACACCGTGTCGCTCGCCCGGCTGGGGCCGCGATCCGTCACCGGACTGGACTTCTCACCCTCGGCAATCACGGCCGCAATGAGCCTCGCCACACACGCTGCAACCGACGTCAGATTCGTGGAGTCCGACGTCTACGACGCCGCCGCGGTCCTTGGCGCAGAATGCTGCGATCTGGTCTACACCGGTATCGGCGCGATCTGTTGGTTACCGGACATCCGACGATGGGCTGATGGTGTTGCCGCCCTGCTCCGTCCCGGCGGCCGGATGTTCATGCGCGAGGGCCATCCCATGCTCGATACGCTCAGCGATACCCGTCCCGACGATCTGCTGGTTGTGCAGTACCCCTACTTCGAGACGACGGGAACCGCGTTCACCGAAACGGGCACCTATGGCGGCGAGGGGATCGTGTCCGCACCGCAAGGCGTGTCGTTCAACCACGGCCTCGGTGAAGTCTTCACCGCCCTCACCGCCGCTGGGCTGATGGTGACTGCCCTCGACGAGCACCGCGAAGTACCGTGGAAGGCGCTGGGGGAGTTGATGGTCGAGAGCACCGAATTCGATGGCGAGTACGTACTGGCCCAGAACCCGGAGCGACTTCCTCTGACCTACACCATCCAAGCGCACAAGCGCTGATCTCAGCGGCAAGCTCGGCGGCGTCGCGATGTCGGACTGCAGATCGCGAGAATGTTGGACGCGTGCGTTGATCCCGACGATGCCCAGTGGTTCGGCCACGTGGTGCTGGCGGCCATCCGGATCGATCTCGTGGACCACCTGGTGGGCTGATTCGCCGTCATCGTGCGGTGTCGAGCGCCTTCTCGTCGATCCGGAAGCCCATGGCTTCCAGCTGAACTCGAATCAACCTCTTCTGGTGGGCAGCCGGGAGCCGCTTCGGGAACAGCTCGGCGTGCACCGACAATCCATCGATGACGGCGATGAGTAGCTCGGCAACGTCGGCATCCGTCAGGTCGCTGTCGAGTCGGCCGGCCCCGCGGACGTCGGCGATGAGAGTGCGGATCCGCTTCAGCAGATCGTTGGCGGCGTTGCGTTGGAACTCCTGCGACGCGGGGTTCGACACCGCGCGCGGCCAGAAGGTCATCTCCATCAGGGTCTCGACGCGGCGCTCGCGGTCGAGGGGCAGGTTCTGCATCAACATCGCCCACAGCCGGCCGAATTCGTCCTTGCCGCGCATGCTGTCCTCGACCCGGCTCATGAACTCGCGGTGCGTCTTCACCAGGATCGACTGCAGGATGTCGTCCTTGTCCTGGAAGTAGTGACTCAGGACCCCGTTGGAATAGCCGGACTCCAGCGCGATCGCGCGGGTGGTGGTGTTGTCCAGTCCCACGCTGTCGATCACCCGGATCGCCGCGCGGAGAATCTCCTCGCGGCGTTCGTCATGATCGACGATCTTCGGCATCGGGTCCCCTTGGCTGTCCGGCTGTGAACGAGTGTAGGACCCGCCGGCTGACCCTCAGTGGCCGTAGGACAGGCGTCGGCTCTGTTCGGCGACTGCGTGGAGATCGTCGTCGGTGAGGACCGCAGGGGTGCCAATGCTGCGCGCCGCCAGGTAGACGTCGCACACCCACTCGAGGAGGCAGGCGTGCTCGACGGCCTCGGCCAGCGATCGTGCGCTGCTGACCGCACCGTGGTTGCGCATCAGGACGGTGCCGAAACCGTCTGCGACCGCATCTCCCACCGCCTCGGCCAGTTCGTCGGACCCGAACAGGAGATAGGGGATGGTCGGGATCCGGCCGCCCAGCCGGAGCAGGTTGTAGTGCACCAGGGGCATCTGGTCGCACACCAGCCCGACCGCGACCGAGCTTCGCCCGTGGGTGTGGACGACGGCCTCGGCCGCCGAGCGCTGGTAGATCCCCAGGTGCAGCCCCGTCTCGGAGGACGGTCGGGAACCGTCCAAGACGTCGCCCGCGGGGCTGACGACAGTGATGTCGTCCGCCGTCGCGGTCTCGAAGCGCACTCCTGCCCGGGTGATCAGGACCCCCTCGTCAGACCGCACGCTGAGGTTGCCTGCGCCGGCCACGGCCATGCCCTGCGCTGCCAGGTCGCGACAGCGCGCCGCGACGTCAGCGCGCAGCGCCTGCAGGTCGGTCATGGCCGGGGGTGGCGTGCGCGCAGCGCACCGAAGGCGCCGTCGAGACCGGTGAGCGCCATGTCGAGGTCGCCTTCGGTCATGGCAGCCGAGACGAACCAGTTGTGCTTGGGGTGCACGTAGACCCCGCGAGCCTGTGCCTCCGCGCTGAACGCGACCGACAGCTCGTAGTCGGAGTCGTTGGCGAACAACAGGTTCGGCATCTGCGCGGGCCCGGTGTAATGCACGTCGAAACCCCACCTCTCGGCGCTGTCGACGATGCCCGCGCGCAACTGTTGCCCAAGGTCGCGCATCCGGGACACGGCGTCGCGGCGGGCCAGTTCGGTGATGGTGGCGAGGCTGGCGGCCATGGCCACGGCGCCCATCCAGAACGAGCCGGTGACGAAGATGCCGCCGGCCGCATCCCGGTAGCGATCGGTGCCGGTGACCGCGGCCAGTGGGTGACCGTTCGCGATGGCTTTGCTCCAGGGCGTCAGATCCGCTCGCACGCCAAGGGGTTCCCAGCTGCCGCCGTGGTGCAGCCGGAAGCCGGCGCGGACGTCGTCGAGGATCAGTGCGGCGCCGATTTCGTCGCAGTAGGCGCGGACGTCCCGGGCGAAGGTGGGGTCGACGAACTCCTGGTCGTACCCGGCGTCGTGCCGGAAGGGGCTGACGATGATCGCGGCGACGTCGTCGGCCCGATCACCGACCGCGGCGCGGATCGAGGCGACGTCGTTGTACTGATAATGCAGTAGATTCGCGCGGTCCGCGGCGGTGACGCCCGCAGGGAACGGGGTGCACCAGGGGGCGGCGCCGTGGTAGGCGCCCTCGGCGACGAGGATCATCGTTCGGTCGGTCTCAGCGCGCGCAATCGTGCAGCACATCGTCGTGGCGTCGGTGCCGTTCTTGGCGAACATCACCCAGTCGGCGTCGGCCACGGTCTCAACGAAGGCTTCCGCCAACTCCACCATGATCGGAGCCGGGCCATTGAGGCAATCACCCTGCCGCCGTTGACGTTCGGCCGCGTCCTCCACCACCGGATCGTGGTGGCCGAGGATGACCGGACCCCAGCTACACATCAGATCGACGTACTCGTTGCCGTCCACGTCCCACAGCCGAGCCCCCCGCGCCCGCTCGATGAACTGGGGGATCGCCGGGAACGCGTTCATGTTCTGGTGGCCGTACATGCCGTTGGGCACGACGGCTCGCGCGCGGCGGCGCAGCTCGGCGTCGGCGCTGCGCTGCCGCGGATCGGCGGTGACGTCGATGTCGGTGGTCACGGTGTTCTCCCTCTGGTGCAGTGGATCTGGGTCACGCGTCGAGCGCGGTGGCGGTGTGTGCGGCGACGTGGCCGCCGATGCGGCGGCCCGCCTCGGGGTCCGATTCGGAGATGAGCGTCAGCACGCCGCCGAGGTCCTGGATGCCGGCGTCCGATCCGAGTCCGGAGGCCACCAGCGCGCCACACGCGCAGCCGATGAGGGCGGCGTCCTCTGCGGTGCATCCCAACAGCAGGCCGGTGATCATGCCCGCGTTGAACGAGTCGCCGCATCCGGTGGTGTCGACCACGGTGGTGGGCAGCGCCGGTACGGAGACCGGGTCGCCGTCGGGTCGCACCAGCAGCGCGCCGTGTTCGCCGACGGTGACGGCGACGGCACCGACTCCGCGTCCCAGCAGGAGCCGTGCGGCTTCGACGACGTCGTCGACGCCGGTGAGGCCGCGCAGCTGCTGGTCGTTGGGCATGAACCAGTCGACGAGCGGCAACAGCGGTGCGAGCAACTCGAGCGTCTCGGGTCGTCCGGGATAGAGCAGGTCGACGAAGATCGGTATGCCGGCGGCACGTACGGCGCCGAACAGGTCGATGCCCTCCGAATCCAGCAGTCGCGGTGTCGTTTCCGGTCCGCCGAAGAGCACCGCGTCTGCGGCGAGCAGGGTTGCGACGTGCACGTCGCCCGCCTGCAGGGATGCCATCGCACCGGGTACGTGGAGCGCGGGCCGCTCGCCGTTGGGCCGGATCGGCAGGATCGTCGACGCCGTCTTCTGCCCGTGCTTCGTCACGAGTCCAGCGGTGTCGACGCCGTGCTCCTGGAGTTGCGTGACGAGGAGTCGCCCGAGGAGGTCGTCGCCGATGGCTGCGAACGACGTCACCATGGCGCCGAGCTTGGCGAGGTCGACGGCCGCTCCACCGCCGGTCCCGGCGACCGTGACCCGAATCTCGTCGAGCACGACGCTGCCCTGGCCCGCGGGGATCTCCGACACCGGACGGCCGAGGATGTCGACGAGGTGCGGGCCGACCACTGCCACGGCGCTCACGGCTGGGCTCGACTCTCGGCTGCCGGCACGGGATCGAAGTCGACGACGACGTTGCGGCGATCGTGGTACACGACGACGCCGATGACGAAGGCCAACGGAATGCACCAGGGCAGCAGGTTCGGCAGGGTGTCCTCGGTTCCCGTCAGCACCGAGTAGTTCGCGATGATCAGGCCCGTGGCCGTCAGCAGTCCGAGCGCGCCGATGGCGGGGGCGATCAGCGTCTTCCAGAGCCGCCGGTCCCTCCGCTTGCGGAAGAACACCACCACGGTGACGGCCACCGCGCCCTGCATGGCCACGATGCCGACGGTGAACAGCCCGCCGAGGCTGGTGTAGACGCCGAGGTATGGGTCCAGACCAACGATCACGAACACGGCCACCAGCACGGCGGTCAACACCGACAGCGCCTCGCTCGCACGCGCCGGCCCCCGGTACCGCGGGTGCAGGACGCCCAGGAACCGCGGCATCGTGCCTTGGGCACCCATGGTCTGCAGGTAGCGCGTTGTCGCGTTGTGCAGGGCGACCAGTGATGCCAGGACGCTCGTGAGGAAGAAGACCTGCATCAGCGACGTGAGCACGGTGCCACCCTGTTCGCCCGAGAGGGTGAACAGCAGGTCGCCCTGCGCCTCCTCGGCTACGGGCACGATCTGGTTCACGCCGACCGACCCGACGATCAGCCACACCGTGAGGAAGTAGAACACCGAGATGACGCCGACACATAGGTAGATCGCGCGCGGCACCGTCTTGCCGGGGTTGCGCGCCTCGTTGGCGTAGATGACGGCGGATTCGATGCCGATGAACGAGGTGAACGCGATCATCAGCGCCGGGCCGACACTGCCGGAGAACACCTGCTTCGGGGAGAACACGTCCAGCGGGAAAGCAGAGAGTCCACTGTGCGCGAGGATCAGGACGTCGAGCACGATCAGCATCGCGAACTCCGCGACGATCATGACCAGCAGAACCTTCGCGCTCAGGTCGGCGGCGTACCGCCCGATCGTGCCGACGACGACCATGGCCACGATCGAGTACAGCCACCACGGCAGATCCACTCCGTGCGGCTCCGCGATCACGTCGGCGAAGTAACCGGCAGCCGCCGTGATGGCGATCGTTCCCGACCCGTAGGCCACGGTCGTCGCATAGGCCGCGCCCAGACCCGCCCCGGGTCCGAACCCGGCGTGCACGTAGCGCGCGAACCCGCCTCCGCCCGGAACCGCCCGATTGATGGCGACGTACCCGGCTGCGAAGCACGCGAGCACCAGACCCGCTACCAGGAAGATGATGGGGAGGCCCGCTCCGTTGCCCAGGGTGAAGCCGATCGGCGTATTGCCGATGACCGATCCCAGCGGTGCGGCACAGGCTATGACGAGGAGTGCGACTCGACCGGTGCCGAGATTCGCCTTGAACTGGGTCGTCCCGTTCGGGGACTGAGGGCCTGCGGATGCCACGGCGGCGGCGTCCGGTGCGTGTGATGACATTCGTCTTCTCCCAAGCGATCTCGCAGGCTGTTCATGCCGGATGACGGGATGCGATCCGGCTCGTAGGTGACCTGGATCGCACGCTTTCCGGAACAGTAGACGGACGTCCGAAATAGAACAAGGGCCGGTCCGCCTGTTAACCGAATGGAAACGCCATACTGCTCCGCAGCCTCGGCAACGCTGCCACAGCAGCTCACAGTGCCTTCCCATCCCGCACGGACGTGGCCGTACCTCCAACCCGACGGCGTGGCTTGTCTGTTGGCGCACGACCTCGAGTTGAGTGAGTGGGCGCCGCCGGAGTCGCGCGCCTACGTCCAGCACTGGCTGGGTGATGAGCGTGGGGCAACGGGTGCACGCACTTCACAGTGACCGTCGAAAAGTCTGGTGCGGGTGGGAAGGAACGGCTCATAGGGCGGGGTGGAGGTCTCGGACGGGGCTGACGCCTTCCAGCATCGACGCGATGTGAAGGACCGTGGATTCAGCGTGCCAGTTGCCGGCGATCTGGACCCCGATGGGTAGGCCGTCGCCGCTGGTGCCGAAGCGCATCGACAGCGCCGGCAGGCCGGTGATGTTGAACTGGACCGTGAACGTCTGAATGTGTGTGGCGTCGACGGTCTTTCCGTCGATGACGAACTCGGTCATGCCGTGCGGGTGTGCGGGGATAGGGAGCACGGGTAGCAGGAGTGCGTCGTAGCGGGTGAAGTACTCGGTGTAGCCGTCGCGGATCCTCTCGAAGCCCTGTTCGGCGGCGATGTAGTCCTCGATCGAGGTGTCCGGGGTGTTGAGCATCGACGTGGACATCGTGAACATGTCCTCCTCGCGGCCCTTGGTGGCGGCGGCCATCGCCGGCTTGAGTTCCATGACGTGCTGGAGGTTGAACAGTGCCAGCGGGTTGTCGTGTTCGAGCGCGGGGATCGTCACCTGTTCGACGTGTACGCCGGTGCTGGCAAGCGCCCCTGCAGCCGCACGGACGGTTGCCGCGACTTCTGGATCGACGGGTCCCAGCCCGGAGTCGACGAGCCAGCCGACCCGCAGTGGGCGATCGGGGGCGGAGCCGACTCCGCTGTCGAATTCTCTTGGTGTGACGGCGAATCCGTCTGCGCCGTCGGGTCCGGCGAGCAGCGAGTAGGTCAAGGCGATGTCGCGGACGGTTCGAGCCATCGGACCGACGTGCCAGTCGCGACGCGGCACGCGGGGCCACACGCCGGTCATCGGGATGCGTCCGTGGGTAGGCTTGAGCGCCACGATGCCGGTTTGCGCGGCCGGGCCGCGCACGGAGATCGCCAGATCGGTGCCAAGACCGAACGGGCTCATCCCGGCGGCGATCGCCGCCGATTCCCCGCCGCTGGACCCGCCGGGGGTGCGGTCGAGGTTCCAGGGGTTGTTGGTGCGCCCGGTGAGCAGGTTGTCGCTCTCGGTCGAGTACGAGAATTCCGGCAGGTTGGTCTTCGCCAGCAGAATTCCACCAGCGTCTTTGATGCGGGCCACACTGGTGGCGTCGGTCGTGGGCAGCCGTCCCGCGAAGATCGGCGACCCGCGCTGGGTGAGCACGCCCGCGGTGTCGATCGAGTCCTTCACGGTGAAGGGCACACCGTGCAGGGGACCGACGTCTTTGCCTGCGGCCAGGTCTGCGTCCGCGGCGTGGGCGGCGTCGAGGGCACCGTCCGCGATGGTCACAATCGCGTTGATGGCCGGGTTCGTGGCCTCGATTCGCGCGAGGTGTGCCCGCACCAGTTCGACGGAGGACACTGCCTTGGTGCGGATCAGCTCTGCCATTGTCGTTGCGTCGTTGTAGATCAGGTCGTCGTTCATGTCTTCCTCCACATTTTTAGTAGACCAGTCGACTAGTGGCCGACAGGAGTTTCGTAGGAGCGATTGAACCTACGGAGAACTGGGTGTCAGATGTGCAGCATCTGACGGGTGTACGCCATCACGCTGTCGAGGTGCTCGGGACTGCGGTTGACCTTCGCGAGGACACTTGCCCCGACCCACGCGCCGTAGAGCGAGTTCGCCGCCAGGGCGGGCTCGAACTCGAGTGACACCGAGTGGTCTGCGACGCCGGCGGCCAGCATCCGTTCGAGTCGGTCGATGATGCCGGCCGTGCCTTGCTGCAGAGTCAGCCGCATCGGTTCCGACAAGTCGGCCACTTCGGCGGCCAATTTCACGACCAGGCAACGCCCCTGGCAGTCGTCGACCTTCTGCTTGTCGTAGAACTGCTGCCAGTAGGTCATCAGCTGCTCTGCACCGCTGGCGCCCGGCGTGGCGATGATGCGATCCATGTTGGCCAGATAGTCGGTGAAGTACTTCTGCAGCATCGCCTCGCCGAACGCGTCCTTCGAGCTGAAGTAGTGGTAGAACGAGCCCTTCGGGACGCCTGCCGTGGTCAGCACCTCGGTGAGGCCCACGGCCGAGTAACCCTTCTGCACCATCAGACGCTCCGCGGTGTCGAGGATCGTCTGTCGGGTGTCCGCCTTCGCCGTTGTCACGCTGTGAGCCTAACCTTGATTAGACCGGTCGTCTAGTCGTCCGATCCCGCGGCCCCGATCTCACTCCATGGTGGGCAGCGCTGGCCGTCGGGCATCCGAGCACTGGGAGGTCACCGACTTCGACGTCGTCGAGGCAATGGAACGCGTCAGCCTGACATCCCGCCGCGCCGAGCAAGAAGTGTGGCACTGCGCCACGTCTCTCACAGTGATGACCCGGCTGGATGGACCATGACCGACGCTCGACGCGGGAGCTGTTCCAGCGACAACCGGCGTCCCGTGACCGGGTGCAGTGATCGAAATCTCGGCCGTCATCCACCGTCAGCGTCCCTAGAGATGTCGGATCAGCGGACTACCATTCCACCGGCACCCACCGGAAATGATGGAGAGAACCAGCAGTGAGCTACACCGCCGCTGACATCACTGAGCTCGACGATGTCCAGCACACACGCCTGCGGCCGGCGGTGAACCTGGGCCTGGACGTGCTCAACACTGCGTTGCGTGAGCTGGTGGACAACGCGATCGAAGAGGTCGCCGATCCCAGTCACGGCGGTTCCTGCGTGACGATCACGCTGCACACCGACGGCTCGGTCAGTGTCGCCGACGACGGCCGTGGCCTGCCCGTCGACTCTGACCCGGTGAACGGCAAGAACGGCATCGTCAAGACACTCGGCACCGCGCGGGCCGGTGGCAAGTTCTCCGCCCACACCGACGCGACCAGCACCGGAGCCGGCCTGAACGGGATCGGCGCCGCGGCCGCGGTCTTCATCTCGGCACGCACTGACGTGACCGTACGCCGGGCCGGCAAGACCTACCTGCAGAGTTTCGGCGGCGGCTACCCCGGCGTGTTCGACGGCGCTGGGGGCCGGGGGTTCGACGCAAATGCACCCTTCACCCGCGCCGACACGCAGAAACTGCGCGGCACCGGCAACCGCAAGCCCGACGCCCACGGCACCACCGTCCGCATCCTGTTCGACCCTGCCGTCGTGCCGGACTCCAGCGTGGACATCAACGAGGTGCTGCTCCGTGCGCACGCCGCCGCGCGGATGTCACCCGGGGTGCACCTGGTCGTCGTCGACGAAGGCTGGCCCGGCGAGGAGATCCGGCCCGAGTTGGTCGAGCCGTTCAGCGGTCCGTGGGGCACCGACACGCTGCTGGACCTCATGTGCGCCGCCGCAGGCACGCCGGCACCCGGCGTGCGGGCAGTCGTGGAGGGCCGCGGTGAATACACCACCGGCCGCGGCCCGACGCCGTTTCGCTGGTCGCTGACCGCCGGACCTGCAGAACCGGCCACCGTTTCCGCGTTCTGCAACACCGTGCGCACCCCGGGTGGCGGGTCCCATCTGACGGCCGCCGTGAAAGGCCTGTCCGAAGCGTTGGCCGACCGCGCTTCCCGGATGCGCGATCTGGGCCTTGCCAAAGGCGAGGACGGCCCGGAGGCCCAGGATTTCGCCGCAGTGACGGCGCTGGCCGTCGACACCCGTGCCCCCGACGTGGCATGGGACTCCCAAGCCAAGACCGCGGTGTCGTCGCGGTCGCTGAACCTGGCGATGGCCCCGGACGTGGCACGCAGCGTCACCATCTGGGCGGCCAACCCGGCGAACGGTGACACCGTGTCGCTGTGGACCAAGCTGGCCCTGGAGGCCGCCCGGGCGCGGCGAAGCGCCGAAGGCGCCAAGGCGCGATCGCGCGCCGCATCGAAGGCCAAAGGCCTGGGCACCAATCTGTCCCTGCCGCCGAAGCTGCTGCCCAGCCGGGAGACCGGGCGCGGGTCGGGTGCCGAACTGTTCCTGTGCGAGGGCGATTCGGCGCTGGGCACGATCAAGGCAGCACGGGACGCCACGTTCCAGGCGGCGTTCCCGCTGAAGGGCAAGCCACCGAACGTGTACGGGTTCACGCTGAGCAAGGCCCGGGTGAAGGATGAGTTCGACTCCATCGAACGCATCCTGGGCTGCGGCGTGCGGGACAACTGCGACCCGGAATCATGCCGCTACGACCGTATCCTGTTCGCCTCCGACGCCGACCCCGACGGCGGCAACATCAACTCCAGCCTCATCTCGATGTTCCTGGACTTCTACCGGCCACTGGTCAAGGCCGGCATGGTCTATGTGACGCTGCCGCCGCTGTTCGTCGTCAAGGACGGCACACAGCGGATCTACTGTCAGGACGAATCGGAGCGCGATGCGGCGGTGGCCCAACTGAAGGCCACCTCCAAACGCAAGGTCGAAGTGCAACGCAACAAGGGTCTCGGCGAGATGGACGCCGACGACTTCTGGAACACCGTGCTGGATCCGCAGCGGCGCACAGTGATTCGCGTGCACCCCGACGACGGTGACGCGAAGCTGCACCACACCCTGTTCGGCGGGCCGCCCGAGGGCCGGCGCACGTGGATGGCCGAAATCGCCGCCCGCGTCGACACCTCAGCTCTCGATCTCACCTAGGAGCGACCAGTGACCGCCATTATCGAGCAGAACCCCGACCTGGTGCTCGACCAGAGCGCCGACGACTATTGGAACCACTACCAGCTGACCTTCGCGCTCTACAGCGTCAGCGACCGCGCCATCCCGTCGGCCTTCGACGGGCTCAAGCCCGGGCAGCGCCGTCTGCTCTATCAGATGCACGACTCGAAGCTGCTGCCCGGCAACAAGCCCCAGAAGTCGTCGAAGGTCTGCTCGGCGGTCACCGGCAACCTGCACCCGCACGGCGGCGCGTCGATGTACGGGGCCGCGGCGTTGATGGCCGCGGAGTTCCAGCGCGTGAAAGTCATTGACGGGCAAGGCGCATTCCCCCGCATTCAGGGTGACATCCCAGCGGCGGACCGCTACACCGAGATGCGGCTGTCGGCGCCCGGCGCGGCGCTGACCGCCGAACTCGACAATCACGCCGTTCCCATGGTGTCCACCTTCGACGGCGAGTGGATCGAACCGACGGTGCTGCCGGCACAGTGGCCGGTGCTGCTGTGCAATGGCGCCGTCGGCATCGCCGAAGGTTGGGCCACCAAGGTGCCCGCCCACAATCCGCGCGAGATCATGGCCGCCTGCCGCGCGCTGCTGAAGACCCCGAACATGACCGACGACCGGCTGATGAAGCTGATCCCCGGCCCGGACTGGGGCTGCGGCGCGACGGTCGTCGGTGAGAGCGGGCTGCGGGAGTACATCACCACCGGCCGGGGCGCGTTCACCGTGCGTGGCACGGTGTCGGTCGACGGGAAGAACGTCATCGTCACCGAGCTACCCCCGGGTGTCGCCAGTAATACTGTGCAGGAACGGATCCGGGCACTTGTTGAGTCCGGGGAGATGTCCGGCGTGGCCGACATGTCCGATCTGACCGACCGTCGGAACGGGCTGCGGATCGTGGTCACCGCCAAACGGGGGCACAGTGCCGAGCAGATTCGTGATCAGCTGCTCGCGCTGACTCCGTTGGAGTCGACGTTCGCCGCCAGCCTGGTCGCCCTCGACGGCGACCGGGTGCCACGGTGGTGGTCGGTGCGTGAACTGATCGCCGCGTTCCTCTCGCTCCGTGATTCGGTGGTGTTGCGCCGTAGCGAGTACCGGTTGGAGAAGGTCACCGCGCGCCGCCATCTGGTGACCGGCCTGATGACGATTCACCTCGACATAGATGCTGCCGTCGCGGTCATTCGGAACTCCGACACCGTGGACGAGGCGCGGCTGGGGTTGCAGGAGCGGTTTGCGATCGACGCTGTTCAAGCCGACTACGTGCTGGCGTTGCAGCTGCGCCGGCTCACCAAGCTCGACGTGATCGAGCTGCAGGCCGAGGCGGAGAAGCTGGACGCCGAGTTCGCCGAATTGACTGAGCTGGTGTCGAATCCAGATGCGCGCCGGGTGGTGATCGACAAAGAGCTCGTCGAGACAGCCAAGCTGTTCAAAGGCCCGGAGTTCGATCGCCGGACCGTGCTGGATTTCTCGGCCACCCCCGTGACATCGAGCGCCGACCAGGACGGCCCGAGGGAGCGGAAGGTCAACACGTCCTGGCGCCTCGATGATCGGGGCGTGTTCTCCGACAGCCACGGTGAGCTGCTGACTTCGGGTCTGGGTTGGGCGGCGTGGACCGACGGCCGGATCAAGTTCACCAGCGGCAGCGGCTTGCCCTACAAGATTCGCGACATTCCCGTCGCGCCGGACATCACCGGGCTGGTGCGTTCCGGCGTGCTGCCAGACGGCTACCACCTGGCGTTGATCACCCGACGCGGGAAGGTGTTGCGTATCGATCCCGCCGCGGTGAATCCCCAGGGCGCTGCAGGCAACGGCGTAGCGGGCGTGAAGCTGGCCGCCGAGGACGACGAAGTGATTGCGGCGCTGCCGGTTTCGTGCGAGAACGGTGAGGCGATCCTGTCGCTGTCGGAGAAGAGTTGGAAGGTCACCGAAGTCGCGGACATCCCGGTCAAGGGTCGCGGCGGGGCCGGCGTCGGGTTCCACCCGTTCGTCAAGGGCGAGGACGCCCTCCTGGCGGCAACGATCTCGGCGACCGGATACGTGCGCGGCGGCAAGTCGGTACGCGCGGAGAAGCGCGCAAAGTCGTCGGTCAAGGGTTCCGGCGGCGACATCACGCCCGCCGGGTAGCCGGCACGGCACGCCCGCCTAGCCGGTGAAACCCTCTCCGGAGGTCGAGCGGTCGTGGTGGGTGTAGGTCAGCGGGATCTGCTTACCGCGGGCGATCTTGTTCAGGATGGCGATACGCGCGCGCGCCGCCGCGCCGCTCTTGCTGCGCACTCGGCCGGTATTGGACCACGGCAACCTGTCGGCCACCATCGCGATACCGACATTGAGACGGGTGAAGCTCTCGAAGATCCGCACCCGGCGCGCGAAGTTGTAGCCCAGCGGCTCGAACAGCGTGCCGGCGATCATGGCCTCGATCTGTTGGTATCCGAACACCACACCGGCGGGGGCGAGCGCAATGGTCGCCGTGATCTGGTTGGCGTAGCGGGCGACCAACTTCCTCTTCCAGTCGGGAAGAGTCTCTGTCAGGGTCGCGATGTGCGCCGGACCCGCGATCGCATCGACGAGTTCGGCACGCCACGGTGATGGGTTGCCACCCCTGGCCAGTACGTAGTTCAACGACTTGATCAACTCCACACCGTCGGCGGAGTGTAGGCGCTCCGGTGCACCCCACAGCCGCCCGGAGTACGACGAGTACTCGGCGAGATCGTCAAGCTCGCGTCGGGTCAGCTTGCGCCCGAACGCATGGTCGACGAGACGTCCGAGCAGCATTCCGCTGCCGAAGCCGAGCAACGACGTCACGGGAATGGGCTCGCCGAACTTGAGATAGAGGTCGTCACCCCATTTGCGCCGTAACCCGCGGCTGACCACCGCATGCATGAACCGCACGCGCACCACGTCCTGGAACGCTTCGGAGCGCCGGTCGAAGATGTCCGGCAGCGTGAACTGCGCGAACACCCGCGCCGTCTCGATGAAACGCCGCGGGCCGTCGTCGGCGAAACGACCGGTGGCGCCGGTCGCGGCGGAGATGTCACCGGTCATCGCAGTCTCGTAGAACGCCCACCCCTGGATGATGGTGGTGGCAGCCTTGGTGCTCGACATCGCCAGCATCCGGCCTCGTTCGGCGGCGACGAGATCGAACTGCGCGGGCAGCTGATCCAGGTGTGCGAAGAGTTCGACGAACTCCTGCGGGGGGCCCTCCAGCGTGTCGATGCCCTGGGTCAGCGCCTGCTCGAACAGCGCCCGGCCCTGCTCGGGGCCGAGGCGTTCGAACGCGTCGACCGCGCCGATCATGTGCTCGTCGGCCTGCCAGAAGTAGTCGTCACGCATGCGCGTGATGTCGTTGGGTTCGACCTCTTTGTCGACGTCGATCCACTCGCCGAACATGAACTCACGCATGTGACGCCACTGGTCGGCGAAGTGGTCACGACCCGGCGGAATGGGCCGCAATGGTCGATCGGGATTGTCCCGTCGGTTGAAGTCGACGTCTTCGAGTTGAGCGCGCAAGTGAAGTCCTTCCCGTACCGACGGTCGGTACATGGAGATTGCCATTCGTGTTGAACAGAATGGGGCACATTCGTCGCCGCAGATCTCCCGATCGACGGCAACAGGGGTTTGGAGTGGCACACACGATCCACATCCGAAGCCCACGGTCCCGTCTAACCGAAGGTCAGGATATCGACTGAACCGAAGATCAGGGTCGGTTCGGAACCGAAGGTCAGCGGTGTCGACTGAACCGGCGGGCCGCGCAGTCGACGGGCGAGACGCAACTCTCCGCTGCCCACCGCAAGTTCCTCGACGTCATGTCCGCCCGCCACCCGCGCCCGGTTCGCTCAGCTGCGGTGCTTAACAATCTGTGGCAGAGGCGATTTGGCGCGCAGAGCGATGAGCCCACCGCCGATGGCCGAGTGCCGCGACCACCATCCATCACGCCCGCTTCCGCTCGCCCATTTCTCGAACAGGGCCGAGTGAAACATTGGGCGTGACAAGCTGCATCGGCCCAGTGTGGAGGCGAAATTCAGAGGATCTCGGCGATGTCGTTCTTCAGCGCCTCGGCCTGGGTGCCGAACACCGCCTGAACGCTGTTGCCGACCTCTACGACGCCCGCCGCGCCGAGACTCTTCAGGCGCGCCTTGTCCACCTTGTCCTTGTCCACCACCTCCATGCGCAGACGCGTGATGCAGGCGTCGACGTTGACCAGGTTGTGCCGCCCCCCGAACGCCGAGATCAACTGCTCGGCCTTGCTCTCGACGGCGGTCGCCGTGGCAGTGGCGGCCCCGATCCCGGTGGTGACGGTGGGGGTGGGGTCAACGCCCTCGCCCAGGTTGGCACGCTCCTCTGCCTCGAACTCCTCCTCGGGTTCGCGGCCGGGCGTGCGCATGTTCCACTTCTTGATCGCGAAGCGGAACAGCAGGTAGTAAACGGCGAAGAACACCACTCCCATGCCGATCAGTAGCGGGATGTTCTTCGCGGCCGGCGCCGTGCCGTACAGCAGGAGATCGATGAGACCGGCCGAGAACGAGAAGCCGAGGTGAATGTCGAGCAGGTACGCGATCGCCAGCGAGAGACCGGTCAACACCGCGTGGACCACGTAGAGCGGGAACGCGACGAACATGAACGCGAACTCGAGCGGTTCGGTGATACCGGTGACGAAGGCGGTAAGGCCGGCGGCCGAGAGGATGCCGACGGCGACCTTGCGCTGCTTCTTGTTGGCTACGTGGATCATCGCGAGAGCGGCTGCGGGCAAACCGAACATCAGGATGGGATAGAACCCGGACGTGAGCAGCCCGGCCGTGGGGTCGCCTGCAGCGAACCGGGTCAATTCGCCGGTCACGACGTTGCCATCCGGCGTCTGGTAGTCACCGTAGATGAACCACACGTAGGAGTTCGGAATGTGGTGCAGCCCCAGCGGAATCAGCATTCGGTTGGCGAAGCCGTAGACGAAGGCGCCGAGTGCGCCGGCGCCGCCGATGAACTGGCCGAGGCTCGTCAGGCCGGCATCGAAGATCGGGTAGAAGTAACTCATCGCAAAGGCCAGGAACAGGCAGGCCAGTGACACGGCGATCGGCACAAAGCGTCGACCGCCGAAGAAGCCGAGGTACGAGGGCAATTCGATGGTGTGATAGCGGTCGAACAGCCATGCCGTCAGCAACCCGACCACGATGCCCGCGAATACGCTGTAATTGATCTGCGCCTGGTCACCGGCCTTGTCCAGTACGCCTTCCAGGACGATTGGCGACATCGTCTTGAAGACTGCCTCGACCACGAGATAGCCCACTACCGCTGCGAGCGCCGTGGATCCGTCGGCCTTCTTCGCGAAGCCGATCGCGACGCCAACCGCGAACAGCAGGGGCAGATTGGCAAACAGTGCGTCGCCGGCCGCGCTCATCGCCAGGAAGAACGGCCCGATCACCGGGGCGTCGATGCGCCCCAGCAGGTCCGGTTGCCCGAGTCGAAGCAGGATGCCTGCAGCCGGCAGCACCGCGATCGGCAGCATGAGGCTCTTGCCCAACCGTTGCAGTTGGGCAAACCCCGGTATCTGAAGACCGGACTTCGATTGTGCCTTCGTGGTTTTCGTTGCCTCACCCATGGTCGTGCCCCTCCCCGTGCCGCAGACGTCACCCGCTGAGTGAAGCCATGCGGAAGCTTAGACGAGAACTCGTGAACGCGAGACCCTGTTGCGCGCGCTCGTATTGTTGAGGCATTCCAAGACGAAGGAGCCATCACAGTGAGCACCACGTCAGTTCTCGCGCCGGTCACCGGTCGTGCCGTTGCACTGCAGGACGTGCCAGACCCGGTCTTCAGTCAGGGCATGGTGGGCTTCGGCGCGGCGATCGATCCACCCCGGGAGGTGGTCGAGGCGGTGGCGCCGGTCAGCGGGAAGTTGCTCAAGCTGATGCCGCACGCGTTCGTGGTCCTCACCCCCGACAACGTTGGGATACTGGTGCACCTCGGTCTCGACACCGTGGCACTCGATGGTGAGGGTTTCACCCCACACGTCAGCCAGGGCGACGATGTCACCGCCGGACAGTTGATCATCACCTACGACGTACCGACGGTGGTGGCGAAGGGTTTGAATCCAATCGTGCCGGTCGTGGTCATGGACGAACGTGAGGCGGCCAACGTGGTGCCCACCGAATCGGTGTTCGAAGGAGCCGACATCGCCTCTGGTGCAGCGTTGTTCACGGCGGACCGGTAGATGGAGGTCATCATCCTGGCCGACGCCGGAGAGATCGCCGCGGTCGCGTCGGATGCGATAGGGGCGCTCCTGCATCGCAAGCCGACCGCGGTGCTCGGGCTGGCTACCGGCTCGTCTCCGCTGGCGATCTACGACGAACTGGCTGCGCGCTGCAAGGCCGGGGACGTCTCGTTCGCGCACGCCCAGGGCTTCACCCTCGATGAGTACGTCGGCCTGCCCGCCGATCATCCCGAGCGCTACCGCACCGTGATCGACGAGGTCTTCGTCTCGCGCGTCGACTTCGGGCCGGACGCCGTGCAGAGCCCCGATGGCTTGGCGGCCGACATACCCGCTGCGTGTGCGGCATACGAGGCGGCGATCCGCAACGCGGGCGGGGTCGACCTGCAGATTCTGGGGATCGGCACCGACGGCCACATCGCGTTCAACGAACCGGGGTCCTCACTGGCGTCGCGCACCCGGATCAAGACGCTGACCCGACAGACCCGCATCGACAACGCCCGTTTCTTCGGCGACGACGTGGACGCCGTGCCCACGCACTGCCTGACCCAGGGCTTGGCGACGATCATGGAGGCCCGCCACGTCGTACTCGTCGCGACGGGCCGCGGCAAGGCCGAGGCCGTGCATCAACTGGTGGAAGGTGCGGTCAGCGCGATGTGGCCCGCCACGATCCTGCAGCATCATCCGCACGTGACGGTACTGCTCGACGACGCCGCCGCCCGACGGCTGCAACTCATCGACTACTACCGCGAGACCTATCGTTCGAAACCGGATTGGCAGGGCATCTGAGTGCTGTTCACCGCCGGCACGGTCGTGACGGGGCCAAATCTGTTGCGGCCCGGGTGGATCGAGGTGGCCGGGACCTGCGTGGTCGGGGCCGGTGAGGGCACGCCACCGGGCCCACCGGACCGCGACCTCGGCGACGTCACCGTCGTGCCAGGTTTCGTCGACACGCACGTCCACGGTGGCGGCGGAGGAAACTTCTCCGCAGCATCATCCGACGAGACCGCAACGGTCGTGGCACTGCACCGCGACCACGGCACCACCACCCTGGTCGCATCGCTGGTCACGGCGGCGCCGGAGGACCTCGTGCGCCAGGTCGCGGAACTCGCTGTCGACGTGCGGGCCGGTCGACTCGACGGCATCCACCTCGAGGGCCCGTGGCTGTCGACGCTGCGGTGCGGCGCCCACCAGCCGTTGTTGATGCGCGATCCCGACCCGGTCGAGATCGCGCGTGTGCTCGACGTGGGCGGGGGAGCGATACGCATGGTCACGATCGCGCCCGAGCGAGACGGCGCGATCGCGGCGATCCGCCAGCTGACAGCCGCGGGAGTGGTTGCCGCGGTGGGGCATACGGAGGCCAGCTACGACCAGACCCGCGCGGCGATCGAGGCGGGAGCGCGCGTGGGCACGCACCTGTTCAACGCCATGCGTCCCATCGATCGGCGCGAACCGGGTCCGGTGATCGCTCTGCTCGAGGACCCGCGGGTGACGGTGGAACTGATCGCCGACGGCGTGCACGTCGACCCCGCGATCTACCGGCACGTCACGCGGTCGGCCGGTCCCGATCGGGTGTCGCTGGTGACCGATGCCATGGCGGCTACCGGGATGTCCGACGGGGTCTACCACCTGGGGCCGCTGGCGGTGGACGTCGTCGGGGGCGTGGCGCGGGTGGCAGGTACCGACACCATCGCAGGCAGTACCGCCACCATGGACGTGGTCTTTCGGTACGCGGTCACGCACGGCGGGTTGGCGCGCGACGACGCCCTGCTGTCCGCCGTGCGGCAGGCGTCGATCAACCCGGCGCGCGCGCTGGGACTCCCCGCGTCGGGCCTTGTCCCGGGAGCGCCCGCCGACCTGGTGGTGCTGGGTCCCGCACTGGAGGTCGAGGGAGTGCTACGTCGGGGTGAGTGGGTCGTGGAGCCGCGCTAGCGCACTCAGAGGGTCGCGGACGCGTTGTCTCCGTGTCAGTCTTCTCCCGATACGGCCAGCGCAACGAGCCCATAGGCCACGGCGAAACGATGACCCAGCTGGCCGCGCACATTGCCTCGTCCCACGGTGACGTCGCGCCCGAGCTGTTCGCTGACCGCGCGCACGAGCTCGTCGTCGCCCGCCCCGCCACCGACCAGCAGCACCTCGCTCGCCGCGGGAGCCACCCGTTCGATACCTCTGAGCACGTTGCCGCCGATCACCAGTCGCTTGGCGGCCAATCGCCAACTGCGCCACTCCGATCCGGACAGCCGCGACGTGAACGGCAGCAGCCCGCTGGGCGCCGAGGTCAGCAACCATCCCGTGCACCGTCCCGGGATCGCCTTGTCGAGGAACCGCCGCCGGCCGTGTTCGTCCTCGACGAGTTGAACGGTGACTGCGGTCAGCGCCTCGGCACGTTTGGCGTACTCGGCGGCGCTCTTGGAGATGTCCAGGGCGGCGGCGGTCGCGGTGGTGAGGAGTTGACCCGCCCCTGGCAGAACGACCCGGGACCCGCCGGCCACGACATCGACGGTTCCGCCTCCCACGTCCACGACCACGACGTCGGGTGTGACCCCGGGGGTGGTGAGCGCGCCCGCACGCGCCGCGGCGGCCTCCGAGTCGATTCGGGTGACCGGGACGCCGAGCGCGTCCGCCAGTGCGTCGGCATCGGCGGCGGTTCGATCGGCGCCGCCCAGCGCCGCCAGCACCAGGCTGTCCACCGCCACCGTGCCACGCCGTGAATTGGCCTGCGCCGCAATGTCACCCAAGTGCACGACCCGGACCTGGTCGTCCGGCTGTGCGGCCGATCTCGGTGCGGGCGTGACATCGGGTCGCGGCGGGGCAGAGTCGAGGTAGACCACCGCGCACGTGCTGTCGAACAGCTGGTCGGCGACGACGCGGGCATCGACGCGTTCGTCGGGGCCGAGACCGAACACGTCGGTGAGGAAGAAGGGGTCGGTGAGCCGTTGCAGCGGCGCCGAGGCCTGGCGCACTTCGACGGCGACCAGAGTCGCCGACAGCAGTGGCTGCACGTCGATGTCGTCGACCACCGGCAGGCGGACCGTCAACCGGTTGGACACCAGCACGGCCTCGTCGTTGGCCGTCAGCACCGCGACGATGTTGCGGCCCTGCGCCAGTGCTGCATTCACCAGATGCGCGACGTCACCGTAACCCCACTGCCGGGTCGCGCATGCTACGACGGGGCGGTCGAGCGGACCCGCGTCGAGACCGTCGACCGACACCGGGACCCCTGCCCCGGCTCCCTCGCCCGCGGTGGTCGCCGCCGACCGGGTGGCGACGACGAGTCGCCCCGTACGCGGGGTCTCCAGTTGGACGCGTTCGACGGTCGAGTGCACGGGCGGGGTGGGGGCGAAGGCGGCCCGGGAGATCGTCAGACCGTGGTCGGTTGCCACCCGGTGTGCGAGCTGTGCGGCACCCTCGACGGCCCGCAGCGACCCCTTGCCGCCGCGCGTCGGGGTGCGGGCGCTGGCCAGCACCTCGAGTCCGGTGTCGCCGCCGCAGAGGACGATTTCCGTCGTCGCGTTGCCGATGTCGACGCCGGCCCAGACCGTCACCTCAGCAGGCCGCGCCGCTGATAGGCCACCGCGGCCTCACGGACGAGCTCGGCGCAGGTGTGTGCGTCCTGGGCGGCGAGTCGCTGCGCCAGTTCCTCCAGTTCGGCGAACGTGGAGCGTCCCGGCCGGAGTGCCTCGTAGGCAGCCAGCATGTCGTCGGCGCTCAGGACGGTCATCTCGGCGGCCCGGCGCAGATTCATCGCCAACTGGGCCGAGCCGGTGCGCTCGGCGGTGTCCGCCTGGGCGAGCAGGGTCTCCCGGCTGATCCGGATGTCGTCGAGCACCAGCTCGCCGCGGCGAGCGGCCTCGACGGTGACCTCGGTGAGGTCGCGGCCCGAGTGTGAAGCGACGTTCATCTCCTGAACTCCAATTCGACGTGCGCGGCGGCCTCGCCGCGCTGTGACTCGGCACGTTCGACCGCGACCATCGACACGACCTTGGTGTGGTAGCGGGCGGTGATGGCCTCGTCGCTGTAGGCGTTGCGCATCGGCGCCGGCGTCGCGCCCTTGGCGTGCCGGCCGGCGTTGATGCCGATCAGCCGGTACATCTCCGCGGTGATCAGCGGTGCCACACTGAGCAGTTCGAGGTTGGCCAGCGGCGGGAGATCGCGGCGGTGGATGAGCGTGGTCCCCTTGGCCTGCAGCCCCACTCCGATCCCGGACCCCGACAGCCGCGCCGCGGACTTACCGATGACCCCGAGGTCGACACTGTCGGCGATCCGCACCAGGCGCGGCTTGCACTGCTCCTCCTCCAGCCCTGCCAGGATCTGCTCCAACACGTCATAGATGGTCATGCCGGACAGCGTGCGAAACAGCTTGGTGCCGAACGCGGCCGAGACGCCGATGACCACCTCCCGCGGATCGTCCCCGGCACTGGCCGGGCCGACGGCGGCCAGGCGCTCGGGTTGGGCGAACGTGGCCTGTTCCTTCACCAGGTCGGTGACCGATCGCACCTGCCGCACCGCGTCGATCTGGGCCTGGCGTTCCGCCGACGGGCGGTAGCCCGTGCCGGGGCCTTGGTAGTCGTTCGGATCCTGCAGCGCCGACAGCACATTCATGTTCTCGTCGAAGATCGCGGCGGTCTGCAGGTAGTGGCCGGTCACCCGGGCTCTGGCCATGCCGAGCACCCGGTCGGCGATGTCGGTGAAGCCGGTTTCGGCGAGCGCGGCCACGACGTCGACCACGGTGAGCCCCGACTGGTCGATCATCCTGGCGGCGCTGAGCACCTTGACCCCGTCGGTCTGCGGGAGGTCCTTGGATCCCTCCGCCCCGACGACGGCCTCGATGTGCTCGTCGTCGAAATCGGAGAGCCCGAGGTATTCGAACACCGCGCGGGTGGCTTCGGCGGCCTGCCTGCGCATTGACTCCAGCGTGGTCGGGTCGACCGGCCGCAGGCCGCCGTCCACCCCCCAGTCGCGCTGGAGCACCAGGTAGTCGTCGAGGTCCTCGGCGTTGAAGTTGGACGGCCCGAACATGTTGTCGTAGGCCACGACCGAACCGAACCCGGAGAAGATGAAATCCGACCCGGACAGCAACGTCGGCAGCGTCCGGCTGGTCCGTCGCATCGTGGACTCCGACATCAGTGAATCGTTGCCACTGCAGGATTCCAGGCCGCGCAACATGACCATGAGGTTCTCCGCGATCAGCTCCCGGACTCCCCCGGGCACCGACGCGGTGATGGCCGCACCGTCGACGCCGCCGTTCTGAACGCCTTGGGCACCAATGCCTTTGGCAAGGGCAGCGCATCGGGATTCAAGGTAGTTCATCGACTTGCGTTCGGCTTGGCCCATGAGCACCTCGGACCCCGCGCCGCTGGACAGCCGCATCTTGATGCCACGGGAGGCGTAGGCCGAGGTCAGGAACGCCTTGGACCACGGGGTGTCGTCACCGTCGGTGAAAACCTGTTCGGTGCCGTAGACCGAAACCGTCTCGGCATAGGAGACCAGCCCCCGCACACCGAGTTCCAGCTCGCGGGCCTCCTCGACCGAGCATTGCGTCAGCGCGCCGGGGGCGGGCACCTGGGAACCGATCAGCAGACCGATGGCGACGGCCGGTGCGTCGTCGAGGACCGGGACGGTGGCCTCCAGTTCCCGGAAGCCGTAGGCGACCGCGGTGGCTGCGTCCGCGGCGATCAGCAGCGGGTCGTCGAGGCGGTTGGTGACGTGCGCCTGGTTGGCGGGAGTGCGGCGGGCGCGCATCTTCATCATCGCCATCTGGATCTCGACCGGCTGCAGCCCCGCGACGACGCGGGCCATCTTGGCCGGGGTCAGGCCGGCACAGACTCGGAGGACGTCCGCGCGTGGCACCGCGGAATCGACGATCATCCGGGCCAGAGCGACCTCGTCCATCGCCATCGACCGAGGCGCCTCGGTGTGGTCGATGGCGTACCGGACGATGAACTCGTCGATCGTGTCGAAGTCCTCGACCGCGGTCGAGTCCATCTCCAGCACGGTGCCGTCCTCGGCGACCACCCACGACGGCTCCGGGTCGTGGGGGGAGAGGTGCGAGATCATCCCCAGCTCGGGGTCCGCCTCGGCGAACCCGTCGAGGTTGACCCGTTGCCGGTCGAGCAGGCGGATACGCCCGAGTCGGTAGTCCTGCGCGCTGTCGGTGCTGTTCAGCTCCATGCTCTGGCCGTACCTCCCTGTTGGGTGACCGTCACAGCATCGACGCCACGCCACCGCCGGACAACGCCACCCGAGCAGCTTCCAACAATCTGTGTGATGAGCCGCCGCTGCGATGGCCCCGCCTACAACAAGGTGTTGGAAGAAGCCGGACACGCGCTGACAGAGCCGGGGGTGGTCTCGCAGACTTCAGCCCGCAACTGGACGGAGCCGGCGATCTTCGGCTCCGCAGGCGAAGGAGGATCATCCATGTCCGACGTGGTCAGCGCGGACGACACACGCGACCGTGAGTCGTCACCGGACGGCCGTCGTGGCCATCTACGCGGAAATCTGGGCGTTCCCGCCATCGTCTTGATGGTGGTGGCGGCGGCGGCGCCGTTGTCGACCATCGGCGGCAACGTGCCGATCGCGATGGTGCTCGGCAACACCACCGGCATCCCGGTCTCGTTCCTGGTCGCCGGGGTGATCTTCCTGCTGTTCGCGGCCAGCTTCGTCGCGATGTCGAAGTACGTCAAAGATGCGGGCGCCTTCTACGCCTACATCCGTACGTCGCTCGGTAAGGCGGCGGGAACCGGCGCGGCCGTGCTCGCCCTGCCGGCGTACATGGCGACGCTGCTGGGGGTCTCGGCTTACGACGGTGTCATCCTCGCCGGACTCATCGAGCGCTTCGACGGACCGTCCATCCCGTGGTGGTTGCTCACCGCCGGGGTGCTCGCGGTGGTCGGCTGGCTCGGGTACCGCGATATCGACCTCAGTGCCAAGGTGCTGGGCATCTTCCTGGTGTCTGAGGTCGCGATCCTGGTGGTCCTCGACCTGGTCATCGTGCTGCGCGGCGGTGAGGAGGGCCTCACCGGCGATTCGTTCACCCCGCAGGGGCTCGCCGGCGGTGTGGGCATCGCACTGCTGTACGCGCTGTGGGGCTTCGTCGGCGTCGAGGCGACCGCGGTGTTCCGCGACGAGGCCAAGGACCCGGACCGCACCGTGCCTCGCGCCACCTACTGGGCGGTGGGCATCGTCGCCGTGTTCTACGCGTTCTCCAGCTGGGCTCTGGTCGAGGGCAACGGCGGACCGGCCGCGATCCAGGCGGCCAAGGACGACCCCGACAACTTCATGGTCAACACCGCCCAGCAGTACCTGGGGATGCTGGGGCGCGACTTGAACACCGTCCTGTGGTTCGTCAGCGTCTTCGCCTGCGCCCTGTCCTTCCACAACATCAGCTCGCGGTACGCGTTCGTCCTCGGACAGAGTGGGGCGTTCTCTCGCCGGATCGGGGAGGTCCACCCGCGGCACGGCTCGCCGGCCAAAGCCTCGCTCGTCATCTCCGCGGCGTCCTTCGTGGTCATGGGCATTCTCGCCGCACTTCAGCTGGACCCGGTGCTGCAGATCTTCGGTCCGCTGGGCGGCCTGGGGATCCTGGCGCTGTCGATCCTGTGGCTGCTGACGACGATCTCGGTGGTCATCTTCTTCGCCCGTCGCGGTAATTCGACCGGGAAGGTGGTGTTGGCCTCGTTCGCGACGCTCGCGCTCGCGGCGGCGCTGGTCCTGGTCGTGTCGAACCTCACCCTCGTGGTGGGGGGCTCGCCCACGCTCGCGGTGGTGTTCGGTGTGATGCCGCTGGTGTTCTTCGGGGTCGGCATGCTGCTGAGTCGTCGGGCAGATGACCTGGGGTCGATCTCGTCCGCGTCGTGATCCTCTAGGACGGCCGGTGACCACCTGCGGGGCTCGGGCATCGCCCCAGCCGGTGGTCACCGGCCGCACCCGTGTCGCGGGGACGCTGATACCGTCTGCCCGGCCGACGGGTCCGCCGGGGCCGGTCGATCAGGAGAAGGAGCGTCATGTCGCGGGAGTCGCCGCTGAGTGTGGCGGCGGCGTTGACCGTTCCGCCACTGGATCGGGGCTCGATCGTCGCCGGTCACCGGGGGCTGACCCGCGAGGTCCGATGGGTGGACATCATGCACGCTCCCGCCGAGTCCTTCGTGCAGCCCGGCGACCTGGTGCTGACGACCGGCGCTGACGTCCGACAGCCCGGCGTGCGCGAGTTCCTCACCTTCCTCGTCTCCTCCCCGGCGGCCGGGGTGGCGGTGAGCCCGCCGCCCCAGGTGGCCGTCCACGAGCTGTTCAGCGCACTCGCACCGCTGGCCGATCGCCACGACTTCCCGCTGGTCCATCTGCCGTGGGAGGTCGCCTTCTCGGAGGTCCAGCGCACGCTGTTGCCGCTGCTCACCTCGTCCGGGCACGACGCTCACGTCCAGATGGTCATCGGACGCCGCGAACGGGGAAGCGCCGCGTGGAACGACGTCGCCGACGCGTTCGCGAATGCTCTTCAGGAGCTCGCCCGCTCGGCCGGGGTGACTGTGCGGTCATCAGTGACCGACGACCTCGTGATGAGCCACTTCGCTTCGGCCCCGCCGGCGGCGACGGTGTCCGAATTACTCGACGCTGCAAGGAAAGCCAGTGCTTTCCCGGACGGCCTCGCCAGTTGGGTGCTGCTCCCGCCGGAACAGGGGAGCGCGTTCACCCTTGCGTCGGCGGTGCCGTCTGCGGTGTCCGACGGCCCATCCGGCCCCGGACATTTCGCCGAGGTGCTCCGCCGGCACCCGCCCAGCATGGCGACCGTCCTGCAGACCTTGCAGCCGCTGATCGACTACGACAGAACCCGCCGTGGGCAACTGGTCCGCACGCTGGAGGTCCTCCTCAACGAGGCCACGAACACCAGTGCGGCCGCCAGAACGCTCTTCCTCAACCGGCACAGCCTGCTGTACCGGATAAAGCTCATCGAGGAGCTCACCGGCCTGTCGCTCAAGAACCCCGCGGACCGATTCCATTTGGAGGTCAGCGTGCGTGTGCTCCAGCTCAACGAGGTCGGCGCCGACAGGCTCCACCGCAGTTCACGACGAGAGATTCCCACACCCGGCGGGTCCGAGGATCACGGGGCGGTCGGCTGACGCCCAGCGCTTCAGGCATCGGAGAGTCATAGGGCGGCAGTGCCGGAGAGGATGACATCGGCGCGCCCACCGACCCAGATCCTGTCGTCCTCGCTGACGTGGATGCGTCCGCGTCGTCCCATGGCGGTGCCCTGCGATGCGAGATAGGGAGCCGAGGCACGTCCGTGGGACAGAAGCCATTGTGCGGCGGCGGCGTTGAGGCTTCCCGTGACCGGATCCTCCCGCAGAGGTTGGCCTTGTACGGTGAAGAACGCGCGCAGCTCGAAGCGCGTCTCGGCCAGCGGGTCGTGCGGTCCGATGACACCGATATCCCAACGACCCGGGTGCGCCGACACGTCGGGCCGCAACTCCAGCACGGTGTGGGCGCTGTCGAGTAGCACCCCGATCCAGCCCGGACCGTTGTCGAGCCACTCGGCGTCCACAACCTTGCCCGGGTCGACACCGAGGATGTCGACAACGGCAGCCAAGGTTTCGGCGTCGACGGGTCCTGAACGGATCGTCGGGGGCGCGGCGAACGCCAGTAGATCGCCGTCGATCCGCACCGGGATCAAGCCCGCACCGCACTCCTGGATAACCACTCCCGGTGTCGCTGGGCTACCGCCGGCGTCCAACCAGGCCCGTGCGGTTCCCAGGGTGGGGTGCCCCGCGAAGGGCAGCTCCGCGTTGGGACTGAAAATCCGCACGCGATAGTCCGCATCGGGTTGCGTCGGCGGCAGAATGAACGTGCACTCGGACAAATTGGACCAAGCCGTGAAGCGTTGCATGGTGTCGTCGTCGAGATCCTCGGCGTCGAACACCACCGTCACCGGGTTGCCGGTACACCGTTGCGCGCCAAACACATCCACCTGCCGAAACGCGTGGTTTCGGGGCACGTGCTCGGGACCGCCCCCGTTCATGGACGTGCACAGTAACGCACAATTGGTCATCATGTGGTTCGGAAGAACTACGGCTCACTGGTGCGAATTGGGTAGTGCCGTTGACGTAGCGTGGATTTGGGGCCGCCTATCCTCTTTATGGATCCGGTGTAGTCACGATCTCTTGATGTGTCATGGACACCCAGTGAGAACGTCGCCGTCGGCGCAGCTCAAGCGAATCGGCGGTGGGCACAAGACTTTAGAAGCCGCACAACGAATGATGTGACGAGATCGGCCCCCTTTCGAGGGGCCTGATTTGCGTTGTGGGGGTGCAGCGGGCTGCCACGGCTCAGGCCGGCAGCAGGCACAACTGGACCATCGCCAACGAGCGAGGGCTGCGCAGACCGATGCCGGTGGCCTCTTCGAACCTGCGGATCCGGTTCATGACCGTATTGCGGTGGCAGTAGAGCGACGCCGCGGTGTCAGACACCGAACCGCTGTCGGCGAACACCTGGATCGTCTCGACGATCAGGTGACCGTCGTGCATGTGATGGAGTGGGCCGAGAACGTATCCGCGGAGTTCCTCGATCACCTCCGAAAGCTGGATGATCGACAGCTGTGCCCAGGACCGACGCAGAGTGGTGGCCGTACGGTCCAGGCCGACCAGCATCCGAACCGTCGCGGCAGCCCGGTGCACCTCCGTCAGCGGAAGCGCCCGGGGTGCGACAGCGCCTTCGAGGCCTGGCAGCAGGTCGGTGACCACCGACTCGTCGTCAAGCCAGCGGCCGTCGGCGGCCACCAGGATGAGGGTGATGCCGCGGCTGACGAAGTCCAGCGGCGTCAGGTGTCTACTGAGCAGGCGCCGCATGAGCGTGCGTCCGGCCTCTTCGCCTGCGACACCGATCACCCAGTAGGTGGCCGCCTCGTCGAGGCTCAAAATATGGGCGGCGCGCCGGACGGTGGTCGGTGCCGGCTCCCCGGAGAACAGTTCTGACAAGCTGTGCTGTTGTTCCAGCGTGCTCGTCCGTGCAATCGACAAACGCTGGTCCAGATAACCGCGCTGCACCGTGATCGCGAAATCATCGACCGCCTTCCAGAGCACGTCGACGTGCAGCGCCAGCACCGCCATATCGTCGTCGTTGGCCAGTTTCAGCAGGGCTGACCATGCGACCAGGAAGTCGGTACGCACCGCGGCGGTGAGGTTTTCCAACGCGATGCCCTGGGTGGCGCGCAAGGCCCCGACCGCGGCGGGGAACTCCGCCAACTCGGCGCTCATCGGCCGCTCCAGGAGGGTCGCCAGGAGATAGCGGAACGCCAGTCGCGCGGCGTCGAGCAGGTCCTTCTCCTCGGGGACGCTGTCGTAGAAACGGGCGCCCCGGTCGACCTGCATCAGGTATTCGGCGGCCAGAGCCTCGTCCAGGTCATCGAGCTTGTGCAGCAACCACCGCCAGCGAAGCCGGGTGTCGTCGCGCCGGCCGGACAGATTGCGCATGACCCGGCAGGGTACTGCACGGCCGGGGTTTCGAAGAGTCAGCAATCAGCCCCACCCACAGGCCGGCCCTCGTCACCGTGCCCAATTTCGGGTCTGGAATGCGGCGCGACACCGCCCTGGAATGTGCGCGTGCACAATGTGTGCGCGCCAACACGTTGCACCATGGCTATCGGCCGATCACAGTGACGGCCATACGATCTGTTGCCATGACCACGACGTACATCCGCGGCGGCACCGTCGTCTCACCCACCGGCTCCCAGGCGCTCGACGTGCTCATCGACGGTGAGCGCATCGCGGCCCTGGTCGACCCGGCGCGGACGCCGTTCGGCGATCCCGAGCAGATCTTCGATCGGATACTGGATGCTTCAGGTCGATACGTCATCCCCGGCGGCGTCGACGCCCACACGCACATGGAGATGCCGTTCGGCGGCACCGTCGCCGCCGACACCTTCGAGACCGGAACCCGCGCGGCCGCCCACGGCGGCACCACCACGATCATCGACTTCGCGATCCAGCGTCAGGGGGAGCGGGTCCAGGACACCTTGGCTACCTGGCACTCCAAGGCGCAAGGCAACTGCGCGATCGACTACGGCTTTCATCAGATCCTGGGCGGCGTGGACTCCGAGGCGCTCAAGGCAATGGACGAGCTGGTCGCCGAGGGCGTGACGAGCTTCAAACTGTTCATGGCCTACCCGGGGGTCTACTACTCCGACGACGGGCAGATCCTGCGGGCCATGCAGCAGTGCGCCGGCAACGGTGCGCTGACGATGATGCACGCCGAAAACGGGATCGCCATCGACCAGCTGGTGGCCCAGCACATCGAACGTGGGGAGACCTCGCCCTACTACCACGGGGTGTCCCGGCCATGGGAAATGGAAGAGGAGGCCACCCACCGCGCCATCATGCTGGCGCGACTCACCGGCGCCCCGCTGTACGTGGTGCATGTCTCGGCCAAACAAGCGATGGAGCAGATCGCCACCGCCCGCGGTGCGGGGGCGAACGTCTTCGCCGAGACCTGCCCGCAGTACCTGTACCTGTCGCTGGAGGAGCAGCTGGGCGCGGCCGGGTTCGAAGGCGCCAAGTGGGTGTGTTCCACGCCGTTGCGCTCCCGAGAAGAGCGTCATCAGGACGAGCTGTGGCGCTACATCCGCACCGGGGACGTGGCAACGGTGTCCACCGACCACTGCCCGTTCTGTTTCAAGGGCCAAAAAGAGCTGGGACTCGACGACTTCTCCAAGATTCCGAACGGGATGGCCGGTGTCGAACATCGCATCGACCTGATGTACCAGGGTGTGGTCAACGGACACCTGAGCCTGGAGCGCTGGGTCGAGGTATGCGCGACCACCCCGGCGCGCATGTTCGGGCTCTATCCCCGCAAGGGCATCATCTCGCCCGGGGCCGACGCCGACGTGGTGATCTATGACCCGAAAGCGCACACCTCGATCGGCTTCGACAAGACGCACCACTCCAACCTCGACCACTCGACCTGGGAGGGCTTCGAGATCGACGGGGGCGTGCAAACCGTGCTGTCGCGCGGCACCGTGATCGTCGATCGCGGGCAGTATCTCGGCCGAAAAGGCCACGGCAGCTACCTCAAACGCGGACTTTCCCAAAACCTGATCTGACCCGAACCTGATCCCCGGGTCGCCAGATCTTCACCCGTCGCGTCTGTGGCGACCCAGATCCATCATGCCTGGAGGCACGTCATGACCGCACGAGCGAACGAGTTCGACAATTTGCGTATCACCCTCGACCCGGCCCGCGATCGCGAGTTCTTGGACTCGTGGGCCGAGTTGGAGGTGATCGGGGCTACCCCGGCCGGCGGTGTGGAGCGCCAGGCCGCCACCGTCGAAGACGGCCAGATGCGGGACTGGTTCTCGCGGTGGTTGCGTGAGCGGGGTTTCACCGTCGAAGTCGACCGGATCGGAAATCTGTTCGGGCTGTTGGAGTTTCATCCCGGCGCGCCGTACGTGCTGGTGGGATCGCACCTCGACAGCCAGCCCCGCGGCGGTCGGTTCGACGGCGCTTACGGCGTGCTGGCCGGTGCGGTGGCGGCTGACCGGATCCGCCGTCAGGCCGCCGGCTCCGGGGTGACGCCGCGGTACAACATCGCCGTCGTGGACTGGTTCAACGAGGAAGGCTCGCGGTTCAAGCCGTCCCTGATGGGCAGTGCGGTCTTCACCGGCGCATCAGACCTCGAGGACACACTCAATATCACTGACCAGGACGGGGTCACCGTCCGGGAGGCGTTGACGGCCATCGACAGTATCGGCGAGCGAGACGTGTTCGGAGCCGGCGATGGAACTCGACGGCTGGCCGCTTACGCCGAGATCCATATCGAGCAGGGTCGCGAACTGGAGAAGAACAACTTCGCCATCGGCCTGGTGGACCGCACCTGGGCCGCCAACAAGTATGAGTTGAATGTCATTGGCGCCCAGGGTCACACCGGAGCCACCGCAATCGACGACCGTCAGGATGCGCTGCTGGGCGCCGCACTGATCGTGGTGGCGCTGCGCGACATCGCCGACGAGTTCGGCGAGGAACTGCACACCAGCTGTGGACAGTTGACCGTACTACCCAACTCTCCAGTGGTGGTGCCGCGCGAGGTCCACATGCATCTGGACCTGCGTTCGGACAACGATCAGCTGCTCGCAGCCGCCGACGCCGCACTGCGAAAGCGCATCGCAGAGGCCGAGATCCGCGCCAAGGTCGAGGTCGAGCACCGCAAGGCTCACGTCTGGCCGGGCCACCACTACCAGCCGCAGGGCGTTGAGTTGGCCCGCGCCGTGGCCGATGACCTCGGTTTGACGAGCATGCTCGTGCAGACGCGGGCCGGTCACGACTCGACCAACATGAAGGAGGTTGTCCCATCGGTGATGCTGTTCGTTCCCAGCGTGGAGGGAATCTCGCATTCCGAGGCTGAATACACCTCCGACGAGGACATGTGCACCGGGGTCGATTTGCTCACCGAGACCCTGGCCCGGATGCTCGACGGCGCACTCGATTCCGCCATCACAGAACGCGTTTGAACGGCAGACAACGCCGAAACCACAACCACACTCAAATCTCGATAGGAGACAATATGGACCTCGGACTGCACGGAATGCGGGCCCTGATCTCCGGTGCCAGCGAGGGCATCGGACTTGCCACCGCGGAGTTGCTGGCTGAGGAAGGCGCGGATGTGGTCCTGGTGGCCCGTCGCGCCGACGCGCTGAACGAGGCCTGTGCCGCGATCTCGGCCAAGACCGGCGTCAAAGCGGTGTCCGTCGCCGCAGATCTCAGCGACAAGACCGTATTCGATTCGGTGATCGAAAGGGCGGTCGACGAACTCGGCGGCCTGGACATCCTGATCAACAACGCCGGCGCCTCGTCCTTCGGCGGCTTCGGCGATCTGTCCGACGAGCAGTGGGTCGCCGACATCAACCTCAAGTTGTTCGGGTTCATCCGGATGACGCGGGCGGCGCTACCGCATCTGCTCAAGAACGGCAACGGGCGCATCGTCAATGTGGCGGGCAACTCCGGTAAGCAGGCGTTGGAGTACCACATGCCCGGCGCCGCAGCCAACGCCGCGATCCTGAACTTCAGCAAGTCGCTGTCGCTGCAGGTCGGTGCACAGGGTGTCATGATCAACACGGTCTGCCCCGGCCCGGTTCGGACCGCGCGGCTGGTCAAGCAGTTCGCCGCCAACGCCAAGGACTGGGGTTGCACCCCCGAAGAGGCCGAGCAGCGATACCTGGAGAACCTGCCGCTGTCCTACATCCCGAGCGCGCGTGATATCGCATACTCGATCGTGTTCATGGCGTCGCCACGGGCCGCTTACCTCAACGGGACCACCATCACCAACGATGGCGGAATCACCCGTGCCGTCTGAGCATCCGCTCGTCACGACGTCGCGGCCGGCCCGGATCGGGATGGTCGTGCCGTCGTCGAATACCTGCCTGGAGCCGACGACGTACCGGATGCTGGGCGAGCGGGCCGACGTGAGCGTGCACTTCACCCGCATCCCGGTCGCCCGGGTCGGGCTGGATCGCGCCTCCGATGCCCAATTCGACACCGACGCAATGACATCGGCGGCGGCCCTGCTGGCCACCGCCGATGTCGACGTGATCGCCTGGAACGGTACGGCCGGGTCGTGGCTGGGGACCCCCCATGACCGCGCGATCACCGACGCCATCACCGCCGCGACTGGCGTGCCCGCACTCACCACCACCCAGGCATACCTGGCTGCGTTCGGTGCGCTGGGCGTGCGCGGCCTCGGTCTGGTCACCCCGTACCCCGACGATATGAACGCCCAGATCGGCCGGTGTTTGCGCGGCGAGGGCATCACGGTCACCGCGGCTCACGGGTTCGGGCTCAACGAGACCACCGACATCGCCCGGATCCGGCCCCAGGAGTTGTCGGCGCCCACCCGGCGGGTCGCCGAGAGCGGTCCCGACGCGATCGCCTATATGTGCACCAACATGCACGGTGCCGACGCTGTCGAGGCCCTCGAATCCGAACTCGCGCTGCCAGTACTCGATTCGGTGGCGATCACGCTGGCTGCGTGTCTGGCGAGGGTGGGAGCCGCCCCCGCCGACCCCCGGTGGGGGTCACACCTGGCACGGGCATTCGGGTCGACCAGTGCATCCGCTGTCCGGCCATGATCAAGCCCACCGACGGTGGCAGATCCTGCTCGAGGAACTCGCCGGCATCGACGATCAGCTCGCGGCCGAGTACTTCCAGCGAATCGACGGTGGCGCACGCTACTACGACGGTGTTCCCGACGAGCACGACCTGAAAAGCAGCGCCCGCAACGCATTCCGATACATTGTCGCGTCTCTGCTGGCGAGGCCGCTGTCCACGGAGCTCATCGGATTCCCGGCTGCGGTCGGGGCGCTGCGCGCCCGCCAGGGTATCGCCTTGGAAAATCTGAGCGCAGCGGTACGCAACGACTTCCTCGTCGTATGGTCGGCGTTGTTACGCCTGGCAGACGACACCGACATGGCGGTGCTCGCCATGCACGTCGGTCAACTCTGGAAGGTGGTCGACGACTTCGCCGGCGCCGTCCAACGCGGCTACATGGACCAGCGGTTGCACATGGCACGCACCAACGTCATCGAACAACAACAGAGTCTGTCCGACTTGTTTTCCGAGGACTCGAGTCCGACCTCGGTACACCGCGCAGCGGCGGTCCTCGGTCTCGACGAGTCAGCGGGCTATTGGGTGGTGGGTCTCGCCCCCGAAGGGCCCGGTCCGGCGATGGTCCGACGCCTGGTCGGCCTCGATGTGGTGGCGTTGGACCACACGAGTAACGGAGTCACGCTGATCCTGCTGTCAGCGCACAGCCGCTGGCCGGATGACGAGGCGCTGGCCGCCGATCTGCTGTCGGACGTGGTGGGAGCCGTGTCAGCCCGAACTACGAAGCTCGCGAACGTCTTCCGGGCTGCCACCACCGTTCGGATGCTGGTGCAGCTGGGTGTGCAGGCGGCCACTCTCCGTCGGTGTTGGCCGCGATTGTCCATTTCCCAACTGTGCACGGTGATCGATGACCTGCGCGCCTATGTGGATGCGCCCCTGGAGGCGATGAACGATCGGGACCTCCTGGTGGAAACCGTGCTGGTCTTCGCCGAGAGCGGATCGGTCTCAGCCACGGCCGCTACGTTGTACTGCCACCGCAACACGGTGCTCAACCGAATCCGGAAATTCGAGCAAGCCACCGGAATCAACCTCCGAACCCCCCGCTCGCTGGCCATGGTGCAACTGTGTCTGCTGCGACCGTGATGCGCTCGCCGAGATCGACGAACCCGCCACGTTGTGCAAGCGCACACTGTTCGCGTCCGATCGCGTTGCATCGGGGCTATGGGTTCGGACATATTGCCGCTCTAGCATTTTCGCTATCATCAGCAACCATCAGAGGACTTCATGAAGCCTTCAGTTCCTGCTGCAGCCACTGACACTGTGGCCGCGAAATCGCGTCGTCGGCGCACCATCATCGCGAGCATGGTCGGTACCACGATTGAGTGGTACGACTTCAACATCTACGGATCCGTGGCCGCCTTGGTGTTCGGCAAGATCTTCTTCCCTGACGTGGATCCTGCGGCGGGAACCTTGCTGGCACTTGCCACATTCGGGGTCGGGTTCGCCGCCCGACCCATCGGCGGCATCATCTTCGGCCACATCGGTGACCGGATCGGGCGCAAGGCGGCCCTGATTGCCACGATCATGATGATGGGCGCGGCGACGGTGGCGATCGGGTTGCTGCCCACCTACGACTCCATCGGCATCTTGGCCCCCGTCCTGCTGGTGTTGTGTCGTTTGATTCAGGGCATCGGCCTCGGTGGTGAGTGGGGCGGTGCCGTGCTGATGGTGGTGGAGCAGGACGAATCCGCGGACAACCGGGGGCGTGCCGGCAGCTGGATGCAGTCCGCCTCACCGATGGGCTTCCTGCTGTCCGCGGCCACCCTGGCAGCGGTGAGCGCACTGACAACCGAGGAACAGTTCATGGAGTGGGGATGGCGCATACCGTTCCTCCTCAGTGCGCCTCTGGTGTTGGTGGGACTCCTGATCCGGGTCAAGATCGTCGAATCGTCCGTCTTTATCCGCAATCAACGGCAATCCGACGAGAAGCCGGCCAAGGCTCCGATCCTGCTCGTACTGCGCCACGCTCCGAAGATGATCCTGCTGGTCGTGCTGTTGGGGCTTGGTCAACAGGTCGCCTACTTCGTGATCAACGTGTTCTCGCTGTCCTACGTGACACAGCACACAGATATCTCGAAGGCCACCGTGCTCAACGCCGTCGCCGTCGGGGCTGTCTTCCAGCTGTTGTCGATCCTGTACTTCGGACGCCTCAGTGACCGGGTCGGACGCCGCATTCCATTCTTCATCGGCGCCGTCGGGATGGCGGTGTGGGCGTTCGCGGTGTATCCGCTGCTGGGTACCGGCAATTTCGCGCTCATGGTGTTGGGGGTGTCGGTCGCAATGGTGTTCCAGGGCGCAATGTACGGCGTTCTCGCCGCGTTCATCGCCGAGCTGTTCGATACCAGTTACCGCTACACCGGTATCTCGCTGGGATACATGCTGATCGGCGTGGTCGGCGGCGGGTTCGCTCCCCTGATCGCTACGTCGCTGCTCGACACGACCGGTTCGGTGACGTCGGTCGCGATCTACATCTCGTTGTCGTCGGTGCTGACGTTGATCGCCGCCTACTTCGCGCCGGAGACCTCGAAGCGCGACCTGGACCGCATCCTCGACAACGACACCGGGATCACGGAGTCCACACCCCGGCCCGGTGAGAGCGTGGCGCACTCCGGGCAGCAGCGCCCGGACTAGAGGTAGACACACCAGCTGCCGTTGCCTGCCGGACCCCGGTCAGGCAACGGCAGCTGCGTTTCCGAGCACGAACGCGAACGGCATGGAGACGGTACATGTCTCAGCCCAGTCCGCACCCTTGAGCATCGCCGTGTTCACCAGCGGCGCTGATCGAGTTGCGGTGGGACCGGCTCGTCAACGACGTTTGAGCTCTTTGCTGTTAGCGGCCAGGACTTCATCGGACAGTTCGGGATCAGCCTGGGCGATGGCACGGGCGATGAGCTGTGCGCCGACCAACTGGCTGAACAGTGCGATGGCCTGCTCCCGAGCTTTGCGTGGATCGAGTTTGGTGTCGGTCTGCTTCGCGCTGCCCCGGAGTAGGTCGGTGATGGCGGCGATGTAGCCCTGCAGGCCACGCCGGTACTCCTCTTGGGCCTGAAGACCGTGTCGCCCGGCGTCGGCAGCCAGGGCGGCGGACGCACATCCTTCTTCGGGGTGGTCGCGGTGGTAGGTGCTCAGGTAGCTGTCGATGATGGCGTTCAGGGCTGCCCGGCTGGAGCGGGGATGGGCGCCGATCAGGGCCTCGACGGTGGCCAGGGAGGAGGTGAAGCCCTGGTTGAGGACTTCCAGGGCGAGGTCTTCCTTCGACGCAAAGTGGTTGTAGAACCCGCCATGGGTCATCCCGGCCGTCTTCATCAGCTCGTCGATGCCCACCCCGTCGATCCCGCGGGCCCTGAAGCCCTGACCGGCAGCGGCCACGATGCGCCCGCGGTTGCGCTCCTTCTGCTGCCGTGAAACACGAGGCAACTGAAACTCCCTCCCCGACGGGCATATTGAGTCCTCTACAGCACGGTCGGCCAATCGATGGCGCCCGTCATCAAAGCCCATGCTAGCCCACCGCGGCAGGCTGGACATCGAATGGCTGCGGCCTGTCGGGCGCGGTCGTCGGCTTGACGGTTATTGATGACGAGTGACAGCATTAGAAAAATGATGACCGTCATTAATAATCTTTGGGGATCAGGCAGCTCATGAACTTTGGAACCATCGGGGCCGGCACCATTGCCCAGGCCCTCGCCCGCCATCTGGTGACGGCCGGTCACCGTGTGGTGTTGAGCAACAGTCGCGGTCCGTCCTCGTTGGACGAGGTCGTCTCCAACCTCGGAACGCTGGCGTCAGCGGGGACGGTCGCGCACGCGGCGGAGGCTGACATGGTTTTTCTGACGGTGATGTGGCCGGACATCCCGTCCGCCCTGGCTGACCTGCCACCGTGGGACGGACGCATCCTGGTCGACGCCACCAACCAGTTTGCGCAAACGGATCCAGTCGAGGTCGCCGACCTCGGTGATCAGACCGGGAGCGAGTGGGTCGCCGCTCTTGCGCCGGGCGCCCGTGTGATCAAGGCCTTCAACACCTTGCACGCCAAATACATCGCGCCCGACCCGCGCCACTCGGCCGGACGACAGGTCTTGTTCTACGCCGGCGACGACGCCGCATCGAAGGTGACCTTTCGCGAGTTGATCGACAGTATCGGTTTCGCACCGGTCGACATCGGAGCATTGCGGGACGGCGGTCGGCTGATGCAGGTCGGTGGTGGCCCGCTCTCAGCCCTCCATGCACTCCGGCAGGACTGACCAGTGAAGGCACTGGCCTACGAGCGGGCGCACCCTCTCGACGCGTTCGCGATGGATTTGGTCGAGGTAGAAGAACCACGGCTTCGGGATGGGGACTTGCTGGTCGAGATCCGTGCGGTCGCAGTGAATCCCGGTGAGGCGTTCATCCGTTCGGTGCGCAGCGCCGAACCGGGCGGGCGGGTCATCCTGGGCTGGGAGTTCGCGGGCGTCGTCATCGGGACCGGTACCTCGGCCACCGGGTTCACAGTAGGTGACCGGGTGATGGGTACCGGCGACGTCACCAGGGACGGTTGTTGGGCGCAGCGGCTGGCGGTCGACCATCGGGTCGTCGCCAAGATCCCGGAGCAGCTTTCCTTTGTAGATGCCGCGTCGTTGCCGATCGGCACTCTGACCAGCTGGGAGGCAATGTTCCGCGATCAGCCGGCCCTCCCGCCGGGAGTGGAACGGGTCCTGATCGTCGGCGGCGCCGGCGGGGTCGGATCGTTGGCAACGCAGCTGCTCAAGGCCAGAACCTCCGCGTTCGTCATCAGCACCGCGTCCCGTCCGCAGTCGCAGGAATGGTGCCGCGCAATGGGTGCCGATCTGGTGATCGACCACGCGGCAGACGTCCGCGAGCAACTGGGGCAGGCTGGTATCCAGGAGGTCGACATGGTGCTGTCCACCGCCGGCACCTCGGACAACCTGCCCTGGATCGGGGAACTGCTACGGCCCTTTGGTCACTTGTCGACCATCGACCTCGGCGACCCGCTGGACCTTGCCCCGCTGTCGCAGAAGTCCGTCTCGCTGCACACCGAAATGGTGTTCAGCCAGGTAAGCGGCGGCGTGGACCCCGGCAGCCAGGGCCGAATTCTCGAAGCCGTCAGTGAGTACGTCCTCAGTGGCCAGGTGCGCCCGATCGTGACGACCCAACTCGCGGGTCTGACCGTAGACAACATGAAGACCGCCCACACGTGGCTCGAAAGCCACCGCACCATCGGCAAGATCGTCATCGAAACCTGACCCCGTGGCGCGACTACTGAAATGTCACCGCAGTCGGCGCCCAACGAGCAACGCTCCGCCGCCAGTTACTGAAGGTTCGGCGGCTCGCGCCCGTGACCAGAAACCCACCCTTTCAGCAGGATAGGCACGACATGACCGACCCCAAAGCGATGAACGCCACACTGATCGACGAATTCCGCGCCAACGAAGGCAAAGTCGCGAGTTTCGGCAATGGTGAAACCACCTTGCTGGTGCTGCACAGTACCGGCGTCAAGAGCGGGCTCGAGCGCGTCTCGCTGTTGATCTATCAGGATGTGGGCGGCAGCTGGGCGATATTCGCCTCCAACGGAGGGGCGCCCACCAACCCTGCTTGGTACCACAACATCATCGCTCAGCCCAGCGTAGCGATCGAAGTCGGGGGCTCCAGGCACCGAGCCATAGCGCGGGTGGCCGACGAAGCTGAGCGGCAACATATTTGGGATACCCAGCGAGCAATAATGCCGATGATAGACGACTTTGCGGCCAGCGCGGAGCGCATCATCCCGGTGGTCGTTCTCGACCCGGTGTCTTGATTAAGGCGTTGTGGCCCAGGGCATTGCGACGCCAGGGTTTCCGCGGCGCGTCGGAGCCTGTCGAATAGTGCGGCCAATGGGCGGTGTCATCGGGCCGATGGGCGGCGGCGATAGAGTTCGGACAGCAGTCCGATCATGTCGGTGGTTGCCGGATGTGGATCAGCGCGCCACCAGAGCAGTCGAACGGGTACCGGAGGAGCGTCGCGTAGGCGGCGGAAGGTAATGCCGTGCCTGCGGTACTGGGTCATGGTGCTTTCTGCAGTGACGCCGATGCACCGGCCGGCGGCGATGACGGCTAACCAGTCGTCGACGTCGTGTACGTGTTCCACCCGGGGTCTGGCGCCGGGCGGCCATAGATTCGGTGTGGTGGTTCCGGTGCGCGGGTCGATGGCAAGGACACGAACCGAAAGATCGGTCAGGCCCAGCTTGCGTCGCCGCGCAAGCGGATCGTCGGCGGCCATGGCGCAGAACCGCGTCTCGAGTCCAACGATCGTGTCGTCGAACCGCCTGTCGGCCAGTGTTGCGGTCGCTTCCGGGGTTCGCACGATCGCGACGTCACAGGCTCCTTCAGCGAGCCCTCCGGTGGGGGAGTTGTGTCGCACGAGGTGCAGTTCGACTTCGGGGTGCGCTAAGGCCCAGCGACGTTGTAGCTCGACGGTGTGCGCTCCCACTGCGGCCCAAGCGTGTCCAACGCGTAGCCGGTCGAGGCCGCCGTGTGCATCTCGCACGAGTTCCTCGACTTCGCCGAGTATGCGACGCGCCTTGGCCAGTACCCGCTCGCCGACCGCGGTCGGCACCACTTCGCGGCTGGTGCGACGCAGCAGACGCACTCCAAGTTCGCGCTCGAGCGCTGCGAGCCCTCGCGATACAGCAGGTTGTGAAACACCCAATTCTGCTGCAGCACCGGTGAAGCCACCGTGGTCGACGATCGCCACCAAACACTGCAGGTAGCGCAACTCGACATTCATGCGTTTAGCGTATCGCTGGGTCGGCTAATGCATTTGTGAATCCACCAATCGGGTGCAGTCTCAAAACATGGATAGGACCGGTCCGCGTTCGAGCGCGCCAGCCGCCGCCACGGTGAAGGGCCGCCGCGGACGTGCCCAGGGCGTAATGCTCATGCTCGGCAGCGCTGTGTCCAACCAATCGGGCGCTGCGATCGGTGCGCTCGCATTCCCGATAGTCGGACCCATCGGCGTCGTCGCGATCCGCCAATGGATCGCCGGGGTCCTACTGCTGGCCATCGCAAGGCCGGCGATCAGGTCGTTCACTCGCAGGCAATGGGAACTGGTGCTGGCACTGGCGGTGGTGTTCGCGACGATGAATCTCAGCGTGTACATGGCAATCGAGAGGATCGGCCTCGGCACGGCGGTGACGCTGGAGTTTCTCGGACCTCTCGTGATTGCGCTCCGCGGGTCTCTGACCGCGCCGGCAAGCGGCGCGGGTCGACGCGTCACCCTCGCCTGCACCGGGTTCGCGACGGCCGGCATTCTTCTGCTCGTGCGTCCCGAGCCGACCACCGACTACCTAGGGGCGGGACTCGCGCTCCTGGCGGCGGCCTGCTGGGCCATCTACATTCTTCTCAATCGTGCGGCCGGACAACGATTCACGGGCGTGCAGGGGCCAGCAGCGGCGGGTGCGGTGTCGGCGCTTCTCTACATTCCCATCGGCGCCGTCGTTCTGTCCAACAACCCACCGACACTCGTCGCCCTGGCATGTGGCGTTGCCGCTGGCGTGCTCGCATCGGTGATTCCCTTCGTGGCCGACCTGGACGCACTGCGGTACGTCCCGGCACACGTGTTCGGCATCGTCATGAGCGTCAACCCTGTGTTCGCAGCAGCCATCGGCGCCCTGGTCTTGGGTGACGTGCTCGGCGCCGACGACTGGGCTGCCATCTGCCTCATCGTTGCCGCCAACGCCGGTGCAGTCCTCGCCGGTCACGCAGACCGTCAAACCCAAACGGGGGGAACGGTTGCGGCAGTGACCAATGCTGAGCAGCGCGCGTCGGGCGCGGGCGAAGGTCCTCACGATCAGCCGCGAGGATCAGCTTGCGCCCGTCGATGAGGCGTTGGCGTCGATGTTCGTCATCGACGTCCAGCCGCTGTCCGAAGCGGCGATTTCATTGATTCCCGGGGCGATCGCCGCGCGCCGGGTCGTACGGTTGGGCTACACCTCCACGCACGACGAGACCCACACCACCCGTGACGTGGAGGCGATGGGTCTGCTCCGCGGAGGTGATGCGTGGCTGTTTGTGGGCTGGTGTCGGCTGCGCGACGGCATCCGCGGATTTCAGCTCGACCGCATCCGGCACCTGGAGATCACCGCAGAGGTGTTTCCCGAACGCGATCCTGCGGTGCTGGACACGGATCTGTCGCGGTGGCGCACTCGACGGCTCGGATGACACGCCCCGGGCCGGTAAACCTGCGTGCGGTGGGCGAGCGGGTCGGCGAAGCGACGGTCCCGTGAACGGTGTAAGCACATCGCCTGGCTGGCCCGCAACGGATCCCGTCGAGACGCAACCTCCGCGGTAACTCCCTGGAATGGCCCACTCGACGGGTACGTTCTGCGGGTTCGCCTTTCGCCTACAAGGCCAAGGCGCGGGGCGGTCCCGCGAGACTCGCCTTAGCCTCGACGGCCAAGGGGTCCAGGATCTCGATCTCGCCGGCTTCGAGGCCGTCGAGCGCCAACTGGACGAGATCGGCGGGGTCCATCAAGGCGCCGTCTGGAAATTCGATGCCATGGTGTTCAGCGAAGTCCAGGAGAGTCTGCGTGCCGATCAGGCCGGGCACGAGCGCAACCACCTGAGTCCCCTGGGAGGCCAGTTCGATTCGGACGCCGTTGGTCAGACCCCACTGCGCTGACTTCGCGGCCGCGTAGGCCGTGTTGCCATCGACGGTGTTCCACGCAACAGCTGACAGTACGTTGAGGATGGCTCCGCCGCCGTTGCGGGCGAGGATGGGGGCGAACGCCCGGATCATTGCGAGGGTGCCGTAGTAGTTCGAATCCATTGTCGACCGGATCCCGGCCAGGTCTCCGGTCACCAGGTTTCCGCCCGCGGTGTCAGCGGCGTTGTTGATCAGCACGTCCACATCGCCTGCCAATGCGGCGATTGCGTCGACTGATGATTGGTCGGTGATATCGAGCCGGACCACCTCCGCGCCGGGAACGCTCACCAGTTCGGGACGACGCGCCGTGGCGTAGACCTTGGCTCCGCGTTTGAGCAGTTCCACGGCGAAGTGATGGCCGATCCCCCGATTTGATCCGGTTACCAGGGCGGTGGCTCCGTCTAACTTCATCTGTCCTCCAATGGGTTTCGTAAAACTGACGTCAATATGACCGATTGGTCATGTTACTGCATTCAGGGTGGCACAAGATGACCGACTGGTCAACTTGGTATTCTCGATCCCGTGCCCACCACTGATCGGCCAGTCCGCGCGGACGCGGCACGCAACCGCGCCCTGTTGTTGGCTGCGGCCGAGGATGAGTTCGCCGAACGTGGCCCGTCAGCGTCGGTGGCCGATATCGCCCGCCGAGCCGGGGTGGCCAAGGGCACGGTGTTCCGACACTTCCCGACGAAGGAGGATCTGATCGCCTCCATCGTCTGCGCGCATATCGCCGTGCTCGCCGACGCCGCACGGGGGCTGGCCGATTCACCCGATCCCGGCGCGGCACTGCTCGAGTTCCTGACCATCGCCGCCGACCAACGCCAACGGCACGATCTGACGTTTCTGCAATCAGCCAGCGACGGCGACCCCAGGGTGACCGAGGTGCGCGATGCGCTGCACGCGAACCTCGAAACGTTGGTCGACCGCGCGCGCACGGCGGGTGCCATCCGAGCCGACATCACTGAAACCGATGTCTTCCTGATGATGTGCGCACCTATTCACATCGTCGAAAACCTTTCGGCCCCAGCGCCGTTGCTCTGGCAGCGATATCTGGCAATCATCTTCGATGGGTTACGACCCGATGGCGCCCATCCGCTGCCGCAACCCGCTCCCGTCGCGCCTTGACCTGACCGCTGGCCTCGTTTCTGTACAAGATCCTCGCGATCGTGGCGGAATCTCACGAATGATGGAGCAGCGACGGGGGTTCCGCCAAGTGCGTCAGAGGCGCGGGTTGTCCTGTCCCGCGATCTGCGCTGACGCGCTCAGCGGCGCGTCTCGTACCTGCTCAGCACCACCCCGCCAGGGAACGCCCGCGTCTGCACCATGTCCAGGTTCACCCAGCTGTCCAACGCGGTGAAGAACGGCGTGCCGCCGCCCACCAGGACCGGATGGGTGACGAGCGCGTACTCGTCGATCAGCCCGGCCCGCATGGCCGCCCCGGCGAGCGTTGCGCCGCCGATGCGCATTGGGGCGCCGTCCTCGCCCTTGAGCCGGGTGATCTCGGCGACCGCGTCGCCGCTGACCAGGCGGGTGTTCCAGTCGACCTTGTCGATCGTCGTGGAGAACACCACCTTGGGCGTGTCCCGCCAGTTGCGGGCGAACTCGATCTCCGCCGGGGTCGCGTTGGGCTGCTGGTCGCCGGTCGGCCAGTAGGAGCTCATCGTCTCCCATAGCTTGCGACCGTAAAGCGATAGGCCGCTTGCCTGCTCCTGGTCCAGCCACCACTGGAACAGCTCGTCACTCGGCCCGCTCCAGCCGATGTCGTCGACAGGGGCGGCGATGTAGCCGTCCAGGGTCACGTTCATGCCGAAAATCAGTTTCCGCATAGCGCCAGTCTCCCGTGAGTCGGTCTCCGGCGTATAGACCGGCGCCATGAGGGGAACTCATCGGTGCCGCGATCTGGGCTCGAAGGTAGTCATCGCCCGCTGGCAAGTAGTTCGCGGCCGGCTCCGCCGCGAAGCCTCCACGCCCATCTCGGGCGCACCACTCGTCCGCGAGGCGCAACTGCTCGCCCGCGTCGATCTGGCGATAGCGGCGTAGTCAGAACGACGTGTATTGAGCGTTTGGTCATCTGGTAACCAAGCGCGAATATTGAAGAAATGCACCACCTTTCACGGATCCGAAGACAGTTGTAGAGAGCCGAAAATCAGATGCGCTCACGTGACGGTTCGATCCCGGCATCAGGCGCAAATGACCCCACGCCGCCTGCGCGCAACAAATTCCGTGGTCGAGGGTGCGCCGGCTACGGAACGCCGTTGGTCACCACCGCATCCTCGACGACGACTTGGGGCTTGGCCATACCGACTGAAACAGCTTGGTCGAACGCAGCGCAGAACGCGATCTGTCGCCGATGGCCGAAGGCTTCGGGAACCCACCTGTCGGCCCGCAGCACTATCCGCGTCGAACCTTGCAATAGCGTTCCCGGCCACGATTGCAGCAATATTTAGAGAGGCAGCTTGAGCCGACTGAACCGTTGCAAAGAAAAGTACGCGATGAGGCTGACGCCGACATTTATGGACATGAACGCGCGATTGTGGCAACTGCGTAGATGGTCAGGTGCGACGCCCTATTTGCAATCGACGACACAAATCAGCAGGTCAAAGCGGGTAGCTTGGGTGTGTATTCGCGGCCCACAGCAATCTCCAAGGCTCGCTGGCCACGATCGTGCCACTGGGTAGTGCTATATCCCAACATCTCTGATATTGTCGCCTCCGTTACCCAGGTCACGCAGTTCTAGCAAAGACCACCACCTTTGCGTTCACCTAAGAGAGGCGGCAGTTGATGTCGACGACACAGATGCGGCACACCGCGGCAGGGGCTGCGCCGAAGTCCGCAGGCACTCCGGTTGGAGTCCCCACGGGCGGCTCATCCCCGGAGCCCGCCCGGGTGGCGGTCGTCGGCCTCGGTTACGTGGGGCTGCCCACCGCCCTGTCCTTCACCGATCAAGGCATCGAGGTCATCGGATTCGACGTCAGCGAAACCCGCCTGACGGCGATCAAGGACATGCAGGCGGATCTACTACCGCGTGATCGTGTCCGCCTCGCGGCTGCGCTGGACCGTCAGCTGCTGCACTTGACGACCGAGCCGTCCAGCCTCGCTGCCGCCGACGCGGTGTTGGTGTGTGTACCCACTCCCGTCGACACCCACCTCACACCTGACCTCACCGCGCTGTCGTCGGCGTGTGCGACGGTCGTCAGCCACGCTCGGGCGGGGCAGACCATCGTGCTCACCTCGACCACGTATCCGGGCTGCACCGCCGACCTGGTGATCCGCCCACTGCGTTCCCGCGGGCTGGAGGCCGGCCGCGACGTCTTCGTCGCCTTCAGCCCGGAACGGATCGACCCCGGCGTCGTCGATCACGCCCCTGACCGCACCCCCCGGGTGCTCGGTGGTGCCACTGCCGAATGCGCGCGCGCCGCAGCGCGTTTCGTAGGACACACGGCAGGCACGCTGCACATGGTGTCTTCCCCGGAAGCTGCGGAGATGACCAAGCTCGTCGAGAACACCTTCCGGGCTGTGAACATCGCCTTGGCCAACGAGTTCGCCGACGCCGCCCGCGAGGTGAATGTCGATGTCATGGAAATCATTTCGGCAGCCGCCACCAAACCCTACGGATTCATGCCCTTCTACCCCGGCGCCGGCGTGGGCGGCCACTGCATCCCGTGCGATCCGCACTATCTGTTGTGGCAGTTGCGCTCCCGCCGGGCCAGTTCACCGGTGGTAGAGGCGGCCATGACCGCAATCGCGGCCCGGCCGAAGGATGTGGTGACCCGCGCCCAGCGCGTGCTCGCAGACCACGGGCGCCCACTGCGCGAAGCGCGGATACTCGTCGTCGGAGTGACCTACAAGCCCGGAGTGGCCGATGTGCGGGAATCCCCGGCTTTGGCCATCATCGACATGCTCCTCGACGAGGGTGCCGACGTCTCTTACACGGATCCACACGTCGGTGTCCTGCGGATCGAATCAGGTGGTGTGATGTTCGGAGTCACCGAACCCGCCGATGAGCAGTGGGATCTCGTGCTGATTCACACGATCCACCCCGGCACGGACTACGAGTGGCTGGAAGACCAGGCAATGGTCCTGGACACCACCTACCGGGTCGCCGGCAGGGCCGGCCGCGTCACGCTGTGACCGAGATCGCCGAGCGGACGGGTCTGGTCGCCGCCCCGGGCTACGGAGCCGAAACGCTGCTCGCCGGCCTCGGCGGCTCCGGCACCCGGACCGTAGCCCGCCGGGTGGTGGTCGCTCGTCGACTCGACGCCCTCCCCGCTCATCTCCGCCGCGGATTACGACGCATTGTCGTCCTGCTGGCCCTGATGCCGCTGATCGTCTTGGTGGCTGTGCAAGCGCCGCTCCTGCCGGATTCGTTGATTCTGGTGGGCTATGGCGTCCTGGTGCTTTCGGCGACGATCACGATGATGTACCTGGGATTCGCCCGCTACGAGGATCCCAGCGTCCACCCGATCTCGCCGCCGGTGCGCGACCGGTTGCTGCGCCGCGGCGATCAGGACTTCCCGGCGTTGCCCGCCGAACCGATGGTGACGCTCCTGGTCGCAGTGCGCGACGAGGAGGAGGGCATCGAGCAGTGCGTGCGCACAATGGTCGGCTCCGACTACTCCAACCTCGAAGTCATCGTGATCGATGACGCATCCACCGACGCCACGGCCGACATCCTCCGGAGGCTGTCCGCCGAGCTGGACTTCACCGTGCTCTATAAGACAGTCAACCGCGGCAAGAAGCACGCCCTGACCGACGGCGTGCGCATCGCCTCGGGGGACATCCTGGCCTTCACCGATTCGGACTGCGTGCTGGCGCCGGACGCGCTGGCGCGATGCGTCCGGGCCCTGGTCACCAACCCCGAACTCGGAGCGGTCAGTGGGCACGCCCGCGCCCTCAACGCAAACGACACGGTGCTCACCCGGGCTCAGGACACCTGGTACGACGGTCAGTTCCGGGTCGCCAAGGCAGCCGAGGCGACCTTTGGAAGCGTCACCTGTGTGTCGGGTCCGCTCGCGGTGTTCCGGCGAGACGCGATCCTGAACTATCTGCCCGCCTGGGCCAATGACACGTTCCTGGGCCGTGAGTTCCGCTTCGCCACCGACCGCCAGCTGACGGGCTATGTCCTGGGCCAGAAGTGGAAGGGACAGGCGCTCAAGCAGCAGTACGCCGACGACGCGTTGGTGGCCGAGCATGATTACGCGGAACGACGCTGGAGTGTGGGCTATGTGCGCTCCGCGCATGTCTGGACGACCGTGCCGGCACGTATGCGCCCGTTCCTCAAACAGCAGGTGCGCTGGAAGAAGAGCTTCATTCGCAACCTGTGCTTCACGGGCAGCTTCATGTGGCGCCGCGGGCCGGGCCCGGCAGCGTTGTTCTACGGTCATGCGCTTTTTGTTGCCGTCGCACCGTTGATGGCCATCCGCCACCTCGTGTGGGCCCCGGCGCACGGACTCTTCCTCCTCACCGCTCTCTACCTATGTGGCGTGGCGACAAAGGGTTTCGCGTGGGCGGTCTCGTTCAAGGTCACCAATCCCGGATCGACACTGTGGCGCTACCGGCCACTGATGAGTTTGATGGGCTCGCTGCTACTGTCCTGGCTGCTGCCCTACTCGATGCTCACTATTCGTCGTGGCACCTGGTCCAGGGGTGCGCAATGAGCACCCGCCATCTCCTGAGCCTGGCGCTCAGTCTCCTGCTCACCAGCGCGGCAGTCCTGATGTATCTCGCGGTGCTGACCAACGGAAGGTTCTTCTGACTGTGCCCACCGCAGGAACTTCCTGGCGCACCCGACTCAGCCGGGTAGCCATCCAGCTGTCTTTCACCGTACTGGCACTGGGGATCCTCGCGGCCCCCTTCGGCATCGCCTGGTATCGGCATATCCTGGGACTTCAAGTCACCGAGCAGTTTTCGACGGCGGCGGCAGTCCTGACGCCGCAGGAAGCGGCCCTAGCCGCAGCCCTCGACTCCGAACTGCCCAGCCAAGCCCCACCGGTGGTGCTTGCCTATCACGACATCCGGCCACTCGACGCCACCGAAGCCGACCCGGATCCCACCCACAACGACAAGCACCACTACGTGGTGACGCCGGAAGCATTCGACGCGCAACTCACTGCCCTGCAGGCAGCGGGCTACATCTCGATCACCTCCGACCAGTACGTCGCTTACCTCAATGGCGGTCAGATTCCCGAACGATCGGTCCTGATCACGTTCGACGACGGCACCCACGGTCTATGGACCCATGCGGACAAGATCCTGGAGCGCCACGGTATGCACGGTGTCGCCTTCTTGATCACCGGTAACGTCGGCCTGAACCGGCCCTACTACCTGTCCTGGCAGGAAATCGAACGGATGGCCGCCTCGGGGCGCTGGGATTTCCAATCCCACACCCGGAAGATGCATGCCAGGCTGCCGGTCAATGCCGAAGGCGATGTCGCCTCTGAGATGGTGCACCGGCGTTGGCTGTTCGAGAAGAACCGGGTGGAGAGCCTCGCCGAATTCAAAACGAAGATCCGCGCCGATCTGCGCGGTTCGATACAGGACATCCTGGATCAGGACTTGCCGCGCCCGGTTCTCTTCGCATTCCCGTTCTCGGAAGGATTCCGGGACAGCGAGACCGCCGACCCGGAAGCGGCCGCTGCAGCTTCCGACGTCATCGACGAGATGTTCACCGCGTCAATGAACAACGCACCGCCCCAGCCTCTCCCGTCGGGTGCACGGGCGGCCGCCAAAGGTATGGTCGGCCGAGTCGAGGTCACCCTCGACACCACTGTGGCCGATCTGCTGGCCGAGGTGCGGGCCCACACACCGGTCGCCCCCGAGCAGGCACTGCCCGCGGACCGAACCGATCTCTGGACCAAGGACGACGGCTATCCCGCACCGGTCAAGGCGACAGGCAACGAGGTCCGTTTGCTCGGTACCGGCCACTGGCAGAAGACCGTCTATGGAGTGCACGCCACTGCCGACTGGGCGTCGTACCACGGCTCGGTCACGTTGAGTGGGCTGGCGGTGCCCGGTGTGGCGAACGCTGCGGTGGTAAGCCGGATCGGGACCGACGAAGAGGTCTTCACCCTGGTCAGTTCGGATTCCGTGCGCCTGACGGTGCGCCGGGGTGCAGTCGACGAAGTGGTCAAGCAACTGCCGTTGAAACCTTCGGACCGCCATACTGTTGCGTTTGACGTGTCACCCACGGCCACTGTGGTCGTCATCGACGGCAGAATCCGAGTGAAGGCGCCGTCGGGCGGCGACCCGGGCAGCTACGGAGGCATCGGGTTGACAAGCTACCGCGACGACCCCTCGGCTCCGTGGCCCGCGTTCACCGACCTGTCGCTAAACCCAGGCGAGGACTACCCGGGTGTCAGGTCCGGTGTCGGCGTGCCGACGTCGAAATGAACTCAGCGGCAACTTGCGGCGGCCATGCTGTCGGATCGACCTTGTGGAGCGGACCATGTGCGGAATAGTTGGATACGTCGGCCACCGGCCCGCCGAGGACGTCGTCATGGGCGCTCTGCGGAGGATGGAATATCGCGGATACGACTCAGCGGGGCTGGCTGTCCTCGACAGCGATGGACGGATGACCGTCCAACGCAAGTCGGGTCGGTTGGCCCATCTGGAAGCGGAAATTGCTGCGGCAGGATTGGATTCGTCAGCAGCTACCACAGGACTGGGCCATACGCGCTGGGCAACCCACGGGCGCCCCACTGATCAGAACGCTCATCCCCACCGCGATGCCGGCGGCAAGGTGGCGGTGGTGCACAACGGCATCATCGAGAACTTCGGGCCGCTGCGGGCAGAACTGGAGTCCGCGGGAACGGAGTTCGTCAGCGACACCGACAGCGAAGTGGCTGTGCATCTGGTGGCGGACGCCTACGAAAGTGGCGTCACCGCAGGAGATTTCCTGGCCAGCGCTCTCACAGTGTTGCGGCGGCTGGAGGGTGCCTACACCCTGGTGTTCATGCATGCCGACCATCCGGACATGATCATCGCGGCCCGCCGCTCCACGCCGCTGGTGGTGGGCGTCGGGGAGGGCGAGATGTTTCTCGGTTCCGACGTCGCTGCGTTCATCGAATACACCCGCGACGCTGTGGAACTCGGTCAGGATCAGGTCGTGGTCCTGACCAAGGACACCTATTCCGTGATGAACTTTGACGGCAGCCCGGCAACAGGCACGCCGTTTCGCATCGACTGGGATCTCGCCGCCGCCGAGAAGGGCGGCTACGACTACTTCATGCTCAAGGAGATAGACGAGCAACCGCGCGCGGTGGCTGACACCCTGCTCGGCCATTTTGACGCCGGACGGGTCGTCCTCGACGAAAGCCGGCTGTCCGACCAGGATCTGCGCGATATCGAGAAGGTCTTCGTGGTGGGCTGTGGTAGCGCCCACCACTCCGGTTTGGTGGCCAAATACGCGATCGAGCACTGGGCGCGAATCTCCGTGGAAGTGGAACTGGCCAGCGAATTCCGTTATCGCGACCCGGTTCTGGACCAGTCGACCTTGGTGGTGGCCATCTCCCAGTCCGGGGAGACCGCCGACACCCTGGAAGCGCTTCGACACGCCAAAGAGCAGAAGGCCCGCGTCCTCGCGGTCTGCAATACCAACGGGTCTCAGATCCCGCGGGAAGCGGACGCGGTGCTCTATACCCATGCCGGTCCGGAGATCGGTGTGGCCTCCACCAAGGCATTTCTCGCCCAGGTCACGGCCAATTACCTGGTCGGGCTGGCGCTGGCGCAGGCCAGGGGCACCAGATCCCCGGAGGACATCGCCGCCAGTTTTGCCGACTTGGCTGCGATGCCGTCGCTGATCGAGGAGGTGCTGCAGGATCTGGAGCCGGTTCGGGGGATCGCCCGCCGGCTCGCCGACTCGAAGACGGTGTTGTTCCTGGGCAGGCATGTGGGTTACCCGCTGGCCCTCGAAGGTGCACTGAAACTCAAAGAGCTGGCCTATATGCACGCCGAGGGCTTCGCCGCCGGCGAGCTGAAGCACGGACCCATCGCCTTGATCGACGACGGGGTGCCGGTGATGGTGATCATGCCCTCGCCGAAGGGAAATCCGCTGCTACACCGCAAAATGATGTCCAATATCCGCGAGATCCAGGCGCGTGGCGCGCGTACCGTGGTGATCGCCGAATCCGTCGACGAGGCGGTCCGGCCTTTCGCCGACGATCTGATCGAGATTCCCGTGGCGCCAACGCTCTTCCAGCCACTGCTGTCGGCGGTGCCGCTTCAGATATTCGCCGCCGAAGTCGCCCGGGCGCGCGGTTACGACGTGGACAAACCGCGTAATCTCGCCAAGTCGGTCACCGTCGAGTAGCACCGGTAGGCGCAGTCACGGCGCGACATCCTCGACGACGAGGCCGGCAAGCCGGAAATCGGCGTTGTCGCCGCGGATTCCCACACTGCCGTCACCGGTGAGCGGAGCGCACCCCACTCCGGTGTCGGAGGCCTCGACGGCGAATCCGTCCCGGCTGGCATTGATGGCCACCGATCCGTCCGGCCGATCGGTCACCTGAACCGTCACCTGCTGCCATTGGCCGAACGGGATGGCAGCACCGCGAACGGGTGCGGTCAGGTCGAAATAGGTCCCACCGTTTTCGGTGCCGCCGGCACATTTCTTCTTGATGATCAGTGACCCGTCACGACGGTCCACGCTGATCGCATACAGCTCTTTGTCGGATCGGTACCGCACCCAGATGTGCACACCGTCGTAGTTCTGTGCCGGAGTGCGCGCCGTCTGCACCAGGTTGTCCACTCGCAGTTTCACGGTCATCACGACATCGCCGAACGAACGGTCCGCCGACACCATGCGGAACACCGCCGAGCCCGTGCCGTCGGGGGTGTCGCCGGCGTCGGGTATCCCCGACCAACCTTGACCATCGACCCGGTATAGCGATCCACTGGTCAGCAACCACACCGGGTCGTCGGTGGCGGGGTGATGCTCGGCGGCGATCAGGCCGTCAGGCCCGGCGAAGTGCTCGTCGACGCGAACCGGGTCCGCAGCCGCGGAATCGCACCCGGCTGCCGCAGCGCACACGGCGAGCACCGCAACCCAGATACGCGCGCGCATGCACACAGACCCTGACCTGTCTGTCGCCGATAGGACCTCACCAGCTTGTCACAGGCAGCCGCGTCGCTGATCGTCACTGATGTACCTGGGTCGCCGGATTTACTCAGGCGCCTTCGACGCTCGCACGATCTGGCATGCGACCGGGAGCACGAACCCACCCCCGGAAGGACGTTCATACTCACGCAGCAAGTCGCTCATCGCCACACGGACATCCTCACGTGTGCGGTCATCGAGCGATGAGATGACGGCATCGTGCGGTCCTCCACTGATGAAGCTCCACCACGACTCGAAGTCCTCGAACAACACATTCCACTCGAACGGCTTGACTTCGACGTCGATCAGTCCCGCGTCGAGTAACCAACGCTCTCGAATCCCGGGCGACGCCATCTGCCGGAACCATCCCGACAGATCGGGCATCGACGTCCCGGGAGCGGCGGTTGCCAGAGCCCGTTGGGTGAGGAAGACGAATGGGTTCAGTTCGGCTTCGGCCCACACGGCGATGCTGACGCGACCGCCTGGCTTCAGTACCCGAGCGATCTCTCGCGCCGTCGCGGCCGGGTCGCCCAGCAGGAGGGCACCCATTCTGGAAATCACTGCGTTGACTGATGCGTCCGGCAGCCGGAGGGCGTCCATCAACATCACCTCGAACGCGGCGCGGTCCTCGAGTCCGGCTTGCCTGGCTTTCATTCTGGCGACTTCGATCAATGGCAGAGACCCGTCGATGCCGATGAGACGCCAGCTCGCCCGGGGTTCTACGAGACCCAAACCCGGCTCGCCGGTACCGCAGGCAAGGTCAAGTATCGTCGATCCGGCCTCGAGATCGCGGATGTGCTCGGAGATCGCCTGGGTCGACGCCTCTAGGTAGTGCAGGCACTTTTCGCAATCCTCCACCGTCTCAGGCACTTGCAGAGAAGACGTGAAGTCAAGGCTGTTGTGCGTCATTTCGTCGAGCCGCTAGCCATGGCGCCACCTGTCCCGGTGACTACCGCAACCTTGTTATCTGGTTTCGCCACTACAACTCCGTTTCTTCGACAGTCCGATGCCGGCTCAAGTCCAAGGCGACGCGGGCCTGGCCTGGTGGCTGACGTCTGCGCTCTTGAGGCGGACTCCTCGCGTGAACAGAACGTTGTCGATCCCAGAATTATTCGCATCCCGCTCAAGACCCGGCCACAGCCGGCCCTTTGCATCATTTCGCGCGTAGAAACGTTTCGGTGAATGCGGAGGCCGGTCGAGAGGGATGACTGGCCAGCTCTCGGGTGCCCTGAATATTGCCAGAAAGCCGTGGTAGTTCAAATGCGCTACCGTGCAGATCCTTTCGGGGGTGGCCGCCCGGCGCGGGTAACCTGAGAGATCGATGACCATGCTGCATGGCCCCTTGGATCCGCTTCCGCCCACGACTCGACGCATCCTCGTCACCGGGTCCTCGGGTGCGGGCAAGAGCACGTTGCGCGAGACCATCAGCACTACCCTGCATCTACCCACCGTGGAAATCGACTCGCTGTACCACGGGCCCAACTGGAAGCCACGGCCCACCTTCGCCGCCGACGTCGACCACCTCAGCTCCGGACCATGCTGGGTCATTGAGTGGCAGTACTCGCAAGTGCGGGCGCTGCTGCTCGACCGCGCCGACGCAGTCATCTGGCTAGACCACAGCCGATGGACGACCACCCAGCGAGTCGTGCGCCGCACGCTGCGACGGCGCCTACACCGCATCGACCTGTGGAATGGCAACCAGGAGCCGCCGCTACGCACGATCTTCACCGACCCCGATCACATCATTCGGTGGTCCTGGCGCACCCACCGCCAACGCCGCGGCGAGGCCCTCGACGTAGCTCGTCAAACCGCCGGCCCCGTCGTCGTGCACCTCGCCGGACAAACCCAAGTCGACGCATGGATACGAGGGCCACTGCAACAGCTGGCCAACCACGACCCGAACACAGATTCATAAGGCGTCCTACCGAGAAAGCTCATCGACTTCGGGGTTGGCTCAGGGCCCGCCCTTCCAATGCTCGATGCGGTGGTGGTCGGGCGTGAATCCGTGTTTGACACCCCAGAGCACGGCCTGGGTCCGGCTGCCCACGTCGATCTTGCGGTAGATCGTGCGGATATAGGACTTGACGGTGTTCGGGCTGAGGTACGTCAGCGCGGCCACCTCGGCGTTGCTCTTGCCCTGCGTGATGAGCGCCAGGATCTCCGATTCCCTGTCGCTCAATCCCTCGCCGCGGCCCGGCCAGTCGAGGCCGACAGCGCTGCGTCCCCGAGGTGGGATGTCGCTGATGACCTTCTCGCCGGCATGCACCGCCTCCAGCGCGGCGACCAACTCTCGCGCGGGCAGCGTTTTGGACAGGTAGCCATCGGCACCTTTCTTGCGGGCGCTTTCGATGAGTTCTGGGTGAAAGTTCCACGTGTAGACCACAACCCGCCGAGCCCGTGGATTTGCGACCAACGCCGCGATCTCGTCGTGATCGGATTCGGGTTGGGCAAAGGAGTCGTAAAGGACGATGTCGACGCTGTCGTCGAGCGTCATGTTCGAGTCGATCTCCGCGACGACGACACGATCGCGGTATCTATCGAACATATTCGCCACGCCCATCAGCACGACGTCGTAGTCGTCGACGAGCGCCACCGTGATCGGAGCGTTCGACGGCGATGTCATGGCACTCAGACTACCTACCTAGGGGTGTATTACCACCCCCTTAGGGGTGTTGGACTTGCATCAGTGTCGAGCATCCGCCCGACCATCCGGATCCAGCGTCCAGTCGGCGCTGCTCCAGAAAGGCACGTAGCCATGATCGGACTCATCGTCAGCATCATCGTCGTCGGACTCATTGCCGGCGCGCTCGCTCGCCTGCTCGTTCCCGGCAAGCAGAACCTGTCGATTCTGATGACTATTGTTCTCGGAATCGTCGGCTCCTTTGTCGGCGGATTCCTCGGATACCTGATCTTCCACAAGGACGCCGCGCAGGGGTTCCTCCAGCCCTCCGGGATCATCGGTTCGATCATCGGCGCCGTCCTCGTTCTCGTGATCTGGATCGGTGTCGGAGGCCGAAAGTCGGTCAGCCACCGGTAGATCGCGTTGCGCCCGACAGGGACCGACCTCGAAACTTCCCGGGGTCGGCCCCTGTTGATTGAGCTACGCTGCTGGGAACCCCTGCAGGGCATCGAGTCGCTCGATGCCCTGCGGTCCCGGCTCAAGAAATCAGGTCTCACCCATGGCGGACATCATCGAGCTGATCTATGCCGACCACGACTGGCTGCGCCGGATGTTCTTCCGCTTGGACGACGCCACAACTCCGGAAGAGCTCGCCGCGATCTGGGACGTGCTCGGCAAACGGCTCGACACCCACGCAGACGCGGAAGAAACGGTGTTCTATCCGGCGCTGCTCAAGCACGGCGGCAAGAGCGACCCCGGAAATCCCGAAGGCGATCCCGAGGATGAGACCGAAGACGCCATCACCGACCACAACGCCATTCGGGACGCGGTCCGCCGATCCCGGCAGCACGATCCGGGCACCGACGAGTGGTTCGAGGCCGTGATTGCCGCGCGCAAGGAGAACGGCGAGCACCTCGACGAGGAAGAGCGCGAGGCCATGCCCGACTTCATCAAGAGTGCCTCGCTGGAACTGCGACATGAGTTGGGTATGCAGTGGCTGCGTTTCTATGCCGAACATCAGGCAGGCCAGGGGATCAGCGGCCGCGACAAAGACCCTGACGCCTACATCGAGCAGAATTCCTGACGGCCGGGCTCTTTGCTTGCGCTGGGCGACTGCGAATTTCGGTCCTGAACCGAACGCGCGTCGCTACACCATGGCAGCCTGGAAGCGGCTACGCCTTACGGATGTAGGTTCCACTGGCCGCCTTACGGATGTAGGTTCCACTGGCCGCAATCCTGGGCCAGGACGTCGTTGACGTCGACTTCGAACCCGCCGACCAACGGGCCCGGATTCGACTTGGTGGCCACGATGCGCTGATAGAGAACGGCATTGGGGTGAACCCGATTGCCAGACCAGGCCCGGGTCTGCCACGCCCAGACGCGTCCGGGTGTGCGCGAATTTCCGATCACGCCATCGACGGCAGCCCAATGGCACACGTCGATGCCGCCGTATACGCCGGTACGCTGCACTCCCAGCACAGAGTTGATTCCGAGAAACCACTGCAGCGCAACGGTTTGCCACGTTTCGCGACTGATGTCCTCGTCGATGGAGAAGAAAATCGGCGCGCTACGGCCACCACCTGCCGCGGTGTGGAGCTGCCAGGCGGCCCGGGCGTCTGCGACACCGCCTGCGAACCCGCGGGTGAAGTCCGACGGTGCGCTGCCGCCCGGCTTTCCGTATTGGTAGTTGCTGATGATCGCCAGCCCCGCTCTGGTCAGCGACTCGGCGTAGGGCCGGGTGATCGGTTTGGCGCCGAAGTTCGTGCCGGGACGCGACAGCGAAACGTAGTTCACCACTCCGGCGTACCCGGCTGCCCTGATGTGTTCGGCAGGGATCTGGTGCGCGGCGTAGTCAATCAGTAGGGGAGCGGCGGCCGCCGCGGTGGCACCACCGACGGCTGTTGACGCCGCACCCAACCCGGCCGCCGCGGCGGCGTAACGCAACGCGTCGCGCCGGGATACCGGGCGCAACGGCCGAAGGCCGAGAGTCTCCGGCGAGTCCTGCACGGGCCCGATGTTAACGATGAGAGCGGTGATAATCGTGAAGCCTCGCCGGAGGCGGGTTCCTCTGTTGCGAGTGACACTCGCCCGCCGACTGCGAGAGGTGGGGCACGCTAGGGTGGCTAGACGGTTTGGTGGTCGGGGCAGACGCGACCCTTGGTCCTGCGACCATGAAACAGCTGACCGGGCCGGCCCGTTGTCCGGTCACCGGCGTGCGGGGCGATTCGGCGAGACTCGCGCCCTCTGCGGTGAGGGACGCGGCATCCTTGGTTCTACCGTCAAAATTTCACGCCCCGATGAGCTTCTCACCGGGACGGCGCTCACCGACGGACAGATCAACACCAAGAAGCCCCGCTCCGACAACAAAGCAGTGCGGTCAACGAGCGAACGATCGCCGTTCTCATAGCCTCGGCAGGAACTGAGGGCGTGCCCGAACAGTGTCCGGGCACGCCTTGGTCACTGACCGTAGTCGTCGCGGTCCTGGTTGACGGTCGGCTGTGGCGCCTTGACCGGGGGCGTGAAGATGCCGTCGGGGTCGACCGCCTTCTCGGTCGGGGTCAGCGGCGGCGGTGTCGTGGTGGTGGTGGTCGACTCTTCGGGGGTGTCGCTGTCACTGCTACACGACGCGGTGAAGCCGATCATCGCAATGACGGCGCCACCGCCCACCGCTGCCATGATGCGGCGAACCAGGCGGTCTGATGCCATTTTTCAATCCTTTACTCGTTCTCTTCGTAGTGAAACTTCGGTCGGCGCAGTGCCTATCTCAGTGCATTCCCTTACCCGATCTCGCTCAGCGGAGTTTGACCGATACGGGCACGAACAACTCCCCCTGGGTGCCGCGTCCGTGCCGTGGATGACGCAGGCCCGTTTCGGTAGGGACGAGCGGCGGGAAACACGAATTCCTTTGCATCATTGCCATATTCGACTGGCGGCGTCATTGGTCAGCTTTCTGGTGGGAGGCGTTGCTCCCCAGTTCATCCCGGCAGGTCCCGTAACGTGAGGCAACTGCCTGAGTCACGGGTGTTGCTCGTGTTTGCTTCCTTCTGAGCCACTGAACGACAAAGCCGAGGTTCGACCGTCTGGGCAAATTGGTGAACAACATAATCATTATGATGTTTCTACGATATTGCTGCGCTGTCAAGCAGTTGCACTCCCGGCCCGTCAAGATCGTAGACGCCCGCCCAGTGCGGGCGTCTTGCAACGCCTCTTCAAGTGCCGATGAGCGCGGCCTCAATGGCGGTGAAATACGTCGAGCGCACGGTCCGCGTCGCGGTGCCAGCCATCCCCACATCCTGGAGCGTCGACCCCAGGAGGGTCTGAACAAGTTAGGAGACAACGCAGTTGAAAATCTCCAGGTGGGCCCCCGGAGCTCATTCAACACCGCATGCCGGCACGCCAGCATTGGCCGCTGGAGCGCGGACCGTGCGTCGACTGTCGTGATCGACAGGGTTGACAAACCGCGCCCAGACATGGATAACCTTAAACATCGCATTCATTATGGTGTTATGTGAGAAGTTCGATGACTCGTCCCGAGACGGATATTGGAGGATTCCTCATTGCCGTTTGTCGACTGGAGCGGGGAATCGGAGATCGAGACCGCCCCGGAAAGTCGACCCACATCCATTCATGCAATGCCCGGCCCGCCAGCGCTTCGTGCGGCATTTGACTACAGGAGAATCTCCGATGCCCAAGACCGGTCTCGATGCACTGCTGCGCCCGCAGGACAGCATTGTCGTGCTCATCGACCACCAGCCGTTCCAGTTTGCCAACCTCAACAGCCATGAGCCGACGCTGGTCGCCAACAACGTCGTGGGTCTGGCGAAAGGAGCGAAAGCCTTTGATGTGCCGACGATTCTGACCACGGTGCTCGAAGAACGCGGCGGATACCTGATCAAGGCGCTGCAGGACGTCTTTCCCGATCAGAAGCCGATCGACCGGACGTTCATCAACACCTGGGAGGACGAGAAGGTCGTCGACGTGGTGAAGGCGTCGGGTCGCAAGCAGCTCATCCTCGCGGCGCTGTGGACCGAGGTCTGCTTGGCGATGCCGACGATCCAGGCTCTCGCTGAGGGATACGACGTCTTCATCGTCACCGACGCCTCCGGCGGCGTATCGGCCGAAGCCCACGACATGGCGGTGCGGCGCATGGTCGCCGCGGGCGCGGTACCGATCACCTGGTTGGCGGTGTTGTCCGAGTGGCAGCGTGACTGGGCGCGCGAAGAGACCGCGGCGGCGTTCACCGACGTCATCGTGGAGCACGCCGGTGGCAGCGGAATCGCGTTCTCTTGGGAAATGCAGCTTCTCAACGCCCGGTCCGCCGCGGCGGTCTAGCGTGACCTCAGCATCGGCACCTATCCGCATCGGGTACTGCATGTCGTTGACCGGCCCGGTGGCAGACAACACCGCGTCGGCACGACTTGCCCACGACATCTGGTGTGAGGACATCAACAGCCGCGGTGGACTACTGGGACGGCGGGTGGAGCTGCTCTGCTACGACGATCACGCCGACGCGTCCCGGGTTCCCGGTCTCTACCAGCGGCTCCTCGCGGAAGACAACGTCGATCTCGTCATTGGCGGGTACGGCACCAACACGCTACGTGCGGCGATGCCGTTGATCGAGCAGTGGCAGCTGTTCTTCGTCGGGTTGATGGGCCTGGGCGTCAACAACGCGCGCGGCTACCCGAACTACTTCGCGATGATTCCCACCGGACCCGATCCCAATGCCGCACTGACAGAAGGATTTTTTGCGCTCGCAGCCGAGCAACAACCGCGGCCGACAACTGCGGCACTGCTCTCCGCGGATGCTGAATTCTCACGCAACCCGATTCTCGGAGCGAAGGACAACGCGCAGAAGTACGGCATCGAGATCGTCTACGAGGACACCTATCCGCTGACCACCGAGGATTTCGTGCCTGTCATCGATGCCGTTGCAGACAGCGGGTGCGATGTGTTGTTTCTGTGCTCCTATCTCAACGACTCGATTGGCCTCGTGCGCACGATCAGTGCACATCGATTCCGTCCGAAGTTGGTGGGCGGCGCCATGATCGGTCCGCAGAACGCCACGGTGAAAACCAGTCTCGGACCATTGCTCAATGGCTTCGTGACCTACGAATACTGGATACCCGTCCCGACCATGACGTTCCCCGGGGTCCAGCAGCTCCTCACCACCTACCAGAGCCGGGCGGCTGAGGCCGGCGTCGATCCCCTGGGGCATTACACGGCGCCACTGGCTTACGCACAGCTGCAGGTGGTTGCCCAAGCCATCGAAGCAACCGGCGGTGTCGATGACGCCCGTCTCTCCGAGTACGCCCGACACGCGACTTTTCGCACCGTGATGGGCGATGTCCAATTCGGGGCCAACGGGGAGTGGGCGCACCCCCGGGTGCTGCAGGTCCAGTTCCGAGGCGTATCTGGCCACGATGCCGCCCAGTTCCGCGACGGATCCAGGCAGGTCGTGGTATCACCGCCGAACAGCACCTCCGGTGAACTCCACTATCCCTACGCCGGAACCGAATCCACCGAGCAGGCGGGATGACTCGATGTGTTCGGTGAACAGCTCGTCCGCGCCGTCTGCGTCCCGGGCAATCGCGAAGTCTTTGAGCACGTCGTGTTCAATCGCGAACCTCCGGGCGAACCGATAGGACCAAGTCATATCTAGAGCCTCGCGCTGTACTCACGACCAGAAGCAGTCCCGCGCCGCGGGAGCTTGCATCGCGCCACTCAAGATGCGTCAGGGCTGGCGAATTACCTTGGTCATTGTGATGGCTCTAGCCATGACGATGTCGGCCACAACGGCCACATTTCAATTCGGCATGCCATGGGCGATGCACGCAGGTGATCGCAATCAGGTGTTCAACAGCAACGGTAATCACCAGCGCTACCAGGTTCATCTTCCGCCGCACCACGACGGGACCACCAAGCTTCCGGTGATCGTGGCGATACACGGCTGCGGTATGACTGGATTCGGGTGGAACTCGATGAAGGCCACGACGCAATTCAACAGATTGGCTGACCGCGAAGGCTTCATCGTTGTCTATCCGACACAACGACTGTTCCGCGACGCAGTTAACTGCTGGGACTCGACAGACCCGCGTGAACAGCACCGCGGCAGTGGAGAACCGGCCCTGCTCGTCGGTGTGGTCCGACAAGTCATCGACGACTACGGAGGCGACCCGCGCAGGATCCATGTTGTGGGTGCCTCTTCGGGGGCGGGCACAGCCGTGATACTCGCTGTTACCTACCCCGACGTGTTCGCGACCGTCACTTCGGTCGCGGGCGGCGAATACGGTCTCAATCAAGTGCATCCGGAGGATCCGGGCGCTACATCGCCGGAGTACACCGCGCGTCAGGCGTGGGCCCAGATGGGGGAGCGCGCCAGACATGTGCCGATGCTCGTAATTCAGGGGACGACGACGAGGTGGTTCCACCCTCGGTCGCAACTCGTCTAGTCGCGCACTGGACTGCGGTGAACGATCTGGTCGACGACGGGATGCTCAACGGCAGCCTGCGCATGACCGAAGAAACTCACATGGTGCCGTCAAAGTCGGGCGCGCGCGCATATTCGCGAACCACTCGCACCGCTGCCGGCGGCCTCTCGTTCATCGAGTCGTATCTCGTCGAGGGAATGGGCCATGCCTGGCCAGGTCCTTCAGGGAGTGGACGTGTTCGTCGATCATGCCGGACCCGACGCCACTGCTCTCGCCTGGGATTTCGCGAGGCGACATTCGATCTCTTAGCCGCGATCGGTGGACTACTCGCGCGTCGGTCAGGACAATACGACGAGCTGCCGCGAAGTTAGCGTTCCGCTACGAGATGCGAGCGGGAAGCGCAACAGTTTCGCCCGCAACATCGATCGCGACCTTGCCGCGGAGTGCATACGACCGCCTGTTCTCCAGGAGTTCATGAGCCTCGCCCATCCGAGCGAGCGGAAGAGTCGCGCCGATGACCGGCTTCACGAGACCGCGCTCGACCAGCGTGGTGAGCGCGTCCAGCTTTCCTTGGTTCTGTTGCGTGAAAACGAAGTGATAGGCGGCGTTTTTGCCCCACGCCTCGATGAGGTTCTGCGGCTGGGCGATGTCGACGATGCTGACGACGCGTCCGAAGTCGGCGAGCGTCAGCGGGCTTCGGGTGAGCGTGTCGCCACCGATCGTGTCGAAGACGACATCGACCCCCAAGCCTGCGGTCATCTCGGCCACGGCATCGACGTAGTCCGTCGAAGTGAAGTCGATCGCCGCATCCGCTCCGAGAGAGCGCACGAACTCATGGTCGCCGGCTTTCGCGGTGGTGATCACTCGTGCGCCGATCGCCTTCGCGACCTGGATTGCGATCGTGCCGACACCGCCCGCGCCTGCATGGATGAGGATCGTCTCTCCCACGGTGAGTTGAGCTCGCGTCACCAGGGCCTCCCAGACCGTTCCGCCGACGAGAGTCAGGCTCGCCGCCTCCAGGTGACTGAGGTTCTCCGGTTTCCGGCCGACGAGGTCGACGTCGGCGACGTGCTGCTCGGCGTAGGAGCCGGGGCCGCCGAAGATCTGGGGCGTGTAGTACACCGCATCGCCGGCGCGGAACTCAGTCACGTGGGATCCGACTTCCTCGATCACGCCGGAGATGTCGTGCCCGATGATCGCCGGGAGCGGCACATGATCCGCGTAGTCTCCGCGACGGATCTGATAGTCGAGCGGGTTGACGGCGGTCGCATGGACGCGCACCCGCACCTGGCGGGGTCCGACTTGCGGTACGGAGACCTCGCGCAGCTCGAAAGCATCGGCCCCTCCGAAACGGGCGAGCACAACGGCCTTCATCGGATCAGTCATTCGGTGTTCCTCATCGTGGTTCTGGATGTGCGGACAGCAGGCGGGCTTGTTTGGCGCGGATGTCTTGATACCGGGGTGTGACGAACTTGCGGGTGCGCGCCAGGTTCACCCACAGCTGGACACCGTGGAACAACCCGCCGGAGATGCTCAGTTGTTCCGGCGGTTTCTCGACGTGCAGGATTCCGCCGCCCACGGTCATCCATTGGGTGTCGCCATTGGTAATCGTTCCGCCGCCGCCGTGGGAGTCACTGTGTTCGAACGTGCCATCGATGATGTAGGTGACGGTCTCGAGTCGAGGATGTCTTTCGTGTCCTGTTGTGTCCATTGCACAGTGCTGCCGTGCGTGCTCAACAGGATGTCGCCACGATCGGCTTCGCCATCGGTGAAGCAGTCGATGGCGGGGTCCGAGCCGCCCACGCCGCGCGGGTCGAAACCGACAAGGTCGAAATTGTCGGTCAGCCGACTATCCGGAAGCGACAGCGCCGTCGCTGCGGTGGCCAACAACCCAGAACCACCGGGCCCGCCGGGGTTCAGTACCAACGAGCCGATGGGCTCGCCGCGGGCGGGCACTCGTGCGACGGCAAGTCGTGCTGCCTTGCCTCCCGGGTCCTGGTAATTCAGCGGGACTTCCAGGCGTCCGCACTCCATAGTCGGCGTCCGGGCGAAGACGGCGCTCTCGATGGAGGTGGTGGCGTAACTCTCGCAGGCCTCCCAGGCGATCTCTTGAGAGTGGATCCGGTCCAGGGCGGACGATGACGGCACTGCCGGCGTGTCTGAAGTGCAGGCCGTCATCATCATGGTCACGGTCAGGGCCATGAGGCCGGCGAGTGTACGAGTACCACCGCGCTTATCGACCCTCACGGCGGTGAAAAGCCGTGACAGGGAGGCATAGTCAGCTCGGTTCGCAATCATGAAGTTCCTGTTCGCCCGTTCCGCGGTGTTCTTTCACTGGATGGCTCCGGGGGTGGGCGATGTCTAGTCCATTGTGGGAATCACAAAATGGTTGGTGCTCTCTTTGAGCCCTGATGGCCACCGCTGGGTCACGGTTTTGGTCTTCGTGTAGAAGCGGATGGAGTCGGGCCCGTGCTGGTTGAGATCGCCGAACCCAGACCGTTTCCAACCACCGAATGTGTGATAGGCGATCGGAACTGGAATCGGCACGTTGATGCCCACCATCCCGACTTGCACCCGGCTGGCGAATTCGCGCGCAGCGTCCCCGTCGCGGGTGAAGATGGCCACCCCGTTGCCGTACTGGTGGTCGTTGGGTAGCGCCAGCGCTTCCTCATAGTCATCAGCGCGAACGATCTGCAGTACGGGTCCGAAGATCTCTTCCCGGTAGATCGTCATGTCTGGCGTCACGCGGTCGAAAAGGGTCGCGCCAGTGAAGAAGCCGCCTTCTGCCCCCTCGACCACCAGGTCGCGCCCGTCGACGACCAGTTCGGCGCCTTCGTCGATACCGGTCTTGATGTAGTTGGTGACGCGCTCGAGGGCGTCTTTACTCACCAGTGGCCCGAAGTCCACGCCTTTGGCGTCGGCGGGTCCAACGCTGAGTTTATCGACCCGAGCTACGAGCTTCTCGACGAGTCGGTCGGCGGTTTCCTGCCCCACCGGTACGGCGACGGAGATGGCCATGCACCGCTCGCCGGCCGAACCGTATGCGGCTCCGACAAGTTGGTCGGCGACGTTGTCCAGGTCGGCGTCGGGCAGCACGATCGCGTGGTTCTTGGCGCCGCCGAAGCACTGCGCACGTTTACCCTGTGCGGTCGCGGTTTCGTAGATGTATTGCGCGATAGGAGTGGAGCCGACGAATCCCACAGCCTGTACGGTCCCGTTGTGCAGGATGGCATCGACGGCCGTCTTGTCACCGTTGACGACGTTGAACACCCCCGCAGGTAGTCCGGCCTCCAGGAACAGTTCCGCCAGCCGCAGGGGTACCGAGGGATTGCGCTCGGAAGGCTTGAGTACAAACGCATTTCCGCACGCCAACGCCGGTCCCGCTTTCCACAACGGGATCATTGCAGGGAAGTTGAACGGCGTGATGCCTGCGACGACCCCAAGAGGTTGTCGCATCGAGTACACATCGATGCCGGTACCGGCACTTTCCGTGTACTCACCTTTGAGCAAGTGCGGGATCCCCACGGCGAACTCGATGACTTCCAGTCCGCGCTGGATGTCGCCTTTGGCGTCCGGGATGGTCTTGCCGTGTTCACTCGACAGCATTGCGGCCAGGGAGTCCATCTCGCCCTGAATCAGCGAGAGGAACTTCATCAATACGCGGGCGCGGCGCTGGGGATTGACGCGGGCCCATTCCTTTTGCGCCTCAGCTGCATTGGCCACAGCGGCGGCGACTTCCTGCTCATCCGCCAAGGGGACCCGTGCTTGCACTACACCGGTGCTGGGATCGTAAACATCGCTGAAACGACCAGATGTGCCGGCGACATGCTCTCCACCGATGAAATGTGTCAGCTCTTTTGTCATTGTCGGCCTTCTTTTCGTGGGATCAGCTGGAGTCGGTTAAGGGCGAGCACTTGCGCGTTCACGTGCCCAAAAGGAGCGGTCTCGGGCATATCAACATATTCATCATTATGTTTCTACGCGAATGCATCCCTGTCAAGGTCGAGACACCAGCCTGTTCGCGCAACTCTTGTTCGGTTCCCAATCGGTGGCCCGGCGCCAAAGCTGTTGTCCGCGACCCAGGGGAGCGCCGGCCCATGCTGCGGGCTTGCGGTGATCTGCGGGTTGACAAAACGCATGGTGACGTGGGTAGCATCCAAATCGTAGATTCATCATGGTGTTTGTTCGCTTGAGGAGAATTCGATGACTCAGACGTCTGAGCGAAGCTCGGTGGACGGGGATTTTGAGACCGATGCCGACGTGGAGATCGACGTCGACGTGTCGAAGATGTCCAGCGATGAGTTGATCGCGCACAACCTGAAAGTGGTTGAAGCTCATTTCCACAACGAGACACCCGAAACGGTGGACAAGGCCATCGCCCTCTACGGCCCAGATATCGTCTGGGAGGCCCCGTTTCGCGGAATGGTGTACACCGATCCCGCCGAGATCAGGGAAGCCTACATGGCGATCTTCCGGACGGTTCACTACAACAAGACCACGACGTTGCGCCGTTATGCCACCGAGACGTTCGTCTTCGACGATCAGATCGCGGACCTGACCGTCGTCGGCGACGAAATGCCCAATCTGGGCTTCACCAAGGGAGACCGGATCAGCATGCGTCTGGTCCGCCTCTTCGAAATGAGCAACGGCAAGATCGTCCGCGAGATCGCCTACGAGATGTCCCGCGAGTACCAGAGTCCGCGCGACAACGACTTCATTCCCGACGACGCAATCGTCGAAGAATTCCCCGACGGGCCGCACTGCGGGCAATGGTGACCAGCCCCTTCGCACTACTCTGCTGTGGTGGACAGGGGCCAATGGCAAATCCGGAGTCAACTCGTCCTCCCTACTACGCTGCTGGCGGCCGTCGCAGCGACGACGAAAAGAGACTGAACGTGAGTACAGCCATCGACTGCATGATTCAGGCCGGCGCGCAACCGATCAGCCTCGCTGGCGTTCGCCGGCGAACTGTTCCCCTCGGCTTTGCAGCCTCACGACTAGGCGGATAGATGACCCAGCAATTTCATGACAACACCGGTGCAGGTGTGACGGTGAGTCTCGATGAAGCACAACCGATCAGCGCCTACATCGTGAGCCTGGCTGACGGATCACGCGCCGGCCGAGCTGATTTTGTCGACTCGCTTGAGGTGGACGGGGAGCGAATCTTTTTCCACACCGAGGTCGGCGAGGAGTACCGCGGGCGGGGACTGGCGGGTCTCCTCCTCCGCGCGGCGCTCGCCGACAGCAACCGCAAGAACCTCACCATTGTTCCTCTGTGCCCACTGTTTGCCGCCCACCTGAAGAAGCACGGCAGTGAATTTCTCGCCGATGGCGGCAGGTTCCGTCGGCCGACCGACGCCGACATCGCCCTCGTCACCGCGCTACATGAAGCGTTGAATGAACAGGGCCAACCAAGGAACTGATCCGCTCCCGGGCGAGCGCGCGATGCCCGAGCCTGTGGTTCGTCAAGTACTGAAAGCTGCTGACGATGCCTGCGGACGCTCCGCTCGACAGCACTAGCGATACTCGGGGTTGTTGTACCCGAAGTCGCAGCCGGCTTCCCATGCTGAGCGCTGGTTTCCATAGGCCGGGAATCCTCCTGCGCTCTTGAGCAGTTTCGCCATGTGCATCAGGTTGTAGGTCAGGAATGTGGTGTTGCGATTGACGAAATCGTTCTCTGGCCCGCCAGAGTTCTCGTCCAGCTACGACGGACCCGGACCTGCCGCACCCATCCACCCAGCGTCCGCCTGAGGCGGCACCGTGTACCCAATGTGCTGGAGGCTGAACAGGATGCTCATGGCGCAGTGTTTGACACCGTCTTCATTGCCAGTCAGCAGGCATCCGCCGACGCGGCCGTAGTACGCGTATTGGCCTTTGTCATTGAGGACTCCGGAGTAACCGTAGAGTCGCTCGATCACCTGACGCATTACCGAACTGTTGTCGCCAAGCCAAACGGGGCCGGCGAGCACGAGAATGTCCGCCGCCAGCACACGCTGCAGAAGTTTCGGCCATTCGTCGGTCTCCCAGCCGTGCTGGGTCATATCCGGCCGAACGCCCACGGCGATGTCGTGGTCGACGGCACGGATCTGATCGACCTCGACACCGTTGTTACGCATCAGTGCAATGCTGCGATCCACCAATCCCTGTGTGTTGCTCACCTCGGGAGAACGCTTGAGTGTGCAGTTGATGTACAGGGCCTTGAGTCCGGAGAAATCAGGTGCGTCGGGCTGTGCAGTCAAGGTGACTCCTTCTAGGTGGTGTTCTGCCGTGTGGCGAAACACCGATGATGTTGTTCAACTGCGTATTTCGAACTCGGCAGACACGATCTCTCGAGATGATTCAGGCGAGAAAAAGGCCCGCGGTCCCAAGAGCTGCCTGACTGAGGCTTTGTTCGAAGTGGATCGCCGACTAACGCCCGCAACGAGGTGTCGCCACGAAGCGAAGTCACCGTTCCAGTTCTTATTCGTTGACCCGTCGCCAGATGTTGATCGTGGCAATGTCGACCTCCCAAGTCCGGGGGTACTGCGGACTGTGGCGTGGAAAGGTCAAGCACGCGCCTTCCAGCGGAAACGGCAAGCACAACCCCGGATCCCGCCGATTCACTGGCCGCGGCCACGCCCGAGTGCGCAGCGAACGGACCTTCCACGCCACAGTCCACAGCATCAGCAAGATCCTGACGCACCTGAACGGAGCGCCGCTGCCCGCCTGACCGCACTGGCACTCAACTCATCAGATCAACCACAATCCATTTCGAGACAGCCCGTACAAGCTGATTGCCCGGTCAAAAGAGGAGAGCCGTCATCGACGCGCAATGACGGCCACCTCTGGGATTGGGTCACGGTTCGGTGTCTGTCATCACCGCAGTCCGTGTTTTCGCTTTATTGACAGGGATGCTCGCAACCGATCAGACAACTCTGCGAAGCGCGCGCGCAAATGCGGTCCGTTCCACATTTGCCACGCCGTTGGCATGAAAATGTTGGATGTGCGGCCCTTCGGTATGATGCTTGTTTCGCAGCTCCTCGCTCGACCAGTGCTCGACAAAGACAAATTTGCCGGGCTCGCCGATGTCCTCGAACAAGTCGTAGCTGAGGTTGCCTTCCTCTGCACGCGAGGGCGGGACGAGGGCGCTGAGGTCGCGGCGCAGTTCGTCTTCCTTGCCTTCCTTGGCCTCAAGGCCGACGACAATGAACAACTCACTCATTTTGGATTCCTTTCACCTAGACGCACGTCTGCTTAGCCTGTGAATTCCTTCTCTGGGTTGAAGCCGTCGGAATGATCGAACACGTCCATGAAGCCTGGCACCGTTTCTTCACGATTCCAGTCGCGCTGGAGCTCGCAATACATCTGCACCCGACTGATCAGCTTGGCCCCCGCCTGTTCGACGCGGCGGAGGGCCGCTTCGTGCGCCGCGCGCGAGGTGCCGCCGACCGCATCGATGGGGACATAGACCTCATAACCTTCATCGATGGCGTCGAGAGCAGGGAAAGTCAGACATGCCTCCGTCCAGAGCGCGGTCATAATCAGCTTCTTGCGACCGGTCTCCTCAACGGCTTTCTTGAATTCGACGTCCTCCCAGCTGTTGATCGAGGTGCGATCATAGGTGGGGTAGGCGCCAAGGACATCCCTGAGCGGCTGAATCGGCGGCTTGTTCCGGCCGGTCGCGATGTTGACCGTGGAATGGACAATAGGCAGGCCATAATTGACAGCCGCCTTGGCGCAGCTGACGATGTTGAACACCAGCTCGTCCTGCGAGATCGAGCGAATTGAGCTGACCTGAATCGGCTGGTAGTCGATAATGATGAATGCCGAATTATGCGGTGTGAGCAAATGGTCGGTCTTCGGATCGCGGATTGCTTGACTGGTCATCAATATTCCTTTTCACGTTGGGTTTGGTACGTGCGCTAGAAAAGCGCCTTACAGGGAGGGTTTGCCGAATGCGGAGAACTGAGGTTCCCGAGGAAAAGTGAACACGGTTGGCTTGATTGCCAACGTGCTTGTGACGCGATCTCGATGTCGATGGGCGAGATCGTTTCCAGAACTGTGCCTCCTGTCATGATTGCGAATAACTTGGATGAGGTGGATCTGTGGTCACGACGTTGCGTGTTGCTGACGGCGGAGGTACCCGCGGTCAGCGGCGAGGTGAGCCAGCAGCACACGCAGTCGGGATCGGCCGCGATGGATTCGTGACACGACGGTGCCCAGCGGCGTGCCCATGATGTCGCGGATCTCCTCGTAGGCAAGTCCCTCAACATCGGCGTAGTACACCGCCATCCGAAACTCCTCAGGCAATGCGTCCACGGCCCTTCTGATGTCGTTGTCGGGCAACGACTCCAAGACGTCCACTTCCGCGGAGCGCAGTGCTCTCGGTGAACGTTCGGCCCCGACGGTCAGCTGCCAGCCACGGATCGTGTCGGTGATCGCCTCCGCGGGCCGGCGTATCCGCTTGCGGTAATTGTTGATGTGCGTGTTGGCCTGGATGCGAAAGAGCCACGCGGTGAGATTTGTTCCCTGCTGGAAGCTCCGAAATCCTGCATACGCTCTGACCATGGTCTCTTGCACTAGGTCTTCAGCGTCGTTGCGCTGCAGGGTCATTCGCATTGCCGCGGCAAAGAGGGTGTCCAGAAGGGGGATCACGTCACGCTCGAAACGGGCCGCCAGTTCGTCGTCGGTCTCGTCGCATGATTCGGCCGCGCTCATGTCAGTGGTCTCCTAGACATCGTGTCCGGCGGGGATGACGCCGAATCGGCCGCTCTGGTAGTCCTCGTATGCTCGGACGACCTCCTCGCGGGTGTTCATCACGAAGGGCCCGGACTGAACCACTGGCTCTCGGATCGGCCGGCCTCCGAGCAGCAGGACCTCCAGGTTCGGTTCCGCGGCGGGTTGGCTCTGCTGGGCGGCAAGGGTCAGTGCGTCCCCGGCGCCGTATACCGCGAGTTGACCTTTTCGGACGGGTTGCGCGGCTGCCCCAACGGTGCCGTTGCCCGCGAGCACGTAAGCCAGCGAGTTGAAATCGGCCGGCCACGGCAATTCCAGTCGCGCACTGGGGCTTACGGTGGCATGTACGACGGTGATCGGTGTGTAGGTCGCCCCCGGCCCGGCGTAACCGGCGATGTCTCCTGCGATGACTCGTAGGAGTGCGCCGCCGTCGGCTGACGACAGCAGTCGGGCCTGTTTGGCGCGGATGTCTTGATAGCGGGGTGCGACGAACTTGTTGGCGCGCGGCAGGTTCACCCACAGTTGGACAGCGTGGAAAAGCCCGCCGGAGACGACCAATTGCTCCGGCGGCTTCTCGATGTGCAGAATTCCGCCGCCGGCGGTCATCCACTGGGTATCGCCGTTGGTGATCGTTCCGCCGCCGCCATGGGAGTCGCTGTGCTCGAGCGTGCCATCGATGATGTAGGTGACGGTCTCGAAGCCCCGGTGAGGGTGCCACGGTGTTCCCGTGGGTTCGCCTGGGGCCCATTCGATCTCGCCCATCTGGTCCATATGGATGAAGGGGTCCAACTCGGTGTGTGATACCCCGGCGAATGCGCGTCGCACGGGGAACCCGTCCCCCTCGAACCCGGCCGGGGCGGTGGTGACCGATCGCACCTGCCGTTGGGTGGCTGTTGCTGGGTTCGGTAGGGGGACGCGGGGCAAAGTGAGCGTGTCCGCAGTGATGGCTGGCATGCGTGTTGTTCTCAGTTCTTCAGCAGGCGTGGGGATTACACGGTGCGATGAGTCCGGAGCCGTCCGGCAGCTGTTTGATGGGACGCAGCAGAGGATCGAGACCGATCTTGGACATAGGGATTCTCCTTTGGCGAGGCCACCGGATATTGAGCGAACGAACAGCTGGTCAAGATCCCGCGTATTTTCGAGCGACAGTCCACGACCATACGGACCGGCTCGTCTCGTGTCAAGACGGACCGGTCCGTCTTGGAGCTCCCGCCGACCCGCTGGAGTTCTGGCATGCCCCAACGCGCCCCAGAGATTCCGCCGGCGAAACACACACTCGCGTCAGGTCATCCTCGAGGTATCGATTTGCCTAATCGGCGAGTGGGGTGCGGCAACGTTTCGATCGAGGCGATCGCAGGCGGGCATGCGTGGGTGAGCAGACGATCCGTTGGCCGCGAGATCCCCAGTCGTTCGGCCACATGGGCGGGTGGCCAGCCGGCGGCGACACGCTAGAGGATGAGGCGACGAGCCAACAGGTGGTACGGGCGTCGGCGCGGGACACGAGGACCTCCTACGGGTGAATGCCAGACACGTCCACTCCGTCAGGAGGTTCTCCCCATTTCAAGCAGGCACGCTGTCAACCACCTCCCGGGTCACGACAGCTAATTCGTTCCCGGATTGCCGTTGACGCCGGTAACCGGTTGGGCACCAAGAAGACTCGTGAGTCCCGCCAATGCCACGTCGACTACCACGTCCAGCCTTGATTGCTCTACTCCTGCGGCGGCGTGCACCGCCAGCCCTTGTCCCATCGTCACGGCGTATCCCGCCAGTGCTGCAGTGTCGATGTCATGCGTCGATGCATCCGTCGTCTTGGCCAGCGCCTTCGCCACCGCGTCTTCCAGGCCCTGGCGATACTCGGCAAGGAGTTGCGGTATGTGCGCGTTCTTCGGCGCACAGGACAGCCCACCCTGGATGGACAGACATCCCGGCACGCCTGCCTGGGTCGACGACTCCGCAATGGACCGCAAATATGACTCGATGACCTCATAGGTGGTGGACTTCGCCAGCACCGCATCGAGGTGTTCTCGATAGGAAAGGCCGTAACGCTCCAGCGCACGGACGAAGAGTTTCTCTTTGCTACCGAAGACGGCATACAGGCTCGGCTTGTTGATACCCATTGCCTGCGTGAGTTCGGTCAATGATGCGCCTTCGTATCCGAGACGCCAGAACACGTCAATGGCAGCATCGAGCGCTCGAGCCTCGTCGAAGGCCCGCGGCCGGCCTCCCGCGCTCCGGTGATCTGCGCTCATGCAGGCGATCCTAGCCCTCGGTGCGCTCGTCGACTCGACTCTCAACCGAACGGTACAAAACTGGAGGAAGACGTGTCGGATCTGACAGGAAAGACTGCACTCGTCACCGGAGCGACATCTGGGATCGGCCTCGCCGCGGCGCACGCTCTCGTGAAGGGAGGTGCCTACGTTTTCCTCGTGGGTCGCCGTCAAGACGCGCTTGAAGATGCCGTCGCCGGCATCGGAGCCGATCAGTCCAGCTTCATTCGGGCCGATGTGACGGAGCAGTCCGATCTCGACCGTGGTCGACGACCCCGGCCACATCCGACCCGAGCCCGGCGGGCAGGGCCAATGGCATCACCTCACGCATGAACCCCTGCAGGATCTTCGAGTCGATGGGGTTGACGCCGGCCGCCCGCACTGCGACCCGCACCTGCCCGGGCCCGGGGCTCGGCACCGGGGCATCGACCACACGCAGCACTTCGGTACTGCCGTATTCGGAGAACTGGACTGTTCGTGCCATCTTCTCATCTCCAATGTCATTGCTTACAAGCGATTGCGTGTTTCATTGCAATCCGCTGCGGTGCTCGACCGGTGTGGCCACGTGTTTGGGGCGGGTGTCTCGAGGCCTTCTCGGCCATGTCGTGCCGAAGACCTTTCAAGCCTTTAGCGGGGCCCTCGAATGCGATATCGCGTTCCAGCCCGGTACCCGCCCTCGCGATTGCCGCGGCGGCGGGCCGGGGCCCTCTCATTGCGTCTGGTTGTCAGTCATCGTCCTCCTTTCCTGAACGTGAGACACGTTGTCATCCTGGTGATCTGCAGAGTTCGATGTGTTCAGATTGGTCGATACTCGATTGGCATCAGGTATGGAAGGCGGGGGGATTCTCTCCCCGCAAGCGGTAGTCTGGGCGGGCCCGTTCCAGGCGGATCGACTCCAGCACGGTGTATGCGTGGTACTTGGTCTGTGTGGTGACACCTGCGAGGCGTTCCCACCAGAGCTGGCCGTTACTGGTCCTCTTTTCCAGGACGTGCTGGGTGGTGTAGTTCGCCATGGAGTTGATCCAGTTCTCGACGCCGACGAAGGTGCGGGTCGGGCCGGCATCGGTGAGAATGTCGACCAGAGCATCGGAGCGGCTGAATTGATCGACCGCCGCGGTCGCACCTTCAAGGATGTCGGCGAAGTACTCCACGCAGAGTTTCACCTGCTCGTAGGTGCCGAAGTGCATGTGATGTCCGCCGACAAAGAAGTCGAAGTCATAGTCGAGGATCTGCGACTGCGCCTCATACCAGCCGGAAATGTTCTGCGACGCGTCACAGTGCATGAAGGTGGCGCAACCCGGACTCACGATGTCTATCGCGGTGAGCACCTTCTGCTGCGGTGCATAAATGAAAATATTTCCCGGGCAATGATTCTCACCACGATAGGACAATTGCAGGGTCACTCCGCCCACGTCGAGGACATACTCGTCGTCGAATAGTGTTGTCGGAAGGGGTCGCTTCGGGTCGGGAAACCGCTCCAAGAGCTCCCCGGTGATGCGATGGGCGATGATCTCGACGTCAGGACCGAACACTGACGCCGCACCGATGTGATCTGCGTGCCAGTGGCTGTAAATCACGTGGGTCACTGGTTTGTCGGTGACGTCTTCGATAGCGGCCAGCATGTTCTCACCGAGTGTCGGTGGGGCGTCGATGGCGACCACACCTTGCTCGGTCACCACGAAGGCGGCGTCGTAGCCGGCACTCGTGACCCAGTAGAATCCGCCGCGAAGTTCCTCGACGTGGTAGCCGTACCTTTGAAAATGCTCGCTCTGGAGATAGGGCGGGTAGTAGTCGGCGGGATCCTGCGGGTTGTCCGCGCCGGCCTGGGCGAATCCGTAGTGGTCGATCCCGAAGAAGGTGGAGTTGTGGTCGGCGGTGATGGGTTTCTGACTGTCCTGGCACATCGCGAGATGTCCTATCTGTGGGTGGATTTCGGGTAATGCATGGTGGACTATGCCGGTGAGGTGAAGCGGAGGACTGCTTTGGTGACGCGGCCGGAACCCGTATCCGCGAACGCGGTGTTGATATCGGCGAAGTCGTAGAAGGACAGCAACCGGTCGATTGGGAACCGCCCGGTTCGATAGAGCTGGGCCAGTTCATTGATCAGCAATGATGAGACGGCATCGCCCTGGATGATGCCCTGCAATGACTGGCCGACCGAGAGCCGTCCGGCGTCGACCATGGCACCGCCGCCCTCATGGAAGGCGACGAAGCCGAATCGGCCCTGCGGCGCCAACGCGCCGATCCCGGCGTCGAGGTTCTCCTTACGTCCGCTGGTGTCTAAGACGTACTCCAGCCCACGCTTTTCGATGGCGCGCAGCGCGCCCGTCAAGTCGTCGACCTGGCCGGGGTTGATGATGTGGGTGGCGCCCAGTTCGCGTGCGAGCTTCAGTCGGCCGGCGTCGACGTCGACGGCCACGATGGTGCTCGCTCCCGCGACTTGCGCCGCCATGACGGCTGCCATGCCCACCGCGCCCACGCCGAATACTGCAAACGATGCCCCCACCGGAACGGCCAGGGCCTTCAGCACCGCACCGGCGCCTGTCTGGAAGCCGCAGCCCAAGGGAGCCATGACTTCCAGCGGCAGGTCGCTGGGGACCTTGATCGTATTCCTTTGGTTCGCTAAAGCGTATGTCGAGAAAGAGGATTGGCCGAAGAAATGGCCGTGGGGCGCAATGCCTTGGTCGACGTGCAAGCCGTTCGAGCCATCGAGGCGGGCGCCTGCGAAGTTGGCTGCCCAGACGCGTTCGCAGTAGGCGGCGTGAGAGCTCATACACGGCTTACACTGGCCACACGAGTGGTAGGAAAGGACGACATGGTCTCCGGGTTCGACGGCGGTGACGGCAGTCCCAACCCGTTCGACCACTCCGGCACCCTCGTGTCCCAGCACCGCGGGCAGGGGAGTCGCTATGCGTTGGGCCCGCACGTGTGCGTCGGTCGCACATATGCCGGTGGCGACCAATCGGATGAGGACCTCGTCGGGGCGCGGATCCTCGACCTCGATGTCGCGGAACTCAAAAGGTCCGTCTTTCGATTCGACGACGGCTGCTCGCGAGGTCGTGCTCATAGGGAGCCAGCCTTCTGCGAGGTCCAGTCGGTGCCGGAGTGACAGGAGGATGAGGTCATCGATGACTCCCCTTCCGGGGTTGCGCGCCACCGACGTCTGATTGTTGATCTGAAATGCATTCTGCTGCAACTCCTTGCGAATCGGTAGTGCTCAATTGGTATTAAGCGAAGGCGCATGCTTTCTGGGCGAACGTGCGAGCTTCTCGGCGTCTGCGTCGCCCCGCGGTCTCCTCGCCGCCCGCACAGCGTCGTCATGTGGTGCGCTCCGATTCGACCAGGGCACGGGCTCGTGGGGCGACTTCCTGACCGAAGCGGTTCAGGTCGACGGGTTCGTCGGAGGCGAGGATGAATCCCGAGATGCCGAACTGCAGGGCGAGGTCGGCGATCTGTTCGGCCCAGGTATCGGGAGTTCCCTCGAACAGCCCACCGCTGTTGTCACCGTTGGTGAATCGGCCGCTGATGTTGAGGGCGCGGTTGATCGCGGTGGGCTCGCGGCCAGCGCCAGCGGCGGCCTCGTCGATCTGCTCGTTCATCGGGCCGAGCGATTCCGGCCCGTCAGGCAGGTAGCTCAGGGAAGGCAGCCATCCGTCGGCGATCCGGCCTGTGAGCCGGAGCATCCGCGGCTTCAAAGCCCCGATGCGGATCGGTATTCGGTGAGCGGGCGCGGGCCCTCGCTTGGCGCCGCTCACGCCGTAGAATTCGCCCTCGATCTTCAGCGGGCCGGACTCGTCGGTGTCCCACAGCCCCCGGATCACGCGGACGGCCTCTTCCAACGCCCGCACGGACTGCGCGGGCTCCAGTCGTCTACCGCCCATCGCGACGATGGCGTCCCAGAACGCGCCGGCACCAAGACCCAGTTCGACACGCCCGCCGCTGAGCCGGTCCAAGCTCGCAGTGGCTCGGGCCAGGACAGCCGGCGGCCGCAACGGCAGACACATCACGTTGCCGCTGAGTCTGATTCGTTCGGTGCGCGCTGCGGCGTACGACATCAGAGTCCAGGTGTCCTGGAATGCCGCCTGGTAAGGATGGTCCTGAAAGCTGACGAGGTCGAGTCCGGCCCGCTCGGACGTCACAGCCAGCTCGATCGGCGCATCGGGCGGGTGAGCGGTGGGTGTGACGAAGCTGCCGAACCACAGGTCGTGGCCATAGTCGGTCATCAGTTGTTTTCTCCGGGGTGGTTGGTGGTGGGTGTGAGGGCGAAGTTGTCGCCGAACACCCCGTCAGGGTCGTAGACGGTCTTGAGATGGCGCAGACGTGCGAGCGTTGCTGGGGGCCACGCCTCGGCGAGTCGCCCGGGCGCCAGGCTGGAGTCGAAGCTGAGGTAGAGGCCATCGAGGAAGGGACGCAACCGATTCCAGGCAGCGTCGACTTTCAGGTCGTCACCGCCCATGACCACGAGCGAGAAGTTCGCGTCGCGGTGGGCGTAGGCGGTGGCGTCCGCGGGGACATCGGCGACGGCCCCGCCGACCGACCGGATCTGGAACCATCCGATGGCACCGCTGCGGATCAGCTCGGCTGCCGCCGCGGCGAACTGCGGGGTGAGGTGTCGGAGCAGCCCGCTACGGGCGACCGGCTCCCCTCGGGCGAGCGGCGCATCGTCGCTGGCGTTGTCCATCACCGCCGCGTAGGACGTGACGGCGATGTCCTGGGCGAACATAGGAGAGATCGAGGCCAGCGGCACCAGTCGAGCGAGAATGGTGTCCCGGTCCGCGGCGTGAACCATGCTGCGGCTCAGCGCGATCACTGGTTGTCCGCCGCGGGGAGGGGGCACGATCAAGAAGCTGGTCAGGTCCCGCGGTGAGTCTTCAACCACTCGGCCCCAGTCGACGAGGTAACCCTCGAGATCGCTTGCATCCTGGGTGAGTTGGGCGAACGCCACCGGGCCCACTTCGTCGACCTCGAACTCGAAAGCGGTCACGATTCCGAAGTTCGCGCCCGCGCCCCGAACTGCCCAGAACAGGTCCGTGTTTTCTGCGTCGCTGGCCCGGACGGTTGAGCCGTCGGCAAGCACCACCTCGACGGCACGAACATGGTCGATCGTCAGGCCGTGTTCCCGGGCCAGGTAGCCGATGCCCCCCGCTGTAGCGAGGCCACCGACACCGACGCCGCCGTAATCGCCGGAACTCAACGCCCAGCCGTAGGGCTCCAGCGCAGCGGCCACCTCGGCCCAGCGCGCACCCGGCCCGATGCGCACCCGCCGCTCGTCTTGGTCGAGCACCTCGATCGTGTTCATCAGCGAGACATCGATGACGATCCCGCCGTCGTTGGTGGAGCGCCCAGAGATCCCGTGGCCGGCACTTCGGCGTGACAGCGGCAGGCCGGGGTGACGGCGCGCGAACGCCAGTGCCTGTGCCACCTGCTCATTGGTGTTGGCGCGCAGAATGATTCCGGGTGCACCGCCCCGCAGGTAGCCGGAGCGTAGCCGAGCGTAGGCCAGGTCACCGGGCTCGACCACTTCGGCCATTCCCGAAGGGACGCTCTCGTAGTCGATCCCGGGCAGACGCCTGGCCAGCGCTGTGGCGCGGCGGACTGGTGCGCTGGACCAGCCAGGGGGGAGCGCTGCATCGGCAGCTGCCCGCAGGGCGGGGGCGACCTCGCTCGCGAACCCGACGGCGACGCTGTGGTCGTCGGTGTCGAGCACGATGGTGCTGACCCCGTGTTCGACGACGAGCGGGAGTAGGTCGCTCACCCAGTCTGTAGCGGTTCCGCTGAATGCGGCCGTGCGCAAGCCGAAGTCACCTTGGATCGTGACGTGTCTCCGGATCTCGCGGGGATCTCGACCCGCGTCGCGCGCCGACTCGTCGATCACGCGGTTGGCCTCCGCCAGTGCGGCGACGTCGCATCCACTGGTCGACCATCCGTCCGCTTGTCTGCCTGTCAACTGCAGCAGGTCCCGACCTCGGCCGGCCACGGCGATCGGAATGTCATGGGCGGGCGCCGATTTCTGTGCCCCCGCAAGCCGGTAGACGCGGCCGCTGAATCGCGCCAGACCGCGGTCGAGGACATTCCACAGCTCGCCGACGACATCGAGTGCTTCGCTGAGGGCTGCGGTCGGCTCTGCTGATGCGGGGTCCGGCTGGAGGATCACTTCCACTCGACCCGCGGTGAGGTGGTCCAGGCTGGAGGCGGCGCGGGCGAGCATTGCCGGCTGTGGTGGCGGCTGCGCCTCCACTACAAGGCCGAACGAGCCCGGCAGCCCGGCAATCCACGCCGCCGCGGTCCAGGGCTCGTGATGGGCATCTGCGGTGCCGGCTGAAATGACGAGCAGGTCCAGCCCCAGCTGCTCGACCCGGCACGCCCACTCGGCCAGCTGAGCGGGTTCACCTCGGACGTCAGTGTGTAAGCGCAGCCCGAACCGCAGCCGATGTCCGTAGCTCACAACGCCTCCGGACGGGCCGGGCCTGCATTCGGACCACCTGTGCCGATGGCCGCCTGGGTGGAGCGCCGGCCAGGCCCCGTCACAGCTCGCATGAGGCACCTTCGGGCGGCAACTCGAGGTCGACCAGATAATCGGCTGCTATCTCGTTGACGCACTGGTTGGTTCCGGCCATGACGATGGTGTGTCCTTCGCCTTCCACGGTGAGCAAGGCACTGCCGAGCGTCTCTGCCAGCTTGACGCCGCCGGCATGCGGTGTGGTGGGATCACCGGTGATCGACACGACCAGCGTGGGTGGTAGTCCGACGATGTCGGCGGCGTATGGGAAGCCCAGCGTCGGCTCGGTCGGCCACTGCTCGCACCCGTCGCGGGCACCGGTGAGGACGACTCCGGGATCCATGAACGGTGCGGCATCGAATATTGCGGTGCGCAACGCATTACCTTCCTCTTCGCTGAGCCGTTCCTCGTCCATGCAGTTGATCGCGTAGAGCGCCTCGCCGAAATTGGGCCAGCGTCCTTCGGCGTCGCGGAGGGAGAAGTCATAGCCGAGCTGTAGCAGTTCGTCGCCGCGTCCCTGTTGCAACTGGGCTATCCCCGTGATGATTCGGGGCCAGGCTGCCTCGCTGTAGAGACCGGTGATGACCCCGCCGATCGCTTCGTCGAAGCCGAGGTCGGAGCCCAGCGCCGGCACTGGCCGACCGTAGAGCGGGCGGACGATCTCGTGGAACACGCCGGTGGCCTTGGCCGGGTCGTCGCCCAGCGGGCAGTCGACCTGTATGGCACAGAACGCGGCCATTTGGTCGAAAGAGCGCTGGAACCCGGCGAACGCGCCGACCCGGCGCTCGAAGGTGCCCTGATTCGGATCGATGGCGCCGTCGAGCAGCATCGCGCGCACGTTCTGCGGGAACTGCTCGGCGTAGACGGCGCCCAGGCGTGTCCCGTAACTCTGCCCCAGGAAGGTGAGCTGTTCATCGGCGAGTACGGCCCGCAGCACGTCGATGTCACGCGCCGCATCGCGGGTGCCGACACTGGTCATTACGTCGACGCCACCCGATCGTTTGGCGCACCGGTCGAGGATGACTTTGGTGTCCTGTTGTGTCCATTGCACAGTGCTGCCGTGCGTGCTCAACAGGATGTCGCCACGATCGGCTTCGCCATCGGTGAAGCAGTCGATGGCGGGGTCCGAGCCGCCCACGCCGCGCGGGTCGAAACCGACAAGGTCGAAATTGTCGGTCAGCCGACTATCCGGAAGCGACAGCGCCGTCGCTGCGGTGGCCAACAACCCAGAACCACCGGGCCCGCCGGGGTTCAGTACCAACGAGCCGATGGGCTCGCCGCGGGCGGGCACTCGTGCGACGGCAAGTCGTGCTGCCTTGCCTCCCGGGTCCTGGTAATTCAGCGGGACTTCCAGGCGTCCGCACTCCATAGTCGGCGTCCGGGCGAAGACGGCGCTCTCGATGGAGGTGGTGGCGTAACTCTCGCAGGCCTCCCAGGCGATCTCTTGAGAGTGGATCCGGTCCAGGGCGGACGATGACGGCACTGCCGGCGTGTCTGAAGTGCAGGCCGTCATCATCATGGTCACGGCGAGAACCATGAGGCCGGCGAGTGTACGTGAACCACCGCGCTTATCGACCCTCACGGCGGTGAAAAGCCGTGACAGAGAGGCATAGTCAGATCGATTCGCAATCATGAAGTTCCTGTTCGCCCGTTCCGCGGTGTTCTTTCACTGGATGGCTCCGGGGGTGGGTGATGTCTAGTCCATGGATTCGGTAGGGGGACGCGGGGCAAAGTGAGCGTGTCCGCAGTGATGGCTGGCATGCGTGTTGTTCTCAGTTCTTCAGCAGGCGTGTGGATTACACGGTGCGATGAGTCCGGAGCCGTCCGGTAGCTGTTTGATGGGGCGCAGCAGAGGATCGAGACCGATCTTGGACATAGGGATTCTCCTTTGGCCAGGTGCAACGGATATCGAGGGAACGAACAGCCGGGGCAAAGACCCGCGCGATCCGAGCCGTATAGATCACGACCATACGGACCGGCTCGTCTCGCGTCAAGACGGACCGGTCCGTCTTGACGCGCCCACCGACCGACTGGAGTTCTGGCATGCCCCAACGTTGCTCTAGTGACTCCGCCGGCGAACACACACTCGGGGCGGCGGTAGAGGCGTCCAGGTCGGCGTCGCGTCATCCTCGAGGTATTGATTTGCCTTGTCGGCGAGTGGGGTGGGGCAACGTTTCGATCTCGGAGGCACGAGCCAACAGGTGGTACGGGCGTCGGCGCGGGACACGAGGGTGAATGCCAGACACGTCCACTCCGTCAGGAGGTTCTCCCCATTTCAAGCAGGCACGCTGTCAACCACCTCCCGGGTCACGACAGCTAATTCGTTCCCGGATTGGGGTTGACGCGGGTAACCGGTTGGGCGCCAAGAAGACTCGTGAGCCCCGCCAATGCCACGTCGACTATCACGTCCAGCCTTGATTGCTCTACTCCTGCGGCGGCGTGCACCGCCAGTCCTTGCCCGATCGTCGCGGCGTATCCCGCGAGGGCTGCGGTATCGATGTCATGCACGCACGGGGATGCATCCTCTGTCTTGGCCAGCGCCTTCGCCACGGTGTCTTCCAGGCCCTGGCGATACTCGGCAAGGAGTTGCGGTATGTGCGCGTTGTTCGGCGCACAGGACAGCCCACCTTGGATGGACAGACATCCCGGCACGATTCCCTGGGTCGCTGACTCCGCAACGGACCGCAAATATGACTCGATGACCTCGTAGGCGGTGGATTTGGCCAGCACCGCATCGAGGTGTTCTCGATATAAAAGGCCGTAACGCTCCAGCGCACGGACGAAGAGTTTCTCTTTGCTGCCGAAGACGGCATACAGGCTCGGCTTGTTGATACTCATTGCCTGCGTGAGCTCGGCCAATGATGCGCCTTCGTATCCGAGACGCCAGAACACGTCAATCGCAGCGTCGAGCGCTTGGTCTTCGTCGAAGGCGCGCGGCCGGCCTCCTGCGCTCCGCTGATCTGCCTTCATGAACCCGATACTGGCCATCTGCGACGCGGCTGGAACCGAACGGTACAAAACCGTGTTCGGCGGCGTGCAACCGAACGGTACAAAACCGGAGGATCGCATGTCGTCATTGGCAGGTAAGACCGCACTCGTTACCGGAGCAACGTCTGGAATCGGCCTTGCCGGGGCGCGTGCGCTCGCCCAAGACGGCGCATACGTTTTCCTGGTGGGACGCCGCGAAGACGCCCTCAAAGAAGCTGTCGCCGGCATCGGCGCAGGTCAGGCCAGCTTCATTCGAGCCGACGTGACCGAGCAGTCCGATCTCCGCCGCGTCTCATCCACCATCGAGGCCACCGGACGCGGACTCGACATCGTCTTCGCCAATGCCGGTATCGCCGAGGTCGCGCCCCTTGTGGACATCACCTGGGAGCACTATGCCAACACGTTCAACACCAACGTCGGCGGGATCATCTTCACCGTGCAGGCTGCGCTCCGGCTGCTCAATGAAGGCGCGTCGGTCATCCTGTGCGGTTCCGCCGGCGATGTGAAGGCCTCTCCCGGCACGAGCGTCTACGCCGCTTCCAAGGCCGCAATCCGGTCATTGGCCCGCAGCTGGGCGGCAGAACTCGTCGACCGTAAGATCCGCGTCAACGTCGTCGCTCCAGGGCTCACGGAGACGCCCGGTTTGAACGGCCTCTTCGTCGGCGCCGAGGATGCACTAGCAGGGCTGACGGCCACAGTGCCCATGAAGCGCCGTGCCCAGCCGGAGGAGATCGGTAGCGCGGTCACCTTTTTGGCCTCAGACGGCAGCACCTTCATGACCGGCTCGGAGATCTACGTCGATGGCGGCGGCAGTCAATTCTGATCTCGGCTATTCGGGTCCGAGTCCACCGCCACGTGTGCGCGAGTTCGCGAAGCGGCGCCGGGCTACCGAAATTGACACGGGAAGGCATGGAATCGATGACTCCCGCAACGATCGCGGGCGAGAACACCTCTTCTACGTGGTGGGCCTGATCGTTTTCTTCGGCCTGGGCCGCCCGAGCTCTACTCGGTTAGGGGTATCCCGCTTCGCGGGGGCCCCAAGGACCCCTGGGGGCCGGGAACGATTTTCAGCGCACTCCCTGAAATGTGATCTTCAGAAGTGCGTCGATGTGTTGGGGTGAGAGCGGCATCGTGTGAAACAGCCGGTATTCGATGACCCCGTAAAGCACATCGCGCAGCGTCTGCACGTCGGCGTCGGCGCGTATCTCGCCGCGCTCCTGAGCCAGGGCCGCCCGCGCGCCGAACCCTTTGATGTTGGGTTCGATGATCTGCTCGTATACGGCGTCCAACAGGTCGGGGTCGGACTGGCCGGCGGCGATCACGCCTCGATATGCCGGTCCGAAACCCGTGGTCGTGATCAGCTCGACGATCCCTATCAGCTGGCCCCGTAGGTCGGCGACGATGTCACCGGTGTCGGGGAAGACGACCACGGGATCCAGGGACCGGGTGGCGGCTTCGAGCACCACCGCACCCTTCGACGGCCACCAGCGGTAGATGGTCTGCTTGCCGCAGCCCGCCCGTTTGGCGATTGCCTCGATCGAAACGTTGTCGTAGCCGAGCTCGCCGATCAGCGAGATGGACGCGTCGAGGATGGCCCGCCGCGACTGCTCATTGCGCCGACTGGGATCGGGAGGGTTCGCGGCCATGTCAGGACACTAGCGAGATACACCGCGTCAAAACAACACGAGACGGACCGTATTGACACGAGACGGACCGGGCCGTACCGTTACAGTGCGGCCCCGGAACGACGCCAGGCGCAGCAATCTGAAAGGCTGACATGACCGATTCCCTGAAGGGCAACGAGTGGCCGTCGTTGCGTGTTGACGATTGGGAGCCGACGCGCCAGGCGTTGCACATGTGGACCCAGATCGTCGGGAAGGTGCGCTTGGCGCACGCTCCTTTGCTCAACCATTGGTGGCAGGTGCCGCTCTACGTATCCCCGCGAGGTCTCTCGACGTCGTCGATACCAGTGGACACACGCGTTTTCGACATGGAGTTCGACTTCATCGACCACACCCTTTTGATGCGGGTGAGCGACGGTGGCGCCGACTCCATGGACTTGCGGGACACATCCGTGGCCCAGTTCTACGGCGAAATGCTGGCAATGCTCGGGCGACTCGGCGTCGCGGTGCGGATCTCGACGCGACCCAACGAAGTGGATCCCGCCATTCCGTTCGCCCAGGATCAGCGGGCAGGCTACGACCCGTCCGCGGCAGGCGCATTCTGGCGGCAGCTGGTGCAGGCCGATCGGGTGATCAATCAGTTCCGATCCCGGTTCGCAGGCAAGGTCAGTCCGGTTCATTTCTTCTGGGGATCGTTCGACTTGGCTTGCAGCCGGTTCTCCGGTCGTCTCGCGCCCCCTCACCCCGGGGGTGCGCCGAACTGTGGCGACTGGGTGATGGTGGAGGGCTATTCACACGAACTGAGCAGTTGCGGATTCTGGCCCGGCGGTGGAGACGAAGGGGCGTTCTATTCTTACGCTTACCCTGAACCGGACGGCTATGCCGACTTCGCCGGCCGGCCCGACGGCGTCTTCTACGACGAAGGATTGCGGCAATATCTGCTGCCGTATGAGGTTGCGCGCGCGGCGCCCGATCCGGATCAGTGTGTGCTGGACTTCCTTGAGTTCACCTATGGCGCGGCCGCCGATTTGGCGGGCTGGGACCGTAAAGCGCTGGAGATCGACCCGAACCGCTGGCCGAATGGCTTCGGGTATTCACCACCCGTGGCGTAATCGGCAACCGGGATATCGGGGGAGACAAGCGTCTCTAGATGAGGCGTCCCGTGCCCGTCGCGCGGGCTGGGTGGTATTCGAAACTCGCTCAATACCCTTGTGCAGTAACCCAATTGATGATGAGAGTCTACGACCAGCAATTCGATCAAAGGTGGAACATCCGTGACTCAGCACGATGAATACCGATCCCTGTACCTGTCCTATCTCAAGTGCTGTAACGACCACGACTTGGAAGGAATGGCGTCGTTCTATGCGCCCACCATGAAAGTCAACGGCGTCCCAATGGAACCAACAGCCGTGACGGCACAGTTTGAACCGACAATCGCCGGCTTCCCTGACTGGCATTGGGATATGCAGCACATCGTCATCGACGGTGACGATATCGTGGTGCACTTCATGGTTACCGGTACCCATCAGGGCGCGTTCGAAGGGTTCGAGGCAACCGGCCGACGGGTGACGGTCTCGCAATTCACTCTTTATCGCCTCCACGATGGCAAATTCGCGGAGGTCTGGGATCTGGTTGACATGAACGCATTGATCAAGCAGATCGGGTAGCGACGAGGCTATAGGCGCACAAGGGCGAGGCCTTTGCAGTCATGATCGGCCGACAGACGCCGACATCGCGCTCGTCACCCGCGATACATGAGCATAGGAGGGGCATGCGGTCACCGATTCCTGACTACCTGACCGAAGTACTCGCCGACTTCGCTTCGGACACTTCCGGGGCGCCGGCTGGCTACATCCCCGAGCTGGCGACAGCGGACCCTGAGCGCCTCGGTGCGGTCTTCGCCATGGTGGACGGCGCGGTCTACGGTGCCGGTGACGTCGATATCGAGTTCACGATGCAGTCGATCTCCAAGCCATTCACCTACGCGCTGGCCCTGGCTGATCGCAGCTTCGGCACCGTGCTGGCCAAAGTTGGTGTTGAACCGTCCGGGGAGGCATTCAACGAGATGTCTCTCGAAGGCGGTTCTGGGCGCCCACTCAATCCCATGATCAACGCCGGTGCGATCACCGCGTACTCGCTGGCCGGCGCCGAAGGGATGGACGCAGCGGCGCGCTTGGACCGTGTGGTCAGCGGCCTATCGGCGTTCGCCGGTCGCCGGTTGAACATCGATGAATCGGTGTGCTCGTCGGAAATGGAGCACGCGCACCGCAACCTGGCCATCGCCCACATGCTCCGCAGCTACAACATCCTCACCGAGGATCCGGCCACCGTCGTCGAGGGCTACACCCGCCAGTGCTCCCTGCTCGTCACCGCCCGCGATCTGGCCGTGATGGCAGCGACATTGGCCAACCATGGAGTCAACCCGCTCTCGGGTGAGCGCGTGGTGCCCGAGCCCGTGGTTCGTCAGGTGCTCAGTGTCATGTCCACCTGCGGAATGTATGACGCCGCTGGTGACTGGGCGACCCAGGTTGGCATCCCGGCCAAGAGCGGTGTGGCCGGGGGTCTGATCGGTGCTCTTCCCGGCCAGATCGGAATCGCCACGTTCTCACCACGTTTGGACGCGCACGGAAACAGCGTTCGCGGAGTGTCACTGTTCGGACGGTTCTCTTCCGACATGGGTCTGCACGTGATGGAGGTTCCGGCCGCCGCCCGTGCGGTCGTGCGGTCCAATCACGTCGTCGGCGCCGGAGCGAATGCGATCCGGGTTTTCGAACTGCAAGGTGGAATCCGCTTCGCCGGCGCTGAGAGAGCAGTTCGAGAGGTCGTGGACACTGCGCCGACGGAAGCCCGGGTGGCGCTGGACCTCACGGTGGTTTATACGATCGACGACGTCGCCCGGCGGATGCTGCTGGAGATTGTCCGTCGGCTCACCCTCGATGGCCACGAGGTCTACCTGATCGACCCGGAGTCCATCCTCCCGGACCCAGATCCCGGCGATGGCGGCCGCGTGATTGTTGTCAGCGATATCGAACAGGTCGGCGGTGACGCCGCACGCGGTGACCGCGGCTAACCAGGCGAGCGGCGCAGTCTCGAAGAACCCTGATCGACGATTTCGCCGTAGCACCGGTCGTTCACCGTTGTGGCTCAGCGGCGCCGTGCGGTGTACCGGCAAGAGCTGGATCGACAGTTGCCGTCGGCGGCAATGCAGCGCCGCCACTGGGCATGAACCTCAGTGATGCTGCTGCAAGTGCGAACATTGCGGCGGCAATGAGCAGTGCTCCTGCGTAGCCGATTGCAGTTACCGCTCCGGCGAGCACCAGCGGTGACAATGATGCGATCAGTCGGCCGACGTTGAAGCAGAACCCCGCACCGGTGGTCCTCACCCTGATGGGATAGATCTCACTGAAGTACGAGCCCATGAGGCCGGCGAAGACGATCGAAAGTCCCAAGATGCCGCCGTACCAACGGAGTACGTGAGCATCGGGAATGAATGTGTAGAAGCTCAGCAGTACTGCTGCGAGCGTGAGCGAGACCATCAATGCGATCCGCTTCCCGATCTTGTCGGCGATCCACCCGAAGAGGAAATAGCTCACGAACACCCCGGCGTTGAAAATGATCAGGTACTGCGCAGCGGTGGCTGCCGTGAGTCCCCGCTCGTTGACGAGGAAAGTGGGAAGCCAGGTGAGCAGCCCGATGTAGGCGAACAGCGCAAGTGAAGCGGCGACAGTTCCGACAATCGTTTGACGCAACAGTGGCTCTCGGAAGATCTCGGTCACCGATGCATGTTCGTGTGCGCCGTCTCCAGAAGTGCGCTGCTCCCGCTCCGCTTTCCACTGCGGCGACTCGGGAATGAACACGAACGCATAGAGCGCCGGGATCAATGCCCCCACGCCGAACACGACGAAGAGCAATCTCCAGTCAGGCAGGAGGATTCCGCCGGCGAAGGCGGCCAGGGCCGCCCCGACCGGGTAGGCGCTCAGGACGTACATCGTGACGCGGCCGCGTTGGGGCGGTGGCCACGTCTCGGCGACGTACGCGGACAGGATTGCCCACACGCCGCCCAATCCGATCCCCGCAATAAGGCGCAGGAGCAGCATCACCGGGTAGGACGCCGGAAGGAGCCCGAACGCCGCTGTCGCGACACCGAAGATGAGCAGCGACCCGATGAGGGCACGACGCCGACCGAAGTTGTCGGCGAACCAGCCCATTGCGATGCCGCTGGCACCGATGCCGATCCAACCCGCCGTCGCGAGCAATCCTGCCTGACCCACACTGATTCCCAGGTCCGTTATGAGATTGGGTAGCGCAATGGCGAGGATGCTGATTTCAGCAGCATCGACCATGTACGCGGCAAATCCTCCGAACAGAACGTGCCACTTCATGGAGTTCTTCATCGATGCTCCTCGGTTTTCGCGCGACAAATCTGGGAAGTGAACGCAGTGGCGCTATCTCGAAAGTTCCTGATACAAGGGTGAATTGAGTGGTGCTCTAGGTCAGGTGCGTTTGACGATGGGATTCTGAACAGAGCCGACGTTCTCGACGGTCACGAGAACCACATCGCCGTCGCCGAGTAGCACAGGGGGCTTACGTCCGGCTCCGATGCCGCCGGGGGTGCCGGTGGCGATGACATCCCCAGGTTGCAGCGTCAGGGTGTCGGTGATGTAGGCGATGATGCGCTGCACGCTGTGGATCAGATCCCGGGTGTTCCCGTCCTGCATCAGCTCACCATTGACGTGAGTGGTCACTCGCAAACCGGGGTTGGAAATGACGTCGCCCAGCTCGTCGCTGGTGGTGACCGGGGAGATGGGGCCGCTGAGATCGGCATTCTTACCGATGGTGAACTGCGGTGTGGCCAGTTGCTTCTTGCGTGCCGAAAGGTCGTTGAATGCGGCGTAACCCAGAACATGCTTGAGCGCGGTTTGCTCGTCTGCTTGCCAGACCGTTTCGCCGATCACGGCAGCGAGTTCGACCTCCCAATCCAACCCCTCGTTGGGCGGCAGGGGGACGGGCGTCCCGTCGACAACGAGACTCTGCTCCCAGCGGCCGAAGATCATCGGCAGCTTGGGCTCCTCGATGCCGGCCAGATCTTTCGATTCGCCGGCGTGGCTGCGGTAGTTGATGCCCACGCAGAAGATTCGTGAGGTCTCCGGTACTGCCGGCGCCAGTTCGACGTCGCCCACCGCAAAGACCTCACCGCCATCGGCGGCCAGGCCGGCCTGGGTGTCTGCGAAGAACTGCTTGGTGGTACCGAGATCGCGTACCGTGTCACCCTCGAGAGCGCCGATGTGGCGAGAACCGTTGCGGGCGAATCCAACAAGCTTCATATCTTTTCTTCCTTCGGTTGATGTCTCGTAGAGAAGGGGGTGGTCACCACTGCCCGTAGTGGGGTCCGTCGGGGAACTCTTCGACGATTGCGTCGTCGGGAATGAAGTCGTTGTCGCACGGACTCTTGTACTCGCGGGACATCTCGTAGGCGATCTCCCGGACGATCTTGCCGTTGGCCATCTCGAACAGATGCACCAGCCGCATGCTGATCCGGTCACCCTTGGTGAAGCCGAGATTGGGCATTTCGTCGCCGACGACGGTCAGATCCGCGATCTGGTCATCGAAGACGAACGTCTCGGTGGCGTAACGGCGCAACGTGGTGGTCTTGTTGTAGTGAACCGTCCGGAAGATCGCCATATAGGCGTTCTTGATCTCAGCGGGATCGCTGTACACCATTCCGCGAAACGGGGCTTCCCAGACGATATTCGGGCCGTAGAGGGCGATGGCCTTGTCCACCGTTTCGGGTGTCTCGTTGTGAAAGTGTGCTTCGACCACCTTCAGGTTGTGCGCGATCAGCTCATCGCTGGTCATCCTCGAGACGTCGACATCGGTGTCGACCTCGATGTCCAGGTCCTCGTCCACCGAGCTCCGCTCAGACGTCTGCGTCATCGATTCTCCTCAACTGAACAAACACCATAATGAATGTGATGATTTGATGTTACCCACGTCACCATGGCCTTTGTCAACCCCATAGATCCTTGCCCACTGCCCTGGTGCGTAAGGACGGTGAACGCCGTCGCACCGTGGCGCAATGGGCGCGGTCCGTTCGCGACGACGAAACGAATGGTGTTGGCAGGCAATGCTTGACGCATGCGTAGGCGCAGTGTCGCGTTGATCCGGGACGCGGGCCTCGCCCAGCCGCCGCCACAAAGTGAGCCGGGGCGGCGGTGTCCTACTCGTCGGCTAGGGCGCTTGTGCTGCGAGAACGCGGCGTGTGCGGATGACAGCCGGTGCCGCGGCCACCGTTGCTACGGCGACCACCCCGAACCCGAGGAGGACGCCTCGGAGTTCCGTCCCGCTCGTCCACCATGCACCCATCGCAGCATCAACAGACCACCGGCCGGGGCCGGTGAAGGCGATCACCACTGTCATCGCGGCGAGAACGAAGGGATATTCACCGCCACCTGCGGAGTTCCAGAGTGTCCCCTTCAAGAGGCACAGAGACGCCCCGGCCACCAACATGGTGCTGACCGCGATCAGTACCCCTAACGGCGTGGCAGCTCCGGCAACGAGCAGCGCTGCGCCCAGCAACTCGCAACCTGCAGCGACCCGAACCATGATCTGTGCAGGACGTTGGCCCAGGCTGTGGAACAGCGTCGTCGCCCCAGTGATGCCAGGCCCGGAGAACCAGCCCCACAGCTTCTGGGTGGCATGGGCGAACAGGATTGCCCCCACCACAAGCCGAACCAGCAACAGCCCAAGATCCATTGTCGACCTCCATGTCTGCGTGGCCCGGGATGGCCGGATGCGGGGTGGGCCAACTCGGCCCCCGGAACTCTTGCGACCGCCGGCAGAAACGCGCCGTGGAAGCATCTGGCCTCAAAGGCTACGATGAATGTGCTGTTTAGCACGGTTGCATGCGATACGTGATCCGTCAAGATGTGAATGGGCAACAGGAGTGCTGCGTGGCATGCTCGCTACGGAAGCCGTACAAGGGGGTTCAGGCCTTGGCCACACAGAAGTCAGCTTCGTCGACCGGCAGTACAAGGCCCGGCGGGCTCACCCTGAACATGCCGCCGATCGGCCGCACTGTTGTTCGTGCGGCTCCGACGAGCATGGCCGACCAGGTGGCCAATCAAATCGCCGAGGCCATCGAGAAACTCAAACCGGGCGACCGCCTGGGTACCAAGCAAGAGTTGCGCGAACAGGCGCGGTGCTCCATTGGCACCATCAATGAGACGCTGCGGGTCCTGCAATCGCGTGGGCTGATCGAGGTTCGTCGGGGCCCGCAGGGCGGCTTGTTTGTCGCCGAGCGCTCGCCGATGGCACAACTCGGGCACGCGGTCTTGCACCTCGACACCGACGTGTCCTCGATTGCCGAGGCGATGGACATCAGGGATGCCCTGGACCCGTTGCTGATCGAGGATGCGGTGCGCTACGGCTCGGCGCAGCAGGTCAAGGTGATGCGGAGGTATCTCGCCCGCATGGCGGATGCGGTCGAGAATGACGACGGCATCGGATTTCTCCGCGCCAATTGGAAACTTCACGAGGCCATCGCCGACGTCAGCCCGCGAGCCATCTTGCAGGCGTTCTATGTCAGTCTGCTCAACCTCATCGAGGACCACACCATCACGGTGGCGAGCGGTGCGGACCAGCCATTGGCCGGCTTTCACCGCGATCGTTACGACGTGCACAGCCGTCTGGTCGATGCGATCGCCGACCGGAACCTGCCTGAAGCCTTGGCCGTGCTCACCGAGCACAACGCGGGTATCGCGCGCCCGTCCTAGTGGCAGGAACCCCACACGAGGGTCGGCCCGTGGGTACGGGGCCCGGGTGTGCTGCGTGGGCCCGTGTGCTGGCGCCCGGATGCGTGGGCCTCGCAGGATGGTCCGATCGTGCCCAGGCTCTGGGGTGACCGACTGAGGTCGGGAACGGCTCGACCCAACATGCAGGAAGTGTGTTCATGCTAGAGGCGGCAAAGGCGGATGACGGTGAACTCCCCGGGAATTGACGAGACGGTCTCTCTCATAAGGCAACTCGAAGCACGTCGATATGAAGCGATGCGAGAGTCAGATGTGGACGTGCTTGACAGGCTGCTCTCCGCCAACCTCATCTACAGCCACTCCTTCGGCGACAGGGACTCCAAATCCTCGTACCTCGACAAAGTTCGTCGTGGGTTCTTCCGGTACGAGCAGGTCTCGAACGCGGAAGACAGCATCGTTGTCGTCAACCGAACGGCCCTGGTGGCTGGAACCATGTCTGCCGTGGTCACCGTGGATGGGTTCCGGCGGACACTCAACAATGCTTCGCTCGCAGTGTGGTCACAGGACCCTGAAGGTGCGTGGCTGCTGGTTGCGTATCAGCCCACGCCCCTGGTGCAGCCGACGTAAAGCTCCTGAATTCAGTCGGTTTCACAGTGCTGCCGGCGCAGTAACCGGAGCCCCGTGATGCCTGCGCCGGCGCCTACCGACAGTGCGACCGCGGTGTGGAGGCCGGCCATCGCGTCCGCCGCGACGAAGACCACGCTGGGCACGCTCGTGTACACGAGTCCCGGCACTCCGCCCACCTGCTGCAATGGCGTTGGTTTCGGTTGTGTCGCAACGTCGGTCATACACGACCGCCGAGTCGTCGTGCGAGGAAGCGGGATATCGCGTCCCACATCTTGATGACGTTCTCCGGGTTGACGGAGCCGTGACCTTCGTCGGCTTGGATGAGGTAGTCCACCTCGACGCCACGGTCACGCAACGCTTTGACCAGGTTGTCGGACTCGGCCTGGACGACGCGCACGTCGTTGGCGCCTTGGATCACCAGCAACGGCGTGCGGATCTGATCCACCTTCGTGATCGGGGAGCGGGCCATCATGTCGGCGAGTTGCTCGGGGTCGTCGGGGTCGCCGACGTAGGCGTGCCAGTTGTTGGCCAGCTGCGGACGCGCGATCGGGGGCAAGGTCCGCATGAAGTTCGCCAGGTCCGAGATTCCGACGTAATCCACTGCGGCGGCGAACACATCGGGCGTGAACGTCACGCCCACCAAGGCGGAATACCCGCCGTAGGAGCCACCCAGGATGGCGATGCGGTCAGGATCGGCGTAGCCCTGCTCCACCGCCCAGTGCACCCCGTCGATCAGGTCGTCGTGCATCTTGCCTGCAAACTCGCCGATCGCCGCCTTGAGGAAGGCCTTGCCGTATCCCAACGAACCGCGGAAGTTCACCTGCAGCACCGCATATCCGCGGTTGGCCAGCAACTGCACCCCCGCATCGAAACCCCAGCTGTCGCGGTACCACGGCCCGCCGTGCACGACGAGTACCAGCGGCAGCCCCTTCGGTTCGATCCCCTCCGGGAGTGTCAGGTACGAGTGCAACGCCAGGCCGTCGCGTGCGGTGATCGTGACCGGCCGCATGGGTGCCAGCCGCTCGGGGTCCAGGTGCGGCAGCGGCCGGAACAGCAGCCGGCTCTCGCCGGTGCTGTGGTCGTACAGGTAGGTGGCACCGGGATCGCGGTCGTGGTTGAACCCGACCACCCAGCGCCGCCCGGCCTCGTCGGACGAGAGGCCTCCGATATCCCCGTCGGACAGTTTCTGGAGGTTCGCCAGGATGTCGCCGAACTGGGGGTCGAGCGCGTGAATCACTTGCCGCTCACCGAAATAGCGCACCGCGAGTAACTCGCCGGTGCGCCGATCCTGGATCAACGGCGCCGGGATGGCGGGACTGACGACCGCCCGCGGGTCGAGGTCGAACTCGGGGTGGCTGTCGACCTCGGTTTCCTCACCGGTGGTCAGGTCGACGCGCACCAGGCGGGTGTTGTCGCTGCTGCGGTAGGAGCCCAGCCACAGGCCCGTGCCGTCCGGCGTGACGACCATCGGGTGGATACCCACCGGGTAGTCGTTGCCTTCGAAGCTGGCGATGGACTGCAGGGCGGCGCCGTCCCAGCGCGACAACGAGAGGTCGCCGTCAGGAGTCAGCGAGGTAGCGAACAGGTCGCCCTTGTCGCTGGACAGCCACGTGAACACGTGGCCGGGGTTCTGGGCGATCAGGGTGAGTTCGCCGGTGGCGATGTCGAGTTCGTGGACGTCGAACTGGGTGGCTTCCCTGTTGTTCAGCATCACCGCCGTCGTGCCGTTCTTCACTTCCCGCAGGGGTGCGGCCATCGCACCGGGGAACGGGGTGAGGTTGACGGCGGCGGCGTCGGGGTCGTCGAGGTCGACTCGGTGGATGTGCCAGTTCTCGTCGCCGTTGGTGTCCTGCAGATAGATCAGCCACCGGGGGTCGTCGGTCCATTCGAAATGTATGACACTTCGGTTGTCGTCGGCGGTGACACACCGTGGTTCTTCGGAATCGGAGTCCAGGCTCTGCACCCAGACGTTGAGGCGATCCTTCCACGGCGCTAGGAAGGCCATCTTCGTGCCGTCGGGTGAGATGGTCGCGGCCGCGCGTGTGGGCGGGTTGAAGAAGTCCTCGACCGAGATCAGTTCGGGCAGTGCCATGACATTCCTTTCACAGGGGGTTGGTTTGGGCAGCGTTCACCGCACCTCCAGAGATCGTCGTGAACTTCCGGCGGTAGCGAGTGCAGTTCTATTGCGTTGTGGTGGTCGTTATTTCAGCTGCATCAGGGCTTCACCGGGCCGCCCAAACGGCCGTTGGTGGCATCCCGGATGGCGCGATCGATCAACGACAGAGCCTCCTGCTGAGTGATCTTCTCTTTGTCGATGATGGCGCGGCGCCCTACGTCCTCGTCCACCACCCGGAACGCCGCGGTGACCGCCGCCGCGCACAGGCGCACGGTGAGGTCGTCGTCGGAAAGATGCAGCCGCCTGGCGACGACGGGGATGAAGCCGCGCTCCATCTCGTCGTGCACCATCAGGTAAGCCGTTCGCAGTGCCGGCTCGGACACCGACACGGTCGCGATCCGTAGCGCCGCCATTTCGTCGGCCAGTTCCGGTTCGGTGAGCGGGTACCGGGACATATCGGCCGCCATGTGGTCGGCCAGTGACAGCTCAGCGGGCCAGCGGTTGGCCAACGCGATGAAGCGCTTCACCGATAACGCCAGCACCGGTTCCACACAACTTTCCTTGGTGCGGAAGTAGCGCCATATGGTTCTGGTGGACAGGCCCGCCGCAGCAGCGATGTCGTCACCGGTGGTCGCGGTCACGCCACGCTCCCAGAACAATTCGCAGGCATGACGAGACACCTCCAGGCGTGCCTGCGCCTGCTTGTCGTCGGTCGGGGTCGGGCCTGCGTTCGTGACGATGTCTTACCTCCTGTCACTAAGTGACAGGACCAGAGTGTCACTAAGTGACACTCTGGTCAAGGGGCCCGCGCGGCAGGCGACCTACGCGCGGCGAGATGTGGCGGTTATGGAGCCCAGCAGGTCGATGGCGTGGGCCGACGGCGATCCCGGCTCGGGTGTGTAGGTGACGAGGGTCTGGTTCGGCGACGCAGGAGTTCGCCACGCGATGAAAGTGAGGTCGATGTCGCCGATCTGGGGATGGTGCAGTTGCGTCAGCCCGGTCGACTTCTCGTAGACGTGGTGCTTGTGCCAGTACTGCCGGAATGTCGGACTGTGCACCGACAACTCGCCCACGAGTGCCGTCAAGTCAGGATCGTCGGGGGTGCGGCCGGCCGCCATGCGGAGCATGCCCACGGTGTCGCGCGCGGATGCCTCCCAGTTGCGGTGCCTGGCCGCCACGTCGTCGTCGCGGAACAGCAGCCATGCCGTGTTCCGTTGCGGGGCTGGTCGATTGGCGAAGTCAGTGAAAAGCGCGCAGGCGAGGTCGTTCCATCCGACGACGTGGGTGCTGGCCGTCATCACCAGTGCAGGCACCGTCATGGTGTCGATCAGCGATCGCGTCGAGGCGCTGAGACGTTCCCGCGTCGGGCGCGGCCGCCGGTGGGGCGGATGGGCGAGGTGACGAAGGTGCTCGCGTTGGGGTTCGTCGAGCAGCAGTGTCGCCGCTATCGCCTCGAGAACAGACTCCGATGGCCTACCGCCCCGGCCCTGCTCGAGCCGGACGTAATAGTCGGTGGACAACCCCACGAGAGCGGCAACCTCTTCGCGTCGCAGCCCGGGAACTCGGCGACGGGAGCCGGTGTCCGGTAGCCCGGCTGCGCTGGGCGGCACGGCCGCCCTACGCGCCTGAAGGAACGCACCCAGTTCGGACTTGCTCATACCCCCATGATCGCGCGTCAGGTTCAGCGCGACCATGGGTCTTGCAGTACCCCGGTTCGGCGTGACCGAGGCGCGGTCGGGCCTGGACGGGGTGGGGCAGGCGCGCCGACGCTGGGCTGATGACGAATCTTGGCCCGATGCCCGATGAGCTGCCCCCGATTCCCACTCAGGCCGAGGTGCAAAGGGACCCGAGCGTTCTGCACGCGTTCAACGACCGCATCGTCAGGGCCTTCCGTGCCAACCGCGGCGTCGTTGCCGGTCCGTTCCAAGGTGCGAACGTCGCGCTGGTCAGCATCACCGGAGCCCGCACGGGGATAACCCGGGTGACGCCGCTGGAGTATTTCATGGTCGACGATCGCCTCATCCTCCTCGGCACCTACGGTGGGGCGCCCAAGAACCCGGCGTGGGTCCACAATCTGCGCGCCCACGCCAACGTCCTGGTCGAGATCGGCGAGCAGTCGTTCCCCGCAGTGGCGCACGAACTTGCCGACCGTGAGGCTGAGGAGGTCTTCGCCGAAGTCGCGTCCCGCGTGCCGCGTGTCGCGGCATACCCGACGCCCGCACGTCGGATCCCGGTGTTCGAGGTTCGCCCGGTCTGACCGGGTGCCGACCGCTCCTTCTGGAAAGGCTCGATTGATCGCCTTGGCCATCCTCAAGGAGGGCCCGCCCACTCGGTACACACCGGACCGCTCTATGGTGTCGACCGCTCCGGAGACCTCAGTGTGAGGCAGACGCGCGGCCGGTCGGTAATCACATGCAAGGACGAATGGACATCGTCTGGGCCAGTTCGTAGCCTGTCCGGGACATACACAGCCGGGCCAAGAGCGGTCCTTGTAGCGAAGGATCGTGACAATCCGAATGACCGGGGTGCGCCATTCACTTCGGCGCATAGCGTGCGGTTCGGCGATCGCATACCTGGTGCTGGCCGTGTCGATGGGCGGCGTGAAAGCGGACCCCGCGGCCGACGCGCTGTCCAGGCTCAACGACTTGTCCCGTCAGGCGGTGCAGAGTCGCGAGGCCGTCACCGCCGCCCAACGCGATGTCGACGCCAGACTGGCTGCGCAGACAGCGGCGGCGGACCGCCACCGTGCCGACCTGGAGGCCCTGGCGGTTGCGAACTCGCAGCTCCAGCCCTTTCAGGCCGCTGTCGACCGGGTGGCGGCGATGACCTACATGAGTGGACGCACCGGTCAGATGGCGGTGGTGCTTACTGCAGGCTCCCCACAACAGCTGATCGACCGGCTGTCACTACAGCGGACGGTAGACGTTCAGATAGCCGTCCAGCTGGAGGCCTTGAGGTCAGGACGTGAGCGTGCAGCCACCGCCGCCCGCGCCTCGGAAAAATCGGCCGCTGACGCCCGTGCCGCGGCCGAGCAGGCCGCCGCAGTGCGCGCAGACCTGCAGGCCAAGTGGGGCGAGCTGCTGCGTCGGATCGCCGCCGCAGAGGCGCAGTACGCAGCCTTGACACCTCAACAGCAAGCGGCGGTCGACGTCGCGGGCCCACCTCTGCCGCCGATGCAGAGTCCCCCCGTTCCGGCAGGCCCGCCGGTCGCCGCGATGCCCGGCCTGCCGCCTGGTGACGTTGCTCCACCCGCCGCAGAGATCCCGGAGGCGTTGCCCGTCGGCGTCGCGTCAGAAGCTGGGTTGCAGGCCAACACGATCGTGGCGGCCCGGGCCATCAGCGCACGGTTTCCCGTCATTGCCGACATCGACGGGGTGCGGCCGGACTCGAAGCCGTGGCATCCGAGCGGACTGGCGATCGACGTGATGATTCCCAATCCCGACAGCCCGAGGGCATCGCGCTCGGAGACGAGATTCTGGCGTTCGTGTTGAGTAACGCGTCGCGATTTGACCTGCAGGATGCGATCTGGCGTGGCACCTACTACACCCCGGGCGGTCCGCAAGCCTCGGGTTACGGCCACTATGACCACGTGCACGTCACCACGAGGCCACGCCGCTAGCCTTCCAAGTGGCACACAGACTCGCCGGCGGGACCGATCTTCGATACGGGGTCTCGGTGGCGTCATCTGCAAGGTAGGCAATCTGAGTTACGGCTTGATGGTGGCCGGCCGGCGCCTGGTCCGCTTGGCCTGCACCGCAGTGCCGGACTGGGCGAATCGGCACACCGGGGTTCATGGCCGCCCCTCGAGTAGCCCCTCCAACACATCCGCCGCGGCCCGGGCGCCGCCCGCGGCGCCCACCCGGCTCTGCATGTCGCGCATATTCGCCGCGACCCGCTCGCTGGTGGCCACTTCCTCCACCGCCGCGCGCAGCCCCTCGGTGTTGACCGCGGTCGGCGACAGCCGCACCCCCAGGCCCAGTTCGGCGATCCGGTCGGCATTGGCCTGCTGCTCGGTCATTTGGGGCACCGCCACGATGGGCACACCAAAGGCCAACGACTCCATCGTGCTGCCCATCCCGGCGTGGCTGATAAAGGCCGCTGCATGCGACAACACCTTCAGTTGCGGCACCGCGGCATGCACCTCGATATGTGCTGGCACCGGCCCCAATTCGGCCGGGTCGATCTTGTCCCCGACCGCGAGTACCACGTGCCATGGCGCGTCACGGAACGCGGCCACACAGGTTCGGAAGATGTCGAGGCGGTCGTGGTAGGCGGTGCCGAGCGAGACCAGCACAACGCGGCGGTCCCTCGGTGGCTGCCAGTCTCCATCAGAGGGCCGCTCGATGAGGCAGGGGCCGACGAACACGTAAGGCGGACCGAAGGTGTCCCCGGCGTACTGGAATTCCCTTGGCAGGAAAACCAGTTGCGCGTCAGCCCCCGCAGATTGCAACAGGTTCAACACGTTCAACCCATGCCGTCGGGCCAGCCGATGCGCACGCCACAACGCCAGCAGTACCTTCGGGTGCATGGGGTTGAGCCTGACGTACCGGTTCAGCGACCAGTGCCTGTTACCCACCAGGTTCGGCCAGCCCGCCACCACCGGCACACTCCAGGTCGCGGCGGCCAGCCTGCCCCACCACGCCATCGTCGCGTCATGTAGCACCAGGTCCGGCTCGTCACCTCGGAACCCTGAGAGCACCTGTGGCAGAACGTATTGCGTCTCCCGCAGAGCCACGTCCATCGCGTGATGCATATCCCGGGCGGTGAACTGCGGCGGCGCCCCCGCGCCGACCATGGTTGTGCGGTACGGCACGAGCCGCGCCCCGGCATCGGCCACTCGATCAGCGTGTGCGGCGGTTGCGGCATAGCTCACTCGGTGTCCACGTGCGACCAGTTCGGCCGCAACGCCCAGCGTCGGGTTGACGTGCCCGGTGCCGACTGGCACGCAGACCGCAACGTGGCTCACGTTGCGGCCTTGGGCTGGCACCGTCCGCTTTCCAACGGATGGGCGCGGCTCGAAGGGATATGTGAGGAACGGGCGTGTTTCGTCAGCGGTATCCAGCTATCGCGGGGAGAAGGACGCGAATCTGAGGCAGATCCCATCCGACGAAGCGTAATAGCACTGCCGTCGGCGCAGGCCGGGAGGGCACGACTTGATAACCCGTCCTAGCCTATTGTCCGTTCGCCCAATCGATTTCACCGGGTGTGCAGCTGTCAGCGGTTATTAATTGAACGGTTTGTGGGCGTCGCGGTGACCCTGGACGGCGATTAGATCTTGCCGCCGAGGAACATCGTCTTGACGGCCTGAGTGATGTTGTCGCGGGCAGCGGCGGCGCCGGTGGGGTCCAGGGAGCTGATCGCCATCACGTAGCGGTGTTCGGGTCCGATCATGCCGGTGGATACGTGCAACTGGTTGCCGCCGTTCCAGCAGCAGAACCAGCCCTGCTTGACCGCGACCGGTTCGGCATACAGACCCTCGGGGATGCCGAACCGCTGCGGGTACCCGTCGGTTCCCGTTGGCGTGGATTGCGCGAGGTTGCTGATGATGACGTTGGCCTGTTCCGGTGGCAGCCCACCGGTGCCGTCCAACAGCATGTCGTAGTAGCGGACGAGATCGCTTGCGGTGCTTTGCGTGACGTCCCAGTGCCCGTTGTAGGGCGCCGTCGTGCCCGTCAACCCGTACCGGGCCACGACGCGCGCGATGATGGCGTTTTGACCGCTGCGGTCCCAAAACATCTGGGCCGCGCTGTCATCGGAGGAGCGCAGCATGATGTCGAGTGACTTGCGGTCGGCGGCGGAGAGTTTTGTCTTGCCCTCCGATTCCTGTAGCAGCAGGTCGTCGGCGATGAACAGCTTCACCACAGACGCGATCGGGAAAGGCTTGGTGACCCCGTTGGAGACCGTCTGGTCGGTGTCGCGGTCCAGTACGACGGTCTCTATGTCGGCGCCGGAGGCGGCCGCGTCGGCGGTGGCTTGACGGACGCGGGCGTCAAGTCCGTCAAGTCCCGCAGTCGGCGAGGCGGGTGGGGCTTCGGGCAGCACCGGACCCGCCGCCTGCGGGGCCACGGAAGTTGCCCCAGGGGTGTCGTCAGCGGTCGGCGGCGTGCCCCAGACCTGCGCCGCACAACCGTTTACGAGCAGCGCCACACAGGCGATTGCCGATCTCGTCATCGCCCATTTCACCAGCTGTCGACGCATAAGTCTCCTTTAGTGCAGGTCCTGAACCGGGATCCGGTCAACGTTCCGCCTACCGGTTACCCAACATAATTGGACACCATGACGGAGCTGATCGTGAGCTACCGGGAAACGGCTGTGCGGAGTCATCTTGCTCGACGCGAGGTCACGGGCACGGACGGTGATCAGCCTTCGTCGACGACCCGCCCGAATGTCGTTGCCAACGGCAACAATACGTCGTCAACGATCTGCACAATCGTCTCCGGTGAGACTGCGTCCGTGGTCATGAACAGCTCGTGCTGCACAAATCGGCGGCAGCGCTCGGCCCATCGCTCAGGAACGCACCCGTCAGGCGGCATTCACCTCCGGCACAGTGATGACAACTTTTCCGACCTGCCCGTTGGACTCGAGGTGTTTGAACGCAGCCACGATCTCGCTCAGTTCGAAGACCACGTCGATCGTGGGCTTGAGTGCCCCGGATTCGAGGCCGTCGCGGACAAAGGTGACAGCTCGCTCCAACCGGCTCGGGTCCCACGTCACGTCGAACATGTTGAAGCCACGGATTGTGATGCGCTTGCCGATCAGCGGCAGCACCGGCAACTGTGTCGGTTCGTCGTCAAGCGCACCGTAGATGATGACGTTGGCATACGCGGCAGCAGCTTCGACGAGACGGGTCAGGATCGGCCCACCTACCGGGTCGAAGATGACCTGGACGCCGACCCCGCCGGTGAGTTCATCGAGGCGCTCGGTGATGTCTTCGTCCTGCGTGGCGATGACGGCCGAAGCCCCCGCCGCCATGAGTTGGGCACGTTTCGCCCCGGTCCTGGTCAGCGCGATCGGCCGGGCGCCGACCATGTTGGCGATCTGAATGGCGGCAAGCCCCACGCTGCTGGAGGCGGCCTGAATGACCACCACATCGCCGCGGCGTAGCTCCGCGAGGTCGATCAGGCCACCGTAGGCGGTGATGAACTGCATCCAAATCGAAGCGGCCTCTTCCCATGAAAGATGGGTTGGGTGCTTGACCACCGCACGCGCCGGCGCCAAGACGAGCTCGCCGTGAACCGCATAATCTGTCATCTTGAACGCGGGAATGACGCTGACCGCATCGCCGACGGAAAAGCCGGTCACCTCGGGACCGATCGATTCCACCACCCCCGCAGCCTCATATCCGAGACCCTGCGGAAGCACCGGATCGTCCAGATAATCGCCGGTCCGAAACATCGCTTCGGCGCGGTTGAGTCCCAACGCCCGGGTGCGGATCCGTACTTCACCGTTACCCGGCGGCGGAACTTCGACTTCTTCGAGTTCCAGCACTTCCGGGCCTCCGAGTGTGTGAAAGCGTACGGCGAGGGGCATGGCTGTCCTTGGATGTTGTCGGCGGCGAAGAGACCGTGGGTATTTGGGCAGAAGGACGGGCGGATCGAGTTCGGACGACGTCGCTCGCAACGAACGTTGTCGCACAGACATCAGCCAACCCGTCAACGCCAACGCTGCTTATAGGTGGAATCTTCCCTCCCGATGAACCGACTGGGTATCGGCACGGGCCGCAACATCTTCCACACGCCGCTGCAGTTCGTCGAACCCGATACCAACAGTTGCTGCTGCAAGTACCCCGCCGAGGCGTGGGCAACGCCCGGAAGCGTCCGCGGCGTGGCCGCCGACACCAACACCCCGGGTGTTGCCGGCCCACCTGAGCGGTCACGGCAGCGCCGAACTGACCCGGCGACGGCCTCCGGTCCACCATCAAACGGTGGGCGCCGTTCGGCCGACTCAGCCATGTCTGACCCGACCTTCGCCGCGGGCTGTGGACCGGCACTCAGCCGATGAGGCGGTATATCACGGTATCCCTTGTGTGAAAACGACTTTGAGTTTTCGGATGCTTGTGACTGCCGGCGCCGCGGGCGCCGTCTCGGAACTGGCGTACCCCGCGCAGGCTGTGCGCTGATCAGGTAGGCCGCGTACCCAACCCGTCGAGCACTACGCGCAGGAGAAGTTGAGCCTGCGGGCCCTCGGCCGCGAGGTCGGCGGTGCGCGCAGCGCGCGCAACGCCACACACAAGCGTCAGCACCCCCGCCGCATCGATATCGTCGCGTAGAGCACCTTCGGCGCGGGCCCGATCCATCAACTTCGCCATTCGGTCAGTGAGCTCGGTGATCAGCGCCGTGGTCTGCTCGAGTGCCGGGTTGGCCCGCGAGGTCACCCTCTCAAAAAGTACGTCCTCAACCAGCAGTGCGAAATGCGCCGTAAGCACCCGTTCGAGGTGCGTCGGACCTGTGCTGTCCAGAATTTCGGCGAGCTCGTCGAACCGCTCCCAGACAAGGGTTTCCTCCAGCTCTTCCACCGTCGTGAAGTGCCGATAGACCGTCCCCACGCCTACCCCGGCGGCTTGGGCAACCGCATTCAGCGCCAGCGTCTCGCTGCGGTTTGCAAGGTCGCGCGCCGCCTCGAGGATGCGAGCGCGGTTGCGGGCAGCGTCACTGCGCAGAGCAACCATGTGCCCACTCTAACCGGACAGAGAATCCGAACGGATAAACTATCCGGTTATAGTGGGTCACACTCGAAAGGACTGTCAATGACTACTTCCTCCCGCCCGATCGCCGTTGTCACCGGAGCCAGCTCCGGCATCGGCGAGCAGTACGCCCGGCGCTATGCCCGCGAGGGCTTCGACCTGGTGCTCGTCGCCCGCTCGGAGAAGGTGCTGCAGTCCCTGGCCGTCGAGCTGGCCGCAGCACACCAGATCTACGTCGACGTCCACTCCGCGGATCTCGCCGACCCCGAAGCTGTGGCGATCCTGGTGAAGAAGCTGACCTCAGAGCTCCCGCGCGTCGATCACCTCGTCAACTGCGCAGGCGCCGCCATGAACGGTGACCTCGCCAACGCCGACGAGGCGGCGCTGCAGCAGATGATCGCCCTCAACATCACTGCACTCACATTGCTGACGCGCGCCGCGATCATCCGGATGCGTGCGGCGGGTACGGGAACCATCGTCAATGTCGCGAGCGCGGCCGGCTATCAGCCGATGCCGCACATGGCGGCGTATTCGGCGTCGAAGTCCTACGTCTTGATGTTCACGGAGGCGATGTACGAGGAGAACCGCCGGTACGGCCTGCGCATCTTCGCCGTCGCTCCCGGTGACACCGATACGCCCATGAGCACGCGAGCCAAGAACGCCAGAAAACCGGAACAGGTTGTCGATACGACCTGGGGGGCGATGTCGGGCCATGCCCCGTCGGTGGTCGACGGTGCCGCCAACAGAATCCTGATCATGCTGTTGGATCGGGTGGTCCCCAAGCGGCTCGGATTGCGCGTCGCCGAGAGGATGTTCCGCGACGTGGCGTGAGACGCAGCGAACCTCTCGAGCCGGGCCAGCTGTCGCTCGAGCTCCGATTGAGTGCCCGCCGTACCGCTGTGAGTGGTTACGGCGGGCACTCGCCGGTTTCTGCCGAAGACCTGCGGCCTGGCGATGACAGGGCATCAACACCACGCGATAACCACCGCGACCAGTATCGCCATGAGCCCCACAGTGAACGCGCATGAGCGTGCGGACCGATACAGCGGGTCAGTGTCACGGCGAAACAACGTCTTCGCCCCCATCCGGACCCGGCCGGGAGCCGGCGTCCGTCTCTGCGCGACGCTGGTGACCGCTCGAGATGAGTGCTGCGCGGAGTCGACGGTGCGCCCGGTGGCGGCGAGACATCGCCGTTCCGAGCGGGATACACGCGATTTCTGCGACATCTTTCAAGGGATACTGGCAGACGTCCGCGTAGAAGACGACTGACTGGAACCCTGATGGCAACGCCCCGAAGCACTGCTTGACGGCATCGTCGGTTTGACCCTGTAATGCCACGTCTTCTGCTGATGGCGTGGCGGAGAGAACCCCGGCGAAGTAGTCCTGTTCCGTGAAGGACCCGGCAAGCGTTTCCTGTACCCGCCGTGTTGATTTCCGATGCGCATTCATCCAGATGTTCACCATGATGCGGGACATCCACGCGCGGATGTTTGTTCCCTGCTCATACGATTCGTAGTTCATCCATGCTCTGGCGTAGGTCTCCTGAACGAGGTCCTCGGCGTCGTGTTTGTGGCGGGTGTAGCGGTATGCGGAGCGGAGTAGATCCGCACGTAGGGGGCGGCTTCGGAAGCGAAGCGCACCTCCGAAGTGGCGGCGTTCTGCACCGCTTCGCGCGCGACGGTGCCTTGAAGGACGGGTAGCATCGAATTGCCCTGTTTCGTAGTGAATTTCGTGCGCGAATCGGCACTCGGTGAATTCACCGAGAGCGGGTGCGCAGCATGTCTGACCGGGCCAAGCGGCTGCTTGACGCGCGAAGCCGAGGCGAGAGCCCTGTACTCGCGAAAACGGTTCAGCCTGTGTGACCCAAAGAGGTCACGCTGAGTCGGTCAGCGGGGCACCATCGACTTCGAACCCATTTGCAGTCAGGAAGCTGCGGATCTTACGGCGCGAGTCGAAAATGCACTTGTACAGGGTATTTCGTGACATGCCGTACTTGTCGGCCACTGCATTCGCCGGAGCACCTTCGACGACAGTTTCAATGAACACCCGTCGCTGTCGATCGGTGAGCACTGTCGTGACCGCCTGCCCGATCGCCGCCACCATCTCATGGGCCTCGGCGTGGCGGCTCGGGTTGTGGTGTAACCGGTCGGCGAACAGGTCCCAATCGGCGTGGTCCATTTGGACTCGGGGCGCCCACGAGTGGCGGCGACGGCACTTTAGGTTGTTGGACAGTTCCAGGACGACGAACTGGTACGCCCATGTGGTGAGTTTGCTCTCGCCGCGAAAGCTTCCCAGTTTGGCCAGCACCGCCAGCAGTGCGTCCGCTGCCACCTGAGTGGCGATGTCGTCGATCTCCTTGTCGGTGAACCGCATGCTGCCCCGATAGAGTTCGCGCCGGGCGACTCTGACCAAGAAGTCGTGCATCCGCGTCACGGCGGAGCGGTGGCCTCGGCACCACTCGTCCAGCAACTGTCGTAACCATTCAGCCGGATCGTCGTCGACGCCACCCTTGGCGAGGTCACAGCTCATTTTGAATCTCCCACGCACATCGCAGTTATCGCACGTCGCCACGGTTGCCGAGGGAGAAACCCTTGCAGCGCGGGGCGGGTGCAGAGGAGTGCCGGTCTTGATGGCCAGCACCCCCCGAAGGCTTCGCCCCGGCTTCGGGACCGTCGACCTTCACGTGCGACAACGCCAGGCCAATATATTGCATTCCGCGGAAGTCGTCAATGGCGGTATCGCCCCTGTTGCGGGAAGCGACGGTCGGTGAAGTACGCGTCGATCATGCCCCGCGTCACGACAGGCAACACCATGGCACCTTGCGTGATCATCGGGGAGCGTGCAGCACAGCTCCTCAAGGATGCAAACGGGCTGTAGACCCTTATGCCCGCACTGGCAACGGCAGTGCGAAACCCGGTCGATGTTGTTGCAGGACCCGGCGTCTACTGGACGTGTCGCAAGTGTGAAACCTGTTGTTGGGCGACGGGTTCGACAAGGGACTGTTCTCTGGAGAATCTGCTGGGAATCCAGGCGTCGGGCAGGGAGCTCAGCGAGGCGACCGCCTTCGCCGTGTCCACAAAATCTCTCACAACGACGGAGTCCACATCGGTGCGCCAGGCGATTGACAGCATGGTTGGGGCGATGTCGGTGACGGGGACGAAGGCCAGCCCCGGCCGATCGTAAAAACGCTGGGTGGAGGCCTGGGAGAAGGCCATGCCGCGCTCAGCGAGGATCGCTTCGAAGCATTCATCGACGGTTGATACCTCGGCGCCGAGCTGAACAGGTGTTCCCTGACGGTGGTCGGTGGCGAGCCAGAATGTGCGCCATGCATCGGGAGACTTGCGAGCAACGAAGGGTTGGTCGAGAACTTGCTCGACACTGATTCTACCGAGGCCTGCCAGCGGTGAGGTGGCCGACACCACGAGGACTCGGGGCTCAATGAAGAGTGTCTCGATCCCCAGCCAGTCCTCAACGGGCACCGGTGGGCGGAGGAACGCGATATCGACGGAACCGTCTGCCAGTCCCACGTAGGGATCGCTGAAGTCGTGGGAGCGCATCTCCACCTCGACGCCAGGGTGCAGGTCGTGGAAGGCAGTGAGGATTTTCGGCGTGAGCTCGGCGGCGGCGTTGGCCTGGAAGCCAATCACGAGCCGTCGCTCAGACCCGGTGCGGCCGGCGTCCTGTATTTGCCAAGCCAACCGCTCAGCCTCGGTGAGGAGCCGCCTGCTGCCGTCCAAAAGCAGTTCACCCGGGGGTGTGAGTTCGACGTGGCGACTCGTCCGGACGAACAAGGGCGTGTTCAGGGAGTGCTCGAGCTTGCGAATCTGGATGCTCAGGGACGGCTGCGCGATATGCAGGCGTGCAGCGGCGTGCCCGAAGTGCAGTTCCTCGGCGACCGCGACGAAGTACGTCAATAGTCGCAGGTCCAGCGAGGGAAGCACAGGTCAACCGTAGTTGAGGAGGTCTCTGACCACCATTAGTTCCTGACTATCGATCGGTTGCCGATAGGTATTGGACGTCTCAGGTCGGTCCGGAGTGTCATGGGTGTCGTGCAAGAGGGTTCGCTGGGACGGCCCGTTCTGGGCCGCCCCGCCCGCATAGCCGAGCAGAAATCCTGTCCCGGTTGATCTTCCGTTAAGGATCCGTCATGACTGTCACCACATCGACGACTACTGCTACCGACTGGGCCGACGCGTTCGCTCGTGCGAGTAATGAAGACCCGGAAATCCAGGCGCACGGGAAGTACTTCACCTGTTCCTACCTGCTCGATATGGAGGAACGAACCTTCGTGGTGGAGGTCAGCCGCGGCAAGGTTGTCAACGTCGCCATCGACCCAGGTCCGCTGGACGTGGCCTATGAGTTCGCGTTGCGTGCCAGCGCGGATACCTGGCGACACTTCGGCGTCCCGGTACCGGCGCCGATGTACCACGGAATCTGGTCCGCAAGCTTCCAGCGCGACCTGAAACTCGAGGGCGACATCCTCGTGTTGATGCAGAACCTGCGGTGCTTCACCCGCCAGTTCGAACTACTCCGCGCCGTCGGCGTCCCCGTCTGAATCGCTTGTCAGCCAGCACTTTCAATCCCCCGAAGGGCACACCCATGAGCAGAATTTCTCCCGTCACCGGGCATTACGTCGACATCGACGTCGACGGGCTGCAGTACAAAGTTTTCTATCTGGAGAATGGCCAAGGCCAGCCGTTGGTCTGCCAGCACACCGCAGGCTGTCACAACCACCAGTGGCGCGGGCTGCTCGAAGATGAGGACATCACGAAGGATTACCGCGTCATCGCCTACGACCTGCCCAGGCACGGTAAATCCGATCCGCCCGAGAACACCAAGTGGTGGACCGAGGAGTACCGGCTCTCCGCCGACCACTATGCGAACTTCATCGTCGCGCTGGTCGACGCACTCGAGCTGGAAAACCCGATCTTCATGGGCTCCTCCTTCGGCGGCAACATCGCCCTGCAACTGGCCCTGCGCCATCCGGACCGCTTCGCCGGCGTCATCCCGGTGGAAGGAGCGGACTACTCGCCCGGGTTCTACCTCGATTGGTGGCAGCATCCGCACGCCAATGCTGCTCAGGTGTGCGCCAGCGGCGTGTGGGATCTGATGGCTCCGCAGTCTCCTGAGGCGGACCGCTGGAAGACCTGGTTCTACTACAGCCAGGGCTCGGAGGCGTTCAAGGGCGACCTGTACTTCTACTCCGTCGATCACGATCTGCGCGAGCGCCTCGGCGACATCGACGGTGATCAGTGCCCGGTCGTGATGCTCACAGGTGACTACGACTACCTGACCACCCCTGAGGACAGCGCGCGAACCGCAAAGCAAATCAAGGGTGGTGAGTTCATCGAGATGAAGGACATCGGCCATTTCCCGATGAGCGAAAACCACGCGGTGTTCCGCACCTATCTACTGCAGGCGCTCGAAGTTCTGCAGAAGAAGGCCTCCGTCCGTACGCAGTGATGAGATCGGATGTGCCAGAGACGATTTGCGCTCGACATCTCAGGGGGAGGCCCTGGTGCTCGAGGATGGCGATGCCGGCCAGAATGCGTCGCCGACGTGCGGTCCAGAAGAAGGCATGGGTCGCCGCACGACTGCTCAGCGGGCGGGGTGGTCGCCGCGACTGATCGAGCGGTTCGTCTGGAGTCGATTAGAACTTCATCATCGGACCCCGTGCAACTGGTTTCCCCTGCCAACTCGTTCACGAATTAATTGCGTTCACCAACACAAATAATTGGATTCATCAGCCGCATTCCGCGGCCTCAGAATGACGGTTATCAGTTTGGAGCGGACGCGAATAGCGAGTGCCTGTGGAACTCGCAGGCGAAAGTCCAACTAGCAAACATCTGACGCCCATCGGCCTGAGGCGAGAGATATGTTGACAGTCGTCAGAGCAAAGGGTGAGACAACGGGTGGTCAATGACGCAAGCGGCCTCGAAAGCGCCGTGAATTCGAAGAAGGGGGGTGGACTTTTCTGAACGTAACCTGCGAATACGCGTACGCTTTACCTCACAGCATCCGTTGACCCGAGGGGGGCGTAAACCATGCAAATTTCAGCCCGTTCGTACCTGATGTCCGGTGTGTCGCTAACTGCTGCAACCGCGATTGCGCTGACTCCCTTGGTGGTGCCTGCAAAAAGCCAAGATACGGTCGCCATTCCAAATGTCACCGTTTCAGACATCCAATTGGCCGTCACACCGGAAGAGGTCGTCAGTTTCTTCAGGGAGCTTGACCAGCAGCTCCTAATCCTCAATACCGCCGTCGCAATGCTGGCCGGGATTCCGGGCGCGGCGGTGATCCTCGCTCTGGAGCTTGCGACCGAACTGAATGACGGCCTCTACGACGCCCTGCGCGAGTCAACGAACAACCCCACACTGCTGACGCTGTTTAACATCCTCCAGGACAGCGTTGACACCGGTCTGACTTCGCTTGTCGACGCGCTCGTGAACGTCAACGCTTTGGTTGCGACTGGGCGAGACATCGCCGATCTGGTGACCGGCACGCTGACCGGATCGCTGTCGAACGTGCTGTCCGCCGTCGTAGCGGTCGCCAACGACCCCATGAATTTCGCCAATTACATCGGGCTGCTCGGTGCCGGCGTTGCCACCGGTGAATTGATCGCCGACAACGGGCTGGAAATCGTTCAGAACCTGGGCAACGCCGGGTTCGTGCTTGTCGACACCGGCATCACGTTGGCGCAGGACCAGATCAATAATGCCATCCAGACCGTCCGCAACTTGATCAATTTGGGCGCGGGGATCCCCGGCAGCGAGTTGATCTCCGCCGTTGTCGCAGCGGCACAAGAGATCGTGATCGGACCCGCCCAGGCCGCCCTCGACATCTCGTTCGGTGCGGCCGCCGATGTCCTCGTGGGGTTCCAGAGAGGGTTCAGCACCGTCATCGACAATGTGCAGGACCTGGTCACCTCCACTTCGACCAACCTGCAGACCGGACTCGGCGCCATCGGCGCGAACCCGCTCGACCCGACCAGTTACCTGATCGCTTCTGCCCTCGTCGCTGCCAGCGGATTTGATGCCTTCAACACGACCGTCGGGACCATCGGTAGCGTCGCCCAGATTCCGTTCAGCGTGGCCTCCAGCGTGACCGAAGACACCGCTGAAGTGATCGTGGGCCAAACCCAGGCTCTGGCCGAGGCATTCGCCGGAGTACTTGACGCCCTAGGGCTTCCGGAGGACACAGCCAACCTGCCGTACGCGATTGCCGAGGCGGTCGAGACGGTCATCAGCGGCGGGGCAGGCCTGGTGGTCGAGGGACTCGACGTGGCCTCCGGCGCGATCGGTGCGAGCACCGCGGTCGTCATCGGGGTATCTAATGCGGTCGAGGACGCCCTCCTCGGCCCGCTGCAGCCCAGCGCCAATCCTTCGCCGGCACAGGCAGTTCCCAGCTTCGAGAAACCCGCCCTGGAAGCATCGGGCGGGCCGTCAGGGGGCCCGGTTCCGCTTACCGAGGACTCCGATGGGCCGGCGGCTGAGGACCAGGGCGCAGGTGATGAGACGTCGAGCGCTGCCGAGGGCCAATCGGCTGACGGCCAGACTGCAGACGATGAGACGACCGGCGAGCAGACGACGGACGAGCAGACGACCGGCGAGCAGACGACGGACGAGCAGACGACCGGCGAGCAGACGACGGACGATCAGACGACCGGCGATCAGACGACGGACGAGCAGACGACGGACGATGAGACGACCGGCGTCGATGACGCCACGGCCGAGCAGGGAACTGGCTCCGAGGGCACTGAATCCGGCGCCGACGCCGCCGGCGAGAACGGCCGCTACACCGCCAACAGCAGCGAGCGTGACGCCCAGAAGGCAGAACGCCAGTCGGAGGACGCCGATTCGGACTCAAATTCGCGCTCGGACGCCAGTTCGGCATCCGACTCGGAGTAACCGCCAGAGGCCTGCGACCGCCGAGCCACCGCTGTAATCACTCCGACCCAATAGCTGCACCGTCGTCACTTCGCCTGGGTCCCGTGCGAATCCGCAGCGGCGTCGTCGAGAGTGAAGTAGTTCTCCTCCTCCTGCAGGAAGTGCAGTTGGAGCAGGGCGTAGAGGCCGTACAGGCAGGAAAGTAGGTCCTCGACCTGGTCGGGTTGGATTCCCTTGCCCGACTGGGCCAGTGAGACGTGGGTGCCGATCCGGTCGGCGAGTCGAGTGATCTCGGCATGTGATCTGCTCATCGTCGCGGTGGCCTCGCTGCCCAGTGGCTGAGCGAGTGCCGGATAGAGCTGCGTCTCTTCGGCGGACTCATGGGGGAGGAGCCGTTCGGTCAGGAACGAGTACGCCTGGGTGAGTGCCTGCAAAGCGGTGGGATCCTCGGACACCAAACGATCAGCGGCATCGCGTAGCAGATTCACTGCATCGCGGAGCTGATCGTGTTCGAAGGCGAACCGGCGCAGCAGATTCACGGTACTGGCGGGTAGGTCTACCTTCGAAGCGGGATTGGCGCCGAGGGCGCGGAGTGCGTTGAGTATCACCGTGACGTCGATCAGTTCCTGCAGCACGGCGCCCCACACCGGCGGCAGCCAACCCACGGCGGCCACCACCATGGCGATGACCGACAGGGTCATCCCCGTTCCCGCGCTCTGTAGCGCGATCCGCCTCGACCACCGCGCGATGTCCATCGCATCGGCGAGTCGGTCCAGACGGTTGGTGGTCAACACGATGTCAGCGGCTTCCGACGAGGCTGTGGCTCCTCGCGCTCCCATCGCTACTCCGACGGTGGCCGCGGCCAGCGCTGGGGCGTCATTGACCCCGTCGCCGACCATCACGGTCACTGCGGACTCACGTTCGGCACGCACGGCGGCGACTTTGTCTGCCGGGCTCTGTTCGGCGTAGACCTCATCGAGTCCGAGTACCAGGGCGACCTCGCGAGCGGGTGCCGCACGGTCGCCGGTCAGCATGACCACCCGGGACAACCCAGCCGCACGCAACCGTCGGATGGTCCGTGGAGCATCGCGCCGCAACGGGTCGCGCAGAAGAATCGCACCAACGACCTCGTCACCGACACATACCCAGGAAATCGCCGCGGTGTCGAGACGAGCCCGGTTGAGAGCGGCCTTGGCCCAGGGCGCGCCAAGTGCTTCGGTGGGGAGTTTGCCGACACTGACCACGCGACCGTCGATCGTCGCACTGACTCCTCGACCGGGCTCCTCGACCACGTTGGCGGGCAACGTCATCTGCAGGCCGCGGCCGAGCGCCTCGGTGACGATGGACTCGGCCAGAACGTGGGAAGACATCTGATCGACTGACGCGGCCGTCTGCAACACATCTGTGGTCGATGTCCCTGGTGCGGAGAGGATTTCGATGACCTTGGGATGGCCCTCGGTGAGGGTGCCTGTTTTGTCGAGCACCAGAGTGCGCGCATTGCCGAGGTTCTCCAGCGCCCCGCCACCACGGATCACCACCCCGATACGCGATGCGCGCGACAGTCCCGAGACGATGGCCACGGGGGCGGCGAGCAACAGGGGGCAAGGTGTGGCGACCACCAGTACCGAGACTGCTCGTACCGCTGAGCCGCTGAGCGCCCACGCCGCGCCGGCGGTGACCAAGGTCAGCGGGAGAAACCATGCCGCGAGCCGGTCGGCTATCCGGACCAGCGGCGCGTTCTCTGCGCCGGCCTCCTCGGCCAGCCGCACGATGCCGGCGTAGGTGCTGTCGGCCACGCTGGCGGTGGCGCGTAATTCGAACGCCCCGCCTGCGTTGACCGCACCGCTACGGACGGTGTCGCCGACACCATGTTCAACCTGCAGCGGCTCTCCGGTGAGCACCGACTCGTCCAGGACGGCTACGGAGTCGGTAACTCGTCCGTCGACCGGCACCACTTCACCGGGCCCCACGACCAGGGTGTCGTCGAGTGCAACCTCCTCCAACGGGATCACGGTGACTGTCGAGCCGACCCGGCGGCGGGCGAACTGAGGAGCATGCTCCAGTAGGGCGCGCAGGTCATGGGTTGCACGACGTTCGGCCCCGCTCTCGAGGGCCCGGCCACCGGCGAGCATCACGGCGATGACGGCGCCGGCGAGATACTCGCCGACGGCGAGAGTGCCGACCAGTGAGAGAACCGCTATCAGGTCGACGCCCGCCTGGCCTCGCCGCAGCGCCGAGAGGACCCACCACACCGCCGGGATCAGTGCGACGGCGGTTCCGATCATCCAACATCGGTCGGCGGCCGTCGGGTGGCCGGCGAACCACGCGACACCACCCGAGGCGAGGGCAACGACGGTGAACACCGTCAATGCCGGCTCCGAGTATCGGCCGCACCGCGTGATCAGTTCATGAAGGCTCACGGCACACCTCTCGCCGCGACGGACAGGCGCTCGAAGCGGGCGGTGCGGCGGCGCATGCGGTGGGTATCGCTACCGCTGCGGGCGTCGACGAGCACCAGGTATGCAACGGTGAGTCCACGGGGGAGGTCATGGTGGCCCAGCCGCGGGCCGCACAGTGCCATCCACCACCGCATGATTTCGCCGCCAGCCCCGGCAGGTCGGCGGCGACGAGTTCCCCCCGTTCGCCCCTGTGCCGCTGGTCTCCTTGGCCCGCTCAACGCTCGGAATGCAGATATCACGAACATACGTCTGATCGGCATAAGGGTCCACAGGCTGGCGTCCGGTAGTCGCCCCACGGACCTATCGTCACCGTTGGTGATCCAAGCCGACGGCGTACTGATTCAGGAAGCGCCCGGCTGAGCGCAGCCCGCGGTCGCATGATGCGTCGGGGCCGTGGCGATTTCAGCATCCATTGCACGTCACCCAGCGCGTAGGAGAAAGTCGACGTGCAGGGGTGTTTGGCGCCTCAGAAAGGTGGTCACCACCGATAGCGGTCGTGAAGTGCTTGCTCGAGCTTTGCGCCTAGATGGAGCATCCTCGATTCGGCTCCAGGTAGTCCGATGATCTGTAGTCCCAGCGGCAGGCCCGAGGGTGTCCGCGCGCCGGGCACCACCACCACAGCCAATCCGAGAAGTTGCCAGGCGCGGCTCAATACCGACACGCCTGTCGACTGCAGTCCCCTCGGTGCGGGGCCGGGAGTTGCAGGTCCGACGATCACCGCCTCCTCGCCCAAGTGGTCCGTGAGCCTGTCCAAGGTCTCATTGCGGTATCTCAATATCGATGCGTGCTGTTCAAAGGAGACCTTCTCCCCGGCACGGAGGAGTTCGAGCAGCGGCTCACTGAGCTGCGCGGCATGGTCCGCGTACTCACGGTGGCGGATTTGAAGTGCCTCGTACGACATGACGTCGAGGTGCTTTTTGGTGAGTCGGCGGACGTGCTCCGCCCAATCCAATCTCTGGGTCTGAACACCGAGTTCCGCCATCAACACAGGAACCGACGCGACCAGTGCTGACATCTCCGGGGCGAGGTCGGCCAGGCCGTCGCCATCCCACACCCGGACCTGAGACGCAGCCGCCGTATCAGCCGGGGGGTCACCCGTCGTGAAGGTCGCATGCACGTAGCGGAGATCATCGACAGTTCGAGTCATCAGACCGAGCGAGTCCAGGCTCTGACTCAGGCCGACGACTCCTGCCATGTCGACGGAACCCGACGGGAGAACCAGCCCCGCCACGCCGCAGTACGCCGCGGGTCGCGTCAATGACCCCGCCGTCTGACTGCCAAGGGCCACCGGAATCGTCCGAGCACCGACCGCTGCGGCAGAACCGCTCGAAGACCCACCCGGAGTACGGTCGAGCGCGTGCGGATTGCGCGTGGGGCCAGGGTGCAGATAGGCGAACTCCGTCGTAACCGTCTTTCCTTGAACCACGGCACCGAGTGACCTCAGCCTCATCACGCACGCAGCATCGGAGGAGGCGGGCTCCGAGCCGGTGAGGATAGTCCCTGCTCGGGTGGGAAGTCCTTCGACGTCGATGATGTCCTTGACGCCGACTGATACCCCCGCGAGCGGAAGGGCCTCCGGACTCTCGTCGACCGCGGTCGCATGCTGTTCCACATCTTCTGATAGGGCCACCCATGCGTGGATCCTGGGCTCCTCTGACTCAATGTCTCGCCGAACGCGGACAGCAAGGTCGAGTGCCGAAACTGATCGCGACTGAACTGCCCGAACTTGTTCTGCGACAGCGCGATACTGGATGTCGTCGAACAGGGAACGACTCCGATGATAGCTAGAATAGGTCACCCTAGATCGCGCTCGATCGCGCCGGCGGTGTCCCGCAGAAGAGGCAGATACTTCATGAGCGATTCGATGTCTTCGACGCTCGATACCGCTGTCACGGACACCGCACCGACCACCCCGGGGGGGCCGGAAATAGGGACGGCGAGGCAGTTGATCATCATGTCGAGCTCGCGGTCGTCCACTGCCCAGCCGCGTTCGGCCGCTAGGTCCAACGCCGCGTCGAGTTGCGCGCGCGTGGTGAACGTGTTGGGGGTGAACTGCTTCCAAGGAGTCGAATCGAGGATCGCATCCCGACGATAGGGGTCGAGCGCCGCCAGGATGACTTTCCCCACCCCACTGCAGTAGGCGGGTGCCTCACGGCCGATGCGGGAGTACATACCGACACCCGATGCGCTCTCGACTTTGTCGACGTAAATCAAGCTGTCGCCGATCAGCGCGACCAACTGGATTGTGTGGCCGACTCTCGCGTGCAGCTTTCGCACGTGCTGGTAGCCCGCCTGACGTAGATCAACATCGTCGAAGCTCAGTCGGGCCAGCGCGATTAGTTTCGCCCCTACCACGAACCGAGCATCGTCGCGACGTCTGACATAGCCAATGTGTTCCAACGACTTCAGCTGGCGGAACATCGATGATCGATGAACATCGAACTCCTCTGCGAGTTCAGCCACCGACATCGGCTGCTCCGCGATGCGTTCGATGATCTCCGCTGCGCGGAGAGTAACTTGCGTCACCGCTCTCCTTCGATGAACATGCCTGCGTCAATTGAGTTGTAAGCGGCTGAATCTCGCTTACGCGATCTCGTTCGCAGCGTAGATGAAGATAGCCGTACTTGCCCTCAACTGTTGCAGCTGGTGCACATCACTGCGCGGATTTAACACAACGTAACGAATTAGGAAGCGTCTTCGTAACGTTCAGCCTCCAATGTCATTCTTGCTCAACGCCGCACAGGGTTGTGCAGAAAATGCACACCTTTGGTTGTCGGAACTGCTACAGATTTGCGACGGTCGAGCCGAGACGAGGAACCACTACATGACGCAGCTAGTTGCGGATCATCGCTTCACCACGAACGCAGAGCGCGCACGACGCGTCGACGCACTCCGTGCCGCGATGACTTTGCACGGTCTCGACGCGTTGGTCATTGCGGGTCGCGACGATATTCGGTTCCGCGGCAGGGTCTTCTATGCAACGGACTACTGGCAGCTCTTCGCCGATAGTCACGTCGTGCTCACGCACTCATCCGGCCCGGTCTTGATCGGGGGCACCGTATGGGGCATCTCGCAGGCTCGCCAGTCCGATTGGATCTCGGAGTGTCGTCTCAGTGGCACTCCTGGCACCGAGATTGGCAACGTTCTCGCGGAGCAGAGGGTGTCGGCCGGAAAAATCGGTGTCGTAGGACTGGACGACGGGGGTTTCGCCTACAGCCATTACATGCAGCTCAGCGATGCGCTACCGAACGCCCAGATCAGCGATGCCACCGATCTTTTCGAAAAGTGCCGGCAGGTCAACAGTGCCGAGTCCCTCGCTGCGCTGACGGGCACCTCGGCGTGCTGGAACTCGATATACGCGGAGCTCGAAGCGTTTGTCAGGCCCGGTGTGACCGAAATCCGGCTGGCGGCCCAAGCGCATCGGATCTGCCGTGAGCACGGAGTCCGTGATCCCATGGTCGTCCTCGACTCAACCCCTTTCAAGGGGGCCACGACGTTCGGGACGCAGAAGGTCATCGAGAGCGGTGACGTGGTGACAGTCTGGATCGAATCCGCGGGCCCCAACGGAACGTGGCTGGAGTATCGCCGCATGTACTCTGTCGGGCCTGTTTCCCCGGAGTACCGCGACATGTGGCAGATCTGCATCGAAGCCCATCAGGCCGGCGTCGCGGCGATGAGACCGGGCGCCATGGCAAGCGAATTCGTCGAAGGTGTAGCCACCTCATTCCGCTCACATGGAATCGAGCTCGACTACACCACCCCCGCAGACCAGCACCGTTCGTTCCATCTTCACGGCATCGGAACGGACGCGATCCAGGGAGTGTGGGTCAGTGGAAACGACCGACTTCTCATCGAAAACGAAGTTGTGAACATCCATCCCCACCGGCTGTTCGGAACACCTGAAGAGACAGCAAAGTTCGGCCTCTTCGGCCTCACCGACAACATCCTTGTGACACCCGGTGGCGGCCGATGGATGACGAATGATCAACAGCTCACATCCGCATTCGTCGAACTGTGATGCACGACCAACCCTCGCGAAGACAAGGACAGTCATGACATTAACCTCTCGGCGCACTCTCTCTCGTGGAGTTGCGCTCGCGGCATGCGTTGCTCTCGGCGGCGCCCTCGTCGCGTGCTCAAGCGATGACAGCAGCGGCGGGCCGGTCGCCGCGGGCCCCAGCACGGTCACCGACAACGAGCTGCTCAAGAAGTACGGTGTTGAGATCCCGCAGGAGCTCGTGAACGTAGGCATGATGCCGTACGCCGACAACATGATTTTGTCGATCGGCATGGCCAACGACTGGTTCGAGGAAGTCGGTATCGACATTGGTCCGGCGAAGTTCGCGAGCATCTCCGATGAACAGCAGATTCCGCTTACCCTGAACGGTGACTACGACGTCGTTGCCGCCTACGGCCCCAACATGGTTCGCAACGCGGAGGGCGCACCGTCGATCAAGATCTTCAACTTCGTCGACGTCACCAGCGGGCTCGCCATCCTCGCCGCTCCGGGCTCGGCCAAATCCTCTGTGTCGGACCTGATGGGGGACGGCGCGAGCTTCGAGGACGCGGTTACCAGTGTCATGACCGAGATGAAGGGATCGCGCTTCGCAACCGATGATCTCGGCGCGCACCGCAGCTTCCTGGACGCCGTTTACGGAATCAGCGGATTCTCCCAGGCAGACTTCGGCAACGTCAGCGTTGTCGACGATTCCCAGACCCTCCTGCTGGCCCGTGGCGGAAAGCTCGACTACGCCAAGCCGATCGGTGCTGTCCAGACCGCGGAGTTGATCGAGGACGGGTGGTACCCCGTCATCGGCCTCCAGGATCTCATCGAAAATCTTCCTGCCGGTGACCCCCGGGCCGTATCCGGCCTCGGCCACGTCGGTCACGCCGCCGACGAAAAGTGGATCGAGGAGAACCACGACACCATGTTGCGCGTGTCGTCGGTCGCCTTCCGAATCACCGACGCGGTCCTTGCCGACATCAACAACGGCACCACCGAGGCCATCGACACCTTGGTGCCGGTTATCGAGTCGGCCGCGTCGGTGGACACATCCGCCGATGCTCTTCGGATCGTCTTCGAAGAGATCGGCCCGTTCGCCTCGTTCGAAGACCAGGCTGACTGGTGGGTCAACACAGAATCGCCGTACTACTACAAGTCGACCTACAACCAGCAGATCAAGACCGCACAAGAGGCAGGGGTGATCACCAACCCCGACCTCGATGCTTCCGACTTCATCATCGCCGATGACGTCTACATGGAGCTCGTCGAATACAAAAAACAGTACGATGCGCTGCTGCCTCAGGCCCAAGGATTGACCGGAGACCAGGCCAAGCTCGCCGAGCTCGCTGCGACCCAGTACGCGCACCGCAACTACCTCGACGCTGCCCGCATCCTCGAGGCCGCCGTCAAATGATGTCGACCGTCTGAGCCCGGTGGCAATGCCGACATCCACATGACAGTGAGATCCAGTCAGTGAAAGGAGAATGACATGCGCGTCAGGACATTTGGTCCTACGGTCGCGGGTGGGATCGCGGGCGTGCTGGCGGTCGCACTGATCTGGACGGCGTTGTCGGCGAACAGCACGGCAGCTCGATTCCCCAGCATCCCCGCCATCTTCGGCGCGATAGTCGACAACCTCGACGTGGCACCGATCCTGGCCTACACCACATTCGGGGTAGGGGGTGTCTGGTCCAACGTGCTGTGGACAGCACAGAACGTGCTCCTCGGTGTGACGACCGGCCTGGTCATCGGCTTCGGCACGGGTCTGGCTCTGGCGCGGATCGAATGGTTCCACCGATTGGGCCGACTTCCGGTGGCCATTCTCGGGACCGTCCCGGTCCTGGCCATTCTGCCGTTCTTGACACTGTGGTTCGGCAACTCTGCGCTTGCGACCAACGGCCTGGTGATCTTCTTCACTGCCCTCACCGTGGCCAGCACGGTTCATTCGGCGGCGGGTGTGGCGGAGACCCGGTATGCCGATTACGCTGCCACACTGGGTGTTTCGACGAGGCGGACCACAATGTCGGTCGTCCTGCCCGCATTGGTTCCGTCCACCATCGGTGTTGTCCGTGCCGCAACGGCATTCGGGTGGGGTTTCCAGTGCATCGCCGAGGTGCTCGGTGGCAGCCAAGGTGCGGGGCGTCTGATCCGGTCATTCTCTGATGCCACCCAAACGGCTGGAGCCATCGGCGTCCTGATTGTCGTCGGCATCGTCGCCGTTGTAGTTGATGCCCTGATCGGCCTCGCCGGCCGTTGGATTGTGAGGTGGAACGAATGACAGTCGAAACCACTGCTCATCAACTCGCGGGTGGGAAAACGCAACCCGCGGCGATTGAACTGGACAGCGTCTCCAAGGACTTCCGGCTCGAGTCGGGCGAGGTGGTCACCAGCGTCGACTCGGTGTCCTTCCGGATCGAGCCCGGTGAATTCATCTGTGTGATCGGGCCTTCGGGGCACGGTAAGTCGACCCTGCTCAATATGATCGCCGGGTTCCTTCCCGCGACCAGCGGTACCGTCACAGTCGGAGGAACCCCGGTGACAAAGCCGGGGCCCGACCGCGGTGTTGTTTTCCAGCGGGACACGCTGTTCCTCTGGAAGACCGTGGCACAGAATATCGAGTTCGGCTTGAAGGCTCGGGGCATACCGAAAGATGAACGCAAGGCCGTTGTGGCCGAGATGCTCAAGATCATCGGCCTGGAGAAGTTCGCCAACGCCTGGCCCAAGCAGCTCTCCGGCGGTATGCGGCGTCGGGTGGCGATCGCCGCAGTGTTCGCCAACAAGCCCGAGGTGCTGCTGATGGACGAGCCGTTTGTCGGGATCGACTATCTCCGACTGGCTCAACTCCACGGGGTCCTGCTCGACCTGTGGCAGGAGGCAGAGAAGCGGGCGGTGTTCATGGTCACCCACGACATCGATGAGGCGTTGACACTCGCCGACCGCATCTTCGTGATCAAGCACGGGAGGCTGGCACTCGACTTGAAGGTCCACCTGCCGCGGCCGCGCCTGACCGACGACATCACCGGTCCCGAGGCGAACGCACTGCGTAGGCAGCTTCTGGAGGAGTTCTCGCGATGACGGCAACGCTGGCACCGGTCGCTGCGGCACTCGAGTCCGAGTCGGCGTCGAAACCCGAGCGCAACAGAGCCGACCTGTACTGGGGTGCAGCGTCGTTGGCGCTCATCCTGGTGGTGTGGCAGCTCGCGTCAGTTGTCATCGGGGAAGACGATTCCGGAATGCGGCTGGTGCCCGGTATCTCCGATGTCCTGTCGTCGTTCATGGTCTTCGCCGACTACTGGCCGGGCGGGCTCGGCGCCGAGCGCACGGTGGGCGGCGCCGAACCGACCGTGTGGGGCGCGACACTCGGCTTGGGTTACAACGTCGCAATTTCATTGTCCCGCTTCCTGATCGGTTTCGTTTTGGGAGTGGCAGTCGGGATCGGGGCAGGGCTGCTCGTCAGCTGGTCGCCGATAGCCCGGCGCACGGTGTCCTTTCCGGCGCACTTCTTCCGGATGATGCCGCTGCTCGCGATGCTGCCACTGTTCAGTCTGTGGTTCGGTAACTCCGAACTCGGTACCTACTCGTTCACCGCGTTCGCGGTCGCCGTCCTACTGTTCGTACTCACGGTCGCCGCAGTGAACAACGTCCCTCGGATCTACAGCGACTCAGCCACCTCACTCGGCGCGAGCCGGGCCCGCATCTACATGTCCGTTATCGTTCCATCGGTCACACCGCAGCTGAAGGTGGGCGTTCTCCTCGCCATTCCGTTCGCGTGGAGCGCCGTGCTCGCAGCCGAAGTGATCGGTAAGCAGTACGGACTGGGCCGCATTCTCAATTTCGCGTTGCTCTATGCCGCTACCGATATCGTCGCCGTCACCGCACTTGTGGTGGTCATCGTCGCCGGATGTACCCACCTTCTCCTCGCGAAGGTCCTCAATCACCTGACCCGGTGGGTCGACTGATCAAGCAGTTTCAGATAAGGAGCGTGCAAGTGAACACCCCGCCCGCCGGCGCCGGCACCGTCCGCGACTTCGTCGGCTACGGCCAGCACACGCCGAAAGTGACGTGGCCGAACGGTGCGAACGTCGCGATCAACCTCGTGGTCAACTACGAGGAAGGGTCCGAGTACTCGTTCGACCGCGATGGGGAGAACGACGTGCCCGTCGAGGCGGCGTACAACTTCCCGTTGGATACGCGCGACCTGTCGCGCGAGTCGATGTACGAGTACGGCAGCCGCGCGGGCATCTGGCGGCTGATGCGGCTGTTCGATGAGCTCGACGTACCGTGCACCTTCTACGCCTGCGCCGAAGCCTTCGAGAAGAATCCCGACGTCGCCAAGCATGCCCGCGCCGCCGGTTACGACCTGCTCAGCCATGGACTGCGATGGAACGAGGTGTGGCGCTACACCCGCGATGAGGAGCGTCAGAACATCCGGTTGGCGATCGAGTCTTTCGAACGGACGTGGGGGGAACGCCCCCGCGCCTGGTACTGCCGCTACGGTGCCTCGGTCAACACCCGCGAACTAGTCGTCGAGGAAGGCGGATTCGTCTACGACTCTGACGCCTACAACGATGATCTGCCCTACTACAAGAAGATGGGCGAACACCAGCAGCTGGTCATTCCGTACAGCCTGACCAACAACGACCTCCAGGGCGACAAGAGCCCCAGCCTGTTCTCCGACTACATCACCCGCGCCTTCGACGAGCTGTGGCGTGAGGGGGAGAACGGCTCACCCAAGATGATGTCGGTGGGCCTGCATCCCCGCACCGTCGGACAACCGTCGCGCGCCAACGCCTTGCGCGAGTTCATCGAACATGCGCAGGCGAAGGGAAAGGTGTGGTTCGCCCGCCGGATGGACATCGCTGACCACTGGCTCGAGCACCATCCCGCTCCGTGAACAACCGCATTGCAGAGATATTCGCACCGAAGATCCGAGCGGCACTGGAGCAGGACTGGCACAACGTCGTCGAGCTGAGCGAGTTCATCCACTCGCACGTCGAAGAGTCCTCGAAAGAGTTCGACTGCTGTGCTCGCCTGGTGGTGGAGTTGGAAGATCATGGGTTTGCGGTCGAACGTGGAATCGCCGGAATGGACACGGCGTTCCGCGCTTCGTTCGGATCTGATTCCGCTGCAACCACTGTCGCGTTTGTCTGCGAATACGACGGGCTTCCTCCCTACGGGCAGAGCTGCGGACACAACGTTGTGGCCGCAGCGTCCTATGGAGCGGCCCTGGCACTGCGGCCCTTTGCCTACGACCTCGACCTCCGACTGCTGGTGATCGGTACTCCGGCTGAGGAGGGTGTCGGCGGGAAGTACATCCTCGGCGACGCCGGAATTTTCGACGACGTGGACTTCGCCACGTCGATCTATCCCGGAATGGACGACATCTCCGCCTCGCGCACCCTTGCGGCGCAACGGCTGACCGTCGAGTCTTTCGGGAAGCCGGCCCACGGCGCAGCGCATCCGGAACTCGGTATCAATGCGCTCGACGGAATCGTGCTGGGCTTTTCCGCGATGGCGATGCTGCGTCCGAATCTGCCGCCCACGGCAAGAATTCACGGAATCATCAACGAGGGCGGTATCCACCCGCAGGTCGTCCCCGACTACGCGCGGGCAACCGTCGTCGTGCGGGCCGCAGACCTCACCGAGCTCGCCGAGATCCGAGCGCGGGTCACCTACGCGTTCCAGCAGGCCGTTGAGGCAGTCGGTGCGACATGCACCGTGACACCTGCCGAACGGTGTGCTGAAGCGATTGTCGGCATCGAGGCGTTGGCGTCCCTCTTCGACGCAGCACTGTGCGCTGTGGGACGTTCGCCCACACCCACCGACGAGGTTTCCGGCGCCTGGTCCACTGACGCCGGCACACTCAGCCGACGCGTGCCCTATTTACAGCCGCAGGTCAAGATGACGCCGCGGTCGATCCCGCCGCATTCGCACGCTTTCCACGAGGCCAGCATCGGTCCGGATTCCGAGTCCTGCATTTTTGATGCTGCGATCGCACTGGCTTCCATGGCTGCAGAGTTCGCGAGTAATCCAGATATCCGTACGGAGGTGGAATCCCAGTTCCGCGCTGCGGTGACGGGTGCGTCATGACCGATTCCGCTCCCGCGGGACTGGGCTGGTTGCGATTGCTCGCTCTGTCGGTTGCCTGCAGCTTGACCGTCAGCGTCATCTACATCCCGCAGTCCCTGCTCACCAGCATCGCCGGCGACCTCGGCGTATCGCATGGGCTCGCGAGTGTCCTTGCGGCCATCACCCAAGTCGGTTATGCCGTCGGGATCCTGCTCCTCGTGCCGCTCGCCGCACGTCTCGAGGTCAGAAAGCAGGTGACCTACCAGACGCTCGCCCTCACCTGCACGCTGCTGTTGGCCGCGGTGGTACCGAATGTGTTCGCCGCGATCGCGGCGTTCCTCGCTGTCGGACTGGTCGCGAACGTCTCACAAGTGCTGATTCCAGCGGCAAACCGGATGAGCGCTGATGACCGTAGAGGCAAAACGAACTCCGTGCTGGTGGGAGCGTTGCTCGTCGGAATCTTCGGCGGCAGAGTGGTGGCCAGCCTGTGCACCGAATGGATCGGTTGGCGCGGCACCGTAGTCGTCTCTGCGCTGGCGGTGGCGGCCTCGATTCCCTCGACACGCTGGGCACTGCGGAAAGCGCCGCTGCCGGAAGGCGGTGTACTGACGCACAGTCGCCTCGTGCTCGCGACGTTGCGGCGGGCGTCGTCCAACCCGATCCTGGTGCGATCAGCACTGACCCAGGCATGCGTGCTGGCGACGTTCAATGCGCTTTGGACAGTGATGGTTCTCCATCTCACCGGACCCGAGCTTTCTTGGACCCTCGGCGAGGCCGGCCTTTTCGGGCTGGTCGGACTGGTCGCAGGTTTCTTCACACCGTATGCGGGCCGCCTCATCGACCGACACGGGGCCAGGCGTATGACGGGATGTTTCCTGCTCGTTCTCTTGACGGCGATGATGGCCATACTGCTGACCAGCAACACGCCTGTCGCTTTCGGAGCTGTCATGTTCGTCGCGACGTGGGCGAACCAATCAGCGTTGTCGGGCAATCAAGTTCGAGCCCTGGCGACCGACCCCGAGCGGTCCGCCCAGCTCAACACGGTGTTCAGCTTCATCGTGTTCCTAGGAGGTGGAATCGGGGGGCTGCTGGGACCGCTTATGTACGCGTGGCACGGAATTGATGCCGTTGCCACAGTGGGGGTTGTTCTCGTCCTCGTCGCAATCGCGCAGTGGTCGCTGATACCTCGTGCGGCCGTTGACCGCTCCCAGCTCCCCTCAGTTGAAGGCCGTCTGAGAACCACCTTGATCCGAAACTAGATTACGGAGTCATCCATGACTACTTCAGTGTCACCAACCCCGCTGATCACCTCCGGTCTGGATCGGGTACGCAATTTCATCCTCAACCTGGATGAGCCGCCGGCCTGGATCGTAGGAGAACTCGAATCACAGTGCGATACCTGGGATCTGGCCTTCACCGACACCGAAAGCGTCCTGCTCGGTGAACTCACCGTGGAAGCAACCGAGGAGTTCGGCCAGTGGTCGGAAGGAAGAGGCACCCGCGAAGAGTGGAAGAAACTCGCCGAACCACTGACCACGTGCTTTTCCGGGGTCGGCTGACGTAGACCAGCAACCCGCAAATCAGTTGTCTCCGTTGCATATTCTGCACAGCCCTGTTCGGATTTTACATACCGTAATCAGATCGGCGATTGATTCGTAACAGCGGACCAGGAAAGTAGGTGTCAGTGGAACTGCATCCCACCTGAGGCAGAACGAGGCCACGCTTGCTTGCGCAGATCGCCGCGAAGCGCACTGCGCGAAACGCAACTACCGCGCCGCCCGCACCCTCGAAGACGCCAACGAACCACCCAACCGAAAAGTGAAAGTAGGACCCAGACATGACGACCTCCTTCAGCCCAACCCCGCTGATCACCTCGGGTCTGGATCGGGTACGTAACTACATCCTCAACTTGGACGAGCCTGCCGCCTGGAATGCCGAAGAACTCGAATCCCGACGCAATACCTGGGATCTCGCCCTCACCGCCACCGAGAGCGCCCTGCTCGGTGAACTCACCGTGGAAGCAACCGAGAAGTTCGGACAGTGGTCGGAAGGAAGAGGCACGCGCGAAGAGTGGAAGAAACTCGCCGAACCACTGACCAAGTACTTTGCCGGGGTCGAGCATTCCCTCGAGGGGGGTACCGGTATCGCTCTGTTGCGCAACCTGCCGGTGCGCACCCCGGACGCCGAACTGCCCTATAACGAGAACCTGCTCTGGCTCATCGGCGCCGCCATCGGTCAACCCGTCAACCAGATGGGCGGCGGCACCCTGCTCGCCTCCCTGGCCCAACGCAAGAAGGCCCGGGCTGACATTGTTCGGCCGGAGAACACCAACGAGGGTCTGGGTTACCACACCGACGGTTCCGACCTGTTGATGCTCATGTGCATTCGCCAGGCCATGGTGGGCGGCAACTCGGTGGTTTCGAGTTCGGCACGCACCGTCAAAGAGATTGCCCGTCGCTACCCCGAACTGCTGCCCTCCCTCTTCGAGGACTACTTCCCCTTCGATCGTCAGATGGAGATCCTGGAAGGTGACACCAGCTATTACCTGACCCGGCTGTGCACCATCGTCAACGGCAAGATCACCAGCCGCTATGTGCGACTGCTCATCGACGCAGCGCAGCAGCGCGGTGACTGTCCGCCGCTGACCGAGCGTCAGCTCAAGCTCATGGAGGTCTTCGACGAGATCTCCAACGAAGGCGGCGTCGAAGTCGGATTCGGCTCGGGTGACTTGGTGATCGCCAACAACTACAGCGTCATGCACGGCCGCTCCGAGTTCATCGACTCCGAAGACGAATCTCAACGTCGCCTGCTCGTACGACTCTGGCTCGCAATGGAAAACGGCCGTCCGCTGCCGTTTGACTTCGACCGTGGGGTCAACCATGACGGTGTCGCCCGCGGCGGTGTCCCGTACACCAACATCGCCTGACCGTCCAGGGTCCGGCTCTGTTCGGGGGTAGCGGTATCGGGATGCCAGGTGAGTCGGAATGTCCCGTCGACGGTGAAGGGGCCCCAAACATGACAGATCTACCGAGTCCGGTATTGGTTACCGGTGCCAGCGGGTTTGTCGGCCGACACCTGGTGGAATCCCTTGGAGCTGCAGGTGTCGATGTCGTCGGCGCGGCCGATACGGTCGGAGATTTTTTTGACGTCACCGACCCGCATCAGGTGCATGAGGTGTTCACTCGATTCAAACCCGGGTCCGTGGTGCACCTGGGCGGAATCTCCGGGCCGATGGTGTCGCGGGACCGCCCGTGGTCGATCGTCGACGTGAACATTGGGGGCACGGCCAATCTGCTCGAGGCCGCGCGCATCACCGGCACAGCGCGAGTCGTGTTGGCCTCGTCGAACGCCGTCTACGGCAACAACCCGGGGCCACTGGACGAGCAAGCGACGGTGTTGAGGGCATCCAGCGTCTACGGTGCCACCAAGGTCGCCGGCGAGAGTCTGCTGGCGGTGTACGGCCGCAGGTATGGCATGTCGACCTGTTCGCTGCGTATCTCTGCGGTGTACGGCCCTGGGCGGAGCACCCACTGCATCATCGCATCGTTCATTCGAGATGCACTGGCGCACCGGGTTTCTCGCCCTGCTTTCGGACCGGATTTAGCCCGCCAGTACGTCTACATCGACGACGTGGTGCGGGCTGTCATGTGCTCGCTGGCTCCCGGTTCCGAACTCGATGGCCAACCGATCAATGTCTCGGGTGCCGAGATGCTCAAGGTCGGCGAGATCGCCGAGATCGTGACCGACCTTCTACCCCAGACGCGAATCGAATTCGGCAAAGGCCCGGACCCCGATGACGACGACATCCAGGGCCCGTTCGTCCTGAACCGCGCCAAGGAGCTTCTCGGTTTCGAGCCGAAGGTGAGCTTACGCGAAGGCATCACTCGATACCTGGCTCACCTGCAGGGTGAGCAAGACGGCTGAGTGTCCCCGGCAGTCAGGCCAGAAACGTAGGCGCGGCTACTTCCAGGAGGTTTACGTGTTCCGCGCCGACCCGCGACTAGGAGCTGACCTCGATCACGACTTTTCCCCTGGCGTGGCCGGTCTCCACCGCGGCGACGGCTTCGGCGGCTTCGTCGAGTGGACGGATGTCCTCGACATGGGGATCGAGCTTGCCGTCGGCGACCATCGCGCCCACGATTTCGAGCACGCGAGTGGTGCGATCCCGCTCGACCATATGCCCGCCCAGTTCACTGACGGTCTCTGGATCGCCGGCGCTGACCAATTTGTCACGGTCGGTGAGCAGATCAGCAACGGCGCGCAGGCCGTCACCGCCCACCAGGTCGAATATCGCGTCGACACCGCCGGGCATCAGTTGCCTGACCCGGTCGCTCACGCCGTCGCCGTAGACCACCAGCGTGGCGCCGAGAGTTTCGACCAGTGTGCGCTTGTCCTCGCTCGCTGTGCCGATCACGTTGATGCCGAGGCCCCGGGCTATCTGCGCGGCCGCGACGCCCACGCCGCCCCCGATGCCGTTGATGAGAAGAGTCTGCCCCTCGTTGAGGGCGAGTTGGGTGACGGCGTCGTAGGCAGTCGCGGCAGCAATCCCCAGCGTCGCCGCGTCGGTGAACGACACCTGCGGCGGCTTCTTGGCAGCGGCTTCGGCAGGTAGGACCGTGTACTCGGCATAACCACCAGAACCGGTGGCGACGGTGCCGAAAACCTCGTCGTTGACGGTGAAGCCCTCGACGTCCTTACCAACCTCGCGCACCACTCCCGAGACCTCGCGACCCATCGCGATGGGCACACCTTCCTGAGTGGCCCCGCCGTAGTGTCCCGAGCGGATCTTCCAGTCCACCGGATTCACACCTGCGGCACGGACCTCCACCAGCAGCTCACCGGCGAGCGGCGTCGGCATCTCCAGGTCGAGGAACTCCTCCACCTCGGGTCCGCCGTTACGGGTGTATCCAAATGCTCTTACCATTCGAGGCGCATACCCCGGTAACGCTCGCCGGTAAACCGGACGGCGAATGTGCGCGCCCTGGCAAAGGGATGAGAACCCGCGATGAGCCGGCCGGCTTCCCTCAGCAACGAGACTTGGCTGCGTTCCGCTGAAGCAGGAAACGGATCATCTGGGCTCATTGCACATCGATGAGCACCTTCCCGGTAACGCCGTTCTCGACCGCGGCATGAGCAGATGCGGTGTCAGACAACAAAAATCGATGAACTGGTAGACCCCATGCCGACCCGACTTCGAGCGCGCCCGCTGCTGCGGCAGCAGTGACATCGTCTCTGGCCGCTTCGAGCGCCTTGTCGCCGACGGTGTACAGGAGCAAGAACTGATACCGGGAGTTCAACGTCATGCTCTGCCGTACGTCGAGGGTGACAGTGTCGCCGCCATTGGTGGCGTAGACCGCAATCGATGCACGGGGCGCCGTCACGGCTGCGTTGAGCTTCGCGTTCTGCGCCGGGGCAACCTCGACAACGAGGTCGACGCCGTTCGGCGCGATCTCCCGGATCTCGGCTGCGGCATCACCGGTCTTGTAGTTGACGACGTGATCGGCTCCGGCCGCGATTGCGAGGTCGCGCTTTTCGGCACTGCTGACCGTGGTGACAACTGTGGCACCCGACCATCGTGCGAGCTGAATCGCGGCGTGGCCGACAGCCCCGGCGCCGCCGGCTACCAACACAAATTTGCCCTGCAGTGCGCCTGGATACAGCCGCGACGGACCATCCTCGGACACGGTGAGCGCTCGATGCGCCGTCATCGCGGGGACCCCCAGACTCGCCCCAACATCAAAACTGACGTTCTCGGGCAACTTTACGACGCGCTGAGCCGGGACCACGGTGTACTCCTGGGCTGTACCGGTCGGGCGTTGGTGCGCCGACAGGTACATCCACACTCGGTCCCCGACCTCGACGCCGTGCACCCCCTGCCCGACGGCGTCAACAACGCCCGCACCGTCCTGATTGGGCACGATTTCATCGAAGCCGCCCCCGCCGAATCCGGAGCCCTGACGTGACTTCCAGTCGGTGGGATTGACACCGGAAACGATGACCTTGACCCGAACCTCTCCTGGCGCGGGCTCAGATATTGGCCGGTCCACGTAATTCAGTACGGACGTGCCGCCGGTCCGGGTGTACGTTACTGCCTTCATGGGCGTGCTCTGTTCTGTGCAGAAACGTTCGGTGTCAGATCTCGTGAAATGACCTGGGCTGCAACGTCCGTAGCTCGTGGTGTGTTCCCGCAGCGCCGCGCGAACCGATCATGTTTCAGCTTCCTGCTTTTCGCTGGGCGCTGCGTTGCTCGGCAACCGTGCGAAACGGTGCGCCGAGGTTGGCGCTGCGGGCGATGCGCTCGAACAGCCTGGGTGTCGCGATCGAAGCCAGGGCGAAGACCCTGGGCGCGCCCGGCATCACGAGTACGTCAGGCAGATCCTTTTCCACGGCATCGACGACCGCCTTACCCACCGCACCAGCGGGCATGTCTCCGACAGATCTGGGTGCGGACGCCCCGAATTCGCTCTGCATGTCCGCATACATCCCCTCTTCGTCCGCCATGAACCCCGGGCAGATCACCGAGGCGCTCAGGTTCCAGCCCCGATCCTGTGCCGTCATGCGTAGGGCGCGCGTGTATGCGATGAGGCCGGCCTTGGTGGCGCTGTAGGGTTCCTCGTAGGGGGAGACAACCAGTCCTGCCATCGATGACACATTGACGACGTGACCCCGGCCGCGTTCGATCATGCTGGGCAGCACGGTTCTGGTGAGCAGCATCGGAGCCAGGAGATTGACGTCGGTCATTGCGCCAAGGTCGTCGAGCTCGGCTTCCTCTGGCTGACAGGTGCTTTCGATCCCGGCATTGTTCACCAGCACGTCGACGGGTCCGGCCACTTCAGTTGCCCGCTGCACCAGAGAAGCCGCCTGCGTGCGGTCGGCGAGGTCGACCACCACTGTGGACACGGTGACGCCGGTCGCGGCGCGCACCTGTGCGGCGACGGTGTCCAGGCCATCTTGGCTACGCGCCGCCAGCACCACGTTCATTCCTCGGCCCGCCAACGCCAGCGCGATATGGCGACCAAGCCCACGGGAACTACCCGTGATGAGCGCTACGTCCCCGTGGCGAATTTTCATGGCTCTCCTCGTTTCACGGCCGTACACGGCACGTCACAACCAAGCTCGGCGGAATGTCTACAACAGGTTCAACGCCAATCGGCTCGCATACATTCACGGTCGGCCGTCAGTCGACGCTGCGGCGGTGGTGAGCAAGGGTGACTCGTTGATCCTGGAACCTAGGATTGGGACCGGCCGACCCACATCCCAGGTCTCAACGTCATCGAGTGCAACTTGGGCTTGGGGCTTCGGGAGAAACCTCGCAACCTGCGGGTTGAGAGGTAACTTCTCTGGTGCCCGGTGGCTTATGCGAGCGACGCCGCAGGGGAGGTCTGGTGCTGGGAAACAAGCGTGGTGGCTACCCAGAACGCGTCGTAGTTGTGCACGTACGCCGGCTGACCGTAGGGCTCGTCGAGCAGGTCGGGGCGGGGGATTCGCCGGTTGATGATGAACGGGATCTGCAGTTCGCCCAGGGCGCCGTGGGAACGCAGCGGGGCGTCCAGACCACTGAGGTCGTGCCATTCTGCGTAACGACCTACGGCAGTGCCGGCTTCGGCCAACAGCACTACATCGCCGATGCGGTCGGCCGGCAGACTGTAGGTGGCGACTGCATCCTCGCGACTGTGCACGACCTGTACGCCCTTGATGGTCCGCAACTCTTCGATGACGAGGTTCCGGTCGGCTGTGGCAGGCAGGTAGATGCTGGCGAACGAGCCAAGCGCGCCGTGGTGCACGGTGTAGGGGTCGGTGATCGGCAGGATGACCCGGATCCCTTCTGCGCCGTCATTGTCGGCGACAGCGGCGGGAGCCCCGAGGATGCGTCGGACTTCGTCTTCGACGTAGATCACTCTGGCCACGCCGTTGTGATCGGTTTTTGCGCTCATTCCGTGGTCGGCGGTGAGGACGACGATGGCGCCGAGGGCGTCGAGTTGGGCGGCGTAGGAGTCGATCATCGCGTAGAACGCGTTGGCGGTCTCGGTGCCGGGGGCGTGTTTGTGCTGAATGTAATCGGTCAACGAGAGGTACATCAGGTCGGCACCGCGGGTCTCGAGGATCGCAACGCCCGCCGCTAGCGTGAACTCCGACAGATCAGCCGAATATACCTGTGGCAAGGGCTTGCCCACGAGTTCGAGCACGTTGTCGATACCGTTGTCGGTGAGAGTGGCCTGATCGGCTTTCTCCGCCGAGAAACAAATGCCGGTGCGCGATGGCGGCACAAACGCGCTGCCGCGATTCAGATTTGGGCCTTCTTCGACCAGGCCGGCGCCCAGCAGGCGGCGTAGTTTGTCTTTGGCCGTGACCACAACCACGTCCAGGCCCGCCTCGTTGGCTGCGGCGAATACGGTGGGGGCGCGCAGGAAACGCTTGTCGTTCATCAGTACTTCTTCGCCGGTGGCATTGTCGAAGATGTAGTTGCCGCTGATGCCGTGCACCTTGGGTGGGTGGCCGGTGGCGATGGACACATTGTTCGGGTTGGTCAGCGCGGGCATCGCGCAGTGCGCCGGCCATGAACTGGACTCGCCGCCGAGGACTCGGGTGAGCCAGGGCATCCGCCCGGCCTTGATCGCTTCGATGTGGTAGTCAGGCTCGCTGCCGTCGATGCAGATCACCACCACCGGTGCTCCGGGCATGACATAGGTTCGGTCGTTAACGCTGAATGCGCGAGAGTTCATGGTGTCAATCCTTTTTCGGTGGTCGTGCGGTGGTCGGTGGTGCTGACAACAGCCAGTCCGCGGTGTCTGGGCTTCAGTTGTTGTCACGCGGTCCTGATCAGGGCTGCTGGCTTTCAGTGATCAGTGTCAGAAAGTGTTCTTCGGCTCGGGTGAGGTGGTGGTCGGTGCGCCGGACCAAGCAAACCGGACGCGCGGGTGGCGGTGGATCGAGGGTGAGTTCGGCTATCCGGCCCAGCGCCAGGGCGTCTCGGCAGGCCACGCGTGGTAAGCACGAGAGGCCCAGGCCGGCCGCAACGGCCCCGATGATGGCACTGGTGCTGGCCAGGGTCCAGGTGCGCGCACCCGGGATCCGCCATCGGCTCAGGAGCTGTTCTTGATAGGTCCGTGTCGCTGAACCCTGTTCGCGCAACAGCACTACCGAGTCGCGTAACACCCGCGTGTCTACATGCGAGCCGGCGAGCGGGTGGTTGCCGGAGACGATGACGGTCTGGTCCTCTGGCGCCAGCGCCATGACGGTGAGGGCGGGATCGTCGACGTCTGCGGCGATGATCGCGACACCGACCACGCCGTCGAGCACGCTGCGCAGCAGTGTCGTCGAATTGTCGACGCGCAGATCGAGCGTGACTTCAGGGTAGGCGGCGGCGAAGCGGTGCAGTGCGGTAGGCAGGAACCGGCCCTCGGTTGTCGTCGTGGTCGCCCCGACCGTGAGGGCCCCGGTCAGTGGTCGCAGGCTGATCCCGGCAAGGTCGTCGACCGCTTCGTCGGCGATGGCGATCATGCGTTGTGCGTACCCCAGCAGTACGGTGCCGGCTTCTGTTGGCCTGAACTGCTTTCCGGTTCGCTCGATCAGCAGGGATCCGACCTCGGTCTCCAGCTGCCGGAGATGCGTTGATGCGGTCGATTGGGTGATTCCCAGTGCACGGGCGCCTGCCGACACGCTGCCTGCGTCGGCGATGGCGGCGAACACCCGAAGCCGGTGCAGGCTCGGCAGAGTCACCGAGACCCGGCGGCTGAGGGTTCGGTCTCCTTGGGGTTCGCGGACAGCGGCGCGCCTGCGGGGGCAACTGCGGAGGGGTCGAGCTCGGGTACGAAACCGGGTACCTGTCCGGCCATGATGGCGTGCACCTGGGCTGGTTGGATTTCGCCTTGCCAACGGGCTACCACCAGGCCGGCTACCGCATTGCCCAGCGAGTTCACCACGGCACGGCACTCGGACATGAACCGATCGATCCCGAACACCAACATGACACCGGAGACCGGGATGAGGCTCAGCGACGAGACGCTGGTGGTGAGCATGACGAACCCGCCTCCGGTGACCCCCGCGGTGCCTTTGGAGGCAAGCAGCATCACCAGCAGCAGTAAGACTTGCTGGCCGATGGACAGATCGATGCCGAGCGCCTGGGCGATGAACACCGTTGTCAATGTGAGGTAGATGCACGTGCCGTCGAGGTTGAACGAATAGCCGGCGGTGACACTGATCCCGGCAGTGCCCTTCGAGACACCGAGGTTCTCCAGTTTCCGCACGATGCCCGGCAGCGCCACCTCTGAGGATGAGGCGCCCAGGGCGAGCAGGACCTCATCTTTGAGGTAGCGCAGCACTCGCCAGGGCCGCAGCCCGACGAGCAGCAGGATCCCACCCAGGACGACCACGATGAACACGATGGAGGTGGCGTAAAACGTGGCGATGAGCTCGAGCAAGGAGCCCAGCGATGCTGCGCCGAAGTTGCCGGCAGTGAAGGCCATCGCGCCGAACACGCCGACCGGCGCAGCCCATACGACGATGCGCACAACCTGGAACAGGGCCTCGCCCAGGCGTTCCACACCGTGGGCGATGGCGCGGCCGCGCTCACCGATCAACTGGAGGCTGATTCCGAACAGGATCGCAAAAACCAGGATCGGCAGGATCGCCCCATCGGCGAGGCTGGCCACGATGTTCGTCGGGATGATCTGCAGGAAGTAGTCATACCAGGCCAGGTCCTGGCCGGCTGCCACCCCGTCGGCCACTTTCTCGGTCATCTCGAGCGAATCGACGTCGGCGTGCATGCCTGCGCCGGGGCGGATCACGTTGACTGCCAGCAGCCCAAGCGCGAGGGCGATCGTGGTGACCACCTCGAAGTAGATGATCGAGCGCAGGGCAACTTTGCCCACCGAGGCCAGATTCGCAACGGCGCCGATCCCGGCGACCACCATGCACAGCACGAGCGGACCCAGCGCCATCGTCAGCAGACCGACGAACGCGTCACCCAGGGGTTTCAACGCCTTGCCGGTCGTCGGCCAGAGGAGGCCGACCGTGGTGCCGAGCGCCATCGCGATCAATACCCACACATAGAGATGGCGGTACCACGGGGTCCGCCTTGCTGCAACGGAGTTCGCTGCTCCGGCTGCTGGTTGCTGTGTCATGGTCCGTCCTTACGCGGCGATCCGATACCGCCAACGGACACATGGTGGGAAGGTGAAGCGGCACGGTCACCAACGCACCATGGCCGCACGGTAAACAGCGCGATCTATCTGTCCGACGCGGCGATACCCCTGCATCGCCAATGCCGCTAGCGGCTCACCCTCACCTGTGGGGCGTCCGGCTTTCTGCGTTGGTATCTGGCTACTCCGCGGCCATCGAGGGCCGGGCGGTTTCGGGCGTATCGGCGAGCGGCGTGGTCGTACCTCTCACCACCAGGTGCGAACGGAAGGTGAGGGTTTTGTAGGGAGCTGTCGGATTGTCGATGCGGTCCAGTAAGGCCTGGGCGCCCGCCTCCGCCATGGCCCGACTCGGTTGATGGACTGTCGTCAAGTCGAACGCCGGCCAGGCGGACATGGCGATGTCGTCGTACCCCACGATCCACAGGTCCTCTGGTACCGCCACCCGGGCAGCCCGGGCCGCGTCGAGTGCGCCGAAGGCGATCAGGTCATTGCTACAGAAGATGGCGGTGGGCGGATCCTCGGCGCGAAGCAATTGCATTGTCGCGCTGTAGCCGAAGTCGTGGCTGAACGGCCCTTCGAGCGTCCTTTCGGCGTCGAGGGGCACCCCGGCCTCGCTCAGACGCACGGCGAATCCGAGTCGCCGGTAACGGGCGGTACTGGCTGTGGAAGGTCCCCCGATGAAGGCGATCCGGCGGTGCCCGTTGTCGAGGAAGTAGTCGGCGACGGCGTGGCCGCCGGTGAGGTTGTCGCTGGAGACCTGGTCACAGGCCAACGTTTCGACCGTGCGGTTGATGAGCACGACCGGACTGTGCCTGTCGATTGCGGCACGCAGTGGTGCGGATGCCTCGGTGACCGTGGTGAAGATGACGCCGTCGACGGATCCGGCGTTGATGGCCTCGAGCGCGGCATCGTTTCCCGGACCATCGGAGTTCCACAACGTCACCTTCTTGCCGGCAGCGTCGAGGTACTCGGTCAACGCGTTGAGGATCTCGGGGTAGAACGGATTGGTGAGGTCGGCGACGACGACGCCGATGGTGTCGACCCGGCCGGTCTTCATCGCGCGGGCGCCCAGATTGGGCACGTAGCCGACCGTCTTCGCCGCCTGCAGGATCTTGTCCCGAGTCGCGGGACTGACACTTCCGCCACTCAACGCACGAGACACCGTCGCCTGAGATACGCCGGCGACGCGAGCGACGTCTCGGCTCGTTGACATACGTATCCACTTCTTCTGTAGGGCGTCGGACATTGTTGCGAGCGCATCATCCCACCTCCGGCGAGATCGGATACGTAACCACACCTATAGATGCACTTTGTGCCAGTTCAAAAGCCTGTTCAAGGAATTGTCAAATCGGGGGTTTTGATTCTGAGTGTATACGTATACACTGACCGTACCGAGCGATCGGGAACACCTTTCCCGCCTCGAGTGACCTGAGCGGCACCACTGCCCGACGACGACCCAACGGAGAAGCCCATGACGATGGCCACCGCGCCCCGAACCGCGATCCCGACAGTGGATCTCAAAGCTCCTCAGCGTGACAGCGTCGAGCGGGGCAGCACGACCTCGGTGCGTTCCACTGTGGAGAGCGTGATCGAGGACATCCGCACCCGCGGCGACGCCGCCGTGCGGGAGTACTCGGAGAAGTTCGACAACTACTCAGCTGACAGCTATCTGCTCTCTCCCGAGAAGATCGAGGAGATCATGGCGCGCGTTCCGCGCCAGGTCATCGAAGACATCGAGTTCGTCCAGGAGCAGGTCCGGGTGATGGCCCAGAAGCAGCTCGAATCGCTGACAGACTTCGAGATCGAAACGCACCCAGGGGTTTTCCTCGGACAGAAGAACGTTCCGATCCAGGCGGCCGGTGCGTACATCCCCGGCGGGAAGTACCCGCTGCTGGCAAGCGCCCACATGACGATCGTCACCGCCAAGGTGGCCGGTGTGGAGCGCGTCGCGGCCTGCACGCCCCTGATCCGCGGAGAGGTTCCGGACGCGACGGTCGCCGCCATGCACCTTGCGGGTGCCGACGAGATCTATCTGCTCGGCGGTATCCAGGCGGTTGCGGCCATGGCTGTCGGCACCGAGACCATCCGCCCGGTCAACATGCTCGCGGGTCCCGGCAATGCCTTTGTCGCAGAAGCCAAGCGCCAATTGTTCGGTGAGGTGGGCATCGACCTGTTCGCCGGTCCGACGGAAGTCCTGATCGTGGCCGACGAGCATGCCGACCCGTTCATCGTCGCGGTCGACCTGCTCTCGCAGGCGGAGCACGGGCCCGACAGCCCGGCCGTGCTGATCACCACCAGCGAAGAGCTGGGCCGCGCGGTCATCGAGCACATCGACACCATCCTCGTCGATATGCCCACCCGCGACTTCGCCGATCCGGCCTGGCGTGACTGGGGCGAGGTTCGCGTCGTGCAGACGCTCGACGAGGCGTACGCGCTGGCCGACGAGTACGCCTTCGAACACGTGCAGATCCTCACCGAGAACCCGCGCGAAGCGTTGGACAAGATGCACGACTACGGCGCTCTGTTCCTCGGCGAGGGGACCTGTGTCTCCTACGGAGACAAGGTGATCGGTACCAACCACGTCCTTCCCACCCGGGGTGCGGCCCGCTACACCGGCGGTCTGTGGGTGGGCAAGTACCTGCGCACCGTGACCTATCAGGAAGTGACGAACACCGACTCGAGCGCTTTCTTCGGCGAGGTGTGCGGGCGTGCCGCCCGGGTGGAGCTCTTCGAGGGTCATGCGCGGTCCGGCGACGTGCGGGCCGCGAAATACCGCGGCGAGAAGCTGGCCTGGTCGGACCACGAATTCACCGGCTAGCAAAGACGCATGGCCGGCATTGATCGGACAGCAACCGTCGAGAGAACCGACACGGCGGCGCTCCGCAGTGCCGGCCACCGGCACTCCATCACCGACGGCGGATGCACCACCCGCTGATCTCGCCACACCCGAGGGTCCCAAGCAGCGAGGACCAACCCCGAACCAACGTCACCGACGGTGACGTCGCCCCATCCGATCGGAGAATCATGGCCACCGCCACCCTCACGCCGGAGAAGCTCCGCCGACGATCTGTGCAGTCCGGCACCATCGGCGCAATTGTCGAATGGTACGAGTACACGGTCTACGGAACGTCCGCCGCGCTCGTCTTCGGACATCTCTTCTTCCCGAACCTGCCCGGTTCCATCGGTCAGATCGTTTCGCTGGCCACCTTCGGTGTCGGATTCCTGGCCCGGCCGGTCGGCGCCTTCGTATCCGGTCATCTCGGCGACCGGATCGGCCGGAAAGCCACGCTCATCATGACCTTCTCGATCATGACGGCGGCGACCGCGGCCATCGGATTCTTGCCCACCTACGCACAGATCGGTGTCGCCGCACCGCTGCTGCTGTGCGTGCTGCGACTGGCGCAGGGCTTCGCCGTCGGCGGCGAGTGGGGTGGCGCGGCGATCATCGCGGTCGAGAACTCACCTCGGGCGAAGCGGGGATTGTTCGGCTCCTGGCCTCAGATCGGTGTCTCCGCAGGACTGCTGCTCGGGACTGCCGTCGTCTCGCTGTCGTCCTGGATCTCCGGTGACGCATTCGACGAGTGGGGATGGCGAATCCCGTTCCTGTTGGCCATTGTGCTGGCCTTCGTCGGCCTGTTCATCCGGCTGCGGGCCGCTGAGAGCCCAGCCTTCCTGACGGAGAAAGCCAAGATGGAGGCTGAGCTCGAGAAGCGGAAAGCCCCCGCCGTGGTTCTGCTCCGCAACTACAAGAAGCCGCTGCTGATCGCCATCTTCGGCCGCTTCGCCGAAGCTGGAAACTATTACCTGTTCACCACTTTCGTGCTGTCCTATGTGACCACCACGCTCGGCGCGCCACGGTCGTACGGTCTGATCGCCTCCATGGTCGGTGCCACGGCGAACATCATCATGATCCCCGTGTTCGGACGGCTCTCGGACCGCATCGGTCGGGTGAAGACCTTCCTCATCGGCGGTGCGATCATCGTCGTCACGGCCTGGCCGATTTTCGAGTTGGTGCACACCGGTCAACTCTGGGGCATCATCGCCGGCGTCACGATCTTCCTGGCTCTGGGGCACGCGATGGTTTACGCACCGCTGCCGGCGCTGTACTGCGAGTTGTTCCCGACGGCCCTGCGCTATTCGGGAATCTCCATTGGCTACCAGATGGCGTCGATCCTGCTGGCCAGCTTCACCCCGGCGCTCGCCAGCGCCATGGTCCTGTGGGCCGACGGGGGACTCTGGATGGTCATCACCTTCGCGATCGTGACCACGTTGATCGCCATGGTTGCCATCTCGTTCGCCCGTGACCGCAGGCACCTGGAGCTCGATGAGATCGACACGCAGCTGACGGCAGAACTCGCGGCGCCGGCCAAATCGGCGACGTGACCCTCGGTCCGGAATCCGATGTCTACGCGAGACTCGTCTGCCGGTAGATACCGTTAAGCATGGGGTTGCCCGGTCGTGGACCGGGCCCCATGCGGGCGGAATGTCCCCGTCAGAGCGACAGACAGGTTCATCAGTAAGCTCGCGACGTGACTGGCGAACCCCGCCCCGAGCTGCAGCGCGATCCCGAGCGCACCCGCGCCGACCTTCTTGCTGTTGCCACCGAGGTGTTCGCGGAGTCGGGTTTTTCGGGTGCTCGGGTCGACGAGATCGCCTTACGCACCCGTACCACCAAGCGGATGATCTACTACTACTTCGGCGGCAAAGAGGGCCTGTACATGGCCGTGCTGGAGAACGCCTACCGAGGGATCCGGGAGGCCGAGCAGCGCTTACAGGTCGATCACGTCGACCCGGTGATCGCCATGCGCAGACTGGCCGAACTGACCTTCGATCATCACCTTGATCACCAGGCCTTCATACGTTTGGTGGCGATCGAGAACATCCACCGCGGTGAGTACATCGGCCGTCTCGACTCCCTCCGCAGCCTGGCGCAGCCCGCAACCTCACTCCTGGACGAGATCCTCGCCCGAGGGCGCGAGCAGGGGGTCTTCCGCGCTGATGTCGAGGCACTCGACGTGCACCTCCTGATCAGCTCCTACTGCGTGTTCCAGGTGGCCAACCAGTACACCTTTGGGTTCCTGTTCGACGTGGACTTGACCGAGGTGATGCGCAGAGCCCACCTCCGCCGCATGATCGGCGACGTCGTTGTCGGCTGGCTGACCGCCACCTGACGGCCCAGCTCACAGAAATTGCTTGACGAGACGTAGGTCACAGTGCTGTACTCAATTGCGAACGTACTAGTTAGTACATTGAGTAGGACGGTGGCCGGTGTCTCCCAGCCCGTATCTGGTCGGTCTCGTCGGACAGGGTGTGGGTCCGTCGCTGACCCCGGCGCTGCACATGGCCGAGGGCCGCGCCAACGGGCTCGACTACGTTTACCGCGCCATCGACCTCAACGCCGTCGGCCTCGCCCCCGACCGGATCGGGGAGATCCTGACCTGGGCGCGCACTCTCGGCTTCAACGCGCTCAACATCACGCACCCGTGCAAGCAGCTGGTGATTCCACATCTAGACGCACTCGATGACGACGCGGCCGCGCTAGGCGCGGTGAACACCGTGGTCTTCGAACCGCATGCAGGAGCGCAGCCATCGGGGGAGGGGCACTGCGACCGCACCGTCGGCTACAACACCGACGCGCCGGGGTTCGGCAGGGGATTCGTCGAAGGTCTGCCCGGCGCCGTCACCACCAACGTGGTGCTGCTGGGAGCCGGGGGAGCGGGTGCGGCCGTCGGACATGCGCTCCTGGATCTGGGCGCCGAGCACCTGACCGTCGTCGATCTCGACGTCGACCGCGCTGTCGTGCTCGCCGAGGAACTCGCCGCGCGGCATCGTGACGCGCGAGTCGATGCGTCGGCATTCGACAAGCTGTCGATCTTGTTGCCGCACAGCGACGGTGTCGTGCACTGCACGCCCACCGGCATGGCGGATCACCCGGGCATGCCCTTTGACGCAGCACTGCTGCACCCCGGCCTGTGGGTGGCCGACATCGTCTACCGGCCATTGGACACCGCGCTGCTCACCGCGGCACGCCGGGCTGGTTGCCGAACGCTCGACGGCGGTTACATGGCCGTGCACCAAGCCAGCATCGCCTTCGAGCTGATCACCGGGATCACGCCGGATACCGGCCGAATGTCGCGCCATTTTCGCACTCTCGCTGAGCAATCCGCGATGCAAACCCCACTTCAACGAGGAATGTAGGAGGAACCCATGAGCATCACGAACAGCAGTCCGCCCGACGGTACGCCGACAGGGGCACCTGAACGTACGCCGAAGAAGGCAGCGCTGGCCAGCTTCATGGGCAGTGCCGTCGAATACTACGACTTCTTCGTGTTCGGTTTCGTTGCGGCACTGGTATTCCCGAAGGTCTTCTTCCCCGAGGGCAATGAGACGGTTGCGCTGGCGCAGTCGTTTGCCACTCTCGGTGTGGCCTACATAGCCCGGCCGGTCGGTGCTTTCGTGATCGGTCACTTCGGCGACCGGATCGGCCGGCGGAACGTCTTGATGTTCACCCTGATCCTGATGGGCGTGTCGACGTTCGCCATCGGGTGCCTGCCGACGTATGCGACGGTCGGCGCAATTGCACCCCTGCTCCTGGTGACGTGCCGGTTATTGCAAGGCTTCTCAGCAGCAGGCGAGCAGGCCGGCGCCAGCTCCTTGACCCTGGAACATTCCCCCAACCACCAGCGAGCCTTCTTCACCTCGTGGACATTGACGGGCACCCAGGGCGGCCTCATCCTCGCGTCGATCGTCGTCATCCCGATCGTGGCGCTGCCCGACGAGGCGCTGTACTCCTGGGGATGGCGGGTTCCGTTCTGGCTGAGCGCCGTCGTCGTGGTGGTCGCTTACTTCATCCGTCGGCGCCTGCACGAAACGCCGGAATTCGAGGACGCCAAGGCCGCAGGCACCATCGCGCGGATGCCACTGGTGCCGTTGATGCGCAACCACTGGCGCGATGTGATCCGGGTGATCTTCTGCGCCTTCATCGCCGCGGTGTCGACCGTGTTCGCCAACCTGGCCATTGCCTACGGCAAGAAGATGGGCCTCGACGCTGACGAGACGTTGTGGCTGGTCGTGGTGGCGAACATCGTCGCCCTGTTCACCCAGCCGCTGTTCGGCAAGCTCGCAGATCGCATCGGACGCAAGCCGGTGTTCATTTACGGCGCGCTTTCCTCGGCAGCGCTCATGCCCTTCTACCTGCTGTCCATGAGCGGCGAGAACACGGTGCTGATGTTCGCGTTGGCGATCGCCACCTTCTCGTTCGGATACGCGGCGGCCAACGCGGTGTGGCCCTCGTTCTACGGCGAGATGTTCGCGACCCAGGTCAGATTCTCGGGGCTCGCCATCGGCACCCAATTGGGCTTCCTGGTAGCCGGTTTCGCGCCGGCAATCGTCACCGCACTCGGCGGGGTACAGGAAGGCGGCTGGGTGGTCATCAGCATCTTCACTGCCGTCGTCTGCCTCATCGCCACGGCTGCCGCACTCACGGCGAAGGAGACCAAGGACGTGCCGACTGCGCAGCTGGGCGACAAGACTCCCGGCTCTGCACGGCAACTCGTCGACCACTGAAACCCGCATTCCACCAGTTCAATCCGGAGCCACCAACGTGCAGGACATGACACCAACGATGGACACCAACCCCGACAGCGCGATTGCGAGCCAGGGTGCGATCAGCGCGGAGATGGCGACGATCGCGTCTGACTACGAGCACGCGGGCCTCGAAGAGACCCAGCCGCGCCTGGACTACACGCCCTACCGCAGCAGCCTGCTCCGGCACCCGACCAAGGAACTCCACCACGCCGACCCGGAGGGCGTCGAACTGTGGTCGCCGTGCTTCTCCGAACGCGACGTCAACCAGCTCGAAGCCGACCTCACCATCCAGCACGGCGGTGCGCCCATCGGCGAACGGATGGTGGTGACCGGCCGGGTGGTCGACGGCGACGGCCGGCCAGTCCGACGTCAGCTCATCGAGATCTGGCAGGCCAACGCCGGCGGGCGCTACATTCACAAACGCGACCAGCACCCCGCCGCCATCGACCCGAACTTCACCGGCGTGGGCCGCTGCCTCACCGACGACGACGGCGCTTACCGGTTCACCACCATCAAGCCGGGACCGTATCCGTGGAAGAACCACCGCAATGCCTGGCGGCCCGCGCACATTCACTTCTCGCTGTTCGGAACAGAATTCACGCAGCGGATGATCACCCAGATGTACTTCCCGGGTGACCCGCTGTTCGGTCTCGACCCGATCTACCAGGCAATCACCGACCAGAAGGCGCGTGACCGACTGGTCGCCACCTACGACCACAACGTCACCACCCACGAGTGGGCAACCGGGTACCGCTGGGACATCGTGCTCACGGGCACGACGCGCACCCCGATCGAGAATCCCGACCATGGAGGCGAACACTGATGGCAGCGCTGTTGGCTCCCACCCCGGGGCAGACTGTCGGCCCCTTCTTCGGCTACGCCCTGCCGTACGACCGGTGCAATGAACTGGTACCGCCCGGCTCGCCCGATGCCGTGCAGTTGTCGGGCGTCGTCGGCGACGGTGACGGCCGGCCCGTCCCCGACGCACTACTGGAGATCTGGCAGGCAGGCGCCGACGGCGCGGTCCCCTCATCACCCGGCTCCCTTCACCGGGACGGCTTCACCTTCACCGGGTGGGGTCGCGCAAGCACCGGTGACGACGGGCGGTACAGCTTCTCCACCGTCGTCCCCGGCGCACCTCGGCCCGGAGCGGCGCGGTTCATCCTGGTCACGGTGTTCGCGCGTGGATTGCTCAACCGGCTGTTCACCCGCGCCTACGTACCCGGCGAGCACCTCGACGACGAGCCGCTGCTCGCGTCGCTGCCCCCGGAACGGCGCAGCACCCTCATTGCCACCCGCGAGGCCGACGGGTTGCACTTCGACATCCAATTGCAGAGCGCCCCAGGCAAACCCGAGACAGTTTTCCTGCGCTACCCGGGACACCCGCGGTGACCGATCTGTTCTGGCCGGGGGATCACCTTGCGGGCGACCTGATGAGCGACCAGGCCTTTCTCGCCGCGATGGTGGCCGTGGAGCAGGCGTGGCTCGACGGCCTGGTGACCGCGGGCATCGCCCCGACGGACGCGCGCGCCGAACTTTCCCTGATGGCCGATGACGCCGAGACGATCGCCCGCCGCGCCGACGCTGACGGCAACCCCGTCAGCGCCTTGGTCGCGCTGCTGCGGGAGCGCTCGGACACGCCAACGGCCCGCTGGTTGCACCGCGGTCTGACGAGCCAGGACGTGCTCGACACCGCATTGATCGTCTGTGCGCGGGCCGCCCTCAGCAGGATTGCCGACGAGTGCGCCGCCCAGGTCCGGTCCTTGACCGATCTCGCCGAAAGGCACCGCAGTGCACCGGCATTGACACACACCCTGACACAGGCGGCGCTGCCAAGCACGCTGGGTGCGAGGGTCGCCCGCTGGCTCGATGGCGTTCTGGACGCCGCCGAGCCTCTGGCCGGGCTGATGTCTGAGCTCCCGGTGCAGGTAGGTGGCGGGGCGGGGACCCTCGCGGCGGCCACCGAACTGGCAGGTTCGGTGGACGGCGCCATCGCCCTGAGCGATGCCCTGGCAGACGAACTGCGACTGGAGCCCGCACTGCCTTGGCACACCACCCGCTCTCCGATCACCCGGATCGGAGATGCGCTGGTGACCTGTTGCGACGCCTGGGGACACATCGCCGCCGATGTCGCGACGGGGAGTCGCCCCGAGGTCGGCGAGATGACCGAGGGCAGTGGCGGCGGCTCATCGACCATGCCACACAAGCACAATCCGGTCCGGTCGGTGTTGATCCGACGAGCCGCGCTCACTGCGGCACCGCTGAGCGCCACGCTGCACGCCGCGTCCGCCGCAAGCGTCGACGAACGCTCCGACGGCGCCTGGCACGCGGAATGGGGCACCCTGCGTACCCTGGCGCGGCACACGGTCGTCGCCGCCGCGCACACCTCCGAACTGGTCTCAGGGCTACGGATCGACGAGGCTCGAGCCGCCGCCAACCTCGCCGCTGCAGCGGGGCTGCTGTCCGAACAACGCAGCATGGCTGAGTTGACGGGTCGCTCAGAGCTTCCCGAGTACACCGGCGCGGTGGACCGGTTGATCGACTCGACATTGAGTCGGGCGCGCCGATTCGTCAAGGACCCGACGTGACCGTTCCCTCCTTGGCTACCGTCAACTTCGGCGGACCCGACACCGGACCACTGATCCTGCTCGGCTCGTCGCTGGGCACGTCGGCGGCCACGCTGTGGGGTGGGGTTGCTCGAGGGCTGACCACACATGCCCGGGTCGTCGGATGGGATCTTCCCGGACACGGACGAAGCGGCCGCGCCCAGCCGTTTACCATCGCCGAACTCGCCACGGCTGTGGTGGCACTCGCGGACCGACATGGCGCCGAGAAGTTCCACTATGCAGGAGATTCCGTGGGAGGGTGTGTCGGCCTGCAGCTCGCACTCGACGTGCCGCATCGGGTGGCCACGCTGACGCTGCTGTGCACCGGCGCGGTGATCGGGACCCCCGACGGCTGGCGCGACCGAGCCGCCACCGTGCGCGCCGAGGGCATTGCCCCGATGGTCGCCGCGGCCCCTCAACGCTGGTTCGCGCCGGGCTTCACCGAGCGTGAACCCGGCGTCGGCGCAGCGCTGCTCGACAGCTTGAGCCACACGGATCCGGAATGTTACGCGCTGACGTGCGAGGCGCTGGCCGCTTTCGACGTTGCGGAGCAGCTGCCCAAGATCGTGACGCCCGTGCTGGCGGTCGCCGGTCGCGACGACATACCTACTCCTCCGGACTCACTGCAGCGCATCGCATCCGGAGTCCAGGACGGAAACCTCGTGGTGCTGGACGGTGTGGGCCACCTCGCACCGGCGGAGGCGCCCGACCGGGTGGCCGCGCTGATCCGTGAGCTCGCCGGATTCCCGTACTCCACCGCGACCGTCACCACCGAGGACGTCTACCGGGCTGGGATGGTGGTGCGGCGCGAGGTGCTCGGCGACGCACACGTCGACCGCGCCGTGGCCGCCACCACCGACCTGACCGCCGACTTTCAACGCATGATCACCGAGTACGCATGGGGCAGTATCTGGACCCGGCCCGGTTTGGACCGCCGAAGCCGCTCGATGATCACACTGACCGCCCTCATCGCGCGCGGGCACCACGAAGAACTCGCCATGCATCTTCGAGCGGGCCGCCGCAACGGCTTGAGCAACGACGAGATCAAGGAGCTGATCATGCAGGCTGCCATCTACTGCGGCGTTCCCGATGCCAACACCGCGTTTCGCATCGCTTCGAAGGTGTTGTCGGAGTACGACACCGGTGCCGGATGACCCCGGCCGCTGAAGATGCCCAAGAGGCGGTGGCTGGAAGCAGCGTAATCGTCGTGAAAGAAGGCTGCCAACAATGACTCTCGCCCCGCATTGCCACGTGAAGACCATCGCGACGGTGTGCTTGTCCGGGACGCTCGAGGACAAACTCATCGCCGCGGCTCATGCGGGCTTTCACGGAATCGAACTCTTCGAGCCCGATCTCGTGGCCTCGACGTCGAGCCCGAAACAGATCCGCGAGCGGTGTGAGGAACTCGGTCTGCAGATCGTCCTGTATCAACCGTTCCGTGATCTCGACAGCACCGATCCACAGCAGTTCCAGCGCAACCTGAGCCGACTCGACCGCAAGTTCGACGTCATGGCGGAACTCGGGGTCGACCTGATCCTGGTGTGCTCCAACGCGTCGGCCGACGCCGTCGCCGACATGGATGAGCTGGCCGCACAATTGCGTGCGGCGGGGGACCGTGCGGGCCGTCGCGGGATGCGAATCGCCTACGAGGCATTGGCGTGGGGGCGCACGGTCGATCTCTGGCGGCAGTCTTGGGAGGTGGTCCGCCGAGCGGATCACCCTGCCGTCGGCCTCTGCCTGGACAGTTTCCACATCCTGTCCAGAGCGTCCACGGTGGGTGAGCTCGGCGACGTACCGGGGGACAAGATCTTCTTCCTCCAACTCGCCGACGCGCCGCACAAGGACATGGACGTCCTGCAGTGGAGTCGGCACTACCGGCTGTTCCCCGGTGAAGGGGCATTCGACCTCGTCGCCTTCACCGCAGCGGTACTGGACGCCGGGTACCGGGGCCCGCTGTCGCTGGAGGTGTTCAACGACGTCTTCCGTCAGTCGTCACCCGTACGGACCGCCATCGATGCGGTGCGCTCGCTGGGGGCGCTCGAAGCGGGGCTGGACGGCCACCGCCCGCAGCAGCAGATCGATGCAGCCTTTGTCGAACTGACTGCCACTCCGACGAATCTCGCCAGCGCAGAGCATGCGCTGGCCGCGCTGGGCTTCTCGCGGTCGGCGACGCACCGTTCGAAGAAGGTGACGGCGTGGACGCAGGCCGAGGCCACCATCCTGCTGACCGTCGCGGCCGATGCACCCGAGGACGACTCCTTGGCGGTGGCCGCGATTGGGTTAGATGCCGAGGATCCAACGGGATTCGCCGCTTCGGCCGAGGGTCTCAATGTGGCTGCCCTGCCGCGCGTGGTGCGGCCGGGCGAAGCCGATCTGCCCGCTGTCGCAGCACCGGATGGTGTGTCTATTTTCTTCGTCTCCACCGAGGGTGGTGGCCTGGATTGGCGACGGGACTTCGATCTGGTGCCGACGATCGACACGGAGGCCAGTGCGGGGATAACCGGCCTCGACCACGTTTCCGTTACCGCGCCCTTCGATCGCTACGACGAAAGCGTGTTGTTCTATCGATCAGTGCTGGGGATGCGTACCGAGGAGGTCGCCGAGTACCCCGGCCCCTACGGACTGGTGCGCAGTCACCTCCTTCGCGTGCCCCAGCCGTCCCGATTCGGGGTGGCGCTCAACGGGCCGCTGCTACGACGAGGGAAGTGGTCTCCCGGTGTGGTGAACCCGCAACACATCGCGTTCACCACCGACGACATCTTCGGCACCCTGAGCACGTTTCCAGCGGACGCCCCCATACTGCAGATACCCGCCAACTACTACCTCGATCTGCAGGCTCGACTGAACCTCGCGGATCACTTCGTGGCGGACCTTCAGCGCCGGAACATTCTCTACGACTGCAGCCCGGACGGCGAGTACCTGCATGCCTACACCACGGTGATCGGCTCCCAGGTTTACTTCGAGATCATCGAGCGGCGAGGCGACTACCGGGGCCGCCCACTTGCAGATGGTCCGGTCCGGATGGCCGCACATGTCGCGGCGCGAAGAGCTAAGGCTCACACCTAGATCAGACCAGCCTAGGTGGGAAGTACTGCACCACAACATTATCCGAGCTGCGGCGAGGTGATCACGGTACCGCGGCAATCAGTTCCTCGCTCTTGGCCCACAGCTGTTTGGCGCTGCCGGGGTCGAGGGCGTAGGAGCGTACCCCGTCGGCAAACGGGTTGGGAATGTCATCGGCCGGTGCGACGGCACAGTCTTCGAGGTACTGCCCGCCGATCTCGTCTTTGTCGGCGACAACCGCGGCCCAGACCGACGTGGCCGCAGCCTGCGAGACCTCTTTCAGTTCTCCTGGCGGAAGGCCGGCATCGGCGCGGGCCTTGCCGACGGTGCTGAAGAGGTTCTGTAGATCCTCCGGGGAGAAGTGCCGCGCGACGTCGGTGAGGCTGTTGCCGGGCATCACGGCGGCGGCCCGGATGCCGCGGTCGCGGTGGCGCCGGTCGAATTCGACAGCGAAGAGCGCATTGGCGGTCTTGGATCGACCGTAGGCGACCATCGGGTCATATTCCTGGGCGGTGAAGTTCGGGTCTTCCAGATCGATATCGGAGACTCGGTGAGCCTGTGAAGACAGCACTATCAGGCGCCCGTTGTCGACCAGCAGGGGCTCGAGTCGGGTCACCAACGCGAAGTGGCCGAGATGGTTGGTGCCGAACTGGGTTTCGAAGCCATCGGCGGTCTGGCCGAACGGGGTGGCCATGACGCCGGCGTTGGCGATGATGGCATCGAACGGTCGGCCGTCGGCCAACAATGTGTCGGCGGCGGCTCGGACGCTGCGCAGTGAAGACAGATCCAGCTGGACCCAATCCAGCCCGCCGATGCCAGATGCGACGCCGAGGGCCGACGCGGCCGCTTTCGCCTTCGCGAGATTCCTGGCTGTGCCGACGACGTGAGCGCCCCGGGCGGCCAGTGCGCGTGCTGTCTCGAGTCCGATGCCCGACGATGCGCCGGTGACGAGAAAGCGTTTGCCGTTGAGATCGACATCGGAGAGTACTTCGTCGGCAGTGGACTTCGCGCCGAAATTCGCGGTCATTCTATATCCTCACTTCGCTTGCGGTGGTGATTATTTCGACCGGATCGGTGATCGTCAGACGGTGAAGCCGCCGTCGACGTTCAAGTGCGCACCGGTGATGTAGCCGGACTCCGGGCCGGCGATGAAACTCACGAGGGAGGCAACGTCGGTGGTGTGCCCGTAGCGGCCCTGCGTGGTGACCTGCTTGAGGCTTTCGGCGAAGTCGCCTTCGTTGGGGTTCGCATCGGTGTCGATCGGACCCGGCTGCACGTTGTTGACGGTGATACCGCGCGAGCCCAGATCGCGGGCCAGTCCACGGGTGAACGAGGCCACCGCACCCTTGGTCATGCCGTACACCGACAGCCCGGGCCCTGGGATCCGGTCGGCGTTGATGCTGCCGATGTTGATGATCCGCCCGCCCTCGCCGAGGTGCTTGATCGCGGTGCGGGTGGTCCAGTACATGCCGCCGATGTTGATGGCCATCAGGCGTTCGAACTGCTCGGCCGGGAAGTCGTCAATCGATGCAATGTGCGCGACGGCAGCGTTGTTCACCACGATGTCCAAACCGCCGAGTTCGGCGACGGCCTGCTCGACCGCGGCCGAAGTTTGGGCCGGGTCGGCGGCATCGGCCTGAATGGCCACCACGGTGGCGCCGTCTGCGGTCAGTTCGGCGACGAGTTTTTCCGCGTTGGCTCCCGAGGCCGCGTAGGTGAACGCCACCGCGGCGCCGTCCGTGGTCAGGCGGCGGACGATTTCCGCGCCGATCCCGCGCGATCCTCCGGTCACCAGTGCTCGCCGTCCGTTCAGGGGTGTGGTGCTCATCGTGATGGCCTCCTCGTAATTACGAACCGGTGCGTTACTTAGTATGCTGAGGTCAAGCCAATTGGTACACCCCGCATTCCCTATGTGATCGGCATCACAAGAAAGGGGCCCGCGATGACAGTCGGCCGGCCACGGGAGTTCGACCCCGATGAGGTCGAGGACGTCGCGATGAAGCTGTTCTGGGAGCACGGCTTCGACGGCGTGTCCATTTCCGACGTGACGGCGGCGACCGGGGTGAACCGGCGCAGCATCTACGCCGAATTCGGCTCCAAGGAGCATCTCTTCGAACGGGCCCTACAGCGCTATGCTGCGGGCCCGAGCGTCTACGCGTCCGAAGCGCTGACCCGGCCGACGGCCCGTGAGGTCGCCGAGGCGATGGTGCACGGTGCGGCCGACACCGTCAGTGGCGAGGTTCCGGGTTGCCTGACCGTCGGAGAGGCCCCGGGCCTGCCTGAGTTCCGAGACGCAACCGTCCATCGGCTCGCCGAGCGCTTCGACGCCGCGGTCGCCGAAGGCGAATTGACCGCTGTAGACACCCTGCTGCTGGCGCGCTGGATCGCCGCCGTGTGTCAGGGGATCGCCGTTCAGGCCCGCAGTGGAGCTACCCGGGCCGATCTACATGCCGTCGCGGATCTGGCATTGGCGGGCTGGCCCGGAGCGGCATCCGGTCACTAAGGGCAGTCCGATCCGATTACGGGCCGCTGGCCGATGCAGCCCGACCGGCGAGTCACCTGGTCAGTCCAGCGAAGGCAAGTCCGACGTTCCACAGCCGGGCGGCATTGTCGGGATCAAGGGCATACGGTGCGACGCCGCCGCTGAAGTCGGTGGGGCGTTCGGTGACGACCGGCGATTGGGTGCAGTCTTCGAAGTAGCGTCCGCCGATCCCGTCGAGCAGTGGCGACCCGGCCAGCAGCACGGAGGTCGCGGCACCCTGCTCGGTGGACTTCCGTTGGTGGACAGGGGTTTTCAGTCCTCCGGTGTGTTTCTGAAGTCCAGTGGCGATCGCGCCGGGATTGAGGGCGTTGCCCACGATGCCGTCATCGCGCCACCGCTGGGTGACGCCCACGCCGAGTAACGCGACGGCAGATTTGGATTGACCATATGACGTCCACGGGTCGTAGGGCCGGAAGCGGAAGTCGAGGTCGTCGAAAACGACAGGGGACAAGAGGTGTCCGCTGGAGCTGACCAATACGACACGCGCGCCGCCGGCAGCCGCGAGCGCGGGGTGCAGCCCGAGGGTGAGGGCGAAGTGCCCGAGGAAGTTGGTGGCGAATTGCATCTCCCTGCCTTCCTTGGTGCGCGACAATTCGGGCAGCGCCATGATCCCGGCATTGTTGACCAACATGTGCACCGGCTTGTTGCCGACACCGGAAACGAAATCGCGCACGGACTCCAGGTCTGCGACATCAAGGAGTGCAGCTGTCACCGCCGGATTACCTGCGGATACTGCGATTTCGGCCGCGATCTGGCGCCCGGCGTCAAGCCGACGGACACCGAGTACGACGTCTGCCCCGGCAGCTGCCAACGCGCGCGCCGTCTCCAATCCGATGCCGGAGGTGGCGCCGGTGATGATGGCGCGCTGCCCGGACAGGTCGACATCGGCAAGGACCTCGGAAGCGGTCGAGGTGAACCCGAATGGGGTCGAGAACAGTGTCATCGAATTCTTGCCTTTCATCGGGTGATGCGCAGCCTGAAATGCGGCGACAACATCGGCGGTCAGCACTAGATCTGTGGCAGCACCGTCACTTTGCCTGCGCCACCATTCTCGACGACACGGTAGGCATCATGGACCTCTTCGAGCGTGAAGGTCATCGAGTGCAGCCGCGGGACAAGCCGGCCGCTGTCGGCGAGCGCGGCGGCCTGCGCCACGATGTGGCCGTGGTGTTCGCGGCGGTGGCCGGTCAACAGCGGCATCAAGGTGAACACACCTGAGTAGGTGGCTCCGCGAAAAGACAGGGGCGCCAAACTGTGAGTGCCCCAGCCCAGGGCGCTGACGACGTGGCCGCGGTAGCGCTTCACCGCGGTGAACGAGGCGTCGAGGGTGGCGCCACCGACGTTGTCGATGACGATGTCGAAGAACTCCGGGCCCGTCACCACCGCGCCATCTCCACGCTGTTTCAGCGGGCGGTGCGCACCGGCGAGGTCCGGGACGACGTCTCTCCCGTCGACCTCGCGGTGCTGTTGATCGCCAACGCTGGGCTGATCCACCGGACCGCTGATGACGCTCCACGGTCCAGCGCCCGCCTGGTCGCGTTGTGGATGGCCGGCGTGATCTCGCATGGGGATGTCGAGGCACCGCCGGCACCCACCGAACCGGAAATCCGCCGCGCGCTCAACACCTGCGCACCGTAGGACCGGCCGAGCTGGGCCGGACCGGCGAACTCACCCAGAGGGTCAGACCCCGTCGGACAACACGGACGCGCATGCCCGTGCCGCTTCGACGCCCTTCTTTTTCAGGTGCGTGTGGAAGTACGTCAGGTGTTCGTCGTGTTCGTGGAAGTGGTGTGGTGTGAGGACGACCGAGAAGACGGGAACGTCGGAGTCGAGTTGGACCTGCATCAACCCGTTGATGACGGCCGTGGCGACGAACTCGTGCCTGTAGATGCCGCCGTCGACGACAAGGGCCGCGGCAACGATAGCGGAGTACCTGCCGGTGCCGGCCAGCCGCTTCGCGCGCAGGGGTATCTCGAATGCCCCCGGCACTTGAAAGAATTCGAGTTGAGATTCTGCGAAGCCGAGGTTCTTGATTTCGCTCGTGAACCCATGGCGGGCCTGGTCGACGATGTCTTGATGCCAGGTGGCCTGCACGAAGGCGATGTTTCCGTCGGGGGCGCTCATGGGGAGAACCTAGCGCACTGGATCCCGCCGAGAACCTGCGGCGGAGCAGGCGGTTCCGCGGCCCCGGCATCTCCCCGGGGGTGATATCGCGGAGTGAGAGTCAGCCGCCGTTGCTGAGACCCTTTGGGATCTTGCTCACTGTGCGCTGAATATCGAGCAGCTTGCGCATGAGCTCAGCGTTGGTGGGCGGGCCGACCCCGCCGGGTGGCAGGCCGCCGTCCGGGATCTCGGCCAGATCATGGAACTTGCGGATCTCCACCGCGATCCAGGACGACGGTCAGCGGCCGGTGATCTTGTTGGCGATATTGGCGATCCGGCTGGTGTGGCCGAGGCCGTTCGACTCGCGGCGGTCCGCAGTCCGATACAGCGCGTACATGCTCTGCACACCCAACCAGCGCAGGGGTTCGGGCTCCCACCGCCGTACCCGCCGCCCCACCCAGGGGAGCCGGGTGCGTTCGGTATCGCGGTGGAGGACGAGGTCCGCCAGAGTACGACCGGCGAGGTTGGTGGTGGTCAACCCGCTGCCCACATAGCCGCCCGCCGTGCCCAGCCCGGTGGTGCGGTCGAAGTCGACCGTGGCCGTCCAATCCCGCGGTACACCGAGCACGCCGCACCAGGCATGCTCGATCGGCACCGCGGCAGTGGCGGGGAACATGTCGCGGGTCAGGGCCGTGAGTGCATCGATGGTCCACTGCTGAGTGGCCCCCCGGTCGTCCAGCCGGGAGCCGTAGCGATAGGGGATGCCGCGACCGCCCAAGGCGATACGGTCGTCGACGGTGCGCTGGGCATACATGTACCCGTGCGCGTAGTCGCCGAGCAGTTCTGCACCGCGCCAACCGATCTGGTCGTGTACGTCCGGCGGCAGCGGGGCGGTGACGATCATGGACGAGTTCATCGGCAGCCAGCTGCGTTTCTGGCCCTCGATACTGCCCGTGAACCCCTCGAGGCATCGCAGCACTGTCGGTGCACGCACCGTGCCCCGGTCACTGACGGCACGGCCGGGGTCGATACGGCTGACGGTGGTCTTCTCGTAGATCGTGACACCGAGCCCAACCACGGTGTCCGCCAACCCCTGCACCAACTTGGCGGGCTGCACGCGGGCGCAGTGCGGACTGAAAACTCCGCCGAGCGATCCAGCGACACGGATCCGGTCGTCCATCTCGGAGCGGCCCAGTTCGACGACGTCCTCGGGCCCGGCGCCCCAGTCACGTTCGTAACGCAGACCGGCCTTGAGCCGTTGCAGCTGTGCCTGATTACGCGCCACGTGCAACAGCCCGTCTTTGGCGATGTCGGCTTCGATGCCCTCGTTCTTGGCGACGTCGATCACCTCGTCCACGGCATCGCGCATCGCGCGGATCAGGTCGACGACGCCTTGGCGACCGTGCGTGGCGGCGTAGGCGTCCCGCTTGCCGGCCAGTTCCGCCGACAGCCATCCGCCGTTGCGGCCCGATGCGCCGAAGCCCGCGAACTCCTTCTCCAGCAGAACGATCCGCAAGTCCGGCTGCTGACGCTTGAGGTAGTAGGCCGTCCACAGGCCGGTGAATCCTGCGCCGACGATGCAGACATCGGCTTCCAGGTCACCCGCGAGCGCGGGGCGCGGTTCGGGCAGCCCGATGGACCGGTACCAGAAGGACACGCCGCCGTTGACGGGCTGCCGGCCTGAGGTAGCCATGGTTGATTTCTCCTACTTCGATGAGGCCGTAGCGGCGTGCGCTGAGGTGACGGCGTTCGGGGTGGTGACATCTGGTGTGGTGGCCAGGACGGACGCGTCGGCTGCGCGGAAGGTCAACCAGACGGGATCGTCGCGATTTACGGGTGTCAGGGTGGCACCGGCACTTTCGCGAACCAGGACCGTGCTGCCGTCATCGAGGCGTACCTCGACCTTACGGGCGTTGCCGAAGTAGATCTGCTGAATGACGCGGCCGGGTACCGCATTGTCGGCCAGGGGTTCTGCCTCCCCGGGATGGATGTCGATGCGCTCGGGGCGCACGACGACGGCGACATCGCGCGTGTCCGGCAGCGTTCCGCGGGTCGCAGTCAACGCACGACCATTGGAGCCGACCCGTCCGTCCTCCAACGTGCCTTTGAACAGTGACGATTCACCCAGGAACTGCGCCACGAAGAGGCTGTTGGGGTGCTCGTAGAGGTCCGACGGGGTACCGATCTGCTGGATACGTCCGTCGTTGAACACTGCCACCCGGTCGGAGAGCACCAGTGCCTCGTCTTGATCGTGTGTGACGTAGACGAAGGTGGTGCCCAGATCAGCGTGGATGCGCTTGATCTCCAACTGCAGAGTGTCACGCAGTTTCTTGTCCAGCGCTCCGAGTGGCTCGTCCATCAGCAGCACCCGCGGGTTGTAGACCACGGCGCGCGCCAGAGCGACACGCTGCTGCTGACCACCCGACAACTCTTTGGGCTTGCGCCGCCCGAGATGTCCGAGTCCGACCATCTCCAGTGCATCGGCCACCATGGTGGCGCGCTGCGACTTACCGATCGACCGTTGCCGCAGGGGGTACTCGACGTTGTCGGCGACGCTCATGTGAGGGAACAGCGCGTAGTGCTGAAACACCATGCCGATGTCGCGCTTGTAGGGCGGCAGGTTGGTGACGGACCTGCCGTCGATCGACAACTCACCTTCCGTGACGTCGACGAACCCGGCGATCATGTTCAGTGTTGTCGTCTTGCCCGAGCCGCTGGGACCCAGCAAGGTGAGGAACTCACCCGGGTGTGCGTCGAGATCGATGGCGTCGACGGCGGTGACGGAGCCGTACCGCTTGACCAGCCCCCGCATCGTGATGGAAGCGCCGTGCGGCCTGTGGTCATCCGACACGATTCCTCCTGATGGCGAAGATGCTGGCAAGGATGGTCAGCGCCGTGGTGATCGCCAGGATCACGGTGGCTGCGGCGGCGATGGTGGGATCGGTATCCCGGGTGATCGAGGCGTACATCCGGACCGGAAGGGTTTGCAGGTAAGGACTTTGGATGAACAGCGACAGCACCACCTCGTCGAAGCTGGTGGCGAAGGCGAACAGCGCCCCCGACAGCACGCCTGGTGCCACCTGCGGCAGTATGACAGTGCGGAACGTGGTCCACCGGTTCGCTCCGCAGATCGCCGCCGCATCCTCCAGCCGTCGGTCGAACCCCTGCAGACTGGCGCTCACGGGGATGATCACGAAGGGCAGCGCCAGGACACTGTGTGCCACAACAAAACCGGTTGTGGTGCCCAGCAGGTTGAGTCGCAGGTAGATCGCATAAATGCCGATCGCCACCACGATCACCGGCACGATCATCGGCGAGAGCAGCAGAGCACGTAGGCCTTGGTCGCCGAAGAACCGCGTCCGGCTGAACGCCACCGCTGCGGCGGTTCCACACACGGTCGCAACGACGGTGACCAGTAGCCCGACGCGAATGCTGGCTTCCAGAGACCACAACCACGACGGATCGGTGAAAAAGTTGACGTACCACTGCGTGGACCAGCCGGTCGGCGGAAAGTTGAACGATGGACGATCGGTGAAACTGAGTGGGATGACGATCAGCGACGGTGCCACCAACCAGGCCGCAACGGCGGCGCAGAACACCAGCAGCAGGCCGCGCCACACCGCGCTGCGTCGGATCACGACGGCTGCCCCTGTCGGGAAGCGCGGCGCAACACCATCATCAGCACCGCGAGGACCAGCAATGTCAGCAGGAGTAGCACCACGCCCATCGCGCCGCCTCGGCCCCATTGCAGCAGACCGTTGACCTGGACGTAGATCTGCTGGCTGATGAGGGCGTTGTCGGGCGCGCCGAGCAGTGCCGGTGTGACGTAGAAGCCGAGGCTGCTGATGAACACCATCAGACATCCGGCCCCCACCCCGGGCATCGTCAGCGGGACCCAGATGCGTGCGAACGACGTCAGCGGTCGGGCACCCAGGCTCGAGGAGGCCAGCACCAGTCGGCGGTCGATGCCCGACATCACCGCATACAGCGGTAACACCATGAAAGGCAACAGGATCTGGCTCATGCCGATCACCACACCCAGGTTGGTCCGGATCAATCGCACCTCGTCGAGGCCGATCAGGCTCAGCACCGCATGGGCCGGGCCGTTGTCCTGCAGCAGGATCACCCACGCGAACGTGCGCACCATCAGGCTGGTCCAGAACGGAACCAGCACCAGAAGGGTCAGTGCTGCCCGCACTTTGGGGCCGAAGGCGACCATCGCATACGCATAGGGGTAGCCGAGCAGCAAGCAGATGACGGTCACTTGCAGGCCGGTGGTGAATGTTCGCAGCAGCACCTCCCGCTGTACGGCGTCACCGGCGTACCAGGCGAAGTTGTCGAAACCCACGGCAGGATCTGTGAATGACCGCCACAGCATCACGGCCAGTGGGACCGCGAAGATTCCGAGGACGAGCACGAGCGAGGGTGCCAGCAAGCCGTAGGCGCTGCGACGCCTACGCTTCGCCCCTGCTGCCTCCGCGCGTGATCGCGGCGGTGCCGCACCTCCGGAGAGAACATCGACGACGGTCACGACGCGTCAATCCCTACTTGGCAAGCCAATCGGTGTACGCCCCGACCATGTCGTCGTTGTTCTTCGACCACCAGGCGAGGTCCACCGGGAAACGGTCTTCGAGGCGCTCTGGGGTGGTGGTGAGATAACTGCTGGCCAGTTCGTCGAGTTGTGGCTTGGCGTCGACGTTGATCGGGCTGTATGAGGTCAGCTCCGTCAGCTTGGCCTGCTGCTGCGCGCCCAGGTAGTAGTTGATCAACGCCATCGATGCCTTCGGGTTCTTCGCGCCCTTGGGCACCGCGATCGTGTCGGCGGCGGGCATCCACTGATCCCACATCGGGGCGAAGGGCGCGCCGTTCTTCACCGCGGAGTAGGCGCGCCCGCTCCACACCAGCGCCATGTCCACCTGTCCGGCCTCGATGAGCTGCTGAGCATGGGCGCCGCTGTTCCAGAAGACGATGTCGTCGCGGATCGACGACAGCTTGCCCAGTGCGCGGTCGGCGTCGATGGGATAGATCTGGTCCGGAGCGACCCCGTCGGCCAGGAGTGCACCCTCGAGCACACCCGGGTCGAGTTCGCCCGCGATGCCCTGGACGGCCCGCTTGCCGGGGAACTTCGTGGTGTCGTAGAAGTCGGCCCACGTCTGGGGCGGGTTGGGTCCGTACTTCTCCGTGTTGTAGACCACGATGAGGCCGTAACCCATTGCGGGGATGGAACAGTCATCGGTCTTCGCGCCTGCGGGGATCTTGCTGATGTCGACGATGCTGGTGTCCAGCGGCATGAACAGTTCACCACAGTGTTGGGCAGTGAAGACGTTGGTGGTGTCGATGACGTCCCAGGTGACGTTTCCGGACTCGACCTGCGACTTGATCTTGGTGCTCTCAGTGGGTCCGTCCTGCAGGATGCGGGCACCGGACTCTTTCGCGAACGGGTCTATCGCGGCTTCGGTCTGGCCCTCCTGGAAGATGCCGCCGTAGGACACGAAGGTCAGCGTCACGCCCTTGAGCGCGTCGGCCTTCACGGTGCCTGCCTGAGGCGGCCCGCTTCCCAGGTCGATGTCGGTGCTGGGAGCTGGTCCCGAGGAACACCCCGCGGTGAGCATGACGGCCGCCACGCCGCATCCGATGGCCTTGAGTGCAGTGGACATGTGGACTCCTCCTGTGGAAGGTTGCTCGCGGGAAACGCTTACGCGGTAGGTCATTTCGGTCTGGCCTTCATCCTGTCGGGGGACTGACGATCCACAGCAGCTCGGCCGGGGAGTCGCTGTGGTTGTGCACGGTGTGCGGTATCGAGGTGCGGTACTCGGCGGAGTCGCCGGCATCGAGCTGGTGGTTCTTGCTGTCGAGTTCGAGGATCAGGCTGCCTGTGATGACGACGAGTACCTCCTGGGCGTCCCCGTGTACGTACGCCTGCCCTGCAGTACCTCCCGGGGCGAACTCGGCGGAGTAGACCTCGAGGTTCATCAGCGGCTTCTGGGATAGCAGATACTTGGCGCTGAGGTCGGAAACGTGGATCTCCGGCCGCTCTGCCTTCCGTAGAATCCTCGCGCCATTGGCGGGATGGTCGCCGAAGAGATCGGGGAGTTTGACCCCGAGTTCTTCAGCAAGCCGACGCAACGTACCCACACTGGCGTTGACCTGTCCGCGCTCCAGCTCACTGAGAAAGCCGGCTGAGATCTTCGCCCGGCTCGCGAGGTCGCGCAGGCTCAGCTTCCGCATGTTCCTGAACTCGCGTACACGGGCGCCCATTTCGTCTTCGGTGCTGGCCGCGGTGGAGTCACGTTCGTCGCCAGTCAGGGCCACGAGCGAACCTCCATTCTCCTGTAGGCAGAACCAAGAGTTCGGTATCGGCGAACGTAGTGTTCGGTGGTGTGTGACACTAAGCGCGCCGCGGGGCTGCGGCAACCGGAATCGCAAAATCGTCCTCGGAATCGGTTCGGGGCCACGCCCGTCGGCTCACTTGCGCCTGGCATGACCTTGGAACCGTGAGCGCTCCACTGTGGCCTCGGTCGGGGCTCAGCCCAGCTGAGACCAGCGAGGGGTGTCCCCGAACAGGGTCTGCAACGTCGTCGTGCGGTTCCGTTCGGCATGGTCCTTGGCGATCTGCTCGGCGCCGCGCGCGTCGCCTTCAGCAATCGCATCCAACAGTCGGTGGTGATCGTCGGAGACGGTGTGAGGATCGGGGATCTGCCGCACCAACCACTGCACCCGGTAAAGGATCGGCGCCATGATTTCACCCAGGGTCCGGTTGTGCGATGCGGTCACGAGCAATTGGTGGAAGAGCGCGTTCGCATCGTGAGCCGCCGAGAAATCTCCTTGTTCGACAGCGCGATCGGCGGCGTCGGCCGCGTTGCGCAGTCCGGTGATGTCCTCGTCGGTCCGATTGCCGGCGGCGTCGCGACATGCCATCGCCTCGAGCGCCTGGCGGATGTCAAAGAGCTCACTGACGTCTCGTTCTGTCCAGCCACGCACGACCAGACCCCGGGTCTTGCGCACTTCGAGGAAACCCTCGGATCGCAGCGCTTGGAGGGCTTCGCGGGCGGGAAGTCGCGACACCCCGTAGGTGTCGGCGACGTCCCGTTCCACCAGCCGGTAACCGGGCGGATATCGCCCGCGAATGACGTCGGAGCGCAACGCGTCGATGAGCCGACCGCGCAGTAGATTGCCGGCCGAACTCTCGTCATCGGATGGCGTCGAGGACATGGTGCCCTCAGCTTAGCCAGTGTCGGTAGCGCTCCGACGTCGGTGCGAGCGTCAGCGTCCCACGCAGTCGGGGCGCGTCGGCTGCCCGAAGGGATACCGCGCACGGAACTCATCGGCGGCGTCGGCCATGGTGACGAACTCGACGCCGTCGAAACTCGCCCAGCGATCCAGTAGCCGTTCGAGCATCAGCAGCACCTGGGGGCGTCCAGAGACATCGGGGTGCAGTGTCATCGGGATGACCGCGTAGTCGAGTTCCCGGTAGACCCAATCGAATTGGTCGTTCCACATCTGCTCGATATCGCGCGGGTTCACGAAGCCGTGCGAGTTCGGGTGGCCCTTGATGAACATCATCGGGGGCAAGTCGTCGACATACCAGTTGCCGCAGAACTCGACCAGATCGATCTCTTGCCCGTGCTTGAGCGGTGTCATCCAGTGCGCCGCCGGCTTGGTGGTGTCGATGGGGGTCCACTCGTCGCCCACCCGCGCGTAAAACGGTACGAAGTCGTTGTAGTTCTGCGAGTGGTCGTAGGAGAACTCGTACTCCTCGAGGATCGTGGCGGTGTGTTCGCTCATCTCCCACCACGGTGCGACATAGCCTTTGGGCCTCGCCCCGCTGAGCTGTTCCACAAGCTCGACGCTCTTGGCCATCACGTCGCGTTCCTGCTCTTGAGTCAATGAGCGGGGATTTTCGTGGCTGTACCCGTGCGCGCCGATCTCGTGTCCGGCGTCGACGCACATCTTGGCTTGTTCGGGGAAGGTCTCGATGGAGTGGCCAGGCCAGAACCAGGTGGACACGATGTTGCGCCGTTCGAGCAGCTTCAACATGCGAGGTACACCTACTTCGCCGGCGAACACGCCGCGCTGCATGTCGTTGGGTGAATCCTGCCCGCCGTAAGACCCAAGCCATCCGGCGCAGGAGTCGACGTCGATACCGACGCTGATCTGGATCTTCTTGTCTGTCATGAAACGCTCTTCCTCAGTTGTCGTTCAGCAGTGTGGACAGTTCCCGTTGCGCCTGCGTCATCGCCGCGAGATCCTCATCGGTCCAAGGGCGTTCAGCGATGCTGTGTGCGGAGAACCAGGCAGCGAGCTGGCCTTCGCGTTCGACCGGGCCCAGGACTTGGGCACTCACCCCGTAGACCTCGCGCAGGGCTTGCGGGGGATACGGCGGCTCGGTGAATGCCGGCTGTACCAGCATCTTCCGGTGCTCTTCCACCCAGCTCACGGTCTCGAGCTTGCGCTGATCCAGCGAGGGATCGTGCTGAATGGACCTCACGCCCGGGGCGCAGGATTCAGCGGCGCACAGATCGACGTGCAGACCAAGGGCAGCATCGTCGATCCGCACGGTTGTCCGATCGCATCCGGTCCGGTTTCGCAACTCGGTGACGAGCGTCTTCGCACGGTGGCGCAGCCAACCCTGTTGCAGAAGCATGCCTGCGCCGGGAACGCGTGCATCGGTGCCGGTGAGCTCCAGCGCCCACCACAGCGTGGCCGCGATGCTGTCGATCACGGGGATGCCGAGGTTCTTTTCGACCTCGCTCAGAACCGTGGTGCCGTCGACGTTGGTGCAGATGAGTGCCACCGCCTGCGCCGCTCGTGTTTCTGGTGCGTCTTTCGATGCGGCCAGCAACAACTCGGCTATCTCACCGGCGGTCTTCTCGGCGAAGGAAGTGTTGTCGGTGAGCTCCCATTCCGCGTGGGAAACGACATCGAGGCCGTGGCGACCATATTCCTGCGTGATGGCGTCGACGACATCACGAGTGTAAGGCGTGGCGCAGGCAAGAGCGCTGACCCCGAAATCCTGACACGCCTGCAGGATCGCGAGCGTGGAAGTGGTGGCCGCAATGCCGGTTTCCTGGGTGATTGCCGCGCAGATCTGCCGGTCGTGCTCGAGGCCGAGCCAGGAACCCGCAGTGCCGTTCCATGCGATGCAGTCCACCTTGGCGTCGGCGAGGAGCCGAGCCGCCGACATCATGGTGTCGATATCGAACGCGGCACCGCCCCCGTCGAGGGTGATGGCACGCACTGGGATTCGCGTGAAATGGACGTTGATGTCGGGGCGGTTCTGGATCAGTTGTGTCGTCGCGGGCTCCAATGCCGTATTCGACGACGGGACAATCATCCCGATGCGGGTCATGCCGAAGCTCCCTCGGTGGCGGTTTCAGGTGTCGCTCTGGGGGCGAGTCGTTTCGAGTAGTCGAGAACGAGGACCGCCGCGGTCATGATCACCCCGGCCCCCACGAAGTAGATCAGCGCCCAGGTGTAGGCGCCGGTCGCGCCGACGATGAAGCCCACCGCCATGGGCGTGACGAACCCAGAGATGTTGCCCGCCAGGTTCATTGCTCCGCCCAGCACCCCGGCATCCTCGCGTCCGCCGAGGATGGCCGGAACCGACCAGAACAAGCCGACCCAGCGGAGGAAGAACAGCACTATGGACAGCAGCAGGATCGCCGCGAGCGGGCTGGGCATGAGCACAACGCCTACCAGTCCTGCGACCACGCAGGTGCCGGCGAAGCCGAGCAGCGAGCGCATGACGAGGTTGGTGTCGTAACCCTTCTCCTTGAGGCGGTCCGCGAGCTGACCGCCGATGATCTCGCCGACAAAGCCGGCTCCGAAGATCGCGAAGGTGGACCAGCCGATGGCGTTGAGGTTGAAACCCTTACTTTCCGAGAGGAAAAGCGGGCCCCATGTCAACAGGCCGTAGAACACGCCGTTGAACCCCAGCCAGCCGAGGCACATTGCCCAGAAGCTGCGGTACTTCATGTAGTAGACAAGACCTGCGCGCTTCCCGGTGGACTGATGACGCGCGTTCTCTTCGCGATGAGCATTCAGCAGGTACTCCCGCTCGGCCTCGTTGACCTTCGGGTGTTCTTCCGGGGTATCGCGGATTGCCCGCCACGCCCAGATGCCCAGGAGCATGGTGACTGCGCCGGCGACGATGAACGCCCATCGCCAGCTTCCGGTTGCGGCGATCAGAGTGGCGATCGCGATGCCGCCGACTGCGGAGCCCAGCGGAGCTCCCGCGTCGAGAATTGTTGCGCCGCGGCCGCGTTCCTTCTCGGTGAGAAATACCGCGTTGAGTTTTCCGCCGGCGGGCATGATGGGCGCCTCGGTGATGCCGATGGCCCCCCGGGCGATGGCCATCGTGGCGATGTTCGGGGCCATGCCGGACACGGCTGTTGCCGCCCCCCATCCGGTGCACGCAAGGGTGATGAGCTTGCGCGGGCCGAAACGGTCGATCAGCCAGCCGGCCGGGATCTGCATCGCCGCGTACGCCCAGAAGAACGCCGACAGCAGCAGGCCGGTGACCTCGGCGCTGATGTGAAACTCCTCCTTGATCGCGGGCAGCGCCACCGACAGCGACCCGCGGTCGACGTAGTTGACCGTCACCAGGAGGAGTAGCAGGGCGAACATGCGCCAACGGGTGTTGGACATCTAATCCTCCTACGACTTGGTATACCGATTTGGTATTCCAAAACAAACTAGGGTGACGCGGGGCTGACGACAAGTCCCCGGTGTAACCACTTTGTTAACGATGCGACCCACTGCTGGAGGCTTGCGTGAACCGACCATTTGACGTGAAAACCATCTGGGGTACGGCCAGGAACTTTCCTGTCGGCGCCGGAGACCCACCGCATACGCCCCAGTTATTCGTCAAAAACCCCCATGCCGTCATCGGACCCGACGAGCCGTTGCCGCTGACGGGCAGCGTGGCCCAGTGCGTCGTCGCCGAGGGGGAACTGGCGATCGTCATCGGTCGGCGGTGTCGGGACTTGACCACCCCGGCGCAAGCTCGCGCGCACATCGCCGGGTACTGCATCGCCAATGACGTCACGGCGCGCGATCTGCAGGAGATCGACGACCATTGGTCTCGAGCCAAAGGGCTCGACGGTTTCTGCCCGTTGGGTACTGACTTGGTGGCACCTGCCGACATGCCTGGGTGGGACGAGGTGGTGATCACGACCTGGGTCGACTGCGTATTGGTCCAGCAGGAGTCGGTTTCCGCCGCGTACGTCGGGCCAGAGGACCTGGTCTGCTGGGCATCTCAACAGTTCACACTTCATCCTGGAGACGTCTTTCTACTGGGCACGCCCGACTATCGACCGTCTGGTGACGAGTCCGGTGCAGTACTGCGGCCCGGTCACACGGTCAAGGTCGAGATCACCGGGATCGGTGAGCTGATAACGACGGTCATCTGAATCCCTGCGACGAGCCCGACGTCAACGTGGACGCGGCAGCGTCTGGGGGATGGCGCGTTCGACGAGGATGGCGGCGATCGCGGCGGCGGTGCGGAACGCGTCGGCGTTCAGCGCTCGGGTTCGAACGGACGCGCCGTCGAGGAGCAGTGCCAATTGCTCTCCGAGTTCTTCAGGGTCAGTGGCACCGGCTTCGCGGGCGGTCTCCGTCAATCGGCGGGCCACGGACAACTTGTACTCGCGCACGCGAATACGCGCTGGATGATCGGGTACGGAAATCTCGACGGCCGCGGCGATGAATGGGCATAGCGGCGTGACGCCGTCGACGGCGCCCTGCGGAATCTCGAACGCCGCGAGCAGTCGCTCACGCGGCGCCAAGTCGTCACGGTCGAATACGTCTGGCATGGTGTCTGGGTCGAGCTGCCGCAAGTACTCGGCGATGATCCCGTCTTTACTCCCGAAGTGCTGGTACGCCGTGCGCCTGGAGACGTTTGCCACTTCGCAGAGCTGATCGATTCCGGTGTTGTGAATGCCCTGTTGGCGGAACAGGTACTGCGATGCGTGGAGGATGCGTTCGCGCGCACCCCGGCCGCGACGCCGGCCCTGCGGACCTTTTCCCGGTGCAGCGACGGGTCCGGTCTCGACATCGTTCACGTGTCCAATGTAGCTCGCCTCCGCGTCGTCCAGCGGCCGTTCGGGCGACTATGTAGAACGCAACGTGTACATAGCTTGCACGACGTCGGCGGGTGGGTTACGGTCACTAAGTACATCGATCAGTCTACTTAAACGGACGTCCTTGTGGCGGCTGGAGTTCGTGCGGCGCGATGAACCAAGCACTGCCCACGACAAGTCAGTCACCCTTGGCCGGCGGTCAATTCCAGGACGGAGCGATCATGGGAAAACTGGATGGCAAGGTAGCGGTAATCACCGGAGCCACAAGCGGAATGGCCTTGGCAAGCGCGAAGCTGTTCGTTCAGGAGGGCGCCTACGTCTTCATCACGGGCCGACGACAGGACGCATTGGACGAAGCGGTCGACTCGGTTGGACGGAATGTGACCGGCGTGCAGGGCGACGCCGCCAACCTGAGGGATCTCGACAGACTCTTCGAGATGGTCAAGCAGGAAAAGGGCACCATCGACGTGTTGTACGCGAACGCTGGAAACGGCGAGGCGGCCAACCTCGGTGAGATTACCGAGGAGCACTTCGACCAGACCTTCGGGCTGAACACGCGCGGCACGCTGTTCACGGTTCAGAAGGCGCTGCCGCTGCTGAACGATGGCGCTTCGATTCTCATGACCGCATCGATCGCCTCGATCAAGGGTTGGCCTGGCTGGAGTGTGTACGCGGCAAGCAAGGCTGCGCTGCACGCCTACGCCCGGGTCTGGCTCAACGAGCTGAAGGACAGGCGGATCCGGGTGAATGTATTGAGCCCGGGCCAGGTCTCGACCCCGATCATGGAGCGAGTGATGGAAAATCCCGAGACCAGAAGGCAATTCGAGTCAATGATCCCGCGGGGCGAGGTCGGCCAGCCTGACGAGCTCGCTACCGTCGCGCTCTTTCTCGCATCCGATGATTCCAGCTATGTCAACGGCCAGTTGCTGAATGTCGACGGCGGCACCGCAGCAATCTGAGGTTTGGAGTGACGACGAACGAGGGAAAAGTCAACGTGGGCAGATACTCTGGTAAGAATGTCGTCATCACGGGTGGTGGCAGTGGGATAGGTTTCGCCACGGCGAAGTTACTCGTGGACGGCGGTGCGTCCGTGGTGATCACAGGTCGATCCCAGGCCACACTCGACGACGCGCTCGCGCGACTTGGTACGGGCGCGGTCGCAGTCCGGGGTGATGTGTCGTCGCTGACCGACCTGGATTCGCTCGCTGAACGCGTGAAAGGCGAACTCGGCACCGTCGAGGCCTTGTTCGTCAACGCCGGCATCGCGCCGCTCACCCCCTTCGAGTCGACGACGGAACAGGCCTATGACCAGGTGTTCGCCATCAACGTCAAGGGGGCATTCTTCACGGTGCAGAAGTTGGCGCCGTTGCTTACCGACGGCGCAGGCGTCGTCCTCACCACGTCGGTCGCAAATGTGGCAGGCATTCTCGAAACCAGTGTCTACGCGGCCAGCAAGGCGGCGCTGCGTTCACTGGCGCGCACTTTCTCCCGCGAACTGCTTCCGCGCGGCGTCCGGGTCAATGCCCTCAGCCCCGGGCCGATAGACACCGGCATCCTCGAAGGCAGTATCAGCGACGAAGAAGCCGTGCAGTTCAAGGAGGAACGGGTCGTCCTCAACCCGATGCATCGATTCGGTACTCCTGAGGAGGTGGCGGTGGCGGCAGCGTTTCTTGCCTTCGATGCCACGTATACCGCAGGAGCGGAGTTCACCGTCGACGGCGGCGTCACACAGCTTTGAGCATTGAATGTGTTGCCGCACCACAGGATTACGGCTACGCCGGTAGCGAACAGGGCTCGTCCTCGGTGGTGCGCTCCGTGCGGTGCCGTTGGCGCCAGGAGAGGGCATCGACGTGGTGGAACGCCGTCCACGGGTGGTAGCTGCTCACGACCCATCCCGTGGCCGCCACGTCGTCTGTTCGTTGCGTCGGTCCCGCGTTAGCGTTCGCGGACGAAGACGGGCTTGCCCGCTGTCGGTTCCAGGACTGCGTCGGGTGCGTGCGACCAATCCGAAGATGGGTTGAGGAGTGCCGACACGCTCGCGGCGCTGCCGGACAGCAGGTCGAGCACGCGTGGAGCGTGCACCTGGATTTGTGGCAGGCCCACTTCGATCGTGACCCCCTTCTCGCAGATCTCCAGGTACGGCAGTGTGACGTCGGTGAAGTAGACACAGCGGAAATGGCAATGTCCGCCGGGCTTGACCGAACGGACTGCGACGGCGGGAGCGCGTTTGGGGTTGCCGTGCGCCTCGACGACGAGGTCATATTCGCCCTCGACACGCTCAGGCAGTGACTGTTCGATCACGTGGGCGCCGAATCGTCTTGCTGTGGCGCAGCGTTGCGGGTCGTCGTCGACATAGGTCACAGGCCCTGTTCCGAGTTCGACTGCGAACATCACGACCATCAAGCCGAGCGACGGGGTGCCTCCAAGGACGAGAACTGAGGCGTCCTGATGGTCGGACAGGTACGGCCCGACAGCGACGAAGGCATCGGTCAGGTTGTCGCCCACCGACGCCGCCAGTACCGACGACAGCTCTTGCGGAACCGGGACCAGCGAGGTGGCGCCCCAGGGCACGCGTACCACGTCATCGAAGAGACCGCCCCATGATCCGCCGGCAGGATTGCCGTAGCTCGCAAGCCACGGCGTGCGTCGACAATTCAGAGGTCTGCCGGCGGTACAGCGATCACACGCCCCGCAGGACACGTAGAAGGGGATGACCACGCGCTGGCCGGGTTCCATTCCGTGGAGTGCGGCGCCAGCCCCCACATCGACGACCTCGCCGACAGCTTCGTGTCCGAGGGCGAATGGTCCGACGAAGGGGCTGTGACCGCGAGCGATCGCCCGGTCGAGGTCGCAGAAGCTGGCGGCCAGGGGGCGCACCAAGACGTCCGCGTCGTCGCTGAGTGTGGGGGCCGGGGCCTCCCGCCATTCGATCTGCTTCTTGTCAACGTAAACCAGTGACTGCATCCACGTCATGCTAGTGCTGCGTCGATATCGTCGGTGACGCCGCCCCGATATCAACGATATTGCACCTGGTGGACTCCATCGGGTCGAGCCGCAGGGCGACGTCGATCGGTCTACTGCAGGGTGTCATTGAGGCGACTGGCTGCGAAGGCCGCTCCTTGGTTGGTCAGATCGCCGTCGTAACTGTTGGGGTTGTGCACGGCGAAGTTCAAACCGTCAGAGCAGACCGGATCATCGATGGCACACAGTGCCCGGGTCTTCTGCTCGTAGAGTGGGCCGATGGTCACCGGCGGCTCGCCGAGAAAGTTCATCGCACGGACATTCGGCAGGCCGAAGAGCACGACCGCGGCCACGTGGTCGGCAACGTCAGGTTGCAGTGGTTTGGGGACCGTCGTGGGATCAACACCGGCCGGGACGGCCGGCGACGTGACGAAGCCTGCTACGGCCGCGCCTTGCGAGTAGCCTCCGAGCACCGTTTTCGTCTTCGGGCAGGTCTCGGCCACCGAAAGGACGCGGGCGCCTGCGTCTCTGACACCTTCGGCACCGGTCGCCCATTGATCGGTTGCAGGGTAGTTGACCGGATACACGTTCAGTGACTGGTCGCCTATTTGCGGGCGCAGCGCATCGATGAACGCCTCTCCCGTCGGACCCACACCTGGCGGTTCATTGGTTCCGCGGGCGAAGATCACTTCGATATCTGGGCAGGAGGCGGCCGCAGCCGGTGCTATCAGAGCAGTCGGCACCCCGAACATCATCAGCGGTACGGCACCCGAACAAGCCAAGAGCTTACTGAGTCCCACGTTCAACCTCCCCTATAGCTACGACTCAACTGAGGTAATGCGGCAGTTGACTTCTGTCCCTGATTCACCCGATGCGTGCATTGCCACCACGGAAATGCGGCGAGCACGCCAGGCGTGTACCAAGGACGCGGTGTCGCCACTTCGGCGTCGAAGTAACGCTTGTGCCAACGCCATTGTTTCCAGCGATATTCCCCCACCCATCGCGTGCCCGTTCGCATCATTCGTAGTGCTCTGCCTCGGGCGGAACCGGACATGGCAATCCCGCCCTTCGCACGGCGCACAGCTCGGTGCGCCCGCGAAGGAGGTCACCCACGAATCTCGTTGAGGTAGTTGTAGATCGTGTACCGGGTCACATCCAACTGTGCTGCGACATGATCGACGGAGTCCCTGATGAGGAAGAAGCCCGCTTCGTCGAGCTCTTGCACGACCGCAGCCTTGTGATGCTTTTTCATCTGCTGGGTCTGCACGCCGACTTTGGCGATGGCCCGATCCACCAGGAACCGTTGCAGACTGTCGACGTCGGGCGGAAAGGTTTCCTCCCGTTGCGGCGCGTCAGCTGAAACAGTCTCGGGCAGCGCGCTGTTCACACACAGGCAGCCGATCGCCACGCCGTTGGCGTCCCGCAAGAAGAGGGTGGATGACCGGATAGGTCGTCCGTCGGGGCTGTTGGTGCGGTAGTTGATCAGGTCGTGGGTGGTGCCGCGGCGGATCAGTCCGAGCAGCAGATCGGTCATCGGGCCGCCCACCGTGCGATGAGTGAGATCACCCGCGATGGCCGCGATCGAGTCCGGAAGCCGGGACAGGTCGTGTAGCAGCACCTCGTTGCCGGGGCCGAGCATGGCGGCCAGCCCGTGCACCGCCGGGACCAGGGAAGCCAGCAGTTCGTGGGTGGCGTTACCGGCGGTGGCCGGCTGCGGTGTGGGTTCCGCCCGGTCGGGGTGCGTCAGGGAGACCAGGGCCTCCCTGAGCCGGTCGGTGATCTCGAGGGAGGTCGAGGCATGTGGCGACAGCCGAACATGTTCAGGCCGAACGGTGGCCGCGATTCCCACGGCGTTCAGGGCGGCTCCCACCTGCTCGGGTGGGTACTCCGCCAGGGTGAATGCGAGAATCCCGGCTCGTCGTTCCCGCGCGGACGTGATCTGGGCGCCATGGGAGAGCAGCACGTCTTCCAGAGCCTCGACCCGCGCGGCGAGGTGCGCCGCGATCGTCGCCACGCCGGCCTCTTCGACCAGCTCGAGGGCTGCGGCGAATGCGCCGGACGTGACGGGGCTCAGGTTCGAGATCGACCACGCGGCAGCCGTGCCGTCGGCGGGGTGGATCTCGTCATCGAACAGACCGGGGTCGCGGGCACCCGTCCAACCCGACAGCACCGGGTCCATCCGTTCCAGTGCCCGGTCCGACAACATCGCGAAGCCGGTGCCCCACCCGGCCCGTAACCACTTCTGTCCGCCGACCACCAGAATGTCGGCGACCTCCCACGGTGCCTCGATGACTCCGAAGCCCTGAATGCCGTCGACGACCAGCAGACGGTCGCCGATGACTTCGCGAAGTGCCGCCAGGTCGGCGCGGTAGCCGGTCCGGTAGTCGACGGCACTGACGGAGACCATCGAGACGTCATCGGTGAGGGCTTCGGCAACGCGGTCCGCGGTGACGTAACCACCCTCCAGACGACGCATCGTGAGCCGTCCGGCCTGCTCGGCGCGGGCCCAGGGGTAGGTGTTGGCCGGAAACTCCGCAGCCGACACCAACACGGTGCCGCCGGGAGCGTTGAAGGCTGCCTGCATCAGCCCGAGGCTGGTGTGCGGTTGCAAGACGATGTGGTCGATGTCGCTGTGGCACAGCCGCGCAGCCGCGGCCTTGGCCCGGGTCTCTTCGCGCATGAGCTCGTCGACGGTGGACGGGCCGGCGTGGGTCGCCTTCTCCAGCAGTCGGGCGGTGGCGTCGAGGACTGCGTGCGAGGGCGGTCCGAACCGCGCGAAGTCCAGATAGCCCGTGGGCTCCGAGAACTGCAGCAGGTAGCGCGGCGAGATGGGCCTCACGCGAGCACCCGGGCCAGGAACTGGCGCGTGCGTTCGTGTTCTGGCGTCTTGAGAACGCGTTCGGGGGGGCCGGTCTCGACGACGGACCCGTCGGCCATGAAGACCACCTCGTCGGCAGCTTCGGCGGCGAACGCGATCTCGTGGGTCACGACCACCATCGTCATTCCCTCGGCGGCCAGCGTGTTCATCACCGCGAGCACCTCACCCACCAGTTCGGGGTCCAGCGCCGAGGTCGGCTCGTCGAAAAGCATGAGCTTGGGCTTCATCGCCAACGACCGGGCGATTGCCACGCGTTGCTGCTGACCTCCGGACAACTGCGCGGGGAAGGCGTCACCGCGATCGGCAAGGCCCACCCGGTCGAGGAGCTCGAGGCCTTCCCGGCGCGCGACGTCCGGTGCGACGCCCAGCACCTGGATGGGGCCTTCGGTGACGTTCTCCAGGGCGGTGCGGTGTCCGAAGAGGTTGAATCGCTGGAACACCATGCCGATGTCCCGGCGTTGCTTGGCGACGTCGCGTTCGCGAAGTTCGTAGAGTTTGCCGTTGCGCAGCTCGAATCCGATCGGCTTGCCGTCGACCCAGACCTGGCCGGAGTCAATCGTTTCCAAGTGATTGAGGCAGCGCAGGAAGGTGCTCTTGCCCGCCCCTGAGGGGCCGAGCAGGCACACCACCTGGCCGCGGCGCACCTGCATGTCGATGCCGCGTAGTACCTCGGTGTGGCCGTAGCTCTTTCGAACACCGACCGCCCGCAACAGTGGCTCAGACACGCGCACCCCTCGTCAGCGGAATGGCCCGTAATGCCTTGGCGGCCTGCGCGGCGACGCTGCGTTCGGCGGCGCCGAACGTCCGCTCCAGGTAATGCTGCCCCGCACCCGCGACGGTCACCACCACCATGTACCAAACCGCCGCGGCGAACAGCGTTTCCATCACCAGCAAGTTGTGGGACGAGATGTTGTTGGCCGCGTGGAGCAGTTCCGTCACGCCGATCACGGACGCGATCGAGGTGCCCTTCAACATGTCGATGAAGTCATTGCCGGTCGGCGGGATGATCACCCGCATCGCCTGCGGCAGCACCACCCGGCGAAGCGTGACAGCCGGTGCCATGCCAATCGATTTCGCGGCCTCGGTCTGTCCACTGTCCACGCTGTTGAGTCCGGCCCGCACGATCTCGGCCATGTAGGCGCTCTCGTTGAGCGCCAACCCGAGCAACGCCGCGGTGAACGCGCTCACGAGCACGTTGGTGGGCTCGTCGATCAGGTGTCCGCCGAACGGCAGCGGGATCGAGATCGTCGGGATGACCAGCGCCAGGTTGTACCAGATGAGGATCTGCAGCAGGACGGGCAGTCCGCGGAACAGCCAGATGTAGGCCGAAGCGAACCGACTCGCAACGGGGTTTGCACTCCGACGCATCAATGCGATGACGATCCCGATGACAATGGCGACCGCTTGCGCGATCACGGCGAGCAACACCGTGTTCACCAGGCCGATGATCATCACGCGGTAGACCACGAAATCGGGTACCGCTGCCCAGTCGATCTTCGCTTGTGCCAAGGCGACGAACAGCGCTACGAGCAGCGCCAGGATGACGGCCGCACTGACCCACCGCCCCCAGTGCCGGAGCCGGACGATCGGGAGGGTGTCAGGGTCAGCGCTGCCCGGGGGAGAAGATTCAGGCTCCATTGATGGCGGGTTCCTTCAGCGCGCCTTGTTCGACACCCCAGCTCTGCAGGATCTCGAGGTAGGTGCCGTCGGCCATCAGTTCGCCGAGTGCTTTGCTCACCGAATCGCGCAGCGCCGCGTTGGTCTTGGCGAATCCAATGCCGTACGGCCCGCCTTCGATCGGGGGCCCGGGTACCACCTCGAACGTTTCACCGTCGCCGGCGGTCCTGGAGATGTACACCGCGCTGGGCAGATCGTTGAGGATCGCCGCGACCCGTCCGGTGCGCAGTTGATTCTGGTTCTGGGTGTCGCTGTCGGTGGCCGTCACCGTGATGGCGGGCTTACCGGCCTGCACGCATTCGGCACTCTGCGTGTCGGCGAACTTCTGGTGGCTGGTGCCTTGCACCACGGCAACCGTCTTGCCGCACAATGTGTCCGGTCCGGTGATGCCCTCCGGGTTGCCCTTCTGCACCATGATCGTGATCCCCGAGGAGAAGTAGTCAACGAAGTCGATCTGCTGTTGACGCTCCTTGGTGTCGTTCATCGCGGCCATGGTCATGTCTATGCGGCCGGACTGCAGACTCGTGATCAGCGAGCCGAAGGCCATGTCCTGGTAGGCCATCTCCACGCCGAGTTTCGATCCGATCGCTTTGGCCAGGTCGACTTCGTACCCGATCGGCGTCTTGCCGTCGGCGGCGTAGAAATTGTTCGGCGCCGACTGGATATTGGAACCGACGTTGACGGTCTTGGACTGCGCCACCGCGGGGGGCAGTCCGGCGGTGAGTGCCGGGTCCGGTTCGATCTCGGCAATGAGCGCGGTGTTGTCAGGAATCGCCGACTGGCCGCCGCTGGCCTCGGGTTCGCTGCCACTGTCGCCGCCGACACCGCTGCCGCAGGCGGTGACGCCGGCAGCGAGGACCCCAACGAACAGCACGGTGAGACGGGAACGGGCGGACGACGGTGATCGCATCATGGCCTCCAAGGTGTGATGCGTGGCACGCTACAACAATTTGTTGAATCCGTCTCTACAAAGTGTTGAAGTACCTGATCAGGGCCTTCACTACCGAGTCGTCACGCGAGAAGTTCCTCGCTCAACTCCCACAGTCGCGCCGCAGATTCAGGGTCGATGGAGTGTGGAGCGACCTCGCCCGGGATATCGACGTCGGGATCAAAGGTCATCGGCAGCGGTTCTGCCGCAAGGGCCGAGATGTCGTTGTCCTTGAGGTACACGCCCCCGATATCGGCGAGCAACGGGCTGGTGGCTGCGAAGACGATGGTGGCAGCCCCCTGCTGAGGGGTCTTGCGGCCGGTCTCCGGCCTGATGATCGGTTGGCCGGTGTCGTCGATGAGACCCATTGCTCGCAGCTGGCCCTGCCCCGCGGCTCCGTTGACGTTTGTCCCGACGACAACGCCGGGGTGTACCGCGTAGCCGCGGATGCCGTCCGCTGACCACCGACGGTCCAGCTCGACGGCAAAAAGCACGTTGGCGGTCTTCGACTGCGCGTAGGCAACGTTCGGGTCGTATCCGGAGGTCAGGTGGACGTCGTCCCAATGGATGTCGGAAAACCGTTGAGCGCCGGACGATACGTTGACCACACGGGCGCCGTGGGCGGCCCGCAGTGCAGGCAGCAGGCCGAGTGTCAACTGGAAATGCCCGAGGTGATTGGTGGCGAACTGCGCCTCATAGCCGCGGGTGTCCCGGAGTACTTCGGCCGGGGCGGGCAGCCCCGCGTTGTTGATCAGTACGTGTAGCGGGCGGTCTGACTCGAGCCACCGGGAGACGAAGCCGTCGACAGAGGCCACGTCCACGAGGTCGAGCTCACCGATCTCGACGCCTGGGATGTCTGACAGCGCGGCGGTGGCCCGATCAACTCTTCGGGCGCCGACGGTCACCGACGCCCCCGCCGCGGTCAACGCCCGGGTGGTCTGCAGGCCCAGCCCGGTGTGGCCGCCGGTGACGACGACGTTGGTGCCGGCCAGGTCGATACCTTGCAGGACGTCGTCCACGGTTGACGCTGCGGTGAAGCCGGATCCGAGCGGGTGCTGATTGTGGTGGGTATCCATGGTTTCTCCTGCGGTGGCGGAATATGCACGCTGGTCGCACGGAACTCATAACCGGAACAGCGCTCCACCTAGAATACGGAGCGATGTTCCATTAAGCAAGGCTCGGGTGGCCCAGCGTCAGCGTCGTTGCGCTGCCGGCAAGTGCGACGATGCTGCTGGAGTGGAGCGCACACTGCTCGAGGAGGTCCGAGCGGACGGTAGCGGTCTTGACGGAACTTGCTGTGCGTATTCCCTTGTGCACCAACCCAGTCCGAATATGTCGTCGATATCTGCGGCCCGCACGTGAGTGAAAGTGGCCAACGTGGGCGCGGTGCGAGGGTCGGTACGAGTGTTCTGCGTGTCGTATCACTCACGAAAACCGTTGGCCCATGGAATCAATCCGCCGTTGGTCTGGTTACTAACCAAGTCGTCGGACTTCCGCCCGTCGACGAGCTCAATAGAGGAAAGAGGCGAGCTCGATGAAGAAGTTCGGATTGGTAGGCATTGTCGCCGGCGCGTTGTCCGCAGCCGTGATTGGCTTTGCCGGTCCGGCTCAGGCTGATCACGATCGGCACGGATCGGGTCGGCACGACCATGATTACGGCTCTGTCTTCGGGTACGGCGGCGATCACCGCAACAACCCGTGGATCGGTCAGCTCGTCCCGTCGGTGAAGGTGCCGCACGTTGACACGTCTGTGCACAACTGATCGGTAGCCGTGACTTGTGAGGGCGCCCGCATCGCGGGCGCCCTCACTGCTTTATCGGCACAGTGGTCCGTCTCTACAGGCCGGCCATTGCACCGAATCGCCAATGGCTTTTGGTGATCGTCCAAAATGGCTCCTGCGCAATGTAATTGGACGACGGTGCTAATCGCTCCGCACACCACGCTGCGGCCGCCTGTCCGTACGCCCCGAGTCACCTGCTGATCAGCTGTAATCGCACCGAATCGTTGCATTAGGCCATTTTCCGTGGGATGGTGGTCTACAGCAACGAAAGGTTGCGTTTACCCGATAGGGGTGGTCATGCATTTCATCTTCGACACCGACGAGTCCTTCTCGTTCGAAACGTTGCGCGCGGTGGGGTACACCGCCTACGGGGGAGCCGATATCGGCGAGGTCATCACCACCGCTGAACGGATCACACCCGGTGACTGGGAATCTTGGTACCGGGAATGGCGGGCGCTTGCCGACCGGATCGCCGACATCGCCGACAAGTGCACCGCCGATGGGCACTCGGTGAGCGCCGCCGGTGCGTACCTGCGTGCCTCCAATTACTACCGGACCGCCGAATTCTTCCTGCGCGATGATCCGCGCAACGATCCGCGCGTCGCCGACACCTCTGCGCGCGCCATTGAAACGTTCCGAAGCGCTGCTCAGATCCAGGGGCGGTGGGAACGGGTGCGCATCCCCTACGAGGGGGTCCTGCTGGAGGGTTACTACCTCAACGTCAGCGGTGACAATCCCGGCCCAACATTGTTGGTGCACGGCGGTTTTGACTCCACGGTCGAGGAGTTGTTCTACGTTCTGGGTGAGGCCGCGGGCCGGTACGGGTGGAACTGCCTGATCTTCGAGGGTCCCGGACAGGGATCAGCCCTGCGCGTGGAACACCTGCCCTTCCGGTACGACTGGGAGGCCGTCGTGAGCCCGGTGGTGGACTTCGCCCTCACTCTGCGCGGGGTGGATGCCGATCGGCTCGCACTGGTCGGGATGAGCATGGGGGGGTATTTGGCACCGCGGGCCGCCGCGTTCGAGCACCGACTCGCCGCCTGCATTGCCTACGACGGCATGTTCAACTTCAACTTCGCCGCGTACATAGAACAGCAGCAGCGTGACAATGATTCGAAGCAACGGATCGCAGCGATCGACCATTTGATGAATGACCTCGCAGCAGCACCAAGCCAGGTGCGGTGGATTCTGTCGAACGCCCGGTGGGCGTTCGACGTAGCCACTGCCCAGGAACTGCTCGCCGAGGTGGCCAAGTACGACCTCACCGACGTCGCGGCGCAGATCACCTGCCCAACCCTGGTCTGCGAGGCCGAAAACGACCAGTTCTCATCGGACGGGGCGGCCAAGCTCTACGAGGCGCTGCACTGCCCGAAGACATACTTGAAGTTCACCGCTGCCGAGGGCGCCGGAGAACACTGCCACGAGGGCGCACTGACGTTGTTCCACCAGCGGATGTTCGACTGGCTCGACGACACGGTGCGGTCGTGACGGGCGTGCGTTGGATGGTCAGCGCAGTACCACCAACGGCCGGTCCCTGTTGGTCCGCAGTTGCCACAGCTGTTCGGCGACGGCCGCGGGATGGTGCCGCTGGTCGGGGCCGATGCCGCCCACAATGGTCAACTGTGCTGCCAGGACACCCTTCGGCGCCAGGGCGTCGTGCAGCATGCGCACCCACACCGACTCCGCGGCGTAGGCGATACCCGAGACAGCACGGTCGCGGTGCGGCTCCAGCGCAGCTCCTCCGGTGGTGAACAGCAAGCTGCCGCTGCCGCGTCCGAGCATCGGCCCCAGCACGGCGCGAACGGCGGTCGTGGCCGCGACGACGTTGAGCGCGAGCGCCGCGGCAACGTCCTCGCCTGTGGTTTCGAGCACCGGCTTGATCCACGACAGACTCGGGCGCGGACTGAAAAGCATTGTGTCCACGTCTCCGAGCTCGTCGGTGAGCCCGGCGAGCGCACCTTCGAGGGCAGGGGTGTCGGTCACGTCGGCGGCGGCCGTCGCAATGGTTATCCCATCAGCCGAGAGGCTGCGCCCGAGGTCGGCAAGACGCTCCGGATCGCGTGCGACGAGACCGACCCGATGTCCTTCAACGGCGAATCGGCGAGCCGCGGCGGCCCCGACGCCCGGCCCGGCGCCCACAACAATCAATGCGCCCGTCGTCACGAGGAGCGCCTGTCCGCGCTGATGGTCAATGCCTCATTGGCGTCGACCTCGGCTTTGAGGCGATCGAAGCGGGCACGGACGCCGCCCAGTGCGTCGGAGCCCAGTAGCAGACGCAGCGGTGGGTCGGTGGCGTCGACGACTGCGGCCATCGCCGCCGCCGCGCGTGCGGGGTCCCCGGGCTGGTTGCCCGACACCGCCAGCGTGCTCTGGCGACGCTTTCCGGCCGAGTCATCGTAATCGGCTATGTGCAAGTGTGATTGCCGCATCGAGGCACCGGCCCACTCAGTGCGCATCCCACCGGGCTCCACGATCGTGACGTGAATGCCGAGAGGCGACAGTTCACCAGCGAGGGATTCCGACAGGCCCTCCAGGGCGAACTTGGTTGCGTGGTAGTACCCGGTGGCGGGAAAGGCGGCCAAGCCGCCGAACGATGAGACGTTGAGGATGCGGCCGCTTCGACGCGCCCGCATGCCGGGCAACACCGCCTTCAAGACGGTGGTCACCCCGTGCACGTTGGTGTCGAAGAGTTGGCGGACGGCCGCGTCCTCACCTTCCTCGATGGCAGCGAGATACCCGTAGCCGGCGTTGTTCACCAGCACGTCGATCCGTCCGAAGACGTTCTCGGCCTCGGCCACGGCAGCGCCGACCGATGCCGGATCGGTGACATCGAGCGCGAGGGGCAGTGCGCGGTCGCCGTACACCTTCGTAAGTGGAATGACGGCGTCCCGGTCTCGGGCCGTCACGGCGACGCGATCGCCGCGCTCGAGGGCATGCGTGGCAAGGGCTTTCCCGAGGCCGCTCGAACACCCCGTGATGAGCCAGACGGGCGATTGCAGATCAGTTGGTGAAGTCATGTCTTCATAGTCGCCACCGCACGGCTGGCAGCGCCACGCCTTGTCAAGGGTGGCACTGACAGGGCCAGCTTCGGGTGGTGCGCCATTACGATGGAAGGATGGAAGCAGAGATCCACTCTCTGGGGTCATTTCTGCGTAGTCGCCGTGAACGGGTCGATCCACGGGCGGCAGGCGTGGTCCTCGTCGACCGCCGTCGTGTGCCGGGACTGCGCCGCGAAGAGCTGGCGACCCTCGCCGGCGTCAGTGCCACCTACTACGCCCGCCTCGAGCAGGGCCGCGACCGGAACCCGTCACCGGAGGTGCTCGACGCCATCGCCGATGCGCTGCGCTTGGACACCGCCGAACGCGACCATCTGCACCGCCTGGGTTCTCCGGCATCGCGGCGCGACAGGGACCGCCCCGTGGCGGGGAGCGTTCGGCCCGGTGTGAGGGAACTGCTTGGTCTCTGGTCGAACTTCCCGGCCTTCGTGGTCAACGCCCGCCGAGATGTCCTCGCCGCCACGGGACTGGCCGAACGTGTCAACCCGGGCTGGAGCCCCGGCAGCAATCTCGCCGTCTTCACCTTCCTCGACCCGCGTGCCAAGGAGACTTATCCCGACTGGGATGTGATCGCCGGGCAGACCGTCGCCGGGTTGCGCAGCGCGTCGGCGACCTACCCCGGCGGGGACGTCGGGCGGCTCATCGAGTACCTCGCCGCCGAGGACGCTACTTTCGCCCACCTGTGGTCCACCCAGGATGTCTACGCCCGCACCATTGGCCAGAAACGGTTCGCAATCAAGGGATTCGGTGTCATCACGCTGCAGTTCGAGAGTTTCAGCGTCGACGGGGCGCCCGGTCAGACACTGTTCGTGTACTTCCCGTCGCGGGGGAGTTCCGATGAAACCGCTTTCGCGCGCCTGCGGGAGTCGACGTCTTCGTGACCACCGGGACGCTGGCCGGAGCCGGGCTGTGGGTTCTGCCCGCCCCTATGGCACCTGCGATGCCTGATACTGAGCCACCCGCCACTGCTCACCAAACCGGACGAGCACCACGCCGATGGCCAGCTCCACCGGAGCCCGGTCGACGTAGCTGAAGGTCGCGTTCAGGTAGCCATGTACGACATTTGCTGCCGGACTGCGACTTTCGAGTATCTGGTAGGTGACCGTCATGCCGGAGGGCTGGGAGTTGTAGTAGTCAGCTACGGCGTCGCGGCCGACGCCGTAGGGGCGCAGCCCTTGGAATACCGCATCCTCGGTGACGAGGGCGCCCACCCGAGCCGGGTCATGGTCATCGATCCCCGACTTCCACTGGTCCATGGTCCCGAGGATGATCTGCGAGGCATCCATGTCAATGGCCCGCGCTCTGGCCGCCGTCGACGTGCAGGATCTCGCCGGTGACGAACGGCGCGTTCTCCAGGTAGAGCACCGCGTCGACGACGTCAGAGACCTCGCCGACGTGACCCACCGGGTGCAATGCCGCCAGGGCGGCGTATTCCGACGGCGCGTGCATCGGTGTTCTGATGATTCCGAGTGCCACTGCGTTGGAACGGATTCCGCGAGCGGCGTATTCGATCGCCAGCGCGCGGGTAGCCGCGTTCAGGCCGCCCTTGGTCAACGAGGCCAGCGCCGACGGCACGGCGGAGCTGGCGTGTTCGACCAGCGTCGTCGAGATCGTGACCAGATGGCCGCCGCTACCCTGCTCGAGCATCTGAGCCGTCGCCGCGCGTGAGATCTCGAAGAAGCCACGAAGATTCACGCCGGTGGTGGCGTCGTAGTCGTCGTCGGTGTAGTCCGTGAACGGCTTGGCGATGAAGATGCCGGCGTTGTTGATCACGGTGTCGATGCGTCCGAAGTGTTCGACCGCCTCGTTCACGATTCGCCGGCCCACGCCGGCTTGCGCGACATCCCCTGGTACGGGCAGCACCATGGGGTCGTCACTGGCGGCGATGGTGCGGGAATTGGCAACGACGGCGTAACCGAGCTTTCGGTACCCGGCTACCAGGCCCTCGCCGATTCCCTGTGATGCGCCGGTGATGAGTGCGACGCGGGCAGTGGATGTCATGGTCGTGTTCCTTCTCGTTGATGGTGTTTTGCTCTTGTGCTCCACCGGAACGCCCCGTCCGGCGTCCGGCGTCCGGGTCGGTAGGACTGGTTTGCTCGCTACTGGTAGGCGCAGGCTCTCACTGCATTACGCTGGCCCGCGTGGAGCTGCGACAGCTGCGCTACTTCGTCACGGTGGCCGACGAGTTGAACTTCGGGCGGGCCGCCGAACGGCTGCGCATCGCGGGGCCCTCGCTCTCACAACAGATCAAGGCACTCGAACGCGATCTCAAGGTGCAGCTGTTCGACCGCGACCGGCGCTCCGTGGCGTTGACCTCCGCCGGCTCGGCGCTGCTTCCGCGAGCGCGCGCCCTGATCGCTCAGGCCGATGAGTTTCGCCGCGAGGCCCTCGGCCTGTCATCGTCCGAACCGGTCCGGATCGGTTACGTGCAGTGGTGCCCAACGGACTGGGCCGAGCGTGCCGCCGGCGTGGCGCAGCTACGCGTCGACACCTGGGTCATGCCCTCCCACGCGCAGGCCGCACGGGTCGCTGACGGCAGCTTGGACCTCGCGATCTGCTGGGTTCAGCAAGCCGGCCTGCACGCGTTGTCACTCGAGGCCCGGCTGGTGGGGGCCGACCGGCTCTACGCGTTGTGTGCCGGACAGGACTCGTCACCCGTCGATGCGCGCGACGTGACGGTTCTGCTGGACTCGGACGAGTCGACGTGGGCGTCGTGGAATCGGTTCGCTGAGCAGTTCGCAGGTGAAGCGGGCGCGCAGGTGGTACGCGTCGAGGACGGGGGAGTGACGGGCTCGACTTTCTTCGACCAGGTCCGGCGACTCCGGCGTCCGGTTCTGAACAACCCCAAGGGCCAGAACGACGTAACGCCCCCGGACATGACACGGCGGCCGGTGCAGCGCCCGATTCCGCTGTGGACGTGGTCCCTGGTGTCGCGCCAGGATGAACCGAACCCGTTGGTGCACGCCGTTATCGAGGCTTTCACCGCCGGCGTCGACAGTTCCGGCCTCACCGAAGGGGAGGTGTGGCTGCCCGGAGATGATCCGCACCGCGCGGTGCGGGACTGAGTTCCCGGCAGAAGAGGTGACTTGTTGCTCCCAGCTGTAAGACGTGGCCTCACTACCGAGACGTCGAACCGCGCGACATCGAGGTCCAGCCAGAGCTGATCAGGGTGGTCAGGGCGTCCACCCACGCGGCGTCCAGTGGCGCATCGTGCCGCACGATGATGCGGAAGATCGCGCTGCCGACAACGACTTCGGCGAGCATGGGCAGGTCGCCATCGTCTGAGGGCGGGTCGCTGGGCAGGTCGGGCTGCTGCTCGAGTCTGGTCCGGAAGGTCGCGAGACTGCCGGCGAATCGGGAGATCATCCTGCTGTGCACATCCGGATCGGCGACGGTATCGGCGATCAACGCCGGCAGAGCGACCCGGACTTCCGGGCGGTCGAACATGGTGCGTGTGGCCTCCACCAGCGCTCGAATGTCTTCCACGACGTCACCGGAAGCACTCGGCATGGCCATAACTTCGGCCGGCAGGATCGCTTCGTGAACGAGTTGTGCTTTGCCTGACCAGCGCCGGTAGATGGCCGCTGTCGTGGTTCCGGCGCGTGCCGCGATCGCAGACAGTGACAGCGCAGAGTAGCCCGTCTCGAGCAACAGTTCCCGGGTGGCTTGAACGATCGCGGCATCGATCTTGCTGTCGCGGGGCCGCCCCGCAGACGACCGGGTTGATCCCTTGTCATCTTCGGGGCGATCTGTTCTCATGATTCCAATATAACTCGCATCGTATCGTTATTTGGAGAGTCACTTGTTCCTGAGTCCGCTTGACGAGTACCCGATTCACCAGGCGCCGGTGCCCATCAGCGCCCCGGCCACCTCGGATCGCAACTTCTACGATCGTTCGTACTTCAATGTCCTTGAGCGCGAGGGCCGTTTCATGGCCCTGACCGGGATCGGTTACTACCCCCGGCTCGGCGTGAAGGACGCTTACGTGCTCATCCGGCGCGGAGACAGCCAGACCGCCGTCCGGTTCAGTGACGCCATCGACGGCGACCGTCTCGATCAGCACGTCAACGGGTACCGACTCGACGTCGTCGAACCCTTGCAGGAACTGCATCTGACCGTCGCCGAAACCGAGGGCGTCTCGGTGGACCTCCGGTGGCGCGGGCTGTTCCCGGCAGCTCTGGAACATCCGCATCAAATGCACTCAGAACGACGAGTGACCTTGCAGGCGTGTCGTTTCGCCCAGCTCGGCACCTGGGAGGGGTGGATCGACATCGACGGCGACCGCCTGGCTGTCGACTCCACCACCTCCGTCGGCAGCCGCGACAGGTCGTGGGGCATCCGGCCCATCGGCGAGCCCGAGCCCGCCGGGCGGCCGGACACCGCATTCGGCGGCATGTGGTGGCTCTATCTGCCGCTGGCCTTCGACGACTACCAGATCTTCCTGATACTCCAGGAGGACCCGGATGGGCATCGCAGCCTGTACGACTGCACCCGACGTTGGCGAGACGGCAGGGTCGAACAGCTCGACGGCGTGCGCGCGACGATCCATTACACCCCCGGCACCCGGATCCCCCACGGCGCGCACATCGAGATGATGACCCGGTCCGGGGATCGGCTGCAGCTCGACGTCGAGTCGAAGCTGTTCGCCCCCATCGCCTTTGGTTCCGGCTATGGCGGTGACTCCTCCTGGGCGCACGGTAGCTGGAAGGGCGAGCCGTTCGCTGAGCGCGTCTCCTACGACCTGACAGACCCCGAGGTCCTCGCGCGGGCCCCCTTCAGCCTGATCGATCACGTCGGTCGGGCTGTTTGCACCGAGGCCGACGGCAGCACGCAGGAGGGCGCGGGACTGTTCGAGCATGCGGTCATCGGCCCGCACCACCCGTCGGGGTTCTCCGACTGGACCGACGTCCTGGCAGGAGCCCAGCCGTGAAGGTCATGACAGCACTGTTCGGCGCGACAGATGCGGTCGAACGGGCAGCACTTCTGCGGGAAGCCGGCGCCTCCGGGGTGTTCACCTTCGAGGGTCCGCGGGAGGTGTTCACGCCACTGGTGTTGGCCTCGACGGTCAAACCCCTGGACTTGATGACCAATGTGGCGATCGCACTGCCCCGCAACCCTATTCAGCTGGCCCACCAGGCGAACGACCTCCAGGAGATCTCCGAAGGGCGCTTCATTCTGGGTCTCGGTACTCAAGTTCGGGCGCAGATCGAAAAACGCTACGGGGCCGAGTTCGACCGCCCGGTGGCCAGGATCAAGGAGATGGTCGGCGCGCTGCGGGCGATCTTCGCCGCCTGGAACGACGGCGAGCGGCTCGACTTCCGCGGTGAGTACTTCCGGCACACCTTGATGACGCCGACGTTCAATCCCGGGCCCAACCCGTTCGGGCCGCCGCCGATCTACCTCGGAGCGTTGGGCCCGCGAATGACCCGGGCAACAGCCGAAGTCGCCGACGGCCTGTTGGTGATGCCGTTCGGGACGAAGAAGTTCCTGCATGAGTTGACCATGCCGGCCGTCCGCGAAGGACTTACCGCGGCGGGACGAGACGCCGACGACTTCGCGGTGGTACCCGAGATCATCGTGTCGGTGGGTGAGGATCACACGTCGACGCGGATGCTCCTGGCGTTCTACGGCTCCACACCCGCCTACCGGCCGGTCCTGGACGCCCATGGCTGGGGGGATCTACAACCGGAGCTGAACGCCATGTCCAAGCAGGGGCGGTGGCAGGAGATGGCCACACTGATCGATGACGAGGTGCTGCACACGATTGCCGCCTGTGGCACTCCGGCCGAGGTGGCCGCGCACATTCGAGACCGGGTCGACGGCGTCTCGGACCGGATCTGTCTCTATCAACCCGGGCCGATCGCGGTGGAAGCACTGGCCGAGATCATCGACGCGTTGGGCTGACGAATGCACACCACCACGATTGAGTTCGCGGACATCATCGACGACCGATTCGGCGGGAAGGCCCTGGGGCTGGCCGAACTGACACGGCTGGGACTCTCTGTCCCAACGGGTTTCGTGATCGCACAAGCCTCCCTGGCTCCTCTTCCCGACGCGGTGACCGAACGCTTCACCCGGATGCAGGCAACAGGTGCGTCACCGGTAGCCGTCAGGTCCTCGGCCACCGGAGAGGACGGAGCCGAGCAGTCGTTCGCCGGACAGTACGACACCGTGCTCGGTGTCGACTCCACGGAGAGCTTTGCCGCAGCCGTCCGCCAGTGCGTCGTCTCCGTCAGGTCCGAGCGAGCCTCCTCCTACGCCGGCCAAGGCGCCGGCCAGGACGCCGACACGGGCGCGGCCACGATGCACGTGGTCGTCCAGCAGATGGTTGATGCGCGCGCTGCCGGAGTGGTCTTCACCGCAGACCCGACGACCGGGCGCAGGGATCTCATGGTGATCGATGCCGTCGCCGGACTCGGCGAAGCGCTCGTCGACGGGTCCGCTGTCTCTGACCATCTCGTGTTGACCACGGACGGCACCCAGGCGGTACGCGAGGTCGGCGAAGTCCCCGTCCTGTCTGACGCCGAAGTCTCCCGAATTCGCGCCGGGGCATTACGCGCGGCGCAGCACTGGGGCCGGCCGATGGATCTCGAATGGGCGATCGATGCCGCCGGTCAGCTGCAGTGGCTTCAGGCAAGGCCGATCACCACGCTGCCCGGGGATCTCAACGAGATGGACTCCCCGGTGGCCGGCCCGACGCACGTCTACACGCGGTGCAATATCGGCGAGATGATGCCGGGGGCGTTCTGTCCGCTGACCGCATCGGTGTCGGGATACGCGATCGACTACGCGATGCAGATGACCCAGGTGGTGGCGCGGGCGCAGGACCGCTACGACAAGCCGTGGCTTCAAGTGGGCTACTTCTACGGGCACATGTTCTTGAACTTGACCGAAGGGACGGCCCTGAGTTCGGGCATTCTCGGAAACTCGTTGGAACAGTTCTCCATGTCGATCTGCGGTCGGGTGGTCGATGAACTCGAGGCGAAACCACCGAAATCGTTTCCCGCCAAGCTGCTCAACACAATTCGGCTGACGTCCTATTCGCTGTTCGCCGGGCCGGCGATCCGGCGGCTCGGTGATCAGATCGCGGCATTTCCCATCCCTACCAGTCGAGACGCCAAACGCGTTCTACAACAGCTCGAATCGGGCGTCGACCTGTACTGTCACGTCACGCTGGTGCACGTCCGGTCCTCGTCGCGAGCTGCCGTCGGCGCGAATGTGCTCGAAAGCTATCTGGTGCGTAGTGCCATCAAGGACGGCCGCGGTGAGAACGAGGGGCAGGCCGAGGCCGCCCGGCTGATGGCCGGTGCCGCCGACGTCGAGAGCGCCGTGATGGTCGACGAACTGCATGCGGTGGTGCGAGAGATCGCCGCCGACGACACCGCCGCCGAGCAATTCCTCTCCGCGGCGCCGTCGGATGCCCTGACCCGGTTACGGAACGCGGACAGCTCCGGCGGCGAGGCGTTGCGGCAGTTCCTGATTCGACACGGACACCGCGGCTACCGCGAACTGTGCATGCGCGACCCCGCGTGGGCCGAGGACGCCGACGGGCTGGGGTCCATGATGCAGGTCATGTTGCAGGCGGCCCGTGATTCGGCCGGCGAGACGCCCGCTCGCCAACCCGTCGATACACCCCGGTCGCGGACGGTCAGGCTGCTCGCGCGGCTGGCCCAGGGCGGAGCCCGCGGACGCGAGGAGACCAAGTCGAAGATGGCGCTGATGGCCCACCGCCTCAAGCTCGGCTATCGCCACCTGGGGGAGGTGCTGGCCGACGCCGGACGCCTTCCCGATGCCGACCTGGTCTTCTTCTTCGACCGCTCGGAATTGCCGCAGGTGGTGGGTGACGACATCTCAGACATCTCGGACCTCGTGCAGCGCGCGCTGCAGCGCCGCGATGCGCTGGGGTTCCAACAGTCCCTGGAGTTCGATGATGTCTCGGTCGGACGGCCCACACCCATGCTTGCTCGACCTCCCGGGGCCGTCACCGACGACCAGATCCTGGGAAGGCCGGCAAGCCGCGGCATCGCGGAAGGCACTGTACGGGTGGCTAAGTCGATTCAGGATGCGCGGGAAGTACAGCGCGGGGAAATCCTCGTCGCCCCCGTCACCGACGTGGGTTGGACACCGTACTTCACCGTGATCGCCGCACTGGTCACCGACATCGGCAGCTCGGTATCGCACGGCGCGGTCGTCGCGCGGGAGTACGGGCTGCCCTGCGTGGTCAACACCCTGGTGGCCACTCAGGTGCTCAAGACCGGCGATCGCGTCAGGGTGGACGGCGACCGTGGCCTGATCACCCGCCTCGCGTCCAGCATCTAGAGCGGTAGCGTGCGCGCTACCGCAGGACGGTCGCCAGGGTGAGGGACTCCGGGGCGGCGATGCACTGGACTCGAGGGTATGAACGTCTCGCCAACCCGCACATCGACCAGCGGCGTCGACCCCATCGGCATTGCGCTGCGTGAATCGCCCACCCAACGTCGTCGGGGCGTCCGGTGGTTTCTGGCCATCGCGTTTCTGGGCGCCTGGGTGCCATGGCTGGTGGTGTACCTACTGGGTGGGTCACTGGATGATCCGACGACTCAACTTGCCACCGCGGCCTTCGTCCCGGCGATTGCCGCGTGCGTGGTTCGACGATGGATCACCCGACAAGGTTTCGCCGATTCTGGTCTGTCCCTGCACTGGAAGTCCGCTTGGCCATATTGCGCGGCAGCAGTGACGATTCCCTGGGGTGCGCTGCTCCTAGCTGTGGCCGTATCCATCGCAACCGGTTGGTGGTCGCCGTCGCAGCTGGAGATGAGTGCGTCTGCCTGGGCTTACCTGGCAGCTGGACCCTTGATCTGTGTCGCGGCGGCGCCGGTCTTCTGGGGCGAGGAGTACGGCTGGACAGCGTATCTGCGTGACAGGTTGGTTCCCGGACGGCCGATCGCCACGACGTTCCTCACCGGCGTGATCTGGGGTGTGTGGCATTGGCCGCTGCCCTGGGTCGGTTACTTCGGCGGCGGAACCGATGCGGCCGCGGCGTTCTGGGGCATGCTCTGGTGGCTGCCGCTGAGCATCCTGCTGGAGTTCATCATCGGCTGGCTGTGGTCGGCCACGGGATCGGTCTGGCCGGGCGCCATGCTGCACGGCGGGTGCAACCTCGTCGCATCAGTGGGCATGCTGTCTGTCTTCGGTGACACGGCGAGTATCAATGCAGCCACATTCCTGTTGTGTGCCGGACTCCTGCCATTTGTGGCGGCCATCGTGCTGGCGGGGCATACGGGTGGTTCGCGCACCTACCGTCGACGCCCCAGTTCTAAGATCACCTGATGGGACAGGCCTCGGGCCGATCGCTGGTGGCTGCCATGGTGTCCGGGCCGCGGTATCTGCTGTCGGTGTGGCCGTGGCGCGCTTTGGCGTGGGCCATGTTCGGGGGTCTTCTGAGCGCGATCATGGTCATCGGGCTGATTCCGATTCTCGTGGCGGGGTGGTCGCGTTCTGGACGGACATCCATATGGTCGCCGTTGCTCGAGGTGCAGTGCGCAAGGCTGTCGTTGATCGATGAGGCCGCAGCGGACCGCGTCCGCGCCGATGTGGCAGCGGCGCGCAACGAGGGCCGGCTGCCGAGCGTGCGCCAGGTCGGCTACGTGTTGTTCAGTGCGCTGATCACGGGGCCTTGCGAAGCGGTTCTGGCAGGTTTCGTGATGATCGTGGTAGGCGTCATGCTGGCGGCGCCCTGGCTGGTGCGGCCGGGTGAACCCATCAACGTGGCGTTGTGGGTCATCGACTCCCCGCGGGAATCATGGATCGCAGCGGCGCTCGGCGTTGCGGGCTTGATCATCTCGGCCTATGTGCTCGGTGCCTATGCCGGGGGGATGGCGCGGTTCGCGGTTGCCGGCTTGAGCGATCCCGAGTCGCTGCAACGCGAAGTCATACGACTCGAGGAGTCCCGAACGGCGTTGTTGCATGCCGTGGAGCAGGAGCGCCGGCGGATCGAGAGTGATCTGCACGACCGGGTCCAGCACCGCCTGGTTGCGTTGGCGCTGACTCTGGGGATCGCCGAGAACAGCCACGGCGACGACGAGACGGGCCGGCTCGCCGCCGACGCCCACCGGCAACTCGACGACATCCTTGCTGAGCTGCGTTCGGTGCTTCTCGGCATCTTGCCGCGGGCACTCACCGAACACGGACTCATCGCGGCGGTTACCGACCTGATCGGCCCGTACCCTTTGCCGGTCAGCGCCGATTTCGGAGCCACCGAGACTCCGCAGCGACTACCTGCGGCAGTCGAGCACACCGCCTATTTGGTCATCAACGAAGCGCTGACCAACATCGTCAAACACTCATCGGCATCTGCGGTGGCGATCGTTGCCGGCCGCCGGAATGGACTGTGGTGGCTCACCATTCGCGATGACGGCCACGGTGGCGCCGCCCTCCGATCCGGCCGTGGACTTGCCACACTGGTGGCTCGTGTCGAGGCTGTCAACGGCACATTGACCATCTGCAGTCCCACCGGTGGGCCCACCGAAGTCAGAATGCGTTGTCCGACATGAACAGTCACCGCGCTGAGGGCCTGCGTGTGGTCCTGGCCGAAGACGCACCCCTGCTGCGTGCCGGGATCGTGACAGTGCTCGAATCCGACGGCCACCAGGTGTGTGCGGCGGTCGAGACGGCCGACGAGTTACCTGAGGCCGTGCGCAGCTACCACCCCGATGTGGTGATCACCGACGTCCGGACACCTCCGACACATACCGACGAGGGCATCCGGGTCGCGATTGAACTGCGGCGCAACGCCCCCGGACTGGCGGTGGTGATCTTGTCGCAGTACACCTCCGTCGGATCGCTGCACCTGTTGCTGGACCGCAGCGCTGACACCGGCCGTGGTGGTCTCGGTTACCTCCTCAAGGATCGCGTCGCCCACGTTCGTCACTTTCTTGATGCCGTCCGTGACATCGCTTCCGGCGCAACGATCATCGATCCCGACATCGTGGTGGCGCTCGTCGGCGATTCGCGGAGAAGAGGGGTCCTGGCAGCACTCACGCCCCGTGAGGAGGAGGTCCTGGGGCTGATGGCTCAGGGCCTGACGAATCCGCAGATCGCACAGCGACTTGTCGTGTCCGAGGCGGCGGTCCGGAAACATGTCGGCGGTATCTTCGCCAAACTGCCGCTGGCTGATGACGGTGACCGCCGAGTGCTGGCGGTGCTCGCCTATCTCAACGGAACCTGACGTACTCAGCTCGCGAGCAGTTCCTTGAGAAGGTTGTCGATGAACTTGTTGTCCTCGGGGTTGGCGTCGCCGCCCGCGAAATGACCGTATACGCCGGGAATCACCCGCAACTCGGCATTGGGAATGTGGCTGACCGCGAACTCCTCGTCCTCGGGCGGGAAGTAGAGGTCCTTCTCGGCCGGCGCCACGGTCATCTTGGCCTTGATGGTCTTCAGCGCCGCGACCTGGTCACCGTTGAAACCACGGCCGGGCGTGGCCCCGACATTGCCGTTCTGCCAGGTCCACAGCATCGTCAGCAGGTTGTTCGGGTCACGGCGGTCGAGGAAGAACCCCTCCCAGAAACCGACGAGGAAGTCCTCCAGGGAGGAGTAACCCATCTTCTGGTACTCCTGCCGCCAGTAGAACGCCTGCGAGAACCCCCACCCCGCGTAGACGCGCGCGGCTGCACGCAGGCCTTTGACCGGCTTCTCGGTGTACCAGCCTTCCTTGAATGCCGCGTCCGCAGTCAGCGCCGACTTGACGCCCTCGAGAAACACGATGTTGTGCTCGCTGGTCTTGGACGAACCGCAGAATGGCAAGGCGCGCTGAACCATGTCCGGGTAGCTGACGGCCCACTGATAGGTCTGCCCGGCGCCCATCGACCAGCCGGTCACGAGGGGAAGGGTCTCGATCCCGAATGACGTGACGAGCTTGTGTTGCTGCTCGACCTGATCGTAGAAAGTGACGTGCGGGAAGCGTGCGGCGTCGTAGGGCGGTGGGGTATTCGACGGCGACGATGAGAGCCCGTTGCCCAGCATGTTCGGGACGATGATGAAGTACTTGGCCGGGTCCAGGGCCATTCCGTCGCCGATCAGCCATTCGTTGTCCCAGTGGCGTCCGGAATACCAGGTGGGGAACACGATCGCGTTGGTCTTGTCAGCGTTCAGTTCGCCATAGGTCTTGTACGCGAGCTTGGCGCCGCGCAACGTCGCACCGTGCTGCAGCGTCACATCGCCGAGATCGAAGATTTCGTAGTCTTGTGGGAACTCATCCATCGGAACGGCACCTCTTCGTTAGTTGTGTGCACCTGCGTGCACATCGTCAGCATGTCCGGTACTCGGCAGGTGTCTGCACAGCCGGGCACCCGAAATGCCTTGATGGGTCGGAGCATAATGACTCCCACCGGTTCACACCGGGTACCTGCGATATTTGCTCGAGACCGCATTCGCAGGAGAGGGCCGTTGGCTAGGCGGGCCGCAGTGGTCCCTTGGAGAAGAAGACCCGCCGATAGCCGTCCTCGACGCGGCGCGCCGTCTCGTGGTAACCGCGCCGCGGATAGTAGGACAGGTTCTCCGTCATGGCCTCGTTGGTGCAGAGTCGTACTTCGTCGAAGCCCAGTTCCCGGGCATCGCGCTCGGCGTGGTCGAGGAGGATGCGGCCGTAGCCCGCGCCCGCGGCGGCCGGCGCGACTGCGACGGTATCGAGGTAGAGATGATCGTCGCGGGCCATGGTGACGAGCACTCCGATCAGCGCGTCGTCTTCGGCCAGAACCCAGACCCGGGCGTCGTCGAGGAGTGCGGCGTAGTCCGCCAGCATCGGCGCCGGGGGCTTTCCGATGCGCTCGATGTACTTGCCGAATGCGGCGGCGACGAGCGACGTGATGGCGGGTACGTCGGCTGGGGTCGCCCGCCGGGGTGCGCGGATGTCCACGCGGCCGACGGTAGTCGCCTTCGGTACCGACTGCTCGCGACGCGGGGCCAGCCCAGCTGGAACTACCAGGGCCGTGTCTGTCGTGCCAGTGGGGAAAGCTCCGAAGTTGCTGTGAATAAGGACAGTTCGACTCACGTTCTACTTCGCCATAATCAGCGGCCCGGTCAATCTCGTGTTGTGGAGTCCGGTCCTGTGTCGTACCGTCATTCGGGTTGATTAGCTTCTCTATGAGAACTTCCACGTCCGCGCCTGTCGCCGCTCATGAAAGGGTTACGGATGCAGCGGGTTTCGATCGGGCGGCGGGCCGGGCAACACTGGATGCTGTTGGTGGCTGTAGTTGTGCTCGCGGTGGCCGGATTCGCGGTGTATCGGTTGCACGGCGTCTTCGCGTCGCAGGACGTCACCTCGACACCCAGCGGCTCCGAGAACGACATAGTTCCGTTCAACCCCAAACACGTAGTGCTGGAGGTCTTTGGCCCGCCGGGCACGGTGGCGACCATCACCTACCTGGACGTCAATGCTCAGCCGCAGCGCGCTGACGGCGCCACGCTGCCCTGGGCCTACGACACGACCACCACCCAGCCGGCGGTGTTCGTCAACGTCGCCGCCCAGGGCAACAGCGACTCGATCGGATGCCGAATAAAGATTGACGACGTGGTGAAGGACGAAAGATCGGTGAACAACTTGAACGCCTTCACCTACTGCCTGGACAAATCAGGATGAGTAGCCAGCGTATTCCGGACTTCATCCGGCGGTTCTCGGTGCTCATCGCGTTGTTCTGGCTGGGCCTGGCCGTTGTGACCAATGTCTTCGTGCCACAGCTGGAGACCGTTGCCGAGGCGCACAATGTGTCGCTGAGCCCGCAGGATTCACCGTCGCTGCAGGCGAGTAAGCGCATCGGCAAGGTGTTCGACGAGTTCGATTCCGACAGTTCGGCGATGATCGTCCTGGAGGGTGACCAGCCGCTCGGCGCCGACGCCCACCACTACTACGACGGCCTGGTTCAGAAGCTCTCCGAGGACACTCGCCACGTAGAGCACATTCAGAATTTCTGGGGCGATCCTCTGACTGCGGCCGGCTCGCAGAGTGCCGACGGCAAGGCAGCCCTGGTGCAGCTCTATCTCGCCGGCAACCAAGGCGAGTCGTTGGCCAATGAGTCTGTTGAATCGGTACGTGACATCGTCGATAAGACTCCGCCGCCCCCGGGAATCAAGGCATACGTCACCGGCGCCGCGCCCCTGGTCACCGATCAGTTCGAGGTGGGCCGCCAGGGGACCCTGAAAACCACCTTGATCACCCTCGGTGTGATCGCACTGATGCTGCTTTGGCTCTACCGTCGTCTCACGACGGTGTTCCTCGTGATCTTCACGGTGATGATCGAGTTGACCGCATCTCGTGGCGTCGTCGCCGTGCTGGCCAACGCCGGCATCATCGAGCTCTCAACGTATTCGACCAATCTCCTGACGCTACTGGTCATCGCTGCCGGAACCGACTACGCGATCTTCATTCTCGGCCGTTTCCACGAAGCGCGTTACACCGGGCAGGACCGCGTCTCCGCCTTCACCACGATGTACCACGGAACCGCGCACATCATTCTGGGTTCGGGCCTCACGATCGCCGGGGCGGTGTTGTGTCTGACCTTCACCCGCCTTCCCTATTTCCAGAGCCTCGGCGTCCCCGCCGGCATCGGTGTCCTTGTGGCGGTAGTGGCAGCCCTGACCCTCGCGCCGGCCTTGCTGACCATCGGTCGCCACTTCGGATTGTTCGAACCCAGCCGGCCCATGCGTACCCAGGGGTGGCGGCGTATCGGTACCGCCATCGTCCGCTGGCCCGGGCCCATCCTGGTGGCGACGATCGCGATCGCCCTCATCGGGTTGCTCGCCCTGCCCAGATACACGACGAGCTACGACGCACGGCCCTACCTGCCCGCCAGTGCACCGGCCAATGTCGGTTACACCGCCGCGGAACGCCACTTCTCGCAGGCCCGGCTCAACCCCGAACTCTTGATGGTCGAAGCCGACCACGATCTGCGCAATTCCACCGACATGATCCTGCTCGAACGCGTCGCCAAGGCGGTCTTCCACACCGATGGCATCGCGCAGGTGCAGTCGATCACCCGGCCGCTCGGAACGCCCCTCGACCACACGTCGATACCGTTCCAGATCAGCACCAGCAGTGCCTCCCAGATCAACAACCTGCCCTTTCAGCAGGCCCGAGGCGCCGACCTGCTCAAACAGGTGGACGTGATCAACAACTCGATAGACGTTCTGCGGCAGCAGTATGCGTTGCAACAAGAGTCCAGTGCCGTCACCGATGAGCAGACCAGAGCATTCCAGAACACTGTTGCCACCGCCCAGGACCTGCGTGACAAGATCGCGAACTTCGACGACTTCTTCCGTCCGCTGCGCAACTATTTTTACTGGGAGCCACACTGTTTCGACATCCCGATCTGTGCCGCTCTACGATCGCTCTTCGACGCGCTCGACGGTATCAATGAGCTGACCGGCCAACTGGCCGATGTCGCCGGCAGCATCGCCAAATTGGATGCGCTGCAGCCGAAGCTGCTCGCCCTGATTCCACCGCAGATCGCCAGTCAGCAGGCCAACCGCGATCTGACGCTGACCAACTACGCGACCACCTCGGGTATCAACGACCAAACCGAGGCGGCACTGCAAAACTCGACTGCCCTGGGGCAGGCTTACGACGCGTCGAAAACCGATGATTCGTTCTATCTACCTCCGGAGGCGTTCACCAATCCGGAGTTCCAGCGCGGACTCAAGCTGTTCCTGTCACCGGACGGGAAGGCCGCCCGCCTCATCATCACCCACGATGGGGATCCCGCTACACCTGAGGGCATTTCCCACATCGACGCCATCAGGCATGCAGCGCAGGAAGCCGTCAAAGGCACACCTCTGGCCGGGTCCAAGATCTTCATCGCCGGCACTGCTGCCACCTACAAGGACATCCAGGACGGAGCCAAATACGATCTCATGATCGCCGGCATCGCAGCGCTCTGCCTGATTCTGCTGGTCATGATGTTCATCACCCGAAGTATCGTCGCCGCGATCGTCATCGTGGGCACCGTGGCGCTGTCATTGGGTGCCTCGTTCGGGCTCTCGGTGCTGATATGGCAGGACATCTTCGGTATCGAGCTGTACTGGATTGTGTTGGCGCTGGCCGTGATCCTGCTGCTGGCGGTGGGATCTGACTACAACCTGCTGCTGATCTCCCGGTTCAAAGAGGAGATCGGTGCCGGCTTGAATACCGGCATCATCCGGGCGATGGCCGGCTCCGGCGCGGTGGTGACGGCAGCGGGATTGGTGTTCGCCGCCACGATGGCCTCATTCCTGTTCGCTGACTTGAGGATTCTCGGTCAGATCGGCACCACGATCGCCCTCGGCCTGCTGTTCGACACGTTGATCGTGCGTTCTTTCATGACGCCGGCCGTCGCCGCACTGCTCGGTCGCTGGTTCTGGTGGCCACTGAACGTGCGTCCGCGCCCCGCCCGTCGAACGTCTCAGCCCTACCGTTCAGGTCAATCCGGCCGGCAGTTACTTCTGTGGGAGGACGGCGACCCGATTACCGAGTCGCAGAAGCGCTCTGGAATCTGACGATCGCGAATCGACGCCCACTGTCGGCAACCGTGGACTAGGAAATCCGGAGAGCTCCTTCGTGCGGCTGCAACTCCGGCACGTCCTGCAGGTTTCTGGTCAACCGCGCGACCCTGCGGAGCTGAGCGGCCATGTTCATGGAGGTCAGCATGGGAATGCCACCGATGAACGTCCTGAAAGAGGGATTGCCGCCATGAAGGTGGAGCACAAAGAGGCAACCGACCACGTAGAAGAATCCGATGGTGAACAGTGCGGCGGGTATCGCGTACGCCAGAGGTGACCGAGCGTCAGCAACCAATTCGGTCGCATAGTCCATCTCTTCTCGCGACATCGGTTCGCGCTTGCGGAGTTTGGCCAGCACCGCTTTATGGGCGCCTACCTTTTCACCCAAGGGATGTGAGGTCCTGTTCTCCAGCCGACTGATATACACGAATACGCAAGTGGCGAAGACCATTTCCATCACGGCGGCGAGGATGGTGAGATCGCCCCACGGACCGAGATTCACTCTGCCGCTCCTTTGCTCCGTCGACCTTGTAGCGCATCGGGAGTGCACGCGGACACGCCCTTTGAAACGCTACCTGATCTAAGTATTTCTGTCGGTGCTCACAGCAACGAGACAGAAATGGGAGTTGAGTCGCAGGTCGAGCTTTGCGATCACCGCCGATCCCCGGCCTATGCGCAGCAGGCGGGTTCAGCTCATCGTCTCGACGGAGGACAGCACGGCCACATCGCGGGGACCCTCGTACATGGCCTCGGTCTTGGCGAGATATTCCTGATAGAAGGGCAGCGTCAGGTACTCGTTGACATACTCATTGCCGCTTCGCCAACGCTCAGTGAGAATGAAAGTGCCGGGGGCATCGATCTTTTCGCCGCATTCGAGTAGCAGACACCCGGGTAGCGCCTTCGCCTGGGGGAGCACCGTCTGTAATTCCCGCAGGTACTCCAGCCGGCATTCGGGCCGGATGGTCAATGTGTTGCACATGAAGAGTTCTCCGTTGTTGATCGGAGGCATCATCTCGGGCATAACTCTCCTCGGGTGCGTGCCGCACCGGCAGTGGACGTATCGGTTGGGGGGCTGAGTCGCCGACGTGGTCATGATTGCCTCGAATCCGGCCGGGGTCAACCGCTGGAGGATGGATCAGGCCGCGGCAACGACTGCGGCGCCGCACGGGGGATTGGTGGTCTCCGTCCCTCGTGTCTGGGGCGGAATCCGTTGGTGACGTTGCGAGGAAGCATCAACCGGTGTTAACTTGACGGTACGTCGAATAAAATCGACACCATGTCGATTAGTGAAACATGTGGATTACGCGTCGGCGGTTGAACGCCACGTGGCTTTACCGAACCTGGAGGAACCATGAAGACCTTTTTCATCACTGGCGTGAGTAGCGGTCTGGGCCGCGCGTTCGCGGTCGGAGCACTGGACGCCGGACATCAAGTGGTGGGCACGGTGCGCAAGCCCGAGGACGTTGCGACGTTCGAGTCACTCTCGCCGGGACGCGCCCACGCCCGGCTACTCGACGTGACCGATGATGCTGCGGTGGTCCGCACGGTGGCCGACGTGGAAGCGAGCGTTGGGGCCATCGACATCGTGATCGCCAATGCGGGCTACGGCGTCGAAGGCATCTTCGAGGAGACGCCGTTGTCGGAGGTGCGTGCGCAGTTCGCCACCAACGTCTTTGGTGTCGCCGCGACCTTGCAGGCGGCGCTGCCCTACATGCGGCAGCGACGTGCCGGTCACCTGATGGTGGTGACGTCCATGGCGGGCCTGATGGCGGTTCCCGGGATGTCGGCCTACTGTGCGAGCAAGTTCGCTGTGGAGGGTCTGCTGGAGAGCCTGCGCAAGGAAGTCGCCTCGTTCGGTGTCCATGTCACGGCAATCGAACCGGGTTCCTTCCGCACCGACTGGGCCGGTCGGTCGATGACACGCGCCCAGCGTTCCATCGCTGATTACGACGAGTTGTTCGAACCCATCCGCGCCGCACGCGTAAAGGCCAGCGGCAATCAGCTGGGCAACCCCGTGAAGGCAGCCGAAGCGGTGCTGGCAATACTGGATGAGGCGGAACCGCCGGCACACCTCGTTCTGGGCTCGGATGCGCTCAGGTTGATCGGCACTGCGCGGGCTGCGGTCGATGAGGAAATTCGTCAGTGGGAAACCCTTTCGCGCAGTACGGATTTCGCTGACGGTGCACAGTTGGCCACCAACTGATGGCGCTGAGCTAGGCTGGGAACGGTGACCAAGTCCTGGCCCTCACGTCGGACGGCACCCGCCGTGCGCAAGGGCGACCTTCGTGAGCGGCAGATTCTCGACGCAGCCGAGGAATTGCTGGCTACGCGTGGCTATGCGGACATGACGGTCGCCGGCATCGCCGAAGCGGCCGGGCTCACCCGCGGGGCGCTGTATTTCTACTTCGCCTCGAAGCAGGACGTGGTCACTGCGTTGGTCGCGCGGACGGTCGAGACGCTGCAGGAGAAGTCAGCTGCGGTACTCGCCGACAGCGCACCTGTCGAAGAGGTGATCGCCACCGCGCTGGAGCGCACTGTGAAGGTGTGGAGGGAGCATGGCCCGGTGATGCGGGCAACGGTCGATCTCAGTTCCACCGTGCCGGAGATCGATCAGTTGTGGACGAACACTGCCGACGTCTTCATCGAGGCGATCGCCGGGGTCCTGCGCCGTGCGGGGGTCCCTCCCGGCGACGGGCCCGGTGACGCTCCGGCGCTTGCACGCGCGCTGTGCTGGATGATCGAACGCAGCTTCTACCAGGGGTCCAGAGTCTCAGTGGACAACCTGGAGAACGCCAAACAGACCTGCCAGGTGGTGTGGCTGCGGATGACGGAATCCCGCTGAAACGCAACGGCATACACCTGCTGTGTATCCCACGACTTCCTCGGCAAGCCAACTCCCTCGGCGGGTCGTCGACCTGCTACAGGGGCGCGGTCCCACCCAGTCGGCCAGTGTTGCCGACATCGCGCCCCTATGCCGCGTTCGGGGCCTTCTATTTTCTGGTGTCCGCCGTGTGGTTGGTGGTCGTGATGGCCAGGCGCGCACGGCAATCCACACCGGGACGGTGAACCCGCCCGGCGCAGCTGCGTCGCTATCGGTCAGACGTACCGGGCACGACCGGCCAGTGCGCCGAGGACGATCTGCACCAGGTAGACGGCAACGAACATCGTCCAGGGAACCGTCCAACCGTGTGTGACGTCGTGCAGCAGGCCGAACAGGAACGGGCCGATACCGGCAATGAGGTAACCGAATCCCTGTGCCATGCCGGATAACTGAGCGGTGTCCTCGGCGTTGCGGGCGCGCAGGGCGATCACCGCGAGGGCGAGCGCGAACACGCCCATGCCGATACCGATCAGCGCGCTCCACAGCAGGGGTTGGGCGCCGGGGGCGACTGTCAGGCCGACTGCGCCCACCAGGCCCACGGCACCCAGCCCGACGATCCACGCGCTCTGCCCGGAACTGCGTGCCGCCAGCGGTGCGATCACCAGCGCGATCGGGACGCCTATCAGGGATGTGAGTCCGGCGAGCAGGCCCGCCTGGGTCTTGTCGACGCCATTGTCGATGAGTACCTGTGGTAGCCAGCCGATCACGATGTAGGCCATGAAGGACTGGCACCCGAAGAACAATGTGACGGTCCAGGCCAGTCGATTACGCAGCAGTGAGCGTTTGCCGCTGGTCGGGGTGGTGCTCGCGGCCCACGTGCCGGCGTGTCGTCGCGACGTGGGATGCCACGCGACCAGCGCGATGAAGGACACCGCGGCCCATGCAGCGAGCGCGGGGCGCCATCCTCCGAGCGGGTCCTCGAGCCCGGGTGTCGCTGCCGCTCCCAGAGCCCCGCCGCCTTGGAGCGCGGCGGTGTAGATGCCGGTCATCAGGCCGATCCGTGCCGGGAACGATCCCTTGATCACCACAGGGATGAGGACGTTGGCCAGTGCGATGCCCGCACACGCCACCAGCGTTGCGGCGATCACTACATGAGGGCCGTCGACGGTGCGCGCGAGCAGGCCAAGGGTGATGGCAGCCAGGGCCAGGGAGATCACGCGGCCGATTCCGATGCGCCGGGCGAGCCTGGGCGCAGTCAGCCCTGCCGCGGCGAAGCACAGGCCGGGCAGGGTGGTCAGTAGGCCGGCCCACGTTGCCGATACACCGAGGTCGGCGCGCATCTCGCCCAGCACCGGTGCCACGCTGGTGACAGCAGGCCGCAGGTTGAGGGCGGTGAGGACGACGGCGGTCGCCAGCAACGCGCCGCCGGCCACCATCGGGACGGGACTCGGGTCTACCTCAGCGGTATCGCCCGCGCCGGGGGTCAGGTGCACCCTCGACATCTCGCCCTCTTGGTCCTGCCGACTCAGTGTCACCCTGCTACGGTGCCATACATCCCATGATTGGATGAAAGGACGTGTCTGTGCCATTGATCACTGCGCGCCGGACGGGCCTGGTCGGGCAGGTCATCGAGCAGCTGCGGACGTCGGTCACCAGCGGAGAGTGGCAGGTCGGCCAGCGCATCCCGAATGAGACCGTCCTCGTCGAGTCCCTCGGTGTGGGGCGTAACACCGTCCGCGAAGCGGTCCGGGCGCTGGCCCATGTAGGAATCCTCGAGGTACGGCAAGGCGACGGTACCTACGTCCGCGCGACCAGCGAGGTATCGGGCGCGCTACGCCGGCTGTGCGGTGCCGAGTGGCGCGAAGTGTTGCAGGTCCGGCGCGCGCTGGAGGTCGAGGGCGCGAGGCTGGCCGCCGCTCGGCGGACCGCCGAGGACCTTGTCGAACTGCGGGCGCTGTTGGCGCGCCGTGATGCCTGCCTGGCCAACAGTGACACCGACGAATTCGCCCGGGCGGACGCGGATTTCCACTTCGTGGTCGTTCGCAGTTCGCACAACGCCACGCTTACCGAGCTGTACCGCGGTCTGATGGAGGCCATCGCTGCCAGCGTCGCCAGCGGCAGGGAGGCCACCTTTGAAGTGGTCGATCACGGGGTGCTGCTGGACCACATCGCCGCAGGTGACGTCGAAGGGGCCGCCCGGACGGCGGCGGAGTTGATCGACGGGGCCCTGGCTGAACTTCCGCCCTGCCCGTGATCCCGCCGCGCCTACCGCTGTCGGTTCTCGTAGTAGGACCTGGCAGGACGGAGCACCTCATCGAGCGCCGGCCCCGACCCGTCCATCGGCAGCACCGTGCGGGACGTGATCATCCACTGGCCGTCCTGACGTGCGAGCAGCCAGCGGTTGGCGATGACCCGATGGATTCGGTACCCGGACGAGGTGCCGTGATTCGGTAGCTCCCGCTCGTTGCCCTCGGGATCGGGGCTGATGAGCGCGATGTAGGAGGTAGCGGTGGCGGTATCCCCGTCTAGTTCCACCAGCGGCAGGTTGCCGAAATGCGCAAGACCTCCGGAGATTGCGGCGCGATGGCCGTCATTTCCGACGAGTTCAACCATGCCCGAAACGCCCTGCGCGCCAGCGAGACCTGCGCCCCGGTCGAAAACGAAGTCCTCGGTGTAGATGGCTCGCACGAAGCCTGGTTCGCCGGTGTCCGCACTGATCGGGTGGCTGGCGAGCAGGCTGTAAATTGCGAGCTTGTCTTCGACGGCGCGCAGTCGGTCTTCGATGGTCGGGGTAGAGGTCATCAGTGCTTCCATTCAGGGTCGGGGTGCGCGGATGCAAGATCGGTCAGCCGAAAAGGCCGACCATCTTTTCGGTGTCGTAGTAGCCGATGACCTCGACGATGCGGTCTCCGGAGACGCGGATGACCCAGCAGTACTGCATGCTGGCGTCGGCTCCGTTGGTGCCCCTGACTCCTTCGGTGTGGAAACGCACTGCGGCCCACTCGCCGTCGACCACCATCTGGTCGAGCTGAGGGCGCATCGGCGTTGCGAGGCGATCGTGCAGCCGGCTGAGTACTTGCTCCCGGTATTCGGCCTTACCGTGGTACTGCCCGGCCAACGGTGACGTGCCGGTGGCGGTGAACGTCACGTCCTCGGATAGCCGGTCGAGGAACGTCTCGCCGAACCCGGACAGCGAGGCCGTGGAGAACACCTCCTCGAGAGCTTTGCGGGTGTTCTCACCGGATGACGAGAGATGTTCATTCGCAACCATGTTCAACGTTTCCTCTCGCAGTGCAAATTGCAACTGGCCAGTTGGAGTGTGGCACGGATCGCTCCGAATCTGCAACTGGTCAGTTGGAATTGATACAGTTCCGCATGGCCTGGGACACCGCGCGAACGAAGCAGCGATTACTGGATGCTGCTGTCTTCGAGTACAGCGAGCACGGACCACTGGGGGCGCGCGTCGATCGAGTCGCGCAGCGAGCAGGAGTCAACAAGGAGCGCATCTACCAGTACTTCGGTAGTAAGCAGAAGCTGTTCAGTGCGGTGCTCGACCAGGAGATGGCCAAGCTCGCAGTTGCCGTGCCCCTGACCGACGAGCAGGCGCGCGACCTGGGGACGTTCGCGGCTCGGATCTACGACTATCACCGCGACTATCCGCACTACCTGCGACTGCTGCTGTGGGAAGGCTTGGACCCGGACCCGCTGCAGTCGGACAAGGCCACGTTGGCCGCCGCTCGGGAGCGTACGGAGTACTACGCCGGAAACGTCCGAGCGGTGGCCCGAGCCCAGGAAGAAGGATATTTACGCACCGACGTCGAGCCGGCTCATCTCCTGTACGTCGCCCGCGCTCTGGCCGCTTGGTGGCTGGCCGTACCCGCGGCGGTCGGACTCATGTTGGGCGAGCCCGGAATCGACGGTGCCCGCCAGCGACGGCAGGTGCTGGTGAAACTTGTCAACGACGCTACGGCGAATCCCGACAGGACATCCCGATGACGGGGCGTGCCCCGGGTCAGGACGCGGGCGACGTCGCCTCGCGCAGCTGCTGGGCGATCGTCTCGCAGGTAATCCGCACGGTCGAGCGCAGTTGATCCCGCGACATGCCACCGCGGCTGACGACCGCCAGGGATTGGGTCACGGCGACGACGTAGGTTGCGAGTTCGTCCATCAGCCTCGGATCGCCGTGAACGCTGTCGAGCGCAGACCGTATGCGCGTGTACTGCCTGCCGAGCAGATCCCGTACGCACGCTGCGCTGGTGGGACCCAATATCGTTGACTCAATGGCAGATTGGGCGATCAGGCAACCATCCGGAACGGCAGGGTCGGCGATGCGGTCGAGCACGACGTCAAAAAACGCTCTGATCGCCGACACCGGATCGGTGTGAGCTCCGGCGAGCGCCTCGTCAAAGCGTGCGCTGTAAATAGCGGAGTACCTTCCGAGCGCGCGCCGAAAGAGCTCATCCTTGCTGCCGAACGTTCCATAGAGTGAACCGCGCCCCAAACCCGTCGCGGCGCTGAGCAACTCCAGCGACGACTCGGCGTATCCGCGCTGCCAGAACACTTGCATGGCCTGGTCGACGGCGTGTTCTACATCGAACTTCTTGCGGCCTGCCATTCGCCACCTCCTTCGTAGCCGAGCCCGACCCTACCCTCGCTGGAACGACCGGTCCAACAAGTTGGAGGAATGTTGTACTGATCGGTCAAGAATTGGGTAACCTCGACACCGTGGACGTCAAGTTGCGTCCTCCACTCCGAGGGAAAGGACGAGGACGATGTCTGAGCAACGTATTGGGTGGCTGGGTACCGGCCGATTGGGTGCCGCGATGGCCGGCAGGTTGATGGAAGGCGGGAGGAAAGACCTTCGGGTGTGGAACCGCACCGCATCGAAGGCCGCGCCACTGGTGGCGGCCGGCGCCGAACAGGTGGACACCATCGATGGTCTGACTGGCTGCGACATCGTCTTCATCACGGTGATGTCCTCTCCGGACCTGCTCGCCGTCACCTTGGGACCCGGAGGGTTGCTGGTCGGCACCACCGCGCCCCAGGTGATCGTCGACTGTTCCACCGTGTCCGAAGATGCGGCTGAGACGGTTCGCGCGGCCGCCGCCGACCGTGGCACCGCAATGCTTTCGGCGCCGGTCAGCGGCAATGCCGCCATGGTGTCCGCGGGTCATGCGGCCGTCGTCGCGTCCGGGCCCGTCGACGCCTTCGAGGCTGCTCGCGGTTATCTGGAATCCATTGCGGCCACCGTTGTGCACTGCGGGTTCAACGAAGAAGCACGCCTGGTGAAGTTGTGCCACAACTTGCTTCTGGGCATGATCACCGAAGCGCTGGCCGAAGTCGTCACCTTGTGCGAGAAGGGCGGCATCGCCCCGGCGGCATTCCTGGACTTCATCAACGGATCCGTCTTGGCCTCGACGTTCATCGCGAGCAAGGGCGAGGCCATCCGGGCCCGTGACTACGAACCCACGTTCACCTCAGAGAGCCTCCGCAAGGACTTCGACCTCGGGTTGGCAGCAGCGCGTGCATTGGAGGTGCCGCTGCCCCTGGCGGCATCCACGCATCAACTCATCCAGACGGCGATCGGCTACGGGTTCCGAACGGATGACTACGTGGCGCTTTACGAGCTCACAGCGCGCGCAGCCGGGATCGAGCGGCAGGGGCAGGACGCATGACCGTCGACGAAGGGCCCCGCGCACCGTTGCAGCCGTCGGCGCCCTGGGCGATCAACCATGTCGGCGTGACGGTACCCGACGTTTTCGCCGCAATCGATTGGTACGGCAAGGTATTCGGCTTCCGCTGCATCATGGGACCCCGGTTGCTGGAGTCCGCCGGCCACCGCGAGGCCAGCTCCTCGCTGGGCCCGAGCTTTCAGCGCGCGTGGCAGGCGCACCTGCTCAGCGGCAACAGCGTCGGCATCGAACTCTTTCAGTTCATCGACCCGCCGGTGCGGGATCGAGACCGGTCCACCCCGATCGACTATTCGCGCCGTGGGCCGTGGCACGTGTGCATGACCTACCCGGACGTGTCGGAAGCGGTCCGGATCATCGTCGCGAACGGTGGCGCGATGCTGTCCGAACCGACGGTCTTCGTACCGGGACGCCCTTGGGTCCTGGCCTATGCGGCGGATCCGTGGGGGACCGTGCTGGAGGTCATGAGCCACAGCTATGCCGAGGCGTTCTCCAACTGGCCGCAGCCCGGTCAGTTGGACACACCGACGTTCATAGAACGCCCGTGAGGACTGGCCGCTTCTCACACGGTTGTCGAGGCCACCGCGGCGCGTACCGTTTCTCGCAGCCATTGATGCCTGCGGTCGTTGTCGAAGGCGGGATGCCAGAGCATCCGATAATGCCGCGTTGGTCAGACCTCGCCACCTTGTCACAGGTCGAGGGGCCACGAAGCTCAGACTCAGAGCGGACTCACGTCGCCGTACGTCGTAGATCGCCACTGCGGCAGAGCCTCACCGTTGTGCCGCCACGTGACGTGGATGTACCAGTCCACGGGCCCGTACGGGCCGCCCTGGACCGCGATGTCGGAGTCGGTGGCGTCACGGTCGCTGATGTAGGTGACGTTCTCGACGCGAACGCCGTTACCGGCGATGTCCTGAGTGGGGTTCCCGCCGCTGAGTTCGACCGCCCACCAGGACGATCCGACGTGGTCGTCCATCGTCACCTCGATGTTGGCGATATCGATGTCGTGCACTTGCAGGAGGCGGACCCCGAAGCCCCCGCCGCTGCCGCGGCCGGGCAGGTCGGCGGTAATGTTGGCGAATGACGCATCCTTGACGCGATACAACTCCACGGCAGCGCCGTCTGCGCCGTGAGACTCGATGTTGCCGACCGAAAGACCGGCGATGTCCTGGATGAGGATCCGGCCGGGGCCTTCGAGGATCACATCGTTCAAGGTGAGGTTCGACGGGGGCAGGTCCGCGACGTGAAGGCTGCCGCGGATCTGGGACGCGCCGAGGATCAGGATGTCGCTGGGGTGGTCCGCAACGAGACGAACGTTTTCGATCGTCGAATCACGCAGCGATGCAAGCAGTATTCCGCCGTTGCCGCCGCCGAACGGGCCGTCGGACGCCATGCTTTCGGCGTAGATGTTCTGCAGGGTGAGACCGGCGAACTTACTGGTTGTGGTCGCAGGTGTTTCTACTGACACCGACCAGTTCGTGGCCCCCCGAATGGTGACGTCGCTGATGGTCAAACCCTCGAAGTTCCACCACTTGGAATCTTGGGTTCCGTCGATGTTGTTGGTGGCCAGCACGATTCCGGTCTGAACGCCATTGATGGTCACGTCGGAGATGTGCACATTGCGCGACGCCAGGCTGGTCCAGTCGCCAGGGCCGGTGGCTATCGCCGAGTTGACCTGCAGCCCGAATTCCTTGTTGCTCACCGTGACGTCGCTGATGGTGATGTCGTAGCCGCCCTGAACCCGGACCCCGCTCGCGCGGCCACCGGTCACGATGATGTGCGATGCGACCGACCCGCCGTTGTTCCACTCGCCGATACCGCTCTGGTTGAACGGGCCGTCGGTAGGACCGTAGGTCCAGGGCTGGCTCGGGTCGTAGTAGGTGACAAACGCCAGGCCGTCATCGCCGGTGTTCTGCGCGAGAAGCCCGTTCAGGGTGACGCGGCGATTCGCGTTGAAATGCAATCCGTCGGCCTTGGTGCCGACAGCGGTGAAATTGGTGACGGTGACGTCGGAGGCGCCCATGATCGCCGCACCGGCCTGCGGCGCGTTCACCACCCGCACGTTGACGATGGACACGTACTCGACGGTTCCGGTGGAGCCGGTCCACCCGGCTGGGGGCGGGGAATCCGAAGGCCAACCGAGCACCGAGATCCCGTCGCCGAAACTCCGCGTCGAAGGTGCGGTGGACCATTCGATGGTCGCGTTGAGGATCGTCACATGGGAAGCTGCGCCCTGGATCCGGATGCCGTGGCTGGTGCCGTGGCCGTTGGCGTCGAGGTTGTCCATCACCAGCCGGGCCCCCGGCGCGAACTCCACCGTCACGTTCGACAGACCACTGAGGACGATCGCTGCCTGACCAGTGGGATTCTGTTGTGCGAAGCGGTAATTGCCCGCCGGGAAGTACAGGAGATCGCCGGAGGTCATCGCGGCTTGAGCGGCTTTGATGGCTGCCGAATCATCGGCGATGCCGTTGCCGACCGCGCCGTAATCCTTGACGTTGATGGTGGTGCCCGTTGCGGATGAAGGCACCGAAGTGGTGGTGCCCGTCGGTGGGGTGGTCTGGCCGGCCAGCGAGGTGTCGCCGAACTGCCGGCGTACCCATGCCAGCACGAGCCACATCGATGGCGCCTCGACGGGCGCCGGCACACCGCCGCCGATGCCGAACGCGCTCAACAGCGTCGCGACTGCGCCGGCGGGAGCACCCGGGGCCCCGGTCGCGGGCTCGGACACCGGAGCGGGGGCTGTCGGCTCAGGCATCGACGCGACGACTCCGGAGTGGGTCGGAGTCGGCGAAGGGGCTTCGACGGTGGGGGTTGGTTCCTGGGTGGTGTCGGGGCCGGCGTCGGGATCGAAATCGACTGTGGTGTCGGCGTCTTCGTCGGTCGGCTCCGACGGTGATGACACTGGCGCGATGCCGGTGGATTCGGACCCGTGGTGGGCGTCGTCGCCCTCAGTCAGATCCGTGCCGTCTTGTTCTGTCGGGTCGTCGTCGACAGCCCCGGACTCCTCCGCCGGATCGGCAGGCGGCTCTTCAGTGGGGTCACTGCTCTCGTCGTCGGCATCGGTCGGATCGTCCGGTGCCGTCGCGTCCTCGTCGGAGTCCTCGGTGACTGCGTCGTCGTCCTCGGTGCCTGCGTCGTCACTGACGGATCCTGACGGCGAATCTGCGGTGTTGTCCCGTGTCTCGGTGTCGGCCGAGGCTACGGTTCCGGCTCTGGAGGACGGGTCCGATGCCGTCGGGTCGGCTGCCGAGACTCCGTAACCGGTTGACAGGGCCAGCCCGATGCCGGCTACAGCCACGATTCCGGACATCCCGCACGTTCTCTTGTCCACTACCCCGCCCCCGAAGAAATTATTGCCTGCGCAAATATATCCCGGATTCGGGCGAATGGAACCAGATTCCCGTGATGGAGCATCGGCGGACCCCGATATCCGTCGGTCCGCCGGACAGGTCGGCGTTCACCTCGGCCGGCCGGTCACTGTCGAAATTGTTGGTAGACAACGGCCCAACAGCGTGACGTTTGTCTGTGGGGAGCCCAACGCCAGATTTAGCGCAGGCGGGGTATCGACGCGGTTTTCAGAGGTCGAACGAGTGGCTGGGCCCAGGGCGAGTTAGCCCGGTTGGCAAACTCCGGCACGCCCCAAGGTTCTCGTCGGAGCGTGTGACGTCGCGATGCCTGTTCGCTTCCGGGTGCATGTCGATCGGTCCGGCACGTTCGGCGGCCCAGCCTGCATGGACCAAAGGCGTTGGCGCGCAGGGCAAGCGGTTTGGAAAGTGGGCTCTGGGCCTCGGGGACGGCGACGTTCCAGCGGGCATGTAACCCCATGTAACCCTTGTGCACGCACCGCGGGTCAGTGTGTGCTGGTTCACATGAGCCGAGCAGGTGAGCCCGCCATCACAACGGAACGCGGCGGCGTCAGCACGGACTCCACTGGCCGTCCCACCGTGCGCCCGCCCAGCGGGGGGCTATCGGCCGGGGAGCTGCCGGACGGGTAGCAGCTCGCGGATCCAGCATTTCCCAGCACGGAACCACCGCCCGTCCCTTTCATGTCGGGCACATCGGCTCGGCCGGGGTGGCCCGGACTCAACACGGAGGAAAAGCAGTATGACCTTGTCCCTTGCGGTCGACTTGGAAGCGCGTACAGCGCAGTCGGCTTTGATGCACATCAATGGTGAGTCGGTGCCGGCGCGCAGCGGCGCGACGTTCGCCACCACCGATCCCAGTACCGGACTCCACATCGCTGACGTGCCGCGCGGGGACTCGGCTGATGTTGACCGTGCGGTGCAGGCCGCAGCAGAGGCCGCCGTCGGGTGGCAGTTCACTGATGCCATCGCGCGGGCGGGGCTGTTACGGCGGCTCGCTGAGCTTGTAGCGGAGAACGCCGACGAGCTCGCGCGAATCGAGTCGATGGATTCCGGGCATTATCTGGCCAAGGCGCGCGAATTGGTTGATGCGATACCTATGTGGCTCGAATACTGGGCCGGCGCGGCCGATAAGGTCGGTGGACGGACGATCGCGGTTCCGGGCAACAAGCTGAGCTTCACGTTGCTCGAGCCGTTGGGTGTGACCGCGCACATCGTGCCGTGGAACTATCCGCTGCTGATCCTGGCCCGCTCGATCGCTCCGGCGTTGGCATTCGGCAACACGTGTGTGGTCAAACCGGCAGAAGACACGTCGTTGTCCGCGTTGAAATTTGCCGAACTCGTGCATGCCGCGGGATTCCCTGACGGGGTGTTCAATGTGGTGACCGGCCTCGGGCCCGAAGCTGGAGCGGCCTTGGCGGCCCACCCCGAGGTTCGGGGGATCACGTTCACCGGTTCGACCGAAACCGGCCGTGAGATCGCCCGCCTCGGCGGCCAGCACATCGCACAAGTCAACCTGGAGCTCGGCGGAAAGAGTCCGTTGGTAGTGTTCCCCGACGCCTCGCTCGAAGATGCCGTCGAGGTGGCTGTCCAAGGTTTCTGTTCTCGCGCCGGACAGGTGTGTGTTGCAGGCAGTCGACTGTTTCTCCATGAGGACATCGCCGACCGGTTCCTGGAGATGCTCGTGGCCAGACTCCGCACGGTTTCCGTCGGTGATCCGTTCGACGGGAATACCCAGATGGGTCCGCTGGCGTCGCAAAAGCACTACGACAGGGTCCGGGAGTACATCGAGATCGGTAAACAGGAGGCCACGCTCTTTTACGGAGGAGGCGAACCCGAGCATGCATCGAGTGCCGGTTTCTTCCTGGAGCCAACGGTTTTCGTGGATGTTCCCAAGGATGCGCGCATCGCCCGCGAAGAGATTTTCGGCCCGGTGACCGCGGTCATGCGGTGGTCGTCGGTCGAGGATCTGATCGCCACGATCAACGATTCCGACTACGGCCTGTTCGCCGTCCTGTGGTGCCAGGACATCACCGCCGCCCTCGATACTGCCAAACGTCTCCAGGTGGGCTCGGTGATGATCAATGACTGGTTCGGCGAGCTCCCGATGACCCCCCATGGAGGTCACAAGCAGAGTGGCACAGGTCGTGAAGAAGGTCTCGAAGCCGTTCACGGCTACACCCAGGTCAAGCACATCGGGATCAACCTGGACAGATCCCCTGCGACATCCACCAACTGGGCCGGCGCCCCTCTCTGACCATCACGGGCCAGAAGAGCAGCCTCCGGCTGGCGATGCGTGACACAACCACGAAGGAGAAACGATGAGCAATGACGAGGATCTGACACCAGCTCCGCTGGGGGCCCCCGCGGTGGGGACCGATCGCCCGGACCAGCCACACTTCGAGGCGGGCCGACCGCGGCTTGGCGGACTGGCCGATCCGATCGTGTTCAGCGAGGCGGAGACCAAAGTGCTCGGAGCGCTTGCAGACACGATTGTCCCTCCCGGTGAGGACTTCCCCGCCCCCAGTGAGGTCGGGATCGTCGAGTTCTTCGGTCGATATACAACGCCAACGGGCTTCCGGGCCAAGCACTTTCCGTATCTGGAGGAAGACCGTCTCAAGGCGGCGCTCGCCGACCTCGGGGAAAGCTTCGCTGCTGCGGACATCGAAACACGTACCAACGACGTGGAGCGCCTGGAGAAGGATTCGGAAGATCTTTTCGCCCAGCTCCGCAGTCTCGTGTACTACGGCTACTACGCCAGCAGCGACGTGACCTCGGCGATTCAACGGAGGATCCCTGCAGGCCGCGATTACCACGGCCCACCGCTGCCTTACGGCTATCTGCACTGCATCGAAGACTGGGATGAGACGGCACTTGCCACGGCCGGCAAGGGTGCGGGTTACGTCAAGACGGAGGACGTCGCCCGGGTTGATCTCAGCAAACTGACGTGGCTGCGCGCGCAGCAGAATGAGGAGAACGCAAAGTGACTTCGACGATCGACGAAACCGATGTTCTCGTTATCGGCTCCGGCCCGGGTGGAGCCGGCGTGACACTGGAACTGGTGCAGGCCGGATACAAGGTGACCTGCCTCGAGCAGGGGCCATGGGTCACCTCGACCGAGCACCCGCACTACCACCGGGAATGGGAGATCGAGAAGCAGCGAGGATGGGCCTACGACCCGAACATCCGTGGACTGCCAGAGGATTATCCGGTCACCGGGTTCACCACGCCGTACCTGATGAACAACGTGGGCGGCAGCACGATGCACTATGCGGGTCACTGGCCCCGGTACAAGCCGGTGGACTTCCGTAAGGGCACCGAGCATGGGCTCGAAGGCACCATCGACTGGCCCATCAGTTACGAGGACCTCGCACCTTATTACGACAAGAACGATGCGATCTACGGTATTTCGGGAGTGGTCGGCGACCCGTCCTACCCGGATCGCACCGGGGTCGACCGGGATCCGCCGGTTCGGCCGGGAAAGCTGGGCCGTAACTTCGCCTCAGCGCTGGGCGGTCTGGGATGGCACTGGTGGCCTTCCGACAACGCCATCATCACGCGGCCCCGAGAGAACCGTGACGCCGATATCGCTGCAGGTAACGAACTCTCGGGCAGCCCCACCGGCTCGCTGAGCACTCCGACACACACACATTGGCCATTCGCCATCGCTCTCGGCGCCGACCTGCGCACCCATGCCCGCGTCGAGCAGATCCACGCCAAGAACGGTAAGGCGACGGGCGCGACATACATCGACACTCGTACCGGCGCTCGACACGAGATCAACGCCAAGATCGTCGTCGTCGCTGCCAGTGGCATCGGCACGCCGCGACTGCTGCTGATGAGCGCGCAGAAGGGGCACCCGGACGGATTGGCCAACAGCAACGGCCTCGTCGGTAAGTATCTGATGCACCACATCTTCGCGTTCTGCGATGCGTGGTTCGACAAGCCCATGGAAGGCTACAAGGGCGCGTTCGGTGCACCTCTGTATTCGCACGAGTTCTACCACACCGATACCGATCGTGGATTCGTCAACGGCTTCGGGATGCAGGTGGCCCGCAGCTTCGGTTCGGCGTTCTCCGCTATGGGAAGCCACTCCGGCTACGTCGCCCCGTGGGGACCGCAGCACCGCGAGTTCTTCAACGATCACTTCGGAAATCACCTGATGGTCTTCATGTTCGGCGAGGACCTACCCGTGGAGACGAACTGTGTCACCCTCGACCCTGACGTGAAGGACTCGAGTGGACTTCCGGCCGCACACGTGAACTGGGTGCCCCACCAGAACGACGTCGCACTCGCCAATTACGGGATCGACCGAATCTTCGATGCCGCGCGCGCTCTCGGTGCGGTCGAGACGAATGACACTGGCATTCTCAACCCACCGCCGGCCTGGCATCTGATGGGGACCTGTCGAATGGGTAACAACCCACAGGATTCCGTGACGAACAAATGGCACCAAACATGGGATGTGCCAAACCTGTTCGTTGTCGACGGGAGCTCGCTGACAACCGGCGGTGCGGTCAACCCGACATCGACGATCGGCGCCTTGGCAGTGCGCGCCGGCGAGTACATCTCGCGGCGGTTCTCTGACATCGTCGAACAGCGCACGACACCGAGCAACGCGGACGCACCGAGTCTCTAGATCGCACCGCGCCCAATCCGACTCATACGACCAGCGGGATAGCCAGCCTGCGGAGCTGCAATAAACGAGGAGCACACGAGATGTCCACAGAGCAGCTTCCGTCGGACGGGGGGATCGCCTCGCCGCAACCGGTGCGGTCGAACCCCCCTCTGGCCCCCGATTCGTCTGAGCGGGAACAGCAGTCGAGCCGATGGGTGCTGTTCGGCCTGGCCAATCTCGCAGTGGTACTGGCGCTGTCAGTGGCGGGTTGGTACTTGATCGCCGACCCCGTGCTCAGCCCGTGGGACCTTTACCCGATGCCGTTCAACGCGGCGCTGTTCTGGGCGATTCTCTTCGTGGTGTTCATCGGTTTCAACGCGGAGTTCGCCGGCTTCAACCGTCTTGGCCAACCCTGGCGCGGCCTGGCCATTACGGGTGGGACAGCAGTATTCGCGGTGCTGGTTACCCTGCTGCTCGCAGCGGGATTGGGGAAGGTCGATCTGGATTTCGCGCCGGAGCGGGACGGCGGTCTCGGGTACTTCACCGGGGCGCTCTTCGTCTTGTTCGGATTCGGCACTTTCGTGATCAGCGTGCTCAACTGGCAACACTGGCCGTGGCCACAACTCGGCCTGAAGCAGCCCGCCGTAGGTCTGGCGGAGATCGCAGCGGTCGCCGGGCCCACCATGCTGCTGTACTTCGTTCTCGGCATGCCGGCGGTCACCAGCAGTGAAGCGCATCCGGTGATGGCCCTCGACACCGTGATGGGTTGGTTCTACAGCGTCATCGTCTCGGTGATCCTCACCGGACAGACGTTGGACAACTGGCCATGGCGTCTGGCCGGCAGTCCGGCGCGGGTAGCCCTTGTCTCGACTGTCGGCAACGTACTGGTGGGAACAATTTTCTACTTCATCGCCAAGCAACTCGTCGAGATTCTGCTCGGTCCAGACACGACCTCCGACCTCGGCGGTGTCATCAATCAGTTTCCTGCTCAGATCGGTGTCTGCTGGGTGTTCTGGATGATTCTGTGGGCCAACGCTTTCGGGAACAGGCCAACCGGTCTGGGTGCGGCGGCGAACTACACGATCCGGGTGGCGCTGACTCTTGTTCTGGCTGTGATCACCTTCGTGTTCTACTACCGCTTCGCCGCAGAGAACATTCTCCATGAGCCTGCAGTCGCTTCTGGAATCGGCGGTAATGCCCTGGGGTTCGTCGACTGGATGGTGTTGATGACACTGCTGTACGTGGTCGGATTCGAGTCGCTGGGACTGCGACGTCTGATCAGCGATGAGCCACAGCTTCGTACCGGTGGCTAGTCCCGGGAGTAATCGTCGGGGCGGATCTTCAACGAGGGTATGAAGGTCCAGGACTTTACCGAAGTCGTTGCGAGCAGGCTATTTCGCACAACAATGCCCCAGCGGTACGGGCTCGCGGCCGGGCGCGATCCTGGCGACACTGTTCCGCGGTCAGGCGTGCACAGTCCATGCCCAACCTCTCACGGCGCATCGTGAACCCCGTCTCAGGTGCCCGGTTCTCCGACTGAAGCCAACGTGTTTACTTGACGTAGCCCTCGACGATGACATACGGTCCGACCACACATGTGGTTGTTCCAGGCGTCCGCGTCTGGCGCATGCCGCCGGACTAGAGGGACACCTGTGGCCGACCTGCAGCAACGAGACTGACCGTGCCCGGTCCTGGACTTCCGGAGCCGGCGGTAGCGCCGGGCCAAGACCCTCGCAAGTACGCGAGGCTGATGTCGGCGGTCTACGACGCAACAATGGCCGGGAGTCGGGCACCTGCTCGGCCGCGGGGAGTCATCTGGGATTCCTGGCAGCGATTGATCGCCAAGGGGCTTCGCCCCGACCGTCGCACTCCGCCGGTGGCGACCGCAAGCACAGTCGAACAGCTGCGGCAGGATTCCGGGCTGACGTCCGTCGTCGACGAGGTATCGCGGAGTCTGAGTGCGCTCATCTCGACCGGCGACAGCATCTTCGCCCTTGCTGACGCCGAAGGTCGAGTGTTGTGGCGGTCCGGCACGCCGAAGGTCCTGGTCAACGCGGACAAGCTCGGATTCGTCGAGGGTGCGCACTGGGCGGAGACCACGGTCGGCACCAATGCGCTGGGCACCGCCCTGGTGTCGCAGCGCGCCGTGCAGGTGTTCTGTGCCGAGCACTATAACCGCAGCCAGCATCCCTGGACCTGCGCCGCCGCACCCATTCGCGATCCCGGAACGGGTCGGGTGCTGGGGGTCATCGACGTGACCGGCCCGGCCGCCACCGTGCATCCGGCGACACTGGCCCTCATCGATACGGTGGCCCGACTGGCTGAGTCCCAATTACGTGAGCGGCGCGATCAGTCCTTGAATCGGCTCCGCGTCGTGGCCGCCCCGATGTTGGCCCGGATCGGTTCGCCCGCTCTGGCCGTCGACGCCGAAGGCTGGGTCGCCGCGGTCAATTCAGTACCGGCGCAGAGCCGCATCCTTCTTCCACCAGACATCGCACCCGGCCATACGTGGGTGCCGTCGCTCGGTATGTGTGATGTCGAGCCATTGCCGGGCGGTTGGTTGTTCCGACTTGTCAAGGACGAGACGGAACCGGCGATCGTGCACGTGATGCTGGATCTGCGTAGCAGCGCGGCGCCGGCACTGGAGATGGTCGGTCAGTTCGGGAGCTGGCAACATGACATCTCGCTCCGGCACGCGGAGATTTTACTGATTCTCGCTGTGCACGCCGAGGGTAGGTCGGCACCCGATCTGGCCGCTGACCTCTACAACGACCCCACGCGTACCGGCGCAGTGCGAGTCGAGATGTCGCGTCTGCGAAAGCAGTTCGCAGGAATCGTAGTGGGGCGGCCGTACCGCTTCGCCGACTCGACCGTCATCGAGGTCCGATATCCGCCAGATCGTTCCGAGCTTCTGGCGCCCTCGGTCGCCCCGGCGATCCGGGCGATCCGCGCCAGCCAAGGGACCGGGTGTGATCACGTCCTGTAGGCCCGGCTCTGGAGTCCGTACTCCGGGCGTGGAGGGGCGAGGGTACCGAGTCATCTGCCAGCTGTACCGGGGCGGTGCCAGATCTGTCGAGGGTTCGGCTGAACTACTATGACCAGGTACGTCTCGTGGAGCAGGAACCCGGTGCAAGCCCGGGGCGGTTCCGCCACTGTGAGGGTCGTTGCGCTCGCCGGCGCCGGCCCGTAGCCAGATACTGGCCACGGGACATCCGAAGCCGAGGGGCGAGAACCCCTGAGTAGGAGTCTTTATGTCTGTCGATACATCCCCGGTCCGCCGTATTGCGTTGCTGTCCACGTCGGACACCGATCTGCTGTCAGCACGTGCCAGTGGTGCCGCGTACGCGCTCGGCAACCCGGTGCGCCAGGACCTCGAGCCACTGCTCGGCGGCGCTGACATCATCGTTCTCCGGGTCCTCGGGTCGTCTGAGCAGATCAAGTCCGAACTCAGCGTGCTTCGTGCCACCGGGTTACCCCTGGTGGTGCTCGGCGGCGAGCGGCAGCCCAGCGCGGAGCTCATGGAATGCTCGAGCGTTCCCATCGGCATAGCCGCACAGGCACACGCCTACCTCGCCGAAGGCGGACCGGGCAATCTGGCCCAGTTGCACGCGTTCCTCTGTGACACGGTGCTGCTGACCGGCGAGGGTTTCGAGGAGCCCGAGCTCATCCCGGAGTGGGGGTACGGCCGGGGCCGCGGTCCCGTAGAGAACACGGCGCACAACAAGGCGCGCGTCGGGGTGTTGTATTACCGCGCACACGAGATCAGTGGCAATGCCGGCTTCGCCCACGCCCTCGTCGACGCCATCGAGGCGACCGGCGACGCGGTGGGCGTACCCATCTTCGCGTCTTCACTGCGCAGCGCGCCGGAGGAACTGTTCGCGGCGTTGGAGTCGTTGGATGCCTTGATCGTCAGTGTCCTGGCTGCAGGTGGGTCGAAACCGGCCGGGGCCAGCGCGGGCGGCGAGGACGGTTCGTGGGATGTGGAGCGCCTCGCCGCGCTCAACATCCCGATTCTGCAGGGCCTGTGCCTGACCTCCTCGAGGGAGGAGTGGGAAGCCAGCGACGACGGCGTGACCCCATTGGACTCCGCCAACCAGATCGCGATCCCGGAGTTCGACGGCCGCATCATCACCGCGCCGTTCTCGTTCAAGGAAATCGACAGCGACGGCCTTCCGCATTACGTCGCCGACCCGGAACGCTGCGCGCGGGTCGCGGGGATCGCGGCGAATCATGCTCGGCTGAGCCGGGTGCCGAATGCCGAAAAGAAGCTCGCGCTGGTTCTTTCGGCCTACCCCACCAAGCATTCCAGGGTCGGCAACGCGGTGGGCTTGGACACCCCCGCCTCGACGGTCCGACTGTTGCACCGGCTGGCCGAGGACGGCTACGACATCGGCGATGGATTCGGGGTCCTCGATATCGAAGACGAGACCGAAGCCGGGGACCAGCTCATTCACGCCCTGATCGCCGCAGGCGGGCAGGACCAGGAATGGCTCACCACCGCCCAGCTCACCGACGCCCATGTCAAGATCACCGCGGAGCAGTACGCGGCGTGGACAGCGCATCTGCCCGCCGGATTGCGCGACGCGATGACAGAAGCCTGGGGCGCGGCACCGGGAAACCTGTTCGTCAACGACGCAGGCGAGATCGTGCTCGCCGCCTTGCAGGCGGGGAACATCGTGTTGATGATCCAGCCGCCACGCGGCTTCGGAGAGAACCCGGTAGCGATCTATCACGACCCCGACCTCCCGCCGAGCCACCACTACCTGGGTGCATACCGTTGGCTGGAACAGGGTTTCGGCGCACATGCCGTTGTACATCTGGGCAAACACGGCTCCATGGAGTGGCTGCCCGGCAAGAATGCGGCACTGTCGGCGGACTGCGCGACCGACGCCGCCATCGGCAATATGCCGCTGATCTACCCGTTCCTGGTCAACGACCCGGGCGAGGGGGCGCAAGCCAAACGGCGGGCGCACGCCACGATCGTCGATCACCTCATTCCACCGATGGCGCGGGCCGAGAGTTACGGCGATATCGCGCGACTGGAACAGCTGCTCGACGAGTACGGCAACATCGCATCGATGGACCCGGCGAAGCTGCCGGCCATCCGCGGCGAGATCTGGAACCTCATGCATGCCGCGGAGCTGCACCGCGATCTCGGGCTGGAGGACCAGCCAGACGATGAAAGTTTCGACGATTTCATCCTTCACGTCGACGGCTGGCTGTGCGAGATCAAGGACGCCCAGATTCGTGACGGCCTGCATGTGCTGGGCGGCGCACCGCAGGGCCCGGCCCGGGTCAACCTGGTGCTGGCCATCCTGCGTGCCTCGCAGGTCTGGGGCGGCCAGGATCACGCGGTGCCCGGCCTGCGTTCTGCGCTCGGTTTGAAGGAAGGTGCCGACGCCACGGCTGTCGACGAGATCGAGGGCCGCGCAAGGGTTCTGGTCGAGGCAATGGAAGACGCGCAGTGGAGCCCCGCCATCGTGGACACCTTGCACGATGATCCAGACGTTCAGGCGGTACTGCGCTTCGCTGCAACGGAAGTCATACCGCGTCTGGCCGGCACCTCCGGTGAGCTCGACGCGATAATGCGCGCGCTGTCAGGCGGCTTCATTCGTCCCGGGCCGTCGGGATCGCCGCTGCGTGGCCTGGTCAACGTCCTGCCGACCGGCCGGAACTTCTACACGGTCGACCCGCGCGCGGTGCCGTCACGCCTCGCTTGGCAGACAGGCCAGGCGCTGGCCGACTCCCTGATCCAGCGCTACCTCGACGACACCGGCACCTACCCGGAGTCGGTGGGCTTGTCGGTGTGGGGAACCAGCGCGATGCGAACCTCCGGCGACGATATCGCCGAGGTGCTGGCATTGCTGGGTGTCCGGCCCGAATGGGACGAGGCATCCAGGCGGGTGTCGCGCCTTGAACTGATCTCGCTGGAAGAACTGGGTCGGCCGCGAATCGATGTGACAGTGCGCATCTCGGGTTTCTTCCGCGACGCGTTTCCACACGTCGTCGCGATGCTCGACGATGCCGTCCAAATGGTGGCGACACTGCCCGAGTCTGATGAGCAGAACTTCGTGGCCGCCCATGCACGTGCGGACCTGGCCGAACATGGCGACGAACGACGCGCCACCACAAGGATCTTCGGCTCCAAACCGGGGTCGTACGGGGCAGGCATCCTGCAGGTGGTGGAGGCGGGCACCTGGCGCGACGACAAGGACCTGGCCGAGGTCTACACCGCATGGGGCGGGTTCGCCTACGGCCGCGGCCTCGACGGGGTGGCCGCCGCCGGCGACATGCGCACCAACTACGCCCGGATCAAGGTTGCCGCCAAGAACATCGACACCCGCGAACACGACATCGCCGACAGTGACGACTACTTCCAGTACCACGGCGGCATGATCGCGACGGTGCGCGCACTCACCGGCACGGATCCCAGGGCATACGTGGGGGATTCGATGACGCCAGATGCCGTCCGCACCCGGACGCTGTCGGAGGAGACCGCCCGGGTGTTCCGGTCCCGTGTGGTCAATCCCCGCTGGATCGCGGCGATGCGACGACACGGCTACAAGGGTGCCTTCGAACTCGCCGCGACCGTCGACTACCTTTTCGGATTCGACGCCACCGCGGGGGTTGTCCACGACTGGATGTACGAGAAGCTCGCGCAGGAATACGTACTCGACCCCACCACGCGCGAGTTCCTGGATACGTCCAATCCGTGGGCGTTGCAAGGCATTGTGGAGCGTTTGCAGGAGGCGGCCGATCGGGGGCTGTGGGCCGACCCTTCGGCGGAGACACTGGCTGCGTTGCAACAGGCCTACCTCGACGTCGAAGGCAATCTGGAGGACCGCTGAGATGGGCCAGTCCGTCAGGGTCCGCATCCTGGGTGTCGGCATGGGACCCCATCACGTCACACCCGAGGTCGCAGCAGCCTTACAGACGGTCGACTACGTCCTGGCCGCCGACAAGGGCGCCGACGATGGGGATGACGGGCTCCTGGCGTTGCGACGCGAGATCGTCCGCGTACACGCCGGAACCAGGGTGGCACCCGAGATAATCCCCGTCCGTGACCCCGAACGGGACCGGTCCACTGGATTGAGCCTCACCGGATACGAAGGCGCCGTCACTGATTGGCACGAGGCGCGCGCCGCAGCGTACGCCGCCGTCCTGGAAAAGCGCGGTGGCACCGCGGCGTTCCTGGTGTGGGGGGACCCCTCGCTCTACGACTCGACCATCCGCGTGGTCGAAAAAGCCGGTGAACTGCTGCGAAAAGCCGGAGTCTCCGTGGATTTCGACGTTCTCCCCGGAATCAGCGCGCCGCAACTGCTGGCCGCCCGGCACCGCATCGTGCTGCATGAGGTCGGCCGACCAGTGCACATCACCACCGGCCGCAGGCTGCAGGAGGCTGTGGCGGCGGGGCTGGACAACATCGTCGCAATGCTCAACCCGCCACCGGAGCGGCTCGATCTGACCGGCCTCGATGACTGGATGCTGTGGTGGGGCGCCAACCTCGGGGCCGCAGGCGAACAGCTGGTCAGTGGCAGGCTGGGTGAAGTGCTGCCCGCGGTTGCCGGGGCCCGGGCGTCGGCCAAGGCCGATGCCGGCTGGGTGATGGATCTGTTCCTGGTCAGGAAGACCTGATGGCCGGCATACTCGTCGCCGGAACCACCAGCGACGCAGGCAAAAGCGTCGTGACCACGGGACTGTGCCGGGCGCTGAGCCGGCGCGGTGTCAAGGTGGCGCCCTTCAAAGCGCAGAACATGTCCAACAATTCGATGGTGTGTGCCGGCCCGGAAGGGCAGGGCGTGGAGATCGGACGGGCGCAGTGGGTGCAGGCACTGGCCGCACACGCGACACCCGAGGCGGCGATGAACCCCGTGCTGCTCAAACCGGGCAGCGACCGCCGTAGCCATGTCGTGCTGATGGGGCAGCCGTGGGGGGAGGTGTCCTCATCGGACTGGCTGGACGGGCGCCGCGCACTGGCATCAGCTGCGCACGCGGCGTTCGACGACCTTGCCGGCAGGTTCGATGTCGTGGTCGCCGAGGGCGCGGGCAGCCCGGCTGAAATCAACCTGCGCTCAGGCGATTACGTGAACATGGGACTGGCGCGTCATGGTGGTCTGCCCACCGTGGTGGTGGGTGACATCGACCGCGGCGGAGTGTTCGCGGCATTCCTCGGCACCGTCGCGTTGCTCTCACCGGAGGATCAGGCACTGGTGGCGGGCTTCGTGGTGAACAAGTTCCGTGGCGACCTCGACCTGCTGGCACCGGGCCTGCGTGATCTCGAGCGCGTGACCGGGCGGCGGGTCTACGGGACGCTACCGTGGCACCCCGAGCTGTGGCTGGACTCCGAAGACGCGCTTGATCTGCAGGGACGTCGTTCCGCGGGCACAGCGGCGCGCCGGGTGGCAGTGGTACGGCTGCCCCGGGTCAGCAACTTCACCGATGTCGACGCGCTCGGCCTCGAACCGGACCTGGATGTCGTTTTCGTCTCCGATCCCCGCGCACTGGGCGATGCCGACCTGGTGGTGCTGCCCGGCACCCGCGCCACGATCGCTGATCTGGCGTGGATGCGGGCACGCGGATTGGATCGCGCCGTGCTCGAACATGCTGCCGCCGGCAAACCGGTGCTCGGGATCTGCGGGGGCTTCCAGATGCTGGGGCGCGTGATTCGCGACCCGGGCGGCGTGGAGGGTCAGGTCGCCGAGGCCGATGGACTCGGCCTACTCGACGTCGAGACCACTTTCGCCGCGTCGAAAACGCTGCGACTGCCGGAGGGTACGGGACTCGGGGTTGCGGCGGCGGGGTACGAGATTCATCACGGCCGCATCACACGGGGCGCAGGTGTGGACGAATTCCTCGGTGGGGCCAGGGATGACCACATCTTCGGGACGATGTGGCATGGAGCTCTCGAAGGTGATGAACTGCGCGCAGCATTCCTGCGGGAGACTCTGGGGCTGGAGCCGTCGGGCGCCAGTTTCCCGGCCGCGCGCGAGCGTCGACTGGACTTACTGGGTGACCTGGTAGAACAGCACCTCGATGTTGATGCGTTGGTAGAACTCGCCTTTCAGGGTGGCCCGACGGGTCTGCCCTTTCTCTCTCCTGGAGCGCCGTGATGACTGTTCGGGTCCTGTTGTTGGGAGGCACCGCGGAAGCGAGGTCGCTCGCCGAGCGTTTGATGGCCGATGGGGTGGACGTGACGAGCTCGCTGGCCGGGCGGGTCGCCAGACCGCGGATGCCGGTGGGTCCGGTGCTGATCGGCGGCTTCGGTGGTATCGACGGATTGCGTTCTGCGCTGGCGGATTACGATGCGGTCGTCGATGCCACACACCCGTTCGCGGCGACGATATCGGCCAATGCGGTCGCGGCCTGCTCCGCCGCACAGACACCGCTGGTGCGGCTCGAACGCCCGGGGTGGTCTGACCGGTCGCGATCGTCGTGGCATTGGGTGGACACTCACGAGCAGGCCGCAGGCGAAGCCGCACGGCTCGGCTTGCGACCCTTCCTCACCGTAGGTCGGCAACAGCTCGAGCGCTTCATCCCGGCTCTGCGGGAGCTGAAAGTACTTGCCCGCGTGGTGGATGAGCCCAGCGTCCAGCTGCCCGCCAATTGGCAGGTGTTGAGCAGCCGGGGACCCTACGCACTGCCGGATGAAGTCGCACTGCTGCGCGAACACCGTTCCGATGTGCTGGTCACCAAGGACTCCGGTGGGGAACACACCTGGCCCAAGATGCAGGCAGCAGACCAGTTGGGCGTGCCGGTGGTGATCGTGCGTCGGCCGAGACCAGCAGGAGACATCCCAGTGGTGTGCAGTGTGGAGGAGGCGCTCTCCTGGGTGCGCACGCTGACGTGATGGCGGGGCCGACCCGGTTGCTACGCTTGGCAAGCCAGTCGCCTCGGCGAAAATGCAGGGAACCCGGTGAGAATCCGGGGCTGACACGCAGCGGTGAGGGGATGACGAGGTAGGCCACTCAGCAATGAGAGCCACTGGGAGTTCGCGCTCCTGGGAAGGCGGCCCGCCGAGGATGACCCCCGAGTCCGAATACCTGCTGGCGTCCGTGGCAGCCGCTGCGGACAGATCATCGGGTCTCGCTGACCGGACCCCTGATGCGAAGGATCGTCATGCGTCCCTATCGTCCTGTCCTGCTCTCGGTTTCCATCGCGACCCTCGTACTGGCGGGCTGCAGCCCGGCTGCTGAGGGTTCCTCGGAAGCGACGCCGGACGGCTATCCCATCACCATCGAGAACTGCGGGCGTGAAGTGGTGATCGAGAAGCCGCCGGAGCGCATCGTCTCGCTGAATCAGGGCAGTACCGAGGTGTTGTTGTCACTCGGTGTGGCGGACCGGGTGGTGGGCGCCGCCGGGTGGACCGATCCGATCCTGCCGTCTCTGGCAAGCGACAACGAGAATGTCGCCCGGTTGGCCGACCAGGCTCCGTCGTTTGAAGCAGTCCTGGACAAGGAGCCGGATCTGGTGACGGCCTCGCTGCAGGGCACTCTTGGGCCCGGGGGAGTCACCACCCCGGAGGCACTCCAGCAGTTGGGGGTGCCCTCCTACATGTCAGCGATCGAATGTACGAAGGAGGCCGGGAACTCGGACGGGCCTCGGACCACCACTCTCGAACTCGACTCGGTTTTCGACGAAATCCGGGACGTGGCGACGCTGGTCGGCGCTGAGGACAAAGGCGAGGAAATCGTGGCCGGGATGCAGGAGCGCCTCGATGCGATTTCGGTGGACAACGCCGACGGCGTGTCGGTGCTGTACTGGTTCGCCAATTCTGAATCACCGTATATGGCCGGCTGCTGCGGCGGACCGGGGATCATCACCCGCACGCTCGGGCTGAAGAACGTCTTCGACGACGCCGCAGAGGATTGGCCGCAGATCAGCTGGGAGACGGTCGCGCAACGTGATCCGGACGTGCTGATCCTCGGGGACCTGACGCGTAAAAGTCAGACAGCTGAGAACGCCGCGGCGAAAATAGCATTCCTGGAATCGAACCCGGTGACCCGTGAGATGACCGCGGTGAAGAACAAGCGCTACGTCGGGTTGGCCGGTGCCGAACTGAACCCGTCGATCCGCATTGTGGATGCCATGGAGAAGGTGGCCGACGGGCTGCGCGAGCACGGTCTGCGCAGCTGACCTGTCGTGGCATTGCACCTGCGATCCCCAGCGGTGATCTGGCCGGCCGGGCTGGTACTGCTGTTGCTCTCGATTGCCATGGCGACCACGATTGGTCCGTCTGACCTGGGACCACGAGACGCTTATGCGGCGGTACTGGAACGTTTGGGCGGCCCTTCGTCGGACCTGTCGCTGTTGCAGCAGAGCATCATCTGGGAGCTGCGATTGCCGCGGGCGCTGTTGGCCGCAGCCTGCGGAGCAGGGCTGGCCCTGTGCGGGGTCATGTTGCAATCGCTGTTGCGAAACCCGCTGGCGGATCCGTTCATTCTCGGTGTGGCTTCCGGCGCATCCACCGGTGCGGTCTCGATCGTGGTGCTCGGAATCGGCGCAGGGGCAATCGGACTGGCCGTCGGCGCGTTTTTCGGAGCGGTTGCCGCATTCGCGCTGGTGCTCTTGCTCGGTTTCGCCGCCGGTGGCGGCATGGACCGGATGATCCTGGCAGGTGTTGCTGCGACACAGTTGTTCTCGGCGTTGACATCGTTCATCGTGTTCACCTCGGCTGACGCGGAGCAGACCCGCGGGATCCTGTTCTGGCTGTTGGGTTCACTGAGCAGTGCTTCCTGGCGAGATGTGGCAGTCTGCGGTGCGCTGGTTGCCCTCGGGGTGGTGGTGTGTTGGGCCAGCGCAGGTTCCCTCGATGCCTTTCTGTTCGGCCAGGATGCGGCGTCGGCACTGGGGGTTTCGGTGATGCGCGTGCGGTTGCTGCTGTTGGGGGTGACTGCCTTGGTGACGGCGGTGATCGTGTCCACGTCGGGCGCCATCGGCTTCGTGGGTCTGGTGCTGCCGCACGCTGCCCGTGCCCTGGTAGGCACCCGGCACCGGGTATTGGTGCCGACGGCCACCATTCTCGGCGCGATCTTCCTGGTGTGGGTGGACACCGCGGCACGAGTGGTGATCGCCCCGCAGGAACTTCCGGTGGGCGTTGCTACCGCGATCGTCGGGGTTCCGGCTTTCGTGGTCATCTTGCTGCGGCGCAGGAGGAACGCGTGAGCTTGGCGGCTGAGCGGGTCAGCTGGCAGGTTCGTGACAAACTCATCGTCGACGGTGTGAACATCACCGTCGCCACCGGGAGCACAGTCGGCCTGCTCGGACCGAATGGATCAGGCAAGTCCTCGCTGCTGCGGCTGCTGGCTGGGTTGCGCGCCACGTCGTCGGGAGTGGTGCGGCTCGACGACGCTGATGTGGCGCCGATGAGCCGCCGCCGGCTCGCGCGCAGGCTCGCCGTGGTGGATCAGGAGGTGACCACCGACCAAGAGCCCACGGTGCGCGACGTTGTGGAGCTCGGCCGCCTGCCACACCGGCCGGCCTGGTCTCCCATCTCGGAGCGAGATCGAAGGATTGTCGAGTCTGCTTCTGTGACAACAGGAGTAGAAGACCTACTCGATCGGAGATACTCCACACTCTCAGGCGGCGAACGTCAGCGAGTGCAGATTGCCCGCGCGCTGGCCCAAGAACCCACAGAGCTGCTTCTCGATGAACCGACCAACCACCTCGACATCCGCCACCAGCTCGAACTGCTGGAACTGGTGGCTTCGACCGATACCACCACGGTGATGGCGCTGCATGACCTCAACCTGGCGGCCAGGTACTGCCAGGAGCTCGTCGTTCTCCACCGGGGCAGGGTCCACTGCGCGGGTTCGCCCGCGGCGGTGCTGACCCCTGCGGTCATCGCTGAGGTGTACGAAGTCGAAGCCACCGTGGAACTCGAAGATGGCCGCCCGTGCGTCAAGTTCGGTCGGCCGCTGCCGCAGATCCGGCACGAGCACAGTGCAGGATCGACCGGGTAACGGCCGGAGAGCCCCGCAAGAGCGAGACAGCGGCGGCAGTGAGTGCGGCCCCCAGGCCGACCCGGCGGGCAAGCCGGCGAGTCGGCGGTATGTCGTCAGGTACGGGTACACGACCCTGGCCCATCAGCGCCCGGTGCTCGAGCCTGTCACCGTAATAGGTATTGGTGCCGCCCAGTGTGAGACCCAGTGCGCCGGCGAAACTCGCCTCGATCACCCCCGCGTTGGGACTGGGATGACGACGGGCATCACGCCGCCAGGCAACCAGTGCGCCGGGTGAATCCGGCCCCAGGACCACGCTCAGCAGACCTGCGAGGCGGGCGCCGGGGTAGCCCAATACATCATCGAGACGGGCTGCCGCCCAACCGAAGTTCTCATAACGGGCGTTGTGGTGGCCGACCATCGCGTCGAGAGTGTTGGCCGCACGGTGGGCGACCAATCCGGGTACACCTGCCACTGCTCCCCAGAAGTAAGAGGTCACCACCGCGTCGCTGGTGTTCTCTGCGACGGATTCTATGACGGCGCGCGCGATCTGATCTGGCGTCAGACTGCCGGTATCGCGGCCCACCAGATGGCGAAGTCGCCTCCGCGCTCCCGGCAGGTCATCGGCGAGCAGGAGGTCGTGAACGGCTTCGGCCTCACGGTCCAGAGAACGGCCGCCCAGGACAGCCCAGGTCACCACGGCAGTCAGCAGGGCGCGCGCCACCGGCCGGCGGGCGCACCGCTCCGCGGTGGCGGCGATCGCGGTGGTTGCGCCGAGCAGAACGACCACGTATGCGGTTCCGCGCGCTCGGCTGTCTGCGTAGGTACGTTGCTCCAGCCAGGTTGCCGCCCTGCCGAATCCGGCGACCGGGTGAAATCGACGCGGGTCGCCGAGCACCTGGTCTGCGGCGTGGCCGAGAAGCAACCCGACCGCTCGTGCCTGCATCGAATTCATCGTCGCCGGCCGCCTGAGTTTGCGAGGCGAGTCACCGTGGAACGTGACCATTCACTCGGGCATCAGCTCGCTGAGCAGTGCCGTGCTGATGAGCATGGCGGCAGCGCTGCGCAGGAGGGGCACGGCGGCGACCGCGCCGGAGCCTTCGCCGAGGCGCATTTCGAGGTCCAGAATCGGGGCGAGGCCGAGCTTGTCCAGGGCGAGGCTCTGCGCCGGCTCGGTGGAGCGATGCCCGGCGATGAACCAGGCTGCCGCTCCGGGCGCTATCCGATCGGCAGTGAGGGCGCATGCGACCGCCATCAGACCGTCGAGCAACGCCGGGACACCGAGGCGTGCAGCGGTGAGCAGATAGCCTGTCGACGCGGCCAGATCGGCACTGCCGAGCGCGGCCAGTGTCGCTACGGGGTCGGTTGCGCGATCGCCGACGCGTGCCAGTGCGGTGTCGATGACGGTTGTCTTGTGCCGCAACGCCTTGTCGTCGATGCCGCTGCCGCGGCCCACGACCTCACCGGCGGGCAGTCCGAGACCGGCAGCCACCAACGCCGCGGCCGGGGTGGTGTTCCCGATGCCGAGATCGCCGCTGATCAACAGCTGACCACCTGCCCTGATCTCCTGAATGGCGACGTCGGCGCCGGCGGACAGAGCGGCGAGCACCTCGTGCTGGGTCAGCGCGTCCTCGAGATGGATGGCACCGCTGGATCGCCGAATCTTGTACGCCTGCAGCGTTGCCCGGACGTCAGGGGCCAGATCGCCGAAGTCGTCGTCCACCCCGAGGTCCAGCACGCGGACGGCGACCCCATGAGCAGCCGCAAGCGAACTGACGCCCAACTGGCCGTTGAGGGCAGCGCGGACGGTGGCGGCGGTGATCGCGGACGGGAAAGCGGAGACGCCGTGGCCGGCGACCCCATGGTCCCCGGCGAAGATCGTGAGACGCACATTGGCGAGTTGCCGGGGAGGCACCGCACCCTGGGCGGCAGCAAGCCAGACACCGGCATCACCCATCCGGCCGAGGGCTCCCGGCGGGGTGGCCAGCCCGGCCAGTCGTGTCGCGGCCGCGGCGGCGAACTCCGGAGAGGGCGGCGGTATCGGTTCGCGAAACGCAGCGACGTCGAGCTGTTCTGGACCCGGCTCGGGCGCGGCGGAGGCGTCCCGCGTCGGCGACTCACGGCGGCTGGGGCCCACCCACCGGTTGTCACCGGCGGCGTGCTCGTGCGCAGCGTCGGCGAAGCGTTGCGCGAGGTGAGGATGCCCGGCCCAGTGGATGTGCAGGTAAGACGCGTGCAGCGTGGGGCCGGCGAAGCCATCGGCGGCCGCGGGCAGATCCCATGCGGCAGAGATGGTTTCGCCCGGAGTTGCTGGACCGGCGGGCGGGGTGACGCGGGTCCGGTGGAATTCGTGCCCAGTGACCTGCTCACCCGCTCTGCCGAGAAGGGAATCGGTGGGGCAGGTCGCAGTCCGGTAGCCAAGTGTCAGCCGCGGCGTCATGGCGGCGGTGGCGTTGACGACTCCGATCACGGGGGCGTCGTCGAGGGTGTCGCACAGGTAGGCCAGACCCGCACATTCCGCGACAGTGGGGACGCCCGCCTCGATCGCGGTTTTGAGGTCGTTGATCAATGCGGCGTTGCCCGCCAGCTCAGCAGCGTGGACCTCGGGAAATCCGCCACCGAGGTAGATGCCTGCGGTGCCCGCCGGTAACGCCGGGTCGGTGAGCGGGTCGAACTCGACAACGTCGCATCCGGCTGCGCGCAGAAGTTCGTCGGTCTCGGCGTACCGGAAGGTGAACGCCCGGCCACCGGCCACTGCCACGACGGGGCGGGTGTTCGCACGTGCTGTGATCTCAGCTGCCGGGTCCCACGCCGTCCCCGCGAGAGGGGGTGCCTGGCGGGCTATTTCGAGAACCGCATCCAGGTCGATGTGCTTGTCGATCACGTCAGCCAGTCGCGCCACGGTGGCGGCGGACTCCGCCCGTTCGGCGGCGGGCACCAAACCCAGATGGCGGGAAGGAGTTTGGACCCCGCCATCACGAGGAAGCACCCCGAGCACCGGGATTCCGGTCTGCGTCAGAGCTTGGCTGACTTCCTCCGCGTGTCGCGTAGTGCGGGCCTTGTTGAGAATGACGCCGGCGATTCGCACCGCCGGGTCGAACTGTGCCAGCCCGGCGACGACCGCGGCGTGCGTGCGGGAGGCGTGGGAGATGTCGACGACGAGGATGACCGGCGATGAGGTCAGCCCTGCGACGTGCGCGGTGGAAGACTCGCCCGCGGTTCCGAGCCGTCCGTCGAACAGCCCCATGACTCCTTCGATGACCGCCACGTCCGCCGATGCGGCCCCGTGCAGGAGCAGCGGAACGATGCGCTGCTCTCCGACCATGAACGGGTCGAGGTTGCGGCCCGGCCTCCCCGTGGCCATGGCGTGATAGCCCGGGTCGATGTAGTCGGGGCCGACTTTGTGGCCGCTGACCGCCAACCCGCGGGCAGCCAGCGCTGCCATCAGCCCGGTGGCGACTGTGGTCTTGCCGTGTCCGGAGGCCGGAGCAGCGATGACGAGGCGCGGCAGTGTGGTGGCGGCCACGGTGCTCACCACTCGATACCTCGCTGTCCCTTCTGCCCCGCATCCATCGGATGTTTGACCTTGCCCATCTCGGTGACGAGGTCGGCGATTTCGATCAGTCTCGGGTCGGCGCGCCGGCCGGTGATCACAACGTGTTGGCGCCCTTGCCGATTCGCAAGGGTCTCCACAACGTCCTCGATGTCGACCCAGCCCCAGTTGATGGGGTAGGTGAATTCGTCCAGCACGTACAGATCGTGCGTTTCCTCGGCCAGCCGGCGTTTGATCTCGTCCCAGCCCTCGGCGGCAGCTGTCGCGTGGTCGTCCTCGGTGCCCGGCTTGCGGGTCCAGGACCAACCCGCGCCCATCTTGTGCCATTCGACAGGGCCGCCCTCACCGGTCTCCTCGTGCAGGGCGCCGAGGCGCTCGAGCACTGTCTGCTCACCGATGCGCCACTTCGCCGACTTGACGAACTGGAAGACACCGACCCGGAAGCCTTGATTCCACCCGCGGATCGCCAGGCCGAAGGCGGCAGTGGACTTACCCTTGCCGTCGCCGGTGTGCACCATCAGCAGCGGCCGATTGCGGCGCTGGCGGGTGGTGAGGCTGTCGTCGGGGACCGTCAGTGGTTGTCCCTGAGGCATCAGGCCGCTCCTTCTCGCGTTGCGCCATGAACGATGTCGGTCAGTGCCTGCGCGTGCACCTCGGACAGCCAGATGTGTTCAGCGCCCAGGTGTTCGGCCAGCGTGCGGGCCAATCCCAAACGCATTCGGCCGCTCTCGCAGTCGACCACCACTGAGCTGATGTTCTGGGCGGCGAGATAGGCAGCGGCCTGTCGCGATCGGCCGACCGCATCAGGGCCGGCGGTCGCCCGACCATCGGTGATCACGACCAGCAGGGGCCGGCGACTGGGATCACGCAACCGCTCCCGGCGCACCATATCGGCAGCTTCGAGCAGGCCTTCGGCCAGCGGGGTGCGGCCCCCCGCAGGAAGGTCGTCCAGGCGCCTCGCGGCGATGTCGACGGAACCGGTAGCGGGTAGTGCGACCTCGGCGCCGTTGTCGCGGAAGGTCACCACACCCACTCGGTCCCGTCTGCGGTACGCATCGAGGAGTAACGACACGATGGCAGTCTTGACCTGCTGCATGCGTTCCCGGGCGGCCATAGAACCGGACGTGTCGACGACGAAGAGCACCAGGTTGGCCTCGCGACCTTCGCGCACCGCCCGCCGCAGATCATCCGGCTGTAGTCGGAGCCGACCCCCGGTGCGGCCGCGGGCAGCCTGGTGGGGGGCGGCGGCACGGACGGTCTCCAAAAGATGGATGCCGGTCCCGGCCGCGGTCATATCGGTGGCGCCGACCCGACGTCCGGTCGTGGTCCGGGCGCGGCTGCGTCGCCCAGATTGACCTTCGCCCACTCCGTCGACGGTGAACAGCCGGGCCCGGTACGGCTCATCAGCGCTCACCGGGGGTGAATTGCCGTGCCCGGGAGAAGGTTCCGTGTTCTTCGGTGCGGTTTTTTGTTCGCCGTCCTGCTGGTCGGGAGCACCCTTCTCCAGCGGCGCGTCGTCCGCACTGCCCTCGCTCTGTCCGCTGCCCGGCCCATCGGGTCCCGGGTCGGGATCGTCCTCGGGTTCGGGAGCATCCGGCGGTAAGAGGTCGTCGAGCTGTTGTTCGTCCAGACCGGGAGAGTCAAAGGGGTTACGTCGGCGGCGATGTGGAAGCGCGAGTCTCGCGGCGACGCGGACGTCGTCGCTGGTTACCTCGTCGCGTCCCTGCCATGCGGCGTGGGCGGCTGCGGTCCGGGCCATCACGATGTCCGCTCGAAGCCCGTCGACTTCGAAGGCGGAGCAGACTTCGGCGATCTTCAGCAGCATCTCGTCGTGTAGCCGTACCTGCCCCACAAGCTTTTGCGCCAACTCGATTCGGTCCCGGAGACGCTGCTGGGTGTCGGCATACCGTTCCCGGAAACCTTCGGAGTCGGCGTCGAAGGCGAGTCGGCGACGCACGACCTCGGCCCGCAGCGCGGGCTCTCGCGGGGCGGCGACTTCGACGGTGAGGCCGAAACGGTCGAGCAGCTGCGGCCGAAGCTCGCCTTCTTCAGGATTCATGGTGCCCACGAGCACGAACCTGGCGGCGTGGGTGACCGAGACGCCGTCGCGCTCCACGGTGAGCCGACCCATCGCCGCAGCGTCCAGGAGCAGATCGACGAGGTGATCGTGCAGGAGGTTGACTTCGTCGACGTAGAGGATGCCGCGGTGGGCCTTGGCCAGCAGACCGGGCTCGAAGTCGACGGCGCCGTCGCTGAGCGCCCGTTCGAGGTGGATGGAGCCGGCCACCCGGTCTTCGGTCGCTCCCACCGGTAATTCGACCAACCGCACCGGGCGGGTCTGCACGGCTGCGTCGGCGTCGTAGGGCCCGTCCGGGGACAGTGAATGCGGGTCGGTCGGATCGGAGGAGAACCGGTCGCCGACCACTACGTCGATGGGTGGCAGCACATCGACGAGGGCACGCACCAAAGTCGATTTGGCCGTGCCTTTCTGGCCGCGCACCAAAACCCCACCGATGCTGGGTGACACCGTCGAGAGCAACAGGGCAAGTGCCATGTCGTCGAGTCCCGACGGCGCGTCGGGATCAGCGCCGAGCACGGCGGTGAATGGGTAAAGCTGCTGCATGAGAGGCTCCGCTCATGATCGCGAACCGGTGTCGGTAACCGCGAGGCCGGTCTTCGGACTGCCCGAGTCCCACTCCCTGATCGGCAGGGCGGGCTCGGATCACCGCAGCGGGTCTGTGCCGGACTCTCACCGGACTTCCCAGATTCTCCCCGGACGCCGTCCTTGCCGTTTCCGACACGGGGGCATGCGGGGCACCTCGCACCTGTCACGCTAGCATCGCCGCCGTGCCTGTCCCTGACGTGCGTCTCACTGTGATGGGTATCGGGGCGGACGGTTGGTCCGGACTCTCCGAGGCTGCGCGGACGCGGGTCACCGCAGCTGATGTGGTCCTCGGCGCGCCCCGTCAGCTCCAGTTGCTCCCCGATGTGGTCGGCCAGCGGCGTCTGACGTGGCCGACTCCGCTTCGAGGTGCCCTGCCTGCGGTATTGGAAGGTCTGGCCGGCAGACGTGTCGTCGCGCTTGCCTCCGGTGACCCGATGGTCAGTGGAATCGGGACGACGCTGATCGGCGTGCTCGGTGCAGACCGGGTCACAGTGGTGCCTCATGTGTCCTCACCCGCCTTGGCCCGCGCTCGGCTCGGCTGGTCCGCTGAGTCGACTGTCGTCGTCAGCGTGGTCGGTCGCGACGTGCATGCTGTGCTGCGTGAGCTGGCTCCGGGACGTCGCATCCTGGTGTTGTCGTCTGACGAACGAACTCCCGATGAGCTGGCCGGTCTGCTGGCACGCCGGGGTTACGGATCGAGCCGAATGGTGGTGCTGGGTGATCTCGGAAGTGATTCCGAGACACGGGTGGACACCACGGTGGCCACATTCGCAGGTCCCGCGCCGCGACTGAACATCGTGGCACTGGAGTTGATCGGACCCGTGGACAACTCGTGGGCGTCGGGGCTTCCCGACGAAGTGTTCGACAATGACGGGCAGCTCACCAAGCGGGATCTGCGCGCGTCGGCGCTGTCCCGGCTGATGCCCGCACCCGGTCAGCTGCTGTGGGACGTCGGTGCAGGCGCCGGTTCGGTGGGCATCGAGTGGATGCGCGCCCACCCGACATGCCGGACGGTGGCCGTAGAAGCCGATCCGACCCGGGCGGCCCGGATTGCCCGCAACGCCCGCGCGCTCGGGGTGCCCGCCCTGGAGGTGGTCACCGGGCACGCCCCAGAGGCGTTGACGGGATTGGCTGCGCCAGAAGCGATTTTCATCGGCGGCGGTGCGACTCGACCCGGCGTGCTGAACGCATGCCTGCAGGCACTGGGGCCCGGCGGCAGGCTCGTGGTGCATGGGGTGACGGTGGAAACCGAGGCCCTCCTCGGCCGTGCCTACGGCGAGCACGGCGGCGAGCTCACCCGGATCCACGTCGAACGCGCGGGCCCGGTCGGGTCCTTCACCGGCTGGACACCGGGTCGTGCTGTCACGCAATGGGCATTCACTCGGGGGGCATTCACTCGGGACTGAAGTCCTGCGGACAGTAGCGCTCCTCGTGCACCACGCGGTGCAACGGGGAACGCCGGCGCCAGCCGTAGTGCTCGAGATCTGGTGTGTCAGGAAGGCCGGCGACATGGCCGACACACAGCCACGCGACGGGGCGTACGTGCTCGGGCATCCCCACCAGTGATCGCAGAAATTCCTCCCGATAGAACGACACCCAACCGACGCCGAGCCCTTCCGCGGTCGCGGCGAGCCAGAGGTTCTGGACCGCGCAGACGACCGAATAGAGTCCGGCGTCGTCAATGGCATGGCGGCCAAGGACATTCGCACCACCGCGGGTGGGGTCATAGCCGACGACGACGCCGAGCCGGGACTCGCAGATCCCCTCCACCTTGATCCGCGCGAACGTCTCTGCCCGCTCCCCGGAAAGGGCGGAGGCAAACACCTCACGTTCCGAGGCCACATGGTCGCGGAATGCCATGAGTGTCTGCGGGTTACGCACCAGGATGAAATCCCATGGCTGCGACATTCCGACCGACGGCGCCGCATGGGCGGCAGACAGCACGCGTTCGAGGATCGCATCAGCGACGTGATCACCGGTGAATTCGCGGCGGGTGTCGCGACGGCGGTAGATCAGGTCGTAGAGGCTCTCGGCGGCGGTGGTTGATGCGGGAGCACTCACCGCAAGCCACCCGGCCGTTGGTTGGTACGTTCCCGCTGGGGGTCGTAGAGGTAACTGTCCCCGGCTTGCGGATCCGGACGGTCGGCCAGTGCGCGGCCCACGAGGATCACCGCGGCCTGACGTAGGCCCGCGGCTTCAACCTGGTCGGCGATGTCGGCGACGGTGCCACGAAGTACGAGTTCTTGTGGCTGCGAGGCGCGGTGCACGACAACGACGGGGCAGTCCGGTCCATAGGACGGCGAGAGCTCGGCCATGAGTTCGCGGGTGCGAGTGATGGCCAGATGCAGCACCAGCGTCGCCTGGGTGGCCGCGAATGCAGCCAGCGACTCCGACTGCGGCATCACGGTTGAACGCTGCTGCGTCCGGGTGAGGACCACTGACTGGGCCACCAGAGGCACGGTGAGTTCATGGCCGATTCGCGCGGCGGCGGCCGCGTAGGCCGGGACACCCGGTGTCACCGACCAGGGCACGCCGGCGGCGTCGAGCCGACGGGTCTGCTCGAACACTGCGCTGTAGATCGTGGGATCCCCGGAAACCAGCCGCACCACCCGCATGCCGGCCTGCTGAGCCGCGACGATGCGGGCCACGATGATGTCGAGATTGAGATCTTGAGTGTCGATGACATCAGCTGCAGGAGAGCACATCTCGAGAAATTCGGGATCGAGGTAGGTGCCTGGGTACAGCACCACGTCGGCCTCGCCCAGTAATCGCGCCGCGCGCAGGGTGAGCAGTTCCGCGGCACCCGGTCCGGCGCCGACGAATTCCACGGCGTGTCCAGGCTGGCTCATTGGACCCACCGCGGTGTCCACACCTGACCGGACGGTGTCACGCGGGTGGCGGACGCCCCCACCAGCACAAGGCATTTCATGTCGATGGAGTCGGTGTCCAGATCGCCGAGCGTGGTCACCGTCAGCGACTCCTCCGCCCGCCCCACGTCGCGTCCGATGACGACGACGGTGTCAGCGCGGCGATGTTCCAGCAGCACTTTTCGGGCGACCGCAATCTGATCGGGGCGGGATCGGGAAGCCGGGTTGTAGATGGCGAGCACCAGATCAGCCTCGGCGATCGCGCGCAACCGGGTCTCGATGGTTGTCCACGGTTTGAGCCGATCAGAAAGGCTCACGACCGCGAAGTCGGCGCCGATCGGCGCCCCGGCGCGGGCCGCGACGGCCTGGACGGCGGAGACGGCAGGCAGCACCCGCACCGGTACACCGGCGAACTGCTCATCCTCAGCAGCTTCGAAAACCGCTGCGGCCATGCCGAACACACCGGCGTCGCCCCCGGACACCACGGCCACTTTCTCACCTCGCAGCGCGAGATCGAGGGCGAAGCGGGCCCGGTCGACTTCAACAGTGTTGCCGGAGGCGTGGCGCTGAAGTCCTTCACGTTGCGGTACCCGCGCGACGTAGGGGCCGTAGCCGACCACGTGATCGACCTCGGCCAGGGCCTCGGTGGCTTCCGGGGTGAGCCAGTTCTGCGGCCCGGGGCCGAGGCCGACGACAAGTAGTTCGGCGGCCTGCGCCACCGGCCTGCTGGTCGGGGCGACCACTTCCCCGGCTATCCGGGAGCGTTGCCCGTTGAGTGAGTCGCCGTTGACGACGATCAGGGACAGGTACGGCACAGAGGTTTCGTCGACTTCTTCGACCGGCATCCACCGTTGCTCCGGGTGGCTGGCCCGCTCGACGTAGAACGCGTGCCCAAGCCGGCCTGCGGCAGCCAGGGCACGTCGCACCGTCGGGAACGTACGACCGAGCTTCATGATGATGGCACCGTCGGTGTCGGCCAGGCGGCGGGCGAGCTCGGCTTCCGGGAGGGTCCCGGGCAGCACGGTGAGGACGTCGGTCTGCCGCACCAGAGGGGAGGCGGTGGCTGCGGTCGCAGCGACGAACGCGGGCAGCCCGGGAATGACCTCGGTGACGTAGTCGGCGCTCAGCCGGTCGTGCATGTACATGTACGAGCCATAGAACAGCGGGTCGCCTTCGGCCAGCAGCGCCACGGTGCGCCCGGCGGCGAGGTGGACGGCCAACCGGGCGGCGGAATCTTCGTAGAAGTCGGCCAGCGCCCCGGCGTATCCGCCGGGGTGATCGGTGCTCCCCGTGGTCACGGGGTAGCGCAGTTCTTCTTCGATTACACCGTCGCGAATGAGATCCGCCGCGATGCTGCGCGCGTAGGACTGTTTGTTGACCCCGGCGTGGTAGGCGATGACGTCGGCCTCAGCGATGACTCGGGCAGCCTTGAGCGTGATCAGCTCTGGGTCGCCGGGTCCCAGACCCACGCCGTAGAACCGCCCGGCATTGGCAGCGGTTGTCATTCTGTCTCCGAGGCAAGTGCATTGAGTGCCGACGACGTCATGGCCGAACCCCCGAGTCGACCGCGGATCGTCACATAGGGGATGTCGATACCGTGGTCGTGGGAAAAGGCGATGAGGGCATCCTTGGACTCGGCTGCCCCGATGAACCCGACCGGACACCCCACAATCGCCGCGGGCCGCGGCGCGCCGTCGAGAATCATCTCGAGCAGGTGAAACAGGGCCGTCGGCGCGTTGCCGATCGCGACGACGGCGCCTTCCATCAGCGGCAACCACAACGACACGGCAGCGGCAGTGCGCGTCGTGCTCCAGGACTTGGCCAGCGCGGGGACGCGGTCGTCGTGGAGAAAGCAGTGCACGGCGTTGCCGGCAGGTAATCGACTCGCAGTGACCCCGGTGGCCACCATCTGCGAGTCGCACAGAATGGGGGCACCTGCCTGCAGCGCGGCTCGGCTGGCCCGCACGAGATCTGGATGAATGACCAAGTCCTCGATCAACTTCGGCTGGCCCGTGCCGTGAATCATCCGTACGGCCAACTTTTCGGCCTCGGGCGGGACGGCCGACAGATCGGCTTCCCGGCGGATGGTCGCAAAGGAGTCGACGTAGATCGCCGGCCCGTCGTCGATGTAGTCGTAGTGTCTGGCGGGCCGCGCGATCCGGTCCGACAAGGGGCTGGTCATTGAGAGTCCTCTGCGGCTAGTGGGACGAAAATGCCGTGCCAAGGGGTCACGACGACATCAGCGATACGGTCGGTGACGCGCTCCAGGAGCGGGCCGGCCTGGGCCGGTGTCAGCACACCGTCGGGCACCTGCAGGTGTGTGCCGCCTGGAACGGCGCCGTAGGGGAGCGGCTGGGTCGGAGACGGCAGTCGCGGGTCGGGATCCGCCGGCGTCCGCAATGGCTCGGGAAGCTCGCGAAGATGCCAGGGCGCTTCGGCGCCGGACCCACGGGCACTCAAGAATGCGGTCGCGAGCCCGGCGAGGTGCAATGCCGCCTCGTCGAGGCGCACGACCTCGCCCCAGTGGTCCCCGATACGCAGTTGGACTTCGCGGTTGTTGAGCGCCACCAGGCCCAGGTCACTGCCTCGCCGCCCAGCCCCGGTAAGCCGCTCGAGCAGGTCACCGCGGCCGTCGTCGAGCGTGAACAAGAAGCGGCCGGGCAGCCGTCCCAGCTGGTTGTCTGCGCACAGCGCAGCGTCGAGACACTGGGCGACCGGATGCATATCCGCCCGGCCGCCGGCGAATCCGGTCTGGGGAGAAACCAGGATGTTGCGCACCAACTCGTGTGTCTCCGATGGCAGTAGCCCCGTCGACTCGAGGGCGGCCAAGGCTGCGGGCGTCAACTGTGCACCCGACCCCGGTAAGCCTCGGACCTGCAAGTTGGCTCGGGCGGTCAGATGAATACAGCCATCCGAGAAGCGCTCACTGACATCCAGCAGCCGGCGCAACGCACTGACCGGCAGACGCCCTCCGACCAGGCGCAAGCGGACGAGCAGCCCGTCGTCCGCGCGCCACGGCCGATGCACGCCGGGGCAGAGATCCGCGCGTGTGCGCGGACCCGCTGCCGGCGATTTGTCGAGGTCAAACGCCATTACGCAGAGTCCGCAACGTTCGCGCAACCTTCTGCGTGCTGAAATGCACATGACTGGGAGGGAGGTTTCATGGCCTCGGTCATTCTCGTCCTTCCGCAGTTGTTGCGCAGATCACCCTAGCGTACATATGGTAGAACCACGCTGTGGTCAACCCGTGACCGCGAGCCCCACGTTCATACGGGGCCGATGCATCGGCAGCCCACGGAGGATTTCATGCAATCTGCATTGAGCGGCACGGTGAGCGGTACCGCCGGATCTCTGACTCCTGAGAGGCAAAGCGGCTTCCGCCCGACCCTGGACATGGTGGGACGTTCCGCGGTGGTGTTCGGCGGTGGCGGGCCCGCGTTGCGCCATGTGGCTGCCCTGACCCAGTCCGGCGCCGACGTGACGGTCGTGAGCAGTGAAGCCGGCGCGACCATCGCGGATCTCGCCGCCCGTGGGTTACTGACCTGGCACCGGCGCGAGTTCGACAGCAGTGATCTGAAGGACACCTGGCTTGCGGTCGCGGCGACCGGTCGGATGGAGTCGGATCACGACATCGCCGCTCTGTGCGAGGAGCAGCGCATCTGGTGCCTGAGAGAGCCGGCCTCCGAGCGCCCCGCGCCCACAACGGGTCGGGTGACGCTGGTTGGCGGTGGCCCGGGTGATCCCGGGATGCTGACGGTCGCCGGCTTGGAGGCGCTGCGTGCTGCCGATGTAGTTGTGACGGACCGGCTCGCGCCGGTATCGGTGCTTGCCGACCTCGACGCGGGGGTGGAGGTCATCGACGTCGGCAAGATTCCGTTCGGAAAAGCGACACCGCAATCCGAAATCAACCGGATTCTCATCCACCACGCCGCCGAAGGGAAAAACGTCGTCCGGTTCAAAGGTGGCGACAGTTTCCTGTTCGGCCGCGGTGGGGAGGAACTGTTGGCGTGCCAGGAGGCGGGCGTCGATGTCGCTGTGATTCCCGGCGTCTCTTCAGCCTTGGCTGTTCCGGCCATCGCAGGCATTCCGATCACGCACCGCGGTCTCACCCAGGGTGTGACGGTGATATCCGGTCACGTGGCACCGGATGATCCGGCCTCCACCATTGACTACGAAGCCTTGGCGCATGCGGGCACCACCTTGGTGTTGCTGATGGCCGTCACCACTCTTCCTGCCATCACCGATGCGCTCCTGCGGCACGGGTTGGCGCCCGAAACCGTCGCTGTGACAATCGAAAACGGCACCATGCCGCACCAGCGCATCGTGCGTTCCACGCTGGTTGACATCGCGCAGACCGTCATCGAATCCGGGATTGCACCGCCGGCCATCACCGTCATCGGATCTGTCGCAGCGTTCGAGACCCTCAGTGGAACCGGTGCCGCAGCCAGAACACCGTTGCATTCGGGCGCCTCTCCGGCACGCTGAGGCCGGCCCACCCGCTACCAACCGGTGAGCTGAAGCGGTGTGCCGGTCGGGTGGAAGAACGCCGCGACATCGGCGTCCGCAACGTCCGCCAATGTCGGGGGCTGCCAGCGTGGGGCACGGTCCTTGTCGACCACCCGGGCGCGAATCCCCTCCTCGAGGTCCGGATGTCGCGCGCAGTGCTGGCCGACGACGAGATCTTGTTCGAGGCATTCGGCGAGATCACCCATGTCGGCAGCGCGGCGTAGCGCCTCGTGGGTGACGGTCAGTGCGGTTGGTGATGCGGCCGCGAGAACCTCGGCCCGGAGGTCGATCTCGGCGCCGGCGGCCAGCTCGACGATCTCGGCAACCGATGGTGCGCCGAAGACCTTGTCGATGATGCTCCGGTGTTCAGCAACCCGGGACGGTGGGCTGCCCGTGAACTCCTCGAGCGCTGCGGACGCCGGCATGGTCAACAGTCGGTCCATCAGCCCGTCGAGCTTCGCCTCGGGAACGTAGTGGTCGGCCAGCCCCATGTAGAGGGCATCCCCGGCGTCGAGCTCGGCGGCCGTGAGCGCGGCAAAGGTACCGCTGCTGCCCGGGGCGTGCGAGAACAGCCAGAGCCCACCGGCATCGGGCGACAATCCGATCAGAACCTCGGGCATGCCGAGGCGCGTCGAGTCGGTGACCACACGGTGAGAGGCATGTGAGGCCAGGCCCATACCTCCGCCGAGGGTGAGGCCGTGCGCGACGCTCACGATGTCTTTGGGGCAGGTGGCGATCAGATGATCGAGCCGGTATTCCACGGACCAGAAGGCGGCGAGCCGGTCCAGGTCGTCGGCCACGATCATGCCCCGGACTTCCTTGATGTCACCGCCGGCGCAGAAGCCGCGGTCACCCTCGCCGCGCACCAGGATCGTGCCGACTGCGGGTTCGGCCACGGCCGCAGCCAGCAATTCCGTGAGGATGTCCACGTCGGCGGGCCCGATCGCATTGATCGCCCGTGGTCGACGCAGGGTCAGCGTGGCCAGCCGGCCCTCGATGCTCAGCGAAGGTGCTGACGCGGGGTGGGGGGTGTTCGGAGTCATGCCGCCCTTTCATATACGCGCTACTGCCGGGCCCCGTGGTGGGGGCGACTTCTGGTCATAGCTGTTGCGCACATCACGTTACCGCGTCTATGGTAGAACCACAGCTTGGTCATCCCACAGAATAGGCAAATCCATGAATGAACCGTCGGCGCTGCCCATCCGCGTGATGCTCGCGAAGATCGGACTCGACGGACACGACCGCGGAGTAAAGGTCGTGGCCCGCACCCTTCGAGACGCCGGTATGGAGGTGATCTACACCGGCCTCCATCGCAGCCCGGCCCAGGTCATCGAGGCTGCGACACAAGAAGACGTCGACGTGCTGGGCGTCAGCCTGCTCTCGGGTGCGCATATGCCGATCTTCACCAAGATCTTCGAGATCCTCGGTGCGATGGACGAGCGGCCGCGTTTCAGCATCGTTGCCGGCGGCGTGATGCCCGATGAGGACGAGATCGAGCTGCAGAAGATGGGTGTCGCCGCGGTTCTCGGTCAGGACACCACCCCGGAGAAGATCGTGGAAACCATCAAGGCGGCCGCTCCGGTGGAAGCGAACTCTTGATGTCCACGACGCAATCGGAAATGGAGTCGTGGAGCTGGCCACCGCGCTACGACGCCGACTACCGGCCACCGGCAGACCAGGAGCACTGGTTTCCGGTGCGGGAGACGATGGATCCCGAACAGCGCGACGAGAAGATCTTGGAGCGCATTCAGCAACTGATGAGCTACGCGTGGGAACACGCGCCGTTCTACCGGCACAAGTGGTCGCAGGCTGGTCTGGAACCCGGGGACATCACCTCACTCGAAATCTTCGAGACGGTACCGGTGATCAAGAAGGAGGAGCTGCGCACCGACCAGGCCGAAAACGAGCCTTACGGAAGCTATCTGTGCATCGACCCTGTTGAGGTCACCCACATCAAGGGCACCTCCGGGACCACCGGCCGTCCCACCGCATTCGGCATCAGCCAGAACGACTGGGTGGCGGTCGCCAATGCCCACGCGCGGGTGATGTGGGGGATGGGCATCCGGCCAGAGGATGTCGTCCTGATCGGTTCTCCACTGACGCAGTACTGGGGCTCCTGGGGCGCCTACAGCGGCGCGGAACGTCTTGGCGCTGCGGTCTTTCCGTTCGGCGCCGGGTTCTCAGGCCAGAGCCTGCGAACGCTCCAGTGGATGCGCCAGATGTCGGCGACGGTCTTCTACGGCACTCCGTCGTACGCACTCCGCCTGGCGGAGGTGGCAACCGGGAACGGTATCGATCCCCGCGGCCTGGGTCTACGCAAGATGTTCTTCTCGGGCGAACCCGGTGCCAGCGTGCCGGCGATTCGCCAGCGCATCATCGACGCCTTCGACGTCGAGGTATATGACTCCGGGAGCATGGGCGAGGTGGCGCCCTGGATGCATCTGGGCGCCAGCTTGAACGAACCCGGCGTCTTCGCGTGGCAGGACCTCGTCTACACCGAAGTGTGCGACCCGGCGACGATGAAGCGTGTCCCGTTCGGTAGCGAAGGCACACCGGTCTACACCACGCTGGAGCGCACCTCCCAGCCGATGATCCGCCTGCTCTCCAACGATCTGACGAGTTGGGAAGCGCCCGACGCATCCCGCGGGCGCACGTACCCGTTCCTGCCCAAGGGCATCTACGGCCGGATCGATGACATGTTCCAGATTCGCGGTGAAAACGTCCATCCGAACGCCATCGATGAGGTGGTGATGAGCGCCGAAGGGTACGGCGGCGAACACCGCATCATCATCTCGCGTGAGGCGGCGATGGATGAGCTGCTGGTCCAGGTCGAGTTCGATTTGGCGAAAACCACTGTGACAGAAGAGCTTTTCATCAAGCGGGTGGGCGAGGACCTCCGGCACGTACTCGGTGTGGGGGCCAAGGTCACGACGGTGGCGCCGGCCACCTTCGAACGCACCGACTTCAAGGCCCGCCGCGTCATCGACGACCGCAACCTCTTCGATTCCCTCGATCGCGGGACAGCATCATGAGCACCACCACCACCTCCGTCGCGGCGATGGCCGACCGGATCCGCGCCGGGTCGCAAGTGTCGCTGGCAAGGGGGCTCACCCTTGTCGAGAGCCGGTCGGACGCGGCAACGGAGCTGCTGGCGGAAATCTGGAAAGACAGCGGTCGCGCGCATGTCGTCGGTATCACCGGTCCCGCAGGCAGCGGGAAGAGCACCCTGGTGCTGCGGATGGCACAGGAGTACCTCACGCGCGGCATGCGGGTGGCGGTCCTGGCGGTCGATCCCTCCAGTACCTACTCCGGGGGTGCGATTCTTGGTGACCGCATCCGAATGACCGAGCTGGCAGGCGAAAAGGACGTCTACATCCGTTCGATGGCCTCGCGGGGCGCCACCGGTGGCCTGTCCCGCGCTGTGCTCGACGGGATCGTCCTGCTCGATGCCGCGGGATTCGATGTCGTCATCCTCGAGACTGTCGGCGTCGGCCAAGCGGAGGTCGACGTGATCAGCGTCGCGCACACGGTGCTGGTGGTCAGCGTGCCCGGCCTCGGCGACGACATCCAGGCCATCAAGGCCGGGCTGATCGAGATCGCCGATATCCACGTCGTCAACAAGGCTGACCGGCCGGGCGCCGATCTCACCGTCAAACAACTGCGCGAGTCCCTTCGGCTTGCTCATAATCTGGCAAGCAAATGGGACGTGCCGATCCAGAAGGTCACGGCTGCTACCGGCGACGGTGTCGCGGAACTGCTCGATGAAACCGCCAAGCACCGCACCTGGATAGGGGAGCACGGCGCCCTGAAGGACATCGAACGGCGTAACGCGGCGACTCGGATCCGTTGGGCGGCAGAAGCTCTCATGGCCGGTCGGCTCCGAACCGGCGCCCCGGCCTTCGATGCTGCCGTCGAGGCACTCATCGCCCGCGAGGAAGAACCACGCCAAGCAGCTGCCCGGCTGTTGACAGCCATGGCCGTAGACCCGACCGACATCAATGGAAGAGGAACACGATGACCGCGCAGAACACAGATGCCACGTCGACCCCGGAGGAACTGCGCCTGGCCACCGACGCGTTGCGCAAACGCGCCCAGGCTGAACTCGAGTCGTGGGAGGGCCACGAGCTGGCCGATTTCATCGCCCGCGCACCCGAGGCCAGGGAAAGCTACCTGACCGGGGCCGGAATGCCCGTCAAACGCGTATATGGCCCGCAAGATCTGCCCGACAACTACGACGAGATCGGTCTCCCAGGGCAGTTCCCCTACACCCGTGGTCCGTACCCGACGATGTACCGCGGACGTAAGTGGACCATGCGGCAGATCGCCGGTTTCGGTCAGGCGGAAGAGACCAACAAGCGGTTCCAGTACCTCATTGCCCAGGGCCAGACCGGCCTGTCGGTCGACTTCGACATGCCCACGCTCATGGGCCTCGACAGCGATGACGAGATGAGCCTCGGCGAGGTCGGTCGTGAAGGGGTGGCTATCGACGTCCTGCCCGACATGGCGGCCTTGTTCGACGGCATCGACCTGGAGAACATCTCCGTGTCGATGACCATCAACCCGTCGGCATGGATCCTGCTCGCGATGTATGTCGCCGTCGCCGAAGACCGCGGAATGGACCTCAACAAGCTGTCCGGGACCATCCAGAACGACATTCTCAAAGAGTATGTCGCGCAAAAGGAATGGGTCTTCCCGGTGCGTCCCAGTATGCGCATCGTCCGGGACTGCATCGCCTACGGCGCCGAGCACATGGCCCGCTACAACCCGGTGAACATCAGTGGCTACCACATCAGCGAAGCGGGCGGTAACGCACTGCAGGAGGTCGCTTTCACGATGGCGATCACCAAGGCTTACGTCGAGGATGTCGTTGCCGCCGGTTACGACGTCGATACCTTCGCCTCGCGGCTGTCGTTCTTCTTCGTCTCGCAGGCGGACCTCTTCGAAGAGGTCGCCAAGTTCCGGGCCGTTCGCCGCTACTACGCGAAGATGATGAAGGAGCATTTCGGGGCCAAGAAGGCGAATTCGATGCGGCTGCGCTTCCATGCTCAGACCGCCGCGGCGACGCTCACCAAGCCCCAGCCGATGGTGAACATCGTCCGAACCGCGCTGCAGGCGCTGTCCGCCGTACTCGGTGGTGCGCAGTCCATCCACACCAACGGTCTGGACGAGGCCTACACGATTCCCAGTGAGATGGCGATGAAGTTGGCACTGCGTACGCAGCAGATCATCGCCGACGAGACCAATGTCCCCAACGTGATCGACCCGCTCGGCGGCTCGTACTACGTGGAGGCCCTCACCGACGAGATCGAAAAGGGCATCCAGGAGTACATGGACAAGGTCGAGGCCATGGGCGGCGTCGTTCCCGCCATCGAACAAGGCTTCTTCCAGAAGGAGATCTCCGACAGCGCCTACGACTATGCAAAGCGCAAGGCCAGCGGTGACCGTCCGGTGATCGGCGTCAACAAGTACGTCGACTCCGGGGAAGATCAGAAGATCGAGATCCACAAGCTGGATCCGGAGTCCGAGGCCCGCCAGATCGCTCGACTCAAGAAGACGCGCGAGGAGCGCGATCCCGTTCGCGCGCAGGCCGCGCTGGACAACCTCCTTGCGGTGGCACGCGACGAGAAGGCCAACCTCATGCCGGCGACCATAGAGGCAGTGCGTGCGCACCTGTCCATGGGTGAGATCACCGGTGCGCTGCGCGGAGTCTTCGGTAGCTATCAGGAGACACCGGTGTTCTGACGGGTCTGGACGGTACCGGCCACTGACAGGTCAAACCACGCAGTGGTCGGTACCATCGGATCCCAAGGATCTCGGAGAAGAAGAGGTGGCGACGTGTCCGAGGAAAGCCAGTTCGACTGGAAGCCGTTGCCGCGTATGCGTACGCATGAGCAGGTGGTGGCCGAGATCGAGAATCGGCTGATCTCCGGGACACTCAAGGCCGGTGACCGGCTTCCTCCTGAGCGGCAATTCGCCGAAGCGCTGGGGGTCAGTCGGGGTGCGGTCCGGGAGGCCTTACGGATCCTCGAGGCGATCGGGGTCGTCGAGGCCGGCACCGGCTCCGGCCCCACCTCGGGGTCGATGATCGTCAAGGACAGCATCGCGGGGATGGCGATGGTGCTGCGGATCCATCTGCAGTTGGCATCGTTCACCCAGGACGACCTCGTAGAAGTTCGGTTGCTCATCGAGAAATTGGCGGCACGCAAAGCCGCCACGACCGCCACCGAAGACGACATCGCCGAGCTTCGATCTCTGGTTGAGGACATGCGCGGTGTCCACACCACGGCCACCTACAACGATCTGGACTCTGCGTTTCACGTCCGGATCGTGCGCGCGTCCGGCAATGGGCTGGCAGCGGTCCTGATGGCAGCGCTGCGCGAAGCGTTGCGGCTGGCCATGGTGACCGCATTCTCCGGCCTCGAGGATCCTGTCGCCACGATGAAGAGCCTGACCGAAGAACATCAGGCCATCGTCGACGCGATCGCGGCAGGCGAGGAGAGCAAGGCCGCCGAACTCACCGAAAGCCACATCCTGGGCTTCTACCGGGCTGTCGGCTTCAATGATTTGAAATGGGCCGGCTGAGAAACCCTACGTTCTTTTGCGGGCTGAGGATCCTCGAGCCGTGCTGTCTTGCCGCACGTGCGAATCCGACTGCGCGTGAGCGTCGCGTCGCCCTGTTCCTGCGCCAGAGAGCGCGGTATCTGGATGGGGTTTGATGCTTTAAGCTGGGGGCCGCGGACCCGATGAAGCTGGTGAGATTCCAGCACAGTCGCGCTACTGTGACACCGAATTCGACATTACGGTGAAGTCAGACCTGAGGGCCCGCAGCCGAATCCAGTTATCGGGGACGCTGAAATCCCTGCAGGAGGACCTCATGGCGCAGGCCTACCCAGTGCGCACGTCAAACCCGCACAAGTCCCAGTGGAAGCCGCTACGGCGTATGCGTACGCATGAGTTGGTCGTGGCGCAGATCGAGGGCCGGCTCGTGGCTGGGACGCTCAAGGCCGGTGACCGGCTTCCCCCCGAGCGGCAATTCGCCGAAGCGCTCGGGGTGAGTCGCAGTGCCGTCCGGGAGGCGCTGCGAATCCTGGAGGCGATCGGGGTCGTCGAGGCCGGTGCGGGCTCCGGGCCTGCCTCCGGGTCCACGATCGTCAAGGACGGCGTAGCGGGGATGTCGATGGTATTGCGCATCCACATGCAAGTGGCGTCGTTCACGCACGACGATCTGGTCGACGTCAGACAACTGATCGAGCAGCTGGTAGCCCAGAGGGCGGTGGAATGCGCTACGGCTGAGGATATCTCGGAGTTGCGCCGCCTGATCGCAGAGATGCGCGAGCACCACAGACCCGAGGCGTATCGGGAACTGGAAACCGCTTTTCATGAACGGATTGCGCAGACGTCGGGCAACGGACTCGCGGCTGTCCTCATGGCGGCACTCCGCAGCGCTCACGAACACGCCACGGGAGACCCTGTTGACAAGCGGGCAGCGGTCGATGAATACGCGGCCGTCGTCGACGCTATTGCAGCGGGAAATGTGGACAGGGCGGCAGAGCTGGCGGCCATCCACGTGGCAGACAGTGGGCGAGCCGTTGCCTCCAAAAAGCAGCTCAGGCAGGCCGGCTGAAACCCGCTCCGGGAGCTACATCTTCGCGCCGGGCGCTGCTCTCGAGCGGCCAGCCGGTGATTCCCACTACCGAGCGAAGCATCTGTTCGAAACTCGTGAAATGAAAGCGGCCCAAACCAGGACGTGTCCGGTACATCTCGCCGCCCCAGGGTTCATCGGCGGCAACGATGAATTTTCCTCGCGCCGAGATGGTGTCACTTGCCCGACGGCGATTACCCGCGCGGGCACCGTCATCGCCGCCCGCTGTCGCAGCGGATCCGGCAGCTGCCGCCGGCGAGCATACGTCCAGGGTCCATCCCGTCACCGACAGCAGCGCAACGCAGAAGCTTTCCATGTTGGTGAATTGGTGGCGGTCGCGGCCGGGCCGGGTGCGGTAGATCTCGCCGACCCAGGGGCCTTCGACAGCCACGACCAGCTTCCAGGCCACCGCTGAACTCTTGGGGGGCAGCTCAGCCAATGTCCGTCGACTGTCAGGCATCATCAGACACGTGCGGCACTGCCCTGGTAGTCGACGTCCTGCTGCTGGATCCAGCCCATCAGCCGGCGGAGGTCGCGGCCGGTGGCCTCGATGGGGTGTTGCTCGCCCTTCTCGCGCAGCTCCCGGAACTCCGCAGCGTCGGCATCCTGATCATCGATGAACCGCTTGGCGAACGATCCGTCGATGATGTCTGCGAGCACCGCCTTCATGTTTTCCTTCACGTCGGGAGTGATGACCCGAGGGCCTGATACGTAATCACCGAATTCGGCGGTGTCCGAACACGACCAGCGCTGTTTGGCGATACCGCCCTCGTACATGAGGTCGACGATCAGTTTCAGCTCGTGTAAGCACTCGAAATACGCTACTTCAGGTTGGTACCCGGCCTCTACCAACGTCTCGAAGCCATACATGATCAACTGGGACGCACCACCGCAGAGCACCGACTGCTCCCCGAACAGATCGGTTTCGGTCTCCTCGGCGAATGTGGTCTTGATACCGCCGGCGCGGAGACCGCCGATTGCCTTGGCGTACGAAAGCGCAAGGGGCCAGGCCCCTCCCGAGGAGTCCTTCTCGACGGCGACAAGCACCGGCACGCCTCGTCCATCGACGAACTCGCGTCGCACCAAGTGGCCGGGGCCTTTGGGCGCAACCATGAATACATCGACATCTCTCGGCGGCGTGATGTACCCGTATCGAATGTTGAAGCCGTGGCTGAAGACCAGACTGTCTCCGGCAGACAACGCCGGGGCGATCTCCTCGGCGTAGAGCGTGCGCTGATGTTGATCCGGGGCGAGGATGACTATCAGGTCAGCCTCTGCCGCGGCTTGGGCGGGGGTGGCGACGCGCAGACCTTCATTCTCGGCCTTCTCGCGGCTCTTCGAACCGGGCTGGAGACCCACCCGTACATCGACACCACTGTCCCGTAGCGACAGTGCGTGGGCATGCCCTTGGCTGCCATAACCGATGACCGCTACCCGCTTCTGCTGGATCAGCGACAGCTCGGCGTCGTCGTCGTAGAACATCTCGGCAGCCACAAGCGCACCCCACTGATCTCGGACGTCCATTCGTCAGACGACCATAATGTGGTCGGACCTTACTGGAACGTTCTCGGCCGCGTCAAGGAAAGGGTGCGTGTCGGAGGTAACCGAGCGGAGTCTCTTGTGGTGGGGACCACACCTATGGTAGGACCATAATAAGATCCGTCCAACTCTTGGAGACGAGCATGCATTCAGAAAGTCCGGCTCTAACCCCCGGCCAAGAAAGCTCTACGGAGAGGCGCCGCCTTCGGAAAGTCGGTGCAGCTAGCCTCGTCGGCACGACGATCGAGTACTACGACTTCTTCGTCTACGGCACCGCCGCCGCTCTCGTCTTTCCGGCCCTCTTCTTCCCCAGCGCCAGCCCGGCGGTGGGCACTATCGCCTCATTCGCCACGTTCGGAGTGGGTTTCTTCGCTCGGCCTGTCGGCTCGATCCTGTTCGGTCATTTCGGCGACAAGATCGGGCGTAAGCGGACACTGGTGTGGACGTTGCTCATCATGGGATTCGCGACAGTCACCATCGGATTGCTGCCCGGCTACGACTCCGGCACGTTCGGCCTCTTCGGGAACGGGATCGGCATGGCAGCGCCGATCATCCTGGTATTCCTGCGGTTCCTGCAGGGCTTCGCCATGGGAGGTGAATGGGCCGGAGCGACCCTGCTGACCGCCGAGTACGCGCCGAAGGGCCAACGCGGCCGAATGGCCGTCTACCCGCAGATCGGCCCGCCGCTGGGGTTCTTCCTCGCGAGCGGAACGTTCTTCCTGGCCTCGGTGACCGTCGGTGCCACCAGTGACACCTTCCTCAATTTCGGCTGGCGGCTGCCCTTCATCGCCTCCCTCCTGCTCGTCATCGTCGGCCTCTGGATTCGGCTGACCGTCGAGGAAACTCCGGTCTTCAAGGCGCATCTCCTCAACAAAGCCCAGGAGACCGCCCCGGTGAAACTTCCTTTCGCCGACGCGATCCGGCTGCAGTGGAAGCAAATTCTGCTCGCAGGTATGACGATGTCGGCGCTGTTTGCCATGTTCTACATCGGCAGCACATTCCTCACCAGCTACGGAACCGGAAGGCTGGAATTCAGCCGGACGATGATCCTGGGCTTCGGCATGATCGCCGCGCTCGTGCTCGCATGTGCCACGGCCGCAGCCGCCATCATCTCGGACAAGGTGGGACGAAAGAAGGTCATCGCGGCGGCCTACATAGGCGCGTTCATCTGGTCGCTTCTGCTGTTCCCCCTCTTGGACACGGGGTCCCCGATCGCCTTCCTCATCGGGGTGACCGTGACACTTTCGCTGTACGGCGTGGCCAACGGGCCGGCCGGCGCACTGTTGCCGGAGATGTTCCATTCCCAGTTCCGCTACACGGGCGCGGGTTTGAGCTACAACCTCGGCGGCATCATCGGTGGCGCTGTACCGCCCATCCTGGCGGCCCAGATCGTGGCGAACCACTCCAGCATCTGGGTCGGCATACTGCTCGCCGGACTGTCCGCGGTCAGCCTGGCCTGCGTGCTGGCGCTACCGGAAACGAAGAACAACGATCTCGAGCACGCACCCGACGAGGCGCGCGCGAAGTCCGAACTCCGATAAGGCGTGAGGTGCGGGCTCAAGTAATGACCAGACCCAGAAGGACGATGATTGCGTGACCAGTACAACTGAAAAGATCGGCGTGGTCGGATGCGGGCTGATGGGCGCTGGAATCGCCGAGACCTGCGCTCGCGCAGGGCAACTCGTCACCGTGGTCGAGACCGACACGAAGGCCGCGGAAGCTGGTCGGCGCAGGCTCGAGTCGTCGTTGGCCAAGGCGGAGTCCCGGGGCAAGATCACCTCGGCGGCAGAGGTCCTGGACCGGATTCAGATCATCGACGATGTCGAGGCACTCAGCGACCGTTCCCTGGTGATCGAAGCCATCATGGAGGACGAGGCCGTCAAGAGCCGGCTCTTCCGGCAGCTGGACAAGGTTGTGGCTGATCCACAGGCGATCCTGGCGTCCAATACCTCGTCCATCCCCATCATCAAGCTCGGTGTGGTGACCGACCGCCCCGAGAACGTCATGGGCATCCACTTCTTCAACCCCGTTCCCGTCTTGTCGCTCGTAGAGCTGGTCCCCAGCTATCTGACGGCTGAACAAACCACCGAGCGGGCGCGCGCCTTCGTTCAGGAAGTGTTGGGCAAGCACGCAATCGACTGCAAGGACCGCGCCGGATTCGTGGTGAACGCCCTCCTGATCCCGTTCCTGTTGTCAGCGATCCGGATGGTCGAGACAGGGGTGGCGACCGCAGCGGACATCGACGAGGGCCTGGTACGTGGCTGCGCACATCCACAGGGCCCACTGGCACTCAGCGACCTGATCGGGCTCGACACAGTGAGGGCGATCGCCGATTCGCTCTATGACGAGTTCAAAGAACCCCAGTACGCTTGCCCGCCCCTGCTGGCACGGATGGTCGAGGCCGGTCTGCTCGGCAGGAAGAGTGGTCGTGGGTTCTTTGCCTACACCTGACCCGAAGACGCGGCCGGCGCGGCGCTGGGGAGCAGCGCCAACAATCTGAACCCGCGGGAGGCCGACATCACAGGCTCAAGCAGTGGACCGCCACCACGAGAAGGTCTGCCACGGAACGATATTGGGGCTGGGGCAATCGCCATGCTCCCGATACTCATCGGCATAGCGCCCTTTGCATGCGTCGCGGGACTCGCCGGCACGCAGAACGGTTTCAGCGTGATCGAGACGGCGGCGTTCTCGCTGTTCGCATTCGCCGGCGCCGCTCAGATCGCTGCGTTGGAACTGATCGGGAAGGGCGCTGCGGCCGGGGTCGTCATCGCGACAGCACTCATCATCAACCTGCGTTTCATCATTTACTCGGCAACGCTGGCGCCGATGTTCGTTCGCGCCAGCTGGAGGCAGCGGGTCCTGGGTTCCTATCTACTGGTCGACCATGCGGTAGCACTCACCTTGTCGCGTACAGTGCCGACAGCACCGAATCGTCAGCGCCTGGCCTTCTATTTCGGTGCCTGCGTGGCCTTTTGGTCAACATGGCAGATCTGTTCCTTGATCGGCTCGTTCCTCGGTTCGCTGCCCAAGGGCGGACTGATCGCCTTCGCGGTCCCCGTTTCGTTCATCGCACTGCTCGCACCACAGCTGACAGAACGACCAAAAGTATGCGCGGCGGTTGTCGCAGCCGTGGTGGCCACGGCATGTGCCGGGTTTCCCGCGAACTTGGGAATGATGCTCGGCACTTCCGCGGGTCTTGCGAGTGGCGTGGCCCTGGGGTGGCGTAAAGCGGGTAAAGAGGCGAGTCCGTGAGTCAGGCCACGATATGGCTGGTCGTCGCCGCGGTCGCCGTGGGCGGGTTCGCGCTCCGCGCTGCCTTCATCGTGGTACCGCTCATGCCCAGGGACCTTCCGCCGAGGGTCGAGTTGGTGCTGGGTCTGGTGCCCGCGGCGGCATTCGCCGCTCTTCTGGCGCCGTCGTTGTTCCTCGACGACGGGCACCTTCGACTCATCTCACCCGCATCGTTGGCGGCGGGTGTGGCGCTGCTGGTCTCCTTCAAGTGGAACAGCCTTGCGCTCAGCATCATCAGCGGTCTGGCTTCGTACGCCCTGTTCGACGTGTTCCTCTGACCGGGTTGCGCTCACCCGATGTCGAAACTGTTGCAGTCGCAGACTCGTCGCGCCAGCCCTGGCTACGTTCGGACGCCGTGCGGCATGTCTCCGGGCCGAATCCGGGAGCGAAATGTGCCTGATTGCCACCGAAATGGCGGTCATCAAAATTCGAGGCACGCGCCCTGATACGGGTCTAGGGTGGGTTCATGGGGGAGTTGGTCGATCTGCTATCCGAAGAACGGATTGCCCTGGACGTGGCCGCTGACAGCTGGCCGGCGGCGATCAAGGCCGCTGGTCTACTGCTGGAACGGGCGGGCATCGCCGATACCGCCTACACCGACTCGATGATCGCGAACGTCGAGGCCAACGGGCCCTACATCGTCGTAGCTCCCGGATTCGCATTCGCACACGCCCGGTCCTCGGCGGCGGTGCACCGCACCGGGATGTCGTGGGTGCGCCTGGCTCATCCAGTTGAGTTCGGCCACAAGACAAATGACCCGGTGACACTGGTGGTGGCGCTGGCCGCAACCGATGCCGGGGCGCACACGGCCGCGATGGCGCAACTGGCCAAGGTGCTCGGCGATCCGGTCCGGCGCACGGCGCTGGACAACGCAGCCACCCCCGCCGAGGTGTTGGATGTCCTCGGCGGCAAGACGTCCCCTTCCCAAACATCGCCTTCCCAAACATCCGCCGCTCAAACGTCGGCCGCCCAGCCGACCGCCAACACCAACAACCTCATCCTCACGGTGTGCGGAAACGGACTGGGTACCAGCCTGTTTCTGAAAAACACCCTCGAACAGGTACTGCAAACCTGGGGCTGGGAAAGATTCATCAACGTCGAGGCCACCGACACCATCTCGGCGAAGGGCAAAGCCAAGAGTGCCGACCTGATCCTGACCTCCGGTGAGATCGCCCGGACCCTTGGTGATGTCGGGGTGCCGGTCAAGGTGATCGACAACTTCACCTCCACCGCCGAGGTCGACAGCGCACTGCGCGACTCATACGACGTCTAGGAGATTCGATGAACTGGCTGGTCAGTATCGCCGAGTTCCTGGTCAATGAGATTCTCGCGGTCCCAGCCTTCCTGATCGGCATCATCACCGCCGTCGGCCTGATCGCACTGCGCAGGTCCTCAGGACAGGTGATCGGCGGCGCACTCAAGGCCACCCTGGGTTTCCTGTTGATCAACGCCGGAGCGGGACTGGTGGTCAGTTCACTGGAACCCCTGGGCGTGATGATCCAGGGGGCCGCGGGCACCCAGGGCGTGGTGCCGACCAACGAGGCCATCGTCGGTATCGCGCAGGACGAGTACGGGGCGCAGGTGGCCTGGCTGATGATCCTGGGGTTCGCCGTGAGCCTGGTGCTCGCCCGGTTCACGCCACTGCACTACGTGTTCCTCACCGGCCACCATGCGTTGTTCATGGCGACTCTGTTGACCATTGTGCTGGCCACCGCGGGGCTGGAGACGGCGGCCGTCATCCTTCTCGGAGGCTTCCTGCTCGGGGTGGTGATGGTGTCGCTACCGGCGATCTCGCAACCCTGGACCAAGCGCATCACCGGTGACGACAGCATCGCCATCGGCCACTTCGGCACCATAGGTTATATAGCTTCGGGCATCACGGGCCGGTTTGTGGGCGGGAAGAAGAGTCAGTCCACCGAAGATCTCAAACTGCCCGAATCTCTGCGCTTCCTTCGTGATTCGATGGTCGCCACCGCTTTGTCGATGGTGCTGATGTATCTCGCCGTCTCGCTGCTGTATATGGCCAGAGCCGGTCAGGAGACCGCCTTCGCCGCATACGCCGACGACACCGGCGCCGGTGCCGCCGTGGATGTCGGCAACTTCTTGATGATGGGTGTCACCCAGGGGCTCGGCTTCGGTGTGGCCGTTGCGGTGATCCTGTTCGGCGTGCGCACCATCCTGGGTGAACTGGTACCGGCATTCCAGGGAATCGCCGAGCGGGTGGTGCCGGGCGCGGTGCCCGCCCTCGACGCACCGATCGTGTTCCCCTATGCGCAGAACGCGGTACTCATCGGGTTCATCTCGAGCTTCGTCGCCGGTCTGGTGGGTCTGGCAGCGCTGTCGGTGTGGCTCGGTCCGGCGTTCGGTTGGGTGCTCGTGCTCCCCGGCCTCGTGCCGCACTTCTTCACCGGCGGCGCTGCGGGGGTGTACGGAAATGCCACCGGCGGTAGACGGGGCGCGGTCGCCGGTGGGTTCGTCAACGGGCTGTTGATCACGTTCCTGCCGGCATTGCTGGTGCGGGTGCTCGGGTCTTTCGGCGAAGAGAACACCACCTTTGGTGACGCCGACTTCGGTTGGTACGGAATCCTTTTGGGCAACGCCGCCAAGCTCGGTCCCGTGTGGGGCATGGTGACGATGCTGCTCATCGGCGTCCTACTGCTCGGGCTGGCGATCCTCGTGCAGAAGCGTCTGGTGGACACCGACTGGGACCCGTCACCGGGCCGCCCTGCCCCGGTGGCCGCCGGTAGTGGGGCCACCGCGACGGTACCGACCGGCGGGCGCAGCTATCCCAAGATTCCGCCGCCGGCGGGCGCGCCGCCACCCCCACCGCCGCCGCAAGCCTGAACGTCGTTCGGCAGGGTCAGCCGAAGCGGACGTTCAACGTCGCCAGACCGAAGATCTTCCGGCCGTCGGACTTCGCCGAGACCACGACGACACCGGTGCGGGTCTCCGGGTCCAGCGACTTGATCCGGCCGCCGAATTCGATGTCGGCGCCCTCCTTGGCCGAGACGATCGCGGGTGCCGACAGTCGCACCGCGTAGCGGGTGACGGCCCCGGGGTCGCCCGACCACGCGGAGACGAATCCGGCACCCAAGCCCATGGTGAGCATGCCGTGGGCGATCACGTCGGGCAGCCCGGCCAGCTTGGCGATGTCTTCGTCCCAGTGGATCGGGTTTGCGTCGCCGGCGACACCGGCATAGTTCACGAGGTCGCCACGCGACAGCCGAGTGTGGTGCGCCGGTAGCTCGTCGCCGACCTTCACGTCATCGAAGGACGGCGTCCCCGGCGTGCGGGTCGTGCCTCCGTCGGCGAATCGGACCTCGCCCGCGGGGCGCACCGTCTTCTCATACGTATCGCCGGATTCACTGACCGCGGAGAAGTCCACGTCGTGCATCATCGCGTTCTGTACGGCCGTCTTGATCGTCGGATCGAGATCCTCGGCAGTGACCCCGACGACGGTGGTGTGCAGGGTGTGCACGCGCTCGCCGGCGGTGTCGGTGAAGGTGTTGGTCACGGTGATCAGGTCTCTGCCGGCAATCCGGCGCACCGACGTCAGCTCGACGTCGACGTGGAGTTCGTCGCCCGCGACGATCGGGCGGTGTTGCTCGAAGACCTCTTCGGTCTGCAGGTAGGTGTCGTAACCGACGACCACCGATTCGAACATGCGGCGATTGCAGGACATGCCCGGCGCCGACGTGAACGTCAGCGGCGCCACCAGGCCCGAATAGCCCAGCTCCGCGGCGGCGGCGACATCCCAGTGAGCGGGGTGATAGTCCTGCACTGCGCGGGCGTACTCGCGCACCTTCTCGCGGCCGACCAGGTAGGTGCCGTCCATCTGGTAGTAGTGGCCGACCCGTGCTTCGAGTGCCGACGTTTCTGCTGCTGCGGTCATGAATTGCTCATCTTTTCTGCCGGCTTGTTCTTTAAGGCCGACAAAAGACACTAACGCGCGGTCACCCCACCAGCAGACGAGGAGCCCGTCGGGCCGGTCTCGTGTCACCGATAATGGGACTCAGCGTTCGCGGAGGCGATCTGATCCAGGAACGCTCGCGCCGGGGTCGACGCGCTGGCCGAGATCGCGACGCCGAGTGAGCGAACGGTCCTGGGGATCAACGGACGGACCACGATGTCCTCGGGAAGTTCGGGCAGCCCGGCGACGGGCAGAATGCTCACTCCGAGGCCGGCGCGGACGATCTCGAGTACCGCGGACATCCCGCGCGCCTCGAATGCCACGTCGAAGGTGACCCCGGCCCGACGCGCAACGGGCATGAACACCTCGGCGCAGCCACCGGTCGAGCGGACGAAGGGTTCCTTGGCCAACTCGCGTAGTCGACCTCATCCCAGCCGGCCAGCCGGTGGTCCGCGGGCAGCACCGCAACCAGGTCCTGGTCACCGAGGACCGCGGCGTCGAGGCCCGTGACCGGGAGGCTGACCACCCCCGCCTCGGCGGCGCCCTGGTCGAGCCAGTCCCGCACTTCCTGCTCGCTGCCTTCCAGCAAGCGAACGGTCACCGCCGGATAGCGGGCGGTGAATTTCCGCAGCTGCGGTGCGATGAGGGTTGCGGTGACGCTCGGTAGGCTCGCCAGGCTCAACGTTCCGGCGACCTCACCAGCGATGGCGGTCTCGGTCTGCAGCAAGGTCAGCTGCCGCACCGCCTCGCGCGCGTGCACCAGCGCGCGTGTACCGGCGTCGGTCAATGACGGGCGTCCACGGCCGCGGATCAGCAACGCAACGCCCAACTCTTTCTCCAACGTGGCAACGGCGCGACTGACCGCAGGCTGTGACATCTCCAGCCGCAGACTGGCGGCGGTGAAACCACCCTCGTCGACCACCGCCAGGAACGAGTTCAGCTGCGACAACGTCGGCATCGGTACTCCGGGCATGCGGTAGACGACATACACCTATATCGACGCAGGTATGCGAAATAGTCCCGCCACGACGTTGAGGTGATCGCCAGGACGGTCGACAAAAGGAGACACCATGTCACCACGACGAATACTCATCACCGGCGCGTCGGAGGGGATCGGTCGCGCTGTTGCCGACCGAGTCTCCCTTGCGGGCAATATCCCGGTCGGCCTCGCACGCAGCCGGCCGGACGACTTTCCAGGCGAGTTCTACGAGGTTGACCTCGCCGACCGCGCCGTCACTGCCGAGGTCCTGGACGCGGTCCTCGCGGTGGGGCCGATCGAAGCGGTGGTCAACAATGTCGGCTTCGTCCGTTTCGGCCGTATCGGATCGATCGATCTTGATCACCTGTTCGACACCTACGACGTGAACGTGCGCGTCGCCGTTCAGGTGGTTCAGGCGGCACTGCCGGGGATGCTGGCCGCGGGCTGGGGCCGCATCGTCAACGTCACCAGCCTGACCACCCTCGGAACCCCCGAACGCACGCCCTACGCGGCGGCCAAGGCGGCGCTGGAGGCGTGCACCCGGATTTGGGCCAACGAGCCTGGCGACAACGGGAATCACGGTCAACGCCGTGGCGCCGGGGCCCACCGAAACCGAGTTGTACCGCGAGCGCAGTCCGACTGGTTCGGAACGCGAAGCCCGTTTCCTGGAGAACCTCCCGATGCGACGCGTCGGGACACCACGTGAGATCGCGCACGCCATCGTCGCCCTGATCGACGAGGATGCCGGCTACATCACCGGCCAGGTCCTTCGGGCTGATGGCGGCGGGAGCATCGCCGGATGAGTGTGCCCACGATCGGCCGTCCGGGGGGATGGACCGGCCCTCGCCCGGCGCAAAGCGGGGGCGCAGGGGTGCAACGATAGAACGATGACCGCAACGCTTGTCGCGAAGAATGTGGCCGGCGGGTTCGCCCATCGCACCCTCTTCGAAGGGCTCGACGTGACCGTCGCCCCGGGTGATGTGATCGGTATCGTCGGCGCTAACGGCGCAGGCAAAAGCACACTGCTGCGAATTCTGGCGGGCGATCTCGAGCCACTCGAGGGTACGGTCAGCCTTGCTCCGGCTGACGCGTTCGTCGGGTGGCTGCCCCAGGAGCATGAACGGGTCCCCGGAGAAACTGTCACCGAGTACATCGCGCGGCGTTCGGGCTGCGCCGAAGCGACGCGGGCCATGGAAGCGGCGGCTGCCGCCTTGGCAGACCCGCCCCAGAGCCCGTCGGAGACGGATCCGGCCGACGCCTACTCCGCCGCGCTGGATCACTGGCTCGCTACCGGGGCGGCGGACCTCGACGAACGGTTGCCGGCGGTCCTGGCCGACCTGGGTCTGGGCTCCGACGCGGTGCGACCGGAATCGACTCTGATGACGGACTTGTCGGGCGGGCAGGCGGCGCGGGTGGGATTGGCCGCTTTGCTCGTGTCGCGGTTCGACATCGTCTTGCTCGATGAGCCGACCAACGATCTCGACCTGGACGGACTCGCCCGGCTGGAGCAGTTCGTCGGCGATCTTCGTGGCGGTGTGGTGCTGGTCAGCCATGATCGAGAGTTCCTGGCACGCACCGTCACCCGCGTCCTCGAACTGGATTTGGCACAGAACACCAACACCGTCTTCGGCGGCGGGTACGAAAGCTACCTCGAAGAGCGGGAGGTCGGTCGCCGACACCGGCGCGAAGAGTATGACGAGTTCGCCGAGAAGAAGGCCGACCTCGTGGCCCGCGCACGCACCCAACGCGAATGGTCGAGCCAGGGCGTCCGCAACGCCATGCGCAAGGCTCCCGACAACGACAAGATCCGTCGCCGCGCCGCCAGCGAGTCAAGTGAGAAGCAGGCGCAGAAGGTGCGTCAGATGGAGAGCCGAATCGCCCGCCTGGAGGAGGTGGTCGAACCTCGTAAAGAATGGACCCTCGAATTCACCATCGGATCCGCTCCACGATCGAGTTCGGTGGTGGCAACACTGGACAATGCCGTTGTGCGACAAGGTGAGTTCGTTCTCGGACCGGTGTCGCTCCAGGTGGATGCCGGCGAGCGGATCGGCATCATCGGCCCAAACGGGGCGGGAAAGTCGACACTGCTACGGCTGCTCCTGGGCCGCACGCAGCCCGACGAGGGTCGCGCGAGCTTGGGTGCCAACGTCGCCATCGGCGAAATCGACCAGGCGCGTATTGATTTCACCGGACAGGAGCGCCTCGTCGATCGGTTCGAGGGGTGGGTACCGTCGTGGTCGACCGCCGATGTGCGGACCCTTCTTGCGAAATTCGGGCTGGGTGCCGACCATGTGGAACGCGTGGTCGACGAGCTCTCGCCCGGTGAGCGGACCCGTGCCGGCCTTGCCTTGCTGCAGGCCCGTGGCACGAATGTGTTGGTTCTCGATGAGCCGACGAACCATCTTGACCTGGCCGCCATCGAGCAGCTGGAAGAGGCGCTCGAATCCTATGACGGTGCGTTGTTGTTGGTGACGCACGACCGCCGGATGTTGCAGAACGTCCGGCTGGACCGTAGGTGGCAGGTCGACAACGGGCGTGTCACAGAGTTGTAGGGCGGTGTCCCTCCTGGGTGCGGGCCGGCACCGGTGCGGGTCGTGACGCTACGACGTTGCGGCGTATGAGGTTTGGTTGGTGAGCGCAACCACTCGGCCTGCGAGAGCGCCCCGCGTCGTCACGGGCGGTGTCGGTCTACCCGCGGCTCACCGGTTGACCCACCGCGTACCGCATTGCACACTGCACAGTGAACGACCAATTGACAGAGAGGCACACTCATGTCGGAAACGAAGCTCACCGTCATATATGACAACCCCACAGCGCCAGAGGAATTCGAGAGTTCTTACGTCACAGAACAATTGGAGGCCGCGCGTCGCATTCCGGGCTATGTTCGGATGGAAGCCTCGAAGGTATGGCCCAAGGAAGACGGCAGTCCGACTCCCGCCTACCGCATGATCGACCTGTACTTCCCCGACTACGCGACCGCCAGCGAGGCCGTGGCCACGCCGGAAGCGCAGGCGTTCTTCACGGCCATGGGGCAACTCTCCACGGGTGGGGTCCGCGTGTTGTTCTCCGACATCGAGGTGCCGCAGAACTGAGACGCCGCACTCGCCGGCGAAGATGAACCGGTGGGGCTCTGATTGTGACGTGGCTAGTGGCCGGGCTCACGCAGGTGCGGTGGGTCGAACGGGCGGCCGCCGGCGGCGGACAGGTTGTCGATGCTCACCGAGTCGAGCATGATGAAGACATCTTCGGCGGCGACGCCCGCGCGCTTTCCCAGATTGCTCACGACGGTGGCGAAGAACGCACGCTTGGCCTCTAACGGCCGCTCCTTGCCGACGACCACCCGGATCATCACGAACCCGTCGGTTCTCGGTCCGCCCATGAAGGTGCGGTCATAGATGAGCTCATGGCGCTCGCACTGATGGATGACCTGAAACCGGTCTTCGGCGGGAATGCCGAACTCGGACACGAGCGCATCCTGCACGGCATCGGCAATATCGGTGAGCTGTTCGGGTGTCCGGCCGCGCAGCAAAGTGATGTCGGTGACCGGCATGGCCGGCTCCCTTCTGGTCAGGCCGCGGCGGGGGGACTGAATAGTGTTGAAGGGCAATAACTCACGTCACGCACGAGCTACTGGTGCACCCGACTCGTCAGCGATTGCGGGCAGGGGAACACGGCCACGATACCGCCGGAATGCGTTCTCAACCCAGGAAGTGGGAACTATCGAGGGTAGGCCGTTTCAAGCTCCGGGCCGCCCAACCGGACAGGCAGTCCCTACCAGCCGGCGTTGCGGGCCAGATCGACGGCGTATTGATTCACGAATCGGCCCGCTCCGGGGTCCCCGCGGCCACAGGATCCGTCGGATTCACCGGGGCGCTTGACCCAGAGGTAGGCGTCGGCGTGTGGGCCCGCGGTGGCGGTGGTGGGTGGCACGCCCAGTGCTCGTCCGCTGGGATTGCACCAGTACAGCGGGTCGCCCTCGACTGGGCCTGCGCCGTTGCGCGAGGTGTCGATCACGTAGTTTGCGCCATTGGTGAGTCCGGAAATCGCTTCGCCGTAGCCGATTTCTTCTTCGGTGGTGAAAAAGTTCGCCGTGTTGAGGCTGAACCCTCGGGCCTTGTCCACACCGACCTGATTGAGGCGCGCGGCCATTTCCTCGACGCTCACCCAACGAGAGTGCCCACCGTCGATGTACACGGCCGTGGCCGGGTTGCGAGTCAGCGTGTCGACGGCGTAGCGGATCAAGTCGAAGCGTTCCTGGCGCTGGTCGCCGGAGAGGCAGTCGGCCATCGCGAGCGCGTCAGGTTCGAGGATGACCGCGGCCGGTCCGGTGCCGATGGCGGCGGCGACGCCGTCGATCCACCCTCGATAGGCGCCGGCCGATCCGAACCCGCCCGCGGCGAAGCTGCCGCAGTCGCGATTCGGGATGCCATACAGAGCCAGGATCGGCATGGTGCCGGCGGCCTGTGCCGTGGCGATGTACTTCGCGTCCACCGCCGGGGTGGACAGGTGGTCCATCCAGTACGCCGTGGGCGTGTTGACGACGGCGGCCAACAGGGGATTCGGATCGCCCTGTGCAGCGCGCATCCCCTTCGAATCAGGATTGACGTAGAAAGGCCTTCCGACCAGCGGGTTGGCCTCGGAGACCAGCCGTATCGCCGGGGCGGGATCGACCTGGACGGGGTCAGCGGACCCACCCATGCCGGCGACGGCCGCGACCGCCAGGAAGGGGGAGATCCAACGTGCGACGGTGCCACCAGCTGAGGACATCACGTCAGGAAACTTAGAGCCCCCAAACACCAAGCGCCAATCCGACGCCCGATGATGGCGCGTGAGCGGCGGAGGGGCTGTGCCGCCTGCTCAGTCGAGGGAGATCTCGTCTCCGACTGAGATGGTGCCCTCGGCGACCACTTCGAAGTACGCGCCGGCGCACGGCAGCCGTCCCAAGCCGAAGGATTCGACGCGGTTCTCGGCGGTCGGAGTGCGCAGGGCATGCGGGGCCCGACCCAGGTCGCCCTGCTCGAGGGTGGGTATCACGCATCGTGGCGTAGGGCCCATTCCTCTGAGCTGCGTGGTGCCGATGGTGAGGATGCGGTGAGTCCACTCGTTCTCGGCGTACGGGGGGTAACCGGGAGGCGTGGCGATCACGATGTTGGGTCGGTAGCGCTCTTCCTCGGTGCCGATACGTTCCAGCGTCGCGGAGGTGATCACGTGCAAGGGCGCGAGGTCGACGAACGAGTCGCCCGGCGAGCCCTCGGCCAACTCGAGCAGTGGCGCGTCGACCTCGGCGTCGAGGCCTTGCTGGAGAACCTGCTCGGGATCGGCGCGTTCCACACTGGCGCCCTCGGGCGGTGGTCCGCCAGCCGGACAGGTCGCGACAGCAGCCGGGACAGCGCCTCGTCGAAGCCGTCCTGATCGGAGGCGACGTGGGTTCCGTCAGGCAGGCGTACCTGCACCCGTCCGCCGTCGACCAGGCTGGCGCTGCACTTCAGGAGATCACGCCACAGGCGCGCTTGTTTCGCGCTCGCCACCCGACCGGTCTCTTGGTCGATCAGGGCCAGCTGCCGATCTCCGTCGGCGCCGCCGTAGCCGATGTCGAGTGTGGTGACGGACTCGCCGAGCATCGACTTGACGGGGTAACGGTGCAGTCTGCCCACGCGCATCAGCTGCTCTGCAGTTCCGGCGGTCATATCCAAACCCTAGTCGCTTGACGTCGGCTGGCCCCGACAGCGACGCCAGTACCCCTGCAGCCGATCGTGCCCCGTTGTACGCAATACGCTGCGCATCTCACAACTGCTTCGGGCAGCCCCGCCGACGGACCTGCAGCCCACCTTCGCCACCACGGCAGCTGACTGCCGGCCTGGCCGAGCCGCTGTGTCGCCACCGGCGCCGCAGGTGCACACAGGCAGAGTCGTGAAAGTGACGCAAGGTGTTGTGACACCGCGCTTTTCGTCGTACCGCGGGTTGCGCACGCTGGAGGAGTAAGAGATGACGTCGATGCCGGGCATCGCGGTGCGCATCGTCGCCGGCGGCAGAACCCACTGTGTCGCACGCCGACCAGGCACCTGTTCCGGCGGGTGGCATTGTGGCGCTGCGTGATCCGGTGTCGGCGTGCTGCAGGTGGATGCGCCGGGGTGGCGGTTTCACTGGGCGGTTCGGCGCTCAGATTACCGATTGCCGACAACGGGTAGTTGTCCATGGCCGAGTTGCTCTGCGAAAGGGACAGGTATGGACGTCGGTACTAACCCACCTGACGAGCTTGGCGTGCCCGATGAGGTCGGTGACGCACAGATCAGCGAAATCGTGGAACGCGAGTTGGCCACCGCAGTGGCCGACCCCGACGCGGTGTACGTCGTGTTTCTGGAGTACGGAGGCGACAGTTACACCTCGGTCCACACCTCACAGGACGGTGCTGATGCGCGCGTGCAGGAGATTGCCGCGCAATGGGGGATTGCCGACCTTGTCGATGCGGATCAGTTGACCCACCAGATCACCAAGGTCCCCGTCGAAACGCCATAGCACTCTCACCCCATGGCTGACCGCGCCATCTGAGATCCGCGACCACGTGAAGCTGCAAAACCACCTGACCGTGCCATCTCGCGCGATAGCGTCGACCGCAAAGACGACAAGCGGTAGGGGATCTCATGGCGCGGGCGGCGGGATGGTTGGGGGCAGGTGTGCTGACCGCGGGAGTGTCAGCGGCGTTGTTCGCCGGTGCTGGGTTGGCACAAGCTGTCGCTGACGAAAGTTCGGATCCCGGCGTCTCGAGGACATCCGCCGCGTCTACCGCCGATGACTCCTCGTCTGCCGACGATGACGGTTCGGCCTCACCCCAGCAAGATCGGGGCGCGGAATCCGGCAGTGACGATGAGGCGGCGTCCCGCGACACAGAACCCCAGAAAATCCCCAAGCGGGCGTTCGCCTCGAATCGTCAGTCAGCGCGCGTCGACGAGAAGGCGTCGCAGGCCGACCCGCAGTCGGAGGAACCCGACGTCGACGCCGACACCACAGATGAGGGTGACACCACGGATGACGCCGACACCACGGATGAGGGTGACACCACCAACGCTGATTCGGCGGCTGTGATAGTCGAAAGCACTCGGGGCCGAACATCTTTGACTACCGACGACACCCCAACGGCCGACGCGGAGGCGGAACCGACAGCCGCAGTGAAGTTGGCGCCGCGCGCTCTGCCCGTTGCTCCTGACAACTCACCGGCCGCCGACTCGATTCCGATTCTGGATGAGGTTCTCGGCCCATTTCAGCCGGACTACCCGCCCCTGGTGAGAGCCATCGGTTCGGCGGTATTCAACTTCATCGGCGCCCTGGTGCAAGCAGCTGACGGCCCGCCCGTCGTGCCCCCGGAGTTGCGCGACTCGATACATGTCAGCAGCTCTACATTGGTCATCTCTCCCGGTAACGAAGTGGCCGCCGACTGGTACTTCCCCACAGAGGGCCAGCCGGAGCGGCTGATCTACCTGCAGCACGGCATCCTCGCCAGCAGTCCGATGTACAGCTACACGGCGGCCTATCTCGCCCAGCGGACTAACAGCGTGGTCGTCGCGACGACGCTGACCTCGAATCCCTTCGCTGAGGGTGGTCTGTGGTTGGGCGGCGACAACATGCATGCAGCTGTTGCCCAGTTGTTCCTCGACGAGAACCGCGAAGCGCTGAACGCGAGCTTGACGACAGCCACACTCAAAGACGGTCGCCAAAGCCTCACGGTGCCCACTGAATTCGTGCTTATCGGGCATTCCCTGGGCGGCGGTTTCGCTCCCGGGGTTACTGGTCATTATGCCGAGGGTCTGGTGGCGCGCCGGGCCGACGGCGCCGAGGCGGAAAATCATCTGGCCGGCGTGGTCTTATTGGATGGCGTGCCATTCTCGCCGATCCTGCCGAATGCCATGGACCGCCTGAAGAAGCTCGAAGAGAGCAACAACGGCGCCGCCGGCGATTACGTCCCCGTCTACGAGATCGGCGCGCCGCTGAACTTCTTGAACTCCACCAGCGCGGTGAATCAGGACCTTTCCGCCGCGCGGCCGGGAAAGTTCAACGGCGTCGTCATCAACGGCGGAGTGCACATGGACGGCATGCTCGGCGGCAATCCGCTGATCCAGGCCAGCGCTTATCTTGTCGCCGGCATTCCGAAACCCGAGAATCCCGCTGCCGTGCAGCGACTGATGGCGGGTTGGATCAACGACATGTTCGACGGCAATATCGACCCGGTTACGGGCCGTTGCCTGGGCGACGACTGTGCGGGGGTGTACGGCGATCCAGGGGGCACCGTCGTCATACCGGGTGACAACGGGGAGGCATCGGCAGTGGTGATCGGGTCACGTACGTCGCCAATGTCCGAATTGCTCGCGGGTTTTCAACCGCTCGAGGCGGCGACGATCGTGCGGCCGCAACGCGGGCGTCCGGCTGTTGCGCTACGGATCGCGCTCTGATCGAGGTGTCAGGCCTCGATCAGGCGGTCATGAGGTAGTTGGCGCCGCCGACGTAGACGATGCCGGTGGGACTCGGGGTGGTGGCCGAATTGGCGATCGCTGCGGCAAACGCACTGTCGGCCATGTTGCCGGAGACCACGGTGAACTGGATACCGGCGCGGGTGAACTCCGAACGCATTGTGTACAAGGCGGTTTCGCTTGCCCGCTGGCTTGCGGCGATTGCCGCGTAACCCTTCGGCACGGCCTTGTTGGGGAAGAAGTGGGCCTGATGGCTGGTGACGAAGACAATCCGCCCGCCGGCCGGCATCAGCGGCATCGCCAACTGGGCCAGGCGCCGCTGAGCGCCGTGGTTGAGTCGCATGCCATGGCCGAGGTCGGACCCGAGTTCCGGCCCGCCCGATTGGTTGAGAATCACGGTGTCCAGACGTCCGAAACGCGCCGCGATGGTCCCGATCATCGCCGCTGTTGCGGTGTCATCGGCGATATCGGCCGCCAGCGTGGAGGCCTGGCCGCCGGCGTCGCGGATGGCCGCGGCAATGCTCTCCGCGCGGGAGGCGTTTCTGCTGAAGTTCACGATGACGTGGGTGTCGGGGCAGGCGAGCTGCTGCGCGACCTCGGCGCCGAGGCTGCTCTCCGCACCGGTTACCAGGGTGATCCGTGCAGGTGTACGCATGTCGAGCTCCTTTTCGTCACGGCCGAAACATCCGGCTGCGAACCCCACCGTACAGGAGAATCTAAGGAACTTAAGGACAAAATAAGGTAACGGTAAGGCTATGGTTCGGCCGCAATGCCGGCAAGGGCTCCTGACTGCGGTGACACCGTCAGTCGCCGGAAGGCACACCGGCGCGGCGCATCGCAGTGGTGATGTGGTGAAAATCGATGGCACCGTGAAGGCGGCCGAGTGCGTCGGCATCATCGGCGCGGCCATCGGAGATGGCCCGCACGAGCTTCTCGTGTTCGTGCAAGGCTCGAACTTCCATGGCGCGCATCGATGACGGTTCACCCCACAGGTGAGCAGGCGCACCCATGCTGACCGTGGCTTTCAGGTCGCGCAGCAACTGAGCGAGGACATCGTTGTGAGCGGCAGCGGAAATGGCCTCGTGTAATCCGCTGTCGGCCTGTTGTGCGGCCAGGCCGGTCTCTGCCGAGCGATAGGCCTCGAACCGCTCCCACAAGACCGCGATGTCCTGGTCGGTCCGTGATTCCGCGGCTGCCCGGCACACCGCGCCCTGCAGTCGGCAGACGGCATCGCAACGGTCGCGCAGTTCGGCGAGCCGGTGGGTGAGCGTGCGACCGACGGCCTCGGTGGAAGAGTCCGGCCACTGGTCGCGGACGAAGGACCCGCCGCCGCGGCCGCGCCGGGTTTCCAGCAGCCCGCGCTCGACCAGCCGGGCCAGTGCTGCACGGACCGTCATCCGGCCGGCCCCGAGGTAGGCCGCCAGGTCCCGCTCGACCGGCAACCGAGCTCCCGGGAGGTACTCGCCGATCGCGATGGCGGTGACCAGTCGGTCGGTCACTTCGTCAACGCGGGACGGCGTGTCCAACTGCTGGTGCAACAGTCCTTGCGCATCGGGTGAAGCGATGCCGGTCGGCAAACCGGTATGGGCCATGGGGCGGGTTCCCTCCGTCGTCACCGCCCATGTTAATTCTCCTTAAATCGCCTCAATTGGTCTTGCGATGAGACCTTTTGGTGTCCATGCTGGTCTGATGCCACGTGAAACGCGTCTGGTGCCCTTCGGCGAGTACCAGACCTGGGTGCAGATCACCACCCCGGATACCGTCGCCCCCGCGGCTCTGCCGCTGTTCGTGCTGCACGGCGGCCCCGGAATGGCCCATAACTACGTCGCCAACATCGCTGAGCTGGCCGACGAGACCGGACGTGTGGTCATCCATTACGACCAGATCGGCTGTGGGAACAGCACGCACCTGCCCGACGCGCCGACAGAGTTCTGGACGCCACAGCTGTTCGTCGACGAGTTCCACAACGTGCGCAGTGCACTGGGAATCGACACGTACCACCTCCTGGGGCAATCCTGGGGCGGCATGCTGGGCGCGGAGATCGCTGTGCGGCAGCCCTCGGGGCTCGCGTCGCTGGCCATCTGTAACTCGCCGGCCTCGATGGAACTGTGGGTGGCCGGTGCCAATGAGCTACGGGCACAACTACCCCCGGAGGCGCGGGACGCTCTGGAGCGCCATGAGGCGGCCGGAACCGTCACCGACCCCGAGTATCTCGCAGCAGTAGACGAGTTCTACCGCCGACACGTCTGCCGCGTCGATCCGCCTCCGCAGGACTTCATCGACACCGTGGCCCAGATGGAGGCCGAGCCGACGGTCTACCACACCATGAACGGGCCCAACGAATTCCACGTGATCGGCACCCTGCGGAACTGGAGCATCATCGACCGATTGCCCGACATCACCGCACCGACGCTGGTGGTCGCCGGCGAATTCGACGAGGCGACGCCCGCCAGCTGGGCGCCCTACGTCGAACGAATCGAAGGGGCTCGCAGCCATGTCTTCCCCGGCACGAGCCACTGCACCCATCTCGAGAAGCCCGAGGAATTCCGTGCTGTCATAGCGACTTTCCTCTCCGAGCATGAGCCGGCCGCCACCACGTCCTGACCCCCTCGAAACTGACACTGACCTCTGAGGACCACCCATGACGGACATCGATCCCGCCGCTGATTCCGCTCTGAAAAGCCAGCGCGCACTCGAATCCTTCGGCTACAAGCAGGAACTGCACCGATCGGTCAGCACTGTGGACCTGCTGGTGTACGGGCTGGTGTTCATGGTGCCCATCGCACCGTGGGCGATCTTCGGAACCGTCTACAACAGCTCAGCAGGCATGGTGCCGTTGGTGTACGTCATCGGCCTGGTGGCGATGGTGTTCACCGCGCTCGCCTATGCACAGATGGCCAAGTCGTTCCCGCTGGCCGGGTCGGTGTTCTCCTACGTGGGCCGCGGGATCCACCCCTACGCAGGGTTTTTCGCCGGCTGGGCGATGCTGCTGGACTATCTTCTGGTGCCGACGCTGCTCTATGTGTTCGCCGCCGAATCGATGATCGGGTTGTTCCCGGACACTCCCCGTTGGCTGTGGGCCATCGTGTTCGTCCTCATCAACACCGTCGTCAACCTGCTCGGCGTGGACTCGCTGAAGCGGGCCAATCGGGTATTCCTGGCGATTGAACTGGTGTTCGTGGTGGTCTTCGTGATCATCGCGGTGCGCGCGATCAGCGGCGGCAGCCTGCCCGACGTCGGCTGGGGCACCTCGCCGATCTGGAACCCCGAGACAGTCAGTGCGCCGTTGCTGGCGGCCGCGCTGTCGATTGCGGTGCTCAGCTTCCTGGGATTCGACGGAATCTCCACTCTGGCAGAGGAATCCACCGGCGAGCGCAACCCGGCCGGTAAGGCGATGGTGGGGGCGCTGTTCATCGTCGCATTCCTGTTCATCACCCAGACCTGGCTGGCCAGCCTGCTGGCAGGCGGCCGCGAATCGTTCAGCGACGACGAGGTGGGCAACGCGTTCTTCAACCTGGTTCAGGCTGCGTCGTCGACCGGCTGGATGAACGCGTTCTTCGTCGTCAACGTGCTGGCCGTGGGTATCGCCAATGCAATGGCGGCGCAGGCGGCAACCAGTCGGCTGCTGTTCTCGATGAGCCGGGATCGCCATCTGCCGCACTTCCTGTCGAAGATCAGCGCCCGCCAGGTGCCCATCGCGGCGATCCTGGTCGTCAGCGCGTTGAGCATCGTGCTGGTGTTGTTCTTCGTCGGTCAGATCGGGCTGATCTCGTCGCTGGTGAACTTCGGCGCGCTGTTCGCCTTCTGCCTGCTGCACATCTCGGTCGCCTGGTACTACCTGGGCCGAAAGAAGTCGAAGAATTACCTGCTGCACTTGGTGGTGCCCGCGCTGGGGTTCGTGATCATCGCCTACGTGCTGTTCAACGCCGATGCGCTGGCCAAGATCGGCGGCGTGGTGTGGCTGGCCATCGGAGCGGTGGTGTTCATCATCAACCGGGTCCGCGGTGTGGGGGTAGGGCCCTCGCCCGATCACGCCGCCGAACCCGTCGCCTCCTGACAGACGCCCTCAGGCCTCGGGGGATCCGATGGCGTGAAGATGTTCAACCGTGGCGGCACGGCCTCGTACGATGTGGTCGAGCATCGCCTGTTCGGCGGTTGCGGCTTGTCTCGCCTCGAGTGCGAGGGTGACAGCTTCGTGGTCGGCGACGGAACGATGCCGACGCTGAACGAACCAGATCGCTTGGTACGGCACACCATTCCAGAGCCGCTCGATGAAATCGTCCAACAGCGTCGAGTGCGCCGACGTGTACACCATGCGATGCCATCGGGCGTTGAGGTCGACCACGTCGGCAAAACGTGGTGGATCCCCGTCGACAACCAGCCGGAACTCCTCTTGGAGCTCGCGGATGCTCTGCAGCTCGGCCGCAGTCGCGTTCGCCGCCGCTAGCTTGGTAGCCAGCGGCTCGAGGGTCTGACGAAGCAGGTAGGTCTCTTCAGCGCGTTGAATCGAGTACCGCGTCACGACGTGACCGTGGTGGCGTTTGTATTCGACAAGCCCGTTGGCCTGCAGCATGCGCAGCGCCTCGCGGATGGGGGTCAGGCTCATCTGCAGTTCGTCGGACAGGCTGGACAGTGTCAACTTGGCCCCGCCCGGCAGCTGACCGCGTTCGATCAACCGGCGGATGGCGATAAACGCCTCCTCCGCCTTGGTCGTCGGGAGGGGCTCGGGTGGGGTGGCCATCGCTTCCTCTCGACCTGGCACCGTTGATGTCAACGTGACGGTACCGCGATCGGGGTGATCGGTCCTCCGCCGGTGAGTGTCTGAACCACATTCTCGACCGCCAACTCCGCCATCCGGGTCCGTGTCTCGACGGTCGCCGACCCCAGATGCGGTGCGAGTACGGCATTGGGAAGGGTGCGCAGCCCCGGGTGCACGTCGGGTTCATATTCGTAGACGTCCAGGGCCGCCCCGGCGATCACACCACCGGCGAGCGCTTCGACCAGTGCATTCTCGTCAACTATGGGACCGCGGGCGGTGTTGACCAGATACGAGCCGGCCTTCATGCGACGCAGGGCAGATGCATCGATCAGGTGGCGGGTGTCGGCGGTCAACGGGCAGTGCAAAGACACGACGTCCGACGTGGCCAGCAACTCGTCGAGCGCGACACGGCGGCCCGTGTCGCCGTCGTGTTCACGGCGGGCGTGGTAGACGATGCTCATGCCGAACGCGGCTGCTCGCTGAGCCACGGCCCGGCCGATGTGACCCATGCCGATGATCCCGAGTTGCTTCTGTTGCAGCCCGGCGCCCAGCATGAAGCCGATGTCCCAGGACCAGGCCTCGCCCGAGCGGACCAACCGGTCGCCCTCGGTCACTCTGCGTGTGACGTCGAGCAACAGCGCCATGGTCAGATCGGCGGTGGCGTCGACGAGCACACCAGGGGTATTGGTGGCGACGGCGCCGTGCCGGGCGATTGCGGGGACGTCGAGGTTGTCGTAGCCGACGGCAGTATTGGCGACCACGCGTAGCTGGCTACCGGCCGCGGTCAGCACCGATTCGTCGATGCGGTCGTTGAGCATGGTGACGATCGCGTCCGCACCCGCGACCGCAGCACACAGCTCCTCGGCGGTGAGTGGCCGATCATGCGGGGACACCCACAGCTCGCCGAGCTCGGCCAGGGGCGCCAGCGTGGCGGGCGGCAACGCCCGGGTGACCACAATCCTCATCGGACGCCCGCCAGAATGGCCCTGGCCCGTCGGGCAATGGGATAGTCGACGAAGGTCCCGTCGGCCAGTCTGATCGACGAGACCCCCTCGGCTTCCGCCGCAGTGAAAGCCACGTCTACCGCACGTGCCCAGTCGATTTCGGCCGGGGTGGCCGCGAAGGCGCCGGCTACGCCGGAAATCTGCGACGGGTGGATGACCTGCTTGCCGCTGAAGCCGATTTGGCGGGCTCGGCGGGCCGAGCGTACAAGGCCGTCGGCATCGTTGAGGTCGAGATGGGGTCCGTCCACCGGCGGCCGACAGTGCGCCGCGGCCGCGGCGAGCACCAGTTGGGACCGTGCGAACAGGAATTCGTCCCCGTCGGCGGTGGGACTGATACCCAGTTCGCGAGACAGGTCCGCGGGACCGAACGCCAGCGTGTGCACCCTGGGATCGGCTGCAGCGATCGCACGGGCGTCGAAAATGCCTGCCGCCGTTTCGATCAGAGGGATGATGCCGGTCCGTCCGACATCGGCGCCGGCAGCCCGTTCTGCCCGGGCCAGCAGCTCGGCTGCGCGACGGATTCCGTCGGGTTCGGCACTCATCGGGACGATGACGAGATCGATGCGGTGCAATGCCGGTTCCAGAGCGGCCACGTCGTCGTCGGCGAAGCCGGTGTCCATCGCATTGATCCGCACACAGATCACCGGGCCGCCCTCAGGCAGCGTGGGCAATGCGGAGACGACAGCGTCGCGGGCCGCGGCCTTCTGCGATACCGCTACCGCATCCTCCAGATCGATGGCTACACCGTCGGCCGCGCTGGCGACTGCCTTCGCGATCCGGTCGGGGCGATCGCCCGGCACGAACAACAATGTGCGGAGCAGGGGTAGTGCGGAGGTCATACGGATGCTCGATTCCACGAATCCAATTGGGACGCCAGGTAAGCGCCCAACGCGTACAGGTCGGTTGCGGCATCGGAGATGCTGCCGCTGAGGGGTCGCACGTCGACAGCCCCCAGTCCACGCAGCGCCGCGGCGCCGTCGGGATGGACGCGTCCGCCGAACACCACCACCGGAAGTCGGGAACCGGCGGCGGCGATCACACCGGAGACGACCTTGCCCTCGGTTGAGGACAGATCCACGGTGCCCTCGCCGGTGACCGCCAGGTTCGCCGATTCGGCGGCTTCCCGCCAATCTGTCAGCGACAGTACGAGTTCGATGCCGGACTCGATGGTGGCACCCATCGCGAGCAGCATGGCGCCGATCCCACCCGCTGCCCCGGCGCCGGGATGATCGGCGATCGCCACCGGGTGCCCGAGCCCGGCCAGCCGCCGCTCCAGCTCCACCACATCGGTGGGGGACGCACCCTTCTGCGGGCCGAATACCGCTGCGGCGCCGCGTTCTCCGAGTAGCGGATTGCGAACGTCGGAGGCGACCCGAACGGGGATGGGCAGCCCCGCCAGCACGTCGCGCATTCCCACGCCGCCGTCCACGGTCGCCACCCCACCGACGCCCAGGACGAGTTCCCGAACATCGGGGTCGGCGCCGATGTGTGCGACCAGCTCGCCGAGGCCGCGGCTCGATGCCACGAACGGGTTCAGTTCCTCGGCGGTGAGCAAGGTGAGCCCGATGGCCTGGGCACTTTCGGTGACGGCGCGACCGTCCGGGAGGACGAGGTAGTGCGCCGAGGTCGGACGCCCTAGTGGGTCGGCGACGGTGACGTAGCGCAGTTCGCCGCCGAGCCGATGTCGGAGCACGTCGACCAGGCCCTCGCCGCCGTCGGACAGCGGCACGGTCCTGACGGCGACCTCGGGGCGGGTCGCGGTGATACCTGCGGCGATCGCCGCGGCCGCGTCAGCTGCCGGCATGCAGCCCTTGAGGCTGTCCGGCGAGATGATGACGGTGGGTTGGCCCATCAGTCGGCGTACCAGTTCGGCAGGTCGTCCTGCAGGTCGACCCACACGGACTTGATCCGGGTGTAGTGCTCCATCACGGCCTGGCCGCCCTCGCGTCCGTATCCGGACTGCTTGTACCCACCGAAGGGAACGAGGTGGTTGATCGTGCGGGTGGTGTTGACCCAGATCAGGCCGGCCGCGATACCGGCCGCGACGCGGTGGGCGCGGGTCACGTCTCGCGTCCACACCGATCCGGCCAGGCCGTACTCGGTGTCGTTGGCCTTGGCGACGGCGTCGGCTTCGTCGGTGAAGGTCATGACTCCGGTCACCGGTCCGAAGATCTCCTCGCGGATCATCTTCATATCGCGGTTGACGCCGTCGAGGATCGTCGGCGAGTAGTAGTAGCCGTCCGCCAGTAGCGGCTCGGTGGGACGGGTTCCGCCGCAGACCAGTTGGGCGCCCTCTTGGGTGCCGCTGGCAACGTACCCGGCGATCCGCTCCCGGTGCTGAGCGGAGATCTGGGCGCCCATCTGGGTTCGTTCGGACAGGGGGTCGCCGACGCGGATGCGACGTGCCAACGACGCGAATCGATCCAGGAATTCGTCATGGATGCTGTCCTGCACGAAGATTCGCGACGCCGCCTGACATGTCTGGCCGGCAGCGGAGAAGATGCCGTAGGCCGTGCGGTGCACCGCGGCGTCGAGGTCGGCGTCGGCGAAGATCACGGTGGGGGACTTGCCGCCGAGCTCGAAGGTGACGAGCTTGAGGTCGCTGGCCGCGGTGGCGGCGATCTGCTTGCCCACTTCGGTCGAGCCGGTGAAGGCGATCTTGTCGACATCCGGGTGGGCGACCAGTGCGGCGCCGGCCTCCTCACCGACTCCAGTGACCACGTTGAACACGCCGTCGGGCAGCCCCACCTCGGCAATGAGCTCTGCGAACACCACCGCTGAGACAGACGTCTCCTCAGCCGGTTTGAGGATGATGGTGTTGCCGCCCGCCAGCGCGGGGGAGAGTTTCCAGGCCAGCATGAGCAGCGGTGAGTTCCAGGGCACGATCGCGCCGACGACGCCGACCGGCTCGCGGCGGGTGTAGCTGAAGGCGCTGGCCGCCTGCGGATGGGTCTCGCCGAGGGTGGTCTGGCACACGCCGGCGAAGTACTCGAAATAGCGTACTACCGCGTCGATCTCGGCCCTGACCTCGCGTACCGGCTTACCGTTGTCGCGCGATTCGATGATGGTGAGCTGGTCGCGATGCCGGTCCACGACTGCCGCGATCTTCATCAGGAAGCGGCCGCGGTCGGCGGCCGAAACCGTGGCCCATGGCCCCTCGAAGGCAGCACGCGCCGCCCGAACGGCCCGGTCGACGTCCTCGGCGCCTGATCGGGGCAGCTTCGCCCACACCCGCCCTGAGCGCGGTTCGTAGGAATCGAAGGTCGCCCCGTCGGCAGCGGCGGTCGGCGATCCGGCGACGAAGATGGAGAGGTCGGCGACGTCCGAGCTGGCAGCGGGCTCCGCCAGCACGCTGATGTCGGTAGGACGGCTCGTTGTGGCGGTCATGACTGGGCCTCCTGCGGCAGTAGAACGGGTTTGATTTCCTGAAAGCTCTGCATCCGTTTCATCACCGAATCGACATCGGCGAGCGGATAGCGGCCGCTGATCAGGCGGTCGAACGGTAGCCGATCCGCGTAGCGTTCCAGGATGGTGAGGGCCGTGCGGTAGTGCGAGAGGTCACCGGAGAAGGACCCGATGACGTTGAGGTTCTTTTTCGTGATGGTCCCCGGCGCGACGGCGGTGGTGCCCGCCCGAGTTGACCGACCACCAGGTAACGCGCATCCGGCCCGGCCATCTCCACGCCCTCGGCGAATGCGGCGGGATGGCCGGAGAACTCGGCGACCAGATCGGCGCCGAGTCCGCCGGTGGCGTCCCTGATCATCGCGAGGCGATCGCTTGGATCTGGATGGGCGGCGAGGGATATCACCTCGTCAGCACCGAATTCGGTTGCGATCTCCAGGCGTGCGTCGGGGGCACCCACGGTGATGACCCGGCCGGCGCCCCCCTGGGCGAACAATCCCGTGGCGAGGATGCCGAGGGGCCCGGCCCCCTGAACGACGACGGTGTGTTCGGGTCCCACCCGGCCCGCTTGCTCGACCGCGTTGACCACCGAACGCAATGCGCAACTGGCCATGCTGGCGAGGTCGTCGGGAACGCCGTCGGGCACCCGGAGTCGGCCCGACCCCGGCAGCACGTAGGAGTGCTGGGCCAGCCCGCCGAGCAGGTTGGGCCACTGGTCCATGGTGGCTTGCCCGTACGGGATCTTTTTGCGGCACAGCGTCGGACGCTTCCTGGCGCACATGACGCAGCGTCCGCAGACGGCGTGCGTCCACAGGATGCGGTCACCGATCTGCAGAGGCTGGCCGGCCGAGTCGACATCGGCGCCGTCCCCGATCGCGATGATCCGACCGACCATCTCGTGACCGAGGATCAACGGCAGCTCCACCGGGATGGCCAGTGTGCCCTCCCAGCAGTGCACGTCGGTCCCGCAGAGCGAGCAGGCCACGATCTCCACGAGCAGTCCGCCCGCCTCCACGGTTTGTGGGACGGCCACCTCCTCGAGCTTCAGCGGTTCACCGAATCCGCGGACGACGGCCGCCCGGGTGTACTCGGGCAATGATGTCGCTTTCATTTCTGCACCTCCGCTGGACTGTTGGGGGCCGCTGGACTGTTGGGGACGACGACCGGCTCACTGGCGCGGACTTTCCCCCAGATCGCCATGACGAGCAGGCTGAGCACGCACACGCCGGAGATGTAGAGCGCAATCGGCCACGTCGCGCCATCGCTACGGAGCAGCAGCGACGCGGCAATCAGTGGAGTGAAGCCACCGACGATGGCGGCACCGAGCTGATAGCCCAGCGATGCACCGGTGAACCGGACGGTGGTGTCGAACAGAGCCGAGAAGTAGCTGGCCTGGGCGGCGTACATGAGCGAGTGACCGACGGCCAGACCGATGATCAACGCCAGCAACAGCATCCATGGCGAGCTGGAGCCGGCGAGCCAGAAGAACGGGAACGCGAACAGCACCATGAAGCCGGCACCGGCCATGTACACGTTCCGCGTGCCGATCCGGTCGGCCAGGACGCCGAACACCCCGATGGTCACGATGGCGACAGCCGCCGCAACCAGGATGCCGGTACGCGCAGTCGACTGCCCTGCTCCGCTTTTGGCCAAGGTCAGTGCGAAGACGGTGATCAGGTAGAAGGTGCAGGTTTCCGCTGCTTTTGCGGCGAAGGTGACGAAGATGCCGCGCCCGCCGGTGCGGAATGCTTCCACCAGTGGGATGCGCTTCTTTTCTTGCTCGGGTTCGATCGCCCGGGCGGCCACCGCGGCCGCGAACTCAGGCGACTCGGTGATGGCCCGCCGCAGCCAGAGCCCGACCAGCATCAGCACCGCGCCCAGGATGAACGGGATCCGCCAGCCCCAGCTGTTGAACTGATCCTCCGGGAGCAGCATGAATCCGCCCAGCACCAGGCTGGCCAGCACCAGCCCGGCGTAGATACCCATCTGCGGGCAGGCGCCATAAAAACCGCGACGGCCTTCCGGAGCATGCTCGATGGTCATGATCGACGCGCCGCCCCACTCGCCGCCGTGCGCGAGCCCCTGCAGGACGCGCAGCGTGACGAGCAGGATGGGTGCGGCCGTGCCGATTGTTTCGTAGGTCGGCAACAGCCCGATGCCGACGGTCGAGATGCCCATCAGCGCGAGGGTGGCGATCAGCACGCTCTTGCGTCCGACCTTGTCCCCGAAGTGCCCGGCGATGATGCCGCCGATCGGTCGGGCCACGAACCCGACACCGAAGGTCGCCAGCGCAAGTAGGGTGCCGACGGCCGGGTCTTCGCTGTGGAAGAACAGCGTGCCAAAGATAGTCGCCGACAGTGCCCCGTACAGATAGAAGTCGTAGAACTCGAGCATCGAACCGATGCCGCTGGCAAGCGCTACGCGCCTGACCAATCGCTCGTTGGGCGCCGTCGTCGCCGTGGTGGGGGTCATGATTTTCCTTGGTGTGTAGGGATGGGTTGGAGGGTGGGGCCAATGACGCCGGCCTCGGTCAATTCGTCCAAAACGCCTTCTGGGTAAGCCAATTCGTCACGCAAGATGTCGTCGTTGTGTTCGCCCAGCGCGGGTCCGGGGCTACGGATACGTCCGGGTGTCCGCGACAATTGTGCGATCAAGCCCTGCATCCGCAGCTCCCCGAGAGTGGGGTGCTCGACGGTGACGACACTGCCGCGCTCGGCGAAGTGGGGGTCGGCGGCGATATCGGCCGCGCTGTACACGGGGCCGGCGGTTGCGCCCACCGCGTCGAACATCGCCAATACGTCGGCGTTGTCGCGTTGTCCGACCCAGCTCGCGATCGCTTCGTCGATTTCGTCCCGGTGCGCGATCCGGCCGGATATGTCGGTGAACCATTCTGCCTCGGCCAGGTCCGCCCGATCGACCGCCCGCATGATGCGCTGCGCGGTTGAGGTGGTTGCACCCGACAACGCGATCCAGCGCCCGTCGCGTGTCTGGAAACACTCGCGGGGGACGTTGAAACCTGTTCGGCTGCCTTGACGCATCGGCAGTGTGCCTAGTTGGTCGTAAGCCGACGTCTGAGCTCCGAGAATCCAGAACAACGGCTCGTAGATGGAGAGGTCAACGACCTGGCCTTCACCTGTGGCTTCGGCATGGCGCAGGGCGACCATCGTGGCGAACGCTCCCGCCAGCGAGGTGACCCCGTCAGCCAGCGGCCATTGCGGAAGCACCGGTGGGCCGTCGGCGGCACCGTTGGTGTCGGCGAAACCCGACATTGCCTCGGCGATGGTGCCGAAACCCGGGCGGGAACTATAGGGACCGGTCTGCCCGAACCCCGAGACCCGCACCACAACCAAGCGCGGGTTTGCCGCGAGCAGGTCCTTGGGATCCAGACCCCACTTCTCCAAGGTGCCCGGCCGGAAGTTCTCGATGAACACATCTGCCTCGGTCAAGAGGCGGCGCATCACCTCTGCGCCCCGGGGGTCGGATAGTGCCAGGCTGATGTCGCGCTTGTTCCTGCCGACCACTGCCCACCACAGCGACTCGCCGTCCTTGCGCCACTCCCACTGCCGCAGACCGTCGCCACGTGGGTGCTCGACCTTGATCACGTCGGCGCCGAAGTCGCCCAGAAGGGTGGCGATCATAGGACCGGCATAGATCGTGGCGGCGTCCACCACGCGCACACCCTGGAGTGGCCCAGACTCACTCGCGGAGGTTGTATCAAACATTTAATTAAACTAACCCGACTGTGACGGCGCGCACAAGTGGGGTCCGCGTCGGGTCTACGGCTCAGTCGTCAGAACGATCGCCGCATCCGAGGCCCCGCCCGTCAGCGCGGTCCAGCGGTACTGGCGCAGAAATCCCGTTGCCCTCCGGCGAAAAGCTTGAGGTTTTTGCTCAAAATGGCAGGCTGGGCCATTCTGAACTGCGTCGGCGCTGCACCGCGTGCGCGGCGCCCCGGCGTAGAAATGGAGTAGCCCGCAGTGAGTGTCACCCAGTTCACCATCCCGTTGTGGACAGACTTGACAGCGGTGGCAATCGCCGCCGTGGGTGGCGCCATCTTCACGTCACGAATCGACAACGACCGCCTGGACCTGCTCGGTGTCGGGTTGGTCGGTACCGCAACGGCTCTGGGCGGAGCTTTTCTACGCGACACGCTCCTCGACGTACCGCCGGCAGTGCTCAGCAACAACTGGTATCTGCCCGTCGCGGCGGCTGCCGCTCTCGCTGGGATGGCCCTCGAGCGTCTGATCGCACGACTCGACTTCGTGTGGGCTCTACTGGATGCGCTGACGATCGGTCTGTACGCGGCCATCGGGATGACGAAATCGCTTGTGGCGGGGCTTCCGATGCTGCCTGCGATATTTGTCGGATGTGCTGCGGCAGTCGGTGGTTCGGCAATCCGCGACGTCCTCCTCGGCGTACCGGTGGCGATGCTGCGGGTGGGTTCTCTGTACGCGATCGCAGCTGCGGCCGGCACTGTCGCCTTGGCGATCGCGACCGGTCTCGGTGCCAGTGTCGCTGTCAGCGCTGCCATCTGTGTCGCCGTGACCACGACGGTACGAATCGGATCTGTTCGCTACGGCTGGTCGTTGCCCGCCCAGCGGGCCTGGGAGTTCCAGCGGCGCAAGAGACGCTGATGTGAGTCGCCCCGTCGCGGGGGCACACCTGATCATGGCGCGATCGGATTGAAGTTTGGCGCGATCGGCCACTGACTGCGCGGGCGATCATTCATAACGTGGTGGGTGGAAGGAGTACCACCATGAAACGCACCATTCTGATCACTGGCAGCTCGAGCGGCCTCGGACGAGCCAGCGCCCAGCTGTTCCACGAAAAGGGCTGGAACGTCATCGCGACGATGCGGACCCCTGATGACGAGACGGCGCTCACCGGCTACGACGACGTGCTCGTCACCCGGTTGGACGTCCAGGACGCGGCATCCATCGAGTCGGCCGTCCAAGCGGGGTTGGCGCGGTTCGGCCACATCGACGTGCTCATGAACAACGCCGGCTACGGCGCCTACGGCCCGCTCGAGGCGACATCGATGGACAAGATTCGCCGCCAGTTCGACGTCAACGTCCTGGGGTTGCTGGAGACGACGAAGGCACTGCTGCCGCACTTCCGCGCCCATCGCAGCGGCACCGTCGTCAACGTGTCGTCGATGGGCGGACGGATCACGTTTCCGCTCGGCACGCTGTACCACGGTACGAAGTTCGCCGTCGAAGGACTATCAGAGGCACTCCACTTCGAACTGGCACCGTTGGGAGTGCGGGTGAAGATCATCGAACCGGGCGGCATCCGAACCGATTTCGGCGGCCGCTCCTTCGACTTCAGCAATGACCCGACGATGACCGAATATCAACCGGTTGTCGACGCAGTGCTGGCAGGGCTCGGTCCGGCGATGGCAGAGGAAGGCTCGGAGCCCGACGTCATCGCGAGGGCCGTCTATGACGCAGTCACCGATGACTCCGACACCTTGCGCTACGTCGCCGGCGCAGACGCGGGGCGACTACTCGAGACCCGACGCGCGGGCGACGACGCCACCTTTTTCGCCGGTATCCGGGCGCAATTCGGGCTCGGTGCGTGATCCTGTGTTGCGATAGCACGATCATGGACAAGCACGGCTACGCGCTCGACACGACCTGGCGCACCCTGCTGAAGGATCTGGGTGTGGCGCCGAGCGACGTGCTGCGACGCGCCGGGCTTCCGGAGGATCTGTTCCAGCAGCCGTCGGCGAGGCTTGCGCCCGAGGACTATCACCGTCTTTGGAACGCCATCGGAGCCGAGACCGGGGATGCGGCGTTTCCGGTCCGGCTGTGTCGCGCGGTCCGTGCCGAGTCCTTCTCCCCGCCGTTGTTCGCGGCGCTGTGCAGCCCGAACTTCGTGGTGGCGGCGCGGCGAATATCGCAGTACAAGAAACTGGTCGCGCCGTTTCGCTTCGACGTCGTCGAAACGGAGCACGCCGTCACGGTGGAGTTGTCCTGGCCCGAGGCGTCGCCGTCGCCGCCCACGTCCCTGGTGATGATGGAACTGCTTTTCTGCGTGACGCTGCTCCGGATGGGCACCCGCGAGGCATTGCAGCCGACGGAGGTCACCACCCCCGTGCTGCCGGGCACGCCGGCCCCGTACGAGGAGTTCCTCGGGGCCCACGTATATCGCGCCCCGCGGCACCGGGTGGTCTTTTCGGCCGCTGACGCGGCTCGACCGTTCCTCACCTCGAACGAGCCACTGTGGCGCGCGTTCGAGCCCGAACTGCGCCGCCGCCTGGGCGATCTCGACACACCTTCGACCACCGCCGAGCGCATTCGGGCGGCGCTGCTGGAGGCGCTGCCCAGCGGCCAGGCCTCAATGGACCTGATCGCCAAGAAGCTGGCGTTGAGCAAGCGGACGCTGCAACGCCGAATCGAAGCCGAGGGCACCAATTTCCAGCAGATCCTCGACCAGACGCGGACAAACCTCTCGCGGCACTACCTCGAGAACACCGCGTTGTCGGTTCCCGAGATCGCGTTCCTCCTGGGCTTCAGCGAGCCGAACTCGTTTTACCGCGCATTCCGGGTGTGGACCGGCACGACTCCGGAGAACGTGCGACGTGGGGGCTCCGGTGCTGCGGTAAAGGCAACCGGCCAGTCCTGGGCCTGACAGTCCTATGACAACCAGACGACTGCCTGAGCCTGCGGAGACGGCCCAGGATGGCGGCTTCACCTACAAGCACGGCTCGCCGGGATCCACGAAGGGGTATGGACATGGCCGGACTCGCACTCGTCACGGGTGCTTCCTCGGGAATCGGTGAGGCATTCGCGCGCCGCCTGGCCGATGACGGTTACGACCTGATCGTCGTCGCTCGGCGCACCGAACGACTCGAACAGCTGACTGCGACGCTGCCGTCGACGGTGGACGTCCGCATCGTCACCGCCGATCTTTCTGCAGACGACGGTATCGGCACGGTGGCGAAACTGTCCGCGGAGCAACCGTTGTCGATGCTCGTCAACAACGCCGGCATTGCGCACTACATGCCGATCGCCGAGTTGTCCGCTGAGCAGGCGCACGAGCTCGTCCAGGTGAAGATCACCGCGCCGACCATGCTCACCCACGCCGCCGTGCCGGGGATGCTGTCGCGCGGCAACGGAACCATCATCAACGTCGCCGGAATGATCGCGTTCTCCGGACCGGCACCGGCCTCACAGATGCCCCGGCGAGCTATTTATGCCGGAGCCTTGGCCCACGCCGTCGCGATGTCTCAGACGCTGAGCGCTGAGCTTGAGGACACGGGCGTACGCGTGCAGGTGCTCTGCCCCGGAGTCGTGGCCACCGAGTTCCACACCGTCCAGGGCATGGACCTGTCAGCGGTGCCCCGCATGAGCGCCGACGACGTGGTGACCGCCTCGGTGCGGGGTCTGGAACTCGGTGAGGTGGTCTGTGCGCCCGGTGTTGAGGATTACAGCCTGCTGCAGGCGGTTTTCGACGCCGACCTCAAGGCGTTCGAGGGCCAGAGCCCGCAGCTCGCCACCCGCTATCGGAGCCGGTAATCCATTCGGCGCCAGGTTCTTTCACGCCCCGATCAGCCGGTGATGAGCAGCGTCAGCTTCCGCAATTGCCGCGTCATGTCGGCGCGCTCGCGCGGACTCAGATGCGCGAGCCGCGCGGCCTGCCGCCGGCGGAGCATGTCTCGTCGGCGCGTCGCCGCACGTGACCCCGATTGAGACAGCCGGATCAGCACTATCCGGTCGTCGTCGGGGGAGCGTTGCCGCTGCACCAGGCCGCGGGCTTCGAGGCTCTTGAGCATGCGGGTGGCTGTCGGCACGCTGACATCGGCGCGGATGGCCAACTGCCCGACCGGCAGCTCCTGCTCGTCGAGCAGGGGCTCGATCAGCGCCATCTGTGCCACCGACAGCGTTTCGTCGGAGTCACCGGGGATAGTGCGTACCCGGCGCATCGCGGCGTAGAGCGCCTCGGCTGCCGCGGCCACCTCGGCTACGTCATTCCACCGCTGGGTGTCGTCACTCATGGGGGCCACCGCATCTACGAGGTGTTGCGCGATACATGACTCGAGCCTACCGTTAGTTAGCAAGCTAATAACTAGGAGGCTAATCATGTCGCAATTGCGGCGCGTCGATGTCCACCAGCACGTTGTTCCGCCGATCTGGCGGTCCGCCCTGGCCGAGCGCGGTATGAGCTCTGGCGGCTGGGTCACCCCGGCCTGGTCTGCCGAGGAGGCGATGGCGATGATGGACCGCCACGGCATTGCGACGGGAATCCTCTCGGTGACCTCCCCAGGGACGGTCCTTGCCGACGACGGGACCGGGCCTGGCCTGGCGCGTGCGGTCAACGAATACGGGGCGACCTTGCAGAATGACCATCCGCAGCGGTTCGGCACATTCGCGAGCCTGCCGTTGCCGGACGTCGATGCCGCACTGGCCGAGGTCGAGTACTCATTCGACGTTCTGCACGCCGACGGGGTGGTCGTGATGTCGAACGTGGGCGGAAAGTACCTGGGCCACCAGGATTTCGAACCGCTGTGGGAGGAGTTGAACAGGCGCGGCGCGGTGGTGTTCGTGCATCCCGCCCAGCCGCCGTTGCCGCTTCTGGAGGGCACGCCGGCGCCACTGGCCGACTACGTGTTCGATACCACGCGGACGGCGTTGAATATGGCGCTCAACGGCGTGATGACTCGATTCCCCGCGATGAAGGTGATCCTGTCGCACGGCGGCGGATTCCTGCCGTATGCGGCCTATCGCTTCGCAGCGCTGACGGCCACCGCCGTCGACCCCGACCGAACTGCCGAGAGCGTCATCGCAGACCTCAAACGGTTCTACTTCGATACCGCGCTGGCCGCGAGCCCCAGCGCGTTGCCCGCGTTGTTGGCCTTCGCTGAACCCGGACACGTGCTCTACGGCACTGATTGGCCGTTTGCGAACGAGCGCGCCGGGTCGTACTTCAACGAGTTCTTGGACGACTACCAGCACTTCTCTGATGGTGAGGCCGAGGGCATCGAGCGCGGCAGTGCCGAGGTGTTGTTTCCTCGACTGGCTCACTGACCTACGTGCGGCAGGCGCCGGCCTGCAGCGCGATCAAGGCCGTCTCGACCGCCGCGTCGGCGACGGTGTGGTCCAGCGGCTCGCTGGTCACCAGCTTGCGGTAGTACAGCGGTGCGGCCACCAGGCCGACCAGATTCCGAACGTCGGTGTCCGACGGGAGATGTCCGTCGGCGATCGCGATGTCGACCATGGCCGCCGCCTCCCGGTACCGCTTGGCGAAGAAGTCCCGTTTGATCTCAGCGATCCGTGGTTCGCCACCGGCGTCGGAGAGCAACGCACGCATCACTCCAGCCACCGACGGCGATTCACTGGTCAGCGCGTCCACCAGTGACCGGCCGAACGAGCGCAGATCCTCGTCGATGACCCCGGTCTTCGAAATCGGGAACAGCTCGTCGGCCATGTTGTCGACCGCTGCAGCGAGCAGGGACTCCTTGGTCTGCCAGCGGCGGTAGATCGTCGACTTGTTGACACCTGAGCACTCGGCGACACGTTCCACCGTCAAGCCCGTGTAGCCGCGTTCGGCCAGCACCTGCAGCGTGGCCTCGAGCACCGCGATACCGACGCGGGAAGTCCGGCCGCCCGGACGGACGGTGCCCGGCGCTGCCTTCCCTGTGGGTTCACCCATAAAAACGACTCCCTGTTGTGTTACGCATGGCAGCATGCCATGCCATCACCGCCGATGCACCGGGGGTGCGGTGCACCCACCCCATGGCCCGAAATGACGATTACCGTCAAAACCGTGAATGCGGACAACGAACTGGGCAACTATCTGCGGGCGCGCCGCGACGCCGTCACGCCCAAGGACATCGGCCTGCCACCGGGCCTGTCACGCCGGGTGCCAGGCCTGCGCCGCGAAGAGGTTGCGCTGCTGGCCGGCGTGAGCACCGACTACTACATGCGGATCGAGCAGGGCCGCGAACGGTTCCCGTCCCCGCAGGTGCTGCAGGCGATCGCCAGGGTGCTGCGGCTGGATGAGCCCGCAGCAGCTCATCTGTTCCGGCTGGGTGGGTGTGCGCCGCAGACAGCTGCCCCGCCGGACGGCGTGGTCACCGCCGACCTGCTGCGGATGATGGACAGCCTGCACGACCTTCCCGCCTTCGTCGTCGGTCGGGCTCAGGACATCTTGGCAGCCAACGCAATCGCAGAAGCGTTGTACTCCGGATTCCAGCGGTTCGACAACCTGCTTCGGATGATCTTCCTGGACCCCTTCGCCCGCGAGTTCTACGCCGACTGGGAACAGGTGGCGCGTATCGCGGTGGGGAATCTGCGGGCGTCAGCAGCGCGATTTCCCGGAGACGAGCGGATCGAGCGCATCACCGGGGCACTCACGGTGCGCAGCGAGGCCTTCACCGCCCACTGGATGCACTATGACGTCCGTCCGCGAACCCGGGAGGTCAAGGAATTCCGGCATCCCGAGGTCGGATCCTTACGACTGAGTTTCGAATCGATGGCAGTCGAAAGTGCACCGGGGCAGCATCTTTCGGTCTACAGTGCCGAATCCGGTAGCCCCAGTGCAGACGGGCTGATCCTGCTGCGCCGACTCGCCGAGCAGCGACTGGAACAACAACCCCCGCAATCGCCGCAACGCGATCTCGCGTGGAACGCAGGCTTCGAATGACAACCACGTCGCTGGCCGATCGGGCCGGTACTTTCGAGATCGCCGGAAAGACCTTGGCCCGCCTGGGTTTCGGAGCGATGCGTTTGACGGGGCGCGGCATCTGGGGGCCACCGAAGGACCGGGACGAGTGTGTGCGGGTGGTGCGCCGCGCTGTGGAACTCGGAGTGGCGCTGATCGACACCGCCGACTCCTACGGCCCGCACATCAGTGAGGAGATCATCCACGACGCGCTGCACCCGTATCCCGAGCATGTTCTGATCGCCACCAAGGCCGGTCTCACCCGTAACGGACCTGACGTCATCGACACCGACGGTGGCGTCGTCCGCCTCGGGCCGAAAGCCTGGCCGCCCGTCGGCAGACCGGAGTACCTGCGGCAGCAGGCGTTGCTCAGCTTGCGGCGTCTCGGTCTGGACCACATCGACCTGTTTCAGCTGCACCGGGTCGACCCTGCGGTGCCGCTGGAAGACCAAGTGGGGGAGCTGAAGAAGCTCCAGGACGAGGGGAAGATCGTCGCCATCGGGTTGTCGCAGGTATCCGTCGCGCAGATCGAGCAGGCACGTCAGATCGTCGACGTCACCACGGTGCAGAACCGGTACAACCTGACCGATCGCTCGTCGGCAGATGTCCTCGAGTACTGCCACCGGGAAGGTATCGGCTTCATCCCGTGGGCGCCGGTGGCGGCCGGTGCGCTCGCACGCCCGGGCGGGCCGGTCGACCGTATCGCGGCGGTGCACAACGCATCCCCGTCGCAGGTGTCATTGGCCTGGATGCTGGCCCAGTCGGAGACGGTCCTCCCGATACCGGGAACCGCCAAGGTCGGCCACCTCGAAGAGAACATCGCAGCCGCAGATCTACACCTCACCCGGGAGGACCTCGATGAGCTCACCAATGCGGTGTGAAGCAGGAGGATCTCCGGCGATTCTGCCTGCCGACGACACCGGTCCGGCGCCGGGTCCCACGGTGGTGCTGCTGCACGCGCGGCCCACCGACCGTTCGATGTGGAGTCCGCACCTCCCGGAGTTCGCCGCCGCCGGCGTGCGGGCGATCGCGGTGGATCTTCCCGGATATGGTGAAGCGGCCGACCGAAGCATCGAACCATGGACAGCCGTCAACGAGACACTCGCTGCCCTCGGCGTCAGACACTGTGTGCTGGTGGGAAATTCGCTGGGCGCACTGGTGGCACTGCAAGTGGCCGCCGTTCACCCGGAGCTCGTTACCGGGTTGATCGCGTTCGGTTACCGTCCCCACGACCAGGCGCCGTCGGCTCTGCTGCAGGCGGCCTGGGATGAGGAACGGGCGGCGCTGGCCCGCGGAGACATCGACGAGGCGGTGCGTGCCGGGGTGGCGGCGTGGACCGCGCCGGCCACACCTGAGGCCACCAAAGCATCGGTGGCCCGCATGCTGCGCAACAACTTGGAGCACCGCAGACGGTACGGGGATCCCACCGCCGGTGTCGATCCACTTCAGCGCCCGGGCGCACTGCGCTCACTGCAGGTGCCTACCCTCGTCGCTGTCGGTGCCCTCGATATGCCGGACTTCTTCGACGGTGGGCAGACATTGGCGCGCGAGCTCGGCACCGTGCCACTGATCGTGGTCCCTGGTGCGGCGCACCTGGTCCCACTCGATCAGCCCGTCGCATTCCGGCGCCTTGTACTGGAGTTCCTGGACACCTTGGACGGACGACGATGACCACCATGTTCGTGACATACGCCGGTGATGCAGCGACGCGGTTTGACCGCGATTACTACACCGGCACGCACCTGCCGCTGGTGATGACCGCTTGGGGCCCTTACGGTTTGCGCAGCGCGACGGCGTTCTTTCCCGAAGGCCGGGTCGAGGGCACCATTGCGCTGGCAGTGTGTGAATTCGACGATGACGCCGCCGTGGACGCAGCACTCGGATCACCGCAGAGCGAAGCCGTGATGGCGGACATCGTCAACTTCACCGACTCACCGCCCACCCGTCACCGCTGCTGAGGACCGATCGTGCCGTCGGCCTGGGGAATCAGCAGCACCGGAACGTCGGTATGGGTGGCCACCGCGGTCGCGACGCTGCCCTCGAGCCGGCCGAGTAGTCCGCTCCGGCGGTGCGGTGCCAGCACGATCAGGCTGGCGTTGTGCTCGTCAGCGGCGGCGACGATGCCTTTCCACGTGGGCGTGGCCTCGACGGCAACGCTGCAGGACTGGAACCCCGCGTCCCGCGCCAGCGCAGCACCGTGGGCGGCTGTCTGCTCGGCGGCGCGGCGCACCTCGCTGGCCCGGTCCGCGTCGAAGTGGGTGCCGTTCGTCGGGGTGAAGCCGACGTCCACGGGTTGCCACACGCACACGACGACAGCTGATCGCGGCGAAAGACTGGCCGCGGCGTGAGTGATCGCCTGCGCTGCCAGCTCTGACCCGTCGTAGGCGAACAGCACGGGGCGGTCGACGGACGGCGGGTGTGGGGGAGCGGAAGTGGCAGCGGGCGTGGGGTGTTCGGCCACGGCAACCGATGACGGGAGGTCCGACCGCAGGCGCGCCAGCAGCGGCGGTGAATACCAGGCAGGTGAGTCGCCGTCGAGGAATTCGTCGAGGTCGGGCACTTGTGGGCGGGCGCCGCTGAGCACGTATACCGCGACGCCGAAAACGGCACCCGCTATTGCCAACCCGAACCCGATCCACAGTGCGATTCCGGTGCCTTCGACCAGATCGCCGGTGACGTGCGTGGCGAAGTAGACGAAAATCGGAGCCACCATGAACGCTGCGACAGCCCGCAGCAGTTCGATGATCGCGAATACGCGCTGGAGACTGTTGGACTTCAGAGAGAACCCGGCGACAAAAAGTGCGGGGGCGACAGTGGCGCCCAGGGCCAGGCCTGTCAGCGTCGACCCGAGCACCGCCAGAGGCTGGTTCGCCGGAAGGGCGAACCGGAAAACCGCGATCCCGGCGGCCAACAACGCCATGCCGACCAACGGCAGATAGTGCATCGCGCGTCGGGAGATCACGATCCCGAACACCACTGCCATGACGACCGCACCGGCGAGTTCGGGTAGATACAGCAGCCCGACGTGCGCGGGACTGTACGTCTCCAGGAAAACCGCTGCCGTCAGCACCGTTGCCGCCACCGACGCCGCAGCTGCGAACAGGGCGACACCGACGCCGGCAACCGGGATTGCGCTCGTCAGCATCGTGCGAACCGTGAGAAGCGGTCGGCGGGCCCGGAACTGGTAGACGATCAGGACGACGATCAGGATGAGGCCACCGAACATCGGGCCGGTGACGGCGAAGTCGGAGAACCCGTGGCTGGTGAGCTGCGCCGCGCCGACGAACGCGGCCGTACAGCCGACGGCGGCCAAGGCGATCGCCCGCAGGTCGCGGGGCGCGTCCAGGTCAGCCGGGGGTGCGTCGTCGAATGTCAGTGCGGCCAATATCAGTGCGAGCAGCGCGATTGCAGCGACGATCCAGAACAGCGGCCGCCATGCGTTGGCTTCGGCTTGGACGCCGCCGACGAACGGGCCCAGGGCGACCGCCCCGAACACGCACATGTTCATGATGACGGCCGTGTTGCGGAGCTTGCTGCGCGGAAATCCGATGGTGAGCGGGGGTGCGGCGGCGATCAACAACATGCTGGTCGACAACCCTTGAACGATGTGGCCGCCGATGAAGAAGGCGGCGTTCGGCGCTGCAGCCGCCGCGACGGACCCCACCACCAGCAGTACCGCGTAGAGCAGCAGCATCCGCCGTTGCGGCAGGTGCTGGGCGAACTGCACGGCCAGCACGGTGCCGATGGCGTAGGCGGCGTTGCCCAGTCCCGAAGTGAGCGTCATCGCCTGCGCGCTCATGTGCAACTGTTCGGAAATGATCGGTACCAGCGGGTCGATCGCCGACGACAGGGCCAAATAGGGGATCAGTGCGAGGGTGACCATCGCGGCCACGGCGGGATAGCGTCCCGCGAGCGGACCCTGGCGCATCAACCGTGACCGATCTCGGCGTCGGTTCCTGGACACTGCGGCCGGCGACGCGGCAAAGCGGGACAAGACACGCTGCTCGAAAACCCGTCCGAGCAGTGGACTATTCCGGTCGCCGGCGTGTTCTGCATCACCCGGTGGCTCGCGAGGGCGGACGCGCGGTCCTCAGCTGACCACCTTGACGAAGTTCATCGTCGGATCCGAGGAACTGATGGGGTTCCCGGCGGAACGCAGGGCCCCTAACAGCCCGATCACGTCGTCACTGAGCCGCTCACCGGGCATCACCAACGGGATGCCCGGGGGATAGGGCGTGATCGCCTCAGCGGCAATCCGTCCCGATGCCTGCGCCAGTGGCACCGACACCTCGGCGGCGAAGAACGCCTCCCGCGGTGTGAGCACGGTTTGCGGCCGGACGGCGAGCAGATCGGTGATCAAGTCGCTGCGCGCACCATCGGGACGCCGGCCCGCGTACCCGGCGACTTCGGCGAAGCCCGCGACGAGTCGGTCCATGTCGGACTCGGTGTTTCCGATCGTCGTGATGCACAGGACGTGGCCGGCGCCGCCCAGTTCCGGCTGCACCCCGTGGACGCGGTTGAGCCGGGCGACCACATCGCGGCCGTCTGCTGCCAGACCCGAAGTGCCGACCAGCAGCTTGGTCTCGTCGAGCTGATGTAACCCGGTACCCGCACCGGCGAGGTGCTCAGGTCGCAGCACGGTCAGCCCAGGGATGGCAGCCAGCCGAGCCGCAGTGCGCCGCGCCCGGTCCAGGGTGGCGTCGAGCAGGTCCCGGCCGTGCAGCATCATCTGCCGGCGCGCCAGGTCGGTCGAGGCCATGATGGCGAAGTGGGGACTGGTCGTCTGGATGAGTTGCAGCCCGCGCCGCACCAACGCCGGATCGAGCACAGTGGGGTCGATGTGCAGTACCGCGGCCTGGCTGAGCCCGGACAGGATCTTGTGCACCGACTGCACTGTTGCTGCCGCCCCGGCACTCTCTGCGGCGACCGGTAATTCGGGATGGAAGGCGAAGTGCGGCGAATGTGCGCCGTCGACAAGGAGAGTGGCGTCGTGGCTACGGCACAGCTGAGCCAGCGCGGCGATGTCGCCGGTGGTGCCGTAGTAGGTGGGATGCAGCACCCACAGAGCCTTGGCCCCACTGTCGGCCAAGGCGCGTTCGACAACCGCGGCATCGAGTCCGTGTGCGACGCCGAAGTCGTTGTCCCACCGGGGTTCCAGCCAAATCGGCCGGGCACCCACCTGCACCAGACCGGCGAGCACGGACTTGTGAGCGTTGCGTGCCACCAGCACCGGCTCGTCCGGACGTAGCGCTGACAGGGCGACGGCTATGTTGCCGCTTGTCGAACCTTGCACCAGCATGAAGCTCTGCCCGACAGCCCAGGCGTCGGCGATCAGCCGCTCAGCCTCCAGGATCGGACCCTCGGGGCAGTGCAAAGTGTCGGTGTCGGGCAGGTTGTTCAGATCCAGTTCGGCGATGTGCTCGCGGAACCATGGGTCCAGCGTCCGGCCACCCTTGTGGCCGGGGCTGTAGAACGGTGCCTGATCCCGCTCGACGAATTGCCGCAGTGAATCGAAAAGCGGTGCTGCAGAGTGCATCAGAGCGCGTACACCCGGGTAGCGTTGTGGACGCCGATCATGTCGACGATCCGGATTGCGTCCTGCGCGGTGCAGTCGCCGGTGCGCACCCACGCACCCAGCACCAGGCCCATCGCACGGCGCCACAACACCGAGCCCAGCACATGCAGCTCCGGTGGGCCGAACGCGTCAGAGGAGAACAGCTGCTTGGCGAACGGTGCTGTTTCCAGAGCCTCGGCGACCAGGCCGGTGGATCGGGCGCCCAGATAGTTGATCGCCAGGCCCACATCGAAATTCACGTGGTCGAACGCCTGAGCCAGATAGCCGGCCTGTCGTTGGAACGGATAACAGTGCAGCAGCAGGACGGGCACCGGCGGCATCGAGCGTAGCAAGGGCAACAACAGCAGCGGGTCGGTGCGGTGCAGATCGAGATCGCGGTCGCCGAAGCCGACGTGTACCTGGATGGGCAGCCCGTGCGCGGCCGCCTCGTGCACGGCGAACGCGATCAGCACCGGACTGTCGAGACGAAGTGGTCTGGGCCGGTCGGCGAGTTCGCGCGCCTCGATTGTCACGTCGGCGTCGTCGGGTCGGGACCAGTCGATGTCGAACCCGCAGCGGTACGCGCAGATTGTCTTGGTGCCCACCACGTCCGGGTTGTCCACGGCGCCGCGCAGCGCGGCGCGGAATGCGTCGGGGAACTCGTCGGGTGAGGTGCCGCTCTCCAAGAGGTCCTCGGCGAGCCGCTCCAACCGAAGGATCTCCGAGGACGGGACGTCGCTGAGTTTGGTGAGCTCCTCGGGTGTGGTGATCAGATCACCCTTGAACCCGGTGTCGACGATCCAGCGCCCGACGCGCGCGGCGGGCAACATGGCGCGGGCGAGCTCGTCGGCGGAGAACTGGCTGCGCCGTGCCCAGTATTCATCGGCGCCCGCCAAGGCATCGAGACCGAGCAGCGGTGCGCACCAGCGACGTATGGAAAGGCCCAGCGGCGAGTCGAATTGGGTCATGAAACTCGGGATGGGATCGGTGGACCCCTCGTTGATGGCCTCTTCGAATGTGCCACGGTCAACCGGCTCATTGAAGGTGCCGTGCACGTGGTGGTCGATCAGCGCCAGTGCGCGCAGGTGATCGGCCAGCGCGTCGGGCACCTGATCGCTGACCCCGGCGAAGACATCAGGCAATTCCCCCACAGGCAACTCACCAGCCGGCATATCGGGCGACCTCCTCGGCATTCACATTTCCAGCGGCGGCATCGGCGATGGCTGCACCGAGGATCTCGACCGCACGGCCGGCCTCGGCCTCGGTCAGCACCAGCGGTGGCGTGATCTCCAGGACGTTGCCGCCGACGTAGTAGACCACCGCTCCCAGCTCCCAAGCACGGTAGACCACCTGCGCGGCAAGGCGGGGATCACGCTCCCCGGTCTGCGGATCGACAAGTTCCAGCCCGATCGCCAGACCACGGCCGCGGACATCGCCAATGCGTTCGGAACCCGGTGAGCCGGACAGTGCACGCAGCCCATCGGCCAGCAGCGCACCGATTTTCGCCGCCCGTTCGGGCAGATGGTCGTCGACGATCGTCGCCAATACCGCGCGGCCCGCTGCGGCGCAGACCGGATTCCCGGCGGTGGTCAGCAGGGCAGCGGCCGGCGGGTTGTCCAGAATCGCGGCCGGGCCCACCGCCGCTGACAGCGGCAGGCCCCCGCCGAGCACCTTGCCGAACGTGACGATGTCGGGGGTGATGCCGTCGTGATCGAAGGCATGCAGGGTGCCGGGTCTGCCGAGGCCCATCTTGACTTCGTCGCAGATCAGCGGCACCCCGTGGCGGCGGCACAGTTCCTGCAGCCGGGCCAGGAATCCGTCCGGCGGCACGACCAGGCCGCCGTCGGACAAGATCGGCTCCACGATCAGGCAGGCGATGGAGTCACCGGCCAAGTGGTGTTCGGCAAGCTCCAGGCACGCCGTCACGTCTGCCTCGACACCGTCGGAGGACGGCCGGAAAGGGTTGGGGTAGGGCAGGAATACCGCATCCGGGTCTGCCGGTACCCCCGCGTCGACGTGCACGCCGGAGACGCCCATCGCGACGCCGACGCCGCCGTGGTAACTGTGTTCGAAGGTCAGAACGGTGCGCCGGCCGGTGGCGTGCCGACAGGCGCGAAGCGCCACGTCATTGGCATCCGAGCCGGCGTGTCCGAGGTACACCCGGCGCTCCCCATCGCCGGGAACCAGGGCCAGGAGATCCTCCGCCAGGCCCACCGACGCGGGGTGCGCTGCGGACAGGCCGCCGGATCCCGGAGCATCGAGGACGGCCCGGCTGACCGCGTCGGCGACCGCGGGGTGGCCGTGGCCCAACCCGCTGGCTGTCCACGTCGCCGACAGGTCCAGCAGCTCGCGACCGTCCGGGGTGACCAGCGTCGAGCCGTGACCGGAGACAACTTCCAGGGGGAAGAACCGCAGTTTCTCGATGCCCGCGATCACCGCCTCGTCACGCTGGTAGAGCGTGCTCACTCGGTGCTCACCGGCGGCGTCGAGTTCAACTCCAGGGTCAAGGACTCACCGACGCGTTTGGCGATCCGTGATGCGGCCACGGCGATCACCAAACCGATGACACACCAATACAAGCCGAGCAGCGGAGCAGCCGACCATGTTTCGGCGTCCTTGACGTTGAACCACAGCACGACGGCGATCACCACGGCGCCCAGCAGCGGCAGCGCCAAACCGAGGACCTTGCCGGTGCCGCCGTGCACGCTCACGAACTTGGGTGCACCCACGAACCACGCCGCCGCCAGCTCGACCAGCAGGTAGCAGACCATCAGGCACACCGAACCCGCCACCGCGAACAGGAAGTAGGTATTGATCGCGGGGTCGCCCGTGCCCATGTCGGGCCACCCGACTGCACCGCAGATCAAATCCACCACGAGCGCGACGCCGACCACCAACCAGGTGGCGCGGCGCGGCCCGCCGGTGCCTTCGTGAATGTGCGCCAGGGCTTTGGGGCCGAAGCCGTCGCGCCCGAAGGCGTAGAGCATCCGACCCGAGGTCGCCGAGGTGGCCAGGTGACAGCCGAACGCCGCGACCGTGGCGGTGAAGATGATCAGCAGGGAGAACCACTGCCCGATGTAGCTGCTGCCCAAGTCTCCCAGCGTGTTTCCGGAGTTCTGGAAGGCGTCCAGACCGGCGGCGTCAGTACCGAAGCCGACCATCTGGGCGAACATCACCACGACGAACAGCACGCCGGTCAGCAGCAACGTGCCGGCCAGTGCGCGGGGGATGTTGCGGCCGGGGTTGTCGGTCTCCTCGCCCATCGACGCGCACGCTTCGAAACCCGCCCAGGACAGGAAGGCTGCCACCACACCGCTGAGCACCGCGGAGCTCGAAACCCCGTCGAAGGTGAACACGCTGAAGTCGATACCGGTGGTCGGCGCACCGCCTTTGGCGAAGATCGCCACCACCAACACCAACATGGCCAGGATGCCGATGCCCTCGATGCCGAGCAGGATCTTGGCCAGTAAGCGGATGTCGCGGCCGGCGAGCAGGAACGAGATGACCGCGCCCACCACGACCACCGCCAACCACGGCACCTGGTAAGGGTTTTCGGCGTTCGGCTGCATCTGGGCGATGAACGCGTTGGTGAACGCCGCGGTCAGCGCCAGGGTGCCGATCGAGAAACCCACGTAGGCACCCAGCATCGCGAAACCGGAGAAGAATCCGGCCCGGGGACCGATGGTGCCACCTACCAGCCCGTACGCCGAGCCGGCGTGATTGAGGTGGCGGGTCAGTCGGACGAAGCTGTAGCCGACCAGCGAGACTCCGATCAGGCCGATGACGAACACCAGGGGGATGGCCTTGCCCACGGTGCCGATCAGGCCCTGACCGTTTCCGGACATCGCCAGTGTCGGCCCGACCAGGGCAACCGACATGGCCAACGCCACCCAGAACGGCAGCCTGCGGTGGGGAATCTGGTCGGTTCCTTCAGACGGGCTGGCCGACGACGTGCTTGTGCTCATCGATGTCTTCCTTTCGTCGTGCGCGTGGCGTGGTGGTGAATCAACAACTCCACGCCAGGCGCAGTGCCTGGGTGGTTTCGGCGGGCGGACGGTCACCGTAGGTGTCCAGCTCGTAACGGCGCACGGCCAGAAGGGCTTCGACGACCTCGGGTGTCAACAACTCCGCCGCCACGGTGGAGCTCTCGATGGCATCCAGGGCGGCACGTTGTCCCGTGGGCAGCGGCGGCGGGACCGTCGCGGACTGCGCGGGGTTCTGGGGAATCTCGGCGGGCAGCTCGAGTTCGCGGTCGATGCCCCGCAGGGCACTGCTCAGAAATGCCGCCGCGGCCAGGTACGGGTTGGCGCTGGGATCGATCAACTTCAGTTCGACGTTGGCGCCATGCGGGCTGCCGGGAGTGGCCGCGATGAAACGCACTGCGGCTTCCCGGTTCTCCAGACCCCAGCAGGCCGCGGCGCCCGCCCAGTTACCCGGCTTGAGTCGCAGCGCGGACAACGCGGAACCCGCGTACACCCCGATGAGGTCGGGCAGGGTGTCGATGACCCCCGCGATCGCGGATCCACCGGCGGGCCGGATGCCGTGGGGCCCCTCACCGCCGGAGAACAGGGGGCCCTGCTTGTCGGTCAACGACAGATGCAGGTGGGCACCATTACCGGCGGCGCCCTCAAATGGCACCGGGGCGAACGAGATTCGCAGGCCGTGGCGTGCTGCCACCCGGCCCAGCACGATCCGGGCCAGGATCACCGCGTCGGCCGCGGCCACCGGGGTGGTCGGCGCCAGGGAGACCTCGAGCTGGTCGTGGCCGTACTCGGTGTGGATCTGTTCGATCATCAGCCCGGCACGCTCGGCCGTGGCAGCGAGATCGACCAGGAGTGCCGATCGGTCCAGTGACGTGCGAATACCGTAGGGCGACCACGGTTCGACCGACGCCGGGCCGCCGTCAGGTGCGAGCATCGTGCACTCGAGTTCGGCGCCGACCTGCACCGTCAGTCCCCGCCCGGCGGCGGCCTGTTCGGACTTGGCGAGCAGTGAGCGCAGGCACAGCGGCACGACATCACCGGCCTGGTCGGTGAGGTTGCCAGGGGCCCAGGCGACGCCGGTGTCGATGATTCGCGTGTCGGCGGGGTCGATCCGGATGCGCAGGTCACCGTCGACACCGATGGTCGGGGTGAAGGCGATGCCGCTGTCCACACAAAAAACGCTCCAGGAGGGTGAGACACCCATCCCGGAGCGCTGGAAATCGCCGAGTCGACGTAACGGCACGTATTTGGCCCTGGTGACCCCGGCTGGGTCGGTCACCGAACCCGCCACGAGCTCAACACCTTCGGCGCGCAGCTCGTCGATGCGATCGTCGTTCGACATCGGCATGAAACCTCCTTCGAAGAGTCTGGGAGGAATCTATGTCATGAATGTTTCAGGATCATCAATTTCGGCTGACTATGGTTGATTCATAAGATCGTGGAACGGAGGATTGCTCGCATGTGTCGGCTTCTGGGTGTGGTGTCTGTCAACCCGATTTCGATTGCCGACGCCGTCGGGGACTCCGTGCTCAGGGATTTCGTCGCCTTGACCAAGATTCACGGTGACGGTTGGGGCGTGGCGGGCGTGGGCCATCTCGGCGACACCCCGCACATCCAGGTATCGGCCGGTTGCGCGCTCGGTGATCCGGAGTTCGATGCCGCGACCCACGACCGGCGCTTTTCGGCCGCTCTGGTTCACCTGCGGTGGGCGACGAACGGGCTCGCTGTGGAGCCGCAGAACTCCCATCCGTTCCTGGCCGACGGCGTGGCAATGGCGCACAACGGTTCCATCAAGCCGATGGCGCCACTGGATGACCTGTTGGAGCCGGCAGTAGCGGCCGCACTGCGCGGAACCACCGACAGTGAGCGGTATTTCGCCGTCATCCGCCAACATCGGCGCACTGCGCCGAACCTGGCCGAAGCCGTCCGGCGCGCGGTCGTGCAGCTTCGGCAGATCTATCCCGACGCCAGCCTCAACGCGCTGATCCTCGGTGAGGGCACGTTGATCGTCGTCGACGCCCACGCCCACAGCCGCCTTCTGGATGAGGACATCGAGGAGATCAACGGGACCGATCTGCCTGCCGAGCATCTGGAGGACTACTTCGCACTGCGGATCGCCCGGCCGGCCGACGGCGTCGTGGTGGTGGCCTCCACCGGATTCGGCGACCTCGGGTGGGAACCGCTGGCAGCGGAGTCTGTGACGGCGATCTCGATGCATGACCTGACCGTGGAACAGTTGCCGCTTGTGGCAGATTGATGGCCGTGGCCAGCGACGCAGTGGAAGTACCGGCCGAAACGGCGACGGAGGCCGGGGCGTCGACAGTGGCTGCGCGGACCGGCGCCGCTCTGCCGACTCTCAGCCGCGCTGAACGACGGGTGGGGCGGGCACTGCTCGCCGACTATCCCAGTGCCGGGCTCGCCAGTGCCGCCCGGCTCGCCGAGCGCGCCGAGGTAAGCCCCCCGACTGTGCTGAGATTCGCGCAATCCCTTGGCTACGAAGGGTTCACCGATCTGCAGGTGGCACTGCGAGCGGAGCTGACCGCACGGTCCAACGGTCCGATCACCCGCCTGCCGCGTGCGCCCGCGGCCGACAGTCTGCTCGACCGATTACTCCAGCAGGCCCAGGCACAGAATCAACGGGCCGTCGAGACGCTCGCCCAGTTGCCGGTCTCCGCTGTCGAAACCGCCGTGGCTCTGCTGTCGGACACCAGCCGCCCGCTGTACCTGCACGGCGGCCGGTTCTCGCATCTGCTGGCGGAGCACCTGGGTGCGCACCTCGAGCAACTGCGTCCGGGAGTGCGGGCGATCGCCGATCCCGCTGGACGCGATCTGGGCGCGATGATCGAGCTGACCCGCAGGGACGTGGTCGTGCTGTTCGACTACCACCGGTATCAGCGCAGCGCAGCCGATTTCGCGGCGCGGGTACATAGGGCCGGTGGAACGGTGCTGCTGATCACCGATGATCTGGCCTGTCCGGTGGCACCCGAGGCCGAAGTCGTCCTGGCCGCGTCCAGCACGGTCGGCACCACATACCAGAGCATGGCAGCAGGGTTCCTCCTGACCGAACTGCTCATTCCTCTGGTGATGGACGCACTCGGCGAACCGGCCCGCACCCGGATGGCGCTGTGGGAGGATCAGCGCAGCGCCGAGCTGCTCGGGTGATCCGCGGCCACCTGGTAGCCCACGAGTTTCTCGCGTCCACAGTGGCATTGGAGGGGCCATGACCGATCAGGTGAACTGGTTCCTCAGTACCGACCCGGCCGATATCGGGGTGTTGGTCCACCTGCACGCCTGTGTGCCGTGCGGTGAGGATTTCGACGGCATGCTCGCCGCGGTGGCGGCCGAGGCGCACCCCGACTGAGCTGAACCGGCTGTTACACCGGCGCCACGCGATCGGCCCACGGCACGGCCTCCTCCAGTTGAGCAGCCAACCGGATGAGCAATGCCTCGCCTGTCAGCGGCGCGACGAACTGGACGCCGAGCGGCAACCCGTCCGCGGTCCAGTGCAGTGGGAGCGAAAGTGCCGGTCGCCCAGTGATATTCGCCAGCTGCGTGTACGGCACCCAGGCGAGGTTCTTGTCCACCATGTCGTCGACGATCTTGGTGTAGCGCAGCAGTCCGGCAGTGCGCGTCTTGAGAAGTACGTCCGCGCCGTGGGCCAACATGACCGGGAGGTCGAACTCGCCGATCCTCGGCGGCGGAGTCGCCAATGTCGGTGTCAGGAGCAGGTCATAGTTCTGGAAGTACGCGGTCAATCGACGGGTGTGTTCGTGGCGGCGCTGGATGGCGTCGACGTAGTCGACACTGCTGGTGGCGCGGCCGAGTGCGGCCAGGACCAGGGTGTCCCGCTCGAACGCCTCGTCGCCGGCTCCGGTGAGACGCTTGGCGTCGGCCAATTCCCATGCGGTGTACACGAACCAGGTGAGCAGGAACTCCCGAGCCAGCGCGGCGTCGTCGAACGGGGCCTGCGGCAGTTCTTCGACATGGTGCCCGAGTTCGGTCAACGCCTGAACTGCCGCTTCGACGGCCGCGAATGCCTCGGGATGTGGGGCCGGGTTGATCCCGGTCGGAACCCGCACGCCGATGCGCAGCCTCCCGGGGTCCACCCCGACATTCGACGCGAAAGGGGAGGCGGGACTTGCTGGTTGGTATGGCCCGCCGGGTTCGCCACCGCTGATGGCGTCCAGCATGGCCGCGGTGTCGCGCACTGTTCGTGACACGACACCCTGTACCGCCGCGCCGTGCATGGACTCGCCCGTTGTCGGACCCAGAGGCGTGAGCCCCCGCCCTGGCTTGAGCCCGACCAATCCGCAGCAGGCCGCCGGGATCCGGATGGATCCGCCGCCGTCGTTGGCTCCCGCGCACGGCACGATGCCCGCTGCCACCGCGGCGGCTGATCCGCCCGACGACCCGCCAGGTGTGCGGCTGAGGTCCCATGGATTGCGCGCCGGTCCCCAGACGTCGGGTTCGGTGATGCCCTTGGTGCCGAACTCGGGGGTGTTGGTCTTGCCGAAGATGACCAGTCCCGCGTCGATCCAGCGACGGACGACGGTCGCGTGTTCGGCGGCCGGCGTCGACATCAGGGCGCGGGAGCCACGGGAACTCGGCAGGCCGGCATAGTCCTGTGCCAGATCCTTGATCAGGAACGGGACCCCGGCGAAGGGGCCGTCGACGGTGGCAGTGGGCGAGGCCGGTACGTCGTTGACGATGGCGTTGATCCGTGGGTTGACCGCCGTGGCTCGCGCCTGCGCGATGGCCAGTAGCTCTGCCGGGCTCACCTCCTTGTCGGCGACCAGCTTTGCCAGTCCGGTGGCGTCGTATCGGCGATAGTCCTCGAAGTGCACCGCCTGACGGTATGCCTTCCGGAACGATATTGGCTCCTGAGGCGCGTACCCCCCGGCGAATTGACTCTGAGGCAATTTAGCGGCACCCAGTGCCCCCAGTTCTATCGCGGGATTTGCCCGCTCTCGGGACCTTTCAGCAACAAATGCTGTAAAGCTGGGCTAAGTGAGGGTAGCCAAACCTATTGCTACTTAGGTAAACCTCAGCTAATGTCCAGCTGGCGCACAGGCGCGATGACCATTCCTAGAGGAGATTCCGTGCAACAAGCAGTTCCCGCCGCGTTCGGCGCAGAGGTCAAGTCCGGTCCGGCCCACGCCGCGTCGCGTGCCAACAAGGTGCGGGTGGCGAGTGCCGCGATGCTGTGCGCGGGTGCCATGGCTGTCAGCCCGGTCTCGCCGGTCTCGCCCCTGTCGAGCATCGAAATCCAGCAGCGGGCGGTCCAGCTCACTGCGGCGGCCAACCCCGTTCTCGAGAACCCGTTGCTGGTGTGGGAGAACATCTTCACCAACACGTCTGCGCAGGTCGGCACGCTCATCTCCGACATTGCCGCCAGGCCGTTCCCCATCCTGAGCCAGGTGGTCGAGAACCAGCAGGCCTTCCTCAAGGTGATCGTCGGTGCCAAGGCCGCCGAGGGTCAGCGTCGCGGGACGGGCATCGTCGGTTCCGTCGAGGGCCTGGAAAAGACCATCAACAACCTCCCGGTACGGCTCCAGGCCGCTGCCGAGTTCCTCGCCGCAGGTCAGTTCACCGAAGCGTTCGTCGAGATCAACACCTGGTTCCTGGTCGCCCTGGAGAACATCGGCCAGCCGCTTCTGCCGATTGCCGGCATCCCCGCGGACATGGTGACCAACCTGGTACGGGTGTACGACTCCCTGATCACCCGCGGTACCGCTTCCGGCGTCACCCGCGGGTTGCTGGTCCCGTTCATCACCGCCACGTTCGCGCTCACGAACGTCGCTGACACCATCGTCTCCTCCTTGAAGACCGGTGCGGCCGAAGACGCCGTGACCGCACTGGTCAACGCGCCCGGTGTGGTCCTGGGTGCCTTCCTCAACGGCTACAAGCCGTTCTTCGGCTACGACGAGGCCGGCGAGCCGATCTACAGCCCCGAGACATTCCAGGGCCTGTTCTCCCCGATCGGCAGCATCGACCAGTTCCTGGTCAAGATTCCGCAGGCGATCGCCGACGCGCTGGCACCCCCGGTGGTCGTGGCTGCAGCGGCGAAGTCCGCTCCCACGCTCGTGACGCTGGATGTCCCGGGTGCCGACAAGGGCGCGGCCCTCGAAGAGACGGCCCCTGAAGCCGGGTCCGGCCTCGAGGTCACCCCGGTGGCCGACAGCACTGTCGTCGTGGACGAGGACGCCGAGACCGCTCCCGTCGGCGAGGACGCAACCGAGGTCACCCCGGTGGATGACAGCACCGTCGTGGTGGACGAGGACGCTGCAACCGCCCCCGTCGGCGAGGACGCCGAGACCACCCCCGTTGCCGACGACGCTGATGTCGCCGACGGCACCGATTCCGCGGACGCGGATGACACTGACAAGGCCTCTGACAAGGCTGCCGGTGGCAGCGAGGCTGATGACAAGGCCGCTGACAAGGGTTCTGACAAGGCCGCTGACAAGGCTGCGGAGAAGGGCTCCGACAAGGGTTCTGAGAAAGCCGCTGACAAGGGTTCCGACAAGGGTTCCGACAAGGGCTCTGACAAGGGCTCGGACGCCTGATACCGCCTGACGAACCGGCCCCCTCCACCAGGAGGGGGCCGGTTTTCGTTGACGGCGCAGTCCGCTACGAGGCGCCGGTGAGCTGAGATCGCGCAGCCGCCCGGAAGTCCGCCACGAGGTCGTTGCGTTCCTGAGCGCGAGTGAGAACCACGACCTGGAACGGGTCCAGCCCGGTAATGGGGACCGCGGCGACGCCCGGGCGCAGTGTGAATCTCCGGTCTCCGGCCGGCAGAATCACCACCGCCCGGCCGTCGGCAACGAGTTCGAGCTTGTCTTCGAACGTGTGCACAGTCATGGGTTGGGCCGGCGTCGGGTAGCCGCTCCGGTGGGGCGGCAGACGCCAGAACTCGCTCCAGGCGCCCGGTCCGGAAACGGGGCAGGGGACCAGGTCATCGTGGGCGAAGTCTTCGACGGTGACGGACTGCCGTCCCGCGAGGCGATGGGTGGCCGGCACCACCAGCATCCGTGGCTCCTCGTAGAGCTCCGTGATCTGCATCTGCTCAGTGGGAAACGGGAACGGCATCCGGGCGACGACGGCATCAACCCGGTGCTCGATGAGGGCGCTTCCCGCCTCGGCGCAGCTCAGATGACGGTGGTGAACCTCGGCACCCGGGTGCCGCCGGCGCAGCTCCCGTACCGCGGGAGTGATCACCAGATCCTCGACAAACCCGACAGTGATCGCATTCTGTGCCGTGGCCGCGCGTGCGGTGAGGGTGGCTCGGCGGGCATCGTGGAGCAGTGCTCGTGCCTGCGGCAGGAAGGCTTCACCGGCTTCGGTGAGATGACTGCCCTGCGGGGTGCGGGTGAACAGCTGAACGTCCAGATGCCGCTCCAGTCTCTGGATCTGGCGACTCAACGCCGGCTGAGCCACATGGAGCGCGGCGGCGGCCCGGCCGAAGTTCAGGTGCTCGGCCACCACCGTGAAGTAACGGACCAAGCGCAGATCGAGGTCGGTGTTGAGGTCGAACTCCACCGGCACTGCGGCTACATCGGACATCCTCCCAACGTACCCGTCATGCTTGCGTGGCATGACGGGCTGCGAAACAGGTCTTGGACACCGGTGGCGAACCGCTCTTGACTGCAAGTGCAGGTCTACGAAAGCAGAAGGGACGTCCGCATGGGCAGGTATGACGACAAGAAGGTCGTGATCATCGGAGGCAGCACGGGGCTCGGATTCGCGACGGCGGAACTGCTGCTCGATGAGGGAGCCCGCGTCCTGATCACCGGACGCAACCAGGACAGCCTCGACACAGCTGCCAAAAAGCTCGGCGGAAGTGCGGTGGCCGTCCGCAGCGATGCGGCCTCTCTGTCGGACATCACGCAGCTGGCCGAGCGCGTGAAGGCGGAATTCGGCTCGGTGGACGCACTTTTCGTCAATGCCGGCATCACGAGGGCCGCGCCGTTCGAGGAGCTGACCGAAGAGATGTACGACGAGGTGCTCACGGTCAATACGAAGGGCCCGTACTTCACCGTGCAGAAACTGGCACCGCTGCTGAACGAGGGCAGCGGCGTGGTGCTGACCACCTCGGTGGTCAACGTGATGGGGATGGCAGGAATGAGCGCCTACGCGGCCAGCAAGGCTGCACTGCGCTCGTTGACTCGCAGCCTGGCGCGCGAGTTGCTCGCCAACGGCGTACGGGTGAACGCAGTGAGCCCCGGGCCGGTCGACACCGGGATCCTCGACAGGTCGATGCCGGCCGAGGCGGCCGAGGAGATCAAGGCACAGTTGAAGGAGCAGAACCCGATGTCGCGTTTCGGCGAGACGACCGAGGTCGCCAAAGCGGTTGCCTTCCTGGCATTCGACGCCACCTACACCACCGGGTCGGAGTTGGCGGTGGACGGCGGCGCCTCCCAGCTATGAGCTCAGACCATCCCTTCGCGGTTGGTCGCCCCAGCCGGCGTTGTCCACCACATCGAAGAACGTCATCGATCCTCCGTTGATGAGCTGATGGACGTGGGCGGGAAAGGTGAAGGGGGGAGCCTTCATCGGGTTGGCTGCGGCGTCGGCGGCGATGAGCTCGGCGATGCCGTAGCCGAGATCGTGGCGCGGCCAGGCAGTGTGCACCCGGTCCGCGAAACCAGCTGAAAGGCGGCCCTTCTCGCTTCCGTCGATATCCAGGGAGATGCCGAAGAACGTGACGGACTGCTCGGCACCGAACCGGTCGGCCAGACCGAGGCTGGTGTGCAACGCGATCGATTGCCACACCCGGGTGATCCGGTCGTCGGCGATGTCGTGTTCGCGCAGAAAGCGCGCCGCGGCGTCGGCGCCGTCGACCTCGAAACGCTGATCGCCACTGCCGTACTCGGTGATGCCGAGATCATGCAGGAGGCAACTGAGGAACACGACCTCATCGTCGTAATCGACGTCCGCGCGCAGTCCCTTGGCCGCGGCGAGTTCGCGTGCGAAGAGGTAACTGCGGACGTTGTGGTTGGCGATGAGCTCCGGAGAAACCTCGAACATCAGGCGCCAGGCCGCTGAACAGATGTCGGAATCCGGCATGCCCCATCGCCCCGGATCGCGGGTGTCGTCAGTGATGGTGTCCTGTTGCTGATTGCTCATTCCGCCACAGTGCCGAAGGGGATCCCTCACCACCAGTGGCTCGATGGCCAGCATTCATCAGGATCCGGCCACGCGGGACGGCGGAAGTGCCTGCCGGGGAAGGCGCGGCCGTGTGCGAGGAAGGGGATCGCTCAGTCGTGATCGGTGGTCAGCGCCAGCTCCCGTCCGGCTTCGACGTCCGCGGTCAGGGCTGCGATCCGGGCCGTCGCGTAGTCGTAGGAGTCCGAACCGAGTAGTTGATTGCGGGGACCGTTGCCCGACACGGCGATGCGGATCATCGCCGCAGCCCCTTTGACGGGATCGCCGAGCTGCTGCCCCTGCAATTCGAGGTGGCTCTGCGTCATGGCGCGGATCGCGGGGTAGGCATCGGTGGTGTCGGCGGGGAGCGCCAGAGCGTCGGGAGTCAGGAAGCTGGTGCGGAAGTAGCCGGGTTCGACGATGGTGACTTTGACCCCGAATTCAGCCATCTCGCCGGCCAGCGCCTCGCTGATCCCGTTGAGCGCGAACTTGCCCGCGCTGTAGAGCCCCCAGCCGGGGACGGTGGTCAGTCCGAGGACCGAGGAGACGTTGACGACGTGACCGCTGCGCGCTGACCGCAGATGCGGGATCGCCGCCCGCAGAACGTTCCACGCGCCGACCACTTGCACGTCGAGCATCTGACGGATATCGGCATCGCTGGTCTCCTCGATCGATCCCAGGTAGCCGTAGCCGGCATTGTTGACCACGACATCGAGGCGGCCGAAACGCTGGACCGCCTGTGCCACAGCGGCTTCGACCGCAGATCCGTCTACGAGGTCGACGGTCAGCGGCAGCAGCTGATCGGCACGAACCCCGTCCAGGTTCTTGCGCAGTCGTTCCGCGGACCGGCTGGTGGCGGCCACATTGTCGCCGCGTTCGAGTAGTTGCCGCACCAGTTCCTGACCGAGACCGCGGGAGGCGCCGGTGACGAACCAGGTGGCGGGGGTGCTGGTGGGGTAGGCCATGAGACTCTCCAGGGATGTCGTGGGTGCCGGCGGGTGCTGCCGACGTGTCCAGTCTCGGCGGAGACGGTTGCCGGAAAAGGGCCATAACCTGCCCTGATCGACCCAGGACGGTGCAACCTAGGACGCGTAGAACCAGGCGCGGGCCGCGAGCGGGTGTGACAATTCCTGGAGTGGCCGATCTCAATCGTGAACTCGCCGATTTCTTGCGCCGCGCCCGCAGCGCGGTAGACCCGGCACGGGCGGGACTGCCGGCAGATGGCCGGGTCCGCCGGGTGCCCGGCCTGCGCCGTGAAGAGGTCGCCCTGCTTGCGGGTGTGTCGACCGACTACTACACCAGACTGGAGCAGGGTCGCCGGATCACCCCGTCAACCGGGGTGCTCGACGCCATCGGCCGGGCGCTGGACCTGGATTCCACTGGCCGCGCTCATCTCGGACACCTCGTGGGGGCGCCGCTGGCCCGCCGCAAGGCGCCCCTGGTGCAACGCGTCCGGCCCGGCCTCTATCAACTGCTCGAGGCGCTGCCCAGCACACCGGCGATGATCCTGGGTCGGTATGCCGACGTGCTGGCCACCAATCGCCTTGCCCGGGTACTGCTGGCTGATTTCGAGGCAATGCGCCCACGAGAGCGCAACTATGCCCGCTGGATGTTCCTGAGTCCGCAAGCCCGCGAGCTGTTCGTGGACTGGGACGTTCAGGCCCGCACCGTGGTGGAGAACCTGCGCCTGGAACTCGGGAATCATCCCGGCGACCCGAGCACGCTTGCCCTTGTCGACGAGCTTGCCGCCGACAGCGAGGAGTTCCGGACGTGGTGGGCCGAGCACCGTGTCTACCAACGCACGCACGGATCCAAACGGCTGCGCCATCCAGTGGTCGGTGAATTCACGGTTGACTACGAGACTTTCATCATGCCTGGAGATCCGGATCAGACGATGTTCGTGTTCACCACCGAAGCCGGGACTGCCTCCCGCGAAGCGATGGACCTGCTCTGCAGCTGGTCACTGTCGACGGTAAACACCGCGGCGCAGGTGGCGCAGCTGGATAGCTGAGCACCCGCACGAAAGGCCGGTCCCCGGCCGTGACGCCGTATACGGTCCAGGTATGAGTCAGGTGGCCGTGATCACGGGCGGCGCAGGGGGCATGGGTCTGGCCACGGCAAAGATAATCGGCCGCGATCACACGCTGGTGCTGTGCGATGTGAGGCAGGAGCGGCTCGCCGCCGCGACAGCCACGCTGGCCGGAGCCGGAATCACTGCCGCCGCCGTCAATTGTGACGTCACCGATCGACAGGCCGTCTCCGGGCTGTTCGCCGCCGCCACCGAACTGGGGACGCTGGCATCGGTGATCCACACCGCGGGGGTGAGTCCCAGCATGGGCGATGCCGACTACGTGATGAGGACCAACGCCTGCGGCACGGTCAACGTCAACGAAGTCTTCTACGAGACCGCCGGTGCGGGTGCCGCGATTGTCAACGTCGCCTCCATGGCGGCGCACATGCTGCCGGAGGAGATGATCCCCACCGCGCAGTTCCCGCTGGCACTCAAGGACGAGAACGCTTTCCTTGCCGAGATGGCATCGGCCTGCAGCATCGCCCCCGAGGAAGCCCGGTCCGGGTTGGCCTACGCCTTGAGCAAGAGCTTCGTCAAGTGGTACAGCACGTCGCAGGCTGAACGGTTCAACGGCCGGGGGTTGCGCATCGTCTCGGTGTCTCCGGGCTCTATCGACACGGAGATGGGCCGGTTGGAGGAGCAGGCGGGTGCCGGAGCGATGGTCGCCGATGCCGCAGTTCCGCGCTGGGGTAAACCGGAGGAGATGGCTGCGCTACTCGCGTTCTGCGCCAGCACAGCGGCTGGATACCTGACAGGCACCGACATCCTCAGTGACGGCGGCGTGATCGCTTCGATGAAGGAGCGAGCCAGGATCGCCGCTGAGAACGACTAGCCATCCAATCACGTTTCAGCGTTGCCAGTTTCACGAAATTGTGAATAATGCCACGACCGTCCCGGCGAAGGCGTGGTCGACGGCCGGTGGCCTGGCTGGGCGTTGGCGAACTGACGCGCGGCAGGGCACAGTGGAGGAAGTCGCGCGGCGAAGGTAAGGGTGGCGGTTTCGGTACGACGACCTCGCCGCGACCTGCTCGGAATGCAGGTTCTTGTGCGCTGCACCGCGGGGGTGCGCGGTGTCCGTAGTGACGACGTTCGAAGGTCACGAAGGAGTGCACGTTGGCGGGTGAGCGCGTCATCGATCGGCGGACGCTGCTGAAACTGCCGTTTCTGGCACCGGCGGCTGCTGTGCTGTCGCTCCCGCCTGTCGCTACCGCTGAACCGGGGCGGTGGTCGGCCGATCAGGCCCACCGCTGGTACCAGGGGCAGGGCTGGTTGGTCGGGGCCAACTTCATCCCGTCGAACGCCATCAATCAGCTCGAGATGTTCGCACGGGAGACTTTCGACCCGCTACGCATCAACGAAGAGTTGCGGCTGGCCCGGTTGATCGGGCTCAACACCGTACGGGTGTTCCTCCACGACCAGCTGTGGGTCCAAGACCGGGAGGGCTTCCGGCGCCGACTCGCACTGTTCGTCGCCATCGCGGCGCGGCACCGCATCAAGCCGCTGTTCGTTTTCTTCGACTCGTGCTGGGATCCATTTCCCAAGCTGGGCCCGCAGCACCCCCCGCGGCCCGGCGTGCACAACTCCGGATGGGTGCAGAGTCCGGGTGCCGAGCGCCTGGGAGACCTGGGGTACCGCCGTGTCCTCCAGGAATACGTCGTAGGTGTGATGAACCAATTTCGGCGTGATAAAAGGGTTTTGGGTTGGGACCTGTGGAACGAGCCGGACAATCCGGCCGACGCCTACCGCAACGTGGAGCGAAAAGACAAGCTGGACTTGGTAGCTGCGCTGCTTCCCGAGGTGTTCCGGTGGGCGAGGTCAGTGAATGCTGTGCAGCCGTTGACAAGTGGCGTGTGGGACGGAGAGTGGGCCGACCCCGGGCGCCGCAGCGTGATCGCCGGAATCCAGCTGGACAACTCCGATGTGATCTCCTTCCACAGTTACGCTGACCCGGCCGGCTTCGAGGCCCGGGTCAGGGAACTCCTGCCCTGGGGCAGGCCGTTGCTGTGCACGGAGTTCATGGCGCGGACACTGGGCAGCACAGTCGAGGGGATTCTTCCGATCAGCCTGCGGCACAACGTCGGCGCGTACACCTGGGGTCTGGTGGCGGGCAAAACCCAGACATATCTGCCGTGGGATTCCTGGGATCACCCGAACCCGGCGCCACCGGATGAATGGTTCCACGATCTTCTGCACCCGGGCGGACGGCCGTACCGGGGCACCGAGGTGCGCGCTCTTCGGCAGTTGACGGGCACCGAGGGTTCACCGTCGCGCGGGCACACCGGCGTCGACTGGCGGCTGCGGCGCGGCAGGGTGGTCATCCGGTGAGGGCGCCGGTGAGCGCACTGAGGAGCCGGTCGACCTCCGCGGCAGTGTTGTAGGGCGCCAACCCTATTCGCAGACCTCCCGCCTGACCCAACCCGAGGTGACCGGCCGTTTCGTAGGCATAGAAGGAGCCGGAGGGCGCGTTGATGTCCTGCTGGGCGAGCGCGGCACTGACCGTCGCCGCCTCGACGTGGTCGAAGGTGAGCAACAACGTGGGTGTGCGGTGTGCCGCCCGGGAGTGAACCGTGACCCCGGGCAGGTGTTGCAAGCCCGACTCGATTCGGCTGCGCAGCGCGTTCTCGTGATCGTCGACGGCCGTCATGGCGGCGAGGAGACGCTCGCGGCGGGTGCCGGTAGCGGCGGTGATCCCCGCCAGGAAGTCGACCGCGGCGGCGGTACCGGCCATCAGCTCGTAGGGCAGGGTTCCGTGCTCGAATCGCTCGGGCACCCCGTCCGGGGCGGGCACCAGCTTGTCGGGGTGCAGCTCGGCGAGAATGTCGGGGCTCCCCGCCACCACGCCGCAGTGGGGCCCGAAGAATTTGTAGGGTGAGCAGGCGTAGAAGTCGGCGCCGAGCGCAGGCAGGTCGACCGCGCGGTGGGCGGTGTAGTGCACTCCGTCGACGTACAGGTAGGCCCCGACTGCGTGGGCACGTTCGGCGAACGCGCCGATATCGGGCATGGTGCCGATCAGGTTGGACGCAGCGGTCACCGCCACAAGCCGGGTGCGTGAGCTGAGTTCCGCTTCCAAGTTCTGCACCGGTAGCTCGCCGGTGGCCGGATCGAAGTCGACCCACCGCACCGAGGCGCCCGCCTTTGCTGCCGCCAGTACCCACGGGCGCACGTTGGCGTCATGGTCGAGGCGGGTCACGACGATCTCGTCGCCGGGTCGCCAGCGCGCCGCCAACGCCCTGGAGATGTCGAAGGTCAGCGCGGTCATGCTCCGGCCGAAGATCACGCCGCCGGGGTCGGTGTCGAGCAGGTCGCCGAGCGCGCTGCGACAGCGCCCGACGATTGCCTCGGCGTTGCGCGCGGCGAGGGTGAGGGTGCCGCGGTTGGACAGCGGACTGAGAAGGGCGTCGCGGATCGCCTCGGCGACGACGACGGGCGTCTGGGAGCCTCCCGGGCCGTCGAAGAAGGCGGTGCCGTCGCGCAGAGCTGGAAAGTGGCCGCGTACTGCTGCGACATCGAGCACAGGTGCCGTGGTACCGGAGGCCTCGGGCGGGGTCACCCCCGCAGTGTCGCACCTCACCGCAGGTGGCCGCGCGATCAAGAATTTGTGGAATCAAATGTTTACCCCGCCCGCCGAGCGGCTAGACCACGGTCCGCAAGCGTGCGAAAAGCTCCTGCCAACAGCAGATGGGAGGCATGACCCATGAGGTTCCGGAACACCGTTGCCAGCGTCGCGATCGTCGGCGGCTTGGCTGCCGGTGCGATGGGCCTGAGCGCAGCGACAGCAAGCGCTGAAGGGTCACCGCCGCCGGCACGGCCTGCCGCCGCGAGTCCGAGCACCCCGCAGGTGTGGGACCAGGGTCGGCAGCACTGGGGCGTCTGGATCAACGGCATCGTCGTTCCCACCTACTGAACCATTTCGCGGTCCGAGCACCGCAGAGCTTCGGCTCTGCGGTGCTCGTGTTGTGTCTGGGGCCGACGGCGGTGTGATAGACACAGCGACCATGAGCGAGGGTCGATTGCTGATCCCCGGCCAGACCTGTTGGCGTGTGGAACGCGCTGAGCAGTTCGCGTGCCTGATCGACGGGGCGGACTACTTCCGGTACGCCAAGGCCGCGATGTTGCGGGCGCAGCACCGCATCATCTTGATCGGCTGGGACTTCGACACCCGAATTCTGTTCGAGCGCGGCGGTAAAACGCTGGCCGGCCCCAATCAGATGGGGACCTTCCTGCGCTGGCTGGTGCGGGCCCGGCCTGAACTCGAGATCTATCTCCTGCGTTCCAATGTGAGGCTGCTTCCGGCTTTTGAGGGCCTCTGGGGACGGGTGACGCCGGTGGCGCTACTGAACTGGCTCAACAGCGAACGGCTGCGGTTCGCCATCGATGGCGCCCACCCCATTGGCGCTGTGCCCCACCAGAAGATCGCGGTTGTTGATGACGCGCTGGCGCTGTGTGGGGGTATCGACTTCACCATCGACCGCTGGGACACTCGAGAACACCTGGACGACAACCCGTTTCGGCGGGCACTCGGGCGAAATTACGGGCCCCGGCATGAGGTGGCGGTGGCGGTGGACGGCCCCGCTGCGCGCGCCCTCGGCGAGCAGGCCCGTGACCGCTGGCACAATGCGACGGGGCAGCGGTTGGCCCCTGTCGAGGGCGCGCATGTGGTCTGGCCGCGCGGTCTGGAGCCGATCCTGCGCAACGTCGATGTGGGAATCGCGCGTACCCTTCCGGCGCACGACGGCGGTGATGAGGTGCGCGAGGTCGAAGCCCTGAACCTCGCGGCGATCGCGGCAGCGCGACACACCATCTACCTGGAGAACCAGTACCTGGCGTCGCGCACGCTTGCCGACGCCCTGGCCGACCGGTTGCGCGAGCCGGACGGGCCCGAGGTCGTCCTGGTGATGCCCCGCAACTCGGAGAGCCGCCTCGAAGAGGAAGCGATGGACAGCGCACGCCATCGTTTGCTCCGAATGCTCTGGGCCGCAGACGAACACGATCGGCTGGGGGTGTACTGGCCGGTGACCGATGGCGGTGCACCTATCTATGTCCACGCCAAAGTGCTCGTGGCCGACGACAGGTTGCTGCGCATCGGGTCCTCGAACCTCAACAACAGGTCGATGGGATTCGACAGCGAGTGCGACGTGGCAGTGGAAGACGCCGCAGTGGAAGACGCCGCAGTGGAACGGGGCCCGCAGGCCCGGGACGGGGACGACGTTCGAACGGCGATCACCGCGATCCGGGATGAGCTGATCGGTGAGCATCTCGGCGTGCCGGCCAAGGAGTTCGCGGCGACGGTGCAACGGGAGGGCTCATTTCTGAAGGCGGTCGAGGCGCTCCGGGGGCCCGGCCGGACACTGCGACGGTTCACCGAGGACACCGTGGCCGAGGAGGCCGGCCTGCTGGCCGAGAACGACCTGATGGATCCCGACGGCGTGCCGCATTCCATGGCTCGGAGCCTGCAGCGCTGGGTTGTCCGGCTCGCGGAGTCGGAGTGGGACCGCAGGCAGTAGCCCGGCGGCCGGACGTCCCTAGGCAAATAAGACTTCTACGCGAAAATGAATGCATCCCGTATCAAAGGAACCGTTTTCGGACCGTGGAGTGACGCTGCGCCTGCGGCTGTGCCTGCCGGCGACGTCAGCCGGGTCACATTGCCGCCTGCGCTCGGCGGGGGTGAGTGACAATGCCTGGGTGACTCAGACTCAAGCGATGGTGCGGCCCCAGGCCAGTGCGGTACCCGCCTACGGGGTGGCGGCAGCACTGATCTCCTCCGGCATCGGACATTTTGCCGCACCCGAGCGGTTTGATGCCGCGATGCCGAAAGAACTGCCTGGTAAAGCGCGTTTCTACACGTATGGCTCCGGAATTGTCGAGGTCGTCATCGGCGTCTTTCTGCTGATCAGACGAACCCGCCGGTGCGGTGGCCTGGCCGCGCTGGTCTTCTTCGTCCTCATTTTTCCCGCAGTTGCCAACAGCGTGCGATTGGCTGGCGGCCATGGTCGGCCGCTATTGCTGGCGGCCATGGCCCGATTGCCGCTGCAGATCGTGATGATGGTCCTGTCATTCAAGATCAGCCGCAAGGGCTGAGACCGGCCGCAAGGCTCATGGCAGCACACTACGACAGTCCGCCGCGGTTGACTTCCCCGATCAGGTCAATGTGCTTGAAAACAAATAGAATTCGATTTAATCGAGTCGCCCGGCATCGGTCAGCCGGATAACGGCCTCACCCGCTTCGTCGGAGGCTTCGAGGTCGACCTCGACCTCGAAACCCCAGTCGTGGTCGCCGGCCGGATCGTCGAGGATCTGCCGCACCCGCCACATCCCGGGCCGGCGGTCGATCAGCAGCAGCGCCGGCCCGCGGGCGTCAGCCCCGGTGCCCACGTCGTCGTGTTCGGAGAAGTAGTCGTCGACGACATCCGCCCAACGCTCGGCGGTCCAGCCGGAACCAGAATCCAGCTCACCGAGATCGTGCCACCGGCGCCGGGCGAACAGTTCCACCCGTCGGAACAGCGCATTGCGGACCATCGCGGTGAAGGCCCGTTCGTTGCCGGTGAGCGGCCGCGGTCGGGCCGGCACCGCCACCGGAACATCGTGTGGCTGGTCGGGGCTGGTCAGCTGCTCCCACTCGTCGAGGAGGCTGGAGTCGACCTGGCGTACCAGCTCGCCCAGCCACTCCACGATGTCGGTGACCTCCTCGGTCCGCGCGTCGGCCGGCACCCCGGACCGTAGCGCCTTGAACGCGTCGGAGAGGTAGCGCAGCACCGCTCCCTCGGAGCGGGTGAGGCCGTACACGCTGACGAACTCCCGGAACGTGAAGACCCGCTCCCACATCTCGCGCACAACGGATTTCGGTGACAACCGGGCGTCCGCCGCCCACGGGTTGGTCTGTAGGTACAGCTCGAAGGTGTGCTGCAGCACTTCCTCGAGCGGCTTGGGATAGGTGATGTCGTCGAGCAGTTCGATCCGCTCGTCGTACTCGATGCCTTCGGCCTTCATCTGCGCGACGGCTTCGCCGCGGGCCTTGTTCAGCTGCGCCGCCAGAATCTGGCGCGGATCCTCCAGTGTCGCTTCGATCACCGAGACCACATCCAGGGCATAGGTTGCCGACGTCGGGTCGAGGACGTCGACCGCTGCCAGCGCGAACGTCGAAAGTGGCTGATTGAGCGCAAAGTCCGGTGGTAGATCGACCGTCAGCCGATAGCGCCGGCCGTCGGCCTCGGGTTGGTCGAGGCGTTCCAGCACACCGGCCTGCAGCAGCGAGCGGGCGATACCGACGGCCTCACGAATGTGGCGCAGCTGCCGCTTGCGCGGTTCATGGTTCTCGGTGAGCAACCGCCGCATGGCGACGAACGGATCACCGGGGCGGGCCACCACGTCGAGGATCATCGCTGTCGACACCCGCATGTTGCTGGTCAACGGCTCCGGGGTGGCGTCCACCAGCCGGGTCATGGTCTTCTCGCTCCACGGCACCATTCCTTCAGGTACCTTGCGCCGCACCAACTTCCGGCGTTTCTTCGGATCGTCGGCCACCTTGGCGAACTGCTTGAGATTCTCCACCTCATGTTCGGGGGCCTGGACCACGACGTTGCCGACGGTGTCATAACCCGCCCGCCCGGCCCGCCCGGCGATCTGATGGAATTCCCGCGCGTTGAGCAGCCGGGTGCGGGTGCCGTCGTATTTCGACAGTGCCGAGAACACCACGGTCCGGATCGGGACGTTGATGCCGACCCCGAGAGTGTCGGTTCCGCAGATCACCTTGAGCAGACCCGCCTGCGCCAACTGCTCCACCAGCCGCCGGTACTTGGGCAGCATTCCGGCGTGGTGTACGCCGATCCCGTGTCGGACCAACCGCGACAGGGTGGCGCCGAACGCCGTCGAAAAACGGAACCCGCCGATCAGATCGGCGATCGCCGCCTTCTCGTCCTTGGTGCTCACATTGACGCTCATCAACGCCTGGGCCCGCTCCAGCGCGGAGGCCTGCGTGAAGTGCACGACGTAGATCGGTGCCTGTTTGGTGTCGAGCAGCTCGCTGATGGTTTCGTGCATCGGGGTGGTGGCGTAGTTGTAGAACAGCGGCACCGGGCGCTCGGCACCGGCAACCAGCGCGGTCGGTCGGTCGGTGCGGCGGGTGAGATCTTCGCGCAACGCCGTGACATCACCCAGGGTGGCCGACATCAGCAGGAACTGGGCGTGCGGCAACTCCAGCAGCGGCACCTGCCAGGCCCAGCCCCGGTCGGGGTCGCCGTAGAAGTGGAACTCGTCCATCACCACCAGGCCGATATCGGCCTCGGCGCCCTCGCGCAGGGCGATATTGGCCAGCACCTCTGCGGTGCAGGCGATGATCGGCGCATCGGCGTTGACCGCGGCGTCGCCGGTCAGCATGCCGACGTTGGCTGCGCCGAACACGTCGCACAGCGCGAAGAACTTCTCACTGACCAGCGCCTTGATCGGCGCCGTGTAGTAGCTGCGCCGCCCGCCCGCCACCGCCGCGTACAGCGCCCCGGTGGCCACCAACGACTTCCCCGACCCGGTCGGGGTGGCCAGGATGACGTTGGCGCCACTGACCAGTTCGATCAGCGCCTCTTCCTGAGCGGGGTACAGCGTGGTGCCGTTGGCCTCGGCCCAGGCGGCGAAGGACGCGAACAGCTCGTCGGGATCGGCGTCGGTGGCGGGGGGCAGGGGCGCGGGAAGGGACGACATTGTGAGGTCCAGCGTGCCTGATGACCGTCGACGGCATCCGCATCGGGGCAGGTGCGCGGCTGGGGGCTCCAGGAAATCACCCAGCGCGCACCCGGCCGCTGACGGTTCCCGACGCCGGCGCAACCGCCGAGCCGGGCCTGCCTATGGTCGAGAGGTGACGATCGCCTATGACGACGCCTTGCGGGAACGGTTCCGGACCCATCTCGCGGGACACCAACGCCGGGCGGTGACCGACCCGACAAAACGGCATGCGGCCGTCGCAGTCGTGCTGGTGGACTCCGAGGTCGGTGAGGACCGGGTGGATCCCGCGCCGGTCGACGACTGGATAGCGGGGCGGCCGATGCCGGACCCCGGCCTCGACGGCCGCATGGTCGATGTGTCGGGCGGTGCGGCATTTCTGTTGTGCCGCAGAGCCACTCGTCTGAGCGCGCATCCCGCGCAGTGGGCCCTGCCGGGCGGACGCCTCGATCCCGGTGAAACCGTGACCGAAGCCGCGCTGCGCGAACTGCACGAGGAGGTCGGTATCGAGCTGCCCGAGTCCAGCGTGCTCGGACTGCTCGACGACTACCCGACCCGCTCCGGCTATGTGATCACCCCGGTGGTGATCTGGGGCGGCGGTCGGCTGGACCCGCAGCCGGCGCCCGATGAGGTGGTGGCGGTGTATCGGGTCGGCTTGCATCAGCTCATCCGCGACGATTCACCGCGGTTCATCGACATTCCGGAAAGCCCCCGCCCGGTGGTGCAGATCCCCCTGGGCGGTGACCTCATCCACGCGCCGACGGGTGCGGTGCTGCTGCAGGTGCGGTGGCTCGGTCTGGAGGGACGCCACGATCCGGTCAGCGAGTTGGAGCAGCCGGTGTTCGCGTGGAAGTAGCAAGTCCGCGCAATGCCTGCGGCAGCGGGTCCCGGTGCAGAACCCCGAGCCGTTGGGTGGCGCGGGTCAGCGCGACGTAGAGCTCGGCCGCGCCGCGGGGACCCGCCGCCAGAATGGCTTGCGGCTCCACCACCAGCACGGCGTCGAACTCCAGACCCTTCGTCTCCGACGGCGCCACCGTCCCCGGCATACCGGGCGGTCCGATCACCACGCTGGTACCGACACGCCCGGCCTCGTCGTCGACGAACTCGGCGATCGCAGCAGGCAATTCGTCGTCGGTGACCTGTCGTGACCAGGGTGCGACGCCGCAGGAACGCACCGATTCCGGGGGCTGGACCCCCGGCGCGAACTCGGCCAGAACCGCCGCGGCAACAGCCATGATCTCCGCCGGCGTGCGGTAGTTCACCGACAGCGACCGGTAGATCCAACGGCCCGGGACATACTTGTCCAGCATCGCCGCCCAGGACGTCGCACCGGCGGCGGACCGGCGCTGAGCGAGGTCGCCGACGACGGTGAAAGACCGGCTCGGGCAGCGCCGCATCAACACCCGCCAGTCCATCTCGGACAGTTCCTGCGCCTCGTCGACCACCACGTGCCGATAGGTCCAGTCCCGGTCCGCGGCGGCACGCTCTGCCAGGTCACGATTGTCGCGTTCGACGAAGCGGTCCGCCAACTCCTCGGCGCCGATGACGTCCTGGGCCAACAGATGGTCTTCGTCGTCCATCAGGTCTTCACGGTTGATCATCAGGTCCAACACACCGGCGGCGTACGCTTCCTCCTCCTTGCGTTCCTGCTCGGCGGCCCGGTCACCGGACTCGTCGCGGCCCAGGAGGTCGACCAGCTCGTCGAGCAGCGGTACATCCGAGACCGTCCACGCGTCGCCCTGGGTACGCAACAGCGACTCGTCGGCGCCGGCCGCCCGCAGGCGCTCCGGGGAGGTGTACAGCGAGGCCAGCAGGGATTCCGGTGTCAGCATCGGCCAGAGCTGGTCGAGCGCGGCGGCGAAGCCCTGGTGGTCGTCGAGCTCATCGAGGAGCTCGGCGCGCAGGTGCTCCCAGGCTGGTTTGTCCTCGCGGGTCAGCCAGCCCTTGCCGATCCGCGGGATCGCCCGCTCGGTGAGCACCCAGGTGATGACGTCAGCGAAGACGGCGCGCGCCTTGTTGTGCGGGAGCCCGCTGGCGCGGGCCTCTTCCCGGGCCCACTGCGCGGTCTCGGTATCGATCCGTACGGTGACGTCGGCCAGCCTGATGTGCAGCGGTTCGTCCGGGACCTGTTGACGATCGGCGACGGCGGCCGCCAGCACATCCAAGATCTGCAGCGAGCCCTTGAAGCGCGCGGCATCCGGTCCGTCCTCGGCGGTGACCCGCAAACCGGGCACCGCGTCGCCGGTGGTGATGAACACCACATCGGACTCACCCAGGGACGGCAGCACGCGGTCGATGTGGTTCAGGAACGCCTGGTTGGGACCGACCACCAACACGCCGTGCCGTTCGAACCGGGCCCGCTGGGTGTAGAGCAGGTACGCGACGCGGTGTAGCGCCACGACAGTCTTTCCGGTACCGGGTCCGCCTTCGATCACCACCACACCGGGGTGGTCCAACCGGATGATCCGGTCCTGCTCGGCCTGGATCGTGGCCACGATGTCGCGCATGCCGTCGCCGCGCGGTGCGTTGACGGCCGCGAGCAGCGCCGCGTCACTGTCGGCGTTCTCCCCGGCAGGATCATCGCCGTCGGGCCGGCCCAGCACCTCGTCGGTGAAGTCGAGAAGCTGCCGGCCGCGCGAATGGAACTGCCGGCGGCGGCGCATGCCTTCAGGGTTGGCGGCGGTGGCGACGTAGAACGCGCGCGCCGCCGGGGCGCGCCAGTCCAGCAGTAATGACTCCCTGTTCTCGTCGGAAATACCGATCCGGCCGATGTAACTGCGCTCACCGGTCTCGGAGTCGAGCCGGCCGAAGCACAGCCCGTGATCTGCCACGTCGAGCCGCTGTTGCTGTTTTGCCAGTGCCCGCACCTCGACATCACGGTCGACGAACGTCGAGCCGTCACTTTTGTCCACCGGCCCGCGCAGCGCCGCGCGGTACCGGTCCTGGACGCGCGCACGCTCGGCGTCCAGCCGTGAGTAGAGCCCGTTCACGTACTCCTGCTCGGACTGCAGTTCTGCTTCATACCCTGATGCCGACACGTGGCTCCTCCACACCTAGAGCAGCGAGTTTGCATCACCACCCCGGCCCTGCCGCAAATCCGGGGTTGTCACCTGGCCTGAGGAGGCTGAGTCGACCGGCGTTCAGGTACCGGGATCCGTGCCAAGTCCTCAGCCACCACGATATCGCCGTCGAACACCTCCGCCGCTTCATCGCGGAAACGCGCGCTGTCCCGGTAGCGCTGGGAGAAATGGGTCAGCACCAGCCGCCGGACGCCGGACTCGGCCGCGACCTGTGCGGCCTGGCGCGCGGTCAGATGCCCGTAGCTCCGGGCCAGGTCGGCGTCCTCGTGCAGGAAGGTTGCCTCGATCACCAGCAGATCAGCCTGATCGGCCAGCGCGTATACGGCGTCACACAACCGGGTGTCCATGACGAAAGCGAACCGCTGTCCCGGTCGTGGTTCGCTGACCTGCGACAACCGCACGTGCCGGCCGCCGACGTCGATCGCCCCGTCCCGCTGCAGTTGCCCGACGGCCGGCCCCGCGATGCCGTACCGGGTGAGCAACTCCGGGACGAACCGGCGGCCGTCGGGCTCCACCAGCCGGTAACCGACCGCATCAACGGAGTGGTCGAGTGCCCGGGCTTCGAGGACCCCGAAGGGGCCCGACGCCACCGGGCCGTCGGTGACGACCGGGACCTCGGGCACGTCGGCGACGTCGTGGAACAGGCTGGCGTGGCGTAACCGGGTGAAAAACTCCTGCCCGGAAGCCGGAAAGTGCGCCGGCACCGGATGCGCTACCCCGTCCAGGGACAGTCGCTGCACCACGCCCGGGACGCCGAGGCAGTGGTCGCCGTGGAAGTGGGTCAGGCACAGCCGGTTCACCCGGCTCATCGGCACACCGGCCAGCAGAAACTGTCGTTGGGTGCCTTCGCCCGGATCGAACAGCAACCCCTCGCCGTCCCAGAGCAACAGGTACCCGTTGTGGTTGCGGTGCCGGGTGGGCACCTGACTGGCGGTGCCGAGCACGATCAGCTCACGGGCGGCCACCTGGACGACATTATCGTTTGGCGGTGGCACAACCGGGTACTGAGCCGGAGCGGCAGCTGCCGCGTCCAGGTGTGTGACACAGAGGAGTTCCGGCATGAAGAATCGGCGGTTGGCTCGCACGATCGGTGTTGCAGCCGTGGGCATTTCGAGCATGGGTGTGGGCGCACCAGTTGCCGCAGCCGAGCCGCAGTGTCCCGATGTCGAGGTGGTGTTCGCGCGCGGGACCGGCGAAGCCCCGGGGGTCGGCGGAGTCGGGCAGGCCTTCGTCGACGCGGTGCGCGCCCAGGCCGGCGCGAAGTCGGTCGGGGTGTATCCGGTCAACTACCCCGCCAGCGGCAATTTCTCCGACCGGATGGAGATCGCCCGCACCGTCGCCGAGGGCGTCCGTGATGAAGGGGCGCACGTCGAGTCGATGGCGGCCAACTGCCCTAACACCCGGCTCATCCTGGGTGGCTACTCGCAGGGCGCCGCGGTCACCGGCTTCGTTACATCCGCGACGGCGCCGGCCGGCGTGCCGGCCGACCTGGTGCCCGCGCCCCTGCCCGCCGACGTCGCCGACAAGGTGGCGGCCGTGGTGCTGTTCGGCACCCCGTCGGGGGAGTTCCTGTCCCGGTACAGCGCCCCGCAGATCACCATCGGGCCTGCTTACGCGGACAAGACGCTCGAACTGTGCGCCCAGGGCGACACGATCTGTGAAGGTGTCTTCGGTGGCGGCCCGACGCTGGCCCACGCCCTGTACCCGGTCAATGGCATGGTCGGGCAGGGTGCGGCCTACGCCGTGGGCCGACTGTAGCTGCCGGACTCAGCCCGGCTTCGGCCTGAGCTGACCGCTGTTGCCGCACACCGCTTGGAACATTCCAGGAGGATGTGCCGCAGTTCGGTATCCCCGATGTCGGCAAGGGCCGGGTCGGTCGCGCAGGCATAAATTCCGGCAGTCGTCATGGAGATCGCCACTCGGCTCGCCGTATCGGGCTCCGGGCCCAGCAGCAGCTCGGAGAACCGGTTGACGATGACATCGAATTCTTCGTGCTCCTCGACCAGCTGGTGGATGGTCGGGTCGCCGTAGAACAGCGAGGAGATACGCCGATGCCGGATGGCGAGTTCCACCAGCCCGCTGATCCCGACGTCGCGTTGCGCCTCGGCTGAGGGCAGCGGTTCGGCGATGCGGGTGAGGCGCTCGATGTCTTCGAAGACCGGGCGCACCACGGCGAGCGCGATCTCGTCCTTGCACTGGAACTGGTAGTAGACCGCACCCTTACCGACGCCGAGCCGGTCGGCGATCATCTGGAGCGAGGTGCCGTGCACACCGTGTTTGGCGAACAATTCGAGCGCGGCATCGAGGACGCGTTCGCGGGCGAATCCTCTGGTGGCCGATGGTCTGGCCGACGTGTTGGCCATGCGAGCCCTCCCTGCTGCCGTCACGCGCCGCTGCAGAACTAAATTTGCGCGACTGTACCCCGCAACCGGTGTGACGACGACCACTTAGCCGATCGGCTTGTTTATCAACAGCCGTGCGGATAGCGTTTAGCCGCGCTAAACATCAAGATTCTGTGTCGAGGAGTGCTGCGCTGCTGACACCACCACCAAGAGGAGTTCGGGTATGCGGGCGGTCAGACGGGCATGGCTGCCACTGCTCATCGTCGTCGTGGTGCTGGTAGCGGGATTCACTGTTCACCGGGTGCGCGGATTCTTCGCCTCGGAACCACCGCTTGTCACCCCGGTCAATTTCGCCGACGATCCGGAGCCATTCGACCCGAAGGTCGTCGAATACGAGGTGTCCGGGGACGGCGGAACCGTGGACGTCAACTACCTGGATCTCGAAGGCAAGCCGCAGCGGGTGGACGGAGTATCACTGCCCTGGAGCATCCGGTTGGAGACGACGGAACCCTCGGCGCTGGCCCAGGTGGTGGCACAGGGCACCGGCAGCGTGTTGACCTGCAGGATTCTCGTCGACGGGGAACTGCGTGAGGAAAGGACCGTTGACGGCGTGAGCGCCCAGACCTACTGCATCGAGAAGTCCGCGTGAGCGCGCACAGTCAGGCGCCGACCGGGCCGATCAAAGTCTCTGAGACCCGGCACACCCACTTCGCCGGCCCCGCGCGGCTGATTCGCACGCTGTCGGTGCCCTTCATCCTGGCCTGGGTTGTCCTCGCCGGACTGCTGAACGTCGCGGTACCGCAGCTGGAGGCGGTGGGGGAGCAGCGGTCGGTGTCGATGAGCCCCGAGGACGCCCCTGCGGTCATCGCGATGCAGCGCATCGGTACGGTCTTCGACGAATTCAAGTCCAACAGCTCGGTGATGATCGTGCTGGAAGGCCAGGAGCAGCTCCGCGACGACTCCCGCCGCTACTACTCCGAGCTGATCGAGAAGCTGCGGGCGGACACCACCCACGTCGAACACGTCCAAGATCTGTGGAGTGACCCGCTCACCGCGGCGGGCGTCCAGAGTGGGGACGGCAAGGCCGTCCAGGTTCAGGTGAACCTGGCGGGCAACCAGGGTGAGGCGTTGGCCAACGAGTCGGTGGCCGCCGTGCGTGACATCCTGGCCACCACCCCGGCGCCGGACGGCGTCACCGCACATATCACCGGGGCCGCGGCGCTGTCGGCTGAGCAGATGGAAGCCAGCCACACCAGCCTGCGCACCGTGGAGATGTTGACGTTCGCCGTCATCATCATCATGTTGTTGCTGATCTTCCGCTCCGTGATCACCACAGTGCTGATCTTGGTGATGGTGGTGGTCAGCCTGCTGATGGTGCGAGGAACCGTCGCTGCCCTCGGCTTCTACGACGTGATCGGCCTGTCGACGTTCGCGACGGGTCTGCTCAACACCCTGGCGATAGCCATCGCGGTCGACTACGCGATCTTCCTCATCGGCCGCTATCAGGAGGGCCGCGGCACCGGGGAAGACGCAGAGTCGTCCTACTACACGATGTTCGGCGGCACGGCCCACGTGATCGTGGGTTCGGGTCTGACGATCGCCGGTGCGACGTTCTGCCTGAGCTTCACCCGACTGCCGTACTTCCAGACCCTCGGTGTTCCGCTGGCGGTGGGCATGCTGGTGCTGATCGTCACCGCCATGACGTTCGGGCCGGCGGTGGTCACAGTGGCCAGCCGGTTCGGCCTGCTGGAGCCCAAACGTTCGATGCGCGTGCGGGGTTGGCGCAAGATCGGCGCCGCAGTGGTCCGGTGGCCCGGTCCTATCCTGATCGCCGCCGTCGCGGCGTCGCTGGTCGGACTTCTCGCCCTGCCGGGCTACCAAACCAGCTACAACGACCGCAAGTACCTACCCGAGGACATCGGCTCCAATCTCGGTTACGCCGCGGCCGAACGGCACTTCTCGACCGCGCGCCTGAACCCCGAGATGCTGATGATCGAAACCGAACGCGATCTGCGGAACCCGGCCGACTTCCTGGTGATCGAGAAGATCGCCAAAGCGGTGTTCCAGGTTGAGGGAATCGGACGTGTACAGACGATCACGCGTCCCGAAGGCACCCCGATCGAGAACACGTCGATCCCGTTCCAGATGAGCCAGCAGGGGGTGTTGTCGACGCTGAACCAGAAGTACAACGCCGACCGCATGGACGACATGCTCAAGCAGGCCGAGGACATGCAGACCACCATCAACAACATGGAGAAGATGTCGGCCATCACCACCGAGATGGCCGACACCACGCACCAGATGGTCACCCAGATGAAGGGCATGGTCGTCGACATCGGGGAGTTGCGCGACAACATCGCGGAATTCGATGACTTCTTCCGGCCGATGCGCAACTACTTTTATTGGGAACCGCACTGCTACGACATCCCGATCTGCTGGGCGTTGCGCTCGATCTTCGACACCATCGACGGTATCCAGATCATGACCGACGACATCGAGCGGTTGATGCCCCAGATGGAACGTCTGGACACGCTCATGCCCCAGATGGTGGCGTTGATGCCGTCGATGATCGAGACGATGAAGTCGATGAAGACCATGATGCTCACGCAGCAGCAGACCCAGGCCGGTATGCAGGAACAGCAGCGCATCATGCAGGAGAACGGCACCGAGATGGGTGACGCGTTCAACGCCGCCAAGAACGACGACTCGTTCTACCTGCCGCAGGAAGCCATGGAGAACCCGGACTTCAAAAAGGGCCTGGAGCAGTTCATCTCACCCAACGGGAACGCCGTGCGGTTCATCATCGCCCATGAGGGTGACCCGATGACCGCCGAAGGTATCGCCAAGATCGACAAGATCAAGACCGCGGCCAAGGAAGCCATCAAGGGCACTCCACTCGAGGGGTCGACGATCTTCCTCGGTGGTACCGCGGCCACCTTCAAAGACATGGCCGACGGCACCCAGTACGACCTGCTGATCGCCGGAATTGCGGCAATCTGCCTGATTTTCATCATCATGCTGATCCTCACGCGGGCGGTGGTGGCCGCAGCAGTGATCGTGGGCACCGTGGTCCTGTCGCTGGGCGCGTCGTTCGGTGTGTCAGTTCTGTTGTGGCAGCACCTGCTTGGCATCGAATTGCACTGGATGGTGTTACCGATGGCGGTGATCATCCTGCTGGCGGTCGGTGCCGACTACAACCTCCTCGTGGTGGCCAGACTCAAAGAAGAGGTCCATGCCGGGTTGGCCACCGGCATGATCCGCACCATGGGCGGCAGTGGATCGGTGGTGACCGCCGCCGGCATGGTGTTCGCGTTCACCATGATGACCATGGCCGTCAGCGACCTGACCATCATGGGCCAGGTGGGCACCACCATCGGGTTGGGCCTGTTGTTCGACACCCTGGTGATCCGGTCATTCATGACACCGGCCATCGCCATGCTGCTCGGCCGCTGGTTCTGGTGGCCGCAAAGGATGCGGCGCCATCCCCGGCCGCAAGCCTGGCCGGCAAGCCGTATTCAGCGGTATCCGCAAGAGACGTTGGGATCCTGACATGAGCGCTCGATTTCGTTGGCTGTCAACGCTGTTCGTGACTGCGGTGCTGGCGCTGTCGCTGGCTCCGGCGGCTCACGCCGACCCCGATGAGGCGTTCGCCGATCAGTTGCACACCTACGGCATCTACGGGCAGAAGGACTTCAACGCCTGGATCGGCAAGCTGACCTGCAAGCGGCTGCGCAACGGTCACGACCCCGACGCCTTCGCTTCCGCGGAATTCGTCAGCGGCCAGCTGCAGAGGGGGTCCACCACCGACCAGGCCTGGCAGTTCGTCGGCGCAGCCATCCCGGTGTACTGCCCCGAGCAGATGCCGGTCCTGCAACGCGCTGCCGATCAGGGAAGGGGAAACTGATGTCCCGCAAGCGTTTTCTCGCCGCGGTCCTGGCTCCGCTGGCCGCGGTCACCCTCGCTGCCCCTGCGGGCGCCGATGCCACCGACGAGTACCCCATCCCCAGCCGGATCCTGAAAACCACCTGCACTGTCGACCAGTACATGGCCGCCGTCCGTGACACCGACCCGGTGTACTACGAGCGCTACATGACCGACTACAAGAACAAGACCCCCGACGTGCAGAAGTGGGCCCGCGACCGGATCTACTGGTTCTGGTCCATGGACTACACCGGCCGGCGTGCCTACTCCGAAGAGACGGCCACCAACGCCTTCTACGAGACCCTGGCCTGGAACTGGCCCAACTGGGCGAAACTGTTCTTCAACAACAAAGGCGTCACCGCCCACGGCACCGACGTCTGCATGAACTACCCACCCAGCGACCCCACCGTCTGGACCTGGTGAACCGCTGACCCGGGTGTTCAGGCCTCTTCGAGCGCCGCACCGATCTCCTGCGCCACCCGGTTGTGCTCGTCTTGGAGCAGCAGGTGGCCGGTCGCCAGTACCAGCGCCACCGGCCATTCGATGATCTCCGCCGCGGCCATGACACCGAGCGCTCCGTAGAACGCCAACTGCTCCGGCCGCGGTAAGCGCACCCGGCCGAAGATGGGTAGCTGGACGGCGAAGGACTGGGCGTTGCGGACCCGTTGAACGGCTTCTCGGCGAGAGGAGTTCCTGGACTTCGGCAAGGGTTCGGCCATTTGTTGCCTTTCGGTCATGGCGAGTTGGGCGTTCAGACGCCCGCCATCCGGATTGTGGAAGGTGTGTCCACCCCTGTAGGCGCCGGTTCCGCGGACCCGGTCTCGGTCGTCGCCCACGTCATCGAAATACCGTTGCGTGAGTTGTACGCACTGTTGTGGCGGCTGGGTGTCGTCGACATCGACGACTGAACCCGCGACACCAGCCGGGGCGTCACCCAGGCGGCGGTCGTCGCCACACCCGCCACGCCCAGCGCCTGCGCCCAGCCCAGCGGGTCCAGCGGCGTGCAGCCCAACAGCTGGCTCACCCCGGGTGTGCTGATCAGCACGCCCAACGTGGCCAGCGATCCCACAGCTGTCGTGATCACCAGGGGACTCTGCGAGTCGATGAGCGTCTGCCCCAGTTGAGTGGAGACCAGGGCAACCAGCGCCAATGTCGATGCCCGCCGCGGCGCCACGGGGAAGCCGCCCCACAGCCAGGCGGTCGTCGCCGCAGCCGCGGTGGTGGTTCCGCGAATCGCGACCGTCCGCCACAGCGCTGACTGGTCCGGCCCACCGCGTCGGCCACTGTCACCGATCGTCGGGCTGACCGCCAGTGCGGCAGCCGGCAGCGCATCGGTCATCATGTTCACCAGCAGCAACTGGCGGGTGTTGAGCGGCGAGCGCCCGGTGAGCGCCGACCCGATGACGGAAAACGCCACCTCACCGGCATTGCCGCCGAGCAGAACCGCCACCGCGGCCTGCACCCGCTGCCACAACTGGCGGCCCTCCTCGAGCGCGTCGAGCAGGGCGCCGATCCGGCCGTCCAGCAGCATGACATCGGCGGCCGTGCGTGCGGGATCACTACCATGAGACGCCACGCCGATTCCGACCGTGGCCGAGCGGATGGCGGCGGCGTCGTTGGCCCCGTCACCGACCATCGCGCACACCATGCCGATCCGCTCCAGCGTCTGCACCACCTGAACTTTGTGTTCGGGTGTCATCCTCGCGAAGACCACGGCGTCGCGCACCGCCGTCTCCTGGCCCCGGCGGGGCAGGGCTTCCCACTGAGTACCGCTGATGACCTGCTCGGTGGTCACCGGCATGCCCAGCTCGCCGGCGATCGCCGACGCCGTGACCGGGTGGTCGCCCGTGATCAACCGGACGCCGATGCCCTGCTCCCGAAGGGCCGACAGCAGCCCTGTCGACGCCTCCCGCGGCGTGTCGGACAGCCCCAGCAGGCCGGTGAGCTCCAGATCGGTGCGGCACAGGTCGGCGAACGCGTCATCGTCGCGGCGTGCTGCGCGCGCCTCCGCGGCCGTGACGCCGCGCCGGGCCACCGCAATGACGCGGAGCCCGGTCTCGGCCATCTGGTGCACGGCCTTCTCGAGGCCCGCGTCCGCCCGTGGACAGGCGGCCAGCAGCACTTCCGGCGCGCCCTTGAGCAGGATCTCCGATCCGGTCAGCGTCGCCGAGAACGGCCGACCGGATCGGAAGGGGAGATGCGCCGCCTCGTCGGGTGCGCCGGTGTAGCCGGTGCGCGCGGCGTCGATCACGGCGGCGTCGGTGGCGTGCTCGTGGCGACCGTCGGTGGCGAGCTGCGTGGCTTGTGCCGCGATGGTGAGCACCTGGTCGTCGGTCAAACCCGGGGCGGCGTGCACCTGGGACACCCGCAGGCGGTTCTCGCTCAACGTGCCGGTCTTGTCGAAACACACCACGTCGACGCGCCCGAGCGCTTCCACCGCTTTCGGGGTGCGCACCAACGCGCCTGCCCGCGTCAGCCGCCGCGCGGAGGCCTGCTGCGCCAGGGTCGCCACCAGGGGCAGGCCCTCGGGCACCGCCGCCACGGCGACTGCGACCCCACCGGCCACGGCCTGCCGCAGCGGTGTCATCCGCAGCAATCCCAGTCCGCTGACCAGAGCGCCGCCCGCCAGGCTGAAGGGCAGCGCGCGGTTGGTCAGCTCCCGAAGCTGGGTTTGCAAACCGACCGCCGAACCCTGCGACGGCGTGATGTCGGCGGCCCGCCGTGCCTGGGTTTGGGCACCGACCGTGGTGACCACCCCCACCGCGGTCCCGCTGACCATGGTGGTGGACCCGAAAAGCATGCAGCTGCGTTCGGCGACGGGCGCGCCGGGGGTGGCAGCCTCCTGCTTGTCCACCGGTAAGGACTCGCCGGTCAGGGCGGATTCGTCGACCTCGACATCGTCGGCCTCCACGATGCGGCAGTCGGCGGGAATGACCTCGCCGGCCCGAATTTCGATCAGATCACCAGGCTGCAGCGCACTGGCGGCCGCGCTGACGTAGCCGTCCTCGGTGCACAGCCGTGCGGGCGGATCCTGGACCGCGAGCAGCCGCCGCAACAGTCGTTCCGCGCGTACCTGCTGGGTGGCGGCCAGTAGGGCATTGCCGGTCAGCACGGAGCCGACCAGGACCGCGTCGATCGGGGAGCCCAGTAACGCGCTGGCCGCCGAGCCGACGGCAAGAACCGGGGTCAGCGGGTCCGAGAGTTCGGCACGCACAGCGGTGCCCAGTTCCGCGGCCAGGCCGCGCGCCGGTGCGGTGATGCGTCCGGCCAGCCCGGCCGACGCGGCCAACCGCGACCGCTCTTGTGGCCGCCTGCGCTCGGGAGTCGGAAGCGCTTGCCGCACTTGGTCTGCCGACATCGCATGCCAGTCCTGGATGGGTACCGGCACTGGTGCCGGTGCGCTGAGGACCCCGCGGGCCAACCAGCCACCGCTGAGCAGCCCGGCCCCGGCCCCGGCAGTCACCGGCTCCGGGCCCCGGCCGCGAACACCCGGCAGCATCAACAGGGCACCGAGCGCGGAGGCGCTGGTTGCCAGTTCGACACCGCGACGGCTTGCCTGCCGCGCGGCCGGGATGGCGCGCATGATCCGCCATGTCGCGGTCAGATCCGGTGCCAGCAGATCAGCTCGCCACGGCGGCGGCGCACCGGTGACGAGCACCCCTATCGACAGATCTGCCGCCGAAAGTGCCTGCGCGGCAAGGGTAGACACCACCGCAACGGTGCGGCCCTCGGTCTGCAGCGCCCGGACTGTCCCCAGAAGGGTGGCATCGGTGGTGCCGTCCGCCGGATGCAGCTCATCGAACGACGAACGGAGGTCATCGAGCTCCTCGGTGGCCACCGATATCACCTCGACGTCCGCACCGCGGATCTCGGCGACCATGCGCGCCGCCAACGGGTGATGAGCGTGGCGGATGAACACCTCACCCGTTGTCTGACCATTACCGTTGCGGGCGGGGGTGGGATGCCAGCCGGCGTCCAGCGCACCCCGCTGCAGCTGTTCCCGCGCCCATTGCCACACCTGAGCCCGGGCACTGTCGGGAACCCCACGTAACCCGCTCACCTGCAGGTCATCGGTGAGCAGCACCCGAGGGTCGACCACCACGGCGTCGATGCGGTCGAGCCTGCGCAGCGCATCGGGGCGCAGGGGCACCACACCGTGGCGGTCGGCCAGACCACGGCCCAGCGTCGCGGCGAACGCTTCTCGCGCGCTGCGGGCCGCTTTGGGCGCGGTGACCTCGGCCGCGGTGGTGGCGGCGCCGAAATCGGCGGTGACCAACCCGATGGAGGCGGCCGCGAAGCCCTGCGCCACACCGCTGCGCTCGGCATGGCGTTCGAGCGGCCCCGGCGCCATCGGCCGGGGGCGCGGAGGTACGGGCCCGATGCCGGCTTCGGATGCGTTCTCGCGCAACTCGGGCTCGGACCGTTCCCACGCCCGTGCCCCGGCGGCCAGTTCCGCGGACTGGGTGAGGTGCCGGAGGAAATCGACGGCCAGGGAGACCGGGGCTTGGGTGACCGTGTGGGTGACTGCCGTGGCAAGGCCGAACGCGGTGTCGGCGGCGGTGTCACCGAGCCACTGCTCCACGGCTGCGCGAAGGCGCGGCTGGTAGTCGATCGCGGTCACGACCGCGGAAAGGCTGGCGGGCGCAGCGGGTAACAACGACAGCCGGCCCGCTGTCGCGGCACAGAAACCGATCCCGTTGGCAGCGGCGGCGAGCACACGTCCCCCCAGCACCACCCCGTCTCCGGGCAGATCGGTGGGCCGGCCGGCGTCGGCGGCAACCCGGGATTCGACCTCCGAGACGACACCGCAGAGCTCCTCCATGGAGGGGCCGGATTCATCCAGGGTGACCACAAGCCGCGATACGGCGTGGTTGAGCTGTACCGAGGAGACCCCGGGCACTACCCGCACCGCTTCGGTCAGGGCGTCGGCGAGCGCGGGCCCATTGCGGGCGTCCAAACCGCGGACTTCGATCCAGCAATGCCCGCCGCTTCGCCAGCGGCGTCGGGGTGCGCCACCGACGAGCTCACTGACCGCAGCGCGCACACCCGACCGCACATCCGACGGGGCCAGCGCGGCGGTGAGTCCCCGAGCTGTTGATGCTGTGGCCGTGACACCGAGGTGCAGTCCGGTGCTGGCACAGGCGGCCGTCAGCACCACCGGTGCGCTGGCTGCCTTTGCCGCGGTGGCGACGAGGTGGCCGAGCAGAGCCCTCACTTAGCGGCGCTACGGCGCGACGCTGTCGTTTTACGGGCCGCGTTCGCCGACTTGGTGGCAGCACTTGCCGCTTTGCGGGCGGGGGCCTTCCGGGGTGTAGCCGATGCCGAGGCCTTTGCAGGAGCTGAGGCCTTTGCAGGAGCTGAGGCCTTTGCAGGAGCGGAGGCCTTTGCGGGCGCGGAGGCCTTCGCAGGAGCGGAGGCCGGTGCGGCGGCGGCCGGTACGGGAGTGGAGCGCGGTGCGGGGATATCGGGTCCTCGCAGACCGAGTTGACGCGCTACCAGGGCGGCGGCGCCGACAGTCAACAGCAGCGGCCATTCCACCAGCCCCGCCGCGCCGATCGCGCCGATGGTCAGTGCGGCAGCGGCCGGCGAGCGGCTCCCGCTGTCCAGGCCGGACCGGACTCCCTTTGCCGCTCCCTGGAGTCCGCCGACAACTCCGTTGATTGCCGCGCCGCCGATTGCTCCGGCTGTCGCGGTAGCGGCGTCGGCCGCCTTCGTCACGCCTCGAAAGGCCGTTGAAATCGGACTCATCGCCGCTCCTGCCTACGGATATACCTACGGTTTATCGATCATCCCCCGGTGGACCTCCGTATACCCAGTGTTGGCGAACTGAGCGCTTTACGTCGAGGCGTAGCGGTCTGCTGCCCACAAGGCGATCACGAAGGCCGTTTGATCGTTGTGATGGAACGGGTCCCGGCCGGTGATCTCCTGAATCCGGGCCAGCCGGTGCCGGACGGTGTTGGTGTGGAGGTAGAGCTCCCGAGCGGTCTCACTGAGTGACCCGTTGGCGGCCAGGAAAACGCGCAGGGTCCGGACGTGCTGGGTACCGCGCAGGCGGTCCAGCTCGGCCAGCGGGTCGATCAACTGGCTTTTGAACGGTGCCAGCTGTGCGACGGGCAACTGCTCCAACAGACTCTGCAACGTGCTCAGTTGATCGGGGCCCACCCGGCCGCCGCGATGCTGGGCCAACTCCAAGGCGATGCGGGCCTGAGCGATGGCCGGCCCGATGTCGGTCAGCGGCACCGGAGCCGAGTGCCCCGACGGCAGTGAGAGTTCCTCGGTCGGTTCGACCGCGTCAGCGGTCAACATCAGACAGAGGTCGGGGGTTTCCCCGATCAAGGCGTCGGGCATCGCCATCGACAGCAGCGCGCCGGCCCCGGTCGGCCACGCTGAGCATGTGAGCTCGCGGGCTGCAAACCCCGGCCAGGTCAACAGTTGGCTCAGCGCGTCGGGCAGCAGCATCCGGCGTTCGACCAAGGACAACAGCTGGCCGACACGTTCGCGGGCGAGCGCCGACTCGATGTCGCGTTCACCCTGGGCGGCCCGGACGAAGCGGGCGATCAGGTCCAGCAGCGCCGGTTCCGGGCGTTCACCCCGGCCGACCCACACCAGCGACCCGAGACCGGGCACCGGCGCTGTCATCGCCGTCGAGTCGCCGCTGCCGGGGTCGCCGGCGGTCCCGCTGGGCTCCAAGAAGAAATAGCAGCCGAGGATCTGCCCGGCGCCATCCAGGAGCTGGCGTACCGACTCGTGCCGCCGCAATGACGACAACAGTTCCGGGACAAGCGCATTGGTGGCCCGCGCGACCGCGATCTCAGCGCCCAGCCAATGGTCGGCGACGAAGCGGCTCACCTCGCTGAACGGGGTGGTGGGCGGCGCGATGAGCACAGGTAACCGGCGCAGCTGGCACTGGGCCAGTAAGGCCTCGGGGACCACGTCGTGGCCGTCGCCGACCCCGAAACAGACCCCCGCAGTCTCGGCGCGCGCCAGCGAATCGGCGAAGGTCTGGCAGTCCTGTGGGGTCTGCAGGCTGATTCCGACGGTGCAGACGAGTTCCCCGCCGCGCAGATACCGGGACGGATCGCGCATCTCGGTGGTGTGCACCCAACTGACGGGCCGGTCCAGATCCTCGGTGATGCCGTCGGGGACCGACAGGCCCAGTCGCGGCTCGTCCATCAGGTCGCGCAGGGTCGGCGCGACGGCGTCGGACATCCCAGGAGCGTAACGCGGCCGTCACATCGTCAGTCGGTACCGTTGTGCGATCGTGCAACGCCGACCCACCTCGATGGTGTGATCTTTGCGTCTTCGCCCTACCGGTTGGCAACGCGGCCCCCACCACGTGATAGTTCTGCCATGTCGTCATCGGTCATCCCCTCGGAGCAGTCGCAGTCACTGCGCCGGGAGTTCTCGTTGTGGTCGGCGTTCGCGTTCGCGTTCGCCTTCATCTCTCCGATCGTCGCCCTGTACGGCATCTTCGGCCTGGCCCTGTCCGCAGCCGGACCCAGCTTCTGGTGGGGTTTCCTGCTGGTGTTCGCAGGCCAGTTCCTGGTCGCGCTGGTGTTCGCCACCCTGGTGTCGCGGTGGCCGCTGGAGGGGTCGATCTACCAGTGGTCCCGCCGACTGCTCGGCACCACCTACGGCTGGTTCGCCGGCTGGGTCTACATGTGGACGATGGTGATCGCAATGGCCACCGTGGCCCTCGGTGCCGCGGGCTTCATCGCCAACATCGCCGGGATGGAGGAGCCCTCGAACGGCACGACCGCCCTGATCGCGCTAGTGATCCTGCTGGCCGGCACCGGGGTCAACCTCGTCGGCCGGGGCGCGCTGAAGTTCTTCATGATCGGCAGCATCATCGCCGAGGTGATCGGCTCGGTGGGTCTGGGTACCTGGCTGCTGCTGTTCCACCGGCAGAACTCGCTTTCGGTGCTCTTCGAAGGTGGCGGCCATGACACCGACACCCTGGCCTACCTGACCGGGCCGTTCATGCTCGCGGTCGCCTTCATCGGCTGGTCGTTCGTCGGTTTCGAAAGCGCCGGTTCCATCGCCGAAGAAGTGCACGAACCGCGCCGGGACCTGCCCAAAGCGGTGCTGTTCTCACTGGCTTTCATCGCCCTGGTGGTGGCCTACTCCAGCCTGGCGATCATCCTGGCGATCCCCGACCTGGGCGCGGTGGCCGAAGGCGTGGTGGCCGACCCGGTGTACGACACCCTGACCGCCGCGCTGGGCGCCGGTATCGCCAAGCCCGTCATGGTGCTGTTCGTGATCGGCTTCCTGGCCAGCTTCCTGGCGCTGCAGACCTCGGCATCGCGGGTGATCTGGGCCTATGCCCGCGACGGCGCGCTGCCCGCCTCCGGTGCCCTGAGCAAGCTGCGCGGTCAGGCCCGCATCCCGACCGTCCCGATCCTCGTCACCACCGTGGTCGGCGCGGGACTGTTCCTGCTCAGCATCGTCGCCGGTGACGTCTACTCGCTGATGGTGAACTTCACCGCGGGCGGGTTCTACCTGGCGTTCCTGTTCCCGCTCGTCGGGTTCCTGGTGGTGCTGCTGCGGCGTACCTGGACACCGGCAAAGTTCTCGCTGGGCCGCGCGACCCTGCCGGTGGCACTGGTGGCCGTGGTGTGGGCGGCGCTGCAGTTCGTCAATATCGCCTGGCCGCGGGTCGCTTTCGAGCAGCGATACCTGGACTGGTCGGTGTGGATCGGGGTGGCGGTCCTGGCCGTGATCGGCACGCTGATGCTGGCCACCGTGCGGAGCCGGATCACCGCCCCCGCCGCCGACGTTGCCGACCACGATGAGTGAGGCCCGGGTTGCGCTGGTCACCGGTGGCGCCAGCGGTATCGGTGCGGCAGTGGTCACGGCACTGTCCGGACGCGGGTTCACCGTCGGCTGCCTGGATCTCAACGCCGACGGCGCCGAGAACACGATCGCGGTGGACGTCTCGGACGCCGAAGCGGTAGCCGAGGGGGTTGCCCGGCTGCGCGCGCAGCTCGGACCCATCAGCGCGGTCGTCACCTGCGCGGGCTACTACGAGATGGCTCCGATCGCCGAGATCAGTGCCGAAGCGTGGCGCCGGATGCTGCGCGTGCACCTCGGGGGCTTGGTCAACGTGGCCCGCGCGACGCTGCCGGACCTCATCGAGAGCCGGGGCAGTCTCGTCGCGGTGGCAAGTGAGCTTGCGGTAGGCGGCGGCGAGTACGACGCGCACTACGCGGCCGCCAAGGGCGCGATCATCGGCGCCGTGCGCAGCCTGGCCGCCGAGGTGGCCGATCGTGGGGTGCGGATCAACTGTGTGGCCCCCGGGCCGACTGACACGCCCCTGCTGGCACCCGATTCACCCTGGCGGGCGGACGATTACCTGCAGACCCTGCCACTGCGGAGACTGACGCTGCCACCGGAGGTGGCGCGGTGCGTGGAGTACCTGACCTGCGACGCGACCTTCAGTGTCGGCGACGTCGTCAACGTCAACTCGGGAGCGGTGATATGAGCACCGATCTGCACGGCCGGGTCGCTCTGGTGACCGGCGCAGCGCAAGGCATGGGAGCAGCCCACGCCCGGCGGCTTGCGGCTGCGGGAGCCACCGTGGCCGTCAACGACATTCGCCCGAGCGTGGAACTGGCCGCCCTGGCCGAGGAGATCGGCGGCCTCACCGCCCCCGGTGACGTCTCCGATGCAGTCGAATGCCTGCGCATCGCAGGCGAAGTCGCAGACACGGCGGGCCGGCTCGACATCCTCGTCGCCAATCACGCGTATATGACCATGGCGCCACTACTCGAGCACGACGACGCCGACTGGTGGAAGGTGGTCGACACCAACCTGGGCGGGACGTTCTTCCTGGTTCAGGCCGTGCTGCCTTATATGCGCGACCTCGGCGCGGGACGGATCGTGGTCATCAGCAGTGAATGGGGGGTGACCGGGTGGCCCGAGGCCACCGCCTACGCGGCGGCCAAATCCGGGCTGGTCTCGCTGGTGAAGACCCTGGGGCGGGAGCTGGCACCGGAGCACATCATCGTCAACGCGGTGGCCCCCGGGGTGATCGACACTCCGCAGCTGATGGTCGACGCCGAGGCTGCCGGCGTGGGGCTCGAAGCGATCCATCAGCGCTACGCCTCCGATATTCCGTTGGGGCGCATAGGATCTGCTGAAGAGGTCGCCGCTGCAGTCGAATTGCTCAGCGATTTCCAGCTGGAAGCAGTTGTTGGACAGGTGATTTCGTGTAACGGTGGATCGACCCGGGCGCGGGCATGACCAAAGGGGAAGTGGTGCAGGCACAGCCGTACGTCAAGACGGAATCCGGAAAGATCGGCCAGGTCGACGCTCGCGAGGTGCCGCGTTATGCGGGGCTGGCGACCTTCGCCCGGCTACCACAGCGGCATGAGGTCGACAGCTACGACATCGCGGTGGCGGGGGTGCCGTTCGACAGCGGGGTCACCTACCGGCCGGGCGCCCGGTTCGGTCCGGCGGCGATCCGCCAGGCGTCGCGGCTGCTGAAGCCGTACAACCCCGCACTCGATGTATCGCCGTTCGCCGCAGCGCAAGTGGTCGACGCCGGCGACATCGCCGCCAACCCGTTCGACATCGACGCCGCTGTCGACCAGATCCGGGCCGGCGTACTGGGCCTTGTGAACCGCCCCGAACAGCGGTTCGTGCTGTTGGGCGGCGATCACACGATCGCGCTGCCGGCACTGCAGGCGGTCAACGAGGTGCACGGGCCGGTGGCACTGGTGCACTTCGACGCCCACCTCGACACCTGGGACACCTACTTCGGGGCCCCGTGCACCCACGGCACTCCGTTCCGGCGGGCGTCCGAGCAGGGACTGCTGGTCAAGGACCACTCCGCGCATGTCGGTATTCGCGGCTCGCTGTATGACCGGGCCGACCTCCTCGAGGACGCCGAACTCGGCTTCACCGTGGTGCACTGCCGCGATATCGACCGCATCGGCATCGACGGCGTGATCGAACGGGTGCTCCAACGGGTAGGTGACCACCCGGTGTACGTCTCCATCGACATCGACGTCATGGACCCGGCGTTCGCCCCCGGAACCGGAACACCCGAGATCGGCGGAATGACCAGCCGGGAACTGGTGGCGGTGCTGCGGGCGATGCGCGGGCTCAACATCGTCGGCGCCGACGTGGTGGAGGTGGCACCGGCCTACGACCACGCCGAGGTCACCGCCGTCGCCGGCGCCAACATCGCCTACGAACTGATCTCGCTGATGGTCGACCAGTGAGCCAATTTCCCTGGCCCGCAGGCAAGACCGCCGCAGCGGCGTTCACGTTCGACGTGGACGCGGAGTCAGCGGTGCTGTGGGGCCCCTCCGGGACTCTGGAGGCCGTGGGTGCGCGGATGAGTGTGATGAGCCATCAGGCCTACGGCCCGCTGGTCGGCATCCCGCGCATCCTCGAGCTGCTGGAGCGCCATCAGATCGCCTCCACGTTCTTCGTGCCCGGGCATACCGCCGACCGCTACCCGGAGGCGGTCCGCAGCATCGTCGCTGCCGGCCATGAGATCGCCCATCACGGGTACCTGCACGAACAGCCGACCGCGCTGACCCTGGAGCAGGAGATCGATGTCATCGACCGCGGTCTGGCAGCCCTGGCCGAGGTGGCAGGAGTGCGGCCTACGGGATACCGCGCGCCGATGTGGGATCTGTCGTGGCGCACGCCGGCGCTGCTGGCCGAGCGTGGCTTCCTCTACGACTCCAGCCTGATGGACGCCGATCATCCCTACGAGCTGGCGGTCACCCCAGGCGCGGACCAGTCCCTGGTCGAGATCCCGATCCAGTGGGCGCTCGACGACTGGGAGCAGTACTGCTTTCTGCCCGACATCAGTGGCAGCGGGTTGATCGAGAGCCCGCGCAAAGCGCGCGAACTCTGGCAGCTCGAGTTCGACGGATTGCGCCGCGTCGGCGGCTGCTGGGTGCTGACCAACCACCCCTTCCTGTCGGGTCGCACGTCACGGGCCGCCGAACTCGACGACCTGATGCGTTATGTCCTCGACCACGACGACGTATGGGTGACGAACCTCGCCAGCATCGCCGAACACGTTCGAACACTCGGACTCTCGCCGCGCTCGATCACGCCGCCTGACGTGCCGCGCTGAGTCACCCCCGCACAGCAGGCTCCCAGTGCGCTCGGTGGTGGCTCATGGGTTTCGCCGCCAGAATCGAGGGGTAAAGGCAAGAGGCGCCGCGACAAGTCGGCGTTGTGTTCCAGCTCTGGAGTAGGCGGGTCGTCATGCTTGATTTCATCTGTCCGTCGTGCGGCTCGTTTGGTTTCGACGACGCGAACTGCGCGTCCTGCGACAACCGCGGCGAAGACCTGACCACCCGCGCGGTCAGCACTCGACGACGTTGAGGGCGAGACCGCCCAGGGCCGTCTCCTTGTATTTGTCCGCCATGTCGGCACCGGTGTCGCGCATCGTCTTGATGGCGGTATCCAGTCCGACGTGATGGGTACCGTCGCCGCGCAGCGCCATCCGGGCGGCGACGATGGCCTTGACCGAGGCGACGGCGTTGCGCTCGATACACGGGATCTGCACCAGGCCGCCCACCGGGTCGCACGTCAACCCGAGGTTGTGCTCGATGCCGATCTCGGCGGCGTTCTCCACCTGCGACGGGGTACCGCCGAGCACTTCGGTCAGGCCGGCGGCGGCCATCGCGCAGGCCGAGCCGACTTCGCCCTGGCAGCCCACCTCCGCACCCGAGATGGACGCGTTCGTTTTACACAGGATGCCGACGGCTCCGGCCGTCAACAAGAACCGGACCACCGCGTCGTCGTCGAAACCGGGCACGAAATCTCGGCAGTAGTGCAGCACCGCAGGCACCACGCCCGCCGCGCCGTTGGTCGGTGCCGTCACCACCCGGCCACCGGCGGCGTTCTCCTCGTTGACCGAAAGCGCGTACAGCGCAACCCAATCCATCACCTGTAGGGGGTCGGTGTCGGCGGGTTCGGCAGCGAGCTTCACATGCAGGGCCGCCGCCCGGCGCCGCACCCGCAGGGGACCCGGTAGCACCCCGGTAGCCAGCAGGCCGCGGTCCACACATTCCTGCATGACCGTCCAGACGGCCAGCAGCTCGTCACGCACCTCGTCGGCAGTCCGCAGGCTGGTCTCGTTGGCCAGCATGAGATCGCTGATCCGCAGGCCCTTTTCTTCCGTGAGCGCCAGCAGCTCGGCTGCCGACCGGAACGGCAGCGGTACCGTCGTGACGTGCGGTTGTCCGCCGCCGATCTCGTCTTCGTCGAGCACAAAACCGCCACCGACAGAAAAGTATTCGCGGCGAAGGATGCTCTGCCCGGATGCGTCCAGCGCGGTGAACCGCATACCGTTGCTGTGCTGGGCCAGCCGGGGACCGACATACAACACGATGTCCTGGTCCGGGTTGAACGTCACCGCGTGCCGGCCGGCCAGGAGCAGCGTGGCGTCAGCGGCGACGGCGGCCAGCAGCTCAGGCACCGCGTCCGGGTCGACGGTTTCGGGATGTTCACCCAGCAGGCCGAGCACCACGGCGCCGACGGTTCCGTGTCCGCGGCCGGTGGCGCCCAAGGAGCCGAAGAGTTCAACACGAAGTCCGGCGGTCTGCTGCAGCAGATCGCGGTCGGCCAACCACGCCACGAACCTGCGGGCCGCGCGCATGGGTCCGACGGTGTGCGAACTCGACGGCCCGATGCCGACTTTGAAGAGTTCGAAGACGCTGATCACGGTGGAGCCCTCTCTCGGCCGCCCCGGGGCATGTGCCGCTGTCCATCGTCGCCCCCGCGCCGGGGCCCGTCAAACACGGCGGCAACAGATCTGGCGGTGCAGTAATTCCTTCCCACGCCGGATCTACGTAATTTCGCCGGTGCGGCGGGTGTGTGGTGCTTCCTAGGCTGGCCGGATGCCCGATAGCGACCTGTGTTGGACTCCCGCCACCGTACTCGCCGACGAGATCCGCTCCGGTTCGGTCACTCCGACGGAAGTCGCGACGGAGTTCGCCGACCGGATCGAGGCGGTCAACCCAAAACTCAACGCCTACATCCATTTCGACCGTGAACAGGTGCTCGCCGACGCCGCGCAACTGCAGGCCGAGCTGGCTGACGGCACCCCCCGCGGGCCACTGCACGGGGTGCCGTTCTCCATCAAGGGCTTGACCGCGATGGCGGGTCTGCCGCTGGATTCTTCGCTCAAACCGCTGGCCGGCACCGTCGGTCTGCGCGACGCGACGGTGGTGGCCCGGCTCAAAGAGGCCGGTGGGCTGTTCCTCGGCAAGACCAACGCACCGGAATTCGGCTACTACGGTGGCACCGACAGCCACCTGTACGGCCCCACCCAGAACCCGTGGACCCCGGGCCACACCGCCGGCGGGTCCAGCGGCGGCGCGGCGGCCTCGGTGGCGGCGGGCCTCGGACCGCTGGCAGAGGGTGCTGATGGCGCCGGATCGGTGCGCATCCCTGCCGCGATGTGCGGTGTCGTCGGGTTCAAGCCGTCACTGGGCCGCATCCCGCACACCCTGCTCGACGGCCGCCACTACACCCACGTCTTCCACGGGCCGATCACCCGAACCGTGGCCGATGCCGCACTGATGTTCTCCGTCATGGCCGGTGCCGCAGATAGCGATCCGATGAGCGTGCCCGCGGACGGCGTCGATTACGCGGCGGCCGCGGCGGGCGGTATCGAAGGTTGGAAGGTGGCGTGGTCACCGGATCTCGGGCTCGGTTACGTCGACCCGGAAGTCGCCGCCGTCTGCGCAGAAGCGGTGCGCACCTTCGAATCCCTCGGCGCGATCGTGGAAGAGGCCACCCCCGCCTGGGGCAATCCCGAAGAGGCGATGTGGAAGGCGTTGTGGGTACCGGGTTACTCCTGTGAGTACGACGTGCTGGACTGGAAGTCGATGGCCGGGCAGGTAGATGACAACCTGATCGAGATCTTCGCCCAGGCCGAAACCCTCACCGCGACGGAAATCGGTCGGGCAGAAGCATTCCGGGGCCGGATGTGGGACACGTTCAGCGCGTTCATGCGCGACTACGACATCCTGGTGAGCCCGACGCTGGCCACCGCATCGTTCCCGCTCGATCGCTTCGCCCCGGAATGGCTCGAAGGGGAGTCGCTGCAGCGGCAGCTGCTCGGCTGGCTGCTCACCTACCCGTTCAACATGACCACCACGCCGGCGGTGTCGGTACCGGCAGGTTTCACTGCCGACGGCCGCCCGGTCGGCCTGCAGATCGCCGGCAGGCACCGCGCGGACGCCGCAGTTCTACGGGCTGCGGCCGGCTACGAGGCGGCCCGTCCCTGGGCAGATGCCAAACCCGCGCTGTGATGCTGGGGCGCCACCATCGCGCAGTCGAAGGCGATGCGGGCGGCCTGTACCCGGTTCGTCACGCCGAGCTTGCGGAAGATCGCCTCGACGTGGGTGGTGACCGTACGCACCGACACACATTCGCGCGCGGAGATGTCGGCGTTGGTGTGCCCCTGCGCCAGCGCGCACAAGATGTCGCGTTCCCTGCTGGTCAGCCCCAGCCGGAGGCGGCGGCTCACCACGTCGGCCACGGCGGCGAAGTGCGGGATCAGGGCCTCGACGTGGTGGGATCCGGTCGGCAGGTGCAGCGCACCGACCCGCTGCCCACCCGATGGGGACAGCAACCAGATGACGGTGCCGCTGCCGGCCGGGGCCACCGGCCGGGGTGCGCGCTCCAGCCTGGCCACCACGACGTGCCGGCCGCGGGCGTCCAAGGCGGTGAAGTGGCCGACGCCGACCGCGGTCGCGTTGTGCAGCAGCTCGAGCAGCGCTTGACCACGTTGTTCCGGCACGGGCGACATGAGTCCCGCCACTGAGGTGTAGTCCACCCTGTGACGATCTCGGTGGACCATTTCTGGTCCCGTTGCGCGGCCGTCACCACGCAGTTACAGCCGGTAAAGGGCTTGTTTCGTCAGCGCCCGATCTTCTCGCGCGCCAGGTCGGTCAGGAACCGGCCCGCCGAGACCGGACGGAACGCCCGCGCCGCGGCGGTGAGCGCGTCACGGCTTTCCGGGGGCAGCTCGATGTCGGCGGCGGCCACATTGAACTCGAGCTGCTCGACGCTGGAGGCGCCGGGAATCGCGACCACCCCGGGCAGCTGGATCAACCATGCCAAGGCCACCTGCGCCGGCTGGGCGTTCACCTCGGCGGCGACCCGGCGCAGGGTGTCCAGCAACGGCTCGATCCGCTTGAGGTTCTCGGTGCCGAACAGCCGGTTCATCGCCCGGACACCGCCGGGCCGATTGTCGGGTCCGTACTTGCCGCCCAGCAGCCCCTGCGCGAGCGGGCTGTAGGCGATGACGATGCGATTCTCCCGCTCGGCGAACGGCACCAGATCTTCCAGCGCATCCGGATGGGCCAAGGAGAAGTGCACCTGATTGGAGATGACGGGCCGCCCGAGCGCGGCGTCGGCCTTCTGCCAGCGCGCCAACGAGTAATTCGAGACGCCGACCGCGCCGATGGCACCACTGTCGAGCAGTTGGCGCATGCCCGGCATGATCACCGTGTCCGGGACCACGGGATTGGACTGGTGCACCTGGTAGAGCGGGATCCGGGTCAGGCCCAGCCGCTGCGCGCTGGCCTTTTCGCGCTGCTTGATCACGGCCGGGAAGGGGGCCACCGGCATGATCTTGCTGGCCACCACCACATCGGACCGGGCCGCACCGAGTGCCTCGCCGAGGATGCGTTCGCTCTTGCCGAAGCCGTACACCTCTGCGGTGTCGAACAGCGTCACCCCCAGGGCCAGGGCACGCTGCACGATGTCGCGGGCGGCACCGGAGGCGTAGCTGTCCCCGTACCCCCACTCGCGAGCGCCGAATTGCCAGGTTCCCAGCCCGATTCGGCTGACCCGACCGATTCCTTCGACATCGATATGACGCATGGCACCCACGGTACTGAAAGCGGTACTGACAAGTGGCCCGGTTTGGAGCCGGTCACAACGGGTAGTCAGGACCAGCGCTACAGCCAGCCGGCGCGAGCTTGTCCGCCGCACTTGGAGGCATAGCCCATGGCGCTCCCTTCTCTTCATCCCGTCGATGTCGTACTGGCCTCGACCAGGTTTTATTCATCCCTACCCGTGGTGGGGAAACATCTCGAACCGTTTGCAGGTCTGACCGCGATGGCCCTGTGGAGCGGTCACTACGCACCTGCTGCAGTGCGCTCCGCGATCAGCCGCCGCACCGGTGGGGCAGCCGCCGCGCCGTCGGATGACCCGGCAGCGATCGTCGAAACGGCCGCTGACGTCGCCGCGCAGATCCGTCCCAGCCGAATACCGCCGTTTGTCCGGGCCAGCGCGCAGAAGCGCCGGAGTCTGTACCGCAGCTCGGTGCGCTACGGCGATCACCCGTCTCAGCTGCTCGACGTCTGGCGGCTGCCGGAACTTCCCCCGGGTCCCGCCCCGGTGCTGTTGTTCGTCCCGGGCGGCGCATGGGTGCAGGGCACCCGGATGTTGCAGGGCCACACCATGCTGCACCACCTGGTCAAGCAGGGCTGGGTGTGTTTGACCATGGATTACCGGGTGTCGCCGGTGCACCGGTGGCCTCGGCACATCGCCGACGTCAACGCCGCGATCGCGTGGGCCCGTGCCAACATCGACCGCTTCGGCGGCGACCGCGAATTCGTCGCCGTGGCCGGTTGTTCGGCCGGTGGGCATCTGGCGGCACTGGCCGGTCTGACCCCCGGCGACCCGGCATTCCGCGGTGAACTCGTCGAGCACGCGGACACCTCGGTTGATGCCGTCGTCGGAATCTACGGCCGCTACGACTGGCAGGACCGCTCCACCGCCGCGCGCCGCAACTTCCAGGGCTTCCTCGAACGAGTTGTGGTGCGGCGCAGCCAGGCTCAGCATCCGGAGATCTACCGGGCCGCTTCGCCGATGGCGCGCATCCACCGCGACGCCCCGCCGTTCCTGTTGATCCACGGCGACCAGGACGCGATCATCCCGGTCAACGAGGCGCGGGCATTCCGCGACGCCCTGGCGGCGGTATCACGTAATGCGGTGCAATACCGCGAAATTCCGCGTGCCGGGCACGCCTTCGACCTCGTGGACACCTCACACGCCAGGCGATGCGCGGTCGAAACGGCGCGCTTCCTCACCGACGTGCGGCAACGTCACCTGCAGGCCCGGCCCGTCGCCGTCTGAAAACGTCCGGCGCTCAGCGCACCGTGTCGAAAAACGCCCGCACGTCGTCGATGAACAGTTCGGGCTGTTCGAAGGCCGCGAAGTGGCCGCCGCGCGGCATCGTGGTCCAGTGCGTGATGTTGTAGTTGGTCTCGCACCACGACCGGGGCACCTGCAAGATCTCCTTGGGAAACGCGGCCACCCCGGTGGGCAGCGTGACCGGCCGGCTGTCGCCGGAGCGGCCGAAACTCTCCCAGTAGAGGCGTGCCGATGACGCGCCAGAGGCGTTGAGCCAGTAGAGCATCACGTTGTCGAGCAACTCGTCGCGAGTGAGCACGTTCTCCGGGTGGCCGTCGCAGTCCATCCACGACCAGAACTTCTCCACGATCCATGCCAGCTGCCCCACCGGCGAATCGACCAATCCGTAGCCGAGGGTCTGAGGCCGGGTCGACTGTTGCTTGGAATAGCCCGAATCCCACTTGCGGTAATAGTCGATGCGTTCCAGCGCCCGCTTTTCCTCGTCGGTCGGATTGTCCAGCACCCCCGGGGGCGGTGAGCCGATCGGCATGTTGGTGTGGATCGCGACGCAGTGGCCGGCGTCGAGACCGATCTGACGGGTCACCGCCGCACCCCAGTCGCCGCCCTGCGCCCCGTAACGCGAATAACCCAGCCGCACCATCAAGGTGTCCCAGGCCTGCGCGATCCGTTCCACACCCCACCCGGTGCGCGACGGCTTGGCAGAGAATCCGTAGCCCGGCAGTGACGGACACACCACGTCGAACCCGGCGTCGTTCAGCGGTTCGATCACCTTGTGGAACTCCACGATCGAGCCGGGCCAGCCGTGGGTGAACAGCAGCGGAAAGGCGTCGCTGCGTGACGACCGCTGATGGATGAAGTGGATGTCGAGGCCGTCGATGTCAGTGGTGAAATGAGCAAAGCGGTTGAGCGCCGACTCGCGGGCGCGCCAGTCGTAGCCATCGGCCCAGTAGTCGGCCAGCTCGCGCATGTATGCCAACGGAATGCCCTGGCTCCAGTCGTCGACAGGCTCGGCGTCCGGCCACCGGGTGTTCGCCAGTCGGGTGGACAGGTCAGCGAGTTGGGCGTCGGAAACAGCAATGTGGAACGGGTGCACGGCGGCCATGCCTCGATTGTGCATGACCGCCGGGTCCCGGGGTCATCTTTGCCGTGGGACTCCGAGAGCCAGTACGGCGGTGTCGTCTTCGAGCCCGGCCCCGAAACCCCGCAGCAGGGTGCGCACCGCGGTGATGAACTCCGTCGGGGTGGCCCGTGCCTGGGTGCGCGCGAACTCCAGCAACGCGTTGTCGTCGTCGAAGCGTTTGGTCCGGTCCACCCTCGCCTCGGTGAGCCCGTCGGTGTACAACACCAGGGTGTCGCCGGGCGCAAAGTGGAATTGCCTTGATACGAAACGAGGTTCGGCCAACAGCCCGACAGCCTGACCGCCGGTGGTCTCGATGTAGCGGGCTTCGCCGTCGTTGGTCAGCAGCAGGGCCGGGGGATGGCCGCCGGAGGCGAGTTCGACATCGAAGCCGGTTTCGGCGGTGGTGATCATTCCGGCGATCACGGTGCAGTACCGCGGGTCGTCGCTTTGAAACTCGGTCCGCAGCACCGTGTTCAGATTCTGCAGCACCGTCACCGGGTCGTCGTTGTAGACCGCGGCCGCGCGCAGGGTGTAGCGCGTCAGTGAGGTGACCGCGGCAGCTCCGGCGCCCTTGCCGGAGACGTCGCCGAGGAAGAATCCCCACCTGTGGCGACTCAACGGGAACAGGTCGTAGAAATCGCCGCCGACCTCGTGTACGGACGACGTGTGATAGTGGGCGGCCGCGGCCAGCCCCTCGGGTGGGACCAGCCGGGGTGGCACCAGCGAGCGTTGCAATGTGGCCGCAAAGACCTGTGCCCGTTCGCGTTCGGCCTCGGCGTTGCGTCGTGCCTGAAGGAGTTCCCGTTCGTAGGAGCGCCGGTCGCGGGCGTCCTGGGCGGTGATGCGCAGGGCGACGGGATTTCCGTCGGAGTCCCGCTTGGCGTTCGCCGTCACGAACACCGGGATGCGCGAGTCGTCGGCGGCGACCAGGTCGACGGTGATACCGCTGAGCTCGCCGTGCATCTGTAGCAGCGGAGAGAAATGTGTTTCGTAGTGAATCCGTCCCCCGGCATTGAGGATGTCGGGAAACCGCTTGCCCAACAATTGCTCTCGGGGGTAACCCAGCCAGCGCAGCAGGGTTTCGTTCACTTCGGTGAGGCGACTGTCCAGGCCGGCCAGGGCCAATCCGCACGGGGCGTGGGTGAAGAAGTCGTCGGCGTCCGCGTGCGCGAAGCTGGACATCACACGCGATCGGCGAATCCGGCGATCGCCGTGGCCGTCGGTTCGGGAACACTGAGGTGTGGGCAGTGCCCCGTCGCCTCCAACGTGACCAGTTCGCTGCCCGCGATCTGGTCGTGGACGTAGGCGCCCACTTCGCGGGGCGCCAGGGTGTCTTCAGAGCACTCGATGACCAGTGTCGGCACCGTCACCCGGGCCAGGTCGGCGCGGTTGTCGGACAGGAAGGTGGTGCGGGCGAACGCCAGGGCGCGGGTCGGTTCGGTGCGGCAGAAGCTGTCGGTGAGCTCATCTCCGAGTTCCGGACGATCCGGCGTGCCCATGATTGTCGGCGCCATCGCACTCGCCCAGCCGAGGTAATTGCTCTCCATCGATTCCAGGAGCTCGTCGATGTCGTGGCGGGAGAAGCCGCCGCGGTAATCGCCGTCATCGATGTAGCGCGGCGAGGGGGTCAGCAGGACGAGCCCGCGAAACGCCCCGGGATCGGCGGCAGCGGCCAGGACACCGATCATCGAGGCGACCGAGTGCCCGACGAACACCACGTCGGCCAGCTCGAGTTCCCTGACGATGTCCAGTACGTCGTCGGCGTACTGCTGCAACGTCGAGTACCGGGCGTTGTCCCAGGCGTCCGGATGCGACGATCCTGCGCCGACGTGATCGAACAGCACGATGCGGAATCTCGCTTCGAGCAGCGGAACCACCAGGCGCCACAGATTCTGGTCGCAGCCGAAGCCGTGGGCGAGCATGAGGGTCGGGCCGTCTGCAGAGCCGACGACCCGCACGTTGTTGCGGGCCCGGACGTCCATGTCGCCATCCTTGCATCCGGACCGGTGTGTTGAGATATGACCACCTGCGAGTCGACCCGGGGAGAGGCCATGGCCGAAAGGCCCAACGACGAGCCATCGGACGCGGTGCGCGACGGATTCACCGTGAACCACCACGTGATCGACGGTGTTGCCGTGGTGGCGCCGAACCGTGAGGTGGACATGCTCACCGCTCCGCTGTTGAGCGAAGCGATTGCTGCGGTGTTGGCCGGGTCGCCACGCGGGCTGATCGTCGATCTGAGCGACGTCACCTTCTTCTCCTCGGCCGGGATGACGGTGCTGGTGAAGGCGAAAGAGCAGGTCGGCGACGCGTTCGCGGTCGTGGCTGACGGCCCGGCGACCAGCAGGCCGCTCACGCTGGTGGGACTCGACGACCTCCTGTCGGTGCGGCCGACACTCGAGGACGCGCTGCGCGATCTGCCCTGAGCGGCGGTCAGGGGTCAGCCCTGGTGGCACGCGCGCGAACCTTGGTTAGGGCACTAACTATTAGGGTACGATCTAAATTGTGTTGACGGAACCCGCCTATGACGTCGACCCGTTGGCGCTCGAACATCAGGTGTGCTTCGCGCTGGCAGTGACCAACCGCGCAGTTCTGGCTGTCTATCGGCCCCTTCTGGAACCGTTGGGCCTCACACATCCCCAATACCTGGTGATGCTGGCCCTGTGGGATCACCGGAAGCACCAAACCCAGCCGATGTCGGTGAAACAAATAGCCACCGCACTGCAGTTGGACTCTGCGACGCTGTCGCCGATGCTCAAGCGGCTGGAAGCTCTCGGATTCGTCACCCGTACGCGTAGCGCCAGTGACGAACGTTCCACGGCCGTCGAACTCACCGCAGCGGGCGTGGCGCTGCGTGAGCGCGCGCTCGACATCCCGCCTGCTGTGGTGGCTCGGCTCGGGGGCGACATCGCCGAGCTCGAAGAACTGCACCGGGTATTGACCCGCGTCAACGCCGCCGCACTGGCGGCCGGTGCACTGGAGACGTGAACAGGAGCATGATGGCCCCCGAAAAACCGAACTTCTGGCAGTACATCGCCTTCTCCTACGGGCGACGGTTGCCCGACTCCATGCGACGTTGGGTCGCCGAGGACCTGGCCGGCCAAGGCGCCGTCCGCCGGCACATGATCCGGTTCGCCATCCCGCCGCTGCTGGTCCTGGCCCCGGTGTGGCTGCTACCGGCGTCGGTGTACGTGCGGCTGGAGATGACCGCACCCATCTACATCTGGGCACTGCTGATGGCACTGGCACTGAACAAGGTGTGGCGCCGCCACCGGTTGGCACAACACGGTCTCGACCCCAACCTCGTCGACGTGATCAAGCGCAAACGGGACGCCCACATCCACGAGGACTACGTGCGCCGATTCGGCCCGCGCCCCGAAGACGCCAAGCGGCAATCCAACAGCAGTCCGTTCTGACGCGTGCCAGTGGCATCCTGGCTTGGTGGGCCTTGTCTTCCGACTGATCGAACTGCTGATCCTGCTGGTTCCGGTGGCCGGCGTGATCTTCGGGGGAATGAAGGCCGTGTCGGCCGCTCGCCGGCGGCAGGACCGAATCGACGCTGAGGACGGGCCTGCCGTCTCCGCGGGGACAGCCGAGAACAACCGGGTGGCGCGCTGGCGGGCCATTCAGCGCACTGTCCAGGAGCACGACCGGACAGACACCAAGTGGCTGGACTACGAACTCGACGTCGTGAAGTTGCTCGATTTTCCGGTGATGACGGATATGCGGGAGCCCGTCACGGAGCGCTTCCATCGGGCGAAACTGCGTGCCGATCTGCTCCGACCGGCGGAGGCCGCCACGCTTCTCGACGACCGCGAAGCCGATCTCGAGTACCGGGAGGCTGTGGCGGATTATGCGATGGCATTCAACGTCGCCGAGGCCGAGGCCGCGCGGCGGCGACGCAGTTACCTGTCGCAAGGGGATCAGCAGCGGATCGTTCGCGGCCAGAGCCTGTTGCGGGTGGCAGCCGATTCCGGGGCCACGCCGCAGGAGCGTGAACGCGCATATCAACTCGCAGGCAGGGAACTCGACGGGCTGGTCGTCCTGCCCGAGCGGACTCGGGCAGAGATCGAACGTGGCATCACGGGAGAGTTGGGCGGCTGACACCAAAGGGGCCGCGGTCGTGCTGTGCGCTTGGCCACAGGCCGCCGCCTGATTTAGTGATCAACCCTCCAGTGCGGGTAGAGTTGCGACGGCTCCGGTGCCTGCCTCGACCCGGATGAATGCCCGTTCTGAACAACGTATTTCGCGCAACGGTGCGCTCGACGTGTGCAGATCCATCGAGCGGCGAAATGGAGTTGTGTGGTGACCATGGCTGCGGTGCTGACGCCGCGTGAAGAACAGTCGGTGTTGCACGCACTTCGGTCGCCGCGGCGCCTGCGCACCGAGGTCCTCGCCGGTCTGGTGGTGGCGCTCGCACTCATCCCCGAGGCGATCTCGTTCTCGATCATCGCCGGGGTGGATCCGCGACTGGGGCTGTTCGCCTCGTTCACCATGGCAGTCACGATCGCCATCGTCGGTGGCAGGCCGGCGATGATCTCCGCCGCTACCGGTGCGGTGGCACTGGTGGTCGCCCCGCTGGTGCGCAGTCACGGTGTCGATTACCTGATCGCCGCGGTGGTCCTCGCCGGGCTGCTGCAACTGATCCTCGGTGGCCTCGGCGTCGCGAGACTCATGCGGTTCGTACCGCGAAGCGTGATGGTCGGCTTCGTCAACGCATTGGCCATCCTGATCTTCTTGTCCCAGTTGCCCCACCTGCTGGGGGTGCCCTGGCTGGTGTATCCGCTTGTGGCGGTGGGCATTGCCGTGATCGTGCTGCTGCCGAAACTGACATCGGTGATCCCGGCGCCGTTGGTGGCGATCGTGGTGCTGACCGCGGTGTGCGTCGGATTGCACTGGGCGGTCCCCAATGTCGGAGATGAAGGCGAGTTGCCCTCCAGCCTGCCCGCATTGCTGATCCCCGATGTGCCCTTCAATGTCGAGACCCTCGCCGTCATTGCGCCCTACGCGCTCACCATGGCTGTTGTCGGGCTGCTGGAATCCCTGATGACAGCCAAGCTGGTCGATGACATCACCGACACCCACTCGAACAAGACACGGGAATCTCTGGGGCAGGGCGTCGCGAACATCGTCACCGGCTTCTTCGGCGGGATGGGTGGCTGCGCCATGATCGGCCAGACCATGATCAACGTGAAGGCCTGCGGCGCCCGCACCCGGATCTCGACCTTTCTGGCAGGGGCATTTCTGCTCGGCCTGATCGTCGGACTCGGCGACATCGTGGCCCAGATCCCGATGGCGGCTCTGGTCGCGGTGATGATCATGGTTTCGGTCGGCACCCTGGACTGGCGCAGCATCAACCCGAAAACGTTGCGGCGCATGCCCAAAAGCGAGACCACCGTCATGCTGGCGACGGTCGCCGTCACCGTTGCCACCCACAACCTCGCCTATGGCGTTGTGGTCGGCACGCTGACCGCCATGGTGTTGTTCGCGCGCAGGGTCGCCCACCTCACCGAGGTGGTCGACGTAGCATCTCCCGACGACGACACCCGGGTGTACGCCGTCAAAGGTGAACTGTTCTTCGCCTCCAGTAATGACCTCGTGTACCAGTTCGACTACGCCGGCGATCCCGACAACGTCGTCATCGACATGAGGGAAGCCCACATCTGGGACGCCTCGACGGTCGCCACCCTCGACGCGATCACCACCAAGTACGCCGCCAAGGGCAAAACCGTCACCATCGTCGGTATGGATGACAGCAGCGCCGAGCGGCACCGCCGCCTCAGCGGCCAGGTCGCCGGCGCGCAGTAGCCGGAGTCAGCGATGGGCGGCGACACCGAATACGAGCATCTGCAGATCGGCGAGGTGGCCTCGCGAACCGAACTGTCCATCAAGACAATTCGGCATTACGACGACGTGGGACTCGTCACGCCGTCAGCACGCTCGGCCGGCGGCTTCCGGCTGTACACCGCCGACGATGTGAGTCGCCTGCTGGCGATCCGCCGGATGAAGCCGCTGGGATTCACCCTGGACGAAATGGGTGAATTGCTCGCCGCCCTCGACGTTTTGAACACCCCCGCAACCAGCGCGGCGCAGCGGGCCGCGGCAGCTGCGTATCTGGCGGACTGCCACACCCGTGCCCTCCAAGCCTGCGCGCAGCTGACCAAACAGCTGACCTACGCGCGAGAACTCACCGACCAATTGGCCCGATACCGGAATGGGGGCTAGCACTACCGCCGGATTACCGGCAGCGAGGTGGCTGCCGCACCGCCGTTGAGTCAGAGTCGATCACAGAGATGAGACCGGGAGCCAACGCAGGAGGAACCCCATGGCGGACAACGCCGCAACCACTGTCGAGCACCTGGCGCGCCGGCTCACCGTGGTGGTACCCGGCTCGTATGACGACGTGCGGACCCGGTATGAGCTGTTGGTGCCGGTCGTGGATTACGTCGCCTTCGCCGCGGCGCACTCCTGGGACGAAGCGCTGATGGCCGCCGAGGACAGTGCACCGTACGGGTTCATGCGCTACTACCGCGGAGATGTCAGCGCGGTGATGCGTGGCTCGTCCGCACCGTGGAACGCCACCCAATATCTGATGGGAAACCACGTCATCGCCGAGCGGATGTTCCGCCACGACCCGGCGGTGATGCTGCATGCGCCGTTGCGGACCCTGATCTACACCGACTCCGAGGGCGACACCCGGTTTGCGGTGGACCAGCCGAGCACGCTGTTCGCCAGTTACGGAATCGACGCCATCACCGTCGTCGGCCAGTACCTCGACGAGCTGCTGGCCCGCCTCCTCGCATTACTGGGCGCCGAGGTTCCCGCACTGTTGCAGCCCCGCGCCGCTCCACCGCGGCTAGGGACGCTCACAGCGCGCCGCGCGCCCGCGCAAGCCGTCCGCGCCACCATGTGAGCCGGTCCGCATCGTCGATCGCGTACTCCTGCAGCAGGGCGGACTCCGGGGCCGGGGGCATCGGCGCCACCGGTACATATCCGTCTGCAGCCACCAGGGCCCGCGATGTGCTGGCCACATCGGCGCTCACCCAGGACGGACGGCCGACGGCGCAATCGAACGGCAACTCGGGCAGGGCACCGGCGAGTGCCACGGCTCCGGCGATGCCGATGCTGGTCTGGCGGCCCGCCCGGACCACGGCCGGCAGCCCGGTCGTCTCGGCGATGCGCAGCGATCGACGGACACCGCCCAACGACGCGCACTCCAGCACCACCACATCGGCGACTTCACCCACCGACATGCCCGGCACCGCCCGCACGGCGATCCGGACGTCGACATTGCGGCGCAGGGTGGCCAACTCTTCGGCTGTCCTGCAGGGCTGCTCGACGTATTCGAGGTCACCGGCAGCCCGGGCCAGGGCAGCGACGGCGGCGGCCGCGGTTTCGACGTCCCACGTCCCGTCCGCAACACAGCGCAGCCGTCCCCGCGGGCCCAGGGCGTCGCGCACCGCCGCCACCCGGGCGGTGTCGCCGACCCCGGTGACGCGGACCTCGGCGGTACGACAGCCCGCGGCCGCGACCAGCTGGTGCGCCTGTTCGGGGTCGAGCGCGGGAACCTCGACCGCGACCGGGACCCGGCCCCGCACCGCGTCGGGCCAGCCGACAGTGCCGGGCTCCACGGCTGCGGTGAGCCAGCGGGCCGCCAGGTGATCGTCGATGTCCGGAGGTGGGCTGAACTCGCCCCAACCCTGCGGGCCTTCGAGCAGCATGCACTCACGACGGCCGGGTTCGCCGAACCCGGCCCGCACCGGGATGGCCACCACGACGGCGTTGTCGAAGTCGATCAGCGTTTTCACTAGCGCCCCACGCTAGCCGGTGGGCAGCGGCCGCGACGTGCGAGGATCACGAACGTGCTCCCTGCCGACAACCACGTCCACTCGCAGTTCTCCTGGGATACCGGAGTCAACGCCTCGATGGAACAGACCTGCCGTCGCGCGGTGCAGGTGGGGCTGCCGTCGGTCGCGTTCACCGAACACGTCGATTTCACCGAATGGGGTGCCGGCGACAATCCCGCTCCACATGACCATGGGCACGCTGAAATAGCTTGGCGCGAAAGAGTTCTCCCGGTCGACATCGACGGCTACCTGGCCAGTGTGCAGGAGTGTCGCGACCGCTTCCCCGAACTGCGGATCCTCACCGGCATCGAAGCCGGTGAGCCGCACCACTTCGCCGGCAGTGTCGCCGCGGTGCTGCGGCAGGCGCAGTTCGACCGGGTGCTCGGATCGTTGCACTCCATCGTGCACGACGGCCGACTGGTCTACACCGACCGGGTGTTCGGCGATCGACCCGCCGGTGACATCGTCCGGGACTACTTCGCCGAACTGCTGAACCTCGTCGAACGGTCTGACATTTTCCAGGTGCTGGCGCACTGCGACTACCCGCGTCGGTACTGGCCGACCTGGGAGGCCGGGGAGTACCGCGAGGAAGACTACGAAGAGGAGTACCGCGCCGTCTTCCGGGCGCTGGCAACGTCGGGGCGCGCGCTGGAACTCAACACCGCGAGCCCGCTGGCCTCGGCGAGCTTGATGCGGTGGTGGTACGAGGAAGGCGGCGACGCGGTGTCCTTCGGCAGTGACGCCCATGTGCCGCTGCGGGTGGGCGCCCTGTTCGACGTTGCGGTCGACATCGTGGCCGCCGCGGGTTTCCGGCCGGGCCGCGACGAGTACGACTTCTGGCGTCGCTAGGGCGGACCGCGGCCGCAGGTACCCTCTCGCAAATGGCAAAGTCCCGGTGGCGCCGTCTGCTGTTCGTGTTCGTGGTCATGGCGATTCTGCTCGGTGTGCCCTGGTGGACGCTGCTGTGGGCCGGCACCGCATGGCCGACGGCGGTGGTGATCGCCGGGACGGTGGTGTTCGTGGCCGTCTTCGTGGGGTTGCCGGTGCTGACCATGCTGGGACACGGCCGCAGGCACCTGGACTGGGCGGCGATCACCGCTGACGTGCTGTTGGGCGTCGCGTGGGTGCTGTTCGTGTGGTCGGTGCTGGGGCAGCTGCTCGGACTGGTGTTGTGGGTGGCCGGTGTCGAGGACCCGGCGAGATCGCGACTGATCGCCGGCGCAGTGCTGGTGGCCGTCGTCGCTCTGCTGGCATGGGGCCATTTCGAGGCGATGCGGCTGCCGCGGATCAAGGACGTCGATGTCGTCCTCGACCGGCTCGGCGCCGGGCTGGACGGGCTGCGGGTGGCGATCCTCACCGACACCCACTACGGCCCGATCGACCGGGCCCGGTGGTCGGCCGCGGTGGTGGACCGTGTCAACGAGCTCGACGCCGACATCGTCGCCCACGTCGGTGACGTCGCGGACGGCACGGTGGCGCTGCGGCAGGCGCAGGCCGCTCCGTTGGCGGCGGTGCGCAGCAGGCACGCCCGCGTGTATGTCACCGGCAACCACGAATACTTCAGCGAGGCGCAGGGCTGGCTCGACCACTTCACGCAGATCGGCTGGGATGTGTTGCACAACAAGCACATCGTGGTCGAACGTGGCGGTGACAAGCTCGTCGTCGCCGGCGTGGACGACCGCACCGCGCGGGCGTCCGGCCTCGACGGGCACGGCGCCGACCTGGACACCGCCCTGCGGGGCGCCGATCCGCAGTTACCGGTGCTGCTGCTGGCGCACCAGCCCAAGCAGGTCACCGGGGCCGTCACGGCCGGTGTCGACCTGCAGATCTCCGGTCACACGCACGGCGGGCAGATCTGGCCGTTCAATCTGCTGGTCCGGCTGGATCAGCCGGTGGTGCACGGACTGAGCAGGCACGGCCGGCGTACCCAGCTCTACACCAGCCGGGGTACCGGATTCTGGGGCCCACCGTTCCGGGTGTTCGCACCGAGCGAGATCACCGTGCTCACCCTGCGGCGTTCGGCTTCATCGGCGGACAGCGGCCCTGGTCGTCGGCGGTGAGTTCGTAGTGCCACAGCTCGTTGGCGAACACCTGGCACAGCCCGAACCGGACGCCGTTGTGTGACATCCACGCCGCGGCCTCCGGCGGGCCGACGTCCACGGCCTTGCCGGCCACGTGCATGGAGGCCTCCGGCGAGGCCACGAATTCCTGTGCCGCCTGGACACTTCCGTAGGTCACCACGCCGTCTTCGAACAGCCGCTGCTGGAATCCGCGGGAGCGCCAACCGGAGTTGATCCGCATCTCGATGCCGTCGGCCGCTGCGGCGCGGGTCGCTTCCTGCACCGCCGACACCAGGGCCGGGTCCAGTCGCCCGATCACCGGATTGGTCACGTCGAAGGGGCTCAGCGGCAACCCGTCGGGAAGATAACCGCCGAACGAGTCGATTGCGGCGTCGCCGACCGCGAACGGCTGGCCCGAAGGCGGGAAGCCGGACGCCGACGGGCCCACCAGGGTTCCGTCCTGATCAGAGGGCCCGGGTTCGCCGTGCGCGGTGGCGGTGCCCAGGGTGCACACCACTGCCACCGTCGCCGCGCACAGCAGGGCACCGCGTCTGAGTTGCCACCGCATACCGCAACACTATTCCGCCGGAACTTCGTGGTTGCACCCTCATTACGATCAACACCCATGCAGGCCCCCGGAGATCCGCCCAGCGGTGTGCGTCGGTCCCGTGCCGGCGTGCTCCTCGCATCGTTGGCCCTGGTCATCGCGTGTGCGGCGCTGGGACTGTGGGTCTACACCTGGTTGCAGTCGCGGGAAACCGAGGAGTACACGCTGGAACAGCAGGCCGCGGCGAAGGCGACGGCGTGCTCGGCGTACAGCACGGTGCGCACCGGGGTGGCGACGAACACGAACCTGACCCCACCCGGCGGTGAGGGGGATGTCACCGGGGCGCTGGCGGTGGCCGCCAACGCGCGGGTGGCGCTGATCAGCGGCGGTGAGTACGTGCTGAACCGGCTGGACCCGGCCACCCCGGCCCAGCTGGCCGACCCGTTGCGGCAGTTCGGCAACGCACTGATGGACTTCGGCGCGGCGGCGACGGCCGGTGCCCTCAACACCGACCCGGGTCAGGCCGCGCTGCTGCAGCAGATCGACGGCCTGAACACCACCCTGGGGCAGCTCTGCGGTTAGTCCCGAACCGCCGTCGCCAGCAGTTCGCGGATGGTCTCCGGGATGGGCACCGGTCTGCGGGTCGTCCGGTCGACGTAGACGTGCACCCAGTGCCCGACGGCGGCGACGGGGTGCAGCAGCTCGGTTTCGCCGGCCGCTGAGGCGAACGCGCACAGCCGGTAGGTGACACTGGTGCGGCCCAACTTCGACACGGCCAGGCCGATCATCAGCGGCTGGGGGAACTTCAGCTCGGCGAAGTAGCGGCACCCGGACTCCGCGACCACACCCAGCCACGGCGCGGTCAGCGGGTCGATGCCGGTGCTGGTGTTGATCCAGGCGTTGATCGCGGTGTCGAACAGCTGGTAGTACACGGCGTTGTTGAGGTGGCCGAACATGTCGTTGTCGGTCCACCGGGTCAGCACCGGCCAGTGGACCGGGAAATCGGCACTGGTCAGCTCACGTTCGCTACTGGTCATCGCCTCACAGTCTGGCAGGTGAGGCAGGCTGGACGGATGAGCACCACGATTCGCGGCGCCGTACTGGAGCAGATCGGGCTGGCGCGGCCCTATGCCGAATCCACTCCGCTGAGCATCTCGGAACTGGATCTGGCGCCGCCCGGTGACGGTGAACTGCTGATCCGCATCGAAGCGGCCGGACTCTGCCATTCCGATCTGTCGGTGGTCGACGGAAACCGGGTCCGGCCGGTGCCGATGCTGCTGGGACACGAAGCGGCGGGCGTGGTCGAGAAGATCGGCGGGGACGCGTCCGACCTGCCGGTCGGCCAACGGGTGGTGATGACATTCCTGCCGCGGTGCGGCCACTGCGACGCGTGCGCCACCGACGGCCTGGCGCCGTGCATACCGGGCAGCGCCGCCAACGCCGCGGGCACATTGATGAGCGGCGCGATCCGGCTCACCCGCGACGGCCAACCGGTGCGCCACCACCTCGGGGTGTCCGGCTTCGCCACCCATGCCGTGGTCGATCGACGTTCCGTCGTGCCGGTGGACTCCGATGTTCCTCCGGTCGTCGCGTCGCTGCTGGGGTGCGCGGTGCTCACCGGCGGCGGCGCAGTACTCAACGCCGGCCTGCCCCGGCCCGGGCAGACAGTGATCGTGGTGGGGCTCGGAGGTGTGGGGATGGCGGCCGTGCTGACCGCGCTGGCCCACGCCGACGTCCGCGTTGTCGGAATCGACCAGCTGGCGGGCAAACTGGACGACGCGCTGGCCGCCGGTGCCCACGAGGTCTACACCCCGGAGCAGGCCGTCGAGGCCGGCCTCAAGGCGGCGGTGGTCATCGAAGCGGTCGGCCATCCGGCGGCGTTGGAAACCGCGGTGGCCCTCACCGGGCCCGGTGGTCGGACCATCACCGTGGGTCTGCCGCGGCCTGACGCCCGGATCACGCTGTCCCCGCTGGGTTTTGTGGCCGAGGGCAGATCGCTGATCGGCAGTTATCTCGGTTCGGCGGTGCCGGCCCGCGATATTCCGCGTTTCGTGGCGATGTGGCGAGCGGGCAAGCTACCGGTGGAATCGCTGGTGTCGGCCTCGATCAGCCTCGAGCAGATCAACCAGGGGATGGACGAGCTCGCGGCGGGGCGGGCCGTGCGTCAGGTGATCGAATTCCACTGATGGCCGCTACCCCTTCCCGGGGTGTGCAGCGGGTATGCGCTACATCGGGTTCTGCCACCAATCGGCGGTCGGCCAGGCCGCAGTGTCGGCAGGGTTCTGCACCCGGAAACCCGTTGTGCTGTCGAAGTTTTGGGCACCCTGCTCCCTCAACGGCGGATCACGCCGGCCAGTGCCACAGTGAACTGTTTCCCGATGGTGCACATCGCCGGCTCCAGTGACCGCGCCCTGGTGGGATCTATCCCCGCATCCGCCCAAGCCGATTGGCCGGGTGCCCAGGGGGGTACCAGCAGTCGGGTGGATGTAACCAACACCCTGGGACGCGCGGGCCGGCAGGCCGTCTCGATGTTTCGGAGGACCGGCGCTGACGTGCCGTTCGGGGATCCGGTGCCCTCACACGGCACCGAGATGGAAGGCTGGTTCTGGCGTCTGTCCGACCCCGCGACAGGGCGCGTCGTCGTCGCTCTCTGCAGCGCCAACCGCCACCCCGACGGAGACTGGTCCACCGCCGCGATTGCCGTGCACCCGGGCGGGATCGTGCGCTCGGCGGCGATCGACAACGCCAGCGCCGACGAGGCCAGGTTCTCGGTGCGGGCCGAATCCGATGGCAACTGTGTTGACGCCGAGCGGGAGAAGCTGACCATGGTCATCGGGGATACCGCGCTGCACCTGCGGGTCGACGAAGACTATCGGTGGCCCAAAGCGTTCGCCGGTGGCGGAGCGGTATCCGCGGTGCCCTTCCTCAACCAGTACTGGCATCCATACCGTCTCAACGGCCGGGCATCGGGCACCGTCACCCACGGCGAGCAACAGTGGACGTTCAACGACGCCACCCTTTATTGCGAACGCAACTGGGGAGCCGGCTTCCCGCAGCGGTGGTGGTGGGGACAGGCGCATGACTTCGACGACGCCGATGTGTGTGTGGCGTTCTCCGGCGGACTGCTCGAACTGGGGCCGCTGCGCCGTGAAGTCACCGGAGTGGTGGTGCGGTTGGGTGAGAAGGTCATTCGCATCACGCCGCCGGCCCCGGTGACCTACCGGGGCGGCGACGACAGCTGGCAGGTCTCCGCCCGCAACGCGCGCTACCAGATCGAACTGGACGGGCGCGGAACCAGCGACGGACCACATGTGCTGCCGGTGCCGTTGCCCGGTGAGCGTCGCAACGTCGACACCGACTTCGAATACCTGGCAGGTCGCCTGCGCTGCACCGTTCGTGAGTGGGGCCGGGTGATCTTCGACGGGACAACGGAACTGGCCGGACTGGAGATCGGTGACAGGCCGTCCTGAGATGTCATGGCGCAACACGTTTTTGCACCGCACCATCCGGGTCCCGGTCGGGCAGTTCGACGAGGGGGCCGGCCGCTGGGTGGACAGCCGCGACACCCGTCCCGTCACTTGCTCGTCGTTATCGGTGGCGACGTTCAACATCTGGTACGACGACTACCATGCACAGCAGCGATATCAGACGATCGCCACCGTGTTGTCCCGAGAGATGCCGGATGTCATGGTCTTTCAGGAAGTGACCCAGCCTGCGCTCGACGTCCTGCTCGCCCAACCGTGGATCAGGACGCACTACCGTCGTGCTGCCATCATCGGTGGCCGACTCGGCAATTACGGCATGCTGCTACTGTCCCGGCCGGCCGTAGGGCGCGTGACCTACACCCGGTTGCCCACCAAGCTGTCGCGCGGTTACCTGACAGCGGAATTCGAACTCAACAGCACCGCACAGAAGATCGTCGGCGTGCATCTCGAAAGCGGCAAAACCGCACAACGGACACGCGCGCGGCAACTGTCATGCCTGTTCCGGGCCAACCGCAACTCCGACAACGTGATCGTGGCGGGTGACTTCAACATGCGCGATGACGAGAACCACCTCCTGCCTCCCGACTATCGTGACGTCTGGCCCGCGTTGCGACCCGGCGATCCCGGTTACACCGAGGACACGTCTGTCAACCTGATGCGATTCGACAACAAGGACAAGCACCGCCACGTCCGCTTCGACCGGGTGTTGTGCAAGGGCGACGCCTGGGTGCCGGAGCGCATCAGACTGCTCGGGTGTGAACCCGTTTCCCCTGCGCTGCCGCGGGTTTTCCCGTCCGACCATTTCGGCGTGCTGTGTCAGTTTGGGGCCGCCGAGTCGAAATTTGGGTGCTAGCCCCCATTGGCGCGGAGGCCATTCTGCGGTGCACTTCTCCATACGGCGCACCGATTCCGCCGCCGACCGACGCAGAACCGGGGAGACGCCATGGCCAACCAGCCAATTCGTGTGGGGCACATCGATCTGGGCTTCCACGATGCCAGCGCCTGGGAGGTGGAGCGGATCCTGGCCGAGTACGGCCACGCCATCGAAAGGTCCGCTGCGCCGCACGAGGAGATGTTCCGACGGTTGCGCCGTGGTGACGTCGACGTGCTGGTGTCGGCATGGCTACCGAACAGCCACGGTGAATACCTGGCGGGCTTCGAACACGAGGTCACCAAGGTCACCGTGCTCTACGAGCCGTACTGCATCTGGGGTGTGCCCGACTATGTGCCCATCGACAGCGTCGCTGAAATCGGCGATCTGACCGCACCCGCCACACTCGACAGGATGGACCGGCTGATCCAGGGCATCACCCCCGGGGCGGGCATCAGTCGGTTCTGGGCCACCGCAGTGCAGGAGTACGGCCTCGATCACTACGGATACCAATTCCAGACGGGCACCGCGGAGCAGTGCATCGGCCGGTTCGTCGACGCCGTGGCTGAGCGCAGGTGGGTCGTCATCCCGCTGTGGCATCCCCAGTGGCTGCATCACCGTTACCGGATTCGTGCGCTGCGGGATCCGAACGGTGTTCTCGGCGGCCGGGATCAAGCCACGCTGCTGGTCCGCAAGGATGCCGAGGAGAACATCGGCCGAGCGGCGCTCGGCGAGCTGCGCGAATTCCACCTGGGCAATACCAGGGTCAGCGAGCTCGATGACCGGCTGCTGCGGGCGTCCTCAGTGCTCGGGCGTTAACGGGATGGTGGCGCACAGCGTGGTGCCGCCGCCCTGCGGACTACTGACCGTGAGGTCACCGGAGAGCGCATTGACCCGGTCGGTCAGGCCGATCAGCCCCGAGCCGCCACCGGCTTGAGCGCCACCCACCCCGTCGTCGGCGATGGCCAGATGCAGGTGCCCGTCACGCGCGGTCGCCAGCACCGAGACCTGCTCGGCCCCGGCATATTTGGCGGTGTTGGTGAGCGCCTCGGCGACCACGTAATAGGCCGCGACCTGAACGGAATCCGGGATCTGGGCGGCAATGTCGAGACTCAGGTCCACCGGAACCGGTGATCGCCGGGCCAGGGTCTTGATAGCGGGGCCCAGGCCGCCGCGCGAGAGGATGGCCGGGTGGATGCCGCGGGAGAGCTCTTGCAGGTCGGCGTAGAGGCCGGACAGCCCCTCCACCACCGCGCCCAGCTGACCCGCCAGCTCAGGACTCTCCGCCCCCGCCGCCGCCGATATGGCACCGAGCTCCAGGCCCAGGGACACGATGCGCTGCTGCGCCCCGTCGTGCAGGTCCCGCTCGAACCCCCGGCGCGCCTGGTCCGCGGCGGCGACGATGCGGGCCCGGGAGGCCTGCAATTCGGCACGGGTCTCGGAATTGAAGATGGCGGTGGACACCAGATCGGCGAAATCCGTTACCTTGTCCTCGGTTTCGGGAGGCAGCGTCGGCTTGGTGGAGCAGACGATCATGGCACCCCAGGTGCGGCCGTCAACGGTCACCGGCGCACCGACCCCCGACGTCAACCCCAGCTGGTGCACGCGGGCGGCCCACTCTCCCGTCGCTGCGGAATAGTCGTCGATGCGCGCCGGCCGACCTGTGGCTTGGATCCGGATCGCGACATTGTCCCCGGTCAGGGAGACCCGCTCACCGGGGGCGAACGGGTTCAGCGGCTCGGCGGCCGTGCCGGCCACCACGACCGCCTCGGTGTCGGAGGCGAAACGCACCAGGCTGGCGTGCTCGGCATTGAGGCCGCGGGCCAGTTCGGTGACGGCGACGGGGTAGATGTCGGCGGGGTTGGCTCCCCGGGCCACCAGGGTGGCGACCCGGCGCAGCGCGGCCTGCTGTTCGGCCAGTGCGCTGACCGCGGCGGTGATCTGGGCACGTTCCCGGGCCGCCGACAGCAGAGCTTCCAGGGACGGGACCAGACGCCGCACTCGCTGAGTGCCGCCGGCGGGCAGCGTAGCCGGGACCAACAGGCTGCCTACCGGGGTGCTGCCGTCGTGGAGCGTGATCGTTTGATGGCCATCGTCGGCCTGCCCGACCTCGAGGGTGAGCGTGGCATACGGCAGTTCGAGCACCTCCGCCATCCGGGTGCTCGCGGCGTCCAGGGCGGCAGGCAGGTCGACCGATCGCAGCATGATGCGAGCCAGCTCCGCCGACAGGTCAGCCTCGCGGCGCCGTTGGTCGGCCTCCAGTGCGCGTAGCCGGGCCTGCCCGACCAGGACGTTGGCCAGCAGCGCCAGGGTGAGGAAGACGACCACCGCGGGCGCCAGGCTGCCGCTGCCCTCGCTGACGTGGAAGCCCACGTAGGCGAGCGTGCTCGCCAGCGATGTGGCCAGGGCCAGCCCGAACCCCCAACTGGCGGACACCACCAGGACTCCGAGCAGGAAGACGGCGCCGAAGGCGTTCTCCGGAGCGACCTGCTTGAGAACGTGCACCACTGCGATCTCGGCGAGGATCAGCACCACGGCGACGACGACACCGGTGGTCAGCGGCGGCGCGGTGGGCCGCAACACCAGTGCCAGCAGCCGATTGCGCACTGGCGGCGCCGGGGAGGCGGCGGCGACATCTCGGGACACCCGGTGATCGTAGAACCGAATGACGTGGTCAGCCCGGGCTTGCGGGGACCCGCGCAGAATCTTTCCGGTTAGCACCAATGCCCGGCCCCGGCCGGTCTGACACTCTGGAAATGTGCAGCAAAGCGACCCGATGCGCTGTCTGATCGTCGACGACAGCGCCGCCTTCCGAACCGCCGCGAGCAATATGCTCAGACGCGCGGGGATCGACGTGGTCGCGATGGTGTCCACTTCGGCGGAGGCCCTGACCTGCACTCACGATCTTCACCCGGATGTGATCCTGGTCGACATCGACCTCGGCCCCGAGAGCGGGTTCGATGTCGCCGAAGCGCTGCACCGGGCAGGTCCGCCGGCGCCGTCGGTGATCCTGATCTCCACCCACTCCGAGCAGGACTTCGCCGACCTGATCGCCGACAGTCCCGCGCTGGGCTTCCTGCCGAAGTTCGCCCTGTCTCCCGAGTCGATCCGCAGGCTGGTCCGGCACTTCTGATCAGCGGGATCAGCGGGAGTCGAGATACATGATGACCGCGCGGACCCGGCGGTGATCGTCGCCGGTCTCCGGCAGGTTCAACTTCGTCAAGATGCTGCGCACATGCTTTTCCACCGTGCCCTCGGTGACCCAGAGGCGACGGCCGATGCCCCCGTTGGACAGCCCCTGAGCCATCAAGGTCAGGACCTCGTGCTCGCGAGTGCTCAAGGCGGCCAAGGGGTCGTCACGGCGGCGGGCCGACACCAGTTCCTGAACCAGAGCCGGATCCACAATGGAAGCGCCGCCGGCGATGCGGCCCACGGTATCGACAAAATCGTCGACATCGGTGACGCGGGTCTTCAACAGGTAGCCGATCGCCCGCCCGCCTGCCAGCAACTCCATGGCATGGTCGACGTCGACGTGCGCCGACAGCACCAGGATCGCGGTGTCCGGCAACTCCGTACGAATGACCTGCGCGGCGTCGAGTCCCTCGCTGGTGTGCGTCGGTGGCATCCGGATGTCGGTGACCACCAGGTCCGGCTTCAGCTCGCGGGTGACCGCCAGCAATGACTCGGCGTCACCGGCCTGGCCCACGATCTCGAAACCCGAACGCGCAAGCAGGCTGGACAGGCCCTCGCGCAGCAGCACGTCGTCGTCGGCGACCACCACCTGCACACCATTGGGTTGCGCACTCATGCTGGCCTCCTACTCGGACGTCTTCGTTGATGGCGCCCTTGCCGATCCGCATTGTGTCACGACCACCGGCGCAGCCCAGGGGTTTCTACTGTTGCCGGGCAGCCAGAGTCAGGGCCCGGACCACGCTGTGCTTGCCGAGGTCGACCTTGAAGCCGTTCTGGCTCAGAGGCTTTGCCCCGTGTAACGCCGATTCGGCGGCCCGGTGGAACGCCTTGGGGCCCGGCCGGTCGCCGACCAACTCCTGTTCGGCTGCTGTCACCCGCCACGGTTTCGCGGCGACGCCGCCGAGTGCCAGTGCGGCGCTGCGGATCACCCCGTCCACGATGTCCAGGCCTGCTGCCACCGAAACCAGTGCGAAGGCATAGCTGTGCCGGTCCCGAACCTTGAGGTACCAGCAGTGCCGGGCGAAAACCGAAGGTGGCAACTCGATACCGGTGATCAGGTCCGCAGGGGCCAGCGTGTTGTCCCGCTCTGGGGAGTCGCCGGGCAGCGCGAAGAAGTCCTCGATCGCGACCGCCCGGGGTCCGTCGACGCCGTAGACGTGCACCACCGCACCCAGGATGGCCAGTGCGATCGCCATATCGGAGGGGTGCACGGCCACGCAACTGTCACTGGCACCGAGGATCGCGTGCTCGCGGTTGAAGCGGGTGCGTGCCGCGCAGCCGCTGCCGGGGACACGCTTGTTGCACGCGTCGAATGCCGTGTCCATGAAGAAGGGACAGCGGGTGCGTTGCATGAGGTTGCCACCCGCGGTCGCCATGTTGCGCAGCTGTGTGGTGGCCCCGCTGAGAATCGCCTGCGAGAGCACCGGGTACTGGCTGCGTACCAGCGGATGGTTGGCTACCGCGCTGTTGGTGACGCCGGCCTCGATGAGGACACCCCCGGCGGGGGTAGCGGAGATGGTCGACAGGTCGAGCCGACGCAGATCCACCAGAGCGGATGGTTGTTCCACACCGTTTTTCATCAGATCGAGGAGGTTGGTGCCGCCGGCGAAATACCGTCCGCCCGAGTCCGTGACACGGCCCACGGCGTCCGCGGGCGAGGTGGCGCGCTGTAAGTCGAAGTCCTTCACGACGTTTCCACGTTCCCGGTGGCCGATGCCGCCTCCTGGATGGCCGCCACGATGTTGGCGTAGGCGCCGCACCGGCAGATATTGCCGGCCATGCGCTCCCGGATCTCGCAGTCGGAAAGTGCGCCACAGCCCTCGGGGTTGTCGAACGACGCTGCGCTCAGGTCGCCGCGGGCGTGCTCACGCAGCATCGCATGCGCCGAGGAGATCTGGCCGGGTGTGCAGTAGCCACACTGGAACGCGTCGTGCGCCAGGAAGGCCTGCTGGATCGGATGCAACCGGTCACCGTCGGCGATACCTTCGATGGTGAGTACCTCGCTGCCGTCGGCGGCCGCGGCCAACGTCAGACAGCTCAGTACCCGTTCACCGTTCACCGACACCGTGCAGGCACCACACAGGCCGTGGTCGCAGCCCTTTTTGGTGCCGTTCAGAGCGAGTCGCTCGCGCAGGACATCGAGCAGGGTGGACCTCACATCGACGGCGAGGTGCCGGACTTCGCCGTTGACGGTCAGTTCGATCGGTGTGCTCATCAGATCCTCGAATCGGTCGGCGATTGATAAGGGGCCACCAGGTTTTCCAGCGTGATCGGCAGATCCCGCAGCCGCTTTCCGGTGGCATGAAAGATGGCGTTCGCGATGGCGGCAGGTACGCCGCAGGTGCCGATCTCGCCGATACCCCGCACGCCGACCGGATCCAGGGCGTAGTCGGGCGTGTCGATGAAGGTGATGTCGAACTCCGGACGATCCGCATGGGTGGGCAGGTAGTACTCGCCGATGAGCTGGGCTGTGTCCGGGTCGTAGGGGACCTGCTCCAACAACGCCATGCCGAGTCCGAAGGTGATACCGCCCATCACCTGATTACGGGCGAGTTTCGGGTTGAGCACGCGACCGCAATCCATCACCGACACCCAGCGGGTCACCGTGGCGCGGCCGATCTCCTCGTCGACGTGCACCTCGCAGAAGTGGGCGCCGAAGGACTGCGACGGGGTGTCGCTGCCGGCCCCGGGGTCGCTGGTGACGGTGAAGTTCAGCTGGTCGCCGGGAACGTGGGCGTCGGTACGGCGCCGCCACTCCTGGGCGGCTTCCAGTACCGCCGAGCCGACGGTGGCGGTGGTCTGCGACGCCCCACTGTAGGGTGCATCCGGGAAATCTGAGTCACCTGAGACGAATTCGACCTGCGAGAGCGGCAGGCCGGTGGCGTCGGCGGCGATCTGGGTCATGACGGTGCGAACGCCGTTGCCTACCTCGTGGGTGGCAGAAGCGAACCGCACGCGGCCATCCGGTGCCGTACTCACCCGGCAGGAAGCGGCCATTCGCCGACCAGGGTACGTGGCGGTCGCCATTCCCCATCCGATCTGGATACCGTTGCGGCGGAGGGTACGCGGCGCCGCGGGCCGGCCCCGCCAGCCGAACCGTTCGGCACCGGACCGGTAACACTCCAGCAGGTGTTCTCCGGACCACCGGCGCCCGCTGGTCTGGTCCCGGTCGACGTGGTTGCGCATCCGCAAGTCGAGCGGGTCGATGCCCATCTGGTGGGCGAGTTCGTCCATCGCGACCTCGAGGGCGAAAAGTCCCGGTGCCTCACCGGGCCCACGCATGAAACATGGTGTCGGCGCGTTGATCCGGGCGGTACGGTGCGACACCGCCATTCGCGGGGCCTGGTAGAGGAAGCGGGTCGACAGGCCGGCGGGCTCGCAGAAGTGGGCGACGGTGGACGTCTCGGTGAGCGTGTGATGCTCGATGCCCAGGATGTGGCCGTCGGAATCGGCGTCCAGAACCAGATCCTGTTCGGTGCGCGGGCGGTGTCCGGTCGAGGAGAACATCTGATTCCTGGTCAGCACCACCTTCACCGGCCGGCCGATGGCGCGTGCCGCGACAGCCGTCAACACCACATGCATCCACAGGAAGTTCTTCGATCCGAAAGCGCCCCCGACCAAGGGTGACACGATGCGTATCCGGTCTTCGCTGATACCGAGATATGCTGCGAGGCAGCGCCGTTCGCCGGTGATCCAGCGCGTGGTGTCATGCACGGTCAGTCGATCGCCGGCCCAGGTGGCGATGGTCGCCGACAACTCGATCGGGTAGTGGGCGTTGACGGGTGTGGTGAATTGCGCGACCACCCGGTGGTCGGTCTCGGACACCTCGACCGGCCGGCCGCGTTCGTCCTGCAGCTTCTCGTCCTCGAGCTTGACGAAGTGATCCGGCCGGTAGCTGCCGTGCCTGATCCGGCCGCCCAACTCATCGGCAGGGACCGGCTGGTCGAGCACCTCGTGGGCGCTGCGCTGCGCGTCGCGCCGCTCATAGTGCAGCTCGAACAGCGACGCGGCGTAGGTGGCCGTCTCCCAGGTGTCGGCGACCACCAGAGCCATGTGCTGCCCGACGTGCTGAACGGTGAGATCTGACAGGGGTGGCCGCCGCTCGATCGGCAGATCATCCGTCATGTCCTGCGGAGGTTGGTGCAGCACAGGGCAATTCAACGGGGTCAGCACGTGTAACACACCCGCTACCGCTGCCGCGCGTGCTGCGCTGTCGCGAAGTGAGTCGGCCGTCACCACACCGTGCGGCACCTCCGACTGCACCAGCACCCCGTAGGTCATGCCGTCCCCCGATGCGTCGGCGGTGTAGGACGCAGCCCCGGTGACCTTGTCTCTGCCTTCCATCCGGTCGACGGATGCACCGATCTGTGTGGGCATGGGAACGCCTTTCCGGTGGTGCGGTCAGTCGAGCGGGTTGCTGCGGGTGACGATCAACGGATCGGCCGGGGTGAAAGGAAATTCGGGCAGATCATCGATATGGGCGTCGAATGCCGCGGCGAGCACTTCCCGGCTGTAGGCCGACGCCGAGGCACGATAACCGATGTCGGCGGGGAACGGCTGGTCGAAGAAAATCAGGAAATGCCAGCCGGGGGACTCCATCGCCTCGATGTGATGGGGGTAGGCGCGCGGGATGAAGTACACGTCACCCTCCTGCAAGAGCCAGGTATCGAGTGTGCCGTCGGGACCCATGACGGTCATCCGTGCGGAACCGTCCTGAACGTAACCCATTTCGGCAGTCACCGGGTGCCAATGCGGCTCCCGCATACCGTTCTCCTTGACCCGCAGTGAGTACATCGACAGGTCCTTGAGAGCCGGCCAGTACTGGTCCCTGGCGAACCGGGCGCTGCCGGTGGCGTAGTTGAGCGGCGGGGTCTGCGCTTCGACGTCGAACTTGTGCGGATTGTTCAAGTGTGCGGTAGCCGGCACCACCGGTGCGCCTACGCGGGCGGCCAGCTTGCGATCGACGGTGCTACGGCGCAATGCGGTGAAGTCGGCGGCGGGCAGGTCATAGGTGTTGCCCAGCACCGCGTCGGTGAATGCGCCGAAGGTGGCGCCCAAGCCGAAATCTTCGGGGCGTTCACTGCGGAACGTGATGATGAACTCGGCGACGTCCTCGCCGATGTTCTCGATGTGGTGCAGCGAGCCCGAATCGGCGTGGAACATCTGCCCCGCGGTGACGATGAAGGTGGAGAACGCGCTGCCGTTGTCGAGGATCGACACCAGCGCGGTGCCCGATACACAGTAGGTCAGCTCATTGGCGTTGGCGTGCCAGTGCGGGGTGCGCATCGCCCCCGGCTTGAGCAGCACCCGCTTGATCGACATGCCTGTGAGGATCGGGAAGTTGTCAGCGGTGACCCGCCGCATCGAGCCCAGGTCGGACTCTTCGACGATCTCGCCGTCGAGGAGCGAGGTCGAGTGGCGGCTTCGGACGGGAGTTGTGCTCATGCCCATCACCCTGCGCGATCCGCCGGCTCACGTCGTCAACGCTGCCCGCCAATGACGATGGGGGCTAGCTGCAATGCCGCCGCAGGGATCAGTCGTCGCCCGCGGCGACCAGTGACCGCAGCACCACTTTCGGGTGGTCGCGCTGGAAGCCTTCGAGTCGCCACTTGGTGGAGAACAGCGCCAACATCACCCCGTCGGAGCGGGTCAACACCTCGGCCGACGGCTGGCGACCCACGAAGTCGGCGTCCTCGGGATCCACCGCCCGCGCCACCTGATAAGGCAACGGCTCCAACTGGATCGGTGCGCTGAGTTCGGCCGCCATCCGGTGGCTGGCCACCTCGAACTGCATCGGTCCCACAGCGGCGAGCACGGGCGACTGATCGCCGCGGCGGTCCGAGCGCAGCACCTGGACCACGCCCTCCTGCGAGAGCTGCTCGATGCCGCGGCGGAACTGCTTGTGCTTGCTCGGATCTTTTCCGCGGGCAACCGCGAAGTGCTCGGGGGAGAAGCTGGGGATCGGCGGGTAATGCACCGGCACGTCCCGGAAGAGCGTGTCCCCGGGCCGCAGCGCCGCGGCGTTCGCCAGGCCGATGACGTCGCCGGGCCACGCGCTGTCCAAAGTGGTGCGCTGCTGACCGAACACCGACTGCGCATATTTGGTGACAAACGGTTTGCCGGTGGCGGCATGGGTGAGGACGTCGCCGCGCTGGAACGTGCCCGAGCAGACCCGCGCATACGCGATACGGTCGCGGTGCGCGGAGTCCATGCCGGCCTGCACCTTGAACACGAAGGCGCTGAACGGGGCCTCGGGGCTGCGCCGGTTGCCGTCGATGTCGACCTGCCCGCTCGGCGGCGGCGCCAGCTGCACCAGGACGTCCAGCAGCTGGTTGACCCCGAAGTTCAGCGCGGCGGAGGTGAACAGCACCGGCGTCGCGGTGCCGCCGAGGAACGTCTCGGGGTCGTAGTCGGCGCCGTCGGCCTCCAGCAGCTCGGACTCCTCCACGGCGGTGTCCCAGTCGATGCCGGCAGCCTCGTGCGCCCGTTCCGGGGTGAGGTGTTCCTCGGGGGCGGCGGTGGCGCCACCGGCGGTTCTGGTGAAGCGGATGAACATGCCCGTCCGGCGGTCCAACACGCCTTTGAAATCGCCGGCGATGCCGACGGGCCACGTCAACGGTGTGGGGCGCAGACCGATCCGTGCCTGGATCTCGTCCATCAGTTCCAGAGCGTGCCGGCCGGGACGGTCCCACTTGTTGACGACGGTGATGATCGGGATTCCCCGGTGCTTACACACCTGGAAGAGCTTGAGGGTCTGCGGTTCCAGACCCTTGGCGGCGTCGATGAGCATGACCGCGCAGTCAACGGCGGTCAGCACCCGGTAGGTGTCTTCGGAGAAGTCCGCGTGTCCAGGGGTGTCGAGCAGGTTGATGACGCATTCGCTGCCGTCGGGGGAGCGGTACGGGAACTGCAGAGCCGTCGAGGTGATGGAGATGCCGCGGGCCTTCTCCATCTCCATCCAGTCCGAGACCGTGGAGCGGCGGCCCGCTTTGCCGTGGATGGCACCCGCCTCGGTGATGACCCGGGCGTGCAGCACCAACGCTTCGGTCAGCGTGGACTTACCGGCGTCCGGGTGACTGATGACGGCGAAGGTGCGGCGCCGACGCGCCTGCGCGGAAATTCGATCTGCGGTCGTCCCGTCGGGGGCCGTCCAGACACCAGGGACGCTATTGCTCATTGCTGTAATTGGTCATTGCCGTTATTGCTCATTGCAATGACAAGCGTACCCGCTCAGGAGTCCTGCTCCACCGGTGCGCGGAGCAACTTCGCGCCGTGGATCGCGTCGCGCACGGACCCCTCGGCGGTGCTGTCGGCGACGAACACCATCTCATCGCCGGCTTCGAGGATGTGCTCAGGCTGCGGCAGGATCACGTCGCTGCCACGCAGCACCGTCACCAACGCGGTGTTCTCCGGCAGCGTCAACGTGCCCACAGCCCTGCCCACCAGCGGGTTGTCGTCGGGCAGGGTCAGTTTGGTCAGCTCGGCTGCACCGCCGCGCAAACCCATCAGCCGGACCAGATGGCCGATGTCGATGGCGCCCTCGACCCCGGCGGCCAGGGCGCCCGGCGTGGACACCGCGACGTCGATCCCCCAGGCCTGGCTGAAGAGCCATTCGTTGTAGACGTTGTTGATCCTGGCCACCACCCGCGGCACGCCGAACTCTGACTTGGCCAGCAGACCCACCACCAGGTTGGCTTTGTCGTCGCCGGTTGCTGCGATCAACACATCGCAGGTGTGCGTGCCCGCTTCCTCCAGCGTCGAGAGCTCGCAGGCGTCGCCGTTGAGCCACTCCGCCGCCGGCACCGCCGCCGGGTCGAAGTTGCGCCGCAGCCGCTCGATCAGCAGCACCTTGTGGCCGTAATCGAGGAGTTCACGCGCGACCGAGCGTCCGACATTGCCGGCCCCGGCAATCCCGATCCGCAGTTTCCGCTCCGCCACAGGGTTCATCTTCGCCTATACGCCGCTGTCAGGGGCACGTGTGCTGCAACCCGGAGCGAGCACGGTACTGATTTACTGACAGCCAATCGAGCCTGGACGGGGACGAATGAGTTTGCACCAGCTGTACCTGGCCATGCTGATCGGCGGCTTGGTGCTGCTGTTCAGCATCGTCGGCACCCGGGTCGCGACCCGGGTGGGGTTTCCCGCGCTGCTGTTCTTCCTGCTCGTCGGCGTGGTTCTCGGTGAGGACATCCTCGGTCTCGACTTCGACAATGCCGAGCTGGCCAGGAACGTCGGGACCGCCGCGCTGGGGGTGATCCTGGTCGAAGGCGGCCTGACCACGAAGTTCAGCGACATCCGCGCCATGCTGGCGCCGGCTGCGGTGCTGGCAACCGTCGGCGTCGTCGTCAGCACCGTGATCACCGCCGTCGGCGCGCACATCTTGCTGGGGATGGATTGGCAGTTGTCGTTGCTGCTCGGTGCGATCGTCTCGTCCACCGACGCCGCGGCGGTGTTCTCGGTGCTGAGGCTGATCCCGCTGCCCCGCCGGGTGGCCGGGCTGCTGGAAGCAGAGTCCGGCTTCAACGATGCACCCGCGGTGATCCTGGTGCTGACGTTCAGCGTGGTGCCGTTCGTCTTCGAGCCAGAGAGTGCCGTGGCCGTCATCGGCTACGAGTTGGTGGCCGGCGCGGTGATCGGACTGGCCTGCGGATTCGTCGGCGCCCTGCTGATCCGCCGAGTGGCGCTGCCGGCGTCCGGTTTGTACCCGATCGCGATCTTCGGCCTGGCCATCGTGGCGTTTGCGGCCGCCGGCACCGCGCACGCGAGCGGTTTCCTGGCCGCATATCTGGCGGCCGTGGTGCTGGCGAACTCCGGCCTGCCGCACCGCTCGGCCACCCGGTCGTTCGCGGAAGGGCTCGGCTGGTTGGCGCAGATCGGCCTGTTCGTCATCCTCGGTCTGCTGGTCAATCCCAGTGGCCTGGCCGCGGACATCGTGCCCGCGGTCATCATCGGTTTCGTCCTGCTGTTCATCGCGCGGCCGGTGTCGGTGGTGGTGTCGCTGATCGGCTTCCGCATCCCCTGGACGGAGCAGTTCTTCCTGTCCTGCGCGGGCCTGCGCGGCGCGGTGCCGATCGTGCTGACCACCTTCCCGATCGTGGCCGGCGTCCCCGACAGCTACCGGCTGCTCAACATCGTTTTTGTCCTGGTGGTGGTGTTCACGCTGATCCAGGGCCCCAGCCTGCGGCCGGTGGCGCAACGGCTCGGGCTGATCTCCAGGGTGTCCACCCGTGAGATCCAGGTCGAAGCCGCACCCCTGGACGTGCTCGACGCCGAACTGCTGACCACGACCGTGCAGGCCGACTCACGACTGCACAACGTCACGGTGCTGGAGCTGCGGCTGCCAGACCCCAGTGTGATCACGCTGATCATCCGGGACGGCCACACCTTCGTGCCGCTGCCGGACACCAGAATCGAGACCGGCGACGAGCTGATGATCGTCACCACCAGCAGGACCAGGGCAGCCGCGGAACGCCGGCTGCGGGCCGTGAGCCGCCGGGGCAAGTTGGCGTACTGGTTCGACGAATACGGCGAGACCGACTGACGAGTGTCGGCCTCGCTACGCTGACCTGATGTCGACACCCGTGGGATACCTTGCGTCGATCTCGATCGACTGTCCCGATCCGGATGCCCTGGTGAAGTTCTACTGCGATCTGCTGGGCTTGGAGGAAGTGTTCGCCACCCCGGACCGCGGAGTCGTCTCGCTGGCCGGGGCGGGTCCGATGGTCACCCTGATGCGGGTCGACGATTACACGCCGCCGTCCTGGCCGGGCGGACCGCAGCACAAGCAGATGCATCTCGATGTCGCCGTCGACAACCTGGAAACCGCGGTGGCCGCCGCGATCGCGATCGGAGCGGTGCAGGCCCAGGTGCAGGCCGCACCCGCGCAGTGGCGGGTGCTGCTGGACCCGATCGGGCACCCGTTCTGCCTGAGCACGGTGCGCCCGGACTGAGCCGAACGGCTATGTGCCGCAAAAGGTCCGGTAGTTGACGAAATCGTCGGGGGCCGGCTCGGCGTAGCGCTGCAGGCCGGGGCGCTCGACGTAGGGTGCGCTGATGGCGGCCAGGAGCTGCTCCATGGGCGCGGTGTCACCGGCCGTGGCGGCGGCCAGTGCTTCCTCGACCAGATGATTGCGCGGGATGTAGAGCGGGTTGACCCGATCCATCTGGTCGGCGTCGGGCTCGAGTTCCAGCCAGCGGCCCAGCCAGTCGTCGAATCCGGCGAGGTCGACGAACAGGCCGCGGGCCGGTTCGGTGTCGCCGCGCGCTGCCCGGGCCAACTGCCGGAAGAAGGACGTGTAATCAACCCGGCTCTGTGCCAGCTGGTCATGCAGCTGATCGACCAGTCCCGCCACCACCTCATCCGGAATATCCGCCGGCAGACCGACTTTCGCGCGCATACCCGTCGACCAGGCGGATTCGTAGCGGTCGCGGAAGCCGCTCAGTGACGCCTGCGCCAAGGCGATCGCCTGGTCTGAATCTTCCGCGAGCAGCGGCAACAGCGTCTCAGCGAACCGGGCCATGTTCCAGCCGATGATCGCCGGCTGGTTGCCGTAGGCGTAGCGGCCCCACTGGTCTATCGAGCTGAACACCGTCTCGGGGTGGTAAGCCTCCATGAAAGCGCAGGGGCCGTAGTCGATGGTCTCCCCGGAGATCGTGGTGTTGTCGGTGTTCATCACGCCGTGCACGAAACCGACGAGCACCCACTTGGCCACCAGGGCCGCCTGGACGGCGATCACCGAGTCGAAGAGCGCCAGGTACGGGTTCTCCGCCTGGGCCGCGTCGGGGTGGTGCCGCGCGATCGCATGATCGGCCAGCCGCCGCACCAGGTCGAGATCGCCTGTCAGCGCGGCGTACTGGAAGCTGCCCACCCGCAGATGGCTGCTGGCGACCCGAGCGAGAACCGCACCGGGTAAGACGGTTTCGCGTTGCACCGGCCGGCCCGTCGCGACGACGGCCAGCGACCGGGTGGTCGGGATTCCCAGCGAGTGCATTGCTTCGCTGATGAGGTATTCGCGCAACATCGGTCCCACGGCCGCGAGCCCGTCACCGCCACGGGCGAACGGTGTGCGTCCGGACCCCTTCAGGTGCAGATCACGCTCATTGCCGTCGCGGTCGTGCAGTTCGCCGAGCAGCAGCGCGCGGCCGTCACCCAGCCGTGGTGACAGGTTGCCGAACTGGTGACCGGAATACGCCTGGGCGACGGGATGGGCGCCGGCAGGAACGGAGGTGCCCACCAGCAGTCCGAGCCCGTCAGCGCTGCGCAGCCACGCAGAATCGAGGCCCAGTTCCTCGGCCAAGGCGTCGTTGAGGACCAGCAGCTGCGGGGCGGGGGCAGGCTCGGCCTGCCACCGCACCGCCATCTCCGGCAGCTCACGGACGAAGCGGTCATCGAGGATGACCCTGGTCTGCGAGGTATCGGGTGCGACGCTCATGGTTACGCGAGCACCGGACCTTCCACCGGAGCCTCGACCAACAGCGACATTCCGTGGTGTGCGGGCATCTCGACGCCGAAGCTGAACAGGTCGTCCACGGTGGCAATGGGCTTGCCGGTGAACATGTCTGACACCGAACCCCCGGGCGGCAACTTCTCCGACCGCACCGTGCCGGCGACCTCCTCGTTGGCGAAGTTCAGCACCGTCAGCTGGTACCGGCCTTCGTCGGCCAGCTCATGGACGAGTACCAGCATGCCGCGGTGCGACACCTCCGGGATGTCGACCTGTCGGCTCGTGGCGATGCCGTAGTGCGAACGGACCCGCAGGATGGCCTGCAGCTGGCGCAGGAAGCTGGTCTCGTCGGCGAGCTGCTCGGGGATGGGCCCGTAAAGGCTTCTGCCGCGCGGCATTCCGGCCGAGGACTGGGTGGCGTTCGGGTTGACGCCCATCAGGTCGTGGGCAGCGCGGTGGATCCACCTGGTGTCGCCGCCCTGCAGCAGCTGGGACACCTCGGACGCCGGCAATGTCAACATGCCGCACAGGTCCCAGCCCGACAGCGCGAAGACACCGGGCTGCAGCGCATTGAACATCGCCATCAGCAGGTGCGCCCGTCGGATCCGGTCGATGTCGATCGGGTCCTGGATGGTGTCGAGATCGGTGACGCCCAACGTGGCCGCGATGACGGTGGCGGTGGTACAGGCGATGCCGTTGGTGGTGAAAACCAGGTTGTACGGCGCATTTTCGCCGGTGAGGTGCTCGGTCAGGTCGGCGCGCACCGTCGCGCCGAGCTCCTCGCCGGTGACCTCGGAACCCTTGTAGGTGTAGATGTCATCGCGGTGGCCGTTGGACCAGTGCACCAGTTCGTAGGTCAGCTCGTCGTGGTTCTGCAGGGCATGCACCAGTGACGCGGGATCGACGCCGCTTTCGAGGGTGGTACGCAACGTCAGTCGCAGGAACTCGGTGTCCGCGGTGGCCAGCGCATGGTGGTAGGCGGGCCGGTTGATGAAGTCGTAGGACAGGTCGGCCCCGGCCTCACCGATTTCGCGGATGTCGTCGATCGTGAGGTTGAGTTCTTGGAAGGTGAACCCGCCGACCTTGCGGACCATGCTGGCGATCAGGTGGTTGGCCGCTTCGGACAACGGGTGCCCTTCCGACCACGCGGTGCTGTCCTCGGCGGAGGTCTTCTCCGCGCCCAGGAAACCGTTGGCGTCCAACCGCAATCCGCCGGTGCCCAGATCGGCCAGCGAGTGCAGGGCGTCGCCGATGACCAGCCGCATCCCGGCGAATGACGGGTCCAGCCAGTTGATCGACGGCTGGCCGTCCTTGAAGTAGTGCAGGTACACCCACCGGCGTTCCACACCGTCGATTCCCACCACAGGCCGGGTGACACTCCAGTTGGTCTCCTTGACGCCTTCGGCGTAGAAGATGACCCGCTGCAGCTTGCCGATGATGTAGCCGGCCTTGTCCAGCCAGTTCTCGGTGGCGGTGTCGATGTTGACCGAGTCCACACCCGGGGGGACGTTGGGGAGGTGCTCCCAGTCCCGGGGGTCGATCTCGACCATGTGGTAGATGCCGGGGTAGTCGGCGTACTTCATCTCTGCCAGCCGGAAATCGGCGCCCTTGCCGGTGTGACCCGGCACGATGTCGTCGATGATGGTGCCGCCGTACCAGTTTGCGGTGCCGCACATCTGCCGGAATTCTTCTTCGGTCCCGAAGGCGGGGTCGATCTGGGTGCTGATCCGGTCGAAGTGACCGTCGACGCTGGGGGTCTGCTCCCATCCCCAGATGCCACCGGCGCGTTTCACCGGGCCGGTGTGGACTGCCTCGATCCCGATTTCCGAGAACGCCCGCCACATGTCCTCGTCGGCCATCGCTTTGAGAAACGACTCGTGGGGCCGGGTGATCAGGGACAGCGGGTACGCGGTGAACCACACCGAGGCCGTCTCGACGGCGCCGCGCGGGCTGGGCGTGGCGTACGGGTTCTGCCACATCGAGCCCTGGCCGGAAAACTGCTGGCTGATCTCGTTGGCGTCGGCGAGCATCGACTGCGACAGCAGCCAGGACACGTAGGCCGGGTTGTCGCCGGTGGCCGGCCCGTCCTGGGACAGGGAGCGCCGCGTGAACGGGGCCTTTACCCGCGGACGAAACCGCAGTGAGCGTGGACGCGCAGGGTGCAAGTGCTCGTCGTAGGTGATGTCGGCCGGCTCGTTTCCCTGTTCGCCTCGGTCTTGATCATCGAGTGCCGACTCGGCCGCCTGAGACATGGATCCCTTTCGCGAAGCTGGTGTATTGCAGGCCGCCCCCGAAGTGGGAGGACGTCCCCGCGCCGGATGCTGGCATCGGCCGCAAGTGCCCTCGCTGTATTGCCGCCACTCCGTGGGGTTAAAACCGCTAGTGCAACCCTACGGACGAAATCATGCGCCGTCGCGGCGCCATCGCGGCTACCGGGTTACCGGGGCGGCGCGGTCGCGTGCTCCCTGGCCGTCCGCCCGGCGACGACGAACCCCGCCACCGCCACCGTCGCACAGGTGAGCATGACCACCGCCAGCGGCGCTGCGGTGTGCTCACCACCCAGGCCGACCAGCGGCGATACCAGCGCTCCGATACCGAATTGCAGCGAACCCAGCACTGCCGAACCCGTTCCGGCCTGGTCCGGGACGGCGGCGAGCGCCAACGCGGTCGCGTTGCCGAGGATCAGGCCCTGGCTGGCGACGGCGGCAAAGATCGGGAGTGGCAGAGTCCAGTTCGGCGCACCCGCCGCGATCAGGCCCAGCAGCACCACCGACGCGGTGAACGCGGTCAGCAGACCGATGCCCAGCAGGGTGCGTACCGCAACACGTTGCGACAACCTCGCCGAGACGGCGCTCATCACAGTGATTCCCAGCGCATTGACTCCGAACGTCATCCCGTATTGCACGGGAGTCATGCCGATCAAGGTCTGGAACACAAACGGGGAGGCGGAGATGTAGGCCATCATGACCGCGAAGCCGAACGCGAACGCCAGCGTGGGGCCCACGTAGGCGCGCGTCAGCAGTGCGCGCCGGGCCCCCGCACCGGTGGAGTTGGCCCGCAATTCTTCCCGCCGTGCCTTGGGATGAGACTCGCGGATCACGATTGCGCTGACCAGGAACATCAGCACGACGACGCCGCAGACCACCCACAGGATGCCGCGCCAGCCCACCCGATCCACCAGCAGGCTGCCGGCGAAGGGAGCCAGGACCGGGGCGACACCGCCCACGATCATCATCAGGCTGAAGGCGCGCGCCGCTGCCTTCCCGGAGGCCAGATCGGACACGATCGCCCGGCCGATGACCATGCCGGCGGCCCCGGTGAACCCCTGCGCGAAGCGGGCCGCGGTGAGGATCTCGATACCGGGTGCCAGGGCGGCGACGGCGCTGGCGACGACGCACAGGGCCGTCCCGGTCAGCAGTGGCCAGAACCGCCCGAATCGGTCCGACAGTGGACCGAAAACGAGTTGGCCGAGGGTGATGCCCAGTAGGAACGCCATCAGGGTCAGCTGCACTGCCGACGGCGTCGCATCCAGTTGGGCGGCCATCCCGGGGAACGCGGGCAGGTAGAGGTCCGTCGCCACCGGGGCGACGGCGGCCAGTAGCGCCAGGGCGAGCAGCAGGGGAGTGGTGATGCTGCCGCCCGTTCCGGCTGCGGGCTCGCGTCGACCCGTGTCGGTCTCGGTCATGGGGTGTCCTTGCGTTACCGGCAGTAATTATGGGGTCATAACTATAGCAACATAACTACGCGAGGTAGCATTGTGAGATGGACGACAGTGGCCTCGATGACCGCGCGAGGAAGCTGGCCGAGCTGGCGCAGCTGATCCTCAGCGCCGCACGGGAGATCCGGGCCCGGGGCTACGAGGACCCCGACGCGGTGAGTCTGAACCCATCGGAAGCCAACGTCATGCGCTACATCGACGCCCACCCTGGAGCGACGCCGAGCGCGGTCGCCGAGGCCACCGGCCTGCGGCGCAGCAACCTCAGTGCCGCACTGCGGGTGCTGGAGTCGCGGGGATTCGTCGAGCGTCGAATCGACCCCGACGATGGTCGCGGCATCAATCTGTTCCCCACCGCGAGGGCGGCCCGCAACCTCCTGGTCGTCCAGCGGGAATGGGCCAACACCCTGGCCGTCGGACTCGGCGAGGACGACAGCGACGTCGAGGCGGCCAATCGCCTCCTCACTCGCTTGGAAGCCGGACTCGTCGCCACCCGTCGCCGCTGACGGACCGCGCCGCTGTAGCTTCAACCTGCACGGCCTGACGCAACGGGGTTTACTCAGCTGCGCCGGAGGCCAACAGGTAGCAATGCAGCGTGGGGAGATGGCTTTGCTGAGTGCGAGGTTGCGGCCGAGTGCACGGTGCCGCCGGTCAACCGACGGCGGCGGCCGCTGATGCCCATGGAGACCGGTCAGGTTTTCGCCGGCTACCAGATCGTGGCGACCCTCGGCGTCGGCGGCATGGGGGAGGTCTACCTGGGCCAGCACCCGCGGCTGCCCCGCCGGGACGCGCTCAAGGTGCTGCGCGGCTCGGTGATCGAGGACGAGGAGTACCGGCAGCGGTTCATCCGGGAAGCCGACATCGTCGCCGGCCTGTCGCACCCCCACATCGTCAGCGTGCACGACCGCGGCGAGTTCGAGGGACAACTGTGGATCGCCATGGACTACATCGACGGGACCGATGCGGGAAAGCTGCTCACCGAGCGCTTTCCGGACGGTATGCCGGTGGAGGCCGTGGTCCGGATCGTGCGCGCGATCGCCGATGCGCTGGACTACGCCCACGAACGATTACTGCTGCACCGCGACATCAAACCCGCCAACATCCTGATCACCAACCCCGACTCCGAGCATCCGCGAATTTATCTCGCCGACTTCGGGATCGCGCGCTGGGTGGACGACACCAGCAAGCTGACCGCCACCAACGTCGCCGTCGGAACGGTGGCCTATGCCGCACCCGAACAATTGATGGGCGGCGATGTCGACGGCCGCGCCGACCAGTATGCGCTGGCCGCCACCGCCTTCCAGCTGCTCACCGGCAAGCCGCTGTTCCAGCACGGCAACCAGGCGGTGGTGATCAGCCAGCACATCAGTGCCGATCCGCCCGATATCGGCGAGCGGCGTCCCGAATTGTCAGCTCTGAGCCCGGTATTCGTCCGGGCGCTCGCGAAATCGCCGAAGGACCGGTTCGCCAACTGCCGGCAGTTCGCGCGGGCGCTGGAACAACAACTCGGTGTCTCCGGCCGCGACGGCGGGGACACCGACGCCACCCAGCTGGCGTCGGCATCCGGGCCGGTCAACCCGCCGCGCAAGCGGCGAAAGGCGGTGGCGGCGGCCGTTATCGCCGCGGCAGTGCTGATGGTCGCGCTGGTGGCGACGGTTGTCGCGCTGGAACTGCGAAAACCCCCTGAAGTCGGCAACGCCGAAGTCAACAGCGCTCAAGCCACAGGCGTGCCACACCTTCCGGTGGTGATCATCGGCGCCGACTGTGAACCGCTGGGCGCGGCGGGGGAGAGTACCGCTGGGGCGCAGGCCTACTGCGCCCAGCTGCCCACGATCAACGCCCCCGTCTGGTCGCTCTACCAGGGGACCGTCCCGAGTCCCACCGTCACGCCCGGCCCCGGCGACGAGGTCTATCCGCCCGATATCGAGCAGCAGGTGCGGGTCTGTGTGCAGCAGACCGGCAAGAGCCGCATCGAATGTCGCGACGATGTGCGTCGCGGCAACATCACCGGCCCGGCGTAATGCTCACAGGCCCGCGAGGTCGTCGGGAACGTCGACCGCGTGCTTGCGCAGTTCCGCCAACGGCACCAGCTCCAGGGCGCGTTCGTGGGTGGCCGCCAGCACCACCGGACAAGCCCGGCCCTCTTGTTGGGCCCGAACCCAATTGGCTGCGGTGACGCACCACCGGTCGCCGGGGACCAGCCCGGGGAACCGGTACTTCGGCATCGGGGTCGACAAGTCATTGCCGATGGAACGCTGGTGCTCCAGGAAATCGGCAGTCACCACACCGCAGATGGTGTGCCTTCCGATGTCCTCCTCGCCGGTGGAACAGCAGCCGTCCCGGTAGAAGCCGGTCATCGGGTCGGTGCCACACGGCTCCAGCGGTCCGCCGAGGACATTGCGATCAGCCATCCACCCAGTATTGCCGCACACTCGCCCTCATGGCAGAGCATTCGGCACTGACTCCGCGACCAGATCCGGAACTGCGCGAACAACGCAGTTGTGCAGCCGGGGTGAAGGTGTCGAGACTGTGATTGGGCACAATGCCCCTGTGACGCAGACTGCCATCCCGGTGGCTTCGATGCGGCGGGTGGCGCTGGCCAGCTTCGTCGGCACCGCGATCGAGTACTACGACTTCTTCATCTACGGGACCGCCGCCGCGCTGGTCTTCCCCGACGTGTTCTTCCCGAGCCTGAGCCCGACGGTGGCCACTGTCGCGTCGTTGTCGACCTTCGCGGTGGCGTTTCTCTCCAGACCGGTCGGTGCGGCGGTGTTCGGACACTTCGGAGACCGGTTGGGCCGCAAGCGAACCCTGGTCGCCACGCTGTCGATCATGGGACTGTCCACCGTTGCGGTGGGGTTGGTGCCCGGTGCGGACTCGATCGGGCTCGCGGCACCCCTGCTGCTGATGTTGTTGCGGCTGCTTCAGGGTTTCGCCGTGGGCGGGGAATGGGCCGGATCGGCACTGCTGAGCGCGGAATACGCCCCGCCCGAACAACGTGGCCGCTATGGAATGTTCACCCAGCTGGGGGTGGGCGCCGGGCTGGTGCTGGGCAATCTGGTGTTTCTGCTGGTCAACCTCACCGTCGGGGAAACCGACCCGACGTTCATGTCCTGGGGTTGGCGGGTGCCGTTCGTGTTCAGCGCCGTGTTGCTGATCATCGCGCTGTACATCCGCGTGAGTATCGAGGAGACACCGTTTTCGTCGCCGCCCAGGCCGAGGGGCCGCTGCCGGCCCCGCTGTCCGAGCTCTTCAATGCGCAGCTGCGTCAGACGCTGTTGGCCTCGGGGTGCATGATCGGGGTGTTCACGTTCAGTTTCATGGGCGGGACCTATCTGATGAGCTACGCCTCAACGATTCTCGGCCATCCGCGTGAGCTGGTGTTGTCGGTGGGGGTGCTCGGTGGTGTCGCGATGCTGGTGTGCACCGCCTTGTCGGCCTGGTTCTGCGACGTCGTGGGTAGGCGGCAGCTCATCCTGACCGGCTTCTGCCTGGCTGTGCCGTGGTCGTTCGCCGTGATGCCATTGATGAACACGGGGTCGGCGCTGCTGTTCGGGCTGGCCATCGTCGGCACCTATGCGATCCTCGGAATCGCCAGCGGTCCCATGGCGGCGTTTCTGCCGGAGATCTTCGCGACGCGGTACCGCTACAGCGGCGCCGGGCTGGCCTTCAACCTCGGCGGCATCGTCGGCGGTGCGGTGCCCCCACTGATCGCGGGCCCGTTGGTCGACGTCTTCGGCATCACCGCGATCGGTCTGATGATGGCGGTGCTGGTCGGGGTCAGCCTGACCGTGACGTACCTGCTACCGGATACGAAAGGCGCCGAGCTGAGCGCCCCCGTCTTGGCATAGCGACCGAAAGACGGGCCGGGCGCAACGCCGGTACCCTGGCCCGGGTGGCGGTATTCGGACGTCGGTCCGCGCGGCAGCGGATGCGGAGGGCAACGGAGCAGGCGCTCTCGGTGCCGACCTTCCGCAGCCCCGAGGACTGCACCCCCTGGGTGCTGGGTGGGCTGTGGCCGGCCGAGTTGGACCAGGCGACAACCGAGACCGCCACGCTCGCAGCGTATTTGAAACGTGACCTGCACCGGATCGCCGACTCCGCCAACCACAAGTTACGGGTCCTCAACGAAGCCGACCTGGCCGAGCCGATCCGTCGCGCCGAACAGCACCGGGTGATCAACGTGGCCCGGACCTTCGCGGTGCTGCGGGTGGAATCGACTGTGCGCCAGTTACGCAAGGAAGCCCTCAGCCCGACCACCGAATTCCTCCGCCTCGACTCCGCCGCCGAAGACCAGACCGGAGTGATCCCGCGTCTGGATCCGCACCTCGTCGAGGCCGGCGATGACGAGCCTGATCCGGCGGTGGTCGTGATCCCCTCGGCGCCAGAGGAATCGGTGGAACAGCGACTGCACCGGCTCATCGACGGGCTCGCTCGCCAGGAGCCAGGAGTGCGGTGGGGGGCGGGCGTGCGGACCGACGGCAGCACCCTGGTGGTCACCGACGTGGCCAACGGCTGGATACCGCCGGGGATCGACTTGCCCGCTGGTGTCGAGGTGCTCCCGCCGGCGCGGCGCACGGGAAATCTGCGGGCTCTGCTGGGGTCGGCCGACCCGGTTGTGACGTACCGCCCCGGTGACGCGTTCGGCAGCGGCAGCAGCGGTTCGGAGCCGGGTCGCGGGGTGCGGGTGGCACCTGAGGTGACCGACCTCGGCCGGCAGCTCGTCGAGGCCACCCGCCGGCGTGACGGGCTGCCACGCATCACCCACACCCTGGCCAAAGCGGCGTCCTCGGGAACCGGGGTGGTCGAGGCCGAACTGGACGTGTTGCGGGTACACCTCGACACCGCCCGGTACCAGCTGCTGGCCCGCTACCCGGGCCTCGACCCCGGCCTACTGCTGAACTGCTTGCTCCTTTCGGCCACGCAGGCCCTGGCGACCGGGGACCTGGAGGCGGCCAATTACCACTTCGCATGGTTCCAGGCCTTGACCTGAGATTGCTGAGAGCGTCCCCCGGCGTGCCGGGGACCCCGCTCACGTTGTTGACAACATGAATTGACCCGGTTGCTGGCGCTGGGCATACTTCGAGAATGCCGGGGTCGGGCCGGGGCGCACGGCGCTTGCGGGAAACGGGAACCGATGGATGATCGCGCCCTCGTCGACGAGGTTCTTCGCGAATTGAGTGCCGCCGCCGACCGTTGGGAGAAATTGGTCGCCGAGGCCGAAAATGTCACCTTCAGTGTCGATCTCGGCGATATTCAAGCGGTGGCCAATTCCGACGGACGATTGCTCGAATTGACGCTGCATCCGACTGTGATGGCCGAATACACCCACGGTGAACTCGCCGACCGACTCAACCTGGCATTCGCCGCGCTGCGGGACGAGGCCCGGGCCGACAACGAGGCACGATACGGCGGCGGGCTGCACTGATGAGCCACGGAGGAATCAGCTGTCACTCGCGGCTCTGCCGTACCAGCGCTGTGCGTCCGAGTGTCCGCAAATCGGCGCCAAAATTCGGCACTTACCGCCATCATGGTGAAAACGAAAACAGTTTCGGCGTGCCGACGGGAGGCGACGGCCGGGTGGGAATCAGCGCGCTGAAGGGATATCGAGGGTGCCACTGAACCTCTCCAACCGGGACCAGAACTCTGGCCATTTGTTCTACAACCGTCGGCTGAAGGCTGCGATCACCCGGTTCTCGGTGCGGATGAAGCACGACGATCGCAAGCAGCAGGCGGCCGTTGCCCTCGGCGTGGTCTTCGTGCTGATCGGCATCGCGTGGATGGCGTTGCTGAATGTGCTCAAGCCCGCCGGTTTGGTCGGTGACTCGGCGATCATCGGCGACCGACAGACCGGCGCGGTGTACGCGAAGCTCAACGGCAGGCTGTATCCGGCGCTGAACCTGACCTCGGCACGGCTGGTCACCGGGAACGCGGGCGCGCCGGCCTGGGTCAGCGCGGCCGAGATCGCCAAGTATCCGACCGGTCCGATGGTCGGTATCCCCGGTGTACCAAGCGATCTGCGGGTCTCAGGCGGAGCGTCGGCGTGGGCGGTATGCGATACCGCCCCGGTGCGGGGCGCCAGTGGACCGCCCACAGTGACGTCGATCGCCGGCCCCCTGTCGGGTGCGGGCCGGGCCGCTCCGATGTCGCCCAACCAGGCGGTGCTCGCCACCCACGACGGACAGACCTACGTGATCTGGGGCGGGCACCGATCGCGCATCGATGCCGGCGACCGCTCGCTGACGTTCAACCTCGGCCTCGACCCGGGCACGACGTTCCCGGTGGCCATGTCCAACGCGCTCTTCGACGCGTTACCGGCCACCGAACCGATCGTGGTTCCCCAGATTCCCGACGTCGGAGCCCCGTCCCGGTGGCTGCCGGACGCCACCGTCGGGACGGTCCTGGAGTCCCGGGACGCCAGCGGATCGGTCAGTGGCTTCTACGTGCTGTTGCCGCAGGGGATCCAGCAGATCAGCGCACTGGTCGCCGATCTGCTGCGGACCTCTCTGAGTCAGAATTCGCCTACCCCGCAACTCATTTCGCCGAACAGGCTGGTCGGTATCCCGGACGTCGACGTGCTCAACGTCGACTTCTATCCACAGACCAAGCTGGAGTTCGTCGACACCGCGGCCAATCCGGTCACCTGTGTCGGCTGGTCCAAACTCTCGACGGACCGTCAGGCGACCATCTCGGTGATCAGCGGTAAGGGACTGCCGGTGCCCCCGTCCATGGACGCCGGCATCGTGCGCCTGGTCCGGGATGACCGGGCCCCGGATTCCGTCGTCGCCGACCAGACCCTGGTGCTGCCCGGCGCGGCGAACTTCGTCGCCACCACCAGCGGGGTCGCCACCTCGGACACCCGCGAGAGTCTGTATTGGATCTCCCCGCAGGGGGTGCGCTTCGGAATCACTTGGGACGAAGGAACTTTGCGCGCCCTGGGCCTGGACCCGGCGAGCGCGGTGCAGGCACCCTGGCCGATCGTGCGCACCTTCGCAGCCGGCCCGGCGATCAGTCGGGACGCGGCGCTGCTGGCCCGTGACACGCTGCCGGGCGGCGGGCAGGTCGCGCTGATACCGGATGCCAACCAGGCGAACGCGGGAGGTTAGCCATGTCCAAACGGGGATTCGTTCGCGGCCCACGCACGTCCGTGCCGACGGTGCCGCCGGCGCGGGTTGCCGTCGCCGCGCCATTGGAACTGCCGGAACGCGAACCACGCAACATCCTCTTGATGATCGCGATCCCCGCGCTGCTGGTGGGCATCATCGGCACGCTGGTCGTGATGTACACCTCGGGGGTCCGCTCGCTGCAGTCCGGCATCTTCCCCATGGTCGGCCTCGTCGGCTTCGCCGCAATGATGTTCAGCGGCCGGTTCGGTCGCGCCCGCAAAATCAGCTGGGGAGAGCAGGAGAAGCAGCGCCGGGTCTACCTCCGCCAGCTCGACGAGGACCGCGACGAGGTGCAGCGCGCAGCCCAGGACCAGCGCCGCAGCCAGTTGTTCGTCCACGGCGACCCGCAGCAGCTCGACACGGTCATCGGTGGCCCGCGGATGTGGGAACGTCGGCCGGCTGACCCCGACTTCCTCGACGTCCGCCTCGGCATCGGCGTACAGCAGGCGGCGGACTCAGCGGTCTCGCTGCAGTGGCCGGATGTGCCGGTCGGGGAGGAACTCGAACCCGTCACCGGCGGTGCGCTGAGGGATTTCATCCTCGAACAGAGCAAGATCCGAGGAATCGGGAAGGTGCTGAGCCTGCGTTCACGCCCGGGGTTCAGCTTCCAGTCCGAGGACCTCGGGCAGCTACGGGCGATGATGCGCGCCGTGTTGTCGGGCCTGGCCGTCTATCACAGCCCCAACGACGTCAAGCTGATGGTGGTGACCCGGCACCCGGAAGCGTGGTCGTGGCTGGTCTGGCTGCCACACAACCAGCACGACGAGATGTTCGATGCCTGCGGCCTGCGCCGCCTGGTGTTCAGTTCACCGACTGAGCTGGAAGAGGCGCTGGACGCAGAACTGCACCGCAAGGGCCGCGGTCCGTGGGCGCCGCCGGCAGGCAGCAGCCCGCTGTCGATGCCGTCGGCCATGGAGGCCGCCGCGGGCGCGTCGGGGCTGGGGCCCCACTGGGTCATCGTCGACGACAACACCGGCACCCCTGAGGCGTGGGAGGGCGTGACCGGACAGAAGGGACGCGCTGGAATCACCGTGCTGCGCTTGGCAACACGTCCCGGAACGGGGATCGGGTACAACGGCGGGGACGAGCAGTTCCAGCTGCGCGAGGGCAGACTGCGCCACCGCGGCGCGTTTTATGCGGTCGCCGACATGCTCGCCGAGAGCACCGCCGACCGTTACGCTCGGGCGCTGGCCAGGTGGGCACCGATGAGCGCGGGCGAACTCTCCGAAATGGACAGCCAGGGCGGCGAGTTGCTGCGCGCTCTGGGCATCAGCGACCCGCGCAACCTCGACGTCGACCGGCTCTGGGCCGAAAGCCGCGGACGGGGTGATCCCAAGTGGGCGATGGTGCCGGTGGGGGTCAAGGTCGGCGGCGAGATGCAGCACATCATCCTGCGCGCCAAGGACTTCGGGGGGTTCGGTTTCCACTCCGTGGTGATCGGTACCTCGGGCTCCGGCAAATCGGAGTACTTCCTGTCGCTGTGCAATGGCATCGCGCTGACACATTCACCCGAGACGTTCATCGTCATCTTCGTGGACATGAAGTTCGAGTCGGCGGCCCAGGACCTCGAAGGGCTGCCGCACGTCGCCGGGTCGCTGTCCAACCTCGGCAAGGACGACCGACATCTGGCCGACCGGATGCGCAAGGCGATCAACGGCGAAATCGCAAGGCGCTATGCGCTGTTCAAGAACGCGGGTGCCCGTGACGCCAACGAGTACGAAGAGATGAGATTGGCCGGCCGGGACCTGGAACCCGTGCCCATCCTGCTCGTCATCATCGATGAGTACCTGGAACTGTTCCACCATCACGCCGACTGGATCGACCTGGTGATCCACATCGGTCAGGAAGGCCGTGGCTGTAACGTCTTCTTCACCCTCGGCGGCCAGCGCCTGGATCTGTCCTCGTTGAGTAAAGCGAAGAGCAACATCGCTTTTCGTGTCGCGCTGCGCGCCGAGACGGCCGAGGATTCCCGCGACGTCATCGGCAGCGACGCCGCGCTGCACCTGCCGTCGAAGGAGAACGGCTATGCCCTGCTCAAGGTGGGTCCCCGTGAGCTCGACCAGTTCCGCTGTTTCTACGTGTCTGCGCCGTTCGTCGTGCCGAAGAAGAACGTCGAGGTGGACAAGACCATCGATGTGAGCTTCCGGCAGCCACGGTCACTGACCTGGGAGTACCAACCGCTCTCCGATGAGGACAGCTCCGCGTTGGCCGTCGCCGACGAACCCGCAGAACCCGACGAATTCCTCTTCCACGCCGACGGATTCAAGAAGAAGAAGCTCCTCGACGTGATCCGGGAATCGCTGCTGGCCCATCCGGCCCGCGCACCGCACCAGATCTGGCTGCCCCCGCTGGAGGTCAGCCAACGCGCCGACGAACTGGTCTACCAGTGGCGCGGTAAGCCTTGGCATGTCGACTACGGGGACAACCCGGGGCTGGTGTTCCCGGTCGCGATCGAGGACATCCCGGAAGACCACCTGCAACAGGTGCACGTCATCGATGCGGAAATGGACAACATCATGGTGGTGGCGACCGCGCAGCGGGGAAAGTCCACCACCCTGATGACCCTGATGACCACCGCGGCGCTGATGTACCGGCCGGAACGGGTGACTTTCTTCTGCATCGGCGCCTCGCTGTACCCGGTGGAGGAGTATCCCCACGTCGCGGGCGTCGTCAGCCTGACCGACACCGAGGGTGTCTCCCGCACGATCGCCACCCTCGAGGGCCTGATCCGGGCCCGGGAGGCGGCCTTCAAGCACTTCCAGATCGACATCTCCGAATTTCGCGAGCGGCGGTTCGGGGCGGCCGGCGGCGCCGGCACCGATCCGAACGACAAGTTCGGCGACGTCTTTCTGGTCATCGACAACTTCGGGGAGCTCTACGAGAAGGATTTCGGCCTCGGCGACCGCGCCATAACGCTGGCCCGCCAGGGCTTGTCGTACGGCATCCATGTCATCACCAGTGCCAACGCCTGGCTGATCGGACAGAAGCAGGCGTTGTTGAACGTCTCCAACGCCCGTATTCAGCTGCGGCTGAGCAATCCCGATGAGACCCAGATGGGCACCGGGATGGAGCACCGGCGCGCGGCCCGGCACACGCTGGACCGGCCGGGGTTCGGCCTGACCCGCCACGGCCACGAGATCCTGGTCGGGGTGCCGGAGATCATCGGCCCGTCCGGCGAGGTCGTCGGGACCCGCCAGGTCGGCGCCGTGATCGCCGGCAGCACCGGCGCCGGCAAGGTGGAGAAGCTGGCCCGGCTACCGGAACGGGTGGCGCTGCGGCAGGTGGTCGAGGCGTTCGCGGGCACGCCCGCAGCCGCCGACCCGCTCAACATCCCGTTCGCGATCGGTGAGAGCGGGCTGCAGCCGGTGGCACTGCCGGCCAGGGCGACCCCGAATCTGCTGGTGGTGGGGCGCGGCCAGTGCGGCAAGACCACCACCCTGGCGGCGCTCGGGCAAGCGGTGACGCAGCTGTACACCCCGGAGCAGGCCCAGATCACCATCATCGATCCCAAGACAACCCTGATCGGCAAGGTGCAGGGTCCTCACGTCCGCGCGTACGCCTACACCGTGGACGACATCGATCAGGTGATCGGCGGATTGGCCGCCGAGCTCTACCAGCGGCTGCCACCGTCGGGGCTGAGCCAGGAGGAACTGCTCAATCGCCAAAGATGGGAAGGCCCAAACCATTTCGTGCTGATCGACGACGAGCAGGAACTGCGGCCCAACGGGGTGCTGGGGAAGCAGGCTGCGACAGCCCCCCTGTGGGGTCTGATCGAACGCAGCCGGGAGATCGGTCTGCATGTGATCACCGCGCGATTGCCCGGCAACTGGGCCGGCGTCTCGGTGATGAACCCGTTCATGCAGAAGCTGACCGGCGCCCGGACCCCGACATTGTTCATGGACAACGATCCGGCCACGGTGAAGGTTTTCGCCAGGACGAGTGCCCAGCAACTGCCGCCCGGGCGCGGGCTCCTGGTGACCACGGAAGGTGACATCGAGGGTGTCCTCGTGGGCAGCCCTGAATGACCGCGGCATCGGATTCGCTGGATTCGCAGGAAACTTGTGTCGACTCGAGCGCGCAGCACACCTTAGACTCGAGAAATACGCGCGTGGCTCACCGCCCGCGACCATAGGGAGGGCATCACCATGATGGATGTAGCGCCAGAAGCCATCGACCTTTCATCGGCGACGGAAACCGGCATCAGCGCCTCGATGGCTGCCAGCGCGGCAGCTGCGTCGACGGCTCTTCTGGGAGCCATGCCGATGGGCGCCGACGCCGACTCGGTGCAGTTCGCCGCCGCATTGAACGCGGCAGGGGCTGCGTACCTGGGTGCCACGGCCGAACACACGGGCCAGCGGGTTGCGTACTCCGGCACGCAGGCTCTGAGTGCGACCACCTACCGCACCGTGGATGCACTGGGCAATCTCGCGTTCCTCCCGACAACATAGGTGGAGGTCGCATGGATCCGCTCTGGCCGATCAGTAGACCGGAGGACAACTACACGCGGCTGATGATGGGCACCGGAACGGCGACCACATTGGCCAATATGTCGGCGTGGCTGACCCAGCTGGCCAGCCACGAGGCGTCGTTCGGGCTGTCGGCACTCAACACCGCGGCCACGATGACCAGCTGGCAGGGTGTGGGTGCTGCCGGGTCGGCTCAAGCCGGCGCCGGGCTGAACGCGGCTCTGCAACTGCTGGCCGGCTGGGTGACCGAAAAGCCGCCCATCGCCAGCTCGGCCGTCGCGGCGTACGAAGCGGCCGTCTCCAGCATGATTCCGGCGCCGTTGTGTGTCGAAAACCGCGTGGACGAAAGCTCCTGCCAGGCGATCAATCCGCTGGTGCTGGGTGGTCTCACGCCGCGCATCATCGAGCTCAACATGGAATATTTCGGCGGAATGTGGCCCAACAACTCACGGGCCGGCGTCGTCTACGGCGCTGCGTTGGCCGCATTGACCGCGGCCCTGACCGTGCCGCCGCCCGTGGCGCCGATGGGCGCTTCCCCGGCGGCGCCGGCCGCGGCAGCCGCCGCAGTGGCAGAAGCCGCAGGTAACGGCGCCGCAGGCCAGGCGATGCAGGCCGGCACGCAGTCCGCGCAGTCGACCATGCAGGGTGCTGCCGGCGGCACGGATGCGATGGGCCAGATGAGCTCGATGGTCGGGCAGGCGCAAGGGCTGTTGCAGCCGCTCACCGGGCTGATGCAGATGCCGATGCAGGCCGCGCAACAGGGTTTCGGCGCGATGCAAGGTTTGATGGGCCCGCTGACCGGCATGTTCGGCAGTGGAATGAAGGGACCCGATGCGGCCACCGACGCGATCCGTGCCGCGGCCGGGCCCGGCGGGGCCGGCGGCGGTGTCGGTGGTGCGGGCGGCGGGGCCGGGTCACTAGGCGGCTCGGTTGGCGGTGGCGCCGCGGGGCATCCAGGTGCCGGCTTGACCAGCTTCACCCGTCCGACCAGCAGTTTCGACCCCGCAGGGGCTGGCAGGGCCACAGGTCTGAAGCCCGGTTTCCTCGACGCCGCCGAGATGCGGGGGCCCACCACCGGTGCGGGTACCGGGGGTATGCCGATGTCGCCGGGGATGCTGCACCGCGGTCAGGGCGACGGCGACAAGGATCGCGACGGGGCCAACTACGCGCGGGTGGTCGTCGACGGCGGTTACGGGGAAACCCGCCGCGACTGATGCGGTGATGCAACTTCAGTTAACCAAGGGACAGTTGTGACACTCTGCGAGCAGAGTTTGCTAAATGGTGAAGTGACAGCAACCACATAACCCATACACTCGATGCGAGACCCCTGCTCGGGGGGAAAGACAGCAAGGGAGAAGCAAATGGCAGAGGGCCAGATCCTCGTCACCAGTGAGCACCTGCGCTCGGTGTCCAACTCGATCACCAGTGCGCTGGAGAACGCGCAGGCCATCGCGCAGCAGTATCTCGCTGAGCACGAGAACATCATGAACGCGGCGTGGGGTGGTGGCGGCGCCACCGCGTCGATGGGCACGGCAGGCCAGATCGAGCACGACATCCAACAGGCCAATCAGGCCGGGATGAAGCTCAGCCACGGGCTGGTGAACGCGGCGAACATGATGGATCAGCACGAAGACGATGCGGCACATACGTTCAACGGCTTCACCGGCAACCTGGGCGGCGGCTTCGGCGCGAGCCCCGCGTAACCCCCTAACCATCGACCACAGGAGAAGGACACATGGATCGCATCCTTTACGACCACGGCGCGGTGAACGCGCTGTCGTCCACGGTGGGCACCAGCGCGATGTCGCTGCAGTCCATTCACGATGACATCAGGAATCAGACCGAGGCCATCGCCGAGTTCTTCCAGGGCGTGGCGGCCAGCGCGTTCCGCGAAAACCAGCTGTTGATGCTCAATGCGCTTCAGGATCTGATCGAGGTGATGGGCAAGCACGGCCACACCATCGAGAGCGTCCGCGCGCAGGCGGAGAACGTCGACCACATGACGGCACAGGGTTTCGGCTTCTGACCGCTCACCGTACTCACTAATCGATGGGGCGCACACAGACGTGCGCCCCATCGCTCGCCGGGGGAAAGTTAATGCTGACGACCACGCTCGATGGCCTATGGGTTCTGCAAATCCTCACGGGCATAGAGGTTTTGGCGCCCGAGCTCGGTCTGCGTCCGGTGCTGCCCAGCGTCGAGACCAAAAACGTCGCCATGCTGCACCCCATCGCCGAGGAGTTGAAGTCCGCCGGGGTGATCGACGAGCACGGCACCGTTGATCCCGCCGTCGTCGAATGGCTCACTGTGCTGTCGCGCCGCGACATGGGGCTGCTCATGCAGGCCACCAGGCCGGGAACGGCAGGGGCACCGTCAGCGCCGGCCCAGGTGACGCTGTCGCGGTTCGCGCAGTGGTGGGTTGCCCTGGAGCGAAGCGACATCGCCGTCCGGCTCAGCGGCGCGGGTACCTCCAGTAGCGAAGGTGCCGCCAATCAGGTCATCAGCACCCAGCTGGAACGGTTGTGTGGCTCCGCGCCTCCCGCGGCATTCAAGCCGGTCACCGTGCCCACCGACAGAGTGCTCGCCGAGGTCAGGGACCGGGACAGCCTGCGGCGATTCCTGGTCGGCAATGTCGACCTCGATGCCGAGCAGTTGCACGTACTGCTGACCGCCGCCGACCCCACCCGCTCCGCCCAGGCCTCCATCGTCGCAATCCAGTCGGGGGTGGACTCCGGCAACGACTCGCGGGTGACGGTCGGTGGCGCCGTCGTGACGGTGATCGACACCCCCGATGGCAGGGTGATGGCCGAACACCTCCAACGCGACGGAAAACGCTGGATGATCCTGACGCCCGGTTCGCACAACAACATCGTGGCCGCCATCAATGAAATGGTGCGCCGTCTGCCTGCCGCTCAGGAATGGCATTCCTACCGGAAAGTGGTGTAATCAATGGCCCAGTACCGCGTGTCAGGAACAGTTTCGTGACCAATCCATGGACTGACCAGACCAGAGCGCCGGAGCGTGGGCAGGCGCATCGGGATATGACGGGCGGCCGCCAGGATTATCAGGATTCCGTTTCCCAGACCCTGCGGATTTCCGACATGGTGGCGCCGCGCAAAATACCGCCGGGTTCGGGCTGGCGGAAGTTCTTGTACCGAGCCACATTTCACGCCCTCAATCTGGGCGAGTCCCCCGCCGAGCGGCACTACCGCGAACTCCGGGACCGGATCAGGCGCCACATCCGCAAGCAATACGTGATCGCGGTGATCTCCGGCAAGGGCGGGGTGGGCAAGACCACGATGACGGCCTCGATCGGTGCGGTGTTCCGGGAATGCCGCCCGGAGAACGTGGTGGCCATCGATGCCGCACCCGGTTTCGGCACCCTGGCAGGCCGGATCGACGAGGCGCCACCCGGGGATTACTCGGCGGTGCTGAACGACACCGACGTCCAAGGCTATGCCGATATTCGAGAACACTTGGGCCAGAACGCTCTCGGGCTCGATGTGCTGGCGGGTAACCGCGCCTCCGATCAACCGCGACCGTTGGTGCCGTCGATGTTCACCGGTGTGTTGTCCCGGCTGCGGCGCACGCACAACGTGATCCTGGTGGACACCTCCGACGACCTGGAGCATCCGGTGATGAAGGCGGTGTTCGACTCCGCCGATACCGTCGTGTTCGTGTCCGGGTTGACAGCCGACACCTCCCTGCCGGTGACACGCGCCATCGATCTGCTCAGGGCGATGGGTTACCACGAGCTGGTGTCGCGCAGCATGGTCGTCCTCAACGACAGCCGCAACAACCACGACAAAGAAGCGCGGGTCTATCTGACCGAGCGATTCCGTCAATCCGGGGCGACGGTCGAATTCATGCCCTACGATCCACATTTGGCAAAGGGCGGGATCATCGACACCCAGCACGAGCTGCACAAGAAGACGCGGCTGCGGCTTTTCGAAATCACCGCCGCGCTCGCGGACAAATACACCCCGGACGCCGACAGGCCGCAGTAATGCCGAAAGTCACCTTTCCCGCACGCTGTGCGGTCGCCGTTGTCTGCGGTGAGCATCTGGTCTCGCAGGTGTATCCGGCATCGGTGCCCATCGAGGTCTTCATCGACGATGTCGTCGAACTACTCAACGAGGAATTGCGGCGCCGGGGACTGACGGGGCTGGAATCGAGCATCGGCTACGAACTTCAGCGAGCCAACGGGACCCGCCTCGATGTCACCAAGACACTGGACGATCTCGGGGTGGAAGACGGTGCCACCTTGGTGCTCGTCCCCGCGATCGCCGGCGATTCCTTTGAACCGCAGTACGAATCGTTGTCGACAGGCCTGGCCAGGGTGGGCAAGCGACTCTTCGCGCCGGTGACCGCGCAGACGGCGGCCCACGTTGCGCTCGCGATCCTCGCCATGGTGGCGCTGGCGGTACTCGCCTTCGCGGTGCGGAACCGGGCGGTTACCGACGCCTTGGCGGCCACCATCGTGACCGGTGCGCTGGGCCTGCTGACCGTGGGCGGCGCGGGCGCAGTGGCCAGGTGGTGGCCGGACCGGACCGATCTGTTGAGTGGATTCGGCTGGTTGTCGGTGCCACTGCTCGCCGTGGCCGCGGGCGCGGCGGCCCCGGGCCAGATAGGCGCCGCACACCTGTTCATCGCGGGTCTGACCGTCATCGTGCTGATCTGCGGGCTGACTGCGCTGACCCACCGGCATGTCATCGTCGCCGCAGTGCTCGTCACGCTGTGCGTCCTGGGCGGCCTGGTCGCGCTGGTCCGGATGTGGCGGCCGGTCCCGGCGCAGTGGCTCGGAATGTGCGCGCTGATCGCCCTGCTGTTACTGCTGACGTTGGCCCCGACCATCTCACTGTGGGCGGCCCGAATCCGGCCGCCGCACTTCGGTTCCATCACCGGTCGCGATCTGTTCCGCCGCCACGATGGTCTGCCGGTCGACGCCGTGGCCCCGGTCGACGACGACGCCGAAGAGGACCAAGCGGAGCCGAACCCTGACAACACCCCGCGGGGTGCCGAGATCGCCGCCGCGGCCAAGCGCGCCAACAGTGTGTTGACCGGGGTGTGCGTCGGCGCCGCGATCGCGTTGCCGGCCGCCGTGTGGACCACCCTCATGCCGGGACGGGAGAAGGCAACAGCGGCAGCCGTTCTCGCAGGATTGTTCGCGTTCATCTTCATCTGCCGGGCCCGGACGTTCGCCGACAAACGCCAAGCGGTGGCGCTGGTGTGTGGGGCCGCGGCCGCGGTGTGCCTCGGAGTGGCCAAATACGTCTTCGCCGCCCCGGCTGAATCGGGGGCGGCGGTGCTCTGGGGCGTGCTTGCCCTGGCGGCCTTCGGATTCACCGGACTGCTTGCCGCACTTCTGGTTCCGGTCACCAGGTTCACCCCGCTGGTGCGGATGCTGGCCGAATGGCTCGAGCTGGTGGCCATCGTCGCCGCACTGCCGCTGGCGGCCTGGATCGGCGGACTGTTCACCTGGGTGCGGATGCGATGACCCGGCTCATGACCGAGGCGAGCCGGGTGCGCCGGGTCGGTGCGGCAGTCGCGGTGCTGATGCTGGTCGGTATCAGTGCCAATACCCCTGTCGCGCAGTCTGTCCCGCCGCCCGGGTGGACCCGGCGATGGTGCCTGCCGACGGTGAGCCGGGGCCGGAACGGCCCATGCGGCAGAGCAACATCTGTGCCCAGACCATGACCGTGGCCGATCCCAGCGTCACCGTGACCGCGCCCGGGTTCACGATGCTCAACGTCAGTAAGGCCTGGGAGTACTCGACGGGCAACGGCGTACCGGTCGCCGTGATCGACACCGGTATCAACCCCAACCCCCGGCTACCGGTGGTGCCCGGTGGCGACTACATCATGGGCGGCGACGGGCTGATGGACTGCGACGCCCACGGCACCATCATCGCCTCGCTGATCGGCGCCGCTCCGCAGGGCACGCCGACGCCCGCGCCGATGCCGCCGCGGCGTGCCTTCCCGCCCCCGGCGGGCCCACCGCCGGTGACCGCGGCACCGCCACCTCCCGGCGGCCCGCCGGCCCCACCCGCGCCGCCTCCGCCGCCGGCACCGGTCACCATCACCGAAACCCGAACGGAACCGCCGCCACCGCCACCACCGCCGCCGCCTGCGCAGCCGGCGAACGCCCCGGGTGACCCAGGCCAGGGAGCAGAGGACCCGGCCGTGCCCCCGCCGCCGCCCGGCGCGCCGGACGGTGTGGCGGGCGTCGCCCCCACGCCACCCTGATCTCCATCAGGCAGTCCTCCCGGGCCTACGAGTTCGAAGATCCTGAACCGGGTGACAATGAGGCGCGCCGGAAGGCCGGCACCATCGCGTCGCTGGCGACGGCGATAGTCCACGCCGCCAACATCGGCGCCAAGGTCATCAACCTGAGCGTGACCTCCTGCGTGTCCGCCGCCGATCCGCTGGACCAACGCGCGCTCGGCGCCGCGGTCTGGTACGCCGCCACGGTCAAAGACGCCGTGCTGGTGGCGGCGGCCGGCAACGAAGGTGAGGAGAACTGCGCGCAGAACCCGCTGTTCAACCCCCTCAACACCGCTGATCCGCGCGATTGGAGCCAGGTGAAGACAGTGTCGTCGCCGTCGTGGTTCTCCGATTACGTGTTGTCGGTGGGAGCCGTGGACAACGCGGGCGCACCACTGTCTGCAAGCCTGGCCGGACCGTGGGTCAGCGCGGCGGCACCCGGGGTCGGCATCATGGGGCTGTCTCCGCAGTCCGGCGGACCTGTCAACGCGTATCCGCCGGCACGGGCGGGCGACCCGAACACCCCGTTCTGGGGCACCAGTTTCTCGGCCGCCTACGTGAGCGGGGTGGCGGCCCTGGTGCGGGCCAAGTTCCCGGACCTGACCGCGCACCAGGTGGTCAATCGAATCCTGCAGACCGCGCACAATCCGCCACGGGGGGTCGACAACCAGGTGGGCTACGGAGTCGTGGATCCCGTTGCCGCACTGACGTTCAACGTACCGCCCGGGCCCAGGCTGGCGCCGGACTCGCAGGCCCGGGTGATCGTGCCCCCACCTCCGCCGCTGCCGCCTGATCACCGGGCCCGCAATGTGGCGCTGGCTTTCGGCGGTGTCATTGTCGGCGTGGTGGCGATCGCGCTTCTCATCGGCAGAGCCAGGCGGGCACGATGACCGCACCGATTCGACTCGCGGTGGTGGTCGGCATCCTGCTCACCGGCCTGCTCGGTTGGTGGCTGGCGGGATATCCCGGTGCGGCAACGGGATTGGTATTGGGCGCACTGCTGGGTGCGACGCGCTGGTGGCGCCAGCCCTTGTGGTCCTGGGCCCGACTGTGGTGGATCCGTCGCCGGCCCATCGCATGGACTGAACCGGTGACCGTCGCCAACGACCGCTCCGGCGGTGGGGTGCGCTACGAGGGCGACACCGCGATCGTGGCGGTTCAGGTGCTGGGCAAAGCCCACACACCGACGTTCTTCACCGGATCGACGGCGACCAGCACCGACAACACCCTCGACATCGCCGAGCTGCGTGCGCTGCTGCATCAGAGCCTGGGATTGACCCTCGAATCGTTGAGCGTGGTCAGCGCCGGTTCCCGGCGTCGCACCACCGGCGACTACCCGAGGGTTTACGACACCCTGATCGGAACCCCGCCGTATGCCGGCCAACGGGAGACCTGGCTGGTCGCGCGGATCCGCTCTCTGGAGAACGCCGACGCGGTCCAGTGGCGCATCTCGGTGGGTACCGCTGCCCTGGCCGCAGCGCAGCGGATCAGCGCCACCTTGCGCGGCCAGGGGATCCGGGCCCGGGTGGCCACCGCAACCGACATGGTGGAGATGGAACGCCGCTTCGGTGCCTCGGCACTCGGCGTCGGCCGGCAACGCTGGCGGTCGGTGCGTTCCGATTCCGGCTGGCTGACCACGTATTGGTATCGGCGCCAGCACATCACCACCGAGATCCTGGATCAGGCCTGGGCGATGCGCGCCGACGGCGTGATGCAGAACGTCACCCTGTTCCCAGATGGCACCGTCACCGCGACCGTCACGCTCGTGACCGCCCAACCGCCTATCGCGCCGCCGGCGGTACTGCTGCGCAACCTGCCCGGTGAGCAGTCCGCGGCGGTGGCTGCCAGCCTGTGTGGGCCCACCGCGCGGCTACGCGGCATCCGGCACGCGCCGCTGCCCCAGAGCCTCACCATCCCGGTCGGACCCTCCGGTGTGCTCCTCGGGAAAGTCGGGGCGGGCGACCGGATGCTGCTGCCGCTGGGTGATCCCGGCGAGTTCACCCGAATCCACCTTGCAGCCGAGGACGCACTGGCCAAACGACTGGTGATCCGGGCTGCCGGCGCCGGAGACCGAATCACAGTGCACACCAAGGATCTCGCTCGCTGGTCGAGTGTGCGAATGCCCGATGTCGCGGTGACCGACCGAACCCGTCCGATCGCCGGTACCACCGTCAGCGTGGTCGACGGAACCATTTCCCCGGCCCCGCGTCCGAACACCATCATCTCCGTCGGCCGACCCGGGGAACGTCTGCGCGGGAGTGCCGACGTGGTGATCACCCAGACCGGGCCCGCAATGGTGGATGTGACCGCGGCGGGCCGGGTGTACCACGTCGAAGTCGAGCTCTTCCGGGCCGAAAACCGTTATGTGTCACATGAACCGGTTAGTGTGATGAGCGAACGCGAACTCGTGGACGACAGACGATGATCAAGAGAACATGACCAGTAGCACTGCAACCGCGCGCAGGCAGTTCGACCAGGGAATGGCGTTACTGGAGGTCGACCCTGCTGAGGCGTTGAACCGGTTCGGGGAAGCCACCGCGATCGATCCGACAATGGCTGACGCATGGCTGGGACGGATCGCCGCCGGGGATGACTCGATGTCGAGCCTGCAGGAGCTACACGCCTACGGCGCACGTCTGCATCGGGAGACCAACCGGCTGGGCGCAGTGCTGGCGGCCCACATCAAGGCCGGGCCCTACCTGGCAATCACGGTCACCGAAGCATCCCATGCGGGTCTGGCGCTGGGTTCTGCCCTGATCGACGACAAGCAATACGAGAAAGCCGAAGCGCTACTGAGCGATTCCGCGCTGCTGGACACCTGGGAGAACCACCAGTGGCAGCAGTATCTACGCGCCTACCTGATGCTTGCGACGCAGCGGTGGCCCGACGTGATCTCGGTGGCGGCGGCGGTGCTGCCCCCACAGGCGATCATCATGGCGGCGGTGACCGCCGCCACCAACACGTTGGCCGCACATGCCGCGGTCCATCTGGGTCAGGGCCGGGTCGCGTTGGACTGGGCCGACCGGGTGGAACTGCGCACCCCGCACACGGCCCCGGAAGGGCGCCGCCGGGATCTGACGTCGGCGATGGTGGCCGCTATCGACCCGGCCGATTTCCCGTTGATCGCAGCAGATCTGGCGTATGTGCGCGGCATGGCTCACCGACAGCTGGGTGAGGAGGACAAGGCACAGATCTCGCTGTCCAAAGCGACGATCAACGGTGCGCTGATCCCCGCCGCGCAACAGGCGCTGGCCGACCCGTCGTTGCAACTGGTGGTCACCGACGAAGAGACCATCAACAGCCGGACCAACAGATGGGACGCCAGCACTGCGCAGTCGCAGGCGGACCGTGAGGAGCAGGAGAACGAAGGGCGCCGCACGGAGCTGTTGGACGAAGGGCGGGCGCTGCTCAACAATCAGGTCGGCCTCGCTGACGTCAAACGTGCAGTGGCCGAGCTGGAAGACCAGATCGAGGTCCGCGCACTGCGACTCGCGCACGGTTTGCCGGTCACGAACCAGACCAACCACATGCTGCTGGTAGGTCCCCCTGGAACGGGCAAGACCACGACGGCCGAAGCGCTGGGAAAGATCTACGCCGGCTTGGGGATTGTGCGCCACCCCGAGATCATCGAAGTGAAGCGGGCTGACTTCTGCGGCGAGCACATCGGCTCGTCGGGGCCGAAAACCAATGAGCTGATCAGTCGTTCGCTGGGCCGGATCCTGTTCATGGACGAGTTCTACAGCCTGGTGGAACGACACCACGACGGCCGTCCCGACATGATCGGCATGGAAGCGGTGAACCAACTGCTGGTGGCGCTGGAGGTGCACCGCTTCGACTTCTGCTTCATCGGCGCCGGTTACGAGAAAGAAGTCGACGAGTTCCTCACCGTCAACCCTGGTTTGGCTGGACGGTTCAACCGCAAACTGCGGTTCGAGTCGTACAGTCCGGACGAACTGGTCGAGATCGCAGTGCGTTACGGCGCGCCGCGCGCCACGGTGATGGAACCGGCGGCTCGGGAAGCGCTCAACGCCGGCTGCCGGATGCTGCGGGCCTACCGGGCGCCGGACGGGTTGCACGGCGTCGACGTCATGCAGAACGGCCGGTTCGCGCGCAATGTCGTAGAACGTGCGGAACGACTGCGAGATTCGCGGGTAGCTGCCCAGCACCGGACGGACAAGGGGTCGGTGACAGTGGAAGACCTCGAGACCATCCGCAGCCAGGACATCGTCGCCGCGATGCGGGACGCGTGCGCTGAAAAGCACGTACCGATCGAACTCTAGTGTGGGATCACCACTTCCGAACCGGAGATCCCGCGCGGGCGAAACTGTGGGTGAGCGCTGCGGCGATCTCGAGGAAGCGCAGCTTCGTCGTCGGACTCATCTCCCGCGCTATGTCGATGACGCCACCGGGGCGCAGATGCGGATCGAACGGGACCTCGACCACCACCTGGCCACGGGTGGTGAACTGATGCGCCAGGGCGGTGCGGGTCTTCTTGTTCGAGTGGCCGTCGGAGTCGTTGAGCACCACCACCGTTCGGCGTAACAATTCTGTTCGACCATGGTTGGCCAGCCACTCCATGGTCTGAGCGGCAGCCGCGGCGCCGTCTGCCCACGGTGAGGACACCACGATCAGCGCGTCGACGTCGCGCAGCGCCTCCTGGGTCACCGGGGCGTCCATCGTCGACCCACAATCGACCACCGAGATGGTGAAGTGGCGGTCCAGTCGCATTGCCGCTTCGCGGTAGACGGCGGGGTCCAGCACCCGGCGCCTGGTGCTGGCGGGTTCACCGGCCAGCACGTAGAGCCCGGCGGCGTTGTTGCCGATCCGACCCCGCAGGTCCGCGAAGGACTGCAGGTTCTTGTCCGCGGCGAGTTCCCAGTACGAACCCTGCACCGACGGATCGACGCGGCTGGCCAGCCTTCCGAACGCGGTGTCGGCATCGAGGGCGACCACCCGGTCGGCAGGCCGCTGTTGGGCGAAGATGGAGCCGACGCTGGCCGCCACTGATGTCTTGCCGACACCGCCCTTACCGAGTACACCGATCTTGAAGTGGCTGGGTAGAGGGGCACGCACGACCGCCAGCAGTTCCGTCTCGCGGCGCTCGGGGCGTGACGGGCCGAGGTTCACCATCCCGAAGGTGGCCCGGTAGACAGCGTGGCGCCAGCCGGTATCGGGGCGGGGTTTCGCCGGGGGCGGCGGTGGTGGCATTGCGGGACCGGGGTGCCGCTGCCAACCGGGCGGCGGCGGGTAGTGAGCGTTGGTCCAGCCCGGCGGGGGAGGCGGCTGGCCGGGGCCGGGAACGCGACCCCGATGATCACGCCGGAAGTCGTCGCGCTCGGTCACTGCTGGCCTCCTGAGGGTGACTGCCGCGTCGAGCGGCAGCGCACCGTCTTCTGCCTGCTCAACCGTCGATCGTGGGTCCAGTATCGGCCACCCGGGCCGCCGGCGGGACGGGGGCTTGGTTCTGCGACGAGTAGTCGACTACGCGTGTGGACGGGCAGCTCGCTATGGAGAGTGGACTCGCGCCCGGCGACCAGAAGAACGGTTCATTCGGGGGAGGGCCGTGCGGCGTCGCCGGGACCGGGGTCGACGAGGGGTGGCTGCGGTCCCGGCGAACAGCCGCCATCTCTAAGAATTGGGCTAATCTCGCGCAAACTGCGGGCCCGTCGGCGCGGGGGGCGAAATGAGCACACGGGGCGGTTTGCCGCCGGTCAGGGCATCGGCATACTGCGAAATCCGCAACGCGGCGTGCTGTCCGGTCGTGGCGAGCTAACTAATTAAGTTATTGGTGTGGCGCGTGCGACACCGGGCCGGACCCGGTGGCGGTTACCGGGGGCTCCCAAAAGCCTTAGCGGGCAACGCCTTTGGCCAGCACGAAGAGGATTTCGGCCACCTGGCGCAACGCAGCCCGCAAATGCGTGGTTAGGGTCGACTAAGTTGGCATGTCAGGCCGGGTTTGGCATATCGTTTTACGACTTTGTCATGACCCCGTTATGGGCCGCCGTTCAGTGCTGCACGGAAGCCGCGGGTCAGCGACAGCGCAGGCAGGCCGAATCGACTAGGCGCAACCCGTTTCTTCCGAAGTCGCGGTGAAGGTGGACACCCACCTCAACCAGCACAAACACAGCGACCACGACGTCGCCACGACAAAACTTCACGAAGGGTCAGGTGGGATCACCGGTGGCAGTAGGACCCAAGGGGATGTACAACCCCGCATACGAGCACGACTCCTGTGGTGTGGCCATGGTGGCGGACATGCACGGCCGTCGCAGCCGCGACATCGTCGACAAGGCGATCACCGCGCTGCTCAACCTGGAGCACCGCGGTGCCCAGGGTGCCGAGCCGAACACCGGCGACGGCGCCGGCATCCTGATTCAGGTCCCGGACGAGTTCCTGCGTGCCGTGTTGCAGGAAAAGGAGGCCTTCGAGCTCCCTGAACCAGGTACCTACGCCACCGGCATCGCGTTCCTGCCACAGTCGGCCAAGGACGCCGCCCGGGCATGTGAGGCCGTCGAGAAGATCGTCGAGGCCGAGGGCCTCAAAGTGCTCGGGTGGCGCGCCGTGCCCACAGACGAGTCCTCATTGGGCGCATTGTCCCGCGACGCGATGCCCACATTCCGGCAGCTTTTCATCTCCGGTGCCACCGGGATGGAACTCGAGCGTCGCGCCTACGTGGTGCGTAAGCGTGCCGAGCACGAGCTGGGCAACAAGGGCCCGGGACAGGACGGCCCGGGCCGCGAAACCGTCTATTTCCCAAGTCTTTCCGGGCGCACCCTGGTCTACAAGGGCATGCTCACCACGCCGCAGCTCAAGGCGTTCTACCTGGACCTGCAGGACGAGCGGATGACCAGCGCACTGGGCATCGTGCACTCGCGCTTCTCCACCAACACCTTCCCGTCCTGGCCGCTGGCGCACCCCTTCCGCATGGTCGCCCACAACGGCGAGATCAATACGGTCACCGGCAACGAGAACTGGATGCGCGCACGTGAAGCGCTGATCCACACCGACGTGTTCGGCTATCACAACGACCTGAACAAGATCTTCCCGGTCTGCACCCCGGGAGCTTCGGACACCGCCCGCTTCGACGAGGTGCTCGAACTGCTCTACCTCGGTGGCCGCAGTGTCGCGCACTCGATGCTGATGATGATTCCCGAGGCCTGGGAGCGCAACGCCGAGATGGACGAGCGTCGCAGGGCCTTTTATCAGTACCACGCGTCGTTGATGGAGCCGTGGGACGGCCCGGCCGCGGTGTGCTTCACCGACGGCACCGTGATCGGCGCCGTGCTGGACCGCAACGGGCTGCGCCCCTCGCGCATCTGGGTCACCGACGACGGTCTGGTGGTGCTGGCATCCGAGTCCGGCGTGCTGGACCTGGAACCGTCCAAGGTGGTGCGCCGGATGCGGCTGCAGCCCGGCCGGATGTTCCTGGTGGACACTGCCCAGGGCCGCATCGTCAGCGACGAAGAGGTCAAGGCCGAACTGGCCGCCGAGCACCCCTACCAGGAGTGGCTCGACGCCGGGTTGTTCCACGTCGACGACCTGCCGCAGGGCAATTACGTGCGGATGCCGCACGACCGGGTGGTCGCGCGTCAGCAGGTCTTCGGCTACACCTACGAAGAGCTCAACCTGCTGGTCGCACCGATGGCACGCACCGGCGCCGAAGCGCTGGGCTCGATGGGCACCGACACGCCCATCGCCGTGCTCTCGCAGCGGCCCCGAATGCTCTACGACTACTTCCAGCAGCTGTTCGCTCAGGTGACCAACCCGCCGCTGGACGCCATCCGCGAAGAGGTGGTGACCAGCCTCCAGGGCGTCATCGGCCCGGAGGGTGACCTGCTCAATCCGGACGAGAACTCGTGCCGCCAGATCGTGTTGCCGCAGCCGATCCTGCGTAACCACGAACTGGCCAAGCTCGTCAACGTCGACCCCGACCATGAGATCCGCGGCCGCAAGCACGGAATGCGTGCCGCAGTGGTGCGTTGCCTGTACCCCGTCGCCGAAGGCGGCGTCGGGCTGCGCCGCGCGCTCGAGGACGTACGCAAGAAGGTGTCGCAGGCGATCCGCAACGGCGCCCGCATCATCGTGCTGTCGGACCGCGAGTCCGACGAGTGGCTCGCGCCCATCCCGTCGCTGCTGGCCGTCGCCGCCGTGCATCACCACCTGGTGCGAGAGCGCTCGCGTACCCAGGTGGGTCTGGTCGTCGAGACCGGTGACGCCCGCGAGGTGCACCACATGGCCATGCTGTGCGGGTTCGGCGCCGCCGCCATCAACCCCTACATGGCATTCGAGTCGATCGAGGACATGCTCGACCGCGGCCTGCTCAACGGGTTGGACCGGGACAAGGCGCTGTCGAACTACGTCAAGGCCGCCGGCAAGGGCGTGCTGAAGGTGATGTCCAAAATGGGCATCTCCACCCTGGCCTCCTACACCGGTGCCCAGTTGTTCCAGGCGGTCGGCATCAATCAGCGGGTGCTCGACGAGTACTTCAGTGGATTGCATTGCCCCACCGGCGGAATCGACCTCGAGGACATCGCCGCCGACGTCGCGGCCCGTCACGAGCTGGCATATCTGGAACGCCCCGACGAGCGGGCACACCGCGAGCTCGAGGTGGGCGGCGAATACCAGTGGCGTCGTGAGGGTGAGTACCACCTGTTCAACCCCGACACGGTGTTCAAGCTGCAGCATTCCACCCGCACCGGTCAGTACTCGGTGTTCAAGGAGTACACCAAGCTGATCGATGACCAGAGTGAGCGGATGGCCTCGCTGCGCGGTCTGCTGAAGTTCAAAGACGGCGCCCGCCAGCCGATTCCGATCGACGAGGTGGAACCGGCCAGCGAGATCGTGAAGCGGTTCTCCACCGGTGCGATGAGCTACGGGTCGATCTCCGCCGAAGCTCACGAGACGTTGGCCATCGCGATGAACCGCCTCGGTGGACGATCGAACTCCGGTGAGGGCGGCGAAGACGTCTCCCGCTTCGAGGCCGATCCCAACGGGGACTGGCGCCGCAGCGCGATCAAGCAGGTCGCTTCGGCACGCTTCGGTGTGACGTCGCACTACCTGACCAACTGCACCGATATCCAGATCAAGATGGCGCAGGGTGCCAAACCCGGTGAGGGCGGTCAGCTTCCGGGACACAAGGTCTACCCGTGGGTAGCCGAGGTCCGGCACTCGACACCCGGCGTCGGGCTGATCTCGCCGCCGCCGCACCACGACATCTACTCCATCGAGGATCTGGCCCAGCTGATCCACGATCTGAAGAACGCCAACCCGCAGGCGCGGGTGCACGTGAAACTGGTGTCGGAGAACGGCGTCGGAACGGTGGCCGCAGGCGTCTCCAAGGCGCATGCGGACGTGGTGCTGATCTCCGGACATGACGGCGGCACCGGCGCCACCCCGCTGACCTCGCAGAAACACGCGGGTGCTCCGTGGGAACTGGGCCTGGCTGAGACGCAGCAGACGTTGCTGCTCAACGGGCTTCGCGACCGGATCGTGGTTCAGGTTGACGGACAGCTCAAAACCGGGCGCGATGTGATGATCGCAGCGCTGCTCGGTGCCGAGGAGTTCGGTTTCGCGACCGCGCCGCTGGTGGTGTCGGGTTGCGTCATGATGCGGGTCTGCCATCTCGACACCTGCCCCGTGGGCGTCGCAACGCAGAACCCCGTGCTTCGGGCGCGGTTCAACGGCAAGCCTGAGTTCGTCGAGAACTTCTTCATGTTCATCGCCGAAGAAGTGCGCGAACTGATGGCGCAGTTGGGTTTCCGGACCATCAACGAGGCCGTCGGCCAGGTGGGCGCCCTGGACACCACCAAGGCAGCCGAGCACTGGAAGGCACACAAGCTCGATCTGACGCCGATCCTGCACGAGCCCGAGTCGGCGTTCATGAACCAGGATCTGTACTGCAGCTCACGCCAGGACCACGGGTTGGACAAGGCGCTGGATCAGCAGTTGATCGTGCAGTGCCGCGAGGCGCTGGATTCCGGCACACCGGTGCGGTTCTCGACCACCATTGCCAACGTCAACCGCACTGTCGGCACCATGCTCGGCCACGAGGTCACCAAGGCCTACGGCGGACAGGGGCTGCCCGACGGCACCATCGACATCACCTTCGACGGCTCGGCGGGCAACAGCTTCGGCGCGTTCCTGCCCAAAGGCATCACGTTGCGGGTCCGTGGTGATGCCAACGACTATGTGGGCAAGGGACTTTCGGGCGGGCGCCTGGTGGTCCGACCGTCTGATCGGGTGCCGGCGGAGTATGTGGCCGAGGACAACATCATCGGCGGCAACGTCATCCTGTTCGGTGCCACCAGCGGGCAGGCGTTCCTGCGTGGCATCGTGGGTGAACGGTTCGCGGTCCGGAACTCCGGGGCGCACGCCGTCGTCGAAGGCGTCGGTGATCACGGCTGCGAGTACATGACCGGCGGCCGGGTGGTCATCCTCGGCAAGACCGGACGCAACTTCGCCGCCGGCATGTCCGGCGGGGTGGCCTATGTCTACGATCCGGCAGGCGAACTGCCGGGCAACCTCAACACCGAGATGGTGGAGATCGACGCCTTCGACGACTCGGATCGTCAATGGCTGCACGACATGTTGGTCGCGCACGTCGATGCCACCGATTCGGCGGTCGGCCAGCGGGTGCTGGCCGATTGGTCGGCAGAGCAGGAGAACTTCGTGAAGGTCATGCCGCGCGATTACAAGCGGGTACTGGAAGCGATCGCCGAAGCGCAAGAGCAGGGCGTCGATGTCGGCGAGGCGATCATGGCGGCCGCTCGTGGGTGATCCAAGCGGCTTCCTCAAGCACACGCACCGCGAGACCCCGGCACGGCGTCCGGTTCCGCTACGTCTCAAGGACTGGAAAGAGGTCTATGAAGACTTCTCCCACGACGTCCTGCAGGTCCAGGCATCGCGGTGCATGGACTGCGGTATTCCGTTCTGCCACAACGGATGCCCGCTGGGTAACCTGATCCCGGAGTGGAATGACCTGGTTTACCGGGACCGGTGGCGCGATGCGATCGAACGGTTGCACGCCACCAACAACTTCCCGGAATTCACCGGTCGCCTGTGTCCGGCGCCGTGTGAGGCGGCCTGTGTCCTGGGGATCAACCAGGAAGCAGTCACCATCAAGCAGGTCGAAGTCGAGATTATCGACAACGCCTTCGATCAGGGGTGGGTCGTCCCGCTGCCCCCGGACTCCTTGACGGGCAAGAAGGTTGCCGTCGTGGGCTCGGGACCGGCAGGCCTGGCCGCCGCCCAGCAGCTGACGCGGGCCGGCCATCGGGTGACGGTGTTCGAGCGCGCGGACCGCATCGGCGGGCTGCTGCGCTACGGCATTCCCGAGTTCAAGATGGAGAAGCGCCACATCAACCGGCGTCTGGAGCAGATGGAGGCCGAGGGCACCGAGTTCCGCGCCGGGGTCAATGTCGGTGTCGACGTGACCGTCGAGCAACTTCGCGAGGACTTCGACGCGGTGGTGCTCACGGGTGGGGCCACCGCGTGGCGGGATCTGCCGATCCCAGGCCGCGAGCTCAAGGGCATCCACCAGGCGATGGAGTACCTGCCGTGGGCCAATCGGGTCCAGAACGGCGATCCGGTACTCGACGAGGACGGCGAACCGCCCATCACCTCCAAGGGCAAGAAGGTGGTCATCATCGGCGGTGGCGACACCGGCGCCGACTGCCTGGGTACCGCACACCGCCAGGGTGCGACCAGCGTGCATCAGTTCGAGATCATGCCGCGTCCACCCGAGGAGCGCGCCGACTCCACCCCATGGCCGACGTATCCGCTGATGTTCCGGGTGTCCTCGGCGCACGAGGAGGGTGGTGAGCGGGTCTTCTCGGTCAACACCGAAGAGTTCCTCGGCGACGACAACGGCAACGTCCGGGCGCTCAAGGTGCACGAAGTCGTGATGAAGGCCGGCAAGTTCGAGAAGGTCGAGGGTAGCGACTTCGAACTGGAGGCCGACCGGGTGTTCCTGGCGATGGGCTTCGTCGGTCCGCAGCGCGAGGGGCTGCTGACCGATCTGGGCGTGAAATTCACCGACCGCGGCAACGTCAAGCGGACCGACGACTTCCAGACCTCGGTGCCGGGCATCTTCGTCGCCGGCGACATGGGTCGTGGCCAGTCGCTGATCGTCTGGGCGATTGCCGAGGGTCGGGCGGCAGCCGCGGCGGTTGACCGCTTCCTCATCGGTGAGTCGGCACTGCCGGTTCCGATCAGGCCGACGGCCGCACCGCAGCGGTAGACGAAGCATTCACGGTGGCCCCAGCAGCCCCACTGGAAACATCAGACATGTGATCGGCGCGCCTGGAGACGTTTGCCAAGGCGCAGGTATCTAATGGTTTTCCAGTGGGCGCTGCGGTAGGGTGGGCCCCGTTCAGCTTTCGAAGTCTGCAGGAGTGGTAGCGGTGCACGTCAACCCGATAGCCCGGTCGCGGGTGGGGCGAATCGCCTGGTCATTGTTCCGGCATCCCGTCAAAAGCCGGGAGTTCCCGGCCAAGCGGGAGCGTCTGGTCACCGCCGACGAACTCCTGCGCTACGGCGTGTAGCGCAGAGTCGGTCCGTCTCTGCGCCACCCCCGTCGCGTCTTTGCTGTTCGTTACCGAATCGTTATTCGGCGGTCAGCTGATCAAGTTGGAATCGCGGATGGCTTCGGCCAGCGGCTCCAGCACCGCAGTGTCATAGGGCGGTGGCAGGTAGATGATCGCGAGATCCAGCCCTTCAGCGCCGAGCGCGGCGGCTTCGTCGACCACCTTGGCGTAATCCCGATCCTCACCCAGGCGCACGTGCGCCGAGAGCATGATCTCCTTGGGGTCGCGGCCGATATCGGCACAATGTGAGGCCAGCACGTCGCGTTTGCGGGCGAACTCCTCAGGCGGGCCGCCGACGAAATTCCAGTGCTGGGCGTACTTGGCGGTGATCCGCAGGGTGCGCTTCTCGCCACTGCCGCCGATGCAGATCGGCGGGTGCGGTTGCTGCGGTCCCTTCGGCTCGTTGCGCGCGTTCTTGAGTTGGTAATACTTGCCGTCGAAGTCCGTCGTGTCCTTGCTCAGCAGGCTGGTGAGCACCTCGCACGCTTCTTCGAACCGGTCGAAACGTTCCTTGATGCTGCCGAGTTCGATGCCGTAGGCGCCGGACTCCTCCTCGTTCCAGCCGGCGCCGATGCCCAACTCCAGGCGGCCGTTGGAGATGATGTCCAGAGCCGAGGCCATATTGGCCAGTACTGCCGGGTGTCGATAGTGAATGCCGGTCACCAGCACACCGACCCGCAGGCGTTGGGTGGCCTGCGCCAGTGCGGTCAGCGTCACCCACCCCTCCAGGCAGGGGCCGGAAGAGTCCGAGAAGATCGGATAGAAGTGGTCGAACGTCCACCCGGACTCGTAGACGTCGATGGTGTCGGCGGTCTGCCAGATCGGCAGCATCTCGGCCCAGGTGGTGTTCTGCGGTGAGGTTTTGAAGGCGAATCGCATTCGAATGAGGCTAGTCCGGGTTCCTGAATGCTGCCCGTGAACCGCGGGCACACTGGAGCCATGGATCCCGCCGCGGCGCTACGCGAAATTGCGTTCTACAAAGACCGGGCACGCGAGGAGGCGCGCCGGGTGATGGCCTACCGCAACGCAGCTGACGTCATCGACGGGCTCGACGACGCACAGCGAGAAAAGCACGGCACCGCCAACAGCTGGCAGACCCTGCCCGGTATCGGACCCAAGACCGCGAAGGTGATCGCCCAGGCGTGGGCGGGCCGCGAACCCGACACTTTGGCTGAATTGCGCAGTGCTGCAGGAGATCTCGGTGGCGGCGAGATCCGGGCGGCCCTCAAGGGCGACCTGCATCTGCACTCGAACTGGTCGGACGGCTCGGCCCCCATCGAGGAGATGATGGCTACCGCGCTGCGGCTGGGCCACGAGTACTGTGCGCTGACGGATCACTCACCGCGGCTGACCGTCGCCAATGGACTGTCCCCGGAGCGGCTGCGCCGCCAACTCGACGTCATCGACGAACTGCGCGAGACCTTCGCGCCCATGCGGATCCTCACCGGCATCGAGGTGGACATCCTCGATGACGGCACCCTCGATCAGGAGCCCGAACTGCTGGACCGGCTCGACATCGTGGTGGCCAGTGTGCACTCCAAGCTGAAAATGGACGCCCCGGCGATGACGCGCCGGATGGTGCGGGCGGTGTCCTCCGGGCAGGCGGACGTGCTGGGGCACTGCACCGGCCGACTGGTCACCGGCGGCCGGGGGACCCGACCCGAGTCCAGCTTCGACGCCGAGAAGGTGTTCACGGCGTGCCGGGACCACAACACCGCCGTCGAGATCAACTCCCGGCCCGAACGCCGGGACCCGCCGACCCGGCTGCTGAAGCTGGCGATGGACATCGGCTGCCATTTCTCCATCGACACCGATGCGCATGCACCCGGCCAGCTGGACTTCCTCGGCTACGGCGCGCAACGCGCCCTCGACAACGGGGTGCCGGTGGAACGGATCATCAACACCTGGTCCGCGGACAAACTGCTCAAATGGGTGTCCTGAGCCCGCATCGGCACTTCTTCAATCAGGCAGGAGTGGCACCTCCACCCCCGGGTCTCGGCCGACCAGCACCCCGCGGGTCAGCGATGAATTACCGAACCGCTCGCGGATCCGATCCACCGCCGAGTCGACGGCCAGCAGATCCGCGCCGCCGTCGAAGGGCAACTCCAACTGCTGGGCACCGTCGCGGTCGATATTGGACACCGCAAATCCGACCAGAGTCAGCCCACGCTGCCGGGTCAGTGGCGCGGCGCCACCCACCAGGCCGCGGGCGGCGGCCAGGATCGGTTCGGTGGCCGCGGTGGCACGCGGCATGGTGTGGGAGCGGGTCGCCCGACCGAAATCGTCGAACCGCAGCCGCAGGGTCACGGTCCGGCCGGTGCGGCCGGCCGAGCGCATCCGGCGGGTGATGCGGTCGACCAGATTGACCACCACCGCGTCCAGTTCAGCGGCCGACATGGTGTTGCCCCGCCGGCCGAGGGCACGCTGCGCTCCCACCGAGCGCCGTCTGCTGCCCGTGACAACCCGCCGACGGTCGATATTGCGCGACAGGCAGTAGAGCTGGCGGCCCATTGCACCGCCGACCATGGACGCCAGCGTCGACTCACCGAGTTCTGCGACCTGCGCGACGGTCAGGATGCCGTACGCACGGAGTTTGTCCTCGGTCTTGGCGCCGACTCCCCACAGCCGCCGGACCGGCAACGGGTGCAGGAACTGTAGTTCACGCCCCGGGGGGACCAGCAGCAGCCCGTCGGGTTTGGCCTCCTGGCTGGCCACCTTCGCCAGGAACTTCGTGCGCGCGACCCCGACAGTGATCGGCAGGCCCACCTCGTCGCGCACCTGCGCCCGTAAGCGTGCCGCTATCTGCACCGGCTCACCCGCGGCCCGCCGCAGGCCGGTGACGTCGAGAAAGGCCTCATCCACCGACAGCGGCTCCACCAGCGGTGTGGTGTCGTGGAAGACGTCGAAGACCGCGGCGCTGGCCTGCGAGTACGCCGACATCCGCGGCGGCACCACCACCGCGTTGGGGCACAGCGCCAGCGCCTGGCGGCCACCCATCGCGGTCCGCACTCCGTAGGCCTTGGCCTCGTAACTGGCCGCCAGCACGACGCCGCCGCCGACGATGACCGGCCGCCCACGCAGTGTCGGGTCGTCACGCTGCTCTACCGACGCGTAGAACGAGTCGAGGTCGGCATGCAGGATCGTCGCTGATCCACTCTGCGCAACTGACACGAACATATGTTCGCATCGAGCGCTGACAAAATCAGGGAGTCTGGCCGTAGATGCTGGTCAGCCAAATGTGGGTGAGGGTGTCTACCAGCCGGTCACGCGCCACCGCCAACTGCTCATCGGCCAGCGCCGCCGCCATCATCCGCTCGTTCATCTCGTTGAGCGCCGTGGCCAGATCGCGGGCCGGGATGGTGTCCGGCGCCGCGCCGCGGGCACGTTCGGCGAGGATCAGTTCCGCCGTCTGGCCGATCCATTTGTCCATGAACCGGGACCACAGCGCACGGACCTCGGGGCTGGTGGCCACCGCGTCCGCGGAGGCCTTGCCCAGCACCGGTTCCGAGGCGAAGGCGTCGAAAAACGTGTTGATGCCGGCCCGGATGGCCCGCCGCGGATCGCTGGGCAGGTGGTCCATCGCGCCGTCGAACCCGGAATCCGCGCGCTGGATCACCGGATCCAACAGAGTCAGCAGTACCGACTCTTTGGAGGGGAAGTAAAAGTAGAACGTCGGCCTCGACAGGCCCGCGCCCTTGGCCAGATCATCGACGGAAATCTCGGCGTATGTCTTGTCCGCAAGCAGGCGCAGCGCGGTCTCCAGGATGGCCTGCTCGCGGTCGTCACCCGACGGGCGCGCCGAGCGTCGGCCCCGTGCCGCACGCGGCTTCCTGGCGGTGGTCACGGCACCAGACTTTACAGGGTGTTGAGAATCGTCGACAGGGTGTTGACGTGTTCGACGCCACGTTGATACGGTTTGACATATGACCGAATTTGTCGACGTCGTCATCGTCGGAGCAGGTATCTCGGGGATCAGCGCCGCGTGGCACCTGCAGCAGCGGTGCCCGGACAAGAACTACGTGATCCTCGAGGCGCGTGACGACATGGGCGGGACATGGGATCTGTTCAAGTACCCCGGCATCCGCTCGGATTCCGACATGTTCACCCTCGGCTTCCGTTTCAAGCCGTGGACGTCGGCCAAATCCATCGCCGACGGCCCGTCAATTCTGGCGTACCTCAAGGAAGCAGCCAGCGAGAACGGGATCGACAAGCACATGCGCTTCGGCCACAACGTGGTCTCCGCGAACTGGTCGGACACCGACAACCAGTGGCTCCTGACCGTCGAGACCGGTGGCGCGCAGAAGACCATCGCCTGCGGGTTCCTCTTGGCCTGTAGCGGCTACTACAACTACGACGAAGGCTATTCGCCGGAGTTTCCCGGAGCCGAAGACTTCTCGGGCACCGTGATCCATCCCCAGCACTGGCCGCAGGACCTCGACTACGCCGGGAAGAAGATCGTCGTGATCGGCAGCGGCGCGACCGCGGTCACGCTGATCCCCGCACTGGTGAAATCGGGCGCCGGCCACGTCACCATGCTGCAACGCACCCCCACCTACATCGGGTCCCTGCCCGACATCGATCCGGTGGCCGAAAAGGCCAACCGTTATCTGCCTCAGAACGTCGCCCACTTCATCAACCGCTGGAGAGCCATCATCTTCAGCACCGCGCAATATCAACTGTCACAACGCTTTCCGAAGTACATGCGCAAGACCCTGCTGACCATGGCGAAGCGTCGACTTCCTGAGGGCTTCGATGTGGAGAAGCACTTCGGCCCCGATTACAAGCCCTGGGATCAGCGGCTGTGCCTGGCGCCCAACGGCGACCTGTTCAAGGCGATCCGCCACGGCAACGCCGATGTCGTCACCGACACCATCGAACGGTTCACCCAGACCGGCATCCAGCTGACCTCGGGTGAGCATCTCGACGCCGACATCATCGTCACGGCAACGGGTTTGAACATCCGCTTCTTCGGCGGCGCGCAGGTGCTGCGCAACGGCGAGCCAATGGACCTGACCGACTCGGTCGCCTACAAGGGCATGATGCTCAGCAACCTGCCCAACATGGTGTTCACCTTCGGTTACACCAACGCCTCGTGGACTCTCAAGGCCGACCTGACCTCCGAATTCGTCTGCCGCCTCCTGAATTACATGGACTCTCACGGATACGACCGGGTGGTCCCGGAGGAGCCCGGTAACGACATCGAGCGCAGACCGTTTGTGGACCTGACGTCGGGCTACGTACTGCGTGCCCTCGACGAGCTGCCGAAGTCGGGCTCGCAGACACCGTGGCGGCTCAAGCAGAACTACTTCGTGGACCTACGTCTGATCCGCCGGGGCAAGGTCAACGACTCAACGCTGCACTTCGCCAAACACCAAGCCGCGGTTCCGGCTTCGGCTTAGCCGCAGCCGGAACCGCAGCCGTCAGCCAGCGACGACGACGATCCCGTCGTCGTCGCTGTATGCGATGTGACCCGGTAGGAAGGTGACGCCGCCGAAGGTGACGGCGACGTCGCGCTCACCGTCGCCGGTCTTGGTGCTCTTACGGGGGTTGGTGCCCAGCGCCTTGATGCCGATATCCATGGTGCGCAGCGTCGAGGCGTCGCGGACGGCGCCGTTGATGATCAGGCCCGACCAGCCGTTGCTTCGGCCCAACTCGGCGATGACATCGCCGACCAGCGCAGTGTGCACCGAGGCGTTGCCGTCGATCACCAGTACGGCACCGTTTCCGGGCTCCGAGAGCACGGACTTGAGCAGAGCGTTGTCCTGGAAGCAGCGCACCGTGACGATGGGACCGGCGAACATCTCGCGCCCCCCGAACTGCCGGAACTGGAGATCGCAGCTGTGGACATCGGGCCCGATCTCGTCGACCAGGTCCGCGGTGGCGCGTGGTGTGACAGTCATCGTTGGCCCTCCGCAGAGTTGCGACGCAGCTGCCGGACGACCAGTACGGCCAGCAGGCTGACCACGACCGCCACCGCAATCGGCAGCGGCGAACGGCCGGACTCGGCCGGTACAACCACGGGCGCGGCGATCGCGTCGGGGGCCTGCTCGACAGTGGTCTTGGCCTGCGCTGCGGCTTCTTTGGCGCCCTCGGTGACCGGGAGTACGGGCGGCGGCAGCGGCGGGGCCGTTACTTCGGGTGCCGGGGCCGGGGGAGGTGGCGCCTTCTTCGGTGGGGCCTTCTTGGCGGGGTCCGGCGTGGTCTTCTTCGCCGGCGCCTTCTTCACGGGTGCCTTCTTGGCCGCCTTCGCGGGGGCCTTCTGGGCCGGAGCCTTTTTGCCGGGCGCCTTCGCCGGTGGCTGCGCAGGCGTGTCAGGTGCGGCCTCGGAACGCTTCTCGGGCGGCTCCTGCGGGTAGGCCATCGGGGGTGCTCCTTTGTCTCATGACATGCGGTTTCGCGTGCTTCTGGTTCCCGGAAGTAGCCCCCATCATGCCAGGGGGCCTCTGCCCACTTGCGACGTCAGCCGGTCACGGTCAACGCCGCGGCCAGGGTCAGTGCCACCGCCATGATCGAGAGTTCGGTCACCGACTTCGCTCGGGAGGTCTGCGCGCTCACCCGGTGTGCGCTGGCGGCCGGCACCCAGCCGGCCCTGTTGCGCCAGGCCAGGGCGAGCAGCAGCGCCGTCACCGCGATCTTGACCAGCAGTATCCGCCCGTAGCCCGTGGCGACGAGATCGGCCGGTGCGGCCAGCCGGGCGACGGCGCTCGCCGTTCCACCCACCAGCAGGACCCCCACACAGACCAGCGAACTGCGGGAGAACCGGGGCAGCACGCGCGCCCACTGACCGCGGCCGCTGACCGTGAGCACCAGCGCGGCGAGGACTCCGCACCACCATGCCGCGGCCAGGGCATGCACCATGACCGCGACGGCGCTCAGGGTGCCCTCCGCGAGGTGTCCGGCGACGGCACGGGCGGCGATCCCGGTGCCTGCCACGCCCGCCACCGCCAACCGCAACGGGGATGTGGGGCGCATCAACATCGCCGACGCGCAGATCACCGCGGCGGCGACCAGGCTGAACATCCCGGACCTGCCGGCAGCGGTGATCGTGGCGAAGTCCCACGCGGTGTGGGTGGTGAGCGCGGTCAGCGGAACACCCGCTGCCTCGGCCGCGCCGAGAGTCAGCCGCACCAGCTCCGCCACCAGCCACCCGGCGGCCGCGACCACCAGCGGTCCGGAGGCACGTCGAATCAGCTCGTCACGGTGGCGCTGCTCATCGAGCAGCGCCACCGCAGCCAGGCCCAGCACGGTCACGGCCGCACCGTCGGCCACCGCACGCACGGCGGCTGACGTCAGGGGCAGCGCCGGCTGCGCCAGTGCCCAGGCCAGCAGCACTGTCGCAGCCACCACCACCGCCCAGCCCGCCACCAGCCGGGCAGTCGTCACAACCGGCGCCGAACCGCCCACAGGGCACCCGCGACGACGATCAGCGACGCGCCGAGGATGAACGGCCACACCGGGATTCCCTCAGCGGGCGCCGCGGGCGCCGCCGGAGCAGTGGTGACCGGCTCGTCGGTGGCCGGGGCGCCGGACGGTGGAGCTGCCGGCGTCGCAGGGGCCTCCGTCACCAGGTAGGACCATGAACCCGAGACCACGTGCCCGTCAGCGGAAGTGGCCCGGTAGTTCACCGTGTAGGTGCCGGCGGGCCCCTGCGGACGGACACCGACACTCAGCGTCGACCCCTGGACCAGGACCTGACCGTCCGACCACTGGCTGCCGTCGGGCCCGATCACCGTCATCGCGGCGAACGCCGGCTGCATCTGCTCGTTGAACGTCGCGCTCACCTGCTCGGGATTGGTTGGCAACGAGGCGTTCTCGATGGGATCGCTGGACACCAGCACCGCGTGCGCAGACACAGTCGCCGCCCCGGCAACCGACAAGGCGATCACCAGAAACGTGGTGAGACACCACCGGATCGCCGTCCTCATGCGCCACGCCTGACGAAGGCCACGCCGACTCCGATCGCCGCCAACAGCAGTGCCCCGCCCGCCAAGGCCCGGGCGACGTTGTCCGCGCCGAGCGTGGCCTGCGGGGCAGCCGTGGCCGTCTCGTCATCGCTTGACCCGGCACCGGTCAGCGTCAATGTCGGTGCGGGATGATCTGGTTCGGCAGCGCCGGGTGTCGTCGGTTGATCCCAGCGCACCACTGTGCCGTCGCGGTAGGTCTGCGTGGCGGGGAAGGCGACTGTCTCGGAATCCGGCAGCGTCACCTGCATATGGAACAGTTCGAACTGATCCGAGGGGATCCCGCCGTCGGGGTCGGCCGTCCAGGTCACCGACCGGACCGCACCCGTTGCCGGGTCCTTGTCCAGTTGCGCGCTCCACCCTTCCATCACGTCGGTGCGCGCGGATGCGACATCGGGCAGATCAACGGTCAGGGCTGTTGTGGGTGAACCACTTCCGGACTCGTTCGGCACCCGGAAGGTGATGACGGTGGTGCCGGCGCGGACTGGATCGTCGGCGTCGACGTGGACGTGCGCCGAGGCCGGCGCGATTGCGGTCCAGGCGCCGACACTGCAGGCGCCGAGGACGGTTGCCGAGCACAAAATACGCAGGGTTGAGCGCGAAAGGTCTGTCACGGGTGAGGCTTTCTGGTCAGAAGAATGTCGGGTGCGAATCAGGGCTTTGCGCACACCGGGGGGCCGCGATGCGAGATCGAGGCGGCAAGCAGCAGAACGTGCTGGCGCGGTGGGTGTTCCAACCAGGCGCGAGTGGTTTTCGGGACGTGCGGGGCTCCGCAGACTGTGGTGACGCAGCGGCGGACGACACGAGAAAGGGCGCAGCACAACCCCTCGGCCGCCGACATCAGTGACGCACCGGCAATGACCGCCAGGGCATGCGCCAAGAGCATCAGTTGCCAAGGCACAGTAGAGGTTTCGCCATGCAGGTGACCGCACGCCAGCGCGGCGTGCGCGGCACCCTGGCCGGCGGCCAACAGCGCGATCAGCGTCGGTTTCTGTGCAGCCCGGTCTGCGACGGCGGCCAGGCAGATCGCCACCGCCACCACGACCAGCAGTGCAGCCGCCCCGCCCGTAGGCCAGCCCCCGCCGGCGAGCGCGTGCGCCGCGACCGCCAACGCGCACGTGAACGCGGAGGCCGTCAGCCCGCGGAGGCGGGCTACTGGCGAAACACGGGCGGACACAAGAGACTCAGAGCACGCCCAGGCGCGCCATCAAGTCGGCGTCGATGCCGTCCAGCTGCTGGGCGATCGCAGCGTGGGCTGCCCGGCGACGAGTGGTCGGCATGGACTCCGCGGCCGTGACCGCCGCACTGAGATCCTTCAGGCGGTCGGTGATCGCGGTGACGAACTGCTTGGTTTCGGCGTCCTTGGGTTTCTTCTCGGCCACGGAACGAAGCGAGCGCTCGGCACCGGCGATGCGAGCGGAGAGCTGGCCGCCGTGCCCCGAGAACTGGCCCAACTGTGTCAGCGGAACGCCAAGCCGGTCCGCACGCCGCTCGTCAAGCAGCCCGCGGGCCGAGGTGGAGGCGCGGTAGACGATGGGCACCAGGATGGGTGCAATCAGCCGGGTGATGGTCAGCGTGCGCCGGATCCGCGCCGGTGAGAGCAGCTTCCCCTCGCGGGCGGCCTTGAGCTCAGCTTCGGCGATCTTGAGCGCATTGCGGTCGCTGTCGCGTTGAGCTCGCAGCTGCGCCTTCAACGACCGATTCTCGGCGCGCAGGGCCGACTTGATGCGGCGTCGCTCGTTCTTGGCGCCGAGTTTGGCCTCGAGCTTTGCCTTGGCCTTGATCGCCTTGGCCTCGGCCCGCCGCGTCGCGCGGCTCTTTCGCTTGGTGAACAGGCCCATACCTGTCGCCTCCCGGTGCTCTCGTCAATTGTCGCGATGTCTGCCGCGAACCCGGATAAACCCTATCGTCTACGCCGACGGGCCGAATTGCGACCTGCGGATATGCGAGAATGAGCCAAACTTCGGAGCGGGGGCTGGGTCGCGACGACCGCGAGGACCTGGTCTCGGCGTGACGAATCGGGTTGAGTGTGGACGGGTCGCGTGTACGAGCAGCCGCGATCAGTGCTGTGCTCGCAGGCGGTTTGCTCGTCGGTGGAACCGGTGGGCTGGGCCTGACCACCGCGGTTGCCGACCCCGGCGGGAGCGGGCACAGCGACAGCGGCGCGGCCCACCAGCCAGGCAATGGAGACCGATCACAGGGCCACGAGGACGGGTCCCGCTCGGACAGACCTCACCCGCGCGGGCCGCGCGACGGCACCCACCCCGACCGCGATGGGTCCGACGGGCACGGGTCTGGCGAGCACGGGTCTGGCGAGCACGGTCATGGCCGGCCGCTGGGACAGGGCGGGGCCAGACCTCCGCAGGAGGATCCCGACGACAACACGTGGCCGTGCGATGACCCCGACGACGGGGGCTCGGTGACTCCCGGAAGACCGCCGCCGGATTCGCCCGACAGTCCACCTGGGAGTCCGCCGGAAAGCCCGCCGGAAAGCCCACCTGGGAGTCCGCCGGAAAGCCCTCCGGGAAACCCACCCGGGAGTCCTCCGGGAAGCCCACCTGGGAGTCCTCCGGCAAGTCCGCCTGGGAGTCCGCCCCCCGCCAATGGTGGCGGCGGGGGCGGGATCATCGGCAACCCCGGGGCACCGCAGTCACCACCTGGCGTTCCGGATATCGGTGATCCCGGCCCCGGAGACCCGCAAGTTCTCGACGCAGGTGGCGGCGGGTTGGCGCCATCGGCTGGCGGCCCGCTGGCGCCCGTCGCCGCGCCGGTGATCGTCGTGCCCCCACGGATCAGCGCCCCGATCCGTCCCGTCCCGCCGCAGGACGTGGTACCGCCGGCACCTGTCGCTGGACGTCCGGCCGTGCCTCAGCGCGTGCCCGGTGCCACGGCCCCGTCGATGGGGCCGGGCGGCAGGCCGATCCTGTCGGCGAATTTCCGCGCGGGGTACCCGCAGTATCTTCGGTCCGCCAAGCTCACGGAGGTCGCTGGCCTTGCGATTCCGGGTATAGCGGGCATAGTGGCACTTACAGCTGTGGGGGGATTGGTGGGGTATCGGCAGGCGAAAGCCGGCCATGCGGTCCGCGCTGCGGGAACAGCGCGCTTTCTGCAATGACAGCTGGTGTGTGAGGGGGAGGGGGTGACATGCCGATCAGCCGACGGGTGACCAAAGCTGTGGGGGACGTGCTGGAGTTGGCGCCGAGGCGCGGGGAAGTCTCGCTGGCGAGCCTGGTCTCGGCCGTCAGCGCCGATCGCGGGCGCCCCATTGAGATCGACCTGGCCGACCTGCCTCCGGGCGTGTGCGGACAGTGGCGGCAGTACAACGATCGCGACGTGTTCCTGCTGCAGCGCGGTCTGCCCACGTGGCAGCGGACCCTGGCTCACGAGCTCGGGCATCTGGTACTGGGTCATGAAGGACTGCCGGTGGTCGAAGCGGCACGTCAGACCACTGAAGTCGCCGGTGATGACCTCATCGGGTACATGCTCAATCAACGTACGGGCTGCATGGGTCCCAGCGGTGAGGACGCCGAGCAGGAGGCCGAGGATTTCGCGGCGCTGCTGATCTACCGGCTGGGCCGAATGCCCTCTGATCGCGCATCGATCGTGCAGGTTCGACTGGGGGAGGCGTTTGGTTGACGGTCTGGGTGATCGCCGGGTTGCTCGCAATGGCGACCGGCGTGCGCATCGGTTGGGCTTTGGTCAACAAGCAGTCCCTGGTAAGTACCGCGATGGTCGTTGCGTTGGGCAGCCTGGCCGTCATCGCCGCCCTGAACTGGCACCCTTTGACGCTGCTGCTCGACAGCGCGCTGCTCTGGCCGAACATCTCGGTGGCCCTGAGCCAGGTGGCGCTCGTCGCTTGCGCCGCCGGCAGTTGCGTGATGATCACCACGGCCGCGGCCTCCAGACCCACGGCGGTGGTGAGACGGGTAGCGGTTCTGCAATACGGGGTGGCAGTCGTCATCGCCGCGCTCACCCTGGTGCTGTTCTTCGCCGAGGAGAAACAGCCCGAAATGGCGCCGCAGGAGTACCTGTCTCGAAACCTGGCCACGCCGCACCTGTCGATGATGTGGCTGCTGCCCCTGCTCTACGTGATGTTGGCTCTCACCCTGGTGACCTGGGGCGGTTTGCGACATTCCAGCCGCAGCCGGCGCGGCAGAGCGCTGTTCGTGTTCACGGTCGGCATCGTGCTGATCCTGCTGACCATCGCGTTTCTGCTGATCCAGGCTTTCGGCGCGTCCGGTCTCGTGGGCATCGGCACCGCAGCGACCCTGTTGGGAACGGCGATGACCGTTGTCGCGCTGGGATCGTTGTTGCCGACCGTCGAGGACTGGTTCACCGGCCGCCACGAACTCCGGCTGATCGAACCGCTGTTGGCCGAACTCGAACGGCGCCAGCCCGATATCGGCATCGGCGTCCGTCCACGCGGGCCGCTGGTGTTCCGGGTCGCCGAGCGGTTGTCGCTGATCTCGGATGCATTGTTCCTGGAGGCGACGTCCACCCGTGGGGCGGCGTCCAGCGCACTCCATGGCAGCGGGTCGCCGGCCTTACCGCCGCAGGAGCAGGCCCGGGCCATCGCTGAGTGGATTCGAGCAGGCAACGACGGTAACGACGTATTTCCGGGACTGGGAGCGCTACGCCAGCCAGACACCTACTCAGACCGGGAGTGGATCATCGAAATAGCCCGGCAGTACCGCGCATTGGAGCGGGCGAGCGGTTAGTCGCCGCTGGGGTTAGTCGCCGCCGGGGTTAGTCGTCGAGGTGTTCTTTGCGGCGCAGTTCCTCGGCCTTGGCAACGAGATCCTGCTGGGCCTCCGGTGACAGCCCAACGGTGCGGGCGGCGATGCGGCGGACGCCTTCATCGCGCATGTTCGCCAGCCACGTCAGCTCTTTGTCGAGCTTCTCGTAGTACTCGTCGTCGGTGAAGTACGCAGGCTTGATCCGGAAGAAGTTGGCAAGCGCCGCCATGGTTGCGGCGGAGGGGTTGGTGCGGTTGCCGGACCGGAGCTGAGACAGGTAGGGCGCGGACATGGTCACACCCTCGGCCTTCAACGCACCGATCACTTCCGCTGACGTATGCGGACCCCGCCCCGGCGGATAAACCGTGTCGAAAAGGCGATTCAATCGCGCAGCGAACGTCGTGCTCATCGTAAGACCTCCACAGGTGGACATCGCAAACATATCCGTGGCCATATTTGCTGTTCATCGTAGCGAGAGTTGAGGCAACAACCAAGTGCAAACGCCCGGCAAATTAACGGCAGCCCTCACCGGTTCGGCGCTTTCGGGGGCGTCAAACCCCTGAACAGGGCATCCGCCTTGATTTGAAGTGCAGGCAATATGTCCCTCGAGGGCTCTGTGAGCAGGCCAGTCAGCTCTGCGCGAAACGCTGCCATCACTGGGTGGCATTCGAAACCCGGTTGTTACCGGGCAACGATTCCTGAAGATTTCCTGAGCGTGACGGGGATTTGCTACCGGGAAGTACGACTACGTAATCCGAACCACCATGGCGGTCGCATGGGTTGATCTTGGGGCTGCCGGTGCGGCTACCGGCGGCGATGCCTCTGCGCGGCGGCCGAGGAATCCGTCATTCCTTTGTCGGCGACTCTGCGGTCCGGGCGGTGAGGTCGGCGTCGCCGGCGGCGCGGTTGCGTTGCATCCATTTGGTGATAGCCACAGCGGCTGCAGCACCGCCGACGGCGCCGGTTGTGATGATCGCCACCAGCCGTAGGTCCAACGCGCTGTCGAACAGGATCCACAGGCCGAACAACAGGAACAGCAGGGCCGCCATGCCGTGCAACAGCCTTTCCGGCAGCTTTCGGTGCAAGGCGTGCGCCGCCGCGATCGCCACGCCGTCGGCCAACACCATGCCTACTGTCGCGCCCAGCCAGACCCCGGCCCAGTTGTTGTCGCTGGCGAGGGCCACCGTCGCCAGCATGGTCTTGTCCCCGAGTTCGGCCAGGACGAAGGAGGACATCACCGCGAGCACCACAAACCGTGGCTTGGCGGCGGTCTTGATCTCACCGTCCTCGTCGGTGTCGCCGTCGCCCTTGACCACCTCGCGCCACGTCCAGGCGGCGAAACACAGGAAGGCAAACGCTGCGGCGAAGGCAATCGGCTTCTCCGGCAGGGTCAGGCCCAGGAAGTGGCCCACTGTTACCGAGACGCCGTGCACCAGGAACGCGGCGATGCCCACTCCTGTCAGCACCACCCACCAGCGGTGCCGCAGCGCATAGGTGAGGGTTATCAGCTGCGACTTGTCGCCGAGTTCGGCAAGGAACACGACTCCGAGGCTGATCAGAAACGCTGCGAGCACGGCACGGACCTTTCGACGCGGTGTCGGCGTCCGCGTGCTGGACACGGTCGACGACATCTTGTCGAAGGTCTCACCCACCGAGTACGACTACCTCGGTTCGTCGGCCGGGCATCGCTGCCAGTATGTCGACCAGACGATTGGGGGCTACTCCCCTTCGCTGACAGGCACCACCATAAAGGCGGATTTCCGAGATCGCCAACTCAGTGCGGGGTTTCGGCCAGCCGTAATTCTCAGTTCGAGAATGCCACTTTGAGGTGGCCTAATTGCCTTATGCGGCAAGCAGCATCGCCAGGATCGCCGTGTCGGGATGGCTGATCGGGTCAACGCCCACCCGGCTCACCATCGACGTCACGGTGCCGTCAGACTCGGCTTCGACCCAAGCTGCCCGATGCTCGAGTCCCAAATGCGGTAGCCCGGGCAGCAATACACAACCTGATGCGGCGCCGGTGCATTCGGGCAACGACGGTGTGGTCTCTGACGGTGGATGCAGCATCATCAATGCCGGCGGATGCTGATCCGCGAAATGTCCTGGCGGGACGGCCGAGTCGCCCACCACGGGGCCTTCTGCGAGCACCAGCCCGACTGTGCCGGGGGCGGGGGCGTCCGGCAACTCCTCGCGGACACCGAAAATCGTTGTGGTGGACAGTAATCCCGGCCACGATGCGACTCGTACGGCCACCATCAACAGCTGCGCCCATTCCTTGGTCGAGTCCGGCCACCGCCCCGAAACCACGAATCCCTTGAGGGCTCCACCGGAATGAAAGGGGGCCAGCTCAATTGCTCGCCCGGACCCAGTTTCCATAATGCCCTCCGCGATTTGCTCGGTTGGGACGGTTGCGCACGACACGCCAGCGGGTCGGTCCGATCAGGATGAAGTACAAGTGTGCTGGCACGCAATAGGACACGAGTGCTAACCAAGGCCCAATACCTGGCAGCCCAGCGGTGAACATGCCATGGACAGAGTCGGGGCGCCGCGCAGACGCGCGACGCCCCGGTATCCAGCTTGGGTCAGCAGGCCAGTGTTCAGGCAGGCGGGTACACGCCCATCTGCTTGCCTTTCTCCGTCTGCCAGAAGATGTCCGAGATCTGATCGATGGTGGCGAGCAGCTTCTCGGCGACGGCGGCGTCCAAGGACTTCTTGACGTCACCTGCGCCGTGCACACCGTCCCAGAAGAGCTGGTGCAGGTTGGGGAACTGCTCGAAGTGGTCCTTGGTGAAGAAGTCAGCCCACAGCACCATCAGGTGATGCTTGACCTCCTCGGCCTGCCGCTCCTTGATGATGATCGCGCGCGTCTTGAAGTGCTCGTCATCGGAGTCGTGGTACTTCTGGATCGTCTTCAGGCAGGAAAGCGCCTCGATCTTCGCCTGCGCGGGGTCATAGACACCGCAGAACAGGTCGCAATGGGCATGGGCGGGAGTGGCGTTGGTAAAAAGTCGATGCAGCATGGGCTAAACCTACCCTCAGGGGCCCGGCCGGAAAACATAGACTTTCCCGAGTGAGCCGGGAGAAACCACAGCCACGCTGGCCGGTGCGCCGGTTCGTGATCGTCGAGGACTCGATGCGTCCTGGGTTGTCGCCCGGAGATGGGGTGCTCGCGCTGCGCGGCGGCGAACCTCGCCCGGGTCAGGTTCGGGTGTTTCCCGATCCCCGAATGCCGTCACGCTGGCTCATCAAACGGGTGGGCGAGGTGTGCGGGGAGATGTTCGAAGCCCGATCCGACAACGTGGATGCTGCCGGAGTGGTGGACTCGCGACAGTTCGGGCCGGTGCCCGCGGCGGGGTCCTACCGGGTGGTGTGGACAGTCCGGCGACGGCCGGGCTGAGTCAGGTCAGAACGATGGCGGCCAGGATCACCAGCAGGACGAGGGCGATCGCACCGGCGCGCAGCGCTGCGGTGCGGTACGAACTGCTGAATGTCGGCGACGCATACCAGTGCGCCGGTTGCCTGGCCGGTTGTGGCCCGATCGGTTGTGCCGCCATCAGAAACCCCTGACCTGCATCATCGCTGGTGCCTCAGTGAATTGAATCACAGCTGCGTGCCTGTGACGGCGATCATAACCCTCCTGGTACCACGACGGAAATCGGCGTCCGGCGGGGGGCGGTTGCGTCCGGCGCCGTCCCGAAACCGCGGCGCTACACAGCCCGCCTGCGGAGCTACTGGCCGGTATCGACCGGACAATAGTTCGGATGTTCGCCCAGGTTGTTGATCAGCCGGTGGTGCGGCGACGACCTTATCCACAGCCGTCGGCCACGCGCCGTCATACGCAGCAGTACAGCTGGAAAAGCGTCTCGCCAGGCTGTGGATAAAGCTGTGGAAACTGTGGATAGCGGGAATTGCTGTTCCCTTATCGCGACCGCCCCCGGCCGGCCCGTGACAGGATTGCGGTATGGACGACTCGCCGATTCCCCAGTCAGACGTCACCGGACTGCCGGTTGAGTTCGGTGACGCGGCGATCCTGCTCGACGTCCGCGAGGACGACGAGTGGCAGCGCGGGCATGCCCCCGGAGCTCAGCACATTCCGATGGGTGACATCCCGGCACGGATCCACGAGATCGAGACCGACAAACCGTTGTACGTGATCTGCCATGCCGGAGGCCGCTCACAACGCGTGGCGCAGTATCTGCAACGCAACGGCTACCAGCCGATGAACGTCGACGGGGGCATGCTCGCCTGGGCCGGCGCAGGCCGCCCGGTGGTCACCGACGCCGGCGGACCCGGCGACGTCTGACGCGCGCGGCCGTCACCCTGGGCGCCACCGTTAGGCTGGTCCGGTGATCCAGGTGTGTTCGGTGTGCGGCACCCGCTGGAACGTGCGCGACAAGCAGCGTCAATGGTGTCCGCGTTGCCAGGGCGCGCTGTTGGCGCCGTCCGCCGGTGAGCAGGTCGCCGCGCCCGCATCCGGTTGGCACCGTTCCCCGGGAGCCGCCGCGGGCCCACACCCGTTGCCGTCCGGCTACCGGTGGATCGCGGTCCGACCGGGGGCAGCGCCGTCGCAGCAGCGCCGGCGTCGTCCGCTCGGCCCGACGCCGCGCTACGACTTCATCCCCCGGTGGGGCCTGTTCGACCACATCGAACCCGCCTCGGCGGAGTCCGCTCCGGCGCGCAGCGGGCCATCGGCGCGCGTCATCCGCTTGACCTTGTACACCGCCGCCGCAGTCATGATCGCTGCCGCGGTGGTGCACGCCATCCGCTACCTGCTGCTGATCATCAACCGCACCACTCTGCTGCCGCGGTTCGTCGCCTTGCCCGCGGTCTGGCTGGGGGTGTTGTTCAGTGTCGCCGTGCTGTTCGCGGTGATCGGCTGTGCCGTGGTGATGACGGGCTGGCTGATCCGACGGCGGGCGGCGGTATTCGCCCACCTCGGCCATCAGGACCCCCGTTCCGCCAAGGCGCTGTGGGCGGGTTGTCTGATCCCGGTGGTCAACCTGGTGTGGGCACCGGTGTTCGTCATCGAGACCGCCACTGCCGAGAACACTTATCAGCGGATGCGCAAACCCATCCTGGTCTGGGCTGTGTTGTGGGTGTTGTGCACCGGGGTGTCGGTGTTCGCCATCGCGACCAGTTTCACGACCGACGCCCAGGGGATCGCCGACAACACTGTGACCGTCACGCTGGCCTACCTGCTGAGCGCGGCGACGGTGGCGACGCTGGCGCGGGTGTACTTCGGCTTCGAACGCAAACCGGTGGAGCGGCCGGCGCATCGCTGGGTGATCGTCGCGGCCGACAGCGGGCCGTCTGAGCTGCGAGGCAAGGCCGAACCCCAGACTGCAGTTGAGCCGGGCAGCCAAGAGCCTGCAGCATAGCGATATGAACTCGGGCGACTACGAGCACAACGGGGTGCACGCAGAACCCCACGACGGGCACCCGTTTGTCGTCGCGCACCGGGGTGCATCGGCGGACCGGCCCGAGCACACGCTGGCCGCTTACGAGCTGGCTCTCCAAGAGGGCGCCGACGGCGTCGAGTGCGATGTGCGGCTCACCAAGGACGGGCATCTGGTGTGCGTGCACGACCGGCGCATCGACCGCACGTCCACGGGAACCGGCGTGGTCAGTGAGATGACCCTGGCGGAGTTACGCACACACGATTACGGCGCCTGGCACGCCAGCTGGCGCCCGGACGGCAGTCTGGGCAATACCGGACTGCTCACCCTCGACGACCTGGTGACCCTGGTGCTGGACTGGCACCGCCCCGTGAAGCTGTTCATCGAGACCAAGCACCCCGTGCGCTACGGCGCACTGGTGGAGAGCAAGTTGTTGGCGTTGCTGCACCGCTACGGCATCGCTGCACCCGCTTCGGCCGACAGGTCCCGGGCGGTGGTGATGTCGTTCTCGGCGGCGGCGGTGTGGCGTATCCGGCGCGCGGCGCCGTTGTTGCCGACGGTGTTGCTCGGCGAAACCTCTCGCTACCTGGGTGGAAGTGCTGCCACCACGGTGGGTGCAACGGCGGTGGGGCCGTCGATCACGACCTTGCGGGAGCATCCCGAACTGGTGGATCGCGCTGCCGCGCAGGGGCGGGCGCTGTACTGCTGGACAGTCGACCACTACGAGGACGTCGGCTTCTGCCGAGACGTCGGGGTGGCCTGGATTGCCACGAACCACCCCGGCCGCACCAAGTCCTGGCTCCAGGACGGGCTGACCGGGGCGGGGCGGGACGGTTAGAGCGAACCTCCGGCCGCAGCGGGTGCGGTGGCGTCGGCGCCCGTTTGTGACATCTCGCGGTTGACGAAATCCTCGAGGTGGAACAGATTCTCGCCGGCACGGTCGGCGATGCGCAGCAGCGTGGTCATCGAGGCGACCTCCTCGACCTGCTCCTTGAGGAACCACTGCATGAACTGCTCACCCAGGTAGTCGCCCTCATCGCGGGCGACCGCGGCCAGCGTGGTGATCTGCTCGGTGACGCCGCGTTCCTGATCCAGCGCCATCTGGAGGGCATCCCGCGGAGTGCCGAACTCGTTGCGGACCGCGTCGACTCCGGGGATCTCGGCGTGGATGCCACGGTCGAGCAGGTAACGCACCAGCATCATGGCGTGGTTGCGCTCTTCGAGGGCCTGGCGGTAAAAGTGGCCGGCCAACTGCGGCAGGTCCAGATCATCGAAGTACACAGCGACGGCGATGTATTGCTGCGAGGCCGTGAACTCATTGCGGATCTGGTCTTGGAGCAGGCCGTTGAACTTGGTGTGCTGCGCGTCGTTGTGGTTCATGATGGGCACAATACCGCGAGGTCAGAGGCATTTTCATCCAAGGTTTGCCTTAGCGAGGGCAGCGTTGCCTAAGTAAATCGCACCTAACTCGGTGACTCGCTTCACAGTCCGGGCGGAGTTTGCCGGACGGGGCGTGTCACGGCTGGGCGTCCAGGGCGGACTGTGGTATCGCCGCGTCGGTGTTGAGTGCACTGAACAGTGCGCCGGCCGCCTCCTCGTCCCAGATCACCACATCCCCGGAGTCATTGGAGGTGTACTGCCCGATGGGCACGGTCAGCGTGGTCGTCGCTCCGCGCAGGGCCCAGCCCAGGCGGGCGAGATTCCACAGATGATCGCTGTCGTCGACGGTCAATGCGTCGACGGCGGCGCGCGGCACGGTGTACCACCGCCACGGGTTCAGCCACACCGCCGGCGCGGCCGCGCGCTGCAACAACGCAGACATGAACTGCCGCTGATTGGCCATCCGGTCGAGATCCGCGCGGGGGGTGGCGCGGCTGCGTACGAAGCCGAGCGCGTCGCTGCCTCCGAGCTCCTGGCATCCGGCGGGAAGTTCGATCCCGGCGAGCGGGTCGCTGATCGGTTCGGCGGGGCACACCGTGACCTGACCCAGGGCATCCACCACGCCGGCGAACCCGTCGAAGCCGACCTCGGCGTAATGGTCCAGGCGCAGGCCGGTGGCCTGTTCCACGGTTTGAGCGAGCAGCTGAGGCCCGCCCAGCGAGAACGCCGCATTGATCTTGTCGCTGCCGTAGCCGGGGATCGGGACGTAGGAGTCGCGGGGGAGCGACACCATGGTGGTCGGCGCACTCGATCCCAGTCCGGGGAGGTGGACCAGCAGGATGGTGTCGGTCCGGCCGTTGCCGACGTCGCCGCCGGTGGCCAGGGCGGCCTGCTGTTCCGGGGACAGGTTCGCCCGGCTGTCCGAGCCGACGAGCAACCAGTTGGTGCCCCGCCCGGCGGCGGGCCGGTCCGGATAGGCGACCAGGGCCGGGATGCGGTGCAGCGAGGTGTCGACCCAGAAGCCGATACCGACAACGGCGAGAACGGCCACCAGGAGCAGTGTCAGCAGCAGCCGGACGACGGGCAGTCGACGGCGCCGCTTGGGTTTCACCGGCGGCGACGGCGGCGGCGCGATCCTCTGCTGCGGTGGCCGGGGTTGCGGGGGACGCGGGAGCTGCTGCGGGGCCGGTGGCGGCTGGATCGGTGGGGAAGGCGGATTCGGCGGCCATACCGGTGGCCTGCGCTGCACCGGCGGTGGTGGTGGCCGGTAGGTGGGATCGCGACGGAGCACCTGCGAGGGCTCGCGGGGCGGCGGCCCGGGTGGGCGCCTGCGTGGGTCGTCCCACGGTGGGCGCCGGTCGTCGTTCACCAGGTCAATTTACGTGGTGTCACCCAGCCACCCCAGATGCTGGGCCAGGAGGGCGTACCCGACGAAGGCCACGGTGTCGATGATCCCGTGTGCGATGACCAGCGGCCACAGTCGCCCCCAACGCCGGTACACGTAGCCGAACACCAGACCCATCGCGAGGTTGCCCAGCCCGGCGCCGAAGCCCTGATAAAGGTGGTAGGCCCCGCGAAGCACGCTGGACCAGATGACGGCCTTGACCGGGTTGAGGCCCAGCTGCTCGAAGCGTGTCAGCAGGTAGCCGACGACGATGACTTCTTCAGCCCAGCCGTTGGCGAACGCCGAGGCCACCAGAACCGGTATCCGCCACCAGTTGTCGCTGAGTTCGGTGGGAACCACTTCGGCGCTGATACCGATGGCGCGGGCCAGCACATACAGTCCGAGCCCAGGCACCCCGATGAGCGCGGCCAGTCCGATGCCGCCGAGCAGATCAGGGCGCAGCCGGAACCGCCCGATGCCGATGCGGTGGAGGCTGAATCCGCTGCGCCACAACAGGTATGCCGCCAGGGCTCCCCAGGCGACCAGCTGGGTCACGGCCGCGATGTTGAGCCCGAGGTCGATGAGCGAGAAATAGGAGCGGCGCGGATTGAGGGCGACGGACTGGCCCGCCAAGCCGCGCAGCACGAAATCGGTCAGCTGCAGCACCGCCGTGACGGCGCTGAGCCCGAAGGTCACCGCCAAGACGATGAGGATCTCGATCTGGTACGCCCGGCGCTCGGCCGGTGTCAACGACTTCGCGCCGACCGGTCCGCCGGCGGCGGTCAGCGCATCGGGTTCGCTCACCCCGTCACGGTAACCGGCCCCGGTGTCAGGACTGACGTGCCCGCAGCCCGTTGACGAAGGGGCATCCCATCAGGACCCGGATGGCCTGGCCGAGGCCGTGAACGTCGTCCACCGGTTTGGGGAACGGCAACCGCACGTCGTGGTCGCCGTCGTCGCCTTCCACCCGCAACCGGATGCCGTAGCGGTCCAGGCCCAGCGGGCGGACCTGGCCACGGCGCAGGGGTGCGGGCAACCGGGAGGTCAACCGGGTGATCACGTCACCATGGTCGCTGTCGATGTGGCGCAGCCAGCTCGTCTCCAACACGCAGAACGGGTCGGGTTCGGCTTCCAGCAGGGCGCCGATCCCGACGGACTCCGCGCCCTGGGAGTCGGCGACCACCACCGACTCGGCTTCCAGCCGCATCAGGGTGAACTCTGAACCAACTTGCAGCAGAACAGGATTAGGGTCGTCGGCAGCGATCAGGTCGAGTGTGTCGCGAACGGCGGCTTCCGGCACCCGCTGCAGGTGCCCGCGGATCCACACCAGGGATCGCACGGGTTCGCGTAGCGGCAAAGGTGCGTAGTCGGTGAGTTCCAGCACGGCCTGCACCCCGCTCACGCCGGCAGTGAGGATGTGGGCGGTTGCAGCGCTGCGGGCCGGGACGAGGGTCGCGAAGGAGCCGTCGGCCATCAGGTGATGCAGCGGGGTGGACTCCGGTTCGATGCCTTCGAGTGCCAGCAGGGCGCTTTCGCCGCGCGTGCATGCGCTGCGGATGCGCTCGGCGGTCGACGGCCCGGTGGACCCAGGAATCGCAGCCAATGTCATCGGGGAAACCTTCCGCAGGGCGCCGGTATCGGCGGGGGGTTCGTGGTTAGGTGAGCCTAACTTAACTATCGTTTTGGGGGCGACGCAAGAGCTACCCGTTAGTGTTTGGGGTGGTCGGCATCGCGTACCTGGGTCCGCGCGGGACGTTCTCGCAGGCGGCAATGAACCAGATGACTGCAGCGGGTCTGATCCCTGCCGACGGTCCCGTCGAACCGGTATCCACCGACAGCACACCGGCGGCGCTGGAAGCGGTGCGCACGGGCGTTGCGCAATACGCATGCGTGCCGATCGAGAACTCGATCGAGGGGTCGGTATTGCCGACGCTGGACGCCCTGGCGATCGGCTCCCCGCTGCAGGTCTACGCCGAGCTCACCCTCGACGTGGCGTTCAGCATCGTCGTCGCACCGGGCACGGACGCGGCGGCTGTGCGCACGGTCGCAGCCTTCCCGGTGGCCGCCGCCCAGGTGCGGCGCTGGCTTTCCGCGGAGCTCCCTGAGGCGACCGTCGTGCCCGCGATCTCCAACGCCGGAGCCGCCGAAGACGTCCTGCACGGTCGCGCGGACGCCGGCGTCAGCACGGCCTTGGCGGCCGAGTTGTACGCACTCGACACCTTGGCCGAGGAGGTCGTCGACGAACCGAACGCACGCACCCGGTTCGTGCTCGTCGGCCTGCCCGGTCGACCACCGGCGCGTACCGGGGCCGACCGCACCTCGGTGGTGCTGCGGCTGGATAACGTACCCGGAGCGCTGGTCAGCGCGCTGATGGAGTTCGGCATCCGCGATATCGACCTGACACGGATCGAATCCCGGCCCACCCGCGTCGAGCTGGGCACCTACGTCTTCTTCCTCGACTGCGTGGGCCACATCGAAGATTCCGCCGTCGCTGAGGCACTCACAGCGCTGCACCGACGTTGTGCCGATGTGCGATATCTCGGATCCTGGCCCACCGGTTCGGCCGCAGGCGCCCTACCGCCCCGACTCGACGACGCTGCCCAGTGGCTCGAGGGACTCCGGCGGGGGCGCTCATGAGCGGCCGCCTGATCCTGCTCCGGCACGGGCAGACCTACAGCAATGTCGACAAGCGTCTCGACACCCGCCCGCCCGGGGCGGAACTCACGCCGCTGGGCCGCGATCAGGCGCGGGAGTTCGCTCGCCGCAGGCAGGGGTCACCGGGGCTCCTGGCGCATTCGATCGCCACCCGCGCCCGCCAGACCGCCGCGGAAGTGGGCGGACACCTTGACGTCACACCGCAGGAACTCGAAGGTCTGCACGAAGTTCAGGTCGGTGACCTGGAGAACCGCAACGACGACGAGGCGATCAACGAGTTCGCGACGATCTACCAGCGGTGGCACCAGGGTGAGCTACACGTGCCCATGCCGGGCGGTGAGAGTGCTGACGACGTGCTGGCCCGCTACGTTCCCGTGCTGACCGAATTGCGGATGCGCTATCTCGATGACCACGAGTGGACCGACGACATCGTGGTGGTCAGTCATGGCGCGGCGATCCGGCTGGTGGGCGCGGTCCTGGCCGGTGTCGACGGCACCTTCGCCCTCGACCACCACCTGGCCAACGCCGAGTCCGTGGTGCTCGCCCCGATCACCGACGGCCGGTGGAGCTGCCTGCACTGGGGAGCCCTGTCGCCGCCGTTCTACCCGGAGCCCGAGGTCGACGCCGCTCAGGAAGCGAGAACGTCCGCCGACCCCATGGGCTGACCGCACGCACAACCCACCGCGTCACAGTCCATGACATATGTGTGGCCGATCAGCTCGGGTGCCGTGCAGCCGTCCTCCGTGCACTCCGAACGCCACAGCGTGTGCCGGATGACGGTGCCGTGGCAGTGGTCTTGATCTGCCTCGCAGTCCCGACAGTGTGCGTTCATGAGCCCGTTCCTACCACCATCGGCTGACAAAATCAGGTCTGGCGCGCCAACGGCGGGGATCAGGCCCAGCCCAGGGCATGGAGTTTCTCGTCGTCGATGCCGAAGTGGTGCGCGATCTCATGGATCACCGTGATCGCCACCTCGTCGACAACCTGTTCCTCGGAGTCGCACATCTGCAGCAGGGCACCGCGATAGATGGTGATGGTGTCAGGAAGCGACCCGGCATAAAAGGAGTCGCGTTCGGTGAGCGCCACGCCCTCGTAGAGCCCCAGCACATCGGGCTCGGTGAGATTGCGGTCTTCGACCAGCACCACCACGTTGTCGATGGCCGCGGCCAGCTCCGGCGGGATCAGGTCAAGCGCATCGGAGACCAGCTCATCGAACCGTTGCCGGCTCATCCGCACGCTCATCGGATCACGCCGGCGGCGGCACCGGGAGCACCGGCCCCGGGGGCAGCCCGGGAGCCGGTTCCACGGGCGGCGGAACCGCGGCAGGAGCCGGCGCCACCGGCTCCCCGGCCGGGGGTACGCCGTCCAACGGCGCGCCCGGTGCGGGTGGGTTGAACGTGTTGCCCGGCGGGGGAGGTACCTGAGTGGGCTCGGCGGTGTTTTCGGTGGTCTCCCCGGGCAGGTGCTGGCTCGGGTCGCTGCGCTCGGTCGAGGAGTCCGAGGAACCCGAGTCCGAGGAACCCGAGTCCGAGGAACCCGACGCGGACGAGCCTGCGGAGGACGACTCATCGGGGTAATACTCCGACGTCGGCTCGGTGAACTCGATCGGGGGGAGATTGAGCCGCTCGAGCGGGATGTCCGGGGGCGGCACCGGCGGCTGACCATTGATCAGCAAAGGGCCCTTGGCGCTGTTGAGCAGGGTCGCCCACCCGCCGTTGCCGAGCGTCGCACCGACGCTGCAGGACACCTGCTGGCTGCCCGCAGTCCAGCTGGGAAGCGAGATGGTGCTGTAGATCAACGTCAGCGTGGTGGAACGCAGCTGAATCGGCGCCAGGTAGGCATCCGTCAGCCGGGTGCAGGCGTCCTTGATGAAGACGTCCTGGTCCGATTCCGGGGGCAAGCCGGGGCCGGGAAACTTCTCTGCCAGGTTCAGCGACCCGGTGATCTCCATGGCGTGCGGCGTCGCGCAGTCGACGGGGATGTCGGTGGGCTGATTGCTGGCCGGGTCGATACCCAGGCAGGTGCCCGCCGGCCAGACCTTGGACTGGTCGATCTCGGCGACCTTGCCCGTGAATGCCAGCTGCTGATTGTCAGGGCCGGGCAGTTGCAGGCCGCACAACATCCGGCGTTCACCGGCGTGGCGCCATGCCTTGTCGCCTGACCACAGCATTCCGATGGTGAACCGGCTGTTCGGGTCGAACCTGGTTCCCAGATACCGGCGCACCGCCACCTGGCACTGCTCCTGGCTGATCTGCTGGATGCGCGCCGGCGAGGGCGGCGCGGCGTCGGGGCCGTATTCGGCGCCCGGGAAGGTGCTCATGTCCACCGATTCGGCGACTTCGAAGCGGTGCTCGTCTTTACAGTCGACGACCTTGGCGTCGTCGGGCTTCTTGTCCGGCCAGTTCAGGCAGTTGCCGGGGGCGGCCTCGTTGAAGGTCTGGGTGCCCCGTGTCCCCGCGATCGGGATGATGTCCGAGTTGAGGTAACCGACCAGGGGGTTCTGCGAGCCGGTGAGCGGCAGTGCGGTGATCAGTCCCGCGATCAGCAGACCGCCCAGCGCGGTGAGTAGTAGGGCGCGGCGGGTGGCGGTGGCCTGCAGAGTGCGCCGCCAGTCGAACGGCGCTCTGCGCTGTTCGGGCTGGCCGGGCGCCGCCTCCGGCGACTCGGGAAGTTCGGGCATCCGGTCCATTGTGACAGGCGTGTCTGGTGCTGTGACAAGTGATGCGAATGTAACGTTATGTGGTTGTGTCGCGCCGCTGTGACGTGTTTGGCACCCTCGCCATGACCCAGGTCTCGGGATAAAAGTAGGGTTAGCGGGCGTGATCGACCTGAAGCTGCTGCGCGACGACCCCGAAGCCGTTCGCCGTTCCCAGATCAGCCGCGGCGAGGACCCCGCGCTGGTCGACGCGTTGCTCTCGGCAGATGCCGCGCGCCGCGCTGCCATCTCGGCCGCTGACACCTTGCGTGCCGAGCAGAAAGCGGTGAGCAAGCAGGTTGGCGCCGCATCCCCGGAGGACCGGCCGAAAGTCCTCGCCCAAGCCAAGGAACTCTCTGCCCAGGTCAAGGCCGCCGAGGCCGAACAGGCAGAGGCTGAGCGCGCCCTCACGGCAGCGCACCTGGCGATCTCCAATGTGATCATCGACGGTGTGCCCGCCGGCGGCGAGGACGATTTCGTCGTACTCGACACCGTAGGTACCCCGCCGGTCCTCGAGGACCCGAAGGATCACCTGGAACTCGGTGAGTCGTTGGGGCTGCTCGACATGGAACGCGGCGCGAAGGTGTCCGGCTCGCGCTTCTACTTCCTCACCGGCCGGGGCGCGCTGCTCCAGCTCGGTCTGCTGCAGCTGGCCGTGCGGCTGGCCACCGAAGCCGGGTTCACGCTGATGATCCCGCCGGTACTGGTGCGCCCGGAGATCATGCGCGGCACCGGGTTCCTGGGTGCCCACGCCGACGAGATCTACCGCCTCGAAGCCGACGACCTCTACCTGGTGGGGACCTCCGAGGTGCCGCTGGCCGGCTACCACTCCGACGAGATCCTGGACCTCTCCGGCGGCCCGCTGCGCTATGCGGGCTGGTCGTCGTGCTTCCGGCGGGAGGCGGGCAGCTACGGCAAGGACACCCGTGGCATCATCCGGGTGCATCAGTTCGACAAGGTTGAGGCGTTCGTTTATTGCGAGCCCGAGCAGGCTGAGGCCGAACACCAGCGGCTGCTCGGTTGGCAGCGCGAGATGCTGGCCCAGATCGAAGTGCCTTACCGCGTGATCGATGTGGCCGCAGGCGATCTCGGCTCGTCGGCGGCGCGCAAATTCGACTGTGAGGCCTGGGTGCCCACGCAGCAGACCTACCGTGAGCTGACGTCGACCTCCAATTGTTCGACTTTCCAGGCCCGGCGGTTGTCCACGCGCTACCGTGACGCCTCAGGTAAGCCGCAGGTCGCCGCGACGCTCAACGGCACCCTCGGTACCACCAGGTGGCTGGTGGCGATCCTGGAGAACCATCAACAACCCGACGGCAGTGTCCGAGTGCCGAAGGCTCTCGTCCCCTACGTCGGCACGGAGGTGCTCACAGCATGATCGACCTCGCCCTCGATGAGCTGCGCTCGTGGTTCGGCTTCGGGGTGGCCGGGAACTTCGCCGGCCATCTCGAACAAGCCGGCGAAGCCGCCGATTTCGTGAACGTCACCTCCGAAGGTGCGGCACCCAAGGGGATTTTCCCGTGGTACGTGCCCGGTCATGACAGCTTCCTCGGCGAGTTCCCCTTGTCGAACGACGCCATCGTGCTGCCCGAAAGCGATGCCCCGTTGAACCTGCAGATCGAGCCGGAGGTCGGGCTGGCCTGCCGGGTGGTCTGGGAAGGGGACCGGGTGGTGTCGTTGACGTCGTTCGCGTTGGGGGCCTTCAACGACTGCTCGATCCGACGACCCGGTGCACCGAAGATCAGTCACAAGAAGAACTGGGGTCCGGCATCGAAAGGCGTTGCCGCGCGGTTCTTCGAGGCCGACGACCTCACTCCGGACGGTCCTACGGCGACGCTGCGCCTGGTCTGCAACCTGCGCGACGGCAATGGCGAGGAACATGCCTACGGCGTCGACAGCCCCCTGCTCGGCTACTCCTACTACGGCGAAGTGCTCTTGGACTGGGTTGTCGAGCGGTTGGCCAACCAGAAGGGTTCACCGGAGACTCCGTTGGAGGACGTCGGCGCCCTGATGGTCGCCGCAGGGCATCCGGAGAATGTGTTGATCGGTATCGGGGCCACCCGCTACACCCCGCTCGGTGAATCGACATACCTGCAGGCCGGCGATCAGGCGATCGTACGGGTGTACGACACCGAGTCCGATTCCACTTCCGAACTGCGGCAGACGGTTTCGTCGCGCTAGTCCTGTTCGGTGATACTGCCGGGCGACCGGTGCGAGTTCCTTGGTCACTCGAATTCATTCCAGGGTCTCCAGTGGACAGGCCTTGGTCAATTGGTCGATCGGCTGGGCGAAATACGCCAGGCCGCGGCCGATAGCCATGGGTGTTCATTCCCTCGGCAATTAGTTGCTAGAATCGCAGATGTCGGTTCTAATCCGAGTACTGGCGGCTCCCGGGTTAGCCATCGTTGTCGCGGTCTCCAGATGGCAGCGATCGTCCTGGGGTGCTGGCTACTGGAATATTCTTCTGGACACGGGCTCGACTCATTCGCATCGCACGGCCATAAAGACTTACGCGAATTCTACTAATGAGACTGTTGTGCAATAGGTTTCGAGCTTGATCGCTAAAGGTTCATGAAGCCTACCTGGTATCGAAACTCACAGATTCGTGTCTTGAGACCACTGATGCGACCGCGGGAAGCGGGATCTGCGCCAGCGGACTCGCGCGTTTGCGACAGACTGGGTTGCGTCCAGGCCACCGCCTTCTGTCAAAGCCGACTACGTTGCTGAAATCCGCGCTTCGTGTTGCGGCGAGCTTGGAGTGGACGCAAACTGACATCGAGCCGGGGGAGGCTCGTGGTGGTTTCAAAGCAGAAACCAGGGTGACGCTTTTGCAAGCTCGTAGCTGTTTGGTCCAGTTTCGGCGGTGAGGTCGGGTTCGTAACGACTCAGGCTCAATGAATCGTGCTGTGAGCGCGTTCGTCGGCAGCTCGTCGCGGCACCTGCGCTGAGCACCACAGCGAACATGGCGAACGACGCTCCATATTCGGGCCGTTCGAGTCGTGGTCTTGCCCGCAAGCTCAGTGTTCGTTAACTAACAAGGAATCTAGAATTGTCAGATCTGGGTAGTGCCATCGACAATCGTGGCCGATCATGATTGATCCAGTCATGCCGGCGCAGCCCGTGTTCTCTGGGGTCGGGGTGGAAACGCGTGCGTCGAATATCGAATTGGGAAGCTCTGCGCCCAAGTTGGTACATCGGATCGCCCGTTTCGGCTTTGTTGGAGTGACCTGCTTTTTCGTTCAGCTTGGACTACTGAACGTCCTACAGTCGGTTTGGCACATCTACGTGGCCGATGTAATAGCGTTCTTGATTTCCGCGCAGGTCAACTTCGCGCTCAGTCGCTGGCTGACCTGGGGTGACAGACGTCATGCGCAACGGCTCGGATGGCAATGGATCAAATTCAATGCCAGTGCATTCGTATCTGCGACTTTGTTCAATGCGGGAGTGCTCTGGGCGTTGGTGCACCTTGGGCTGCGCATTTGGCTGGCCATGTTGCTTGCCAATCTTGTCACCGCCTGCTGCACCTTTACGTTGAATCATTTCGTCGTATTCAGGACAAGAGCCAGGACCTCGATATATACCCACGGAGAAGTGATGAGATGATCCGATTCGCTATAGACCCGTACCTACCTAGCGTTGCGTTCTTCATGCCCGCGTACAACGAAGCGGAAAATGTCGGTAATGCCATCACCCGGGCCTATGAATTCCTCGACGGTGCAGGAATCGAAGATCGGTCGGTGATAATTGTTGACGATGGCTCTAGCGACGACACACCGTCGGCGCTGGAATCGATCCGGTCCAGATGGCCGGTCACCGTCGTCACGCACCCCGTCAACTTCGGCTACGGCCGGGCGTTGCGCTCGGGATTCGAGGCCGCCCTGGCCACCGGCCACGAATGGATTGCCTTCTGCGACTCGGACGGACAGTTCGATCCAGCAGATCTTGCGATGCTGATGGTCGCTGCCCGATCCCACCGCGTCGACGTGGTTCTCGGATTCCGCGCGAACCGGGCCGACAACTTCGCCCGGCGGGTGGCCGGCCGGATGTGGCATGGGGTGAGTCGGATCATATTGAGGTACGACGCCGAGGACGTCGATTGCGGGTTCAAGCTGCTCCGCCGGTCAGCAATCGCCTCAGTTGTCAACGACCTCCAGAGTGACTATGCCGCGATCTCCCCAGAGTTACTAGCCCGTCTGGGCCGTGCCGGACACCGGTTCATCGAGGTGCCCGTGCCACATTACCCGCGCTCGAGTGGCAAACAGTCGGGGTTGGATCCGAAAGTCGTCCTGCGCTCGTTTCTCGACTTGTACGCCGTTCGGCGCGAGTTGTCTGCGTCGCCGGAGGGGTCGCGTCGGGGTCGCCCGTTTCGGTCCAATGCAGGCCTCGGGCAGAGAAGCACAACGGTCTGACCTGACGTGCCGCGTCCAACTGTCGTTCTCCTGGGTTATTGCAGTCCTCGTGAGGTGGAATTTTGGTGAACAGCAACAACATTCCTGAAAACCGACGCCCGGTACTCTTGCCTGGGAACTCGCCTCCTGGGGGGCACGCGATGCAATCACGACATTCCGCGATTCCGCGACCAGCGCCGCTTCGACGGCTGGAATTCGACGCGAAGATCACAGCGACTCCCGTGCAGCGCGTGGTGTCGGCGGTTGGACTGTCAGTTCTGGTGTTGGCAATCGTCGGTGCACTCTTCGGCTTTCGCATCGGTGTGGTAGCGCTGGTGGCGGCGATCAGCGGTCTGTACTTCATCGACTTGATCTTCACGGCGTATCTGGTAACGGGCTCTGCGCGTCGTGGCAGGGATATTGGCCGACGGGAACCTCCGAGTCTGGCCGCGTGGCCGGACTTCACCGTGTTGTGTCCGATGTACAGGGAAACCGCGGTGTTACCTCAGTTTGTCAAAGCCATTGCGGCACTTGATTACCCACGGCATTCTCTCGAAGTCCTGTTGCTCTTGGAGGAAGACGACACCGACACCATCGCCTTTGCCCGGTCGATGGGTCTGCCTCCGTCGTTCGAAATCGTCGTTGTGCCCGACAGCCAGCCGAAGACGAAACCGAAAGCATGCAACTACGGTCTTCAACTTGCTCGCGGAAAGTACATCGTGATCTTCGACGCGGAGGACATTCCAGAGCCCGACCAGTTAAAGAAGGCTGCCGCGGCATTCGCGCAACGGCGCGGTAACGTCGCTTGCCTGCAGGCGCCGCTGAACTTCTACAATCCGCGCCAAAATCTTCTGACTCGGCTGTTCACGGCCGAGTACAGCTTGTGGTTCGATTTGATGCTCGCAGGCTTGCAACACCTTGACGGGCCAATACCGCTCGGGGGGACGTCCAACCACTTTCGAACTGATGTACTGCGAGGCCTCGGAGGCTGGGATCCGTACAACGTAACCGAGGATGCCGACTTGGGTATTCGGCTCTACAAGCAGGGTTTTCGGACAGGGATGCTGGACAGCACCACTTACGAGGAAGCAAATCCCAACGTGCGGAACTGGGTTCGGCAGCGGTCACGTTGGATCAAGGGTTATATGCAGACGCTTCTGGTTCACACTCGCGGCGGTTGGGATCTGCGTCGGACGCGCGACAAGCACTTCTTGACGTTCTTGCTTGTCATCGGTGGCAAAGTGATCGTGAACTTCATCAATCCGATCATGTGGATATTGACGATTTCTTATTTTGTTTTCCGGTCTGTCGTCGGCAACACGGTTGAGGCGATATATCCGGCGCCGGTCTTCTACGTCGCTGTGGTCACGCTTGTGCTGGGTAACATGCTCTTCATCTATACCTTTCTGTTGGGTAGTGCTCATCGCAACAATCACGACCTCATCAAATACGGTCTGTTGGCGCCGTTCTATTGGCTACTGATGTCGGTTGCCGCGTGCAAAGCGCTGTGGCAGCTGATTCGAAGCCCTCACTATTGGGAAAAGACCCAGCACGGTTTACACCTGGACAACAGTGAAGACATGCTTACCGGGGCGATTGAATCCGACGCAGCGAGAGCTCGCGAAGGAGAGCTGATCGGATGACGGTCACTCAACTGGCGCCCACATACCGGTATTCCCCACCGCGGCGACTAAATTCGCTGTCGATCGTGATCGTGGGTCGCGATCGAGCGGAGACCATCGAAGCCACGGTCGACAAGGCCATCGAAGTTGCGGCGGCGGTGGCGGATCGCTACGAGGTGTTGGTCGTCGATGATGGCAGTACGGACGCGACGGCCTCGATCGTGCAGAAGATCAAGGACCGCCGAGGCGGTTGTATTCGTTTGCTTCGAAACAGCCGGACAATCGGTTACGGGCCTTCGATTCGACGTGGATGGTCGGCTGCCGGAATGGAATGGTTGTTATCTGTAGGCAGCGACGGCCAGTTCGACCGCGACGCCGTGATGGAGTTCGTTCCACTAACCGATCGCGCCGACATCATCACGGGTTGGCGAAAGAGCGGAGTAGACGCCTCAATTCGCGGGTGCCGGTCGCGCACGTTCAACCTCGCTTGCCGCGTCGTGTTCCGCACTGGAGTGCACGACGCGAATTGCGCATTGAAGCTCATGCGCACTGCTGCGGTACGCCGGCTCGAACTCAGCTCCGCGACGCTGTCGAATGTAGAGCTTTTCTATCAGGCCCGTGAACACGGCCTCGCTGTCGCAGAAGTACCGATCCAAGACCGGCGGAATCCCACCGAGACACGCAGCGATGCGTATCGGAAGGACAGCCGGAAGCCAGCGCGCGAATTCATCGCGATGCGGTTGCGGTTCAATCGACCGGAACCGAAACGGATCCGTCTCCATACTCGGTTGGTTGGCCTGTTGGCACTGGTTTCCGGGCTCGCTGCGACCGTATGGGCTTATTCCACCCAGACGATTTTGGCGTATGGCGACGCCGAGGCGCACCTGAACATTTCCAAGCGCGTTGTCAGCGGACTGACCGCCGGAATGGCGCAATTAGGCAGCGTTTGGCTGCCACTGCCGCACATTCTCATGTTGCCCTTCGTCGTCAACGACGATCTCTGGCGCACGGGACTGGCCGGCGCAGCTGTCGGCGTACCCTGCCTGGTGCTGGCGGCGGTGATGTCCTACCGCACTTCGTATTTGCTCACCGGCAGCATCCCGGCAAGCTGGCTCGCACCCGTGGTCATCGTCGCCAACCCGAACACTCTCTACCTCTCGGCCACACCGATGACCGAGCTGCTTTTGCTGGCGATGGTAGCCACGTCGCTCTACTTTCTGTGTAAGTGGGTACTGCACGACGGAGTAAACAGCTTGGTACTCGCGGCCGTTTTCGCGAGCCTCGCGACGCTAGCCCGCTACGACGGTTGGATTTTCGTCCTCATCGAGGCCGTGGTCGTGCTCGTCACTGCAGCGGTCCGCTACCGTACACGCGCCGGAGTAGAGGGTGTCTGTGTGCTGTTCGGTGTGCTCGCCTTCACAGGCATCTTGGGATGGCTTCTGTGGAATCAACTGATCTTCTCGGATCCTCTCTACTTCGCTCAGAGCGTTTACGGGTCTGCCGAGCAGCAGCAGTTTTTCCTGAGGCAGGGATTACTTCCGACCTACCACGACGCAGGAAAATCGGTGCTGTACTGGTTGGAAGACGTCCGAATCATCGCCGGGTTGGCTCTGATGCTCCTGGCAGCGCTTGGACTGGCTTTCTTGATCGCCGGAGCGATTCGCGACCGCCGGATCGGCCCACCCCTGATCGCGGCTGCGGCGTTGAGTTGTTTCGTGTTCTACATCGTGTCGCTCTACCTCGGGCAGGCCTCATTGATTCTTCCTCGATTCGTGCCGCCAGACTCGATCTACCGAATGTCCAACTTGCGCTACGGATTACAGGCGCTACTTCCGATTGGTGTCTTCATCGCCTATCTGGCCGCCCGTAGGCCGCGGGTCCTCGTGCCCATACTTACGGTGATCGTCGCAGCACAGGGGGTCTATTTCGTCGGAACGAGGCAAGCCATGGCGTATCAAGATGGCACGGTCGGGCTTTCGTCGCAACACGTCTCCAAGGGGCCTGATAGTCCGCCGGTCGAAGGTTGGTTGCGACAGAACTACGACGGCGGCCTTGTCCTGATGGATGACTATCGTCGGCCGGTTGGTCCAGTTGAGAGTGGTATCCCGATGGGTTCGTTCATCGGAGTAGGTAACAAACCGTTCTGGCAGGAGAGCCTCAGAAACCCTGCGCAGCACGCTGAATGGATCATCCTGCAGCAGGCGAACACCGACGCGGTGTGGTCCGGTCTCGCCCCTGTGAGTCGTAACATTCTCGCCGACCACTTCGTCGCAGTCTTTCGCAGCGGCCAAATCATCGTCTATAAACGGCGACCAGAACTCGAGGATGTCATCGAGAAGCGGGGCCAGCACCTCTATCTGGATGGAAAACGTTGGAACAGCGTGGGTGTCAACAGCTACGACCTTCTCGAACAACCGATGTCGGTCATCGACCAACGACTCTCCAATCTCGCCGGAAGCGGGTTCAACACGGTTCGTACGTGGTGTTTTGATGTTGACGGCGGGCTGAGTGGCGAGACTTTGGAGAAGCTTGCCAATGCACTCTCCAGCGCTCGTGAGCGAGGCATGCGGGTCGTGTGCACCATCGGCAACGCGTTGCCCGATTTTGGCGGCCAGCACTACTTCACGCCCTTTGGTGAGGACTTCTTCTCCTCACCCACGGCCCGAAGCAGATATCGGCAACAGATCCATCGACTACTCGAGTACCGAGATGCGGAGGGCGTGCGGATGGCGGATCAGCAAGCCATGTTGGCCTGGGATCTACTCAACGAGCCCCGTCCTAATCCGAACACTCCACGGGGGGCGGTCGCCGACTGGACTGAGGAGATGGCCTCCTACGTTGCGAGTTTGGACCAACTTCACCTCGTCACCATCGGAGCCGAAGGATTCGGCCCGGGCTACCCTTACGATCGACGACTCACTGGCCTTCCCGGTGCTGATTTCGAAACACTCTGTCGCATCCCATCGATCACCCTTTGCTCAAGCCACTTGTATCCGAAGTACCTCAGCGACCCCGCGAGCAGCGAGGTGCTTGGCGACACCATCCAGATTTGGCGGGAGGCTGCGGAGGAACTGGGCAAGCCGCTGTTTCTGGAAGAGGTCGGATACTCATACCGAGATGCCGGATCGTTCGATGTACGCCAGGCCTTCTACGACAACGTCGCTCGAGCGATAAACAACAGCGACGTCGATGGTGGTCTGTTGTGGAATGTCGGCGAGGTCGTCGACGACACCTTTACCTTGCAGTACGGCGATCCCGACTCCGATCGGACCCTCAGTGCTTGGGGATCGATGATCCACAAAACGAGATGACATGAAGAAGCCCATCTGGTTGATCTGCGAGTTGTGACAGCGGGAGCCGCCTGGGGCTGGCGCTCCTGCCGGCAGCGGTTGCCGCGGGACACATGCTGCTTGCTTGCTCTTTCCACACACACTCGGTGCTCCTAGACTGGCGACGCGGCGAGAAACTCAACACGCCGGGCAATGCGGAGGTGCCGATGACGGGGTTCGCAGGGGTGACGACCGTGGCTGAGTTGTGGCGGTTCCCGGTGAAATCGATGGGGGGAAACCGGGTCGACCAGATGCGGGTGGACCAGCGCGGCGCGCACGCCGACCGGCTGTGGGCGGTCCGTGACCTGGAGAACGACGTCACCGCCTCGGCGCGGCGAATTCCAGCGTTGCTCGGCTGCGCGGCGCGCTACGCCGCCGAGCCCGGGCCAGAAGCCGGCCCGGGACACGTCCCGGAGGTAATCATCACCTTCCCGGGTGGCGAGGAGATCTCCAGTGCGGATCCGCAGATCCACCAGCGATTGTCGGAGTTGGTGGGCCGTGCGGTGCGACTGACGCCCCTGCCGCCGCGCGAGGACACCAGCGCGCACCGGCTCTCCCTGCGGCAGAGCAAAGCCAATTACGCCGCGGCCGAGGTGCGCCGTGATTTCGGACTCGACCCCGCCGAACCGCTGCCCGATACCTCGGTGTTCACCACAAAGCAGGTCATGACGCTGGCCCGATTCTCCACGCCGCCAGGGGCATTCGTCGACCTGGCCCCCCTCCATCTGATCAGTACCACCAGCCTGATGTCCTTGTCTCCGGACGGCGCGGGCTACGACGTGCGCCGCTTCCGGCCGAACATTCTGGTTGCGATGAGCGATCCGAAAACCGAATTTCCCGAGTCGGATTGGGCCGGCGGAACCGTGGAGGTCGGTACGGCGACCCTGCGCGTGAGCGTGCCGACGATCCGTTGTGTGGTGCCGACCCGCCCGCAACCGGGCCTCGAACTGGACCGCGCGTTGACACGGCGATTGGCGCAGCGCACCGACCGCTTCCTGGGGGTGTACGCCGATGTGTCCCGCGCTGGTCTGTTGACGGTGGGAGACGAGGTGCGGGTGCGCATCCTCGAGGAGCCGGCGGCGATACGACGCGCGATGGCGGCGGCGCAGAAGTCGGCGATGCGTCAGGTTCAGCGTGTCCTGGAGAAAACCGTCCTGCGCGACCGGACCTGAGCCAAGCGGCGGCGCAATTGGATTCGCTTGACCGATTGACTGCCCGGACGGCGAACCCACCCGCCAGTTCGCAATACGCCAGTGTCAGCGATGATCACACCGTCTACTACTTCATCCGAAACCTGAAGCCGGCTAACTGTTATGCGAACAAACCTGTCGGACAAGAGCCTGAAGGTCGACGATTGTGCGGGCAAGAGGTCACCGCAAAGAATCAAGCGGGTCGACGGCAGTTCGGACTCGTCGGTCTGCAGCGCCGATACCGCCGCAGTGGTGTTCCCCGAGCCACAACGGGTGTTCTGCTTCGATGGTCTGGCCCGCCTTCGCTAGCGGTTCAGCAACTCGTCCAGCAGTGCCACGAACTCCTCCGGCCGCGCCGGGGTGAAGGCGGGCCGCAGCTTGAGGCCGGGCACATCCAACGTCACCAAGGTGGATCTCAGCGGCCGCTGCACATCCAGCGGTAGCCAGCGTCGCAGATCAGAGCTGCCCCAAATCCGGAACCGCTGCATGAACACGCCGAGCTGCTCCACCTCGTAACCCCGAACAGATTGCAGCGGAATTACTTTCGATGTACCAGAAGGAAAATGGTAGCGCCGCAACGTGATCGCGTGCCGGTCCAATTGGACCATGCCGTCGTCGTAGTACTGCTGCGGCGGTGCGCTCATAGCCGCCTGCTCCGCAGCTCGTGGCCCTTGGTGGTCTGGCAGCGCCCGTTGTTCAGGTTCCACTGCCAGCCGTGCAGGTTGCAGGTCAGTGTATTTCCTTCGATCACACCGAATTTCGACAAATCGGCCTTCAAGTGCGGGCAGCGTCGCTGGATCTCCCAGCCGTCGAGGGTGATCGACGCCGAATCATCGTGGGCTTCGGCGAACCAACCGTCGGCGTAGGCGATCCGCTCATCGGTGAGGCACTTGAAGAACGTGTACAGGTACTCGTTGTACCCGCCGACCCGCCACGCGCGGAATCGGGTGGACAAGAAGATCGTGTTCACCCAGTCCGGCTCGCCGTCGCGCAGCACCGTGCGCACCAACTCGGGTGCGATTTCGAAGCCGTACCGGAACTTCTCATCCGAGATGGGTTCGCGCACAGCTCGTTTCGGAAAGTCCAGGACCACGGTTTCCGGGCCCAACCGCAGCTCCACCGGGTAGCCGATGCCGTCGCAGATCTGGTCGGTCTGGGTCATGATCGGCTCGAACACCTCCCGCAGCGGCTCGAGCAGTGAGTCGCCCGCCGCCGGTGCCCAGCGCGCCTTCTCGGCGGCCAGCACCGGAGCCATCCGCTGCGCGTAGTCCTCGATATAGGCGGCCTTGCCGGTGGTGAAGATGGCTTCGACCTGCTCCACGGGCAGCGGGTGCTGCAGTGAGTTCAGTTCTGAGCCGGTGAAATCGGCGACAGTGCCGGGCATCATCAGCAGGCCGCGGTCGTGCCCGTTGTTGCGCATCTGCTCCAGGAAGACCATCTGGTCGGGGAAGATGTTCGCCGGGTCACCGTGGTCGTCGTTGAGGTCGCGTAGCGCGTCGTCGAGGAAGCAGGGGGGGCCCGCGGAAGGAACGACCCAGGTGGCCCCGACTTGGGCGATGTACTGGCGGCAACGGTCCATCTGGCGCTGACGCTTCTGGGTGCCGAACGTGGCCTTGGCCCGTTCGGGCATGTCGTAGACCATCGGATACCAGATGGCACCGGAGAACTGCAGCATGTGCACGTCCACCCGGCCGAACTCCGTCTCGAGCGCGTCGAGGTCCACCGGGCGGGCGTCATTCATGTTGAACGCGACGGTCTCGCCGTCCGACACCACCAAGCCTGAGTCGCCGATCGGGCCGTCGGCCGGGGAGCGCAGCGCGATGATCATCACGTCGAGGTCGCCCTTGGGCCCACTGACGCGGTGCTTCACCGAGTTGGTGGTCTCGACGAACGTGTGGAAGCCCAGCTTCTCGAGTTCGCGGCGCAGGTCCGGCACGGGATAGTCCGGCAGCAGCACCGTGGCGTCCTTGCGTACGTGTCGGCGCAGGTTCTCCGGGTCGAAGTGGTCCTTGTGCATGTGGGAGACGTAGAGGTAGTCGCAGTCGCCGAGGCGGTCCCAGTCCAACTGGCTGTTGTCCGGGAACGGGAACCACGACCCGAAGTACGCGGGGTTGACCCACGGATCACACAGGATGCTGCCCGCGTCCGTCTCAATCAGGAAGCCGGCGTGCCCGACGCTCGTGACCTGCACATATACCTCTCTGGTGGAAACAGTCACCACCTGACGTGGTGGAACTGGCGCCGCACTACGCGGCCTTTTCGAGCTTAGCGGCCCGCCGCGTCAGGGTCGCCGCGCAAACGCCGCCGTGAGCAGTTCCGAATGGCTCTCAGATATGTGACATGAGCCTCTGGGGTCATCGGTGGCCGTCGAGCATTAGGCTGCACTGTTGTGGAACCGGTATACAGCACCGTTATCCAGCTCGCGCGGCTCACGTGGAAGCTGCAGGGGCTGAAGTTCACGGTGACCGGTGTCGAAAACCTGCCGAAGACCGGCGGCGCCGTGATCGCGATCAATCACACCAGCTACTTCGACTTCACCTTCGCGGGTCTGCCTGCTTATCAGCAGGGGCTGGGTCGCAAAGTGCGGTTCATGGCCAAGAAGGAAGTCTTCGACCACCCGGTCACCGGCCCGGTGATGCGCAGTCTGCGTCACATCGCGGTGGATCGTGCCGCAGGAGCCCAATCCTTCGACTTGGCGTGTCAGCGGCTCAAGGAGGGGGAGCTCGTCGGGGTGTACCCCGAAGCGACGATCAGCCGGAGCTTCGAGATCAAGGAGTTCAAGTCCGGGGCGGCGCGGATGGCGATCGCCGCGGATGTGCCGATCGTCCCGCACATCGTCTGGGGCGCCCAGCGGATCTGGACCAAGGACCATCCCAAGAAGATGTGGCGACCCAAGGTGCCGATCAGCATCGCCGTCGGCGAACCGATCATGCCCACGCTGCCCGCCCCCGAGCTCACCCATCTGCTGCATTCGCGGATGCAGCACCTCCTCGAACGCGTCCAGGACGCCTATGGCCCGTACCCGCCCGGGGAGTTCTGGGTGCCGCACCGACTCGGTGGCGGCGCTCCCACACTGGCCGAGGCGGCGCAGATGGATGCCGAGGAGGCCGCCCGACGTGCTCAGGCCCGAGCTGATCGGCCAGGGCCGGAGTAGGTGGAATGGAGCCGGTTTACCGAACTCTCGAGATCGCGGCTGAGGTCGTCGTCAGAGTGTTCGGTACCGAGATCACCTTCGACGGCCTCGAACACATCCCGCAGACCGGCGGGGCGGTGGTGGCGATCAACCACATCAGCTATACCGACTGGTTGTTCGCGGCGCTGGCCGCGAAACGGCGCAGCCGCCGGATGCGTTTCATGATCAAAGCCGAGATGACACAAGTGAAGCTGGTCAATTTTCTGATCACCCACACCAAGACCATCCCCGTCAACCGTCGAGCTGGGGCTGATGCGTATGTCACGGCGGTGGCGCGACTGCGGGAAGGTGAACTGGTGGGGGTGTTCCCGGAGGCGACGATCAGTCGCAGCTTCGAATTGAAGGGCTTCAAGACGGGTGCGGCGAGGATGTCGGTGGAGGCTCAGGTGCCCGTCGTGCCACTGATTGTGTGGGGTGGCCAACGCATCTGGACCAAGGATCAACCGAAGAAGTTGGGACACAACAACTTTCCGATTACTGTCGCAGTGGGCCCAGCGTTGGCGCCGGCTGGGCCTGCTGAGGCGGCCAACGGCTCGATCCGCGCGGCGATGACCGCGGTTCTGGATCGGGTACAACGTGACTATGAACATGGCGACGGTGAGTACTGGGTGCCGCGGCGCCTCGGTGGGACCGCGCCGACGCCCGAGGAGGCAACAGTGCTGGATCAGGCGGAGCTCGCAGAGCGAGCGCGCAGGCAGGCGGGACGAGATTGAGCAGCGGTGAGGCACCGACCCTGATCGCCACCGACGTCGACGGCACCCTGCTCGACAACGACGAGAACATCACCGACCGGACCCGTGACGCGGTGCTCGCGGCTGTGGACGCCGGTACGACGTTCGTGCTCGCCACCGGGCGGCCGCCGCGCTGGATACACCCGGTGGTGGATGCGTTGGGGTTCGCCCCGATGTCGGTGTGCGCCAACGGGGCAGTGCTCTACGACCCCGCCACCGACCGGATTCTGTCGGCACGCACGTTGTCCTCGGACGTACTCGGCGCGCTTTCAGAAATCGCGTTGCGGGTGATTCCCGGGGCCGGCCTGGCGGTGGAGCGTGTCGGCCGCAGCGCCCATGACGCCGCGACTCCGCAGTTCGTCAGCTCACCGGGCTACGAGCACGCCTGGCTGAACCCGGACAACACCGAGGTGTCTATCGAGGATCTGCTCAGCGCGCCGGCCGTCAAGCTGCTGATCCGCAAGGCGGGTGCGAGCAGCGCCGAGATGGCTGCCGAGCTCGCCAAGCACATCGGTATCGAGGGCGATATCACCTACAGCACCAATAACGGCCTCATCGAGATCGTCCCGTTGGGCATCAGCAAGGCCACCGGTGTCGAGGAGGTGGCCACCCCGCTGGGCGTGTCTGCCCGGCAGATCATCACCTTCGGTGACATGCCCAACGACGTGCCGATGCTGCGATGGGCGGGCCGCGGTGTCGCCATGGGCAACGCTCATCCGGAGGCGATGGCCGCTGCCGACGAGGTGACCGCGCCGAACTACGAGGATGGTCTGGCCCAGGTGCTCGAACGCTGGTGGGGCTGACAGCGAACGCCGCAGCTAGTCGAGCCGGATCGGGGTGAAGCGCTCCAGCTGCACCGGCGGGCCCTCCGGGCCCAGGGGCGGCAGCTCCTGTGCGACACCGTCGACCACTCGTGTCACCAGGCCGGTCTCCCGGTCGAAGTTCAGCGTGCCGTGCTGGAAGTTCTGCTTGATCCATTGCGGTTCGCGGATTTCACCGCTGGTCGGCAGGCCCAGCAGGCCGCGTTCATAACCCAGCGACGCCCAGGCGTCGTAAATGGCGCCGCCGACGGGTTGGGCACCACTCTCGGGTGACCAGTAGATGGCGCCCCGGGTGAAGCTCACGTACCGGGCGTTGCCCGTCGCCGCAGCCTCGGGGCCCCGCGGTGCTCCGAGCGGGCTGATTTCCCCGCCCATCCGCTTCCACTTGCTGTGGATGGCTCCGCCGCGAAGCCGGTCCTCGAGGGTCATGGGGCCCGGCTGGTCGTTGAATCGTGCCGCGATGTCGCGGATCTGGTTCATGGCGGCATATGCGGCGTCGCCCGGGCACTCGGTGTTGCCGACGTCGCGGTGGGTGAAGATCGTCGGCAGGGTCGGCGTGAAGCCGCGGGGGAAGTGCGTGTAGGCCCCTCCGGCCGAGGTCAGCTGCACAAAATTCTTCGGGTCGACGTGGTCCAGGCCGAGCCGCCAGCCCAACAGTCGGCCGACGGTCCGGACCAGGATGTCAGTGGGCGGGACAACCCGGAAGTCACCGATCATCGCGACTCCCCAGGTGTCGGTGTTGAAGCCGCCGGTGTGGGAGCCCTCGACGGGCCGGTCCAGTCCGCCTGCGCGGCCCTCGAACACCTGCCCGTATTTGTCGACCAGGGCGTTGTAGGCGATGTCGCACCAGCCCAGGGTGCGGGTGTGGTACGCGTAGGCCGCGCGGACCATCGCCGCGGAATCCTCGGGTGCGTAGTCGTTGCTGCCGGCGGTGTGGTGGACGACGGCGGCACGGACACTCTTGTCGTAGCGGGGGTTTCCGCACTTGAGCGACTCGTCGGCACCCCACTGCGCCCGGCTGATGACGCTGGGCGGCTGGCCGGGGGCCAGCACACCGACCGGCGGGGTGAAGCCCACATCCGGTGGCGCCTGCGGCGGGGTGATCAGGATGGCCGACATGTTCTGCGCCAGGGAGCGTTCGGTGGAGGCGGGCACGTACCCGAGCGCGCCGCTGTCGGGCTGCTCCGGCGGTACCGTGGTGACCGGCGCGCCGGGCGGTCGGGTGACTGCGATCTGCACTGCCGTGGTGAGGCCGACGAACACCGGGTCGGTGCCGCGGCGGTGACCGCCTGCGGCGTCCTCGGAGTTGGGTCCCTCCAGCGTTTCGGTGTCGTACCAGGGGCCCCAGGACCCGTCGCCCTGTTTGGCGCGGACCTTGGCTTCGGTGCCGGTCAGGTCGTCGCCGGTGAGTGCGACCATCGAGAACGGGGTGTCCTGCGAGAGTTCGCGGATGGTTTCCCCACCGCCGAGGCCTGCCAGGGGTTCCTCGATGAGCCGGGTATCGGCCGCCTGGGGTACGTCGACGCCAGGGGGCACGCCGTCAATGGCCCACGGGACAAGGACTACTGACGCCGCGATGGCGGTGAGTAGTAGAAGTGGTGCGGGACGGCGACGTGGCACGGCCTGATGTTACGTATGGGTCAGCTGTTACTGGAGTTTCAACACGGCACTCGCGTGAAGAATGTGAACGTGCAACGGCACCGCAGGGAAATGTGGGCTCGAGGGGGGTCGGGGTGAGCCCACCCCTGCGGTGCCGTTTGGTATCAGGCTCTTCAGTTATGTGAGGACGGTCAGGCGCTCGGCACCGGCGGTGCGGGAGGCAGCGGAGCTGCGGCGGCGGCGGGTTGAGCTGACTTGATCGCCCCCATGATGCCGGGCATGACCACACCCTTGAGCAGGTCGATGGCCTGGCCCGCACCAAGTGACTGAGCTGCGCTGCTCAGATCGCTGATCAGGCCGCCGCCACCGGTCGCCGCGGTCGGCACGCCCAGACCCAGCGACGGATCGCCGAGGATCGGGTAGGTGCCGGCCATCGGGTCCAGCCCGATGGGTGCGCTGATCGGGGTCTCGCTCGGCAACCCCAGGCCCAGGCCCGGGGAGGACACCCCCACCGCACCCGGCACGGTCAGCGCCGGATCGGGCACGCCGAGTCCCGGCACGGTCGGGCTGGTCAACGCCGGGTTTGTCAGCGCCGGGTTGGTCAGGCCGGCGTCAGTGAGCGACGGGCCGGTGGCTGTCAGCGAAGGTGTTGACAGCCCCGGTGTGGACAGTCCCGGGGTGGTCAGACCAGGCGTGCTCAGTCCCGGGGTGGTCAGACCTGGCGTGCTCAGTCCCGGGGTGGTCAACCCCGGCGTGCTCAGCGACGGCGTCGTCAGGCCGGGGGTGCTCAGCGCGGGGCTGGTGAGCCCGGTCGCCGACGGCATGGCACCCGCCGGGCTGAGGCCCGTCGGCAGCGGCGGCACCGTGATGCCGAACTGCGACAACCCCTGGGACAACGCCGAGATCAGTTCGTTAGGCAGGTCGGTGACCATTGCGGCCTGGGTGAATTCCCGCTGTTGCGGGCCGCTTTGATCGTGGTCGGAACCCTGCGTGGACAGGCCGGTGACAGCAACAACTGCAAATGGACTCGTGACTGCCAGGGCGGCGACTGCGCTCATGGCTGTCGAGAGCTTGCGTCGACGTCGGTTCGGCACGGAAGTCTCCTCAATATCTGGACTACGTGTTGTTGGTTAGCCAACGTGCTCGATGGTACGGCCGTGACTAGTGGGTCCAGAGTGACGAGACCTAATCGTGAACGAATCGCGACCTGGCCCGAACTGCGTCGTTGCCGGGCCGCGACCGGGGCGGTCCTGGTGAGAGCGCCGGGGCAGCGGGTTGACGCGTCGGCGGCGGGTAACGATGAGTTTGCGCTCGGGTGTCGGGCCGCGCGGCCCGATCGGTCCCGGCGTCGCGGTCGGATACCCTAGCTGCCGATGACTGCACCTGAACCGCGGGTCTCTACGCCCACCCCCGCACGCGGGAGGCGCCCCCAGCCCGACGGGCGCTATGACCTCATAATTGTCGGGTCCGGATTCTTCGGCCTGACAATCGCCGAGCGCGTCGCGACCCAGCTCGACAAACGAGTGCTCGTCGTCGAACGGCGGTCCCACATCGGCGGCAACGCCTACTCCGAGGCCGAACCGCAGACCGGCATCGAAGTCCACAAATACGGCGCCCATCTGTTCCACACCTCCAACAAGCGGGTGTGGGACTACGTACGTCAGTTCACCGAGTTCACCGGCTACCAACATCGGGTGTATGCGATGCACGCCGGGCAGGCCTACCAGTTCCCGATGGGGCTGGGCCTGGTCTCACAGTTCTTCGGGCGCTACTTCACCCCCGACGAAGCCCGGGCGCTGATCAAGGAGCAGTCCTCCGAGATCGCGACCGCCGAAGCGCAGAACCTCGAGGAGAAGGCGATCTCCCTGATCGGACGCCCGCTCTACGAAGCGTTCGTCAAGGGCTACACCGCCAAACAGTGGCAAACCGATCCGGTGGAACTGCCCGCTGCTGTCATCAACAGGTTGCCGGTGCGCTACACCTTCGACAATCGCTACTTCAACGACACCTACGAAGGTCTGCCCGTCGACGGGTACACCGCCTGGTTGCAGAACATGGCCGCCGACGACCGGATCGAGGTGCGCCTGGACACCGACTGGTTCGACGTGCGTGACGGCCTGCGCGCGGAGAGCCCGTCGGCGCCGGTGGTCTACACCGGGCCGCTGGATCGTTACTTCGACTATGCCGAAGGCCGACTCGGTTGGCGCACACTGGATTTCGAAGTCGACGTACTCGCCACCGGCGACTTCCAGGGCACCCCGGTGATGAACTACAACGACCCGGACGTGCCCTTCACCCGCATCCACGAGTTCCGGCACTTCCATCCCGAACGGGACTACCCCACGGACAAGACGGTCATCATGCGGGAGTTCTCCCGCTTCGCCGAGGACAACGACGAACCGTACTACCCGATCAACACCGAATCCGATCGGGAACTGCTGGCCACCTACCGCGCCAAAGCCAGGGACGAAACCGCGGAGTCGAAGGTGCTTTTCGGGGGCCGGCTCGGCACCTATCAGTACCTCGACATGCACATGGCGATCGCCAGTGCGCTCAACATGTACGACAACATCCTGGCGCCGCACCTCATCGATGGTGCACCGTTGGGCGAGACAGCCACAGGAAGTGCACACCCATGAGTGACATCCCATCCGGCGCGCTCGACGCGAGTGAGTCGCGGGCGGTCAGCCTGCTCGCCCGCGTCATCCTGCCCCGCCCCGGCGAGCCGCTGGACGTCCGCAAGCTCTACATCGAAGAGTCGGACACCAACGCCCGTCGTGCCCATGCCAGCACCCGCACCACGCTGGAGATCGGCCAAGAGTCCGAAGTGTCGTTCGCGACGTACTTCAACGCCTTCCCGGCCAGCTACTGGCGCCGGTGGTCGACCGTGCAATCGGTGGTGCTACGGGTCGAACTGACCGGCACCGCGCGGGTGGACGTCTACCGGTCCAAGGCCACCGGCGCGCGGATCACTGTTGGGGGCACCCATGTGACGGGCGACCCCGGCAGCGTGGGGGTCGCCGAATTCGAGATCGGTCTCGACCCGTTCGAAGACGGCGGCTGGATCTGGTTCGACATCACCACCGACACGGCGGTGACCGTGCACCACGCCGGGTGGTACGCGCCCACCGCTGCCCCCGGGCGCGCGCATGTCGCGGTCGGCATCCCGACTTTCAACCGGCCCGCCGACTGTGTGAACGCCCTGGCGGCGCTGACGTCGGATCCGTTGGTCGACGAGGTGATCAGCGCCGTGATCGTGTCCGATCAGGGCACTCAGAAAGCCAAGGACCACCCGGATTTCGCAGCTGCGGCCGCGGCTCTGGGCGACCGGCTCTCGATTCACAACCAGCCCAACCTCGGTGGGTCCGGCGGTTACAGCCGGGTGATGTACGAGGCGCTGAAAAACACCGACTGCGAACAGATCCTGTTCATGGACGACGACATCCGCATCGAGCCGGACTCGATCCTGCGGGCGCTGGCCTTCAACCGCTTCGCCAAGACCCCCACGCTGGTCGGCGGCCAGATGCTCAACCTGCAGGAGCCGAGTCACCTGCATGTGATGGGCGAGATGGTCGACCAGGCGAATTTCATGTGGACCAACGCCGTCAACACCGAGTACGACCACAACTTCGCCAAATACCCGCTCAACGACGAAGAGGAATACCGCAGCAGGCTGCTGCACCGCCGGATCGACGTCGACTACAACGGCTGGTGGATGTGCATGATCCCGCGGTCGGTGGCCGAGGAGCTCGGTCAGCCGCTGCCGTTGTTCATCAAGTGGGACGACGCCGACTACGGCCTGCGCGCCGGCGAACACGGTTACCCCACCGTCACGCTGCCCGGTGCGGCGATCTGGCACATGGCCTGGAGTGACAAGGACGACGCCATCGACTGGCAGGCCTATTTCCACCTGCGTAACCGGCTGGTGGTGGCGGCCATGCACTGGGACGGCAACATCCGCGGACTGCTCGCCAGCCATCTCAAGGCGACTTTCAAACACCTTCTCTGCCTTGAGTATTCGACGGTCGCCATCCAGAACAAGGCGATGGACGACTTCCTGGCGGGGCCGGAGCACATCTTCTCCATCCTGGAATCCGCACTGCCCGACGTGCGCAGCATGCGCCAGCAGTACCCCGACGCCGTGGTGCTGCCGAGCGCGACGGCGCTGCCCGCGCCCTCTGACAAGCGGTGGCGCAGGAAGGTGACCATCCCGACCGGCCCGGCGGCCATCTCCTGGCGGCTGGCCCGGGGCGTGCTACACCAGCTCACCGAGCAGGATCCCGAGCATCACCGGCGCCCGCAGATCAACGTCGCCACCCAGGACGCCCGATGGTTCTCCCTGTGCCGGGTGGACGGGGTCACCGTCACCACCGCCGACGGACGCGGTGTGGTCTACCGGCAGCGCGATCGGGAAAAGATGTTCACCCTGCTCTCGGAGTCGGTGAAACGCCAAGCGCGCCTCGCCCGCAAGTTCAACCGCATGCGCCGCGAGTACCGTGCCGCGCTTCCGGTGCTCACCAGCAAGCAGAAGTGGGAGACGGTGCTGCTGGACTCCAGCCCCGAAGCCAGCAATGCCTGAGGCCGGTATACCGGAAGCGCCTCCGGTGCTGGTGCCACCCGCAGGCGAAGACGCGCTGCTGGTAGCCATTCAGTCGGCGCTGGCCCCGCGGCCCGGGGTACTGCCGGCTGCGACCGCGCTGTCGCACTTCGGTGAACACGCCCAGGGCTGGCTCGCCCTCGCCGCGCTGGGTGCGGTGTTGCGACCCCAGAATCGACGGGCATATGTCACCGCGGGGGTCGGGGCGTTGGCAGCGCACGCCGCCGCCATTGCGATCAAGCTGGCCGTCGGTAGGCGCAGACCCGACCATCCCGCCATCGCGGTGAACGTCGGCACGCCGAGCAAGCTGAGTTTCCCGTCCGCACATGCCACCTCCAGTACCGCCGCGGCTGTGCTGCTCGGCAAGGCCTCCGGACTGCCGCTGCCCGCGGTGATCGTGCCGCCGATGGTGCTGTCGCGCCTGGTGCTCGGTGTGCACTACCCCAGTGACGTGGCCACCGGTGTGGCCGTCGGCGGCGTGGTGGCTACGCTCACCTCTCGGATCGGTCGCCGCATGAAGGAGTCGGGCTCGTGAGTGAAGAAGCAGCACCGGTCGCCGGGCCGCCCAAGAACCTCGCGTCCGGCATCGTCAAGGCGGTGCGGCCCCGGCAGTGGGTGAAGAACCTCCTGGTGCTGGCTGCGCCGCTGGCAGCGCTCGGCGGCGACGTCCGCTACGACTACCTGGAAGTCCTGACCAGGGTCGGGATCGCCTTCGTGGTCTTCTGCCTGGCGGCGTCCTGCGTTTACCTCGTCAACGATGCCCGCGACGTCGAAGCCGACCGGGCGCACCCGACGAAGCGTTTCCGTCCGATCGCCGCCGGCGTGGTGCCGGAGAACCTGGCCTACGTCCTGTCCGTCGTGCTCGGCGTGGCGTCGCTGGCGATCTCGTGGTTCACCGCCCCCAATCTGGCACTGGTGATGGCGGTCTACATCGTCATCCAGCTGGCCTACTGCTTCGGGCTCAAACATCAAGCGGTGCTTGATATCTGCATCGTGTCGTCCGGCTTCCTGATCCGCGCGATCGCCGGTGGCGTCGCCGCCGACATCCCGCTGTCGCGGTGGTTCCTGCTGGTGATGGCCTTCGGCTCGCTGTTCATGGCCGCGGGCAAGCGGTATGCCGAACTGCAGCTGGCCGAACGCACGGGCGCCAAGATTCGCAAGTCCCTGGAGAGCTACACCAGCAGTTACCTGCGCTTCGTGTGGACGTTGGCGGCCACCTCGGTGGTGCTCTGCTACGGCTTGTGGGCCTTCGAGCGCGACGGCGGGGGCGGGTCGTGGTTCGCGGTGTCGATGGTCCCGTTCACCATCGCGATCCTGCGATACGCCATCGATATCGACGGCGGGCAGGCCGGCGAACCGGAGGACATCGCGTTGCGTGACCGCGTGCTGCAGTTCCTGGCGTTGGCGTGGATCGGATCGATCGGTGCCGCGGCCGTCCTCAACTGATCCGAGCGCGCGCCCGGCGCGGATCAGCCTGTGGGTGGGCGTCGTCGTGGTGGCCGCGCTGTTCGGATGGGGAGCCTGGCAGCGGCGGTGGATTGCCGACGACGGCCTCATCGTGCTGCGGACCGTGCGCAACCTGCTGGCGGGCAACGGCCCGGTCTTCAATGCGGGCGAACGCGTTGAGGCCAACACCTCCACGTTGTGGACCTACCTGACGTACGTCGGCGCGTTGGTCAGCGGGCCGGTGCGGCTCGAATATGTTGTGCTCGTCCTGGCACTCGTGCTCAGCGTGGCCGGCGTGGTCCTGGTGATGCTCGGCACCGCGCGGCTGTACGCGATCAGCCTGCAGGGCCGGCGGGCGCTGCTGCTGCCTGCTGGAGTGCTGGTGTACATCGCGATCCCGCCGGCGCGGGACTTCGCCACTTCCGGTCTGGAGAACGGCCTGGTCCTGAGCTACCTGGGTCTGCTCTGGTGGATGCTGGTCTGCTGGGCCCAGGCGCCCCGCACCGCGGCAGCGCGGGGGAGCGCGGCCGGGGATGCCGCCGGGCCGCGGTTCACCGCGGCGCTGTCCTTCGTCGCGGGGCTGTCGGTGCTAGTCCGCCCGGAACTCGCCCTGATCGGCGGGGCGGCGCTGGTACTGATGCTCGTCGCCGCGCGGAGCTGGCGTACCCGGCTGCTGATCGTGCTCGCGGGCGGCCTGCTGCCGGTGGGCTACCAGATCTTCCGGATGGGCTATTACGCGCTGATCGTGCCGGGCACCGCCGTGGCCAAGGACGCCTCGGGCGCCAAGTGGTCGCAGGGGTGGGTCTATCTGACCAATTTCAATCAGCCCTACCTGCTGTGGATTCCGGCTCTTCTTCTGGTGGCACTCGGCGCGGTCCTCCTGGTCGGCAGGACGCGGACGTCCGGGGTCCGTGGTGACACCCCCCGCGGCTACGGACGGCTTGCCCGGACGGTGCAGAGCCCCACCGCGATCGTAATTTTCTTCCTCGTCAGTGGCCTGCTCCAAGGCATTTACTGGGTCCGGCAGGGCGGTGACTTCATGCATGGCCGGGTTTTGCTGGCACCGGTGTTCTGTGTACTCGCCCCGGTCTCGGTCATCCCGCTGCTCCTCCCCGAACCCTCAGCGTCGCAGCAGTCACTTTCGACGCGGAGATCCACCGTGTCCCGCGAGGCGGGTTACGCGCTGGCCGGCGTCACCGCCGTGCTGTGGGTGGCCGTGATCGGCTGGTCGCTGTGGGCCGCGAACTCGCCCGGCATGGGTAAGGACGCCACCCGCGTCACCTACACCGGCATCGTCGACGAACGCCGTTTCTACGCCCAGGCCACCGGTAAGGCGCACCCGCTGACCGCGGCGGACTACCTCGATTACCCGCGGATGAGGTCGATGCTCGTCGCCATCGAGAACACGCCGGACGGGGCGCTGCTACTGCCCGCGGGCAACTACGACGTGTGGGATGTCGTGCCCGCGTATCCGCCCCCACCGGGGATGACCGAGGCCGAGGCGCGGGCCCGAATCGGCCCGCACACAGTGTTTTTCACCAACATGGGCATGACGTCGATGAACGTCGGACTCGACGTGCGGGTCATCGATCAGATCGGTCTGGCGAACCCGCTGGCGGCTCACACCCAACGGCTCGAAGACGGTCGGATCGGCCACGACAAGAACCTCTACCCGGACTGGGCGATCGCCGAGGGCCCGTTCCTCAAGGACAAGGACTGGATCCCCAGCTACGTCGATGAGAGGTGGATCAAGCAGGCCGAGGCGGCGCTGAAGTGCCCGGCGACCGAGGCCGTGCTGGCGTCGGTCCGGGACCCGCTGGGGCCGCGCAAGTTCCTGTCGAACCTGGTTCATGCGTACCAGTACACCCAGTATCGGATCGACCGCGTGCCCGCGTACGAGCTGCTGCGCTGCGGGCTGGATGAGCCCGATCTGGGTGTCACCCCTTACACTGGCTTACCGGCATCGGGGCCGTAGCTGTTGGCTGATTGTTAGCTGACGCGAGCCCTGGTCGGTAACGTCGCGGTGTTCTCGCGGCGATACCCAGTCATGAGTGGTCACCACCGCGAGCTGTGCCACGGAAACGATGCTGTGACAACCAGGGCTGGAAGAGAACGGACGGTGAGCTGGTCGTGATGAAGTGGGCGATGAAGCTCGCCGCTGCCGCAGGTGCGATTCTGCTGCTACCCGCGCTGGTGAGCACACCGACCGCGGCGGCGTTCTCCCGGCCCGGACTGCCGGTCGAGTACCTCGACGTGTACTCCGCGGCGATGGGGCGCAATGTGCGGGTGCAGTTCCAGGGCGCTGCGCCCGGGGCACCGAACCCGAGCAAGGCCGTGTACCTGCTCGACGGGCTGCGCGCTCAGGACGACTACAGCGGCTGGGACATCAACACCGCCGCTTTCGAGTGGTTCAGCGACTCCGGAATCGCGACCGTGATGCCGGTCGGCGGCCAGTCGAGTTTCTACTCCGATTGGTACTCGCCGTCGAACTTCAACAATCAGCCTTACACCTATAAATGGGAGACGTTCCTCACCAGCGAGCTCCCTACCTATCTGGCGTCGGCAAAGGACGTTTCCCCGAACGGCAATGCCGTCGTCGGACTGTCGATGTCCGGTGGTGCGGCGCTGATCCTGGCCGCCTATCACCCCGGCCAATTCCGCTACGCCGCGTCACTGTCGGGCTTCCTCAATCCGTCGACACCGTTCATGAAGCAGGCCATCCGCGTCGCGATGCTCGACGCCGGCGGCTACAACGTCGACAACATGTGGGGGGCCCCGTGGGACCCGGCGTGGAAGCGCAACGATCCGCTCGAACAGGTCCAGCGGTTGGTCGGTAACGGCACCCGGCTCTGGATCTACTGCGCCCCCGGCGGACCCCCTGTCGACGAGAACGCCGACCCCGGACAGGCGCTGAGTGCGAGCAGTCTCGAGACGCTGGCAATCGGCAGCAACCGCAGGTTCCAAGAGCGCTACACCCAGGCCGGCGGCCACAACGCGACCTTCGAATTCCCGCCCACGGGGAACCACTCCTGGGGCTATTGGGGTGGCCAGCTCCAGGCGATGAAGCCCGACCTGATTGCCACTCTGACCAGCTGAAAAGGGCTGATTGACGACGATTCGAAGACAACGTGAAACACGACGGACCACACAACGTGTGGTTGACTGACCGGGCAACGCGGCCCGTGTCTGTGACACCGGCCGCGTGCGGCATACACAGGATGGGATAGGTAAATCAATGAAGTTTGTCGAGAAGGTGCGTGGCACCTGGGGACGCCGGGTGGCGGCGATTTTCGCCGCCGTGGCCGTGCTGCCCGGACTTGTCAGCGCCGTCGGCGGCTCGGCGACCGCGGGAGCTTTCTCCCGGCCCGGTCTGCCCGTGGAGTACCTGATGGTGCCCTCCGCCGGAATGGGTCGCGATATCAAGGTGCAGTTCCAGAGCGGTGGTCCGAATTCGCCTTCGGTGTACCTGCTCGACGGCCTGCGTGCGCAGGACGATTTCAACGGCTGGGACATCAACACCGCCGCGTTCGAGTGGTACAACGGCTCGGGCCTGTCGGTCGTCATGCCCGTCGGTGGTCAGTCCAGCTTCTACTCCGACTGGTACTCGCCCGCGTGCAGTGACAAGACCGGTGTCTGCCAGACGTACAAGTGGGAGACGTTCCTGACCTCTGAGCTGCCGGCATACCTGGCTGCGCAGAAGGGCGTCGACTCCAGCCGCACCGCGGCCGTGGGTCTGTCGATGGCCGGGTCTTCCGCGCTGACCCTGGCGATCTACCACCCGCAGCAATTCCAGTACGCCGCGTCGCTGTCGGGGTACCTGAACCCGTCTGAGGGCTGGTGGCCCATGCTCATCAACATCTCCATGGGTGACGCCGGCGGTTACGACGCCAACGACATGTGGGGCCGTACCGAGGATGAAAGCAGCGCGTGGAAGCGCAACGACCCGATGGTCAACATCGGCAAGCTGGTCGCCAACGGCACCCGCATCTGGGTTTACTGCGGCGACGGTAAGCCTGCCGAGGTCAACGGGAACGTGGCCGGCGACAACTTGCCCGCCAAGTTCCTGGAGGGCCTGACCATCCGCACGAACAGGACGTTCAAGGATGAGTACGCCGCGGCCGGGGGCACCAACGGTGTGTTCAACTTCCCGACCGGCGGCACGCACGACTGGCCGTACTGGGGTAGTCAGCTTCAGCAGATGAAGCCCGATATCCAGCGCGTGCTGGGTGCGGTGCCTTATGACCCGGCCGCGGTCCCGGCCGATGCCGCTGCAGCGCCTGCCCCCGAGCAGGCCGGCGGCTAACCGACAGCGCAACGATGACGGCGGCGACCCTTCGGGGTCGCCGCCGTTGTTGTCTGCGCGGTGGCGTGATGTGATTCACTACCCTGCGTGACTAACAGGCTGCTGTCGATCATGTTGCGGGTGCTCGGCGTGCTGGTTCTGACCGGCTCGATGTGGACTGCCGCGGGCGGTGAGCGCGCCATCGGCACTGCCGGCGCCGATGCGGTGGAATACCTGCAGGTGCCCTCAGCGGCGATGGGCCGCGCCATTCCGGTCGCCTTCCAGGGCGGCGGTCCGCACGCAGTCATCCTGCTCGACGCGTTCAATGCCGCGCACGAGGTCAGCAACTGGGTCAACGCCGGCAACGCGATGAACACCTTGGCGGGCAAGGGTGTGTCCGTGGTCGCGCCTGCCGGTGGTGCCTACAGCCTGTACACCAACTGGGAACAGGACGGCGGCAAGCAGTGGGAGACGTTCCTGGCCACCGAATTGCCCAACTGGCTGGCGGCCAACAAGGGCCTGGCCCCGGACGGCCACGCGATCGTCGGCGCCGCACAGGGCGGCACCGCCGCGCTGACGCTGGCCGAGTTCTACCCGAACCGGTTCCGCTACGCCGGCTCCATGTCGGGGTTCCTCACCCCGTCCAACACCTTTGTCAACGGCGCCCTGCATGACGGGATGATGCGCTTCGGTGGCGTGGATACCAATCTGATGTGGGGACCGGCACAGTTCGGCCGGTGGAAGTGGCACGACCCCGACGTGCACGCCCAGCTGCTGGTGGACAACAACACCCGCGTCTGGGTCTGGAGCCCGCAGACGTCGAACGCCCCCGACCCCGCCGCGATGATCGGTTACGCCGATCAGGCCCAGGGCAGCAACCGCACCTTTTATGCCCACTACCGCAGCATCGGCGGCGCGAACGGGCACTTCGACTTCCCGACCGATGGAGATCACGGCTGGGGATCGTGGGCGCCGCAGCTCGGGGCGATGTCGTCCGACCTCGTGGCCGCCATCGCCTGACGGTGCCCCGCAGGCGGGTGTCTGCGGCACGTGTGGCCACATCCGCCGGTAGCGGGGCGTTGAGCCGGTACCTTGGAAGGATGCAACCGACCATCCGGACGTCGCGGCGGGAATTCTCCCCTGCGGCGGTCGTATCGGCGGTGCTGATCTCCACGGCGTCGGCGATATTGCTGTCCGGCTGCACCTCCGGGGAAGACCTGATGACCAGCGCCTCGCCGCCTCCCGTCAGGAACGCCCCGGCCGCGGGCCCAGATGGCGCCGACGGCACATTGCCGAGTAGACCCAATTCCAGCGGTCTGGACGTGACACCGGAGCAGCGGGATTACCTCGAATCTCTGAACGCCGCGGGGGTGCGGCGGTCCAGCGATCTGATGGCGTTGTCGATCGGCAGCTACGTGTGCCAGGCGCGCGCAGCGGGCCAGAGCGAGCAGGGGGTGTGGGACTTCGTCTTCCCACTGGTCCGCGGTGAGATCCATGACATGAACCCGAACACCGCAGTCACGGCGATCGCCGCGCAAGTGGATGACACCACCGCGCAGTACATTCGCATCGCCACTGACCGCCTCTGCTAACGGAAGAGCCTCACTCCCACATGGCCAAGAAGTCTCGTAATGCCCGGCGCCGCCGTCACCGCGTACTGGGTCTGATCGCCGCTGCCGCGGTGGCAGTCGTGGTCGCGTTGGTCGTCGCGATCGTGGTGATCATGGTGCGCCAGCCCGACTCCTCGCAGACGGCCGTGCCGCCGACAGCGGCACCGCCGACGTCCACCACACCGGGCCAGAAACCACGGCCGGAGTTCCAGGACGCCAGCTGCCCCGACGTCCAGATGATCTCCATCCCGGGGACGTGGGAGTCCGCGCCCAACGACGACCCGCTGAACCCCACGTTGTTCCCCAGGTCGTTGATGCTCAACGTGAGCGGTCCGATCGCCGGGTCGTTCCCCCCCGAACGGGTGCAGGTGTTCACCGTCCCGTACACCGCCCAGTTCCACAATCCGTTCTCCGCTGACGGACAGATGTCCTATAACGACAGTCGCGCCGAAGGCACCCGCGCGGCCATCGCTGCGATGACCGACATGAACAACCGCTGCCCGTTGACCAGTTATGTGATCGCCGGGTTCTCGCAGGGCGCGGTGATCGCCGGCGATCTGGCCAGCGATATCGGCAACGGCCGCGGGCCGGTGGACCAGGACCTGGTGCTGGGTGTGACGTTGATCGCCGACGGGCGCCGTCAGGCCGGTGTCGGTATGGACGTCGGCCCGAACCCACCCGGCCAGGGCGCGGAGATCACCTTGCATGAGGTGCCGACGCTGTCGGCGCTGGGTCTGGCGATGACGGGTCCGCGGCCCGGCGGGTTCGGTCAGCTCAACGACCGCACCAACCAGATCTGCGCCAACGGCGACTTGATCTGCGCCGCACCGGATCAGGCATTCAACATCGCCAATCTGCCGGCCACCCTCGAAGTGCTCGCCGGGGGAGCGGGACAGCCGGTGCACGCGCTGTACAACACCCCGCAGTTCTGGCAGATCGACGGCCAGCCCGCCACGGTGTGGACCCAGAACTGGGCGCGCGGCGTGATCGAGAACGCCCCGCACCCCAAGCACGGCTGACCGGGCGGCCGGTCAGATTTGGCCGTCGCCCTACTGCGCCGTAACATTAAGAACAAAATAAGAGCTGCTTACGTCGGCCGTTGGGGTCAGGCGATCCGACAGTCAGTGCCCCGACGTCTGTACCATCTGTGAGGTTTGGGGTTGGCGGTCGAGCGGCTCGAGTTGGGTTGACCGATCCAGCGCCGCCGGTGCGCGACGCGCAGCCGACGCCGACCTAACGCTTTGACAGGAGAGTTGGTTATGCCGTTCCACAACCCATTCATCAAGAACGGGCGCATCACCTTCCCCGATAACGGCAACCTGGTCCGCCACATCGAGCGCTGGGCCAAGCTCCGCGGCGACAAGTTGGCCTACCGGTTCCTGGACTATTCGGTCGAACGCGACGGCGTCGCGCGCGATCTGAACTGGGCCCAGTTCAGTGCTCGCAACCGGGCCGTCGGTGCCCGGCTGCAGCAGGTCACCCAGCCTGGTGACCGGGTCGCGATCCTGTGCCCCCAGAACCTGGACTACCTCGTCTCGTTCTTCGGCACCCTGTACTCCGGCCGCATCGCGGTGCCGCTGTTCGATCCGTCCGAGCCCGGCCACGTCGGCCGGTTGCACGCGGTTCTGGACAACTGCCATCCGTCGGCCATCCTGACCACCACTGAGTCCGCCGAAGGCGTGCGCAAGTTCTTCCGCAGTCGGCCGGCCAAGGATCGTCCCCGCGTGATCGCCGTCGACGCGATCCCCGATGAGGTGGCGGCCACCTGGGAGCCGGTCGACATCGACCGCGACACCATCGCCTACCTGCAGTACACCTCCGGATCCACCCGCATCCCGACCGGTGTGCAGATCACCCACGTCAACCTGGCCACCAACTGCATCCAGGTGATCGAGGCGCTGCAGGGCGAAGAGGGCGATCGTGGCCTGTCCTGGCTGCCCTTCTTCCACGACATGGGCCTCATCACCGCGATGATCTCGCCGATGATCGGGCACTACTTCACCTTCATGACGCCGGCCGCCTTCGTCCGCAGGCCGCAGCGCTGGATCAACGAGATGTCCCGTAAGCCCGACGACACCGGCGGCGTGATCTCGGTGGCACCCAACTTCGCCTTCGACCACGCCGCTGCCCGGGGTGTGCCCAAAGAGGGTGACCCGCCGCTGGATCTGTCGGTCTGCAAGGCCGTCCTCAACGGCAGCGAGCCGATTTCGGCCGCCACCGTGCGCCGGTTCAACGAGGCGTTCGGGCCGTACGGCTTCCCGCCGCAGGCGATCAAACCTTCCTACGGGCTGGCAGAGGCGACGCTGTTCGTGTCCACCACCCCGGCCGGCGAGTTCCCCAAGATCGTCAGCGTCGACCGCGACGAGCTCAACAATCACCGGTTCGTCGAGGTGCCCGAGGATTCGCCGAAGGCGGTCGCCCAAGCGTCGGCCGGCAAGGTCGGGGTCGCCGAATGGGCGGTCATCGTCGACGCGGAGACCGCCTCCGAGCTGCCCGACGGCCAAATCGGGGAGATCTGGATCCACGGTCAGAACATGGGTACCGGGTACTGGGGCAAGGAAGCCGAGACGCAGGAGACCTTCCACAACCTTCTCAAGACCCGCACCGTGCCATCCCACGCCGAGGGGGCCGACGCCGACGGCACCTGGGTGCGCACCGGCGACTACGGCGCGTTCCATGACGGTGACCTCTACATCACCGGTCGCGTCAAGGACCTGGTCATCATCGACGGCCGCAACCACTACCCGCAGGACCTCGAGTACTCGGCGCAGGAGGCCAGTCGCGCACTGCGCACCGGCTACGTCGCCGCGTTCTCCGTGCCGGCCAACCAGCTTCCCGACGAGGTCTTCGAGAACACTCATTCCGGGCTCAAACGGGATCCTGACGACACCTCCGAGCAGCTGGTCATCGTGGCTGAGCGGGCGCCCGGCGCGCACAAGCTCGACGTTGCGCCCATCCACGACGACATCCGCGCTGCGATCGCGGTGCGCCACGGTGTGACGGTGCGCGATGTGCTGCTGACGCCTGCCGGGGCCATCCCGCGGACCTCGAGCGGCAAGATCGGCCGGCGCGCCTGCCGCGCCGCCTACCTGGACGGCAGTCTTCGGAACGGGAAGGTGGCTAATGCTTTCCCCGACGAGACGGACTGACGGAAAAGACGGAACCCATAACTGCAGTGACGAGTCGCGCCGCCGGTTCGGCTCGAACTGAGTGAGGCCTTGCGACATGTCTGAAGACACTCCACAACTCCGTACCGACAAGACCGTTCCCGAGATGCGGGCGTGGCTGCGCAACTGGGTGGCCGACGCCACCGGGCAGTCGCCCGACAGGGTCAGTGAGTCGGCTCCGATGGTGGAGCTCGGCCTGTCGTCCCGGGACGCCGTGGCGATGGCGACCGACATCGAGGACTTCACCGGTGTCACCGTCACCGCCACCACCGCGTTCCGGCATCCGACCATCGAGGCGCTGGCCCAGGTGATCGTGGAGGGCGAGCCCGAACAAGAGGACGTCGACACCGACGCCGAGGACTGGTCGCGTGACCCGCGCCTCGACGACGGTTCCTACGACATCGCGATCGTCGGGCTGGGCACCCGCTTCCCGGGAGACATGAACACCCCGGCGGAGACGTGGCAGGCCCTGCTCGAGGGCCGCGACGCCATCACCGACCTGCCGGAGGGTCGCTGGGAGGAGTTCCTCAGCGAACCGCGCATCGCCGAACGGGTGGCCAGGGCGCGCACCCGCGGCGGCTACCTCTCCGATATCAAGGGCTTCGACGCGGAGTTCTTCGCGCTGTCGAAGATGGAAGCCGACAACATCGACCCGCAGCAGCGGATGGCGTTGGAGCTGACGTGGGAGGCGCTCGAGCACGCGCGCATCCCGGCCTCGGCGCTGCGCGGCTCCAAGGTGGGTGTCTTCATCGGCGCCTCCAACAACGACTACCAGTTCCTGGCCGTCGCTGACCCGGTGACTGCGCACCCGTACGCCATCACCGGCACCACCAGCTCGATCATCGCCAACCGGGTGTCGTACTTCTACGACTTCCGCGGCCCGTCGATGGCCATCGACACCGCGTGCTCGTCATCGCTGGTGGCCGTGCACGAAGGGGTGCAGGCGCTGCGGTCCGGTGAAGCCGACGTGGTGCTCGCCGGTGGCGTGAACGCCATGATCACCCCCCTGGTCACCATCGGTTTCGACGAGGTGGGCGGGGTGCTGGCACCCGACGGCCGGATCAAGTCCTTCTCCTCGGATGCGGACGGTTACGCCCGCTCGGAGGGCGCCGGCATGCTGGTGCTCAAGCGGGTGGCTGACGCCCGCCGCGACGGCGACGAGATCCTGGCCGTCATTGCCGGCAGTGCGGTCAACCATGACGGACGCTCCAACGGGATGCTGGCGCCCAATCCCGACGCCCAGGCCGAGGTGCTGCGCACGGCGTACAAGAACGCCGGTATCAGCCCCCGTGCCGTCGACTACATCGAGGCGCACGGCACCGGCACCATCCTGGGTGACCCGATCGAGGCCGACGCCCTGGGCCGCGTAGTGGGCCGGGGCCGCCCCGCGGACCAGCCTGCGCTGCTGGGTGCGGTGAAATCCAATGTGGGACACCTGGAGTCGGCCGCAGGCGCGGCGAGCTTGGCCAAGGTCGCCCTGGCGCTCAAGAACGACAAGATCCCGCCGTCGATCAACTTCGCCGGACCCAACCCGTTCATCGACTTCGACCGCGAGCACCTGAAGGTCAACGACACGGTCTCCGACTGGCCCCGTTACAGCGGACACGCCATCGCCGGTGTGTCCGGGTTCGGCTTCGGCGGAGCGAACGCCCACGTGGTGGTGCGCGAGGTGCTGCCCAGCGATCTCGTCGAGCCCGAGTCCGAGCCGGAAACCGTTGCCGAGCAACAGGACAGCGACGACGCGAATGCGGTGTACGTCGGCGGCGTGCGGATGGACGAGTACGGCGAGTTCATTCGTGATGAACCGGACGGCACCCTCGATTTCTATGGTGACGAGTCTTTCGGAAGCGCCGAGGACGAGCACGAACTCCCCGGTCTGACCGAGGAGGCGCTGCGGCTGCTGGCGGTCGCCCGCGAAGAGCTCGAAGCCAAAGAGCCCGTCGCACCTGTTGTGCCGCTTGCCATTTCAGCGTTCCTGACCTCACGTAAGAAGGCGGCCGCCGCCGAGTTGGCCGACTGGATCGACAGCGACGAGGGCCGGGCGTCCTCGCTGGAGTCGATCGGGCGCTCACTGTCACGGCGCAACCACGGTCGCTCCCGCGCGGTGATCCTGGCCCATGACCACGACGAGGCCGTCAAGGGTCTGCGGGCGGTGGCCGACGGCAAGCAGAGCCCGCTGGTGCTCTCCTCCGACGGTCCCGTCAGCAACGGCCCGGTGTGGGTGCTGGCCGGATTCGGTGCGCAGCACCGCAAGATGGGCAAGAGCCTGTACCTGCGCAACGAGGTGTTCGCCGAGTGGATCAACAAGGTCGACGCCCTGGTCCAGGATGAGCTGGGCTACTCCATCGTCGAGCTGATCCTCGACGACTCGCAGGACTACGGCATCGAGACCACCCAGGTGGTCATCTTCGCCATCCAGGTAGCCCTCGGTGAGTTGCTCAAGCACCACGGCGCCAAACCCGCTGCGGTGGTGGGGCAGTCGCTCGGTGAGGCCGCGGCCGCGTACTTCTCCGGTGGGCTGTCACTGGCCGACGCCACCCGCACCATCTGCTCCCGCTCACACCTGATGGGTGAGGGCGAGGCGATGCTGTTCGGCGAGTACATCCGGCTGATGGCGCTGGTCGAGTACTCCGCCGACGAGATCAAGACCGTCTTCTCGGATTACCCCGACCTCGAGGTGTGCGTGTACGCCGCACCGACGCAGACGGTGATCGGCGGGCCGCCCGAGCAGGTGGACGCGATCATCGCGCGCGCCGAGTCGGAGGGGAAGTTCGCCCGCAAGTTCCAGACCAAGGGCGCCAGTCACACTCAGCAGATGGACCCGCTGCTCGGGGAGTTGGCCGCCGAACTGCAGGGCATCGAGGCCCGTCCGCTGCAGACGGCGTACTTCTCGACCGTGCATGAGGGGCAGCTGATCCGCGCGGGCGCCGAACCCATCCACGATGTCGACTACTGGAAGAAGGGGCTGCGCCACAGCGTCTACTTCACTCACGGCATCCGTAATGCCGTCGACAACGGGCACACCACTTTCCTGGAGTTGGCACCGAATCCGGTGGCGCTCATGCAGGTCGGTCTGACGACGGCCAGCGCCGGGCTGCACGACGCGCAGCTGGTGCCGACCCTGGCGCGTAAGCAGGACGAGGTCGATTCGATGACCACGGCCATGGCGAACCTGTTCGTGCATGGCCACGACCTCGACTTCTGGACGCTGTTCGAGCCGGCGGCCGACCCCGCCACCGATTACGCCGACATTCCCCCCACCCGGTTCCGGCGTAAGCCGCACTGGCTGGACGTGCGTTTCTCGGGCGACAACTCCGGTCTGGTGCCGGGGTCGCACGTGTCGCTGCCTGACGGCAGGCATGTGTGGGAGTACGCACCCCGTGGTGCTGTAAATGATCCGGGGGCTCTGGCCGCACTGGTGAAAGCCGCTGCGGTGCAGGTGATTCCCGACGCGGTGCTGACCGCCTCCGAACAGCGTGCCGTCCCCGGTGAGGATGCCCGCCTGGTGACGACACTGACCCGGCACCCCGGCGGGGCGTCGGTGCAGGTGCATGCCCGTATCGACGAGTCGTTCACGCTGGTGTACGACGCGATCGTCAGCCGGGCCGGCACGGCGGCCGCGCTGCCGATGGCAGCGGCTGCCGGGTCTGTGACCACCACCGAACTCGCCGCCGCACCGGTTGCCGAGCCCGAGGTCGCCGACGATGCCGAGATTCTGTCGGACAACCTGGCTGCGGGTGCCAATCTGGGTGCCGGCTTTGCCAAGTGGTCGCCGGACTCCGGCGAGTCGATCGCCAACCGCCTCGGGGCGATTGTCGGCGGGGCCATGGGTTACGAGCCCGAGGACCTGCCGTGGGAGGTTCCGCTGATCGAGCTGGGGCTGGACTCGTTGATGGCGGTGCGGATCAAGAACCGTGTCGAGTACGACTTCGATCTGCCGCCGATCCAGCTGACCGCGGTGCGTGACGCCAACCTCTACAACGTCGAGAAGCTGATCGCCTATGCGATCGAGCATCGCGACGAGGTGGCGCAGCTGCACGAATTCCAGAGCACCGCAAGCGAAGAGGAAGTCGCCAAGGCGCAGGCCGAGCTGCTCGGTGGAGCGTCGACAGCGGCGGAGATCGAGCAGCGGCTGGCGGAGGTCAGTGGCGAGGCTCAGGCTGTCGAGCCCGAGGTCGTCGCCGAGGTGTCCGCGCTCAGCGATGCCGCGTCCGAACAGCCGACGGCTGCGGCGAATCCGGTGTCGGGCATGACGCTGCCGCCCCCGCCGCCGCCCACGGACCCGACCGGGGCGTCCCGCGCGCCGGCGGCTGCCACTCCCGAGCCCGCGCAGAAGCAGGAGCCGAACCTGGCTGCCGCGGCTGCGGCGTTGAACCAGCAGGCGATCGCCGAGGCACTGAATTCCGATGTGCCACCGCGCGATGCGGCCGAGCGGTTGACGTTCGCCACCTGGGCGATCGTCACGGGTAAGAGCCCCGGCGGCATCTTCAACGCGCTGCCGCAGGTCGACGACGAGACCGCGGCCAAAGTGGCGAAGCGACTTTCGGAACGTTCCGAGGGCACCATCACCGCCGACGACGTGAAGTTCGCACCGACGATCGAGGCACTGTCGAGCACGGTGCGGGAGTTCCTCGAGGCCGGTGAGCTCGACGGTTTCGTGCGCACCATCCGGGCGCCGCAATCCGAGGACCAGGTGCCGGTCTATGTGTTCCATGCCGCCGGTGGCTCGACGGTGGTCTACGAGCCGCTGCTGAACCGGCTGCCGGCCGATACCCCGATGATCGGTCTGGAGCGGGTCGAGGGCACCATCGAGGAACGCGCGGCGCAGTATGTGCCGAAGCTGTTGGAGCTCAACGGCTGGACGGACGGGAAAGCCGGAAAGCCGTTCATCCTGGCCGGCTGGAGCCTCGGCGGGGCGCTGTCCTACGCCTGCGCCATCGGTCTGAAGGAAGCCGGCGCCGACGTCCGCTTCGTCGGGTTGATCGACTGTGTGCGCCCCGGCGTGCCGATCGACACGTCCAAGGAAGGGACCCGGGCCCGTTGGGACCGGTACGCCAAGTTCGCCGAGAAGACGTTCAACGTGCAGATCCCGGCGATCCCGTACGAGGAGCTGGAGAACCTCGACGATGCGGGTCAGGTGGAGTTCGTCCTGAACGCGGTCAAGGATTCCGGTGTGCAGATCCCCGGCGGCATCATCGAGCACCAGCGCACGTCCTACCTGGACCAGCGGGCGCTCGACGTGGCCGAGATCAAGCCGTACGACGGCCACGTGACGCTGTACATGGCCGACCGCTACCACGATGACGCCATCACCTTCGAGCCCGCGTACGCCACCCGCAAGCCCGACGGCGGGTGGGGGGAGTTCGTGTCCGACCTCGAGGTGGTCAACATCGGTGGCGAGCACATCCAGGCCATCGACGAGCCTTACATCGCCAAGGTCGGGTCGCATCTGAGCCAGGCGATCAACGAGATTTCGGCCAACCACGGAAAGTGAGCCCGCTGTGAGCGAGAACCCGGTCAAGACGGCCCCCGCCACCACGGCCGAGAAGCTCGCTGAGCTTCGCGAGAAGCTGGAGCTGGCCAAGGAGCCCGGTGGCGCGAAAGCCGTTGCCAAGCGGGAGAAGAAGGGCATCCCGAGTGCCCGCGCCCGGATCTACGATCTGGTCGACCCCGGGAGCTTCTTCGAGATCGGCGCGCTGGCCAAGACGCCCGGCGATCCGAACGCGCTCTACGGCGACGGCGTGGTCACCGGCCACGCCACCATCAACGGCCGTCCGGTCGGGGTGTTCAGCCACGACCAGACCGTGTTCCAGGGCACCGTGGGCGAGATGTTCGGCCGCAAGGTGGCCCGGTTGATGGAGTGGGTGGCCATGGTCGGCTGCCCGATCATCGGGATCAACGACTCCGGCGGCGCGCGGATCCAGGATGCGGCGACATCGCTGGCCTGGTACGCCGAGCTGGGACGTCGGCACGAGCTGCTGAGCGGCCTGGTCCCGCAGATCTCCATCATTCTGGGCAAATGCGCAGGCGGCGCGGTGTATTCGCCGATCCAGACCGACCTGATCGTCGCGGTCCGGGACCAGGGTTACATGTTCGTCACCGGACCCGACGTGATCAAGGACGTCACCGGTGAGGATGTGTCGCTCGACGAGCTCGGCGGCGCCGACCAGCAGGCCCGTTACGGCAACATCCACCAGGTCGTCGAGGACGAGAAGGCGGCGTTCCAGTACGTCCGCGACTACCTGAGTTTCCTGCCGGGCAACACCTTCGACGACGAGCCGATCGTCAACCCCGGACTGGAACCCGAGATCACCCCGCACGATCTCGAGCTGGACACCATCGTGCCCGATGCGGACAACATGGGCTACGACATGCACGAGATCCTGATCCGGATCTTCGACGACGGTGAATTCCTGGACGTGGCAGCACAAGCCGGTCAGGCGATCATCACCGGCTATGCCCGCGTCGACGGTCGGACGGTGGGCGTGATCGCCAACCAGCCGATGTACAACGCCGGTGCCATCGACAACGAGGAGTCCGACAAGGCGGCGCGCTTCGTCCGGTTCTGCGACTCGTTCAACATCCCGCTGGTGTTCGTCGTTGACACCCCAGGGTTCATGCCCGGTGTCCAGCAGGAGAAGAACGGGATCATCAAGCGCGGCGGGCGATTCCTGTACTCCGTGGTGGAGGCCGATGTGCCGAAGGTGACCATCACCGTGCGCAAGTCCTACGGCGGCGCGTATGCGGTGATGGGCTCCAAGCAGTTGACGGCCGACATGAACTTCGTGTGGCCCACCGCGCGCATCGCGGTGATCGGCGCCGAGGGTGCTGCCCAGTTGTTGGTGAAGCGGTTCCCCGATCCCACCGCGCCCGAGGTGCAGAAGATCAAGGCCGACTTCATCGAGGGCTACAACACCAATCTGGCGACCCCCTACATCGCGGCCGAGCGCGGTTACGTCGACGCGGTGATCGAGCCGCACGAGACCCGGCTCAAGCTGCGCAGTGCGATGCGGCTGTTGCGGGACAAGCAGATTCAGCGGGTGCAGCGCAAGCACGGCCTGATCCCGATCTAACCTCCGCAGCGGCCGCCTCCCCGGCCCAACTACGGGTGTACCCCAACTACCGCCCAACTACCCGCGAGCGTGCGTGTCCCCGGCCGCCCCGCCGGGCGCATCTCGTGGTTTGCGCACGTTCGTGCCCCTCGGCTGCGACGGTTAGGGCCTCTACCGACGTGAGGTCAGCGACACCTCAGCACCGCTCGCGATGCTGTTCGACAAGTCCGAGGCGGACTGATCGAGGCAAGCCTGGAGACCGACCCGGTACGCACGGTGTCGGTTGCGTCGTACCGTGGCCACCCGTTGCTGTCCCACGGCGACAACTCCGATGTCGTTGCCGTGGAGGCACTCCAGATCCTCTGGGCTACGGGCCGATCCGGATCTCGCCGGGCTTGTACAGCCCGGAGTGGGTGGCGGTGCCGAAGTCCAAGGTGGCGACGTCGGCGTCGACGATGGTGTCGAACTTGCGTAACGAACCCCAGTCGCGGCCCCAGTCGCGCGACAGGTAGGTCGACATCACCTGGGCACGCAGCAGCAGATCGGTGATGCCCAGCAGACCGCCGTTCATCCCGTCCTCCCAGCTGTCGGTGTCGAGCCGCTTGGCGTTGTAGTCCGGCGTGATGCGGAACTTCGGCACCTCGGTGACGCCGTGCGCGTGCAACATCGGCTGCTGGCACGGGAACGCCAGGCCCACCGCCCAGTCCATCAGCACGGGCTCGGAGGAGCCGACGTATTCCTGCACCGAACGCAGTTCAGGCACCCGTGGCGGCGTGACGGCAACCCAGTCGCCGGGGGTCAGCGACTGATCCTCGGCGACGATTCGCACCGATGTGGCATCCGCCGGAATCTCCGACCGGTCGAAGCGCAGGTTCCGCCAGGACGGGAGCGGGCCCAGATCGTAGGGAACCACCCGGCCCGCGGGCACCGGCGAACCGTCGGGCCCTGTTGTGGCGTACTCCAATTCGACGGCCTGGCCTTCGGTATGGCCGTTGAAGATGCTGTTGCCGCTGATGGTGCCGGCGGCGGTGACGACCACCAGCGGGTGCGCGTCGTCGGGCGGCGGAAGCTGGTACCAGGCGGAGGTCAGTGAGGCTTGCTGCTGCGGGCCCTGCGTGTACGACCCCGCGACCGGGACCCGTGCCGGGTCGAGGCCGTAGGGCAGCGGCACCGTTGAGCCGTTGGCGCCGGGCTTGTCGAGCTCGGTTTCGGCATCCCAGTCGTAATCGGTGCCCGGCATCGGATTCGGTTGCCGAATGGCCTCGGCCACAATGTGTTCGGGCAGCCCATCGGGGGAGAAGCCCACCGGGTCAACCCCGCCCAGTGGGCCGAGGGCGCCGTAATCACCCGGCAGCGGAGCCAGGAAGCCGTCATTGGTGTCGGGTTCCACCAGCACGTCGTCAGCCAGCCCGCAGCCGCCGGTGAATGCCCGCAGATTCGACCAGGTGTTGGAATAGGTGGGGTACTGCCGCACCACACCGATCGCCATGGACGCCACGAACACCACGACCATGAACCCGGAGACGACGGGGATCGGGGCGGCGGTGATCAGGCGGGCGAATCGGCCGTTGCCGCGGTCGCGGGGCGCGAAGTGCAACCACAGGGCGTACAGCGCCGTGGCGGCGAACAGCGCGAAGAAGATCGTGCTGATCGATACGCCGCCGATCTTCGGCGTCGAATTGTTGAACGGCACACCGTAACTGGAGACGTACCACCAACCGTTGGTGGTGGCCCAGCACAACGCCAGGATGAACAGCAGTGCGGCCAGGAAGGCCATCCGGTTGCGGGCCCAACGCAGGACCATGGGCGAGACCAGCACGGTGGCCAGTGCCGCCATCGCGGCACCCACCGCGGCGAACAACCCCATGTGGTGCACCCACTTGGTGGGGGTGAACATCAGGCAGAACACGGTGGCGAAGATGATGCCCATCAGGCGCCAGGCCGGGCCGCGCGCGATGCCGGGAACCCGCTTGCGCCGCAACATGATGAACATGGATGCGAACAGGCTCAACGCGGTGATCAGGAAACCGAACCGGCGCGACAGTGAGCCGTCCACGGTCGGCAGGATCAGGTAGAAGTACCGCAGGTTCTCGGTGTACCACTCCTGGCTGGGCCCGATCTCGGTGCGAATCCTGGTGGCTTCCAACACCGTTGCGAACGTCTGGTCGGCGAAGACGATGGGCACGATCACCGTGCCCGCCGCCAGCAGCGGCAACAGCAACGGCCAGGTGCCCACCAGTTGGCGACGCTGGGCGATGATCCGCAGGATCGGGCGGCCGCCTGCCAGCAGTGCGGCGACGGCGATCAGCCCGGTCGGCTGGATGCCGAGGGTGAATGCCGCGGTGATGATGGCCAGCCCGGCGGGCAGCAGGCGGCGCGAGGTGACGGCCCGTTCGATCAGGACGTAGGTGATCAGGGCGCCGGTGGCGATCTGACCTTCAGGCCGCAACCCGTTGTTGAACGGCATCCAGGCCGCCAGCAGCACGAATCCGGCTGCCCACAGTGCCGGTCGGCTGGCGGCCACCGCGGGCCCCAGCCGGGGCAGCACCTCGCGGGACAGCAGCAGCCAGCACACGAACGCGCACACCAGGTCCGGAAGCCGCATCCAGATGCTGGCGGTGCTCACCTGGGTCATCAGGGCGAGCAGGTTGTAGTACCAGCCGAATGGATCCTCGGGGCTGCCGAACCAGCGGAAGTAGTTCGACATGTAGCCCGCGTGGTCGGCGACCCGCGCCATCTGCAGGATGTAGCCGTCGTCGGAGGAGTTGGCGCCGCCGACGTACCAGACCAGGAACGCACCGATCACGGTGACGTCGACGGCGGTGAACGTCCGCCAGCGGGTGGGGATCAGGCGCTGCATGCGGTGGCCGTCGATGCGGTCGAGGCGCCACAGCGCCAGCAACGCCACCGCGGTCGAGGCGATCGCCAACAGCATCGCGATCAGCTTCAACGGCGTCGGGGCGGTGGTGAACCGGCTGTCTATCTCGGCGGAGAGCGACAACCCCGCCGGAGCCGGCCCGGTCAGATCGGTGAACACTCCGACGATCGCCGGGCGCAGGTTCGGGTCGGCGAACCCGGAGCGCTGCTCCTGGCCCTTGTCGGGGCCGGTGACCTTGGTGAGTCCGACGAAGGTGGCGAACGTGCCGTCCTCGGACGAGGTGATCTCGATCTTCTGACAGTCGGGTCCGGCGACCCGCTCCCGCGGCACGCTGGCCACCACGACGTTGCGGTCGGTGACGTCGACGCGTTTGTCGGTGACGTTGACGAACAATCCGTTGAGGGCGGCCTGTTTGCCGTCGGCGGGTGCGGTGCCCAGCACCATGGCGCCGTCGGCGGGCACGGACCGGATGACCTCACACGGGATCGTCGCCGTCATCGACACCGGCACCTGCGAGATCAGTGGCGCCGTGACATTGGACAGCTCGCCACCTTGGGGCCAGTTCAGCGTCACCGTCGTCTGCGTCACCGGCAGCAGCGGCGTCGCCACGGCGAACAGGAACCCCAGCAGGCCGGCGATCATCGCGACCCAGCGGGCCGTCTTCACATCTTTGGCGACATCGGTGCCGACGAGAGCTTCGGTCATGGCAGCGCCCTGATCGGTCCGGGCCGGCTCCAGCCGAACACCTGCATCGAGCCCTGTTCGATCTCGGCGGTCGGGGCCTGCGCCGCGGGTACCACCCGCTCGTAGCGCTCAATGGAACCCCAGTCGCGATACCAGTCGTCACGCAGGTAGGTCGGAATGGTCGAAGTGCTCAGCAGCGCCTGGATGAACAGGAACGGACCGCCGTCCTCGGCGCTCTGCCAGAGGTTCGACGACGCCAGCGTCTGGTCGAAGTTGGGAAGAATGCGGTACTCCGGGAGTTCGGCCACGCCGAGACGCTCCGAGAACGGGCGCTGGCAGGGGAAGTTGGCGGCCACCGCGACGTCCATCAGCACCGGAGTGTCGGAGCCCAGGAAATCCTGCGCCGTCTCCAGTACGGGGACCCGGGGCGGGGTGAACGCGAACCACTGATCGGTGGACAGATTGGGGTCGTCGGCGACGATGCGGGCGACGTTGGCTTCCGGCGGTGCCCACGCCAACGGGAAACGCAGATTGCGCCAGGCCCGCTGTGGGTGGATGTCGATGGGCTGGACCTCGTCCAGTTCGGTGAACTGGCCGTCCGGCCCCCGCACGCCCCACTGCAGCTTCAGGGACTGGCCGTAGCTGAACTCGCCCTCTTCGTTGTAGGACCAGATGGCACCGGCGGCGGCGACGGTGACCAGGGGCCGGTCCGCGGTCCGCGGCGGCAGTTCATACCAGGCGGAGGTGGCCTCGGCGGCGACTGTGTTCTCGTCGAAGCTGCCCATCACCGGGGTGCTCTCCGGGTCGAGGCCGAACGGCAGGAACACCCGTGAGCCGTTGACGCCGACGGGTCCGTACCCGCCGCCGGTGCCCGCCGAGTAGCCGACGCCGATGTTCGGTTTGTTCGGTGTGCCGTCGGAGTTCGGTGTGCCCGGTTTGATCGAGACGGGTTCTGTGGGGTCCAGTGAGTCGCTGACGCCGTTGGGGTTGAAGCCCACGGGGTCGGCGCCGCCCAATGGGCCGTACTCCCCGAACTCCTGGCCGGGGACCGGGGACAGCATGCCGGCGTTCGTGTCGTTCTCCACCAGCACGTTGTCGGCCAGTGCGCAGCTCTTGTCGGAGGTCAATGCGGCGATGTTGGCCGAGGCATTGGTGTAGGCGGGGTAGCGCTGGACGGCACCCTTGAGCATCGAACCGACTTCGAGAACCACCATGATGGTCGCGACCACCAGCAATGGGGTCGACGCCAGCACCCGGTTGCGACGGCTGTTACGGACCTCGGTGTGCCCGGCGTAGTCCATCCGGAAGTGCAGCCAGGCGGCCAGCAATCCGCTCGCGATGGCCAATACCAGGAACATCGACGTGACGGGCCGGCCCGCGATCACCGGCGGCCGGTCGAACCACGGCACCCCGTAGTTGCCGATGTCGAACCAGGAGTTCCAGCCCGAGGTGGCCCACGCCAGGACGAACAGCAGCGCCGTGACGTACAGCGCCAGGTTCCGCCGATTGTGCAGCCCGACCCGGGAGAACGCGAACGCGGTGACCGCGCCCAGCGCGCCGGCCAGGCCGGCGAACACGCCGTACTGGATGGCCCATTTGGTGGGGGTGAAGGTGAGCAGCAGCAGGCCGACGAAGGTGGTGCCGAGCAGCCGCCAGACGGGTCCGTTGGCCGCGCCGGGCACGCGTCCGCGCCGCAGCAGTACGGCCAGCACCCCGAAGAGGCACAGCAGCAGTACGAAGAAGGCGAAGCGGCGGGTCAGGGAGCCGTCGATGCTGTCTTCGACGGTCAGGAAGTAGGGCCGCAGGAAGTCCTGGTACCACGCGATCGTGGGGCCGACGACGTACTTGATGCGGGCGGACTCGGCGACGGTGGCCAGCGTCTGGTCGCGGAACACCACCACGAAGATCAGGGACAACGAGGACAGCAGAGTGGCCACCGGGGCCAGCACTCCGGTGTCGGCGCGGCGGGCGCCGACGATGCGGGCGACGGCGCGGGCACCGACGAGCAGCGGCGCGACCGCGACCAGGCCTTGCGGGGCCAGGGTCACGCAGAAGACGGCGACCACGACGGCCACCGCCGCCGGCCACAGCCGACGGGTGCCGATGCTGTTCTCGATCAGCGCCCAGACCACGACCGTTCCGAAGGCGATCAGCGGCTCGGGGCGCAAGCCGTTGTTGAAGGCCAGCCAGCTGGCCAGGAACACCGCGGCGCCGGTCAGCACCGTGACCCGGTTGCCCGCCAGCGGGCGCCCCAGCCGGGGGATCACCCAGCGGCTCAGCACCAGCCAGGTTCCGATGCCGGCCAGCAGGGCCGGGACCCGCATCCACACGCCGGCGGTGCTGATCGCGGCCAGTTGGGCGAGCACCGACTGGTACCAGTCGAACGGCGCCTCGGTGGTGCCGAAGTAGCGGTAGTAGTTGGCGGTGTAGCCGGCTTCTGACGAGATCCGGGCGATGGTCAGGTTGTAGCCGTCGTCGGAGGAGGTGGCGCCGATGATGTGCCAGAGCACCAGCGTCGCGGTCACCCCGATGTCGGCGATCCAGGTCGCCACTCCCACCCGTAGGAACCGCCGCATCATGCCAGGGCCGGGTCCCCGCACCCGCCGGTCCAGCAGCGCAAGCGCGACGATCGAGGCGATGACGCAGGCGACGCCGAGGACCATCACGATCAGCTTCAGCGGCGTCGGGCTGGTGATGAAGCGGGTGTCGATGTCCACCCGGGCCGACAGCCCGTCCTGCGGAGCCACCTCCAGGTCGGTGAAGATGCCGGCCACCTGGGGTTTCTTTTCGGCGGGCTCGGTGCCTACCGCGCCGGGGATGCCGACGAACTCAGCGCCGACGCCCGTGATGTCGGCCCAGATGTGGATGACGCTGCAGGCACCGCTCTCCACAGCCGGCCGCGGTGCGACGGCGGCCACGGTGTCACGGAAGACGACGAATACCGATCGGGCGTTGGCGCGGACGAACAGACCGTTGCGGCCGGCGTCGATACCGCCCGCGGGGACGGTGGAGATGACGACTCCGCCGTCGGCAGGCAGGGTGGCCACGGCCTGGCAGGGGACGGAGATGTCCAGGGTCAGCGGTGCTCCGGAGACCAGGGGGGCGGTGACGTCGGAGACGAAGCCATCAGTGCCGGGCCCCTGCGGCCAGGCGACGGCGGCGGTGGTCTGTTTGACCGGCAACACCGGGACGATGCCGCACAACAGGATCCCGGCGATGCCCGCGACGACGGCGATGAGACGGGCTAGGCGGTGTGCGGGCACGAGGCTCGATGGTAGGCGACGTACTTGTGTGGTCCACGTCGCCGGGCCGGGGCCGGGTCAACTCCCCGCCTCGAATCCCCACACGCTGCGGGTTCAGTGCCGCAGTGGCCCGGGATCCCACAGCCCGCTGCGGGTCTCGGCACCGAGATCCAGCCGCGCCGGCTGGGCGTCCGGATAGAACTGCACGAGCCGCTGCAGCGCACCCCAGTCGCGGAACCAGTCGTCCTGCAAATAGGTGGGCACCGTCGTCGCCCGGAAGAGCAGCTCGCTGATGCCCAGGGGGCCGCCGCCCAGGTTGTCCATCACCGGCGAGTTGGCTTCGGCGCCGAACCGGTCGGGCAGGATCCGCCACTTGGGCACCTCGGTGACGCCGTTGTGGTGGCCGAACGGCCGTTGGCAGGGGAACGCCAGGCCGACCAGCCAGTCCAGCAGCACCGGGTCGGAGGACCCGACCACCTGCTGCAGGCTCTGCAGTGCCGGGATTCGTGGCGGTGTCAGCGCCAGCCAGGTGTCCGGGGCCAGGTCGTCCTCGGTGGCCACCAGGCGGATGCGGGTGGCGTCTGCGGGGATGGCGGACATGGGGGCGCGCAGATTGCGCCAGGCCGGCGCGGCACCGACGTCGCCGAATCCGAGGGAACCCGCGGGCTCGTCGCCGTCGGGGCCGGCCCACTGCACCTGGACGTCGCTGGGGTCGAAGCGGCCGGCCGCCGAGACCACCAGCAGCGGCCCGGCCTCGTCGCGGGCGGGCAGCTGGTACCAGGCCGAGCGCAGGAATGCCGGTACCTGCACCCCTGAGCGCCAGCTGCCCAGCACGGGTGTGGTGGCGGGATCCAGGCCGTAGGGAAGGCGGGCGCGGGAGCCGTTGGCGCCGGTGGTGGCCGTGGTGCCGCCTTCGGTGCCGGCCTCGGTTGCTTCGTCGCTGCTGCCGTCGGAGTCGGCGAAGTTGTCACTGGTCTGCGAATCGGTCACCGGGTCGGGGGAGACGTCGGTGGGGATGCCGTTGGGGGAGAAGCCGATTGACGTCACCTCGCCCAGGGCGTCGGCAACCGGCACGTCGACCGGCGTGAGCATGCCCGCGTTGGGGTCCTGCTCGACCATGACGTCGGTGGCCAGGCCGCAGGTCTTGCCGGTCAGTGCCTGCAGGTTCGACCGGCCCACCGACCAGGCCGGGTACTGCCAGATCATCGCCAGGGTCAGCGACACCACCTGGAACAGCACCAGGGCCCACGTGGCGATCGCCAACGGGGAGTGCAGGAGTCGACCGAACCGGGTGGGCCGCCATGGTCGTTCGCCGCGGGAAGAGAAGTGCACCCACGTGGCGAACAGCAGCGCCAGCACCGCGAGCCCGAGCAGGATCGTGGTGTAGCCGAACTTGAAGGAGGGGAACTGATTCGACCAGGGCACACCGAAGTTCGACACGTACCACCAGCCGTTCACGCTGGCGAACGACAGGGCCACCATGAACAGCACGATGGCGACGAACACGCTGCGGTTGCGCCGTGATTTCATCGCATGGGCCGTCACCGCGACGGCGGCCAGCGCGCCCAGTGAGCCGGCGAGCCCGGCGAACACCCCGAAGTGGTGTGTCCACTTCGTCGGGGTGAACATCATCGCCAGGAACGAGATGACCGTGATGCCGATGATGCGCCGGCTCGGCCCGCCCGCGGTGCCGGGGATCCGGCCCTTGCGCAGCGTCATCGCCACCGACACACCCAGCGCCACCAGGATCGCCAGCACAGCGAACCGGCGTGCGATCGAGCCGTCGGGGGTGGCCATGAACAGCCGCTCGTAGCGGGTGTGCTCGTCGAACCAGGCGAGGCTCGGGCCGACCGCGGACTTGAAGGTGCTGGCCTGGATCTCGGCGGCGAAGGACTGGTCGCGGAAGATCAGGATGGCCGTGACGGTGCACGCGGCCAGGATCGGCGCCAGCAGCGGCGCCAGCCCGAACTGGCTGGACCGGCGGCGCAGGATCGTCAGCAGCGGCCCGATGGCGACCAGCAGCGCGCCCACCGATGCGATGCCCGTCGGACCGGAGAACAGGGTCAGCGCGCCGATGATGCAGGCCACCGCGACGGGCAGCAGCCTGCTGGTGGCCACGGCGCGTTCCACCGAGCACCAGGTCAGCAGGATGCCCAGGGCGATGATCGGCTCCGGCCGGAGCCCGTTGTTGAGTGGCAGCCAGACCGCCAGGAACATCCCCGCCGCGGTCCAGGCGGCCGCGCGGCTGTGTTTGACCGCGGAGCCGAGCCGGGGCATCACCTCGCGGCTGATGATCCACCAGCAGGCCAGCGCCATCAGCAGGGTGGGCAGCCGCATCCACACACTGGCGGTGGTGACGTGTGACCAGAGCGAGAGCAGGTCGTAGTACCAGCCGAACGGCGCCTCCGGGGTGCCGAACCAGCGGTAGTAGTTGGCCATGTAGCCGGCGTTCTCGGAGACGCGGGCCATTGTCAGGATGTAGCCGTCGTCGGCGGTGTTGGCCCCGACGAAGTGCCACCACACCAGCACCGCGGCCACCAGCGCGTCCAGCCCGGTGATCGACCACCAGCGCGGCGGGAGGAACCGCCGGTGCCGCACCCCGTCGGCGGTGTCGAGGCGGTGCAGTGCGACCAGGGAGGCAATGGTCAGCAGCACGCCGAGGACCATCACGATGAGCTTGAGTGTGCTCGGGGCGCTGCTGTAGCGGGTGTCGAGAGTGGCGGCGAGCTCCAGCCCGGGCGGTGCCGGACCGGACAGGTCGGTGAAGACGCCGACGATCTGTGGCCGGAAGTCGTAGCCGCTGCGTTCACCGCGCAGCGGCGCGTCAGGGTCCTCGGAGGTGCTGGTCGGATTGTCCGCCTCGGTGAGGCCGACGAACTCGGCGGTCACCTTGTCGGCCTGGGCGGTGAACTCCAGCCGCTCGCAGTCGGGCCCCAACACCGCCCTCATCGGCGCCACCACCACCGGGGTGTTGCGCACGACGACGACGAGGTTGTTGTTGGCGCGTTCGACGAGCAGTCCGCGGTCGACGGCCTGGGGGCCTGCTTGGGCACGGTGGACAGCAGCACCGTGCGGTTGACGTTGGCGGGTCCGGCCAGGCCCGCGGCCACCGAGCAGGGCATCGTGATGCTCAGGTCGGTGGCGACGTAGCCGATCAGCGGCGCGGTCACGCTCTCGAGGACCCCGTTTTGTGGCCAGCTCAGTTGGGCGGTGGTCTGCTTGATCGGCAGGAACGGGGTGGCGATGGCCAACAGCGCACCGAGGAGTCCGGTGACGACAGCGATGGTTCTGGCTGTTCGGTAGGTGGGCACCGCGTCGATCACGGACGTAGATGGTAATTGCAAGGCCATCAGCCGGAGTTTCTGATCGCCAGGACGAAGGGGCCGACGGTCTCGACGCTGAATTCCGGGCCCTCGAACAGGGCCGAGTCCAGTTCGACGGTGTACCGGCGCACATTGGGCTGGTTGGGGTAGACGTCCTCGGCCAGTCGCAACGTGTAGGTGCCGCCGGAACCGGTGCCCGAGGCGCCGCGGCGCATCAGGAACACCGTCGGCGGCTCCCAGGGCAGCTCGTCGAGGGCGGCCAGGAATTCGGTGCTGTCGTCGAGCTCCGCCCAGCTCTCGATTGCGGCGGCCCGCGCGTCGAACTGGGCCAGCGGGTTGGCGTAGTGCGACGTCAGTCCCTGGAACCCGAAGTAGGGGTAGAAGGACAGGAAGCTGTAGTCGGCGGTCAGCACCACGGTCTCGTCGCGAGGTCGGCCGGTGTGCTCCTGGATCGTCGCGTCGAGCTCGGCGTAGTACTGCTCGGCCCCCGGCGGCCTGCGGTCTCCGCGTTGCCCGTCACCGTCGGTGTCGGTGTAGGCAACGGTCAGGTCGGGCCGCAGCACGTCGGGGATGTCCTGGCTGAACGCCATCGCCCCGGCCAGCCCTACAGCGGCCGCGACCGGGATCAACCGCCGATTCCAGCGCGTCGCGGCGGCCACACTCACCTCGAGGAAGCCGAACACCCCGGCGGCGGTCAGCAGGACGGTCAGCGTCGGCTGCAGCCGGAACGACAACAACGTGGTGCCGGCCAGCGTGGTGAGCATGGACAGCAGCGACCACAGGTAGACCGACAGCACTCCGACCGCCAGTGCACCCGCGCGCACCGAGGATCGGGCCCGCACGATCAGCCAGATGGTGCCCAGCAGGCAGAGCGCACCCAGCAGCGAGAACTGCAGCATCGGAAACGTCAGGACGGCGCCGTCGTTGGGCAGGTAGTGCATGGCGCTGCCGGTGTCCGACATGGGTTCGCGTAGCGCGCGCAGCAGGAACGGCAGCCAGGTGATCAGGGCGATGGCCACGGCGATCACCGCGGCGACGGCCAACCTCAGCAGCGGTTCGATGCTGCGCCGGGACACGGCGATGGTCACGGCCATCGCGGTCACCGTCAGCGCGGACAGTCCCAGCAGCAGGGTGTAGAACGTTGCGGTCACACCGAGGAAGATCCCGACGCCGACGACGGCCGCCCACCCGCCTGTGCCGGATTTGCGTTCAGCTCCCCGAAGCCCTGACCAGGCCAGCACCAGCACCGGTGGCAGCAGCACGGTGATCATCGCGCTGTAGGGCTCCGGCGAGGCGTAGGCGATGGTCACCGCCGCGGTCGCGGTCGTCACGATCAGCGCGTAGGTGAACCGAATCATCCGGGCCCACAGCACAAATGCCAGCGCCACCGCGATCGCGATCGAGGTGATCGCCCAGGGCTTGTAGATCTCCCAGCCGGGGGTGCCGGACAGTGCGGCGGCGCGGCCCCCGAGCCAGAACCAGCCGGGCGGATAGTAGGGCGGCAGCCCCGCATAGGTCATATCGCGCAGCGCCGGGCTGTCGGCCAGCCGCGTCACGTACTCGGTGCGGAACTGCTGGTCGACGGAGATGCCGAACAGGTAGAGCTTGGTGGCCCCGAGTGGCATGCCGAGCGTCGCGACCACGAACGCGGGCAGCGCCACCCATGCCGTGCCGTAGGCCAGCCATTGCCTGCCGCGCTGCCAGCACCAACCCGCGGTCAACAGTGCTGCCAGGCAGCAAAACTGGCCCACGGTGGTGAGCGCGTGAAGTTGATTGCTCGACGGGAAGGCGGGCCATTGGACGCGGCTGATGGCTACCAGTGCCACCGCCGACACGGCGGCGGCCACCAGCGCTGCCAACGCCATCTGGCCGGCTGTTCTGCTGGACGAGGCCAGCGCGGTCCTCATCTCAGATGGGCAGTTTACGGAAAATGGGGCGCGGGACATGGCGCAGCACCATCATCACGTAGCGGAACGCTCCGGGCGCCCACACCAGGTCCTTGCCCTTGGCCGACGCGGTGACGGCCAGATTGGCGACGTACTCCTTGTCGACGGTGAGCGGTGCTTCTTTGACGTGAGCGCTCATCCGGGTGCGTACCTGCCCGGGGCGTATCACCAGTACGTGGACTCCGTACTCGCGCAACGCTTCTCCGAGGCCGAGGTAGAAACCGTCGAGGCCGGCCTTGGTGGATCCGTAGACGAAGTTCGACCTGCGTACCCGTTCGCCGGCTGCCGAGCTCATCGCGATGATGCGGCCCGAGCCCTGCGCGCGCATCTTCTCGCCGAGCAGCACTCCAACCGAAACTGCTGCGGTGTAGTTGATCTCGGCGATCTGAACGGCTTTGCGCTGGTTCTGCCACAGTTCCTCGGCGTCGCCGAGCAACCCGAATGCCACGATGGCGACGTCGACATCCCCTGACCCGAAGGCCTTGTCGATCACCGCAGGGTGCGAGGCGGTGTCGACGGCGTCGAAGTCGATGACCTCCACGGATTTGGCGCCGGCGGCCTGCATCTGTGCGACGGCGGCGTCTCGACCCGGGTCATTGGGCAACGCGGCCAGCACGATGTGTGCCGGAGCATCGGAGAGGTAGCGCTCGCAGATGGCCAGTCCGATCTCGGACGTGCCGCCGAGCAGCAGGATTCTCTGGGGGTTACCCACGGCGTCAAACACCATTTACAGCAGCTCCAAGCGTCGGGCCATGTCGGATACGAACACGCCGTCGGGATCGACTTCGCGGCGAACCGCGATCCATTCGTCGATCCGCGGGTACATGGCGTGGAAGGTTTCAGCGCTGGTGCGGGAATCCTTGGCGGTGTAGAGCCGTCCGCCGAACTCCAGGACGCGACGGTCGAGTTCGGCGACGAACTCGCCCAGCCCGGCCTTGATCGGGAAGTCCACGCAGACGTTCCAGCCCGGAATCGGAAAGCTCAGTGGCGCTTGGTTTCCCGGGCCGAACAGTTTGAACACGTTCAGGAACGAGTAGTGCCCGGAGCGCTGGATGTCACCGATGATGCCCTTGAACTCCTCGACGGCCTTGGTGGGCACCACAAACTGGTACTGCAGGAAGCCGGAGGGGCCATACGCCCGGTTCCACTCACCGAACATGTCGAGTGGGTGGTAGAACTGCGTCAGATTCTGCACCTTGCCGCGGTAGGTGCCGGACTTGCGGTACCAGAGCTCGCCGATGGGCGAGAAGGTGTATTTGTTGGCCAGGCCGTCGGGGAACACGTCGGGCAGCGTGAGTAGCTGGGGCGCCTCGAATTTCAGCGGATTCTTGCGCAGCTTCGGCGGCAGCTGGTCCAGCGTGGCCAGTGAGCCGCGGGAGATCGCGGCGCGGCCCAACTTCGGCGGGGGACTGATGGCGTCGAACCACGCGCTGGAGTACGTGTAGTTGGCCTCGCTGCCGTCGCTGTGGAACGCGATGGTCTCGTCGAGACTGTGGGTGACGTCGCCGTCGGCGATGAAGTACGCCGTCTCGGTCGGGGTCATCTCGATGGTCGCGCGCAAGATGATGCCGGTCAGCCCGTTGCCGCCGACGGTCGCCCAGAACAGCCGGGAGTTCTCGCCGTCGGGGGTGAGATGACGGACCTGGCCGTCAGCGGTCAGCAGCTCCATCGAGCGCACGTGGTTGCCGAAGCTGCCTGCGCTGTGGTGATTCTTGCCGTGGATATCGCAGGCGATCGCGCCGCCGATGGTGACCTGGCGGGTACCGGGCAGCACCGGAACCCACAATCCGAACGGCAGCGCCGCCTTCATCAGCTGGTCCAGGTTCACTCCGCCGTCGACGTCGACAATTGCATCGTCGGCGCTGATCGAGTGAATGCGGTTCAGGGCGGGCATGTCGATCACCAGCCCGCCACCGTTTTGGGCGTTGTCGCCGTAGGAACGGCCCAGACCGCGGGCGATCACACCGCGGGGTCCGGCCTGGGTGACGGCCCGGACGATCTCTTCGGCGTCCGGGGTGCTCAGCACCTCGGCGACGGTAGGCGCCGTGCGTCCCCAGCCGCTCAGCTGGCGTGTAGTGGTGTGAAGCATCGGATTGAGGGTACCGCCTGACCGCGCAGCCTCAGCGCAGCCGGAAGATGACGGCCCGCTGCACGATGAAGTTAATGACCGTCGCGGTGCCCTGGGCGATGACGAATGCCACCGGCACCCGCCAGGGTTTTTCGTCCCACTGCGTGTAGAAGAAGTAATTGATCCCGACCTGCACCGTGTAGGTCACCGCGTAGAGGGCGACGACAGCCAGGAACCGGGCCCTGCTGGGTGGGGCCTGGAACGTCCAGCGCCGGTTGATCAGGTAGGCGGTGGTGGTGCCGGCGATGAAGCTGAGCGTCTTGGCCAGGTTGACGTGCAGGTCCAGTTCCAGGAACAGCAGGTAGAGGCCGAAGTCGACGATCGCCGACAGCCCGCCGGTCACCAGGAAGCGCCAGATCTGAGTGCCGAGGCTCAGGTTGGGCGGCATAGGGGGCTCGGCCATGGCGGGGAAGCTTAGCGTGGCTGTGGCTGTGGCTGCAGAATCCGAAAGGCTGCCAGAATGGTTGCGTGCAGGACCTGCTGGGAGCGTGGGACGCGTTGTTGGCTCGCCACACAGAGAGCAGCGCCGGTGACCGGGTGACCGCCACCGGTCGTGCGCTGTTGGCACGCTGGACCGAGCCGCACCGCCGCTACCACGCGGTGTCCCACCTGCGTGGTGTGCTGGCCAGTGTCGAAGAACTCGTCGACTACGCCGCCGACGCCGACGCGGTGCGGTTGGCGGCCTGGTACCACGACGCGGTGTACGCCGGCCGACCTGACGACGAGGAGTGCAGCGCGCAGCTGGCCGAGGCGGACCTGGCCGCGCTGGGCGTGGCTCCGGCATTGGTGGCCGAGGTGGCCCGTCTGATCCGGATGACGCTCGAACACAACCCGGCGCCCGGTGACCGCAATGCCGAGGTGCTCTCCGATGCCGACCTGGCCGTGTTGGCCTTGCCGCCGCAGGAGTACCAGCACAATTCAGCGCTGATCCGCGCCGAGCACGCCCACGTCACCGAGGACGCTTTTCGGACCGGGCGCAGCAAGGTCATCGAGGATCTGCTGGCCGGGCCGGGGCTGTACCGCACGCCCCGGGGCCGCCGGCAGTGGGAGGCCGCGGCGCGGGCGAATATGCAAGCCGAACTGGCCGGGCTGACCTGACCGTTCAGCGCGGTGATGCTGCTGCGGGCAGGTTCTGCTCCGCCCATTGGCGTGCCGATGTCATCGCGATTGACTGCTGTGCGTTGAACGAGCTTGCTACCGGCCATGCGACGCCGACGCCTTGGCCGAACACGGCGCGGTACTTCTTCATGGTGTCGGCTGGCTCCTGCGCCAGCTCGGCTTGCAGGTGCTCGACCGACCACTCGATTCGAGTGACGTCGGTGTGCAGCACTTCCTGCACCAGGTCGGCGAGTTGACCGTAGGTGATGGTGTCTCCGGCGAGGTAGACGATCCCGTCCACCGGCGGTTCGGTGTAGAGAATTTGTGTGGTCAGCAGGCCGATGTCCTCGGGCGTGGTGAGTGTGACCGCGGTGTCCCAACTGCCGAGAGCGTGAACGGTGCGGGTACTCGTGTCGACGACGCCGAATGCGGGCTCGAAGAGGAAGCTGGTGAACATCCCTGCAGAGACGATGATCCACCGGGTGGTGTCTTGCCCTCGGAGCAGGTCGCGGACGTCGAGTTGTTCATCGAAAAGATCTTGCGGGCTTCCTCTTCCGACGAGGTCATAGTCGACGCCGAACTGCCAGGGCAGATAGCGGGGCACACCCGCGGCCAGAGCCGCTTCGGTCAGCTTGAGTTGGGTGCCCGGGCCGGCCGCGAATCCGATGCAGCTGAGCACTGTGTCGTACCGGCTGAAAACTGTCGTGAGATCAGTGACGGATGCGGTGCTGACGTCAGCGTATTCGACGGATACGCCCAGGGATTCGAGCTCACTGAGTTGGCGGGACTTTGCCGGCGAAGCCGCCGAGTCAGCCGGGGGACGCAGCAGCACGGTGACGGTGTCGCTGAATTCGTTTTTCGTGATGTGCGCGGTGAGTGCCTCGAGCACCGCTATTCCGAGCTCCCCGGCCCCGACGACGAGAAATCTGGTCTGGGAGGTGCGCGACGCCAGAGCTGGTGTGTTCGAAGCGGGTGTGTTCAATGCGGGCACAGGACGATCCAACTCCCGCGCTGACCCGATGTATTCCGCGCCCGCGAACCGGCCGACTCACCGCAGCGTGTCGGCCACCACTTGGCACAGCGCGTCTACCGCGTCCGGGAAGGCGTGCTCACCGGGCGTGCCGAAGTTCACCACCACTCCGTCGGGGCGCGGCACCTCGTTGCACGCCAAGGGATGTCGAAGACGCGACAATCCGGCGATGCCGACCCCGGCTTCACCGGCGCGGCGCAGCAGTTCCGGCTCAGCCCCGGCGGGCAGTGTCAGCAACAGATGCAGGCCGGCCGAGAGGCCGGTGACGGTGACAGCGGGCGCCAATGGCGCCAGCCGGCGCGTCAGGGTGTCGCGGCGGCGACGATAGGTGTTGCGCATCCGGCGGATGTGCTTGTCGTAGTTGCCTGCGGTGATGAAGTCGGCCATCGTGAGCTGGGTGATGCCGTCGACGTACCACTGGTGCCCGCCGGCGGAGCCCACGGCGGCGTCCACCAGCCGCGGCGGCAACACCATCCAGCCGAGCCGCAGCACCGGAGTCAGGCTCTTGCTCGTGGACCCCAGGTAGGCGACGCGGCTCGGATCCAGGCTCTGGAGCGCACCGACCGGCTGACGGTCGTAGCGGAATTCGCCGTCGTAGTCGTCCTCGAGGATGTAGCCGTCGGTACGTCCGGCCCAGTCGACGATCGCGGTCCGCCTGCTCGGATGCAGGGGAACCCCGTGCGGGAAGTGGTGGGCCGGTGTGACCAACGCGGCGGGGGTGTTGAGGGTGTCGAGGTCTGCGACCGCGGCGCCGAGCTCGTCGACACCGACCGGCACGGTGGACCCGCCCGTGGCGTTGATGCAGTCGCGAAATATGAAGAGGCCGTAGGCTTCTACCGCAATGGGCCGCGCAGGTCCGAACATGCGCGCCAGTATCTCGACCGCATGCCGGGTGCCGGCGGTGATCACCACCTGCTCGGGCGTGGCCCGGACCCCGCGCGCCCGCGCCAGGTAATGCGCGACGGCATGCCGCAATTCGGGCCGCCCCCGGGGATCGCCCATGCGCAGTGCTTCGGTAGGCGCTGAGTGCAACGCTCGCCGGACCGAGGTCAGCCAGGCCGTGCGGGGGAACTGGGACACATCGGGTGACCCGGGCAGAAAGTTGTGGGTGGGCGCTGCAGCGGCGCCACGGGGTTGCGACGGCTCTCCGGGGGCGGGGGTGAGGTGCTCGGATGCCACCACCCAGGTGCCGGCTCCTTGTCGGGAGGCCAGCCACCCCTCGGCAACCAGTTCGGCGTAAACATCGGCAACGGTGTTGCGCGCCAGGCCGAGGTCGCCCGCCAGGGTGCGCGACGGCGGCAGTTTGGTCCCTGGGGCCAGCCGACCTGATCGCACCGAGTCCCGCAGGGCGGTCAACAGTTCGTCGCGCACCCCCCGGGTGCCGGGGGTCAGCGCGTCGCGCAGGTCCAGGTGCAGATCACGCTGTCCGGCACTCGAGTCCGGATTGGCCCACGAAACCATGTCCGAATTGAACCAGGTTCGTAGGTCTTTGTCGTCCTACCGTTGAGTCATGACCCAGACATTGGATTCACGTGAAACCGCACGTCTCAACATGAACCGGGTGGCGCCGGAGTTCTACGAGGCCATGATGTCCCTGTCGGCCGCGGCCGCCAAGGGCCTGGACCCCACGCTCGCCGAGTTGATCAAGATCCGCGCCTCACAGTTGAACCACTGTGCGTTCTGCCTCGACATGCACAGCCACGACGCCCGCAAGCAGGGCCAGACAGAGCAGCGCATCTACCTGCTGTCGGCATGGGAGGAGGCCGGTGATCTCTACACCGAACAGGAGCAGGCGGCCCTGGCGCTGACCGAGGAGATGACGGATCTGACCCACGGCGGGCATGTCTCCGACGAGGTGTACGCCCGGGCGGCCGCGGCCTTCACCGAAGCCGAACTGGCGCAGGTGATCGCGATGGCCACCGTCATCAACGCCTGGAACCGGATCAGCGTCAGTACCCGGGTGCAGCCGCCGCGCCGACGCCCAGCGCGCTGAGCACCAGCGGCGCCCAGTCCTGGGCGCGTGGGCGTTGGTGGTGCCACGCATGCGCGATCTGCGCCACCATCGGGTGTCCTCCGGTGGCCACTGCCACCTGGTCCCGGGTCCGGTGGCCGCCGTGGCCGCCACCCCGACCCGGGTACTCCGGCGTCGCGAACCACCCGTGGGCCGTGGAGGTGACCAGCCGCACTCCGGGTTCGCACAACCAGGATCCCTCGATACCGGGCACGCCGGCGAGCCAGCGCTCGTCGCCGGCGTCCGGGCCCACCACCACCGCAGCGGTGCCCTCGTGGAACACCACCGCATCAACCCCCCGCGTCACGGCCAGGCCTGCAAGGTCGATGCGCTGCTCGTCATCGACCGACTCCTGGTCGTGATCGGAGGTGATCAGCACCAGCAGTTCATCCCAGCGTGGACGCAGCGTCTCGAGGAAGGCGGCCAGTGCCGTATCGGTGGTGCGGTAGGACTCGATCGCGGCGGCACTGTTCGGGCCGTGCAGATGGCTTGCGGTGTCCGGGCCGTTGAAATGCACTGCCAGTAGATCGGGGCGCCGCTGCGCCGCCGCGATCGCGTGGGGCAGCACCGCCGCGTCGGCGGCGTAACCGAATTCGTCGAGTGCCGTCGAGGCGGGCAGGATGCCCTCGGGCGGCCAATGTCGGCCTGCGGTGCGGCCTTTCGCCACATCGATCAGGTACTGGTCGCCGACCACGAATTCCGAGGTGAACGGCGCCGCACGTTCGAAGATCGTTCGGGTGCGCGCCCCCTCGGTGAATGCATGGCCGAACAGTGAATTGGCGAAGACCCGGTGCTCGGCCGGCGGGCTCCCGGTGACCAGTGTCAGGACGTTGGGGTAGGTGGCCGAACACATCACCGCCTGCGAACCGTCCGGGCGCCATGCCCCGGAGACGGCCAGGGAGTGCAGGGCCGGCATCCGGTCCGAGCGGACTTGACGTGCTCCGACACCATCGAGGATGACGAACACGACCGCCGGGTTCGGGCTCGCCGACGTCATGAGGTGAACACCCGGACGTCGGCCGGGGCGACGGTGACACCGACGCTCTGGCCGGGCTGGAACTGCGCGGCGGTGCGCGAGGGCAGGTCGGCGTGCAGGGTGTGGCCGTCCACGGTGAGGTAGATGCGGCTGGTCGCACCGAGGAACAGCACCACGTCGACCGTCCCCGCCATCCCGTCCTGCCCGCTGATCCGGACATCTTCGGGCCGGAACACGGCCAGCGCCTTGCCATTCGCCCCGTCCGGGGCCGTCACGGCGAACGCCGCGCCCCAGCGGACCACCCGGTCCGGCCCGACCGGCAGTTCGAGCGCGTTGCGTGACCCCACGAAGGTGGCCGCGAACCGGGAGGCGGGCCGCTCATAGATTTCTGCCGGCGCAGCGATCTCCAGGATGCGGCCGCGGTCCATCACGGCCACCCGGTCTGCCACCGCCATCGCTTCGGACTGATCGTGCGTGACGAAAACGGCGGTGGTGCCGACACGATGCTGGATCCGCCTGATCTCGTCGCGTAATTCGTTGCGGATGGCGGCGTCGAGGGCGGCCAGTGGTTCGTCGAGCAACAGCACGTCGGGTTCGGGGGCCAGCGCCCGGGCCAGCGCCACCCGCTGCTGCTGGCCGCCCGAGAGTTGATTGGGGTAGCGATCGGCCAGTGCGGACATGCCGATCAGGTCGAGGAGTTCCTCGACCCGGGCGTCGCGGGCCGGCCGGCGTTCTCGTTTGATGGTCAGCGGAAACGAGATGTTGTCTGCCACGGTCATATTGGGGAACAGGGCGTAGTGCTGGAACACCATGCCGATAGGCCGCTGGCGGGCGGCCAGACCGGTGACATCGCGATCCCCGATGCGGACGGTGCCGCTGTCGAGTGGGCTCAGTCCCGCAATCGCCCGCAGCAGCGAGGTTTTGCCGCAGCCCGACGGCCCCAGCAGGGCGACCATCTGGGCGGGCTCGATCTGCAGTGAGACGTCGTCGAGGGCGACCGTCGACCCGTAGGTCTTGGTGGCCGATTCGATCCGTACCGCGCTGGGCACACTGGCTCCTATCGCTTGGCGGTGTTGTCGATGCCCGGCAGCAGGCGCAGCGGTTCGCCCTTGCCCGTCCGGGCGATGAGCACCGAGATGATGAACATGAGCAGGAAGGTGAACATCGCCATCACCGCAACACCATTGGGGTTGCCCCGGTTGTCTTGCAGCGCGGCGACCTGCCAGACCGGCAGCGTCTCGAACGAGCTGCCGGTGATCACCCTGGCGATCGAATACTCACCGAACGACGTGGCGAATGTCAGGATCGCGCCGGTCAGGATGCCGGTGCGGATGTTGGGGATGACCACCCGCAACAACGTCGTCAATGGTGACGCACCGGAGGTTTCGGCCGCCTCCGACAATTGCCGCACCCCGGCCGCGGACATCGCGCCGTCAACCGGCCAGAGGAAGAACGGAAACGCCAGCGCCACATGGCCGAGCACCACCAGCAGTGCACTCGATTCCCAGGGCTGGGTGAACTCGGTGGCTCCGGCCAGCCGTTTGATGCCGTAGGCCAGCACCACAAACGGCAATGCGAACGGCAGCAGGGCGCACAGTTGCATCACCACGCGGATGCGTGGGTTGCGGATGTAGCCCCAGTACAGCGCCGGCAGCACGACGGCCGCCACGATGAGTACGGTCAGCGTCGCCAGCCAGGTTGACCGCAGCAGTGCCGAAACCACCCGGGGCTCACTGAAGGTGTGCACCCACCAGCTGAGCGTGAATCCGTCGGGCAGTGCGCGGCCGCGCCATACCGTGGCCACCGAGTAGAGCATCGTCGCCACCACCGGGAGTGCGAGGAAAACGCCCCACAACCCCAGCAAGGTCCAGCGGGGCAGGCTGCGGCCGATCATCGAGTTCCCTCCAGCCGCTTCAACATTCGTGCCGCCGTCAACCGGTACAGCACCAGTGCCACCGCCGAGATGACCATCAACAGCACCGCCAGGGCGGCCGCCCGCTCGAACCGGTTCGTGCCGCCGGTGGCAGAGAACAGGAAATTGCCCAGGCGGGTGGTGATCAACGATGTCGTCGTGGTCTCACCGAGCAGGGCGAACGGCACCGAGAACTGGCCCAGCGACCAGGCGAACGTCAGCACCCACCCGGACAGCAGGAACGGGAACAACACCGGAAGTCCGACGCGGCGCCAGTAGTGCCAGCGCGTCCCGCCTGCGGCCTGCACCGCTTCCCACCATTCGGGCCGAAGCACCGACATCGCAGGCAGCACCAGCAACACGTACAGGGGCAGGATGAAATAGATGTAGGTGACGACCAGCCCCCACAGCGAATACAGGTCCAGTCCCAGCTGATAACCGAACCAGTTCTCCAGCAGCAGCCGGACGAATCCGACGGCGCCCAGTGTCGACACCATCGCGATGGCCAGTGACGCGCCGCCGAAGTTGGCGGCGACGTTGAGCAGCGCCTGGGCCGCGGCCCGGCCCTGCCGGGCGAGCCCGGAGACCAGGTATGCCAGCACCGAACCCACGACCAGGCAGAAAGTCGCCACGATCACCGACAGCACCAACGAGCGCACCATGGCATCTCTGGTGATCTGCTGGGCGAAGATGTCCCGCCATGGCTGCAGCGTCCAGCCACCGTGTGGACCGGCAAAGCTGGTGCGGATCAACCAGATTGCCGCCACGACGAGTACGCCGCCGGCGGTGACGAGAAAGGGGAGCGCAGGCCCCCACTGGGCCAGAGCGCGGCGTAACGCGTTACGCCGGTGAGGACGAAGTGGTTCCTCGGCCGGCGCAGGGGCTGCCGGCCGAGGAACCGGGCGGGCGGTGACGCTCATCCGCCCGCGGTGAGGACGTCGTTCTCCCAGCGGTCGGCCACAATCGAGGGCTGCGGCCACGAATCATCGGGATACTGAATCACATTGGCGTACTGGCTCTCCGGGAGCCAGCTCGTCTTGAGCTCGGCGGGAACGTCGAGCTTGCCCAGGGTGTAGAGCACCGGCCGCGCGCCGACCTTGGCGAACACCAGCTGTCCTTCGTCGGACAGGGTGTGGTCCAGAACCAGTTTGGCCAGATCGGGGTCCTCGGTCTTCTTGTTGCACATCGTCGCCGACGGCTGCCACACGCCGCCCTCTGCCGGGATGACGATCTCGGTCTTGACGCCCTTGCCCTTCACCAGGTCGGCGGCCTGGATGTTGACGAAGTCATAGGCCAGTCGGATAGGTGTTTCCCCGCGCTCGAACGCGGCGGCGGAGTAGTCGGCCTCGTTGCGCTGGCCGAGCTTGTAGAACTCGGCCCAGTAGTCCATGGCGGCGTCCATATCGAATTCGCCCTTGGTCGGCGACAGCGCCGCCGCGGTGGAGAACACGGTGGCCTGACCGGTGCCCGACGTCACGGGGTTGGCAATCGAGACCTTGCCCTTGTATTCCGGTTTCAGCAGGTCGGCGAACGACCTGGGCGGGTTCGGGATCACGTCGATATTGGTCATGATCGAGATGACACCGACGGCCGACGCCACCCAGCCGCCGTCGGCGGACTTGTATGCCGCGGGCAGGGCTGCGGCCGCCTCCGGGGTATAGCCCAGCAGGACGTCTTCCTCCTCGGCCACCTGGCCGAACGCGATGCCGATGTCGGAGCACATCGGTGCGTTGGTGGTCTCGTTCTTGAATGCCGCGATCTCCTCGGCCGAGCTCATGTCGGTGTCGTTGCGGTTGACGCCCGCAACCGATGATCCGTTGCATCCGAGGTCGTAAGCATCACAGACGGATTGGTAGAACTCGCCGAAGTTGATCCAGTCGTCGGGCATGCCCGCCGTCCGGAATTCCTTTGCCTGCTCCTTGGCGGCGTTGACGTCGGCGGGGGCCGTGGCGTCGGTGGTGGACGCGGAACCGCCGCATGCCGCCAGGGGCAGTGCGATCGCGGCCAGGACTGCGGGGACGAGGCGTCGCGACAAGCGCTGTTGGCCTTTGATGTACACGTGCGGGCTCCTGAGGGTCGCGCTGGTCGATGAGTGGTTCTGGTTGGCACCCTCTCCGGGCTGCGCATCCACACCCTGACCGCAGGTTGTTCGCCACGGGAACAGCAGGTGAAGAAGTGGTATAGACCAATTCGGGCGCGCGGTCCCACGCAAAGTGCCCGGCGTCCCTGGCCGGGCGCAGGCCACTGCGCAAGGATGGAACTCATGGACCTCGAACCGGTGACCGCACTGAGCGACGACGACAGCATGAAGCTGCTCTCCGGGGTGCATCTGGGGCGCCTGGTGACCGTCATGGACGGCCGGCCCGAGATCTTCCCGGTGAATTTTGTGGTGCAGCGGAACACGGTGCTGTTCCGAACGGCGGAGGGCACCAAGCTCTTCGGCGCGGTGACCAACGACCAGGTGCTGTTCGAGGCTGACGACCACAATGTGGTCGAAGGGTGGAGTGTGATCGTCCGGGGCTCGGCGAAGGTGCTCTTCGCCGCCGCTGAGATCCACGACGCCGAGCAGGCCGGCCTCTACCCGTGGACCGCCACCCAGAAGCTACGGTTCATCCGAGTCACGCCGGACCAGGTGACCGGACGCAAGTTCGTCTTCGGACCTGAACCCGACGGTGATGTGGTGCCCGGCTGACGGGCAGGTCACCGCTGATCAGACCCAGTAGGGCACCCGGGCCCGGTACTGGCGCATTGCGAACGCCGTCACCGTCCACCCGACGATGGTCAACACGATGACCACCACCCAGTGGTGCAGCTGCTGCTCGGCTCCCAACAGTGGGGCGCGGACGATGTCCAGGTAGTGCAGTAGCGGGTTGAACTCGATGATCGTGGCCCAATTCCCGGCGCCCTGTGCCCGAAGTGTCTGGTCATTCCAGATGATCGGTGTCATGTAGAACAGCAGCTGTACCAGGCTGAACAGCAGCGGACTGATATCGCGATAGCGGGTGGCCAGGATTCCGAAACACAGTGCCACCCAGATGCAGTTCACCACGATCAGCGCCAATGCCGGAATGAACGTCAGATCCGCCCACGACCACGGCTGCGGGAAGATGATCGCGATGATCACGAAGATGATGATGTTGTGCGCGAACAGCAGCACCTGCCGCCACACCAGCCGGTAGACGTGCACACTCAGCGGCGTCGGTAGCTGCTTGATCAGACCCTCGTTGGCGACGAACACATCGGAGCCCTCGAGTATCGCGGCGTTGATCAGATTCCAGATGATCAACCCCAACGTGACGTAGGGGAGGTGTTCGGAGAGTTCGAGTTTGAACAACTTGGAATACAGCCCGCCCAGCGCCACCGCCATGGTGCCGGTCGCGATGGTGATCCAGATGGGGCCCAGCACGCTGCGCCGGTAGCGCTGCCTGATGTCCTGCCATCCGAGGTGCAGCCACAGCTCACGCTTTCCGAAGCCGTCCACCAGGTCCTTGCGGGCCCGGTAGAACGTCTTGGACTGCGCCGCCGCATCGACGAACGTCATCGTTGGAACCTTTCGCGTCTGCCCAACCGTCGCAGCCTGATCCACTCCCGCAGCCCGGCGGGGTCGCGGCGAGACACCAGGAAGAACCAGCCGAACCGTAACCACTCCTGCGGCAGCAGCTTGCGCAAACCGGGCTGTGACAGCAGGTATCCGCGATTGCGGTAGGTGAAGAAGCGTTTGGTGGCATCGTCGGGGAACTGGGTGTGCATCCGCCCGCCCAGGATCGGCTTGAACTCGTCGCCGCCCTGCGGGTGCAGGTACACCGCGTCCAGGCACGTACCGAACGGCACCCCGGAACGTACCAGCCGGCGGTGCAGCTCCACCTCGTCGCCGCGTACGAACAACCGAAGGTCGGGCACACCAACGGCTTCCACCGTCGAGGCCCGGAACAGTGCGCCGTTGAACAAAGAAGCGATCCCCGGCAACAGGTCGGAGTGGGCGGAGTCTTCGGTGCGCAGCTCACTGACCAGCCGCCGCCATGCCACGCCGCGGCGCAGCGGGAAGGCCAACCGGTCCGGGTCGTCGAGGTCGCAGACCATCGGCGACACCTCGCCCAGATGGTGTTTGTCCGCACAGGCCAGCAGCGTCGCGAGCACGTCCGGTCCGTGCGGACGGCCGTCGTCGTCGGCCAGCCAGATCCAGTCGGCACCGCCGGCCAGCGCGTGCAGCATGCCGAGTGCGAAACCGCCCGCGCCACCGAGGTTTCGGCGCGAGCCCAGGTAGGTCGTCGGAATCGGTTGTCCGGCGACCAGATCGCGCACCCGGTCGTCACAGTCGTTGTCGACGACGATCAGGTGGTCCGGCGGCCGGCTCTGGGTACTGAGCACATCGAGAGATTTGGCCAGCGAGTCGACACGACGGTGCGTCACCACGACGGCGAAGACCGTGTCAACCATGCGCCTTGTCCCGAGCCGTTTCCTCCAGCACTTCGCGGACGTGGCGGGCGGCGTCCTCACCCTCGTAGGCGCGGACCACCTCTTCGATGCCACCGCTCATCCGGATGGTGCCGTGGTCGATCCACATCGCCGTTTTGCACAGCCGGGCCAGGAACTCATTGGAATGGCTGGCGAACACCAGGATCCCGGCTCGCTCCACCAGCTCGGACAGCCTCGTCTGCGCCTTCTTGAGAAACTCGGCGTCGACGGCGCCGATGCCTTCGTCGAGCAGCAGGATCTCCGGGTCGATGCTGGTGACCACTCCCATCGCCAGTCGTACCCGCATGCCGGTGGAGTAGGTGCGCAGCGGCATCGACAGGTACTCGCCGAGTTCGGTGAACTCCGCGATCTCGTCGACCTTGGCCATCATCTGCTTGCGGGTCTGTCCCAGGAACAGGCCGCGGATGATGATGTTCTCGAAACCGGAGATCTCCGGATCCATGCCGACGCCGAGGTCGAACACCGGGGCCACTCGTCCGGTTACCGTCGCTGAACCGCGGGTCGGCTCGTAGATGCCGGACAGCAGTCGCAGCAGCGTGGACTTACCCGCGCCGTTGTGTCCCACGAGACCGACCCGGTCACCCATCTCCAGTGACAGCGTGATGTCGCGCAGCGCCTCGATCACCACGACGTTGGAATCGTTGCGGCCGATGGTGCCGCCGGCTTTGCCGAGGAATGCCTTCTTCAGTGAGCGTGACTTGGCGTCGAAAATCGGGAACTCGACCCACGCGTCACGGGTCTCGATATGCGGCCGAGTTGCAGGTCCTGGATTCGTCACAGCCGGGTTTACAGGTACTGCCCGGTGCCGGGGTGCGCGCCGCGCGGCTGACCCGGTACGGCGATGCCGGGCGGCAGGGCGCCCTGACGCATCTGCTCCAGCTGAGCCCGCGCCGCCATCTGCTGAGCGAACAGCGCGGTCTGGATACCGTGGAACAGACCCTCGAGCCAGCCGACCAGCTGCGCCTGGGCGATCCGCAGCTCAGCATCCGAGGGCACCGCGTCCTCGCTGAACGGCAACGCCAGCCGTTCGAGCTCCTCGCGCAGCTCTGGGGCCAGGCCGTCCTCGAGCTCAGCGATCGAGGACCGGTGGATCTCGCGCAGCCGATTGCGGCTCGCGTCGTCCAGTGGTGCCGATTTCACCTCTTCGAGCAGCTGTTTGATCATGGTGCCGATCCGCATCACCTTGGCCGGTTGCGGCACCAGCTCGGTCACCGACTTGTCGTCGTCGCCGTGGCCGCCGGCGGCCACCTGAGGGCTCGCTCCGATGATCTCGATGTTGTCGTCGTCCGTGGTCACTTTTCTCTGTCCTCCGCGCCGGTGGTGGAAGCGGGCTCGCCGTTGTCTAGCGACACTAGTCCGCGACGTTGGGTACCACCGATGAGCCCACCAACACCGCCGGGACCGAGATGGTAGATCCGGTGACCTGGTGTGCCGGCCCCTGCGCCGCCGCTGCGCTAGCGAACAGGAAAATTCGGCAAACTTCGATAAGTGGAAATCAGCTGTTCAAAGTCGAATATCCCCGTTCTGGCAACGAACCTGTTGCTAGCACTCCGCATGGTCAGCCCACTCGACTAGTATGGCTGGCTTAGTGACCCGGTTCGGCAGCGGCGAAGTGCGTATGGGGTGCTCGCCGCCTCCCTGGCCGGACCAATACCTTGACTCCTAAGGTGGCTGGCATGGCATTTGACGTTGCCCGGGTGCGTGGTCTGCATCCGACACTGGGCGACGGCTGGGTGCACTTCGATGCGCAGTCCGGAATGCTGGTGCCCGACTCGGTGTCGACCACCGTGTCAACGGCGTTCCGCACGTCGATGGCCGATGCTGCAGGCCCGCACCCGTCCGCCCGTCGCAGCGCCAAACTCTTGGAAGCGGCCCGACAGGCAGTAGCTGATCTGGTCAACGGCGACCCTCGTGGGGTGGTGCTCGGCGCGGATCGCGCCGTGCTGCTCACCTCGCTGGCAGACGCCTCGTCGTCCCGTGCCGGACTGGGGTACGAGGTGGTGGTCACCAGGCTCGACGACGAGGCCAACATCTCGCCGTGGCTGCGGGCCGCCAACCGGTACGGCGCCAAGGTGAAATGGGCCGAGGTCGACATCGAGTCCGGTGAGCTGCCCGGCTGGCAGTGGGAAAGTCTGATCACCAAGCCGACTCGGCTGGTGGCGATCGCGTCGGCGTCGGCCACCCTGGGCACCGTCGTGGATCTGCATCCGGTGAGCAAACTTGCCCATGACATCGGCGGCCTGGTGGTGGTCGACCACACTGCGGCCGCGCCCTACCGACTGATCGACATTCAAGACTCCGAGGTCGACGTCGTCGCCCTGAACACTGTCGCCTGGGGCGGGCCGCCGATCGGTGCCCTGGTGTTCCGCGATCCGGCGCTCATCGACACCTTCGGCTCGGTGTCGATGAATCCGTACGCGGTAGGACCGGCCCGCCTCGAAATGGGGGTGCACCAGTACGGGCTGCTGGGCGGAGTCGTTGCCAGCGTCGAATACCTGGCCGGTCTGGATGAGTCCGCTGTCGGATCCCGGCGCGAAAGACTCGCGGTGTCAATGCGATCCGCGTCGGCTTACCTGGATCGGGTCTACGACTACCTGCTGACCTGCCTGCGGTCGTTGCCACTGGTGATGGTGCTCGGCGCACCGGATGACCGCATTCCGGTTGTCAGCTTCGCCGTGCAGAACGTGCCCGCCGAACGGGTGGTGCAGCGGCTGGCCGACAACGGTGTGCTGGCGATCCCCAACGCCAATTCCCGCGTGCTCGATGTCATCGGGGTCAACGACGTCGGCGGTGCGGTGACCATCGGTCTGGCGCACTACTCGACGATGTACGAGGTGGATCAGCTGGTCCGGGCGTTGGCTTCGCTGGGCTGAGCGACCGGCGGGAGCGGCACCGCCAACGCGTCGAGTACGTCGTTGAACAGCACCACGACGGTGATCGCGATCTTGGTGGCCTGAGCTTGGATCTCACCCGGGATGACGGCCTGCGCGTACTGCAGGGCGCCGATGATGCCCCACAGGTCCCACGCGGTGATCACACGCACCAGAAGTTCGACGCTCTGCTGGATGCTGCGGCCCACTCCGGCCGGTGCGTCGATCACAGCTTGGGCGATCGGCGCGATGTTGGCGGCCACCGCGGAAAGTGCGCCGACCGTGCGCCGCACATTGGTGCTGACGACGTCGCCGACGGCACGGACCACCGGGGTGACGACAGCAGTGACGTCGTCGCCGAGTTTGTCGAACAGTTCGCTCACGACCGTGCCCAGTCGGGCGGGATCGGCGACGATCGCCTCGATCGCCTCGCCCAGCGTGTCGGGCAGTGAACCCAGTGCCGAGGCCAACGCCGTGCCCGCGGTGTTGACGGCGTCCACGATGCGGGTGACGTCGGCAACCGCGTTGTCACGCAGCTGCGACAGCAGTGCCAGTGGATCCAGGGAGCCGGGATCGACGTAGTCGACGTAGGACACGGTGTAGGTGGTGGCGGTGCCGGGCGTGGAGATGGTGTGGCTCAGGTCCTGTCCGTCGGACCAGTTGTTGAAGACCACCTGCCGCCCGTCGATGGTCTGCGACGGCAGTGCGGCGATCACCCGCTGCACCCCGACCACCGCCTTGGTGGTGTAGGACCCCGTGTAGGGGACGCCGTCGACGGTGAACACCGCGGCCGGGTCGTTCGCGGTTATGGTCAGGTCCACCAGGTTCGGCTTGACCTCGACGTACTCCGTCGTGGACAGCCCGGCCGAGTCGGTGACGGTGACAGCCACGCGGTACCAGGTGGTGTCGATGTTGTCAGGGGTCCGCGGGATGGTGAAACTGCCGCTCTGGCCGCCGATGTTGTCCAGGAACGGGTGGATGTGGTCGGCGTGGTGGAAGTCGATCCGCCACGAATACGTCAGCGGGTCGGAGTCGGGATCGGTGGCGACCGCGGAGAAGTCGATGGTGTCGCCGGCGTTGTAGTTGGTCGCCATGTCGGGATCGATGGTGACGACGGGAGCCCGGTTGCCCACCACGATGCGCTGGATGGTGGTGCTGGTGCGCTCACCGTCGCTGACCGTCAGTGCCACGTCAAAGGTGCCGTTGGTGGTGTAGGTCCACGTCGGGTTCGGCGCAGCCGAAGTGTTGCCGTCGCCGAAATCCCACGAGAAGCTCAGCGCCGAACCCTCGGGGTCGCTGGACCCGGCCGAGGAGAACTCGACCTCCAGTGGGCCCAGCCCATTGTCCGGCGTGGCGGTGACGACCGCGGTCGGCGCCCGGTTTCCGACGGCGGGCCGGATGATCGCGAGCTCGCCGGGGTAGATGTTGAGCTGGTAGAGGTTGCCGTCGAGGCCCTCTTCGAGTTTCACCGTGGTGCCGGCCTGGTCGTCGAACATCTCCTCACTGATGAAGCTTTCGAATTCGGAGTCGAACGTGAGCACCTTCATCCAGCCGAGGGTGTAGTCGGCGATGAAGACCTTGTTCTGGTACTCGGGCCCGAAGGCGCTGCCTGTGTACATCACCACGCCGGTGATGGAACCCGCCACGGCCGGTGGTTCGGTGTGGGCATACGTGTAGATGGGGTTGGCGAAACCACATCCGGTGCAGATGCCTTCGGCGGTGGGCCACCCGTAGTTCGCTCCCGGCTGGATGACGTTGAGTTCTTCCCACCGGGCGCCACCGACGTCGGCGGCCAGCAGCTTGCCGTTGTCGGTGAACGTGAAGCGGAACGGGTTCCGCAGACCGTAGGCGTAGATGTACGGGTTGGCGTCGGGCTGGTTGACGAACGGATTGTCGGCAGGCACGTAGTCGGCCTCCGGCCTGCTCATGTCCAGCCGCAGGATCTTGCCATGGATGTTGTTCAGACTCTGTGGATTTGGACTGTTCAGGTTGTCTCCGGTGGACCAGTACAGCAGCCCGTCCGGTCCGAATCGGATCTCCCCGCCGTGGTGGATGTTGTTGGCGGCCTGCGTGGATTGGATCAGGACTTCTTCGCTGGAGAGCGCAGCGGTGTTGCCGGTGACCTGGACGCGCGACAGCCGGTCGAAGTTGTCTGCCGTGGTGTACGACAGGTAGAGCCAGCCGCCGGTTTCATCGAACTCCGGGTCGACCTCGATGCCCAACAGTCCGCGTTCGCCGTCGCTGCGGGTGGGGACGCTGATGACGGGTACGTCGTGCAGATGGCCTGTGCCGTCGTGCTCTTCGTAGATCATGACGGTGCCGTTGCGCTGGGCGATCAGGATTCGGCCGTCGGCCAGGATCTGGATGTCGGTAGGCTCATCGAGTCCGGACACCAGTACCACTCGCTCGAATTCTGCCGGTAGACCTTGAGCGCTGGCCTGCGCCGACGCCTGAGCCGCGGCGGTCGGCGACTGCTCGACCGCGGCGACGGACTCCCGTCGCGACGCCCAACCGAGTAGGGCCATCATCAACGGTGAGTCCGTCGGTGAACTGGGTGAAGGGCCCTGTGGGGACTCGTGATTCACGCCCAGGAACGTGGCTACCGCACCGAGAATGGCGTTCGGAGCGGGGGTCTCGAGCTGACGCCGCGGTGTTCCGGTGGCCGATGGTTGCAGAGTGTGACCGGGCAGTTTTTCCAGGGAGGCGGCGGTACTGGTAGCGGAAATGGTTGTGGCAGAGGAGATCGCGGTTGAATCGTCGTCCGACGCTGTCTCGGTGATGTCGGTCGTCTCGGTGTTGTCGCTGTTGTCGCTCGGGAGCGCACCGCCACCTGCCGTGCCGGCCTGCTCTCCGTTGGCCTCCTCGTCAGCCTGCTCCCCGTCCGCCTGCTCCTGGACCCGGGCCTTGACGATCCCGGCGGTGTCACGTTCGCCGGCGCGGGCTTCGGAGGTTGTCCGGGCTCGTCTGGGTTTGGTCGCCGACGCCACCGGTTCGTCATCGCCGGCATCCGGAGTCTCCTCAGCAGCGGGTTCGGAATCGGTGCCGGCGTCCTGGTCCTCGGACTGCGGTGTTCCGGGTTGGTCGGCACCGTCAGGGGATCCAGACGAGGGCTCAGAAGCCGGCTCAGAAGACGGCGACTCAGATGACGAATCGGACGATGACGTACTCGCTGAGTTGGGTGGGGAAGTGTCGTCCGCCCAGGCCATCCCTGGGAGCGCTACGCCTACGCCGCTGATGCCCAGCGCGACGGCGAGCGCTCCCACACGACCGACATACTTCCCATATCCGGTTCTCATCGCGGGCCTCCGGATCGCGAGTTCCGACAGGACGCATCAGTTTCGCACGTGGGATGCCGGTGTCGTCGGGAAATCTATTGCGTACTAACACTTTTCGCGACGACAGATATTTCGCAAACTAGGGTGGCTAATCATGTGAATCAACGCGGCAGCTACCGTCCCAGGTAGCGGGGCATCAGGGATGGATCGAAACCCATCACGCGGCTGGACCCGCAATGCGATTAACGCAGTTAAGAAACCCCCGTCACGGGACGGTCAGCAGGACTTTGCCGGTGACCTCGCCCGACGCCAGCAGTTTGTGCGCCTTCGCGGCCTGCTCCATCGGGAAAGTGGCGCCGATGATCGGGCGCACCTGTTTGTCGGCGATCATCGGCCACACGGACTCGGTGACGCCCTGCACGATCGTGCTCTTGCCGGTGGGGCCGTCGACTTGCCGGCCGCGCAGCGCCGTTCCGATCACCCGGGCACGCTTGCTGATCAGCTTGCCGAGGTTCAGCTCGCCCTTGACCCCACCCTGCATACCGATCACCACCAGTTGGCCGTCGATGGCCAGCGCGTTGATGTTCCGATCCAGGTAGGACGCACCCATGATGTCGAGAATGACGTCGGCGCCGGCGCCGTCAGTGGCGTCTTTGACCCGGGCCACGAAGTCCTCGTCGCGGTAACAGATGGTCACCTCGGCGCCGAGCTCACGGCACAGGTCGAGCTTGGCGGCGGATCCGGCGGTCACCGCCACCCGGGCCCCGAGTGCGCGGGCCACCTGAATGGCGTGGGTGCCGATACCGCTGGCACCGCCGTGGATCAGCACCAGCTGACCCGGCGACAGGTGCGCGGTCATCACCAAGTTGGACCAAACGGTGCACGCGACCTCGGGGAGACCGGCCGCATCGCTGACGCTCACGCCCGCCGGAAGGGGGAGGACCTGAGCCGCCGGGACGGCCACATATTCCGCGTAGCCACCGCCGGCCAGCAAAGCGCAGACTTCTTGCCCGATTTGCCAGTCTGAGGTGCCTTCGCCGATTCCTACCACGGTTCCGGAGACTTCCAGGCCCATAATCGGGCTGGCTCCCGGCGGCGGCGGGTAGTTACCGGCGGCCTGCAGCAAATCCGCTCGATTGACGCCCGCGGAAATGACCTTGATCAGGATCTCCCCGTGGTCGGGTGCAACGTCCGGGACGTCGCGCCAGGACAGTTCTTCTGAGGACTCAGCGACAATCGCACGCATATTCCGTCACGCTACTACCTGCACATTTGACATACCTGGGACCCCTGGATCGCATACCATCACCTCATGGAGGGGATGATTGCCGGGCGTACCGCAAGCGATATGCCTGGCCTAGATATTGCCGAGGAGAGGGCGTGGCAGCACTTCCTCGATTCGGCACTGCGGATGTATGCAACTTTGAACCGGGGGCTCACGGATTCGCATCAGCTGACGCTGAGCGATGTGAGGTTGCTCGACATGCTGGCTCGGTCGGCTACGGGGTCTGCGCGGATGGGGGATCTGGCCGAGGCTCTGCTGGCGTTACCCAGCCGGGTGACGCGCCAGATTCGGCGTCTCGAGAAGCAGGGTCTGGTCACCCGGGCCGCGAGCCCCGATGACGGCCGCGGGGTGTTGGCCGCCATCACCGACGAAGGCAGGCAAGCTGTGGGGGAGGCGATGCTGACGTACTGCCGGGGGGTCCGTGCTCATTTCCTGGGCCAGTTGTCGCGTCCCCAGATGGCTGCGATGGGGGAGAACTGCCGCCGGATCAGCACCGGGCTCAAACAGGCCGACAGCCCGGGCAAGTTCGGTCGCGCCTGACCCGTGCAGTCACACGCACGTTTGGGCGTGAGTTCCCCTGGGATTCACGCCCAGACGTCGATTTCGGCACCGGGACTGTCACCGTTAGTCTTGTCGGCGGTGGCGTGGCAGAGCGGCCTAATGCACTCGCCTTGAAAGCGAGAGACGGCTAACACCGTCCGGGGGTTCAAATCCCTCCGCCACCGCTCTCAGTCCGTCGGCGTGGTGTCATTCGCCGGTGAACTCCGGCGGGCGTTTGGCGAACATCGCGGTGATGCCCTCGGTCAGATCCTTGGACGGCAGAAAGGCCGAGTTCCAGGCCGCCACGTACCGCAGGCTCGCCGAGACCTGCGCGGTGCGCTGCTCGTCGAGCACGTCCTTGATGCCCTGCACCACCAGCGGCGGGTTGGCGGCGATCTCGGCAGCGGTGGCATGCGCGGCCGCCAGCGATGCTTCGGCATCGTCGTAGACGTCGTTGACCAGGCCGATTTTCTCGGCGCGACGGGCATCGATGTCCTTGCCGGTCAGCGCCAGTTCACGCAGGTGACCGTCGGACAGGATCAGCGGCAGCCGGGCCAGGCTGCCGACGTCGGCGACGATGGCCAGTTTCACTTCACGTACGGAGAATTTCGCGTCCGCGCTGGCGTAACGGAAGTCGACGGCGCTGATCAGGTCGACGCCGCCGCCGATGCACCAGCCGTGCACCGACGCGATCACCGGGGTGCGGCAGTCGGCCACCGCGGTGATCGCGTCCTGCATGCTCTTGAGCCGCGCGTGGAAGTCGGCGCGCGGCCGGGCCAGTGCCCCGTCGGCCATCATCGGCCCGAGGGTGTCGCCCATGGCGGCCAGATCCAGGCCGTAACTGAAGTGCTTGCCCGAACCGGTGAGCACGATCGCCCGTACGCCCGGATCGGCATCCAGTGCGCGGAAGACCACCGGAAGTTCGGCCCAGAACGCGGGGCCCATCGAATTGCCCTTGCCGGGGCCGAGCAGCGTCACCTGCGCCACGCGGTCCTTGATCTCGACGGAGACCGATTCGTAGACGTCATCCATGGTCGCCAGGCTAACCGGTTGGTTGGGTATTGCCCGGTCAGGGTCTGTTGAAGCCGTTCAGTACCTGCTTGACCTGAGCCTCGGGCACCATCTTGCACAGCATCTGCGACATCCCCACGATGAAGACCCGTCGGTTGCCCGTGTCCTCCTTGGGGAGAACCTCGTCGATCACCGTCATCCGGTCCTTGTCCCCGAGTGTGGAGAATTCCGCGCACGTCATGCCGTCCACCGTCAGTGGCTCGATGGTCTGGGCCACCGTGCCGTCGACGGTCCGGGTGCACCCGGACAGGACGCACGCCGCAGCGAGTGCCGTGATTGCGAGCGCCTTCATGGTGACGACGGTAGTCCGTCGGGGGACAGGCATAGCGTGGGGAGCATGCCCGACGTGACTTACCAACAGGTGTCCACCCCACCCATCGACGAATTGGCTTGCGCGGAGGCCACACTGACGGTGCTGCTGAGCGCCATTCATCCCATTGCGCGTGAGGATATGTCCAGGCAGACTCCGTGCCGCGAGTTCGACATCGCCGGATTGACTGAGCACCTGGTCTCGTCCATCACCGCGATCGGCGGCGCTGCCGGCGCCGAATTTCCGGACGACGACGGCGACGACGCGGTAGACCGCCGGGTCGTCGCAGCGGCGCGGTCGGCACTGGATGCGTGGCATCGTCGTGGGCTGGACGGCACGGTGTCGCTGGGGCCCGGTGAGTTCCCCGCGCCGGCTGCCGTCAGCATCCTGGGGCTGGAGTTCCTGGTGCACGGCTGGGACTACGCAGCGGCCATGGACCGCGAACTCGACGTCTCGGACACGCTGGCCCAGTACGTGCTGGACAAGGCCGAGGCCATCATCACGCCGGAGGGCCGGGAATTCGCCGGCTTCGGCCAGCCCGTCGAGACTCGCAGTGATGCTTCGGCTTTCGAGCGGCTGCTGGCCTTCACCGGCCGTTCGCCGCAGCGGTAGACGCGCTGTCAGTGTGTCCAGAACGCATCGGACACGGTCCCCTCAGATCCAGCCCTGGGCGAATTCCAGGAAGGCGTCGTTCTCGTACGGGGCCCCGATGGTCACCCGTACGCCGTCAGTGCCGTACGGCCGTACCAGGAGCCGGGCGTTCGCGGCCTGTTCCACAAAATCGGCTGTCCGGCCGGGCCCCAGCGGCAACCAGACGAAGTTGGCTTGTGAGTCCGGCAGCTCATACCCCGCGTGGCGCAGCGCCGCCGCCACCCTGGTCCGTTCCTCGACGACGGCGTCGGTGCGGGCCATCAGTTCCTCGGCGGCGTCGATCGAGGCGATGGCGGCGGCCTGGCTGAGGCTGGTGGCGGTGAAGGGTACGTAGACCTTGCCGAGCGCGGTGATGATCTCCGGATCTCCGACGGCGTAACCGACGCGGGCGCCGGCCAGTCCGTAGGCCTTGGAGAACGTCCGCAGCACCACCACGTTGGAGTGGCTGCGCACCAGCCCCAGGCTGTCGGGTACCAACCCGTCGCGGACGTACTCGACGTAGGCCTCGTCGATGGCGATCAGGACATCGCTGGGTACGGCGTCGACAAACGCGGCGAGCTTGTCCGGGTCGACGACCGTGGAGGTCGGATTGTTGGGGTTGCAGATGAAGATCAGCCGGGTGCGGTCGGTGACCGCGGCCAGCATCGCGTCCAGATCGTGGGTGTGATCTTTCAGCGGGACCTGGATCGGGGTGGCGCCGGCCACACGCACCTGCAGCGGGTACACCTCGAAGGCCCGCCAGCCGAACATCACCTCGTCGCCCACCGAGGCGGTGATCTGGATCAGCTGCTGACACAGGCTCACCGAACCGGCGCCGGCGGCGATGTTCTCCGGCGCGAAGTCGACGTGCTTGGCCAGGTGTTCCTTGAGTTCGAGGTAGCCGTTGTCCGGGTAGCGGTTCAGCGTCTTGGCGGCGTTGTCGATCGCAGCGAGCACGCTGGGCAGCGGTCCGTCGACGGTTTCGTTGCTGGCCAGCTTGATCGCGCCGGGAACTGTTTTGCCTGGCGTGTAGGCCGGAAGGTCGGCCATCAACGGGCGCAGTCGGGCGGTCATTTGGTCAGCATATGTGAGGCCATGTACGCTTCCTCCTCGGCGGTTCCGGTGCTCCAAGCGGGTCCGGTAATCTCCAAGGACATTCAAGGAGGCGTGCCAGAGCGGCCGAATGGGACTCACTGCTAATGAGTTGTCCCGCTTAAACGGGACCGGAGGTTCAAATCCTCTCGCCTCCGCCATATAACTGAATATGTACGACCAAGCGCCCGTAGCTCAACGGATAGAGCATCTGACTACGGATCAGAAGGTTAGGGGTTCGAATCCCTTCGGGCGCACTCAGTACCAGCGGAAACAACTTGAGCGGCAGCAGTCGACACGCCCGCAGTTGATACTTTCCCGCTACTTTCATCCACCACTCATGAACGCATCCAGCGTGGCCCGTACATCAGGGCCGTGGGTCTGCCGTTCCAGATAGTGCTTCTCGGTGGTGTCGAGCTTCGCGTGCGACAGCTGCTGCTGCGCAAAAGCAGGTCCGTGAGCGTTCCTGACCACCGTGGCGACGGTGCGCCGGAATGAATGCGGAGTGATCCACGACAGATCCTCTGGGAGCGCGGCGCGCAATGCCCGCCGCATATTGGCCAGCGACATCCACCCGCCCGTCCGGTTGGCGAACACCGGGTCGTCGGTGCCCCGCCGGCCCTCGATGGCCGCCAGCGCCTCAACGCCGAACTCTGGGAGGAACACGGTGTGAGCCGGTGCCGCGCCCTTCCTGACGTCCTGCCGGTGCAGCGGCTTGCCAACGATCCTGCCGTGGTCGATAAGGGTCCCGGTGATCGACACCGTGGGGGGATCGGCATCAAGATCAACATCGGACCACCGCAACGCCAGCACCTCGTTGGGTCTGGCCCCTGTCGCCGTCAACAGATCGACGAACGCAAGTAGCTGCGCACCGGGCTGCGGTCCCGGCCCCTGTTTCTCCGAATAGGCCCGCACCGCCGCCCGAACCTGGTGGAACTGGTCCGACGTCGCTGCCTTCGGTGTTTTCGTAGCCGTCTTGGTGATCTTGGCTTCCCTGACGGGGTTTACGTCCAGAACGTCGAAACCGACCGCCAGAGTGAACATCCCTCTCAGGATCATCCGCAATCGCTTCGCCTGTGTGGTCGCACCCATCAGTTTCAGGTGTGCATTGACACGGCTGGTCGGCAACTCCGTCACCGTCAGAGCGCCGAGCTGGCCCGCGCCGTGCTTCTCCCAGACCGCCCGGTACTGACCGGCTGTCTGTTCGCTCACGCCATCCTCGTCTGCCTTCGCCTCGATCCACAGTTCGAACAACTCGGCCAGCGTGGTGCGGTCGGTAACCTCCTGGCCAGATAGTGGAGTTCGGCGCTGTTTCAGATGCCGTTGCAGGAGTCGTCGGGCGTCCTCGATCGACTTCGCGCTCGACCGCTCCACCCGTCGCCGCACCCCGTCACCGTCGCGCACGTACGTCGACGCGAAGAATATTCCGCCGCTGGCACTTTCACTGATCCGGCCATGTTCACCCGGCCCCATCCGCTGCCTAGGCATCAGACGACCGCCCCTCGCCGGCCTTCGTGTACGCCTCGGACAGTCTCAGTCGATCAGCCTCTAGCAGTTCGATTTGGCCGCGTACACGACTCGGGTCGTAGTCGGGCTGGTAACGCAGAGTCCGCTCCAAAAGGGTCCGCAGGAGGCTGAGTTGCCGCTCGACTCTAGCGAGATCCAGAGCGATCCGAATTCCCTCGTCGTAGTCGACCCACAACCTGAGAACCTCACGAACTGGCACCGTCTTGCCCGGTAGTTCCTCGCAATCGTCGAGCGCATTCGGGAACAGCAGTGAAAGCGGCGAGCACCTCAAAGCCTCTGCAAGCGTGACCAATTCGACTACATCGAGTGTTTTCTTACGGCCGGTTTCTAGATCTGAGATCACCGCTCGACTCAGCGGCTTTCCGACCGACGTCAGCTCTGCAAGTTCAGCAGCTGTCAACCCCATCAGTGTCCTGCGTGCCTTCACGGTGGCCGCGACGCCTGCGACCATCTCTGTCGCCCATGGCTTCCAATTCGTCATAACTACGCACTGTAGCCCGTTCGTTGCGTGTTTTCCACGTATGTGGTAGACCTACGAGTACGCACCGCATTGGTGCGTAGTAACCACGACAAGGGGAGTGATGAACAAGAACAACGATCACCGCGAGGTGGGCGCACGGCTTGGCGTTGGCCGCAGCACAGTGTTCGGGCTGTGGGCTTCTGGCGAACTGGCCTCGGTGACGATCAACCGCCGCAGGTTCTCGACCGACCGTCAGATCGACGAATACCTGTCCCGCTTGGAAGCCCAGGCCGTCGATCCGCGCGGCGCTGCATGACCAACACCCGCACAAGCAAAACGGCCCCCGTGGATCTCGATGTTGACGCATCGAGCGGGAGCCGCTGCCACCAACCCGTATCTGACAACCGATTGGACAACACCATCATGACACGAACTCTGTGCAAGCACTGCACGATACCGGTCCACGCCGGCGACGTGTGCACGTTCTGCCGCAACTACGTGCCCCCGGTACGGACACCGGAAACCGACGACTACCTCCAGGCCGCCGTGGTGAAGATCGACAGCATTCGCACCGACGTCAACACTGTCATCCGCGAGCTGCCCGACGACACCCCAATGTTCGCGATCGTCGACATCGTGAACGCGCTGTGGAACCTGCGCAACGCCGCGGTGTGCCTCGACAAGGCCACTGACGCGCTCGTAGCCGACGCTGTGGCGGTGGGGCGCCATGAGTAGCCGCGACTACCTCGAAAACCGACTCGACACCCTGCTTGGCGCAATCTGCATGGATGAGCTGACGGACCATGAAATCGCCGACACCATCGTCATCCTTGAGAACGTAGAAACCCGTATCCGCGAACCGTTTTCAAAACGATCAGGCGGACGGACACTCCGGCTCGTCGACGACGAGGAGGTCGCCAGATGACCGACTCACAAGCCGTCGCATGGTGGCCCACCCACGAGTTCATCACCGCCCTGATCGGACAGGCCAATAACCTACCGACCGCTGGAACGCCGGCCTGGTGTGCGCTCTCCGACGCCGATCCCCGAAAGCTGTTGGCACTCGCTGCAGCCGGAGAACACCACTGCCTGAGGGTCGAGACCGCGCAGGAGGCGATGGCCGACGCATCCCGCGAAATCTCCACCATGGCCCCCTGGTCGCAGGTCGGTCGCGGTCGAGGCCGCGCCTACATCCCCAGACGCAAGGAGAACGCGTGAGCGAGATCAACTGGGATGGCCGCCGCCTGGTCGTCACCCGTGGCTCACAGGTCAAGGCCAAGCGCCTGGTGTGGTGGGAGATGGGCCTCATCCTCCAGTACGCCATCAACCTGCTCGCCGCGCGAGAAGGCAAGGGCAAGAGCACCGTCGCATCGTCGTGGGCAGCACGTGAGACCCGCAACGGCGGCACGGTCGCGTGGATCGGTACCGAGGAATCCCGCGAGGGTGCAATCGTGCCTCGCCTTATCGCGGCCGGCGCCGACATGGACAAGGTGATCTTCATCGACGTCGACACCGATGGCATGACCGGTGCGCTGGTGTTCCCTCTAGACCTGCGCGCCATCGAAGAGGTGATCCAGGAGCACAACGTCACCATGTTGTTCCTCGACCCCGCCAAGGCTGTTGTGCCGTCCGGATTCTCCGGCAACGACGACATCGCCGTGCGCCAGTACCTCGAGCCCATCGCAGCCCTGGCCGACCGAGCCAAGGTCACCGTCATCGGGCTGGCGCACTTCGGTAAACGGCAAGGAGCGGACTCCGGTCAACTGATGCTCGGCTCCGTCGCCTGGTCCCAGGTCGCCCGGTGCGTCCTGTCAATCGCCGAAGACGAAGACGCCGGAACCCGCGTGCTGACCAACACCAAAGCCAACTACGCGGGCACCGACCGCTCCGTCGAATTCCGCATCGTCAGCACCACCATCGACACCGAAGACGGACCCGCCGAGATCGGCTCGGTCGAATGGCTCGGGGACACCACCACCGACGCCCGAGACCTGCTCGGCGGCAACGGTGACGACGAAGCCCAGGACGTTCAACGCTGGCTGAGTAGCTTCCTGGCAAACGGATCTGTACGGGCCACCGAGGTGTTCTCGGCAGCCGATGCGGCCGGCTATTCCAAGGATCAGGCCAAGCGGGCGAAGAAGCGCTTGCACGTCGTCGCTGAGCGCCCCAACAACCCCGGACCTTGGTTCTGGTCTCTGCCAGCAGCACAGAGCACGGAGCAGGGAGCACCCCCTCACGTGCTCCCTGCGCTCCCTGCGCTCCCTGTGAGGTCAGAGGGGGTAGAGCAGGGCGCAGAAAACCCCAGGGAGCAGAGCGCACACGAGTGCTCCCTGCCCCAAACTGGGACGCCATCGCCAGCCGTAATGCCCGCGAAGCTGCCCAGCACCCCACCCCCCGAACCACGCCAACACCGACGCACCTATGCAGGAAAGCCCGCCACCAGCTACCCCAGCTGCATCGTCTGCAGCAAGCCCGTCGTCGCCGGACAAGGCGACACCCACCTGTCATGCAGCAAACCCCAAGAGCAGGCCGCGTCATGAACCACCGCGTCATCTTCCTACCGCCCAGCACCTGGGACACCAACACCGAGGAGACCACCATGAGCGACACCGACAACCACCTCGACGCCGATCCCCACGACGACATGCGCCAGTACCGAGGCCAGCTCCAGGCCATCGAATTGTGCCGCGCAGTCGCGGCATCCAACGGCGAGGCAGCCGACGCGATGTTCGCCGCCGAGGAAAAACAGGGTCTGCTGAAGTACTTGGTCGCCGGCCTCACCCACGCCGCCATCTCACTGAACCGCACCGTCGTCGCACAACACGACGACCCCGGCGTCACCGAAGAGCGGGTCTGGGCAAGCCTCACCGAACGCAGCACCACCGGCCTGATCGCCACCCACGAGATCAACGAGATCACCGGAGGCGCCACCGAATGACCATGGCCCCCTGCCTCGACTGCGGTGAACCCAGCGACGGCCCCCGCTGCACCGAGCACAGCACCGACCCCAAAGCGCCCTCTGGCGATCGTGGCTACGACTGGCAATGGACCCAGCTCTCACGCCGCGCCCGCAGACTCCAGCCGTGGTGCACCGACTGTGGATCGACCACCGATCTACAGGCCGATCATTCCCCAGAAGCGTGGGCACGCAAGGCCGCAGGCAAGGCTGTGCGGCTCAAGGACATCGACGTGGTGTGCGGACCATGCAACATCGCTCGTGGTGCCGCGCGAGGCCACACAGGCACCAGGGGACAAGGGCCTACCGGCCCCCACCCCGACCCCACTGGTAGTCAAACTTCGAGTCACTCACCCTCAGTCAGATACGCGCCGAGTTGGCGGAACGTCTCATGACCGGGGATCTGGTCGTCGCGAGCCCGAATCGCGACCAGCATGCTGACCAGGGTGGTCATTCCAGCCAACAGGTTCTCCATGGTCAAGCCGTCAGCCGCAAGCGATTTCAAAATGTCGGCGGGGGTAGTGGTGTCTCCCGGCCGCTGGTTGATCAGCGACGTCAGGTACGCGAGCGCGTCTTTCGCGTCTTGTCGATTCTCCGGGGAAATCTCCATGAAGCGAGTGTCCCATGAAGGCTGGCCCTAAGGGAACTATAACTTCTGAGCCACTTCACTTTTCAGGTTGGCCGGCTGGCCGTGCTGACCGCCGGCTGCGGTTTATAGCGGACTATCTGCGGGTTCCGAAGGGCGTCGGTGCTGGCGAGCAGGTGGCGCTGCGGAAATTTCAGACCGACATCGTCAAGACGGTGTTCGCGCCCGGTATCCGTACCGGACTGGTGTCGTTGCCCCGCGCCAACGGTAAGACCGCTCTGGCCGCCATGCTGGCGGTCGCCGAGCTGTTCGTCGGCGACGTCTCCGCGGAGGTTCTGGTGGTGGCGTCCGATCAGCGCCAGGCGAACATCACACTGCGGATGGCTAAGCGGATGATCGAGCTGACACCGGAGCTGGCTGACCGCGCCCAAATCTACGCGGATCGGATTGCGGTCCCGCACAACGATTCGGTACTGCTGCCGTTGCCTGCGGAGCCTGGCGCGCTGCATGGTTTTGATCCGTCGCTGTTGATCGTCGACGAGCTGCACGTGGTCACTGAGGCTGTGTGGGAGGCCGTGACGTCGATGACGGGTAAGCGCCCGGAGTCGTTGACCTTGGCGATCTCGACACCGGCCAGTTCCCCGGACAGCATCATGTGGAAGTTGGTTGACCACGGTCGTGCAGGTGATGATCCGGCGTTCGCCATCAAGGAATTCTCCGCACCGGAGGGTTGCGCCACTGATGATCGGGCAGCGTGGCGTACTGCGAATCCTGCACTGGCGTGTGAGAACCCGTTCCTGGCTGAGGATGGTCTCGAAGCTGCTCGCCGGACGTTGCGTGAGCCGGTGTTCCGTCAGCTTCGTCTTGGCCAGTGGGTCACTGGCGCGGAGGCGTGGTTGCCGTTCGGTGCGTGGGATAACTGCGAGGTGGATCGTCGGGTCCGACCTCGTGAGCGTGTGGTCCTAGCGTTCGACGGATCGGCGTCGGGTGACTCCACGGCGCTGGTGGGCTGCACCCTTGACGGCCACCTGTGGGTGGAGGGTCTATGGGAGAACCCCGGCGACCCACGCTGGCGTGTCCCTCGTGAGGACGTCACCCGCGCTGTGGATGTGGCGTTCACGAAGTACGACGTCGTAGAGCTGGCGTGCGATCCGTGGGGCTGGCGGTCTGAGATCGAGGACTGGGCCAAACGGCACGGGGAGAAACGAGTCCTGGAGTGGAACACCGCTCACGCCGCCCGCATGGCCCCGGCCACCGACAGGTTGTTTCAGGCCGTCGTCACCAACATGGTGACCCACGACGGGAATCCGAGGATGGCCGCCCACATCGCGCACTGTGTCGCGAAGGCCACTGCGATGGGCGATCTCGTGTCGAAGGACAAGAAGAGTTCGCCTCGAAAGATAGACGCCGCCGTTGCTGCGATCGTCGCGTTCGACCGAAGCGCTTTCCATCAATCACGAAACCGTAAACGAGTAAGGAGCTTTGCCTCATGACCCAAAATGAACTGCTGACCGGATTGATCCAGCGGCTCAACCTGCCACTGGCCCGGTACGCCGATCTCGATCGCTACTACGAGGGCCGGCCGCCGTTGGCGTTCCTGTCGCCAGAAGCGAAGACCGCGTTGGGCAACAGATTCGGCATCATGTCCTCGAACATTCCGCGACTGTCGGTCACGGCGCTGGCGGAGCGTCTGCGCATCACCGGATTCACTGGAGACACCGGACTGTGGGCTGATTGGATCCGCAACGACCTCGACCAGACCAGTGGTGTCGCGCACCGGGAGGCACTGCTGCTCGGTGACTCCTACGTCATCGTGTGGGCTGACCGGTTCGGCCGGCCCCTGGTTACCGTGGAGTCCGCCAAGCAGGTTGCCGTACAGATCGACCCCGGTACCCGTGAGATCACTGCTGCGGTGAAGCGTTGGGAAGACAAGGAACGCAACGTCACTCACGCGGTGCTGTATGAGCCTGACCAGATCACCCGTCTGATTGCACAGCAGACCGGCGCCATTACCGGATTCACTGCCGTCGACACCATCGCCAACCCTCTCGGTGTGGTCCCGGTCGTGAACCTCCGCAATACCGACCGCATCATCGGCGACTGGGGTATCAGTGAATTGGAGGATCTCAAGCCGTTGGTCGATGCCCTCAACAAGTCGCTGGCCGACATGATGGTGACGTCCGAATACGTTGGCAGGCCGCGCCGCTGGGCGACCGGTTTGGAGCTCTCCGAGAAGCCTGTCGTTGATGACGACGGTAACCCGGTCCTCGACGATGATGACCAGCCGGTGATGATCGAGGTGAACCCGATCCCTGAGGGTCACCGGGCGATGATCTCGGAGAACCATGAAGCCAAGTTCGGGCAACTCAGCGCCGCGGACCTCGGTGGGTACGAGGCCAGTGTGCGGGTCATCCTCGGTCAAATCATGGCCGTGTCTACGCTGCCAGCGCATTACGTCGGAGTGTTCAGCGACAACCCCGCATCCGCTGACGCTCTCCGTGCTGCTGAGGCCAGCCTGACCGCCCGCGCAGAGGCTCGGCAACAGTCTCTGGGGAGATCATGGGAGATGGTGGCACGACTGATGATCGCCGTACGAGATGGCCGTAATCCCAACCTGATCGAGGGTGTCCGCGTCCAGTGGGCCGATGCTGCTACCCGCTCGGTGGCGCAGGAGGCTGATGCCGTGGTGAAGCTGTTCCAGGCTGGTCTACTCCCGGCCCCGTACGCGCTGAGCAGGCTCGGTTACTCCGATGATGAGATCGCCAAGATGCGGCCGGTGACTAACGATGCGGCTTAGCTCCCGGGACGTGCAACCCGAAATCACTGTTCTCGCCGAATCGGAGCGGCCGATACGCCTGATTACCGGCACTATCCGATTCTCACTTACCGCCGCCGAGGCAATAGACATCGCCACCCAGCTGGCCGATGCAGTCGAACAATTCAGAACCACCGAAAGGACAGCACCATGACTGAGCCCACCGACATCGAACCCACCGAGGGTGACATTCCAGATGCGACCCCCGAAGGGTCCGTTTTGGAATCCGACCCCAGTGACGTCGAGGAGATGTTCCCCCGCAAGGTGGTCGAGGATCTACGGCAGGAGAATGGGAAGTACCGGCAGCGCGCCCAGCGTGCCGACGCCTACGCCCAACGGCTGCACACTCAAATGGTGGCCGCTACAGGGCGTCTCGCTGATCCGACCGATCTGGAGTTCAACGAGGACCACCTCGACGACCCTGACGCGCTGGCCGCCGCAGTGGACGAACTGCTGGCGCGTAAGCCACATCTGGCGTCCCGCCGGCCTACCGGGGATGTCGGGCAAGGCAGGCGTGGATCGGCATCGGAACCGTTCAGTCTGCTCGGTCTACTCAAGGAACGGACCTGAGCGCGGTACACTCAACTTTGTAGGGCCTGGCGCCCTCGCCCGATTGACGTCCTGGCGACGTGTCGATTCCCCCACCGACGCACCGTTAGGACTCAATCGTGGCCATCGAAACCACCGCTGCTAACAACACACTCATTCAGACCGAAGTCGCCAACCTGCTTGTCCAGCCACTGGAGCAGGAATCGACATTCCTCGCTGCCGGCCCCGTCATCCTCGACTCCTCGAGCCCGCTCCGCGTACCCCGCGTTGCCAATGGCGTCACTGCCGGATTCGTCGCCGAGGGCGCCCAGATCACCGACGGTGACGTGGCGTTCGATGAAGTGACTCTGCTGCCCTCCACCCTCAAGGGCCTCAAGGTGTTGGTGAAGCTGACCAACGAACTGATCCGTACCTCCGTCATCGGCCTCGAATCGGTGTTGCAGACCCGTCTAGTGGCCGACGTCGCCAAGGCACTGGACGCGGCACTGTGGGACGGCACCGGCGCATCGAACACCATCAAGGGCGTTCTTCGGCAGACCGGTATCGCCACCGGCGTCCTGGATCTGGCCGACCCCGATTCACTGATCGACGGCCTGGCGCTCGCGCAGGGCAACAAGGTGAAGCCGACCCACTGGGTGATGACCGCAGCCAGCTTCGCCGCGATCAGAAAAGTCAAAGTCGGGACCGGCGATCGTCGTTACGTCATCGACCCGCAGACGATCCAGAATGGCACCGAGTTCCGTCTCCTGGGCCTGCCGGTCATCATCACCGACAACATCCCCGCCGCCTCGACGAAGAAGCGCGTCGGCCTGGTGGACATGTCCAAGGTGGTCGTGGCCCGCGACCTCGACGCTCAGGTCAAGATTCTGGATCAGACCTGGGGTGACTACGACTCCACCGGCATCCGTGTCGTGTCCCGCTGGGACGTCGGCCTGCTGCAGCCCACCGCTGTCACGCTGCTGACCGAAGCCTGATTGTGGCCGAGATAGACCCCGCTGATGTCGTCACCCTCACCACCGAGGGTGCCGGCAATCAGCAGGCCATTGCCGATATCGCAGTCCCGCTCATCACCACACTGGCGAGGGCGTACACACGCGGCCGAGGATTCCTAGAGAACGGCCGGCCCAACGACGAGCTAGCCGCGGTGATCACCACCGCAGCTGCACGGTTCGTCGCCAACCCGAAGCAAGCCAGCGGGTCCAAGACAGTCGGACCGTTCATCATCGACCAACGCACGCGCGGATTTGAGGGCTGGTCGTTGGCCGAACTGGCCGTCTTGAACCGCTACCGGGTCCGGGCGATGTAGAGCTGGTCGGGCCTGGCGTTAAGCCCCGTTTCTCCTTTTGGGGGGGTAAGGACTTGCCACGACCGGCGTTCTTGGGGAATGCCGAGAGCCAGTACCTGCGCCAGGCCCGACCACCACTCAAAGTCTCCACTTTCCTGCCACAAACGACCGGGAATGGCCCCGGACGTTAGTGGACTCCAGTGGACGACAGTGGTGCGAATTGGCAGGTTAGACCATATTTCTGCGGACACTCACGGACTCAATCCGTCGTGATTAATACGCCAGAAGGTTAGGGGTTCGAATCCCTTCGGGCGCACTTTGATTTCCCCCTCCGTGCTGTCACAGCCGGATATGGCGGACCGCCACCTCCAGCCGCGGCGCCTGAGCCCGCAACGGTGAGAGTCGCGGCCGGTTCAGCGTGAGGCCGGCGTCGGCGGCGATCGCCTCCACCACCTCGTCGAGACCTCGGTCATCGGTGGGCACGTGGGCGGCGTAGCGGGGTTGCGCCAATGTGGCGACGCAGTGGTCGATGTGGCGCATGGCCCAGGTCTCGTCACCGCCGCCGACGAGCCGGGCGCTGCGCGTTTCCCACCGTGAGCGCAGCCGCTTGCGCAGCGTCTCCGGCGACGCGATCAACGCGTAGTGGCGCACCTCGACGCTCGCCCGGAGCGCGCCGATGATCTCGTCGAAGTAGTCGTCGCGCACCACCGTCATGGGCACGATCACCGGCCCGGCGCTCGCACGTTCGGCGTCCCGCAGCGTGGCGACGACACCGGCCCGCCACTGGGCCAGATCCTGGAAATCGTCGCGGGCCGCAGCGGGAAGCATCTTGTGCATGGCAAAGCCGAGCAGCTCCGGATCGGCGACGTGCGCTTCGGGCAGCCTGCGCTGCAGTTCGTGCGCGGTGTGTGTCTTGCCGGCGCCGAATGCGCCGCTGATCCAGATCAGCACACTCTCGCCGCTAGAACACCCCGGAGTAGGCGTTGAGAGCCGGTTGTCCGCCCAGGTGGGCGTAGAGCACGTTCGAGTCTTTCGGGATGGTGCCGTCGCGCACCAGATCGATGAGGCCGGCCATCGACTTGCCCTCGTACACCGGGTCGATGATCATCCCTTCGAGTCGGCCGGTGAGTCGGATCGCGTCCAGAGTGGACTCGACCGGGATCCCGTACAGGTCACCCGCCCAGCCTTCGAGGATGGTGATCTCGTCGTCGCGCAGTTCGCGGTCCAGGCCGATCAAGGCGGCGGTGTGCCGGGCGATCCGCTCGACCTGGGCGCGCGTCTTGTCGATGGTCGCCGACGCGTCGATGCCGAGGACCCGGCGCGGTCGGTCCTGGCCGGCGAAGCCGGCGATCATGCCGGCATGCGTCGAGCCGGTGACGGTGCAGACGACAATGGTGTCGAAGAAGATCCCCAGCTCGGCCTCCTGCTGCTGCACTTCACCAGCCCAGTTCGCGAAGCCCAGCCCGCCGAGGGGGTGCTCGGACGCCCCTGCGGGGATCGGGTAGGGCTTCCCGCCGGACTCCTCGACCTCACGGATGGCGTCCTCCCAGGACGACCGGATCCCGATGTCGAATCCGGCCGCGTCCAGCCGCACGTCGGCACCCATGATCCGCGACAGCAGGATGTTGCCCACCTTGTCGTTGACCGAGTCCGGCCAGTCCACCCACTTCTCCTGGACCAGCCTTGCCTTGAGCCCGAGCTTGGCGGCGACGGCCGCGACCTGACGGGTGTGGTTGCTCTGGTAGCCGCCGATGGACACCAAAGTGTCGGCGCCCTGGGCGAGCACGTCCGGAACGATGTACTCCAGCTTGCGGGTCTTGTTGCCGCCGAACGCCAGGCCGGAGTTGCAGTCCTCCCGTTTGGCCCACAGCCGAGCGCCGCCGAGATGAGTGGTCAGCCGGTCCAGCGGGTGGATCGGGCTCGGCCCGAACGTCAGCGGGTAGCGAGCGAAATCATGTATTGGCACGAAATGCAATATATCGCAGAGTGGGCCCGGGGGACAGTGGTACTGCCAGCGGCGTCAACAAGTGATGACGCCGGGCAACCACAGTGGTACTGCCAGCGGCGTCAACAAGTGATGACGCCGCGCAACTGACTGTGAACTCTGGGAGGGGTCGGGTGCGTTGACGACGGCGCTCCGGGATGGCCGAGCGTGGCGCCGCCGATGACTAGGTGACCGTCAGGCCACCGTCGACGACGATCGTCTGCCCGGTCATGTAACCGCCTGCAGCCGACGTCAGCCAGACGGCGGTGGCGGCCAACTCGGCGGGATCGCCGGTGCGGCCCAGGACCACCCGCGGTATCTGGGTTTCCAGGTACCCCGGCTTGTACTCGTCGGTCATCTCGGACTTGAAGAATCCCGGAGCGAGCGCGTTGACGCGAATGCCCTTGCGAGCGCCCCACTGCTGGGCCAGATCGCGTGTCAGACCCATGATCGCGGCCTTGGACGCACTGTAGGCGGCTTGGGGCAGCCCGCCGGTTGTGATGGCCAGGATGCTGGAGATGTTGACCACCGAGCTGCCGGGCTGCATCACCCGCCCACACGCCTGTGCCATCCAGTACGACCCGTGGAGGTTGACGTCGACGACCTTGCGGAACTCCTCCGGCGTTTCCCGGGTCGCCGGGACGGCGGTGCCGACGCCGGCGTTGTTGATCAGGATGTCCACCCGGCCGAACTCGGCCATGGTGGCGTCGACGAGTGCTTGGCATGCCTCCGGATCGGCGACATCGGTACCGACCGACAGCGCTCTACGGCCGGCGCCTTCTACCAGAGCAGCTGTGTCACTGAGTCTTTCGACACGCCGAGCCCCGAGTGTGACATCTGCACCCGCTTCGGCGAACGCCTGTGCGAAGGCCACGCCGAGACCGGACGATGCGCCGGTGACAATCGCGACCTTGCCGTCGAGGCGGAACAAATCGAGAACACTCATTGCGGGTTCCTCAACACTTGGCGGGCAATGGCGTACTTGTGCACTTCGGTCGGCCCATCGTAGAGCCGGAAGGCGCGGATGTCGGAGAAAATCGCGCCGACGGGCGTCTCATCGGAAATGCCGATACCGCCCAGGATCTGAACACAGCGGTCGGCGACTTTGAACAGTTCCTCGGACACCATCGATTTGACCATCGATGACTCATGGCGACCCTTGGCGCCGTTGTCCAGCGTCCAGCAGGCCCACCAGATGGCCAACCGGCACTGTTGCAGTGCGATCTCGTTGTCGGCGATCATGAACCCCACCCCCTGGTGGTCACCGATCGGCTTGCCGAAAGCTGTTCTGGTGCGGGCATGTTCAACGGCGATCGCCTGGGCTCGCGAGGCGGCGCCCAACCAACGCATGCAGTGGGTCAGCCGGGCCGGCGCCAACCGCAGCTGCGCGTAGCGCAGTGCCTGCCCGACCTCGCCCAGCACTGCTGACGCGGGCAGGCGCAGGTCGTTGAACACCACCACGCCGTGGCCTTCGACGTAGTTGCGGTCCATGGTGTTCATGACGCGTTCGATCTCGATGCCGGGGGTGTCACCTTCGCAGAGGAACAGCGTCGGCCCGTCCGCGCCATGGGAATTCGGAGCCACCCGGGCCATGATGATCCAGGTGCGCGCACCGTTGGCGCCGGTGATCAACCACTTGCGCCCGTTGATCACATAGTCGGTGCCGTCGAAGACGGCTTCGGTCGCCAGCTGGTTCGGGTCCGACCCGGCGCCCTCGGGCTCGGTCATCGCAAACACCGAGCGCTGCCGACCGTCGATCACCGGAACCAGGTACTTCTCGGTCTGCTCGGGATCGGCGATCTTGGAGAGCAGGAACATGTTGCCCTCGTCGGGAGCTGCGCAGTTCAGTGCGATCGGGCCCAGCGTCGACCACCCGGCAGCCTCGAACAACACGGCCTGCTCGACGTGGGACGGTTCGCGGCCACCGAAGGCCCGAGGAGCCTGGAAGGTGAGCAGGCCCGCCTCGCGGGCCAGATTCACCAGCTCGGTGCGCAACTCCTCGTTGGGGCCGTGGCGGGTGACCCGGGGGTCGGTCTCATACGGCACGATCTTGTCGACGACGAACGCGCGGATCTCATCGCGTGTTTTCGCCAGCTCGTCCGGTATTTCGAAATCGATCACAGGTATCCCTCCATGAAGGTGTGCGCACGGTCGAACAACCGCAGCGTTGCAGTGTGCAGCAGCTCGCCGATGTCGTTGGGCGCCAAGCCCGCAGACGCGCGGGCATAGGTGCCTTCGAGAATGATCCCGAGCTTGAAGCAGGCCATTGCCGCGTACCAGTTGATGTGGGTCAGGTCGCGAGTGGTGTTCTGTCCGTAACGCTCGACGATCTCCTGAGGTGTGGCCAGGCCGCCGGCCATCATCAACTCGTGGCCGAGAACTTCGTTCTGGCCGGGCAGATGCCAGGTTGCCATCATCCAGCCGAGGTCCAGCAGCGGATCGCCGATGGTGCACATCTCCCAATCCACGATGGCGACCACCTCGGGCCCGGTGCGCGAGAACATCACGTTGGCAGAGTGATAGTCGCCGTGCATGATGCCCGGCTGCCAGTCCTGCGGCTGGTGTTGTTGCAACCAGGCGGCCACGTCGTCGATGCCGGGGATCTCGGCCCCGGAGTAGTTGTCGAAGCTGTTGTAGGACTCCAGTTCCGCTTTCCAGCGCGGCACCTGGCGTTCCAGGAAGCCGTCGGGCTTTCCGAAATCGGCCAGCCCGACAGCCACATGGTCGACAGCGCCCAGCTTGGCCAGCGCGTCGGCCATCGACAAACCCATCTCGTGGCGGATCTGGGGGTCGTCGGCGTGCAGCTCGGGCAGTTCGGCGCCGGCGTTGAACCCGTCGATCGGCTCCATCAGATAAAACACCGCGTCGCCGAGCACGGTGGTGTCGTCGCATACCGCGATCAGCCGCGGATGGGGGACGTCGGTGCCGGCGAGGGCCTTCAATACCCGGGTCTCGCGCAGGATGACCTTGTTGCTGATCGGCCGAAGGTGCAGCGGGCCGCGTCGAAAGACGTACGGGCGGCCGGCGCGTTCGAACCTGAGCATCACATTCTGCGTTCCGCCGGTGATCGCGGAGACGTTCTCGAGCGGACCGTCACCAAGGCCCTGGTCGGACATCCAGGGGGCGAGCGCTTCGGGGGCATCCACGAACCAGAACCTACCGTACGGTTGGTTGGGTTCCCGTTGCACCAGACAAAGCCTCCCGCAATCCTTGACAGCGGACCCTGCCACTGCCAGATTTACTGATCGATCGACCAGTAAAAGCTGGAGCGACGACTCGAACGAGGTGGGCTATGGCAGGGCGGGTTGAGGGCAAGGTCGCATTCATCACCGGGGCGGCGCGCGGTCAGGGCCGCAGCCATGCCGTGCGATTGGCGCAGGAAGGCGCCGACATCATCGCGGTCGACGTGTGCGCCTCGATGAACAGCAGTAGCGAGATTCCGCCGTCGACTCCCGACGATCTGGCCGAAACGGCTGATCTGGTCAAGAATCTCGACCGACGCATCGTCACCGCCCAGGTGGATGTCCGGGACTACGAGGCACTCAGGGCCGCCGTGGACAGCGGTGTCGAGCAGCTGGGCAGGCTGGACATCATCGTCGCCAATGCCGGTATCGGAAACGGCGGGCAGACGCTGGACAAGACTAGCGAGGCCGATTGGCAGGACATGATCGACGTCAACCTCTCAGGTGTCTGGAAGACGGTCAAAGCTGGTGTGCCCCACATACTTTCCGGAGGCACTGGCGGGTCGATCATCTTGACGAGCTCCGTCGGAGGTCTCAAGGCCTACCCGCATACCGGGCACTACATTGCCGCCAAGCACGGGGTCGTCGGCCTCATGCGCACCTTCGCCGTCGAACTGGGGCAGCACTCGATCCGGGTCAATTCCGTGCATCCGACGAACGTGAACACGCCCATGTTCATGAACGAGGGCACCATGAAGCTGTTCCGGCCGGACCTGGAGAATCCCGGCCCGGACGATATGAAGGTCGTCGCACAGATGATGCACGTGCTGCCGGTCGGGTGGGTGGAGCCGGCTGATATCAGCAATGCGGTGCTGTTCCTGGCCTCCGATGAATCGCGTTATGTCACCGGGCTACCCGTCACTGTCGATGCGGGCAGCATGCTCAAGTGAGTCCGGCTTCTTCAACGCTCCCATCAGGCGTTGGACGAACGCCCGCAGTTCGTCATGGCCCTGGGTGACTCCGACGGCGTCCTCGTTGCACAGGCTGCGCGCGGTCTGGCTGATGAGCATCGAGACCGCCACCGGCGGGTACGTGTCGAGGTCGACGCCGTTGGCGCGCAGCACAAGCGTCACGGCGGCGGTCTCGATATCCCGGACACGCTCGGCGTAGGACGCCAGTTCGGCTCCGATCGCCTTGCGGTGGTTGGCCAGTGCCATGAACTCGGTGTTCAGCCTGGTCGATCGCGAGTCGCTGTTGATCAACCACAAGGCCTGCAGTGGATCGTCATCGGTGAGCACGTCGCGCATCCGCTGTAGCGAGGCTTCGGCACCGGACCGGAGCACCTCGACGAAGAGGTCGTCCATGGTGGGGAAGTAGTAGTAGACCAGCGCCTGCTTGACACCGGCCTCTGCGGCGACCCGACGCGAACTTGCTGCGGCATAACCCTCTTCGCGCATGACCTTGGCGGTGGCCTCGATCAACCGCCGGCGGGCGCCGGTGTCGGCGGTCCCCGTCTTGGTCCCGGTCTTGCGTGGCGCGGCCATTCAATGGGCTCCTTGATTGTGGGCCGAACCGGCCCCGGCGGCCGTAACGCCGTTACTTGACCCTTCGAAGCGGCGCGTGGTAGGCATAGTGCACTCTACAATTTGGTCGATCGATCAGTTTTTCGGGAGGTCCAGATGACTCGCAGGTTGCGTGTCGATCCGCAGCTGTGCGAGGCGCACGCGCTGTGTGTCGACCTCGCCCCGGAGGTCTTCGATCTCGGTGAGGACATCGCAACCTGCGCCGAGACGCCGGACGAGTCGTTCTGGGACGACATCGAGGCCGCGGCGGCCGCGTGCCCGCGCCAAGCCATCCTCATCGAAGGGAACTGACTGAATCCATGACCGACCTCGCCGAGACCGACTACTTCTCCGACGCCGCCGTCGCGCAGGACCCGTACGCCTACTGGGATTACCTGCGCAGCCAGGGCCCGGTGTTCCGCGAACCGAACTACGGCGTCGTGGCCGTCACCGGTTATCAGGAAGTGCACGCGGCGTTCAAGGACTTCGAGTCGTTCTCGGCGGTCAACGCGATCGGCGGCCCGTTTCCGCCGCTGCCGTTCACGCCTGAAGGGGATGACATCAGTGAGCAGATCGAGGCGCACCGGCACCTGTTCCCGATCTTCGAACACATGGTGGTCATGGATCCGCCCGATCACGGGAAGGCGCGGTCCCTGCTGGGCCGGCTGCTGACACCGCGGCGGCTGCAGGAGAACGAGGACTACATCTGGGCGCTGGCGGATCGGCAGATCGACGAGTTCATCGACAACGGCCGATGCGAGTTCCTCGGCGAGTATGGGCGACCCTTCGCGACCCTGGCCATCGCCGACCTCTTGGGGGTGCCCGAAGGGGACCGCGACAAGCTCCGCTACAACCTGGGAGCAGGTGTCCCCCCGGGTAGCCGAGTCGGTGCACTGGACAGTTCACCGGTCGGCAGCAATCCGCTCGAGTACCTCGACGACCTGTTCAGCGGCTACATCGCCGAGCGGCGACGTCAGCCCGCCGACGATGTGCTGAGCGGGCTCGCTTCCGCCACCTATCCCGACGGGTCCATACCGGAGCTTCTCGAGGTGGTCCGACCGGCGACCTTCCTGTTCGCAGCCGGACAGGAGACGGTCACCAAGCTGCTCAGTTCGGCGCTGCAGGTGCTGTGCGAACGGCCCGACTACCAAGATCGGCTGCGGGCTGATCCTGACCTCATCGGCGCCTTCATGGAGGAGGCGCTGCGGATCCAGAGCCCCACCAAGGTGGACTTCCGCCTCGCACGCAAGACCACCACGCTCGGCGGTGTGCACATCCCTGCGGGCACCGTGTTGATGCTGTGCCTGGGCGCGGCCAACCGTGACCCGCGCAAGTTCGACAATCCCAACGAATTCCAGCTGGACCGCAAGAACGTTCGCGAGCACATCGCGTTCGGCCGCGGCATCCACACCTGCGCCGGCGCACCTCTGGCCCGGGTGGAAGGCCGGGTGACGCTGCGCCGCCTGCTCGAGCGGACGCGCGACATCCGGATCAGTGAGGCCGAGCACGGTGCCGCCGATGTCCGCCAGTACAGCTATGAGCCGACGTTCCTGCTGCGTGGTCTCACTGAGCTGCACCTCGAGTTCACTCCCGCCTGGACGTAATCCGTTTCGGCCGTGCCGGTATTTCTATACCGAATGGCGTAGTCTCGGCCCATGGTGCGATCACCGTTGACTCCGCAGCAGCTTGCCGCCGGTAAGCGTCTCGGCGCTCACCTCCGCCAAGCACGTGGCGACCGCAAGCTCGTCGAAGTGGCGCACGCCGCGTCGATCTCGCCGGAGACCCTGCGCAAGATCGAGACCGGACGCCTGGCAACCCCGGCTTTCACCACGGTCGCCGCGCTCGCGGCAGTGTTGGGGATTCCACTGGAGGACCTCGCCCGCATCTGCATCCCCGACCTCGACCTGCAAGAGACCGGCTAGAACGAGAGGTACCGTCACCATCGCACTCGAGCGTTGACGCGCAGAGTTCCAGCCGGTTGTTGATGGTGTGGAACACGCTGTATCCGACCAGCGTGCCCAGCGCGATGGAGAAGATCGCGGCCACGGTGACACCCAGCGTCCCGATATCGGCGCCACCGCCGGTGGCGGCCTCGGACAGGGACTCGAAGCTCAGCGCCCCGGGCACCAGCGCCCAGTAGCGTGGCCGCATGGCTGACAGGCGCGCGAAGGTCGCCGATGTTCACCGGCTCGCTGCGGGAATGCCGCATGTCACCCGGGTCGAAGGTCCCAAGGGCAACGCCATCTATCAGGTGGGCGGCAAGTCGTTCGTCTTCTTCCGGACACCCCAGCCCGACGCCGTCGACCCGGAGACCGGGCAGAAGTACCCCGACGTCCTGATGATCTGGGTGGAAACCGAAGCCGACAAGCTGGCGTTGACCCAGGATCCGTCCTCGCCGTTCTTCACCACCGACCGGTTCGACAGCCATCTGTCAGTTCTGCTGCGTACCAGCCGGATCGGCGAGATCGGGGTGACCGAACTGGCCGAACTCATTCAGGACGCGTGGTTGTCGAGGGCGTCGCAGCGTCGGGCGCAGAAGTGGCTGGCTGAGCAGGGGCAGGCTTCGCCTTCTTCTGCCAGGGCCAGCGTCCGGTGATCTCCAACTCCAGCGACCAGCTCAGGAACGTCCGGATCAACACGATGCCGGCGAGCACACCCACACTCTGTGCGGTGGGGGTGATCGCGACGGTGCGGATGATGTCGGCGGCCACCAGTAGCTCGAGGCCGAGCAGGATCGAGCGGCCCAGCTGCTCGCGGAACTTCGAGTAGGTCTCGGTGTCTTTGCGTCGCAGCCGGCCGACAGCGAATCCCGCCGCTATCAAGGCGCCGATCGCGATGACGGCGACGCCCACGCCGTCGATCACCTTGCCGACGAGTTCGACGACCTCGATGAAAGTCACGGCTGGAGATCAGTTCGGCAGGGTGGACCAGAAGCGGGTCAGCGCCGCGGCGCCACCTGCCGGATCCTCGAGCATCCACCAATGGCCCAGGCCGTCAAGCACTTCGACTCGAGCGCCGGCCCGGCCCGCGGCACGACGTCGCATCTCGTCGGTGCCCACGAAGCCGTCCTCGGTGGCCAGGATCGCAAGTCCGGGTCGTGCGGACGCGCGTTCCAGGCCGCGGCCGAGTTCGGCGAGAGCCGGTTGCGCAGCCGAGCGGTACAGCGTCAGCACCGCGCGTTTCATCTCGTCGTTCTGGCCGGCAGCCACGGCGTTGGCGACATCCGTCGGCCAGCCGAGCCCCTCTGAGCGGGCGACCCGGTCCGCGAGGGTGCCGCCCAGCATGCTTTCGATCAACTGCTCGCCCTCACCGGGCTTCTGCCACACCTGCGCCAGGTCGTGCCAGACGTAATCCGCGTCGAAAAGCCCGACAACATCGCTGACCCAGCTGCGCACCAGCTCCGGCCGGTGCATCACCAGGTTGACCACGTGACCGCCGCCCCAGTCATGGCCCACGAGGTCGACGGGCTCGGCGAATCCACTCAGCTGCTCCTCGAGCCAGCCCCGGTAAGCCAGATAGGTGGCGTCGAAGCCGTCCGGCACCGGCGCGCCGAAACCGGGTGGTGACAGCAGCACCACCTCGTCCGAAAAGGACTCACTGCGATGGAGCTGGTCGACCAGGGGACCCCAGATCGCGTCGGTTTCCGGGTTGCCGTGCACCAGGACAATGGTCATGGCCGTCATCCTGACACGCGGGCCTAATCGGCGTCGGAGATCACTGTCGCGGTCTTGGTCCCATCGGCGGTGACCGCGCGAATGGTCGCGGTATCACCGGCTTCGACGCGGGTGCGTCCCTGCCGGGTGTCGGTGGTGATCACGTAGGTCTGGGTGAAGCCGTCCTCGCTGCGGGCCGTCACCGACGTATCCGAGATGTCGGTGACGATGCCGGTCTGGGTGAGTTCGGTCGCGTATCCGCCGCGGCCGTCGGGCACCACGAATTCACCGTGCAGCGCCGCCGGTGCGTCCGCAGGCCCGAATCCGCCCGGACCTCCGGGGGGTCCGCCCGGTCCACCGAAACCCCCGGGCCCACCCGGGGGGCCACCGAATCCCGACCCGGCATGGTCGGTGGACCCCGCGGCGGCGTAGATCACCGCGGCGCCGGCGCCGGCCAGCACGACCGCGATGCCGACTGCGGCCACGGTCTTGTTCATCGACCAGTGGGCAGGCTCGGGCTGGGGTGCACCCCACACGTGTTCGTCGGTCTGGGTCTCCATGAGACCACGGTGACGTGGCAGCCTGTGTGCCAGCTGTGCGACACGTCTGTGCGGGATGTGGCCCGATGGGGGGAGGCCCCCTCACAGCGGGCGCATAGGATTGACACAGGATCGGCCCATTGCGAGTCCGGATACTGGAGTCATGATGTCTGGAGCTGCCGAACGTGTCGTGATGCGCAGAGCCGACGGCAACCCCATCAACGTGCTGGTGGTCGACGACGAAACCGTCCTGGCCGAGATGGTGTCCATGGCGCTCCGCTACGAGGGCTGGAACATCACCACCGCCGCCGACGGTGCCTCGGCGGTTGCCGCCGCACGCACCAACCGGCCCGACGTGGTGGTGCTCGACGTGATGCTGCCGGACATGAGCGGCCTGGAGGTACTGCGCCGCCTGCGCGAGCAGAACCCGCACCTGCCGGTGCTGCTGCTGACCGCCAAGGATGCCGTCGAAGACCGGATCGCGGGGCTGACCGCCGGTGGCGACGACTACGTCACCAAACCGTTCAGCATCGAAGAGGTGGTACTGCGGCTGCGTGCTTTGCTGCGCCGCACCGGTGTCACCACCGAGGACAGCGGAGCGCAACTGGTGGTCGGCGACCTGGTGCTCGACGAGGACAGCCACGAAGTGACCCGCGGCGGCGACCCGATCTCGTTGACTTCCACCGAGTTCGAACTGCTGCGGTTCATGATGCGCAACTCCAAGCGTGTGCTGTCGAAGGCCCAGATCCTCGACCGGGTGTGGAGCTACGACTTCGGCGGGCGGTCCAACATCGTCGAGCTGTACATCTCCTACCTGCGCAAGAAAATCGACAGCGGCCGCGAGCCGATGATCCACACGCTGCGCGGCGCCGGATATGTCCTCAAACCCGCCCGCTGAGGTCGGTCCCGCCGCGCCGAGTCGCCGTTGGTCGCCGGGTGCGTGGTCCCTGCAGGCGAGGTTGTTGGTCGGGCAGGCGCTGCTGCTTGCCTTGGTGTGCATCGGAATCGGCGCGGCCACCTGGGTGGCACTGGGCCAGTACCTGGTGCACCAACTCGACGGACAAGTCGTCGACGCCGCGGGACGCTCGGCGATGATCTCCGGCCTGCCGCTCCCGCCGGCTGTGGGCGGCTTCCCGTCGCAGCCCCGAACCGGCCCCGGTCCCGACTTCCTCGACGCGCCCGGACAGCCCGTGGGGATGGTGGCTGCAGTGTTGCGCAATGGCGGGGATGTCAGCGCCGGCGTACTCACCACCTACGGTCAGCGGGCGCAGTTGACTTCCGCGGCGCAGGAGCAGCTCACCGAGGTGGTTCCGCGGACCCGCGCCGCCACCGTCGACCTCGACGGGTTGGGGCGCTATCGCCTGATCGCCACCTACAACCGATTCGGTGAGGTCATCGTGGTCGGGCTGCCGATGGCCGAGGTCGACGACACCATGATCCGGGTGTTGTTGATCTTCGCCGTGGTCGCCGTCGTGGCGGTCGTCGTGGCTGCCGGACTCGGGGTCATCGTCATCCGGCGTGCGCTGGCCCCGCTGAACCGGGTTGCCGCCACCGCGGCGCAAGTGGCCAATCTGCCGCTGGACCGCGGTGAGGTGACGCTGCCGGTGCGGGTGCCCGAGCGAGATGCGAACCCGAAAACCGAAGTGGGGCAGATGGGTTCAGCGCTGAACCGGATGCTCGATCACATTTCGGCGGCGCTGTCGACGCGCCAGGCCAGTGAAACCAGGGTCCGCAAGTTCGTCGCCGACGCCAGTCACGAACTGCGTACGCCGCTGACCGCCATCCGCGGTTACAGCGAGCTGGCGCAGCGGCGCAGTGACGAGGTGCCCGACGAAGTGGCGCACGCCATGGGCCGGGTCGCCTCCGAGGCCGAACGGATGACCCATCTCGTGGAGGACCTGTTACTGCTGGCCAGGTTGGATTCCGGCCGACCGTTGGAACGCGAACCCGTTGACCTGTCCCAGTTGGCCGTCGATGCCGTCAGCGACGCCCACATCGCCGGACCCGATCACGAATGGAACCTCGACCTGCCCGAGGAGCCGGTGGTGGTGACCGGTGACGCTGCCCGGCTGCAGCAGGTGCTGACCAATCTGTTGGCCAACGCCAGAACCCACACCGGACCCGGCACCACGGTCACCGTGACGTTGACCGCTGATGCGCACCATGCCGAGGTGCGGGTGGTCGACGACGGCCCGGGAATTCCTCCCGAACTGCAGTCCGAGGTGTTCGAACGGTTCGCCCGCGGGGACTCGTCACGCTCCCGCAAGGGCGGCAGTACCGGGCTCGGACTGGCCATCGTCGCCGCGGTCGTCAAGGCGCACAACGGCACCATCGACCTGCGAAGTCGCCCAGGCTGCACCGAGTTCTCGGTGATGCTGCCCACTCATTCGCCTTTCACAGCTGACACATAGCCGGCACCCATCACCTCTCCACGCCGGTTAGGCAGGCTGACAAAGTGACGATCACTGCGCCCCGAACACAACCCAGCCCGGCGCCGGCCGTGCCAGCAGGCGGCCGGCGCAGCGGCGCAGCCCTGGCGCTGCTGCTGGTCGGCACGGCGGTGCTGTACCTGTGGAACCTCGGCGCCAGCGGCTGGGCCAACAGCTTTTACACCGCCGCAGTCCAGGCGGGCTCGAGTGACTGGACCGCATTCCTTTTCGGCTCCAGCGACGCGGCCAATGCCATCACGGTCGACAAGACGCCGGCCGCGCTGTGGGTGATGAGCCTCTCGGCACGACTGTTCGGCTTCAGCGCCTGGAGCGTGCTGGTGCCGCAGGCCTTGATGGGTGTTGCCGCCGTCGCCGTGCTGTACGCAGCGGTGCGCCGGGTGTCGGGACCGAACGCCGCGCTGCTGGCCGGTACCGTCCTGGCCCTGACGCCGGTGGCCGCGTTGATGTTCCGCTTCAACAATCCCGACGCCCTGCTGGTGCTGAGCCTCGTGGTCGCCGCCTACGCCGTGCAACGCGCGCTGGACCGCGACGCCGGTACCTGGTGGCTGGTGCTGGCCGGAACGGCGCTGGGAGTCGGCTTCCTGGCGAAAATGCTGCAGGCCTTGTTGGTGGCCCCGGTGTTCGCCCTGGTGTTTCTGCTGGCCGCAGACGTGCCGCTGCGCAGCCGGGTACGACGGCTGCTGGCAGGCACCGTGGCGCTGGTGGTCTCAGCCGGCTGGTACCTGGCGCTGGTGGAAGTGTGGCCCGCCGACAGTCGCCCGTATATCGGTGGATCGCAGCAGAATTCGATCCTCGAACTGACATTCGGCTACAACGGGCTCGGTCGGCTCACCGGTGATGAAGTGGGCGGGCTGGGCAACCTCAACCACGACGTCGGCTGGGGCCGACTTCTCGGCGGCCAGATGGGCGGCGAGATCGGCTGGCTGCTACCGGCCGCGGTACTGGCGCTGATCGCCGGGTTGTGGCTCACCCGCCGTGCCCCGCGCACGGACGGCGCGCGCGCCGCCCTGCTGCTCTGGGGTGGTTGGCTGGTGCTGACCGCCGTGGTGTTCAGCTACATGTCCGGCATCGCGCACCCGTACTACACCGTGGCGCTGGCACCGGCGATCGCCGCATGTATCGGGATCGGGGTGCCGCTGCTGTGGCACCGTCGCGGTGACATCCGTGCCGCCACCGTGCTGGGCGGCGGTGTCGTGATCACCGTGGTGCTGTCTTTCGTTCTGTTGCAACGACATTCCGAGTTCCTACCGTGGCTGCGATGGACGGTGGTGGTGCTCGGTCTGACGGCAGGACTGTTGCTACTCGTGGCCGGGCGCTTCGTGCCGCCGGCGGCCAGGGCGGTGGCCGCGGCCGCGTTGATCACCACGCTGGCAGGCCCGGCAGCATTCACCGTCGCGACCGCGGCCACCCCGCACAGTGGCGCCATCCCGTCCGCCGGGCCCAACGCCGGGTTCGGGGGACCGCCTGGTTTCCTGGATGCGGTGCGACCCGGCGCCGAACTGACGGCGCTGCTGCGCGAGAACGCCACCGACTACACCTGGGTGGCCGCGGCCGTCGGCTCCAACAACGCGGCCGGCTATCAGCTCACGACCGGACTGCCGGTGATGGCGGTCGGGGGCTACAACGGCACCGACCCCGCCCCTACCCTCGAGCAGTTCCAGGCGCTGGTGGCCGCGGGGCGCATCCATTACTTCATGGACTCCACGATGCTGCGGATGATGGGCGCGGGCGCTGCCAGCGGCAGCGATTCCGCGCACCAGATCGCCGAGTGGGTGCACATGAACTTCCCCAGCGAGGACGTCGACGGAGTCACCGTCTACGACGTATCGCGATGACTCACAGCGGACGCATAGCTTTCACCAACGTGCAACCCACGCCCGGAGCCGACGATGAATGCATGGCAATGACTGATACCCCGGCGATCGAATCCTCGGCGGTCTCCCTGCCCGGAGCAGCCTCCCGGAACGCCGCACTGATCGCCGCCGAGCGCGGTGTGCCCGTGCTCGACGTCGTGGTCCCCGTCTACAACGAGCAGGCCGCACTCGCCGACTCGGTACGGCGGCTGCACCGGCATATGAGCTCGGAGTTCCCGTTCCCGTTCCGCATCACGATCGCCGACAATGCCAGCACCGATGCCACGCCGCAGATCGCGGACCAGCTGGCTGCCGAGTTCGCCGAGGTGCGGGTGCGCCGGCTGGAACTCAAAGGCCGCGGTCGGGCCCTGCAGCAGGTCTGGGCAACCTCGGACGCGCCGGTGCTGGCCTACATGGACGTGGACCTGTCCACGGACCTGGCCGCTCTGGCCCCGCTGGTGGCACCGCTGATTTCCGGACACTCCGACCTGGCTATCGGCACCCGGCTGTCCCGGGGAAGCCGCGTCGTCCGCGGCGCCAAGCGTGAGATCATCTCGCGCTGCTACAACTTGATTTTGCGGTCAACGCTGGCCGCCCGGTTCTCCGACGCCCAGTGCGGGTTCAAGGCGATCCGCGCCGATGTCGCCGCCCGGCTGCTGCCGCACGTGCGCGACACCGCGTGGTTCTTCGACACCGAACTGCTGGTGCTGGCCGAGCGCAGCGGGATGCGCATCCACGAGGTCCCCGTGGACTGGGTGGACGACCCCGACAGCCGCGTCGACATCGTGTCCACCGCCATCGCCGACCTCAAGGGAATCGCCCGCATGCTGGCAGGTTTCAGCACCGGCCGCATCCCGGTGGCTGCCATCGGCGCCCAGCTCGGCCCGGCAGCGGAACCACCGCCGTCGCTGCTGCGGCAGGTCGTCCGGTTCGCGACGGTCGGTGTGCTGTCCACGCTGGCGTACCTGCTGCTGTTCCTTGCGCTGCGCCCTCTGGGCGCCCAAGGCGCCAATCTGGTGGCGTTGCTGGTCACCGCGGTCGCCAACACCGCCGCCAATCGGCGGTTCACCTTCGGGGTACGCGGCCGCACCGGGGTGGCGCGCCACCAGTTCGAAGGGCTTGTGGTGTTCGCGATCGGGCTGGGTTTGACCAGCGGGACGTTGGCGGCGCTGCACCACTTCGGCGAACCGGCGCGCACGATTGAACTCCTGGCTCTGGTGGGGGCCAACCTGTTGGCCACCGTGGTCCGTTTCGTGCTTCTCCGCGGTTGGGTGTTCCACCCCCGCCGTGGCACCCGCTGAGCTGGAGAAGAATCACCATGACCATCACCGACGACACCGCGGCCGGTTCAGTCCGGTTGGACGATGAAACCCCCACGCGAAACCCGTTGTCCCGCTGGCTGACCGGTGCACCCGAGCAGCCACGCTGGGAACGGCCCGCCCTGCTGCCGCTGCTGGCGGGTGCAGCCGTGCTCTACCTGTGGGCGCTGGGATCGCTCGGCTGGGCCAACGAGTTCTACGCAGCGGCCGTGCAGGCCGGCACCATGAGCTGGAAGGCGTTGCTGTTCGGGTCACTGGATCCCGGCAACGCCATCACCGTCGACAAGCCGCCGGCGGCGCTGTGGGCGATGGCCTTGGCCGGCAAGCTGTTCGGGTTCAGCTCGTGGAGCATGCTGGTGCCGCAGGCGCTGATGGGGGTGGGCTCTGTCGCCCTGCTCTACGCGGCCGTGCGGCGCACCTCCGGCCCCGGTGCGGGCCTGCTGGCCGGGCTGGCGCTGGCTCTGACGCCGGTGGCGGCATTGATGTTCCGCTTCAACAACCCCGACGCGCTGCTGGTGCTGCTGCTGGTGGTCGCCGCGTACTGCATCGTGCGCGCGCTGGACGGACCACCCGTGCGCTGGACGGCGCTGGCCGGTGTCGCGCTGGGCTTCGCTTTCCTGGCCAAGCTGCTACAGGCGTTCCTCATCGTTCCGGTGCTGGCGTTGGTGGTGCTGGTCGCAGTGCCCGGCAGCGTGTGGAAACGACTCGGGGCGCTGGTGGCCGGTCTGGTCGCGATGGTGGTTTCCGGTGGCTGGTTCGTGGCGCTGGTGAGCCTGTGGCCGGCGGACTCGCGTCCCTATATCGGCGGGTCGACCGATAACAGCCTGCTGGAGTTGGCGCTCGGTTACAACGGTCTGGGGCGGGTGTTCGGCGGCGACGGCAACCCCACCCGGGGAGCGGGCGCCGGTTTCCCGGAGGGCGGCCCGCCCGGAGGCGGCGGCAATGCCATGTTCGGCGGCGATCCCGGCATCACCCGCATGTTCGGTCAGGCGATGGGCACCGAGATCTCGTGGCTGCTGCCCGCGGCGCTGATCGGTCTGATTGTCGGACTGTGGTTCACCCGCCGTGCGCCGCGCACCGACCGCACCCGGGCAGGCCTGCTGCTGTGGGGCGGCTGGGCCGTGGTGACGGCCCTGATCTTCAGCTACATGAAGGGGATCATGCATCCCTATTACACGATCGCACTGGCGCCCGGGATCGCCGGCGTAGTCGCGATTGCGGTGGTGAAGCTGTGGCAAGGCCGGGCGTACCGTTCATCGCGAATCTGGTTGGCGCTCATGCTTGCCGCCACCGGGGTGTGGAACTTCGTGCTGCTCGACCGCACTCCGGAATGGCTGCCGTGGCTGCGGTGGGTGGTGCTGGTCGGCGCGATCGTCGTGGCGGCTGTGCTGATTGTCGGCGGTCACCAACTGGGCCGCTATACCGTGGCGCTGGCGTTCGCCGGTGTGCTGTTCGGCCTCGCCGCCACCGGCGCCTACACCGTGCAGACCGTTGTGCACAACGCCGGCGGTGGCCCGATTCCGACTTCCGGGCCCGCGCGTGAGGGCGGGAGCTTCGGCCCGGGTGGGCCGGGTGGCCCGGGTGGGCCCATGGGGTTCGGTCCGATGGGTGGTTCGTCCGAACAGCTCGAGCAGTTCCTGGTGGGCAGCGACAAGCGTTGGGCCGCAGCAACTATCGGGTCTCACCTGGCGGGCAGCCTACAGCTGAAGACCGGCGCGTCGGTGATGGCAATCGGCGGGTTCAGTGGTGGCGACAACGCCCCCACCCTGGCGCAGTTCCAGCAGTACGTGCGTGACGGCGACGTCGGTTACCTGCTGGTCAGCGAACGGGGGCCCGGCGGCGGGCCCGGCTGGCACGATGGCGAGTCGGCCGGCGCGCAGATCACCGAGTGGGTACAGGACAACTTCCCCGCTCAGACCATCGACGGGACGACGGTGTACGACCTGACCTCGTAGCTGGAAACCCCTTGTGTCACAGCGATCTCGCTAGTCCCGAGCACGCCGATTCTGTCGGTGGGTCGCACTAGTGTTCGGGTCATGGGTGCATCAGCGGTCGCCGACAAGGAGGCGATGCTGGCTGCCCTGGCTCAGGTGGAAGTGTTGACCGCGCAGATGAACCGGCTCTCTATCGACGGGTTCAGCCCGGGTGAGCTGCTGCAGTGCAGCAGCGCCGCGAAGCGGTGTCGCGGGCGCAGCCGGTGCTCGACCACAAGGTGTATCAACGGTTGCGCAGTGAAACCACCCCGAAGTCGTTGGGTGCCACCAGCTTCAAGAAAGTGCTGATGGCGCGGTTGCGGATCAGCGGTGAGGACGCCGCTCGCCGCCTCAAAGACGCCGAACTGCTGGGTCCGCGGACCGGGCTCACCGGGGAGCCGATGGCGCCGAAGCTGCCGACGGTGGCCCAGGGCCAGGCGCAGGGCCTGATCGGGCCTGACCACATCGCCCACATCCGCCGGTTTTTCAAGAAGCTACCGTCGTGTGTCGATTACCAGGCCCGCGACGCTGCTGAGGTGGATCTGGGCCGTCATGCCTGCGGGCTGGATCCTGACGGGTTCAAGCAGGTCGCTGACCGGTTGCGGTATCTGCTCAACCAGGACGGCGAATTCACCGACGTCGACCGGGCGGCGCAACGGTATCTGCACTATGGCCGGCAACGCGCCGACGGGATGGTTCCGGTCAAGGGTCTGCTCACTCCCGAGGCCGCGGCGGCCATGGAGGCGCTCAACGCGAAGCTGGCCGCGCCGGGGATGTGTAATCCTGCCGATGAGTTCCCCCAGGTCGATGGCGAGCCGGATCCGGACCGGGCCGGTACTGACACTCGCAGTCAGGGGCAACGTCACCATGATGCGCTGGTGGCGGCGGGGCGGGCGCTGCTGGCGTCGGGGGAGCTGGGTCAGTTGAACGGGTTGCCGGCGACCATCATCGTCACCACCACGTTGAAGGAACTCGAGACCGGCGCCGGGCAGGGATTGACCGCCGGGGGCACGCTGCTGCCGATGAGTGAAGTGCTGCGGTTGGCGTCGCACGCCTACCACTATTTGGTGATTTTCGACGGTAAGGGTGTCCCGCTGCATTTGGGCCGGGCGCGGCGGACGGCCTCTGCGGGGCAGCGGATCGTGTTGTTGGCCAAGCATCGTGGTTGTACCGCGCCGGGGTGCACCGCGCCGGGTTATCGGTGCCAGGTGCACCATGCCAACAGAGACTGGAAAGACGGCGGCCTGACCGACATCGAGGATCTGACGTTGGCCTGCGGTCCGGACAACCGGATGGTGGAGACCACGGGGTGGACCACCCGCAACCGGGCCGATGATGGTGTCACCGAGTGGATCCCGCCGCCGGAGCTGGACTGCGGGCAAACCCGCATCAACACCTACCACCACCCGGACCGCATCCTCGCCCCGGACGGGGATGGTCCCTGACCACTGGTGGTCAATGGTGAACGCTGCGTTGATATTTGGCGCGTCGGCTTCGTAGGTGCTGTGCCGCGAGCCCGCCGGGTTTCCTCCATGCGGGCCCACGGTAGGGAAGGGCGGCCCACCGCAAGGCGGCCGCTGACGCCGCAACCGCGGGAGCGACGCTGACGCTGGCGCCAAGGTGCGTTTCCTCGCGCTGGTCGCTGGGGACTTCAGCTCGCCGGGGTTGGAGATCGGGGGCGATCCGCAAGTGCTGCAGCACCTGGTCGGCGTGCTCGACCGGCCGGATCCATCATTCAACATCATCACGCCCTAGAACGGAGTTGGCGCACACCGCGCCGGGCGGACGAACGCATGGGCCATATCGTTGCAGGGGCGGCGGAACCCCCGCCGAAACTTCAGGAGGCTCAACACATGCAACTGCTGCTGATCCGGCACGCGCTGCCCCACCGCAGCGAGCCCGGCCAAGGGTCCGACCCGGACCTGTCCGCCGAGGGGATCGAGCAGGCACGGCGACTGCCGGAGGCTGTGCGTCGCTACCCGCTGGCCCGGCTGGTCAGCAGCCCTCAGCGGCGCGCGGTCCAGACGGCGCAACCGTTGGCCGACACCACCGGCCTGCCGGTGGAGATCGACGAGCGGTTGGCTGAATACGACCGCGAGATGGCCGCCTACGTGCCGGTGGAACTGCTGCGCTCGGAGCGACCCGAGGACTGGGCCCGGATGGCCGACGGACACCTGCCGGGCGGGGTCGACGAGTTGGCATTCCGGGACCGGATCAGCGCGGCGTTGGCCGATATCGTCGCCGCGGCCGACCACGAGGACACCGTGGCGGTGTTCAGCCACGGCGGTGTGATCAACGTGCTGCTGCACGAGATCCTCGGCACCCGGCGGCTGCTGTCCTTCCCGATCGACTACGTGTCGGTGACACGGCTGCTCTACTCTCGCTCCGGTCGGGCCACGGTCGTGACGGTCAACAGCACCGAACACGTCTGGGATTTGTTGCCCCGCAACCGCCGCCAGTAGAAGATGTAAGGACAAACACGGTTTGAAGTGACCCACCTGGGTAAATACCCCGGTGGCCTTGAGATTTCCCAGAAGAAAGCGTACCCAGATGAAGCGTGACGTCGGTGCTGACCTCGATGTGTACATCGCCGCGCCGACAACCCTCGAATTCCAGATCACCGTCGCCCCCCAGCCGGGGCTGGAGGTGACCGAAGAACTGTCATTCGAGTTGAACGGCAACAAGATTGAGCCACAAGAGATCATCGGGGAGCACGGCAGCCGGATCCACAAGTTCGACGCGGGTGTGGGCAGCCTGAAGGCCAGCTACTCGGCGACCGTGATCGGCGAGGCCGAGCCGCCTTCAGTGACCGATATCGACCTGTCGACCTATCTGCGGCCCAGCCGCTACGCCGAGGCGGACAAGTTCTTCGGTTTCGCCGCGACGGAATTCGGCCAGTACGCCGACTCGGCGACGCTGCTGGAGAAGGTGTCGTCGTGGGTCGGCAACCGGCTGTCGTACGTGCCGGGCTCCAGCGATCCCATCGACGGCGCCGTCGACACGCTGCTGGCCGGTGCCGGGGTGTGCCGCGATTACGCCCACCTGTCCGTCGCGCTGCTGCGGGCGGTCAACGTGCCGGCCCGGCTGGTCGCGGTCTACGCGCCGGGCTGCCAGCCGATGGATTTCCACGCCGTGGCCGAGGCGTTCATCGAGGGCCAGTGGCGGGTTGTCGACGCCACCTACCTGGCACCGCGACAAACCCTGGTACGCATCTCGACCGGACGCGACGCCGCCGACACCGCTTTCCTCGACAACCACAATGGCTCGATCACCCTCAACAGCGCGATCGTCCGGGCCGTGGTGGACGGCAACCTGCCGGTGGACTCGGTACAGGATCTGGTCTCGATCCGATAGACCGGTCCCTTACAGCCCGGCCTTCAAGTTCTTCTTCGCCGCCCGTCGCAACTGATGGATGCGAACCGCGCCGACGGTCACAGTGAGCAATCCGCCGGCGACCGCAGCGAAGAGGATCGCCACACCCAGCGGCAGGCTCCAGTGCCAGCCCAGGAAGGCAAAGGCGACAGAGTCGGTGTTCTGCGCGATGAAGATCAGCAAAATGACCAGGACGAGAAAGCCCACGATGAGCGATCCCCACAATGCCGCGGCCTTGGTGAAGGTGACCGCAGAATCCGGCGGGGGCGGAGCCTGGGCGCCGGCGGGGACTCCTGGACCCATGGGTCCGGGCCCGGGAGGCGGCATGGTCGGATCGGTGCTCATAGCCCCATACTTGCCCGTTCAGCAGCCAAAGCAAACAGTTTCCGGCTGCGGCCACCCCGCGCCAAAAGATGTCGCGAAGGCGGACATGGCGCTAGGGTCGGCCAGATGACCACGCTGCTAGCCATCTTGGGTCGGCGCATGCGAACGTTGCTGGTGGTGGCCTCGGTGGTGCTCGTGGGAATCACCGCGACTGCCTGCGGAAGCTCCAACCCCCTCGGTGGCGGTGAGATCTCGGGTGATCTCAAGTCCCTCACCGTCGGCTCGGCGGACTTCCCGGAATCGAAGATCATCGCCGAGATCTACGCTCAGGCGCTGGAGGCCAACGGGTTCACCATCGCCCGCCAATTCGGTATCGGCAGCCGAGAGACCTACATCCCGGCGCTGCAGGACTATTCGATCAACCTGGTCCCGGAGTACACCGGGAACCTGCTGAACTACTTCGACCCCGAGAGCACCGCTTCCACCCCCGAGTCCGTCGAGGTGGCGTTGCACCGGGCATTGCCCGGCGGGCTGTCGATGTTGACGCCCTCACCGGCCGAAGACGTCGACACCGTGGCGGTCTCGAGCGAAACCGCCCAGCGGTGGAACCTCAAGACGATCGCCGACCTGGCGGCGCATTCACCGGAGGTCAAGTTCGGCGCTCCCTCGGAGTTCCTGAGCCGTCCGGAAGGGCTGCCGGGGCTGGAGAAGAACTACGGCCTGGTCATCGCGCCGAAGAACTTCGTGGCCATCAGTGACGGCGGCGGACCGGCCACGGTGCGGGCACTGGTGGATGGCACGGTGACCGCGGCAGATATCTTCAGCACCTCACCGGCCATCCCGCAGAACAATCTTGTGGTGCTGGAAGATCCGAAGAACAATTTCCCCGCCGCCAACGTAGTGCCGGTGGTCAGTTCGCAGAAGATGTCCGACGAACTCAAGACCATCCTGGACGCGGTGTCGGCGAAGCTCACCACCCAGGACCTGATCGACCTGAACACCGCCGTCTCCGGCAACCAGGGGGTCGACGCAGACGAAGCGGCCCGGAAATGGGTGCAGGACAAAGGCTTTGACAAACCTTTCCAAGGGAAGTGAAGGCGTAGATGATCACCTTCGATGAGGTGACCAAGCAGTACCCGGATGGCACCGTCGCCGTCGACTCGTTGACTCTCGAGGTGCCCCAGGGCACCCTCGCCGTGTTCGTCGGACCGTCGGGCTGTGGCAAGACCACCTCGATGCGGATGATCAACCGGATGATCGATCCGACGTCGGGCACGCTGACCGTCGACGGCAAGGACGTCACGAAGGTCGACCCGGTGAAGTTGCGCCTCGGCATGGGGTACGTGATCCAGAGCGCCGGGCTGATGCCGCATCAACGGGTCATCGACAACGTCGCCACCGTGCCGGTGCTACGCGGTGAATCCCGGCGGGCCGCACGCAAAGCCGCTTACGGAGTCCTCGAACGAGTCGGGCTCGATCCCAAGCTGGCCGACCGCTACCCGGCCCAACTCTCGGGCGGGCAGCAACAGCGTGTGGGCGTGGCCAGAGCGCTGGCCGCTGACCCGCCGATCCTGCTGATGGACGAACCGTTCTCGGCTGTGGACCCCGTGGTGCGGGAAGACCTGCAAACTGAAATCCTGCGCCTGCAAAGCGAATTGAAAAAAACAATCGTCTTCGTCACGCACGACATCGATGAGGCGATCAAGCTCGGTGACAAGGTGGCGGTGTTCGGCCGCGGTGGGGTGCTGCAACAGTACGACGCCCCGGCCCGGCTGCTGTCGAACCCGGCCAATGACGCGGTGGCCGGCTTCGTCGGCGCCGACCGCGGTTACCGCGGACTGCAGTTCTTCGGCGCCGCCGGGCTGCCGCTGCACGAGCTGCCCCACGTCCGGGAAGCGCAGATCGACGCGCTACACCTGCGGCCCGGCGACTGGATGCTGGTGACCCGAGATGACGGGACGCCGTACGCCTGGATCAATGCCGAAGGCGTGGACCTGCACCGGGGCGGTAGCTCCCTCTACGACAGCACCATCGCCGGGGGCTCCTTGTTCCGTCCCGACGACACGTTGCGACAGGCGCTCGACGCGGCACTGTCCTCGCCGTCCGGTCTGGGGGTCGCCGTCGACGCCGATGGGCAGGTCGCCGGCGGCGTCGACGCCGACGACGTGCTGGCGGCCCTGCAAACCCAGCGCACCGAACGGGCCTGACGTGCGTTACCTGTTCACCCACCTCGACGACCTGTGGACGCTGACGGTGATCCACCTGCGGCTGTCGCTGGTCCCGATCGTCCTCGGACTGCTGATCGCGGTGCCGCTGGGGGCCCTGGTGCGACGCCAGACGGTGCTGCGCCGGGTCACCACGGTCACGGCGAGCATCATCTTCACCATTCCCTCGCTGGCCCTGTTCGTGGTGCTGCCCCTGGTGATCCCGACCCGGATCCTCGATGAGGCCAACGTGATCGTGGCGCTGACGCTCTACACGGTGGCGCTGCTGGTGCGCGCCGTCCCCGAGGCGCTGGACGCGGTATCGCCGACGGTGCTCGACGCCGCCACCGCAGTTGGGTACAAACCACTGACGAGGTTGCTCAAAATCGAACTGCCGCTTGCTATTCCAGTGCTGGTCGCCAGCCTTCGGGTGGTCGCGGTGACCAACATCTCGATGGTGTCGGTGGGATCGGTGATCGGTATCGGCGGCCTCGGTACGTGGTTCACCGAGGGCTACCAGTCCGACAAGAGTGACCAGATCGTCGCCGGCATCATCGCGATCTTCGTGCTCGCCCTGGTGATCGACACCCTGATCATGTTCGCCGGCAAGGCAGCCACGCCCTGGACCCGCGCGACGTCGTCCACCCGCTCGGCCCGACACAAGGCGGGTGCCCGATGAGCCCGATGAGCTTCCTGACCGATGCGTTGAGCTTCATCTTCACCGCGGCCAACTGGAGCGGCCCGGCGGGCCTGGGGATCCGCATCCTCGAACACCTCCAGTACACGGTCGTCGCCGTGGTGTTCTCCGTGCTGGTCGCGGTTCCACTGGGGATGCTCATCGGCCACACCGGGCGGGGCACCTTCCTGGTGGTCACCGGGGTCAACGCACTGCGGGCATTGCCGACCCTGGGTGTGCTGCTGCTCGGGGTGCTGCTGTGGGGCCTGGGACTGGTGCCGCCGACGGTGGCGCTGATGCTGCTCGGTATCCCGCCACTGCTGGCAGGCACCTACTCCGGTATCGCCAACGTCGACCGCGATGTCGTCGACGCCGCCAGGTCGATGGGAATGACCGAGTCCCGGATCCTGCTGCGGGTCGAGACACCGAATGCGATGCCGCTGATCCTCAGCGGTCTGCGCACCGCGACCCTGCAGATCGTGGCGACCGCGACTGTCGCCGCTTACGCCAGCCTCGGCGGCCTGGGGCGCTACCTCATCGACGGCATCAAGGTGCGCGAGTTCTATCTCGCCCTTGTCGGCGCGCTGATGGTCACCCTGCTGGCACTGATATTGGACGCACTGCTGGCGCTGGCGGTGTGGGCGTCGGTGCCGGGGACCGGGAGATTCAGGCGGATTCCCCAGCCGTTCCTCGACGACGAGGTGGCCCTCGAGTCGAGCCCAACTGTGACGAGATCAGGTCCGGGCTACGAACGTGGCGGTCCGTCGCATACGGTAGAGGAATGAGTGCAGCCACCGCTCACAGTGACAGTGCCTGGCCGGCAATCCTGACTTGGCGCGGCGATGAGGTCGCGCGAATGGAATCGGTCCGGGTGCAGTTGTCGGGCAAGCGGATCAAGGCTTACGGGCGCATCGTATCCGCCGCGACCGATGCCACCCCGGCGTTCAGCGCGTCCTACGACCTGGTGACCGACGAGAAGGGCGCCACCAAACGGCTGTCGCTCACGGTCACCATGGCTGAGCGGGAACGCCAGCTGTCGATCGCCCGGGACGAAGAGAACATGTGGGTGATCCAGCAGCACTCCGGCAAGACCTCGAGGTCGGACTTCGGCGGCGCCCTGGACGTCGACGTGGTGCTCAGCCCGTTCTTCAACGCGCTGCCGATCCGCCGCACCGGGCTCTATCAGCAGGCCGAGTCGGTGACCCTGCCGGTGGTGTACGTGCGGATTCCGGACCTCGAAGTGGGCCCCGCGACGATCAGTTACAGCAGTGGGGGGCCCGATGCCAAGGACGGCATCAAGCTGCACTCGCCGGTCGCCGACACCACGGTCACCGTCGACAGCGACGGGTTCATCCTCGAGTATCCCGGCTTGGCAGCGCGGATCTGATCACGCCGCCGGCTCGCCCGGCGGCCGCCAGGCTGTCACGCCAGCCCTCCTCGCCGATCGAGAGGGCCACGATGTCGGGTCGGGTGAAACTGTCGAAGCGGATCCGTGCGGCGTGCCCCGCCTCAACCAGCTCCGCCACCGATCGCCCCTCGCTCAACGAGGCCCGAGCCTTCGTCAGCAGGTCGATGGCGTGGTCCAACATGCTCACCAGCTTGTCGGCGTTCGCTTCGCACATGGCCCGCACCAAGTCCGGTGCGGTGGCGGCCACCCGGGTGCTGTCCCGAAAGGACCCGGCCGCCAGCGCTGAGGCCAGCGGGACGTGCGCGGCCGTGACGGCCAGCGCCTCGGCGGTCAGGTGCGGCAGATGCGAGATGGCCGCGGCGGCGGTGTCGTGCTCGTCGGCGCGGGCCGGCACCACGAACGCGCCGCACTGCAATGCCAGCTGCGTCACTGCACCCCACACCTGCTCGTCCACGTGGTCGTCGACCGACACCACCCACGGTGCCCCCTCGAACAGGTGGGCGTTTCCGGCGGACCACCCCGAGTGCGCGGTTCCGGTCATCGGGTGACCGCCCACGTAGCGGGACAGCAGGCCCGACGCCTCGACCTGGGCCCGCACCGCCCCTTTGACGCTGATCACGTCGGTCAGCGGACAGTCCGGGGCGGTATCGACGATGTGGTCCAGCATCGCCGGCAGCGCCGGCATCGGAACCGCGATCACGATCAGCGCGTCATCGGCGGCGGCGCGCTGCAGGGTGTCGGTCAGGTCCGTGGAGGCGTCGAAGCCGTCGAAGGTGGCCGCCTGGGTCCCGTCAACCGAGCGGTTGTAGCCGTAGACCGTTCTGCCTGCGGCGGTCGCCGCGCGCATCAGGGAGCCGCCGATCAACCCGAGCCCGAGCACACACACCGGGGCGCCGGTCGCTGATGTCATCACCAACTCAGCGTTCCACATCTCCCTGGGTCAGCCGGGACGCCCTGTTCAATCGGGGTGCCGGGGTACTAGCGTTAGCGACCATGGGACCGCAGCGCACCTCGAAGCCGGATGTCTCGGATGCCTCAGAGCTTCCCGACGGATTCGGCGTGGCTGTTGTCCGTGAGGACGGCAAGTGGCGGTGTGCACCGATGAAGAGCGCCGCTGTGATCAGCCTGTCCGCCGCGGAGACAGAATTGCGCGAGTTGCGCAGCAGCGGCGCGGTTTTCGGGCTGCTCGATATCGATGACGAGTTCTTCGTGATCCTGCGACCCGCTCCGGCGGGCACCCGGTTGTTGTTGTCCGACGCCACCGCCGCGTTGGACTACGACCTCGCCTACGAGGTGCTGGAAAACCTCGATATCGATATCGACGAGGACGAGCTCGATGAATCCGACCCGTTCGAGGAGGGTGATCTGGGTCTGCTCGCGGATCTGGGCCTGACTGCGGGGGTGCTCGGGGTCATCCTCGCCGATACCGAACTGTATGCCGACGAGCAGTTGAGCCGGATCGCCCGTGAGATGGGTTTCGCCGACGAGCTGGCCGCCGTGCTCGACCGAATCGATCGGTGAACCCCGACGAATCCCTGATCCGGGCTGCTCTGGCGGCTGCCTCGGCGGCGGGCCAGGACGACGTACCCATCGGTGCGGTGGTGTTCGACGCCTCCGGCACGGAGCTGGCCCGGGCGGCCAATGCGCGCGAAGCCCTCGGTGATCCCACCGCGCACGCCGAGATCCTCGCGTTGCGGGCGGCCGCCGCTGTCCACGGTGACGGCTGGCGCCTGGAAGGTGCAACGCTGGCGGTGACAGTCGAGCCGTGCACCATGTGCGCGGGGGCATTGGTGATGGCGCGCGTGGCCCGGGTGGTGTTCGGGGCATGGGAGCCCAAGACCGGTGCCGTCGGCTCGTTGTGGGATGTGGTTCGCGACCGCAGGCTCACCCACCGGCCGCAGGTGCGCGGCGGGGTGCTGGCCGACGAATGTGCTGCCCTGCTGGAGCAGTTCTTCGCCCGTCAGCGCAGGCAGCCACACGATTAGGGCGTGGCCGCGGTGACCCGGTAGGCTGCCACACGGTGGCGTGTCCGAGCGGCCTAAGGAGCACGCCTCGAAAGCGTGTGACGGGTAACCCCCGTCCGAGGGTTCAAATCCCTCCGCCACCGCCATCAGCCCCTCACCGGTTTCTACTGGTGAGGGGTTTGGTCTTTCGGCGGGCCGACCGCCATCAGCACGTTGACCGAGACGCCGACCGGATACCGCAGATCGGTGACCCCAGGATCGGCGAACTCGATGTGGACGGTCTCGCCAGTGTCCTCGGTGCGGAGCTCGAAACCGCTGGTGTACCGGAACTTTCGCCAGGACCGGCCGAGGTGATCCACCTCGTCCACCTTCAGGAACACGTTGGTCTGCAGCGCGAAGACGTCGCCCGCCGGCATGGAGTCCTCGATCAACCGGATGCCAGGCTCGCACACCGCCGGCTCGGGGCCGTCCGACTGCACCACGGCCACCTCGCACAGGTCGTCCCGGCCACAGGTGACGTCGTCGATGCCGTCGTCGGCGAACACGATTGTGCGGTCTGCATCGCCCGCCTGGGCAGGTAGTACCCGCGCGATCCGGCGGTACCCACGCCACGGGTTGTCGAGGTGGTACAGGCTGCCGACGGGCAGGAAGGCGTTGTCCAGACCCTCCATCAGGGTGACCGGCACTTCACCGTGCAGCAGGTAGGTACCGGGGGAGAATCGCGTCACTGTGCCAGTGTGCGGCCGGGCGCTCCGGTTATCTCGGCAACTCGGTAACCCACTGGTCCAGGGTTTCGGCATAGGTGGCCGGGTCGGTGCCGTGCATCGAATGGGCCATCTCCGGGAAGGTCCGCAGGGTGAACGGGTTGCCGGTGCCTTCGATGAGCCGACGGACATAGGCCACCTGCAGGTCGGAGATGGCGCCGATCAGGTTGCCGGTTTCCGGATCCTCGAGATGGAAGTGGTGAGTGAACAGCACCGGCACCTTGACCTGCCGGAGCATCGCGTCGTGATCGCAGTTCACCCCGACCCGGCCCGAGACGAATGCGTCGCCCCACTCGGGGTCGTACTCACGCAGGTGCTGTGGGGGTTCGGTGGCGTCGTTTCGCACTCCGCCGGCCAGCTGCATCCGGTGCAGCCACGGCGACAGTTCCTGCCCCAGCGCTTTCTGCACGCCGGCGTAGTCGCCGATGGACCATTGCGGTCCGAGCCACTTGTGCCAGATCCGGAAGATGTCCCCGATTCCCTGTCGAATCGATTGGCCGACAGCGGGATTGGTCTCCGAGGTGAACAACGGCGGATCCTCGTAGTAGGCGGCGCGGAGTTGCCCGGGCGCGGCGTAGGCGGACAACCACGCCGCGATGACGCCGCCGGATGACAGCCCACAGGCCACTACCGGCCGGCCGATCACCCGATCGATGAAACGCACCAGATCATTGCCGAACAGGTCGAGGCTGTACCGCCCGGGCGTCCAGGTGGACCGGCCCTGTCCGCGCAGGTCCACGGCGTACACCTGATAGCGCTCGGCCAGGAGCTTCATCGCTTCCTGGTAGCCCCACCAGGATTCGGACTGTCCGGGGATGAGTAACAAGGCGGGGTTGGTCGACTCACCGGCGACGGCGTAGTTCATCCGGATCTCGCCGAGGTCCACCAGGTGTTCGGGAAAATCGTGGTCGACGAACAGATCCGGATGGTCGTCGCACTCGAGGTAAGCCATGCCCTCGAACATAACCGCACAGACAAACGGGCCCACTCACACGAGTGGGCCCGTCTGTCGGTGTTGCTACTTACTCGTTGCTACTCAGTCGTCACTGTCACTGTCGGAGCCACTGTCGGAACCGCTGTCGCTCTTGGTGTCGGACTTGGCCTGACGCTCAGCCTTTTTGGTGTCCCGCTCGGCCTTCTTGGCTTCGCGCTCTTCGCTCTTGGCTTCGGCGTTGCTGGCCTTGTCCTCGTCAGCAGCGGCATCGTCATCGGTGGCTTCGTCACCAGCGGAGGTGTCATCGGTGGCTTCGTCACCAGCGGAGGTGTCATCCGTCGAGGTTTCCTCGGGAGCATCTTCGGCCGGGGCTTCGGCCTCAGGTGACTCTTCCTCCGGCGTCTCAACAACGTCGTCCGAAACGGAGTCCTCGTCGTCGACCAGCGCAGCGCCTCCGGACGGGTCGCCGGCCTGGTTGGACTGGTCGACGGCGATCTTCGCCGCCGAGGCTCCCGGGGCGATGCCGGCGCCGACGGGAACGAGGTTGAAGATGGCGTTCTCGATCTCGTTAGAGACGTGGATCACGAACCCGGTGCCGGCCTCGACCAGGCCGGCGGCCGTGTCAAAGCCGTCGGCAACGACGTCGGTGCCGGCCTCGATCACGGCATTGATCTGGCCGGCGAGGGCCAGAGGCAGGGCGACGACGGCGGCGGGCAGGCCCGCGGCCGCCAAGACCCCGGAAAGCGCTTGCGCGAAACCCTCGTTCAGGCCGGTGATGACACCCGACACCCCGCGCGTGATGTTGGCGCCGAGCGTGAACGGCAACTGCGCGACGCTGCCGACGGTGCCGACCGTCGCGTTGAAGCCGTCGAAGCCGCCGGCCAGCAGCGCGCCCGTGGCAACCAGGTAACTCTGCGGGTTCAGCGGAGCCGCGCCCACCGCATTGATGGCGTACTGCAGCGTTCCACCCGCGATGGCGACGAGACTCTGTGCGCCCCCGACAACGGTGTCGAAGCCCTCCCACACTGTTCCGAGAGCGTCAAAGGTGACACCGAATGCGACATCGGCAATGGCCTGGCCCGGTGCCAGGGTCACGCTCTGGACGAGCTCGGTGATGGCCGCGATGAGCGCACTGCCGGTGGCGCCGGCGGCAACGTTGCTCAGGTCGTAGATGGTGTCGATGGCGTTCCAGATGGTGTTATCGACGAGGGCAATTCCGTCCCAGACGGTGTTGAATCCGAAGTCGCCAACCGTCCCAACAGCGGAAAGTCCGTTGCTGGCCAGCAGTTGCGCGGTGCCCACCGCGCCGGTGCTCAGCAACCCGGCCAGAGCTGACGTGCTCAGCGGGTTGTTCAGTACGGCGACGAATGACGACAGGACGTTGGACAGCGAGCCGGTGATGCTGCTGGTGAACAGGTTCGCGAGTTGCTCGGTGGTCAACACCAGACCGGAGGCCGGGTTGGTGTTGATATCCACGATGGCTTCCTGCAGGGAGCCCAGACCGTAATCAGAGCTGGCCTCCAGCGCATCCAACAAACCGGTCAATGTCGGGTTGGTGGTCAAGGAGCGCAGTGTGGTGAAGAGCTGCGCATTCAGGTTGATCGCGGTCTCGAGGGCGTCGTCCAAGGTCTGGCCGGGGAGTCCGACGGCTGTCGCGAGACCTTCATTGAACTCGGCGAGATCGGCTTGCAATGCCGTGAAGAACGCACGGATCTCGCTCGGCGTCACGGCCAGTTGAATGTCGGACACGGTGACGCTGGGAATAGAGACCGCATGCTGATTTGCAGGGATCGCCAGTGGCGTCAGCGCGATGGCGGTTGCCGCAGTTAGCGAAATGCCGGCGGTGAGGTATGAACGGGCTGAGATTTGCATAGTTTGCATCCCCTAGGGTGAACGATGGGCTGTGTTGGGAAGTGTAAGCAGTCTCTCAGTTTGCGTTCAGGAAAACCGAAAATTACCTGTTTAAGAGTTTTCTTAGCTGACCTAACCAGATGACTCCTGGACGCCACCTCCGCGCTGTCACGTATATAGCAAACGTTTACGTTCGCGTCAATCTTCTTATCGTAGGTAACTAGATTGAATTTGCCATACCCGCCAGTAGTTACGAGTTCTGCAGATGGATTGGCATTAGCGATGGCGGAATCCGATAACGAGCTTTTCAGGGTCGGCTGTGTGCCCGCGCTGTCGAATTAGTTCACATGGGGTAACGATCGGTCGTGCGCAGGCAACGAGATCGTGATACGTGGGTAACAATGCGGTCCGACGCAGGGCGCTCGGCTCTGTGGCTCAGTGCAGGATTTCGTGCAACATCGTCGGCTCGATGTTGCCGCCGGACAGCACGATCACGGTCCGCCCCACCGGCGTCGCACCCTGGCGGTAGGCCGCCAGTGCCACCGCACCACTCGGTTCAGCGATCAGGTGTGCGCGGTAGGCGAGTTCCCGCACCGCAGCCCGGATCTCGTCTTCGGTCACGGTGATGATGCCGTCGAGCACCTGCTGCAGATGGGCGAAGGTGAGCTCGGAAAGCACGGAGCGCAACCCGTCGGCGATGGTGCGGTTGCGGTCCTCGATCGGCCACTGGGCCGGCCGGCCGATCCGCAGACTCTCGGCCGCGTCGGCCGCCAGTTCGGGTTCGACGCCGAAGACTTTCGCCGTCGGGCACAGCGCCTTGATCGCCGTGCCGACACCGGAGGCCAGCCCTCCGCCGCTGACCGGGATCAGCACGGTCTCCACGTCGGGCAGGTCCTCGGCGATCTCCAGGCCCGCGGTGCCCTGCCCGGCGATGATCGCGGGGTGGTCAAACGGTGGTACCAGGACACCGCCGGTCCGCTCGACCACTTCCGCGGCCACCTTCTCGCGCTGTCCTGCCGGGCACAGCACCACCTCGGCACCGCGTTCGCGGGTGGCCTGCACCTTGATGTTGGGCGTTTCCTCCGGCATGACGATGTGAGCCGGGATGCCGTACTGCGCCGCGGCGTAGGCGACGGCCTGGGCGTGATTGCCGCTCGAGTACGCCACCACGCCGCGCGCGCGGGTCTCGTCGTCCAGACTGGCGATCGCGTTGAACGCGCCGCGCACCTTGAACGCACCGATCGCCTGCAGGCTCTCCGGCTTGATCCACAGGGGACGGTCTTCGTCGGCCCACAGCGCGGGTACCAGCGGCGTCCGGATGACCGATCCGCGGATCCGCTGGGCCGCTGCGCGGATGTCGTCGACGGTGACCAGTTGCATGCGACTGATTCTGCCTGCAGATGCCGCGCCAAGTTCCACTGGCATTGCATCGATATCCAGCGAAGGATGTGCTGTGGGGGGATGCTGTGCCGGCGGGTCAGGTGCGGCACCGCAACGGTGAACAGTGACAACGAAGGGCAGGGCATGAGTCTGTACGCGGTGGTTGATCCGGCGACTGGTGACGTGGTGAAGGAGTATCCGACCGCAACCGATGAGCAGATCGAGGCAGCGCTGTCGGCGGCGACCAAGGCATACCGTGAGTGGTCCAGGACCTCAACGGTGGCGCAGCGGGCCGACTTGATCCGCAAGGTTGCCGCACTGCACAACGAGCGCAAGGACGAGCTGGCCAAGATCATCCAGAGGGAAATGGGCAAGCCGCTCGACCAGGCCGAGGGCGAGGTCGAGTTCAGCGCCGCGATCTATGAGTTCTACGCCGACAATGCCGAGAAGTTCCTCGCTGACGAGCCGATCGAACTGCTCGACGGCGAGGGCAGCGCCCTGATCCGCCGGGGGCCGGTGGGCGTTCTGCTCGGCATCATGCCGTGGAACTACCCGTACTACCAGGTGGCCCGCTTCGCCGGACCGAACCTGGTGCTGGGCAACACGGTGGTGCTCAAGCACGCCCCGCAGTGCCCGGAGTCGGCAGCGGCCATTCAGCAGATCTACGACGACGCCGGCTACCCCGAGGGCGCCTACGTCAACGTCTACGCCACCAACGAGCAGGTTGCCGAGATGATCGCCGATCCCCGCGTCCAGGGCGTCTCCCTGACCGGCTCCGAGCGGGCCGGCGCGGCAGTCGCCGAGATCGCCGGGCGCAACCTGAAGAAGGTGGTGCTCGAACTCGGCGGCTCGGATCCGTTCATCGTGCTGTCCTCTGACGATCTCGACGCCACCGTCGAGGCCGCCGTGGCGGGGCGGTTCGAGAACACCGGCCAGGCGTGTAATGCGGCCAAGCGATTCATCGTCGCCGAGAACATCTACGACGACTTCCTGGAGAAATTCACCGCCAAGGTGAAGGAGGCCGCCGACGGGTTGGCCCCGTTGTCGTCGCTGGCGGCAGCGCAGCGGCTGGCCGAGCAGGTCGACCGCGCGGTGGCCGACGGGGCGACGCTGGTGTCGGAGGGGGAGCGCAAGGGGGCGTTCTTCCCGCCGGGTGTGCTGACCAATGTGTCGCCCGACTCGGCGTCCTACAAGGAGGAGCTGTTCGGCCCGGTGGCCACGGTGTACAAGGTGAGTTCTGAGGACGAGGCCGTCGAGCTGGCCAACGACACCCCGTTCGGGCTCGGCTCGTATGTGTTCACCACCGACACCGAGCAGGCCAAGCGGGTCGCCGACAAGATCGACGCCGGAATGGTCTTCGTCAACGTCGTCGGCGCCGACGGGGTGGAGTTGCCGTTCGGCGGGGTCAAGCGCTCCGGCTTCGGTCGCGAGCTGGGCCGCTTCGGCATCGACGAGTTCGTCAACAAGAAACTCATCCGCATCGGCTGACGCACCCCCTTCTGTTGACGCCCAAACCAACGTTTGGGCGCGGATTTCCCGGGTTTCCGCGCCCAAACGTTGGTTTCGGCGAGCAGGGGGTCAGGCGAGCAGGGGGTCAGGCGAGGAGGGTTCGCACCTGCTCGGCGAGCGCCACACCGAGGTCGCGATTGTTCTGCTCGGTGAAGTGAATGCCGTCGACCCCGTCGGTGCTGATCACCGAACCCGCGTCGAAGAACGGCACCTTCATGAACGACGCCAGCGCGGAGTAGACCCTGGACAGCTGCGCGGTCTTCGCCTGGCCACCCTCGAAGACGAGGTCGAACCACGGGTGTGGCATGTCCACCAGCGGCGGCGGGGCGACGATCAGCACCCGGGGTGCCGGGTAGACGGTGCCCACTCCGCCGGCACTGGTGAGCACCTGGGTGGCCAACACGCCCATGCCGCTGGCGATATCGGTGGGCGTGCGGCCGAAATTCACCTTGGTGTCATTGGTGCCCAGCATCAGGACCACCAGGTCCAGCGGCAGGTGGCTGGCCAGACAGGACGGCAGGTAGGCCGAACCGTTGAGCCGTGGATCGGTGGGGTCGTCGGCCGTCGTGGTGCGCGCGCTCAACCCCTCTTCGATGACCTCGAAGCCATCGCCCAGCTGATCGGCCAGCACTCCGGTCCAGCGCACGTCGCGTGGATACCGCTCCGTGGGCACCCCCTCTTCGGCGGGGATCCACCCCCAGGTCAGTGAGTCGCCGAAACACAGGATTCGCTTGGTGGGCATGGGCGTCCTCTCCCGGGCTGCACAGTCTGGTCAGCCTCAGGCTACGGACTGATCACAGCGGCGGCCCCACGCCCGCGGACCCACTATCTTGGTGACTGGATCCCTGCACCCCTCGGTGGATCGTCACTGCCCAACCCGCCCCGGAGAGATCTTGTCTTTCGATCGTCGTCGTGATCGTGTCGCTGTCGGCCTATGCGTAGCCGTCGTTTTGGTTGCAGCACTCCAAAGTGCTTCTTCGGCAGCGCATTTGGTGCGTTCTGAAGCAACCCCCGAGGTCAGCGAGGCGCAAGCTGCCCCGCCGCCGTCACCACCGGCGGTGACCATCACCCCGCAGAGCGGGCTCGAGGTGGCGCCGCTGAACGCGGTGCGCGTGACCGCCACATCGGGCCGGCTGACCGACGTCCAGATGACCAACGAAGCCGGTCGCGTGGTCGCCGGGGCGATGGCACCCGACGGAGCGGCATGGTGGCCGGACGAACCGCTGGGCTACGGCCGGACCTACACCGTCAGTGCGACCGCCCGCGGCACCGACGCGACGACGTTGACCAAGGTGTCGGAGTTCTCGACGGTGGTTCCCGATGAACAGGCGACGGTCTCGTTGAACACCACGCTGGGCACCCGACTCACCGACGGTGCCACCTACGGCGTGGGAACGGTGATCGTCGCGCAGTTCGACACCGAGATCACCGACCGGGCGTCGGCCGAACGGCAGCTGAAGGTCACCACCTCGCCTCCGGTGCAGGGCGCCTGGATGTGGGTCAATGATCGCAAGGCGCACTGGCGCCCCAAGGAGTACTTCCCGGCGGGCACCAAGGTCAGCGTGCACGCCAACCTCTACGGCGCCGACCTCGGCGGTGGCGTCTATGGCGCCGACGACACCAGCGTCGATTTCGTCATCGGACCCAGGCACGTGACGATCGCCGACGACCTCACCAAGCAGGTCAGCGTGTTTTCCGACGGCCAACTGGTACGCACGATGCCGACCTCGATGGGCCGCGGCGGTACCGAAACCGTTGGCGGCCAGACCATTGCGTTCTGGACGCAGCCCGGCGTCTACACGGTGATGGAGAAGCAGAACCCGGTGATCATGGATTCCTCCACCTATGGGCTGCCCGTGGGCTCGTCCTCCGGCTATCGGCTGAGCGTGCCCTATGCGGTGCGGATCAGTACCGACGGGATCTACCTGCATCAGCTCGAGTCCACCGTGTGGGCGCAGGGCAATACCAATGTGTCATCGGGCTGCTTGAACCTCAGCGCGGAGAACGCCAAGTGGTTTTACGAGTTCTCCCGCCCGGGAGATGTGGTGGAGGTCCGCAACACCGGCGGCGCGCCGCTGCAGCAGTCGCAGAACGGGGACTGGAGCGTGCCCTGGGAGAGCTGGCTGGCCGGCAGCGCACTGGCGCGGGTGAACACCCCATAGGTCGATCGGGCATTCGGCAGGTTTGAGAAAGCCGCTGCGCGTCTAATGGGCGGTATGGAGTTGATATCGCCGGCCGATGCGATCTTCCTTGTCGGTGAATCGCGAGAACATCCCATGCACGTCGGTGGACTGCAGCTTTACCGGCCGCCTGAGGGTGCTGACAAGGACTTCGTGCGCGACCTCTACCAGGACATGCTCACGCACACCGAGTTCCAGCCGACCTTCCGTAAGCGGCCCGCGACGATACTGGGCGGAATCGCCAACGTCGGCTGGGCATTCGACTCCGATGTCGACATCGACTACCACCTGCGTCGGTCGCCCCTGCCGCAGCCGGGGCGGGTCCGGGATCTGCTCGAGTTGGTGTCCCGCGCACACGGCAGCCTGCTGGACCGGCACCGGCCGCTGTGGGAGGCCTACCTCATCGAGGGCCTCAACGACGGCCGGTTCGCGGTGTACACCAAGGTCCACCACGCGCTCATCGATGGCGTGTCGGCGCTCAAACTCGCGGAGCGGACCCTCAGCGAGGACCCCGCCGACACCGAGGTGCGTGTGCCCTGGGACCTGCCGCCGCGCAAACGGGAAAAACCGGACGCCGACGGCGGCGTGCTCGCCCGGCTCCCCAGCCTCTCCGCAGCCGCCGATGCACTGGGATCGATTGCCTCGCTTGTCCCTTCCACGGTGTACCTGGCCAGGGCGGCCCTGCTGGAACAGCAGCTGACCATGCCGTTCGGGGCGCCCAAGACCATCCTGAACGTCAACATCGGTGGCGCGCGCCGCGTGGCCGCGCAGTCCTGGCCGCTGGAACGCATTCGGCGGATCAAGGACGCCGCCGGAGTGACGATCAACGACGCGGTCCTGGCCATGTGCGCGGGCGCGCTGCGCGCCTACCTCCTCGAGCACAGCGCGCTTCCCGACAAGCCGCTGATCGCCATGGTGCCGGTGAGCATGCGTGCCGACGACGAGGACGACACCGGTGGCAATCAGGTAGGCGCCCTCCTGTGCAATCTGGCCACCGACGTAGCCGACCCCGCGCAGCGCCTGACCGCGATCAGCGAGTCGATGAGCAGTAACAAGCAGGTGTTCTCCGAACTGCCCAAGGCGCAGGCGTTGGCGTTGTCGGCCGTCAACGTCGCTGCACTGGGGCTGTCGATGGTCCCCGGTTACGTCAACGCCGCCAGGCCACCGTTCAACATCGTCATCTCCAACGTGCCCGGTTCGCGAAAAGCGCTGTACTGGAAAGGTGCTCGGCTCGACGGGCATTATCCACTGTCGATCGCCCTGGACGGGCAGGCACTCAACATCACGATGGCCAACAACGGCGACAACCTGGACTTCGGCCTGGTCGGCTGTCGCCGCAGTGTGCCGCATCTGCAGCGGCTGCTAGGGCATCTCGAAGACGCGCTCAAGGAACTGGAGCGGGCGGCGGGGGCCTAGACTCTGACGCCGTGCCGAAGCTCAGTGCGGGATTGCTGCTCTACCGGAACGCGGCCGACGGACTCGAGGTGTTGATCGCTCATCCGGGTGGACCGTTCTGGGCGCGCAAAGACGACGGTGCGTGGTCGATACCCAAGGGCGAGTACGACGTTGGCGACGACCCCTGGGAGCAGGCGCAGCGCGAGTTCACGGAGGAGCTGGGCCTGGCTCCGCCGGACGGACCGCGCGCCGAGCTGGGGCAGGTGCGTCAGGGCAGCGGCAAGATCGTCACCGCCTTCGCCGTCGACGGCGATCTCGATGTCACCGACGCGCGCAGCAACACCTTCGAGATGGAGTGGCCGCCGCGGTCGGGGAAGATGCAGACCTTTCCCGAAGTGGACCGGGTGGCGTGGGTACCGATCGAGGTGGCCCGGGCCAAACTGCTGAAAGGGCAGTTACCGATCCTGGATCGGCTGGTGGATCATCTCGGCCGCCCCTGAACCCCGGTGAGTCCGCGTGGCCCTACGGGCAGGTGACCGCCAGCTCGAACGGCTTGGTGACCGGCTGCAAGGGGTTGGCCATGTCGACGCCGGTGGCGGTACCGCTGATCTTGTAGGTGTTGCCGTCCTTCTCGGCGCTGGCTTCGCCGCCGGGGGCACCCTCGGCGAAGCCCATGGCCACACCGTTGACGTTGCCCAACCCGACCTGCCTGACCACGGGCGGGTCGGCGTCGGTCACCTGGGCGCCGACGCCCTGGGTGGCGTTACCGATGGCGATCTGGATGTTGCCGCCGAGGTTGGTGCACGCGGCTTGGCCTTCGATGTTCTGTTCCTGACCATCGATGGACACGGTGGCCGCCCCGGGCGGCGGATTGCCTTTGACGGCGTCGGTGGCCGACGTGATGGCGCTGGTTGCCGAGCTGGCGCCGCTCTCGACGGTCTCGGTGGCAGAGCTCGCGCCGCTCCCGACGGTCTCGGTGGCAGAGGAGGCACTCTCGTCGGCGGATTTGTCTCCCGAACAGCCGACCAGACCCGCGACCACGATGGCCGCACCGCTGACGGCGACTCCCAAAGCACGCTTCACCAGTGTTCTCCTTCGTGTTGTGACCCATCGACAGTGACGGACCTCACAGCAGTATGGTTCGCCGCTGATTCCCGAAACGGAGATTGCCCAAAATGCGGCGGTTTCACGCGGTCAGCAGGCGACCTTGATCTCGAACGAGCCTGCGGTGCGGAAGCTGGGCCTTTCGGTGTCGAACCCGTCGGCGCTGCCGGTGATCACAAAGGTGTTTCCCGTCATCGTCACCTCGGCGGTGCCGTCGAGATCGGAGTTGTAGCTGCCGGTGAAACCGCCGAGGTCCCGGATGTACACCGACTGTGCGGACAGGCCGTCGGCGTTGGAGACCACCGCGGTGCTGCCGGAGTTCTCATTGCCCGTGGTGATGGTGGTCAGCGGGCCCGCCGAGGTGCATCCCACCGAGGTGATGGTGCCCAGATCCCGGTCGTTGATGGTGATGGCGGCCGTTCCGGGGGTCAGGGCACCGGGCGCGGGCGGCCCCTGGTCGGGACCCGACGAGCAGGCCGCCGTGGTCGTCAGTAGCAATCCGGCCAACGTCACCGCACATACGCCGTTGTTCACCGGAAGAATGTATCGAGGTGCTGCGCCGAAGTCCGCAGTTCGTCTCCTCTGAGCGTTCAGTGTTGAATACCTGCTGTGACGGACGGCTTCTTCTCGGTACGCGATGTCCTTCCCGGTCAACGGGGACGCACGGGAGTGATCCACACCCCCCACGGTGATATCCAGACCCCGGCGTTCGTCGCTGTCGGCACCAAGGCCACGGTCAAGGCGGTGCTGCCTGAGACCATGAAGTCGCTTGGTGCACAAGCTGTTCTGGCCAACGCCTATCACCTCTACCTGCAGCCGGGGCCGGACATCGTGGACGAGGCCGGTGGGCTGGGCACGTTCATGAACTGGGACGGCCCGACGTTCACCGACAGCGGCGGGTTCCAGGTGCTGTCGCTGGGGGCCGGGTTCCGCAAGGTGCTCTCGATGGACGCCAACAGGGTGCAATCGGACGACATCATCGCCGAAGGCAAGGATCGGCTGGCCAGGGTCGATGACGACGGGGTGACGTTCACCTCACATCTGGACGGGTCCACCCACCGGTTCACCCCCGAGGTGTCGATGCAGATCCAGCACCAGCTCGGCGCCGACATCATCTTCGCCTTCGACGAACTGACCACGCTGGTCAACACCCGCAGCTACCAGGAATCGTCGGTGGCACGCACCCACGCGTGGGCGATCCGGTGCCTGGCCGAGCACCGCCGGCTCGCCGAGGAGCGCCACGACAAGCCGTCCCAGGCGCTGTTCGGCGTCGTGCAGGGTGCCCAGTACGAGGACCTGCGCCGGGACGCCACCCGCGGGCTGGTGGGCCTGACGGATCCGGACGGCCGGGGTTTCGACGGCTACGGCATCGGCGGCGCCCTGGAGAAGCAGAACCTGGCCACCATCGTCGGCTGGGTCACCGACGAGCTGCCCGAAGACAAACCCCGCCATCTGCTGGGCATCAGCGAGCCCGACGACCTGTTCGCCGCCGTCGAGGCCGGGGCGGACACCTTCGACTGCGTGTCGCCGTCGCGGGTCGCGCGCAACGCCGCGGTCTACTCGGCGACCGGGCGTTACAACATCACCGGGGCGCGGTACCGCCGGGACTTCACCCCCATCGACGCCGAGTGTGACTGCTACACCTGCGCCAACTACACCCGGGCGTATCTGCACCACCTGTTCAAGGCAAAGGAGATCCTGGCGGCCACCCTGTGCACGATCCACAACGAGCGGTTCATCATCCGGCTGGTGGATCAGATCCGGGCGTCGATCAGTGACGGCCGCTTCGACGAGCTGCGTGAGCATGTCCTGGGGCGCTACTACGCCGCCCGACGGGATTGACCAGCGCCTTCTGCGACCTGTGCACAATGACAACATGACCGGAGCGCTCGCCGAATCCCAGGAACTGCTGCTGCGGCTTCTCGACTCGGGGAACCGGGCCGACCCGTATCCGCTGTATGGAGAGATCCGGGACCGCGGCCCGATGTTGTTGCCCGATATCAACCTCGCGGTGTTCTCCCGCTACGCCGACTGTTATGACGTGCTGCGCCACCCGGATTCGGCCAGCGACCGTCTCAAGTCGACCGTCGCCCAGCGCGCCATCGCCGAGGGTGAGCCCGCACGACCGCTCGGCACACCCGGATTCCTGTTCCTGGATCCGCCTGATCACACCCGGCTGCGCAAACTGGCCCAGCAGGCGTTCACGCCGAAAGTGGTCAAGGCGCTGCAGCCGGACATCGCCGGGCTGGTCGACGCTCTGCTCGATAAAGCGGCCGCCAAGGGGCATTTCGACCTGATCGAAGATCTTGCCTATCCGCTGCCGGTGGCGGTGATCTGTCGGCTGCTCGGCGTCCCGCTGGAAGATGAACCCGAATTCTCCCACGCCTCAGCGCTTTCGGCGCGCTCGCTGGATCCGTTCATCACCTTCACCGGCGATATCCCCGACGACTTCGACGAGCGGATGGAAGCGGGGCTGTGGCTGCGGCAGTACCTGCGTGACCTGGTCGCGCGCCGCCGGGCCCAGCCGGGGGAGGATCTGATGTCGCGGCTGATCGGCGCCGAGGAAGACGGCGACCAGCTCACCGAGGACGAGATCGTCGCGACCTGCAACCTGCTGTTGGTTGCCGGGCATGAGACCACCGTGAACCTCATCGCCAACGCCGCGCTGGCGATGCTGCGTGAACCGCGGCACTGGGCCGCACTCGCCGGTGACCCCACCCGCGCGCCGGCGATCATCGAGGAGACGCTGCGGCACGACCCTCCGGTGCAGTTGGTGGCCCGTATCGCCGCCGAGGATCTGGAAATCAATGGCGTGACCGTTCCCAAAGGGGACACGGCGATGTTGCTTACCGCTGCGGCACAACGGGATCCAGCGATGTACGTCGATGCTGAGGTGTTCGATCCGGACCGTGGGGCGATCAAACACCTCGCGTTCGGGCACGGGCCGCACTTCTGCCTGGGGGCACCGCTGGCCAGGATGGAGGCCCAGCTGGCGTTGACGATGGTGACGGAGCGCTTCCCGAAGGCCCGCCTGGCGGGGCCGGCTCAGTACAAGCCGAATCTCACCCTGCGCGGCCTGGCCAGCCAGACGGTGCTGGTCTAGGAGCTCAGCGCGTCGATCACTTCACGCGCGGCCCGCTCACCGGCGTCGACCGCGCCCTCCATGTAGGCGCTCCAGAATGTTGCGGTGTCGGTGGAGGCCCAGTGGATCGCACCGATCGGCGCGGCGAGTGCCGATCCGTAGTTGGTCCACACGTGGGGGCCGAGATTGGCGTTGTAGCAGCCGCGGGTCCATTCCCGTTCCGACCATTCTCCGTCGACGTAGGCCAGCGGCTGCGCCGCCGCGGGGCCGTAATGGCGGACCAGCTCTGCGGTGAGCAGCTCCTGGCGTTGTGGCTGCGGCAGCCGTCCGTAAGTGCGGGCCTGGTCGCCTTCGAGGAACAGCAGGATCAACCCGTGGTCATCGCCGGGTATGCAGGCGTCGTTGGACATCCGGGCCGGGCCGATGTCGGAAATCAACTGGCCGTTGAATCCATCTGCGCGCCAGAAAGGTTGGTCGTAGACGAAGAACGCTTTCATCGCAGTCCCGTTGGGCGAGCGCTGGGTGAGCTGATCGCGGACCCCGGGCAGCGGCGGGTCGTACATGATCCGGCCGGCCAGGGCGGGGGAGACCGCGACGATGACCCGCCGTCCGGTGGCCACCAGCCCACCGCGGGAGTGCACGGCCACCCGGTCGACGCCGTGCTCGATCAGTTGCACCGGCACGTTGAGCACGATGTACTCGGCGATCAACGCGGCGAGCCGGCGCGGAATCTCACCGGTGCCGCCGGTGAACCGGGTGGTCTGCGCGCCGCCTTCGGATTCGGCGAGCAGTTCCGAGGTGACCCCGCAGGTCTGGATGGTGAACAGCAGGTGCAGAAACGACACCTCGGTGGTGGGCACCGCGAGGATCCCGACGGTACAGATCTCCAGCAGCGTGCGGGCAATCGGCGAAAGCCCTTGATCGTCATACCAGGTGCCCGCGGTGATGGCGTCCCATTCGGCTGCGCGGGGCGCCCGCCACGGCGCCTCGACGGGAACCTCGGTGGCCAGCTCGTCGAGATGACGCAGCACTCGCTCGAGCTCGGCCAGTTCGTCGTGGTACCGGGAGTGAAACTCGTTCCCCCGCAACACCCCGGCGCCGCCCAGCTCATAGGAGGTCTCACCTTCGTCGAACTGTTCGAAGGTGTCCACGCCGAGTTCGGCGGCCAGGGCGAACATCCGCTCGTGGGTGTCGCCGATCCATTGGGCACCGATCTCGACCGGCACGCCGGGCAGTATCTCTTCGGTGAGGATGCGGCCGCCCACGCGGTCGTCGGCTTCCAACACCACGGGGCGCAACCCCGCGGCGAGCACGGTCCGTGCGGCGATCATTCCCGACAGCCCGGCCCCGACGATGACCACGTCCGCCTGGATACACGCTGGTTCTGCCATGCCCGCCATCCTCCATCGTCCTCACCGCGAGCGTGCGTGTCCCCAGCCGACACGCCGACCGAATTCCGTGCCCGACGCACGCTCGCTACAGCGGATTGAGGATTCGCTGGAGGAATTGCCGGGTGCGCTCGTCCTTGGGCTCGCCGATCACCTCGGCGGGCGGGCCCTGTTCCAGGATCACCCCGCGGTCGGTGAACAGCACCTGGTCCGAAACCTGTCGGGCGAACTGGATCTCATGGGTGACGATCACCAGGGTCCAGCCCTCCACGGCCAGATCTCGGATGACCGAGAGCACTTCGCCGACGAGCTCGGGGTCCAGTGCCGAGGTCGGCTCGTCGAACAGCACCACCTTCGGTTTGAGCGCCAACGCTCTGGCGATACCGACCCGCTGCTGTTGGCCACCGGAGAGTTGGTAGGGGTACTGGTCCTGCTTCTCGGCCAGTCCCACCTGCCGCAACAGTTCGACGGCCTCGGACACCACCTGATCTTTGGGTAGCTTCTGCACCACCAACGGACCTTCGGTGATGTTCTGCAGCACCGTCTTGTGCGGAAACAGGTTGTGCGACTGGAACACGAACCCACTCTGAGCCCGGTACCTGCGCAGTTGCTCCTTGGCGACGGGCTTCGAGAAGTCGATCTCCACGTCGCCCACGCTGATGACGCCGGTGTCCGGGACGTCCAAGGCGTTCAGCGCCCGCAACAATGTCGTCTTACCGGAACCGGAGGGGCCGATGATGGTGGTGGCGCTGCCCTTGGGGACCTCGAAGCTGACGCCCTTGAGGACCTTGTTGTCCCCGAACGCCTTCTCGACCCCTTGGGCGCGGACGCGATATTCCGGTTCGGTCATCTGGCCACATACCTTTCCAGTCGGTGTTCCAGGCGGCTCTGGCCGAACGACAACACCAGGCAGATCACCCAGTAGTACACCGCAGCCGTGCCGTAGAGAGCGAAGAACTCGAAGGTCGGGGCCGCCGCGATCTGCGCGGTGCGCAGCAGCTCGGTGACCAGGATGGTCGAGGCCAGCGAGGTGTCTTTCACCAGGGAGATCAGGGTGTTCGACAACGGCGGCACCGCCACCCGTGCGGCCTGCGGCAAGATGATGCGCCGCAGTGTGCCGGTGTAGTTCAAGCCGATGGTCTCGGCCGCTTCCCACTGTCCCTTGGGGATGCTCTGGATCGCCGAGCGGATGATCTCGGCGGCGTAACCGCCGACGTTGAGCGAGAACGCGATCACCGCCGCCGGGAACGGGTCGATCCGCACCCCGAACTCGGGCAGCGCGAAGAAGACGATGAACAACTGCACCAGCAGCGGGGTGCCCCGGATGACCGAGATGTAGAACCGGGCGATATTGGACAGCGCGAGATTCGACGACAGTCGGGCCAGCGCCACCGCCAGCGCGATCACCAAGCCGATGGCGAAGCTGATGATGGTCAGCGGAATCGTCATCGTGATGGCGGCTTTGGCCAACGGCCAGAGGTTGTCACCGATCAGCTGCCAGGTAGAACGTGGCTGCGCGGCACCGGCGTCGGTAGGCGCCGGCGCGCCCGTCGCATTGGCCTTGAGGTACTTCTCCGAGATCGACGCCAGCGTCCCGTCTGCCCGTAGTTCGTCGAGTGCGCCGTTGAGTTCGGGCAGCATGCCGCTGTTCTTGCGGGCGGCGAAGCCCTGCTCACTCTTCTCGCCGACGTTGGCGGCGATCTTGACCGCGGTGTCACCGGTCTCGGCGAGGTAGGCGTACACGGCGATGCTGTCGTTGATAACCAGGTCCACGCGACCCTGGCTGAGCAGGGTGATGGCCTGGGTGAAACCTTCCACGGTCTCGACTCGGGCGCCGGCGTCCCGGGCCACCTTCGACCAGTTGCTGGTGGCGTTCTCGGCCGCGACCTTGCCTTTGACGTCGGCCAGTGAGGTGATCGAGTCGTCGTCGGCGCGGGTGACAATCACGCCCTCGCCCACCGAATACGGTTGGGACAGATCGTACTTCGCTTGGCGCTCGGGGTTGATGGTCACCTCGTTGGCCACGATGTCGAAGCGGTCGGCCTCCAGCGCGGCGAAGATGGAGTCCCAGGGCGTCTCCACGAATTCGACCGGGACACCCAGCTTGTCCCCGACGGCGCGCGCGACGTCAACGTCATAGCCGACGAGTTGGCCGGTGGCGGCGTCGTGATAGCTGAAGGGTGAGTACACACCTTCGGTGCCCACGCGCAGCACCCCAGCCGCCTTGATCGGTTCGTCGGAGTCGGTGGCGGTCGGCCCGCACGCCGTCAGTGCTGTTGTCAGCAGCGCGGCGAGCACCACGACCGCGAGCAGAACCCGTCGAAGGTAGAAAGTCACCGCCGGACGGTAGCAATGCCGATGGCCGGTGCGAAGGGTTCTGCTCATCCGGGCCGATATACCCACGGGTCGCGGGGCAGTCGTGCCGGATCGAAGTCGTCGAGCATGCCCGGCAGCGTCCTGGCGGTGAAGCCCAGCGAGTCGGCAATCTGCGCCAGTGCGTTCTCGACGCCGATCTCGGCCAGCGTCACCGCCCCGTCCCGTTTGGCCAGTCGTTTCCCGTCAGCGTTCAGCACCAGTGGTACATGCGCATACATCGGCGTCGGATATCCCAGCAGGGCGCCGAGGTACGCCTGTCGCGGTGACGACGGTAGTAGATCGTCACCCCGAACCACCTGGTCGACGCCCTGTGCGGCGTCGTCGACCACCACGGCCAGGTTGTAGGCGGGTATGCCGTCGCCGCGGCGCAGCACCAGGTCATCGACCACACCGGTGTAGTCGCCGTGGAGTATGTCGGTCACCGTGTACCGGAAGGTGTCCGACCGCAGGCGTAGCGCAGGTGGCCGGCCACCGGCGCGTCGCTCGGCGCGTTGGGTATCGGTCAAGTCCCGGCACGTGCCCGGATAAGCGCCCTCCGGGGCATGTGGGGCGCGCGGGGCCTGCAGGATATCCTTTCTGCTGCAATAGCATTCGTAGACCAGGCCGCGGGCGGTCAGCTCGTCGATCACCGCGTCGTACCGGGCGGTGTGCGCAGTCTGGTACTCGGGCGGCTCGTCTGAGGTCACACCGATCGCCGCGAGGTCGGCCACCTGGCGGGCGGCGATGTCGGGAAAAGTGCGGTCGTCGAGATCCTCTACCCGCACCAGGAAGCGCCGCCGCGTCGAGCGGGCGAACAGCCAGGCGAGTATCGCGGTGCGCAGGTTGCCGATGTGCAGATCAGCCGACGGGCTCGGCGCGAACCGGCCCGCGCTCGAGGGGCGGGTCATGCCCGCAATGTAACCGGACCCGGATCAGTCGCGGTCCCAGGGCGGCTCGTCACCCATCTTCTTGTAGTACTTGGCCAGGTGGCTCTTCACCCGGTCGATGTCGTCGTGGGGCAGGTCGATGCCGCCGCGGGAGCCCTGCATGATCGCTCCGGCCGCCATCACAGCGCGCGGTACCGCGGTCAGCTTGCCGGCGATCACGTCGGCGATCAGCAGCTTGTAGGCGGTGAAGTTGTCCTTCTTGTCCTTGTCGTACCAGACGTGCGCGTCGCGGTACTCGGTGTTGGGCTCGTCCTGTGCGTCCGCCCACTCGCGGACGCGCTTCTCGGCGGCGCCGCCATCCCATTCGCGGTCCCGGTCGGCAAGCGGTAGGTCTTGAAACGCAGTCACAGACATCTGGGCCGAATGCCCGGGGCAGCTCGGGTGTAACCGCCGGCAGCACAAAAAAGGGGGGCTCCTTGCCGGGAGCCCCCCTGAGTCGGTGTGTTACTTCACGCTGACGTAGACCGTGTTGCGGGTGACCGGCCCGTACAGCTCGGCGTGGGTTGTCGCGTTGGCCTCGGAGTGGATGACACTCCGCCCGGGGCCGACGGATACGACGTTGGCCCGGTCCAGCGGAGTGGTGCTCAAGCGATTGACGATGACGTCATACCCCTCGGCCTCCAGCGAGTTGATGGTGTCCTGGGCGTTGGTGACTGCGCTCGGGGTGGCCATCGCGGGAGCGGCCAGCCCGACGACGCCCAAATACCCGGCGGTCAAGGCTGTTACGCCCAGCGAGGTGAAACCGAACTTCTTCATGAGCGTCTTCTTTCCTTCTTCGTCTTCGGCGCTCGAATCGCGACGGCGAACCGCGGTTCGAACTCTGAGATCGATTCTGGAGCTGATCCAGTTTTGATCCACGAGAGTTAAACTGCGGCACCCGCGGTTTAATTTCCCGCGGCAGTAATTGATGGGCAGTTGGCAGCATCTGCACTGTTGGCCAATCCCGGTCGTGATTATTGTCGCCGCACATTTGGTGACCGCTTTTCAGACCTCCGCGCGAAGTCGTTGCAGCGCTCCGTCGACGTGATCGGACCATCGTTGGGTGCCCAGGACGTGGACTGCGCTGTCACTGGGGAACGCACTGGAGATCACCACGTCCGGGGTCAGTGTGCGCAGCACCTGCAGGCTCTCGGCCAGCGTGGCGGCATCACTCATCGGCGGAAGGTAACCGGTCGCCCAGTTGCCGTCGTCGCCTTCGAAAAGCGTGTCGCCGGTGAACAGTAAGCGCGTCCCGTCACCAGCGGTGACCAGATAGCTCGTGCTGCCGGGGGTGTGCCCGGGTGTGGGGATCACCTCGATGCCGTTGTCGTCGACGTGCCGGTTGCTCAACGGCACCCCTACCGGGGCGCGCTTGCCGATGTCGGCCAACTCCGGTGCCGGTGCGTGCAGGGTCGCACCGAATCGTTGTTGAATCCGGGCGAGCATCGGGCCCGCCTCGTCTCGGTGCGACAGATACTGGTGGCCCACCCCGCCGAGGTGGTCGAGCCGGTCGAAATCGGCGTCGGTGGCCGGGGAGTAAAACAGGACGTTGCCGTCCGGACCACCGGTCCACAGGTAGGCGTGGGTGGTCAGCCCGGGAAACGGGCTGTCGGTGCTGGTCTCCCAGAGGTCGTCGCGAATGCGCCGCATCGGGTTCCTCCTCGTGTCGTGAAACCCAGACTGCAACCTGAACGCAACTTGAGGTCAAGGCCTCGTAGGCCGAGTTGCCGGGGAGTTATCCACAGGAGTTATCCACACTGGGGATGAATCACAACGGTGTCATTAGCGGTTCCGGGTGCGCGCCACCTCTGCCGCGCCGTTGCCGGCGATCACCCACAGCGTCGCCAAGCCCTGCGCCAACTCGTCAGCGGTGACTCGCACCCGGCCGTTGATGTACTCGAGGATTGCGTCCGCCGTGCCGCCGACGATGAAGGCCGGCCCCACCTGGGCCAACGGATCCTTTTCGAGTGCGACACCGTGGACTGATCGCGCATGTGCCACCAAGACGCTGGTCAGGCCGCGGATCACGGTGGCCCGGTGCTGGTGCAGCGCAGGCGAGGTCACCACGCCGCCCAGGAGCACCTGCGCCCGTCGCACGTCCCGCAACAAGGTCGTGACGACGGCGCCGGCTGTTGCCAGGGCCTGCCGTTCGACGGGTTCGTCCGCCGACGCCGCCAGCGCGGCCAGCGTTGCGGCGCGTAAGTCGGCGGCGACGTCGTCAACCGCCGCCGCGGCCACGGCGTCGAGGTTGTCGAAACTCTCGTAGAAGTAGCGCTTGTTGAGCCCGGCAGTGGCGCAGAGTTTGTCCACGGTGGCGGTACGCCATTCGTTGGCGGCCAGAACGTCCAGCGCGGTATCGAGCAGACGGGCACGCCGCTGGCGGCGCCGTTCCTCCGCCGATTGGCCGGCATAACTGCGTCGCGGCGTCTCGGGCACCTCACGATCGTTGCACCCCGACGATGTCCTCAGCGACCTTGACGGCTGTCGAGGATTTCTGGCACGATCCCGTACCAGAAGTGGACATGGCGGGAGGCGCGATGGGAGCTTCGAGGGCGGGGACGGCGGTACCGTCAACTCCGGCGGGCGCGGCCAAACTTCGTGTGCAAGCGGCTGCGGCGTCGCTGACATCGCGGTATCCCAGCAGGGCGCGCGTCCTGGCGGAGCCACCGCCCGGATCAAACCTGCGGCCGGTGATGGGCAACTACGGATTTCCGTTCCTCGGGCACATCATGAGCACACTGGTCGATCCGCTGGCATTCGCGCGCGAGCGTTATGCGCAATATGGCGCAGTGTCCTGGGCGGGTGGAGTCGGCTTCCGGGTGGTGGCGTTGATGGGCCCAGAGGCACTCGAAAGCGCCTGGCTCAACAAGGACAAGGCCCTCTCCAGCACGCGCGGGTGGGCACCGGTGATCGGGCCGTTCTTCCACCGCGGAATCATGCTGCTCGACTTTCACGAGCATCTGAGCCACCGCCGGATCATGCAGCAGGCGTTCACTCGGACCGCGCTCGAGGGATATCTCGACCTGATGCTGCCAGGAATCGAGCGTACGGTCTCCGGATGGGTTCCAGCGCAACAATTTCCGTTCTACAACGCGGTCAAGCACCTGCTGCTCGAGCAGGCCGCGGAGGTGTTCGTCGGTACCCGGCTGGGCCCCGAATCCGACCAGCTGGCCGCGGACTTCCACTCCACGGTGTGTGGCGGGCAGGCCATCGTGCGTGTCGACGTGCCCGGCGGTGTGTGGGCGCGTGGGCTGCGTGCCCGGGAACGTCTGGAACGGTATTTCCATGACCAGCTGCCGAGCCGGCAGCGCGGCGACGGCACCGACCTGTTCTCCATGCTGTGCCGCAGCGAGGGTGACGACGGCGCCCGCTTCTCCCACGCCGACATCGTCAACCACATGATCTTCCTGCTGATGGCCGCCCACGACACCAGTGCGATCGTGATCTCGATGCTGGTGTACGAGTTGGGCCGAAACCCACACTGGCAGAATACTTTACGGGAAGAGGCCGAAAGCAAACCCACCGATGCCGTCACGTTGGACGGGTTGGCCGAGTATCCGCTGTTGGATGCGGCATTCAAAGAGGCGCTCCGAATGTATGCGCCGGCGGGAACCCTGTTCCGACAGGCGATCAAAGACACCGAGATCGCCGGCCACTACATTCCGCGGCACAGTCAGGTGGCGATCAATGTCTACGCCTCGATGCGGTTGGCGGACTGGTGGCCCGAGCCGGACACGTTCAACCCGGGCCGCTTCACCGCCGGCGGAGACGCCGCCGCGGTCGCCAGATACGCGTTCGCTCCCTTCGGGGGCGGAGTCCACAAGTGCATCGGTCAACAGTTCGCAGACATGAATGTCAAAGCGATCATGCACCAACTGTTGCGCAGGTTCGAGTGGTCCGTCCCGCCTGGCTACCGGCCGCGCCTGACGTGGGGCACCGGACCGACACCTGCTGACGGCCTGCCGATCTCGCTGCAGTCCCGCTGGCGAAGCGTCAGCGCAAGCCGGGGATGATATCGGTGAGCTGAAACGCCACCGGTTGGTCCAACTGGGCGTAGGTGCATGACCGTGGATCACGATCCGGTCGCCAGCGATTGAATTGCGCTGTGTGACGGAATCTCTCGCCTTCCATGTGGTCATACCGGACCTCTACGACGCGCTCGGGTCGAAGCGGCACGAAGGACAGGTCCTTGCCTGCGTTCCAACGCGAACCCGCATACTTGGCGGCCTCGGGTTCGGCGTGAGCGCCCCAGTTCCATGGATGGTCGTCGAACGTCGTGACCAACGGCTGTAAGTCGGTGAACAGTTGGCGCCTGGTCGCCATCGGGAACGCGCCGATCACACCGACCGACGCCAACCGGCCGTCGTCGGTGTACAGGCCCAGAAGCAGTGAGCCCACCGCGTCGTCACCCGATTTGTGCAGGCGGTAGCCGGCGACCACACAGTCCGCGGTGCGCTGGTGCTTGATCTTGAACATCACCCGCTTGTCCGGCTGGTAGGTCAGTGTCAGGGGTTTGGCGATCACCCCGTCGAGCCCGGCCCCCTCGAACTCGTCAAACCAGCGTTGGGCGGTCTCGATATCAGTCGTTGCGGGCGTGACGTGGAACGGCGGACCGCAGTCCGACAGCGCGGCCACCAGCGCGGCGCGGCGCTCGCTGAACGGCGTTGACGTGTAGTCGTGGTCGCCGAGGGCCAGCAGATCGAACGCGATGAACGCCGCGGGCGTCTTCTCGGCCAGCATGTTCACCCGGCTCGCGGCCGGGTGTAGCCGCAACTGCAACGCCTCGAAATCCAGCCCGCGCTCGGTGGCGATGACGATCTCGCCGTCGACCACACAACGCGGCGGCAGCTCGGCCCTGGCCGCGGCAACGATCTCGGGGAAGTACCGGGTCAGTGGCCGCTCATTGCGGCTGCCCAATTCCACCTCGTCGCCGTCACGGAAGCAGATCGACCGGAAGCCGTCCCACTTGGGCTCATAGGAGGCACCCGGGGGAATGGTGCTGACGGACTTGGCCAGCATCGGCGACACCGGCGGCAGCACGGGCAGGTCCACCACACCATTCTGCGACGGTCACCGGCGCGGGGAGTCGGCGGGAGTTGGTGGCATCACGGTGCACGGCTAGGAGTCACCGGTGGCGTCAGCGGTGAGCCAACGGTCAGGGCGAATGGTGAACAAGGTGCTGTCCGTTCGTTCGAAGTCCCGGACGAACGCCCGGCCTGCTTCTTCGCCGAGGTACCGAATGGCGATCGCCTCCTGCACTTCCAGGGTGCTCGGCCGGGTGTCGACGACGGTGCCCTCGACGACCACGTATTGATACGGCGGCTGTTCGCGCTGGACAGCCAGCGAAACAGCTCCCGCGCGTGCGATGAGCTTGGCCTTACGACTCGCGGCTGAGGTGGTGAAGCGGATGTTCCCGCCGATGGCGTAGTCGTACCAGATGGGAATGGTCGCCGGCGGCCGGCCATCGGCAGCCTCCACGGACAGAATGGCAACACGCTTGGCGGCCAGAAACTCCTGACGTTCCGTCTCGCTGAATCTCTTCACGACGACAGACAACACGGCGTTCGGCGTTCTATTCCCCTTGGAGTTCCCCTTGGGCTCGCCACACGAGGCTCGACCCGGACGCGGATTCTGCGACGATGACATTGCCTGCATTCACGGGTCTACGTGAGTATGGAACCCGTGCCGTTTTCCGCAGATCTCCCGGTCATGCCTCCACTTGAACCGATGCTGGCCAAAGCTCAGGCCAAGGTGCCCACCGAGGCGGGGGTGTGGTCGTACGAGCCGAAATGGGACGGCTTTCGCGCGTTGGTGTTCCGCAACGGCGACGAGGTGCAGCTGATCTCGCGCAGCGGCAAAGACCTGGGACGGTATTTCCCGGAGATGGTGGACGCGTTACGCGACGAGCTGGCGCCGCACTGCGTCCTCGATGGCGAGGTGGTGGTACCGCGCGAGGTCGAGGGCCGGGTCCGGCTGGACTGGGAGTCGCTGAGCCAGCGCATCCATCCCGCCGAGAGCCGCGTGAAGCGACTCGCCAAGGAGACACCGGCACACTTCATCGGCTTCGACGCCCTGGCCACCGGCGACCGCGCACTGCTCACCGAACCCTTCCGGGTACGCCGCGAAGCGCTTCTCGACGCCGTGCAGGAGAAGACCTGGTGTCATGTCACCCGCACCACCGAAGATCCCGAACAAGGGGAGAACTGGCTGACGACCTTCGAGGGCGCCGGCCTTGACGGAGTGATCGCCAAACGGCTCGAAGGGTCCTACCTACCCGGCAAGCGGGAGATGGTGAAGGTCAAGCACGCCCGCGATGCCGACTGCGTGGCCATCGGTTACCGCATCCACAAAAGTGGTGAGGGTATCGGTTCGCTGCTGCTGGGCCTCTACCGCGACGACGGTGAGCTGCAGATGGTCGGTGGGGCCGCGTCGTTCTCGGTGAAGGATCGCATCAAAATGCTCGCCGAGCTGGAACCGTTGCGCGACGGCGACATTCGCGAGGGAGATCCCAGTCGCTGGAACTCCGCCGCCGACAAACGCTGGATCCCGCTGCGGCCGGAGAAGGTCGCCGAGGTGGCCTACGACCAGATGGAGGGCAATACCGTGCACGGGCGCCGGTTCCGGCACGCCGTCAAGTTCCGACGCTGGCGCCCGGATCGGGATCCGCAGAGCTGCACCTTCGACCAACTCGACGTGCCGCTGAACTACGACCTCTACGACGTCCTGGAGCGCTGAAACGTGGCCACTTCCGCACAAGAAATCGACGTCGACGGTGTGATGGTCCGGCTGACCAGCCCGGACAAGCCGTACTTTCCGGAACTGGGCGCGAAAGGCACCAAGGCCAACATGTTCGAGTATTACCGCGTCGTGTCGACGGCCGGGCCGATGATGAACTCGCTGCGCGACCGCCCCACCCATCTGCAGCGGTTTCCCGACGGCATCGACGGCGAGGAGATCTACCAGAAGCGGGTGCCACAGAAGCATCCTGACTATCTGCAGACCTGCCAGGTCACCTTCCCGTCGGGTCGGACCGCGGACGCTCTGAAGGTCACCCATCCGTCGGCGATCGTGTGGGCGGCCCAGATGGGCACCGTCACGTTCCATCCGTGGCAGGTGCGCTGCCCGGACGTCGAGCATCCCGATGAACTGCGCATCGACCTGGATCCGCAGCCCGGCACCGGGTTTGTCGAAGCCCGCACCGTCGCCGTGGAGGTGCTCAAGCCGTTGCTCGACGAACTCGGGCTCGTCGGCTATGCGAAGACCTCCGGTGGCCGGGGTGTGCACGTGTATCTGCGGATCGCCCACGAGTGGGACTTCATCGCGGTTCGACGCGCAGGCATTGCCCTCGGTCGCGAAATCGAAAGGCGGGCACCAGATTTGGTGACCACCTCCTGGTGGAAGGAGGAACGCGGCCAGCGCATCTTCATCGACTACAACCAGAACGCGCGCGATCGCACCATGGCCTCGCCGTACTCGGTGCGCCGCACGCCGATCGCCACCGTCTCGACACCGCTGTCCTGGGCGGATCTGGCCGGGGCCGATCCCGACGACTACACAATGGCCACGGTGGCCGACCTCGTCGCCTCTCGCGAAGATCCCTGGGCCGGCATGGAGGACACTGTCCAGTCACTGCAGCCGCTGCTGGATCTGGTGGCCGCCGATGAGGACCGCGGACTCAGTGACATGCCGTACCCGCCGAGCTATCCGAAGATGCCGGGCGAGCCGCCGCGGGTGCAGCCGAGCAAGAAGGTGGCATCCAACTGGGACGCCGAGGGCAACCCGGTCAAAGCCGACTGAACGACCAAAAAGAGGCACCCCGCTGGGGGTGCCTCTTTTTGGTCGGGTGGCTACTTCACGTTGACGTAGACGGTCTTGGTGTTTTCCGGCGCGAACTGGCGGTCGTAGCCGGTGTAGCTCTGGTTGTTCTTGGCGTTCTGGTCGCTGTGGCTGAAGGTGGCGCCTTGGCCGACCGATACGACGCTGGACTGGGCCAAGGGGGCGTTGGACAGCCGGTTGACGATCACCTTGTAGCCCTGCTGCTGCAGCGAGCTGATGGTGTCTTGGGCGTTGCCGGCGCCGGTGGGGGCGGCCAGGGCGGGGGCTGCCAGGCCGAGGAAGCCGGCGGTCAGGGCGCTGGCGGCGATGGTGGCAAATCCTAGGTTCTTCATGATCGTGCTTCTCTCTTGATTCGTAGTGGTATCGAATCGTGGCTCGCAGAGAGTTCTGTGGGTCGCGGTTCAAATCGGTTCGGGAGGGGATTCCGTTCCGGTCTGTTGACTAGAACCAGCAGGTCAGCGGTTTAATTCCGGTGGCAGTAATTGATCGACGGGTGGCAGAATCTGTGCGCACAGCCGAAGCCGGGGCGCCGTCGTGCCGTATTGGGTCGCGGTGGTCGCAGGCTCGACGGGTCGAGCCGGAGCAACGCCTAACTGGTGGCGCCGCTGCCCAGCGTCGCCCGTCCGACCCGCTCCATGCCGCTGCGGTCGCGCCACGTCAGCTCGATGTTGTTACCGGGGTAGCGCTGGTCCAGCACGCTGGTCAGCGCATTGGCCGACGTGATCGGTACGCCGTCGATGCGCAGCAGTACATCGCCGGGGCGCAGACCCGCCTGTTCGGCGGGACCGCCGCGCAGGATCGACTGTACGGGCAGGCCGTCGCCTTGCACTACGGCGTTGACCCCGACACCGAGGATGGCCGACGGACCGATGTGCACCTGGGGACTGGCCGCGCCGGAGCGGATCTGATCGACGATGCCCATGGCGTGATTGATCGGGATGGCGTATCCCTGACCGCCGGGGCTCGATTCGCCGTTCATCTTGAAGTTGTAGGTGGCTGCGGCGTTGAGACCGATGACCTGGCTGGCGCCGTTGACCAACGCGCCACCGGAGTCGCCGGAACGCAGGTTGGTCGACGACTCGATCAGGTCGTCGAGGCTGTGGGAGCTGCCGGTGAGCTCATCGGAGGCGTCGATGGTCTGGCCCAGCGCGGTGATGGTGCCCTGTTCACGGGTCAGCGGATTGCCGGTGCCGTTGGCGTTGCCGAGGGTGGCGACGGGTTCGCCGACGAAGACGCCGGCGGAATCGCCGATCGGCGCGGGGATCAGACCGGACGCGCCGCGGAGTCGGATCACCGCGATGTCGTTGTTGCGGTTGTAGCCCAGCACATCGGCGTCGTAGGTCTGGCCATTGCCGATGGACAGGGCGCGAATGGAATCGGCGCCCTGGATGACGTGGTGGTTGGTGAGGACGACCCCGTCCGGTGTCAGCACGATGCCGGTGCCGTTGCCGATGATGCCCTGGAAATCCACCTGGGTGGTGATCTGAACCAGGCTGGGCTCGACCGCCCCGATGGCTACGTCGATGGGCGCCTGGGGCGCGGGGGTCAGCGGTGCCGCGAGGGCGACGCCGGATCCGCTGAGGGGGGCGACCAGTGCCAGCAGCAGGGCACCGATCATCCACAGGAAGCGGATGCGGAGACGTGGTACGTACGCGGCCATCACTTGCCTCTCGGGGCAGAGGGTCGGATTGTTACCTCTTCATATTGCCTGGTTGCCCCGAGGCAAACCCGCCCGGCTACCCCGGGACCACCCCGCGCGGCAGGATCAACGGCAGGTCGTTGTAGGTGACGATGCCCGGTGCGGCGGCCACCACGGCCGGGATCGCGTTGAGCGGCGGCGTCGCTGTCATGATGTGCCCCAACACCATGAACTCCTCCAAGGTGGTGGCCTCGAAGTCTGGCGGGGGCAGGAACCCGACCTTCATGGTGACCGTCGGGCGACCGGCAACCTCGATGACCCAGCCGTCCTGATCGATCTGCCAGTCCGGCTCCAGAGTCTGGCCCTTGCGCCACCGCACATTGATCGCCACGCGGGTCTGTCCGGCGACGATGCCCTTCCAGCTGGCGTAAACGCCGGCGACGCAGCCCGCGCCGATGGTCCACGAACCCAGGTCGAGATCCTCGGTGGTCTGGGCGTACTCGGCGTCACAGCGCACCTCGTCGAGCTCGATGCCGAGGGCGTCGGCCACCATGCGTACTGCCTCGCCGAAGACACCTGTACCGTGCGCCGTCATCGTCGGCAGTTCCGGGTCGTCGATGGGCCGGCCGAATCCGACGGGTTTCTCGGTGGCGGGGGAGTCGTAGAACGTGGTGTCGGCGGCCTCGTTCACCGTGATGCAGTCCACCCGGTCGCAGATCCCGGCCGCGACAATGGACAGTTGGTTGACATAGCCCGGGCTGATCCCGGAACCGAACATGGTGGCTCCGCCGCGCGCGCATGCTTCGGCGATCTTGTCCCGTCCGTCGCCCTGATTGTGGCCGGTGATGAAGGACGCGGTGGCTACGACGTTGATGCCGGCCGACAGGATGCTGACCAGTTCGTCGACATCGATCCACATCGGGTTGTACACGACGACGTCGGGCTTGAGTGCCAGCAGCGCCTCGATGTCATTGGTGGCGGTGACCCCGAGCGGTTCGATGCCGGCGAGCTCGCCGACGTCGCGGCCCACCTTGTCCGGTGACCAGGCGAAGCAGCCGACCAGCTCCAGAGTGGGGTTCTTGGCGATCGCGGCCACCGAGCTCTTGCCGACGTTGCCCGTGGTCCATTGCACGACTCGGTAGGGGTCGCGTTCTGAGGGTGTGTTGAGCACTCGCTCAGCTTAGGGAGACGCGCTGATTCCCGGGGGTGAATTCAAGCGAATGTCAGTCGTCGGACAGCGCGACGCCGCCACGACGGCGCCGGTTGGCGGTGACGCCACCCTTGCCGCTCGGACGACGGTTGCGCAGCCGTCCGCCGGACACGGCGGGCTCCGGTGCGGGCTCGTCTTCCGAGGTGTCCTCGGCGGTGACTTCGGCCGGTTCACCGGCGGGTTCGTCGCCTGTGGGTGCGTCGTCTTTGGGTGCGTCGTCGTCCGATGCGTCGTCTTTGGGCGCGTCGTCGTCCGGTGCGTCGGAATCCCCGTCCTCGTCAGTGGTGTCGGACGTCGCGGACTTCTTGGCGGGCTTGAGCGGTTTCGGCGGTGGCGGCGCCGTCTCGGCGACGAACGCCAGGTAGAAGGCGGCCGCGCCCAGCACCGCGATCGCGGCGGCGGCGCCGTAGACGCCGAACAACCACTGACCGGCGTCTTCGAGACTGACCCAGATCTCGGTGACTGCGGCCCCGACGATCAACACCCCGGCCAGAACGTGGCCGACGATGGACCAGATCCGCAGGGTGAGCGCCAGGTGGGGCGTGCCGTACTCGGGCTTGCGGGTCTTGATCAGGTTGAACACCACCGGCAGGGCGGTGAGGCCGATCAATACGCCGGTCACGATGCGCAGCCCGGTTCCGAGGCCGTGGGAGACGTCGCCGGTCAATTCCCACCAGCGGGGGAGGACGAAGAAGAAGTAGAGGGCGGCGGCGATCAGGAAAGACAACGCGTGCCATGACACAGCGATCCCGCGGCGCATACCCCTCCTTGGGTTGGGTTCCGGGGTGCCGCCCGATGAGGGCGGGCACCCCGGAACCGACTGCGGAGGATAGGGGATTTGAACCCCTGAGGGCTGTTAACCCAACCCGCGTTCCAGGCGAGCGCCATAGGCCACTAGGCGAATCCTCCGTCGGTCATGGTAGCCGAGTCACCCCCGAAGGCCAGAATCGCGGGTTCCAGACCCAGGAATGTCCCAGGAAGACCGTCCCGGGAAGACCTACGTATGACGGCGCGGTCAAGCCGTGGTGTCGGCGGGTATTACACTCTCTACGGACCCCGCGCGGCGTCTATCCTGTGAACTCCCCCAGGGCCGGAAGGCAGCAAGGGTCAATGGGCTCTGGCGGGTGCGCGGGGTCCCCTTTGTTTCTCCCGGCGGTGAAAGGCCCCAGGTGTCGTTCCATTCCCTCGGCCGCGACGAGTTGCAGGCCGAGCACGAGCAACAGCAGCGGAACTATGCCGAGCTGCAGGCCAAGAAGCTCCGCTTGGACCTCACCCGTGGAAAGCCGTCGCCCAAACAGCTCGACCTGTCGAATGCGCTGCTGGAGCTGCCCGGTGCCGGCCCGGACTCCTACCGCGACTCCGAGGGCACCGACACCCGGAACTACGGCGGGTCGCACGGCCTGACGGAACTGCGCGCGATCTTCGGCGAGCTACTGGGCATCCCGGTGCCGAATCTGATCGCCGGCAACAACGCCAGCCTGGAGATGATGCACGACATCGTGGTCTTCTCCCTGCTGCACGGCGCGGTCGACTCGCCGCGGCCATGGATAGACGAGCTCCGGGGCGGCGGCGGGGTCAAGTTCCTGTGCCCGTCGCCCGGTTACGACCGTCATTTCGCGATCACCGAGACCATGGGTATCGAGATGATCCCCGTCCCGATGCGCGAGGACGGCCCGGATGTCGACATGATCGAAGAGCTCGTCGCTGTTGATCCCGCGATCAAGGGCATGTGGTGTGTGCCGATGTTCGCCAATCCCACCGGTGCGGTGTACTCCTGGGAGGTTGTCCGTCGACTGGTCCAAATGCGCACGGCAGCAACGGATTTCCGTCTTTTTTGGGATAACGCCTATGCGGTGCACACCCTGACCCACGACTTCCTTCGCCAGGTCGACGTCCTCGGCCTGGCCGCCAAGGCCGGCAATCCGAACCGTCCGTATGTCTTCGCGTCGACCTCGAAGATCACCTTCGCCGGTGCCGGGGTCAGCTTTTTCGGCGGCTCGCTGGGCAACATCGCGTGGTACCTGCAGTACGCCGGCAAGAAGACCATCGGCCCCGACAAGCTGAACCAGCTGCGGCATGTGCGCTTCTTCGGAGACGCCGACGGGGTGCGACTGCACATGCAGCGTCACCAGCAGTTGCTCGCCCCGAAGTTCGCGATCACCGCCGAGATCCTGGCGGACCGGCTCGGCGATTCCAAGATCGCCTCCTGGACCGATCCCAAGGGTGGGTACTTCGTCAGCCTGGACGTGCTGCCCGGCACGGCCAGGCGCACGGTGGCACTGGCCAAGGATGCCGGCATTGCCCTCACTGAAGCCGGCGCGGCGTTCCCGTACCGAAAAGACCCGGAAGACAAGAACATTCGTATTGCGCCGACGTTCCCCGCAGAGTCCGACCTGCGGGACGCGATCGACGGCCTGGCGACCTGCACGCTGCTTGCGGCCACCGAGTCGCTGCTGGCGCGCGACTAGTCACACCCGGTCGGTAGCCTGCTTCCGTGGCTCTTTATCGCAAGTACCGACCGGCTACCTTCGCTGAGGTAGTCGGGCAGGAACACGTCACCGCGCCACTGTCGGTCGCTCTGGAGGCGGGCCGGATCAACCACGCGTATCTGTTCTCCGGACCGCGGGGCTGCGGTAAAACCTCGTCAGCGCGGATCCTGGCCCGGTCGCTGAACTGCGAGCAGGGCCCCACGCCCACGCCGTGCGGTGTCTGCGACTCCTGCGTCGCCCTGGCCCCCAACGGAGGCGGCAGCGTCGATGTCACCGAACTCGACGCGGCCAGCCACGGCGGTGTCGACGACACCCGTGAACTGCGGGACCGGGCCTTCTACGCCCCGGCCCAGTCGCGCTACCGGATCTTCATCATCGACGAAGCCCACATGGTGACCACGGCGGGCTTCAACGCGCTGCTCAAGATCGTCGAGGAGCCGCCGGAACACCTCATCTTCGTCTTCGCCACCACCGAACCGGAGAAGGTGCTGCCCACCATCCGGTCGCGGACGCACCACTACCCGTTCCGGTTGCTGGCGCCGCGCACCATGCGCACCCTGATCGAGGGCATCTGCGCCAGCGAGAGCGTCGAGGTCGATGACGCGGTGTACCCGCTGGTGATCCGGGCCGGCGGCGGCTCGCCGCGTGACACCCTCAGCGTGCTGGATCAGCTGCTGGCCGGGGCCGAGGGCAACCGGGTGGTCTACCAGCGCGCGCTGGCGCTGCTGGGTGCCACCGATGTGGCACTGATCGACGACGCGGTGGAGGCGCTCGGGGCCGGCGACGCGGCGGCGCTGTTCGGAGCGGTCGAATCCGTCATCGACGCCGGTCATGATCCGCGCCGATTCGCTGTCGACCTGCTCGAGCGGTTTCGCGATCTGATTGTGCTGCAAGCTGTCCCGGATGCCGCCGCCCGTGGAGTGGTGGACGCTCCCGAGGACGAGCTGGAAAAGATGCGGGACCAGGCCGCGCGCATCGGCACCGCCACCTTGACCCGCTACGCCGAAGTGGTGCACGCGGGCCTGGGTGAGATGCGCGGCGCCACCGCACCGCGGCTGCTGCTCGAGGTGGTCTGCGCACGGCTGCTGCTGCCGTCGGCCAGCGATACCGAGGCGGCCCTGCTGCAGCGGGTGGAGCGCATCGAGACCAGGCTCGACATGTCGATCCCGGCAGGTGAGGCCGCCGCCGGGCAGGCGGCGGGCGCGGGTGGCAAGCAGTTCGTCCGCAGGAGTGTGGCGGCCGAGCCCGAAGCCGCTCCCGCGCCCAAGCCGCAACCCCCGGTGGTGCAGGCGCCGCCGACCCCGGCACCCCCGGCGCCGGTCGCACCGCCGCCCCGACCCGAGCCTGCGCCGCCGGTTGCCGCGCCGCCGCCTGCGCCGGCTGCCGCAGCGCCCGCTCCGGCTCCACCGACTCCCGCCCCACCGACTCCGGCACCACCGACTCCGGCGCCGTCGGTACCGGCTGCGCCGGCCGCCGCCGGTGAACCCGATGCCGCGGCGGTGCGCAGTATGTGGACCACAGTGCGGGAGAAGGTGCGCCAACGCAGTCGTACCACCGAGGTGATGCTCACCGGCGCGACGGTTCGTGCTGTGGAGGGCGACACCCTGGTGCTGTCACACGAGTCGGCGCCGTTGGCGAAAAGGCTCTGCGAGCAACGCAATAGCGACGTCATCCGTGAAGCGCTCAAGGATGCGCTGGGGGTGAACTGGCGGGTCCGGTGCGAACCGGGCGGTGCCGGGACGACGCCGGCAGCACCCGCGGCCGCGTCCGCGCCCGTCGAGCCGCAGCCCGATCACCAGGCTGCGGAGCGTGCCGAAGAGGACGCGATGCTGGCCGAGGCCGCCGACACGGTGTCGGTGCCGCGGCGGGATCCCGAGGAAGTCGCTCTGGAACTGCTGCAGAGCGAGCTGGGCGCCCGCAAGATCGACGGCTAGCGCCAGACTGCTAGGGGGTCCACCACGGGCGCAGCGGCAGCCCGCCGTCGAACCCCTTGGCATCCAACTTGACTGCCAGAACCTGGTGCAGCTGAACCACATTGGTTTCGAAGCCCACCCGCGAGCCTGCCATGTAGAGCCCCCACACCTTTGCGGTGGCCAGGCCTACCTCGGCGACGGCCTCGTCCCAGTTCTCGACCAAATTGCGGCACCAGTCGCGCAGCGTCATCGCGTAGTGGTGGCGCAGGTTCTCCTCGTGCACCACTTCCAGCCCGACGTTCTGGGCATCGGTGATGATGCGGCCAGACCCGGTGAGCTCGCCGTCGGGAAACACATACCGGTCGATGAAGCCGCCGGCAGTCGCCGTGGCACGGTTGTCCGGCCGGGTGATGCAATGGTTGAGCAGCAGGCCCCCGGTGCGCAGCTTCGACTGCAGGAAACCAAAATACGACGGGTAGTTGTGTACGCCGATGTGTTCGGTGAGGCCGATGGAGGACACCGCGTCGAACTGGGACTCCTGGACGTCGCGATAGTCGCCGTGGCGTACCTCGGCCAGATCCGACAAGCCCGCGTCGGCGATCGCTTTCTGGGCCCAGCCGGCCTGCTCGGCCGAGAGCGTGACCCCGACGGCCTTGACACCGTGGCGGGCCGCGTAGCGCACCATGCCGCCCCAGCCGCAACCGACGTCGAGCAGTCGATCACCCGGTTTGAGCCGCAGCTTCTCGAACACCAAGCGGTACTTGTTCTCCTGGGCCTCTTCGAGCGTGGCTTCGGCCTGGGGATAACACGCGCAGGTGTAGGTCATCGACGGGCCGAGAACCAACTCATAGAAGGCGTTCGACACGTCATAGTGATGGTGAATGGCTTCGGCATCGCGGGACTTGCTGTGCCGTAGACCCTCCGCTACCCGCCGCCAGCGTGGCAGTGCCTCCTGCGGCGGCGGCGCGATCGGCTTGAGGCGTTCGATCCCGATCGAGCGGATGATGGTGGCCAGCATGCGGGCCGGGGGCCGCTTGAAGTCGAGCTTGTCCGTCAGCGCCCGCAATATTTCGTAGGGATCGCCGGGGTGCGCGCCGTGGATGCCGAGGTCACCGGAGACGTAGGCCCGTGCCAGGCCCAGGTCGCCGGGTGCGGTGGCCAAATAGGTGGTACCGCGCGGAGTCAGCAGGTCCAGCCCGAGCTTCGCGTCGTCGGGCCCGGCGCTGCTGCCGTCGTAAGCGGTGAACTTCAACGGGAAGTCGCCACTGGCGGTGAGCATTTCGAGGATCTCGGCGAGGCTGAGCTTACCGTGCCCGGCCGGGGCAGGGTCTTTGAATGTGGTCATCGTCGTTGCACCGCCTTCGCATACAAATCGAGGAGCCGTGAATCCGGGTCGTAGGCTTTCTTGACCGTCTTGTAGGCCTCGCCGCCGTAGAGTTCGTCGAACTCTTCTGGGGAGTAATACGCGTCCGAATACAACGACTTGTGTCCTTCGAGATCGCTGACCTTCTGTTCGATCAGTCTATTGGTATGACCCTCGTCGGGCCCCACCGGCACCGACGACCAGAAGCCGACGTTGACGTAGGTGTGCCCGGCCCGGATCGGATACAGTGGCCAGCTTTCGTTGCTGCGTAAGCGCAATGGACACAACCAGATCGGCTCTATCGGCACCGTCTCCAGGAACCAGTCGATGAACTCGGCGGTACGTTCGATGGGCACTTCGATGTCCTGCACGACGCGTTCGCGTGCGGGCCTGCCATTGCGCTTCTCGATCCGGTCGGCAATGTCGAAGCGCTGGTCGTAGCCGATCAACTTCCAGTAGACGCTGCTGCGACGGAACCGTCGCGGCCAGAACCGGCGGATCCGCGGGTCCTGCGCCCCGAACGCCCGTGAACACCAGAACCAGTCGGTGTCCCAGCGCCACAGATAGTCGTGAATGGTCAGGCGGTCGTGCTTCTCGCCGGCGGCGTGGCGGATCGACTGGTAGTAGACGTCCATGCCGGTGTAGTCGCTGACCGGCCCCGAAGTGGCGGTCTGGATGCCCAGCACCAGGTAGGACTCGTCGGCGCTGAAAACCACGCCGTCGAGGTAATCCACCCGGTCCCCGTTGTACCCGCCGGTCTCGATGATGCGGTCCATGGCCGCCACCAGGTCGGTCGTCGAACCGAACCGCAGATGACGCAACGCGACAAACGGTTTGACCTGCTCCAGCTCGATCCGCAGCCGCACCGAATAGCCCAGCGTCCCATAAGAATTCGGGAACGCCCGAAACAGGTCGGCGTGCTGTTCCCGGCTTGCCGTGATGACCTCGCCGCTGCCGGTGAGGATGTCCATCTCCAGCACGGACTCGTGGGGGAGCCCGTTGCGGAATGACGTGGACTCGATGCCGAGTCCGGTGACCGCACCGCCGAGAGTGATCGTCTTGAGCTGCGGCACCACCAGCGGCGACAGCCCGTACGGCAGAGTTGCGGCCACCAGGTCTTCATAGGTGCACATGCCGGCCACGTCGGCGGTGCGCGCCTCGGCATCGACGGCGATCACGCCCGTCAATCCCGAGGTGTCCAGCCCCGGAGCGTTCGTCTTGGCCCGGGCCCGGAACAGATTGGACGTCGGTTTGGCCAACCGAACGGTCGCAGTGGACGGGATAGCGCGATAGCTAGCGAGAAGCCGCTCGACACCAGCGGAGTGAGCAGAACATGCCTCGGCTACGGGAACAGCCACGGATATACGCTAGTCCCCGACCGCAACCGATGCGACCGCACGGTTGTCACCCCGATCGCCCCGATCTTGCGACAGAGGAGTTTTGCCTGATGGGACAGGTCAGCGCGGCCAGCACGATCCTGATCAACGCCACGCCGGAAGCGGTGCTCGCCGCTGTCGCCGATTACCGCAACGTCCGACCCAAGATCCTGTCCTCGCACTACAGCGAGTATCAGGTGCTCGAGGGCGGACAGGGCGCGGGCACCGTCGTCAGCTGGAAACTGCAGGCGACCAAATCCCGCGTCCGCCAGGTGAAAGCCACCGTCGACGTCGCCGGACGCACCGTCATCGAGAAGGACGCGAACTCCTCGCTGATCACGAATTGGACGGTGGCCCCGGCCGGTACGGGATCAACGGTCACCACCAAGACCTCCTGGACCGGTGCCGGCGGGGTGAAGGGCTTCTTCGAGAAGACGTTCGCGCCGCTGGGCCTGAAGAAGATCCAGGCCGAGGTGCTGGAGAACCTGAAGAAGCAGCTCGAGGGGTAGGTCAGCTCGTCGCGAGGAATGCGGCGATACCGCGCACCACGGCGTCGGCGTACTTCTGCCGGCCCTCGGGAGACTTGATCAGCGTCTGATCCGCCGGATTCTTCATGTTTCCGAGCTCGACCAGGATCGAGGGGTATTGCGCCAGGTTCAGCCCGGCGATGTCCGAGCGCGGGTTCAGGCCGCCCGAGCCGATGTAGTTCGACGGCGGGATACCGGAGGCCTGCAGCTGGTCGCGCATCAGTTGGGCGAAGCGCACCGAAGGGCCGGCCTGGGCGTCGTTGAGCGGCGGCGACGAGTACAGCACGTGGAACCCGCGGCCGGTGGGTGGGCCGCCGTCGGCGTGGATCGAGACGATGGCGTTGGGCCGCAATTGGTTGGCCATCGCGGCCCGTTCGTCGACGCAGGGGCCCAGCGCGTTGTCGTTGCCGCGGGACATCGCGGTGCGGACCCCGAGCGCGTTGAGCGCCTGCCGGATCCGCAGGGTCGTCTCCCAGGTGAACGAGTGTTCGGGGTATCCGTCGTCGGTGGACGTGCCGCTGGCCTGGCAGTCTTTCGTGCCGCCCCGGCCCGTCGCCACCTGTCGGCTGATCGAGCCGTCGTTGGCGCCGTTGTGTCCGGGATCGAGGAAGACGATCTTCCCGGCGACATTGGTGGGCGCGGCGGCGGCGGGGGTCGCGGTCGCCACGGATGCGGCGACGAGCACGCCGGCGGCCATCGTGGCCCCGACACGAAGACAGGCTGGCAGTGGCACGGCGCCACCGTAGCGGCCGGGCGTCTAGGCTTGAAAGGGCAAAAGCCGGTGACGTCGCAGGCGCAACCAAGTCGAGACCGATACGACATCAACATGCAAGGGGACCAGTTATGCAGCCAGGAGGCGCGCCCGACATGTCGGCGCTGCTGGCTCAGGCCCAGCAGATGCAACAGCAGCTGATGGAAGCCCAGGAGAAGCTCGCGAACACCGAGGTGCACGGCCAGGCCGGTGGCGGGTTGGTGCAGGTGACCCTCAAGGGCAGCGGCGAGGTCGTCGCAGTGGCGATCGATCCCAAGGTCGTCGACCCCGACGACGTCGAGACGTTGCAGGACCTCATCGTCGGCGCGCTGGCGGATGCTTCCCACCAGGTGAGCATCCTGGCGCAGAGCCGGTTGGGACCGCTGGCCGGCGGGATGGGCGACGCCCTGGGATTGCCGGGATTCTGAGCTTGAATCCCCATGTTTGAGGGCCCCGTCCAGGATCTGATCGACGAGCTGGGCAAGTTGCCGGGCGTTGGTCCCAAGAGTGCGCAGCGCATCGCGTTTCATCTGTTGTCGGTCGAGCCACCGGATATCGACCGGCTGACCGCGGCGTTGGGCCGGATCCGCGACGGGGTGACCTTCTGTGCGGTGTGCGGCAACGTCTCCGATGCCGAACGCTGCCGGATCTGCGGTGACCCGCGCCGCGACGGCACCCTGGTGTGCGTGGTGGAAGAGCCCAAGGATGTCCAGGCCGTGGAACGCACCCGTGAGTTCCGGGGCCGGTACCACGTTCTGGGTGGGGCGCTGGACCCGTTGTCGGGGGTCGGGCCCGAACAGCTGCGGATCCGGGAGTTGTTGAACCGCATCGGTGAACGCGTCGACGGTGTGGACATCACCGAGGTGATCATCGCCACCGATCCCAACACCGAGGGTGAGGCCACGGCCACCTATCTGGTGCGGATGCTGCGTGACATCCCCGGGCTGACGGTCACCAGGATCGCGTCGGGCCTGCCGATGGGCGGGGACCTGGAGTTCGCCGACGAGCTGACGCTGGGCCGCGCCCTGGCCGGCCGCCGCGCCATGGTCTAGTCCCCTCCTCCTCTTCCCCTTCTTCCTCCTCCAGTCGCCCAAACCAACGTTTGCCCTCTTTGTCAGGCTGGCTGTGAGTCAGTTAGTGGACAGGGTGAGGAGCGGTGCGGTGTCGATTAGTCCGGGTTATTCGGCGGCGGAGATGGTGGAGTTGGTCCACGAATATCACCTGCAACCTCAGGGACAGAAGGGTCCGTGGCTGGTCAGTCGTGGTTTGACGTATCACCGGTTGAGGCGGTGGCGGGAATCGCTGTATGAGGGTGACCTCGACCGTGGCCTGATTCCGCGAGAAGGTAGTGATGTGACGACTCCACCGGTGAAACGGACCGCCATAGCCAGAGCGCGGGCCGCTGAAGCAGCGCGACACGAGGCCGAGCTCGCGCGTCTTCAGGCGCGTGTCGATGAGCTTGAACAGACCAATGCCGCCTTGGGAAAAGCTATCGGGCTCTTGCACGACAGGAGCGAACAAGAGCCCGACACCACCATGACGACCGATCTGAGCAGTTCCTCGACCTCGAAAACGGACTCGTCGCCGAGTTGACTCGGGCGATCGGATCGCAACGCCAAGCGTTGAAGATGATCGGCTTGTCACGCTCGACGTGGCATTACCGATCCAAGCCCCGCCCTGCGGTGGCCGATCCTGTGCCGCAGAAAGATCGGGCTTACCCGTCACGGATCCCGAAAGCCGACCGCTCAGTGATCGCGGCGGTGATCACCGCCGGCTGGGCGGCCGGCCAGTCAGTGGATCACTCGTTCGCCTCCTGCTGGGATGACGGCCTGATGCTCGCGTCACGGCGGTCCTGGTGGCGAATCGCGACGACCATCGAAGATCAAAGTGCGCGTCCAGTCGCACCGACGCGGCGCTCGGGTCACACAACACCGAGGCCTGTGCCGGTACTCAAAGCAACAGGACCAAACCAGATTTGGAGCTGGGACATCACCGATCTGCGCACCCCCTGGCGCGGTATGGCATTCAAGGCGTATTCGATCATCGACATCTACTCCCGCAAGATCGTGGGCTGTCGCGTCGAGGAACGCGAATGCGACCAGCTCGCCGTCGACATGTTCGAAGACGCCTTCGCCGAACATGGCCTGCCGCAGGCCGTGCATGCCGACTCCGGACCGGCGATGCGGTCGACCTTGCTCAAAGATCTCTTATCCGGTCTCGGTGTCGACCAGACCCACAACCGGCCCCGGGTCAGCAATGACAACCCGTTCTCCGAATCAGAGTTCCGCACCATGAAGTACCGGCCGAACTATCCGGGCGCCTTCGATGACCTCGACGCCGCCCGCGCCTGGGTCGGCGCCTACATGCCCTGGTACAACCAGCACCACCGCCACAGCGGCATCGCCCTGTTCACCCCGGCAGAAGTCCACAACGGATCATGGGTGCAGAACTGGCAGCAACGCGACGACGTTCAACAGGCCTACTACGCCACCCACCCCGAACGGTTCCGAAACCGCCCACAGACCCCAGCGCCCAGCACCATCGTCGGCATCAACCTCCCCACCAAAAATCAACCCGACCGACTCCAAGCAGCTTGACAATGACCGTTGGGTTCGAAAGTGCGAGTAAATCGCGCCATTTCGTCGATCTCGGGGCGGTGTCGGACCGGCGCGCGACGATGCCGCCATGACAGAGATATTCCTGGGCAGGGAGGCCCTCGGCGACGGCCTGCCCCGTGCCGAACTGCGGCGGTGGTACCGCCCGATCTACCGCGGTGTCTACGCGCCCAAGCGGGCAAAGCTGACCCTGACCGACCGAGCGACGGGCGCATGGCTGACATCTGGCCGCACCGGGGTCGTCACCGGCGTGGCTGCGTCCGCTCTGCACGGTGCGGCGTGGGTCGACGATGACGAACCAGTGGAGATCCTCGCCAATGAACGGCGCCGCCAGCCGGGACTGACCGTGCGCATGGATCGTGTTGGCGACGACGAGGTCATGACTCTCGGTGGGATTTCGGTGGCGACGCCGGTTCGCACGGCCTTCGATATGGGCCGTTACCTGGAGCGCCATTCAGCACTGGGTCGACTGGATGCGTTGATGCGGGCCGCACCGTTTCGGGAGGGTGACGTGTCGGCTTTGATGGACCGGTACGGTCCCGTGCGCGGCGTCCGCCAACTGCGCGAACTCGTCCCACTGGTCGATCCCGGTGCCGAGTCGTTGAAAGAGAGTTGGTTGCGGCTGCTGTTGATCGACGACGGATTTCCCAAGCCGCAGACTCAGATTCCCGTGCTCGACGGTGATGTGCCGTTCGCGTATCTGGACATGGGTTGGCCGGAGATCAAGCTGGCTGTCGAGTATGACGGAGATCAGCATCGGACGAGTCGTTCTCAATACGTGAAAGATCTGCGCCGTTTACCGAAGGTCGAGAGGTGTGGCTGGGAGGTCATCCGCGTCATCAACGAGGACCGGCCCGCTGAGTTCCTGCCGAGCATCCGGGAAGCCTTCCTTCGGCGGGGCGGCCTCGAGATCGACGAAATGGCAGGATTTACTCGCACTTTGGAACCCATTCGTTGGTTTGGGCGAAGCCGAAGTGAGGATGCGGCCTAGGCGCGGCGGGGGGCGGCCAAGCGTTCGCGGCGCAGCAGCTCGACTTCCGGCAACTCCAACGGCGCCAACGGCCCGACCACCTGTGACAGCAGGTGATCGGCCAGCTCGGGGTTGCGGGCCAGGCAGGGCCCGTGCAGATAGGTGGCCACCACACTGCCCTGGACGGCCCCGTCGTAGCCGTCGCCCGCCCGGTTACCGGCCCCCTTGGTCACCGCCGCCAACGGCCGGGCCGCCGGGCCGAGCACCGTCCCGCCGCGATGATTCTCGAAGCCGGTCAGCGGCTGGCTCAGGCCGTCGATCAGCGGAGTGGCCGCCACTTCGCCGATGGTGCGCGTCTGCTGCGGCGACGTGGTGACATCGAGCAACCCCACGCCGTCGACCCGCTCACCGGCAGAGGTCTCATACCAGTGGCCCAGCACCTGGATCGCCGCGCAGATCGCCAACACCGGAGCCCCGCGCTCGGCGGCCCGCTGCAGGCCGGGATGCCGGATGAGGTGCCGGGTCGCCAATCGCTGGGCATAGTCTTCGGCACCGCCGAGGGTGTAGAGGTCCAGCGACTCCGGCACCGGATCACCCAGCGTGATCTCGACGATCTCCGCATCGATGCCGCGCAGTCGCAGCCGCTGCCGGAGCACCACCGCGTTGCCGCCGTCGCCGTAGGTACCCATCACATCGGGCAGCACCAGCCCGATCCGCACGGTCATGACAACCGCTCCAGGACCCGGTTCAACGACAGGAACGCGGTGTAGTTGGCGACGACCTCGACGTGCCCGGGCGGACACGAGGCGATCGCGGCCACGGTGTCGTGGACCAGGGTGTGCTCGACGCCGGCATAACCGAGGCGCACCGCCAGGTCCGTGCCACGTTCACCGGCGGCCACCACCGAGGTGTCGTCAAAGTGCTCGAACCGGACATCCCACAGCCAGGACAGGTCCTCGCCGTCGGGCACCTGGCCGTTGACCGAGATGACCACGCCGGCAGCCTGCTTGTCGATCATCGACAGGGCCTCCTGCCAGCCGGCGGGGTTCTTGGCCAACAGCACCCGCACGGTGTGCGCGCCCAGTCGCACGGTTCGGTACCGCCCGGCCACCTCGTCGACCAGCGACACGGCGGCAACGGCCTCGGCCGGAGAAGCGCCCAGAGCGACGGCCGCGGCCACCGCTTGGGCGGCGTTGCCCCGGTTCACCGCGCCGGGCAGCGCCAACTGCATGGGCAGCGTCAGCCCGTCCGGCCCGTAAAGGGTGTCGTCGTCGAACCACCACTGCGGGCTGGGCCGCTTGAAGTCGGTACCCGTCGAGTACCAGTGGTCGCCCTCGCGCACGATGATCTCGCCACTGCGCGGGCAGCTCACCGAGTCGTTGGCCCAGCCGCCGCCCGCCGCCACCCACACCACGCGGGGGCTGTCGTAGGCGGCCGAGGTCATCAACACGTCGTCGCAGTTGGCCACCACGACCGCTGCGGGGTGACGCGCCAGCCCGGTCCGCAGGGTGCGTTCGATGTGGTTGATCTCACCGACCCGGTCCAGCTGATCGCGCGACAGATTGAGCAGTACGAGCACTTCGGGCCCCACCGCGTCGGCCACGTGCGGCACATGCATCTCGTCGACCTCGAGTGCGGCCAGCTCCGCGGTACGCGCCGCGGCCAGGGCGGCGACCAACCCGGCGTCCATGTTGGCGCCTTCGGCGTTGGTGGCGACGGGCCCCAGCGTCGCGAGCGCCGAAGCGGTCATCCGGGTGGTGGTGGACTTGCCGTTGGTGCCGGTCACGACCACGCAGCGACGGCCGCGCCCGAGCTGGCGCAGGATCGATTTGTCCAGCGTCATGGCGACCAGGCCGCCGATCATCGCGCCCGCCCCGCGGCCGGTGACCCGGGATGCCCAGCGTGCGCCCGCGCCTGCGGCCAGGGCGACGCGTCCTCGGGGTGAGATCACCGGGAGAAGTCTAGTTGGGCTGGCCCGACACGGTTTTCCACACGTGGCCAACGCAGCGGATTGTCAGAGCAGCGTGCCATCCTGGCAGCGTGAGGCAGGAATGGGGCCGACCGCCGGGGGAGCAGGCGGATGGTTGGGTGGTGGTGGACCTCGAGACGACGGGGTTCAGCCCCGGCCAGGCCCGCGTGATCAGCCTGGCGGCACTGGCGCTGGACGGCGACGGCCGCGTCGAAGAGTCCGTCGTGAGCCTGCTCAACCCCGGGGTGGATCCGGGCCCCACCCATGTGCACGGACTCACCGCCGACATGCTGGAGGATCAGCCCACCTTCGGCGACATCGTCGGCGACGTCATGCAACTGCTCAAAGGCCGCACCCTGGTCGCGCACAACGTGGCGTTCGACTACTCGTTCCTGACTGCCGAAGCCGAGCTCATCGGTGCCGAGCTGCCCACCGAAACGGTGATGTGCACCGTCGAGCTGACCCGTCGGCTCGGGCTGGAACTGGAGAACTTCCGGCTCGAGACGTTGGCCCGGCACTGGGGTGTCGACCAGCTCCGCCCGCACGACGCCTTCGACGACGCCTCGGTGCTGTGTCAGGTGCTGCAGCCCGCTCTGCGCCGGGCCAGGGATCGCGGTATCTGGCTTCCGGTTCGCCCTGTAACCCGGCGACGCTGGCCCAACGGTCGGGTCACGCACGACGAGCTGCGGCCGTTGAAGATGCTGGCCGCCCGCATGCCGTGCCCGTACCTCAACCCGGGCCGCTACGTCAGCGGGCGTCCACTGGTGCAGGGCATGCGGGTGGCCCTGTCGACCGAGGTGCGCCGCACCCATGAGGAACTGGTCGAGCGGATCCTGCACGCCGGCCTGGCCTACTGCGACACAGTGGATCCCGAGACGTCGCTGGTGATCTGCAACGAAGCCCGGCCAGAGCAGGGCAAGGGGTTCCTGGCGCGCGAGCTCGGTGTCCCCGTGGTTTCCGATACGGAGTTCATGCAGCACGTCGACGCTGTCGTCGGCGGCACCGGGATCGACCAGTTCACCGACGCCGGGGTCGAGGGCGACCAGTTCGCGCTGTTCTGACTGTCCGGCTCGCCGCGCGTGGGTCGGCGGAGCTAGCTCAGCGCTTTGACCTTCAGCGAGTTGAACTCGTCCTCGGTGATGGTCCCCGCGTCCAGTAACGCCTTGGCGTCAGCGATCTCCTGCGCAGGGGACCGTCCCGCCGCCTGCTTGATGTAGGCGTCGGTCTGCTGCTTGGCGCTTTCGGCGGCTTCGCGGGCCCGCTCGGCCATGCCGTTGCCGCGTGCGATCAGGTACACCAGCGCCGTCAGGTACGGGAAGACGACCAGGAAGAACACCCACACCGCCTTGACCCAGCCGGAGGTCTTGTGGTCCCGCCAGAACAGGTCGGTGAGGATGTTGAACAGGATCATCAGATACGCGATGAACGCAAAGATGACGAGTAACGACCAGAAGTAGTCCCAGAACGAATCCCACACAGCGGCTTCCCCTCAACCGTGAGCACGGAAGGATGTCCGCAGGTTCGAGCCTAGGCCGGTGACGGGCCCGCCGCGTGTGAATCAGCCGCGGGCAGCACGGTTGACCGCCGAGACCACCGCGCGCAGCGACGCGGTGGTGATCGAGGTCGCGATCCCGACACCCCAGACGGTCTTGCCGTCCACCGAAGCCTCGACGTAGGCGGCGGCTTTGGCTTCCTCGCCTGCGGACATCGCGTGCTCGGAGTAGTCCAGCACGCTGACCTGGATGCCTCGGGTGCTCAGCGCATCGCAGAACGCCGCCAGCGGTCCGTTGCCGGCGCCGACGATCTCGGTTTCGGTCCCGTCGATCTTCACGACGGCAGTGATGCTGTCGGTGCCCCCATCGACCTCGGCGGCGTCGACCTTCTGCCGGATCCGTTCCAGCGGCACGACGGGCGCCAGGTACTCCTGGTGGAAGGCCTCCCACATCTCCTTGGGGGAGACTTCGCCGCCCTCACCATCGGTGATCTTCTGAATGGCCTGGGAGAACTCGATCTGCAGCCGTCGTGGCAGCGCCAGGCCATGGTCGGCCTTCATGATGTAGGCCACGCCGCCCTTACCGGATTGCGAGTTCACCCGGATGACGGCTTCGTAGGTGCGGCCGACGTCCTTGGGATCGATCGGCAGATAGGGCACCTCCCACAGCATGTCGTCCACGTCGCTGTCCGCGGCATCGGCAGCGGACTTCATCGCGTCCAGACCCTTGTTGATGGCGTCCTGGTGACTGCCGGAGAACGCGGTGTAGACCAGGTCGCCGCCGTAGGGATGGCGCTCGTGCACGGGCAGCTGGTTGCAGTACTCGACGGTGCGGCGGATCTCGTCGATGTTGGAGAAGTCGATCTGCGGGTCGACACCGCGGCTGAACAGGTTCAGGCCCAGCGTCACCAGGCAGACGTTGCCGGTGCGTTCGCCGTTGCCGAACAGGCAGCCCTCGATGCGGTCGGCACCGGCCTGATAGCCCAATTCTGCTGCTGCCACGGCAGTTCCGCGGTCGTTGTGCGGATGCAGGCTCAGGATGATCGAGTCGCGGCGGGCCAAGTTACGGTGCATCCACTCGATCGAGTCGGCGTAGACATTGGGGGTGGCCATCTCGACGGTCGCGGGCAGGTTGATGATCAGTGGCCGCTCCGGGGTGGGTGCGACGATCTCGGATACCGCGTCGCAGACCTGCTTGGCGTACTCCAGTTCGGTGCCGGTGTAGGACTCGGGGGAGTACTCGAACCGCCAGAACGTGTCCGGGTGCTTGGCGGCCTCCTCGACACACAGGCGGGCGCCGTCGGTGGCGATCTTCTGGACCGCAGCCCGATCGGCGCGGAACACCACGCGCCGCTGCAGGATCGACGTCGAGTTGTAGAAGTGCACGATTACGCGGGGGGCGCCGGCGCAGGCTTCGAAGGTGCGGGTGATCAGCTCCGGGCGGCACTGGGTCAGCACCTGGATTGTCACGTCATCGGGGATCGCGCCTTCGGTGATGATCTCGCGGACGAAATCGAAATCGGTCTGGCTGGCCGAGGGGAAGCCGACCTCGATCTCCTTGTAGCCCATTCGCACCAGCAGGTCGAACATGCGGCGCTTGCGGGCCGGGCTCATCGGGTCGATCAGTGCCTGGTTGCCGTCACGCAGGTCGACGGCGCACCAGGACGGCGCGCGGTCGATGACCTTGTCCGGCCAGGTGCGGTCGAAAGGAACCTGCACCGGGCCCGATGCCGGGCTCCCACCCGGCACCTCGGCGGCGAAGCTGCGGTACCGGTTCACCGGCATTGAGCTGGCGCGCTGGGTGTTCCATGCGGGCTGGCCGGGGTTGGGGGCGCCGGCGGGGGTTTTGATGGTGCGTACCGAGCTGAATGCGTCGGCGGAGTCAGCCGAAGACGGCTGCGAGAACGTAGATGAATCAGTCATGAAATAGCTCCGGGTCTGTGTTCGGGAGACCTTCGAAAAGGTCGAGACCGGCGCATCGCGAAACACCCGCGACGGGAAGCCGGTCCAGATCAGACCCCGTCGCGGCGTCCGAGAAGGAGCACCCGCTGCATGAAAAACATGATGACGCCACTGTACCGCTGTTGCCCGTGCCGCCAAAACTCGCGTCCGGTTGCGATACTGATGCGGTGCATCCGCTGGTGAGCGGCCTGATGGCCGCGACCCTCCTGCTGAGCGCCGGATGCGCCGACGCTGTCGAGGGCAGCGCGCGCCCGGTTCCGGGGGTCGGCGACCCGGCGGCGTTCTTCGCCGGCGCGGTACCGACATACGGCCAGCGGGTCAGCGCTGCCGAGGAGATCAGGCTCGCCTACCTGCGGGCGTTGCGTCGGGTGGACGTGTGCGGTCTGGTCGGCCGGGACGGCCTGGCGCGGATCGGTGAAATCCATTCCTCTGGAACGTTTTTGGAGTTCGACGAATGCGATGTCGACGTCAAGATCCCCGGCGTGGCAGCGCCGAGGTACATCAGTGCGACGGTCGAGCTGGCGCAGCCACAGGGACCGGAGGTGGGACGCGATCCAGGGGTGCAGGTGCGCGAAGCCGTCCCCGGGGCGTGCGAGTACCTGGTGCCCATCGATCTGGCCGCCCTCCCCGGGGCCGGTCGGCTGCCAGGCCGGCAGCAACCGCACCTGCGCATCGGAATGGTTGCCGAACCCGACTGTGCCGCGGTCGCCCGGGTGGCCTCGGCGCTGGGTGCTCGGCTGACCCACACCCCGCTGCCCGTGCGAGACGGTGCTGCGACTTACACCACGGCGCTGGCCGAACGTGATCCCTGCGAGGTGCTCGCGGTGCTCGACGGCCTCGACTCCTGGGACATCGACTCCTGGGACATCGCCGGTGGCGAGCCGTACCGCTGTGCGTTCGGGATGACCCGGGGGCCCGGCACCGCGGCGGTACCTGTGCAGTTGTCGCTGCGTCCGCGGGTGGTCGATGCGGGGATCGACGGCCGTGAGCTCGTTCGGACACCGGATGCGGAGGTGTATCTGGACCGGCAGTTGTGCACCGCGCTGGTCTTCGTGGGGCCACCGCTACGCCGTCGGCTGGGCAACGGCGACCTGGTCGACACCGGTGATCTGGACATCCGCGCGGCCATCGACGTCGCGAGCGGGGAGGCCGGATGCACCGGCCCGACGCTGGTCGGGCAGGTGGCAGCGCGTGCGGCCGCGCTCTATCGCTGAGCGCTGCGGCCGCTACAGTGGCGGCGGTGAAGTTGAAGCTCGACCGCCGCTGGTGGATCGCGATTGCGTGTGTAGTCGTGGTTGCGATCGCCTTCGTGATGTCGGAGACGGTGTTCCGGCAGACCTCCGATGAGTGCAAGCCGGTGGTGGATCTGTTGGAGTTCAACAGGTCCCAGTCCGAACAGATCGCCGCGCACACCAATGACTCTGCCGACGTGCCGACCGTCGCCGACGACGCCGCCTACCAGCAGTGGGCCGACGGGCTGGCCCAGCGCGCGCAGCTGGTGACCTCACCGGACCTGGCTTCCTCCGCGGTCCGCGTCGCCGACCTCGCCACGCAGTTCGTCACGAAGCTGCCGCGGCTGCGGGCAGAGTCGGAGGCGCACACCCCCGGCTCGCCCACCCCGCCGCTGGTGCACGAGATGAACTTCCTCAACGCGCGGATCAGCTCGGAGTTGGCCGCGCTCTCGGACGCGTGCGAGGACTGACCTCTCAGAACCGGGCCCGGATCGGGGAGGTGATCAGCTTCGTCACCAGGTACTCGTCGATCCCCACGTGCCCGCCTTCGCGGCCCAGGCCCGATTCCTTGACGCCGCCGAATGGGGTGGTCGGATCAGACACCAGCCCGGTGTTGAGTCCCACCATGCCGACTTCCAGCGCGTCGCTGACGGCCATCGCAGTGTCGAGATTCTCGGTGAACAAGTACCCGGCCAGCCCCCACGGGGTGCGGTTGGCCGCCGCCACCACCTCGGCGGTGTCGGTGAACGGTTGCAGTGCCGCGACCGGGCCGAAGATCTCGGTGTCGCAGATCGTGCTGTCGGCGGGGACGTCGGTCAGCACGGTGGGCGGATAGAAATACCCGGTGCCGGGCACCTCCGGTGGTGTGCCGACGGTGCGGGCTCCACGCTCGCGCGCCTCGGTGACCAGCCGGGTGATCTTGTCCCTGCTGGTGCCATCGATCACCGGGCCCACCTCAGTTGCGGGGTCCAGACCCGGGCCCACCACCAGTGCGGACATGGCGTCGGCCAGCCGGTCGGCGAAGTGGTCCATGACGTCGGTGTGGACGAAGAACCGATTGGCTGCGGTGCAGGTCTCGCCCATGTTGCGCATCTTCGCGCGCATTGCGGCCTCGAGAGCCAGGTCGAGGTCGGCGTCGGGGAACACGATGAAGGGTGCGTTGCCACCGAGTTCCATCGATGTGCGCAGCACCCCGGAAGCGGCCTGGGCCAGCAGCGTCTTGCCCACAGCGGTAGAGCCGGTGAAGGACAGTTTGCGTACCTGACCGCTGCGCAGCAGGGGTTCGATCAGCCCGGGGGCATCGGAGGTGGGCACCACGTTGAGCACGCCCGGGGGCAGCCCGGCCTCGAACAGGATGTCGGCCAGCAGCAACGCGGTCAACGGTGTCTGCGGTGCCGGCTTGAGGACCATGGTGCAGCCCGCGGCGATTGCGGGTGCGATTTTGCGGGCGGCCATGGCAAGCGGGAAGTTCCACGGCGTGATCAACACGCACGGGCCGACGGCCGAGGCGACCACCACGGCGCGGTTGTTGCCGTCCGGAGTCGTCTGCTGGCGTCCGGCAATGCGCACCGCCTCCTCGGCGAACCAGCGCAGGTACTCGGCGGCGTAGTGGACTTCGGCGCGCGCCTGGGCCAGCGGCTTGCCCATCTCGCTGGTGATCACCACGGCGAGATCCTCGATGCAGGCCAACATGATTCGGCGTGCCTCGATGAGGATCTCGCTACGGTGCCGCGGGGCGGTCCGTTGCCAGGCCGGCTGGACTGCCACCGCGGCGGCCAGGGCGCGCCGTCCGTCGGCCGGCGCTGCGTCGGCGACCTCGGCCATGCTCCATGCGAACGCGGGGTCTTCAACCGTCATGGTGCGCCCGCTCTCGGCGGGGGTCCAGGCGCCGTTGATGAACAGGTCGGTGGGCAGCCGGTCAATCGTGTCGGCGATCGTCACTGGCGGTCCTCGCGCCAGTGCGAGGCGGCGATGGCCATGGTCGTCCCTCGGAGGTCGTGAAGCTTCGGTGGCGGTACAGGCCGGTAGTTCAGCTAACCGTCGGCCGCCTGAGAATGTAACGCATTACGGTCACGTAGCCACTCTGGGATGCGGAATACGGCCCTGGCGGAGCAAATTCTCACGCATGACGTGACTGCGAGGTCGGGTACTGGTACGTGGAGTCCGGCCCCACGACTCATTCGAGGTGGCCGGCCCGCGGGGCCGGATCGAGAGCCCGGGATTCCAATGCGACTGCCGCCCAGAGGGCTTGGAGAACTACCGTGACGCTCAGCCGGTCTGGTCGTCGGCGTCAGGATCGACGCGGGTGCTGGGCCCGCGTGGGCGGATGGCCTTGTAGTAGACGGTCAAGTACGTCAACGACCCGATTGCGGCCACCCCGTCGATCACCCGGATCTCATCGTCGAGCACCGCGAGCAGCGATTCCCCGGTCGCCGCGATCACCTCTGCGATGACGTCGGCCCGGCCGGCGGTGATCGCCACGTAAGACACAGCTTTGAGACGTGTCAGCGCCTCGGCGACATCCTGGGCGCGGCCATTCTCACCGATCTGGATGGTCACCCAGCCGCTGAAGCGGTAACCCAGCCGCAACGGGTTGGCGATGCACATCACCCGGATCGCCCCGGATTCGATGAGCTTGGCGTAGCGCAGCCGCACCGTTGCCTCGGAGACTCCCAGGGCGGTTGCGCAATCCCGGAAGGCGGCCCGACCGTCGGCGGCCAGGTGGGTGATGATGGCACGGTCGGTGGTGTCCAGCGGCTTCGGTCGGATGCCGCCGACTCCTGTGGGCAGGCCGGAGAAGCGGGCCTGCTGGTAGTGCAACCGCAGGTACGGCAGGATCTCGACTGTGGCGACACCGGAGACGGACGCGATGGCACCGAAGACCACGTCGTAGAGCTCCTGCTTGTCGGTGCACACCACCTCGGCCTGCATCGCGAAGCGGCCGGTGGTCACCGTGACGTAGTGGACCTCAGGCACCGTCACCAGCTCGTCGGCGATGTCCACCGGCAGTCTGGATCCGTCGATGGTGATGAAAATCAGTGCCATGCAATGGAATCCGAGCACACCCGGGTCAGTCACAGCGGCGATGGTGATGTAACGCGCTTCGAGCAGTCGCGAGACGCGCCGGCGGGCGGTTTTCTCCGTGACTCCCACCCGATGGGCCAACTCGGTGTAGGTCATCCGGCCGTCGAGCTGCAGATTGTCGATCAGTTGAAGGTCGGTGGCGTCGAGATCCGTGGTGCGGGTGTCGGATTGCATCGTCCGGGTGATCTCGGTGTCCGAACCGGCGCGACTCCGTCGACTCGCGTTCACTGGTGCGTCGAATCCGACATGCGGCGAACACTACAAGGAAACCGAACCCACCACGGGCACAACCACAATCACCGGCAGCGCGCAGTGGAGTGCTACAGCTGCGCGGGGGAGCCCCACCGCCCGGCAAACGCGATCTCGGCCAGCGGCAAACGTTCGCGGGGGCGGGCGTCCCGTTCGGCGATCTCGGCGGTCATCTGCCCGTAGTCGCCGAGGCTGCCCACCGCCACCACCGCCAACGGCCGGATGCCGTCCGGGATCGCGAACACCTGCTGCGCCCCGAGGGCGTCGAAGCCGGCCATCGGGTGGGCGTGCAGTCCGCGGGACACCGCCTCGACAGCGAGGTTGGCCATGGCGGCCCCGGCGTCCACCCCGGAGTAACGGGCGGTCTTCTCGTCGGTTCCTTCGTCGGCACACACCAGGATCAGGGCCCCGGCGGCACGGGCGTAACTGTTGCCGCGTTTCAACAGCGCGGCCAGGGCGGTGAACGTCGCGTCACCGCGGCAGCCCACCACAAACCGCACCGGTTGCCGTCCACCCCAGGTCGCCGCCCACCGCGCGGCCTCCAGCAGTGCCACCAGGTCGTCGTGATCCAGGGTGGCCTCGGGATCGAAGGCGCGTGGGCTCCAGCGGGCGGCGATGTGCTCGTGAATCGGCACCTGGGTGACGGCCAACCGCTCGGTGGGCTGCTCGGGCATCCCCCAAACCTAGGGGTCAGGTCACCGGCGGGAAAAACCACGTGCTGGCGCCCTATATCCTTAACCGACATTCCAGCACCTGTGAAAGGGCAGACAGTGGCGCTCGTCGTGCAGAAATACGGCGGATCGTCGGTGGCCGACGCCGACCGGATCCGGCGCGTCGCCGAGCGCATCGTCGAGACCAAGAAGGCGGGCAACGACGTCGTCGTGGTCGTCTCGGCGATGGGCGACACCACCGATGACCTGCTCGATCTCGCCAAGCAGGTGTGCCCCGCGCCGCCCGCGCGGGAGCTGGACATGCTGCTGACCGCCGGCGAGCGGATCTCGAACGCACTGGTCGCCATGGCCATCGAGTCACTCGGCGCGCAGGCCCGGTCGTTCACCGGATCCCAGGCCGGCGTCATCACCACCGGCACCCACGGCAACGCCAAGATCATCTCGGTCACCCCGGGACGGTTGCGCTCCGCGCTCGACGAGGGGCAGATCGTCTTGGTGGCCGGGTTCCAGGGCGTCAGCCAGGACACCAAGGACGTCACCACCCTGGGTCGTGGCGGTTCGGACACCACGGCCGTGGCGGTGGCCGCAGCGTTGAACGCCGACGTCTGCGAGATCTACACCGACGTCGACGGCGTGTACACCGCCGACCCGCGCATCGTCTCCAACGCCAAGAAGCTCGACACCGTGAGCTTCGAGGAGATGCTCGAGATGGCGGCCTGCGGAGCGAAGGTGCTGATGCTGCGCTGTGTCGAGTACGCCCGCCGCTATGACCTGCCCATCCACGTGCGTTCGTCGTACTCCGACAAACCCGGGACCATCGTCAAAGGATCGATCGAGGACATCGCCATGGAAGACGCCATCCTGACCGGAGTTGCCCACGACCGCAGTGAGGCCAAGGTCACTGTCGTCGGCCTGCCCGACGTTCCCGGCTACGCCGCCAAGGTATTCCGCGCGGTTGCCGACGCCGACGTCAACATCGACATGGTGCTGCAGAACATCAGCAAGATCGAGGACGGCAAGACCGACATCACCTTCACCTGCGCCCGTGACAACGGTCCCGGCGCGGTGGAGAAGCTGACGTCGCTGCAGAGCGAAATCGGTTTCACCCGAGTGCTTTACGACGACCACATCGGCAAGGTGTCGCTGATCGGCGCCGGCATGCGCAGCCACCCCGGCGTCACCGCCCAGTTCTGCGAGGCGCTCGCCGAGGTGGGCGTGAACATCGACCTGATCTCCACCTCGGAGATCCGGATCTCGGTGCTGGTCAAGGACACGGAATTGGACAAGGCCGTCGCCGCGTTGCACGAGGCGTTCGGCCTCGGCGGTGACGAAGAGGCTGTCGTGTACGGCGGGACGGGACGCTGATCATGGTTTCCATAGGTGTAGTGGGCGCGACCGGGCAGGTCGGCCAGGTGATGCGCACCCTGCTGGAGGAACGGGATTTCCCCGCCACCTCGGTGCGGTTTTTCGCCTCGGCCCGCTCACAGGGTAAGAAGCTGTCGTTCCGCGGGCAGGAGATCGAGGTCGAGAACGCCGAGACCGCCGACCCGAGCGGTATCGACATCGCGCTGTTCTCCGCCGGTGCCACCATGTCGCGGGTGCAGGCGCCGCGCTTTGCCGCTGCCGGTGCCGTGGTGGTCGACAACTCCTCGGCGTGGCGCAAGGACCCCGAGGTGCCGTTGGTGGTTTCCGAGGTCAATTTCGACAGAGACGTCGGAAACCGAGCTCGGTCTCTCTCAAAAGGCATCATCGCCAACCCGAACTGCACCACCATGGCCGCGATGCCGGTGCTCAAGGTGCTGCACGACGAGGCCGGGCTGACCCGGTTGATCGTGTCGAGCTACCAAGCGGTGTCAGGTAGCGGGCTGGCCGGTGTGGAAGAGCTCGTCTCGCAGGCCCGGGCCGTCATCGATGACGCTGAGCAGCTGGTGCACAACGGCTCGGCGTTGCAGTACCCGCCGCCGGTCAAGTACGTCGCGCCGATCGCCTTCAACGTCGTTCCCCTGGCCGGGTCGCTGGTCGACGACGGCTCCGGTGAGACCGACGAGGATCAGAAGCTGCGCAACGAGAGTCGCAAGATCCTGGGTATTCCGGATCTGGCGGTGTCGGGGACCTGCGTGCGGGTCCCGGTGTTCACCGGACATTCCTTGTCGATCAATGCCGAGTTCTCCCAACCGCTTTCGGCGGATCGCGCGCGAGAGCTGTTGGCGCAGGCGCCTGGTGTGAAGCTGGTGGACGTGCCGACGCCGCTGGCCGCCGCGGGTATCGACGAGTCGCTGGTCGGCCGAATCCGCCAGGATTCCGGTGTGCCGGACGGCCGCGGGTTGGCGCTGTTCGTCTCGGGCGACAACCTCCGTAAAGGTGCGGCACTCAACACCATTCAGATCGCTGAACTGCTGGCCGCCCAGCTCTGACCTCCCATGCGCCGAAACTCACGTTTGGGCGGAAAAGTACGAGTGGTTTGCGCCATTTCGTCGATCTCGGCGCTGCTGTCGGCGACGGCTGCGCCTGCACCCGCGTATGCCACCCCGGAGGCCGGCCTGCCCCCGCTGGCGCCCGGCGAGGTGATCCGCCTCGGGCCGATCGCCGGAACCGGCACGCCGACAAAGGATTACGGTATCGGCGCTACCGACCTGTGTGAGTTCATGGAGTTCCCGACGGAGCTGCTGCAGGTATGCGGTGACAGCTTCGCCGGTCAGGGCGTGGGGTTCGGCGGCTGGTATTCGCCGGTGGCACTACACGTCGACAGGGCATCGCTGACCGCGCCGGAGGGTGTCCGGTACACCGGGGTCAGCGGCGTGCACACGCCGCTACTGGCCGACCCGACGCCCCCGGGCTCGTCGCAACTACCCGCAGGCGTCGTCTCCATCAACCGCCAGAACTACCTGATGATCACCACCACCGCGAGCCTGCGCCCGCAGACCTCCCGGCTGGTGAAAGCGCAAGCGGCACAAGATCTCTGGGAGACAGTGCCGGACTCCGCCCGCGACGCCTCCTACGCCGACGGGCGGCAGTCGCAGATCAGCGGCTACTACGATCCGATCCCGACGGCGGATTCGGAGACCGGCTGGGTGTACATCGTCGCCAACAACTTCGACCGCAGCGGCCCGGCGACGCTGTATCGCGTGCCGCCGGCGGACTTCACTGATCGCAGCGCCTGGCAGGGCTGGTCGGGTAGCGCGGGCTGGGACGCCGCGCCCACTCCGCTGTGGCGCGACCGCATCGGCGAGATGAGCGTGCGCCAGATCGACGGCAAGGCGGTGTTGTCGTACTTCAATGCCAGTACCGGCAACATGGAGATCCGGGTGGCCAACGATCCCACGGGTCTGGGGGCTGCTCCGGTCACCACGGTCGTGCGGGCCTACTCCTGGCCGGAACCGGCGGAGAGCCTGCCACCACCGGATGTCAACGAGCTCGCGCAGCCGTATGGCGGCTACCTGTCGCCGGCCTCGACTCTGGAGGACGTCCGGGTGTTCGTCAGCCAGTGGAACACCGAGTCTCGCGACCGCGCGCCATATCGCGTCATCCAGTTCGCGGTGAACCCCGTGCGGTGACCGCCCACTCCCGGACGGCACAAAACCCCGCAGACCCCGAGCGCGCTGGGCTTGACGCTCGGTCTACGGGGCTTCGCTGAGGTCCCGCCCGAGAGCGGGGGCCTCGATGTCCGGGTAGCCAGTTCGTGGCGGACTAATCCGCCCGATGCAGGCCGTCAGTTCTTGAACGCGTCCTTCACCTTCTCGCCGGCATCCTTGAGGCTTGACTTGGCCTGGTCGACCTTGCCCTCGTTCTCGGTGCTCTTGTCACCGGTGAGCTTGCCCAGGCCTTCTTTGGCCTTGCCGCCCAGGTCATCGATCTTGTTGCTGGCCTTGTCGTCGGCTCCCATGGTCGTCCCCTTACTGAAGGTATTGGATATCGGGCTCGGGTGAACCAATGCAGGAGTACCTCAATCGGTACCCCCCGCAAACCCCATTCAGCTGTGAGAAACCTCGACCGGTCTCACAGGAACCGGATAGGCCAAATCCAGCCGGCGCTGCGACCCGTGCGGGCAAGATTGTGTGATGAGTGACATACCGGAGCACCCCACCCAGCCGGTCGTGGCCAACGAGTCGGTCGTGCGCACTGCCGTCGAACACCGCGGCCGCAGGTCAAGCCGGGTAGTTCAGGCCGCCGCGTGGGTCGGCATCGTCGCCGGCACGGTGTTCGTCGTGGCCGTGATCTTCTTCTCCGGCTTCATCCTCGGACGGCATTCCGACGGTGGCGGGCATTCCGGTGGTGGGGGCCGTCATCACGGCATGATGTTCGGCGACGGTGGACCCGGCGCGCCGATGATGCCGATGCGGCCGGGGCAGGGCTTCGGCCCCGGCGGCCCCGGCGGACCCGGCGGACCGGGGATGTACGGCCCAGGTCAGGAAGGTTCCGGCCCCGCGCAGCCGAACCAGCCGACTTCGCCGGGCGCACCGACTCCGACGACCCGACCCTGAGATCCGCGTTTCCGATTCGCGGCAGAGCGGGTAATCCCGACCCTGAACTGCGACGATCTTGAACTGCGACGATCCCGAACTGCGATCCCGAACTGCGACGCCCGAACTGCGACGAGGCAGCCCGACCAGCGAGGAGATGGACATCCATGACCGAGAATCAGTTCGCCCCGAAGTATGCGACCACCGACGGTGGTGCTCCGGTGCCGAGTGTCGAGCACTCGCTGTCGGTGGGCCCCAACGGGCCACTGCTGCTCCAGGACCACTACCTGATCGAGCAGATGGCCAACTTCAACCGGGAGCGCATCCCGGAGCGTCAACCCCACGCCAAGGGTGGCGGTGCCTTCGGGCATTTCGAGGTCACCAACGACGTCACCAAGTACACCCGGGCGGCGTTCCTCGCCCCGGGTACCAGGACTGACACCCTGGTCAGGTTCTCCACTGTCGCCGGCGAGCGGGGCAGCCCAGACACCTGGCGCGACCCGCGCGGCTTCGCGGTGAAGTTCTACACCTCCGAGGGCAACTTCGACATGGTGGGCAACAACACCCCGGTGTTCTTCCTGCGTGACCCGATGAAGTTCCAGAACTTCATCCGAAGCCAAAAGCGAATGCAGGCAACGAATCTGCGCGATCATCACATGCAGTGGGATTTTTGGACGTTGGTACCCGCGTCGGCGCACCAGGTCACGTGGTTGATGGGCGACCGCGGCATCCCGAAGTCCTGGCGGCACATGAACGGTTACTCCAGCCACACCTACAGCTGGACGAACGCCGAGGGCGAACTGTTCTGGGTCAAATACCATTTCAAAACCGATCAGGGTGTCGATTTCCTCACCCAGGAACAGGGCGATCAACTCGCCGGCGAAGACGGTGACTATCACCAGCGCGACCTGTACTCCTCGATCGCCGACGGTGAGTTGCCCAGCTGGACACTGAAAGTCCAGATCATGCCGTTCGAGGAGGCCAAGACCTACCGGTTCAACCCGTTCGACCTGACGAAGGTGTGGCCGCACAGCGACTATCCGCTGATCGACGTCGGCAGGATGACGTTGGATCGCAACGTCACCGACTACCACGCCGAGATCGAACAGGCCGCATTCGAACCGAACAACATCGTTCCCGGCACCGGCCTGAGCCCGGACAAGATGCTGTTGGCACGGGGTTTCTCCTACTCCGATGCCCACCGCGCCCGGCTCGGGGTCAACTACAAACAGATCCCGGTGAACGAACCGAAGGTCGAGGTGCACAGCTACAGCAAGGACGGCGCGATGCGGATCCGCAACGTGACCGATCCGGTGTACGCGCCGAATTCCATGGGCGGTCCGGTGGCCGACCCAGCCCGCGCGGCGGAAGTCGGTTGGGCGTCCGACGGCGACATGGTGCGTACGGCCTACACGCTGCGCGAGGCCGACGACGACTGGGGACAGGCGGGCACGTTGGTGCGCGAGGTGCTCGACGACCAGCAGAGGGAACGGTTGGCGCACAACATCATCGGCCATGTCTGCAAAGGTGTGAGGGAGCCGGTGCTCTCCCGGGTCTTCGAGTACTGGCGCAACGTCGACCCCGACCTCGGTAAGAAGGTCGAAGAGGGCGTGCGTGAGAAGTCCACGGGAGGCTGACGGACTCGGTTCATCGCCGTCGCGGCCGGGCGCCTGACTGGCATGATCGGACTCATGAGCATCGAAGTGGTGTACACCGCAGAGTCCACAGCCAGCGGCGGCGGCCGCGACGGCCACGTGAAGTCCACGGACGGCAAGATCGATCTCGACACTCGTCCGCCCAAGGAAATGGGTGGCAACGGCGAGGGAGTGAACCCGGAACTGCTGTTCTCCGCCGGGTATGCGGCGTGCTTTCTGGGCGCGCTGCGCCTGGTCGCCAAGAACGAGAAGATCTCCCTCGACGATGCCAGTGGCATCACCGCCCAGATCGGTTTCGGCAAGGATTCCGAGGGCGGGTTCGGCCTGACCGCGAGTCTGATCGGATACCTGCCGGGACTCGAGCAGCAGGTGGCCGACGAGTTGATGGAGAAGGCACACGGTGTGTGCCCGTATTCGAAGGCCACCCGCGGAAATATCGAAGTGTCGCTGTCTGCCAAGGTCTGACGATGCGGATCAGCGCCATAGCCATGTTGGCCGCTGCGACCGTGGCACTGGGCACGGCCGCGCCCGTCAGCGCCCGGCCCTCCGATCCGGGCGTGGTCAACTACGCCGTGCTGGGTAGAGGCTCGGTGGCCAATATCGTCGGCGCGCCGATGACGTCCGAGACGATGTTCACCGATCCGGTGCAGGTGTTCTCGGTGGATGTCCCACCCTGCAACAACTGGGCCGATATCGGCCTGCCTGAGGTGTTCAACGACCCGGATTTGGCGTCGTTCAACGGAGCCACCACGCAAACTTCACCCACCGACGCCTCTCACCTGGTCAAACAGGCCGTCGGGGTGTACGCGACGCCGCAGGCGGCCGACGCCGCGTTCCACCGGATCACTGATCGCACCGCCGGATGCTCCGGCAGTACCGCGGTCATGCGGTTCGGCAACGGCACCTCCGAGGTGTGGTCGTTCACCGGCGGCCCACCGGGTGCAGTCGACGCCTCCTGGACCAAACAGGAAGCCGGCACCGACCGGCGCTGCTTCACCCAGACCCGGCTCCGGGACAACGTTCTGCTACAGGCGAAAGTCTGCCAGTCCGGAAACGGTGGTCCGGCGGTGAATGTGCTGGCCGGGGCGATGCAGAACAGCCTCGGGCAATGAATGCAATGACCGTGAAGATGCGTTGGGAGTACATGTCAGCGCAATGTCACCCAAAAATCGCGGGAGTTTGTCGGTGGCCTCACCCAAGATGGACAGATGACGTATGCCGTCACCTCGCTGTTCGTCCCACCACCGGGGCCGGAGGCGCGGCCGTTGGTGGATGCCGCGGACGCCGCCCAGTACATCGCTGACGCCAGCCTGACCGACGCGCCGTTGGGGCAGGTCGGTCTGGAGATCGAAGCGCACTGCTTCGACAGATCGGACCTGAGCCGTCGACCGTCCTGGTCGCAGATCACCGCGGTGCTGGAGACTCTGCCGGAGCTGCCGGGAGGCAGCGCCGTGACCTTAGAGCCCGGTGGCGCCGTCGAACTGTCCGGTCCACCCTTTGTCGGGGTGCTGCCGGCCATCAACGCCATGGCCGCCGACCGGGCGATACTGAACGCCGCCTTCTACGATGCCGGTCTGGGGCTGGCGCTGCTCGGCGCGGACCCGCTGCGGCCGCCGCACCGCGTCAACCCCGGGCCGCGCTACGAGGCGATGGAGCAGTTCTTCACCGCCAGCGGCACCGGAGACGCCGGCGCGGCGATGATGACGTCGACAGCGTCGATACAGCTCAATCTCGACGCCGGTCCGCGCGATGGCTGGGCCGAGCGGGTGCGGCTGGCTCATGCGTTGGGCCCGACCATGATCGCGGTGGCGGCCAACTCACCGCTGCGCAGCGGTGAGCTCACCGGTTGGGCCTCCTCCCGGCAGCAGGTGTGGGGTCAGCTGGACTCCGCCCGCTGCGGGCCGATCCTGGGCACCAGCGCCGACGATCCGGCCGCCGAGTGGGCGCGCTACGCCCTGAACGCGCCGGTGATGTTGGTCCGTTCCGCCACCGACGACGCCGCGGTCCCGGTGCTGGACTGGGTGCCGTTCACCAAATGGGCCGGCGGCGCGGTACTGCTGGAGGGTCGCCGACCCACCACGGCCGACCTGGACTACCACCTCACCACGCTGTTTCCGCCGGTGCGGCCCCGGAGCTGGCTGGAGATCCGTTATCTCGACAGCGTGCCCGAAGCGCTGTGGCCGGCCGTGGCGTTCACCCTGGCCACGTTGCTCGATGACCGTGGCGCCGCTGAGCAGGCTGCGCAGACCGTCGAACCCGTGGCCACAGCATGGGACACTGCAGCCCGCGTCGGCCTGGCCGACCCACAGCTCCACGCGGCCGCCGTCCGATGCGTCGGGATCGCCGCCGAGCTGGCGCCCGCGGAATTGGCCGGGCCGATGCAGCTGTTGGTGGACATGACCGAACGCGGGCGCACCGCCGGGGACGACTTCGCCGACGCCGCGGTGGCCGTCGGCATCGAAGCGGCCCTCACCGACCTGTGGCAGGAGCACTAGTGAGCACACGAGAGTTGTTGGCCGACAGCCTGACCCGGGCGCGGGAGCGCACCCGCCGGTTGGTCGCGTTCGACGATGACGAGCTGCGCCGGCAGTACAACCCGCTGATGAGCCCCCTGGTGTGGGATCTCGCCCATATCGGCCAGCAGGAGGAACTCTGGTTGTTGCGCGACGGCAACCTCGAAGTCCCGGGGCTGCTGCCGGCCAATGTGGAAGGCCTCTACGACGCCTTCGTCCATTCCCGGGCCAGCCGCGTCGACCTCCCGCTGTTGACGCCGAAGGAGGCGCACGCCTATCTGGACACCGTGCGCGCCAAGGCGCTGGACGTGTTGGACGGGCTGAGTGGCGACGCCGACTGGTTCCGGTTCGGGCTGGTGGTCAGCCACGAGAACCAGCACACCGAAACGATGCTGCAGGCGCTCAATCTGCGGGTGGGTGCGCCGCTGTTGGGGGCGGGCACACCTGTACCTGCCGGCCGGCCCGGGTTGGCCGGCACGTCGGTGCTGGTACCGGGTGGCCCCTTCGTCCTCGGTGTCGACGCCGCGGACGAACCGTTCTCCCTGGACAACGAGCGGCCGGCGCACCTCGTGGACGTGGCCGGATTCCGGATCGGCCGGGTGCCGGTCACCAATGGCGAATGGCAGGCGTTCGTCGACGACGGCGGCTACCGCCGCCGGGAGCTGTGGTCGCCGCGGGGCTGGGAGCATCGCGGTCGGGCCGAACTGGTGGCCCCGCAGTTCTGGAACACCGGCGATCTCGCCGGCACCCGCACCCGGTTCGGTGTCGTGGAGGCCATCCCGGCGGACGAACCCGTCCAGCACGTGAGCTACTTCGAAGCCGAGGCGTACGCCACCTGGGCCGGGGCCCGGCTGCCCACCGAGATCGAGTGGGAAAAGGCCTGCGCCTGGGATCCGGCGACCGGCAAGCGCCGCCGCTATCCGTGGGGCGCCGCCGAGATCCCCGCCGCGGCCAATCTTGGTGGGGACGCGCTGCGCCCGGCGCCGGTCGGCGCGTATCCCGCGAGTGCGTCGGCCTACGGTGCCGAACAGATGCTGGGTGACGTGTGGGAGTGGACCAGTTCACCGCTGCGGCCGTGGCCGGGGTTCACCCCGATGATCTACGACCGCTACTCGGCGCCGTTCTTCGACGACGTTGCAACGGGTGACTACCGGGTGCTGCGCGGTGGCTCCTGGGCGGTGGCACCCGACATCCTGCGGCCCAGCTTCCGCAACTGGGACCACCCCGTCCGTCGGCAGATCTTCGCCGGGGTGCGTCTGGCCTGGGACCTGTAGATGTGCCGTCACCTCGGGTGGCTGGGGGCCGCGGTGCCCGTCAGCAGCCTGGTGCTGGACCCGCCCAACGGGCTGCTGGTGCAGTCGTATGCCCCGCGCCGCCAGAAGCACGGCCTGCTGAACGCCGACGGGTGGGGCGTCGGCTTCTTTGACGGCCCGGTGCCGCGACGCTGGCGTGGGGCGAACCCGCTGTGGGGTGACGTGTCGTTCGCGTCCGTCGCGCCGGCGCTGTCGAGTTCGTGTGTGGTGGCTGCGGTGCGCTCCGCCACCGCCGGCATGCCGATCGACGTCGGGGCCGCCGCACCGTTCACCGACGGGCACTGGCTGTTGTCGCACAACGGGGTTGTCGACCGGTCGGTGCTCCCGCTGGATCCGCTCGCCGAATCGGTGGTCGACAGCGCGGTGCTGGCGGCCCTGATCTTCCGCCGGGGCCTCGACGATCTCGGGTCCACGATCGCCGAGGTGGGTGCCGCCGACCCCGGGGCGCGCCTGAACATCATGGCCGCCAACGGATCTCGGCTGCTGGCCACCACCTGGGGAGACACCCTGTCGGTGCGGCGCCGCCCCGATGGGGTGGTGCTGGCCAGTGAACCCTACGACGACCACCCGGACTGGCAGGACATCCCGGACCGCCACCTCGTCGACGTGCGCGACGGATCGGTGTCGATCACCGCGCTGCCCCACTGACAGACCCTGCGAAAGGATTCCGATGGCAAGCCGCACCTCTTTGTCCGTCGCCAACCATCTGGCCGCCGACCATGCGGCCCGGGCGTTGCGCCACGATGTCGCACAGGGCTTGACGGCCACACCGAAGTCGTTGCCGCCCAAGTGGTTCTACGATGCCACCGGTAGTGACCTGTTCGACCAGATCACCCACCTGCCGGAGTACTACCCGACGCGGGCCGAGGCGTCCATCCTCGCCGAACGGGCGGGGGAGATCGTCGCCGCCACTGACGCCGACACTCTGGTCGAGTTGGGCAGCGGAACATCGGAGAAGACGCGGATGCTGCTCGATGCGATGCGGGACCGAAACAATCTGCGCCGGTTCATCCCGTTCGATGTCGATGCCACGGTTCTGGAGGCGGCGGGCACAGCGCTGGCCGCCGAATACCCCGGTATCGACATCGACGCCGTGTGCGGCGATTTCGAGCACCATCTCGGTGAGATACCCCGCGGTGGCCGGCGGCTGATCGCCTTCCTCGGCTCCACCATCGGCAATCTGACACCCGGACCCCGCGCCGAGTTCCTCGCCGCGCTGGCTGCGGTGCTGCAACCCGGCGACACCCTGCTGCTGGGCACCGACCTGGTGAAGGACACCGACCGGCTGATCCGCGCCTACGACGACAGTGCCGGTGTCACCGCGGCGTTCAATCGCAACGTCCTGGCCGTCGTGAACCGGGAACTGCACGCCGACTTCGATCCGGGTGCGTTCACCCACGTCGCGAAGTGGAACGCCGAGGAGGACCGCATCGAGATGTGGCTGCGTACCGCCACGGCGCAGCGCGTCCGCATCGCCGACCTCGACATGACGGTGGAGTTCGCGGCCGGGGAAGAGATGCTGACCGAGGTGTCCTGCAAGTTCCGGGCCGAGACCGTGGCGGCTGAGTTGGCCGCCGCCGGGCTGACCCGCACCCACTGGTGGACCGACAGAGCCGGCGACTTCGGGCTCAGCCTGGCCGCCAAGTGATCGACGACGACGGGCTGGCCCGCAGTTGGCGGGCAGCGCGGCCAGAGGTTGCCGGTGTGCACCTGGATTCGGCGGCGTGCTCTCGGCAGTCTTTTGCCGTGATGGCCGCGACCAGCCAGCACGCCCGCCACGAAGCCGAGGTCGGCGGATACGTGGCCGCGGAGGCGGCCACACCGGTGTTGGCGGCAGGCCGGGCCGCTGTTGCGGCCCTGACCTCGATGAGTGCCGCCGACGTTGTCTTCACCACCGGCTCCGGCCATGCGCTGGACCTGCTGCTCAGTACGTGGCCCGGGCCGCGGACGCTGGCGTGTGCGCCCGGCGAATACGGCCCGAATCTGGCGGTGATGGCGGCCAACGGGTTCGACGTGCGGCCCCTGCCCGTTGACGGCGCGGGTCGCGTCGTCGTTGCTGACGCGGCCGAGGCGCTGGAGTCCGCGCCGCCGGCCCTGGTGCATCTGACCGGCGTGGCCAGCCACCGGGGTGGGGCCCAGCCGGTCCGCGAGCTCACCGAACTGTGCCGTGCGCTGGGCATCCCGGTGGTCCTCGATGCAGCCCAGGCGCTGGGGCAGATCGACTGCGCGGTGGGCGCCGACGTCGTTTATGGGTCCTCACGCAAATGGCTCGCGGGCCCGCGGGGTGTCGGCTTCCTCGCCGTGAAAGCCGACCTCGCGGACCGGCTGGTTCGCCGCCTGCCGCCCGCCCAGTGGCAGGTGCCCCTCGCAGTACTCGCCAGCTTCGAGCACACTGAGGCGAACATCGCCGCCCGGGTGGGGTTTTCGCTGGCAGTAGGGGAACACCTGGCAGCGGGTGCGGCCACGGTGCGAGCCCGGCTGGGGCAGATCGGCGCAGCGGCGCGCAGCCTGCTCGACGGCACCGCCGGTTGGCAGGTCGTCGAGGGAGCCGACGAACCCACCGCCATCACCACGCTGGTACCGCCGCCGGGCACCGAGCCCGCGGCGGTCCGGCAGTGGCTCATCACCAACCGGGCGATCGTGACGACGGCGGCCGAGGTGGCGCGCGCGCCCTTCGAACTGACCGGCCCAGTGCTGCGGGTGTCACCGCATGTCGACGTCACCACCACCGACCTGCACCAGTTCGCCGGTGCACTCGAGGAAGCCACCGCGGCCAGCCGAGTGCCGTAGGTGTGAGCTCGGCCACTTTTGGGAACTCCGCCTGCGCGACCGACGAGGAGTGGCTGATGACCAGCACAACCAGCACGGAGCCCGAGCCCGCCAAGAAGCAGCGAAAAGACCGCACCCACTGGCTGTACATCATGGTGCTGGTAGCGATCGTGGCCGGCATCATCGTCGGTCTCATCGCCCCGGACACCGGCGCGGCACTCGGGGTGCTGGGCACGCTGTTCGTCAGCCTGATCAAGATGATGATCAGCCCGGTCATCTTCTGCACGATCGTGCTCGGCATCGGGTCGGTGCGCAAAGCCGCCTCGGTCGGCAAAGTGGGCGGACTGGCGCTGGGCTACTTCCTGGTGATGTCCACTTTCGCGCTCGGAATCGGGTTGTTGGTGGGCAACCTGATCAGTCCGGGATCAGGACTCAACATCCAAGCTGACCCCGCCGCCGGAGCCGCGCTGGCCGGCAACGCCGCCGCCGAAGGCGGCATGTTGGAGTTCTTCGAGAACATCGTCCCGACGTCGCTGCTGTCCTCGCTCACCGAGGGCAATGTGCTGCAGACGCTGTTCGTGGCGCTGCTGGTCGGCTTCGGCATCCAGGCGATGGGCGTTAGCGGGGAACCGCTGCTACGCGGGATCAACCTGGTGCAGAAGCTGGTGTTCCGCATTCTGGCCGGCATCCTGTGGCTGGCTCCCATCGGTGCCTTCGGTGCCATCGCGAAAGTGGTGGGCGACACCGGCTTCGACGCGGTCATCCAGATGGGTGTGCTCATGCTCGCCTTCTACGCCACCTGCATCATCTTCATCTTCGGCGTACTCGGCCTGATGCTGCACTTCGTGGCTCACACCTCGATCTTCAAGTTGACCCGCTACCTGGGCCGCGAATACCTGCTGATTGTGGCGACCTCATCGAGTGAGTCGGCGCTGCCGAGGTTGATCGCCAAGCTCGAGCACGCCGGGGTGCAACCCACCACCGTCGGAATCGTTGTGCCGACGGGATATTCGTTCAATCTCGACGGCACGGCGATCTACATGACCATGGCCTCGCTGTTCATCGCCGACGCCATGGGCAGTCCGCTGGCAATCGGCGAACAGCTGTCGCTACTGGTGTTCATGATGGTGGCGTCCAAGGGCGCGGCCGGGGTCAGCGGCGCCGGGTTGGCGACGTTGGCGGCGGGGTTGCAGAGTCACCGCCCGGAATTGCTGGACGGTATCGGGCTCATCGTGGGCATCGACAAGTTCATGTCAGAAGCGCGCGCCCTGACCAACTTCTCCGGAAACGCGGTGGCCACGGTGCTGATCGGGGCGTGGACGAAGACCTGGGATCCGGACCGGATGGCCGCAGTGTTGAGCGGCGACAAACCGTTTGACGAGCAGGCGATGGTGGATGACCACCCACTGCCCAAGCGCCAGGATGACCCTGCCCCAGACCAAGACCGGCAGTTGGCCGCAGCCAAGCCCGACACTCACTAGGCGCGGCGGTACCGGACCTGCGGCCGTCCGGCCTTGCCGTACTCGGTGATCCTGGAGACCACGCCGTCGTCGGCGAGACGTTCCAGGTAACGCCACGCCGTCACCCGCGAGATACCCACGGCGCCAGCGGCTTCGGAAGCGTTCAGCCCGGCCGGGGTAGCGCGGATGGCGCCGAGGACCAGGTCGATGGTGTCCGCCGAGACCCCTTTGGGGGTGGACGCCCGCTGCTCGGCGGTGCGCAGCGCATTCATCGCCCGGTCGATCTCGTGCTGGCCCGCGGCGGCGCCCCCGGCCCCGAGTGCCTCGCGGTACTGCTGATAGCGCTCCAGCTTCTCCCGGAACGCCGCGAACGTGAACGGCTTCAACAGATACAGCGCGACGCCGTGGGCAACCGCCGAGCGGACGACCTCCAGGTCACGCTCGGAGCTGATGGCGATGATGTCCGGCGACGGCCGGATCCCGTTGAGCGCCGAAGCGACGTCGATACCGCTGGCATCGGGCAGGCCGATGTCGAGCAACACCAGATCGACCGGAGCGCCGTCGGCCGCCGCCGCGGCGACGGCGCGTACCGCCGCGCTGCCCGTGCCCACACATGCGTGAACGACGAAACCCGAGAGCCGTTCCAGGTACTGGCGGTGCGCCTCGGCGATCAGCGGCTCGTCGTCGACGACGAGAACCCGGATCACGGATGCGCCGGAATCGTCGCGGTGATCACTGAACCATAGGAATTCTCCGAGGTGATGGTCCCGCCGTGCGCGGTCACCACCTGCCAGACCAGGGCCAGGCCCAGCCCTCGTTCACCCGGCTTCGTCGAGTAGCCCCGCATCCTGGCCTGTTCGAACGCATCCGGCGTCATCCCCGGGCCGCTGTCGGCCACGGTGACGGTGAGTGCGTCGGCCGTTCCCCGGACCGTGACCTCCACCCAGCCGGATGCCTCGGCCCGGGTGGTACCCCCAAGGCTCGTCGACCGGGCGGGGTTGGTCGCGCCCGGCCCTTCCTCGCCTTCGTCCCTCAGGCTCGTCGACCGGGCGGCTTCCACCGCGTTGTCAACGAGATTGCCGACCAGCGTGACCACCTCGCCCTGTGTGAGGGCCAGGTTGTGGGGGTCGTCGAGCAGTGAGTCCTCGGTGACGTCGAGTTCCACTCCGTGGTCACGGGCCTGGCTGATCTTGCCCAGCAGCAACGCCGCCAAGGCCGGTTCGGCGACGGTGGTCATCAGCCGGTCGATGAGGTGCTGAGAGACGGCCAACTCCGCCGTGGCGAACTGTACCGCCTGCTCACCGCGGCCCAACTCCACCATGGTGATCACGGTGTGCAGCCGGTTGTCGGCTTCGTGGGCCCGGGAACGCAGCGACTCGGCGAACTGGGTCACCGAGCTGAGCTCACCGGAAACCCGTTGCAGGTCAGTGCGATCCCGCAACGTCATCACCGTGCCCACTTTGCGGCCCTCCCAGTGCACCGGTTGCTGGTTGACAAGAAGTACCCGGTCCGGGGTGACATGGGTTTCGTCGGTCAGCGTCTCGCCGCCCGAGGTGGCCAGCGAGCCGGGTAGCTGCGCGCGCGTCAGTGGTCCGTCCGGCAGTGAAAGGAGCCGCCGCGCTTCGTCATTGACCACCTCGGCCGTGCCGTCAGGGCCGAATACCAACAGCCCTTCGCCGATGGCGTGCAGCACGGCCTCACGCTGTTCGTACAGTGTCGACAGATCTGAGAACGACAGCCCCAGCGTGCGGCGGCGCAGCCGACGTTCCAGCAGAAATGCACCGCACAGCGCCAATGCCAACGCCGTACCGACTGCTGCTGCGATGGCCGGCAGGGTGGCCAGCACACTGTGGGACACCTTCGTTCGGGTGACGCCCGCCGACACCAACCCGACGAGGGTGCCATCAGCGTCGAACACCGGAGCCACCGCCCGAATGGACGGCCCCAGCGTGCCCGCAAAGGTCTCGGTGAACGTCTCGCCGGCCAGGGCGCGGTCGATGTTCCCGGTGAACTCTCCGCCGATACGGCTGACGTCGGTGTGGGTGAACCGGGCGCGGTCCGGGGCCATCACCACGATGAAATCCATCCCGGTGGCCTTGCGGATCTCCTCGGTCTGCGGTTGGAGGATGGCCGTCGGGTCAGGTGCCCCGATGGCTGCAGCGGTGGACGTCATCAGCGCCACCGATTCGGTGACCGCAATGACCTTCTCCCGGGTGAGTTCGTCGGCGTCGCGGCGCGCGTCGAGCACCGCCACCCCGCCGGCACCCACGATCAGCAGAAGCAGCAGCGCCAGCTGCCACCCGAACAGTTCGCGGGCGACACTGCGGTCAGTGGACGAGCTGCGCGTCCTGAGCATCACGGGCCATTCCTTCCGATGAACGAAATGAACTTATTAGTGACTTGCATCACGTGGGGCCAGAACATGTGTTCATCCCAACATCCGTACCGAAGGATCCGTACCGAAGGAGCGCTGCCATGGCAGACACCACGGCCCCACCGTCCAAACAGGACAGGAAACGCGACCGCACCCACTGGCTCTACCTCGCCGTCATCGTCGCGGTCCTGGGCGGCATCGTCGTCGGTCTGGTCGCCCCGGACACCGGGTCCGGCCTCGGCATCCTGGGCACGCTGTTCGTCAGCCTGATCAAGATGATGATCAGCCCTGTCATCTTCTGCACGATCGTGCTGGGTATCGGGTCGGTCCGCAAGGCTGCCTCCGTGGGCAAGGTCGGCGGCATGGCGCTGCTGTACTTCCTGGTGATGTCCACCGTCGCGTTGGGCATCGGGCTGGTGGTGGGCAACCTGATCAGCCCCGGGACCGGTCTGAACGTGGCGACGGATCCGGGCGCAGGCGCCGAACTGGCAGAGAAGGCGCACGGGGCCGGCGGCACCATGGAGTTCATCTCCGGGATCATCCCGACCTCGCTACTGAGCTCGCTCACCGAAGGCAATGTGCTGCAGACGCTGTTCGTGGCGCTCCTGGTCGGGTTCGGCCTGCAGGCCATGGGTGCCGCCGGCGAGCCGATCCTGCGCGGCATCGGCATGGTGCAGAAACTGGTGTTCCGGATCCTGGCCGGCATCCTGTGGCTCGCCCCGATCGGTGCCTTCGGCGCCATCGCCAAGGTGGTCGGCGACACCGGCTTCGCCGCTGTGGTGCAGCTCGGTGTCCTGATGGGCGCCTTCTACCTGACGTGTGTGCTGTTCGTCTTCGGGGTGCTGGGCGCCCTGCTGCGACTGGTCGCCGGCCTGTCGATCTTCAAGCTGGTGCGCTACCTGGCCCGCGAGTACCTCCTGATCGTGGCCACCTCGTCGTCGGAGTCCGCGCTGCCCCGGCTGATCGCCAAGATGGAGCACGCCGGTGTTCAGCCCACTACTGTGGGAATCGTTGTGCCGACCGGATATTCGTTCAATCTCGACGGCACGGCCATATACCTGACCATGGCGTCGCTGTTCATCGCCGACGCGATGGGCAACCCGCTCTCGATCGGTGAGCAGCTGTCGCTGCTGGTGTTCATGATCATCGCCTCCAAGGGTGCCGCCGGTGTCAGCGGTGCGGGCCTGGCCACGCTGGCCGGCGGCCTGCAGAGCCACCGCCCCGAACTCCTGGACGGCATCGGCCTGATCGTCGGCATCGACCGCTTCATGTCCGAGGCCCGCGCCGTCACCAATTTCTCCGGCAATGCGGTCGCCACAGTGCTCATCGGTTCGTGGACGAAATCCCTTGACCGGGCCCGGATCAACGACGTACTCGACGGCAAGCTCCCGTTCGACGAGCAGACGATGGTCGACGACCACCCATTGCCCGCGGCGGACGCGACGGCCGCGCGTCAGTCGGTCGGCGTCTGACCGAGCCGCTGAGTCACCGAACTGCCGAGCCACCGAACCGCCGAGCGCCGGCCCGAAATGGGTCGGCGCTCGGTCATGTCGGGATCCGTCGTCCAGATCGAGCCCGTCAGCTCTGCTGGGCCGCCAGCACCCGGGCCGCTTCGCGCACCGCGGCCACGTTCGCCTTTCCCTGCCGGGAGCCCGCCAGCTTGGCGGCGATGTGATCACCCACGGTGATCGGTTGGTACGCCATACCCGCATCCGCGTCCAGATACCCGGGCGCGGTGGAGATCACCGCATCGACATTGCCGTCGTGAAAGAACGCTGCCGAACGCCGGCGCTTGACGGTGCCGTCCACGATCGGCGGCTTCACCCGGTGCAGCGTGGACATCCAGCGGTCGTTGGTGATGTGGGCGGTGAGGTCACCGAGGTTGACCAGCAGGGCCCCGTCGATGGGGGCCACATCATGCCAGCGTTGATCGGAGCCCAGCACCTGCAGGCCGGCGACCTGATCGGCCCACAACACCGTGACGATGCCGAAATCGGTGTGCTCACCCATGCCGGTGAGCTCACCGTCGAGGGTCACGGTGCCCGGCGGCAACGCGTAGTTGTTCATCCGCAACACGTCCACCGAGTGATCTGTCAGACCGTCGAAATAATCGGGCGCCAAACCCAGTGCAGCGCAGAAGATTTCAGTCAACGTCCGGGCCACCCGGCCGGCTTCGGTGAAGTACCGCTCGACGGTGGGCCGGAAGGTGGCCACTTCACCGGGCCAGACATTGATGCCGTAGTCGGCTTCATCGAGGTCGAGGTGGGCGAACGAGCGGGCCTCGACGCCGACGTTGAACGCCTCGAAGAAATCGTTCACCCGGGTGGCCGATTCCACCCCGAGTGACAAACTCAGCGATTCGCTCTTGGGCGGGCTGTAGCCGCGGTTGGCGCCGTGCACCCGGTAAGACTTCTTGGTGTCTTCGGGCAGCTCGAAGAACCCATCGATCGCCGCTGCCAGCCCGTCCAGCGCAGCGGTGGGGATGCCGTGTCCGAGGATCTGCATGAAACCGACGCGGCTGCACGCATCGTCGACGGCCTCGGCCACCGCACGTCGGGCATCGTCGTCGCCGTCGGTGACCCACGGCGTGATGTCGATGGCCGGAACTGAAAAGGTGTCGGTGCCCATCGGCGGCGTCTCCTTCGTTCGAGTGTCGTCTGGCGGCTGCGAGTCGATTGCTGAGGTCTATGTGCCCAGCCGGCAGGACTCCTGCCCTATCGTGACGGCAGGTTCTGATGCGGCCGGGGGGTAGCGCGTGGGTGTGATAGGCAGCAGTAATGAGGTTCGGTCTTTGATATGTCGTATCTATCAACTAATGGTTGCGAGGAGGTAAATGAGCCCCGAAACAGGCGACGAACAGGCGCTCGCCATCCGGACCGGAGGCGCGATCCGGGCCATCCGTGAAAAGTCCGGGCTATCGATGCGGGAAGCCGCCGCGCGGGCGGGAATCAGCCAGCCGTTCCTGAGCCAGATCGAACGCGGCCTCAGCATGCCGTCGATGATCACCGTCTATCGGCTCGCCGAGGCCCTGGCCGTCACGCCCGGCGACCTGTTGCCGACCAGCACCGAGTCCAAGGTGACGGTAGTGCGCCGCACCGAGGGACGGCTGCTGCCGGTGGCCGAGCGCCCCGACGCGGCGCTGGGCCGGGTCTTGGTCCTCAGTCCCGACGAGCGACTGCAAATCATCGAATACCGCATCGAGGGTGAGCAGTACATCGGTGAATGGTTCGCGACGCCGGGCCTGTTGGCGGTCTACCTGATTTCCGGGGAACTCGACATCGTGGTCGAGGGCGCCGGCACCTACCGGATCGGCGCGGGCGACCTGATCACCCATCCGTCGCCGTTGCGGCACCGGTGGCTACTGGTGGACAACCAGCCGGCCGAGGCGCTGCTGGTCATCGCCGGGTGACTACGCCGGCTTGTGCGCCGTCAGCAGGAAAGCCGGCATCTTGATCCGGCCCTTCTCGTCGCGGTCGTGCGGGGGAGTAGGAACATTGGGCAGCTGCGGGATATCGGCATGGATGAACGCCGGGCGCACCTCATCGATGGCCCAGTACTTACCCACCGCCTCACGTAGTTCGGCTTCGGTGACCTCGTTGGGCTTCTCCTGCAACTCCGCGGGGAAGGCTCCTTTGGCGAACACCAGGATGAAGTAGGTGGCACCGGGAGCCGCGGCTGCGAAGACCGCCCGCTGGTAGGCATCACGCGCTTCCACCGGCAGCGAATGGAACAGGGTGCTGTCGATGATGGTGTCGAAGCGCCCGTCGAACCCGGTGAACGACGTGATGTCGTCCTGCACGAATGTCGCGTTCTCCAAACCGCGTTCCTGAGCTGCCTGACGGGCGGCCGCCACCGCGGTGGGCGTCAGCTCGATGCCGACGACGGTGAATCCCTGCGCTGCCAGCGCCAACGACAGTTCGGCGTAACCGCAGCCGGCATCAAGGACCTCGCCGTGCACCTTGCCGTCGCCGATCAGGGCCGCCAATTCCGGTTGGGGTTCACCGATGTTCCACGGTGGCGGGCCCTGGAAGTTCTCCGAATCGCCCTTGTACGCACCGTCCCAGTCGATGATTTCGAAGGCCATGAAGCCACGCTACCGACCGCACCTCAAGACGGGCCGTCCCACGTGTGGACCGGCTCGTTACTGTGCATCCGCTCGCAGTACAGCCGCAGCATCTCCGCCAGTGCCTGCGGTCGGGTCAGGCCGCGTTCCTGCAGCGCCCGCACCGTCGCGATCTGCCAGGAGGACCCTGTCTGCCCGGTCTTGGCACGCCCCTCGATCACCCCGAGGAAACGGTCCCGAACCTCGGTGGACACGCCCCAGCGCCGCAGCCCTTCGTGGGCCATCGGCAGCAGCCGCCGCAGCACCAGCTCGTCGGGCGTCACCTCACCTTCGCCGGGCCAGTACAGCCGGGCATCCATCCCGTTGCGGGCCGAGGACATGAAATTCGCCTCCGCCGCAGCGAAACTCAACTTCGTCCAGACCGGGCGCTCCTCCTCGGAGAGGGTGCGCAGCATGCCGTAGTAAAACGCGGAGTTGGCCAGCATGTCGATCACGGTGGGGCCCGCCGGCAACACCCGATTCTCGACGCGCAGATGCGGCTTGGCGTCGGCCCCCTCGCCAACCACGTCGTAAACCGGGCGGTTCCACCGGTACACCGTGCCGTTGTGCAGCCGCAGCTCAGCCAGATTCGGGGTGCGGCCCGCTGCCAGTTCGGCGATCGGGTCCTCATCGGACAGTTCCGGTAGCAGCGACGGGAAATAGCGCACGTTCTCCTCGAACAGGTCGAAGATCGACGTGATCCAGCGCTCGCCGAACCAGACGCGGGGCCGCACGCCTTGTGATTTCAGCTCGTCGGGCCGGGTGTCGGTGGCCTGGGCGAACAACTCGACCCGGGTCTCGGACCACAGTTGGTGCCCGAAGAAGAACGGGGAGTTGGCCCCGAGCGCAAGCTGCGGCCCGGCCAGGACCTGGGCGGCGTTCCAGTTGCTGGCGAAATCACCGGGGGAGACCTGCAGGTGCAATTGCAAACTGGTGCAGGCGGATTCAGGTGCGATCGACGGCGACAGCAGACTCAGCCGTTCCGGGCCACCGATATCGATCGTGATGTCCTCACCACGTGCGGTGAAGATGGAGTCGTTGAGTGCCTGATAGCGCGTGGACGGACTCATCCAGTCCCCGGCCAGATGCTCCGGCATCAGCGTCGGCAGAATCCCGATCATCACGATGTGCGCGCCGCTGGAATTGGCCTTGTCCTCGGCGGCATTGAGGCTGGCGCGGATATCGGACTCCAACTCCAGCGCGGCCGTGCCGGGCAGCGGCCGCGGCGGCACGTTGAATTCGATGTTGTAGGCGCCCAATTCGGTCTGATAGGCCGGATCGGCGATCGAAGCCAGGACATCGGAATTCGACATCGCCGGTTGGTAGCCGGAGTCGACGAGGTTGCACTCGATCTCCATGCCGGTCAACGGCCGGTCGAAGTCGAAGCTCGACTGGTTCAGCATCGTCTCGAACACGTCGAGGCACAGCTGCACCTTGCGCCGGTACTGCTGGCGGTGCGCGCGGCTGAACTCAGTCTGCGTGACCTCTTCGCCCATACCGCTGATCGTAACGACGGGCCGGGAACTACCTCACAGTTCGCTCAGCTGTTTGGGCCGCAGCAGCGCCGTGGCGACCACGCTGATCAGTGCGGTGCCCACCAGGTAGCCGCAGGCGAGCCAGGGCGTCTTGCCGCCGGCGGCGATCAACGCCGTCAGGATCAGCGGTGTCAGGCCGGAGGCGTACACACCGGAGAGTTGGTACACCGTGGACAGGCCCGTGTACCGAATCCGGGTGGGGAACAACGATGCGTACAGCGTGCCCTGCGCGCCGTAGAACCAGGCGTGGATGATGCCGAACACCACCACCATGCCGACGGCGTAGGCCACCATGCTGCCGGTGTTGAACAGCGCGAACACCGGGAAGACCGCGACCGCGTAGGCGGCGATGCCGGTGCCGTAGACCACCTTGGCGCCGAACCGGTCGACCAGCATCCCCGACACGGGCAGCAGCACCGCCATCAGCAATGCCGAGGCCGTCACCACCATCAGCACCGGCACCTTCTCGAAGTGCAGGGTGGCCGTCGCGTAGGAGATGGCGAACACGCCCCAGGTGTTGAAGGCGGCACCCTCGCCCCAGCGCGACAACATGCCGAGCACGGTGGTCTTCAGCATCGGCGGGCGGAAGATGTCCTTGACCGGGATCGCGGAACGCTGTTCGTCGTCGCGCACCTTCTCGAACGCCGGAGTCTCGGCGGCCTTGAGTCGCACCACCACTCCGAAGATCACCAGCACCACGCTGACCAGGAACGCGATCCGCCAGCCGTACGACAGAAATGCTTCCTCCGACAGCAGCACCTGCAACAACGCGAAAACTCCGGTGCCCAGCGCCAGGCCCAGGGCCAGGCCGATCTGCGGCACGCTGCCGGAGAAGCCGCGGCGTTTTGCCGGGCTGTGCTCGACGGCCAACAGCACCGCACCGGCCCACTCGCCACCGAGTGCGAACCCCTGCGCGACCCGCAGCAGCAACAGCAGCACCGGCGCCAGCACCCCGATCTGCGCTGCCGTCGGCAGCACGCCCATCAGCGCCGTGGCCCCGCCCATCAGGAACATCGTCATCGCCAGGGTGCGTTTGCGCCCGATCCGGTCACCGATGTGTCCGAACACGAACCCGCCGATCGGGCGCACCAGGAAGCCCACCGCGAACGTCGCGAACGACAGCATGGTCCCGACGAAGGAGCTCTGGTCCGGGAAGAACGCGTGGTTGAACACCAGGCTCGCCGCGGTGGCGTAGAGGAAGAAGTCGTACCACTCGATGGTGGTGCCGACCAGGCTGGACAGCAGCGCGGTACGCACCCGCGACGAGTCGGTGGCGTCGGCTCCGGGGTGGATCGGTGGGTCGGCGATAGTCACGACAGGCCATTAGTGCACCGATGGTTCCGCAGTCCCAGAGTTCTGCGCAGCGTGATTCAAACCCGGCGGGCCAGCACCACCTGGGGCGAGTTGATGCCACCGCGCAATGTCAGCGCGATGTCCGGGTGCGCATGCTCGGCGAGTGCCCGCAGCGCCGACGGACTGTAGCAGCGCAGCGAGCTGATAACCCCGTCGTGCACGAACGGTACGAACAGCGCGAACGGCAACATGGTCGCCAGTCGCAGCAGATGCAGCGGCGCCGGTGGGCGCGGCAGGTCGACGATCACCAACACGCGGCCGACACGGGTGCCCTCGGCGAACACCCGGGCAGCCTGCGCCGGCGCCAGATGGTGAAAGCTCAGTGCGAACAGCACCAGGTCGAAGGCGCCGTCCGGCGCGTCGATGGCGGTGGCGTCCATCGCCCGCACCGTGGCACGGGGATGGGAGCCCAACTCGGAGGCGGCGATCGCGGCCACCGATTCGGTGTTGACGTCGGTGATGGTGACGTGTGCGCTCGGATGGTTCTCCAGTAGTAGCCGCGATACTGCCCCGTGGCCGGCGCCCAGTTCCAGGATCCGGGGGTCGGGCACGTCGGCGATCACCTCCAGCGCGATCTCGGCGACCCGGCGGTGGTTACCGAACACCCGCCCCGTCCAGTCCAGCGCCCCGATGACCTGACGCTTCACCGCGTCGTCGACGTCGTGGCGGTCCAGGTACTCCAGGCGGTCGGTTTCCAGCAGCCGGTCCAGGCAGGAGGCGTCGGGTCCCCCGCGTGGCATGCGATCGATTTCCCCGGTCCGCGAAGTCATGTGGTCCATCATGGACGATTGCAGTGCTTGTTCCTGTTCGTCCCGAGGAGGCCGACATTCCTGACTTCGTAGCTGCTATCGACCAGGGCACCACCAGTACGCGAGCGATGATCTTCGACCACAGTGGCGCCGAGATCGGTCGGCACCAGCTCGAACACGAGCAGATCCTGCCGCGGGCGGGTTGGGTGGAACACGACCCGGTGGAGATCTGGGAACGTACCGCCTCGGTGCTGATGTCGGTGCTGAACAAGACGTCGCTGGAGGCCACCGATCTGGCCGCGCTCGGCATCACCAATCAACGCGAGACGACCCTGGTGTGGAACCGCAAAACCGGCCGGCCCTATTACAACGCCATCGTCTGGCAGGACACCCGCACCGACAGGATCGCCGCCGCGCTCGACCGTGACGGCCGGGGTGACGTGATCCGCCAGAAGGCCGGGCTGCCGCCGGCGACGTACTTCTCCGGCGGCAAGGTGCAGTGGATCCTGGACAACGTCGACGGGGTGCGCGAGGCGGCCGAACGCGGCGATGCCATTTTCGGGACCACGGACTCCTGGCTGCTGTGGAACCTCACCGGCGGTACGCGAGGCGGGGTGCACGTCACCGATGTGACCAATGCCAGCCGGACGATGCTGATGGATCTGGAGACCCTGGATTGGGACGACGAACTGTTGTCGTTCTTCGGGATTCCGCGCCAGATGCTGCCGCGGATCGTGTCCTCGTCGTCGCCGGAACCGTACGGGGTGACGTTGCCGACGGGCCCGCTGGCCGGTGAGGTGCCGTTGACGGCGGCCCTCGGTGATCAGCAGGCGGCGATGGTGGGGCAGGTGTGTCTGTCGGTCGGTGAGGCCAAGAACACCTATGGCACCGGCAATTTCCTGCTGCTGAACACCGGCGAGAACATCGTGCGGTCGAAGAACGGGTTGCTGACCACGGTGTGCTACCGCTTCGGTGACGCCAAACCTGTTTACGCACTTGAGGGTTCGATCGCGGTGACGGGTTCGGCTGTGCAGTGGTTGCGTGACCAGCTGGGGATCATCAGTGGCGCCGCGCAGAGTGAGACGCTGGCCCGCCAGGTCGACGACAACGGCGGGGTGTACTTCGTTCCCGCGTTCTCCGGGTTGTTCGCGCCGTATTGGCGTTCCGATGCCCGTGGCGCCATCGTCGGGCTGTCGCGTTTCAACACCAATGCGCACGTGGCGCGGGCGGCGTTGGAGGCGATCTGCTACCAGAGTCGCGATGTGGTCGATGCCATGGAGGCCGATTCCGGTGTGCACCTGGAGGTGTTGAAGGTCGACGGCGGGATCACGGCCAATGAGCTGTGCATGCAGATCCAGGCTGATGTGCTCGGTGTCGAGGTGGTCAAGCCGGTGGTGGCCGAGACGACGGCGCTGGGTGCGGCCTATGCGGCCGGACTGGCGGTCGGGTTCTGGTCGGATCCCCAAGAGCTGCGGGCGAATTGGCAGGAGGGTCAGCGCTGGTCCCCGTCATGGTCGGAGGACCAGCGCTCGACCGGCTACGCCGGTTGGCAGAAGGCCGTGCAACGCACCCTCGATTGGGTCGACCTCGAGTGATTTCGGCGCGCTGGTGACCGCTGAGCGGTCACCAGCGCGCCGAAATCCCTAGTCTTCGCCGAGGATCTGGTAGATCTCGCGGCGGGCGTTGTTGACGATCTCGATGATGCGCTGCTGCTGTTCCTCGGAGGCGGCGTGCGCGGACTGCGCTACCGCTCCGAACAGCTGACCCGTCGCGGCCCGCAGGTTCATCTGCGCGGGGTCGGCACCTTCGGTGATGACATCCCAGGGTGCGGTCTCGACCTTGGCCGCCGCGGCCTGGCCGTCCTCGGTGAGGTCGAAAAGCTTTTTGCTGCCTTCGGATTCGGTGGCGACGATCAAGCCCTCGTCGACCAGCAGTTGGAGCGTCGGGTAAACCGAGCCGGGGCTGGGCTTCCACAGGCCGTCGGTACGGGAGGCGATCTCCTGGATCATCTCGTAGCCGTGCATGGGCCGTTCGGTGAGCAGCGTCAGGATGGCGGCGCGGACATCGCCGCGTCTGCCGCGCCCGCCGCGGCCGGGGCCGCGATGTCCGCCGCGTCCGGCGAAGGGGCCCGGGCCGAAGCCGAATCCGGGGCCGCCGAAACCGGGGCCACCGAAACCCGGCCCGCCGAAACCGCCGAAAGCGGGGCCGCCGTGCTGGCGGAGGTGCTCGCGCAACTCGCGGCGGGCGCCGCGGCGATGTTCGTGCATGGCGCGCCGGTCAGCGGGCGGGAATCCGAACCCGAAACCGGGCTGGCCGGGGAAGGGCCGGCCGGAGAAGGGACTGTCTTGAGGTGGGAATGGGGTGTTCATGGGTTGTCTCTCTTTCGAAGTGGGAAGCCCAAATCGGCTTCCGATACGTTGACGATATATCGGAAACTATCGAGATGCAACGAAAAGATTGAGATTTACCCCGGATTTTTCAGCCCTGGTCGAGCTCCCGCTTGGCGATCTCGGCCTGCAGCCAACGCGCCCACTCGGCTTCCATCGCCGCACTGCGCAGGCCGAATTCCAGTGCGGCGCGGGCGTAGAAGTCGGCCGTGCTGTCATCCCAGGGCGCGTTGTCGCGAATGTCCCGGTAGTGGGCCAGCACCTCATCGGCGGCCGCGGCAACCCCACCGGCGTAGGCGCTGGCGTCGGCGGGCGTCATCTCGCCGAGCAGGAACACCCGCAGCACGTCGGGCCGCCTGATCGGGGTGTTGTCCCGCGGGCGGGTGATCCACCCGAGCAGCGCAGCGCGGCCGGCGTCGGTGATCCGGTATTCCTTACGACCGCGGGCACCCACGGCAGTGACCTCGATCAGCCCGTCATCGGCGAGCTTGTTGAGTTCGGCATAGAGCTGGCTCTGCGTGGCAGGCCAGACGTTGGCCATCGAAACCTCGAACCGCTTCAGCAGGTCATAACCGCTCCCGGGGTGTTGGGCCAACAGGCCCAGGGCGGCGAATCGCAGGCTCACCGCTGCATAGTACGGCCCCGATACTCCAGTGCAGGAGTATCGGGGCCGTAGGGCGCAACGGTCAGACGACGGCTTCCGGCTGGGGCTCCGCCTCCCGCAGCGGCACTGTCTTCCACGGGCCCCGGGTGGCCAGCAGGTAGTACAGGCCGAACCCGACGCCGCAGCCGATGAACCAGCTGTATTGGGCAGCGACTGCCATCGTGTCGAAGGAGCTGCCCGTCAGTACGGGGATCATCGCCAGGATCGCCCCGACCAGCGTCGCCGCCACCGCCGCCGGGTTGTAGCCCTTCTTGTACCAGTAGTTGGCGGTCTCGGAGAGGGTGAACAGGTCGTCGATGGCGATGTGCTGCTTACGCACCAGGTAGAAGTCGGCGATCAGGACACCGAACAGCGGGCCGATGAAGGCGCCCAGGGTCTCCAGCGTGTAGTGGATGACCTCCGGATTGTTGTAGAGGTTCCACGGCGTCAGCAGTACCGACCCGACCGCGGCGATCATGCCGCCCATACGCCAGCTGATCCGCTGCGGGCTGACGTTGGAGAAGTCGAAAGCCGGGGAGATGAAGTTGGCGACGATGTTGATGCCGATGGTCGCGATCGTGAAGGTAAGCGCGCCCAGCACGATCGCCATGGTGCTGTCGATGCGCGCAACCGTGGTCACCGGGTCGGTGAGCAACTCGCCGAACACCGGGACCGTCGCGGCCGCGGTGACCACGACCAGCAGCGAGAACACCAGGAAGTTGACGGGCAGGCCCAGGAAGTTGCCCTTCTTGACCGCGGCGAAAGACTTGCCGTAGCGGGAGAAGTCGCCGAAGTTGAGCATCGGTCCGGAGAAGTAGGACACCACCAGCGCGATGGCGCCGAGCATGACGGCAATGGTGTTGCCCTGCTTCTCGCCGCCCAGGCTGAGGCTGACGTGCCAGCCGGAGCGGTACAGCAGGTAGCCGCACAGGATGAACATCACGACGTACACGGCCGGGCCGCAGAAGTCGATGAACTTGCGGATGGATTCCATGCCGCGCCAGAACACACAGGCCTGCAGCACCCACAGCAGCGCGAAGCTGCACCAGCCCAGCAGGGACAGGCCGGTGAAGCCGTACTGATCGACGTCGGCGTACGGGGCGAGGCCGGGGAAGAGCTTGAGCAGCACCACATCCAGCGCAGCCGAGGCGAGGTAGGTCTGAATGCCGTACCAGGCCACCGCGATCAGGCCTCGGATGATGGCCGGGATGTTGGCGCCGAGCACGCCGAAGCTGCTGCGGCAGACCACCGGGTACGGCACCCCGGTCAGCTGGCTGGGTTTGGCCACCAGGTTGCAGAAGATGTTGACGATCACGATGCCCACCAGCAGGGCGATCAGCACCTGCCAGCTGGCCAGGCCGAGCGCGAACAGGCTACCGGCGGTGACGTAGCCGCCGACGCTGTGCACATCGGACATCCAGAACGCGAAGATGTTGTACGACGTCCAGCTCTGCTTGCCCAGCGGGGCGAGGTCCTCGTTGGTCAGCCGGGGATCGTAACCGGGCTTGATGATCCCGCCGCCGACGGGATGACCTGCGGCTTCCACGGAGTCTCCGGCGCCGACCCTGGCGCCGGGGGGGAGATCTCGGGTATCGGTCATAGTCCGCTTCCTGCTAGATGACTGGGAGAAAGTGTCATTAGGGCGATGCAGGCAAGCTAGTCACGCAGTATTTCCTGACCGTTGCGCCGAGAATATATTTTGGGCATCAGTGGTCTCGGCTCACCAGGCCGGTATCGGTGGGCAGCGAGGCCACCACGTTGTTGAGGCGCTTGTTGTGCAGCGCGGCTGCTGCCAGCAGCGATTCGGTGTCACCGGCAAGGAACGCATCCAGCATGACGCGATGGTCGTCGTTGAGCAGTTCCCGCTGGCTCTGCTCCACATGGACCATCAACTGCACGGGTTCGGTCATGTTCCAGGCGGATTCGAGCATGTGCACCAGCCGTAGCATGCGCGACGGGCGGCTCAGCGCCATGTGGAATTGCCGGCTGTGGCGGTGGTAGGCCTGCGCGTCATCGAACTTCAGCGCCTGCTCGAGAGTGGCGTGCACTTCGGACAGATGCGCGCGGTCGTCGTCGGTGGCGTGCTGCAGGGCGGCGGCCATCGCGGCGAATTCCAGTGTCTCGCGCACGATGTACATCTCGGCGAGTTCGCTTGCGGTCAGCTGGGCCACCGCGTAGCCGGAATTGCGGCGATGTTGCACCAGCCCTTCTCCGGTAAGGGTTTTCAGGCTCTCACGCACCGGGATGTGGCTGACGCCGAACATCTCGGCAACCTCGCCCAGAGGGATGGGCGTGCCCGGCGGCACGGCGCCGTCCAGGATCACCCGCCGTAGTTCGTCGACGATGTTCTGGGTCGAACCGCCGTCCCGGCCGCCGGGGCGCACGACAACGGCCTTGAAGAGGGCTGCGGAGTGGCGGCGGTCAGGCATTCTGCGATCTTGCTACGCGCACGGAAGATTCGTGGCACAACCCACATTCCACTATTGACCAGTCAGCATTGGAGTGTCACAGTGGAGATGCCCGTGCTTCTCACCCCAGGAGACCTCGATATGACCGATACGACGGCCGAGACCGAACGCGGCAACCTGCCGGACACCGGCCAGTTCTTCAAGACCGGTAACTACGCCCCCGTACCCGATGAGCTCACCGAATTCGATCTTCCCGTCGACGGTGCCATCCCACCGGACCTCGACGGCTGGTACCTGCGCAACGGGCCGAACCCGCGCAGAGACAACGCCCACTGGTTCACCGGCGACGGCATGATCCACGGCGTCCGGATCGAGAACGGGCGTGCCGCCTGGTACCGCAACCGATGGGTGCAGACCGACAGTTTCAAAAAGGACTTTCCGCTCTACAACGCCGACGGCACCCGCAACCTGCACGCCAGCGTGGCCAACACGCATGTGGTCAACCATGCCGGGAAGACGCTGGCACTGGTGGAGTCGTCACTGCCCTACGAGATCTCCAATGACCTGGAAACCATCGGCGCCTATGACTTCGGCGGCAAGTTGGTGGACTCGATGACCGCCCATCCGAAGATCTGCCCGCTCACCGGGGAGATGCACTTCTTCGGCTACGGCAGCATCTTCACCCCGTACGTCACCTATCACCGCGTCGACGCATCAGGTGAACTCGTCATCAACCGCCCTGTCGACGTACCGGCACAGACGATGATGCACGACTTCGCGCTGACCGCAGGGCATGTCATCTTCACGGACCTGCCGATCGTCTTCAACCTCGACATCGCACTACGCGGCGAGGGTGACATGCCGTATCGCTGGGATGACGCCTACGGGGCCCGGCTGGGCGTGCTGCGCCGCGACGACCCGTTCGGTGAGATCCGGTGGTTCGACATCGACCCGTGCTACGTATTCCACGTGGCCAATTCCTACGACTCGGCCGACGGCAATTCGATTGTGCTGCAGGCAGTTCGCTACCCCGAACTGTGGCGTGACGGCGGTGACTTCCAAGCTGACGGTGTGCTGTGGAGCTGGACGCTGGATCTGGCGAGCGGCACGGTCGCCGAACGACAGCTCGACGATCGGTCCGTGGAGTTCCCACGGATCGACGACCGGCTGGCGGGATCCCCCGCCCGCTACACCGTGTCCGTGGCCGGCGACCGGCTGATCCGCTACGACCTGACCACCGGTTCCAGCGAGGTGCATTCCTTCGGGACCGGGGGCCGGGGGAAGCCGTGTTTGTACCGTCCACCTCGGGACCTGCCGACGAATCCAACGGCTACTACGTGGGTTACGTCTACGAGCCGGGACGCGACGGCAGCGACCTGGTGATCCTCGACGCCGCAGACTTCGCCGGTGACCCGGTCGCCCGGATCCGGTTGCCGCGCCGGGTGCCCTACGGGTTCCACGGCAACTGGATCTCCGGCTAGGCCACATCCTGCAGACGTCGCGAGCGGGCAAGTCGTGCCAGGGTTAATCCAGGACTGCTTCGGGTAGGCGGTGACCATGCCGTCCGAGAACCTCGATCTCGAACACCGTCCCGAACATGCCAGTCGTTCGGCAGTCCTTCTGAACTGGGCATTGGCGCTGGCCACCATCCTCGGCGCGGCGGCCCTGGTGGTCCTCGCCTACGGCAAGGTGATGGGAACCGCGGCCTGCACCGCCGACACCTGCGAGGTGCCGTCGGAGGGGTTGTTCACTGTCCTGCTGTACGGCCCCCCGGTGGTCGCCGCGGCGGCGGTGCTGCTGTCGTTCTTCACCGCGCGCCGCCGCAAGGGAATTCTGGTCCCGATCCTGGCCTGGATTTTGCTGACCATCGACCTCGCGCTTTTGCTGATGTCCTTCCAGCGCTGAGTCGTTCTGGGGTTTACTCACCGGCATGAGCCCACCGCCGGTCCTCATCCTGACCTCGGCCGCCGCGCTGTCCGCGCCGGCGCGCCACTAGTGGGTGCGGTGCTCCTGCTGGTCGGCATGCTGCACCGGTGAGCGCCGGAAGGACACGCTGACCACCACCGCCGCTGCCACCGCGAGCGTGCTGGCGATGATCGCGGTCGGTGCGATACCGGAATCGAAGGCCGTCCGCGCGGACGTCATCAGCGCCTCGGCGAGGGGCTGGGGTGCCGTCGCGGCCACCGATGTGGCGCCGCCGATGCTTTCCGCGGCGGCGCTGGTCTGCGCGGCATTCAACCCGGCGGGGACGTCGACGTTGTTGCGGTAGAACGCGGTGAAGATGGTGCCCAGGGTCGCGGTACCGACAACGGCGCCGAGTTCGTAGGCGGTCTCCGACACCGCGGACGCGGCCCCGGACTTGGCCGGCGGCACCGAGGAGACGATCGCGTCATTGGACAGGGTCTGCGACATGCCGACGCCCAGTTCGAGCACGATGAAGGAGATGACCACTGCGATCACCGACAGGTTGTGCCGGAACAGCAGGATCATCAGGAACCCGGCAGCCACCAGGAGCAGACCGGCGGTCATCAGCGTGTACGGCGCAAAACGTTTCGCCAGTTTCACCACCGCCAGGCCGCCGATCACCGAGACGACGGCCCCCGGCAGCGTCACCAGTCCCGCGGTCAGCGGACTCAACCCCAGCACCAGCTGTAGATGCTGAGAGATGAAGAACAGGAAGCCGATCAACCCGACGATGGACAAGAAGTTGGCCAGGATCGACGACGAGAACGGGCCGCTGGAGAACAGCTTCATATCGAGCATCGGTGTGGCGCTGCGGTTTTGGCGCCGGATGAACATCGCTGCGGACGTCACGCCGATCAGCGCAGCGACCACGACCGCGGTCGAGATGCCGTCGTGTGCGGCGGTCTTGATGGCCCACACGATCGGCAGCATCGCCGCCAACGACAGCAGCACGCTGATCGGGTCGAGCGGACCGGGGTTGGGGTCGCGGGACTCGGGCACCAGCCGGGGAGCCAGGATCAGCAGTGGCAACAGGATCGGCACTGCGATGAGAAATACTGCGCCCCAGTGGAAATGCTGGAGCAGAACGCCGCCGACGATGGGCCCCAGTGCTGATCCCGCAGTGAAACCGGAGGCCCAGATCGCGATGGCGAGCCGACGGGCGGAGGCGTTGACAAAGATGTTGCGCAGCAACGACAGTGTCGATGGCATCAGCATCGCCCCGAAGACGCCGAGCAGGGCGCGGGCGGCCACCAGGGTTTCCGCGGTGGGGGAGAACGCGGCTGCGACGGAGACGACGGCGAATCCGGAGGTGCCGATCAACAGCAGCCGTCGGCGGCCGATGCGGTCGCCGAGGCTGCCCATGGCGACCAGCAGCGCCGCCAGCACCAGCGCGTAGACATCGACGATCCACAGCTGGGTGGTCGCGGGCGGGCGGAAGTCCGCGGCGATCAGGGGCAGCGCGAATGTCAGCACCGTGTTGTCGACGGCAATCAACATCACCGGCAGCATCAGTACCGTCAGCGCCACCCAGGCGCTGCGCGGGGTGGTGGTCTCGGTTGTGTGGTCCACACCGGTGGACATGGGTATCTCCTGTTTTCGTGCGGTGGATCGAAGCGGAGCGGGGGCTCTACGCCTCGGAACGGATGGTGCCTTCGGTGAGGCTGGCCATGATCGCGTCGACGATGCGGTGCTTGGGGGTGCCATCCTCTTTGCCCGCCTGATAGCCAGCGTGCAACAGCGCCCAGAACACCCGGCGGGCCCATCCCGGCGGCGCGGTGGCGGCCTGGGTGGATACCTTGCCGAGCATCTCGGCGATCACCTCATCACCGGTGTCGAGAAAGGCGCTGAGCTCGGGATCGGAGGTCACGATGGGCTCGGTGTAGACGTAGAGGACGATCGGGCCGAGGTCGAGTTGACACTCCACCACGCGGCGCAGCGCTGCCAGGGGCGGGCCGCACTCCGGCTCAGCCTCGGCGATCGCGGTGTTACTGAGTTCGTGAACGTGCAGGGCCAGCGCGCGGATCAGATCGACCCGCTCGGGGAAATAGCGGTGCAGGGTGCTGCGACCCACTTCGGCGGCAGCGGCGATATCGCTCAGCGGGGCGGTCGAGTTGTCGGCCAGCACCGTCATGGCAGCGTCGAGGATCGCCTTACGCGTGCGGCCGCGCGGGCCACCCTCAATCGACACCACTTCGCTCATGCCTCAAAATGTAGCACGTCGCGTTCAGAATGGGACATCACTGTCCCACTTATGTCGGTGGTGTAAAGCCGGTGGGAGAGGAGGCTGCCGGCGGCGGTGGGCCGAACTGCGACGGGGCCGACGGGGCCGGCGGGGCCGGCGGCCGGGGCGCGGGCGGCCAAGGCTCCGGTGGCCAGGGCGCGGACTGTTGCGGGGCCGATGGGGATGGCGGGCCCGCCTGTCGACCCAACCGATCCAGTTCGCGGCGGTGCCGTTCGGCCAGTACCGCCGCCAACACCAACTGCGGTGGCGCCCCGGACGGTGGCGGCGGGGAAATTCGGGCGGCGACCTCACCCGCGATGCGGTAGGCCATCTGGTCACGCAGGGCCGGATCGAGCTGCGCGGCGCGGGACAGGAACTGCCGGGCCAACTCGGCCTGCTCGGCACCCAGCCCCGACAACTGCAGCGACGCCGCCCACCACGACAACTCCGGCGGCATGGCCGGCGGGGGGCCGAGGCGCGGGCCGCGCTCGCTGATCACCACGGTGCCGGCGAACACGTCCCCGATCCGTTTGCCCTTCGGCGACAGCAGACTGCAGATCACCGCAGGCCCGCCGAAGAACATCCAGATCTCGATCACCGCAGAAAGTGCACGAAACAGCGCCTGCCGGAAGCGTTCCGGACCACCGTCTTCGGACACCACCCGCAGGCCCATCGCCATCTTGCCCAGCGAACGGCCGCGGGTGGCGGTCTCGAACACCAGCGGATACCCGATCAGCACCACGACGGTGAAGATGATCAATACCGCGCCCGAGAGTGCCGGGTCGTAGTCGGCCAGGGTGATCGCCCACAGCAGCACACCGATCAGGTAGCCGAGGAACATCACCGTGGCGTCGATCAGGGCGCCGACCGCCCGCATCGGCAGTTGCGCCAGCTGCACATCGAGGACGACCGCATCACCGGTCACCACCGAGCCGGGAGCCTGCCATCGGTCGTAGAGGCTGTTGGGCGTCGAGCTCGGCATGGCCACGTGCCCGACGCTACTAGACTTCGCCAGGTGGATGTCGACGCGTTCGTGCTGGCCCACCGCCCTTCGTGGGACCGGCTGGACACGCTGGTCAAGCACCGTCGCAAGCTGTCCGGTGCCGAAGTCGACGAGCTGGTGGAGCTCTACCAGCAGGTGTCGACGCACCTGTCGGTGTTGCGGTCGGCCTCCACGGACACGGTGCTCGTCGGGCGACTCTCCACTCTGGTGGCGCGCGCCCGGTCAGCGGTCACCGGCGCGCACGCTCCGCTGTGGAGCGAGTTCGTCCGGTTCTGGACGGTGTCCTTTCCCGTCGTCGCCTACCGCGCGTGGCGGTGGTGGCTGGGCTCGGCGATCGGGTTCTTCGTGGTGGCCACGCTCATCGCGTTCTGGGTGGCACACAACCCGGAAGTGCAAGCGACCATCGGAACCCCCACTGATATCGACGACCTGGTGAACAACAAGTTCGCCTCGTACTACAGCGAAAACCCCGCGGGGTCGTTCGCGCTGCAGGTATGGGTGAACAACTCGTGGGTGGCCGCCCAGTGCATCGGCTACTCGATCCTGCTCGGCCTGCCCATCCCATATGTGCTGTTCCAGAACGCCGCCAATCTCGGAGTGTCGGCCGGGCTGATGTTCGACCACGGCAAGGGTGACATCTTTCTCGGGCTGATCGCCCCGCATGGTCTGCTGGAGATGACGGCGGTGTTCCTGGCCGCGGCGGCGGGGATGCGGCTGGGCTGGTCGGTGATCTCCCCGGGGAACCGGCCGCGCGGGCAGGTGCTCGCCGAACAGGGTCGCGCTGTGGTCGCAGTGGCCGTGGGACTCGTTGTGGTGCTGTTGGTCTCGGGTCTGATCGAGGCGCTGGTGACGCCGTCGCCGTTCCCGACGTTCGTGCGGGTGGCCATCGGGGTGCTGGCCGAAGCCGCATTCCTGAGCTACATCGGATATTTCGGTCGCAAGGCGGTCGCCGCAGGCGCCACCGGCGACGTCGAGGACGCCCCCGACGTGGTTCCGACCGGCTGAAACTCCCCCTCCTGACCGCGAGCAGACGCAAACTCGCGTGTTCAGGCCCCCCAAAGGGCGAGTTCGCGTCTGCTGAGCAGGTTTCAGAGCTTGCCGGTGGCCTTCATCGCCAGGTAGCGGTCGGCCAGGGCAGGCGCGAGATCCTCGGGCAGGGCGTCGACCACCTCGACGCCGCTGCGCCGCAGTTCGGAGGCCAGGGCGCGACGGTCATTACGGGACTTCTCCGCAGCCGCGGCGTCATAGACTGCGGCGGCATCCGACCGGCCGGCAGCCAACTCGTCCACCCGCGGATCGGCGATCGCCGCGACGATCACCTGATGTTTGGCCGCCAACTGCGGCAGCACCGGTAGCAGTCCCTCCTCCAGCGCGGAGGAGTTCAGATCCGTCAGCAGCACCACCAGGGCCCGGCGCCGGACACGACGAGTGATGGCGGCAACCGTTGCGGGGTAATCGGATTCGACCAGTTCTGGTTCCAGCGGGGCCATCGCCTCCACCAGCTGCGCCAGCAACCCGGTGCGGGAGGCATTGACGACGGCGGCGCGGGTGGTGCGGTCGTGGGCCAGGAAGTCGACGTGGTCCCCGGCGCGCGACGCCAGTGCGCCCAACAGCAGCGCCGCGTCCAATGACCAGTCCAGGCGGGGCCAACCCCCGGGGTCACTGGACGTGGGGTCGACGCCCACGCGGCCGGCGGAGGTGCGGCCGGTGTCGACGACGATCACCACCCGCCGGTCCCGTTCGGGGCGCCAGGTACGTACCACGACATCTGAGCGCCGGGCGGTGGCGCGCCAGTCGATGGAGCGGACGTCGTCGCCGACGACATACTCACGCAGCGAGTCGAATTCGGTGCCCTGGCCGCGGATCAGCACCGGGACCATCCCGTCGAGCTCGCGCAGTTTGGCCAGTCGCGAAGGCAGATGCTTACGCGACAAGAACGGCGGCAGGATGCGTACCGTCCACGGTGCCTGGTGCGAGCTCTGCCTGCCGGCCAGGCCCAGCGGGCCGATCGAGCGGGCGGTGACAACGGCCGAGACCTGATCACCTCGGCGCATCGGGCGAAGGACGGTGTCCAACCGCCGGCTCTGTCCGGGGGCGATGACCACGTCGTGTGCGCGCGGTTGCGCTCTGGCGCTGGGCGCCCACGCGTCCCGGACCGCCCCCCGGAAAGTCCTCGGGCCCGGGTTGTGCATATGCAGTACGACATCGACGGGCTCGCCGAGGCGGGCTGAGGTGTCACCGGCCCGGGAGAACTGCACACCCCGGGCGCTGCCGGCCAGAGCCACATCGAGGCCGACGGCGAACATCAGCAAGACCAGCAGGATGATGAAAGCCGTTGCCGGCCAAGGGGCCACCACGACCGGAAGCGTGCAGATCAGCGCCACCAGCCCCGTGCGACCGGTCAGGACCATCAGCGCGGAACCGGAACCGACGCCAGCACCCCGTCGAGAACGCCGTCGGGTGTGGCGCCCTCGAGCTCAGCCTCCGGGCGCAACGCGATCCGGTGCCGCAAGGTGGGCCGCGCCATCGCCTTGACGTCATCGGGTGTCACGTAATTGCGTCCCGACAGCCACGCCCACGCCCTGGCCGTGCCCAGCAGTGCCGTCGACCCGCGCGGTGACACCCCGAGCTGCAGCGCCGGAGACTGCCGGGTCGCTCCCACGATGTCGACGATGTAGCCGAGCACCTCGTCGGCGACCAGTACCCTGCCGACCGCTTCCCGGCCGGCGACCAGCTCGGCGATACCGGCGACCGGCCTGATCGTGGACAGGTTGCGGGGGTCGAAGCCGTGCGCGTGCCGGCTGAGGATCGCGACCTCCTGATCCCGCGGCGGCAGTGGGACATTCAATTTGAGCAGGAAGCGGTCCAGCTGCGCCTCGGGCAACTGATAGGTGCCCTCGTATTCGACGGGGTTCTGGGTGGCGATCACGATGAACGGATCGGGCAGCGCGAGCGGATCGCCGTCGACGCTCACCTGGCGTTCCTCCATCGCCTCCAGCAGGGCCGCCTGGGTCTTGGGCGGGGTGCGGTTGATCTCGTCGGCGAGCATCAGGTTGGTGAACACCGGGCCGGCCCGGAACTCGAACACGGCGGTGCGCGCGTCGTAAACCAGGGAGCCGGTGATATCCCCGGGCATCAGGTCCGGCGTGAACTGCACCCGCTTGAACTCCAGCTGCAGGGCTGCGGCCAACGTTCGCACCAGCAGCGTCTTCGCCACGCCCGGAACGCCTTCGAGCAACACGTGACCCCGGCACAACAGGGCGACGACCAGGCCGCTGACGACGGCGTCCTGGCCGACGACGGCCTTGGCGATCTCACTGCGCAGGGCCAACAACGCGGCGTGGGCGGACTCAGCGGTTGCGGGAGCGGTCTGGGTCACGAGTGGGCGACCTGCCTTTCGATGTCGTCGAGAGCGTGGGCGAGCTGCAACAGTTCGTTGTCGGAGCTGGGTGGCGGACCGAAGAGGTTGTCCACCAGGGTGTTCGGATCTTTATGGGTGCGCTGTGCCACCGCCTGCACCACCTCGCCGGGGTCGGGTTTGTTGCCGAGTCCCAGGCGGGGGGCCAGGCGTTGCAGGGTTGCGGTGCGCAACGCATCGGCGGCGCGGTCACGTGCCCGGCGCGATCGGTAGAGACGGCCGCGACCTTCCACGGTCTCCGACGCCCGCACCACCACGGGGAGCCGTTCGGCCACCAGCGGACCCAGGCGGCGGCCCTTCCACAGTGCGACCAGCCCGACCGCCAGCCACAGCTGCCAGACGGCCCAGCCGACGCGTGCCGGGATCAGGTCGAAAATCGTTGCTGAGCTGGAATTCTCGCCTTCGACATGCTGTGGTGCGTACCAGACGAGCCGGGGCCGGGTGCCGGCCAGGTTCATCGCCAACGCGGCGTTGCCCTCCCGCAGCAGTGAGGAGTTCGTCATGAACTCGGCGGTGCCGGCGACGGTCACGGTGTGGCCGTCGTCCCGATAACGCACCACCGCACCGGAATAGCAGCGGGTCAGTGTCACCGGCGAATCCGCTACCAGCTCATAGGTATCTGTCGGGCCGAACTGGGCCGACCCGGCTCGGGTGGCTTCGGGCAGGTCGCAGTCGGGCTCGCCACCGTAGGTGACGGTCGGGGCGACCCGGAGTTCGGCAGCCAGCGCTTCCCGTGTTCGCGACGTCGGCTCGATCAGCAGCCGGTCGCCGGGCGCGGCTATCAGCCGGCGCAGCAGTTCGTCGCTGGGCATGTACCCGGTCTGGGCGATCAGCAGCAGGGAGTCGGGACGCGCGGCGTGCTCGGCTTCGGCGACGGTATCGGCGACCACGACATCGACACCCTGGTCGCGTAGCAGTGTCACCAGCGCATGGGCGCCGTCGGCGGAGGTCGACGCCGGATCCATCCGCCCGCCCGGGCGGGGCGCGGTCAGCCAGGCGGTCACCGCCGCCAGCGCCACAATCGCCAGGATCGCCGCACCGATCCAGCGCCAGTTGCGCCGGCGGCGCACCGCCGGCGGTCCCTGCATTGTCGACGTCATCGCACCTGCGTCCAACCGGCAGGCGCGACCGGTGCCGATACCGGAACGCGGGCGCCGTGCCGCGTCTGCAGGTGCTCATCGAGCTCGCTGACCATCTGGTAGGCGGCCGGCGTTCCGGGCAGCTCACCGTAGGTGACGTCGTTGAATGTGATTGCCGCAGTCCTGAATTCGTCGGCCAGCTCGGGCAGTGAGATGCCCGCGTCGTGCGCGAGTTCATTGGCGGTGCGACCGGGAACCGGCGCCAGCACCCCGGTCTCCTCCAGCTGGCGGGCGACCGCGCGCAGCCGGTGCCGGATGGCCGGTGCCCAGTCGCCGCGAGCGGCGCACTGCTGGGCCAGTTCGCGGTGGGCCGCGGCGGACATCTCGGTGGCCCCGAACAATTGCTGATCGCCACCGCGGTTGGTGCGCATGGTCTTCCGGGCGACCCTGATGGCCACCACCGCGAGGATCGCCACGATGATGAGCAGCACCATGATGGTGAACCAGCCGCCCGGCACCATCAGTCCCTTGGCGATGATGCGGTAGATCAGGTCGTTGATCCACTCGTTGAGACGGTCGGTCAAGGAGCCCTTCGGATAGATCGCCTTGCCGAGTTCATCCTGGGCGGCCTCGCGGGCAGCGTCACGATCGATGACTACCGGCGGCACGACGGACGCACCCTCAACGCCGGACCAGCCACAGATTGTCGGTGGAGTTGGTGGGCCCCGGCCCGGCGGTGGCGCCGGTGCGCAGTACCAGATCGAACGCCTCGGCCCGCATCCGACGATCGGTGTAGAGCAGCACGACCACCCCGGCGGTGAACGGCGCCGTGATGACCTGGCCGATGATCGCGCCGACGCTGGCCGAGATGGTCCCGAACAGAATCGCCGCGGTGGAGTCGCCGCCGGCGATCACCTGCCCCAGCGCGAACGGCACGGCGACGGCTGCACTGACCGCCCAGACCACGATGCCCGCCAGCGCACGGATGCCGAACACCCGCAGAAGGTCGTGGCGCACCAGGAAGAACGAGCGCTTGATGGACGCAATCACCGGCATCCGCTCAAGCACCACTGCCACCGGCGCAAAGGACAACACGGTGGCCAGGTACACCACCGCCAGGAACGCGACCAACCCCAGCGGAACCCCGATGATGAGGGTGGCGGCGGCATTGGTGCCCACCGCGAGGCCGACGATGACGAGTATGACGAGGCCGAAGAGCACCACCGCGCCAAGCAGTTCCAGTAACGCAAGCCCGAGCAGCGGCAGGATTCGATCCCGGATCTTGGCCCAGGCTTCCCCGATGGTGATGGGCGAACCGAACACCGCCCGGCCGACGACGACGGTCAGCATGCCGCTGAGTACCACCGCCGCGAGCACCTGCATCAGCGCTGCGACCACGCCGGTGGCGACGGAGCCCACCATCCCGGCGGTGGACTCACTCTCGCCGCGCAGCGCGGGGAGTTCACCCATCGCCGCCAGCGGTCCAACCTGCAGGATCAGCCCCAGCACCTCGGTGATGATGACCACGACGGCCGTCAGGCCCAGGCTGGCTTTGGGATTGGCGCGTACATAGCGGACCGCACCGTTGAAGATGTCGCCCAGTGCGAGCGGTCGCAGGGGAATGATGCCCGGCTGCATGGCCATCGGCGGCAACACCGGATATCCCGGCGGCGGGTAACCCTGCTGTGAGTAACCAGGTGGGGGATAGCCGGGAGGCGAATAGCCCGGTGGCGGATAGCCCTGCGGATAACCCGGAGGTGGAAAGCCCTGCGCGGGGTAACCCGGCGGCGGATACGCCGGCGGTGGCCAGCCGGGCCCGTTCGGCGGCTGCGTCACCGGTGAGTCCCCCCGTCGTCATTGCTCATGTCCACCATCGTGGTCGATGGCTGCCGGAAATGACAACGATACGAGAGTCAGCCCCGGGCCAGGCGCGGCGGCGCGTAGCGTCGGGGCCATGGCGGAGCTCAAGGCGAAGCTGCGGTCTGACCTCACCGCGGCGATGAAGGCGCAGGACAAGTTACGCACCGCAACGCTGCGGATGCTGCTGGCAGCCGTGCAGACCGAGGAGGTCGCAGGCAAGCAGGTGCGTGAACTCACCGACGCCGAAGTGCTCAAAGTCCTTACCCGCGAGGCCAAGAAACGCGGCGAAGCCGCACAGATCTACCTCAGCAACGGGCGTGGCGAGCTGGCGGCCAATGAACGCGCCGAGGCGGCCGTGATCGAGGAGTATCTGCCCGCCCAGCTCGACGATGACGAGCTGGCGCACGCCGTCAACACGGCAATCGCGCAAGTGGCCGAAGAGATCGGCGAGCGACCCGGCACCCGGCAGATGGGTCTGGTGATGAAGGCAGCCAACGCGATCGTCGCCGGGAAGGCCGACGGGGGTCGCGTCTCTGCCGCTGTCAAGGCCCGGCTGTAGGCGGTTTGCCGGCGAGGGGCTCGGGTATCCGTGCATGCATGACCCGGTTCGGATATACCCTGATGACGGAGCAGGCTGGGCCCAAAGAGCTTGTGCAGCATGCTATTTCGGCTGAGACTGTCGGCTTCGACTTCGAGGTCTGCAGTGACCACTTCTCACCCTGGCTGTCGGCGCAGGGCCACGCCCCGAATGCCTGGACGGTACTGGGGGCCGTGGCACACGCCACCGAGCGCGTCGATCTTTACTCCTATGTCACCTGCCCGACCATGCGCTACCACCCGGCGATCGTCGCCCAGCAGGCCGCGACCGTGCAGATCCTGTCCGATGGCCGGTTCACCCTCGGACTCGGCAGCGGCGAAAACCTGAACGAACATGTCGTCGGCAAGGGCTGGCCCAGCCTGCAGACCCGCCAGGACATGCTCGTCGAGGCGGTCCAGATCATCCGGGAACTGTGGACCGGCACGCTGGTGGATTGGCGTGGCGAGTACTTCCAGGTGGACTCGGCCCGGATCTGGGATGTGCCCGACGATCCCATCCACATCGGGATCTCGATGACCGGTGACCGGTCGCTGGACAACTTCGCGGCCCTGGCCGACCACCTGATCGAAGTGCAGCCGGCGGCAGACCGGGTCGAGGCCTGGCACAAGGCCCGCCAAGCCACGGGCCTACCCGGCGGCGGACGGGTGGTCGGACAGATTCCGGTGTGCTGGGATCCGAGTCGCGACGCCGCCGTCGAGCGGGCCCACGAGCAGTTCCGCTGGTTCAGCGGCGGGTGGGCTGTCAATGCGGACCTGTCGACGACGGCCGGGTTCGCGGGGGCGACGCAGTTCGTGCGTCCCGAGGACGTCGCCGAATCCATCCCGTGCGGACCCGACCTCGATGCCATCGTCGAGGCGGTCAGCGAATACTGGGACGCGGGATTCACCGATATCGCCCTGATCCAGATCGGCGGCGAGCATCAAACCCAGTTCTTCGAGGAAGCCGCGAAGCCGCTGCTGGAGGCGTTGCGGTCCGCCGCCCCCTGAAGCCTGCCGAACCACAACCCCTGAAAACCACACAAGCGCCTAAACAACGGAGGTGTACAAGTGAGCGACGATCACAGCGAAGAAGTGGCGACCAGCCCGACCGAGGTCAAGGGCGTCGACGACAAAGACCGACCCGGCCCGGCCGACCACGGTCGCGAGGGTGGGATGGCCACCCGGGAGGTGGCACCCGACGTCGCCGAAGGACAGGGTTCCCCCGAACCGCCGGACTGACGGGTGCCGGGACTCAGTCCCGGCCTTTTCGGCTGCCCCGGTACGCACCGCGGCGCAGCGCGGTCAGCCAACGCGGCTGCAGATCCACCCCCGGCGCCGAATGCGCAGTGGGATCCATCGCGAGTTCGTGCTGCTCGGCCGCCGGCTCCAAATCGGTGAACGTCAGAGTCGCCAGCGGGGTGAAATCGCCGAGCCCCCGGGATTGGTCGACGGCCACCCGGATCGGCTCTCGCGCCCGCAGTGCTTCGGACAGGGACTCGAGTGCCAACCCGCCGCCGAACTGAGGTTCGACGATGCGCGCGCGCAGCCACCATGACCGGCCGCCGTAGCCCAGCGGCATCAAGGTGGAGAAGGTGACGCCCGACCACGATGTCGCAGGGCGCAGCGCCACCCGGCCCAGCGCGCTGGAGCCCGCCGACACCATCAAGACGTCCCAGGCGGTGGCGTCGGACGGTCCGGTATGCATCCGCCAGGCCAGTCCGGCGAAGTCCGGTAAACCACCCCGGAGGCCGATCCCCTTGGACAGTCGGCCGATGACGTCGCCGGCCTCGACCGGCAGCCCCTCGCCCTGCGGTGCCACCCGTTCAACGGTGCCCCCGGCGAGCACACCGACGGGGTGAAACGCGCGCCGGTGCCGCAATTGGGCACCCAATTTGAACGGTAATTCGGTGGCCTCACTCAGTCTCACGGCCCTCGAATGCCCCTCCTGGCCTGTGGTAAACGACTCGAATCGGTTTAACACCAGCGAAACAGGGCATCAATGTCGGCACGTGCTGCACATTTTGCACGCGACGACAGATGAGAGGCCGCCGTGACCGCAACGCTCCCAGAACTCCACCGTCCCATCGAAGCTGCTCCCGACGTCTATCGCCCGCAGGAAGATTCGCGGCTGCTGATCGACACGCTGGAGCGCAGCACGGTGGTGGTAGGACGACGGGTCGTGGATCTGTGCACCGGTAGCGGAATCGTGGGCATCGCGGCGGCAGAGCTGGGCGCAGAACCGGTCACCGCGTGGGATATCTCGGCCGACGCGGTGAAGTGTGCTCGACGTAACGCCGAGCTGGCCGGCGTGACCGTCGACGTCCGGTTGGGGTCATTCAATGACGCTCTGGCAGAAGGCCCCTACGACGTCGTGGTGTCCAACCCGCCCTATGTGCCGACCCCGTCCGATATCGACCTGACGGTGCCGGCCGAGGCTGACCCGGTCTGGTCCTGGAACGGCGGTCACGACGGACGCGCGATCATCGATCCGCTTTGCGAGCTGGCACCGGCGCTGCTGGCCGACGGCGGTACCATGCTGCTGGTGCAATCAGAGTTCACCGGTGTCGAACAGACTGTGAGTGCGCTGCGTTCGGCGGGCCTGTCCGCGGATGTGGTTGCCTGGCAACTGATTCCGTTCGGGCCGGTGCTCACCGCGCAGGCTTCGTGGCTTGAGGCCACCGGGCAGATCTCCGCCGGTACCCGTTCCGAGGAACTCGTGGTGATCAGGGCCGACAAGCGGTGAGCGACGCCGCACCTCGCCGGGTTCAGATCGTGCCGAAGGGCCCGATCATGGTGGAGGGTCCGGTCTGCATCGAGATGCCCGATGGCAGCACGGTGCAGTCGGACCGCTTCATGGTCGCGATCTGCGCGTGTAAGCGCAGCAAGACGTATCCGTTGTGCGACACCAGCCATCGCGGCACCCGTAAGCGGAGCCGCGCCGGCCAATCGTCAGAACGCGCGGAGTAAGCGCCGCCCTCAGGACAAGGGCCGGCGTAGCGACGACTCTCCGTTGGCCCAGCTCGTCATCAGCACATCGGCGAGCCGGTCCTCGACGGCGGCGTGGGCCCGGATACCGAAGATGACATCACGCTCGAGGTGCGGTTCGGTCTGAACGAGGCTGCCCACCACGTCGGTGCGCACCACCTGCTCGTGCACGGCGTCGGCCTCAACGTGCTCACGGTAGAACCGCACACAGGCTTCCGGGGCGCCCAGGCGCTCGAGCCCCTCGACCAACCGGGCAGACCCGGGGGGAGAGGTGATCTCTGTCGACGCGAAGTGCCCGACGGCGGCTCCCCGGAATCCGCGGTGCAGGCCGAACAGGGACATCACGTTCACCACCGCGAGGGCTTCACCCGGCACGGAGTCGATGTAACCGAGGTAGCTGGAGTCCAGGTCCGCCGCCGCCATCAAGTCGGCGTACAACTGCTGGTGCAGGTTTTCGCCGCGCCCGCCGCCGTACTCGTCGAACTCCACCGCCACGAACGAGGCCTTGGCCTGGCCGCGCAGCCGCGGGATCGCGAAGGCATGGGGGTCGGCCTCCTTGAGGTGGTAGAGCGACCGGTGCACGAAATACTCCTGCGCCTGCTCCCAGGTCCCCTTGTCGCGCAGGAAGTACGACGGGCCCGCGCCGTCGGCCGGCTCGATGGAGATGTCCTGCATGACGGCCGCTGCCGACTCCTCGTGGTCCAGCGAGCCGATTTCGTTGGTCACCGCGTCCAGGAAGGAGCTCTCCAGCTGTGCCCGCAGGTGCAGCAGGCCGGGGTTCCACTCCCATGCCGCGTCGACCCCACGGAACCCCCGGTAATGCAGTTCGTAGCAGACATACAGGGCCAGCTGCAGGTCGAGACCCCACGGGTCGGAGTCGATCACAGGAGCGTTGATGCGGTTCAGGTGGCGGCGCGGGGGCCGGCTACCCAGAACTTCGATCACGGTCGCGGACAGCGGACCGGCAGCAACAGGCAGAACGGGCTCAGTGATGGGCGCAGCGAGGGTCACGCCCGGTCTGGTACCCGCCCCGGCTCATTGAAAACCCTCTTTCGCCAACGTCACAGTCGCCACAACGCCTCTTGGGTCATGCTGGCGACCAGGCTTCCCGCCTCGTCGTACATCGAACCCACGACGAGACCGCGGTTGTCGCTGTTGTTGACAGATCGCACCTCGTAGCGGTGCCAGGCCGTCGGCTCGTACGGGCGATGGAACCACACGGCGTGGTCCAGACTGGCGGCAAAACCGACGTCGGGACGCAGCGGGGTGCCGGCGGGTCTGGCGGCCGGCACCGGGCCCAGATCGGTGACGAAGGTCAGGGCGCAGGCGCGGGTCAGGGCGGTGTCGGCGCCCGGCTCGGCAACGGCGTCGCGGAACCGGACCCAATAGGGCGGTACCGCGAACGGCGTGGAATCGGTCACCGCGGTGCGGATCTCCAGATGGTCGGTGATCGACAGCCCCGGATCCTTGGGTAAGGCGTCCTGGAGGGTGAGTGCCGGCGGCGGCTCGGGATGCCAGTCGGCGCCCACCTCGGGGGTGTGGAACGAGGCGATCATCTCGAGGATCGCCTTGCCCTCTTGAAGGGCGGTCACCCGGCGGGTGTCGAACGCCCGGCCGTCGCGGGTGCGTTCCACCTGGAACTGCAGCTCGACGCCGAATTTCCCGCCGCGGATGAAGTAGGCGTGCAGCGACTGCGGCAATTTGTCCGCTTCGACGGTGGCACCGGCCGCGCCGAGCGCCTGGGCGGCGATCATCCCGCCGAAAAGCCGCTCACCGCGTCCGCCCATCGGCTCCGGCACCGTGAACGTGTCCCCGTCACGCTCGAAGGACAACAGCCCGGCGATCCAGCTCTTCTTGACACCTGTCATAGATTGCCGACCTTAGCGGTCGGCGAAATACTTCTCGCCATCGGCGGCCATCCGCCCGAAACCGGCCTTGAGCACCGGCGCCAGCGCCCGGAACGGCAGGCGCAGTGCCCTCCTGGGCTCGATCGCCACAGTCCACTCGAACAGCGTCCCGCTGCCGTCGGGGCTGATCCGGTAATCCTCGGCGAACCGACGGAACAGCGGGGCGTTGGCCTCATAGACGTAGAAGGAGCAGCCGCGGCCCTCATCCCAGCGGAAAAACTCTTCCCGGACCCGTGCCAGTCCCAAAGTGATCGCGACCTCACGCCGGGTGCCGATACCGAACGGACGCGGTGTCGACCAGGTCACCTCCTGGACCGACGGCCCCCAGTCGGCCAGCGAGTGATCCGATGCCAGCGATGCCCACACCACCTCGGGCGGTGCGTCAAATCGCTTCCGGTAACGGAATACGTGCGCGGCGGAGTCGAACACACTCGCGTCCGAGGGTTCGAGGGGAAACCAACGTGCCATGGGCACGAGCCTGTCATGCCGCTCGCGTCAGGGCGAGCGTAGGCCGCTGCGCCGCCTGCGCCACCACAGTGCGATGCCCACCGCCAACGCCACGACGGCAACACCTCCGAGAGCTGCCCAGAGCGGCCAGCCGGGCCGATCATGGTCCGCCGGCGACGCCGTGTCAGCGGATCCGAGCGACAGGTCGACAACGGTGCCTTCCGGGCCGGCGGCAAGAACGTCACCCGCCAGGCTCGACCAGCCGTCGGGCAATCGATCGATATGACCGAAGAGCGGCTCGACGAGCGACCACGCGCCGTTGGTGGTGACCAAGATGACGGTCCGGTCCCGGGGACGGTCGGCGAACACCTGGATGGAGCCGACGCCGTCGGTGATCTGCGCGCGGAACTCCTTGCCGAGATCGACAACCACGTCCGAATTCTCACCGTCGATCGGCGGTCGTAACGACGTCAGCTTCACCGTCGCGGCGTTGGCCACGATCAACGCCCCGGTGGTCGCGTCTGCAGCTGCCGTGACATCGACGACGCGCGGCATCAGCGTCGTCGATGTCCGCCGCGAGATGTCTGCCACCACCTGGCTTGCGAAGTCCAGTTGGTCAGGGCTACTGCCGTCCAGCGCGACCAGGAACTCTGGGCTGAACTCAGACGGTACGGCGCCGAAACCGCCTGGGGCGGGGCCACCTCGGCGCATCGTCACCGTCGACCGCGGGTCGAGCTGGAATGTCAATGGCGCAGTCGTCGGCGTGCACAGTTGGCGCGGGCTGAAAGTGAGGTCGAACCCGAGATTGATTCGCTGCCTGAGCACGGCGCCCGGCACGTCGAACACGGCGTCGACGCGGCCGGTGCTGTCCAGCGCTGAGGTGTAGACCGACTGACCGTTGACGCGGACCATCACAGTGGCCGCATCGGCAGCCGCCACCGGGGTGTAAGCCGCCAGCAGATGTACCTGCAGACCCTCCACGCGACCACCTAGCGCTGAACGATCAACGCCCACAGTGAAATCCGCGGTGCGCATGACCTGACTTTCGCCGCCGAGGCCCAGTTGCTCGAAGGTCATCTGGTCCGAACCGGACGGACTTTCGTGACCGGCGAGGTCGACTCGCGCGGTGGCGACCTGCACCACGGACTGCAGCTGATTGACCACCAGCGACGCCTGATCGGTGAGCTGGTCGCCGCGGCCGGCCAGCTTCAGGAAGGCCTCGGCACTGCCCGGGTTGACCACGGAGATCGCCGCGTCACCGCGTTCGACGACGACGGCGCGGGCGAATCGAGGAGCCGGCGGTGGTGTGGTGCCGCGCGGTTGATCGACCACCGTGATCGCCGGCGACTGCGGCCGGTACATCCGCGCGATCGCCGACGTCAGTGCGAGGACCGCCTGCTGTTCGGCGCTGTCGGCATCGATCGGTGCATAAACGGTGACCTGTTGAAGGACCGACGGAAAGAACGACGCGATGGTGGTGGGCGCGGTTTCATTACCGGCATATGTGGTGCTGAGGTCGCTCAGGGTCAGCTGCTGGGCCTGGCCGCACCGGTCCACTGCGACCTCAGCCGTCCGCACCGTGAAGCTCAAAAATGCTGTATCCCGGTCTGTTTGGGCCCCCGCGATATCGACGTCGAAAGGCACCACCGCTTGGCTCGGGATGACCGCGGGCAGGTCCACTGTCGCCAGCAGGGCACCCCTGCTGTTGGTGATCTCGACGAATCCGGCCCCGAATTCGACCGGAGCATGGATGAGCCCGCGTAGCCGTCTCACCTCGAATCCGGACGGCACCGCGACCGTGAAGTCCTGATTGGTGTTCGCGCCGAGCAAGGTGACGTCGGCCGGCAGCCCGAGCTCGGTCCACCGGATGGACACGTCCTCGCCCGGTACCGGCTCGGCGTGTGCCATCCCCGGCGCTACCAACGTCACCGCCAGTATCGACGCCAGCAGTACCGACAACAGTCGGTACCCCGCCGAAAAGACAGCTTGCCGCATCGTGTCACGCCTCATCGACGGGACGAGTGAACCCCAAGACACCGTCGCTCCAGCCTCGCGTGAATGCGTTCAGATCATGCTCTGGCGTCGCACGCTACTGGCAAACGCCCCCGGACGAAACTCGGCACGCTGGCAAATGGCTAGACCGGTTGCCGTGCGCCGCAGAACGCGCTTGACGGCCGGTACGCACCGGTTGGTGGTGTCCGGCGGGGCAAACCGTTGCGATCCATCTACCATGTGGGTCGCATCAGGAACAGGGACGGAGTACTGCCGAGTTGGCTGTCAACGAGTCGAGAGTGCCTGCGTCCGTGACTGGGATGATCTCGTCGATCGAGGCGCGCCTGATGCGGACCAGACTGCTCATCGGAGTCGTCATCGGCGTCATCGTTGGAGCACTCATCGGTGGCCTGGTATTCGCGGCGGTGGGCACCGACACCACTGCGACCGCGTTCCTGCGCCTGCGGAATCCGGCTGACCTGACTGCGATTGCCGGTGGGGCGAGCCAGACCACCCCGGATAGTCAAGACAACACCAGTACTTTCGTCGCCGGCGAGATCGCGTACCTCTCCGGTGAGGGTTTCGCGCAGGCGGTGGCCAGGAAGATGGCCCAGGACGAGCCCGCCGAGCTCAGCGTCGTGCAGAGCGGCGAGTCCGCGGTGGTCACGATCAGCAACAGCAGCGCCTCCGACGCCGACGCCATCCGGACCGTGCAGGTGGCCATAGACGTGTACCGCCAGCAGCTCGAACAGCGCGTGGATGAACAACTGCGAACGGTCCTGCCCGCCCTGACCGAATGGGAGCGGCACGAGCCTCCGGACTCGCCGCGGGCGCAGGAACTCCGGCGGGTACGGGAAAGCGTCGAGCTGCAGGGGACTCAGGCCAGCACCCTGTTGGTGGTGCAGCCGCCGACGCCGAACCACCGGAGTCCGGCGCAGTTGGCCATCGGAGCCTTCCTGGGCGCGTTGATCGGTGGGGCGACGGTGGCGGCGATTCTGCTCGCTCGTCGACGGCGCTCGGGCCGCGGCGCGCTGGTGAGGACCATGACCGACAGCGTCGACGGGGTGCTGCTGCCCGCCGTCGACCTCCGTCTGCCGCCGCGCGCCGACTGGACCGACGACCAGGCCCGGCTGGCCCGCACGCTCTACGCGCAGTGCCCGGCTGCGGGACCCCACCGCCTGATCCTCGTCATCGGCGCGACGGCATCCTCCGGCGCTGCCGTGGTGGCTGAGTTGCTCGAGTTCGCGGCCGCCGAGAATCAGTCCGGGTCCGCGGAGCCGGCACACGTCGTGTACGGCGCGGTGGTCGGCGATCCGACGCTGACCTCTGAGGTGATCAACGCTGCGACCCACGTCGTGGCGGTGACTCGGCTCGAAAGTGACACTGCGGCAGAGGCATTGGCGCTTCGCTCGGTGACCGCGGCCAGTCCCGCGCCGGTGCTGGCGGTTTTCACCTACCGTCGTCGACCGGAAGGAAAATCCACAGCGGTGCCCACAGCGAGCACGATGCCCGACGTGCTGACGCCGACCGTGGCGACCACTTCAGATGCCTGACAGCAAGCACCTGCACACCGCGGTCCAGGTGACGGCCGGTCTGGCGTTGAACGTCTTCCCGGCGATCTTCATCGCGATCTACGCCCGCATCGCCCCCATCGACACCCAGGGGTTCCTTGCCCTGTCGTTGGTCGTCGGCGTCTACATCGCCCAGCTGTTCAACGCTTTCATCGTCGAGGGTCGCCTGGCGACTCCGGACGCCGACGGTGAGCTGGGGCTGCCGCTGTGGGTGGTGCTGTTCACCGTGGCCGCCGGCGCCCTGCTGATGATCGGGCCCGCCGTCGCGCCGTCGGCGGTGCTGATGATCAGCTCGGTCGGAGTGATGACCGGTCTGCTGATGGCCCGCTCGATCGGGGTGGTAAGCGGCCAGTGGAAGCGGGAAGGCCTCGGGGCGGCGACATTGCTCCTCGCCGGCCTGATCGCCCTCTGGATGGCCGATCAGCACAATCCGCACTGCGTGCGGGTGCTGGCGATCGGCGCCGTGCTGGCCGTCCTGTGGCGGTATTCGCCGCGAAAAGCCGGGCTCCGCACGGGTTTCCCGCCGGATATCCGCAGGTCCAGCTGGGTCACCGCGGAGACCGGGGTCGTCGGGGCTGTTCAGCCGGCCATCACCTCCCTGCTCTTGGTGATGGTCGGCCCGGCAGCGTCGGTGACTTTCCGGGTGATCTCCACGGTCGCGGGGGCGCTGGAGCCGATCCTGTCCTATGGCAGGTACCGATTGCTGGCCCACGGCCACCGGGGTGAGCTGGCGGCGTTCGTCGCGGTTTTCGTCGTGGGAATGGTCGCAGTGCTCGCCGCCGCGCTGGGCGGGCTCGGCAGCCTGGTCTTCGGTCCGGCCTGGGACGGGGTGGGTATCACTGCTCTGCTGTTGGCCTGTCTCTGGAAAGCCGTCCTGTTGGTCTCGACCGTGCCGTTCGCCGCGCTGCGCAAAGCGGGCAGAACGGTCCTGGTGTTCTGGATCCGCGGCGGCAGCTCCCTCATCTACCTGGTGATCAGTGTCGGCTTCCTGGTGGTGTGGCAGAGCACGGCGGCGATCTTCCTGGCCTTTGTGGTAGCCGAGCTGATCACCGCGCTGCTCTACCACTGCGCTGCGGTCAAAGGCGCGCCGGACTATTCGGCGACCTTCGGGATCCGGCGAATGGGCGCGCGGGTGCGCTGACCGGTGCTGGCTGCTGATACCGCTCCGGCGGGTATTCCGGGCAATTTCGACTACCGTTGCCGGCGTGAACAGCAGGCTGGCCAGGTTTGACGACTGGCTCAACCGCTTCCTCGAAGAGTGTGCGAGGGAGGCCGGCCAGGATGTCCCCACCTACGTGGCGCGAGCCGTCGCATCCCAGATGCTCGCCGACCGGCGCCGCGCCGACAGTCCCGCCGTCGATGAGCTGATGACTCACCTGAGGGAATCCGGCGTTTTCGCCGACACGGCGATGCCGAGCACCTCTGCGACGCTGACCGACCCGGGCCGGCTGCGCGCGCTGTATGCCACCGGATTGCTGGATTCGCCGACCGAAGAGATGTACGACCGGATCACCCGCGCGGCCGCCGATGCCCTCGACGCCCCGCTGTCCGCGCTGACCTTGGTCGATGTCGACCGCCAATTCTTCAAGAGCTCTGTCGGAATGAGTGCCACCTCCCCGGAGGACAGGCAGACACCACTCGATCGGTCGGTCTGTCAGTACACCGTCGCGAACGGTTCGCCGCTGATCATCGAGGACGCGCGGACGGACCCGGTATTCCGGCAGCATCCGGCAGTGCTCGACGGCACCGTGGGTGCCTACCTCGGCATTCCCTTGACCGACCACGACGACAACGCCGTCGGAACGCTGTGTGTATTCGACAAGGAACCCCGGCTGTGGGGTACCGGTCACGTGCAGATCCTCGCCAATCTCGCTCAGCTCGCCGCCGAGAGGATGTTCGGTTCTGGTTTTGAACCACGTTTCTGAGGATCGTTGCTCAGTTTTGACGTGACACCTCTGTCAGTTTCCGAAGCGGGCTGCACGGATGTCTGAAGTCCTGTGCACCAACCCTGGAGGCCAGGACGTCAGCCGGTCACTTCGTCGTGCCCCTCAATCGCTGCGCGTAGATTTGGCATGCCTTGGGATTGATCTGGTTGACGGCCGAAGCGGCGGCGGTACTCGGTGGGGGTCAGGCCGGTTTCACGGCGCAGTAGTGTGCGCAGGTTCGTTGCCGTGCCGAGGCCGCTGCGGTGGGCGACCACGTCCAGGCGGGACTCGCCGCGTTCGAGCAGGCGGCAGGCGAGGACGACACGCTCGCCGGTCAGCCAGGCGAGCGGCGTCGTGCCCAACTCGGTCCGGAACCGACGGTGCAGCGTCGCCGGGCTCACCGCCATGTGACGGGCGAGGTCCGCGACCGTCAGCGGGCGGTCGAGGTGCTGCTGGATCCAGGCCAGCAGCGGGCCCAGCGAATCGTCCGGGATGTCGGGGATCGGGCGCTCGATGAACTGCCGCTGACCGCCGTCGCGGTGGGCGAAGACGAGTCGGCGGCTGACCGCGTTGGCGATCTCGGCGCCGTGGTCGCGCCGCACTACATGCAGGCCCAGATCGAGGGCCGCAGCACTTCCCGCCGCTGTGAGGATGTCACCGTCGTCCACGAAGAGAACGTCGGTCTCCAGGTGTACGTGAGGAAAACGCGACCGGAACTGAGCCGCCCACTGCCAGTGGGCGGTGGCTCGTCTTCCGTCGAGTACCCCGGCCTCGGCCAGCGTGAACGCCCCGCTGCAGAAGCCGATCAGCCGGGCACCCCGGGCGTGGGCACGGCGGATTGCGTCCAGGACGGCCGGGCGCCGCGGGGCATCGACATCGGGCCGGTTCGGGACGATGACGGTGTCGGCCTCGTCGATCGCGTCGAGCGGGGCGATTCCGGTCAGATCGAAGAAGCCGTCGCGCATCCGAGTGGTACGGGTAGCCGAGCAGAGACGGAAGTTGTACAGGTCGCGACCGAGTTCGGGGCGGTGAAGCCCGAAGACCTCGGTGGCGCAGCCGAGCTCGAAGGGATTAGAACCGGCGTCGACCAGCGCCACGACGCGATGCAAGGATTCTTTCGTCACATGCGATTTCTAGCACTCACGCCGTACTTCAGGAAGGCCGCACGATGGGTGGCGTGACTGAACCGATCTCCTTGACCACGGCTCTGGCGTCCTTCGCGGAGTTGTGGAGCCCGCGCATCGTGACCCGGGTCAACGACTACGACATCCGCATCGCCAAGGTGCGCGGCGAGCACATCTGGCATACCCATGACCACACCGACGAGTTCTTCCTGGTGCTGGAGGGCGAGCTGACCATTGCCCTCCGCGACCGCACAGTGGTGCTGCAACGAGGTGATGTCTTCACGGTGCCGTGCGGAACCGAGCACAAGCCGTCGTCGGAGGGCGGCGCGTCGATCCTCATGGTGGAGCCGACCGGGACCGTCACCGTCGGCGATCAGCACGAGGGCGTGCCCGATCACGTCGACGCCACGACCGGGCACGCCCTGTAACTCGGTCGGCCCAGCTGGGTGGCGACATCCGTGCATACGAATCCGGTCCGGCCAGAGGTCTGAACTCGACTGCATCAACCCGGCCCCACCTCGGCGGGCCGTGCGCAGGAGTTCGGACTCCGACAACCTCGAGACTGGTTGCGCTTAGCCCGGAACACGGCTGCCGGACGTGATTTTGAAAACGAAACGCATTGTCCTAGTTGGACTTTCATCTAGTATTTTCCTACGCAAAGACGCTACGGTATCTTTGCTGCAGGGGGTCGTCGCTAGGGGGTAGCCGGGTGCATCACGAACCAGGCCATGTGGGTCTGATTCCCGACGGGATGCGGCGATGGGCGCAGTCCCGCGGGACCACCATCGCGGAGGCCTACCTCCGAGGCGCCGAGAAGGTCGCCGAAATCCTGGTGGCACTGCGTGAACACGGCGTGCAGACCGTCTCGGTGTACAACCTGAGTCGGGCCAATCTGGCGCGGCCACAGGCCGAACTGGACGCGGTGTACGCGGCGTCCAGCCACTTCCTCACCACCCTCATTCCCGCGCACTTCGACCCTGCCAGCTGCAGCGTGCGCCTGCACGGGCAGCGGGATCTCCTGCCCGCGCCCTACCGTGCGGCGGCGGACCACCTGGAAAAAGTCATGCAGGGCAACGACTTCCGGATCAACATCCTGGCCGCATACGACGCCGACGAGGAGTTGCGCGCCGCGTGTTCGCGAGCCCAACTGCAGGGCTGTGACATCCGCGCCGCACTCGAAATCGAGGACGTCGACCTGGTCATCCGAACCACCGACGAGCCGCTGCTCAGTGGCTTTCTGCCGATGCAGAGCCAGTACGCCCAGTTGATGTTCCTGAGCACGCCGCTCAACGACCTCACCATGAGCTGTATCGACGAACTCATCCTCGAGTACCGCCGCCTCCCGCAGCGTCGCGGCCGGTAGCGCTGACGTGGAGCCCAGCCGGAATCCGGTGATCATCGGCGCAGGCCCGGCGGGCCTCACCGCAGCCCTGGACCTGGTACGCCGCGGAGTGACACCTCGTCTGTACGAGGCAACGGGCGCCGTCGGGGGCCTGGCGAGCACGCCCACCCAGGGCGACTGGCGGGTTGACCCCGGAGGTCACCGCTTCTTCACCCGAAGTGAAGAGATCTTGCAGCTGTGGGACTCGTTGCTTCCGCCCGACCAGTGGCTGACCGTGCGCAGGGACTCGGCCATGCTGGTGGACGGGCACTACGTGCGGTACCCGCTGGTCGGGCGCGACCTGCTGACCCAACTGGGAATCAGGCGCGGGCTCTACGGGCTCAGCAGCCTGCTGCGGTCCAGGGCCCGGGGCGGGTCGCGGGGCGCCGACCATTCGGCCAGCTTCCGGGAATGGGGCGTACGGGAATTCGGCCGGTATTGGTACAACCTGTTCTTCGACGGTTATGTCCGAAAGACGTGGCTCGCCGACCCGGGCAACCTGACCAGCGACTGGGCCGACCAACGGATCAAGCCCATCGGTTGGCACGTGCGCAGCGACCCGCCGTCGGCGGCGCAGGACAGTTTCCGTTACCCACGGCTGGGCCCCGGTCAGCTCTGGGATGCCGCCGCGGTTGCGCTGTCAGACGCGGGCGTCATCCCGGCGCTGAACTCACAGGTGACCAGGGTTCGATCCGACGGTCGCAGCTGGATTCTCGACCTCCAGAACGGCGAAAGCGCCTCTGCCGACGCGGTGTTCTCCAGCATGCCGCTGAGGTTGCTCGTCGAGACGCTGGAACCACACCCTCCGGCACATATCCGGGCCGTCGCCGCAGCCCTGAAACACCGCGCACTGATCACCGTCGCGGTCGCCCTGCCGAAGCGCTACGACATCCCGTACCACTGGGTGTACACACCGGGGGAGCGGTTCCACTCGGGCCGGATACAGAACTACGGCCGCTGGTCAGCCGAACTGGCCCCGCCAGACTGGAAAGGCACCTACCTGGGGTTGGAGTACTTCACCCTGCCTGACGAGGAACTGTGGCTGGCCGACGACGAGCGCCTGGCCGCCATCGTCGAACAGGATCTGCGCGCACTGGGGCTCAGCCCGGAAGTCGAGCACATCATGTGCGTCCGTTCCCGATACGCCTACCCGATCAGCGACCCGGCCCGGGACAAAAGTGTGGCACTGATTCGCGACTGGTTGCGCACGCATCACCCGACGCTGCATCCGATCGGACGCAACGGCATGCACCGCTACGACAACCAGGACCACGCGATGTTGAGTGCCCTGCACAGCGTCGCCCACTACTTCGGCGAAGACGTGGACCCGTGGCAGGTGAACACCGACCGTGGGTTCCACGAATACGGGCTGCTGAAGAGATGACCGGGCGCCGCCGCCTCTGTCAGCCGCGGCCGTCGGCCTGATCGTTGTTCTTCTGAGCGCCCCAGCCGTGCACCCGGTCGACCGTGATCAGCGCGCTGACCCGCGGCCGGTCCCGATCGGGGTATTCCTTGCCCTGGTAATGCTGAGACAGCGCGTCGATGTCGGCGAGGCCTTCGTCGTCGTAGATATCGGTGACGTGTCCGATGAGAGTGACGTGGGTGTACCAATCGGTGTCATCGAGCACGGTGAGCGACACTCGCGGATCCTTGCGCAAGTGATTCAGACGTTTCCGGCCGACGTCCATGTTGACCAGAACCTGGTCACCACGCATGAGATACCAGGTGGCGGCGGAAACCGGATGTCCGTCGCTGCGCACGGTACTGATGACGGCAGGGTTGGGCTTTGCCAGCATCTTCTTGGCTTCGTCACTCAGCGGCGATGACATCGGGTTCTCCTGAGGTGGGGGCTCTCGGTCGTGATTAGAGTGCCCTGTCGCCGGGAGGTTAAGCGGCCGCATCGCCTTGCCGCTGCGGACCGCGCAGCAAGAAGGCCCTGAACCGGTTTCCCAGTCAGGGCCTCTCACCTGCGATCACACGAGTCGGGGTGGCGGGATTCGAACCCACGACCTCTTCGTCCCGAACGAAGCACGCTACCAAGCTGCGCCACACCCCGTGAAGCCTCGACAGCCTATCGCACCGGTACGCCAGGAAGCCAAACGCATAAAGATCCGGAGACCGGGAACACGCAGAACAAGGTTCGATCCGGGGTCGGATCCCTGCGGATCGCCGTGATCGGGATGGAAAAGGCGTGTCGCAGGCGTTGAGCTGAGCAACGGGCGCACACTGCGCAATCAGGTAGTAGACACAGGAAGTGGAGAGCCATGACCGCGTTGGGGGCAGCTCTGTACGGAGGATTCTTCGCGTTGGCAGCCCTGTGGCTGTTCCTGACGGCCGACGACTCGTCGGCCGAGGATCAGCTCCAGGAGCAGGACCTCTCGAACTCGGACAGTTTCGCGGCCGGGCCACTGGTGTCGAGTTCCATGTTGGTCAGCCACTCGTCACAGAAGTAGGTATCTGAGTAGCGGTCGCCGCTGTCGGCGAGCAATGTCACCACCGACCCGCTGCGTCCTTGGGCCACCATCTCTGCCAGCAGGCCGAACGCACCCCAGATGTTGGTGCCGGTGGACGGACCCACCCGGCGCCCCAGCACCTCACTCACGTGATGTGCAGCAGCTACCGACGCGGCGTCGGGCACCATGACCATCCGGTCCACGACATTCGGCAGGAACGACGGTTCCACGCGGGGGCGCCCGATTCCCTCGATCCGTGACGAGGCCCCAGTGGACACGTCGACGCCTTGTTCGTAGGACAGGAAGAACGCGGAATTCTCGGGGTCGACAACGCAGAGCCGGGTGTCGTGCCGACGGTAGCGGAGGTAGCGGCCGATCGTCGCGCTGGTGCCACCCGTCCCGGCCCCGACCACGATCCACTCCGGGATCGGGTGCTCCTCCAGCTGGAGCTGGGTGAAGATCGACTCGGCGATGTTGTTGTTTCCCCGCCAGTCGGTGGCCCGCTCGGCGTTGGTGAACTGGTCGAGGTAATGCCCGCCGGTCTCGGCCGCGAGACGGTGGGCTTCGGCGTACACCTCCGCCGACCGCGCCACGAAATGGCAGCGGCCGCCCTGAGCTTCGATAAGCGCGATCTTCGAAGGACTGGTGGAGGCAGGCATCACCGCGATAAACGGCAAGCCGAGCATCGCGGCGAAGTACGCCTCCGACACCGCCGTCGACCCCGACGACGCCTCCACCACAGTGGTGCCTTCTTCGATCCAGCCGTTACACAGGCCGTAGAGGAACAGTGACCGGGCCAACCGGTGCTTGAGGCTGCCGGTGATGTGGGTGGTCTCGTCCTTCAGATACAGCTGGACGTCCACTCCGCCACACCATGACGACGGCAGCGGATACCGAACAAGGTGGGTGTCGGCACTGCGGCGGGCATCGGCTTCGATCAATCGCACGGCGTTGTCCGCCCAGCGCCGCGAATGGCCGCGGTCGGCGATCCGTGTTTCCAAAATCAGTGCACGGAAGAAGCAGTTGGGTGGGACTGGCCGCGACTGCGGCTGGAATCCCGCCCGCCCGTCGGCGCCGCGATGAGTGTCAGCAGCGTGGCCTCGGGCCGGCAGCAGAAGCGCAGGGGCGCATACGGTGACGTGCCGATGCCGGCCGACACATGCAGGGCGGTGTCGGCACCCCACTTCGACGCTCCCTTGGCCCGGGACGGGTCCAGGTCGCAGTTGGTCACCACGGCGCCGTAGAACGGCAGACACAGCTGCCCGCCGTGCGTGTGGCCCGCCATGATCAGCTGATAGCCGTCGGCGGCGAAACGGTCCAGGACGCGGGTGTACGGCGAATGGGTAAGTGCCAGACGCAGATTCGCAGCCGGATTGGCCGGCCCGGCGATGGTCTCATAGCGGTCGCGGTCGATGTGTGGGTCGTCCACACCGGCGGCCGCGATGGTCACCCCGGCCACTTCCAGTTCGCGCCGGGTGTGGGTGAGATCCAGCCAACCCCGTTCGGTGAACGCCGCGCGCAGGTCCTGCCAGGGCAGCGGCTGTCCGTGGGTGCGGAATTCCCGGTCGTAGAGGTACTTCGCCGGATTCTTCGGCATCGGCGCGAAGTAGTCGTTGCTGCCGAAGACGAACAATCCGGGCACCGACAACAGATCACCCAGCGACTGCACGACGGCCGGCACCGCCTTCGGGTGCGACAGGTTGTCGCCGGTATTGACCACCAGGTCGGGCTGCCAGCCCGCCAGTTCACGTAGCCAGTCCTGCTTACGGCGCTGCCCCGGCCGCATGTGGATATCGGACAGATGCAACACCCGCAGCGGCGAAGAACCCGGGGAGAGCACCGGCATCGTGACCTCGCGCACGACGAACGCGTTGCGTTCGATGACCGCCGCATACCCGATGCCAGCGACCGTCGTGCCGAGTGCCACTGCTGCGGAGTTCTTCAGAACATGTAATGCGGCAGCCATGTATCCAGCCTACTGCGGCCCCTCCCGCGTAGCGCGAGCTACGGGGGAGGTGGCGGCGGTGGGGCCGGTGCAGGCGGTATCAAGACCGGCACCGTGATCGGCGGTAGACCCGGGATCTCCACCACCGTCTGCCCGAATTGCGGCGGTGCGCCCGGCGGCGGCGGCAGGTTCACCGGAGGCGGCGGCGCCGGCGCAATGCCGTTGCTGATCTGGATGGTGATGATCGAGCCCGGCACCGTCTGCCCGCTGGGCGAAGTGCCCACCACAGTGCCGTAGCTGGAGCTGCTGTTGACGGGCGTGGCCTGGTCGGCGACCTGGAAACCCGCCTCGCGCAGTCGTTGGCGGGCGGCATCCTGCGTCAGGCCCGCCACAGAGGGCACCCGTCCGCCTGGGGCGCCGTCCACATAACGCGGATCCGTCGGCGGAAGGGCCACCTCGCCGAAATTGGTGGCAATCGGCTTCATCGCGGTGAACCACGTCCGCGCGGGCTCGTTGCCGCCGAACAGGCTCCCGTCACCGCACTGCCGCAGCGGGAACGAGCACAACTCACTCGGCTCGGTCGAGTCGTCGTAGATGTAGTTGGCGGCGGCGAGCTGGTTGGTGAAACCCAGGAAGCTGGAGGACCGGTTGGCCTCGGTGGTCCCCGTCTTGCCTGACATCGGCAGATCCCAGCCAACCGAACCCGCAGCGCCGGCCGCAGTACCTGAGCCGGTGTCGTCCTTGCTCATCGCATTGGCCAGCGTGTTGGCCAGACCTTCGGGTACCACCTGCTCGCAGGTGGACGTGGTGACCGCGACCTCTTTGCCTTCGCGGTCGAAGAGCTTGTCGATCGGGTTCGGCGGGCACCACACCCCACCCGAAGCCAGTGTGGCCGCCACGTTGGACAGCTCCAGGGCGTTGACCTCGATCGGACCCAGGGTGAAGGAGCCGATGTTCTGCCGCTTAACAAAGTCGGCGAGGCTCTCGTTGCTCTCGGGGTCGTAGTCGCGGGCGGTACCGGGCTCGGCATAGGAGCGCAGGCCCAGCCTGACGGCCATGTCCACGGCCCGCTGCACGCCGATCTGGGAGATGAGCTTGGCGAACGCCGTGTTGGGCGAGGTCGCCAGAGCGTCGGTGATGTTCATCTGGCCCCGGTAACCACCGGCGTTCTGCACACACCAGGTGTCCTTCGGGCAGCCCTTGGCGCCGCCGCTGCCCAGGCCCTTGGCCTCGAACCTGCCGGGCACATCGAGTTGGGCGTTGATGCCCATGCCCATTTCCAGGGCCGCCGCGGTGGTGAAGATCTTGAACACCGAGCCCGCACCGTTGCCCACCAGCGAGAACGGCTGCGGTTGCATCGTCTCGTTGGCGTCGAGGTTGAGGCCGTAGTTGCGGTTGCTGGCCATCGCCACCACCGGGTGGGTCTGCTTCCCGGGGCGGATCACACTCATCACGCTGGCGATGCCTTGCAGATCCGAGGGAGCGAACTCGGTGATGGCGTTCTTGACTCCTGCCTGCACGTCCGGGTCGAGGGTCGTGCGGATCAGGTAGCCGCCCTTGGCCAGCTGTTCCTTGGTGATGCCGGCCCGCGCCAGGTACTCCTGCACGTAGTCGCAGAAGAACGCCCGGTCGCCGGCGGCGATGCAACCCCGCGGCAATTCCTGGGGCTGCGGCAGGATCCCCAGCGGCTCGGCCTTGGCCGCGCGCAGCGCCTCCGCCTCCTCGGGGATGTTCTCGATCATGGTGTCGAGCACCAGGTTGCGGCGAGCCAGCGCGCCCTCGGGGTTGGTGTACGGATTGAGTGTCGAGGTGGACTGCACCAGGCCCGCCAGCAACGCAGACTGCTGCCAGTTCAGCTGGGAGGCGTCGATACCGAAGTAGGTCTGCGCCGCGTCCTGCACACCGAAGGCGTTATTGCCGAATGACACCAGGTTCAGGTACCGGGTCAGGATCTCGGGTTTGGTGAACGTCTTGTCCAGCGTCAGCGCCATCCGGATTTCCCGCAGCTTGCGGGCGGGCGTGGTCTCGACCGCGGCGCGCTTCTCGGAGTCGGTCTGGGCGATCACCAGCAGCTGATAGTTCTTGACGTACTGCTGCTCGATGGTGGAGCCACCGCGGGTGTCCATGTTGCCGGACAGGTAACCCGACAAACCGGTCAGAGTGCCCTGCCAGTCCACACCGTTGTGTTCGGCAAACCGTTTGTCCTCGATGGACACGATTGCCAGCTTCATCGTGTCGGCGATCTTGTCGGTCGGCACCTCGAAGCGCCGCTGGGTGTACAGCCAGGCGATCACATTGCCTTTGGTGTCCACCATCGTCGAGACGGCGGGTATCTCGCCTTCGACGAGTTGCGACGAGCCATTGGCGACGACGTCTGATGCACGGTTCGACACCAAGCCCAGACCGCCGACGACCGGGAACATCAACGCCGCCGTCAACACGCTGGCAAGCAGGCAGCACCAAGCCAGCTTGATCACGGTGACGGCGACCGGGGGGCGGTCCGACATGTTCTACAGCGTAATGGGAGTTGTACCCGGCTCCTGTGACGGATCGGGCTCGTCCGGTGCGGTCCGGACGCCCCGTGACGGTGCTGGTGGCACGCCGAAACCAAGGATTCGCTTAGGGACTGCACGGTTGTCCCAAAAAAGTCGCAACCAGACTGTTGCCAAAACGCTATCTGACCACCTAACTTAGACACACAGTGCGACACAGGTAACAACAAAGTGCGCAATGTGGCGTAGATCGCATAAGCGATCTGCACCCGAGACAGTGGCCGCGGGTCGGCCTGAGCGAAGGGGAGTTCGCTGATGTCAGTAAGTCGGACCGCACCAGGGGGACCCTCACCACGGCCGTTCCGGCTTCGGTGCCGGGCGCAGAGGCTGAAGCACGGATCGCCTGGGTTGCACAAGCTCGCTGCCGCGGAGCCGATCCTGACGAACTGTTCGTGCGGGGCGCCGCCCAGCGCAAGGCCGCGGTCATCTGCCGGCACTGCCCGGTGATCGCCGAGTGCGGTGCTGATGCCCTGGACAACCGGGTGGAGTTCGGGGTGTGGGGTGGCATGACCGAAAGGCAGCGGCGGGCACTGCTCAAGCAGCACCCCGACGTCGTTTCCTGGGCTGATTTCTTCGCCGCCCAGCGCAAGCACCGCAGCGCTGGCTAATTTTGTCGTTCACGTAAGTTCTTAGCTGCCAGGGCCTGTTGGGGACTGTTGTGCCTGTTGGGGCGTGAGCTCCTTCGGCTGCTCGTCCCGCCCCCGCACGCGGGAGGTGCCCCCAACAGCCTCGGACTCACGCTTGGTTGGTGGGGCGTGAGCTCCTTCGGCTGCTCGTCCCTCGCAGCCTCGGACTCACGCCGTGATCTCGTCGGCGATGGCGCGCAGCGCTTCCAAATCCGACACATCAAACGGTAGGGACGGCACCCCGACAATCGGCACGGTCGGATTGGCGCCGGTGAATCGGGAGAGCAACCGCACCTCGCGCTTGGCGGTCAGCGCCCGATCGGCATGCACCCGCAGCACGCCCGCGGCCACCGACTCGGGATCGTCGTGCTCCAGTGCCACCGCTCCGTCCACGGCACGCTCCACCGTGAGCGAGCACATCGTCGGATGCGTGCGGTTGAGGATCAACCCTGCCAGCGGCATGCCCTCCTGGGACAGCCGGTCGACGAAGAACGAAGCCTCGCGCAGTGCGTCCGGTTCGGCCGCCGACACCACCACGAACTGGGTGCCGCGGCGCTTCAGCAATTCGTAGGTGCGGTCGGCCTTCTCCCGGAACCCGCCGAACGTTGAATCCAATGACTGCACAAATTCCGAAGCATCCGAGAGCATCTGGCTGCCGAGAATGGTCGACATCCCCTTCATCGCCAGCCCCACGGCGCCGGTGACCAGCTTGCCGATGCCGCGGCCCGGCGCCAGCAGCAGTCGCCACAACCGACCGTCCATGAAGCTGCCGAGCCGCTTGGGGGCATCCAGGAAGTCCAGCGCGTTACGCGAGGGCGGGGTGTCGACAACGACCAGATCCCACCGGTCCTCGGCCAACAGCTGGCCGAGCTTCTCCATCGCCATGTACTCCTGGGTCCCGGCCAACGACGTCGCTACCGTCTGATAGAACTGGTTGTCCAGAATCGCTTGTGCGCGTTCGTTTCCCGAGTACTCGACCACCATTTCGTCGAAGGTGCGCCGCATATCGAGCATCATCGCGTACAGCTGGCCGGATACCTCGGCGGGCAGCGGTACCCGCTGCGGCGAGTTTCCGAGATCCTTGATGCCCAGTGCTTGAGCCAGGCGTTTTGCCGGATCGATGGTCAGCACAACCACCGACCGTCCGTATTCCGCGGCCCGTAATGCCATCGCGGCGGCAGTGGTGGTCTTGCCGACGCCGCCGGCGCCGCAGCAGACGACCACCCGGTTGGAGGTGTCCTTCAGAATCGACGCCATATCCAGCGCCGGTGGTGTGTGGCTCATCTACGCCGTCCTAACTGGTCCTTTTCGCGCCCTTCGTTCCTCAGGTTGCTCATCGGACTCCCTGTGCTGCCAGTGCTTCGGCCAGCTCGTACAAGCTGCCCAGATCGATTCCGTCGTTGATGGCAGGTAGCTCCAGCCTCGGCACCTTGATGGCGTCGAGCTGTTCGGCACTCTCGGCACGGGCCCGGATCCGGGTCGCATGTTGAATGCTCTCGGTAAGGAGCCCCGCGAAGTCGTTGTCGGCCAAGGTGATTCCGATCTTGGACAGCTCGGCGCGCACGCTGTCGGCGTCGATGTCTCCCTCGGTCGCCTTCGTCAGCGCGTCCGGCGGCAGAAACGTCGGGATGTTGCGGTTGACGATCACGCTGCCGATCGGCAGGCCGAGCGCTTGCAGCTCGTCGATCGCCTCCACCGTCTCCTGGATGGGCAGGGCCTCGAGCAGTGTGACCAGGTGGATCGCCGTCTGCTCGGAGTGCAGCAACTTCACCACGCCCTCGCTCTGAGAGTGCACCGGGCCGCCCTTGGCGAGGTCGGCGACGGCCTTGGTGACGTCCAGGAAGCGGGCGATGCGGCCCGTCGGTGGCGAGTCCACCACAACCGCGTCGTACACCGAGGACTTGTCACGGTCCTGCCGCACCACGGACTCTTTGATCTTGCCGGTCAGCAGCACGTCACGGAGGCCGGGCGCGATGGTGGTGGCGAACTCGATGGCCCCGATCCGGCGCATGGCACGGCCGGCCAGGCCCAAGTTGTAGAACATGTCGAGGTACTCCAGGAACGCCGCTTCGATGTCGATGGCCAGCGCGTTGACCTGACCGCCCTGCTCGGCCGTCGCGATCTTGAGTTCCTTGTAGGGCAGCGGCGGCACGTCGAACAGTTGCGCAATGCCCTGACGGCCTTCGACTTCCACCAGCAGCACCCTGCGTCCGCCCGCGGCCAGCGTCAGAGCCAGCGCGGCGGCCACCGTGGACTTCCCGGTACCGCCTTTGCCGCTCACAAAATGCAGACGGGCTTTCGCCAACCGGGAGGGCCAGCCGACGCTGGTCTGGCCGCTTGCTGTGGTCATGGCTTGCATGCTAACCAAGTGCCCGGGCGCTGCGGTTAAGCTCTGCGCATGAGCGAACCGACCATCTGGGAGTACGCCACCGTGCCGCTCCTCACCCACGCCACCAAACAGATCCTCGACCAGTGGGGAGCTGACGGCTGGGAGCTGGTCGCCGTCCTACCGGGCCCGACCGGCGAACAGCACGTCGCCTACCTGAAGCGACCCAAATGAGCTGGTCCGCCAAGCTCGCCGAGTTGGGCATCGAACTGCCCCCGGTCGTCGCGCCCCTGGCCGCATATGTGCCGGCCATACGAACCGGGAACCTGGTGTACACCGCCGGGCAGCTGCCTATCCAGAGTGGGGAACTGCTGCGCACGGGCAAGGTCGGCGCCGACGTCAGCGACGAGGATGCCGCGGCGCTGGCCCGGGTCTGCGCGCTCAACGCCTTGGCCGCGGTGCACGCACTGGTCGGTATCGACTCCGTGGTCAAGGTGGTCAAGGTCGTCGGGTTCGTCGCTTCGGCTCCGGGATTCTCCGGCCAGCCTGGCGTCATCAACGGCGCCTCGGAGCTGTTCGGCGAGGTGTTCGGCGACGCCGGCGCCCATGCCCGTTCCGCGGTGGGGGTTTCCGAACTGCCCCGCAACGCACCCGTGGAAGTCGAGATCATCGTCGAGGTGGCGTGACGTCGCAGCGCCTCGAGCATCCCGCCTACGCCCAGCTGCGTCCGGTGACGGACACGGCGTCGGTGCTGCTGTGCGAGAACCCGGGCATCATGACCCTCGAGGGCACCAACACCTGGGTGCTGCGGGGACCGGGCAGCGACGAGATGGTGATCGTCGATCCCGGTCCTGACGACGACGCCCACCTCGAGCGGGTCGCGGCACTTGGCCGGATCCCGCTCGTCTTGATCAGCCACCGCCACGGTGACCACACCGACGGCATCGACAAGCTGGTCGAGCGCACGGGTGCGGTGGTGCGTTCGGTGGGCAGCGGATTCCTGCGTGGTCTGGGTGGACCGCTGACCGACGGTGAGGTGATCGAGGCCGCCGGTCTGCGGATCACGGTGCTGGCCACGCCGGGCCATACCGCCGATTCGGTGTCGTTCCTGCTCGATGACGCGGTGCTGACCGCGGACACCGTGCTCGGGCGGGGCACCACCGTCATCGACACCGAGGACGGCAGCCTGCGGGACTACCTGGAGTCGCTGCAGCGGCTGCACGGAATCGGAAAGCGCGCGGTTCTGCCGGGCCACGGTCCTGATCTCGTCGACCTCGAAGCCGTCACCGAGATGTACCTGGCGCACCGCCGCGAACGACTGGATCAGGTGCGCACTGCGCTGCGTGAACTCGGCGAGGACGCCTCAGCGCGCCAGGTGGTCGAGCACGTGTACACCGACGTCGACCAGAAGCTGTGGGACGCCGCCGAGAAGTCGGTGCAGGCGCAGCTGGACTACCTACGCAGCTGACTGGCTCCCGAAACGCCCGAGCAGACACAAAGTCGCGTGGTTCGGGTTCCGAAACCGCGAGTTTGTGTCTGCTCGGCCAAAAAAACCTAGCGGGCTCGGCGGGCCAGGCGTTCGGAGTCGCTGATCAGCACACTCTTGCCCTCCAGCCGGATCCAGCCGCGGTGGGCGAAGTCGGCCAGTGCCTTGTTGACGGTCTCACGCGAGGCGCCGACGAGCTGGGCGATCTCCTCCTGCGTCAGGTCGTGGGTGACCCGCAACGCGCCACCCTCCTGGGTGCCGAACCGCTGCGCCAGTTGCAGCAGCTGCTTGGCCACCCGGCCGGGCACGTCGGTGAAGATCAGATCGGCGAGGTTGTTGTTGGTGCGGCGCAGGCGACGGGCCAACACTCGCAGCAGCTGCTCGGCGATCTCGGGCCGGTCAGCGATCCAGGCGCGCAGCGCGTCGCGATCCATCGACACCGCACGGACCTCGGTGATCGTGGTGGCGCTCGATGTCCGCGGGCCCGGGTCGAAGATGGACAACTCGCCGAACATGTCGGAAGGGCCCATGATGGTGAGCAGGTTTTCCCGTCCGTCAGGTGACCGACGGCCGATCTTCACCTTGCCCGAAATGATGATGTACAGCCGATCACCAGGCTCGCCTTCGGCGAAGACCGTGTGCCCACGCGGGAAGTCGACAGGCTGCAGCTGCTTGGTCAGCGCTGATACGGCACTGGGTTCGACTCCTTGGAAGATTCCGGCCCTCGCCAGGATCTCGTCCACGTTGCCCCTCTTTAAGCTCTTGGCTGGTGTTTGGTGTGCGCCGACCAGCTCGATCCGGTTTGCCTTGTAAGTCTAGAGGTAAGCAGTGGTGCGACTCACCAACGCTACACACGATCCGCCTGGCGAGTTGCCCGAAACTGCGGATTCACCTCGGCCGAGATGCGCGTCGACGGGCTCAGCCGGGTAGGTAGCCGGGGTTCACCGTCGAGCGCCTCGAACGCCGCGCGCAACGACGGGAACGACGGGAAATCGTTTTCTGGCCGTGGTTCGGTGCGGATCTTGGGCTGTTCGGTGAGTTCCGCGCCGTCGCGGGATGGACCGACGCAGATGCCGGCCTCCAGCCGCTCCAGGCCGAAGGTCGCCAGCATGAGCAGGCCGGGGACCGACGCCGCGAGCAACCAGGACACAAGGGAGAAGTAAACACGCGCCAGGTCTCAGCGCGATCACGTTTTGTCAACCGCTCAGCTGCGCTGGTAACGATTTCGCGCGGCCCTGTCGGAGGGCATCAGTAGCCTGTCAGGGTGGCGGCAGGCAAGACGAAACGGGACACCCCGTCGAAGACGAAGTGGGACACCGAAACCCACCTGGGGTTGGTTCGACGTGCTCGCAGGATGAACCGGACCCTTGCGCAAGCATTCCCACACGTCTATTGCGAGCTGGACTTCACCAATCCGCTGGAATTGACGGTCGCCACCATCTTGTCGGCCCAGAGCACCGACAAGCGGGTCAATCTGACCACCCCCGCGCTGTTCGCGAAGTACCGCACCGCGGTCGACTACGCCACCGCCGACCGCACCGAACTCGAGGAGCTCATCCGCCCTACGGGCTTCTACCGAAACAAGGCAACCTCGCTGATCGGCCTCGGCCAGGCGTTGGTGGACCGGTTCGGTGGTGAGGTGCCCGCCACCATGGACGAGCTGGTGACCCTGCCGGGGGTGGGGCGCAAAACCGCCAACGTCGTCCTCGGCAACGCCTTCGACATCCCGGGCATCACCGTCGACACCCACTTCGGCCGACTGGTCCGCCGGTGGCGCTGGACCGCCGAAGAAGACCCGGTGAAGGTGGAGAAGGCCGTCGGTGAGCTGATCGAGCGCCCGGAGTGGACCCTGCTGAGCCACCGGGTGATCTTCCATGGCCGCCGGGTCTGCCACGCCCGTCGTCCCGCCTGCGGGGTGTGTGTGCTGGCCAAGGACTGCCCGTCGTTCGGTATCGGCCCCACCGATCCGCTGGTGGCCGCCCCACTGGTCAAAGGTCCCGAAACCGAGCACCTGCTGGCGCTGGCCGGGCTGTGAGCAGGTCGGCCAAGTGGACCATCGTGGTGGTTGTCGCAATCGCGGTGCTGGTCGGGGCGCTGATCGCGCAGCTCGGCGAGGAACCTGACGGGGCGGTATCCGCGGGGGCACCTGTCGCGACCGGGGGTCAGGCCGCTCCACGCCCCGAACAGCTGGCGCAGGCCCGGCGTGCCGCGGACCTGCCGCCGTGCCCGGCCGGCGACGGCGCGGGCCCGCAGCAACTGCGTGAGGTGACGGTGCTGTGCGCGGCCGACGGCGCGTCCGTCGACGTGGCGCACGTGCTGGCGGGACGGCCCGTGGTGCTCAACCTGTGGGCGTACTGGTGCGGTCCGTGCGCCGACGAGCTGCCCGCGCTGGCCGAATACCAGCAGCGAGTCGGTCCGGAAGTGCTGGTGATGACGGTCCATCAGGACCCGAACCAGGAGGCCGCGTTGGCGCGTCTGGCCGAGTGGGGGGTACGGCTGCCCACGCTGCAAGACGGGGACCGCCGCATCGCCGCCGCGCTGAAGGTGCCGAATGTGATGCCTGCGACAGTTCTTTTGCGCTCGGACGGTACCGTTGCCGAGGTTCTGCCGCGCGCGTTCGTCAGCGCTGACGAAATCGCAGAGGCGGTCGGAACCCAACTTCGATGAGAGGGCTGCCGGTGAGTGCTGCGGTGCCCCTGAGCCCTGAAGTCGGGCCGGACTGGCTGCAGCCACTCCTGACCAACGTGCACGACGTGCGTGGCGCCTACCAGCGGCGGGTCCCCCCGGAGGTGTTGGCCGACATCACGGCAGCCAACACCGCCGCGACCAAGACGGGCCGCGTCCGCGATGCTGCGGTTCTGGTGTTGTTCTCCGGCCCGCCGGAGACCCCGTCGGCATCGGTGGTGCCGGGCCTGCCGGACGACGCCGATCTACTCGTGACGGTCCGTGCGACCACACTGCGCCACCACGCCGGTCAGGCCGCGTTCCCCGGCGGCGCCAGGGACCCGGGTGATGATGGACCCGTTGCCACCGCCCTGCGGGAGGCGCGGGAGGAGACCGGTATCGACGTCACACGGCTGCACCCGCTGGCCACCCTCGAGCGCATGTTCATCCCGCCGTCGGGCTTCCACGTCGTGCCGGTGCTGGCCTATTCACCCGACCCGGGTCCGGTCGCCGTCGTCGACGAAGCCGAGACGGCCGTGGTGGCGCGGGTCCCGGTGCGCGCTTTCCTCAATCCCGAGAACCGACTGATGGTGTACCGCAGCGCAAACGGCTCCCGCTACGCCGGACCGGCTTTCCTGCTGAACCAGATGCTGGTGTGGGGCTTCACCGGACAAGTCGTCTCGGCGATTCTCGATGTCGCCGGCTGGGCGCAGCCCTGGGACAACTCCAGGGTGCTCGAACTCGACGACGCTCTGGCGCTCGTCGGTGGGGATACGCAGTGACACCTTCGCAGTGGTTGGACATCGCCGTCGTCGCCATCGCCTTCGTGGCGACCCTGTCCGGGTGGCGCTCGGGCGCCCTGGGCTCGGTGATGTCGTTCATCGGCGTGGTGCTCGGTGCGGTCGCCGGTGTGCTGCTGGCCCCGCACCTGGTCAACCAGATCGACGGGGCGCGCACGAAGCTGTTCGCCGCGCTGTTCCTGATCCTGGCGCTGGTGGTGGTCGGCGAGGTCGCCGGGGTGGTACTGGGCCGCGCCGTGCGCAGTGCAGTCCGCAACCCCGCAGTCCGTCTGGTGGATTCTTGCATCGGCGTGGGTCTGCAGATCATCGTTGTCATGGTCGCCGCCTGGCTGCTCGCGACGCCGCTCACCTCATCCGATCAGCCCAACCTGGTCAACGCCGTCAAGGGTTCGAAGGTGCTGGCCCAGGTCGACCAGGCGGCGCCCGAATGGCTGCGCGCGGTACCCAAGCGACTGTCCACCCTGCTGGACACCTCAGGCCTGCCGGAAGTCCTGCAACCCTTCGGCCGCACTCCGATCGAAGAGGTCGCACCACCGGACGCGACGCTGGCCACCGATGCGGTGGTCGCCGCCGTCGAGCCCAGCGTGGTCAAGATCCGGGGCGTGGCGCCAGGCTGTCAGAAGGTGCTCGAAGGCACCGGCTTCGTCGTCGCCCCGCAGCATGTGATGTCGAACGCGCACGTGGTGGCGGGTTCGGACAGTGTGACCGTCGAATCGGCCGGGCAGGTCTATGACGCGGTGGTGGTGTCCTATGACCCGAACGCCGACATCTCGATGCTCTACGCCCCGGACCTGCCGGCGCGGCCATTGGACTTCGCGTCGGACCCGGCGGTCAGCGGCACCGACGCCCTGGTGCTGGGTTATCCGGGCGGGGGCGACTTCGCGGCGTCGCCGGCACGGGTGCGTGAGGTCATCGAACTCAACGGGCCGGACATCTACCGCACCACCACCGTCAACCGCCAGGTCTACACCATCAGAGGGACTGTGCGGCAAGGTAATTCGGGTGGTCCGTTGATCAACCGGGGCGGCCAGGTCCTCGGGGTGGTGTTCGGTGCCGCCGTCGACGACACCGAGACGGGCTTTGTGCTGACCGCTACCGAGGTGCAGCGTCAGTTGGCGAAGGCCAATGCCACCGAGCGGGCGCCGACGGGTTCCTGCGTCACCTGACGGGCGGGTTGGCGGCCAGGAACCTCATCAGGTGGTCATTCACCTGCTCCGGGGCCTCTTCGTGGCCGTAGTGGCCGGCCGCGGCCAGTGAGACGAACCTGCCGTGCGGCGCGTAGCGCTGGGTGCGTTCCACCGGGGCTGACAGCACATAAGGGTCGGCTTCGCCGCGCATGTGCAGCATCGGAATGCCGAGCGGACGGTTCATCTGCTTCATGAACCGCCGACCTTCCCCGCGGAGTTGGCTGCGCACCGCCCAGCGCTGGTACTCCAACGCGCAGTGCGCGGCGCCGGGGATCTGGATGGCGCGGCGCAGATGGGTGATGGTCTCCGCGAAATCCTCAGATGCCTGCCACTTTCCGGAGGCGCGGCGGCGGACCACCGTCTCGAGGTCATCGGCGTCGTGGCGGGTCAGCGCCCGCTCCGGCCACATCGGCACCTGATAGGCCAGCAGCGACGGCAGCAGTGCCCGCCCCTGATCACGCCGGGTCAGCGCCGCCCGCCGCAACGCGCCGGGGTGCGGCGAGCTCACGAGGGCGATGGCCCGCACCAGGCGGGGGTGCAGTACGGAGGTGGCCCAGCAGACCAGGCCGCCGTCGGCGTGACCCACCAGGGTGGCCGAGGTGTGCCCGAGCGCCCGGATCAGGCCGCCGGTGTCACCGGCCAGTGTCCACCCGTCATAACCCCGCGGTGGTTTGTCGCTGGCTCCGTAGCCTCGTAGGTCGACGGCCACCACGCGGGCGCCGGTGAGACCGCGCAACTGGTGGCGCCACGACCACCAGAACGAACCGAAGCCGTGCAGCAGGATGACCAGCGGTCGGTCGGTGGCGGGCTGGTCGTCGCCGTCACGATGGGCTTCGACGACGTGGAACCGGATGCCGTTCGCGTGGACGTCGAGATGACGCCAGGGCCCGCTGATCCGGGTGACGGACGGGTCCGGGGGTGGCATTTACCAGCCCGAAGGATCTTTGGTCGAGACCGGTTTGGCGTCCGAGGCAACAGGTGCTTTGTCATGGCTGCCGGTGAAGGCCGACTTGGCCTCCTTGACGGTCTCGATGGTCTGCTGTGGGCCCCGGATGCGACGGACCTTGCGATAGCCCAGCAGCCCGAAGACCGCGGTGGTGAGCACCATGACACCGAAGACGATCAGGAACGAGGCCCACCGCCACAGCCAGTTGTCCAGCAGTTCGGCGACGAAGAAGAAGAAGAAGAAGGTGGAGTAGAACAGCACCACCAGCGCCAGGATGAAGTAGACGCTGCCGGTCAGGCCCTTCTTGACGTCCCGGGTGATCTCCGCGCGTGCCAGTTCAACCTCGGCGCGCACCAGCGTGGACACCTGCGCGGTGGCGTCTTTGACCAGCTCACCGATCGAGGGGTCCGCCGGCACCGCGTTCGGATCGACCAGCGGGATCGACGTCACGGTCGCGGGCACGCCACTCTTGCGGTCACCATTGCTCACGGACGGAACCCTCCCGGCAGGTTGAAATTGTCATCAGCGCTATCGGGGTTCATGGTGCCATGCCGGGTTGCCCGGGGACGACTCCGGCTTGAGGGCCGCCCGAAATGCCGCCGGGCGCTGTGGTGCGGGTGTTACTTCTGGGACCCCGCTAAACTCTGTCGAGCCATTGCACCCAGGGTCCCCGGCCCTGATTTGGGAGGCCGCATTGATGACCTGGCGCAACCGATACGTCGCTGCCGCGGCGCTGCTGCTCTTGTCGGTTGTCACCGCGAGCCCGGCTGCGGCGGCGCCGGTCACCCTCGGCGGTGGCTCCGGCATCGTGATCGACGGCAAGTCGTACTGCACCTTGACCGCCATCGGCACCGACAACCGCGGTGACCTCGTGGGATTCACCTCGGCGCACTGCGGCGGACCGGGTGCCCAGGTCGCCGCCGAAGGCGCTGAGGCGGCCGGGCCGGTGGGCGAGATGGTGGCCGGCAACGAATCACTGGACTACGCCGTCATCCGGTTTGACCGCAGCAAGGTGATCCCCACCAACAACGTCAACGGATTCGTCATCGCCGGCCTCGGACCCGATCCGGCGTTCGGTCAGGTGGCCTGCAAGCTGGGCCGCACCACCGGCTACTCCTGTGGTGTGACGTGGGGGCCCGGTGAGAACCCGGGAACCATTCTGAATCAGGTGTGTGGGCAGCCCGGCGATTCCGGCGCGCCGGTCACCGTCGACAACAGGCTGGTCGGGATGATCCACGGCGCGTTCAGCGACGACCTGCCGACGTGCGCAGTCAAGTTCATCCCGTTGCACACGCCGGCGGTCACCATGTCGTTCAACACCCAGCTCGCCGACATCACCGCCAAAGCCAGACCGGGAACGGGCTTCGTCCCGGTCTGACCTAGGGCCTGGTTACTTACCCGCCCGGATGGCCTCGAAGACGCTCGGGTCGACCAGGGTTGAGGTGTCGCCGAGTTCGCGGCCCTCGGCGACGTCACGCAGCAGCCGCCGCATGATCTTGCCGCTACGGGTCTTGGGCAGCTCGGGTACCACGTGGATCTCACGTGGCTTCGCGATGGGGGAGATCTCCCGGGATACCTCGGCGCGCAGTTCGTCGACCATCTGCTCGTGCGGGGTTTCGGCGTGATGCGACTTCAGGATCACGAACGCGCAGATCGCCTGCCCCGTCTGCTCATCGGCGGCCCCGACCACTGCCGCCTCGGCCACGCCGGAGTGCCCGACAAGCGCGGACTCCACCTCGGCGGTCGAGATCCGGTGGCCCGAAACGTTCATCACGTCGTCGATGCGGCCCAGAATCCAGATCTCGCCGTCCTTGCCGTAGCGCGCACCGTCACCGGCGAAGTACCAGCCCTGTTCGGCGAACCGCGACCAGTAGGTCTCTTTGAACCGTTCCGGGTCACCCCAGATGCCGCGCAGCATCGCCGGCCACGGCTTGTCCAAAACCAGGTAGCCGCTGGCCTGCTCGCCGTGATCGGTGCCCGGCGCGAGGTCGTTGCCCTCGTCGTCGACGATCTTGGCCGAGATTCCGGGCAGTGGGCGCATCGCCGAACCGGGCTTGCAGTGGGTGACTCCGGGCAGCGGGGAGATCATCGCCGCGCCGGTCTCGGTCTGCCACCAGGTGTCGACGATCGGGGTCTTGTCGGCGCCGAAGATCAATCGGTACCACCGCCAGGCTTCGGGGTTGATCGGCTCGCCGACGGATCCCAGCAGTCGCAGGCTGGACAGGTCGTGCTCGAAGGCGATCTCGCGACCCCACTTCATGAACGTGCGCACCAGGGTCGGGGCCGTGTAATAGATTGTCACACCGTACTTTTCGATGACCTCGAAGTGCCGGTGCTCATTCGGCGAGGCCGGCGTGCCTTCGTAGACCACCTGGGTGACGCCGTTGGACAGCGGCCCGTACACGATGTAGGTGTGCCCGGTGACCCAACCGATGTCAGCGGTGCACCAGTAGACGTCGGTCTCCGGTTTGATGTCGAAGACCACCGAATGGGTGTAGGACGCCTGGGTGAGATAGCCGCCGGAGGTGTGCATGATGCCCTTGGGCTTGCCGGTGGTGCCCGAGGTGTAGAGCAGGAACAGGGGGTGCTCGGCGTCGAACGCTTCGGGGGTGTGTTCGGTGGAGGCCTTGGGTACGGTCTCGTCCCACCACAGGTCGCGACCTTCGGTGAACGGGATGTCGATTCCGGTGCGGCGAACAACCAGAACGTGCTCGACGGGGCTGGCGTCGCCCAATCCCTCGATGGCTTCGTCCACGCCGATTTTCAGCGATACCGCTGAACCGCGACGGTACTGCCCGTCGGTGGTGATCACCATTTTCGCCTGGGCGTCGTCGATGCGAGCTTTCAGGGCCGAGGCGGAGAAGCCGGCGAAGACGACGCTGTGCATGACACCGAGGCGCGCACAGGCCAGCATCGCGACGATGGCCTCCGGCACCATCGGCATGTAGATGGCGACCCGGTCGCCGGAGACGAGTCCGAGATCGGTCAGGGTGTTGGCGGCCTGGGAGACCTCGTCCTTGAGTTCGGCATAGGTGATCGAGCGGGAGTGGCCAACCGGTTCGCCTTCCCAGTGGATCGCCACCCGGTCGCCGTTGCCTGCCTCGACGTGACGGTCCACGCAGTTGTAGGCGACATTGAGGGTGCCGTCGGCGAACCATTTGGCGAACGGCGCCTCGGACCAGTCGAGTACCTCGGTGAACGGTTTGGACCAGGCCAGGCGGTTGGCCTGGGTCGCCCAGAACGCCAACCGGTCAGCCTCGGCTTCGCGGTACATCTCCTCGGTGGCGTTCGCCTGCTCGGCGAACTCCGCGGGGGGCGGATACGCTGACAGAACTTGGGTGTGCGTGTCGGTCATGCCTGTGAGCGTAGTCACCGAGGGTTGCATCGACGTTGGCAATTCACGTCGACGCTGCGGGCGGCGCGTGCCATGCGCCGAACGGTTACCGAGCTGCAGCCCAGCGGACGCGCAGTCCCATCGGAGTAGGGTGACCGGCCGTGAGCTCTGACCCGTTGGCCCCGCTGGTCGACCTTCCCGGCGTCGCCGACGCCGCGGAACAGGCGCGGGACGCACTGGGGCGAGCGCATCGCCACCGCGCCAACCTGCGTGGCTGGCCGGTGACCGCGGCTGAGGCCGCGCTGCGGGCAGCCCGGGCGTCGTCGGTACTCGACGGCGGCACGCCGCAACTGGATGAACACACCGCGTCGGATCCCGTGTTCGCCGGCGCATTGCGGGTGTCCCAGGCCCTCGAAGGCGGGGAGACCACGTTGGTCGGGGTGTGGCGGCGGGCGCCACTGCAGGCACTGGCGAAGCTACACATGCTGGCTGCCGCCGATCTGGTCGGCGAGCAGGAGCTCGCGCGCCCGCGCGCCGACCCCGAGGTGGCGGCGCGACTTGACCTGATGGCGCGGATGGTTACCGGTGGTTCGCGGGTGCCGGGTCCGATCCTGTCCGGGGTCGCGCACGGTGAGTTGTTGGCGCTGGCCGCATTCGGCAGCGCCGACGGTGTGGTGGCGCGCGCCGTGTCGCGGTTGGTCACCATCGCCACCGGGCTCGACCCGCATGGGCTGGGGGTCCCGGAGGTGTTCTGGATGCGTCGCGCAGCCGAATACCGGGAGGCCGCCACCGGGTTCGCCTCGGGTACCGAGAGCGGGTTGACGCAATGGCTGCTGTTGCATTGCCGCGCGCTGCAAGCTGGTGCGCGCGAAGCGGTTTCGATCGCCGAGGCAAAAGATTCAGCCAAGGGTTCTTCGTAGTAGACGGCTCTCACAATAAAAGCGGGCGACGCTCCGAAAACTGGATCTCTCCAGATTCGGCTCGCCGCCCGCTAGCACGGATCTCTGGTTACCAAGCGTCCAAATGTGGGTCGCGTGGGTTGGCCTCGGCGACTTTGCGCTGCGCTGTGAAGCTGACCTCAACCCAGGAGGTCTTGGTTCATCCGCTGTCGCAATTACGCAGGCCCGCAACACTTCTGCCATTATCGCGGCTGTGGCTCCGCGTGGGTGCCGGGATCCGTGCTAGGTCGCCTGGTGCGGGAGATCGAGCCCTTCTCCTCTGAGTCGATCTTGGCCTCACCGGGCTTCCTTGCCTTCCTTTGTACTACGTGACCACCATCACATCAAGGCCCTCGCGCTACAAAGAATCGGGGCTTTTCCAGATCGTTATCGCGTCTCCTCAGAGCGCGAATCGGCGTAAAAGGGAGTACGTCAGCGCGCCGGCGGCGAGGGCGCTGATGCCGACCGCCGCCGTGGTGGCCACGGCCGCACTCGACGGTGCCGGGATCCGATCGCGTAGCGAGACCGGTTTGGTGAACGTCAGGACGGGCCAGTCGCGGGCGGTTGCTTCCCGTCGCAGCGCTCGGTCGGGGTTGACCACGGTGGGGTGGCCGACAGCTTCGAGCATGGGCAGGTCGGTGATCGAGTCCGAATAGGCGTAGCAGTGTTCGAGCGGGTAGCCCTCGCGCAGCGCCAGCTCCCGGATGGCCTGCACCTTGCCCTCGCCGTAGCAGTAGAACGCCACCTCGCCGGTGTAGCGACCGTCCTTGACAACCATGCGCGTCGCCATCGCATGGGTGGCGCCGAGTGCGCGGGCGATCGGCGCCACGATCTCCTCGCCGGAGGCCGAGACCACCACGACGTCGCGGCCGCACAACTTGTGATCGGCGATCAGATCGGCGGCTTCGGCAAACACCAGGGGGTTGACGATCTCGTGCAACGTCTCGGCGACGATCGACTTGACTTGTTCCACATCCCAGCCCGTGCACATAGCGGTCACGTAGGAACGCATCCGGTTCATCTGGTCGTGGTCGGCGCCTGACATCAGGAACAGGAATTGGGCGTAACTGGACTTCAGGACGGCCCGTCGATTGAGCAGACCTTGATCGAAGAAGGGTTTGCTGAAAGCGAGCGTGCTCGACTTGGCGATGATCGTCTTGTCGAGATCGAAAAACGCGGCGGTTCGGGTGGGGTGCACAGGGGTGCGACCGGTTTGCGGTGCGGTTAGCTGTTCGGTATCCGGGTCGGAGGCGGTCACGCACCCAACAATAGGTGTGCCCGTGACACCAACCGACAAAGTGTTCAAATTGGCAGTTCAAGCCAGGTGTCGGTGACTGCAATTCTGTAGTGATCATCGAGTGGCGTGTTCGTTATCGAGACTTGCGCCAGTGTGCTGGGTCGTGTGTATAGTGAGTATTACTCGGCTTATGCCGGGTGTGCATCAGCCCGACCCCCCGGGGCTGATACACGACGACCCTCGCCTCCTCCCCCCCTGGCGAGGGTCGTCTTTTGTCTGGGGGTGTTTCGCCAGCAGTGACCGCCCGGTACGACGGTGCGGCTCCATTTCGCTGAAATCGTGATTCCACGCGGTTTATCCACAGCCGAACAGCCATCCCCAGAGTGGTGGCAGCGACTGGCAGCCACCGGCCACCGGCGCCACGCTGAAGCGGTGACGAGCACTCCCGCACTTCTGGCCCTCATTGCTGAAACCGCACTACGTGACGAAGCTGACCGGGTGGCGGCCGCAGCAGGCGTGCGGGCCGTGCACCTCGACCCGGCGGTGGCACCCGCGCGCAAGACATGGCTCGCCGCGGCCGCTGTCGTGGTCGACGCCGCGGCGGCGCGCAAGTGCGTCAGCGCAGAGCTCCCGAGGCGGCGCGCGGTGTATGTCTGCGCTTTTGGCGAACCAGACGCTGCGACCCTGCAGGCGGCGATTTCGGTTGGCGCCCAGGATGTTCTGGTACTGCCGGACCGAGCCGACGAGCTGGTCCGCGGCATATCCGAGGTCAGTGACACGGCGGCACCGGGTAGCAGCGGAACCACCGTCGCGGTGGTCGGCGGTCGCGGCGGCGCCGGTGCCTCGGTGTTCGCGGTCGCCCTCGCGCATCAGGTGAAGCGGTCACTCCTGGTCGACCTCGACCCCTGGGGCGGTGGCATCGATGTGTTGTTGGGAGCCGAGAACCTGCCGGGCCTGCGCTGGCCTGACCTGGCGCTACAGGGTGGACGGGTCAGTTGGCCGGCGATCCGTGAGGCGCTGCCCGAGCACCGCGGCATCGCCGTCCTGTCCGGCACGCGCGCCAGTCACGAGGTGCCCGCGGCAGCGGTCGGTGCGGTGCTCGACGCCGGACGCCGGGCAGGGGTGACGGCCATCTGCGACGTCCCGCGCCGCATGACCGATGGCGCCGTGACTGCTCTCGCGGACGCCGACCTCGTGGTGGTGATCAGCGCGTGCGACGTGCGGTCATGCGCGGCGGCCACGGCGATGGGCCCCACTTTGAGCGCGGTGAACCCCAACGTCGGCCTGGTCGTTCGGGGCCCGTCGCCAGGTGGGCTGCGGCCCGCCGACATCTCCGAGGTGACACGGCTGCCGCTGCTGGCCGCCATGCGGCCCGAACCGTTGATCGCCGAACGGATCGAACACGGCGGTCTGCGGTTACGGCCCCGGTCGCCGCTGGCGCTGGCTGCCCGAAAGGTCGCCGCGGTCCTGGGCGCCAACCGCAGCGTAGGGCTGGCCGCATGAGTCAGTCGCTGATCGATCGGGTGCGGGAGCGGCTGGCCGCCGACACGAACATGGCACCGGGATCGCTGCCCGCCGGCGTCGTGGCCGCGGCCATCCGCGCCGAATCGGCAGGACTGCTGGGCGATACCGAAGTTCTGACCAACCTGCGCGCAGTCCAGACCGAGCTGACCGGCGTCGGCGTTCTGGAGCCGCTGCTGTGCTTGCCCGGAGCCACCGACGTGCTGGTGACCTCGCCTTCGCACGTCTGGATCGACGACGGAAATGGTTTGCGGCGCAGCTCCGTCCGGTTCGCTGACGAGGCAGCGGTCCGCCGCCTTGCGCAGCGGCTGGCTCTGGCTGCCGGACGTCGGCTCGACGACGCGTCGCCGTGGGTCGACGGGCTGCTCAGCAATATCGGTGCCAGTCGGCTCACAATTCGCCTGCACGCGGTCCTGCCCCCGGTCGCTGCGGCGGGCACCGCGATCTCGCTGCGAGTGCTGCGCCCGGCGACCCAGGGGCTGGCCGCGTTGTGCGCCGCCGGCGCGATAGCTCCTGACGCGGCGGCCATCCTGAACGACGTCATCGGCGCCAGACTGGCTTTTCTGGTCTCCGGGGGCACGGGCGCGGGCAAAACAACTCTGCTGGCGGCACTCCTGGGCTCGGTGGCACCCGATGAGCGCATTGTGTGTGTTGAGGATGCCGCCGAACTCGCACCCCCGCACCCGCACCTGGTGACGCTCGTCGCCCGGGGAGCCAATGTCGAAGGCGCCGGCGAGATCACTGTCCGACAGTTGGTCCGCCAAGCCCTGCGCATGCGTCCCGACCGGATCGTCGTCGGAGAGGTGCGCGGCGCCGAGGTGGTGGACCTGCTGGCAGCACTCAACACCGGCCATGACGGCGGTGCCGGAACCGTGCACGCAAATCGTCCCGCCGAGGTGCCGGCACGCCTGGAAGCCCTCGGCGCACTCGGCGGTCTGGACCGTGTGGCGCTACACAGCCAGCTCGCCGCCGCGGTCCGGGTGCTGCTGCATGTGTCGCGGGGGCGTGACGGCGGGCGCCGGCTCAGCGAGATCGCGGTGCTCCAGCGTGATGCCGGATCCGAGATCTGTCGGGTGGTGACGGCCTGGCATGTTGATCGCGGGCACGGCGACGGTGCCGCCGAACTCCGGCGACAGCTCACGGGGTCGTGATGAACACCGCACTTCTGCTCGCCGCCGCCGCGCTGATGCATCCCGTGCCGGGGCGCCGGCTGCCGCTCACCCGGACGCCCCGGACGTACTCCCCGGCTCGGTTTCTCGTGGTCACCGGCATCGCCCTGAGCGCCCTGGTAGCGGTCAGCCTGCCGGCGACGACGGCAGTCTCGGCGATGCTGATCGCGGGCACGGCCTACCTGCGGCGCAGGCGACACACCGCACGAAGGCGAGCGCACCAGGAGGGTCGCGCCCTCGGCGGTGCGTTGGAGATGCTGACCGCCGAGCTGCGGGCCGGCGCCCACCCGGTGCGTGCCTTCGAGGTGGCCGCCGCCGAGACGGCCTCCGGACCGGGCGGCGTGAGCACCGGCTTGCGCACGGTCGCCGCCAGGGCCGGCCTCGGTGCTGACGTGGCTGCTGGTCTGCGGGCCGCCGCGGCCCAGTCCGCGTTGCCCCGGCAGTGGGAACGGCTGGCGGCCTGCTGGCAACTCGCGTCGGAGCACGGCCTGCCCATCGGCGTGCTGATGCGTGCCGCGCAGCTCGACATCGGCGAGCGGCAGCGCTACACCGCGCAGGTGGATGCCGGGATGGCCGGAGCCAGGGCAACCGCCGCGATCCTGGCCGTGCTGCCAGTGCTCGGTGTGGGGCTGGGCGAGCTACTGGGCGCCGCGCCGACGGCATTTCTATCTCACGGCATCGGGGGATGGGTGCTGATCGTCGGGGTGCTGCTGGTGTGCGCCGGGGTGATGTGGTCGGGGCGGATCACCGATCGGCTGCCGGTATGAGCGTGGGAACAGCGGCCGTGACACTGGCTGCGGCGCTGCTGCTGGGGACCGGACCGCTGACGGTGCGCACCCGCGCCGGGCTGGACCGGCAGCCGCGCGTCCTCGAGCGGCCGCCGCCGGCTGCCGATGCCCTCGCGGGTGCCTCCAGCCTCGACGTCTTGGCGGTGTGCCTACGCGCAGGCATGGCGGTGCCGACCGCGGCGCGCGCCGCCGCGCCGCACGCCCCGCCACTGCTGGCCGCGGTGCTCGGCAGGGCCGCCGACCTGCTCGCGCTGGGAGCCGATCCCGACACCGCCTGGGCCGCCACCGGTTCCGGGGTCGCCGACCCGCACTGCCACGCCCTGCTGCGGTTGGCCCGGCGTTCGGCATCCTCGGGAACAGCGCTGGCGCACGGCGTCGCTGAACTGGCCGACGACATCCGTGCTGACGCCACGCATGACGCCGCCGCGGCCGCCGAACGCGCCTCAGTCCTCATCGCAGGTCCGCTCGGACTGTGCTTTCTGCCCGCATTCGTCTGCCTGGGCATCGTGCCCACGGTGGCCGGGCTGGCCGGGGACGTTTTCGGGTCGGGGTTGTGGTGAGTCAACCGATACAGAACAGGAAACCATATGAGAGACAACATTTTTCAGCAGATACGGACGCGTGCGGTGCTGCTGGCCGTCGACGAGACCGGGATGTCGACGGTGGAGTATGCCATCGGCACCGTGGCCGCGGCAGCCTTCGGGGCGGTCCTGTACACGGTGGTCACCGGCGACTCGATCACCGCCGCACTCACCGGAATCATCGGCCGGGCGCTGAACACCAGCGCCTAGTCGGTGACGCCGGAATCGCGACCGTCGAAGCGGCTCTGGCCGTGGCCACCCTGGTGGCGGTGCTGGTGCTCTGTGCTGCCGGCATCGGAGCGGCGGCCGCCCAGATCCGTTGCGTGGACGCGGCGCGGGAGGCTGCCCGGCTCGCAGGTCGAGGGGACCCGTCAGCGGTGCCGGCGGCCCTGCGTGTCGCTCCGGGCGGCGCCGGCATCCGGATCCGCCAGGAGGGCGACTTTGTCATCGCGACGGTCACGGTGGGGGCCGCGGGCCTGCCCGGGCTCACTCTCACCGCAGAGGCGGTGGCCGCCGTTGAGCCTCCGGGATGACCGCGGCGCCGCCAGCGTCCTCGCCGTCGCGATGCTCGCCGTGCTGATGGCGGTGGCGGTGGCGGTGGCCCAACTCGGTGCCGCGGTGGCGGCCCGACACCGCGCCCAGTCCGCCGCCGATCTCGCGGCACTAGCAGGTGCGGTGCGGCTGGACGGCGGGCAGGTCGCCGCCTGTGCGACGGCCGAGGAGGTGGTCACGGGGATGCATGCGCGTAGTACCGGGTGCACAGTGCAAGGGCTGGATGTGGTGGTCTCCGTGGCGGTTCCGGTCAACCTGGGTCGCTGGGGGACCGGAACCGCGCAGGCTCGCGCCAGGGCCGGCCCGGTGGACTACTCCGGCGAGTGATCAACTGACCGGGCGCTGAGTTCGGCAGCAGTCGGTTCCCGCAGTGTGACCAACGCCGCGACGGCGCCGGGTTCGAGTTCGACCCGGTGCACTGTCACATGTATGGGCACCCACTCGGCGGCGCGCCCCGGCAATCGAAGCACCTGCTCGGTGACACCGGCGTCGAGTTGGGTGGTCATCGCCTCGATCAGGCGCGTGTCCTCCGGATGCACCCACGGGGAGCCGGCGCGCCCCCGCCAGTCGTACAGCGGGCAGGGTTCGTCGAGCCACTTCAGCAGGGTCCAGGTGTTGACGTCGACCAGCGCGCGGTAGCTGCCCGGCCTGGCCAGCCCGTCGAGGATCCGCTGGGCCAAGTTGTCTCGGGCCGATACCGGGTTGGGCCGGTGACTGCGCCAGTTCATCGCCCGCGCCACCAGGTGCTCGCTGCCGTCCTCGGCTTTCTCCATCGCGGAGCGGGCCACGAACCCGACGGTGATGAGCTGACCGTCGCGGCTGGTGACATCCCAGGTGCTGCAGAACGTCGCACCGGGACGATTTTGCACTGCCAGTGAAAGCACTCGTGTCTCACTGGGATTCAGGTCCCGGGTGGGCAGATCCTCGGCGAACGCTCTGCCGTGGGTCCGCTCTTCCTGGGGGTTCATACCGCTGTTGACGAGCGACTGCGTGGTGTCAGTGGCGACACCGGTGGTCAGGTCCCACACCAGGGGACCGGGCGTCGGACGCGGTGCAGGTGCGACGTCGGCCGGCCCGAGCCACATGTGTACACCGTGCACTCGGCCGTCGGTCATCACCACGGGCACGGTCCGAATGATGCGATCGGCCTTCAGTATTCGCCGCCGTAGCGGCACCACGCCGGCAGCGGACTCAGCCACGGCCGCAGTGACGGCGTCGACATGCGGGTTGCGCCGCAGGAACACGGTGAGCGGCACCAGATTCTTCAGCTGATCACCCGCAGCGACCACTACAGTTGCGTCGCCAAGCGTTTCGACGAGCAGCCATTCGTGGGACATGGGCGAACTTTACTGCCGAACTCCCGGTCGGCACATGGGTTATGGCCACGAAATCCGTAGCTGACCGCGCTTCTGCGCGGGACTCGACCCGCAGCGACAACGAGTCGTGGATTTGCGCCGCACCCGTGGCCGGGGTAATTTTCGAAGGCACCCGACCTGTCGGGATGGAGAACGGATCGTGATATCCGACCGTTCGATCGCACTTTGCCACGGTGGTGTGGCGTCACCCGGGAACGGCCGTCGAGGGGTCGGTCGTCGCTCTGGTCGCGCACAGGTCACGATCGTCGTGCGAGTTCGTTGAGCACCGCGCGCAGCACGACGATCGCCCCCGCCTTGTCGAGCGGGTCATTGCCGTTGCCGCACTTCGGCGACTGCACGCACGATGGGCAGCCCTGCGGACATTCGCATGCTTCGATAGCGTCCGCCGTCGCGCCCAACCACGTCCGAATCTGCTGGAAGCCCCTTTCGGCGAACCCCGCACCGCCGGGGTGGCCGTCGTAGACGAAAACCGTCGGCAACCCGCTGGGGCCGATCGCCGTGGACAGCCCGCCGATGTCGCCGCGGTCGCAACTGGCCACCAACGGCAGCAGCCCGATCGCCGCATGCTCGGCCGCGTGCAAGGCGCCGGCGACGCGGAGGGGATCAATGCCGTTGCCCTCCAGCAACTCCGGTGTCAGCGTATACATCACGGCGACCGTGGGCAGAGTGCTGGTCGGCATCTCGAGTTCGACGAAATCGAGCACCTCGCCGGCGAGGGTGCGCCGTAGGTAACCCACCACGGTGTGCGTCACCTCGACCGGCACCAGGCCCAGGGTGACATCGCCGAGGTCGATCTGCTCGCCTGGCGCGGTGACCGTGATGTCGCTGAGTTCGCGTGCGTGCGTGGTGTAACCGGGCTCTTCGGCGTGGACGAACGCCACGGCAGCTTCGAAGTCCAACTCGTCGACGACGTAGCTCTCACCCTGATGCAGGTAAACCGCGCCCGGATGCACGGTCGCGGGTGCCCGACCGGCACCGGTGCCGCCCAGCAGCCGGCCGGTGCCGGATTCGACGATGGCGATCTGCCCGCCGGAGGAACCGCGGATGTCGACCGCGGGATGCGGGTCCAGTCCCGGGGCGGGGTAGTAGTGGCCCGCCCGGTGCCGCAGCAACCCGTCATCGACCAGCTCGGCGACCACGGCATCGGCACTCCAGTTGCGGACCTCGGCGTCACTGACCGGTAATTCGGTTGCCGCGCACAGCAACTGCGGGCCCAGCACGTAGGGGTTGCGTGGATCGATGACCACCCGCTCGATGGGTTTGTCCAGCAGCGCAGCCGGATGGTGCACCAGATAGGTGTCCAGCGGGTCGTCGCGCGCGATCAGCACGATCAGTGCACCCTGGCCTCGCCGCCCTGAGCGGCCGGCCTGCTGCCAGAACGACGTGACCGTGCCGGGGAAACCGGCCAGCACCACCGCATCCAACCCGGAGATGTCGACTCCGAGCTCGAGGGCATTGGTGGTGGCCAGACCGCGCAGCCGGCCGTCGGCCAGTGCCCGTTCCAACTCGCGCCGGTCCTCGGCGAGGTAGCCGGCCCGATACGACGCCACCTTCTCCACCAGTTCCGGTGCGACGTCCTCGAGCCGGGCTCTGGCGCCCAGTGCGGTCAGCTCCGCGCCGCGCCGGGACCGCACGAATGTCAGGGTGCGCGCGCCCTCCGACATCAGGTCGGCCATCACCCGCGATGCTTCGGCCCCCGCCGAACGCCGCACCGGGGCGCCGTTTTCACCGGTGACGTCCTTGCGCAGCGCGGGTTCCCACAGCGCCACCGTGCGGGCGCCGTGCGGCGAGCCATCCGCGGTGACCTCGGCGACGGTCTGGCCGATCAACTCGGCGGCTGTCGCACTCGGTGCCGCGGTGGTGGCGCTGGCGAAGATCACCGTCGGCGAGCCCTGGTAACGCTCGGCCAGGCGCAGCAACCGGCGCAGCACCATCGCCACATTGGAGCCGAAGACCCCCCGGTAGTAATGGCATTCGTCGACGACGATGAAGCGCAGTCCGCGCAGGAAGACCGCCCAGCGGGCGTGGTTGCGCAGCAGCGACAGGTGAATCATGTCCGGGTTGGAGAACAGCCACCGGGACCGTTCCCTGGCGAACCGGCGGACCTCCCTCGAAGCGTCGCCGTCATAGGCGGTCGGAGCGACGTCGTGGAGGCGGGGTACCGCCGAGGTCAGCTCGTGCGCGGTGCGCAACTGGTCGTGTCCCAGGGCCTTGGTGGGGGAGAGATACAGCGCCCGGGCCCGCGGGTCGGTGGCCAGAGCATCGAGGATCGGCAGCTGGTAGGCCAGCGATTTTCCGGATGCGGTCCCGGTGCTGACCACCACATGGCGCCCCTGGTGCGCGAGGTCGGCCGCCTCCACCTGATGCGACCAGGGTGCGCTGATCCCCCGATCGCGCCACAGCGCGACCAGTTCGGGGTCGGCCCACGCCGGCCAGTGCTGCTGGCGCCCTTGCCGCGCGGGCAATTCGGCGATGTGCTGTACCGGATTCTCGTCCGGATCGGTGCCTGATAGGGCTGCCGACAGCAGGTCGGTACCGAAATTTGCCGTCACATCGAGAATTGTTCACCAGTCTGTAGCACGGAGACTGTCGCGGCGGCGTGGAACATGCTTGGATATGGGTGGTCGCAGCTTCTGTGTGGTGTCAAAGCTTTCGCAGGATCGACGTTGCGGTCGCGGTTCCTGCGAAGGATGTGCGGTCGGAACGGGCCCGGTACACCGAAACTCGGTGCGCCGCACCCGGTAGTTACACGTAAGGAAGATCGAAAGATGCCACAGGGAACTGTGAAGTGGTTCAACGCGGAAAAGGGCTTCGGCTTCATCGCCCCCGAGGACGGCTCCGCTGATGTCTTCGTCCACTACACGGAAATCCAGGGCAGCGGATTCCGCACCCTGGAGGAGAATCAGAAGGTCGAGTTCGAGGTCGGTCAGAGCCCCAAGGGCCCGCAGGCCACCGGCGTTCGCGCAGTCTGAGTCACCCCGTACACAGGAACCCCCCGCACGGACCAGCTACTGGAACCGGCGGGGGTGTTTCGTATCCGTGTTCGTGTGAAGCGGATCCGCGTTTCTGCCTTACTGTCAGTGGCGTGGCCCAGCTGTCCTTCTTCTCTGCTGAATCGGTGCCGCCTGCGGTCTCCGATCTGACGGGCCTGCTCGCCGCCGGTGGTCAAGTGGTGCCACTCGATCTCGGAGCACGCCTGTCGGCGGTCGTCGATGCGCCGTGGCGGGCCGAGGGGCTGGCGGAGATGATCAGCGAGGCCGGGTTGACCCCGGAGATCACGCGGACCGACGAGAACACCCCGCTGGTGCGTACCGCGGTTGACGCGCGTCTGTTGGGCATCGCACGGGAGTGGACGCGCGGTGCGGTCAAGACCGTGCCGCCGCACTGGTTGCCGGGCCCGCGTGAACTGCGGGCGTGGACGCTGGCTGCCGGCTCACCCGAGGCGGACCGGTATCTGCTCGGTTTAGACCCGCACGCCCCGGATACACATTCAGCGCTGGCTTCGGCCCTGATGCGGGTCGGGATCGCTCCGACATTAATAGGTACTCGTGGCACTCGCCCAGCTCTGCGAATCAGTGGACGTCGACGGCTGTCTCGCCTGGTAGAGAACGTGGGGGAACCTCCGGGGGACGTCGCGGCGTTCACCCAATGGCCGAGTGTTGGACAGGTGTGAGGCAAACAACCGGTTTGCGTCAGCAGGCGCACAATGCAAAATTGGCAGTTGCCCGCAGGTTACGGGGGCCTGTAGGAGCGAGTGAAGTGGGAGCGTAAGCGCTGGTGGCTGGCGATCGCGGAAGCGGTAAAAACGGTGGGGTCCGACGTCTCGTCATAGTCGAGTCCCCCACCAAGGCGCGCAAGATCGCGGGCTATCTGGGACCCAACTACATCGTGGAGTCCTCACGAGGGCACATCCGCGACCTTCCTCGCGGGGCGGCCGACGTGCCGGCGAAGTACAAATCCGAGCCGTGGGCCCGGCTCGGAGTCAATGTCGATGCCGACTTCGAACCCCTCTATATCGTCAGTCCTGAAAAGAAAAGCACGGTCACCGAACTCAAGGGCCTGCTGAAAGATGTCGACGAGCTTTATCTCGCAACGGACGGTGACCGCGAGGGTGAGGCCATCGCCTGGCACCTGCTCGAGACGCTGAAGCCGCGCATTCCCGTCAAGCGGATGGTGTTCCACGAGATCACCGAACCCGCCATCCTGGCGGCCGCGGAATCGCCCCGCGACCTGGACATCGACCTGGTGGATGCGCAGGAGACCCGGCGCATCCTGGACCGCCTCTACGGCTACGAAGTCTCACCCGTGCTGTGGAAGAAGGTCGCCCCCAAGCTCTCGGCAGGCCGGGTGCAGTCGGTCGCGACGCGGATCATCGTGCAGCGCGAACGTGAGCGGATGGCGTTCCGCAGCGCCGAGTACTGGGATATCGCCGCCGAGTTGGACGCCAGCGTGTCCGATCCGAACGCGCAGCCGCCGGTGTTCAACGCCCGGCTGGTGTCCGTCGACGGGCTGCGCGTGGCCAGTGGCCGCGATTTCGACTCCCTCGGTGCGGTGCGCAAGCCCACCGAGGTGGTGGTGCTCGACCAAACGAGTGCCGGTGCCCTTGTCGAGGGGCTGCAGGGAGCCACCCTGTCGGTCTCCTCGGTGGAGGAGAAGCCCTACACCCGCAAGCCGTACCCGCCGTTCATGACCTCGACGCTGCAGCAGGAAGCCGGCCGCAAACTGCGGTTCTCCTCCGAACGCACCATGAGCATCGCTCAGCGGCTGTACGAGAACGGCTACATCACCTATATGCGTACCGACTCGACGACTTTGTCGGCCAGCGCCATCGATGCAGCCCGACGCCAAGCCGCACAGCTCTATGGCGAGCAGTACGTGCACCCGTCGCCGCGGCAGTACACCCGCAAGGTCAAGAACGCTCAGGAGGCTCACGAGGCCATCAGGCCGGCCGGTGACACGTTCGCCACGCCGGACGCGGTGCGCCGCGAGCTGGAGAACGACGAGTTCCGGCTCTATGAGCTGATCTGGCAGCGCACCGTCGCCTCCCAGATGGCCGACGCCCGCGGCACCACGCTGAGCCTGCGCATCAGCGGCCAGTCGGCCACCGGCGAGCAGGTGATGTTCTCCTCCAGCGGTCGCACCATCACCTTCGCCGGCTTCCTGAAGGCCTATGTGGAGAGTCTGGACGAGCAGGCCGGCGGCGAGGCTGACGACGCCGAACGCCGGTTGCCCAATCTCACGCAGGGCCAGCGGGTCACCGCCAACCAGCTCACCCCGGACGGGCACTCGACCAATCCGCCCGCCCGCTACACCGAGGCCTCGCTGATCAAGGCGCTCGAAGAGCTCGGTATCGGCAGGCCGTCGACCTACTCGTCGATCATCAAGACGATCCAGGACCGCGGCTACGTGCACAAGAAGGGCAGCGCCCTGGTGCCCAGCTGGGTGGCCTTCGCGGTGATCGGTCTGCTGGAGCAGCATTTCTCGCGCCTGGTGGACTACGACTTCACCGCCGCGATGGAGGACGAGCTCGACGAGATCGCCTCCGGCAACGAGCGACGCACCAACTGGCTGAACAACTTCTACTTCGGTGGCGACCATGGTGTCGACGGCTCGATTGCCCGCGAGGGTGGACTGAAGAAGCTGGTCGGCGGCAACCTCGAAGAGATCGATGCCCGAGTTGTCAACTCCATCAAGCTCTTCGATGACGACCAGGGTCGCGCAATCAACGTGCGGGTGGGTCGCAACGGCCCGTACCTGGAGCGGATGATCACCGGTGATGATGGTGAGCCGACCCCGCAGCGGGCCAACCTCAGCGACGACCTGACGCCCGACGAGCTGACACTCGAACTCGCCGAGAAGCTGTTTTCGACGCCGCAGGAAGGGCGTTCGCTGGGCGTCGACCCGGAGACCGGCCATGAGATCGTAGCCAAGGACGGCCGTTATGGGCCGTACGTGACCGAGATCCTGCCGGAACCGCCTGCGCCACCGGAGGATCCGGGTGCCGCCCCGGCGAAGAAGGCCAAGAAGCCGCCGCCGGGTCCCAAGCCGCGCACCGGTTCACTGCTGCGGACCATGGATCTGGAGACCGTCACCCTCGACGACGCGCTCAAGCTGCTGTCGCTGCCGCGGGTGGTCGGTGTCGACCCGACCAACGGTGAAGAGATCACCGCGCAGAACGGCCGCTACGGCCCATACCTCAAGCGCGGCACGGACTCTCGTTCGCTGGCCACCGAAGACCAGATGTTCACCATCACCCTCGACGAGGCGCTCAAGATCTACGCCGAGCCCAAGCGCCGTGGCCGCCAGGCGGCTGCGACCCCGCCGCTGCGCGAGCTGGGCAACGACGCGGCCACGGGCCAGCCGATGGTGATCAAGGACGGTCGTTTCGGTCCGTACGTCACCGATGGTGAGACCAACGCGAGCCTGCGCAAGGGTGACGACGTGTTGTCGATCACCGATGAGCGGGCCTCTGAGCTGCTGGCAGAACGCCGCGCACGTGGCCCGGTGAAGAAGAAGGCCCCGGCGAAAAAGGCCGCCAAGAAGACGACCGCCAAGAAAGCGCCGGCGAAGAAGGCCGCAGCCAAGAAGGGTTAGCGCGAAATCGCGCTGGGCACAGCGAGATTCACTGGCCGTGCCAGCTGGGTGGGGGCGCTGCGGCCGCGCAGTTCGACGATCTCGCCGACATTCCAGGCGAGTGCTTCGGCGTCGACCGCGTTGCTGACGCACATCGCCGAGGCCAGCACGTGGCCCTGCTCGAGTTTGGCGAGCTCGGTCAGCCGCGCCGCCTCGTTCACCGGATCACCGATCACGGTGTACTCGAACCTGGCCTGGGCGCCGATGTGTCCGGCGATGGCCCGGCCCGCCGAGACGCCGATGCCGAATTCGGTGTTGCCCAGGACCGGCAACAGGTTGTCGTGCAGTTCGCGTGCCGCGGCCAGGGCGGACCCGGCAGCGTCCGGGTGCTCGATCGGGGCGCCGAAGATGCACAGCGCTGCATCGCCCTGGAACTTGTTGACGAACCCGCCGTGGCGGGCCACGGTGTCCACGACCACCCGGAAGAACTCGTTGAGCAGGATCACCACTTCGCCGGGCGGACGGGTCGAGGCCAGCTGGGTGGAACCCACCAGGTCGACGAACAGGACGGCGACGTCGCGTTCCTGCCCGCCGAGTTCGGTGCCGCGCTCCAGTGCGCGTCGCGCGACGTCCTCGCCGACGTAGCGGCCGAACAGGTCCCGCAGTCGCTGCCGTTCGGCCAGGTCCCGCACCATGTCGTTGAACCCGGCCTGCAGCAGGCCCAGCTCGCTGGCGTCGTAGATCTGCATGTGGGCGTTGTAGTTGCCCCGCTGTACCTCGCCGAGCGCCCAGCGCAGCTGCCGGAGCGGGTCGGCGATCGACATGGCCACCAGCACGGTGCCCGCCAGCCCGATGATCAGGGCGGCCAGCGCCATCAACAGGATCGGGATCAGCGTGCGGTCCGCGGAGGCCCGGAACAGCGAGAGCTTGCTGGCGCCGACGGACAGGATGATCGCCAGCAGTGGCACGCCGGTGGACAACACCCAGGTCAGCACCTGGCGCAGGATCACGCCGGGGGCGTGGAAATTCTCCGGGACACCGCCACGCAGTGCGGCGACGGCCACCGGCCGCAGCACCCGCTCGGACTGCAGGTAGCCGATGATGGCGGTTGCAGTGGCGCCCAGGGCGGTCGCGACGCCGAGAACCGGTAGCGAGTGCCTGGCCGTGGACCACGCCGCCAGGGCGAACACGATGCCGCCCAGGCACCAGTTGACCAGGCTGATCAGGGTGCGGTAGATCGGCATCCGCAGGGCGCGTGTCCGGGCCAGCTCGGCGGCGGTGTCGAGCAGCTGGGGGGCGCTGTCGGTGAGCTTGCTGTCGCGGCGCTGCCAGCGGAACACCGGCATCAGCAGCTTCAGGCTGACGACTGCCCCGATCGCGAAGGAGACCAGCAGTACCGTCAGGAAGATCGCGAGGTTGACCGTGGGCAGGTCTTGGAGCTGGAGCCGGTCCTCCGGCGGCAGCCCGAAGCGCAGGAAGCCGAGCACAAAAAGTGCCCCGATGATGTCGGCCTGCAGCATCCCGAGGGTGAACACCGGCCACGGGGTGCGCACCACCCAGCGGACGAATGCGTGGATTCGTCCTCTCGGTACTGGTGCCGTCGTCACCCGGTTACCGTATCGGTCAGGACAGTGCTGTCGCTGCCAGCCACTAGGGTTGGCGGTGATGTCCGGGGTTTTCACACGTCTGGTCGGCCAGCACGCCGTCGAAGCGGAGCTGGTTGCGGCCGCTACCGCCGCGCGGGGTGGCGCAACTCACAGTTCGGTCAACGTCGGCTCCATGACGCATGCCTGGCTGATCACCGGCCCTCCGGGGTCGGGGCGCTCCATCGCCGCGCTGTGCTTCGCCGCGGCGTTGCAATGCACGTCTGACGGTGTCCCCGGCTGTGGTGAGTGCCGGTCCTGTACGACGACGATGGCCGGTACCCACGGCGACGTCCGGCGCATCGTGCCTGAAGGGCTGTCCATCGGGGTGGACGAGATGCGCAATATCGTGCAGATCGCGTCGCGGCGGCCGAGCACCGGCCGCTGGCAGATCGTGGTGGTCGAGGATGCCGACCGGTTGACCGAGGGCGCCGCCAACGCCCTGCTGAAGGTGGTGGAGGAGCCGCCGCCGTCGACGGTGTTCTTGCTGTGCGCGCCTTCGGTGGATCCCGAGGACATCTCGATCACCCTGCGATCCCGGTGCCGGCATGTCGCGCTGGTGACCCCGCCCGTCGAGGCCATCGCGCGGGTCCTGGTGGAATCCGACGGGCTCAGCCCCGAGCAGGCGGCCTGGGCGGCGTCGGTCAGCGGGGGACACGTCGGCCGGGCGCGTCGGCTGGCCACCGATCCCGACGCCCGGGACCGCCGCAAGCGGGCGCTGGGCATGGCCCGGGACGCGGCCACCCCGACGCGTACGTACGCCGCCGCCGAGGAGTTGGTGGCCGCTGCCGAGGCGGAGGCCCGGGCGCTCACCGAGGGCCGCAACGAGTCCGAGGTCGAGGAATTGCGCACCGCGCTGGGCGCCGGCGGTACCGGTAAGGGCTCCGCGGGCGCGTTGCGTGGCTCCGCAGGGGCCATCAAGGATCTGGAGAAGCGGCAGAAATCGCGCCAGACCCGGGCGTCGCGGGATGCTCTGGACCGGGCTCTGATCGACCTGGCCACGTATTTCCGGGATGCCCTGCTGGTCTGCTCCGGTGTCACCGGGGTAGCGCCCAGTCACCCGGATATGGCAGAGCAGGTGTCAGCCATGGCCACCCACGCCTCTCCGGAGCGGCTGTTGCGCTGTATCGAAGCCGTGCTCGCCTGCCGCGACGCCCTGGCCGTCAACGTCAAACCGAAGTTCGCGGTCGACGCCATGGTCGCTACCGTCGGGCAGGCCCTGCGGGACTGAGTTGGGGCGGCATTTCGAGTTTCAAAGCGGCCTACCGTAGACTCGTTCCGCCCGGCCATCCGGGCGCGCCACCCTAGCTCAGTCGGTAGAGCAATTCACTCGTAATGAATAGGTCAGGGGTTCGATTCCCCTGGGTGGCTCCAGGCTTACTTGCCCAGTGCTCTCTTGGCGGCGGCCTTGGCCGAGTTGGCCGCGGGGAAGCCGGCGTAACCCGAGGCGTGGTAGATCACCTCGGCGAGCTCCTCCTCGGTCAGTCCGTTCGCCTTGCCGATCCGGAAGTGTGACTCCAGCTCGTCGTCGGCGCGCAGTGCGATCAGGATTCCCAGCGTCACGAGGCTGCGGTCCCGGCGGCTCAGGCCCTCGCGGGTCCACAGCTTGCCGAAGATGCTCTCCAGCCCGATCTCCATCAACTCGCCGGCGAAGCCCGCGCTGCCGAAATCCATTTTGTCGTTGGGCACGTCGTCCGGCAGCAGGCCGGGCAGCATTTCCCGCATCACCTGGACGCCCTGGTCGCGCAAGTTAGTCATGCAAAGTACTTTGGCACAGCGCGCGCTTCACAGTCACACAGGTGCGATGAAACCCACAGGGCCGGCGGCCAGGCAGATCGACAGTGCGGCCGTCTGCGCCTCGACGGTGATCGTGTCCCCGGCTCCGGGCAGTCGCACGAACACCCGGTTGAGCCCCGGCTGTACCGGGACTCTGGTCGGAGCACCCTCATCGAGCGACACCAGCATGGTGCCCTCACTGTTGGCCAGATAGTTCAACTCGACGGTCCAGTCTGCCGGCAGCAGAGGTCCATCCAGCGGCATCTGCACCGGCTGATCCGGCTGGGTCAGGTAACCGCACTGCGGTGTCGGGCCGGGCCGGATCGCCCGTACCCAGGTCACCCTGGCGTCGAGTAGCCGTCCGGCCATGTCCAACATGCGGAGTTCGGTTGTGCTGGAAGCGAACTCGGGCCGATCCGGCAGCAGTGCGAACATGTGGCTGACCAGGTTCTCCGGGAACGCCACCCGTTGCAGGATCAGTGGGTCGACCTCCTGGTCGAGCATCGGGGCACCGGACTCCGCGGCCGTCGCCAACGCGGCGCGGGCGTTCTGCAGGTAGGCCTTGGTGGGGTTGTCGCGCCAACTGGTCAGGAACGTCGACGTCGAATACAGGCTGCTGACCACAAACGCGACGGTGACGGCGACGGCGACCGCGGTGCGCCGAGTGGAGGCGTCCAACCAGGGCGACGGTCGGTTGGGGGCGCACAGTCCGACCGCGGCCAGAATGGCCAACACCACCACCAGATCGGGCAGATAGCGCAGGGTCTGGGCCAGTTCCAGCGCGGTGTACTCCGAGGAGCGCATCAGATAGATCGGGATCTGACAAGCCACCGCGTACCCGAGTGCCGCCAGCAGCACCGGGCCGATCCGCCGCTTCCGCGCCAGCGCCACTGCCACCACGACTGCCAGCGTCAGCCAGCCCAGCACCATCACCGTCACCGGGGGCACCCCCCACGGCGAGGCCGGTGCCCACCGCTGCCAGTCCCACGGCCCACCGGCCAGCCCGGGGATGATGCCGTGAGTGAAGCTGCGCTGCAGCAGATCCCACGTCATCGCCAGGTTGGTGCTCCAGCGCTGCTGATCCACGACCACCAGGTACAGCCCGATCCACGCGGCGGTCAGCGCCAACGTCGGGAGCCACAACGGTGCGCCCCTACGCCACGCCGCGCGCAGCCAGTGCTGTTCGGCGGCAACGTAGCCCAGCAGAGCGACGACGGCGAACGCGACGAACGGGATGACGGCGGCCTTCTCGAAGAACAGCAGCCCACCCAGGAACACTGCTGTTCCCGACGCCGCGTAACGACGTTTCTGGGTGCGCACCAACAGGATTGCGTCACCGCACACCCACGCCAATGCGGCCAGCATGGGCAGGGAGTTCAGTGCGGCCGCCCACCACGCGAACCCGGGCACTCCGAGCGGCGTGAACAGGGCGAACACCAGTGGCAGCAGCAACACCGGTCGCCAGCCGAGGATCAGATGCAGGGTACGCAGCAGCGACAGCGAGGCCAGCAACTGCAGTACCACCAAGCTGAGCGCCGGGCCCGCCCACACCAGCGGCGCCAACCGGATGATCACCCCGCCCAGCAGAAAACCACCCGGCATCACGTGGCCGTCGTGGTCGTCGAACAGATATGCCGGGGACCATAAATCCTGGGTGCCGGCCCGACCGATCAGGATCAAGTCGTCCCAGTAGAAGTAGCCGCCGAAGGCCAGCACGCCGCGGACCACCAACTGCAGCGCGATGAGCCCGACGGCGATGCGGGCGACGCGGACGCTCACCTGTGTCCTATCGGGGATAGGTGTCCCCGGCCTGCTGCCGGGCCGCCCAGGCGGACGCCACCATGTCCTGCAGTGAATGCCGCATCTGCCAGTCCAGGTCGCGGGCCGCGAGGTCACCGGAGGCCACGATGCGGGCCGGGTCGCCGGGCCGTCGCGGTGTCACCTCGGGTTCGAAGTCGATGCCGGTGACGGTCCTGATGGCGGTCATGATCTCGCGCACCGAGGTGCCGGCGCCGCTGCCCAGGTTGTAGACGGGCTCCACGGGCAGCCCGTCGTCGAGCCGGCGGGCCGCCGCGACGTGCGCCGCCGCGAGATCGGCGACGTGGATGTAGTCGCGGACACACGTGCCGTCCGGGGTGGGGTAGTCGTCGCCGTTGATGCGGGGTGTCTGGCCCTGCAGCAGCATGTCGAAGACCTTCGGGAACAGGTTGTGCGGGCTGGCGTCGAACAACTCCGTCGACCCCGACCCGACGACATTGAAGTACCGCAGGCTGGTGTGCCGCAGCCCGCTGGCGCGGCCGGTATCGCGGAGCAGCCATTCGCCGATCAGCTTGGTCTCGCCGTACGGCGACTGCGGCGCGGTAGCGGTGGACTCGTCGACCATCTCGACATCGGGGGTGCCGAAGGTGGCCGCACTGGAGGAGAAGACGATCTTGTCGGCGGCAGTCTGTTCCATCGCCTTGAGCAGGACGATCATCGCCGACACGTTCTGCTCGTAGGTGTGCAGCGGGAGTTTCACGGATTCCCCGGCGTACTTGTAGCCGGCCACGTGGATGACACCGCGTACCTGGTGACGCAGCAGGGTGTCGCGCACCAACTCGGCGTCCAGCAGGGTGCCCCGGACGAACTGCGCGGATTCCGGGACGAACTGTTCGAATCCGGTGGACAGGTCGTCGATGACCACCACCGGAATGTCGGCGTCCAGCATGGCGCGGGTCACGTGGGAACCGATGTACCCGGCGCCGCCGGTCACCAGCCAGCTCATGTCGTCTCCTTCGCATCGGTGGTCCTTGGCAGCGTATGCGGCTGCCGCGCGAGGACGGCGACGTGGACGGCGATGCCGACCAGCGGCCCGCACAGCAGCGCCACCACGGTGCGGGTTTCCAACGGCAGGGGCAGCGTCAACAGCAGGGCCGAAGCCAGGGTGGCGCTGACCCAGCCCAGCGAGTACGCCCGGTGCAGTGCTGCGGCCACGGTGGCCGCGCCGGTGACGGTCAGCAGCGCAATCGCCACTGCCCCGGCCGTCAACCACGCCAGCAGGGAGCCGTCGGCGTCATAGTCCGGGCCGAATCCGACCCGCAGCAGCCACGGCCCCGCCGTGCCGGCCGCCAGTACTCCCACGGCGCCGACGGCGGCGACCAGCCCGGCGGGGCCGGCGAGGGCCCGCAGCCGGTGTCGGCGCTGGTCGACGAAATGGGCGATCAAGTTGCCCTGCATCGCGGTCAGTGGCACCAGCAGGGGAGCGCGGGTCAGGGTGACCGCCAGGATCACCACGCCGCCGGTGGCACCGAGGTCTCCGGCGGTGGCTTTGAGAAGCACCGGGAACCCCATCACCAGGATGGCGCTGGCTCCCGCCGCTGCCACTGCATGGCCGGCGCCGCGAAGGAAGGACCCGGCGCTCTCGTACGCAACCAGCTGCGCCACCGCCCGGCTCGTCGGGGAGGCCAGCAACAGCATCAGCCAGGACGCCGCCCCGGCGACTGTCGCCCACAGGAAACCGACCAGACCCCACCCCGCCAGGACGGTCACGACGGCCACCACGACGCGCAGTGCGGCGTCGGTGACCATCAGCGCGCCGTACTGGGTCCACCGGTTGGCGCCGGCCAGCATGCCCAGCAGCGTTCCGTGCAGGCAGAACCCCGCCAGCCCCACTGACAGCAGCGTCACCGACAGGGTGCGCTCCTGCGCGAACACGTGCGGGGCCCACAGCGCCGCGCTGCCCGCGAGCGCCGCCGCGGTGACCACCCCGACCGCAGCGGCCACCCGCAGCGGATGAGTCACCGGGCGTCGATCCGGCGCGACGTGGGCGGCGATGCGGATCTCGCGGGTGCTCTGCTGCAACAACCCGAAGGATGCACCGGTGACCAGGCCGAAGGCGCCCCAGAACACCGCGAAAACGGAGAACCCGGCGGGTTCGAGAACACGCGCAGCCAGATACAGCACGGCGTACCCGCATGCCGCCGTCAGCGCGGTCGCCACCCCGACCCGCGCAACGCTGCTGCGGGTGACCGGCCCCGTCGGGGTGGCTGCATCGGTCACGCGGTCACATGTCCGGGACGGCGGTGGAGTACAGCCACGCCGACCACAGGGGCCGCAGCGACTCGTCGGCGTAGCTGGCGGCCAGCCCGGTGAAGTCGTCGGTGACGACAGTGGCGTGCCGGAATCGGGTTGTCCAATCTTGGAGCAGCGCAAAGAAATTCGAATCGCCGATGGTCTTGCGCAGGCAGTGCAGCAGCAGTGCGCCACGTTTGTACACCCGGTCGTCGAACATGTCACGGGGGCCGGGGTCCGACAGCAGCAGGTCTTGCGATGCGGCCGCCAGACGCTGGTGATACTGGCGGGCCAGGGTGTCGGCGCTCGGTCCGCCGGCTTCTTCGGACCACAGCCATTCGGCGTAGCAGGCGAACCCCTCGTGCAGCCAGATGTCCCGCCAGCGGCGCGCGGTGACGCTGTTGCCGAACCACTGGTGGGCCAGCTCGTGGGCGATCAGGCGTTCGGCGCTGCGCTTGCCGTCGCAGTGGTTGGCGCCGAACACCGAAAGGCCCTGTGCTTCAAGGGGAATCTCGAGTTCGTCCTCGGTGACCACCACGGTGTAACCGGTCGACAACGGGTACTTGCCGAACAGTTTGACGAACAACTTCATCATCTGCGGCTGGCGTCCGAAGTCATGGTCGAAGTTGTGCCTGAGGGCCTCGGGCAGCGCTGCGTACATGGGCACCGACGCCTTGGGCAGCCGGTGTGTGACGTAGTCACCGATCTGCAGGGTCGTCAGGTAGGTCGACGTCGGCTCGGCGAGTTCGTAGGTCCAGGTGGTGTGTCCGGCTCTGGCCTTCTTGGACAGCAACTCGCCGTTGGCAATTGCCAGGTAGGGGCTGTCGGTACTGATCGCGATCCGGAAGCTGGCCTTGGCGGCCGGATGGTCGTCGCAGGGGAACCATGACGCCGCGCCGTTGGGCTGGCCCGCCACCAGCGCGCCGTTGGTGAGTTCCTCGAAACCCACGTCGCCCCAATAGGTCCGGATGGGCCGGGGGGATCCGCTATAGCGGATGTCGACGGTCATCGAAGCGCCGGCGGGCAGTGCGGATTCCAGCGTGATGTGCAGTTTGCCGGCTGCGGATCTGAAGTTCTGTGGGCGTCGGCCGTTCACCGATACCTTCGACACTGCCAGCGCATCCGAGAGGTCGAAGGAGAACGTTCGCAATGCCGCCAGCGTGACCGCGGTGATCGAGGCCGACCCCGCCAGGCGGTTGATCGCGACCTTGTACTCGAGGTCGAGTTCGTAGCGCGAGACGCGGTAACCGAAGTTGCCGTTGCGGGGGAGATACGGGTCGATCACCGGGCTCTTGGCGGCGGGGGCCTTCTTCTTCGTCACGTTCTTCGTCACGCCGCCCGTTCCCGGGTCCGGACTCGCGCCGGCTGTTTCTTCTTCTTCGAAACCACCCACGGCGCAATGGGGTTGCCTTGCCAGCGGGTGGACGCCGGCACCTCGTCGCCGCGCATCACCAATGACGCCGGCCCGATGGTGGCTCCGGCGCCGATCTTGGCCGCCGGCAGCGCCACGCAGTGGGTGCCCAGCGTCGCACCCTCTTCCAGGACAACGGTGTCGAGCCGCATGATGCGGTCGTGGAACAGATGGGTCTGCACCACACAGCCGCGGTTCACCGTCGATCCCGCAGCCAAGGTCACCAGGTCGGCCTCCGGCAGCCAGTACGTCTCACACCACACGCCGCGACCGATCTTGGCCCCCAGGCCGCGTAGCCACAGGTTCATCACCGGCGTGCCGCTGGCGGCGCGGGCGAACCAGGGCGCGGCGACGGTCTCGACGAACGTGTCCGCCACCTCGTTGCGCCACACGAACGACGACCACAGTGGATGTTCCACCGCCGAGATCTTGCCCACCACAAGCCATTTCGCCAACACGGCGATAGCGCCGGCGACCGCCCCCGCGACCAGCAGCACCAGCCCCCCGGTCAGTGCGGCCCACAGGTAACCGAACTCGACGATCAGCGACTGTAGGCCCGCGAGCACCCCGACACCGATCCCGAACGTCACCATCATCGGCACCAGCCGACAGGTTTCCACCGCACCGCGCATCGCCTTCAACCGCGGCGACGGCTGGAACGTCCTGAGCGCGTCGGCGGCGGTGGCCTTGCGACGCAACCGGATCGGCGGGCTACCCAACCATGACGAGCCGCGCTTGGCCTTGTGTGGAGTCGCGCTCAACACCGCGACCAGGCCGTCGTCGGGCAGTCGACGGCCGGGCTGGGTGATCCCGGAGTTGCCGAGGAAAGCCCGCTTGCCGACGGTGGCCTCGGCGATGTGGATCCACCCGCCGCCCAACTCGTAGGAGGCCACCATGGTGTCATCGGCCAGGAATGCCCCGTCTTCGATGACGGTGAACTTCGGCGTCAGCAACGCCGTGGAGATCTCGGTGTCCTTGCCGACGGTGGCGCCCAGCATCCGCAGCCACCACGGTGTCAGCAGGCTGGCATACAGCGGGAACAGGTAGTTGCGCGCGGCGTCCATCAACCGTTCCGTGGCCCACAGCTGCCAGCCGATGCGGCTGCGCACCGGGTGGTACCCCTCGACCAGGCCGATCGCCAACGTCCGGACGCTGAGCACGGTGAGTGCGGCGTGCACCGCCACGGCGACCAATGTGGCCACCGGCACCCACGGCAGCGCAGCCAGCGTCGCCGCCGTGACGGTGCCGGTATCGCGCACGGCCCAGGCAACCACCGCCAGCCCCGCCACCAGCGCCGCCAACGGCAGCGCGGCCAGCAGCATCGACGTCACGCCGTATACGGCCACCCACAGCGGCGCGCGTGCAGGTCGGTGGTCCGGCCACGGATGGCGGGCCTTGCCGGACTTCATCGCCGGCGAACCCTTCCAGAACTGGCCGTTCTTCACCCTGCCGACGACACCGGAACCGGGCGCCACGTCGGCGTTCTTACCGATCACGGCGCCCGGCAACAACGTGGTGCGCGCGCCCACGGTCGCGTCGTTGCCGATGGTGATCTCCCCGACGTGGAACAGGTCGCCGTCCACCCAGTGTCCCGACAGGTCGACCTCCGGTTCGATGGAGCTGCGGTGCCCCAGCGTCATCATCCCCGTCACCGGGGGTGATGAATGCAGGTCGACACCCTTGCCGACCTTGTTACCCAGTGCGCGGGCGTAATAGACCAGCCATGGCGCGCCGGCGAGATTGTTGGCGCCGCTGGCGTCGGCGAGCCGTTCGGCCAGCCACACCCGGAGATGCTCGGACCCGCCGCGTTTGTAGGTCCCCGGTTTCAGGCCCGACAGCATCATCCGCGCCCCCAGCACCGCGATCGACATCCGGCCCGTCGGGCTGATGAACAACACGAAGCCGGCGACGATCCACCACCAGCCGATGCTGACCAGCCAGGGCACCTGGGTGGCGAAGACATTGTTGAGCAGCGCCAACCACGTCACCCACTGCAGCGCGGTCAGCGTTGCCAGCGGTACCGACAACGCCACCTGGACGGCCTGGGTGAGGATCGGGGTGGGTTTGACGTGGCGGGTTTCCACGGCGACGGCCGGGTCCAGGTCGTCGAGGTAGCCGGCCAGCGACCCCAGGCGCGGATGGTCGTAGAGGTCGGCGACCGTCACCTGTGGGTAGCGCTGGCGCAGCGCCGCGACCAACTGGGCGGCCGACAGGGAGCCGCCGCCTTCGGCGAAGAAGTCGGCCTCCGGGCCCTCGACCGAAGCGCCGAGCACGTCGCGCCACAGGCCGGCGAGCCAGCCCATGGTGCCGCCCAGGTCGGGGGCGTCCTCGTGGATATCGACTCCGGGTGGCGGCCAGGGCAGGGCATTGCGGTCGACCTTGCCGGAGGTGCGGGTGGGCAGTTCGGCGAGCCGGACCAGCCGCGGCACCAGGGCAGCGGGCAGCGCTTCGGACAGGGCCGCCCGGGCGGCGCTGAGGTCGAACGCGGGGTCGGCGCTGGCGATGTAGCCGACCAGTAGTGGAGTGCCGCTGGCGGTGCGGCGCACAGCGGCCGCGCCGCCGGAGACGCCCGGCAGGTTGACCAGGGCGGAGTCCACTTCACCGAGTTCGATGCGACGGCCACCGACCTTCACCTGGTCGTCGGCCCGGCCCTGGAAGAACAGGCCGTCGGGTTCGAGGCGAACCAGGTCACCGCTGCGGTAGGCACGGCCCCAGCCCAGCGTGTCCATGGGAGCGAATTTTTCGGCGTCCTTGTCCGGATCCAGGTAGCGGGCCAGGCCGACGCCGCCGATGACCAGTTCGCCGGTCTCGCCGTACCCCACCTGGTGGCCGCGGGAGTCGACCACTGCGAGGTCCCAGCCCGGCAGCGGCAATCCGATGCTCACGGGTCCGCGGCCGTCGAGGCGGGCCAGGCACGCCACCACGGTGGCCTCGGTGGGCCCGTAGGTGTTCCACACTTCGCGGCCGACTCCGTCGTCTCCGGACGCCAGTCGCTCTGCCAGTTCGGGCGGGCAGGCTTCGCCGCCGAAGATGAGCAGCCGCACCGCCTCCAGCGCTTCGGCCGGCCACAACGAGGCCAGCGTGGGCACCGTCGACACGACGGTGACGTCCCGCGACACCAGCCACGGACCCAGGTCCATGCCACTGCGAACCAGGGCGCGCGGCGCCGGAACCAGGCACGCGCCGTGGCGCCATGCCAGCCACATCTCCTCACAAGAGGCGTCGAACGCCACCGACAGGCCGGCCAGTACCCGGTCGCCGGGCCCCAGGGGGTTGTCCTGCAGGAAGATCTGCGCCTCGGCGTCGACGAAAGCCGCCGCACTGCGATGAGTGACGGCCACGCCCTTCGGGGTGCCCGTCGACCCGGAGGTGAAGATGATCCAGGCGTCGTCGCGGCCCAGCGGGGCGGCGGCGCGCCACCCCCGCGAGGAACCCGTGCGCCGGGAGAGTCCGGCTTCGGTGATCACCGCCACGACGTCCGCTTCGCCGAAGACCAGTTCGGCGCGCTCGGGCGGGTCATCGGCGTCGACGGGCACGTATGCCGCTCCGGCGGCCAGCGTCGAGAGGATCGCAACGTAGAGGGCGTAACTGCCCGACGGCATCCTGATTCCGATGCGGTCGCCGCGGCCGATCCCGCGGGCGGCCATCCAGGCGACGCTGTCTGCGATATCAGCGATGAGCTCGCTGTATGTCAGCTGAACCGTGCCGTCATCGATGGCGGGCGCATCCGGAAAGCGGGCAGCGGTGTCGTAGAGGATGTCAATCAGCGTCCGGGGTTTCGGCGCCTGGGGGGACAGCAGGTACTGCGAGGGAATGTCCGTCTGGGGTTCTGCTGCCACAGTCCGTGAATACTATGCCCCGGCCTCTTCGCCACGGTGCCGCGCGGGCGCGGGCGGGTACTCCGCGTGTGAAGAACTCGCGATCACCTGACAGAATGTTCGTCAGAGGGGAGTATTCCTTCGCTGCGGTGTCGTCATCACGTCGACCGTCCATACGGACGACCGGCGCCGTGGACCGTTAGCGGCAGGTATGCGGCGGTGGAAGAGACCTCTGGCGTTTTTGTGACGACCGGAGGCTTTTCTGTATGAACGTTTCGGGGCTCGAATGGGCCATCACCATCGGTGTGACGATCGCGGTGCTCGTTTTCGACGTCATCGTGATTGCACGTCATCCCCACGAACCGTCCATGAAGGAATGCGGCCGAGCGTTGTCGGTCTACGTTGGGCTGGCGCTGATTTTCGGGCTGTGGATCTGGTTCTTCCACGGTAGCCAGTACGGGGTCGAGTTCTTTGCCGGGTGGCTGACCGAGTACAGCCTGTCGGTGGACAACCTGTTCATCTTCATCATCATCATGGCGAGCTTCAACGTGCCGCGGAAATATCAGCAGGAAGCCCTGATGGTGGGGATCATCCTGGCGCTGATCTTCCGGGGCATCTTCATCGCGCTCGGCGCAGTGGCCATCAACCAGTTCTCGTGGGTGTTCTACATCTTCGGTCTGTTCCTGGTGTACACCGCGTGGAACCTGACCCGCGACACCGATCATGAAGACGACGGCGACAACGCGGTGGTGAAGTTCGCCCGCAACCACCTGCGCACCACGGACAAGTGGGACGGCCTGCGGCTGTGGATCCGCGAGGACGGCAAGCGACTGATGACGCCGATGTTCCTGGTGATCGTCGCGCTCGGCACAACCGACCTGCTGTTCGCGCTGGACTCGATTCCGGCGATCTACGGTTTGACCAAAGAGCCGTACTTGGTCTTCGCGGCCAACGTCTTCGCACTGATGGGGTTGCGTCAGCTGTACTTCCTGCTCGGCGGGCTGGTGCAGCGGTTGGTCTACTTGTCGTATGGGCTGGCGTTCATCCTGGCGTTCATCGGTGTGAAGCTCTTCCTGCATGCTCTGCACGAGAACGAGCTGCCGTTCATCAACGGCGGCCAGCATGTTGAGGTGCCGGAGATCCCGACCTTGCTGAGCTTGGGCGTCATCGTGGTCACCCTGGCCCTCACCACCGCCGCGAGCCTGTACAAGACGCGGTTGGACACCAAAAATGAAGACACCGCGTAGCGCGGAATTCGCTTCCCGCTGATCCCAACCACTGACAGGGTGTTGGTGCAGGTCTAGCGTCGGTGGTGTGTCTCATGCTCACCAACGTGCCTTGCGGGTCTTTGTTGCTGATAGACGAGTCGCTGATGGACGAGTCGCTGATGGACAAGAGTCCGAATGGACCGAGCTGACAGCGGGGGAGCAGCCCGCCGTCCGGTTCGTCGCTCCCGATCTGCAGCAGGCCCAGCGGCGTCGGCGCCAGATAATCGGTGACCCGGCAGTCTCGGCGATCCTCGACATCACCGTGGTGGTGGGCGACGATTTCCGCTCTGCGCAACGTCAGCTGGCCGAGATTGGTGCAGATCAAAGCGATTCCCTGGCCTACGCCGGCACTCTCGACGGGCTGGCCAGCTTGATCGCCGACGTCTTCGTTGCCGGTGTCGCCGACGGTGTCACACTGATTCCCGCCCTGCCTGAGCAGGATGCCCGCGCACTCGGTGAGGCGACGTTGGCACGGGTCTCAGAGCGGTTGCAAGTCGCCGCCTGAGCACTGTCTCGCCGTCAGAATGGCGGTGGCTCGTTGTCGCCGTCGCTTTCGGGGGTGGAGCCGTCTTCGGGCTGGAGCACTTTCCGCACCTCGGCGCGCGCGGCCAGTCGATCGTCGCGGTTGAGCTTGCGTTCGGCGGCAACTGCGGCGCTCGATTCTGACGCCGAGTGCGGGTGCGCCGCGGCATCATCGCCATCCGGTCCCCGCAATGCTGCTGTGTCTGCTTCTTCTCTGGTGTCGGCAGCGTCCCCGTCGGTGCACACAAACCAGGGAACAGCAACGCACTGCCCGGGGTGGTGACATGCACCTGCCCGTCAGGCAACGTCCAGATCACCGTTCCGTCAGGCAATTGTTGGTCCTGCCAGCCGCAGAACGTCTTCAACAAATGGTGGGTTTTGCAGAGGCACTTGATGTTCGACGCATGCGTGGCCCCACCGTCGGCCCACGGGACCGTATGGTCCAGCTCGCACTGCACCGCCGGCCGATCACAGCCCGGGGCCCGACACGTCAGATCCCGGTACCGCACGAAATCAGCCAGGGCCCGTGACGGGGCGTAACCGCGTTCGGGGTCGGCCTCAATCGGCCCGATGATCGGCAATGTCTTGGCCAGCGAGGCCATTTCGCGTACCAGGTCAGCCGGAAGCAAACTGTCGGCTCCCAGCACCAACCCGGGATCATCGCTGTCGCCGTCCAGGGTCGCCTCCTGCGCCACCACGTGGATCACGACCGCGGTGCCCGGCGGCTTGAGCCCAGCCACCGGGCAGGTATCAAGACCGCACCGGCAGGCCAGTCGATCAGCGCCGGCGGCCAGGGGGCCGAACGCATCGGCGCGACGCTGATCCTTGGTGCGCGGATCCTGGTCGCACACCGTGGCGGCCAACTCATCGAGCCGCTTGCTCAGCGCTTTGCCAACAGTGTCGAAGACGCTGGCGCGCACCTCGGCCATCCCGGCGTCGGTCTCACCGACCTCGACGTACCGGTCTTCGGCCACATCGCGGGCCCGTCGGCGGACTGCATCGGGATCGGCCTTGTGTACCGCCCTGTCGATCGCCTTCTCCAACTTCCCGCGGGACTGCCCGCCCCAACGCGGAGCTGCCAACGCCAAATGGCCATCTGCACGGGCCAACCGGTCCTCATCGACGATGAGATCGGTGCGGAACACGATCGTCTTGAATGTCGCGTAGTCGATATCACCGGCCTCGAAAACCCGCCCCACCTGCGGCAGTCGTTGCCGCATCGCCAAGGCATACCGCAAGTGGCTCGACCCCATCGCCACACTGCACCGCAGCCGCGCGGCCACTTCCGCCGCCACGGCTTCGTAGGTGTCGATCGCATCGTCCTCGCACTCACCGGATTCCCTGAGGCGATGGGCGAACAGTTCGGCAACCGCCACCAGCAACTCCGCAGCACACTGCGCCTCAGCCCGTGAGGCATCAGCGATGCGCGTCAACAGGTTGGCGGACATCGGAGTCGAGGCAGTATCGAACATACGTTCGATACTGCCGCGGGGGTCTGACACGATTCCTGTCATCTCGCAGGACATCGGTGACAGCTTTGCATCAGGACATCGGTGACGAAGATTCCCGTGAAGTCTTGATTTCGGCCGGGCATCGGGGGACGCTCAGATTTGGCGGGGCGACCTCTGTCGACCTCCGGGTCTGACTTCGAAATGCGCCATAGCGCTGCGAGGCGCCCCGCCCTTCAGGCTTCCAGTTCGCCGGCGATCTCGCGTTCGATACCGGCAACGGTGGCTGCGGGCAGAGCGATCAGACCGTCCAACTCGGTGCGTGCCCGAGCGTAAGCGTGCTGGCGTTCCTGCGGAGTGGCGCCGTCGTCCGCGGCCAGCCGCAGCAGACGCTGCGCCCGCTCCAGACGGTCTTGATCAGCCGAGGAGAAATCGCTGCGTCTGCGGCGGATCGCCTCGGTTTCAGCAATATCGAACGCGCTGACGTATTCGTGTACGGCATCGCGGTATTCCAGCTGGGCAGCCCGGTCGCCCATCAGGTCGTCGACGTTCTCGGGCCGCAGCAAGTCGGCTCGTCGCTTCGCTTTGTGAAACGCCGCGGTCAGCGGATCGCGCATATCCGTCATCGCCGGAAAGTCCAGCAGCTTGGCCACATCCATCTCGTACTCGAGCCAGCGGCCGTCCGTCGAATCGTGTTGGGCCAGCAGCTTCTGCAGCTCCCGCCGGTGCAGCGCCTCGGACTCGCGGCCCCGGCCGGCGGCCTCGGCCATCGCGATCTTGGTCTGCTGCTTGATGCGGTAGCGCTCGAGTCGGCGTTCGGCGCGCCGTTCGTTGGCCGCCGACACCGCCTTGAATGCGCCGCCGACGACACCGCTCAGCGGGAAGATCAGCCACCAGAAGTTCCCCGCGAAATGGAGCAGAGAGTTCATCGAGCCCAGACTATGCCAGGGCGTCTAGGTGCTGGTCTCCCAACGGTCACGCACTGTTTGCAGACCCGCATCGGTGAGCGCGCCGAACAGACGCAACCGGGCCATTCCGCCGTCGGGGTAGATGTCGAGTCGGGCCTCGGTCATCGGACGATCACTGTCGACGAGGAAACGGTGCCGGGTGTCGGGCAGCAGGTCGATAGTGGGCAGCAGGTCGAACCAGGCCCCGTCCCCGTCCTTGCCGGACAGACGCGCCGAACCCGGCGCATTGCCGACGAAGTAGGAGGTGTCGAGCTCGACAGCCTGGAGCACGCCCTGACTGGCAAGGCGGATCTGCACCCAGTCATTGCCGGTGTCGCGGCGGCGCGAGGTCTCCCATCCCTCACCCATCGTGCGGGACGTGCCCGGAAGCAACAGGTTGTTCGGCGAGCCGTAGAACATGTTGGAACACGCGGTGATCCGGCCGCCGTTCTCCAGCGCCGCCAGATCCACGGTCATGTTCTCGGCGAAGCTCGGGTCCAGCAGGCCCTCGCCGTGCACCCGGAAACGGGCCACCCCACCATCTGGGTAGATGGACAGTCGCACGTGGGTCCAACGTCGAGATGACGCAACCTCGAACGGGTTTCGGGTGTCGCCGTTGACATCGCTGCGCTCGACGATGGTCGTCCACTCCGCCTTCTCGACGAGTTCCTGCACGGACGGATAACCATGGATCTGGGTGGCTTCCACCGAGATCTGGGGTGGGTAGTTGCCGGTGAACCACGCGGTGTCGACGACGACGCCGCGGACGATGCCGGGCACTCCGAGACGGACGATCGCTGCGTCGCAGGCATTCGGGCCGACGTCGCGGCGCCTCCGGGTCTCCCACCCGTCGTAGACCTGGCCCTTGTGGCCGAACGTCGCGGGACGGTACTCCGAGGCCGCCGGCTTGATCAGGTTCTCCCGCTCGGCGAACAGCTCGTCATTGGCCCAGATCACCGCGCCGCCCGAGGGGCGGGCAGCCAGGTCGGGCAGCGACAGGAAATGCGTATGCGATTCAGAGGCGGTGGCGGGAGTGTTCACCGGCATGAGCCTAGTGGGGCGGGATCACCAGTTCTGGTAGCCGCCTTCGGGCCCGAGCATGCGCTCGAGACGGGTCCGGTTGATCTTCGCCAACTCGTTGCGCACCACTTTGCGCTCGGTCTCCAGATCGTTGTGCAGCCGATCGTCGAGCGCGGCGGAGACTGCGGCGCACCCCAGGCCGTTGACGTACATCACGAAGCCGAATCCGAACTTATCGCGGTAGCGGTTGGCGCCCCGGTCCAACTTCGTCATCACCGTGCTGTCGTCATTCCAGATCGAGCACTGTTCGGCCGCGGACTTGAGGCTGCGCGGCCGGGCGCCGATGTGCGGGTACGACTCGAGGATGCTGTCGATGGCGACATCCGGAAGCGAGAACAGCAGGGCATCGGCGTGACGGAACAGCGCGTCGTGATTCACGTAGGGACGCCCGCGGGCCAGGTCGCGGGCCATCGCTACGTGGTTGCAGCATTCGAACAGCGCATGCACGGCACGCCGCTCCGGCAACGCGTTGAACGTCGCCAGACCCATCCCCTGATGCATCAGCACAAGGTCATGATGGGAGGCCCAAGGCACGCCGGAGTTACACAGTGTTACTTCTGTGCAAATTCAGGGACCGACCTCCCTTTAGTGACCGGTGGTCTTGAACCGTTCCTGCGAACGCACGACCTCGGCCTCGGCCTCCTCGCGGCCCACCCAGTCGGCGGCCTTGACGAACTTGCCGGGTTCGAGGTCCTTGTAGTGCACGAAGAAGTGCTTGATGGCCTCGAGCTCGAAGTCCGAGACGTCGCCGATGTCCTGGATGTGGTCCCACCGCGGGTCGCCGGCCGGCACACACAGCACCTTGTCATCGCCACCGGCCTCGTCGACCATCTTGAACATGCCGACGGGACGGGCCTCGACCAGTACGCCGGGGAACACCGACTCCGGCAGCAGCACCATTGCGTCCAGCGGGTCGCCGTCCTCGCCGAGGCTGTCTTCGATGAAGCCGTAGTCGGCCGGGTAGGCCATCGGGGTGTAGAGGTAGCGGTCGAGCTTTATCCGGCCGGTCTCGTGGTCCACCTCGTACTTGTTGCGCTGCCCTTTCGGGATCTCGATGGTCACGTCGAATTCCACGCCGCACGGCTCCTTCGCCTCGGTCGAGACTCCTGGGTCTCTGGTCGTCGGGACAAACCTTAGTGGAGGGATACTCTGCATTGCATGCGTCCCAGGCGGCGGCCGTCCCACTGGCGGAGGTCCACACACTTGGCGGTCGGCGCCGCTGTGCTCACTGTCGTCGTCAGTGTCGTCGCGGCCGCAGCGCTGGTCACCGGCGGTGACCAGCAGCCTGATCCACGGATCACCGCTGAGCCCGCCCCCGTCACCGCCGATCCCGCCGTGGTGCCGGTCGCCGAGGGCGCGCCGACGCCCACACAGGCCGGCTTGGCCCGGACCCTGGCCGTCGCGCTGGCGGACCCCAACCTCGGCGACCTCACCGGACGGATCACCGACGCCGACACCGGTGAGCAACTCTGGCAGCAACACGACGACATCCCCATGCAACCCGCCTCGACCAACAAGACCCTCACCGCGGCCGCCGCTCTGCTCACTCTCGATCGCGACGACCGTCTGACCACGCGGGTGGTGGCCGGTGCTCAGCCCGGCGTGATCGTTCTCGTCGGCGGCGGTGATCCCACGTTGTCGGCGTCGCCGATCGGAGAGGACACCTGGTACCGGGACGGCGCGCGGATCACCGATCTGGCAGCCGGGGTCCGCAAGAGCGGAGTCAAGGTCAGTGCCGTCCAGGTCGACACCTCGCTCTACGACGGGCCGACGATGGCGCCGGGGTGGGATCCCGCTGATATCGACGGCGGTGACATCGCGCCGATCGAACCGGTGATGCTCGACGCCGGCCGGACGCAGCCCACCAGTTTCGATTCCCGACGCTCGCGCACTCCGGCGCTGGACGCCGGCCGGGCGCTCGCGGCGGCGCTGCGGGTCGACCCAGCCGCCGTGCGGGTGGCGTCGGCTCCGTCGACCGGACGTGAACTGGCATCGGTGCAGTCGGCCCCGCTGATCGAGCGGCTGCGCCAGATGATGAATGCCTCTGACAATGTGATGGCCGAGATGATCGGTCGTGAGGTGGCGGCAGCGACCGGGCACCGGCTGAGTTTCGCCGGCGCGGCGGACGCCGTGCTCGATCAGCTCCGCGACGCCGACATCGATCTCACCGGTGCCCGCTTGATGGACTCCAGCGGGCTGTCCGTCGATGACCGGCTCACCGTACGCACCCTCGACGAGGTGATAGGCGCCGCCGCCGGGCCCGACCACCCGCGGATGCGCTCGCTGCTCGACGTGCTGCCGATCGCCGGGGGCAGTGGCACTTTGTCCAACCGCTACCTCGATGACACCACGCGTCCCGCCGCGGGCTGGCTGCGTGCCAAGACAGGCTCGCTGACGGGCACCAATACGCTGGTCGGCGTGATCACCGATGCCAGCGGCCGTGTGCTCACGTTCGCGTTCGTCTCCAACGATGCGGGCCCGACGGGACGGTTGGCTCTCGACGCGCTGGCCGCCACACTGCGGTCCTGCGGGTGTGACCGATGAGCAGCGGGACCGGGGCGGCCGCGATCGGTCAAGCCGTCGACTGGGAATTCGCAGCCACCGTCGGCGCCAAACTGGCGCGAGCGACACCGCCGGTGACGGAATACACGCGCAGCCAAGCGATGGCCGAGCTCGCAGAATCCTCCCGGGCAGCTGAGCCGCCGGTGCGCGACGTCACCCGGCTCACCACATCGGGCCCGGTCCCCGACGCACGCATCGTCGATCGGCGGGAGTGGATCAGGGCGGCCACCGAGTCCATGCGGGTCATGACGGGCGGTGCGGCCACCCCCAAGGGTTTCCTGACCGGGCGGGTGACGGGCGCACAGACCGGCGCGGTGCTGGCTTTCGTGTCCTCGGGGATCCTCGGCCAGTACGACCCATTCGTCTCGCCGACCGATGCAGGCGGGGGTTGTCTGCTGCTGGTGTATCCCAACATCATCACCGTGGAACGCCAATTGCGGGTCTCGCCAAAGGATTTCCGCCTCTGGGTCTGTCTCCACGAGGTGACCCACCGGGTGCAGTTCACGGCCAACCCCTGGCTGGCCGGCTACATGTCGTCGACGTTGGGCGTGCTGACCCAGGACGCCGGTGAGGACATGGCTGCGATGGTGGGCAGGCTCGCCGAATTCGTCAAGCAGCGCCGGGACGGCGCCACGGGTCAGGCCGACGACCCCAATAACGCAGGTGTCCTGGGCTTCATGCGGGCGGTGCAGTCCGAACCGCAGCGGGAGGCGTTGGACCGGCTGCTGGTGCTCGGCACACTGCTGGAGGGTCACGCCGACCATGTGATGGACGCCGTCGGCCCCGCGGTGGTGCCATCGGTGGCCTCGATCCGGCACCGCTTCGAGCAACGCAGAACACGCAAACAGCCTCCGCTGCAACGTATTCTGCGGGCGCTGCTCGGCGTGGACGCAAAGCTGGCCCAGTACACCCGGGGCAAGGCGTTCGTCGACGACGTGGTGGGCCGGGTGGGTATGGACCGCTTCAACACGGTGTGGACCAGTGCCGAGACATTGCCGTTGCCCGACGAGATCGATCACCCCGAGAAATGGATCAACAGAGTTCTGTAGGCCAGATCGAGGCCGCGGTAACCACTTTCGCCAAGGACTACGTACCCGGGGTGAGCCACTGGTGTGTTGCGTTGTCCGGTGGGCCGGACTCGCTGGCGTTGGTCGCCGTGGCGGCTCGCGTGCTTTCCACCACGGCGTTGATCGTCGACCATCGGCTGCAGCCCGGCTCCGATGCGGTGGCCGAGACTGCTCGAGATCAGGCGTTGCAATTGGGATGTGTTGGCGCAGAAATTATTCCGGTTACCGTCGACGGGACGGGCGGTCCGGAGGCGGCGGCGCGCACCGCACGCTACGCCGCGCTGGACCGTGCCCGCCACGACGCCCCGGTGTTGATCGGACACACTCTCGACGACCAGGCCGAGACCGTGCTGCTGGGGCTGGGCCGAGGTTCGGGGCCGCGCTCGATTGCCGGGATACGGCCCTACGACCCCCCGTGGGGCCGACCGCTGCTGGGGTTACGTCGACAGGTCACCGAGGCTGCCTGCGCGCAGCTGGGCCTGGTGCCGTGGCGCGACCCCCACAACACCGACCCGCGGTTCACCCGGGTCCGGCTGCGCGGCGAGGTGCTGCCGCTGCTGGAAGAGGTCCTCGATGGCGGGGTGGCCGCCGCCCTGGCCCGTACCGCGGCGGCGCTGCAGGAGGACGGCGACGTGCTCGACGCGCTGGCGGCCGGACTACGTGACGGCGCACGGGCCGGGAACGGGCTGGCCGTGGCGGCGTTGCGGGAGGCGCCGGCCGCCCTCCGGCGACGCGCAATCCGCACGTGGCTGCTCGACGGTGGAGCCGTCGACCTGACCGACAGACAAATCCGGGCCGTCGACGCGTTGATCACCGGCTGGCGCGGCCAGGGCGGGGTAGCGGTGCCCAGCGCCGGGCGGAACGAACGGCTGTTCGCCGGCCGTCGAGACGGGGTGTTGACGCTCTATCGCGAGCCGGTTCGACGGCACCGCTAGGCTGTGGGCGTGCCTGCGCATACTGCCGAGTTGTATCCAGGGGATATCCAATCGGTGTTGCTGTCGGAAGAGCAGATCCAGAGCAAGACCGCTGAACTGGGCGCGCAGATCGGCGCCGATTACCGGGAGGCCGCCGCTGAGCAGGACCTCCTGCTGATCACGGTGCTCAAGGGTGCCGTCATGTTCGTGACGGATCTGGCCAGGGCGATTCCGCTGCCGACGCAGCTGGAATTCATGGCCGTCAGCTCCTACGGTTCGTCCACCTCGTCGTCCGGGGTGGTGCGCATCCTCAAGGACCTCGACCGGGACATCCACGACCGGGACGTGCTGATCGTCGAGGACATCATCGACTCCGGCCTGACGCTGTCGTGGCTGCTGCGTAACCTGGCCGCCCGCCATCCGCGCTCCCTGCGGGTGTGCACGCTGCTGCGCAAACCCGACGCGGTGCGCGCCGACATCGACGTGTCCTACATCGGCTTCGACATTCCCAACGAGTTCGTCGTCGGATACGGCCTCGATTACGCCGAACGGTATCGGGATCTGCCCTACATCGGAACACTGGAGCCGAAGGTCTACAGCCACTAGCCAAGGACGCCGATGTCTCGTACCGCGCTGCGAATCTGTCCGTTGTGCGAGGCCACCTGCGGGTTGGTGCTCACCGTTTCCGATGACCGGGTGACCGGTGCGCGCGGCGACCGCGACGACGTGTTCAGTGCGGGGTTCATCTGCCCGAAGGGCGCCAGTTTCGCGGAGCTGGACGGCGATCCAGACCGCTTGACGCGCCCGCTGGTGCGTCGCGGCGACGAGCTGGTCGAGGTGTCCTGGGACGAGGCCTTCGCCGCGGTCGCCGAGGGTCTCGGGAAAGTGCCGGGCCGCGACGTCGCGGTGTATCTGGGCAACCCGAACGCCCACACCATCGCCGGTGCCCTGTACGCGCCGCTGATCATCAAAGCGTTGGGCACCCGGAATGTCTTCAGCGCCAGCACCCTGGACCAGATGCCCAAACAGGTGGCCCAGGGGTACCTGTACGGCAACGCGTTCGCGTTCACGGTGCCCGATCTGGACCGGACCGATCACCTGGTGAGCATCGGGGCGAACCCGCTGGTGTCCAACGGCAGCGTGGCCACCGCGGCGGACTTCGGTGGCAAGCTCAAAGCGCTGCGCCGCCGGGGTGGCCGGGTCACCGTCATCGACCCCAGCCGGACCCGCACCGCCGAGCTGGCCGACTGCCACCTCGCGCCTCGGCCCGGCACCGACGCAGCGTTGTTGTTCTCGGTGGTCAACGTGCTGTTCGCCGAGGGGCTGGTCTCACCGGATCTGGGCGGCCTCGCCGAGCACGTCACCGGCCTCGAGCAGGTGCGGGCCCTGGCAGCGGATTTCCCGCCCACCGCGGTGGCGCCGTACTGCGGGGTGAGCGTCACCGATATCCGGGACCTCGCCCGGTCCATCGCCGCCGCGCCTCGCGCCGCGGTATACGGACGGATCGGCACTTCGACCGTCGAGTTCGGCACCCTGGGCAGCTGGCTGATCGATGTGGTCAACATCGTCACCGGCAACCTCGACCGCCCCGGCGGAGCCATGTTCCCGCTCGGGCCCACCGCGCCCGCGCCGCGACCGCCGAAACCCGGCCGCGGCTTCACCACCGGACGCTGGCACAGCCGGGTGTCGGGGCACCCCGAGATCGCCTCGGAGTTCCCGGCCACCGCGCTGGCCGAGGAGATCGACACTCCCGGCGACGGTCAGCTCCGCGCGTTGATCACGGTGGCCGGCAACCCCGTGCTCTCCGCCCCGGACGGGCGGCGTCTGGCGGCGGCACTGGACGGGCTCGGGTTCATGCTGAGCATCGATCCCTATCTGAACGAGACCACCCGGCACGCCGATGTCATCCTGCCGCCGCCACCGCCGTCGCAAGCCGCGCATTTCGACGTCGTCCTCAGCAATGTCGCCGTCCGCAACAATGCGCGTTATTCACCTCCGGTGCTGCCGCTGGCCGGCCGGCCCGGTGAGGCCGAGATCATGTCCCGGGTGGCGTTGCTGATCATGGGCGCGGGTCTGGACGCCGATCCGGCGCTGGCCGATCAACAGGTGATCGCGATGACACTGGCCAAGGAAACTGCGGACCCACGGTCGCCGGTGGCCGGCCGCGACGTCGCCGAACTCACCGCGATGTTGCCGCCCGGGCCGGGATACGAGCGTCGCCTCGACATGATGCTGCGGCTGGGCCCCTACGGTGACGCGTTCGGTGCCGACCCCGACGGGCTGACCCTGAACACGGTCAAAGCGGCGCCACACGGGGTAGACCTGGGCCCGCTGCAGCCGCGGATACCCGCGGTGTTGCGTACGCCGTCCGGCAAGGTCGAGCTGGCCCCGCAAGCGCTGGTCGCCGATGCCGCACGGTTGGCAAAAGTCCTGGACCGGCCCCCGGTTGGCTTCATGCTGATCGGGCGCCGCCACCTGCGCTCCAACAACAGCTGGATGCACAACCTGCCGGCCCTGGCCGGCGGCACCAACCGCTGCACGTTGCAGATCCATCCCGACGACGCCCAGCGGCTCGGTCTGGCCGAGCTGGCACTGGTCAAAGGGCCCGGCGGAGAGGTGACGGTGCCCGTGGAAGTCACCGACACCATCCGGCCCGGTGTGGTTTCCATCCCACACGGCTGGGGCCACGACATTGCCGGAACGCGGCTCGGGGTGGCTGCCACCCAGCCCGGCGTGAACGTCAACCAGCTCAACGACGGGTCGTACCTGGATCCGTTATCGGGCACCGCGGTGCTCAATGGGCTGCCCGTCGAGATCTCGGCAGCGGTGCGCCCCGGTTAGGACAGTTCCCAGATGACCGTGACCGAGAAGCCCACCGTCTGTTGGCCGGGGGACAGCGGCACTGGACTGGCCATGGCGCGCTCCATCGGCATCGGTGGCGGCGGTGTGGTGCCGCCGCTGGCCTCGGAGATCGAGATGACCTTGCCGAGCCTCATGCCGGACAGGTCGGCGTACTGCTGGGCGCGGTCGCGGGCGTCCTCGAAGGCGCGGGTGCGGGCGTCCTTCACCAACTGCGAGTCATCGTCGATGGAGAAGCTCACCGAGTTGATCCGCGTGGCGTCACCGCCGTTGGAGACGATCAACGCCAACACCCGGGAAGCGACCGAGATGTCGCGGATGGTGACGTCGACGGAGTTGCTGGCCTCATAGCCGACAATCGAGGTCACACCGTCAGGGCCGTACTGCGGCTGCAGGCTCACGTTGGTGGTGGCGATGTCTTTGGCGTCGATTCCCGCATCGACCAAGGCGTTGATCACCGTCTGCTGCCGCTCGTTGGTCTGATTCATCGCGGTGGTGACGTCTTGGGCCAGGAAGCTGATCGCGGCGCTGGCGGTCAGGGTGTCGGGGGTGCCCTGAACTTCACCTGAGCCGATCACCGTCACCTGGCGGGGGGCGTCGCCGGGCAGCGGAGGCGTCGGCACCGAGTCGCAGGCCGTCAGCGTGGCGGCGACCAGTCCGGTGAGGAGCACGAGGGCGAAACGAGCGCGGCGTCTGACGTTCCCGGCGATCGGCATGACTGCGACCCTATCGGGTCAGGGCGTCACCAGGATCTTGCAGTGCCGTTCGGGGTCGGCCAGACCCTCGAACGCCTCACTGACCTGGTCGAGGCTCACAGTGTCGGTGATCATCGGTGCCACATCAACCACGCCGTCGGCGATCGCCGTCAGTGCCGACGCGAATTCCTGTGGGGTGTGGCCGAATACGAACTGCACGTTGATGTCTTTCAGTGCGGCGAACGCGGGGCGCACGGTGTCCGGTTGCATCGACATCCCCACCGACACCAGCCGGCTGCTCATCGGCGCCATCCGCAACGCCTCGTCGATGATCCCCGGCACTCCCACCGCTTCGAAGATCACCGCCGGTCGCACCACATCGAACGGGGAGCCCTGCGCCGGATCGATGGTCTGGTGCGCGCCCATCGTCTCGGCCAGAGCTCGGCGTCTCGCCGAGAAATCAGCAGCCGCGATGTGGTCGACCCCGGCGGCGCGCAGTGCGGCGATGATCGAGATCCCCACCGCCCCACAGCCGATCACCAACGCCGTCTCGCCACGCAGGATCCTCGAGCGGTTGACCGCGTGCAGCCCGACCGCCAGCGGCTCGGTCAGCGCAGCCCGCTGCGGGTCCAGGCCGTTGGGCACTGTCAGGAGCAGAGGCGCGGAGAGCAGCATCCGCTCGGCGTACCCACCGATGACGGTGTTGCTGTAGATGATCCCGTCGATTTTGTTGCCGGACAACAGAATCGGTTGTGACGTCACCAGTGTTCCTGCCGGCGGTGCAGTGGTGTCGGGGCCGGCCTCGAGGATGACGGCGCTGAATTCGTGACCCATGAACACATCGGCGTCCAGATCGATGTTGTGGGACATCGGCACCTCTCGCACCTGCTCGACCAGCTCGAGCATCTCCCGCCCGTGTTTGGCGAAGTGCAGGTCGGAGCCGCAGACGCCGCAGGCCTGCACAGCGACCAGCACTTGGCCCGGCCCGGGGACCGGCTCGGGGACGTCGTCGCGGGTCACCATGGAGCCGTCGCGCAGTACCGCGGCCCGCATCAGGTGCGCTCCCCGGAATCGCCCGTGTGCTCGTTGATCGCGTTGACCAGTGCCTCGCCGGCCCGGCCGAGCAGTTGGTCACGTTTGCCCTTGGCCCACTCGTGTGAGGCGTGCGGCGCGGCGAGCTGGCCCTTGAAATGCGGAATCACCTTGCGGGCGAACAGATCATAGGAGTGGTATGTCGCTGCCGGGTCTGCCCAGTCGTGGCCCAGCAGCAACAGGGTGCCGAAACCGCCGGACTGCTCGAGCAGGCCGGAGATGTAGGCGATCGCGTCGTCGGGGGTGCCGATGCAACAGTTGCCTTTGGCGGCGTATTCGGCGACGAACTCGCGGGCGCTCGGGGTTCCGTCGCCTCCGTCAACACTGTTGGACAGCGGCACGAAGCCCGCCGCACCGAAGTAGTTCGCGAAGTCCTGCAGGCCGTAGGTGCAATCGTCGATGGCCTGCTCCCGGGTGTCGGCCAGGTGCACGATGCCCAGCACCCGCCAGTTCGCGCGGTCCGGATCCTCCCGCCCGGCGTGGCGCGCCTGCTCGGTCACCACGCCCCAGGTGTTCTCCAACGCCGCGAACCCACCCGGAATCGACATCGACAACGACAGCAGCGACGTGCCCAGCGCACCGGCCAGCCGGGGCCCCGACGGCGAGATCATCGCCGCGCAGGAGATCTCGGGGTAGGGCCAGGTGTAGGGCCGGATGTGCAGCGCGGCGTCGCGCAGGGTGAACCAGTCCGATTGCCGAGTGATCCGTTCGTCAGGGGCGGCCCGGAACAGTGCCAGGATCGCTTCCAGCGACTCCTGCATCATCCGGCGCTGGTCGACGGGGTCGATGCCCATCATGTACGCATCCGACGGCAACGCACCCGGGCCCGTCCCGAACATCACCCGGCCGCGGGTCAGGTGATCGAGCAACACCCAGCGGTCGGCCACCATCAACGGGTGGTGGTAGGGCAGTGACACCACACCGGTGCCCAGCCGGATGTGCTTGGTGCGCTCGGCGGCCGCGGCGATGAACACCTCGGGGCAGGCGATCAGCTCGTAGCCCCCGGAGTGGTGCTCGCCGAACCACGCCTCGTCGAAGCCGAGCCGGTCCAGGGCAACCACCCGTTCCAGGTCGTACTCCAACGCGACGGTCGGTGACTGGCCGACCGGGTGGAAGGGCGTGATGAAGACGCCGAATCGCAGGGGAGCGGTCATCGGGTGCCGCCCTTTCCGTACTCGGCCAGGAAGTCCAGCAGCACCCGGTTGACCTCCTCGGGGCGTTCCTGATGCACCCAGTGGCCCGCGGCCTCGATCAGCACTTCACGGTAGGCCTCCGTCGCCACCTCGGTGGCACGCTCGGGTCGCATGAAACCCAGGATCGGATCGGCGGTGCCGCCGACGAACAGTGCCGGCGCGGTGATGCGGGCCGTCTCGAGCTCCGGGGTGGTCTCCCAGTTGCGGTCGTAGTTGCGGTACCAGTTCAGCCCGCCGGTGAACCCCGTCCGGCTGAACTCGGAGATGTAGACGTCCAGCTCGGCCTCGCTGATCCAGTCCGGCAGGGCGGCCGTCGGGTCGCCCGCCAGCAGGCCGCGCATGGTGGCGGCGACGTCTGCGGCCAAGGCGTCGTCCGCCGGACCCGGCTCCTGGAACCGCAGCATGTAGAAGTCCTCGCCGAACTTCTCCCGCCACCTCTGGGTGGGCCGGCTGCGCGGCCGGGGCGTCGGTGGCACGCTCAGGCCGGCGACCGCAGCCACCCGCTCCGGGTGCAGCAGCGCGGTGTGCCAGGCGACCATCGCGCCCCAGTCGTGGCCGATGACCACCGCCCGCTCGCAACCCGCCTGGTCGATCAGTGCCACCAGGTCGCCGGTCAGCGCGTGGATGTCGTAATCCGTCACCGACTCGGGTCGGCTGGAGCCGCCGTAGCCACGCTGATCCGGTGCCAGGACGTGGAATCCGGCGGCCGCCAACACGTCGATCTGGTGCCGCCAGGTGTAGGCCAGGTCGGGGAAGCCATGGGCCAGGAGCACCAGCGGATCGCCGGCCCGGCCGGCCTCGACCAGCTGAAGCTGCACCCCGTTGACAGCAGCTGACCGTGGGGTCGAGGTAGACACGAATTCACCAAAGCACATGGTGAGGCCCGCGGGAAGCTCGTCAATGTCTCGGTTTTATGGCCGTGGGAACTGCCGTTCGTTGGCCTAGCGGTAACCTGAAAGCTCTCCCCGCGCGCATTGGAAGGACCAGACCGGCAGAAAGTGCTAGCCGGCCGAAGACATAGATGAACCGTAAAAACCTGATCCGCACGCTCACGGTGATAGCCGTTGTCCTGTTGCTCGGCTGGTCCTTCTTCTATTTCTCTGACGACACCCGCGGCTACAAGCCGGTGGACACGTCCGTCGCGATCTCGCAGATCAGCGATGACAACGTCAAGAGCGCGCAGATCGACGACCGTGAACAGCAGGTTCGCCTCGAGCTGAAAAACGGCAACGGTGACACCGAGAACTCCGACAAGATCATCTCGAAGTACCCGACCGGGTACGGCGTCACGTTGTTCAACGATCTGAGTGCCAAGGGCGCCCAGATCAACACCGTCGTCAACCAGGGCAGTGTCCTGGGGTCGTTGCTGATCTACATGTTGCCGCTGTTGCTGCTGGTCGGGCTGTTCGTGATGTTCTCCCGGATGCAGCGCGGGGGCGGAATGGGCTTCGGCTTCGGCAAGTCCAAGGCCAAGCAGCTCAACAAGGACATGCCCAAGACCACGTTCGCCGACGTCGCCGGTGCTGACGAGGCGGTCGAAGAGCTGTACGAGATCAAGGACTTCCTGCAGAACCCGGCGCGGTATCAGGCGCTGGGCGCCAAGATCCCCAAGGGCGTATTGCTCTACGGCCCGCCCGGCACCGGAAAGACACTGCTGGCCCGGGCAGTCGCCGGCGAAGCCGGCGTGCCGTTCTTCACCATCTCGGGTTCCGATTTCGTCGAGATGTTCGTTGGCGTCGGCGCCTCCCGGGTGCGCGACATGTTCGAGCAGGCCAAACAGAACAGCCCCTGCATCATCTTCGTCGACGAGATCGACGCCGTGGGACGCCAGCGTGGCGCCGGCCTCGGCGGTGGACACGACGAGCGCGAGCAGACCCTCAACCAGCTCCTGGTCGAGATGGACGGCTTCGGCGACCGTCAGGGCGTGATCCTGATCGCGGCGACCAACCGGCCCGACATCCTGGACCCGGCCCTGCTGCGTCCCGGCCGCTTCGACCGGCAGATCCCGGTGACGAACCCCGACCTGGCCGGCCGTCGTGCGGTGCTGAAGGTGCACTCACAGGGCAAGCCCATCGGGCCGGACGCCGACATCGACGGCCTGGCCAAACGCACCGTCGGGATGTCCGGTGCCGATCTGGCCAACGTCATCAACGAAGCCGCGCTGCTGACCGCGCGGGAGAACGGCACCGTCATCACCGGTGCCGCGATGGAAGAGGCCGTCGACCGGGTCATCGGTGGTCCGCGCCGTAAGAGCCGGATCATCAGCGAGGAAGAGAAGAAGATCACCGCCTACCACGAGGGCGGACACACCCTCGCAGCGTGGGCGATGCCCGATATCGAACCCATCTACAAGGTGACGATCCTGGCCCGCGGCCGCACCGGTGGCCACGCGGTGGCGGTGCCCGAGGACGACAAGGGTCTGATGACCCGCTCGGAGATGATCGCCCGGCTGGTGTTCGCGATGGGCGGGCGCGCCGCCGAGGAGCTGATCTTCCGCGAGCCGACGACGGGTGCGTCCTCCGATATCCAGCAGGCCACCAAGATCGCGCGGGCCATGGTCACCGAGTACGGGATGAGCGCCAAGCTGGGCGCGGTCAAGTACGGCACCGAGCACGGCGACCCGTTCCTGGGGCGGTCGATGGGTACTCAGGCTGACTACAGCCACGAGGTCGCCCAGATCATCGACGACGAGGTGCGCAAGCTGATCGAGACCGCGCACACCGAGGCGTGGGAGATCCTCAGCGAGAACCGTGACGTGCTCGACGTGCTGGCCGGCGAGCTGTTGGAGAAGGAGACGCTGCATCGCGCTGAGCTCCGGGTGATTCTGGCCGACGTCAAGAAGCGCCCGCGGATCACGGCGTTCGACGACTTCGGTGGCCGGGTTCCCTCGGACAAGCCCCCGATCAAGACGCCGGGTGAGTTGGCCATCGAGCGTGGCGAGGAGTGGCCGAAACCGGTCCCGGAGCCGGCGTTCAAGGCCGCGATCCGGGAAGCCGAACGGCAGAACGGCAACAACGGTTCCAATGGCTCCAACGGGGCGCCAGGTCCCAAGCAGCCCGATTACGGTGCTCCCGCCGGGTGGCATGCACCAGGCTGGCCGCCGTCGCCGAACCCCCAGCACCCCCAGAACCCACAGCACCCACAGAATCCACAGAACCCGCAACAGCCCCCGGGCTACTGGTACCCGCCGCCCCCGGCGCCGGGACCGCCGTCCGGAGGCTGGGGCCCGCCGCCGAACTACCCCGGTGGGGGCCAGTCAGGCGCACAGCCGCCGTATCCGTATCAGCCGTACCCGCCGCAGCAGGGCCGTCCCGGCCCGGAGGATGGCGGATCGCCGGACTCCCGCGGCGAGGACGCGCGCCGGCCCAAACCACCGGCACACGGCTGACAAGAGCGGAGAATCTACGTGGGTTCTGAGGCCTCAGTGTCCCAAGCAGAAGTGTCCTTTCCAGTGACGAATGGACGTCCCGTGTTCGACCAGGCACGTGCCGAAGCTGCGGTGCGTGAGCTGCTGTACGCGATCGGCGAGGATCCCACTCGGCCTGGCCTGGTGGACACGCCGGCCCGGGTGGCCCGCGCCTACCAGGAGATGTTCGCCGGGCTCTACGTCGACCCCGATGACGTCCTCAACACCACGTTCGACGAGCAGCACGACGAGATGGTGCTGGTCAAAGACATCCCGATGTATTCGACGTGCGAACACCACCTGGTGGCGTTCCACGGCGTGGCACACGTCGGCTACATCCCCGGGGTCGACGGCCGGGTGACCGGGCTGTCCAAGCTGGCCCGGGTCGTCGACCTCTACGCCAAGCGTCCGCAGGTGCAGGAGCGGCTGACCGGCCAGGTTGCCGACGCCTTGATGCGCAAGCTCGATCCACGCGGTGTCATCGTGGTGATGGAAGCCGAGCACCTGTGCATGGCGATGCGTGGTATTCGGAAGCCGGGCGCGGTCACCACCACCTCAGCGGTGCGCGGGCAGTTCAAGACCGACAAGGCATCTCGGGCCGAGGCGCTGGACCTGATCCTGCGAAAGTGAGCCGTCCGCACGTGCAGGTCATGGGGATCGTGAACGTCACCGACGACTCTTTCTCCGACGGCGGACGCTACCTGGCCCACGACGATGCGGTGGCGCACGGTCTGCAACTGATCGCAGACGGCGCCGCGATCATCGACGTCGGCGGAGAATCCACTCGACCCGGTGCCGTCCGGATCGAACCCGGTGTGGAGTTGGCGCGGGTGTTGCCCGTCGTCAAAGATCTTGCCTCCCAAGGTGTCACGGTGAGCATCGACACCATGCACGCGGAGGTGGCGGCCGCCGCCCTCGAGCACGGTGCCCAGATCGTCAACGACGTTTCCGGTGGCCGCGCCGACCCGGCGATGGCCCGGGTAGTTGCCGGCGCCGGGGTGCCGTGGGTGCTGATGCACTGGCGCGCGGTATCGGCGGACAGGCCGCACACCGTGCCGGAGTACCGCGATGTCGTCGCCGAGGTCCGCGTCGACCTACTCCGCGCGGTCGACGCCGCGGTGCAGGCCGGAGTGCAGCCGGCCAACCTTCGCATCGATCCCGGCCTGGGATTCGCCAAGACCGGAGAACACAATTGGCAGTTGCTGGCCGCATTGCCCGAGTTCGTCGCCACCGGGATACCGGTGCTGATCGGCGCCTCCCGGAAACGGTTCCTGGGCACCCTGCTCGCCGATGCCACCGGTGCGGTCCGCCCGCCCGACGGCAGGGAGACCGCCACCGCCGTCATCTCAGCGCTGGCCGCGACGCACGGAGCGTGGGGGGTGCGGGTGCACGACGTGCGGGCCTCCGCCGACGCACTCAAGGTCGTGGGGGCGTGGGCTGCAGCAGGTGCCGACAGGAAGCAGGATCATGGCTGACCGAATCGAACTGCGCGGCCTGTCCGTCCGTGGCCATCACGGTGTTTTCGACCATGAGCGCCGCGACGGGCAGGAGTTCATCGTCGACATCACGGTGTGGATCGACCTCGCCGCTGCCGCCGCATCCGATGAGTTGACCGACACCTACGACTACGGCGTGCTCGCCGCGCGTGCCGCCGATATCGTCGGCGGGACTCCCAGGAACCTGATCGAAACGGTGGCTGCCGAGATTGCCGAGGACGTGATGACCGACGAACGGGTGCACGCGGTCGAGGTCGTGGTGCACAAACCGCAGGCCCCCATTCCGCTCACCTTCGCCGACGTCGCCGTGGTGGCCCGCCGGTCTCGGCGCGGTGGCCGGGGATCGGTGCAACCTGTGGGCGGCGCTCTGTGAGTCGGGTCGTGCTGTCCATCGGCTCCAATCTGGGGGACCGGCTGTCCCGGCTGCAGTCGGTTGTCGACGCCCTCGGTGACCGGCTCCGTGCCGTGTCCCCGGTCTACGAGACCGACCCGTGGGGCGGGGTCGACCAGGGTCCATTCCTGAACGCGGTGGTGATCGCCGAGGACCCCGAACTCGACGGGCACGGCTGGCTGGCCTTCGCGCAACGGCTCGAGGCGGCCGCCGACCGGATCCGCGGCCAGAAATGGGGCCCACGCACGCTCGACGTCGACCTCGTCACCGTCTCCGACGGGGACACCGAGGTGATCTCGCGCGACGAGGGGCTGACCCTGCCGCACCCGCTGGCGCACCTGCGCGCCTTCGTGCTGATTCCCTGGCAGGCGGTCGACCCGGAGGCCGGCCTGACGGTCACCGGCGCGGTCAAGCCGGTGTCGCGGCTGCTGGCCGAGCTGGATCCCCCGGACCGCGACGGGGTGCGGTTGACACCGCTGGTGCTCGGTGTCGCCGGCTGATGGGCCCCACTCGCAAGCGTGACCTCGCTGCCGCGGCGATCGCTGCGGCGGTCGTCGGGTATGTGCTGGTGTTGATGACGTATCGCTACTTTCCGCCGTTGACGGTGTGGACCGGGATGTCGCTGGCGGCGGTGGGGATCGCCGAGGCCGGCTGGGGCCGGCACATCCGGGCGAAGATCAGCGAGGGTGAAATCGGAGTCGGCGGTGGCAGGCTCCACCCCCTGGCGGTTGCCCGCAGCGTCGTGATCGCCAAGGCCTCGGCCTGGATGGGCGCGGTGGTGCTCGGGTGGTGGATCGCGGTACTGGCATATCTGATTCCGCGGCGTGCCACGGTCAGGGTCGCGGGGGAGGACACCGCGGGCGCGGTGGTCGCGGCGTTGTGCGCGCTGGCGCTGGTGGCGGCCGCGCTGTGGCTGCAGCATTGTTGCAAGTCGCCGGAGGATCTTTCCGATGAGCCGGAGGGCGTCACGGATTAGCGCAGTTTTCGGGTCGAATCGCCGCACGCGACGACACGCTGGGTGACCCCTCACAGGTACAGTCGCCCCATGACCGTTCTGTCCCGCGGCGCCCGGGCCCGGCGCGGCGGCCGCAGGCCGGGCTGGGTGCTGTTGACGGTGTTGCTGGTCCTGGCCATCGGTGCGAGCTCCGCGTTGGTTTTCACCAACCGTGTCGAGCTGTTGAAGTTGGCTGTCATCCTGGCGCTCTGGGCCGCCGTGGTGGGCGCTTTCGTTTCGGTCATCTACCGCAGGCAGAGCGACGCCGACCAAGCCAAGGTGCGCGATCTGAAACTCGTGTACGACCTGCAGCTAGATCGGGAGATCTCCGCGCGTCGCGAATACGAGCTCTCGGTCGAGACGCACCTGCGCCGCGAACTCGCCTCCGAGTTGCGGGCTCAGTCTGCGGACGAGGTGGCCGCCCTGCGCGCCGAATTAGCCGCGTTGCGAACGAATCTGGAGATTTTGTTCGATACCGACCTGGCGCATCGTCCGGCGATCGAGACCGACCGGACCTACCAGCCCAGGCCGGATCGGGTCAGCAGCAGCCGGGTCACCCCGGTGCGCGACGAGCGTCGGCGGTTCGACGAGCGAGGGGAGTCCGCTCCCGAGGACCCCATCATCGACGTCCCCGAGGAACCGCTGATCCAGCCGCCGCGTCGGTCGGTCTCCGATGCTGCCGCGGCGGAGGCGGCCTATCGCGGGTCGCACCGGCGTCCCAGCGAGGAAACCACCGTGATGCCGACGGTGCGGCCGGGGCCCCCGCCGCCCGCGGCCCGACCGGCGGCACCGACGCCGTCGCGGCCATCGGCACCGAGCGCACCAACAGCGAGCGCACCAACGCCGAGCGCACCAACACCGAGCGCACCAACACCTGTCCCGCCGGCACCCCGGCTGCCGGAACCGCCGGCGCCGACCCCGGAACCGCCGGTTCTGACGCCGGAACCGCCGGCGCCCACACCTGAGCCCCAGCCGGAGCCGGAGCCGGTGCGGCGTGGCCGCCATTCCGGAACCGCCGCCGATGCCGCCGCGGACGCCCCGGTGCCGCCTGAGGAACCGCGGGGCCGCCACTGGGTCGGAGCGCCGGACACGGTGCCGGTCAGTGAGCCCGAGGCCGCCGAACCCGAGGCCGCCGAACCCGAGGCCGCCGAGCCCGCGCCGGCCCCTGCGCCCGAACCCGAGCCCCCGGCCAAGCACCGTGGCGCCGACGACGAAGACGCCGGACCCCCGACCGGTGGCCAATCCGTGGCGGAACTGCTGGCCCGGTTGCAGGCCAGCACCTCCGCCACCGGCGGGGGTCGGCGCCGCAGGCGTGACGACGACTGATTGTTCGGCCTGCCGGGGCAGCGACTAGTCTTTGCGACTAGTTGTGACAAGACCGTCCGGTACCCGAGCCCGTGGACCGGAACGAATCGATCGTGACGTCAGCGAGGTCGTCAGCATGGGGACCCCCCACGGGTTGCGCCCGGCCCGGCTCAAAGTCGGCATCATCTCGGCGGGCCGCGTCGGCACCGCTCTCGGTGTCGCACTGGAAGATGCCGAGCACGTTGTCGTCGCGTGCAGCGCCATCTCCACCGCGTCACGGCAGCGCGCTGAGCGCAGGCTGCCCGATACCCCGGTGTTGCCGGTCGACGAGGTGGCAGGCTCGGCCGAACTCCTGATCCTGGCGGTACCCGACGCCGAGCTGGCCACACTGGTCGCCGGTCTGGCCGCCACGTCGGCGGTGACACCCGGCGCCATCGTCGTCCACACCTCGGGCGCCAACGGCATCGGCGTGCTGGCACCGCTGACCGAGCAGGGCTCGGTGCCGCTGGCCATCCACCCGGCGATGACGTTCACTGGGGCCGACGAGGACATTGCCCGGCTGCCGGGCACCTGCTTCGGCATCACCGCCGCCGACGAAATCGGCTACGCCATTGCGCAGTCACTGGTGCTGGAAATCGGTGGCGAGCCGTTCCGGGTCCGCGAAGACGCCCGCACCCTCTACCACGCCGCTCTGGCGCACGCGAGCAACCATCTCGTCACCGTGATCGCCGATGCTCTGGAAGCACTGCGAGCCGCGATCGCCGGACAGGAACTGCTCGGCCAGGAACTGGTCGGCGATTACCCGGGTGGCCTTGCCGAGCGCGTCATCGCCCCCCTGGCCCGGGCCGCCCTGGAGAACACCCTGCACCGCGGTCAGGCGGCCCTGACCGGGCCCGTCGCCCGCGGTGACGCCGCGGCCGTAGCCGCACACCTGGCCGCCCTCACCGAAGTCGACCCCGACCTCGCTGAGGCCTATCGCGCAGCGTCGCTGCGCACCGCGCAGCGCGCTCACGCGCCCAAGGAGGTATTCGAGGTGCTCAACCGGTGACAGCCAAATCCCCCAGGCCGCCGGCTTTCAAAGCCGGTCAGCTCAACACCTACATCTCGCCGGCCGCGGTGTCCGACGTCAGCAACGCGCTGCGGCACACCGGTCGACGGGTGATGCTGGTGCCGACCATGGGCGCCCTGCACGACGGGCATCTGGCCCTCGTCCGGGCTGCCAAGCGGGTGCCCGGTGCGGTGGTGGTGGTCTCGATCTTCGTCAACCCGCTGCAGTTCGGCGTCGGTGAGGATCTCGATGCCTACCCGCGCACCCTGGATGCCGACTTGGAGCTCCTGCGCGGCGAAGGCGTCGAAATCGCGTTCACCCCGACGGCCGCGTTGATGTACCCGGACGGCCCGCGCACGTCGGTACATCCCGGCCCGCTCGGCAACGAGCTCGAAGGTGCAGTCCGGCCAACACATTTCGCGGGCATGTTGACCGTCGTGCTCAAGCTGCTGCACATCGTGCGGCCCGATCGGGCATTCTTCGGGGAGAAGGACTACCAGCAGTTGGTGCTGATCCGGCAGATGGTCGCCGACCTCAATGTCGATACCCGCATCGTGGGCGTCCCGATCGTGCGGGAGGCCGACGGGCTGGCGATGTCCTCACGCAACCAGTACCTCGATGCCGAGCAGCGCGATCAAGCCGGCGCGCTGTCCGCGGCGCTGCTGGCCGGGATGTACGCCGCCCCGGGCGGCGCCGCGGCCGCGGTCGACGCCGCGCGGGCCGTGCTCGATGAGGTGCCCGCGATCGAACTCGATTATCTCGAGGTGCGCGGTCCCGCACTGGAATCGGACACCACCGTCGGTGCGGGCCGGTTGCTGATCGCGGCGCGGCTCGGCAACACCCGTCTGCTCGACAACATCGCAATCGAACTGGGCAACGACAGCGGCCAGCGGGGCGAGTACGCCGGGGCGGACCAGCACCAAGAACTGCCCTGGAGAAACTGACCGTGCTGCTCGCGATCGACGTTCGCAACACCCACACTGTGGTCGGTCTGGTCTCCGGGTCAGGTGATCATGCAAAAGTGGTGCAGCACTGGCGAATTCGAACCGAGGCTGAAGTCACCGCGGACGAGTTGGCCTTGACCATCGATGGTCTGATCGGCGAGGACTCCGATCGGCTCACCGGGGCCGTCAGCCTCTCCACGGTGCCGTCGGTGCTGCACGAGGTCCGGCTGATGCTGGGTCAGTACTGGCCGTCAGTGACGCACGTGTTGATCGAACCGGGCGTCCGCACCGGGGTGCCGTTGCTGGTCGACAACCCAAAAGAGGTGGGCGCTGATCGGATCGTCAACTGCCTGGCGGCTTTCCATAAGCACCGCGTACCGACGATCGTCGTCGACTTCGGCTCGTCGATCTGTGTGGACGTGGTGTCGGCCAAGGGGGAGTTCCTCGGCGGCGCCATCGCGCCCGGTATCCAGGTGTCCTCCGATGCGGCGGCCGCCCGTTCGGCGGCGCTGCGGCGGGTGGAGCTGACTCGGCCGCGGTCGGTGGTGGGCAAGAACACCGTGGAATGCATGCAGGCCGGCGCAGTGTTCGGTTTCGCCGGCCTGGTCGACGGCTTGATCGCGCGAATCCGCAGTGACATCGACGGTTTCGGCGGTGACGATGTGATGGTGGTGGCGACCGGCCACACCGCACCGCTGCTGTTGCCCGATCTGCACGCCGATGCGGTATACGACCAATACCTCACGCTGGACGGGTTGCGCCTGGTTTATGAGCGCAACCGCGAGCACCAGCGGAAACTGCGCAGCGCCAAATGAGTTACCGACACTAGAAATAAGTCCGGATCAGGTCGATCACCCGGTTGTCGGTATCGACCAGCGGTATCAGCTGCCATTTGTCGAATGTGGTGCAGGGGTGCGAGATTCCGAACTGCAGCCAGTCTCCCACCGCGACTGCGGCGTGGGCGGGCACGCTCAGGAACGCATGCTGATCGTTGAGTGCGGTGACCTTACTGCCGGGCAGGTCCCGTGGCAGTGGCAGGTCCTGGTCGAACCCGACGTCGCGGCGGCCCATGGTCACCAGCGCCAGCCCGGGCTCGGGCCGTGAACCCACCTGCGCCCACACACTCAGGGCGGGTACGAAGTCCCGCGCCCCATCTCGGGTCAACGGCGATGTCCGCGCGTAGAGCCCGTCGTCGTGGGTCAGGTAGGCGCCGCTGCGCAGCACGGTGCGTACCGCCATACCCGCAGGCCAACCCGTGAGCATCTCGGCAACCAGATCGAAATGTGTGCTGCCACCGGCGGTTACCAGCATGTCGTCGGTCTCGATCAGCGGCGCCAGCCGCACGGCCGCATCGCGCACGGTCTGCAGGTAATCGCGGATCGTCTGCTGTGCCGGGGCCGAGACGTCATGGCCCAGGGCAGCCTCATAGCCCGCCACACCGGCCAGGCGAAGGTGGTCCGCCCGCACCGCGGCGCGGGCAACTGCCTCGATATCGGCAGGCGTGCGGCAACCCGTCCTGGCGCCCGCGGCACCGACCTCGACGCAGACGTCTATCGGCCGCTGCAGCCCCGCGGCCTGCAGTTGCTGTTGCATGATCGCCACGCCCGCTTCGGAATCCACCCAGCACACCAGCCGGAAGTCGGGATGCGCATCGTATTCGGCTGCCAGCCAGCGCAACCCGGCCGCGTCGACCAGTTGATTGGCCAGCAGCACGGCCCGTACCCCGAAGGCGCGGAACGTGCGCACCTGGCCGATCGTGGCGGCGGTCACCGCCGTTGCGCCGGCGTCGAACTGCATTGCCAGCAGCTGAGGCGACATGTGCGTCTTTCCATGGGGGGCCAGCCCTACGCCGCGTGCGTCGCACCACTGGGCCATGGTGGCCAGGTTGCGGGCCAGTGCGTCGGCGTCCAACACACACAGCGGGGACAGCGGCCGGTCGCCGACGTCGGCGGGGAACAGCCCGGGTGCCCCGGCGCAGATCTGCGCCGGGGTACGCCCCTCCCAGCCGACCGGCAGGCCCTTGAATCGCCAGTCCAGGGGTTGATCTGCCAGGGCACTGACAGCCGCGGTATCGATGAGCGAGGTCACGGGTTCAATTTAGGGGCGGGTCGTCATTTAAGCTGGGACGTCGTGAGCTCTGCCGATGACTTCTCCGAAGACCTACCCGAACAGTTCCGGATCCGCCAGGCCAAGCGGGACCGGCTGCTCGCCGAGGGCAGAGATCCGTATCCCGTCGAGGTGGCGCGCACGCACACCTTGGCGCAGATCCGTGCTGCCTACCCTGACCTGGCCGCCGACACCGAGACCGGAGACGTTGTGGGTGTCGCCGGGCGGGTGGTGTTCGCACGCAATTCCGGCAAGCTGTGTTTCGCCACCCTGCAGGACGGGGACGGTACCCAGCTGCAGGTGATGATCAGCCTCAACGGCGTCGGCCAGGAATCCCTGGACGCCTGGAAAGCCGACGTCGACCTCGGGGACATCGTGTTCGTGCACGGGCAGGTGATCAGTTCGCGGCGCGGTGAATTGTCGGTGCTGGCCGATTCCTGGCAGATGGCCTCCAAGGCATTACGTCCACTGCCCGTCGCGCATAAAGAAATGAACGAAGAGTCGCGGGTTCGGCAGCGTTATGTGGACCTGATCGTCCGTCCGCAGGCCCGTACCGTCGCCCGGCAACGGGTGGCCGTCGTCCGCGCGGTCCGGTCGGCTTTGGAGCGCCGGGAATTTCTCGAGGTGGAGACACCTATGCTGCAGACATTGGCAGGTGGTGCGGCGGCGCGGCCCTTCGTCACACACTCCAATGCGCTCGACGCTGATCTCTACCTGCGGATCGCGCCCGAACTGTTCTTGAAGCGCTGTGTCGTCGGCGGGCTGGACAAGGTCTTCGAGCTGAATCGAAACTTTCGAAACGAAGGTGCGGATTCAACACATTCGCCGGAATTCTCGATGCTGGAGACTTACCAGGCGTACGGCACCTATGATGATTCTGCGCGCGTCACACGTGAAGTTATTCAGGAAGTGGCTGACGAAGCCATCGGCACCCGGCAACTACCGCTGCCCGATGGTGAAATCTACGATATCGACGGGGAATGGACGTCGCTATCGATGTACCCGTCACTGTCGGAAGCGTTGGGCGAGGAGATCACACCACAAACTCCCGCCGACACGCTCTGGGCCATTTCGGAACGGTTGGGCCTGGAGCTGCCCCGGGATCGGGGTTATGGCCACGGCAAACTCGTCGAGGAACTGTGGGAGCACACCGTCGGTGACCACTTGTGGGCCCCGACGTTCGTGAAGGATTTCCCCGTCGAGACCACACCGTTGACAAGGCAGCATCGCAGCATCGACGGCGTCACGGAGAAATGGGATCTCTATGTCCGCGGGTTCGAGCTGGCGACGGGCTATTCGGAATTGATCGATCCCATCGTGCAGCGGGAGCGATTCGCCGCTCAGGCCCGCGCCGCGGCGGCCGGTGATGACGAAGCGATGGTGCTCGACGAGGATTTCCTGGCGGCCATGGAATATGCGATGCCGCCCACAACGGGAACCGGAATGGGTATCGACCGGTTGTTGATGGCATTAACCGGTCTGTCAATTCGGGAGACTGTTTTGTTCCCGATTGTGCGTAGGCAGGGCTAGCGGTCCACGAAAACTGCGCCACCTGTGACTTGGTAAATTATTGATTTCTGTGGCACATTGGATACTGACGGGTAGCTTGCCAATCTGGCGCACCCTGTTACCGGTTCCATTTTTGTAGAAGGGTCAGTGATCGAATGGCGAAAAAAGTAACCGTCACGTTGGTGGATGATTTCGACGGCGAGGGTGCTGCTGACGAAACGGTGGAATTCGCGCTCGACGGTGTGACCTATGAGATCGACCTTTCAAGCAAAAATGCGACGAAACTGCGGAATGAACTCAAGCCGTGGGTGGAGGCGAGCCGTCGAGTCGGTGGCCGCCGCCGCGGACGTGCCGCTGCCGCCACCGGTCGGGGACGCGCGGCGATCGACCGTGAGCAGAGCGCCGCCATCCGTGAATGGGCGCGCCGCAACGGTCACAACGTGTCCACCCGGGGTCGCATCCCGGCGGATGTGATCGACGCCTTCCACGCCGCGACCTAGCCGACCCGGCCGGAATACGGCGACTTTCGCTAGGGGCGAACCCGAACATCTCGACCACGGGAAACGAATCGGCAGGTCCCTTCGTTGTTCTGCTAGGTCCATGAGCGGGCACCCAAGGTAAAGCACCTCGGGCAGCCGCCCATTACAGTGGACGGCAGGGTGCTATGCACGTGCTGCGTTGGCACCCGATTAGTCAAAGAGAGCAGGTAACCACGGATGTTCGAAAGATTCACCGACCGTGCGCGTCGGGTCGTCGTCCTGGCTCAAGAAGAAGCCCGGATGCTCAACCACAACTACATCGGCACCGAGCACATCCTGCTGGGACTTATTCACGAGGGTGAAGGCGTAGCTGCGAAGTCCCTCGAGTCGCTGGGGATCTCCCTCGAGGGAGTCCGCAGCCAGGTCGAGGAGATCATCGGCCAGGGCCAGCAGGCGCCGTCCGGGCACATCCCCTTCACCCCGCGTGCCAAAAAGGTGCTGGAGCTGAGTCTGCGCGAGGCGCTCCAGCTCGGCCACAACTACATCGGCACCGAGCACATCCTGCTCGGCCTGATTCGTGAGGGCGAGGGTGTCGCCGCGCAGGTGCTGGTCAAGCTCGGCGCCGAACTGACCCGGGTGCGCCAGCAGGTCATCCAGCTGCTGAGCGGCTACCAGGGCAAAGAGACCGCCGAAGCCGGAACCGGAGGCCGCGGTGGCGAGGCGGGAAATCCGTCGACGTCGCTGGTGCTCGACCAGTTCGGCCGCAACCTCACCGCCGCCGCCATGGAGGGCAAGCTCGATCCCGTCATCGGCCGCGAGAAGGAAATCGAGCGGGTCATGCAGGTGCTGAGCCGCCGCACCAAGAACAACCCGGTGCTGATCGGCGAGCCCGGCGTCGGCAAGACCGCCGTCGTCGAGGGCTTGGCCCAGGCCATCGTGCACGGCGACGTGCCCGAGACGCTGAAGGACAAGCAGCTCTACACCCTTGATCTGGGTTCGCTGGTCGCAGGCAGCCGTTACCGCGGTGACTTCGAGGAGCGCCTGAAGAAGGTGCTCAAGGAGATCAACACCCGCGGCGACATCATCCTGTTCATCGACGAGCTGCACACGCTCGTCGGCGCAGGTGCCGCTGAGGGCGCGATCGACGCCGCCAGCATCCTGAAGCCGAAACTGGCTCGCGGTGAGCTGCAGACCATCGGTGCCACCACCCTCGACGAGTACCGCAAGTACATCGAGAAGGACGCCGCATTGGAGCGGCGGTTCCAGCCGGTCCAGGTCGGCGAGCCGACGGTCGAGCACACCATCTTGATCCTCAAGGGGCTGCGCGACCGGTACGAGGCGCACCACCGGGTCTCCATCACCGACGGCGCCATCGCGGCTGCCGCCACCCTGGCCGACCGGTACATCAACGACCGGTTCCTGCCGGACAAGGCCATCGACCTGATCGACGAGGCCGGCGCCCGGATGCGAATCCGCCGGATGACCGCTCCGCCAGACCTGCGCGAGTTCGACGAGAAGATCGCCGACGCCCGCCGGGAGAAGGAGTCGGCGATCGACGCGCAGGACTTCGAGAAGGCCGCCAACCTGCGGGACCGGGAGAAGACCCTCGTCGCGCAGCGTGCCGAGCGCGAAAAGCAGTGGCGCTCCGGGGATCTCGATGTGGTTGCTGAGGTCGACGATGAGCAGATCGCCGAGGTGCTGGGTAACTGGACCGGTATCCCGGTGTTCAAGCTGACCGAGGAGGAGACCACTCGGCTGCTGCGCATGGAGGATGAGCTGCACAAGCGGATCATCGGCCAGGAGGATGCCGTCAGGGCAGTCTCCAAGGCGATCCGGCGTACCCGTGCCGGTCTGAAGGATCCGAAGCGCCCCTCGGGCTCGTTCATCTTCGCCGGCCCGTCCGGTGTCGGTAAGACCGAGCTGTCCAAGGCGCTGGCGAACTTCCTGTTCGGCGACGACGACGCGCTCATCCAGATCGACATGGGCGAGTTCCACGACCGCTTCACCGCGTCGCGGCTGTTCGGTGCCCCTCCGGGGTACGTCGGCTACGAAGAGGGCGGCCAGCTCACCGAGAAGGTGCGCCGCAAGCCGTTCTCCGTCGTGCTGTTCGACGAGATCGAGAAGGCCCACCAGGAGATCTACAACACGCTGTTGCAGGTCCTCGAGGACGGTCGCCTCACCGACGGCCAGGGTCGCACGGTCGACTTCAAGAACACCGTGTTGATCTTCACGTCGAACCTCGGCACGTCGGACATCTCGAAGGCTGTCGGGCTCGGCTTCACCCAGGGTGGCGGCGAGAACAACTACGAGCGGATGAAGCTCAAGGTCAACGACGAGCTCAAGAAGCACTTCCGCCCGGAGTTCCTCAACCGTATCGACGACATCATCGTCTTCCACCAGCTGACGCAGGACGAGATCGTCAAGATGGTCGACCTGATGGTCGGCCGGGTGTCCAAGCAGCTCGCTGCCAAGGACATGACGATGCAGCTGACCGACCGGGCCAAGTCCCTGTTGGCCAAGCGTGGGTTCGACCCGGTGCTGGGTGCCCGTCCATTGCGGCGGACCATTCAGCGGGAGATCGAGGACGCGCTGTCGGAGAAGATCCTCTTCGACGAAGTGGGTCCGGGTCAGCTCGTCACCGTCGACGTCGAGAACTGGGACGGCGAGGGTGCCGGCGAGGACGCGAAGTTCACGTTCCACGGCGCTCCGAAGTCTGCCGTTGAACCTGATCTCGCGGGAGCGGGTGCCGGCGGCGCCGGCACTGCCACCGTCGCCGAGTAATCAGACGGATCGAGGACGGACGGTCATCCACCTGGATGGCCGTCCGTTTTCGTGTGTCAGGGGGTTCCGGTGCTCGAATACCGGCTCGGGCGCTTATGATGTGCGATGTAATCGATGGACGAGGAATCTGGTGAGAATCCAGAACGGTCGCGCCACTGTTGACAGTCAGACCCGAATCCGTCACGTTGCCGCTGGGACGCGAAATCCCTGAAAGGATCAACACTTCCATGACTTCTCCCGCAGCACAGCAAGGCAAAGCGCCTGCCGTCGAGCTCTCCGCAGCGAAGGCAGCCCTGTGGCTGTCTCTGACGGTGCTCGGCGCTCTGGTCCTGCTGTACTTCGTCGGCCTCGACCAGGGCGCGACGTCGATCCTGGGCAGCGACAACACCTACGTCCACGAGTTCGTGCACGACGCTCGCCACCTGCTCGGTTTCCCCTGCCACTGACGCGGGAGAACCCACACCCGATGGAAAAGCGAATAATCGGACGCGGCCTGCTGGCCGGCGTCCTGGGTGGCGTTGTTGCGTTTCTGTTTGCCCGTGTCCTCGTCGAGCCGGTGATCGAGCGGGCCATCGGCTACGAGGAAGGGGTTGGGGCAGCCCACGAGGCCGCGCACGGCGGGCACTCTCACGGTGACGGAGTTGAGTTGTTCACCCGCGGTGTCCAGGCCAATGCCGGCATGGGCTTCGGCGTGCTGGCGTTCAGTGTCGCGATGGGGCTGCTGCTGGCGGTCCTGTTCTGCGCGACCTACGGCCGCGTCGGTGCGGTGTCGGCGCGGATGCTCTCGGTGTTGTTGGCCGGTGGCATGTTCGTGTCGCTGTGGCTCGTCCCGGCGTTGAAGTACCCGCCCAACCCGCCTGCGGTCAGCTTGGACGAGACCATCCAGCAGCGCACGCTGCTGTACGTGCTGCTGGTTGTCTTGTCGGCCGCGCTCCTGGTCGGCGCGGTCTACCTGGGTCGTCAGCTGGTGGCGCGGCTGGGCACCTGGAATGCGACGTTGGCTGCCGCGGGCAGCTACCTCGTGGCGGTCGTGGTGCTGATGCTGGTGCTGCCGACGATCGACGAGACGCCCGGCCCGATCACCGATGAAGCCGGGTTGATCATCTTCGACGCATTCCCGGCCGATGATCTGTACGAGTTCCGGTTGTTCACGTTGGGCACCCAGGTGGCCATGTGGGTGACCATCGGGCTGGTCTTCGGGGCATTGACGTCGAAGCTGCTGGAAGGCAAGCGCAGCAACGAGGTAAAAATCCCCGCGTGAGTAGTGAGGTCGTCCGGCTGACGCTGGTATCCCATGCGATGACCGATGCGATGTCAGCCGGGCGATTTCCCACCGACGAGCCGTTGAACGCCGTCGGGGTGCGCCAGGTGGACGCCGCGGTTGATCTCGGCATGGTCGACTCGGCTGTCTGCGGGCCGGAGAAGCGTGCCCGGCAGACGGCCGAGCTGTTGGGGTTACAGGCCCGGGAGGATCCGCGGCTGGCAGATCTCGACTGCGGCCGGTGGCGCGGTGGTGCCCTCGGTGGCGTCGAACCTGCCGAGCTCGCGATCTGGCTCACCGATGCCTCCGCAGCACCGCATGGCGGAGAGACGATCGTGAACCTGGTCGGCCGGGTGCGTGACTGGCTGGAGACGATTGCCGCGACTCGCGGCCGGCTGGTGGCGGTCACTCATCCCGCGGTGGTGCGGGCCGCGGTCCTCGTAGCCCTCGACGCCCCGCCGAAGTCGTTCTGGCGGATTGACGTGGCGCCCGCCAGCCGTACGGTGCTCCATCTGCGTGGCCACGCCTGGACGCTGCGGTTGCCCTGACCGGGGTCAGCCGGCCGGCGGCGGGATCAGTCCGAACATCGGCTTGATCACCGACATCAGCCAGCCCGCGGTGCCCGGCCCGTGGAAGCGGGTCCAGTTCGTCTGCAGGCTGACCACCCAGCCCTGGCCGCTGCGGTCCTCGGCGTACCAGCTGAAGGTCAGATCACCGGGCAGATTGCCGGCTTTGGCGCCGATATAGGGCCATTGCTCCGGGTCGAGATCGATGCCGGGGATGGTCGACATGATGTCGCGCACCGGAGCCGCCGGACCGGTCGCCATCTTCTGTAGCGCGGCGTGCACCCGGCAGATGTCTTCGGCATTGCCGTACCACTCGGCGCCGAAGGCAGACGCGGGGGAGGTGTTCCTGGTGGGATCCGGTTCGTAGGGCCGGGAATTGGTCTCCTCGAGCAGCTGCGCCCGGCGCTGCGGGCCGGCGTCTTGCCACTGCTGGCGCAGGTCGGGTTTGCCCCAGCCGATGGAGAACAGCTCGTGCATCGTCGGGAACGGGGTCATCCTCGCTGGGTCGTGGTGGCCGGTGGCCACCAGTGCCCGCTCGACGGCCTCCTGCCCGACGCGGGCGATCAGCAGGTCGGTCGCCATGTTGTCGCTGTTGGCGATCATCTTCTCCGCCAGGTCGCGGACCGGTACCTTGGCCCCCGGCGGCAATTTGTCGAATCCCGACGAGCCGACGGCTTTGGCCTCACTGGAGATGGTCAGCTCATCGTCCCAGGACAACGTGCCGGCGCGGACGGCGTCGGCCACGGCATAGAGCACGTAGGTCTTGAAAATCGAGGCCAGCGGCAGAGACTCTGTGGTGTTGGTGCCGGCGAGCTGCTCGCAGCGGCCGTCGGTGACCTTCGAGACCCGGTAGGAGTACTTGGCTCCGGTTTTCGACAGCGCGGCGTCGACGTCATCCCACGAATCGATCTCCGGTGCCACATTGGTGACCCGGAACCGGTCCAGCAGCGTGCTGTCGTTGACCCGGAATTCGATGTCCTGGCGCGCGCCATAGGACGTCACCACATGCAGCGTCGCCCCGCCGGCCCGAAAGTCGATACCGGCCAAGGTGTACGGCCGGTCGTACCACATCGAGTCCATGGTCAGCCAGACGTATTCGACCACGTCGGGGGCGGCCAGAGTCTTCGTTCCGACGGGACCGATGGGCCACTCGGAGTTCAACATGTCCATGATCTGCTGGGCGCGGACCCCCTGCGGGGTCCCGGTGCTGATCCGGACACCAGAATCTCCGGCGTTGGCGGGCGGGGCGGTGGACGACGCGCATCCGTTCACCAGCGAGGTGACCAGCGCAGCCGTGTACACCAGAGCGGTCAGGCGGGCCAGTGAACGGCCCGGACGCGCTGTTCTAGGACTTCGAGCCGGCAACGTCCAGCACGACTTCGAACTCCAGCAGTGACGCCCCGGTGGCCACTGGATTGCTCTGCTGACCCTTGTGCGCCTCGATCGCGGGACCCGTTGCCCACGCCTGGAACGCCTCTTCGGTCTCCCAGTGCGTGACGACGAAGTAGCGGTTCTCACCCTTCACCGGACGCAGCAGCTGGAAGCCCAGGAATCCGGGCTGACTGTCGACCGCGTGTGCTCGGTGCGCGAACCGCTTCTCCAGCTCGGGGCCGGCGTCAGCGGGTACCTCGATTGCGTTGATCTTCACCACGGACATGGCGCTAGGCTACCGCTTGGGTATGACGACTGAGCCGCTGACGTACCGGGGTGGGCACGGCGATCCGCTGGTGCTCGTGCACGGCCTGATGGGCCGGGGAACCACGTGGGTCCGCCAACTGCCGTGGCTCACCCGCTTGGGTGCCGTGTACACCTACGACGCGCCCTGGCACCGCGGCCGAGACGTCGCCGATCCACATCCCATCAGCACGGAACGGTTCGTCGAGGACCTAGGCCACGCCGTCGAGGGCATCGGAACCGCGGTGCGTCTGATCGGGCATTCGATGGGTGGTTTGCACAGCTGGTGTCTGGCAGCGCAGCGGCCGGAGCTGGTGTCGGCGCTGGTCGTGGAGGACATGGCGCCGGATTTCCGTGGACGAACCACGGGACCGTGGGAGCCGTGGCTGCTCACACTTCCGGTGGAATTCGGCAGTGCCCGCGCGGTGACCGACATCTTCGGGGATGTGGCGGGCCGGTATTTCCTGGAGGCCTTCGACCGCACGGCGACCGGTTGGCGGTTGCACGGCCACGTCGAGCGGTGGGTGCACATCGCCGCGGAATGGGGGCGACGGGACTACTGGGAGCAGTGGCGGGCGGTGCAGGCTCCGGTGTTGCTGGTCGAGGCCGGCAACTCCGTGGCCCCGGTGGGGCAGATGAGCCTGATGCACCAGACCGGCCATCAGGCGTCATATCGGCTGGTGCCCGGGGCCGGTCACCTCGTGCACGATGACGCGCCTGAGGAATATCGGCGTGCGGTGCAGGAGTTTCTAACGACGTTCGCCGACCGCGCCTGACTGCGGCCAGCTGGGCTGGCGTTCGAATCGGGTGCGCACGGCGTCGAGGTCGTGACTCAGACGTCGCAGGTCGGCGTCGCTGTCTTCGAACAGGTTCCCCACCATCGGGGCGCTGAAGCGGAACTGATTGAGCCGCCAGCGCAGGTGACCGTCGCGGTGGGCGCGGGCTGCGACCGCTGCGATGAGTCCGAAGGGAGCTAGCAGGACGGCCATGAGAAGCAGGTAGGTGAGTGCGGTAGTCATGGCAGCAATTCTGCGACTAACCAAATACTGCCAACAGTGGCAGAACTGACGAGGAAGACTAAGATACTGCCATGATCAATAGTGTCTCAGCATTGGTGCTGGACGGCCTGGCGCCCTTCGAGTTCGGCGTCATCTGCGAGGTGTTCGGGATCGATCGCTCAGCCGACAACGTCCCGAACTTTGATTTCAAGGTGTGCGGACCCCAGGCTGGGGTGCCGGTGCGCACCACGGTGGGCGCCAGCCTGACGCCCGACTATGACTTCAGTTCCCTGCTCGGCGCCGACCTCGTGGCCGTGCCGGCGATCAGCGGTGTGGAGTATCCGCAGGAAGCGCTCGACGCGTTGCGCACCGCAGCCGACACCGGGTCGATCATCCTCACGGTGTGCTCGGGTGCATTCGTCGCCGGCGCGGCCGGCCTCCTCGACGGGCGGGCCTGTACCACCCACTGGATGCACGCCGAGGAGCTGGCTCGCCTCTATCCCACCGCGAAGGTCGACCGCAACGTGCTGTTCGTCGACGACGGCAACCTGATCACCAGCGCCGGAACCGCTGCGGGTATCGACGCGTGTCTGCACCTGGTGCGTCGGGAGATCGGCAGTGCGGCAACCAATACCATCGCTCGCCGGATGGTGGTGCCCCCGCAGCGTGACGGCGGACAGCGCCAGTACATCGAGCAGCCCATCCCGGTGGGTCACTCGGAAGGGTTTGCGCCACAACTGGATTGGATCATGCAAAATCTGCAGCATCCGCACACCGTGGCGTCGCTGGCGGCGCGGGCACACATGTCGGCGCGCACGTTCGCCCGGCGCTTCGTCGAGGAGACGGGCCGCACTCCGATGCAGTGGGTCACCGATCAGCGGGTGCTCTACGCCCGCCGGATGCTCGAGGAGACCACCCTGGACATCGACCGGATCGCGGACAAGGCCGGTTTCGGAACCGCGACCCTGCTCCGCCATCACTTCCGCCGGATCATCGGAATCACGCCGTCGGACTACCGTCGTCGCTTCGCCTGCGAAGACTGCGCAGCGACAGCCTGACCGGCCGGGCCCTTCTCAGTTCGGTTTGCCGCGCAGCCGAGCGCGCACGACCTCGCGATTGACGGCGGCCACCGCAGTCAGGGGAATGCTCTCCGGGCACACGTCGGCACATTCGCCGTAGCTGGAGCAGGGCCCGAACTCCTGCTCCATCTGACCGATGAGATTCTTTGCGCGACGGCCACGTTCGAGCTTGCCGCTGACGACCGTGCCCAGGTGCAACAGCTTGGCGCCGGCGAACAGGTGCGCAGCTCCGTTCGGGCAGGCTGCCACGCAGGCGCCGCAGAAGATGCAGGCCGCGAAATCCAGCGCGTATTCCGCTGCGTCGTGAGTCAGCGGCTCGGAGTCGGCGTCGGGCGCGGTCCCCGCGTCGACGGCGATGTGCCCACCGGCGGAGATCATCCGGTCCAGCGCCGAGCGGTCCACCACCAGATCGCGCACCACCGGAAAAGCGGCGGAGCGGAACGGTTCGATGCGGACGCGCGCACCGTCGGCGTAGGAGCGCACGTGCTGGCGACAGGACGGGGTATTGGGCACCGGACCATGGGGGCGGCCGTCCACGGTGATCCCGCAGGACCCACACACGCCCTCGCGGCAGTCCGAGTCGAAGGCAACCGGCTCCTGCCCGTCGGCAACCAGTGCGTCGTTGAGTCGATCGAGTAACTCCAACAACGACATCTCCGGCGTGGCGTCGTCAACCACGTACTGTTCGAATCCGCCCGGCGCCTCCGCATCGGCCTGCCGCCAGATCTCCAATGTCAGTCTCATACGTAGTTCCTCGTCTGGAGTGGGACGGCAGAGAACTGGAGGGGCTCGTCGTGGCGGACCGGAACCCCATCGGCCCCGTGCTCCCAGGCGGACACGAAGCACCAGTTGTCGTCGTCGCGCTGCGCCTCCCCGCCGGGTGTCTGGTGCTCGATCCGGAAGTGTGCGCCGCAGGACTCGTCACGGTCGAGGGCATCGATGCACATCAGGCGCGCCAGACCGAGGAAATCAGCGACCCGCCCGGCCTTTTCGAGCTCCTGGTTGAACTCCGTGCCGGTGCCGGTCACCCGCAGGTCGGCCCAGAAGTGGGCGGTCAGCTCGTCGATCTGACTGATCGTGCGCGTCAAACCTGCGGCCGACCGCGACACTCCGCACCCGTGGTAGAGCAGGTCCCCGAGTCGGCGGTGAAAACGCTCGGGCCCCTGGGTGCCGCCGATCGCGAGCAGGGACTGCACCCGGTCGGAGACCTCCTGCAGGGTGCTGGTCACCGCCGGGTGGTCAGCAGGCAACGGTGCCGTACCCAGCTGTCCGGCAAGGTAATTCGGCACCGAGTACGGCAACGTGAACCAGCCGTCGACGCACGCCGACAGCAGTGAGTTGGCGCCGAGCCGGTTGGCGCCGTGATAGGCCCAGCTGGCCTCACCGGCAACGAAAAGTCCTGGCAATGAAGTCATCTGGTCGTAATCGCTCCACAACCCGCCCATCGAGAAGTGGGCACCCGGGGCGATCCGCATCGGCACCAGGTACGGGTCCTCGCCGGTGGCGTCACGGTACATGGAGAACAGGTTGCCGTACCGTTCAGCGATCTTCGCTCTGCCCAGGCGTTTCAACGCATCCCGGAAGTCCAGGTACACACTGTTTTTCAGCGGCCCGACCCCGTGGCCGGAATCGATCTGGGTGCGCGCAGCCCGCGACGAGACGTCACGTGGTGAGAGATTGCCGTACGACGGATACATCCGTTCGAGGTAGTAGTCCCGGTCGGAGTCCGGAATGTCGTTGGGGTCGCGGTCATCGCCGGCCTTCTTGGGCACCCAGATCCGGCCGTCGTTGCGTAGGGACTCACTCATCAGGATGGTCTTGGACTGCCATTCCGAATTCACCGGCAGCGCGGTCGGATGGAACTGGATGAAGGCCGGGGAGGCGAACAGCGCGCCACGCAGATGGGCGCGCCAGGTTGCGGTGACATTCGAATTGCGCGCCAGGGTGGACCGGAAGAACACACTGCCGTAGCCGCCGGTCGCGAGGACGACGACGTGCCCGGTGGTGGCACGGACCTCGCCGGTGATCAGATCCCGGGTGACGACGCCCCGGGCCTGCCCGTCGGCGACGATGACGTCCAGCATCTCGGTACGGGTGTGCAGGTTCACCGTGCCCGCGTTCACCTGGCGCAGCAGTGCCTGGCTCCCGGCGGTCTGTAACTGCTGGCCGGTCTGGCCGCGGGTGTAGTAGGTGCGTGAGACCTGCACGCCGCCGAACGACCGGGTGTCCAGACTGCCGCCGTACTCGCGGGCGAAGGGCGCGCCGATGGCGTTCATGTGGTCGATGACGCGTGCCGACTCCTGTGCCAGCCGGAAGCAATCGGCCTCCCTGGCACGGAAATCGCCGCCCTTGACCGTGTCCTTGACGAACCGTTCGACGCTGTCGTTGTCGACCTTGCGGGCACGGGCGGCGTTGATCCCACCCTGGGCCGCGACACTGTGTGCCCGGCGCGGAGCATCGTGGAAGGTGAAACTCTCGACGTTGTAACCCAATTCGCCCAGTGCCGCGGCGCATCCCGCACCGGCCAGACCGGTGCCGACGACGATCACGGTGAACTTGCGCCGATTCAGCGGACTCACCAACCGGTAGTCCAGGGTGCGATGCTGCCAGGCCAGCGCCGGGTCGCCGGCGGGAACTCCACCCGTGATCGGTGCGCCGACGGTGGACAGTCGTGTCAGTTCGGCCGTCATTGCACGAGTCCAACCCAGACGGCAATCGGGATCGTCATGTTGCCGACCATCACCGCCAACGCCAGCAGTCCACCGAGAGTCACGCACACCTGGCGTGCACGCTGGCCGGTCACCCCCAGGTCGTTGACCACGGTCCACAGGCCGTGCACCAGATGAGCACCCAGGACCGCCATCGCCAGCAGGTAGAACACCGCGACACCGGGGCGGCTGAAGCTGGCGACGAGGTTGGCATAAGCGTCACTGGAGGTTTCGGTGGTGGGGGTGAACGACGTGCTGGCGAACGGTCTGACGCCCACCGTCAGATCCAGGATGTGGAACACGATGAACAGCAGCAGAACCACGCCGGTGACCAACATGGTGCGCGCGGTGAACGAGCGCAGGCCCAACCCCCGGCGGCGAAAGCGGCCACGGGCCACATGTGCTCGGCGGGTCAACAGCACGGCGCAGCCGACGTGTGCGACCAGACATATCAGCAGGAAGGTCCGGAAGATCCACAGCAGGCCCTCATAGGGCAGCAGAGGCTCGAGCAGAGTGCGCAGCCAGTGCGCGTAGGCGTCGAAATCCGCGGGCCCCGTGTACACCTTGAGGTTGCCGATCATGTGAACCAGAACGTAGAGGGAGAACACGATTCCGGTGACCGCCATGACGAGCTTGAGGGTCACCGACGATGGGTCAACCCGCCATGCCCAGTGCGGGTGGGCGATCTTGGGTCCGCGGCGGACTTCATGGCCGGCATCGCCACGGTCGACTTCGTCGACGTTGGATGTCATGCGGGTCCCCCCCAACCATGAGTCTCAATTCGAAGCTACTCCGCGCCGGGCATGCCCGCAGGAAGTTGCGGCGTGCCTCGACTTCTCAGTCAGCGGCCTCGTACCTCGGCCGCATCGGCGCCTGCCGGTTGGTCTGCTCGGCTTCTCAGCGGCCTCGTACCTCGGCCGCATCGGCGCCTTCGCCTGCCAGCGCGAAGCGGCCGTCCCCCGTCTGCTCCACCAAACCGTCGACCAGCAGTGAGTCCAGCGCCCGGTCGCGCTGCCCGGTGTCGGTCAGCCACACGATGTCCAACTGCGCACGGGTAACCGGAATGTCGCTGGCACGCAACACATCCAGGAGCCGACCGCGAACCTGCCGATCGGTTCCGGCATACTTCTGCACCCGCTTGGCCGGTCCGGTGGCAGGCGGATAACCAGCCGACCGCCAGGCGCACACCGACAGCGGGCACAGTCCGCACCGCGGGTTGCGCGCGGTGCAGATCAGCGCCCCGAGTTCCATGAGTCCCGCCGAGAACCGCGGCGCGGTCTCGTCATCGGGGATCAGCACCGCGACGTCAGCCTCGTCGCGTTTGGCGGACGGGGAGGCGGCATCGGCGCGCCCGTGCACCGCGCGCGCCACCACCCGTCGCACATTGGTGTCGACCACCGGCACCGACTGCTGATAGGCAAAGCAGGCAATCGCCCGCGCGGTGTAGCTGCCCACCCCGGGAAGCGTCAACAAGGTCTCGACGTCATCAGGCACCACGTCACCGTGCTCGGCGGCGATCACGGTGGCGCATTCGTGCAGTCGCTTGGCCCGCCGCGGATATCCGAGCTTGCCCCAGGCCCGCAGGATATCGGCGGGGCCGGCAGCGGCAGTGGCCGATGGGGTGGGCCACCGGGCGATCCAGTCCAGCCAGATCGGCTGGACCCGGGCCACGGGGGTCTGCTGCAGCATGAACTCGCTGACCAGGATTTGCCAGGCACTGACCCCCGGCCGGCGCCAGGGCAGATCGCGACGTTCTGCGGCGAACCACGCCACGACTTCGGACGCCTCGATGCTCATCGGGTACTCACCGGCCCGCCGGACTCCGCCCCGGTGCACAATGTCTTGCATGCCGAACACCAGCCCAGTGACCGCTTGGAAGGCACTCAGAGAGGGTAACGACCGCTTTGTCGCGGGCGAGCCTCAGCACCCCAGCCAGAGCATCCAACACCGCGCCAGCCTGACCGAGGCGCAGCGGCCGACGGCGGTGGTCTTCGGCTGTGCGGACAGTCGGGTGGCCGCCGAGATCATCTTCGACCAGGGTCTCGGTGACATGTTCGTGGTGCGCACCGCCGGTCATGTCATCGACTCCGCGGTGCTGGGCTCGATCGAGTACGCGGTGACGGTGCTCGATGTGCCGCTGATCGTGGTGTTGGGCCATGACAGCTGCGGCGCCGTGAAGGCGACTCTGTCGGCACTTGACGAAGGATCGGTGCCCGGCGGCTACGTGCGCGACGTGGTGGAGCGGGTGACGCCGTCCATCCTGCTGGGGCGGCGCGACGGGCTGACCAGGGTCGACGAGTTCGAGGCCCGGCATGTCATCGAGACCGGCGCCCAGTTGATCGATCGTTCCACGGTGATCTCGCAGCGTGTGACCGCGGGCACGCTGGCCATCGTCGGGCTCACATATCACCTTGCCGACGGCAAAGTGGCGCTGCGCAAGCACCTCGGCGACATCGGCGAGTAGCACACCGGGCGGGCATCACCCCGGTCGCGACACGCCGACTCAGGTCGGACGGCAACCGGTGAGCTCGCCTTACCGTGGGAACGTGTTGGAAACCGAACCGCATCACCTACCGCCGGAGATCTATCGTCGCCGCCGGGCCTTGGCGATAGGCATCTCGGTTTTCGTCCTCGTGATCATCGTGGCCATCGTCGTGGCGGTGACCCAGGGTGGGTCCAGCACCGAACCGCAGAACACTGCCGACGACCAGCCGAACACCGCGCAGGGGCCGCTGGCGCCCACGCCCACTCCCGAGGTCAAGTCACCGGTTGTGCCGCCTGCCGTCGAAGCCCCGCAGCCCACGCCCACGGCGACGGTCGCCGTCGAGCCGCCACCGGTGCTGCAGGAGGGCGACGACTGCCCGGATTCGACCCTGGCCGTCAAGGGCATCACCAGCGAGCCTCGCTACACCATCGGCGACCAGCCAAAATTCACCATGGTGGTGACCAACATCGGACTGGTCGGTTGCCAGCGCGACGTCGGCGCCGCGGTGCTCGCGGCCTATGTCTACTCGCTGGACAACAAGCGGCTCTGGTCCAACCTGGACTGTGCACCGTCCAACGAGACGCTGGTCAAGATGTTCAACCCGGGTGAGCAGGTGACCACCGAGGTGACATGGACCGGTATGGGCTCGGAGCCGCAGTGCCCGCTGCCGCGCCAGCCGATCGGGCCGGGCACCTACAACCTGGTGGTGCAACTCGGAAACCTGAGATCGGCCACCGTCCCGTTCATGCTGGCCGACGCGAGCGCCCCGCCGGCACCCCCGGCTGACGCGCCGCCGCCGCCCGCACCTGCGCCGACCGGCGGCTAGGTGTACTGACCTGAGAGGTTGGGTACGCGGCTGGCGGGTGGTTGACCGCCGAGTGCGGTGTGGCCGCGGTGATGATTGTAGGTGTGCAGCCAGCGGGGGTATTCGGCGCAGCGTTCGGTGTCGCTGGTGTAGAGCCGGGCGTAGGCCCACTCGTCGGCCAGGGTGCGGTGGAAGCGTTCGACCTTGCCGTTGGTCTGGGGCCGATAGGGGCGGGTTCGTCGGTGTTCGATATCACCAAGTGCGTCCCGGAATGCGTGTGACCGATAGCAGGAACCATTGTCGGTCAACACCTTTGAGACGATGATGCCGCATTGGTTGAACCAGGCGTTGGCGCGAATCCAGAACCCCGCGGCAGTCTCTTTGCGTTCGTCGGCAAGCAGCTCGCTGTAGACCAGCCGCGAGTGGGCGTCGATGGCGGTGTGCAGGAAGTGATAACCGCGCACCGGGTGGCGATGCTTACTGCGGACTCCGGTTTTATGAGCTTGCGAGTTGCGTTTCCCGATGGCACGGCCCCGCATACGCCACCCACCGCCGTCGGGAATCTTGCCGACTTTCTTGACGTCGATGTGGACCAGTTCGCCAACCGCAGCCGTTTCGATGCGACGCACGACCCGGCCGGTCGGGCGGTCTAACCAGCGCAGCCTGGCAATCCCGTAACGCGTCAGCACGCGGTGCACCGTGGAGGGATGAATGCCCAGCAGATAACCGATTCGGGCTGGTCCCCACCTGCGCGTGACCCGGACTTTGATGATCCGTCGCTCAGTGCGGGCCGGGGTTTGATTCGGGCTGTGGTGCGGGCGTGAGCTGCGATCGGCCATACCGGCCGGCCCCAGCTCGCGGTATCGGGCCGCCCAGCGCTGGGCCGTGGTGACCGCGACCTGAAAGCGCTCCGCGGCCCGGCGCAGCGTCCAGCCGTCTTCGACGACGCAACGAGCCAGGCGCAGACGACCGGTTTCTGACAATGGGGCATTACGGTGGGACACGAAGACCTCCGAGAGGGTTGGTGCGTTCCTAGACAGCTCGCACTTCACTCGGAGGTCTTCTTCATGTCACCACGCCACGCCGTACCTAACGTCCGTGGTCAGTACAGCTAGGCCAGCCGGTCGGCGATCGTCGACTCAGCCAGCTGCGACAGCCCTTCCCGCACATGGCGGGCCCACATCGCACCGATGCCTTCCACCGATTGCAGGTCGGTGGCGCTGGCGGCCAACAGGCCCTGCAGCGAGCCGAAAGTGCGTACCAGCAGGTCGACGTGGGCGAATTGCAGCCGCGGGATGCCCGCCATGGCGCGGTAGCCGCGAGCCGACAGCGCCGTGTCCTGCGCCTCGACTGTGGATGGATAGCCGAAGACCCGGGCCAGCGCGGTGAAATCGAGCAGCTCGGTGTCCGACAGGCTGTCCAGCTCTTCGAGGGTGGCGGCGACCTGCGCCACCGACGGGGACTCCGGGTTGGCGTGGTAGTCGCGGGTGATCAGCTCCCGAGCGGTGTCATTACCTCCGAGCAGCTCCTCGAGCTGCAGGCGTAGCTGTCGCCCGTCGGTACCCAGCTCCACGGCGTCGCTGTCGATCTCCAGGCCGATGCGTCGCACCATCTCCAGTCGCTGCACGACGGTCATGACGTCGCGCAGCGTCACGAAGTCCTCGATCTCGGCAGTGGACAACTGCCTGCTCACCTCGTCGAGCCGGGCCTTGTAGCGTTCCAGCGTCGCGATGGCCTGGTTGGCTCGGGACAGGATGGTCGCCGAATCCGCCACCACGTGCCGCTCGCCGGCGACGTAGACGGTCACGATGCTCATCGAGTGGCTGACCGAGACCACCGGGTAGCCGGTCTGGATGGCCGAACGCTCCGCGGAGCGGTGGCGGGTACCGGATTCGTCGGTCGGGATGGACGGGTCGGGCACCAGCTGGACATTGGCGCGCATGATGCGGCTGCCGTCGGTGGACAGCACCACCGCGCCGTCCATCTTCGACAGTTCGCGCAGCCGGGTGGGGGCGTAGCGGACGTCGATCGCAAAGCCCCCGTCGCAGATGGCCTCGACGGAGTCGTCGTAACCCAGGACGATCAGCGCTCCGGTGCGGCCGCGGAGAATGCGCTCCAGGCCGTCGCGTAACGCGGTACCGGGCGCCAACCGCCCGACCGTCTCACGCAGGGTCGGCTTGTTACTGGGCGTCACAGCCAGTCATTGTCCCCTGCGTCCGTGACCGACGAACCACCGTCTACCACTTTGAGGTCCGGCCGCACCGGGGGACGGACCGCGGGTGGTTTGCTGGCCGGTGGTACCGCGATACGCATCATCGCGCGCAACGCTTCGCTCATGGTGGCGACTTCCACGGTGCGCAGGCCCTTGCTGGTCTTCGCGCCCGGCGGCACCAGGGCGGTGGTGAACCCCAGTCGGGCCGCCTCGGCGAGGCGGCGGTCCATGCCGGTGACGCGGCGCAGGTCCCCGGCCAGGCCCACCTCGCCGATCACGACGGTGGAGGTGGGCAGGCACAGTTCGGCGTAGGCGGTGGCCATTGCCAGTGCAACCGCGAGGTCGGCGGAGGGGTCGGTCAGACGCATCCCGCCGACTGTCGACAGGTAGATGTCACGCCGCCCGAGTGGCAGGCCGGCCCGGCTCTCCAGCACCGCGGCGATCATCGCGACACGCGATTGGTCGATGCCGCTGACCGCCCGCCGCGGCGAGGGCACTTCCTGGCCGATCAACGCCTGGATTTCGCCGATCAACGGGCGCTTGCCGTCGAGTGCCACGGTGACCGCCGTGCCGGGGACCGGCTCGGGGCGCTGGTCCAGGAATAGCCCCGACGGGTCGGCGACACCTTCGATTCCGTTGTCGTGCAACACAAAACAGCCCACCTCGTCGGCGGCGCCGAACCGGTTCTTCACGCCGCGGACCAGCCGCAGCGTGGTGTTGCGGTCACCTTCGAAATGCAGCACCACATCGACGAGGTGTTCCAGTGAACGGGGCCCGGCGATCGCGCCGTCTTTGGTGACGTGGCCGACGAGGATGATCGCCACGCCGGGGCCGGCCGCCGATTTGGCGTACCCGGTCAGTGCGGTGGTGATCGCACGCACCTGAGTGACGCCGCCGGTCACGCCGTCGGTGTCGGTGGTCGACAGCGTCTGCACGGAGTCGACGATCACCAGCGTCGGCTGCACTGCCTCGATGTGCCCGAGCACGGTGTGCAGATCGGACTCGGCGGCCAGGTAGACCTCGTCATGGGTGCACCCGGTGCGTTCGGCGCGCATCCGAATCTGCCCGGCGGATTCCTCACCGGAGACGTAGAGCGCGCGTCGGCCGGCCTGCGCCCAGCGGTGCACCACCTCGAGAAGCAGCGTGGATTTGCCGACGCCCGGTTCGCCCGCCAGCAGGGTCACCGATCCCGGGACGATCCCGCCGCCGAGCACCCGGTCGAGTTCGCTGACTCCGGTGTGGACGTGCCGGGTGCGGGCCGGATCAATGGCACTGATGGGTACCGCGGCAGATGCGGGTACGACGCCGCGGTGTGCTGAACCACCCAGCGCGGCGAGGACCGGGGCCTCGTTGACGGTGCCCCAGGTGCCGCATTCGGGGCAGCGGCCCACCCATTTCGCGGTGACGTGCTGGCATTCCGAACAGCGGTACTGGGAGCGCGCTTTCGTCCCACCGGTTTTAGCCACGTCGAGACCGTAACCGGCGGGTATGACACCTACTCAGCCAGACACGCGGGCCCGCTGAGCCGGTGGTGCCGACGATGACTAGTGTCCACCGCCCTGGCTGCCGCCGGCTTCGCCCTGGCGCGCCGCGTTGCCGGCCGAGATCGGAACCTGCAGCACCGTATCGCCGGCGCGCTCGAAGGTGAACGTGAAGGGGTAGGTCAGGCCGTTGCGGATCGGTTCGGACAGCGCCACCATGGCCTCAGCGCCCTCGGCGCGTTCCGGCAGCGCCGCCAACTCCTCGACACCGTCGGGCAAGCCGACTTCGAGCAGCCCGCCGGCGGGGATCTCGGTATTGCCTGCCAGCGTCACGGTGCCCACATCGCTGGTGATGCCCACCAGTCGGTCTGCGGAATCGGGGGACTGGTTGGTGGCAGTGAAGATCAGGTCGACGGTGGTGCCGGGCTGCAACGCGTCGCCCTCCTGCACGGCCTGGATGTGCACATTGCGCAGCGTGATGTTCTCGACACCGCCGGCGCTGCCGTTGATGGCCGGCAGCTGAGTGGCCACCTGGGAGATCTGTCCAGCGCCGCAGCCGACGAGTGCGGTGGCTGCGAGCACGCCGCCGACCGCGAGCGCCAAGCGTGCGAACGGCTTGTTGACGGGCTTGTCCATCGGCACTGAGAGCCTCCTGCTAGCGGGCGCCTTGATTCGACTATGCAGAGTAGTAGGTGCCGACGACGCGCGGTACTCAAGGGTTGCCGGGAAGGCCGCAGCAACCGCGGCAATGACACCGCGACGGCCGGTATCCCGGGATTGCTGGGGAGTCAGATACCGGGCCGAACGGCCTTGCTACCTGCACGCTTTGGCGCTCATGTCAACCCCGAGTCGCCGCTCTTCTGGCCCCTGACCTGCACCGTTGGGAGACGCCCGAAGGGGCCCCGTGCTATTGTGGAGTAGCGAAAGGGGCTCGAATCAGATGATTTTCAAGGTCGGAGACACCGTTGTCTATCCACATCACGGTGCTGCGTTGATCGAGGCGATCGAAACCCGGACCATCAAGGGCGAGCAGAGGGAATACCTCGTTCTGAAGGTTTCCCAGGGCGATCTCACCGTTCGTGTTCCCGCGGACAACGCTGAGTATGTCGGTGTCCGGGATGTTGTCGGGCAAGAGGGTCTGGACAAGGTCTTCCAGGTGCTGCGCGCGCCTCATACCGAGGAGCCGACCAACTGGTCGCGCCGGTACAAGGCCAATCTGGAGAAGCTGGCGTCGGGCGACGTGAACAAAGTCGCCGAGGTCGTGCGTGATCTGTGGCGTCGTGACCAGGAACGTGGTCTGTCTGCCGGCGAGAAGCGCATGTTGGCGAAGGCCCGGCAGATTCTCGTCGGCGAACTCGCGCTCGCGGAGAACACTGATGATGCAAAAGCTGACGTCATTCTCGAAGAGGTGCTGGCCGCCGCTTCCTGACGGGAATGCGCACTGTCGCGATAGTTCCGGCGGCCGGTTCCGGTGAACGGCTGGCCGCTGGGATTCCGAAAGCGTTCGTGTTCCTGGGTGGTATCACCCTGATCGAGCGCGCTATTGCCGGGTTGCGCGATTCAGGTGTCGTCGACGAGGTCGTGGTGGCGGTACCGCCCACCAGAACCGATGAAGCGTCGTTGATCCTGGCCAGCCCGGATTTTCCTGTCACCGTCGTCGGCGGTGGAGTGGACCGTACCGAATCGGTGCGGCTCGCCATCGAGGCTGCCGGCGATGCCGACTTCATCCTCGTGCACGACGCGGCCCGGCCGTTGACGCCGCCGACCCTGATCAGCCGGGTGGTGCAAGCCCTCGAGGCCGGCAGCACCGCGGTGGTGCCGGCGATCCCGCTGGCCGACACGATCAAAGCGGTGGATTCCAACGGGGTTGTGCTCGGCACTCCCGAACGCGCCGGCCTTCGCGCCGTACAGACGCCGCAGGGTTTCGCCACCGAGGTCCTCAAACGCGCGTACGGCCGCGCCGGGGTGTTCACTGATGACGCCTCGATGGTGGAGAGCATCGGCGGTCAGGTCCAGACCGTGCCCGGCGATCCGATGGCCTTCAAGATCACCACTCCGATGGACCTGATCCTGGCCGAGGCGCTGATCGCCACGTGAGCATTCCACGGGTCGGTGTGGGCACCGACGTCCATCCGATCGAGCCGGGACGCCCCTGCTGGCTGCTGGGCCTGCAATTCAGCGGTGCTGACGGCTGCGCCGGGCATTCCGACGGTGATGTCGCCGCACATGCATTGTGTGACGCACTGCTGTCGGCCGCCGGTCTCGGCGACCTCGGCAGCGTATTCGGCGTCGACGACCCCCGCTGGGCGGGTGTCACCGGCGCTGACATGCTCCGTCATGTCCGCACCCTGCTCGCCGACCACGGCTACCAGATCGGCAATGCCGCGGTCCAGGTGATCGCCAACAAACCCAAGATCGGGCCGCGCCGCGACGAGGCCCAGTTGCTGCTGTCCGACCTGCTCGCCGCCCCGGTGTCGGTATCGGCGACCACCACCGACGGCCTCGGGTTGACCGGCCGCGGGGAAGGGTTGGCCGCCGTCGCGACCGCTCTGGTGTTGCCGATGCGGGAAACCGTCTAAACGGCCGGTAGGCTGGCATGTCGTGACCGATCGCGAGGGATGGGCCGAGGGCCGGCAGGAAGGCCTGAGGCTCCACGACACCATGTCCGGTGTGGTGCGCGATTTTGTCCCCGTGCGCCCCGGCCACGCTTCCATCTACCTGTGCGGCGCCACCGTCCAGGGCCTGCCGCACATCGGCCATGTCCGCAGCGGGGTGGCATTCGACGTGCTGCGCCGGTGGCTGATGGCCAAGGGCTACGACGTCGCCTTCATCCGCAACGTCACCGATATCGACGACAAGATCCTGACCAAGGCCGCTGCCGCGGGCCGGCCGTGGTGGGAGTGGGCGGCCACGCACGAGCGCGCGTTCTCTGCTGCCTATGACGCGCTCGGAGTGCTCCCGCCGTCGTTTGAGCCGCGCGCCACCGGGCACATCACCCAGATCGTGGAGCTGATCGAGCGGCTCATCGACAGCGGGCATGCCTACACCGACCTCCGGGACGGCGGCGGTGACGTGTACTTCGACGTGCTCAGCTTCCCCGAGTACGGCGCACTGTCGGGCCACCGCGTCGACGACGTGCACCAGGGTGAAGGGGTGGCCACCGGAAAGCGCGATCAACGCGATTTCACCCTGTGGAAGGCCGCCAAACCCGACGAACCTTCCTGGCCCACACCGTGGGGGCGTGGCCGTCCGGGTTGGCACTCCGAATGCGTGGCGATGGCCCACGAATATCTGGGTGCCGAGTTCGACATCCACTGCGGTGGTATGGATCTGGTCTTTCCGCACCACGAGAACGAGATCGCCCAGGCCCGCGCGGCCGGCGACGGGTTCGCCCATTACTGGCTGCACAACGGCTGGGTCACCATGGGCGGCGAGAAGATGAGCAAGTCGTTGGGCAACGTGCTCTCCATTCCCGCTGTGCTGCAACGGGTTCGGCCGGCCGAGCTGCGCTACTACCTGGGTAGCGCGCACTACCGGTCCATGTTGGAGTTCACCGAGGTCGCGCTGCAGGACGCGGTCAAGGCCTACACCGGCATCGAGGATTTCCTGCACCGGGTGCGCACCCGGGTCGGCGCGGTGGTGCCCGGTGTGTGGACCGACAAGTTCGCCGCCGCACTCGACGACGACCTCGCGGTGCCGATCGCGTTGGCCGAGGTGCACAGCACCCGCGCCGACGGAAACCGGGCGCTCGACGCCGGTGACCACGACGGTGCGATGACCGCCGCGAAGTCCATCCGGGCGATGATGGGCATCCTGGGTTGCGATCCGCTCGATGAGCGTTGGGAACTGCGCGACGAGACCACCGCGGCGCTGGCCGCCGTCGATGTGTTGGTGCAGTGGGCGCTCAAGAGTCGCCAGAAGGCCCGGGCCGAACGCGACTGGGCTGCCGCGGACCAGATTCGAGACCACCTCAAAGAGGCCGGAATCGACGTGACCGACACCGCGGACGGACCGCAGTGGGCACTACTCGACGGGGACACCAAATAATGGCCGGGAATTCGCAGCGCCGTGGCGCAGTCCGCAAGGCCGGCACCAAGAAGGGTCCGACCGTCGGTTCCGGCGGTGTCCGCCGCCGTGGCCTGGAGGGTCGCGGCGCCACCCCGCCTGCGCACGAGCGGCCCCACCATCCTGCTGCCAAGCGGGCGAACAAGGCGGCCAGGCAACAGCAGGGCCGGCCCAAGAAGAAAACCGATGACACCACCGAGATCGTGCTGGGCCGCAACCCGGTGCTCGAATGCCTGCGGGCCGGGGTTCCCGCCACCGCGTTGTGGGTGGCCCTCGGCGCGGACGCCGACGAGCGGCTGACCGAATCCGTCACCCGCGCAGCTGATTCCGGCATCCCCATTCTCGAAGTGCCGCGCACTGACCTGGATCGGTTGAGCACCAACGGGCTGCACCAGGGCATCGCCCTGCAGGTGCCGCCCTACAGCTACGCCCATCCCGACGACCTGCTGCGTTCGGCGACCAGCGATGTCACCCCGGCACTGCTGGTGGCACTGGACAACATCTCCGATCCCCGCAACCTGGGCGCGATCGTCCGCTCGGTGGCGGCGTTCGGCGGCCACGGAGTGGTGATCCCACAGCGTCGATCCGCCTCGGTGACCGCAGTCGCGTGGCGCACCAGCGCCGGTGCGGCTGCGCGGCTGCCGGTCGCCCGCGCCACCAATCTCAATCGCACGCTCAAGGATTGGGCCGACTCCGGGCTGCGCGTCATCGGCCTGGACGCTGACGGTGACACCACGCTCGACGATCTCGATGCATCCGGTCCGGTGGTGATCGTGGTCGGGTCCGAGGGCAAAGGCCTCTCGCGACTGGTGCGCCAGCACTGCGACGCGGTCGTGTCCATCCCGATGGCCGGACCCACCGAATCTCTCAACGCGTCCGTCGCGGCCGGCGTCGTGTTGGCCGAGATCGCCCGTCAGCGCCGCAGTTAACCGACACCGAGCAGGCGTACCCCGGCCCACAGCGCCACGATTGCCAGGACCAGTGACACCGGCACGGTGAGCAGCCCCAGCAGCGTGAATTCGCCGGCATTGGTGCGGGTGCCGCGGCTGCTGAGCACCCGGCGCCACAACAGGTTCGACAGCGAGCCGACGTAGGTCAGGTTGGGCCCGATGTTGACGCCGATGAGCACCGCCAGCACCGCAGCCGGCCCGCTGGCTGCCACCAACGGCAGCAGCACCAGCACCGCGGGCAGGTTGTTCACCAGATTGGCCAGCACCGCTGCGGTGACGGCGATTCCGAGCAGCGCTACCAGCCCCGTGCCGTCCGGCAGTACCCGGCCCATCGCGGACCCCAGACCGGCATCCATCACTGCCTGCACCACGACTCCGAGGGCCAATACGAACGCCAGGAACGGGATGTTCGCCGACCCGAGGATGCTGCCCACGGTGCTTTTGCGTTGCGCCAACCCCCGGACACCGAGCACCACCACCCCGGCCAGCGCAGCCCACACCGGATCCACACCCAGAAGCGAGGTGGCCACGAAGCCGAGCAGCGTCAACCCCAGCACTGCCAGCACAAAAACCGGGAGTGCGGGTTTGTCCACGACCTCGGTCTGCGCGACGGGCGTCAGGTCCCGGCGGAACACCACCCGCAACATCACGTACTCGGCCGCGATCGCCACCAGCCACGGTCCCGCCATCAACAGGGTGAATTCCACGAACGACAGGTCGAGGATGGCGAACGCCAGCAGGTTGGTCAGGTTCGACACCGGCAGCAGCAGCGACGCGGTGTTCGACAGGTGCGCGGTCGCGTAGGCGTGCGGCCGGACCGGGACCCGCAGAGTGGCGGCGGTGGCCAGCACCACCGGGGTCAGCAGCACCACGGTCGCATCGAGTGAGAGCACCGCGGTGGTGGCAGCGGCCAGGACAAACACCTGGCGCAGCAGCCTGGGTGGGGAGCCCGCGCTGGCGCGGGCCATCACCGCGCCGAAAGCCTGGAACAGACCTTCGTCGTCACAGAGCTTCGCCAGCACCAGCACCGCAGCCAGGAAGGTGACCACCGGCAGTAGGTGCGCGGTTTCGGCTACCGCGGCATCAACCGAGACGGCACCGGTCGCCATCAGAAGCAGGGCAGCAGGCACCGCGGCGGCCGCCTCGGGCCACCCTCTGGGCCGGGCGATCGCGAAACCGAGAACGACCGCCAGCAGCGCCAGCGACAGGATCAGCGTGAACGTCAAGCCCAGGGGTCCTCGCGTCGCCAGACCGTGGGCAGCAACAGTGCGACACCGTCGGCGTCGGCGAGCCCTTGTAGTACGCGCATCGAGGTGTCCAGGTCGTCGACGGCGAATGGCAACGCCCGCAATGGCTTCGACAACGGTCGGAAGAAGTCGTCCCAGTGGATGCCGATGACCATCCGAGCTCCGACCGCGCGCACGGTGTGCTCCCAGTACTCGCGCAGGTAAGACTCCGGGAGCACCCCGAGTTGACCGATACCCAGATAGGCCACCTCGGCGTGATGCCCGGTGAGGGCGCCGGGCCGGTAGCCGGCACTGCCCTGGATGAGCAACCGTCGTCCGGTGGGGGTGTGGCGCACCAGCACCGACCACGCCTCGCCACACCGGTATGCCGATGCCCGGCTCGGGACGGTCACGGGTTCGGTGATGGGGCCCGGGAACCGGTCCGGCGGGCAGTGCGCCGATGCGATGAGGGTGAGCTCGTAGGAGCCCGCGACGACAGGCGCCTCGGCTGCGATGACGATCCGGTCCTCGGCCAGGCCGTGGCCGCGCCCGATAGCCGCCGCTGAACGTCCGCCGACCAACAGGGCGCCGGTGCGGTCGGCGACCAGCGCACTGTCCAACGCGTGGTCGAAGTGGGTGTGCACCGGAAGCACAGCCTGCAGGTGGCGGATTCCGGCCCGCGCCAGGCACCCGTCGACGCGGGGTGCTGACGGGGCCACTTTGCCCAGGCCCACCCGAGCCAGGCCGGGCCGGGAGAAGTAGCCGTCAGTCAGCACCGCCGAGGCGCCGTCGTCGAGCAGCAGCGTCGACACGCCCATCCAGGTGACCGTAAGGGGCGACTCCGCGGAAACTGCGGGAACCGTGAATTTCGATGCGTGCCTGGATAACTCGGGTCTGCCGAGGCGCAGCCGCATCAGTGGAACCTCCGCAGTTCGACGCCGTCGGCGACCAACCGGTCCCGCACCGCGCCCGCAATCTGCACTGCGCCAGGTGAATCCCCGTGCACACAAACGGATTCGACACTCACGGTGATGCGGGTGCCGTCGACGGCCTCGACTTCACCGTTGGCCACCATGTCCGACACCCGAGCGGCGATCTGGGCGGGGTCGTGCAACACCGCACCGGGTTCCCGGCGAGACAACAGACGACCCTCGGGGGTGTAGGCACGGTCGGCGAATGCCTCTGCCACGGTCCGCAGGCCGAGGCGCCGTGCCTCGTCGAAGAACACCGAGCCCGACAACCCGAGGACCGGCAGTCGCGGGTCCAGGTCATGAACGGCCTGGGCTACCGCGCGGGCCTGGGGCCGGTGATCGACGATCGTGTTGTACAGCGCCCCATGGGGTTTGACATAACTGACCCGTGATCCCGCCACCCGTGCCAGGGCGTCCAGCGCGCCGATCTGGTAGATGATCTCGGCGCGCAGTTCCGCCGGCTCGACGTCGATGAACCGGCGGCCGAAGCCCGCCAGGTCCCGGTAGCTGACCTGCGCCCCGATCTGGACACCGCCGGCGGCGGCCGCGTGGCAGGTGTTGGCAAGTCGTGCCGGGTCGCCGGCATGGAACCCGCACGCGATATTGGCGCTGGTGACCAGACCGAGCATGGCGTCGTCGTCGCCCAGGTCCCAGATCGCGAAGCCTTCGCCCAGGTCGGCATTGAGGTCGACGTGCGCCATGCCGCCAAGCCTATCCGCGTGCCGGTCGACGGGTGCTGTTCACCACCGGTTCTCGGTCAGGAACTCACCGAGTGGACGTCCGAATGCCCAGTGTTCGATCTCCAGCACCGGGCGTTCCGGGAACTCCGGGACCGGGCCGAGACACAGGATGGCTACCGGGTCAGCGTCGTCGGGAATGTCGAGCAGCTTGGCGAGCCGCAGCGGGTCGAACAGCGAAACCCAGCCCATGCCAAGGCCTTCCACCCTGGCCGCCAGCCACAGGTTCTCGATGGCGCACGACACCGACGCCAGGTCCATCTGCGGCAGGGTGCGGCGTCCGAACACGTGCGCGGACCGGTTGTCAGCCAGTGACACCACAAACACCTCTGCGCATTCGAGGATGCCTTCGACCTTGAGGGCCATGAATTCGTCGGCGCGCTCATTGAGGGCGTGTGCGGTGAGGCGGCGCTCGTCGTCGACGAGGGCATGGATGTCGCGACGCAGCTCGGGGTCGGTGATGCGTATGAACCGCCACGGCTGCATCAGTCCGACGCTCGGGGCCGCGTGTGCGGCTGCGAGCAGTCGGCCGAGCACGTCGTCGGCAATCGCTGCCCCCGGAACGAACCGGCGCATGTCGCGGCGCTCGGTGATGGCCCGGTAAACGGCCTGGCGCTCCTGCGGGCTGAACGCGTGCTTGGTCACCCGGCAAGACTAGCGGCACGATTAGGCCGCTTAGTTGCAAATGGTTATCATTACCGGCCATGGTGATCTCGACCTTCCGCGCGCTCGCTGTGGGGGCGGCGCTGGTGGCTCCGATGCTGTTGGCGGGGTGCTCCGCTGGTGACCAAACGGCGGCGGAGCACGACGGCGGGTCGTGCCCGGTGGCCCCCGTCGACGTCGTGGTGAGCGTCGATCAATGGGGTGGCATCGTCTCCCAGCTCGGTGGAGACTGCGCTGCCGTGACGACGGTGCTGGCCTCGTCATCGGTGGACCCGCACGACTACGAACCGGCTCCCTCGGACGCTGTCACCTTCGAAGGTGCACAGCTGGTCGTCATCAACGGTGGCCATTACGACGAGTGGGCGGCCAAGCTGGCGGCGACGTCCGCGCCCCAGGCCCCGGTGATCGAGGCGGTGCGCACCGACCAGGTCAACCCGCACGCCTGGTACAGCCCCGCGGCGGTGCACACCGTCGCCGACGCGGTCACCGCACAGCTCAAAGAGCTGGCGCCGGGCGCCGCGGACTACTTCGAAGCGCAGAACGCCGCATTTGCGGAATCCTTGCAGCCCTACGACGACGCCATCGACACCATCAAGTCCGGCGCGGCCGACAAGTCCTATGCGGCCACCGAGAATGTCTTCGACGACATGGCCGCCGCTCTCGGGCTCACCAACCGCACCCCCCGCGGTTACCAGACCTCGAGTGCCGCCGAGGCTGACCCGTCGCCTGCCGACCTCGACGCGTTCCTGCGTCTGCTCGACGACAAGGCGGTCGACGTGCTGATCTACAACACCCAAACCGAGGGCTCGGTGCCTCAGCAGCTGCGCTCGGCAGCCGAATCGGCCGGCGTGCCGGTGGTCGAGGTCACCGAAACGGTGGCGCCGGGCGCCGAAACGTTTGAAGCTTGGCAGGTGCAACAACTGGAAGCGCTCGCCGAGGCACTCGGTGTCCGAGACTGATACCGGCCCGGCCCTGGCCTTCGATGACGTCAGTGTGGTGCGCGGCGGGCGGCTGATCTGGTCGGAAGGCACCTTCGAAGTTCCGGTCGGGGGCATCACCGCCGTCATCGGATCCAACGGGTCGGGCAAAACCACCCTGCTGCAAGTGGTTCTCGGCCTGCTGCGGGTGGCGTCGGGCACCGTTCGGGTGCTCGGACGGGCGCCGGGGGCGGCCACCGACCTGATCGGCTACGTACCGCAGAACTATGCCGCCGCGGCCGGCAACGCGATCCGCGCCTGCGACGCGGTGATGCTGGGGCTGATCGGAAACCGCTGGGGGTTCACGCCGCCCACACCCGAACAACGCCGCCGCGTCATGGAGACCATGACGGCCGTCGGGGCACACGAGTTCGCCGGCCGTCGGCTGTCAGAGCTCTCCGGCGGGCAGCGTCAGCGCGTGGCGATCGCCGAAGCTCTGGTCAGCCGTCCCCAACTACTGATCCTGGACGAGCCGTTGGCCGCCATCGATCTGCGCAATCAACGCGAAATCGTGACACTGCTGGGCCGGATCCGCGATGAGGTCGGGGTGACGATCCTGGTGGTCGCCCACGACCTCAACCCATTGTTGGGTGTCCTCGACAGTGCGATCTACCTGCTCGACGGCCACGCCCACTTCGCCCTGATGAACGAGGTGGTCGACGAGGATCTGCTCAGCCACCTCTACGGCACCTCGGTACAGGTGGTGCACACGCCGCAGGGTGAGCTGTACATGAGGAGTGTGTAGGTGAGCACGCAGTTGATCGCGCTGGGCTACCAGGAGAACTGGTGGCACATCCTGACCTCGGCGTTCATGCGCAACGCGTTGATCGGCGGCACACTGGTGGCGCTGGCCGCCGGACTCATCGGCTATTTCATCGTGGTCCGCAACACCGCGTTCGCCGCACATGCCCTGGCACACATCGGCTTTCCCGGCGCCACCGGCGCCGTGCTGCTCGGAGTGCCGGTGACACTGGGCCTCGGCGTGTTCTGCATCGGCGGGGCACTGGTGATCGGCGCGCTGGGCAAGAAGGCCGATGACCGGGAGATCGCCACCGGCACCGTGCTGGCGGCCGCCACCGGGCTGGGCCTGTTCTTCAGCTCCCAGGCGACCAAGAGCAGCAGCACCGTCACCAACGTGCTCTTCGGCAATCTGCTGGCCGTCACCCGCGAGCAGTTGACGATCTTCGCCATCCTGGTCGTGGTGCTGGCCGCCACGATCGCCGTGATCTTCCGTCCCCTGCTGTTCGCCTCGGTCAACGCCGACGTGGCAGAGGCCAAAGGGGTGCCGGTACGAGCCCTGTCCATGGTCTTCATGGCGCTGCTGGGGCTGGCCATCACCATGGCGGTGCAGGCTGTCGGCACGCTGCTGCTGTTCGCCCTGGTGGTGACGCCCGCGGCCACCGCCATCATGCTGACCGCCCGTCCGGTCGCGGCGATGGCGGTCTCGACGGCGCTGTCGGTGTTCGCGGTATGGGCCGGGTTGGTGGCGTCATCGGTGTTCGATCTGCCGCCGAGTTTCGTCATCGTCACGATCGTCTGCCTGGTGTGGCTGGTGGTCTGGTTGGTGGCACAGCGCCCCGGTGCGGCGGTCGAGACCCGAACCCCGGCCCGCATCGGCTAACCTCACAGAGCATGTCCAGAAGCCCCGCTCCGCGCCGACGGGCGACTTTGGCTTCACTGGCCGCCGAGCTCAAGGTCTCGCGCACCACGATCTCCAATGCGTACAACCGGCCCGACCAGCTGTCGGCCGATCTTCGGGAGCGGGTGTTCGCCACCGCCAAGCAGTTGGGCTACGCCGGGCCTGATCCGGTGGCCCGGTCGCTGCGCACCCGCAAGGCCGGCGCGGTGGGCCTGGTCACCACCGAGCCGCTGACCTATTCGTTCAGTGATCCGGCCGCATTGAACTTCGTTGCCGGGCTGGCCGAGTCCTGCGAAGAAGTCGGCCAGGGCCTGATGATGGTCGCCGTCGGGCCCAGTCGCACGGTGGCCGAGGGGAACAGCTCGGTGCTGTCCGCGGGTGTCGACGGTTTTGTGGTGTACTCGGCCTCCGCTGATGACCCTTACCTGCAGTCGGTGTTGGACCGTCGGCTGCCGGTGGTGCTGGTCGATCAGCCACGGGATGTTCCCGGCACCTCGATGGTGTGCATCGACGACAGGTCGGCGATGCGTGAGCTCGCCGATTACGTGATCGGGCTGGGGCACCGCGAGATCGGACTGCTGACCATGCGGCTGGGTAGGGAGCCGCTGGATGGCGATCCGTCAGCCACCGTTGCGGACCCGAATCGGTTGGAGTCCAAGCTTTTCCATGTGCAGAGCGAGCGTATCGGTGGGGTCTGCGACGCGATGAGCGCGGCGGGTCTGGATGACAAGGGCCTGACCATCATCGAGAGTTACGAGCACGGGCCCACTTCCGGCGGGGGTGCGGCCGAACTGGCCCTGCAGACCAATCCGCGCATCACCGCACTGATGTGCACCGCTGACGTGTTGGCGATCTCGGCGATGGACCACCTGCGTGCCCGTGGCGTCTACGTTCCGGGGCAGATCAGCGTCACCGGGTTCGACGGCATCCCCGAGGCGATCAAACGGGGGCTGACCACGGTGTCCCAGCCGAGCCTCGAAAAGGGTAGGCGCGCAGGGGCTTTACTGCACAGCCCGCCGCGGGACGGACTCCCGGTGATCGACGTGCTGCCCACGGACCTGATCCGCGGCCGCACCGTGGGTCCGCCCGGCTAGCGTCGCAAACCGGCCAGGAACTGCAGGGCCGTCGCGACGTCCTCGGGTGACGAGACGCGATAACGCGCGGCGGTCTCCCCGGGGCCGACCTTGACCCCCACATCGTCGGTGCGCAACCGGCGGAAGGCCTTCTCGTCGGTCACGTCGTCGCCGAAGAACACCACGGCGTCGGCCCCTTCGCGTTCGCGCAGGATGTCGATGGCCACGCCCTTGTCAGTGGTGATCACCGCGAACTCCAGCACCGCCTTGCCTTCGGTGGCATGGGCGTTCCATTGTGTGGATGCCGAGCGGGCCGCGGCCAGCGCTGCCTCACCGTCGGCGGGATCGGCATTGCGGACATGCAGTGCCACGCTGGCCGGTTTGGGTTCGACCGTGACGCCGGGATACCGGTCGGCGATGGCGCCGAGCTCGGCGTTGATCTTCTGCAGCAGCTCACCATCGATCTGGTGGGCGAAGCCGGTGTTGAATTCGGCTCCATGGCTGCCGACGAGGTGGACCGCACCGGACAATCCCGACAGCGTGCCCAGGTCGGTCAGCGCGCGCCCGGAGATCAGCGCCGCCGACGTCGAGGGTGCTGCCGCCAGCGCACGTAGCGCCACAGCCGAGGCCTCGAGCGGTCGCGCGTCGGCGGGATTGTTGACGATCGGCGCCAGTGTGCCGTCGAAATCGGAGGTCACGAGCAGGATGGGGACTTGGGCCACCCGGGTCAGACCGGCGATGACGTCTTGGGGCAAGCTCACCCGTCAGATCTTAGGAGTGTCGCCTTCGCCGTTGCCTATCAGCAGCCGCACCGCGAGGTCCAGGCGTTTGCTCACGTCGGTGGCCGACGCCCGCCGGGTCAGCCAGGCGAGCAGATTCGACAGCCATACATCGGAAATGACCCTGGCGATGTGGTACTGGTCTTCGCTCGGTTCTCCGTCGGCCATGGCGCGCGCGAACATGGAGTCGATGATCTTTTCGACGTGATCGACCTCACCGGCGGCCGAGGCGTCGGCGAACACGTATGCGCGCGTCATCGCCTCGGTCAGCAGCGGGTTGCGCTGCATCGCCCGGTTCAGCTTGGAGACCATGAAGTTGAGCCGCTCGTACGGGGTACCGCCGGCCACGGGGGCGCGATCGGTCTTGGCGTCGATCCGTTCGAACTCACGGCCGAGCGCCGAGACCAGCAGGTGCACCTTCGACGGGAAGTAGCGGTAGAGCGTGCCGACGGCGACGTCTGCGCGGTCGGCCACCGCTCGCATCTGCACGGCCTCGTATCCGCCCTTGGATGCGATGGCCATGGTGGCGTCGAGGATGCGTTTGCGCCGCTCCCGCTGAGCTTCCGAGCCGAGTTCGGACTCGGCGAGCACTGCCACGGTCAGGACCTCACGCGGTTGTGCGGCGGACCGTTGGTCCGATTTGGTGTGCGCTGGCACAGACGCCTGAGACATGCGGCCTGCAGCTCCTTCTGTTTACGTACCGACTGAAAACGATACGCATCGCGGACCTGAATTGCCCACCTCCGCGCCCCCGGGACTCGCGTGAGAGTCGTCTGTGTACTGCGGTGACGGCAGTCGACTTGACGGTCGATCACTGGCACTATTAGAACACGTTCTAGTGGGCCGCACCGGCCTTCTGCCGTGAAACAAGGAGTGTGTGCGGTGTCTGGAGTTGCTGGCCTGGAGGCCGCCGAGCTGTTAGCTGCACGTGACTTGGTGCAGTCCTGGGCGGCTGGTTCCGGGGTCATCTCGGCAATCCGCGACATCGAACAGGGCAAGCCGGATGCATGGCGGTCGGTTTTCACCGGCCTGACCGAACTCGGACTCTTCGGCGTGGCGGTCCCCGAGGAGGCGGGCGGCGCGGGCGGCAGTGTCGGCGATCTGTGCACGATGGTCGACGAAGCGGCGGCGGCCCTGGTCCCCGGACCCGTGGCCACCACGGCGGTGGCCACCCTGGTCGTGGACGACCCCGCGCTGCTGGAATCCCTGGCCGCGGGGGAGCGCTTCGCGGGGCTGGCCCTGGCCGCCGACCTGACCTTCGACGACGGCACCGCTTCGGGCAGTGCCGACTATGTGATCGGTGCGGACGCCGGCGCGCTGTTGCTGCTGCCCGCCGGTGACCAGTGGCTGCTGGTCGATGCCGCGGCCGGTGGGGTGGACGTCGAACTGCTGACCCCGACCGACTTCTCCCGTCCACTGGGCCGGGTCACCCTCACCGCGGCTCCGGCCACCGCACTGCCGGTGTCAGCGGGGCGGTTCCGCGATCTGGTGGCCACGGTGTACGCCGCCGAAGCGGCGGGCATCGCGCGCTGGACGTTGGACACCGCCACCGAGTACGCGAAGGTGCGCGAGCAGTTCGGCAAGCCGATCGGCAGCTTCCAGGCCGTCAAGCACATGTGTGCCGAGATGCTGCTGCGCTCCGAGCAGGCCGCGATCACCGCCTCCGACGCAGCCCGCGCAGCGTCGGATTCCGATGCCGACCAGCTGGCCATTGCCGCGGCGGTGGCCGCCACCACCTGTATCGACGCCGCCATCAAGAACACCAAGGACTGCATCCAGGTTCTGGGCGGCATCGGGTTCACCTGGGAGCACGACGCCCATCTGTACCTGCGACGGGCGCTGGCCATCGGACAACTCCTGGGCGGCCGCGCTGCCTGGTCGCGTCGTGTCGCCCAACTCAGCACCGGTGGCCTGCGCCGCCGCCTGGGCATCGACCTCAGCCAGGTCGAGGACCAGCGCGCCGCGATAGCCGCCGATATCGCCGAGGTCGCCAAGCTGCCGGAAGAGCAGCACCAGGCCGGGCTGGCCAGGGCAGGCCTGTACGCCCCGCACTGGCCCGCACCTCATGGCCGCGACGCCTCCCCGGCGATGCAGTTGCTCATCGACGAGGAGCTGGCCGCGGCGAAGGTCGACCGCCCCGATATCTCCATCGGCTGGTGGGCCGCACCCACCATTCTCGAGCACGGCACACCGGAACAGATCGAACGCTTCATCCCGGGCACGCTGCGGGGCGAGGTGTACTGGTGCCAGCTGTTCTCCGAGCCGGGCGCAGGATCGGATCTCGCCGCGTTGCGCACCAAAGCCGTTCGTACCGAAGGCGGTTGGCTGCTGACCGGTCAGAAGGTGTGGACTTCGAACGCGCAGAAGGCCAACTGGGCGGTGTGCCTGGCCCGGACCAATCCCGATGCGCCCAAGCACAAGGGCATCACCTATTTCCTGGTGGACATGAGCGCTGCGGGCCTGCTGATCCGCCCGCTGCGCGAGATCACCGGTGAGGCGTTGTTCAACGAGGTGTTCCTCGATGAGGTGTTCGTGCCCGACGAGATGGTGGTGGGTCCGGTCGACGGAGGCTGGCCGCTGGCGCGCACCACGCTGGCCAATGAACGTGTGGCGATGGGCGGTGGCGGCAAGCTCGACAAGGGGATGGAGGACCTGCTGAGTGCCGTCGGCGATGTCGAACTCGATGTGGCCGAACAGGATTCACTTGGACAGTTGATCGTTGCGGCGCAGATCGGCTCACTGTTGGATCAGCGGATCGCCGAGATGGCGGTCGGGGGACGCGATCCCGGCGCCCAGTCGAGCGTGCGCAAACTCGTCGGCGTCCGGTACCGGCAGGCCCTGGCTGAACGGGTGATGGAACTGACCCCCGGCGGCGGGCTGGTCGACAGCCCCGAGGTGCGGTACTTCCTGAACACCCGATGCCTGACGATCGCCGGTGGCACCGAACAGATCCTGCTGACAGTGGCCGGCGAGCGGTTGCTGGGCCTGCCGCGCTAGTCAGAAGCTCGTCTGGCCGCAGGCTCCCCGCGTGGTGAGGTTGTGCCCGGCGTAGACCACCTGGATCTGGGAGCAGACGATGAAACTGGCGGCAGTGTTGGGCCGGCCCGTCTTCCAGTCGGTGGGCACCGAGCTGCCGTCGACGCGGAACCGTTCGAGCGGACCGCCGCCGAAGTAGGTCACCGAGATCTCGACGCCGCTCGGGTTCTTCAGCATGCGCGAGAGCACGTCGTCGTGGTTGGCGCCCTTGGTCTCCCGCGGCATGCCGGCGGGCGCACTGTACTCGGCCTCCTGCCAGACGTTGCGGTCGTTACTGCGCAGAGTGATGGTCTGCCGGGCCCAGAATTCGCCCGGGAAACCGGTGGCGCCGGTCGGGGTCATCAGATTGGCCTGCGTGTCGAAGTAGCACCGGGTGTCGGCGGCCACACAGTTGGCGTTGACGTGCATCTCCAGCTGCGTCACCGGATCGACGGGGAACGACGAGAAGCCGGAATCCGCCGCCGCTGCTGCCGAGGCCGGTTGCGCCAGCGCCGCGGTCAGCAGCGCCGTCAGGACCATCACCGAAATTGCTGTGAGCCGCTTCATCTGCACGAAAGTATCCCGTCGTTATTCGTCGTAGGTCACTTCGACGGAATCCGTGGCAGGTAGCGCCTGGCAACCCAGGATCAGACCTTCCTCGAGATCCGAGGGTTCCAGCACATCGTTGATCTCCATGGTGACCTCGCCACTACGCTTGAGTACCGCGCAGGCGCCGCAGTGTCCCTCCCGGCAGGAGAACGGCGCGTCGAGGCCCTTGTCGAGCAGCACGTCGAGCAGCTTGGCGTTGCGTGGCCAGCTCAGTTCGTGGGTGGTGCCGTCCAGGGTCACGACAGCGGTGGCCGGTGGCTGGTCGTCGTCGGCTGCCTCCTCGAGCTTGACCGCCGCGAATGGATCGGTGTCGAGGGACCGGAACACCTCGATGTGCACCTGTTCTTCCGGCAACTGCAGTAACTGCATTGCATCCTTGGCGGCGGCCATGAAGGGGGCGGGCCCGCAGATGAAGGTCTGTCGGGAGGTGTGCGCCGCAGCCAGGCGCGCCAGTGCGGCCGCCGTCGGCAACCCCTGCACCGATTCCAGCCAGTGCACCACCGACAGCCGGTCGGGATATTTTGCGGTCAGGTCACGCAGCCCCTCGGCGAAGATGACGGACTTCTCGTCGCGGTTGGCGTAGACGAGAGTGACCTGGCCGCTGCCCGCCGCCAGTACGGACTTGCAGATGGCCATCATCGGGGTGATTCCGCTGCCGGCCGCGATCAGTAGGAAGTCGCCGTCGAGTGACTTCGGCACGAAGGTGCCCGACGGGGCGAGCACGTGCAGTTTCATGCCGGGGTGGGCGTGTTCGCACAACCAGTTGGAGGCGTAGCCGCCGACGGTGCGCTTGATCGTGACGGTGAGTGCGTCGTCGGTGTGCGGTGAACTGCACAGCGAATAGCAGCGAGCCACCGACCCCGTGCGGTCGCTGGGCACGCGCACCGTCAGGAACTGGCCCGGCGCGTACCGCAGTTTTTCGGGCGCGATCACCGGGTCACCGGGGCCGTCGGGCACTTTGAACACCAGCGACCGCGCATCATCGGTCTCGACGATGACATCGGCGATCTCGAGTTCCAGCACGTGACTGCCGAGTGGCTCGTCCGTCACAACCGTGTTCCTCACTTTCAGCGGCGCCGGCGCGGCGCCACAATTAGAACAGGTTACAGAAATGGCCCGTCGCAGGTCCAGCAGCTGCACGTACGCGCTTCTCGACACAAATCGTAACGTGTTCTAGTCTTGAACTCAGATCTTTTCGGGTCCCGCACCCTTTGAGAGGAAATGCAGTGACTTCCATTCAACAACGTGACGCCCAGTCGGTACTGGCCGGCATCGACGATCTGCTCCCGCAGTTCCGTGAGCGTGCCCAGGCCACCGAGGATCTGCGTCGCATCCCCGACGAGACCGTCCAGCAGCTGGACGAAGTCGGGTTCTTCAAGCTGCTCCAGCCTGAGCAGTGGGGCGGCCTGCAAGCGGACCCGACGCTGTTCTACGAAGCAGTCCGCCGCATCGCCAGCGCCTGCGGTTCCACCGGTTGGGTCTCCTCCATCATCGGGGTGCACAACTGGCATCTGGCGCTGTTCGACCAGCAGGCCCAGGAAGAGGTCTGGGGTGAGGACCCGACGGTGCGGGTGTCCTCGTCGTACGCCCCGATGGGTGCCGGCACGGTGGTCGACGGCGGCTACCTGGTCAGCGGATCGTGGAACTGGTCTTCGGGCTGCGACACCGCCTCCTGGGCATTCCTCGGCGGCCCGGTGATCAAGGACGGCCGGCCGGTCGACTTCGGCAGCTTCCTGATCCCGCGCAGCGAGTACCGCATCGATGACGTGTGGCATGTGGTGGGTCTGCGGGGTACCGGCAGCAACACCGTCGTCGTCAAGGACGTCTTCGTCCCCAGCCACCGCTTCCTGTCCTACAAGGCGATGAACGACGGCACCGCCGGCGGCTTCGCGAACAACACCGCCCCGGTGTACAAGATGCCTTGGGGCACGGTGCATCCCACCACCATCTCGGCGCCGATCGTGGGCATGGCCTACGGGGCCTACGATGCCCACGTCGAGCACCAGGGCAAGCGTGTCCGCGCCGCGTTCGCCGGTGAGAAGTCCAAGGACGACCCGTTCGCCAAGGTTCGGATCGCCGAAGCGGCCAGTGATATCGACGCTGCGTGGCGTCAGTTGATCGGCAATGTCGGTGACGAGTACGCCTTGCTGAGTGCGGGTAAGGAGATCCCGTTCAACCTGCGGGCCCGGGCCCGCCGCGACCAGGTGCGCGCCACCGCGCGCGCCATCGCCTCGGTGGACCGACTGTTCGAAGCGTCCGGCGCCACCGCGCTGGCCAATGACGCTCCGATCCAACGCTTCTGGCGTGATGCGCACGCCGGCCGGGTGCATGCCGCCAATGAGCCGGAGCGCGCGTACCTGATCTTTGGCAACGACGAATTCGGTCTGCCGCCGACCGACACGATGGTGTAGGGCGAATGACTTCCTACATCCAGGAGACCGAGCAACAGGTCGAGATCACGTTCGAGTCCACCTCGCGGTATGCGCAGGTGCGCGACGACATGAAACTGCACTACCACGAGGCGGGCGTCGGCAATCGCGGATCCGCGGACACTGTGGTGCTGTTGCACGGCGGCGGACCCGGCGCGTCGAGCTGGTCCAACTTCGGCCGCAATATCGGGGTGCTGGCCAAGCACTTTCATGTGTTGGCCGTCGATCAGCCCGGCTACGGCCACTCCGACAAGCACACCGAGCATGAGCAGTACAACCGCTACAGCGCCACCGCGCTGCTGAATCTGTTCGACCACCTCGGTATCGAGCGGGCGGCGCTGGTGGGCAACTCACTCGGTGGGGGCACCGCGGTGCGGTTCGCACTGGACAACCCGAAGCGCGCCGGCAGGCTGGTGCTGATGGGCCCCGGTGGTCTGAGCGTCAACCTGTTCGCGCCCGACCCGACCGAAGGGGTCAAGCTGCTGGGCCGGTTCACCCAGGAGCCGACGCGCGAGAACATCGAGAAATTCCTGCGCATCATGGTTTTCGATCAGAAGATGATCACCGACGAGCTTGTCGACGAGCGGTTCGCCATCGCCAGCCAGCCGGAGTCACTCGCCGCAGCCAAGGCGATGGGGAAGTCGTTCGCCGGACCGGATTTCGAGCTCGGGATGATGTGGCGTGAGGTGTACAAACTGCGTCAGCGGGTGCTGCTGATCTGGGGTCGCGAAGACCGGGTCAATCCGCTCGACGGTGCGTTGGTGGCGCTCAAGCAGATTCCCCGGGTGCAGCTGCATGTGTTCGGGCAGTGTGGACATTGGGCACAATTGGAGAAGTTCGACGAGTTCAACAAGCTATGTATTGATTTTCTTGGGGGCGAGTCATGAGTATCCGGTCGTTGGGGTATCTGCGCTTGGAGGCCACCGACGTGGCGGCCTGGCGGGAGTACGCGCTCAAGGTGCTCGGCATGGTCGAGGGCAAAGGTGTGGACGGGGCGTCGCCCGAGGGTGCGTTGTACCTGCGGATGGACGAGTTCCCCGCGAGGCTGATCGTCGTCCCGGGTGAGCGCGACCGGCTGCTGCAGTCGGGCTGGGAGACCTCGAACGCCGCCGGGCTGCAGGAGATCCGCAAGCGGCTCGAAGTCGAGGGGACGCCCTACAAGGAGGCCACCGCCGCCGAACTCGCCGACCGCCGGGTCGACGAGATGATCACCTTCGAGGATCCGTCGGGCAACACCTTGGAGATCTTCCACGGCGTGGCGCTCGAGCACCGGCGGGTGGTGAGCCCGTACGGGCACAAGTTCGTCACCGAGGAGCAGGGGCTCGGCCACGTGGTGCTGACCACCCGCGACGACGCGGAGTCGACGCACTTCTACCGCGACGTCCTCGGGTTCAAGCTGCGTGACTCGATGCGGCTGCCGCCGCAGCTGGTGGGTCGGCCGGCCGACGGAGCGCCGGCATGGCTGCGCTTCTTCGGTGTCAATCCGCGCCACCACAGTCTGGCGTTCATGCCGGGGGAGACCCCGAGCGGGATCGTGCACCTGATGATGGAAGTGGACAACAGCGACGACGTGGGTCTGTGCCTGGACCGCGCGTTGCGCCGCAAGGTGCCGATGTCGGCCACGCTGGGTCGGCACGTCAACGACAAGATGCTGTCGTTCTACATGAAGACGCCCGGCGGTTTCGACGTCGAATTCGGTTGTGAGGGACTCGAAGTCACCGATGACGATTGGGTGGCGCGGGAGAGCACGGCGGTCAGCCTGTGGGGCCACGACTTCAGCGTCGGTTTCAAATAGACAGCTGGTGAGCAGCGTGACTGACACGATCGACCCGCGTACGTTCCGGAGTGTGCTCGGGCAGTTCTGCACCGGCATCACCATCATCACCACGGTGAATGACGGTGTGCCCGTGGGCTTCGCCTGTCAGTCCTTTGCGGCGCTGTCGCTGGATCCACCGCTGGTGTTGTTCTGCCCCACCAAGGTCTCGCGGTCCTGGAAGGCGATCGAGGCCAGCGGACACTTCTGCGTCAACATGCTCACCGAGAAGCAGAAGCCGGTGTCGGCGCGCTTCGGTTCCAAGGAGCCGGACAAGTTCGCCGGAATCGACTGGCACCCGTCGAAGCTGGGATCGCCGATCATCGACGGCTCACTGGCCCACATCGAGTGCACGGTGGCATCGGTGCACGACGGTGGCGATCACTTTGTGGTGTTCGGTGCGGTGCAGTCGTTGTCGGAGGTGCCTAGGGTCAAGCCGCGGCCGTTGCTGTTCTATCGCGGCGAGTACACCGGCATCGAGCCGGACAAGAACTCGCCGGCGCAGTGGCGCGACGACCTGGAGGCGTTCATCACCGCCACCACCCCCGACACCTGGCTCTAATTCTGCCGAGCGTGCGCGTCCCCGCCCGACGCGCCGCCGGTTTCTCGTAGTCTGCGCCCGCTCGCGTAGCGGATCAGAGACACCCAGCCGCGCACGGGTCGGCCATCGGCGCTTCCGGCAGTGCATCCGCGGGCGGCAGTTCGGTCGTCAGGTCGATGTCGTGGTCGAGTTGGGGCATCGCGGGCAACATCCCGCAGAGGAAACTCAGTGCCAGCTCACACGGCGGCATACCGGGTTCGGCAGGCGCCGGGGCGGCCAGCAGCCCGCCGGCCAGAAGGAGACCTCCAGTGAGAGCGGCAATCCGGACCAGCATCGGGCGAGCCTATCGTGGGCTACGCAGTACCGGTGCGGGCCCCGATGAACTCGATGATCGCCGCGGCCACCTCGTGGTGCACGGTCTCGTTGAGGATGTCGTGCCGGCCGCCGGGGATTTCCAGCAACTCCAGTGCATCGACCTGCTCGGCGTAGGCGCGCACCGCGCCCACCGGGGCGATCGCATCCGCGGCGCCGTGTACCGCCAGGGTGGGCACGTCCAGTTCCGGTAGCTCGGCACCGAGGCGGTCCCAGATCGTGTCGAGTGCCCGGGCCAGCGCGGCACCGTCGGCATCGGCGAAACCCAACGGGTCGTTCTCCAGCGCATCGAGATAGAACGGATCGGCCGACAGCGCGGCCAGATCGAGTTCCATGTTGGTGTCGGTGTCCAGCAGGTCCCGGATCGGGACCAGCGGCGCACCCGAGATGACGGCGGCGACATACTTGTCCGGGTGCCCGAACAGGATCGACAACGTGACGGCAGCACCGAAGGAATGTCCCTGCAGCACCAGCGGAATGTCGGGGGTGGTCTGGAGTGCGAGCTGCGTGAGGCTCTCCGCCAGTGCTGCGCTGTCGGCAACGGTGCCGAAATTGCCCCGTTCGCCCGGGCTCAGACCGTGACCCAGCTGGTCCACAGCCCACACGTCGATGCCTGCGGCGTTGAGGCGAAACGCATATCGGTGATAGAGCGCGGTGTTCTCGCCGAAACCGTGGAGGAAGATCACCGCGGCATGCGGCTCGGGAGCCGGCCAGTGGCGGTAGTAGACGCGTCCGTGTTCGGTGTCGAAGTGCGGCATGTACTGACTGCACCAGGAGAGGGTCTCCGGTGCAACCGTTTGGCTCAGCCCGGTGCCGCCACCCCCAGCAGGACGTCACGCTGTTCCTCGACCCGGGCGCAGATCGACTCGACCACCGCTGCCACCTCGGGGCGACGCAGCGTCTCGGCCCGGCCCACCAACCAGTAGCTCAGTTGGATCGCCACGGTGTCGGGCAGCACCCGGGTGAGGTCGGGATGCCGGTCTGCCATGAAGCAGGGGAGAAGTCCGAGCCCGGCCCCGGCCCGGGTGGCCTCGACGTGGACGAAGACGTTGGTGGACGAGATCGAGTCCCGCATGGCGGGTGCGAATGTCCGCGCCACGTCCAAATCGTCCACCTGCAGCATCGAGTCGATGAAGTAGACCAGGCAGTGGTCGGCCAGGTCGTCTGGTGACCGCGGTGTGCCCCGGTCGGCAAGGTAGTCCACCGCGCCGTAGAGGCCGAGACAGTAGTCACCGAGCCGGACGGCTCGGGCGCGGTGCACCTGCGGTTGGCCGACGACGATTTCGATGTCGAGGCCGGTGCGCTGTTGGGTGACCCGACGGGTGGCCGCCACGATCTCCACCGCGACTGCGGGATGTCGACGTTGCACCGCGGCCGCGGCGGGAGCTGCGATGTAGGCGCAGAAGCCGTCGGTCGCCGACATCCGCACCACCCCCTCCAACGGCGGTTCCACGCCGTCGGGTGCCGACAATGACCGCAGTGCCGCCTCGACCGCCTCGGCCGCCGAGAGTGCGCCGCGGCCCAACTCGGTGAGCTCCCAGCTGCCGGAGACCCGGGCCAGCACGCGGCCGCCGATTGCCTGTTCCAGTGCCGCGATCCGGCGGGCGATGGTGGTGTGGTTGAGGCCGAGCTCCTCGGCGGCGGTGATGTAGCGGCCAGAGCGGCCGACGGCGAGCAGCACCAGTAGATCGTCGGCGCTGATCCGCTGGACAGCTGGCATATCTGCATTTTTGCAGACATGTGCTGCGTCTTTGCCCATTGCGAGGGACGGGAACCTGCACCGATACTCAACATGACATGTGGTGCGCGTCACACTGACTTGAGGGCGAGGAGTGTCATGAGCCAGCCAGAACGGACGGCCCAGCCGATAGCGACCAATCTGCGCAGGGTGGTGGCCGCCTCGATGGCCGGCACCGTCGTGGAGTGGTACGAGTTCTTCCTCTACGGCACTGCGGCGACGCTGGTGTTCAGCAAGGTCTTCTTCTCCGCGACCACCAGTGAGCTCAACGCGATCTTCTTGGCGTTCGCCACCTATGCGGTCGGCTTCATCGCGAGGCCACTGGGCGGGATCGTGTTCGGGCATTTCGGCGACAAGTTCGGCCGTAAGAAGCTGCTGCAACTCAGCCTGCTGCTGGTCGGTGCCGCGACGTTCCTGATGGGCTGCCTGCCGACCTTCGCCCAGATCGGTTACTGGGCACCAGGGCTGCTCGTCCTGCTGCGGTTCATTCAGGGCTTTGCGGTCGGCGGCGAGTGGGGTGGCGCGGTGCTGCTGGTGGCCGAGCACAGCCCGATCAAGGAACGGGGCTTCTGGGCGAGCTGGCCGCAGGCCGGTGTGCCGGCGGGCAACCTGCTGGCCACCGTGGTGCTGCTCGTGCTGACCGGGACCCTGAGCGAAGCCTCATTCCTGTCCTGGGGTTGGCGAGTCGCGTTCTGGCTGTCGGCGGTGGTGGTGGTGATCGGCTACTACATCCGCACGAAGGTGACCGACGCCCCCATTTTCGTTGCGGCACAGCAGGAAGCCGAGAAGGTCAAGGCGACCTCGTTCAGCGTCGTCGAGGTGATCAAACGCTACCCGCGCGGGGTGTTCACCGCGATGGGGCTGCGCTTCGGCGAGAACATCATGTACTACCTGGTGGTGACGTTCTCGATCACCTACCTGAAGGTCCAGGTGGGTGCGGATACCAGCTCGATCCTGTGGTATCTGCTGGTCGCGCATGCGGTGCACTTCGCTGTGGTCCCGCTGGTCGGGCGCCTGTCGGACACCTACGGCCGGCGCCCCGTCTCGTTCGTCGGCGCTGTGCTGGGGGCCACCTGGGGTTTCTTCGCCTTTCCGATGATGAACAGCGGCAACTACGTGGTGGTCACGGCGGCGGTCACCATCGGTCTGATGATCCACGCGCTGATGTACGCGCCGCAGCCGGCGATCATGGCTGAGATGTTCCCGACGCGGATGCGCTATTCCGGTGTGTCCCTTGGTTATCAGGTGACCTCTATCGTGGCCGGCTCGCTGGCGCCGCTGATCGCGGTGAAGCTGCTTGATATCTACGGCTCGTCGGTGCCCATCGCGATCTACCTGGCGATCGCCTGCCTGGTGACCCTGGTGGCGGTGATATTCGCCCGGGAGACCAAGGGCCTCGACCTGAAGTCCCTGGACATCGCCGACGCCGAGGACATCGCCCGAGGCGGGCCGAAGGCGTTTGCATGAGCGAACGCCTGAGTGAACTCGCCGGCAAGGCCGCGCTGATCACCGGCGGTGGCAGCGGTATCGGTGCGGCCTGCGCGCGCGAGCTCGCGGCTCGCGGAGCCAAGGTCACCGTCGCCGACGTCGACGAGGCGGCCGCCAAGGAGGTAGCCGAAGAGATCCGCGGGTTAGCTTGGGCGGTAGACCTTTTGGATGTCCGGGCGCTCGAGGATCTGCGCCTGGACGTCGACATCCTGGTCAACAACGCCGGCGTGCAAAGCATCAACCCGATCGAGGATTTCGAGCCCGAGAAGTTCCGGACGCTGCTCGCCCTTATGGTCGAGGCTCCGTTTCTGTTGGTGCGGGCCGTGTTACCGCACATGTACGAGGCCGGCTTCGGCCGTATCGTCAACATCTCCTCTGTGCACGGGCTGCGCGCCTCCGAGTACAAGGTCGCCTATGTGACCGCCAAACACGGCCTCGAAGGCCTGTCGAAGGTGACGGCGCTGGAGGGTGGTCCACGCGGTGTCACCAGCAACTGCGTCAACCCCGGCTATGTGCGGACTCCGCTGGTGACCAGGCAGATCGCCGATCAGGCCCGCACCCACGGCATCGACGAGCAGGAGGTGCTGTCGAAAATTCTGCTCACCGAGAGTGCGATCAAACGCCTCGTGGAGCCCGAAGAGGTTGCAGCTCTGGTCGGTTGGCTGGCCTCACCGGCAGCGGGAATGGTCACCGGCGCGTCGTACACGATGGACGGCGGCTGGAGCGCCCGCTAAATCCACGCTCCGATACGGGCGACCGCCTCATCGATGTCGGCCGTGGGCCCGGCGAAGGACAATCGGACGAACGAGTCGCCGCGGGCGGTGTCGAAGTCGATGCCGGGCGCGATCGCCACCCCCGTATCGGCCAGCAGTTTCTCGCAGAACAGCAGAGAATCGTCGGTCAGGTGGGATACGTCGGCGTATACGTAGAAAGCGCCGTCGGTGGGGGCCAGTCGGGTGATCCCGATCTGCCGCAACCCGGTGAGCAGCCGTTCCCGGTTGGTGCCGTAGTGGTGCAGGTGGCCGTCGGACTCCGCGATCGCCTCCGGGGTGAACGCACCCACCGCCGCCCGTTGCGACAGCGCCGGGGGACAGATGGTGAAGTTGCCGGTGAGACGGTCCACCGCCCGCTGCAGAGACTGCGGCACCAACAGCCAGCCGAGCCGCCACCCGGTCATCGCGAAGTACTTGGAGAAACTGTTGACCACCACCGCATCCCGCGATGTCGCCCACGCGCAACTGGTCTGCGGTGCACCGGGATACACCAGGCCGTGGTACACCTCGTCGCTGATCAGTCGGGTGCCGCTGTCGGCGCACCACGACGCGATGGCCGCCAGTTCCTCCGGCGGGATGACGGTTCCGGTCGGGTTCGCCGGGCTCGCCACGATCACCCCGTCCAGTGGCGGTTCGATGGCGGCAAGCATCTCTGCGGTGGGCTGGAACCGGGTTTCGGGGCCGCACGCAATGTCGACGACCTCGCAGCCCAGCGCCGCGAGGATGTTTCGGTAGCAGGGGTAGCCGGGACTGGTCACTGCCACCCGGTCGCCGGGGTCGAAGCACGCCAGGAACGTCAACAGGAAACCGCCGGAGGAACCGGTGGTCACCACCACGTCGGCCGGGTCGACGTCGAGGCCGTGCGCAGCTGAGTAGGACCCGGCGATCGCCTGCCGCAGTTCGGGGACGCCGAGGGCCACCGTGTAACCGAGTTGATCGCCCTCCAGAGCGGCCGCCGCGGCCGCGCGTACCGGCCCAGGCGCGCCGACGCTCGGTTGCCCGGCGGACAGGTTCACCAGGTCACCGTGGGTGCGCTGCCGTTGCGCGGCCGCCAGCCAGACGTCCATGACGTAGAACGGCGGGATGCCCGCCCGGAGCGCGGTCTTCACCGTGTCAGATTAGGGCAGGTCCGCGGTTCCCGGAAAAGACGCCGACAGCACCTCGTCCTCGAGCCGGCGCAGCTGCTCACGTACGGGTCCGAGAAGCTGCGCGGTGCCGTGGGCGCGTTTGAAATACAGCTGGATGTCGTGCTCTGCGGTGATCGCGATGCCGCCGTGTATCTGGATCGCTTCTCCCGCGACGTCGGTGAACGCCTCGGAGGCGACGACAAACGCCAATGCCGCGGCCGACGGTGACGGTTGCGTGGAATAGGTGTTGATGGCGTCGTCGACGACGGCGCCTGCGGCCTGCACCTTGACGTACAGGTCGGCCATCCGGTGCTTGAGCGCCTGGAAACTGCCGATCGGCCTGCCGAACTGCACCCGCTCCTTGGAGTATTCGACCGTCATCTCCAGTGCCCGGGTGGCCGCCCCGACAGCCTCGGCAGCCAACAGCAGCGCGGCGACATCGGCCAGGCCGGGGTCGGCGCCGAGAGCGGTGCTTTGGCCCGGCTCGAGACGGGCCAGTCGCCGGGTGGGGTCCATCGTCGTGAGAACGTGGCTGGTGAAGTCCGTCCACCGCACCAGCTGCCCATCCTCGACGGCGATGACGGTATCGGCGACATCGCCGTTGAGTACGTAGCCCGTGTCGAAGGCGACGGTACCGGTGGCCTCCCCGGCGGCCAGTCTCTCCAACGTCTCACCATCGGGGTCGTTGGCCGACAACAAGGCGATCTCGGCGAGGATGGTGCCGAGCAGCGGTGTCGGCACCAGGTTGCGGCCCAGCTCGGCCAGCACGGCGGCCGCGTCGCCGAGTTCGCCACCGGCCCCGCCGAGCTCCTCTGGCACCACCAGTGCGGCGACACCGACCTGTTCGCACAGCAGCTGCCACAACTTCTCGTCATATCCGCGTTCGGAGTCCATCGCAGCGCGCACCGCCTCCGGGCCGGCGTGCTTGCCCACCAGGTCTCGCACCGTCTGGGTCAGTAGCGCCCGTTCCTCAGACAGCCCGCCGTTTTCAGACACTGATGACCTCCAGTAACCGGCGCCGGTGCGCGGCGGGATCGCCCCATGCCGAGCGCAACGCCTGGACCCGCAGCAGCCACAGCGACAGGTCGTGTTCAGCGGTGAATCCGATGGCTCCGTGGGTCTGCAGCGCCGAGCGCGCGGCCAGTAGGCCGGCATCCGATGCGGCCACCTTCGCGGCGCTGACATCGCGTGCGGTCTCGGGGGCGGTGTCAGCCAAAGACAGTGCCGCTCCGTACACCAGCGGCCGCGCCAGTTCGAGTGCGATGTGCACATCGGCCAGCTTGTGCTTGATGGCCTGATAGGAGCCGATGATGCGGCCGAACTGACTGCGTTGTTTGGCGTATTCGACCGACTGCTCCAGCAGTGCCTGACCGGCGCCGATCAGCAGCGCTGCGGTTGCCAGCGCACCGAATTCGGTGGCGCGGTCCACATCGGCGGTCCACCCGTCGCCGGTGGCGCTGACGTCGGACAATGTTCTGCTCAGGTCCACCGAGCGGTGCGTTGCGCCGACAGCACCCTCGTGGACTTCGCCGGCGTTTCCGTACAGGGTCAGCCCGGCGAAGTGGGCGTCCACCGCGCGCGGCATGACGCCGGGGATTGCCACGGTGACGGTCAGTTCACCCGCCGCCAGCGCTGCGGCGCGCTCATCCCCGGCGAGCAGAACCGGTGCCACAGCAAGGGATTCGGCTACCGGTCCGGGAACACACCAGCGCCCCAGTCGTTCCAGTGCCACCACCAGGTCGACGGGGTGGGCGCCGATACCGTCTTGTTCCTCGGGCACTGCCAGTGCGGTGACGCCGAGCTCGGCCAGGGTCGCCCACACTTTGCGTCCGGGGTCGGTGTCGCCGGCTGACCAGGCCCGCACGACGGCGGGTAGATCCGCCGCACCCAGAGCGGCATCGATGCTCTTGGCGAAATCGCGCTGGCCCTCGTCGATCTCGAAGTTCATTTGGCTTGTCCTTGGCTTTCGCGAGGCAGACCCAACAGCCGCTCGGCGATGATGTTGCGTTGAATCTCATTGGTGCCGGCGTAGATCGGGCCGCCGAGTGCGAACAGATACCCCTCGGTCCAGGAGTCGGCGAGCTCGCCGTCGGCGCCACGCAGATCGAGTGCCGTCTGATGGATGTCGACGTCGAGATCAGACCAGAAGACCTTGGTCACCGACGATTCCGCGCCCAGTTCGCCGCCGCCGGCAACCCGGGTCACTGTGCCGAACGTGTGCAGGCGGTAGGCCTGCGCCTTGATCCAGGCGTCGGCCACCCGGTCGGCGAAAGCGGGATCTGGATTTTCTTTCCACAGCGCGACCAGGCGTTCAGCTGGGGCCAGAAAGCGTGCCGGGCTGCGCAGCGACATGCCGCGCTCGTTGCTCGACGTGCTCATCGCGGCTTTCCAGCCCTCATTGGGTGCGCCGATGACATCTTCGTCGGGCACGAACACGTCGTCGAGGAAGATCTCACCGAACCCGGTGTCGCCGCCGAGCTGGGCGATGGGACGCACGGTGATACCGGGTGCCTTCAGGTCGAACATGAAGTACGTCAGTCCGCGGTGTCGCTGCGCTTGTGGATCGGAACGGAACAGGCCGAAAGCGCGGTCCCCGAACGGGGCCCGCGAACTCCAGATCTTCTGCCCGTTGAGTTTCCAGCCGCCGTCGGTCCTGGTGGCGGTGGACCGCAACGAGGCCAGGTCGCTGCCGGACTCGGGTTCAGACCAGGCCTGGGCCCAGATCTCCTCGCCGCTGGCCATTTTCGGCAGCACGCGGTCCAACTGCTCCTCGGTACCGTGGGCGAACAATGTCGGTGCCAGCATCGAGGTGCCGTTCGCGCTGGCGCGCCCCGGTGCGCCGGCGCGGAAGTACTCCTCCTCGTACACCACCCACTGCAGCAGCGTGGCGTCCCGGCCGCCGTAGCGCTGCGGCCAGGTGATCACCGAAAGGCCGGCGTCGAACAGGATGCGGTCCCAGCGCCGGTGCTGCTCGAAACCCGCTGCCCGGTCGTAGCTCTCGGTGGGGAAGTCGGCCTTGTGGTCCGCCAGGAACTGCCGCACTTCCTGGCGGAACGCCTCGGCTTCGTCTCCGAAATTCAGATCCATTCAGGCTCTTTCTCTCAGTTGGGGTTTGACGACCTTGCCGCCCGGGTTGCGGGGCAACACGTCGAGAAACTCCACCGACCGCGGTGTCTTGAAGTTCGCCAGATGCTCGCGGGTGTAGGCGATCACCGTTGCCTCGTCGAGTACCGCCCCGGGCTTGGCGACGACGAAGGCCTTGCCGACCTCACCGAGTCGCGCATCCGGTACCCCGATCACGGCAGCCTCGGCGACCCCGGCGAGACGGGCCAGCACCTGCTCGATCTCCGCCGGGTACACGTTGAACCCGCCGCAGATGTACATGTCCTTGAGTCGGTCGGTGATACGCAGATTGCCTGCGCCGTCCACCGTTCCGACGTCGCCGGTGTGTAACCAGCCGTCCGCGTCGATCGCTGCGGCGGTGGCTGCCGGGTCGTCGAGATAGCCCAGCATCACGTTGGGTCCGCGCAGCAGCACTTCACCGGCGCCGTCTTCGGCCGGGCTGTCGATGCACAGTTCGAACTCTGCGATGGGACGGCCGCAGGTGGTGGCCACCGTCACCGCGTCGTCGCTGGCGCTGCACATGGTGCCGAAACCGGCAGCCTCGGTGAGTCCATAGGCGGTCAGCACGATGTCGATGTCGAGTTCGGACTGCATCCGCTCGATCAGCACCACCGGCACCACCGCGGCACCTGTCACCGCGAACCGCAGTGAGGACAGGTCGTAGTCGGCGCGCTTGGGGTGGTCCAGCAGGGTCTGATAGATCGTCGGGGGGCCGGGCAGCACGGTGGCGCGGTACTCGGCCACCGCAGCCATCGCCCGTTCGGGGTCGAACGTCTGCATCGGGATCAGGGTGGCGCCGGTCTGCAGGCAGGCCAGGATGCCCGCCTTGAAGCCGAAGTTGTGGAAGAACGGGTTGATGCACAGGTAGCGGTCCGCGCTGGTGACTTCGCCGCAGGCCGCCCAGGCCGCCGAGGCCGACAGTGACTGCCGGTGCGCGCACAGCACACCTTTGCTCCGGCCGGTGGTTCCGGAGGTGAACAGGATGTCGGAGACGTCGTCCGGGGCGACTGCGGCGGCGCGGCGGTCCGCGGCGCCCAGATCGGTTCCCAGAGCCACGAACTCGTCCCAGGTGCCGTCGTTCTTGTCGAGCGGGATGCGTACGACGTGGCGCAGTGCGGGCAGCGCAGTCCGGTCGAGGTCGGCAAGGCGGTCCAGGCCCAGGAACTCGCCCATTCCGATCAGCAGGGGGGCCTCGGTGCGGGCCAGGATGTCGGTGGCTTCGCTGGCGGTGTAGCGCGTGTTCAGCGGAACGACGATGCCACCGGCGTAGTGGGTGGCCAGGCAGGCCACCACCCAGTGCCAGGTGTTGGGGGACCAGATCGCCACCCGGTCGCCCGCGGCCACCCCGGACGCGATCATCGCCGCGGCGGCCCGTCGAACCTCGTCGCGCAGCGCCGCAAAGGTGAAGGATCTGTCGGCGGTGACCAGCGCGGCGTGTTCGGGTAGCTCGCGTGCGATCCGGTCCAGCACCGCAGGCGTGGTCTGCGGAACGCTCGTCATCGATGCTCCTCTGGTTTTGATTGCCCCTGGCACGCATCGCCGCCCGGCCACCAAAGCAAGTGCTTGGTAGGTTAGCCTACAGGGGTGCAGGAGGTCCAGAAGTTCCGGGCAGAGGTCCGCGAGTGGCTGGCCGACAATCTTGTCGGCGAGTTCGCAGCGCTGAAAGGCCTTGGCGGCCCGGGCCGTGAGCATGAGGCATTCGAAGAACGCCGGGCGTGGAACCAGCACCTGTCCAAGGCCGGATTGACCTGTCTGGGCTGGCCGGTCGATCACGGCGGGCGCGGCCTGTCGGTGGCTCACCGCGTCGCCTTCTATGAGGAGTGCGCCCGCGCCAATGCGCCGGACAAGGTGAATCACTTCGGTGAGGAGCTGCTCGGACCGACGCTCATCGCCTTCGGCACCCCGGAGCAGCAGCAACGGTTCCTGCCGCGCATTCTGGACGTGACGGAGTTGTGGTCACAGGGCTATTCGGAGCCGGGCGCGGGCAGCGATCTGGCGAACGTCGCCACCACCGCGGTGCGCGACGGCGACAGCTGGATCATCAACGGTCAGAAGGTGTGGACGTCGCTGGCGCACTGGGCGCAGTGGTGCTTTGTCGTGGCACGCACCGAGAAGGGCTCCAAGCGGCACGCGGGGCTGTCGTATCTGCTGGTGCCCTTGGATCAACCTGGCGTGGAAGTCCGCCCGATCATCCAGTTGACCGGTGACTCCGAGTTCAACGAGGTGTTCTTCGACGACGCGCGTACCGACGCGGATCTGGTGGTCGGGGAGCCCGGTGACGGCTGGCGGGTGGCCATGGGCACCTTGACCTTCGAGCGCGGAGTTTCCACGCTGGGTCAGCAGATCCGTTATGCGCGTGAGCTTTCCGGCATCGTTGAGCTGGCGCAGCGCAACGGCAGTGTCGATGACCCGGTTATCCGGGAACGGCTGACCCGGGCCTGGGTGGGGTTGCGTGCCATGCGGTCGTACGCGTTGGCAACCATGGACGTTGCGCGGCCGGGTCAAGACTCAGTGTCGAAACTGTTGTGGGCCAACTGGCATCGCGGTCTCGGTGAGCTCGCGATGGAGGTCATGGGCAAGCCCGGCCTGACCCTCGACGACGGGGAATTCGACGAGTGGCAACGGTTGTATCTGTTCTCCCGCGCCGACACCATCTATGGCGGGTCCAATGAGATCCAGCGCAACATCATCGCCGAGCGGGTGCTCGGCCTCCCGAGGGAAGTCAAGGGCTGATGAACCTTTCAGAAGCACCGAAGGAAATCGACGGACACGGATTGCTGGCCGGCAAGGTCGTTCTGGTGACCGCCGCGGCGGGCACCGGTATCGGGTCGTCGACCGCCCGGCGTGCCCTGGCTGAGGGTGCCGATGTCGTGGTCTCCGATTACCACGAACGCCGTCTGGGCCAGACCCGCGACGAGCTGGCAGCCCTCGGTCTGGGCAAGGTCCACGCGGTGGTCTGCGATGTGACCTCCACCGCTGCTGTCGACGCGTTGTTCACCGATGCGGTGGCCGTGGCCGGCCGGCTCGACGTGCTGGTCAACAACGCCGGACTGGGTGGGCAGACCCCCGTGGTGGACATGACGGACGATGAGTGGGACCGCGTCTTCAACGTCACGCTCACGTCGGTGATGCGGGCCACCCGCGCCGCGTTGCGCTACTTCCGGGATGCCGGTCACGGCGGTGTCATCGTCAACAATGCCAGCGTGCTCGGCTGGCGCGCCCAGCATTCGCAGTCGCACTACGCGGCGGCGAAGGCGGGCGTGATGGCCCTGACCCGGTGCAGCGCCATCGAGGCGGTTGAGTTCGGAGTGCGGATCAACGCCGTCTCGCCCAGCATCGCCCGCCACAAATTCCTGGAGAAGACCAGCTCGGCGGATCTGCTGGACCGGCTGTCCTCGGATGAGGCGTTCGGCCGGGCGGCCGAACCATGGGAGGTGGCCGCCACCATCGCTTTCCTGGCCAGCGATTACTCGAGCTACCTGACCGGCGAAGTCATCTCGGTTTCCAGTCAGCACCCCTGAGTCACGCCAGACCCCACTCGCCAAGCAAGTGCTTGGTTGGTACCCTGTGGAGATGGACAACGTGGCGCCGACGCGTCGCGACGAGCTGTTGGCGCTCGCCGCGACCATGATGGCCGAGCGGGGTCTGCGTGCCACCACGGTGCGGGATATAGCCGACGCCGCCGGGATACTGTCCGGCAGCCTCTACCACCATTTCAAGTCCAAAGAGGAAATGGTCGACGAGGTGCTGCGGGACTTCCTCGGCTGGTTGTTCGGCCGTTACCAGGAGATCATCGACACCGAGCCCAATCCACTCGCGCGGCTCGAGGGTCTGTTCATGGCCTCATTCGAGGCCATCGAGTACCGCCATGCGCAGGTGGTGATCTATCAGGACGAGGCCAAGCGGCTGTCGTCCCAGCCGCGCTTCGCCTACCTCGAGGCCCGCAATCGGGAGCAGCGCAAGATGTGGGTCGACGTCTTGAAGCAAGGCATCGACGAGGGTTACTTCCGCCCCGATATCGATGTGGATCTGGTGTATCGGTTCATCCGTGACACCACGTGGGTGTCCGTGCGTTGGTATCAGCCGTCCAAGGGCAAGGGGCTGACTGCAGAGCAGGTCGGCAGGCAGTATCTGTCAATCGTCCTCGGCGGTATCGCCGCTCCCCGAAAACCTCAAAAAACCTAGAGCACTGCCAATCTGAAGGAGTCTGACATGCCTGAGGCGTACGTCGTCGAAGCCGTGCGTACCGCGGTCGGTAAACGCAATGGATCGCTCGCCGGTATGCATCCGGTTGATCTGGGCGCGGCTGCGTGGCGCGGTCTGTTCGACCGGGTGGACGTCGACCCCGGCGCGGTGGATGACGTCATCGCAGGATGCGTCGACGCCATCGGTGCGCAGGCCGGCAATATCGGCCGGCTCTCGTGGCTGGCAGCAGGCTATCCCGAGGAAGTCCCCGGCGTGACTGTCGACCGCCAGTGCGGATCCAGCCAGCAGGCCATTTCCTTTGGCGCCCAAGCGATCATGGCCGGTACCGCAGATCTGATCCTTGCCGGTGGCATGCAGAACATGAGCCAGATCCCGATTTCGTCGGCGATGACAGCAGGTGAGCAGTACGGGTTCACTTCGCCCACCAACGAGTCCAAGAGCTGGCTGCATCGCTACGGCGATCAGGAGATCTCCCAGTTCCGCGGCGCGGAGTTGATCGCGCAGCGGTGGGAGCTGACCCGAGAAGAGATGGAAGAGTTCGCCCTGGCCAGCCACCAGCGGGCGCTGGCGGCAATCCGCGGCGGGCATTTCGACAACGAGATCATCCCGGTGGACGGTTTCGGTGTCGACGAAGGCCCGCGGGAGACGTCACTGGAGAAGATGGCCTCGCTCAAGACCCTGGTCGATGGGGGCCGGCTCACGGCGGCGCTGGCCAGCCAGATCTCCGACGGTGCCTCGGCGGTGCTGCTCGCCTCCGAGCAGGCGGTCAAGGACCACAACCTGACTCCCCGGGCCCGCATCCACCACATCAGCGCCCGGGGCGCCGATCCGGTGCTCATGCTGACCGGCCCGATCCCGGCCACCCGCCATGCGTTGGAGAAGACGGGGCTGTCGATGGACGATATCGACACCGTGGAGATCAACGAAGCCTTTGCGCCCGTGGTCCTGTCGTGGATCAAGGAACTGAAGGTGGATCCGGCCAAGGTCAACCCCAACGGCGGCGCGATCGCCTTGGGGCACCCGCTCGGCGCGACCGGGGCCAAGTTGTTCGCCACCATGCTCAACGAGCTCGAACGCACCGGCGGTCGCTACGGCCTGCAGACGATGTGCGAGGGCGGCGGCACCGCCAACGTCACCATCATCGAGCGCCTCTAGTACTGGGGATTTCGGCGCGATTTCGACCGCTCAGCGGTCGAAATCGCGCCGAAATCACTGGTGGAGGATCACTCCGCGGATGTTGCGGCCCGCGCGCATGTCCGCATAGGCCTCGTTGATGTCGCCGAGTTTGTACTCTGCAGTGACGGTTTCGTCGAGCAGCAGTTTGCCGGCGCGATACAGGCTCAGCAACCGATGAATGTCGTTGCGGGGATTGGCCTCCCCATACAAGCTGCCCAGCAGCCGCTTCTGGAACAGCGTGAAGAACATCAGCGACATTGTGGCCGTCAGTTCGGTCATCGCCGCAATCGCCGTCACCACGACTGCGCCGCCCTTGCTGACCAGCTCGAGCGCGTCGTTGATCATCGCGCCTTCGAGCAGGCCGACGGTCAGAATCGCCGAATCGGCCATCACCCCGCGCGTGAGCTCGGCCACCAAGGCCGTGGCCTCGGCCATCGATGTGACGAAGTGGGTCGCGCCGAACAGAAAGGCCATGTCCCGCTTGGCTTCCACGATGTCGACAACAACGATCTTCTCGGCGCCGGCCAGCCGGGCGCCCTGGATGGCGCCGCTACCGATACCGCCGCAGCCGACGACCACCACGGTGTCTCCGGGACGTACGTCGGCGGTGTTGACCGCCGAGCCCCAGCCCGTCGTCACACCGCAGCCCAGCAGGCAGGCCCGTGAGAGTGGGATGTCGTCGTCGATCTTGACCAACGAGCTCTCCGCCACCGTGCTCACCTCAGAGAACGTCCCCAATCCCGCCATGACCCCGACGTCCTTGCCGCGGGCACGCCTACGGTAGGTGCCGTCCAGTTGCAGACCGGTCAGCGTCGTCACACCCTGATCGCACAGGTTCTGCCTGCCGCGTGCGCACCACCGGCATCGGCCGCACGCCGGCAGGAACGATGCGACGACGTGGTCACCGGGGTTGAGGTCGCGCACACCGGGACCGACTTCCTGAACCACACCGGCACCCTCGTGCCCGCCGACCAGTGGCAGCGGTGCGGGCAGATCGCCGGTGCGGACGTGCTCATCGGAATGGCAGAGCCCGGTGGCTTCGAAAGAAACCAGCACCTCGCCGTCCTGGGGAGGGTCGAGGTCGATCTCCTCGACACTCCAGTCCTCGCCGTAACCCCACAGCACGGCAGCGGTTGTCTTCATGGTTCCCCCGAATGCCGACGGTCAGTTGGCGTGAGTGTAGGAACCTTTCGCGCCGGTCAAGGGCGTTTGGCCAAACTCAGGCCAGTCAGGGCGCGATGTATCCCGCCGCCGCCTGCAGGTGGTCGATCGCGTCGCGCACGATCTCTTCGATCAGCGCAGCGCATGACGGCAGGTCCTCGAGAATGCCGGCCACCTGACCCGAGGCCAGCACGCCGGCGTCGGTGTTGCCCTCGACCAGCCCGGCTTTCAACAGCATCGGTGTGTTGGCGGCCATCAGGACCTGCGACCAGCTGAGTTCTTTACCGTGGCGCATGGCGAGCCCGTCGGTGACCATCGATTTCCAGGTCATGCCCGACATCTTCTTGAACTTCTGCGCGTTGCGAATGGCCGCCGAGAATCCCCGGGCCCGTGAGCCGCTCTCCAGCTTCTCGACCAGGCCGGTGCGCAGTACCCGGTGCGGCATCCCGTCGACGCGGGTGGACACCACGGTGCCGTCCAGTGCCGCTGCGAGATAACGTTGCTTGACCGCTTCCGGCACGGTCGAGTCGGACGTCAGCAGGAAGCGGGTGCCCATCGCCACCCCCGCGGCGCCATACGACAGCGCGGCGGCCAGGCCCCGGCCGTCGAAGAATCCACCCGCGGCGATCACCGGCATGCCGGTGTCGGCGACGGCATCGAGGACCGAGGGCAGCAGCAGTGTGGTCGCGATCGGCCCGGTGTGGCCGCCACCCTCGCCACCTTGGACGATCACCGCGTCGGCGCCCCAGCCGGCGACCTTCTTGGCGTGCTTGGCCAACCCCACCGACGGAATCACCACTACGCCTGCGTCTTTGAGTCTGGCGATCAGGTCCGGTTTGGGGGCCAGCGCGAAGGAGGCGACCTTCACGCCTTCGCGGATCAGCAGGTCGATCCGGTCATTGGCGTCACCGGCGTCGGCGCGGATATTGATCCCGAAGGGTTTGTCGGTGGCCGCCTTGACCTTGGTCACCGCGGTCTGCAGTTCTGCCAGGGTCATGGTTGCCGAGGCCAGGATGCCCAGCCCGCCGGCGTTGGAGGTCGCCGAGACCAGTCGCGCCCCAGCTACCCAGCCCATGCCGGTCTGCACCACGGGGTGCTCGATACCGACAAGTTCGGTCAGCGGTGTGACCAATCGGCTCACGAGCGAATCTCTCGGTCCCGCAGGGACTTCGGATCAATGACATCTTGAATCAACGTCAGTTCGTCATCGGTGGGTACCCGCGTCGTCTCGGCGGAATCCAGGCCGTGCACCTCGAAGCCGGTGTTCTCGGCGACCTGCGCGGCGTCGACACCGGGGTGCAAGGACACGGCGCGCATCTGGTGGTCGGGGCCGTTGAAGTCGAACACCCCCAGGTTGGACACCACCCGGTAGACGTTGACGAACCGGTATGCAGGATTGGCGGGATCGACCTTGTTCCAACCGATGCCGGAGACGATGTCGACGGACTCACCGAACACCCGGGTGCTGTGATTGCCCACCCAGTAGCTGGTCGCGTGATTGATGGTGTTGCCCGGCGCGCCGCGCACACCGAACATCTGCCGCTTGGGGTGCTGCAGGGGGCCGAAGGCTGACAGGTTCTGGTTGCCGTAGCGGTCGATCTGGTTGGCGCCCATGACGACATGGCGCCGGCCCCACGCCAGGGTCTCGAAGACGCGTCCGAACGGCATCCAGCCTTCGATGGCGCCACTGGCGCCGAGGGCGGGGGTGTCGGCCAGCAGTCGGGCCTCGCCGTCGGTCAGCACGATGTCGGGGGAGAAGGTGAGCCGCGCGAGTCGGGCGCCGATGGCCACCATGTTCGCCATCGGGCTGACCATGATCTCGCCGGCGTCGCGGAACAACTCGGCGCAGGCCACTGCGCACACTTCGGCGCGAGTGGCTGCACTGGCTTCTGGCTGGGCGCTCACGCGTGGTCCTCCTTGAACTTCGAGACGGCGGACTGGTAGTCGGCTTCGCTACCGGACAGGTAGGTCGCGACGAACTCCTGCCAGGTCTCGTCGCTGCCGGCCGCCTCGGCGTAGTGGCGCTGGAACTTCTCGTCTCGCCGGTAGTCCGGCTCAGCGGTGGTGAAATGTGCGCCGCCCGCTGCCTCGACAACGCTGTCCACCATCATCCGATTGATCAGCAGTGCTTGCGGGGGAACGGATTTCACCAGCTCCTCGGTCGGAACCACCTTCTCGACGCTGAGCACCCGCTGGTCGGCCGCCATCAGATACAGATCGTCGAAGTAGGGGTCGATTCCGGTGTAAGCCGCATTGCCCTGGGCGTCACCGACATTGAGGTGCACCAAGGCGGCATCCAACCGCAGCGCGGGCATCGCGATCAGTTCCTCGAAGCCGTCGCCGGTGGGGTACGGAGACGTGACCGTCTTGAGCTCATCACCCCAGAAGGCGCGCACATCGCTGCCCAGGCCGGCGCGGATCGGCAGGAACGGAAGCCGTTGTGCGGCAGCCTGCAAGCCGCAGCGCAGCATTCCTTCGTCCATCTCCCGGGCCTCGATGGCTCCGGTGGTACGGGCCTTGGCGAACCATGGGTCGTAGAACGGTGGAGAGTCCAGCGAGACGAATCCGTAGTAGACGCGCTTGACCTTGCCCGCCGAGCACAACAGCCCGAGATCGGGGCCGCCGTAGGTCACGACGGTCAGATCGGTGACGTCGGTGCGCAGCAGTGCCCGCACCAGGGCCATGGGTTTGCGCCGTGACCCCCAGCCGCCGATACCGATGGTCATCCCGCTCTGGATGCCGGCGACGGCCTCGTCGAGAGAGGTGGTTTTGTCCGTCACTTCGCGCCCTTCTTGTCGGTCCCGGCGAACGCGTCGCGATGTTCATCGGAGACGCCGGCGAGGTTGAGTTCGAAGGTGAAACCCTGCTCCATGCGGTAGCTGGAATTGACCTTCTGCACGTCGATCAGGTTGAGGGCCTCTTTGGCAGCCCTGATCACCCGGGTGTCTTTGACGGCGATGTCGCGGGCGACCCGAAGGGCGGCCTCATCGAGATCGGCGCGAGGTACCACCTCGTGCACGGAGCCGAAATGGTGCAGGGTGGCGGCGTCGACCGTTGCCGCGGTGAAGAACAGTCGCCGCATCATGTGTTGCGGAACCAGCCGGGACAGGTGGGTTGCCGCGCCGAGCGCACCGCGTTCCACTTCCGGCAGACCGAAGGTGGCGTCCTCGGAGGCGACGATGACGTCGGCGTTGCCGACGAGACCGATCCCGCCACCCACGCAGAACCCGTTGACCGCGGCGACCACCGGGACCGCACATTCATAAACCGCGCGAAACGCTTCGTAGCAACCACGATTGGCGTCGATCAGCGCGGTGAACCCTTCGGTTTTCTGCATCTCTTTGATGTCGACACCGGCATTGAAGCCGCGACCCTCGGCCCGCAGAATCACCACGTGAGTGCTCTGGTCGCGACCGACGGCGGTGATGGTGTCGGCGAGTTCGAACCAGCCGCGCGATGGGATCGCATTGACCGGTGGGTAGTCGACGGTGACCGAGACAATGCCCGGCTCCACGGTTTTGGACGAAATCGTCATGAGGGCTACTCCCGCAGCTCCGAGGGGCGAATACCTAAGCAAGCACTTGCTTGGTACGCTAGCACAGTGACCGACGTCGCTGACAAGGCAATCCAGCTGGGGCTCGGTGGTCGAGTCGTACTCGTCACCGGAGGTGTGCGAGGGGTCGGCGCTGGGATCAGCGCCGTGTTCGCCGGCCAGGGTGCGATTGTGGTGACCTGCGCCAGGAGGCCTGTTGACGGTCTGCCGTACGAGTTCCATTCCTGCGATGTCCGCGACGATGATTCCGTCAAGGCGTTGATCGGGGCCATCGTGGACAAGCACGGCAGGTTGGACGCTGTGGTCAACAATGCCGGCGGCTCACCCTACGTGTCGGCCGCCGACGCTTCGGCCAAGTTCAGTATGAAGATCATCGAGCTCAATCTTCTTGGGCCGCTCTCGGTTTCCCAGCACGCCAACGCGGTGATGCAGACCCAGCCGGGCGGCGGGACGATCGTCAACATCTCCAGCGTCAGTGGCCGTCGTCCGACGCCGGGCACGGCCGCTTACGGGGCCGCCAAGGCCGGCGTCGACAGTCTGACCAGCACGCTGGCGGTGGAATGGGCGCCCAAGGTACGGGTGAACTCCGTTGTGGTGGGCATGGTGGAAACCGAACAGTCCGAATTGTTCTACGGTGACGCCGAATCTGTGGCCGCCGTTGCGGCCACTGTGCCGCTGCAGCGGCTGGCCAAGCCGGCCGATATCGGTTGGGCCGCAGCGTTTCTGACATCCGATGCCGCGTCGTATATCAGCGGTGCCACCCTCGAGGTGCACGGCGGGGGAGAACCCCCGACCTATCTGAACGCATCCAGCGCGAACAAATAAGGAGACGGACAATATGGGACTGCTCGACGGTCGTGTGGTCATCGTGACCGGCGCAGGTGGCGGCATCGGTCGGGCGCATGCGCTGGCCTTCGCCGCGGAGGGCGCACGCGTGGTGGTCAACGACATCGGTGTCGGTCTGGACGGTTCACCGGCAGGCGGCGGCAGCGCCGCGCAGGCTGTGGTGGACGACATCGTCGCCGCCGGTGGCGAGGCCGTCACCAGTGGCGCCAACGTCGCCGACTGGGACCAGGCCCAGGGTCTCATCCAGACGGCCGTGGACAGTTTCGGCGGCCTCGACGTCCTGGTGAACAATGCCGGCATCGTGCGTGACCGGATGTTCGCCAACACCAGCGAAGACGAGTTCGACGCCGTCATCGCGGTGCACCTCAAGGGGCATTTCGCCACCATGAAGCACGCGGCGGCGTACTGGCGGGCGCAGGTGAAGAGCGGGAACGCCGGTGCCGACACTCTCAATGCGCGCATCATCAACACCAGTTCGGGCGCCGGCCTGCAAGGCAGCGTCGGGCAGGCGAATTACAGCGCCGCCAAGGCGGGGATCGCGGGCATGACGCTGGTCGCCGCCGCCGAGATGGGTCGCTACGGCGTCACCGTCAACGCTATTGCGCCCTCGGCTCGTACCCGGATGACCGAGACGGTCTTCGCCGACATGATGTCGACCCAGGGCGACGAGTTCGACGCGATGGCCCCGGAGAACGTCTCACCGCTGGTGGTGTGGCTGGGCAGTGTCGAGTCCCGCGGGGTCACCGGCAAGGTTTTCGAGGTCGAGGGCGGCAAGATCCGTGTGGCCGAAGGCTGGGCGCACGGGCCGCAGGTGGACAAGGGCGCCCGCTGGGATCCTGCCGAGTTGGGCCCCGTGGTCAGCGATCTGTTGGCCAAGGCGCGGCCGGCGGTCGCCGTTTACGGTGCATAGCCTCCTGGGGTCCTGAACACGTTCTAGTTGCGCGGCGGAGGACGTTCTCGAGGGCCCGGGTTTTCGGTTTGTTCGCGCAGAGTGAAACACCGGCCCTGTGCGGCGCGGCAGCCGGAACGTGCGCCTTGGGCCACCGCCGGACGGTCGGCGCCCGAGCCTGTCGAGCGGGTTGCCCGAGCTGTGGTGATTGCCCGCCAACTGCGGATATCCCGCTGTGAGGTGTTCGCCCGGTGTGGTCGCGGCGGTTCGGGTCAGGTTGTCGGCGCGGGGCTTGGTGCGCCGCGCTGGGGCAAGCCAGGCACCACCGTCGGATAAGTGCGAGATCTGGTATGTCACCGCTCTCACTTGACGAAGCCCGGTGATCCAGCACACAGCAAAAGGTAAACACTGGGGGAGACGACCACTAGTTATATGAACTAATCTAAGCCCACTATTAGAGACAGCTGGGTTTGAGGAGGGCGACCGGGGGTCGGTCGACACTCATTCCAGTGGAGATTTCACCGGAAGACGGGGTTCCATGACTGGGGCGTTGAAGCGGGCGTGGATCCCGCTACTCATCGTAGTCGTCGTGCTGATAGCGGGCTTCACCGTGCATCGCATTCGCGGCTTCTTCGCCTCCGAAGGGCCGCTGGTCACGCCGGTGAACTTCGCCGACGACCCGGAGCCTTTTGATCCCAAGGTCGTCGAGTACGAGATCGACGGTCCGTCAGGTGCGACGGCCGATATCAATTACCTCGACTTGGAGGGCAAGCCGCAGCGAATCGACGGAGCCGCGCTGCCCTGGACCATTCGGCTGGAAACCACGGAACCGTCGGCATTGGCCCAGGTTGTCGCACAGGGCAATGCCGACACCCTCACCTGCCGGATCTTGGTCGACGGTGAGCTGAAGGAAGAAAGAACCATCAACGGCGTGAACGTACAGACCTACTGCATCGAGAAATCGGCATGACCGCGCCCACCAACGACGTGCCTACCGACGCGTTCCCCCCGGTGAAGACCCAACGGCCGTTCCTGCCGCGGATGATCCGGGCGTTCGCGATCCCGATCATCCTGGTGTGGGTTGCGCTGATCGCCGTCGTCAACACGGTGGTGCCCCAGCTGGAGACTGTCGGGCAGATGCAGGCCGTGTCGATGAGCCCCGACGAAGCGCCGTCGGTGATCGCGATGAAGCGTGTTGGTGACCTCTTCCAGGAGGGCACCTCGGACAGCTCGGCCATGATCGTGCTCGAGGGGCAGGAGCCCCTCGGCGACGAAGCGCACCGCTTCTACGACGACATGATCAAGAAGCTCCGCGAAGACACCGTCCACGTGCAGTCGGTGCAGGACTTCTGGAGTGATCCGCTGACCGCCCCGGGTTCCCAAAGCCCCGACGGCAAGGCCGCGTACGTCCAGGCGAAGCTCGCCGGCAACCAGGGCGAGGCACTGGCCAACGAGTCGGTGGAGGCTGTTCAGAGCATCGTCGACGGTTTGCAGAAGCCGGACGGGCTGCAGGTCTTCGTGACCGGCCCGGCGGCACTCGCTGCTGATCAGCACATCGCCAGCGACCGCAGTATGCAGATGATCGAGGCCGTCACGTTCACGGTCATCATCATCATGCTGTTGCTGGTCTACCGCTCCATCGTCACCACGCTCTTGATGTTGGGGATGGTGGTGCTGTCCCTGGCAGCGACGCGCGGAGTGGTGTCGTTCCTGGGGTATCACGAGATCATCGGCCTGTCGAACTTCGCCACCAACCTCCTGGTGACATTGGCGATCGCGGCGTCGACGGACTATGCCATCTTCCTGATAGGCCGCTATCAGGAAGCGCGAAGTCTGGGCGAGGACAAAGAATCCGCGTACTACACGATGTTCCACGGGACCGCGCACGTCGTCGCGGGCTCGGGCCTGACGATCGCGGGCGCCACGTTCTGCCTGAGCTTCACCCGGCTGCCGTACTTCCAGACCCTGGGCGTGCCGCTGGCGATCGGCATGATCGTCGGCATTCTGTCGGCACTGACCCTCGGCGTCTCGATCATCACCGTCGGCAGCCGGTTCGGGCTGTTCGAGCCCAAGCGCGCCATGCGTATTCGAGGCTGGCGCAAGCTCGGTGCCGCTGTGGTGCGTTGGCCCGGCCCCATCCTGATCGGCGCCGTGGCATTGGCGCTGGTGGGGTTGCTCGCGCTGCCCGGCTACCGGACCAACTACAACGACCGGGATTACCTACCTGCTGATCTGCCCGCCAACGAGGGTTACGCCGCGGCGGACCGGCACTTCTCGAACGCGCGGATGAATCCGGAACTGCTGATGGTCGAAAGCGATCACGACCTGCGAAATCCGGCTGACTTCCTGGTGATCGAGAAGATCGCCAAAGCCATCTTCAAAACCGAAGGCATCGCGCGCGTCCAGGCCATCACCCGTCCGCAGGGACAGCCGATCGAGAACAGTTCGATCCCGTTCATGATGAGCCAGCAGGGCACCCTGTCGACGCTGAACCAGAAGTACAACCAGGACCGCATGGCGGACATGTCGAAGCAGGCCGAGGACATGCAGACCACCATCAACACGATGGAGAAGATGTCGGCCATCACCACCGAGATGGCCGACACCACCCATCAAATGGTCACGCAGATGAACGGCATGGTCGTCGACATCGGCGAGTTGCGCGACAACATCGCGGAATTCGATGACTTCTTCCGGCCGCTGCGCAACTACTTCTACTGGGAACCGCACTGCTACGACATCCCGATCTGTTGGGCGTTGCGGTCGATCTTCGACACCATCGACGGTATCCAGGTCATGACCGACGACATCCAGGCGCTGATGCCCCAGATGGAACGTCTGGACAAGCTCATGCCCCAGATGGTGGCGTTGATGCCGTCGATGATCGAGACGATGAAGTCGATGAAGACGATGATGCTCACGATGCAGCAGACGCAGTCTGGCATGCAGGAGCAGCAGCGCATCATGCAGGAGAACGGCACCGCCATGGGCGATGCGTTCAACGCGGCCAAGAACGACGACTCGTTCTACCTGCCGCAGGAAGCATTCGACAATCCAGATTTCAAGCGCGGGCTCGAGCAGTTCCTTTCACCTGACGGTCATGCGGTGCGCTTCATCATCAGTCACGACGGTGAACCGTTGTCGCCGGAGGGCGTCGCCCGCATCGACTCGATCAAGACGGCGGCCAAGGAGGCCATCAAGGGCACTCCACTGGAAGGGTCGACGATCTACCTCGGTGGGTCGGCGGCCACGTTCAAGGACATGTCCGACGGCAATATCTACGACCTCATGATCGCCGGAATCGCCTCGCTGTGCCTGATATTCATCATCATGTTGATCCTCACCCGGGCGGTCGTCGCCTCGGCGGTGATCGTCGGCACGGTGGTGCTCTCGCTGGGGGCGTCCTTCGGTTTGTCGGTCCTCATCTGGCAGCACATCGTCGGTATCGAACTGCACTGGATGGTGCTGGCGATGTCGGTGATCATCCTGTTGGCGGTCGGTGCGGACTACAACCTGCTGCTGGTGTCTCGGCTCAAAGAAGAGATACATGCCGGGGTGAACACCGGCATCATCCGAGCGATGGGCGGCAGTGGATCGGTGGTGACCGCCGCAGGTCTGGTGTTCGCGTTCACCATGATGTCCATGGCTGTCAGTGAACTGACGGTCATCGGGCAGGTGGGCACCACCATCGGGTTGGGCCTGTTGTTCGACACCCTGGTGGTCCGGGCGTTCATGACGCCGGCTATCGCCGCGCTGATGGGCAAATGGTTCTGGTGGCCGCAGAACGTGCGGGCCAGGCCCAGGCCGCAACCGTGGCCGTCGCCCCCCGCTGAACGCGAACCGACTCACGTCTGAGCGGTTACCGCACAACGTAATTGAGGCCACCCCGGAAGGGGTGGCCTCAATTCGTTTCTGTCACAACAACCCAAAAGTGCGGGTTTCAGGCGGTGGTCACCAGGTCCAGACGGTGGGGTCGCTGGATGGGTAGTTCATGCAGACGTCGGTGCCGTGGGCGGTGACGCCTTTGTTGTTGAAGAACAGTTTCGCCCAGTTGGGCCAGTTCCAGGCCAGGGTCTCGTAGAAGGCGTTGGTGGCCGTCTCTTCGGAGTAGGCACGCCGGCCGGCGTAGTCCATGGACCAGAACCAGTAGATTCGGTCGCGGGCCCACTTCTGCACGTCGGGGGTCTTGTTCTTGTAGTCGGTCATGTAGCGCTCGTAGTACACCGGGTCGGTGTCACGGACGGCGGCCATGTACTGGTCGACAGTGCAGGTGGTTTTCAGGATCCGGCTGGGGATGGGGTATTCGTCGGTGGCATCGGCGGCTGCGGTGGGGGCGACGGCCAAGGTGGCGGCGGCGGCCACGGTGGCCAGGGCTGATCCGGCCAGTGTGGTGAAGCGATTGCGGCGCATAGGGATTGGCTCCAGACTTCTCAGCGTTGCTCGGCGGCGCGTTGCAGTACGGGCATCTGGTCGGGGCAGTAGACCGGGATGGCTGCGCCGACGAATTGCCACGCCTGGTCGGTGGTGGACCCCTTCTCCAGCTGGCCGCTGACGAATTTCGCCGAGGCGAAGGCGTCGGGGTCGTGGCCGTTGCGCAGGCGTTTGCACACGATCTTGCCGATCCAGGCGTTGAAGTCCTTCTGCCCGTAGATGCCGTAGGTGTGCAACTGATCGGCGAACGCCTCATCGGGGTCGGCTTGAGCCGCCGGCGCCAGGGACAGTGCCTGTGTCAGTGCCAGGGCCGCACCCGCGGCAAACGTCGCGATCCGTACTCCACGCATGGCTGGAATCGTAACGTAAATGGGCTAACTATTCACTCCCCAGCAGCGTCGGAACGACACCGAAACCGGCCGGCTTTGTTGCGCGTGTGACGCCTGAATTTACGGGTCGCAGATGATGATCGGGATCTTGCGGTCGGTGTAGGACCGGTAGGTCACGAAGTCCGGATACATCGCGTCCAGCTTCGGCCAGTATTCGTCGCGCTCAGCATCGGTGGCCTCGCGCGCGGTGAGCTCCAGGATCTCGTTCTTGGTCCGGAACGTCACCTGCGGATTGGCCTTCAGGTTGAGGTACCACATGGGGTTGTTCGCGCGACCGCCCTGGGAGGCGACCAGGATGATCCGCTTGCCCTCCTGCAGAAACAGCAGTGGGCTCTCCCGGGGTTCGCCGGACTTTCGGCCGATGGTGGTGAGGATGCCGACTGGGGCACCACGCAGGAACTTGTCGCCGAGCTTGCCACCGGATTTCTTGAAGATCCAGGTGTTGGCTCGCGACATCCACTTGATGATGACGCCGGTCTGTTTGGAATTCAGGGCGCGGGGCGGATTGGCCAATGGAGTTCCCTTTGTTCTTGCGATTACCGCGTGAGAAATGGCCGGATGCCGGCCCGGATCCGATGGATCTCGGCCCGCCCGGTGGTGTCGGCCCGAATGATGAAAGTTTCGTCGATGCGGGCCCCGACCCGCCTGCCGGCGAGGGCCGGCTTGGTGGTCAGGTCGAATCGCGCTCGCACCGCCTCGCCCGCCACGGTGAACTCAGGCACCGTGGCTGACTTGATGACGCGGTACTGCAATCCGCGGTTGAGGCTGCGACACAGGTGATTCCCGGAGAACCCGGTCTTCAGACCCATCTCGACGCGGGTGCACCCTGGCGCAAAAGGAACCTTGCCGGCGTCATGGGAGACCAGCGCATCGATGTACGCCTGTGCGGCGCCAATGCGTTCGGCGTCGGTCAGCGCGGTGGTCACTAGATGCGCTCGATGATGGTCCCCGTGGATAGGGCACCGCCGGCGCACATCGTGATCAGGGCGGTGCTCTTGTCGGTGCGCTCGAGTTCGTGCAGTGCGGTGGTGATGAGGCGGCTTCCGGTGCTGCCGACAGGGTGGCCCAGCGCGATGGCGCCACCGTTGACGTTCACCCGGTCCATATCAGGCTCGTGCACACGCGCCCAGGACAACACCACCGAGGCGAAGGCTTCGTTGATCTCGACGATGTCGATGTCACCGATCTTCATGCCGGCCTTATCCAGCACCTTGGTGGTGGACTGCACTGGCCCGTCGAGGTGGTAGTACGGCTCGGCACCGACCAGCGCCTGGCTCACGATCCGGGCCCGAGGCTTGAGGCCCAACGACTTCGCTTTGTCCTCGTCCATCAGCAGTACCGCGGCGGCGCCGTCGGAAATCTGCGACGAGGTGCCGGCAGTGTGAATACCACCGGGCATCACCGGATTCAGCGAGGCGAGACCTTCGGCCGTGGTGTCGCGCAGACCCTGATCGCGAGTCACGATATGGCGGTCGGCGGTCGGCTGTTTCTGCTCGTCGAGTACGGGGGCCTCGATACCGCTGATCTCGCGATCGAACCGGCCTTCGGCCCACGCCTGCTTGGCTTTCTGCTGAGAGGCCAGACCGAAGGCGTCGATGTCCTCCCTGGTGATGCCGCGACGCTTGGCAATTCGCTCAGCTGCTTCGAACTGGTTGGGCATGTCGATGTCCCAGGATGCTGCCCGGATGATCGAGCGGTCCGGACCGGCGTTGGCGCCCAGTCCGACGCGGCTCATCGCTTCGACGCCGCAGGCGATCCCGATGTCGATGGCGCCGGCGGCGATCAATCCGGCGACCAGATGGTTGGCCTGCTGCCCGCTGCCGCACTGGCAGTCGACGGTGGTGGCGCCCACATGATCGGGCAGGCCGGCGGTCAGCCATGCCACCCGGGTGATGTTGTTGGACTGCTCGCCGTACTGGGTGACGCAGCCACCGATCAGCTGCTCGACGTCGGCGGCATCAACGCCGGCCTTGTCGACCAGTGCCTTCTGCACAGCGCCCAGGAGTTCGGTGGCATGTAGACCAGAGAGCCAACCGTTGCGCTTTCCGATGGGGCTGCGGGTTGCTTCGACGATAACGGGATTACCCATAGGATGAGGCTAGAACACGTTTCATTACTCTGACAAGCGCGGATGCCGCACCACCTTTTGTCTGCGGTGGAGGCATGTTTTACTGGCACTAGAGAACGTCATATATGAGGAGCGCACAGTGACATCGACCGACCACATGCCGGGCCCCGATTCAGACCTGAGCATTCCCGCAGACTTCGACTTCCTGGACGCCGAGGTCAATCTCAAGAGTCTTCCAGTCGAACAGCTCGCCGTGTTGCGAAAGGCCGAGCCCGTGCACTGGGTGGACGTGCCCGGGGGCACCGGTGGGTTCGGTGACAAGGGCTACTGGCTGGTGACCAAGCACACGGACGTCAAAGAGGTGTCCAAACGCAACGACATCTTCGGTAGTTCACCCGACGGCGCCATCCCGGTGTGGCCGCAGGCAATGACCCGCGATGCGATTGACCTGCAGAAGGCCGTGCTGCTCAACATGGATGCCCCGCAGCACACCCGGTTGCGCAAGATCATCTCCCGTGGTTTCACCCCGCGCGCCGTGGGTCGCCTTGAAGCCGAACTCGCCGAACGGGCGCAGAAGATCGCCGAGACCGCCGCCGCGTCCGGCTCAGGTGACTTCGTGGAGCAGGTCTCGTGCGAGCTGCCGCTGCAGGCGATCGCCGGTCTGCTGGGTGTGCCCCAGGATGACCGGGACAAGCTGTTCCGGTGGTCCAATGAGATGACCGCAGGCGAGGACCCCGAGTACGCCGACATCGACCCGGCGATGTCGTCGTTCGAGCTGATCACGTACGCGATGAAGATGGCCGAGGAGCGGGCCAAGAACCCCACTGACGACATCGTCACCACGCTCATCGAAGCTGACATCGACGGCGAGAAGCTCTCCGATGACGAGTTCGGCTTCTTCGTCATCATGCTGGCGGTGGCGGGCAATGAGACCACCCGCAACTCGATCACCCACGGCATGATCGCGTTCTCGCAGCACCCGGAGCAGTGGGAGCTCTACAAGAAGGAGCGCCCGGAGACTGCGGCCGACGAAATCGTCCGCTGGGCCACACCCGTCTCGGCTTTCCAGCGCACCGCCCTGGAAGACACCGAACTGGCCGGCGTCTCGATCAAAAAGGGTCAGCGGGTCGTGATGTCCTACCGCTCCGCCAACTTCGACGACGAGGTGTTCGAGAACCCGCTCGAGTTCGACATCCTGCGGAGCCCGAATCCCCACGTCGGGTTCGGCGGCACGGGGGCGCACTACTGCGTCGGTGCCAATCTGGCGCGCATGACCATCAACCTGATCTTCAACGCGGTCGCCGACCACATGCCGAGTCTGAAGCCGGTCGGTGAGCCCGAGCGCCTGAAGTCGGGGTGGCTCAACGGCATCAAGCACTGGCAGGTTGATTACACGGGCGCCAGCGCCTAGCCACACCTGGCTTTTTCCGCAGAATCAAGGAGGATTCGGTTGGATTTCATGCCGGCCCCGGAGCAGCAGGCAGTCGCCGATGTGGTGACGTCGGTGCTCACCAGGGACAACAGTTGGGACGCGTTGGTTGCGGGGGGAGTGCCCGCGCTCGGCGTTCCGGAACGGCTCGGTGGCGACGGCGTCGGTCTGCCGGAGGTCACGACCGCCATCACCGAGATCGGCCGTCGCGGCAGTACCGGGCCGGCGCTGGCCACGCTCGGTCTTGCGCTGCTGCCGCTGTTGGACCTGGCCAACGAGGAACAGCAGGACCGTTATCTCGCTGGTGTCCCCAAAGGCGCGGTGTTGACCGCCGCGCTGAATGAACCCGGTGCCGCCCTACCGGATCTGCCGTCGGTGAAGCTGAGCAACGGCCGACTCAACGGCACCAAAGTGGGTGTGCCGTACGCCGGCACCGCCGAGTGGATCCTGGTCACCGCCGATACTGGTGTGGTCGTGGTCGCTGCGAAAGCTGCCGGTGTGCAGGTCATCGCGACACCGACATCCAACGGCACCGATGAATTCGCAGTGACTTTCGACGACGTCACGGTGGCCGAGGCCGACGTGCTGGCCGGGGCCACCGCGCACCGCGTCAACCAGCTGGCCCTGGCTGCGATCGGTGCCTACGGTGCCGGTCTGGTGGCGGGCGCGCTGCGGCTGACCGCCGATTACGTCGCCAACCGCGAGCAGTTCGGTCGGCCGCTGTCGACGTTCCAGACTGTGGCCGCACAGCTTGCCGAGGTGTACATCATCTCGCGCACCCTGGATTTGGCTGCGACGTCGGCGATCTGGCGGTTGGCCGAGGGACGTGACGCCGACGACGATCTTGATGTGCTGGGTTACTGGCTGACCGCGCAGGCGCCGCCGATGATGCAGACATGTCATCATCTGCACGGCGGTATGGGCATGGATATCACTTACCCGATGGATCGCTTTTACTCGACGATCAAAGACCTGACCCGCCTGCTGGGCGGACCGTCACACCGTTTGGATCTGGTGGGAGCCTGATGTTCATCGACCTGACGCCCGAGCAGCGGCAGCTGCAAGCCGAAATGCGGCAGTACTTTTCGACGCTGATATCGCCTGAAGAGGCGAAGGCGATGGAGGCCGATCGGCACAACGAGGCATACCGCGCCATCATCAAGCGGATGGGCTCGGACGGCAAGCTCGGCGTCGGCTGGCCTAAAGAGTTCGGCGGCCTGGGGTTCGGTCCCGTGGAGCAGTCCATCTTCGTCAACGAGGCGGCACGGGCCGACATCCCGTTGCCGGCGGTGACGTTGCAGACTGTCGGACCGACGCTGCAGGTGTACGGCAACGAGGCACAGAAGAAGAAGTTCCTGCCTGCCATCCTCGCCGGCGAGGTGCACTTCGCGATCGGTTACTCCGAGCCCGAGGCCGGCACCGATCTGGCATCACTACGCACTTCGGCAGTGCGCCACGGCGACGAGTGGATCGTCAACGGGCAGAAGATCTGGACCACCGGTGCCCACGACGCCGACTACATCTGGCTCGCGGTGCGCACTGATCCGGAAGCGCCCAAACACAAGGGCATTTCGATCCTTATCGTGGACACCAAGGATCCCGGCTACTCCTGGACGCCGATCATCCTGTCCGACGGCGCGCATCACACCAACGCCAGCTATTACAACGACGTCCGCGTTCCGGCCGACATGCTGGTGGGCGAGGAGAACGCCGGCTGGCGGCTGATCACCACGCAGCTCAACCACGAGCGCGTGATGCTCGGACCGGCGGGCAAGGTCGCCGGGGTGTACGACCGCGTGCACGCCTGGGCTTCCAAGCCCGGAAGCAACGGCGTCACGCCGATCGACAACCCCAATGTCAAGCGTGCCTTGGCGGAGATCCAGGCGATCTGGCGGATCAATGAGCTGTTGAACTGGCAGGTCGCCGCCGCGGGCGAGACCATTGCGGTGGCCGATGCCGCCGCGACGAAAGTCTTTTCCACCGAGCGCATTCAGAAGGTCGGCCGCTTGGCGGAGGAGATCGTCGGCGTCTACGGCAATCCTGCCGATCCCGATACCGCTGAGCTGTTGCAGTGGCTGGACAGCCAGACCAAACGCAACCTGGTCATCACCTTCGGTGGCGGTGTCAATGAGGTGATGCGCGAGATGATCGCGGCCTCCGGGCTCAAGGTGCCGAGGGTGCCCCGGTGAGCGGCGACGACAAAACTGCAGCCATCAAAGCGGCCGCTGACCGCGTCAAGGCAGAGGGCCGCAGCAAGGCGAGGGTGGGCCGCCATCCGGTGAATCAGCCCATGATCGAGCACTGGCTGGACGCGCTGGGTGACAAGAACCCGATCTACGTCGACGAAGCGGCTGCCAAGGCTGCCGGTCATCCGGGAATCGTCGCGCCCCCGGCCATGATCCAGGTGTGGACCATGATGGGGCTGGGCGGTGTCCGGCCCGACGACGATCCCCTGGGCAAGATCCTCGGCCTGTTCGACGAAGCCGGGTACATCGGCGTCGTCGCCACCAACTGCGAGCAGACCTACCACCGTTACCTACGGCCGGGCGAGGAGGTCAGCATCTCGGCTGAGCTGACCGACGTCATCGGCCCGAAACGGACAGCGCTGGGTGAGGGATTCTTCATCACGCAGAAGATCACCTGGTCTGTGGGTGACGAGGACGTCGCCGAGATGCTCTGGCGCATAATGAAATTCCGCCCTGCTGACCAGGATGTACCCACATCGGCGGTGCCCGAGGATCTCGACGCCGACGCCATGATGCGACCCGCGGCTTCGAAGGACACCCAGTTCTTCTGGGATGGCGTCAATGCCCACGAGCTGCGTATCCAGAAACGACCCGACGGTGCGCTGCAGCATCCACCGGTGCCGGCGGTGTGGGCGGACAAAGAACTGCCGACGGACTACGTCGTCGCCTCCGGTAATGGCACCGTATTCAGCTTCGTGGTGCACCATGCGCCCAGAGTTCCCGGCCGCACCCTGCCATTCGTCATCGCATTGGTCGAGCTCGAAGAGGGCGTGCGCATGCTCGGTGAGTTGCGCAACGTCGATCCGGCCGAGGTGCAGATCGGAATGCCGGTTCGCGCAACCTATATCGACTTTCCGGAGAACAGCGTCGGCCCGGCCTGGACGCTCTACGCATGGGAGCCCGCTCAGTGAGCGCACCTACTGTGGCAGTCGGCACCAAGCTGCCGGAACTGTCGTTGTACGGCGATCCGACCTTCATCGTCTCGACAGCGATCGCCACCCGCGATTACCAGGATGTCCATCACGACCGGGACAAGGCTCAGGCCAAGGGTTCCAAGGACATCTTCGTGAACATCCTCACCGACACCGGCCTGGTGCAGCGGTACATCACCGACTGGGCCGGGCCCAACGCGCTCATCAAGTCGATCGGCCTGCGGCTCGGTGTGCCGTGGTACGCCTACGACACGGTGACTTTCAAAGGTGAGGTGACCGCGGTCGAGAACGGGCTGATCTCACTGAAAGTCGTGGGCAGCAACAGTCTTGGTGATCACATCGTTGCGACCGCGACGCTGACGATAGGTGAGAGCGCGTGACCGGTCTGTCAGGCAAGGCGGCAATCGCCGGCATCGGTGCCACCGACTTCTCCAAGAACTCGGGGCGAAGCGAACTTCGCTTGGCGGCCGAGGCGGTGTTGGACGCCCTTGACGACGCCGGTTTGAAGCCGTCGGACGTCGACGGTCTCACCACCTTCACCATGGACACCAACACCGAGCAGGCGGTGGCCCGCGCCGCCGGGATCGGCGAATTGAAGTTCTTTTCCAAGATCGGTTACGGCGGCGGAGCGGCCTGTGCGACCGTGCAGCAGGCCGCTCTGGCCGTGGCCACGGGTGTCGCGGAATGTGTAGTGGCGTATCGCGCCTTCAACGAGCGCTCCGGCACCCGGTTCGGCCAGGTGCAGCAGGGTTTGGTGTCCAACGCCGACTCGACGGGGGCGGACAACTCGTTTTCGTACCCGCATGGGCTGTCCACGCCGGCGGCGCAGGTCGCGATGATCGCGAAACGCTACATGCATCTGTCGGGCGCCACCAGTGCCGATTTCGGCGCCGTGTCGGTGGCCGATCGCAAGCATGCGGCCAAGAATCCCAAGGCTTATTTCTACGAGAAGCCGATAACCATTGAGGACCACCAGAATTCGCGGTGGATTGCCGAGCCGCTCCGGCTGCTGGACTGCTGCCAGGAGACTGACGGCGCGGTGGCGATCGTGGTCACCACTCCGGAGAGAGCCAAGGACCTCAAGAACCGTCCCGTGGTGATCGAGGCGGCCGCTCAGGGTTCGAGCCCTGACCAGTACACAATGGTGAGCTATTACCGCCCGGAACTCGACGGCCTGCCCGAAATGGGTCTGGTGGGGCGCCAACTGTGGTCGCAGTCCGGACTGCAGCCGTCTGACATCCAAACCGCGGTGCTCTACGACCACTTCACGCCTTTCACACTGATCCAGTTGGAAGAGCTGGGCTTCTGCGGCCGGGGTGAGGCCAAAGACTTCATCGCCGGCGGCGCGCTCGAGATCGGCGGACGACTGCCCATCAACACCCACGGCGGCCAGCTCGGTGAGGCCTATATCCACGGCATGAACGGCATCGCCGAAGGGGTCCGGCAGCTCCGGGGTACCTCGGTCAACCAGGTCGATGCGGTGGAGCATGTGCTCGTGACCGCTGGTACCGGTGTGCCGACGTCCGGTCTGATTCTGGGTTGATCGACCTCAGCAGCCGGGCTGGTGGGACTGATCGTTCGACAGTGGACTCTTCGCTCCACTTGGATTCATCGCGCGCCGAAATTACATCCAAAATGTGCCACTTGATGCAGATTTAGCAAAGTATTCAATGGGGAACAAGATCAAAATCGGATGTTGCTGGACGTTTTAAACGAGCGCTTGCGCCTTTGCCAACCTGGGAGTCGGTAGCGCAGGGCTGCCGCGGCTGGTTATTTCTCGGACCGGGGTTCGGCGCGGGGTTGCGGATCGGGCCGTCAGCAAAACGATTTTTCCTGCGCAAATCCGTCCTACCTGTGAGTTCTCAGCCTCGTATCAGCTTCGAACAGGGGTTACTCGCTGTGCGATCCGAAGGTACTTTTGGTTCACTACTTCCCTAGGCAATCTTTGATGGGATGGCTTTCCGTGTTCGTTGACCGCTGTGCTGGCAAATGTTTACCATTGGCCGTGGCGTGACGATGAACCGGATCGGCGGGCAATCGAAGGGAAGGTTGTGAGGCATACCGCCGAAGGGGTCTAGTCGCCGACGGGGCCGGAGAACTTCCGCAGTGGGGGGATCGGGTGGGGCACATCGAGGCGGGCAGTTCAGACCCGCAAGTGTGGACTCACGACTGTGGGTAGGCACCGTTTTATTTCAGGATGGAACGACGCGGTTCGCGTCGGACGTCAGACGGGGACGACGAATGACTCATCTCACGCATCCGACTGAGGGTGGGGAAGCCAGGCACGTCAGCGTGCCACGATCAATCGATCTCAACTTGTCGCGGGGCGCAAGCCAGTCATTGGTCCTGGACGCGACAGCCGGCACGAAGGGCCCGATGACAGACCGGGTCTCCTTCTCCTACGCCCATGTGGTCGACAAGCCGGTGCCTCCCCTTGCTCACCATCGGCGCGACATGGGCGAACCGCGAGTTCAACTCCCCGATGTCGTGATGTTGATCGTCGATGACTGCACGCTCCACCGCGAGAATCTGGCTGCCATGTTCGCACTCGGTGCACACACCGTGCCCGCGGTGGCGTGGGATCTGCCCTCATTGATCGCATCACTGGGGGAGCGCACACCTGAGATCGTCCTGTTGAACATGGGCACCCACGGCAGCGTGGGGTTGTTGGGTTCCATCCGACAGAGATACCCCGACGTGAAGGTGATCGCGGTCGGTATCTCTGACGACGACGAATCCATCATCGTTGCGTGTGCCGAAGCGGGAGTGGCGGGCTATCACCTCCGTACGGAATCACTGGATGATCTGATCAAGCTGATCTCGAAGGTAATCGAGGGGGAGTCCGCCTGTTCGCCACGGGTGACCACGATCCTTCTCAAACGACTCTCTGCGTTGGCGGCGCAGCGCCAACCTGTCGTCAAGGAACCAGTGCTCACGTCGCGTGAGATCCAGATCCTTGGGATGCTCGAACTGGGCCTGTCCAACCGCGAAATAGCCGACCACTTGTGCATCGCGCTGCACACAGTGAAGAACCATGTCCACAGTGTCTTGACCAAGCTCGGTGCCAGTACCCGGACGGAAGCTGTGGCCCTTTCTCGGACGGTCCACTACAGCTAGGCGCCTCTGAGATCCAGGTAGAGAACCGGTTTGAAAATAGCTCCGATGGTCCATGTACGACCGGGCAGGGTTGAGCCGATAGTAGACCCGTGCGGTGCACGTTAGCCAGAACTCGAAATCGACGTAGCGACACCACCTCCGGGTGGTGGCGAGGGACCGCGGGCCACCGCGCCGGAGAGAGGCGTAGATGATGCCTGGTTCGAACACGAATACGAAGAGCGCTCCGAAGGTCGCTGGGACTTACGAAGAATCGGAGCGCTCCCGCAACCGCATCATCGGAGCAGCCGTTGTCTCTGCGGCTGTGGCATTCAGCGCCACCGTGTACCCGGCGTCGAGCCCGCTGCACTTGTTCGGCGACGCGCCTCGCTTTGTAGAGGTGGCAGATTTCCCCAATTTGTTGAAGCCGATCTCGCTGAACCGCAACAGCGCAAGCCTGATGGATCTCAACCTGCGAGACCTCTCCCAGCTGGTCACGCTGCTGGATGCAGCACGTGCTCAACTTCCCCAGGAAGCGTTGCTCGAACTCGTCACCACGTACCGGTTGCGAGACCTCATGACAGCGCTCGAAATCGTCACTTCCGTTGGGCCCGTGTCCATTACCGGGTTGACGGTGGCAGGAGGGGGAGGCGGCGGATTCGGCGCGCCGACGACCGGACAGATTCCGCCGCAATTAATGATGCTGATCGAGCTGCTCATGCGAAAGGCTTACGAAGCGGGTGGGGAGATCTTCGGGCTAGTTGCGCAGCTGGTATCGACGATTATCAATTCGATCGCGGTCCAACCCGCGCAGGCGCAGGCGCAGACGCAGGTACAGCTCGGACCACCGGTGCCGGCTGACTGGATGGCCCCGCCGCCACCGCCGCCACCGCCACCCCCGCCACCGCCACCACCACCGCCGAATCCGGAGTTCACTGCGCCGTCCGAAGTTGTACCCGCGCCGACGTCCGTGCCGGTCGATGTGGTACCACCATCGGTGGCACCAACTTTTGTCGACGTGTATGTCCCCGAGACGATCACACCAACGGAAACTTTCCTTCCGGATCCCGTGACGGCACCGAGTTCTCCTGCGCCAGAACCGGAACCAGAGCCCACTTTCCTCGACGGGCAGCTGGGGCCCTACCCCTCTGAGAATGACGACTCACCGGAAAGCGACGGTGGTGGACCAAGCGGGAACGAACTGGGCGGTGGGTCCCCGTCGGGATCAGACGTCTCCGACGGTGGCGGCGCGGGGTCAGGCGCAGGCTCCCAGGGCAACTCCGATGGCGGGTCAGACAATTCCGGTGGCGGCTCAGGCAATGACTCCTCGTCGAACGGATCGGGCGGAGCGTCCTCGGGCACTGATTAGTTCCGCGCAGTGGGCTCGAGCGTCAATGCACAACACGCGGTCCGTGGCAGGTGTCTGGTGACAATGTGGGCCGCCACGGCAGGGAGACGAAGATGGCAAAAGTGCACTGCCTGGTAGCAGAGGTTGCTGACCATCCAATTGGCTCGGAACCGCAGCCGGTGGAGGGCCGATACCCAACGGGTTCGCTCGGTCAGCCTGGAGGTGACGGCTGGGGGCACCAGAACAGCAACGGGGATCAGGTCTGGTCACCCGACGGGTGGCCGCCCGACGAAGCCACGCCCGATCGTCATCGGCGCAGTTCGTCGGGCGCCGCTGAGCTGTTGAATCTGGCCGTAGACCGAACGGCCGATTGCGATTCACAGAGTGCATTGAGCGTGTTGATCATTGATGACTGCACACTGTTCCGGGAGAATCTTGCCGCTGTCCTCGCAGCCAACGGGATAACTGCCGCGCGCCTCGCATGGGACTTGCCTTCTGTGGTAATGGCTTTCGACCCGGCCGATATCAGCTTGGTCCTGCTCAACATGTCCACCGCGGGGAGTGATCTGTTACTCCGCGCCGTGATGGATATCGCTCCGGCTGTGCGGGTGATCGTATTCGGGGTGTCAGAACAAGACGAGGAGAGCATCATCGCTTGTGCTGAGGCCGGGGTGGCCGGCTACCACATGCGCACCGACTCACTCGCCAGCTTGATCACGATGATCCGCAATGTGGCGGCCGGAGAGTCCTTTTGCCCGGCCCAGGTGTCGACGATGTTGCTGCGCCGACTGACGCTGCTGGCATCTACACCCGCGCCGGCGGCCAAGGATCTGGCTCTCACGGCGCGAGAGGCCCAGATCCTTAAGATGCTGGAACTGGGCCGGTCGAACAGGGATATCGCAGACCACCTCGAAATCGCCGTGCACACGGTGAAAAACCATGTTCATAACCTGCTTACCAAGCTAGGGGTGAGCAGCCGGGCTCAAGCCGCTGCCCTTTCCCGCACGGTTCGATCCACCCAGGGTGGCCGGCAGGACTAGATCGTGGTCCAGGCGAAATTGGCCCCGATGGTCCATGTACGCGAACAACGTTGCCACCGATAGTGGAGTGGTATCAATCGAGTTCGCTCTGAGTCGAAGTGGGTGTCGCGTGGCGAACACATCGACAACAGTGCACGCCGGCGGCGTCAAGGAGGCCGAGTGATGTGCGGCATCATCGCCTGCCGAACGCATGCACCTGCGATCGACTACCTCCTGGCAGCTCTTCGGCGGCTGGAGTACCGCGGTTATGACTCGGTGGGGGTGGCGGTTCGCACGGATACCGGCGGTGTGGCGAGGCTTCGTACGGTGGGGCGTATCGGTTCACTGGATCAATTGGTCAGCTGCTGGCGCGGTCCGAAGTTGGACGGTCTGGGAATCGGACACACCAGGTGGGCGACTCACGGTTCAGTCACCGAAGACAACGCGCATCCGCACCTCGACTGCACCGGCCGTATCGCGGTGGTGCACAACGGAATCATCGAGAACGCTGACGAGCTTCGGGGCGCTCTCGAAAGAACCGGGCACTTGTTCAGGTCGACAGTGGACAGCGAGGTCTTGTGCCATCTCATCGAGGACCGGCGCAAAACCGTCGACGATCTCGCCGCCGCAGTCGAATCGGCACTCGCTGCGGTTGTGGGGTCCTGGGCGATAGCGGTTCTCGAGGAGCACACCGGCCGGCTCGTCGTCGCTGCGAACCGGTCCCCCCTGCTCGTGGCGCACACCGGACATGGCGACTTCGCAACGAGTGATATCGCAGCAGTCGCCGACTGGGTCGACGAATTCCGGGTGCTTCAAGACGGTGATGTGGTGGAGCTGACCGAAGCCGACGGGCACCGGGACCTCAACGGTCGTTCAGAGGCTCCGGTGATGGCCAGATGCAGTTGGCGGGGTGCCGACACCGAGTTGAACGGCTACGTGGACTACATGGCCAAGGAGATCGACGAACAGCCGACGGCCGCAGCCCGAGTGCTCGACGAGCTCAGCGGCAAGGTGGTCAACGGGACGCTCTGGAGCGATCTGGGTTTGGCCCCGTTTGACCGGTTGCAGATCCTCGGCTGCGGCACTTCCCTGAATGCAGGCCGCGTGATCGCCAATCTGGCCCGTCGGCTCGGTGGTGTGGCGGTGACACTCACCGTCGCAAGTGAGGCCGCCGATGAGGTCGTCGAACCCGGAACGTTGTGTCTGGCCGTCAGCCAGTCCGGCGAAACAGCCGATGTGTTACGAGCTCTCGAAACCCGGCCCAGCGATGGGCCAGTCCTGGCGCTCACCAATAACCCACATTCGACCCTGGCCCGGTATGCGGATGCATTCGTCAGTTGCGCCGCCGGGCCGGAGATCGGTGTCGCCGCCACAAAGACGTTCGTGTGCCAGGTCATTGCCGGTGCAGCGATGATGATGTCGGCGCTCGTGGCGACAAAACGATTGTCCACCATCGAGGCAGCTGCTCTGGTTGACGAGCTGAAGCAGGTGCCAGAACAGATCAGCGCGGCGGGCACTGCGGCGAAGTGCCTCGTGCCACCGATCGCCGAGGAGTTCTGGGCGGCCACCGGCTTCCTGTTCATCGCCAGGGGTTCCGGTCTGCCGTACGCGGCTGAAGGCGCGCTCAAGCTCAAGGAACTGACGTACCGCTGGGCTGAACACTATCCCGCCGGTGAACTCAAGCACGGGCCACTTGCGTTGGTCGGAGACGGAACCCCGGTGATTGTCATCGACAACGGCGACCCCAAGCTCGCCGCCAACATCGCCGAGGTGGCGGCAAGGGGTGGGCGCATCGTCGGTATCGGTCCTGCTGGAAGCGAGATCCCGTTGCGGCGCAGTTCTATTGGACCGTGGGGACCCATCGACAGTGTGATTCCGATGCAGATCCTCGCCCGCACACTGGCGCTGGCTCGGGGTAACGACGTCGACAAACCCCGAAACCTCGCGAAGTCAGTGACCGTGGAGTGAACAGATGAACCGACAGGTGTGTACTTCATGAGGGTCTTGGTCACCGGTGCTGCCGGTTTCATCGGGTCGAATCTGGTCGATCGGCTGCTGGCCGACGGCCACCAGGTGATCGGCGTCGACAATCTCCGTAGTGGCGTGTTGGACAATCTCACTCAGGCCGTTCGGTTGAACGTGCGAGGTCCTGGACGATTTACCTTCCTACGCCGTGATGTTCAGACGCCCGACCTGACGGGGATCGTGGTGGGCAGCAATCCCGATGTCATCTTCCACCTCGCGGCTCAGGTGGATCTGCAGACGTCAGTGGATGATCCTCAGTTCGATGCCCGTAGCAACGTGCTGGGCACGCTCAACGTGTGTGAGGCGAGCCGCCGCGCAGGTGTCCGCAGGGTCGTTTATGCCGGGGTTGAGTGTTCGTATCCCGACACGCAGGGCCATGTGTTCGAGGACGCGCAGCCGAATCCACTGTCGCCATATCTGGTGGCCAAGCTCGCCGGCGCGATGTACCTGAACGCATACGGTGAGATGTACGGCCTGGCACCCATCAGTCTGGCGCTGCCGACGGTATACGGCCCCCGTCAGAATCTCCATGGGCCGGGGGGTGTGATAACACGCCTCGGCACGTCGATGATCACCGGACAACCTGTGGCCGTGTCGCGAGAGGTGGCGCCCCGCCACGAGTTCGTCTACGTCGACGATGCGGTCGAAGCCTTCCTGTGTGCTGCCGATGCACCGTTGGAAACGACCGGAACATTCACCATCGGAACCGGGGACCAAACTGCCACCAGCGATGTGCCGCCACTAGATCTGTCCGGTCCGCGGCGCGAAAGGGGGGCCTTCGGCACGCGGGACCGGGTCAGGTCCGGAAGCGAGCTCGGGTGGAAGGCAAACGTCAGCTTGGCCGAGGGCACCGAGCGCACCATGCAGTGGCTGCGCGCCAGGCTCGAGCCCGAGCCGGCTCTGCTCATCGGTGCGTGACGAGATCAATCGGCATGACCCAGATGAGCGGTGTGGCAACAGACTTCATCTGTAACAACATCTGATAACGAGGTACCGAGGGGTGGGCACAGATATGCGCGGGATCATCCTCGCCGGGGGGCCGGCTCACGACTGAACCCGATCACGGTCGGCACCAGCAAGCAACTACTTCCGGTCTACGACAAGCCGATGATCTATTACCCGTTGTCGACATTGATCCTTGCGGGCATTCGCGACATCCTCGTCATCACCACGCCGACGGACGCGGCCGCTTTCAGTCGGTTGCTGGGCGACGGAGCGCAGTTCGGGGTCGCGATCACCTATGCGGTACAGCCGACCCCCGATGGTTTGGCCCAGGCATTTGTCATCGGTAGAGATCACATCGGCACCGAAGCCGTGGCACTGGTGTTGGGCGACAACCTCATTCACGGTCCAAACATGGGATCGCAATTGAGTCGCTTTCGCGAGATCGAGGGTGGGTCCATCTTCGCCTACCGGGTGTCGGATCCGAGCGCGTACGGCGTGGTGGAATTCGACCAACAGGGCCACGTACTCTCGTTGGAGGAAAAGCCGAAGTCTCCGCGATCTGCCTACGCCGTGCCCGGCCTGTATTTCTATGACAACGACGTGGTGGGCATCGCCGGCGCATTGACGCCCTCAGATCGTGGTGAATACGAAATCACCGACGTCAACCGCGAATATCTGGACCGCGGCAAACTGGACGTCGAGGTGCTCCCCCGGGGGACCGCGTGGTTCGACACCGGGACATTCGGATCCTTGCTTGACGCAGGCAATTACGTTCGCACCATCGAAGAACGCCAAGGTCTGAAAGTCGGCGTGCCCGAAGAGGCCGCCTGGCGCCGGGGTTTCATCAGCGATGACGATCTGCGGGGCCACGGGGAACGGTTGCACAAGTCAGGATACGGGCTCTATCTGCTCGGCCTTCTCGATCAATGGGGGACAGAGAAGTGAGTTACTACGAACGTGCCGTGGGCACAGCTCAGGTGGTATCGGCGTCGCGGTGCTGGATTCCGGACACCATCGTCTGGTGCATTGCGGTCTGGATAGCGGCCTGGGTGCGTTTCGACTTCGACATCGACCAGGTGCGAATAGTCCCCACCGCGATCTTTGCGGGGACGGCAATGGTCACCAACGCCGCGATCGGCAGCGTCATGGGAATCTACCGACGACGTTATGTCGTCGCGAGTTTCGAGGAATGCGTTGCGCTGGCAACAGTTGCGGCGATCTCATCTGTGGTGCTGCTCCTGGCAGTCAGTGTGGTGACGCCATATTTGGTGCCGCGCAGCGTTCCGGTGCTCGCAGGCATGGTGGCATTGGGCGGAATGTTCGCGGTGCGCTGGCTGGCCCGCAAGGTGGGGCGGTCGCCCCGCATGGGCGGTACAAACCGCCGCAAAGTCGTCATCCTGGGCGCCGGTCGTACCGGACAGAATTTGGCACGGCAGATGCAGCTGGACGAGCGGATGCCCTATGAGCTCGTGGCACTGCTGGATGACGACCCCCGTAGGCGACACCTCCACGTCGCCGGCGTGCAGGTGCGGGGTACCCGGCGCGATCTGGCCTCTGTTGTAGGCCGTTTCAAAGCGGATGCGGTGGTGATCGCGATTGCGGACCCGGATCCCGAACTGGTGAGGGACGTCTCGTCGGAGGCGGCGCTGTTGGGCATCGGGGCCCTGGTGGTCCCGCCCGCGGCACAGTTGGTGCGGAGTGCGCGGCCGTCCCAGGATGTACGAGATCTCCGTCTCGACGATCTACTCGGAAGGTCTCCAGCGCATCTGGACGAGGCGGTGATCTCCGCGCAGATCACGGGTCGTCGTGTCCTGGTCACCGGCGCTGGGGGATCCATAGGCTCAGAGATGTGTCGGCAGATCCACCGGTTCGCCCCCGCGACGTTGATCATGCTGGACCGTGACGAATCAGCACTGCACGCTGCTCAGCTGTCGATCTACGGGCGGGCCCTGCTCGACGATGATGACACTGTCCTTGCCGATATCCGCGACGCGTGCGCGGTACGACGGGTATTCGAGGCATGCCGGCCCGAGGTGGTGATCCATGCCGCAGCGCTGAAGCACCTGCCGCTACTGGAGAAGTATCCACTGGAAGCGTGGATGACCAATGTTGTCGGCACGTGGAATGTTCTCTGCGCGGCAAGGGAACTGGGAGTCGACACTTTCGTCAACATCTCGACCGACAAGGCGGCGGGACCGGTAAGTGTCCTGGGGTACAGCAAGCGTGTCACTGAACGTCTGACCGCACACATCGCGACTCACTCGAACGGCCGATTCCTCAGCGTGCGGTTCGGTAACGTACTGGGGTCACGGGGGTCGGTGCTGGAGTCCTTTTCGCGGCAGATCGAGGCAGGTGGCCCCGTGACCGTCACCGATCCCGACGTAACCCGGTTCTTCATGACCATCCCCGAGGCGTCCCAGCTGGTACTGCAAGCTGCCGCCGTCGGCAGCGGCGGTGAGGCTCTGGTTCTCGATATGGGCGCACCGGTGAAGATCGCCGATGTGGCGCGACTGCTGGTGTCCCGAGCGCAACGGGACGACGTCGAGATCGTCTACACGGGGCTGCGGCCAGGGGAGAAGCTCCACGAAGAGCTTTTCGGGCCGGGAGAGGCCGGTGACTACCGGCCCGCTCACCCACTGGTCTCCCACGTGAGCGTGCCGCCTCTGGCGCTGATCGAAGGGGAGGCCGCATTGGACCGGTTCAGCGACCACAGTGATGCGGTGAGGTGGATGGCGGCAGAGGCGGGAGCCATGGGCAGCCCGCCCGTTGAGCTCGCCGAATGCCCGCCGCCTGTCGGCCTGACACCGGCCGGCCTCGAGATGCCGAGGTACCTGGCGTGATGGGCAAGATCTACCTTTCCGCACCGGATATCGGTGCCCGCGAAGAGGAAATGTGCATCGCCGCACTGCGGTCCGGTTGGGTAGCGCCGATGGGTCCGATGGTGGACGCGTTCGAAACGGCCCTGGCGCAAACATGTGGACGGCAGTACGCCGTCGCCCTTTCGTCCGGAACCGCCGCACTGCACCTCGGACTGCTCGAATTGGGCGCCGTTCCAGGAAAATACGTGGTAGTTCCCACCATGACTTTTGCGGCGACCGCCAACGCGGTCGTATATACCGGCGCTACCCCGGTTTTCGTGGATTGTGACCCGCTGACGGGCAATATGTCGCCGGATCTGCTAGACGAGGCGCTCCATCAGCTTCGGCGAGAAGGATCGGACATCGCCGCGGTGATCGCGGTGGATCTGCTCGGGCACTGCGCTGACTATGAGGCCATCGAGGAAATATGTTTGAACGCGGGGGTCCCGCTGCTGTCTGATGCCGCTGAGGCCCTCGGTTCTGGACGTGTCGGGCGGCCGGCCGGTTCGTTCGGAGATGCAGCGGTCCTGAGTTTCAATGGCAACAAGGTCATCTCGACCAGCGGTGGGGGCGCGCTACTCACCGACGACCAACGCTTCGCTGAGCGCATTCGTTATCTTGGTTCACAAGCCCGACAACCGGTTTCGCACTACCAGCACACCGAGATCGGATACAACTACCGACTGAGTAACGTACTTGCGGCCCTCGGTCTTGCCCAACTGGAGCGGCTCACGTCGATGGTCGCGCGCCGCCGTCAGCTGCGAGCGCAGTATCGCGAGACCTTCAGTGGGACCGAGGGCGTCCAGCTATTCCAAGGGCATTGTGATGTCGAGGACAACTGCTGGCTGACCGCCATCGTCGTGGATTCGGTCGAGGCGCGGTGGAAGCCCAATGAGCTGGAGACAGCGCTCGCGGCGCAGAACGTGGAAACGCGACCGTTGTGGAAGCCCATGCATCAGCAGCCGGTGTTCGCGGGCATCCGCGCCTTCGTGCGTGGCGACGCCGACAGGCTTTTCGCCTCGGGCCTCGCGCTGCCCAGCGGATCCGCGCTCACCCCAGCGGAAGTCGCCAGGGTTCACGACACTATCCGTGAATTCCTGGCCGCTCCACTTCGGGAGAAAGGTGCCAGCCGTGTCTGATTCCAGTAAGAGGCACGCTTGGACGAAGCGTGCGTTCGACCTGGTGGTTGCCTCTGTGATGTTCGTGGTGTTGTCGCCGGTGTTCGCGATCATCGCGCTGATGATCCGTTGCACCTCTGGTGCACCGGTGCTGTTTCGGCAGCAACGCCCAGGATTACATCAAGAGCTGTTCACGATGTACAAATTCCGCACCATGCGTGCGCCATATCCCGGCGAAAATCCCTGGACAACCGATGATTTGAGGATCACCCGTATCGGCCGGGTGCTGCGTAGGACGAGTCTGGACGAACTGCCCCAGCTGCTGAACGTGATCAGTGGGCGCATGAGCCTCGTTGGGCCAAGGCCGTTGCTCCCGGAGTACCTCGGCAGATACTCGCCACATCATGCCCGCCGGCACGAAGTCCGGCCCGGAATCACCGGGCTGGCGCAGATCACCGGGCGAAAATTGCTGCCGTACTCGGACAAGCTCGACCTCGACGTGCGCTATATCGACGACTGGTCGTTCCGTCTCGATCTGAAAATCCTGCTGAGGACGCTGCTCGAGCCGTTCAGGCGTGCGGAACAGGGCGGATTCAACGAGTTCGATGACCTCGGGCTCACGGTCGGGTTGGACACACACGGGCTCGATCGATGAGTGCACGAGACGGTTTCCCCGATGCGCCGGGCCCTGAGCGGGAAACCCTGCGTCGAGGGCGGCACTATGTCACCGCGGGCACCTGGGCGATCATCGACCAGGCGCTCTCGAGCGGATCCAACTTCTTGTTGGCCATCATCGTGGTCCGATCAGTTTCACCCGAGGATTTCGGTGCTTTCTCCATCGGCGTCGTCATCTACGTCCTGACGATAGGCGTTTGCCGGGCACTGACTACCGAACCACTTGCGATCCGGTTCGGCCGGGCGACGGGACCGATCATGGCGGAAGCCCCGCGGTGTCTGGGATTGGCGCTGTGGCTCGGCTCCCTGATCGGAACTGGCTGCGTCGTCGCGGCATTCGCTGCGGGGGGAAACATCCAGTCAGTTCTGTTGGTGCTTGGACTGAGTCTGCCCTTGCTGATCATGCAAGACGCCTGTCGCGTCACGTGTTTCGCGCTCGATCGCCCGCGTCTTGCCGCAACCAACGACGCGGTTTGGGCACTGTCCATGGTGCCGTTCGTGATACTGGCCATGAACTGGCCCGGCGCCCAGACGTGGCACTACGTCGCTGCCTGGCTCATTCCCGGGGCGGCCGCCGGTGTTCTACTGCTCGCGCAACTGCATGTTGTTCCCTCGCTTCGAGGAGCGCGAGGATGGTTCGTCAACACCCGGACGCTGGGGATGCCGTTGGTGTGGAACTACGGCCTCATGGTGGCGCCTGCTTACCTGTTGTTCGCGTTGATGCCGTTGGTATCTTCGCTTTTCGAACTGGGTATGGCGCGCGCGGCGTACCTCCCGTACGGCTTCTTCGGCGTCATCTTCCAGGGTGTCTGGTTGGTGCTGCTGCCTGCAGCGTCCCGGCGAAGCAATGCACACCTCGCCCGTCTGGCCGTCTGGTCATCGACAGGCCTGGGGGCTCTGGCACTGCTGTGGGCGAGTGTGCTGGCTTTTGCCATCCCGCCGTGGCTCGGTGTGGCGTTGTTCGGTGAAAGCTGGACCGAAGCTGCGTCGATCCGCTTGATTTTCGCCGGCGCCCTGGTGGCCCAAGCGCTGGGCGTGGGACCGCTGATTGCCCTCCGGGTCCTGGAGGCGCCCAAGCTTCTGGTGTACGTCCGACTCGTCACGGCGCCCCTGATGATCTTCGCGGGGCTACTCCTGTCCTCGACTCAGGGGGCGACGGGTTTGGCGGCGGCCATCATGTTCGGAGACGTGTCCGCAACCCTGTTGTCCTGGATAGTATTTCAGCGGATCAGACGGTCGAAGACCGTTCCTGATTCGGCGGCTTCATCGGAGGTCGTCGACTCAGGTCGCCAGGATGACGGCCGCAGCTTGTCCCGCCTGTCTTCGCAGGAGCAGGCGTGCTGAGGCCTCTGCCGGATGCGCGTGAGCACCCGGCCGACATCGCCCCCCGTCAGACCGACATCACGGTGATCACGCTGCTTTGGCGCAACGAGCGGTACGCAGGAGCCTTTTTGCGAACGCTGGAAGCGGCGGCTGTTGCGGCGGGAATGTGCGTCGAGCTGGTGGCCGTGGAGAACGGTCCGGATGGCCGGTCGGCCAGCCAGGAGCTGGAACGCGCCGCGCCCGCGGCTGAGCACGTCGCGGTTCGGCTCTTCCGTGAGTCGGACAATCTCGGTTTCGCCGGCGGCATGAACCGAGGTTGCGCGCTTGCCTGCGGCGAGGTCTTGGTTGTCGCCAATCTGGACCTCGAATTCAACCGCGACTTCTTCATCGAGATGAAGGCCACGGCCGCAGCTCTCGCTAAGCCCGCGTTCCTCGTTCCGTCGGTTGCATCGCCGTCAGCGGATGCCCAGAGCGCTGATATGGGCCCCCAACGCCGGGACTGGCTGCTCCGGCCCGCGGAACTGGCTGCGATGCCGTCGGCCGGCGAGAAAGTTCCGTCGGCGAACGGCAGCTGCATCATCTTCGGACGGGCACTTTACGCCAAACGCTACGCCGAAGTAGGCGGCGTCTTCGACCCCGAATACCACTCGTATTACGAGGATCTCGACTTGTTCTGGTGGGCGGAGCGACGTGGCATTCCGGCCTGGTGGATGCCGAACATCAAAGTTCTTCACCACCAAGGTGGTTCGTTCGACGGAAAGTTCAGATTCCGGGATCGTTCACCGGAGGTGCGGACCAGCGTGATGGCGAACTACCGCCTGACCGTGTGGCGACATGCGTCGCGCCCATCGGAAGTCCTCGGTTGGCTGGCCGGAGAGGCAGGCTACCTCGCGATGTGCGTGCGGTACGCAGGACCGGCGGGGCTGGGCGACTACCTGCGGTCGTGGCGCCTGTCCCGTGAACGGATCCACGCCATGACGGCGAGACGAGGGGCGTGGCGATGACAACCTCTTCAGATCTGGTCGCCACGGGTGGAGACCCTCCGTCGGCCGAGCGAGAACGCGTGACTGTCGCTCAGGGTGTCGTCCTGGTGATGGTGGCGCTCCCGGCGGGAGTCGCCGCAGCGTGGCTCGTCGCGGGGGTGGGCAGTGACCGGCTCTTGACGGCAACGACGGCGATCATGCTCTGCCTGCCTGCAGGTGTGGCGCTGTATCGGCTGCGGCAGTCGCCGCAGGGAGTTGTGCCGGTGATCGTTGGCCTGGGCATCATTTTCTTCTTCGTGCCAAGACTGCTCGCATTCGACCCCGGGTCCGGTCTGCTCGACAAGATCCCGATGACGCCCGACGAGATCGACCGATCTAAGACCATCACACAAGTCGTACTGATCGCGTTTGCGTTGCCCATTGCGCTTGTTTTCGGCTCGGTACCCACGCCCCGACATCAACTCGAAGAAGGCGATCGGCGTCAGGAGACCTTGCGCAAGACTCTGCGCTTCCGTACAGCAATCGTCTTGGGTCTGATCGGATCGATGGTTGGGTTGTCTATCGGCCTGACCATGGGAATTCGGTCCCGAAACTTTTCTGCGGCCGGTGAGTCAACGCCGTTGAGCCTGCTCGAATTCTGCGCGATCACGGCACCTGCGGCTCTCTGGCTCGCGGGACATCGCCGTCTGAGTGCGGTTTTCCTGGTGCTCAGCATGGCCGGGCCCTATTTCACGGGCGGGCGGCAGCAGGTCTTGACGCCCCTGGTGGTGTTGTTGATTGCGGTCCTCGCGTCGCGGGCACGTCGAACCTCCGGACGCGGGCGCATCTCAGTCAAGGCGGTCGCCATCGTGACCCTGATAGTCGTCGTCGGTGTGGGGGCGGCCATCGCCACCACCTCCCGGCGGGCCGCCGTGGACAATGCGGAAAGCGGAGGAAAGCCTCCGTCTCTGTTCTCCTCCCTCGTTCTGGACCAGACGCTTCTCGACCCGCTGATTGTCGCGGTGGCACGAGAACCTCGTCCCCAGGGGCCGGAGATTTACGGGCGGGTACTGACCGCTCCGATCCCCAGGGCGGTCTGGCACGACAAGCCTTTTTCCTACGACTACGACTTCCGGCAGCGCCATTTCCCACACTACGAAGACGCCATTCCAATCAGCCTGGTCGGAACGTCTTTTGTTTCCTTGCTCGTGCCCGGAGTGGTACTTGCCGGGTGGCTGGTCGCCTTGCTCGCCCTGGCGGCCGAGTGGCTACTGGGCCGTTCGGGACAACGCAGCATTCTCGTGGCTGCCGTCTTGGTCATTTTCATTCTCGACCTCATCCGGATCGGAGGGATGTACCGCGAGTTGTTGACATTTGTCGGCAGCGCCACCGGGGCAGTCTTGATCACCGTGGCCGCCCCCCGACTCCTCCGACCCACGTCCACGCTTCCGAGGGAGTGACCCTTCATGTCCACCATTGCCGCTACCAACAATTTGCAGGAGCCGTGGTTCACGCTGCGGCGGCACAGACTTCTGATCTTGCTGACGACGATCCTCGTAGCTGCGGTTTCGTACGTGACAGCGAACCTGCAGCCGCCCCGTTATGAGGCCTCTGCCGACATTCTGTTCGAAATCCCGGTTACGGAGCCGCTATTCCTGCCGGCTGACGCCGCCGGCGGTGACCCGGTGCGTACTCTGCAGACGGAGATCCAGCTTGTGAGTAGTGAGGCCGTAGAGGATGCGGTTCGTCGCAGCCTGCACGTTGAGGACGCCCCGGAGGTGGCTGTCGAACCTGTCGGTCAATCTGACGTCATCCGGATCATCGCCGCAGACCGGGTGCCCGCCAACGCTGCCGCCATTGCCAACGCATACGCCGCCTCATACATCGAAGTCCGCAAGGACGTTGCCACAGATGCCAGGGGCGCGGCAGAGCGGGCGTTGGAGGCGGAGATAGCCGAGGTCGGTCGGCAGATCGCGGCCATCAATCAACGAATCGAAGCCGCCCCGACTGACGTGACCAGCCTGGTCCAGGAGCGTGATGCTCTGGTTTCCCAGGGGTCGACACTGTCCATCCGTCTCCGGGAGGTGCGGATCGAGGCGGCAGCCGCCACCGGGCGGGCGCGTGTCGTGGCGACGGCGACGGCGCCGGCATCTCCGGTGGCACCCAAACCGCTGATCGCCGCGGCTGTTGGCGTCGCATTCGGACTGCTGTTCGGCGCAGCGCTGGCGGTCGCAATCGAGCGCCGGAATGATCGCCGCCGGCGGGCGGAGCTGGCATTCTCGATGGGGCAGGCTGCGGACGATCAGGAACGGACTCCTGCATTCAACGAACCCGCCGGCACCTATCCGATCGAGTCTCTCGACAGGGCACGCCGTGATTAGGGGCCGGAAGCAACGACGCTGCTGGCGTCTGTCGCGGACGACGATTGCTGTGGCAGTGTCGGCGGCACTGCTGTGTGGTGTCGCCTGTGGTACGTCCAGCCAGCCTTTTCAGGCCACCGCCGAGGTCGAACCCGTGAGTACCGAAGTTCCGTCCGGGGCCATCGATGTCCGCCAGTTCGGTGCTCTCGGAGACGGTCGCACCGACGACACGGCTGCGCTGCAGCAGGCCCTCGACGCGGCGCTCAGCAGTGGCGATCATTCTGTCCATGTGCCCGCCGGTACGTACCTCATTTCCGCGACGCTGCGATACGGAGACGGTCTCACCCTGATTGGAGCCGGCTCGTCCGCCACGGTGATCCAGAATGCCACGACGCGCATGAACGGGACGGTGATGCTCGCCCCAAGTCACCTGGGTGTGCGTGACGTCCGATTCCAGGCTTTTGGCCTCGATCAGCGCGCTGATTGGTATGACCGCGGTGGGGAGAGCGCCACGAGTCCGCTCTTCGACGTGGGTTCCACCGTGAACGCCACAGTCGAAGACGTTGCGTTCCACAATGTTCGGACGATCGCCATATATGCCGACACGCCCAACCAGAACCCGACTGCTGGGTTGGCTCTGTTGGGAAACCGCATATTCGAATCGAATGGCGGGGGTATCTCGCTGTTTGGTTCCATGCGCGGCCTCGAGATCCATGGCAACTTCATAACGCACACCAAAGACGATGCAATAGCGCTGCAAGACAAGGGTTCCGGTGACTATCCAACGGATGCACGCATAACCAACAACACTGTCCAGGACTGCACTGCGCGAACTGGCTTCGGCTCGACGCCGCGCGGCATACTCTTGTTTGGTGCGGACCGCGTTTCCGTTGACCACAACTCGGTTTCCAACGTGCTGGCCAGTGGAATCATGATCAGTGAAGGCGCCAGTCGTCGTGCCACCAACATCAGCGTGACCAATAACGACGTCGTGGGGGCAGGCACCGACAACGACACCACCGATGTACCGTCAAAGGGCATCTGGGTTATCGGGGCAGAAAACGTGCGCGTGGCTGACAATCGGGTGAGTGGAAGTTTAGACGGGGACTATGCGGTGGAAGAATCGTCGAACGTCCAAGGCCCTTAGCGGAAGCGGACGATGGATGGTCACATGAATTCAACTGCGCCTCGAATTCTCCTGGTCGCCTCGGTGCCCGGGCACTTTCGGGCTTTTCATCTTCCGTGGGTTCGGCGCCTGCGTGAACTCGGTTGCGAAGTCCATGGCGCCGCCGACCGTATTAGCGAAATGCCCGAGTGCGTCGACGCTTTCGACGAGGTTCACGACATACCCTTCTCTCGTAGTCCGCTCGACGTCCGGGCCGCGGCCGTTGCTGGGCGCACGATCGCCCGTTTGATCGACCGGGCAGAATACGATCTAGTGCACGTGCACACCCCAGTTGCCGCCTTCACCACCCGCAGGTACGCGCATCCTTCGCGGGCGCGGGGGACCGCCATGGTGTACACGGCGCACGGTTTTCACTTCCACCGCAGCGGTGGACCGGTGATGAATTTCATCTTCCGAACAGTCGAGAAGCGCGCCGGGCGATGGACCGACTACCTGGTGGTCATCAACCAGGATGATGAAATTGCTGCGCGTGAACTGAATATCGTTCCTCCGGAAAAGATTTGGTACATTCCCGGCGTCGGGATCGATCTCGAGGAATTCTCGCCCGGACGCATTTCCGTCCACGACGTCCAGCGCATCCGTGACGAACTGAGTCTCACGCCGGACGACAAGCTCGTCACCATGGTGGCCGAGCTGATACCGCGCAAACGTCATCACGACGTCATCCGCGCCGTAGCGCTGCTCAATCGGTCCGACATCCACGTTGCGTTTGTGGGAGACGGTGCGCGGCGCGCCGAAATCGAGGGGCTGGTCGCTGCGCACGGCCTGGATGAATCCGTTCACTTCCTCGGCTATCGCCGGGACGTTCCGGCGCTTTTACGTGCGGCGACGTGCGCTGTTCTGGTCTCCGAATTCGAAGGCCTTCCGCGCAGCGTCATGGAAGCACTCTGCCTGGAAGTTCCCGTCGTGGGGTCCGATGCCCGCGGGATTCGCGATCTACTCGCTGACGGCGGCGGAATCATCGTGCCGATCGGCGACACCAAGCGGCTGGCCGGCGCTATCGGTGAATTCGTCGACAACCCCGTGCACTCGCGTGAGGTCGGCGCGGCCGGCCGCCGCCACATGTCCCGCTACAGCCTGCCCCAGGTCATCGCCCTCAACGAACGGCTCTATGCGTGCGCACTCGGAGTCCGTTTCTCTTCCTGCCTATGAGTTACACCAATGCCACTTCGCACATATAGTTTGACCGAGGCGAAGGGCATCTCATGACGCGTTTGCCAGGATCCGGGGGCGATGCTGCACCGGAACGCGCTGATTTGATCGGGCCGAACGACCCGCGGTGGCGCGAAACTCTGGGCTCGGTTACCCACGATTTTTATCACCTCCCGGAGTACTGCCTGCTCGAGGCGGACCGGCTTGGGGGCGAGGTGGTTGCCGCTTACGTGAATCAACCTGGGGTGCGACTGTTGATTCCGCTCATTCGCCGCTCGATTCCGCACAGTTCGGCTGAAGACCTCGTGTCTCCCTACGGCTACCCGTCCCTGATTGCGGAGTTCTCCGATTCTGGCCGGCTGCGGAGCGCATTGCTGACCGCCGTGGATTCCCTGCGCGAACAAGGGTTTGTATCGATGTTCGTGCGGCTTCATCCCATCCTCGACTTCCCGTCTTCTGTCCTGGATGGGGTCGGAAGGCTTGTCGAGCATGGACAGACGGTCAGTATCGATCTGCGCCAAGATGATGCGCAACAGTGGGCTGACATGCGACCGAACTACCGCAAAGCACTCAGGCGGAGCGAAAGTGCCGGCCTTCGCGCATTCATCGACGGGACCGGTCAGCATCTCGACAGGTTCGTCGATCTGTATACCGAGACGATGCACCGCAGAAATGCAGCTCGCGATTACTTCTTCTCGAGCGAGTATCTGGTCGGGCTGTGGGAGCAACTCCCCGCCAGCATGCACCTCGGCGTGGTCGAAGCGGGCGATAGGATTGTCTGTGCAGGGTTGTTCGGAGAGTCACGTGGCATCGTGCAGTACCACCTGTCGGGAACGGGGGAGGACGCACTTGAATTCAGTCCGCTCAAAGTGCTGCTGGACGGCGTTCGACGTTGGGCGACGCAGCGCGGGGACAGCGTGTTGCATCTAGGCGGCGGGATCGGTGGCGCGGAAGACTCGCTCATGCAATTCAAGTCCGGATTCTCCAGCCAGAGACGCATGTTCAAGACATGGCGCGTCGTGCTGGACGAGCAGCGTTACGCGAACCTGTCGGGGAGGTCGGGGGACGCAAGCGACTTCTTTCCCGCATATCGCGCCGAGCACTGCCCAGCGCTGTGAATGCACTCCAGCCGCAGGGGACATCGCAACGAACATCAGCCCGCCCGGTCACAGTTCTGGTGTCATCAGCCGGCCGACGGGTGGAGTTGGTGCGCGGTTTCCGCAGGGCTATCGCATCACTTGGGGTCGGTGGGCTGGTAGTGGCCAGCGACGCATCGTGGTACTCGAGCGCATTCCACGAGGCCGACGAGGGGATCATCGTGCCGCTTCTCGACGCCCCCGACTTCGTGCCCGCGCTTTTGGAGGCGTGCGAGAAGTGGGAAGTCGACTTGCTCGTCCCCACCATCGACACCGAGATGGCGACGTTGGCGGAGATCCGCCAGCAGTTCACCGACATCGGCACGACCGTGCTGATGCCTGGAAGCGATGTCGTGCGTATTGCGGCCGACAAACAGTTGACGCACGACTGGCTGGTGGCCAACGGCTTTCCGACAGTCCGGCAGTCCATCCCTGCCGCCGTGCTGGCCGACCCCGCTGTCTGGTCCTTCCCACTCGTGACCAAGCCCCGATTCGGTAGCGCCGGCGTGGGCGTCGCCATGCCGGCGGACGCCGGCGAGTTGGCTGCTGAGTTGGGTCGGCCCGGGCGGCGCGAGACGGTGGTGCAGTCCCTCGCCCGTGGGCATGAATACACCATCGACGTGCTGGCTGACCGAAGTGGCAGGGCCGTGTGCGCTGTTCCTCGTCGGCGCATCGAAGTTCGTGCTGGTGAAGTCAGCAAGGGTGTGACGGTGCGATCCCACCGACTGCAGGACCTCGCTGGCGAGATCTGTTCGGCGCTTCCCGGCGCATTCGGGGCCATCAACATCCAGGTGTTTGTTGACGGCGATCCGGACGACCCGACAGCGGAGATGGCGGTGATCGAGATCAATGCCCGCTACGGCGGCGGGTTCCCGCTGGCGCTCGAGGCGGGTGCGGACTTCCCCCGGTGGCAGCTCGAGGACCACCTCGGACTGCCTTCGACGGCGGCCGCGGATGCGTGGCGCGACGGACTGGTGATGCTTCGCTACGACGCCGCCGTCTTTGTCGACGAGGCGCAGAATCCGGTGGTGCGCGGCACTTCATGACCGCCGATAGTGTTGCCTGCCCGGATCAGGACCGGCGACTTGTGGTGCTCGACGTCGATGACACGGTTTACCTCGAACGCGACTACGTCCGTAGCGGTTTCGCAGCGGTCGGCGTGTGGGCCCGTGAGCACTTGGGGGTCGAGGGCTTCGGAGATCGGTGCTGGGCGGCATTCGAGGCAGAACTTCGTCGCACGATATTCGATGATGTTCTTGCTGACGACTGCATTGAGGCCACCCCGGAGCTCGTGGCGCAGCTCGTGGAGGTCTACCGATCGCATGATCCGATCATCAGGCTGCTGACCGACGTCCGACGCTGGCTCGACCGGTCGGCGCCGAAGGTGGATCTCGCGGTCGTCACCGATGGCCCGCTCAACAGCCAGCGAGCCAAGGTCAAGTCGCTGCTGCTGCATCGATGGGTCGGACTGTTCGTCTTCACCGATTCGCTGGGGCCCGGGCATGGGAAACCGCATCCAGCAGCGTTCGAACGGCTGGAGCGCGAGGCGGGGATCGAAGGCCGTCAATGCGCTTATGTTGCGGACAACCCGGCCAAGGATTTTGTGGCGCCTCACCGGATGGGGTGGCGGACGGTCCGTGTGCGTCGCGCGGGCGGTCTGCATTTCACCACCCCCGGTGGTGACGACATCGACGCGGAAATCGAAAGTTTCGACGATCTGGACCAGGCCCTCGGCATCGGCTTTCGTGGGCCTCATCGAGTCGAACGCCAAGGACGCGATCAGACGCCCGGAGCCGGCGTGGCGCGGTAGGCGGGGAAGAACCCCGAGCTGCAGAGCTCCTCGGTTGACGTACCTAGATGGAGGGCTCGTTCCTGGGTCAGGGTGTCATACCGCTTTTGGTCGGCGACCAGCCGCAACGTCCGAAAGGGGTGCCGGCAGTGCGAGAAGCCGGCTTTGAAGCCGAACAATGAGTCATCTGAAGCGGCACCGAGTCCTCCACCGAGATGAAGCAATGAGTTCCCCCGATTCCGGGCCCACTGCGCTATTTCGTGGATCATCAGATGTGACGGCGACGGATTGCGGAATTCGGTGCGGGGGCCGCCGAGATGCATCTGGACGATACCGGGGCTCTCGAAGAACAGATACGTGCCGGCCACCGTGTCGCCGGAGTAAGCCACTCCCACGAACGCCTCGTTCATCGCGGAGAGCCGGGCCAGGTAATCCGGACTGTAGTGGTACGTCTCTGCAGCGCCGAGGCGCTGCATGGTGTCTGCGTAGATCGTCACGAACTCGTCGAAACACTGGGCGGCCGGAGAGATCTCGACACGCAAACCCGCCCGGTTGGCACGGTTGATGGCGTTTCTGTGCCCCCTGGTCATTGCGGCCCATGCACGGTCGGCCGGAAGTGTGAGATCGATCGACACCGTGAGGCCGTTTTCGGTCACCGGGTGTCGGGTGAGCTGATTGCTCAACGACTCGTTCAACAGTGGATGCAAGCGGACAAACGCTGCACACACATTCGCATCACGGAGTACGTCGAGGCAGACCGTGAGGCAGCTGTCCGCAAAATCCTCGGCCGATGCCCCGTCGTCGTTGAGAACGATGCCCGGGTAGCCGTAGGGCGAAATCGCGTCTCTCGTCGACCCCTCGCCTTCACAAATCTCCCGAAGAAGGAGGGGGAGCAGGAATAGCCGGTCGCCTTCGTCGACCAGGTAGCCCACTGGCTGTGCCTGCAGGCGAAGCGCTTCCGCACTCAGGTAGGCCGGCGTGGTGTACACATCGTGCGGCACCTTCGCGAGCGTGGACACCCACCGCTCGTCGGTGGGGGCGATGAGCTGAACGGAAGGAGCTGTCATCGTTTTCAGGATTTGGCCCAGATGGTGGGAAACACGTCGGGATCGGTGAAGTCGGGCTCGCCATTCGGCTGTGTGCGGCAGAGTAATTCGTCGAATATCTGGATCGGTCGGCCGTCGGGTGTACGCGCTGCAACATATCGGTTATCGGCATCCTGAAGATGCACCGCCAGCGCTAGCCGAACCCCGGCCGAGGTGTTGGGGAAGCTCGCGTGCAACGTCCATCCATGGTGAAAGCTGACTTGTCCCTTGCGTAGTCGCAAGGGAACCCGGGTGACGGTGTGTCCCTCCGCTGCGAACCGCTCCTCCAGGGCATCGAGGTCGACGTTGTTGAAGAACCGGGCATGTCGGGTGCCGGGCCAACGGTGACTGCCATCAAGCACGGCGAGCGTCCCGTTCTCCTCATCGACGTCGTGGAACGGGACCCACGCGGTAAGAAGGCGGTCGGAGCTACACGTGCCCCAGTATGCGTGGTCTGCGTGCCAACCGACGACGGAAGTCGTCGACCCAGGCGCTGTCGGTGGCTTGTAGACGAGTTGGTCGTCGAGGAGCCGGATGCCGTCGGTGCCGGCAAGCCTGGCGGCCATCGCGCCGAGCACCGGCTGGCAGACCACGGCGCGCAGATCGTCGCTTTGCAATGACACGAACTCGTTGTTGCGGACAACGTCGAACCCGTCGTCCTCGGTCCAGTTGCTGTACCCGTCCTCGAACGGCAGGGTGCGATCCCGCCCGCGATAGAAGCGTTCGGCAGCATCAGCCGCAGCGTCGAGGAATTCCTCGGACAAAACCTTCGGACTGATCCACCAGCCGTGCTCCTGGTAAAACGCGACATCGTCGTCGTTCGGTCGCGCCGAGATGGACGGTCCTGCATCAGTTATTTCGGGTTGCATCTGATCGACCCTTCTCCATCCTCGGGGGGCGCCGTCCTGACCGGTGTCCGGCTGGGCAGATTTGTTGCCATTGCCTAGAACTGGGGACAATGGGTGATGGTGAATAACCGCACGCTAGCAGCTTGCCAACGAGGACATGCGGCGATTTTTGAAATCGCTTTTGAATTTGCCAAACCACATCATGAGTGTCATTGAAGGCGTCTCGGACCGCCTCGTCGGCCACCGCGAAAACTAGATCTGCGGACCCAGATCACTCGAACCACTGAGGCCGATACGCCCAGCGCCGCACCGATGCCGAGCCCGACGAGATTGTCGACGACATCTTGGCTTTGGCATCCACGACCGAGCATCGGCACCAGCCATTGAGCGGCTTCGATGGCCAACGGAATGCCAAGGGCCGCTACAAACACCCCGGTAGCGGCCTTGGGCCGACTTTGCAATCCCAGTGCCAGGCCTAGCGGTACGAACAGGGCGGCGTTGAGACTTGTCTCGCCCAACCGGACATAGTGGGAGAACGGCGCCAGCCCGATGCGTCCGAAATCGCACTCGCCTGGTGCCGACGGGTCGTGGCTGAAGCCGCCTCCGTCGGGTGGGATCGTTGCGGCCAGCACGATACCCACGCTCATGACAAGGAGGAATGCGATCCAGGTCGCGGTGTGCAAGCGCCGTGCGACGCGGCCGGCGACCGCGAGTGCGATCGCGGTCGTGGCCGCCAACCCTGGCAGGAACCAGGGGAGGGCGCTCGTAAGCGTCAAGGGCCGCTCAATCGCTGGGGAACGCAGTCAGGCCAAGGTCTCGGTCCCGGATTACCATACGCGACAACCGCGTTCACGTGCGATTGAATCCATCCCGTCTTGCTTCCGCCCCGGCCATTCTGGAAGTCCTGCTGCAGCCGGGTAACCCCGCCTCGCAGCCCATGAGGGCTTGCCCGGGAATGTGGCAGGGTCCCCGTAAGCTTGGCCGTTATGTCACGGGCCCCCGGATCGTTGCCGATGACGGTGCCTGCGAAAGCCTCCCGAATCTGGATCACGCAACTGGCCGTGGGGGCTACCCTCGGCGCGATCGCGGGCGCAGTCCTGGGTGGCGTGGTCTTCGGCGCGCTGGGTACCGATTCGACTGCGACCTCGCTTGTCCGGCTCACTCCGCCTGTGGAACTGGTGGCAATCGCCGCGGGCGCTGAACGTACGACGCCTGACGCGGAGTCGTATGTCACCCAGTATGTCGCGGGCGAGGTGGCCTATCTGTCGGGAGTTGGTTTCACCCGCGCGGTGGGGGACAGTCTGGGGCGATCGGAGCCGGCCCAGATCGACGTCCTGGAGGAGATCGGCTCGTCGGTCGTGGTATTCAGCGCCAGCGCAGACTCCGATGCCGATGCGGTCCGCACAGTGCAGGCAGCGATCGACGTCTACAGCGATCAGCTCGAAGAGCGATCCGAGCAGCAGTTGCAAACCATCCTTCCGGCCCTCGACACGTGGCAACAGGCGGCGAATGCGGCCGGTGATGCCTCCCGGGTGCGGCAGATCCAGACACTGCGCGAGTCGATTGGCCTGCAGGCCGGGGCGCCTGCCGCCATCACGGTGCTCCAGCAGCCGGCCGTCGACGGGGCCTCCGGCCGCCAGTGGCCACTCGGGATGGTGCTGGGTGCCCTCCTCGGGGCACAGCAGTTCCGCTGCGGCAACTGGCACGCAGCCGCAAGGCAGGGCGCCTCACGTCAGCCACCGAGATCGCGGACCTGGTGGACAGCATGTTCGTCCCCGCAGTCGATCTGGGCCAGGCGGCGGCCATGTCGCGGTCGAAGAAGGCGGTCACAGTCGCCAGGACGCTGTACGGCCAGTGCCCGTCGCCCGGGCCGGCGCGGACCATCGTCCTGATCGGAGCCTCACCGTCGTCGGGAACCTCGATCGTCAGTTCGCTCCTCGAGAGAGGCGCCGGAGAAGTCGGCCCCGTCAAAGTCATTCGACTTGCGGATGACTCAACGACCGGGTTCCACCCTGTCGACGAGACCGGCACACTTATCGTCGATGCCGGTGCGATCGGCGACTCGTGGCTGATCGGGGAGGCAGTACAGCAGGCCACCGACCTGATCGTGGTGGCGAGACTCGGCACCGACACGGTCGAACAGGTCTTCGCGGTGCGCTCGGCGACCACGGCGAGCGCGGCGCCGCTGTTCGCTGTCATGGCTTTCGGGCGTGGCTTCTCGCGATCGAGTCATCGGTGATGTCGGGGGCAGCACAGTCGTTGGCGAAGTCCCACGAGATGCCCACCGCGGCAGGATGGTTCGCGCCCGCCTTGTTCATCCTGGCTCCGGTTGGCGCGTCGTTCGGTGCATGGGGTGTGTTGGGGGCCATCGACGTCCTCGGTCATTCGGGCGGGGCCTGGGAAAACCTCGCCGGCTTCTCGGAACCGGAGTCACTGACCACGCGAAGCGTGGTGCTGCTGGTCTTCTGGTACGCCGCAGTGGTTTCGATGTCGATGTTGGCGTGGCGACTGGGAACTCGGGCGCCGTCGCGTCCGCAAGTCGTGGCGCTGACCAATTCCGTTCTGTTCGAGCGCCGCTACTTCTTCGTGATCCTGCTGGCTGCTTTCATCGGAATCGGCTATTCGTTCTATCAAATCGGAAGCCCGCTCTCGATCATCGAGTCACTCAGTGAGCAGACCGGCAACGACCTCTACGGCTCGTTGTCCAACACCGCTTCACCGGTGACATTGCGCTACTCGACCATTCTGGCTGCGCCGATCGGTATCTACCTGTGGCGCAAGAAAGTCATCGCGTGGCCGCTCATGGTGTTGAGTGTCGTTCTCCTGCTGATGAATGCGTTGCTGGCACACCGGCTGTCCTTGCTGATGGCGGGCGTGGTCTACCTGGCGATCTGGGTCAAGCAACGCGAAAAGACGCCGCAGAACTCGACCAAAGCCGCCAACCGCTGGATCGCACTCCTGACCATCGCGGTCGTCGGATTCTCACTCTTGGCCGCCTTGAACTACTTTCGCAACGCGAATTACTACCGCGACGCGGGGGTGTCGAACCCGGTCGCCATGAACCTGTACCAGATGGGCGCGTATCTCGCGGTGCCGGCCCAGGTGTCCATCGGCGTATCCGAGGCCGTCATGAGTGGAGCCTGGCGCGTCCAGTCCGACCCCGTCAGCGCTCTGACCGCGGTCCAGCCGACCTTCTTGCAGCTCGACAAGGTCAGCAAAGAAGACAGCTGGAAGCGTGCGTCTGAGTTCGGCTACTCGGTGAAGTTCGCGCCCAACTTTTTCACGGTTTCGGTGTTCGCGGATACCTACGCGCTGTTCGGAGTATGGGGCTGGCTCTACACATTCGGTCTCTACGCGCTCGCCGGTTATGTGTTCGCCCGGATCTTCCGGTACGGCACCGTGGTCGCCGGTTCGGCAGGTGTGGTCGCCTACTGTTTTGCCGAGATGTGGCGTATCCAGATACTGAGCTACGGCATCGTCATCTATCTGCTGGCACTCACCATCGGCAGCGCGGCCATCGCAGGGTGGAGCGTGAGACGGACCGCCGACCGTTGATAGACCCGCCCCTCAGGTCAGGCGCCCCTGCAAATCCGGCAGGAACTCGGGGTTCGCCCACGTGCGTTTCAGGGTCTCGTCCAGCTCGTGCATGGGCTGCCAACCGAACACCTCACCGATGTGCGAGATATCGGCACCAAGGAACGGGCGGTCGACGGCGCGCATGCGGGCCGGATCCTGGCGGACCTCGAAATGAAGCCCCAAAACCGACCGCATCCGGGTCAGGATATCGTCGACCGAATACTGTTGACCGCTACCGAGGTTGACGGTTTCACAGTCGACGCCCTCGGAATTTCTTCCGAGAGCGACGGCAGCGAAGCCGTTGGCGGCATCCAGAACGTCGATGTAATCACGCTTGGGCCAGGTGTTTCCGAGGTTGATCGAACTCGGTCCTTCGCGAAGCTGAGCAACAATGGCCGGCAGCAGATGCGGGTTGGTCTCACCCGGCCCGATCACGTTGAAGAGTCGAACGATCGAGGCGGTCACGCCGCGGTCAGCGGCAAAAGCGCGCACATAGTGTTCGCCGTGCAGCTTGGTGATGCCGTAGATGTCGGCGGGGTTGAGTGCCGACTCGAACTCGCGGTGAGGCGCCTCGTCGGGCTCGTACACCGCGCCGCTGCTGGCGAAGACGAACCGCACACCAGATGGGCAGCCCGCCAACACATTCACGGTTCCGGTGACATTGGTGGTCACGGCGTTCGCCGGGTCGGCGTCGCACTCTGGGATGTAGTGAATGGCCGCCAGGTGGACGATGACGTCCGGCTGGAAATCCTCGATCAGAGCTCGGGTGGCCGCCGCATCGCGGATGTCGACCCGGGAGAAGCTGAAGTTCGCATCATCTCGAGTCAACCAGTCCGGTGCGCCGTAACGCAGTAGGTCAGCAACCAGCACATCGGCTTTCGTGCTGAGGATTCGAACGAGCTCTCTACCGACGAAACCCGCTCCACCCGTTACCATTACACGCACGCGCGCTCCCTCCACTGTTGCAGTCATGCGACTGGGTATCTTCCGCAGACCTCAAGCGCCCGCGTCTCGAGGGCCTGGGCGATGCCCGACCAATCCAACGACTGTGCGCCCGCGAGTCCGGCTGTTGAGAACGTGTCCCATTGGGCCTGGGCGGTGAGCAGAGCCTCGGCGAAGTCCGCGGGTCCGGTCCCGCAGACAACTCCCGAGCCATACTGTGACACCACGTCTTTGGCCCCGTTCTCGGGGAATCCGGCCGTTACCACTGGAAGGCCACTGGCCATTGCTTCGGCGATCACCCGAGGGAAGCCCTCGCGCTGGCTGGGCATCCCCAGGACGGCGGCTTGGGAGAGGAGCTGGATTTTCTGCGCCTCGGTGACGGAGCCGAGCACGTGCACCCGCGATGTCAGGGAGGAACGGCCAGCGTGATCCTCGATGTCCGCTCTTGTCGGGCCGTCACCGGCGATCACCAGATCGCCGTCGAAGCCTCGCGCCGCGGCGAGTTCGAAGGCATCGATGAGTAACGGGAGATTCTTGTGCGGCGCCAGGCGTCCGACGTAAAGGGCACCGGAGCGCCGGCTGCGTTCCGCAACCCGGTACCGCGTGAGTTCGATGCCACTCGGCAGCACCGAACACGGTTGCCCCGACTGCTCCGTGATCGCTGCGGCGACGGCCTTGCTGACGGCGAAGTTCGAGCCGACCATCCGAGGGAGCCGCCGCTGCGCCTGACCGAGGATCGGGTCTTCACGGACCTCACACCAGTGGATTCCAGTGCGTGCCCGCAGCTTTCGCGGTAGGGCAGCGACGTGCAGTAGCGGCCACTGGTTCACCAGGTGGAAGTCGTATCGTCGCGGCACCACGTGCTGCCGAACCCCGGCACTGAACCTCAGCACGTCAGACCAATTCCGCCGCAGTGCGGGGATCGGTGGGTTGAGGTAGTGGTTACTGAGCGGGTTCCGCCGAATTCGTACCCCGTTGAGGGTCTCATCGACGGCGAGGCTCGTGTGGTGACCGATGCAGTAGACGTCGACTGAATGGCCTCGCCGTACCATCGCCTCGGCAAGTTCTTGAAAGAACACCTCTTGCCCACCGAGATTCGGGTGGTAGAGCTCGGTGAGAAACGCGAAGCGCATCGATGTCCCCATGTCATACAAGTGCGACTGGACCACTCCATGCCCCCGTCAGTGTGTTCGGCCCAGTGTGCCCGATGAATTCATCACTAGCAAACACATCGAGGGTGAGTGCTCTCAGCAGGAGGTGACTCGATCGGCCAGAAATGACGGTTCGACTGTGAGCGTGTTGATCACCAGAGGCGGGGAAACCTGATCGCAGGCCGAGACAGGTTCCAGGAGGACAGGTTTCCACGCCGGCGGCGCGGCCGGCCAACGCAGCGCCATCGTCTCGATCGCACCGTCGGTGTTCACGAACCGGGCGCAGGACGCGGCGTCGTCGGAACCGTTCGGCTGGGTCAACGTCAACTCCAGGTCATCTACGGTCAGTAACCCGGTGTCGGCAGCCGCGAAGATGGTGACGGCCTGTGCATGGTTGATCGATATCCGGCCGAGGTGTACGCCTTGCGTACTGCTCAGCCCGACGCCACCGTTGCCGCCCGCCGCCGATGTGGCGTCGACGAGGCACCGGTCGAGGCTGACTCCCGTGGCCCGTTGGTCCGAAAGCGACTCGACCCTGACCGACCAGTTTGTGCAGCGGAGCAGGCGGGCATCGGCAATGTCGACACCGAAATCGGTGAACCGCGGATCGACGCTCTCCGGGGGACGGGCAAGCACGTGGATACCGGTTTCGCAGTCCTGCGCGGTCAGACCGGCCACGCGCAAACCTCGGGTGGCGACGTACTCCCACTCGACGTCATGACCTGCTGTCGCGGAGTCGACCATGACAGCCGAGCCGTGCTGCACCTCAGTGACTTTCAGCCCGTTGATGCTGACGCGGTGGGCCCCGGCCAGTCGCACACCGTTGGCCTGCCCACCGGAAACCATCACGTTCTCGACGGTGAAATCCGTATTGGACCATTCGGTCAGCTCGGGAAACGCGAACATTTCTGCGGCTGGGTCGAAGGAGTACTTGTCGGAGAAGTACGTGACCAGAGCCAACCCGTCGTCACCGGTGTTCACCGCGGTATGACCGCTGACCGTACCCCGACGGCACGCGTTGAAATGCAGACCGTCCGCCTGGGTGTTCTCGGCACGCGAGTCGGTGACCGTGACGTCGGAAACCCCGATCATGACGACACCGGCCTGTGGGGCCGACTGGATCAGGCAATTGGAGAGGGTGACACCACTGACGGGGGCGGCGGGCCCACTCCAACCGTCCGGCGCAGCGCCGACATCATCGGGGAAACCGACGATGCGTATCCCGTCGCCCATCGAGCGCCTGGGCTGCTGCGTCCATCGGATATGGACGTTGCGCAGCGTGATACCGGCTGCGGGGCCGCGGATGAGTATGCCGTGACTGGTGCCGGTGTTGGTGCGGGGATCCACATTGTCCATGACCAGTTCCGCGTCCGGCGCGAAGTCGATGTCGATGTCCGACAAACCGGCCACGCTGATGGCCGCGGCCGAGCTCGGATTGCGCTCAGCGAACCGATAGCGGCCGGACGGGAAGTGCAGGACACTTCCCGTCGCCAAGGCAGCCACGGCGGCGGTGATCGCCGCCGAATCGTCGCTGGTGCCGTCGCCGACCGCTCCGTGGTCGCGCACGTTGACAATGGGTCTCGACGCCGGCGGCGAACATCCCCACAGCGCGAGTACCGGAGGGGCGGCGAGCAGGAACCGTCGCCGCGACATCCTCAAGAGGGGCACTGATCGAGTTTGGCGACAATAGCGTCAGCGGCGGCGTCGGCCGAGATTCGTGACTGGCGCTGGGTGACGTGCGTCCAGCCCCTGGATGCCAGTTCCTTTCTGGCCTGGTCGTCGTCGCAATAGGTGCGGATCAGCTGGGCCAGCTCCCGGGGATCGTGTGGATCGAAATACTCGGCACCGTCGCCGCAGGTTTCGCGCAGGGACGGGATGTTCGAACACAGAACGGCGGTATGCGACGCCATGGCTTCGAGGGGAGGAAGTCCGGCGCCTTCGTTGAACGACGGCATCACCAGCAGGTCTGCGCCCGCGACGAGCGCATGCAATTCGTCGAAGTCGAGTCGGCCGAGCATCTGGACGCGGTCCCCGAGCGCGGTGGCTCGTTCCCGGACGCGTTCATCGAGCATTCGGACCGATGCGCCGCTGCCCGCGACCACCAACTGGTGCGGGATCGCGTGCCGTACTTGTGCATACGCGTCGAGCAGAGTCGGAAGATTCTTGTGCCGCTTGACATTCCCGAGATACAGGATGTACTTACCCGGCACCGGGGACAGCTGCGGATCGGCCGGTTCGAACCAAATATCGCTGACGGGGATGGGTGTCACGACGAACCGCGCGCAGGGTACGACTTCCGCCAGAGCATCGGCGGCCGCCTGCGACGGGGTGAAGACCGTCTCCGACTTCCGAGCATCGATTTCCAGCATCGTGCGCGCATAGATTCTCCGTGCCGGCCCCTGGCCGCTGACACTCGCCCGCAGCAGATGGTTGTCGTCATGCACCGTGCTGAAGCTCAAAATCCGCCGGTTGCGCTTCCGCCAGAGGGTGACGGGGAACGGATAGTGAGGAACCCAGATGGCCTTGGGTTGTGTCGTCTGCACCGCGTGATCCCAGGCGCGCTGCTCCTGGATGGAGTACATCGGTGCGTTGGCGGGCTCGGAAAAAACCACGGCGGTGCTCTTACGAACAGGCGGAGGGTTGTTGCGATCCGCCAGGACTGTAAGTGTGCGCTGCTGGCGAGTCAGCGCCTCTTCCAGGCGGGGTACCTGGGCGCTGATGTAGGTGCCTATGCCGCTTTGATCGATGTGTCGCGCATCGAACAAGAGGTCAGTGCTTCCGGTCAACCTGTCTGCTCATTCAAAGCGCCCGAATTCCTTTCATGGTGCCGGCATCACCGTGCCCCTTGGCCATCGTCACCGTCGACCTCGAAGGCTACCGTTGCGCGTTGAATACGACCGCGCCATCGCCTCGCGCTGCCGAAGACGTGGCGTCTCAACGGGAATTCGGTGTGTCAGTCGATGGGTAGCGGCTTTTCTTGGCGACAAACATCAAGTACGAAGCGAAACGTGGGTTGCCGAGCGAGCTGCACAAGTAATCGTAAGCGAGGCCCAGCGCAAACAACGGGACGAAAAAGCGGTAGTACATGCACGAGAAGTAGCTCGCGTACTCATTCTCTATCTCGAATCCGGCATCGACGAGAATCCCTCGGAACTCATGAAAACTCGCCTGGTCATAGAAGGCCTTGAATCCCAGCATGCCGTCCGATCCCGGTACCAGGTGATGGAGGAGCCACTGGGCTATCCGTGGCGGCAGAATGCGGTTCAGTATTGCGAACGGTGCGTACTTGCCCGGAAAGGTCACAATGATTCGGCCGTCTTCCCGGAGGGCCCGGTGTGCATTCCTCACGAACGATGCATTGTCGTGTAAGTGCTCGATGGTTGCCCTCGCCATTATCAAGTCGACGGATCCATCTGGAACACCGAGGCTTTCACAGGCGTCGCCACAGAGCTTTTGATCGAGTAGGTCGTTGCCCGACATCTCGTCGATGTCGATATCGAAGCCGGTCAGGCTCATGCCCTGGCGCTTCAGTTCTGGAGCGAAAGGCCATTCCTTGCCGGCTCCCACGTCGAGAACATGGTTCGGCTCGAGTCGGAGAAGGTTTTCGCCGGTCTCGTAGTACTTCGTATAGGCGTGGGTATTCTCGATGATCGACGGTTCGATACGCTCGCTTATCGCCACATTGGCACGAACAATGCGCCGCGGAATACTGTTCAGCAATTTGGCTCCCATGATGACACGCGTCGGGTTAGCAATTACGACATTTTTCCGGCGATGTAACCAAGATCATGCTGGCAAATACCCGAGTCAGCAACTTGAGCACGCGCGTTGACCCCCCGGTCAGTTGCCGTGTGCTTTCACCGGAACATTTCGGTGCGGTCGCTACTTCGGTGTCAACTCCACGTCACTGAGCACCGCGGCGTCGTCGCGGCCGGGTGCCACGACGTTGGCGACGAGCCGCCCGTCTTCCTTCCACACCCGGGCGTTGAGTGTCTCGCCGGGGAACACGACTCCGGCGAAACGGGCGCTGTAGGAGCCGACGGCAGCGGCATCGCCGCCGAGCAAGGCATCGGTGATCGCTTTACAAGTCATCCCATACGTACACAAGCCGTGCAGGATCGGTTTGGGAAAGCCTGCAGCGGAGGCGAATTCAGGATCGGAGTGCAGCGGGTTGCGATCGCCACACAGCCGGTACAGCAGCGCCTGCTGCGGCAAGGTGGCGATGGTGATCTCGAGGTCAGGTGCGCGGTCGGGCGTCACCTGGGTGCCGGACGGGCCCCGGTCGCCGCCGAAGCCGCCTTCACCGCGGGCGAAGATCGAGCGCTTCTGGGTCCACAGGGGCGCGCCGTCGGGTGTGGTGACCTCGGTCTCGGACCAGATGACGGCCGCCTTGCCCTTGTCCCAGATGTCGGTGAACCGAGTGACGGCGATGCCGGTGCCCGACGGCGGGATCGGCGCCGGCGCCGCAATGCCCTCGCTGGCGTGCAGCACCTTCGACAGTTCGATGTCGATGCCCGGGAAGTTCACCGTGGGCGGCTCGGTCATGTGAAAGCTCTGGGCCACATTGCCGAAGGTGGGCAGGACCTGCGGGGTGTTGTCGACCAGGTAGGCCAGCTCACGCGGGTTCAGCGGATCCGCACCCGCACCCAGGCCCAGGTGATAGAGCTGGATATCGCTGCTGGTCCAGGAGAATTCGGTGGGCGGCAGCTCCGCACCCAGGGCGACATCGAGATCGATTGGCATATCAGTTCTTTCCCGCGATGTGCAGTGCAGCCAGGTAGCCGAATGTCATGGCTGGCCCGATGGTCCCACCGGGGCCGGGATACGTGTGCCCCATGACGGGTGCGCTGACGTTACCTGCGGCGTACAGGCCCTCGATGATCGAGCCGTCGTCACGCAGCGCGCGGCCGTGGACATCGGTGACGATCCCGCCTTTGGTGCCGAGATCACCCGGTACCATCTTGGCTGCGTAGAACGGGCCGTGCTTGATCTCACCGAGGTTGGGATTCGGTTTGTTGGTGGGGTCACCGTAGTAGCGGTCGTAGGCGCTCTCGCCGCGGTGAAAGTCCTCGTCGACCCCGGACCGGGCGAACCCGTTGAACCGGTTGACGGTCTCGCTGAAGGCTGCGGCGGGTAAACCGGCCTTTTCGGCAAGCTCTTCGAGCGTGTCGGCCTTGATGATCACACCCGACTCCAGCCATTTGCGCGGAATGCGTTGTCCCGGCTGCAGACCGGCGAAGATGTAGCGGTCGCGGTACTGCTGGTCGAACACCAGCCAGGCGGGGATGTTCTCGCCGGGACCGGGCCCCTGGCCGTACTCGCCGCCGTACATGTGGTGGCAGGCTTCGACGTACGGCATCGATTCGTTCATGAATCGCTTGCCGGCCATGTTGACGATGATGGAGCCCGGGGAGTTGCGCTCCGAGAGCGCGAACCAGGGTGCGCCGGGCAGGGGCACGGTCGGGCCCCACCAGGCGTCTTCCATGACATCCAATGCGGCACCGAGCTTCTCGGCGGCGACGATCCCGTCACCGGTGTTTGCCTTCGCGCCGACGGTCCACTCGGTGGTGATCGGCGCGCGCTGGTATTTCACCCGCATCTGCTCGTTGTGCTCGAACCCACCGCTGCCGAGGATCACCGCACGGCGCACCCGGATCAGTTCGGGCTCAGCCGATTCGGGTCCGTTGCTGTCACGGACGTAGATACCGCGAACCACACCGTCCTCGACGAAGAGGTCTGTCAGGGCGGTGTTGAGGCGAACCGGTACGCCCGCCTCCTGCAGACCGATGCGCAGTGGGGCGATCAGCGCACGGCCCATGCCGACGAGGTTCTTCCCGGTGACTTTGCCCCACGTCGCGCGGACGCCGACCTTGAGGCTGCGCAGCACTCCGCGCGGGTGGCGCTTGAGCTGGTTGAGTCGCACGTAATCCTGCTGCAGGACGACCATGTTCATCGGAACCTTGCCGTACGGCGGCTCGAGACCGGGAAGGTCGGCGCCCAGCTTGTTGGCATTGAACGGCTTGGGTTCCACCGACCGGCCCGAGGACTTCCCACCCGGGGTCTCTGGGTAATAGTCGGAGTAGTTCGGTACCCAGCAGAGCTTGAGCGGAGAGTGCTCGAGCACGAACGACAACATCTCCGGGCCACGGTCCAGATAGGTGTTGATCTTCTCCGCCGGGACCACATCGCCGATGATCGCGTGCAGGTATTCGGCCGCGGCGGCGGGGCTGTCCTTGACCCCGTCACGCTTGAGGATCTCGTTGTTCGGGATCCACACGCCGCCACCTGACCGCGCAGTGGAACCACCATAGTGTGGGGCCTTCTCAACAACTAATGTTGAGAGTCCCTGGTGGGCGGCGGTGAGGGCAGCGACCATGCCGGCGCCGCCACTGCCGACGACGATGACATCGAACTCCTGAACGGTCATGTAGAACACGTTATAGAATTGCCCGGGCTGCGAACAACCGCCCCGGTCAAAGAAGTGAGGGGAATTCACGAAATGCTGGGTGAACAGACCCGCGAGCAGCTCGCCGCCGACCTGGCGCAGGCCGAGCGCAGTCGAGTGCCGATCGATCCGCTGACCAACGCACATCCCGATATCGACGTTGTCGATGCTTACGAGATCCAGCTGATCAACATCCGTCAGCGGGTCGCCGGGGGCGCCAAGGTGGTGGGCCACAAGGTCGGGCTCTCCAGCGCCGCGATGCAGAAGATGATGAACGTCGACGAGCCCGACTACGGACATCTGCTCGACGACATGGCGGTATATCAGGACAAACCGGTTCCGGTGTCGAAGTTCCTCTACCCCCGGGTGGAGGTCGAGGTCGGATTCATCCTCGCCGACGATCTGCCCGGCGCCGGGTGCACCGAGGACGACGTGCTCGCCGCCACGGCAGCCTTCGTCCCGTCGATCGAACTGATCGATACCCGGATCAAGGACTGGAAGATCAAACTGTGTGACACCATCGCCGACAACGCATCCTCGGCAGGCTGGGTGCTCGGTGAGGAACGGGTGTCTCCCAAAGACATTGACATCAAGGCCATCGATGCAGTGCTGCGTTGTAATGGCGAGGTGATCGCCGAGGGTCGTAGCGATGCGGTGCTGGGCAACCCCGTCACCGCGGTGGCCTGGCTCGCGCGCAAGGTCGACAGTTTCGGCGTCCGGTTGAAGGCCGGCGACGTGGTGCTTCCCGGCTCGTGCACCAGAGCGATAGATGCACATCCCGGTGACCATTTCGTCGCTGACTTCGCCGGGTTGGGTTCAGTCAAGCTGACTTTCGAATAGCAAGGGGTTTGTTATGCCTGATAAGGCGACAGTGGCGATTGTCGGTTCCGGCAACATCAGTACCGATCTGCTCTACAAGTTGTTGCGCTCGGAATGGCTGGAACCGCGCTGGATGATCGGGATCGACCCCGAGAGCGAGGGACTGGCCCGGGCGCGCAAATTGGGTCTGGAGACCTCCCACGAGGGAGTCGACTGGCTCCTCGGTCTGAATGAGAAGCCGGATCTGGTCTTCGAGGCAACCAGCGCCTACGTGCACCGCGATGCGGCTCCGCGGTACGCCGAGGCGGGCATCCGGGCGATCGACCTGACGCCTGCGGCCGTCGGCCCCGGTGTCATTCCGCCGGCCAACCTGCGCGAGCATCTGGATGCGCCCAACGTGAACATGGTGACCTGCGGTGGGCAAGCGACCATCCCGATCGTCTACGCGGTGAGCCGTGCTGTCAAAGCACAAGGTTCAGAGGTGCCGTACGGCGAGATCGTGGCGTCTGTGTCCTCCGCGTCCGCCGGCCCGGGTACTCGGGCCAACATCGATGAGTTCACCAAGACCACCAGTGCCGGGGTACAGAACATCGGCGGAGCCAAGCGGGGTAAGGCGATCATCATCCTGAATCCGGCTGATCCTCCGATGATCATGCGGGACACCATCTTCTGCGCCATTCCCGAGGATGCGGACCGCGACGCCATCACCCAGTCCATCAAGGACGTGGTGGCCGAGGTGCAGACGTACGTGCCCGGCTACCGACTTCTCAACGAACCGCAGTTCGACGATCCGTCGATGAACTCCGGTGGGCAGGCCGTGGTCACCACCTTCATCGAAGTGGAAGGTGCCGGGGACTATCTGCCGCCCTACGCTGGAAATCTGGACATCATGACCGCCGCGGCCACCAAGGTGGGCGAGGAGATCGCAAAGGAAGTACTTGCCGCGACTACTGGAGGTCACGCATGAGTATCGACGGAATTTACTTCGACCCCATGTGGGACATCCGGATGACGGACACTTCCCTGCGCGACGGGTCACACCACAAGCGGCATCAGTTCACCAAGGATGAAGTCGGTGCCATCGTGGCGGCGCTGGATTCCGCAGGCGTGCCGGTCATCGAGGTCACCCACGGTGACGGTCTGGGTGGGTCGAGTTTCAACTACGGGTTCTCCAAGACCCCGGAACAGGAGCTGATCAAACTGGCCGCAGAGACGGCCAAGGACGCGAAGATCGCCTTCCTGATGCTGCCCGGTGTCGGCACCAAGGAGGACATCAAGGAGGCGCAGAACAACGGCGGTTCGATCTGCCGCATCGCGACCCACTGCACCGAAGCCGACGTCTCCATCCAGCATTTCGGGTTGGCCCGTGAGTTGGGGCTGGAAACCGTGGGCTTTTTGATGATGAGCCACACTCTTCCGCCGGAGAAGCTGGCCGCCCAGGCCCGCATCATGGCCGACGCCGGCTGCCAGTGTGTCTACGTGGTCGACTCCGCGGGTGCACTGGTGCTCGATGGTGTCGCTGATCGCGTGGCCGCATTGGTCGCTGAACTCGGAGACGACGCCCAGGTGGGCTTCCACGGCCACGAAAACCTGGGTCTGGGCGTGGCCAACTCGATCGAGGCCGTGCGCGCCGGCGCGAAGCAGATCGACGGCTCCTGCCGGCGGTTCGGAGCCGGTGCGGGTAACGCACCGGTGGAGGCGCTGATCGGGGTATTCGACAAGATCGGCGTCAAGACCGGTATCGACTTCTTCGACATTGCCGATGCCGCCGAAGAGGTGGTCGCGCCGGCCATGCCGCAGGAGTGCCTGCTGGACCGCAACGCGCTGATCATGGGCTACTCGGGGGTGTACTCGAGCTTCCTCAAGCACGCCATCCGCCAGTCCGAGCGCTACGGCGTGCCCGCCCACAAGCTCCTGCACCGCGCAGGGCAGCGCAAGCTCATCGGCGGCCAGGAGGACCAGCTCATCGACATCGCGCTGGAGATCAAGCGGGAAATGGACGCTGCCTCGGCAACCTAGAAGGGTGGTTCGTCGTCGTCTTGTGGTTTGGATGGTGGCGGTGGTTGCATCCGTCGGACGTTGTTGGCCGATCAGGGTCGGTGACCGGCGGTGTCATACCGACCGGGCATCCTTGACCGATGGTCACCCGAGAAGACGCCCAGTCGATCCTGGAGCAGCTGGCCGGACCCAGCGCCCAGCTGCGCGATGACCAGTGGACCGCCATCGAGGCTCTGGTGGTGCAGCGCAAACGCGCTCTGGTGGTGCAGCGCACCGGGTGGGGCAAATCGGCGGTGTACTTCATCGCCGCCAAACTCCTACGTGCCGCCGGCCACGGTCCGACCGTCATCGTCTCGCCGCTGCTGGCATTGATGCGCAACCAGGTCGCCGCCGCCGAGCGTGCCGGGGTACGGGCCGCCACCATCAATTCCAGCAATGTCGCCGACTGGGACGAGGTTCATCAGCAGGTCAAAAGCGGCGACCTGGATGTTCTGCTGGTCAGCCCCGAGCGGTTGAACAACCCGGATTTCCGCGACAGCGTGCTGCCGGCCCTGGCTGCCGATGCGGGGCTGCTGGTCGTCGACGAGGCGCACTGCGTCTCCGATTGGGGCCACGACTTCCGGCCTGACTACCGCCGGATCCGGACGCTGCTCGCCGAGCTGGGCAGCGGCATCCCGGTGCTGGCCACCACCGCCACCGCCAATGACCGGGTAGTGGCCGACGTCGCCGAGCAGTTGGGTGTCGGGGGATCCCGGTCCGGGGCGGACACGCTGGTGCTGCGGGGCGGCCTGGATCGGCAGTCGCTGCGGTTGTCGGTGGTGCAGGCCGGCGGCGGTGCGCAACGGGCGGCCTGGATCGCCGCTCAGCTGAATGCCCTGCCGGGCTCGGGCATCATCTACACCCTCACCGTGGCGCAGGCGCATGACCTGGCCGCGTTGCTGCGCGAACAGGGATTTCAGGTCGCGGCGTACACCGGCGCCACCGAGGCCGCCGAGCGTGAACAGCTCGAGGCCGACCTGCTGGCCAACCGGGTGAAGGCGCTGGTGGCCACCTCGGCGCTCGGTATGGGATTCGACAAACCTGATCTGGGTTTCGTCGTCCACTTGGGCGCTCCGTCCTCGCCGATCGCGTACTACCAGCAGGTTGGACGCGCCGGCCGGTCCACCGACAGTGCCGAGGTGGTGCTGCTGCCCGGTCGGGAGGACCAAGATGTATGGCGTTACTTCGCTTCGGTGGCGTTCCCATCGGAAGCTATGGTGCGCAACGTCATTGCCGCACTCGACCCGGACCGGGCGCAGTCGACGCCGGCACTCGAGCCGCTGGTGGACCTGGGCCGTACCCGGCTCGAGATGGTGCTCAAAGTGCTCGACGTCGACGGGGCGGTGCGCCGCGTCAAGGGCGGTTGGGTCAGCACCGGCCAGTCATGGAGTTATGACGAGCAGCGCTACCGCAATCTCGATGAGGCGCGCCGGCGCGAGCAACAGGCGATGCTCGAGTATCAGACCACCACCGGATGCCGAATGTCTTTTCTGCGTGGACAACTCGACGACCCCGAGCTTGCGCCCGACGAGCGTTGTGGCCGCTGCGACAACTGTGCGGGCGGGACGTTCACCGCAGAGGTGGACGCGGGGGCACTCGAGGACATGCAGTCTCGACTGCTGCGTCCGGGGGTCGAGATCACCCCGCGCAAGCAGTGGCCCACGGGGCTGTCGAAGATCGGGGTGCCCCTGTCCGGGCGCATCGCCGACGGCCCCGCACCTGGCCGCGTCATCGGGCGGCTGACCGACCTCGGCTGGGGCGAGCGGTTACGCCGCGTGCTGGACGGCGACGACGCCCCGGTGCCTGAGGTCATGGTGCGCGCCGCGGTCGAGGTGCTGGCTGCCTGGGACTGGGACCAGCGGCCCGTCGCTGTGCTGGGTCTGGACTCCGAACGGCACCCGGTGCTCATCGGCTCGCTGGTGGATCAGCTTGCTCAACTCGGCAGGCTCACCAATTTGGGAATCCTGCGGTACGCGCCGGAGAGGCGGCCGGTGACCGCGGCGAACTCCGCGTATCGTGTTGCGGGCCTTGATGGTTCGTGGATGCGACCGGATATCGGGGAGGTGGCCGGGCCGGTGTTGTTGGTTGATGACGTGACTGACAGCGGGTGGACACTGACGATGGCGGCCAGGGCCGTACGGCAGGCGGGTGCGCCGGCTGTGCTGCCGTTCGCGCTGGCCAGCGTCAGCTGACGGTGGGGCTGCGGCCGCCCAGTTGTGTGGTCAGCGCCGCAGCGGTGACGAGGAGGTTCTTGGCGTGCCTGCCGATCTCGGCGTCGGTCAGCGCCCGCCCGATCTGCAGCGACACCACCATCACCTGCCGGCAGTGATGGTCGTACACCGGTGCTGAGATCACGCTGACATCGTGTCGCTTGGCAGTGCCGGCCTCACTGCGCAGGTAGACCCGCTCGCCGATATCGGAGATCAGCTCGCCGAGCAGCGCCCGCAGCTCGTCAGGCAGGGTCGAGGACATGCCGGCCATCAGCCCGTACAGTCGTCGCCCGCCGGGGGTGAGGCGCTCGACCAGATATCCGGTTGTGCGGCATTCGGCGATCACCCGGTCGAGACGCCGGGTGTCGGTCCGCAGCGGAATGGTGGGTTCCTTGATCAGCCACCGCCGTAGCGCCTCGTCGTCCCACAGCACGAACATCAACCCCACCGGCGGGGCGAACGGATAGCTCTGGCCGACGCGGACGCCGATGTCGACGCCCGGTGGTGCGACCACTTCCAGCAGGGTGATCCGCTCGTCGACCACTGCCGACAGCGCGGCTGTGGTGTGGCAGCTTCCGGACAACCGGCGCAATTCGTCTCGGGCGGCGGGGCTGACCCGCAGCGACTCCTGGGCGGTGTGCCCGAGCGCGATCAGCGCCGGACCGAGCCGGTAGGTCTTGTCCACGGAGTCGCGCAACAGATATCCGCGTTCGGCCAGTGTGGTGACGATGCCCAGGCAGGTCGGTTTACTCAGTCCGGTCCGCCGGCTCAGGTCGGAGAGTCCGAAGCTGTCCTGGGGGTGCGCGGCCAGGAATTCCAATACGGCCACCACCCGCTCGGTGGGCGGGGAGGATCGACCCGGCTCCGGAATCGCCATGAGTGTCTGCACCGCCGTTCACGGACGTTGACTCGATTTAGAACACGTTCTAGTGTCAGGTCGGAAACTCTACCACTGCGGTCCAATAGTGGACCGAGAGGATGATCATCGAATGTATTCGCAGCCCCTGGCCGAGGCGATCGGCGAAGCCGAGAAACTGGTCGCCGCAGCACCTTTCATCGAATCCGAGGCTGACCTGCTGGAAGGACTGCAGTACTTGGCGGGGTGTATAGCAGGTTGTACGCACCTGGCCTTCGACTATGACCGGGATCATCCGTTCATGCAGTCAGGCACGGGCCCGTTCACCAAGATGGGGCTGGACAACCCGGACACCCTGTATTTCGGCACGCGGGTCCAGCCCGGGCACGAGTACGTCGTCACCGGTAAGCGGGGAACCACCACGGATCTGAGCTTTCAGATGCTGGGGGGTGACTACACCGACAACAATGTGCCGGCCAGCCAGGCCGCCTTCGACGACCGCGAGCTCGAGATCGCCGCTGACGGCACGTTCGAATGGCGGGTGACCCCGAACAGCCCGTCGCAGTTGCTGGTTCGCGAGGTCTACAACGACTGGTCGGCTCAACGTGGCTTCATCAGTGTTGCCCGCACCGACACCGCCGGTACGGCACCACCCCCGTTGACCAAGGCGCTGATCGAGAAGCGCTACGCCGTAGCCGGCAAGCAGCTCGTTCAGCGGGTCAAGACCTGGCTGCAGTTCCCGCAGTGGTTCTACGACAATCTTCCGGTCAACACGATGGTCGCGCCCCGGTTGACCCCAGGCGGGCTCGCCACGCAGTACTCGTCGGTGGGGCGCTTCGATCTGACCGCCGACCAGGCCATGATCATCACGCTGCCCGTGACCGATGCGCCTTATCTGGGCTTCCAACTGGGCAGCCTGTGGTACATCTCGCTGGACTACATCAACCACCAGACGTCTCTGAACGGCACCCAGGCTCAAGCTGATCCGGACGGCAAGATTCGGATCGTGGTGGCGGACGCCAATCCCGGCGTGACCAACTGGTGTGAAACCCTCGGCCACGGCAAGGGGTATCTGCAGTTCCGCTGGCAGCGGCTCTCGCGTGAACTCACCGAGGCCGACGGCCCATCGGTCGAGGTCGTCGACATCGACAAGGTGGCCTCGTCGCTGCCGTTCTACGACACCAACAAGATTTCCGAGCAGGATTGGCGCGCGCGGATCGCACTGCGCCAGAAGCAGATCGCCGACAGGATGGTGGGGTAAACGCATGACTGGTCTGCTCGAAGGCAAAGTGGTCGTGATCAGCGGTGTCGGGCCGGCGCTGGGCACCACGCTGGCACGGCGATGCGCTGAAAACGGCGCCGATCTGGTGTTGGCAGCGCGGACGGTGCAACGGCTCGAGGAAGTGGCCAAGACGGTCACAGATCTCGGCCGCCGTGCCGTCACCGTGGGTACCGATATCACCGACGACGCCCAGGTTGCGAACCTGGTCAGTGAGGCGCTGGACGCCTACGGCAAGGTCGACGTGGTGATCAACAACGCCTTCCGGGTGCCGTCGATGAAGCCGTTGGCCGACACCACCTTCGAGCACATGCGGGAGGCCATCGAGCTCACCGTGTTCGGCGCGCTGCGGCTGGTCCAGGGGTTCACCCCGGCGCTGGCGGAGACCAACGGCTCGGTGGTCAACGTCAACTCCATGGTGGTCCGGCATTCTCAGGCCAAGTACGGCGCGTACAAGATGGCGAAGTCTGCGCTTCTGGCGATGTCGCAGTCATTGGCAACGGAGCTCGGCGGGCAGGGTATCCGGGTGAATTCCGTTCTGCCCGGCTATATCTGGGGCGGAACCCTGGAGAGCTACTTCACGCACCAGGCCGGGAAGTACGGCACCACGGTGGAGGAGATCTACCAGGCCACCGCGGCGGCATCGGATTTGAAGCGGCTGCCCACCGAGAATGAGGTGGCCTCGGCGATCCTGTTCATGGCCAGTGATCTGGCCAGCGGCATCACCGGCCAGGCCCTGGACGTCAACTGCGGGGAGTACAAGGCATGACCCGTACCAATGTCGGCACGGTTGAAGACCTGCACGCCTCGGCAACCAAGGCCTGTGGTCTGGACGATTTCGGAAGTGACGACGACAACTACCGCGAAGCACTGTCAGTGCTCTTGGACTCTTTCCAGCGCGACGCCGACCTGACCGAACTCGGCAGCAAGATGCAGCGCTTCTTCGTGCGTAACGCGCTGGTGGCCCGGCTGGTATCGGAGGCGGCCTGGAAGCAGTATCCGCAGCACGCCGATGTCGCGATCGAGCGGCCCATCTTCGTCACCGGACTGCCCAGGACGGGCACCACCGTGATCCACCGGCTCCTCACCGCAGACCCTCGGCACCAGGGCTTGGAACTCTGGCTCGCGGAGTTCCCGCAGCCGCGCCCGCCGCGTGAAACCTGGTCGCAGAATCCGGTTTTCGCGCAACTGGACGCGCAGTTCGCCAAGGCGCACGCCGAAGACCCCGAATACACCGGACTGCACTACATGACCGCCGACGAGGTGGAGGAGTGCTGGCAGCTACTTCGCCAGTCGCTGCACTCGGTGTCCTATGAGACCTTGGCGCATCTGCCGACCTACTCCCAGTGGCTGGCGCGACAGGACTGGTCCAAGCCGTACCGGCGGCACCGCAAGAACCTGCAGCTGATCGGACTCAACGACCCCGAGAAGCGCTGGGTCCTCAAGAACCCGAGCCATCTGTTCGCACTCGACGCATTGTTCGAGACCTATCCCGACGCGCTGGTGGTGCAGTGCCATCGCCCGGCCGAGACCATCATGGCCTCGATGTGCTCACTGTCGCAGCACACCACGGCCGGGTGGTCGAACTCCTTTGTCGGCGCCCAGATCGGGGAGGACGCCCTCGAAACCTGGTCGAGGGGCCTGGAGCGATTCAACAGTGTTCGCGCACAGCATGATCCGGTGCAGTTCTGCGATGTCGACTACTTTGACTTCATCAAGGACCCGCTGGCCAGCGTCGAGGGTATCTACCGGCACTTCGATATCGAGTACACCGCTGCGGCGCGCGCGGCGATGGAGAACAGTCACGAAGAAAGCAAGAAGGGCCCCAGGGCGCCGAAGCACACCTATTCGCTGGCCGACTACGGCCTGACGGACGAACAGGTCAAGGAGCGTTTCGCCGGGCTCTGAGTTCCCATAGGCTTGTGGCGTTCCTCACAGGAAGGGCGTTCACCCGCAGTTTGATAGCTGTTAACCATCTCGGCCATAGCCCACTCATAGCTTCCCCCTGTTAGCTCTGCTAGACATTCCGGCGGGGTTCGACAGAGAAGGCAGGTGTGCGAGGCGTGTTCGGCCGACTGCGCGGGCGCTCATCGGTATCCAGGGCGGAGGAGACGTCCCAGACGTACGAGGACGTGCCGACGTCACCGAGCGGCTACGAGCAGACGGCCAGCAAGATGCACGCCTTCAACCGCTACGAGATCAAGTACCTGGTCGACGAACTACACGTACCGGCTCTGCGGAGCGAGCTCGCCGGCCGGATGGCTGCCGATCCGTATTCGCCGCAGGGCGGTTACCCGGTGACCTCGGTGTACTACGACACTCCTGATCTGCGTTTCTACTGGGAGAAGATCGAGGGGCTGCGATTCCGGCGCAAGGTGCGAATGCGCCTGTACGGGGCACCGTCGGACTGTACCGACGACACCCCGGTTCAGGTCGAGATCAAGCAGCGTGTCAACCGGGTGACTCAGAAACGTCGCACGGCGTTGCCCTATGCAGAGGCGTTGCGCTGGCTGGGCGGACGAGCCGACATCGACTGCGACGCATCACAACGCCCCTTCGTCAACGAGGTGTCGACGTTGATGGGCAATCTGGATCTACGGCCGATCGTCACCACCGGCTATCTGCGTGAGGCGTTCATCGGCCGCGACGCAGACCTGGGGCTGCGCGTGACGATCGACCACAAGGTGCACGGCAGAGATCGGGACTTCGGGTTCGCCTCCGGCGCCCAGAACCGCTTCATCCTCCCACCCAAACTGGCGGTCGTGGAAGTGAAGGCCAACGAACGGGTGCCGTACTGGATCACCGACCTACTGGCCAGGCTCGACATGTCGGTGGTTCGGATATCCAAGTACTGCCAGTCTGTTCAGGCGTTCGGCCTTGCGCCACGTTCGATCTCGGGCGCTGCGGAGCTGGTGTTGCCGGAAACGTCAGAGGAGGCCGTGCCTGCCGACCTCCTCGAGACGCCGCGCGCCGCCGTGAGTCCCCAGGATCAAAATCCGTTCCCGGACATATCAGCTCAACCAGGAGATCACGTGTGAACATCAATCTGCAGGACCTCAGCGGCACCTTCACGACATTCGACGTCGTGGCATCGTTGCTGTTGTCGCTGGTCCTCTCTCTGATCATCGGCTGGGTCTACCGCTACACCCACAAGAACGTCTCCTACAGTCAGTCTTACGTGCAGACCTTGGTGCTGGTCTGCATGGTCATCTCGGTCATCATGCTGGTCGTCGGGTCGAATATCGCGCGCGCTTTCGCACTCGTCGGCGCACTGTCGGTGATCCGATTCCGCAACGCCATCAAGGAGACCCGGGATGTCGGCTTCATCTTCCTGGTGATGGCCATCGGCATGACCACGGGTACGCGGTTCTACGTGCTGGCGATCGCCGCCACCATCGCCATCTGTCTGGTGCTGGTGATCATGAGCAAGTTCAACCTGTTCAAGCTCGACGTCAAGCGCCAGGTGGTCAAGGTGCAGGTGCCGCCGGAGCAGGAGTACACCGCACGCGTCGAGGACACCCTCATCGAATACTGCTCGGAGTTCGAGCTGGTCTCCATCGAGTCGGTCCGCGCCGGCGCCCTCAACGAGTTGTACTACACGGCGCAACTGAAGAAGGGCAAGAAGAGCGGCGACCTGATCGCAGCGCTGAGCGCCGTCAACACCGGACAACGGGTGACTGTCCTGACCGGCTACGACCAGACCGACATCTGATGACGGCGCCCCGGCGCCGGCTCGTGCATCGGATACCGAAATCGGTGCGCCAGCACTGGAAGTTGCTCGTCGGCCTGATGGCGCTGGTGGCGGTGGTCGCGCTGGTTTTCGGGCAGGTCCCCATCCGTCCCTACATCACCGGTGACCCAGAGGTCCTGGCCCTCGAGATCACCGAGAACATCACGGGCACCGTCGATTTGTTCGATCCTGAAGTGGGCCACACGCTGTCGATCGAACTCTCCGATGCCGAGTACGCAGACATGCTCACCCAGTTCGCCGCCGATGGGGACAAGAAATGGGTGACGGCTGACGTCACCATCGACGGCACCACGATCAGTGACGTCGGGATCCGTCTCAAGGGCAATTCGACCTTGATGAAACTTCGTGGCGACAAAGCCGGGCCCGAGGGCTGGTCCGGCCCGCCGTCTTTCGGGGCGTTCGCGGCGGTGTCCGCCGATATCCCGACGTCGCTGCCGCTGCTCCTGAGTTTCGACGAGAATGCCGATGGCCGTGGCTATCAGGGGCTGACAGAGTTGTCGGTGCGTCCGGGAACGCCGGTCCTCAACGAGGCGGTGGCGCTGTCGATGACCGCCATGACCGGTCAGCCCACCCAGCGCTACGCCTACGTGACCTACTCGATCAATGGTGAGACGACGACCAGGCTGGTGCTCGAGCATCCCGATGACACCTATGCCAATACGCTGTTCGACGCCGATGGATATCTGTACAAGGCGAGGGCCGGTTCCCGACTGGAGTACCGCGGCCCCGACCAGTCCGACTACGCGCATCAGTTCAAACAGATCAACGCGGCCGACAGTGGCAACCTGCAGCCGATCATCAACTTCCTGAAATGGCTGGACACTGCCGACGATGCAGAGTTCGACCGGTCGCTGTCGAACTGGATTGATGTGGAGTCGTTCTCGCGTTATGTCGCAACGCAGAACCTGCTGTACAACGCCGATGACATGTCCGGTCCGGGGCAGAACTACTACCTCTGGTACGACCTCGGGTCGAAGAAGCTGACTGTGGTGTCCTGGGACCTGAATCTGGCCATGTCCATGGGTGACCCGGAGATCGGACCCCATGATCCGGTCGAGATGAAGTTGCCGCCCGGCGTACCGCCGCCGGACATGCCTCCCGGCGGCGGACCCCTACCGTTCGAGGTGGGGAACCCACTCAAGGAACGGTTTCTTGCGTCGGCCGCGTTCACCGACATCTACGAGAACGCCTATTGGGACCTCTACGAAACGATGTACGCAGACGGCCGCGCAATCGACCTCCTCGACTCGGTGGCCTCGACCGTGCCCCTCAATGACGGTCTCAGCGCGGAAACGCTGCGCAGTGAAGCAGATTCGCTGCGCAGCTGGTTGCAGGACCGCGCCAACTCGTTGGAGCGCCGGAAACTCGCCGACGCCGGCCGGCGGTGAGGACCTGTCACGGCCGCAGGCGTAGTCAGGCGACGCTGTTGGCCAGTGCGTCAATGCGTTTCAGCGAGTCCCGGGCCAGCGACGCCACGTCGTAACCGCCTACTTCAGCGCACGTCGAGATCTCGATCGCGGCGTTGTGTGCGGCCACAAACGCGCTGTCGCAGGCCCAGTCGGCGCTCTGAAAGGACCAGAGCACGATGTCCGGAGAACCGGAGTCCTGCGGCGGCATCAGCTCGAAGACGTAGGTACGGCCGCCCATGCTGGTGACGGTGAACGCGACTCCCTGGCATGACCGGATGGTGCGCTCGGCGGCCGCCAGCGCGGCGTCCGGGTCGAAGTTGGCCCGGAACACCCCGACCATCTCTTCGATGTGCACCTCAGGCGTACCCGGAGCCACCCAGTGCCCGCCGTGGGTCGCGACGGGACGGTGATCAAAGATGAACGGCGGGTCCACCTCGCGGGCGATGCCGTCGCAGCGAGGTGGATCCACGGTGGTGAAGAGGTTGCCGTCACCCTGCTGGATCTTCTTGCTCAGCAGGTCGGCAACCTGCCCCGCGGTGATGGGGGAGACGGGGATTCCTGGCGGCCTGTTGGGCGGGTCGACCAGCCGCGTGCACCCGGCGAGCGCGACGCAGACGACCAGTGCCGAACAGACTCTGCCCACGGATTGTCAGTCTAGGGTCTGACGAGCCTGCCTACCCGTCGCCGGGAGCCGGCGCGGTGGACACTTCCTCCAAACACCCCTCGGCGACCGCATGTCTGATGCTGTCGGAGAGCCTGGGGCAGTTGCGGCTACGGCTGCTGTCGCCGCCGGCTGCGCGGACCTCGGCAAACGCCGCACACCGCTGCGATGCCGCGGTATTCCATTGCACCGCGGTGTGTTCGGGGCCGAGCTTCTTGACAGCCACGGTGGCATGGCAGAACCGGCAGTCCACAGGAACCAGCCCCGAGGTGAGGTAGCGCTCCCGGTCCTGGCGGCTGGCTTCCCGCACCGCGGCGGCCCGGTCCGGATCTGACGCGAAATCTGGTGCCTTGCTCCAGGATCCGGTGCTGTGCCCGTCTACCTCGGCGGGTTCGTGGTCGCCTTGTTCCCCGTCGCCCTGGTCCCTGTGGTCCTCGTCATGTCCTTCGCCGAGCAGCAGCAGCATCGAGCGCGCCAGCCGGTCCACGTCCGGCGGTGTGGTTCGCTCGTCGCCCAGGGTCATCGCGCCGGCTGTTCCTCGGCGGGGGCCTCGGTGGCATCCTGCTCGGCCTGTCGGGTCTTCAGGTTTTCCTGGACCTCGACATTCCACTTCTCATTGGCCGCGGTGGTGTCGACCTCGATCTCGAAGCGATCGGTCATATCCGGAGTGACGTCAGCAACGTCGACGTAGAACTGCTGGTACCACCGGCGCATCTGGTAAACAGCGCCGTCCTCTTCGACCAGCAAGGGGTTGTCGATCCGCGTCTTGTGCTTCCAGATCTCTACGTCTTGCAGGAAGCCCTTGCTGACGCCCTCGGTGAACACGCGGGCCAGCTTGTCGGTGGTCTTCTCGTCGAGCCCCTTGGGCTTCTCGACCATGACCCCCCACTGCAGTACGAACGAATCCTGGCTCACCGGGTAGTGGCAGTTGATCAGGATGGACTCGGCTTTGTACCCGCCGTAGTTGTTGTGCAGCCAGTTGATCATGAACGACGGCCCGAAGTAGGACGCCTCGGAATCCAGATGGGCTTCCCCGTAGGTGGTGCCCAGATCGCTGACGTCGGGGCGCCCGACGTTGTGCAGATACTGCGAGGCGATATGACCTTCGAAGACGTTCTTGAAGTACGTCGGCAGCCCGTAGTGGATGTAGAAGAAGTGCGCCATGTCGGTGACGTTGTCGATGATCTCGCGGCAGTTGGAGCCCTCGATGAGCATCGTGTTCCACCGCCAGTCGGTCCAGTCGTCGCTGGCGAACTCCGGAATCTCGGGGATCCGGACCTCTTCTGTCGGCGGGTTGCCTTCATGGTCGTGCCAGACGAACAGCAGTCCGCCGCGTACGTCAGTGCTCCAGGCGCGCGTCCGGGCCAGCCGTGGCGTGCGTTTGGCGTAGGGGACCAGCTTGCATTTACCGTCGCCACCCCAGCGCCAGTCGTGGAACGGGCAGGCCACCTCGTCGCCTTTGACCGTGCCCTGGGAGAGGTTGCCGCCCATGTGCCGGCAGTAGCCGTCGAGGATCTTGAGCTCGCCCTGGGAGTCGGCGAAGACCACCAGCATGGTGCCGAAGATCTCCACGCCGTGAGGCTTGCCGTCCAGGTAGTCCGTCACCGGACCCAGGCAATGCCACCCACGGGCATAGCGGTCCGGCAGGGCACCGGTGTCGATCTCGCGAATGCCGGCTGTGCCCGAGGATTCGGTAGCCATGACGCCTCCAGTCGTTGCTTCTAACTAGAACACGTTACAGTTTTACCCCCGCAGTGCGCAATGTAACCGGCCACGACCTGCGTCTACCCGTGATGAGGCGGACTACTCAGAGTCGAGGAGACCCGTGCGCAGAGCAATCTGCTGCATCTTGCCGATCGTGGTGACGAACGGGTCGGTGGTGTCGTCGCCGGCGGCGCTCTCGAACTTCAATCGCACCAGTGCGCGGCCCTCGGTGAACACCAGCAACGTGACCGCCTTGCCGCCGTCGGGTGCGGTGCCCTTGATGAGCGTGCCGTCGGTGCCCACCGGAAGCGGCCGTGACCGGCCGCCACTGACCACCTTGGAGGGGTCGGCGATCACCTGCTGCAGCGCCGCGCTGGCGGCCGGAGCATCCGCGTACGCCACAATCGTGTCCGTGATTGCCCGGGTGTCCTCGTCGTTGACGAAGAACGCACTGGCGCCGGGGGTGCCATCGGCGTCCGGGGTCGACGACCGCAGCGTGAAGGTGTCCTCGGCGTCACTGATGTCCTCGGCGGTCAGCAGTAGTCGGCTGTAGTCCGTCGGCATTTCGGCGGGCGTGCTGGTGGTGGTCGTGGCGGTGAAGGCCGGCAGGGTGGGCACCGGGCTCGACGAGGAGGTGGCCCCGCTGTCGGCGGCCTCTTCAGCAGGAGTGCAGCCGGACAGGAACAGGGCAAGTGCAGAAGCCGAGGCGGCTGCGGGTATGAGGAATCGATTCTTGACTGAGCGCATACGAAAACCAGTGACAACCATCTGAATTAGGGAAACGTGCATTACCGGTGCATAGCTGAGACGGAACGCAGGTCCGTTGTTGTCGACGGTACCGGTGGATGCGCCGGGTCGGCAAAAGTGACCCCGGGCGCTACACCTTGGTGGCGGTTGCGGCAGCGCGATCCATTTCCCAGTACGCCCGCAGTGCGCTGATCTTTCCCTCGTCGTCGACCCGGTAGGTGAAGACTCCCTCGGCCCGTACCCGGTAGCCCTTCGCCGTGATCATGATGTGCCCGACATTGGCTTCCTCGTTGCCGCAGACGAACGTGTCGTGGAAGTAGAACTCCAGCTCGCTGGGTGCGATGGCCATGTCGAAGAACGCGGCGATGGCGTCCTTTCCGCGATGGCCCTTGCCCTCTGGATCGAAGTGCGACGGGCCGATCGGGTCTTCGACGATTGCGTCGTCGGAGAACAGCGCCAGCCACGCCTGCTTGTCCCGGGCCACGGCCGCAGCACGCGACCGTTGGCTGGCCACATGAACGGGGCTGTCGGTCATGACCCCGGTTGGGCCGCGGCTTTGTCGCCGGCGACCACCCACATGGAGTAGTACTGCGAGCCGCCGCCGTAGGCGTGACCGAGCGCCTTGCGTGCGCCCTCGACCTGGTGCTCACCGGCTTTGCCCATCACCTGGATCGCCGACTCGGCGAAGCGGATCATGCCGGAGGCGCCGATGGGGTTGGAACACAACACGCCACCGGACGGGTTGAACGGAATCCGTCCGCCGATGGCGGTCTCGCCGGTTTCGGTCAGTTTCCAGCCTTCACCCTCGGCGGCAAAGCCCAGGTTCTCCAGCCACATCGGCTCGAACCACGAGAACGGCACGTACACCTCGGCGACGTCGATCTCGTCGATGGGTGAGGTGATGCCGGCCGCTTTCCACAGGGCAGCGGCGGCATCGCGGCCGGCCTGCGGGTTCACCTGATCGCGGCCGGAGTAGGCAAGAGGCTCGGTGCGCAGCGCGGTCGCGTGGATCCACGCCACCGGGTGTCCGTCGGCAACGCGGGCGTCGGCGCTCTCCTCGTCGCCGATGACCAGGGCGCAGGCGCCGTCGGAGGACGGGCAGGTCTCGTCGAATCGGATCGGGTCCCACAGCATCTGGGAGGCGAGCACCTTCTCCAAGGTGATGTCGGGCTGGTGCAGGTGCGCCAGTGGGTTCTTGGCACCGTTGAGCCGGTCCTTGACGGCCACCATCGCGCCGATGTGATTGGGTGCACCGGAACGTCGGATATAAGCACGCACATGGGGGGCGAAATAGCCACCGGCCCCGGCTCCCACGGGTTTGGTGAAGGGCACCGGGATCGACAGCGCCCACATGGCATTGGACTCGGACTGCTTCTCCCAGGCCATGGCCAGCACGCGCCGGTACTTACCGGACTGCACCAGGCTGGCCGCGACCACCGCCGTCGATCCACCGACCGAGCCGGCGGTGTGCACGCGGATCATCGGTTTGCCGGTGGCGCCCACGGCATCGGCCAGGAACAGCTCCGGCATCATGACGCCTTCGAAGAAGTCCGGTGCCTTACCGACGACGACCGCATCGATGTCGGCCATCGTCTGTCCCGAATCGGCGAGCGCGCGGTCGATCGCTTCGCGCACCAGGCCGGCCATCGACACGTCCAGGCGCTTGGCGACGTACTTGGTCTGGCCCGTCCCCAGGACGGCCGCGGGATTACCTGCCATTAGTTGTCCCTGCCTTCCAAGACGGCGACGAGGTTCTGTTGTAGAGCCGGCCCACTGGTCGCGTGCGCCAGGGTGCGCTGCGCGCTGCCATTCCAGATGTGTTGGGCCGCAAAGCCGATCCGCTCCAGCCCGGCGGAGAACATCGGGTTGGCCGACAGCGCGCCGCCGGAGGGGTTGACCTTCGTGGACTCGCCGAGACCGATCGCCTCGGTGAGGATCAGGTGCTGGTGGGTGAACGGCGCATAGATCTCGGCGACGTCGATGGAGCCGACGTCACCGCCGGTGGCTGCTTTGGCCGACGCCTCGGTCGACGGTGAGGTGGTCAGCTCCCGGGCACCGAGAATCGGGGTTTCGATGCGATGTTCGAAGCCTGTGATCCAGGCCGGGTTCTCCCGCAGTTCGCGGGCCCGATCGCCGGCCGCCAGCACGATCGCCGCCGCCCCGTCGGTGATCGGTGCGATGTCGTGACGACGCAGCGGATCGGCGAAGTACGGCCGGGAGAGCAGCTCTTCGATGGATTCTGCGGGCTTCTCATTGTCCGTGCGGCCCGCGGCTGCCATGGAGTCCAGGGCGACCTGCGCCATCTGTTCGGCGGTCCACTTACCCGAGTCCAGGCCGAAACGTGCCTGCAGGCCAGCCATCGACACCGAGTCCGGCCACAGCGGCGCGACAGTGTACGGATCGGTCTGCAGTGAGAGCACCCGGCGCAGGACTCCCGCGCTGGACTTGCCGAACCCGTACACCAGCGCGGTGTCGACCTCACCGGTCAGCAGCTTGATGTACGCCTCGTAGAGCGCCCAGGCCGCGTCCATCTCGACGTGCGACTCGTTGATCGGCGGTACCGCGCCGATCGAATCGATCGCCGAGATGAACGAGAATGCGCGCCCGGCAAGGTAATCCGAGGAGCCGGAGCACCAGAAACCGATATCGGTCTGCTGGATTCCGAGGTCGGCGTAGATCGAAGCGAAACACGGCATCAGCATCTCGACGCCGTTGGTGGTGCCTTCGGTGCGGCGGACGTGGGGTGCGTGCGCGAACCCCACCACCGCGATATCGCGAAAAGTCATGTGCGGGATCCCTTTACAGGTGGTGCTTGTAGGTGTCGTACTCGGCGTCGGGTTCACCCGTCGGCCGGAAATGATCGATGTTGTCGATGCCCAGGCCCCACTCCTCGCGTGGCTTCCACACCGCCTGCACCCGCATGCCCATCCGCACCTCGGTGGCCTCGATTTCCAGGATCAGGTGCAGGAACGGGATATCCGCGCCGTCGAGCAACACATAGGCCGCCACGTACGGCGGTTTGATCCGCTGTCCGGCGAACGGGATGTTGATGATCGCGAACGTCGTCACCGTGCCGTTGTCGGGCAGTTCCACGAACTCGTCGAGCACCTTGCCGGTAGCCGGATCGGCTTCCTTCGGCGGGAAGTAGACCTTTCCGTCGGCACCCGAGCGCGCCCCGAGCAGCTTGCCCTCCTCGAGGGCCCGCAAGAAGCGGCTCTCCGGCAATGACGCCGTGTGCTGGATCTCGATGGATGTCGGCGTCACCAGCATGGTGATCGGGTCGCGCTCGTCGGTCGACTCGGGCACGTCCTCGGGGGTCTCGCCCAGCTCGAAGTACGCGATGTCGGTGATCGCGCCCACCGGCTCCTCGGCCCAGTGCACGTGCACTCGCGCCCCGCTGCTGATCGCCGATGGACCTGCGGCTCCCGCGTCCACGGCATGCAGCAGCGGGGTATCCGCCCCGTCCAGCTTGATCAGTGCCCAGGCGAACGGGCGGTCCAACGGCTGCCCCTCCAGCGGCGACGGCTGCCACGTCCACGACAGCACCGTTCCGACACTGGCCACCGGTACCATCTCGGTCAGCTGTTCGTAGGTGACGGGGTCGTACTCGGCTGGCGGAACGTGTACCCGGCCGTCCGAACCACGGTTGCCGACGATGCGGCGTTCACGCAGTGCGGTGAAGAACTGACCGAGGATCGGACCGACTGAACGGGTGTAGTCAAACGACAGTTTCAACGGTGCGGAAAGCGGCGGCTCATGCTGATCCATCAGCGCCGGGCTGCTCTGGCTGGCGGTCACAGCATCGAGTAGAACAGGTTCTAACAATGGTGGCAAGAAGCGATCGGCGGCCGGGACACGAAAGGGCGAGTGCTATGTGCGCGTGGGCGGGGAGGCAGGAATGAAGCTGGGACTGCAGCTCGGTTATTGGGGCGCGCAGCCGCCCACCAACCACGCGGAACTCGTCGCCGCGGCCGAGGATGCCGGTTTCGACACGGTGTTCACCGCCGAGGCGTGGGGCTCGGATGCGTACACCCCGCTGTCCTGGTGGGGCTCGTCGACAACACGGATGCGCTTGGGCACCTCGGTGGTACAGCTCTCCGCGCGCACCCCGACCGCATGTGCGATGGCGGCCCTGACGCTCGACCACCTCTCCGGCGGCCGGCACATTCTCGGGCTCGGCGTGTCCGGCCCGCAGGTTGTCGAGGGCTGGTACGGCCAGAAGTTCCCCAAGCCGTTGGCGCGCACCCGCGAGTACATCGACATCCTCCGTCAGGTGTGGGCACGCGAGGCGCCGGTCACCAGCGCAGGCCCGCACTACCCGCTGCCGCTCTCCGGGGAGGGCACCACCGGCCTTGGTAAGCCGCTCAAGCCGATCACTCACCCGTTGCGCCCGGACATCCCGATCATGCTCGGTGCCGAAGGTCCCAAGAACGTGGCGCTGGCTGCGGAGATCTGCGACGGCTGGCTGCCGATCTTCTACACCCCGCGTATGGCCGACACCTACAACTCGTGGCTGGACGAGGGCTTCGCCCGGCCCGGGGCCCGGCGCTCCCGGGAGAACTTCGAGATCTGTGCGACGGCGCAGGTGGTCGTCACCGATGACCGCCCGGCGGTGTTCGAGATGATCAAGCCGTTCCTGGCGCTCTACATGGGAGGCATGGGCGCAGAAGACACCAACTTCCACGCTGATGTCTACCGGCGGATGGGCTACTCCGAGGTGGTCGACGAGGTGACCGAACTGTTCCGCTCGGGTCGCAAAGACCAAGCTGCGGCGGTCATTCCCGACGAGCTGGTAGACGATGCGGCCATCGTCGGCGACGTGGAGCACGTGAAGCGGCAGATCAAGCTCTGGGAGGCCGCCGGCGTCACGATGATGGTCATCGGAGCCCGTTCGGTCGAGCAGATTCGCGAACTCGCGGAGTTGGTCTAGAGCCGTCGCGGATAGACACTTCTTGCAGACTGTCTAGAACACGTTCTAGATTGTCGGTGTGACTGACGCCACCTCCTCGACTTATACGATCGCCGGCACGCAGCTGACCATGCCGGTGCGGGTCCGAACCGCGCATCAGCACACCGCCATGTTCGTCGTCAACGCCGACGCCGCGCAGCGAATGATCGACTACAGCGGGTTGCGGGTGTGCCGGTTCGGCAAGAACCGCGCGCTCGTGGTGCTGATGCTGATGCGCTACGAGGACACCGACCTCGGGCAGTACTACGAGTACGGCACCAATGTGATGGTCAATCCGCCCGGATCTGACGCCAGCGGGTTGTCTGCTCTCCAGTCGGCAGGTGCCTTTGTGCATCATCTTCCGGTGGACCAGTCGTTCACCCTGGAGGCCGGCCGCACCATCTGGGGCTATCCGAAAGTGATGGCCGACTTCACGATTCGACAAGGCCGGCAGTTCGGTTTCGACGTGACCATCGACGGCCAGCTGGCGGTGAGCATGGAATTCCGGCCCGGTTTGGCCGTGCCCTCACGGTTCACCTCGGGTAAGCAGGTGCATTCCACGTATTCGTATATGGACGGCGTCATACGCGAAACACCGGGCGAGATGGTGCTTTCCGGGGTGCGCTATCGGCTCGGTGGAGTCGACGTCCGCCTCGGCGACCATCCCTACGCAACTGAGCTCGCGTCCCTGGGTCTGCCCAAACGCGCGCTGGTGTCGAACTCGGCGGCCAATGTCGACATGACATTCGGCTCTGCTCGCCAGATCCACTCCGCGTGATCTCCCCAGTGACCACCGACCGACAAGCAGGAGAGCTATGACGTCCCTTCTTTCTGGCCTCGACGTCGACCTGGCCGACGGCAACTTCTATGCCGACGGCAAGGCCCGCGAGGCGTACCGCTGGATGCGCGCCAATCAACCGGTATTCCGGGACCGCAATGGGCTGGCCGCCGCCACCACCTACCAGGCGGTGCTGGACGCCGAGCGGAACCCGGAGCTGTTCTCCAGCACCGGGGGCATCCGTCCCGACCAGCCGGGGATGCCGTACATGATCGACATGGACGACCCCTCACATGTGTTGCGGCGCAAGCTGGTCAACTCCGGCTTCACCCGCAAGCGGGTGATGGACAAGGTGCCGTCCATCGAAAAGCTCTGCGACACTCTGATCGACGGAGTGTGCGAGCGCGGCGAGTGCGATTTCGTGCGCGACATCGCCGCACCGCTGCCGATGGCCGTCATCGGTGACATGCTCGGCGTGCTGCCAGAAGAACGCGAGATGCTGCTCAAGTGGTCCGACGATCTGGTGTGCGGACTGTCGTCCACCGTCGATGAGTCGACGATCCAGAAATTGATGGAGACGTTCGGCGCGTATACCGAATTCACCAAGGACGTCATCACCAAGCGGCGCACGGAGCCCACTGACGACCTGTTCTCGGTGCTGGTCAATGCCGAGGTCGAGGGTCAGCGGATGTCTGACGACGAGATCGTGTTCGAGACACTGCTGATTCTGATCGGCGGCGACGAGACCACCCGTCACACCCTCTCCGGCGGCACCGAAGCGCTGCTGCGCCACCACGATCAGTGGGAGCAGCTGGTGGCCGATCCCGAGCTGTTGCCCGGCGCCATCGAGGAGATGTTGCGCTGGACCTCGCCGGTGAAGAACATGTGCCGGACGCTGACCGCGGATACCGAGTTCCACGGGACGGCGTTGAAGGCCGGTGAGAAGATCATGCTGATGTTCGAGTCGGCTAACTTCGACGAGTCGGTTTTCGGCGATCCGGACAATTTCAACATCCATCGAAACCCGAACAGTCACCTGGCATTCGGCTTCGGCACCCACTTCTGCCTCGGTAATCAGCTGGCACGGCTGGAATTGCGGCTGATGCTGACCAAGGTGCTCGCGCGGATGCCGGATCTGCGGCTGGCCGACGGGGTGACGTTGCCCCTGCGGCCGGCAAACTTTGTCAGCGGCCTGGAATCGATGCCGGTGGTGTTCACTCCCAGCGTCCCCGTCAACGCCTGACCAACGGCTGCTCGCGCGGCAGGTGCGGCAGCTCGATCCGTATGCTTTCATTAGACGGACTAGTTAGACAGTCTCGTCGATTGACGACACTCAGCTGGGCGTCGTCGAGAGAAAGGGTGCACGTGATCGCAAGACGTAGGACTCAGCGCAGGCTGATCGGCGGGGTGCTGCTCAGCGGCGCGCTGCTGGCCGGCGCGGCTGGGCTTGCAGGCAGTGCCGCCGCGCAACCGGTTCCGTCGAGTGTGTCGGCACTACACGAGGTTCCGCTATTCCCGCCGCCGCCTCCGCCGCCACCCCCGCATTTCTGGGGACCGCCGCCGCCACCGCCGCCGAGGTGGCTGCCGCCGCCACCGCCGCCGAGGTGGCTGCCGCCACCGCCGCCGCCGAGGTGGCTGCCGCCGCCGCCACCGCCCCGATTCTGGGGACCGCCGCCGCCACCACCTCCGCACGGGGGACCGCACAGGCGGTAATAACCACAACTGAGGCCCTGCTCGACGCGAGCAGGGCCTCAGTGCATGCGGGGGGTGGCGCTTACTTCATCTGGAAGTTGGGCGCCCGCTTCTCCTTGAACGCCCGAGGGCCTTCCTTGGCGTCCTCGGAGAGGAACACGCCGATGCCGATCTTGGTGTCGATCTGGAATGCGTCGTTCTCGTGCATGCCCTCGGTCTCGTGGATGGACTTCAGGATCGCCTGCACGGCCAGGGGGCCGTTGTTGTTGATGACTTCGGCGATCTCCAGCGCCTTCTCCAGCGCGGACCCGTCGGGCACCACATAGCCGATCAGCCCGTACGCGAGAGCCTCCGCCGCGGTGATGTGTCGTCCGGTCAGCAGCAGGTCGCAGGCGATTGTGTAGGGGATTTGGCGCACCAGGCGCACCGCAGACCCACCCATTGGGTAGAGGCTCCACTTCGCTTCGGAAATCCCGAATTTGGCGCTTTCGCCGGCGATGCGGATATCAGTGCCCTGCAGGATCTCGGTCCCCCCGGCGATGGCAGGGCCCTCGACCGCGGCGATCAGTGGTTTGGTCAGCCGGCGGCCTTTGAGTAACCCGTCGATCCGGGACGGGTCATAGCTGCCGTCTTTGAAGGAGTCGCCCGGTGGCTTGGAGGTAGCGGCTTTGAGGTCCATGCCGGCGCAGAAGTACCCGCCGGCCCCGGTCAGGATGCAACTGCGGATCTCCGGGTCGTTGTCGACGCGGTCCCAGGCGTCGACCATTATCGAGAGCATCTCAGTGGAAAGTGCGTTCCGTGCCTGCGGACGGTTGAGGGTCACGATGAGAGTGTGTCCACGCTGCTCAACCAGGGCGTCCGGCTCTTTCACGGGCTCGCTCACGGGTGTCCGCCTTCCTGCAACTCTGCCTGGGACTTGTCTCGAAATGTAACACGTTCTAGTTTAGGTTCTGTGGCCCTCAACCTTGCCGATCTCGCCGAGCACGCCATCGATGCTGTGCCGGACCGTGTCGCCCTCATTTCCGGTGACCAACAGTTGACCTATGCCGAGTTGGAGGACAAGGCCAACCGCCTAGCTCACTATCTCATCCACCAGGGAGTGCAGAAGGACGACAAGGTCGGCCTGTACTGCCGTAACCGCATCGAGATCGTCATCGGGATGCTCGGCATCGTCAAGGCCGGCGCGATCCTGGTCAACATCAACTTCCGCTACGTCGAGGGCGAACTGAAGTACCTGTTCGAGAACTCGGACATGGTCGCGCTGGTCCACGAGCGGCGCTACTCCGACCGGGTGGCCAACGTGCTGCCCGAGACCCCGAACGTCAAAACCGTGCTGGTGATCGAGGACGGCACGGAAGAATCAGCCGACGACTACCAGCGTTACGGCGGCGTCGAGTTCGAGTCGGCGCTGGCGCAGAGCTCGCCGGAACGGGACTTCGGACCGCGCAGCGAAGACGACATCTACCTCCTTTACACCGGCGGCACAACGGGTTTCCCGAAGGGTGTGATGTGGCGCCACGAGGACATCTACCGGGTGTTGTTCGGCGGCACGGACTTTGCGACGGGTGAGCCGTTCGCCGACGAGTACGACCTGGCCAAGCAGGCCGTCGAGAACACCCCGATGATCCGGTACCCGATCCCGCCGATGATTCACGGCGCTACCCAGTCAGCTACCTGGATGGCACTGTTCTCCGGCCAGACCGTGGTGTTGGCACCGGAGTTCAACGCCGACGAGGTGTGGAAGGCAATTCACGAGCACAAGGTGAACCTGCTGTTCTTCACCGGGGACGCGATGGCCCGGCCGTTGCTGGACGCCCTGCTCGCGCACCAGGAAGAGGGCTCCCCAGGATCAGAACCTTATGACCTGTCCAGCCTGTTCCTGCTGGCCAGCACCGCGGCGCTGTTCTCCACCAGCCTCAAGGAGAAGTTCCTCGAGCTGCTGCCCAATCGGATCATCACCGACTCGATCGGATCCTCGGAAACCGGGTTCGGCGGTACCAGCATCGTGGCCAAGGGTCAGTCACACACGGGCGGCCCGCGGGTCACGATCGACAAGAACACCGTCGTGCTCGACGAGGACGGCAATCCCGTCGTGCCGGGGTCCGGTGTGCGCGGAGTCATCGCCAAGCGCGGTCACATCCCGGTCGGCTACTTCAAGGACGAGAAAAAGACCGCCGAGACATTCAAGACCTTCAACGGGGTGCGCTACGCCATTCCCGGCGACTACGCCGAAGTCGAAGCAGATGGCACCGTCACGATGCTGGGCCGCGGCTCGGTGTCGATCAACTCCGGCGGCGAGAAGATCTACCCTGAAGAGGTGGAGGCCGCACTCAAGGGTCATCCCGATGTGTTCGACGCTCTGGTGGTCGGTGTGCCCGATGTGCGGTTCGGTCAGCATGTCGCCGCGGTGGTTGCACCTCGCGAGGGCGCCAGGCCGACGCTGTCGGAACTCGATGCGTTCGTCCGTACCGAAATAGCCGGTTACAAGGTGCCGCGCAGCCTGTGGCTGGTCGATGAGATCAAGCGGTCGCCGGCAGGAAAACCTGACTACCGATGGGCCAAGGACACCACAGAGGAACGGCCCGCCGACGATGTGAACGCCAAACATGCTGCACCACAGGAGGTCTAGAACACCATGAAAACCAGCCTCTGTGATCGCTTCGGCATCGAATATCCGATCTTCGTCTTCACCCCGTCAGAGAAGGTGGCCGCCGCAGTCAGCAAGGCCGGCGGTCTCGGCGTGCTCGGTTGCGTCCGGTTCAATGACGCCGACGACCTCGAGAACGTGCTGCAGTGGATGGACAAGAACACCGACGGCAAGCCCTACGGCGTCGACATCGTCATGCCCGCGAAGATCCCGACCGAGGGCACGAGTGTCGACATCAACAAGCTGATCCCGCAGTCGCACCGCGAATTCGTCGACAAGACCCTCGCCGATCTGGGGGTGCCACCGCTGCCGGAGGACGAGGCGCGCTCCGAAGGCGTGCTGGGCTGGCTGCATTCGGTGGCGCGCTCGCACGTCGAGGTGGCTCTCAAGCATCCCATCAAGCTCATCGCCAACGCGTTGGGCTCTCCGCCGAAGGACGTGATCGACCAGGCCCACGGGGCGGGCGTTCCGGTGGCGGCGCTGGCCGGCTCGGCCAAGCATGCCCGACGACATGTCGACAACGGCGTCGACATCGTCGTCGCCCAAGGCCATGAGGCCGGCGGGCACACCGGCGAGATCGGTTCGATGGTGCTGTGGCCGGAAATCGTTGACGCCGTGGGTGACAAGGCCGCGGTGCTGGCAGCCGGCGGCATCGGAACCGGCCGCCAGATGGCAGCCGCGCTGGCGCTCGGGGCCCAGGGTGTCTGGATGGGGTCGGCGTTCCTGACCTCAGCCGAATACGACCTCGGGGTGCGCACCGAATCGGGCACCTCGGTGATCCAGCAGGCTCTGCTGGCAGCCGACTCCAGCGACACGGTGCGCCGCCGGATCTACACCGGCAAACCGGCACGATTGCTCAAGAGCCGCTGGACCGAGGCCTGGGATGCCGAGGACGCTCCCGAACCGCTTCCGATGCCGCTGCAGAACATCCTGGTGAGCGAGGCCCATCAGCGGATGAGCGAGTCGTCCGACCCGACCACGGTCGCGATGCCGGTCGGTCAGATCGTCGGCCGGATGAACGAGATCCGCCCGGTTGCCGACATCATCGCCGAACTGGTCACCGGTTTCGAGGAAGCCACCAGGCGGCTCGACGGAATCCGGGAGGGCTAGTCTCCGCGCAGCTCTTCGGCCAGCGGCATAACCAGATGGTATGCACCAGCGGCGATAGCGCAGCGTAGTTTGGCATCCGTGAACGGAGCCCAGGCGCTGCTGGCCACTCTCGTCGACGGCGGCGTCGAGGTGTGCTTCGCCAACCCCGGCACGTCCGAGATGCACTTTGTCGCCGCCCTCGACACGGTGCCGCAGATGCGTGGTGTGCTGACGCTGTTCGAGGGGGTGGCCGCCGGTGCGGCGGACGGCTACGCGCGCATCGCCGGGCGCCCCGCCGCGGTGTTGCTGCATCTCGGCCCCGGGCTGGGCAATGCGATTGCCAACCTCCACAACGCCCGTCGCGCGAAGGTGCCGCTGGTGGTGGTGGTCGGCGACCACGCCACCTACCACAAGCAATACGACGCCCCGCTGGAATCCGATATCGAAGCGCTGGCGGGCAACGTGTCCGGCTGGGTCAAACGCAGCATGGCCACCGCCGAATTGGCAGCCGACGCCGCCGAGGCGATCGCCGCGGCCCGCACAGGTCAGGTGGCCACCTTGATCCTCCCGGCGGACGTGTCGTGGACGGACGGAGCGGCGCCCGCCCCGCGGGGATCCCTGTCCGCCGTGGAGTCCGTGGACGTCGATGCCGTGTCGGCAGCTGCACAGGCGTTGCGATCCGGCGCGCCGACGGTGCTGTTCACCGGTGGCGACGCCAACCGGCTCGCCGGCTTGACGGCGGCCGCACGCATCGCGGCCGGGACTGGTGCCCGATGGCTGTCCGAGACGTTCCCGGCCCGGCTCGAACGTGGTGCCGGCATCCCGGCTGTGGAGCGGCTCGCCTACTTCGCCGAGGCGGCCGAGGCGCAACTGGCCGGAGCCCGCCACCTCATCCTCGCGGGCGCGAGTTCACCGGTGTCGTTCTTCGCCTATCCCGGCAAGCGCAGCGACCTGGTGCCCGAAGGCTGTGAAGTCCATGTGCTGGCCGGACACACCGGCGCGGCGGCAGCATTGTCGGCGTTGGCCGATGAGGTCGCTGCCGGTACCGGCGCCCCGGTGCCGCCCGCCGCGCGCCCCGATCCGCCCACCGGTGCCCTGACCGCGATGAAGGTCGCCGACGCCGTCGGGGCCCTACTGCCGGAACGGACCATCATCGTCGACGAATCCAATACCAGCGGGGTCGGACTGCCCGCCGCGACCGCCGGGGCACCCGCACACGATGTGCTGACCCTGACCGGCGGGGCGATCGGCTACGGAATGCCGACGGCCGTCGGCGCCGCCATTGCGGCTCCGGACCGGCCGGTGCTGTGCCTGCAGGCCGACGGGTCGGCGATGTACACCGTCTCGGCGCTGTGGAGCCAGGCCAGGGAAAACCTGGACGTGACCACCGTGATCTACAACAACGGCGCCTACGACATCCTGCGGGTGGAGCTGCAGCGGGTCGGTGTCGAAACCGCAGCCAGCCCGGGGCCCAAGGCCGGCGACCTGCTCGATATCGGCCGTCCCACACTGGATTTCGTATCTCTGGCCGAAGGTATGGGAGTACCTGCCCAGCGCGTCACCACCGGCGAGGAGCTCAGCGCGGCGCTGCAGCAAGCGTTCGCCGAACCGGGCCCGCATCTGATCGAGGCGATGGTCCCGTCACTGTTCGGCTGACGGTCGTTGTCCGACGTGCTCGAGACGGCGCGCCAGGTTGTCTTGGACCTCCTGCTGCCAGATGTCGTAAGCATGGGTGGTGTCGACCTCCTGCTCGAAGCGGTCGGTCATCTCGGCGGTGACGTCAGCGGCGTCGACGTAGAACTGTTGGTACCAGCGGCGGTGCTGATACACCGCGCCGTCCTCCTCGGTCAGTAGTGGATTGTCGATGCGGGTCTTGTTCTTCCAGATCTCCACATCTTCGAGGAAGCCCTCGCCGAAGGACCGGTTCATCGCCGCGGCGAGTTTTGCGGCCTTGTCGGCGGGCAGGCCGGGCATCTCCTGCACCGACACCCCCCACTGCAGCCGGAACGAGTTGTGGGTCACCGGATAGTGGCAATTGATCAGTGCCACCTCGACGGTGAATCCGGGGCCGAGATCGTTGTGCAGCCAGTTGATCATGTACGCCGGGCCGAAGTACGTCGCCTCTGAGCGTAGATGGGTACCCTCCCAGAGCTTCTCGGGGTCGGCGGTGTAGTCGGCCCGAGGCTTGGACTCCATGAACTGGCTGGCGGTATGGCCTTCGATGACATTCTTGAAGAACGTCGGGTAGGCGTGATGAATGTAGAAGAAGTGCGCCATGTCGACGTTGTTGTCGACGATTTCGCGGCAGTGGGCACCTTCGATCAGAATCGAACTCCACTGCCACGGCGACCAGCGGCCCTCGTCGTAGCCCTCGATGGTCGGCGGCGTCAATTCCGGTGCCGGCGTTGACCCTTCGGGATCGTGCCAGACCAGGAGCTGCCCGTTGACTTCGGTGGTGAGCCAGTTGCGGGTGCGGGCCAGGCGCGGTGTGCGCTTGGCGTAGGGGACCAGCTTGCATCTGCCGTCGCCGCCCCACCGCCAGTCATGGAACGGGCAGGCCACCTCATCACCCTTGACCGAGCCCCGGGACAGGTCGCCGCCCATGTGCCGGCAGTAGCCATCGAGAACGTGGAGTGCGCGTTCCGAATCGGCGAACACCACCAGTTTCGTGCCGAAAGCCAGGACGGAGTGCGGGGTCCCGTCGCGGAAGTCCTCAGCCAACCCCAGACAGTGCCAGCCCCGCGCGAAGCGGTTCATCGCGGCGCCGGTGTCGATCTCGCGAATCGTGTCGGTCATGTGCACCCTTTCACCATGTCCAGCACGGCCAAGTGACTGAAGACCATGCTGGTACCGATTGGATTACCGCCGCCGGGATAGGTAGTGCCGCTCGGCGCTGCCATGGTGTTGCCTGCTGCGTAAAGCCCCGGGATCACCACGCCGAAGGTGTCGAGCACGCGCCCCGCGGTGTCGGTCCGCAGGCCACCTTTGGTACCCAGGTCTGAGATTCCGAACGCCGCGGCGTGGAACGGCGCCTTGGTGATCGGGTACAGCGGGGGAGCGCCACCGGAGAACGCGCGGTCATAGGGCTCGTCACCGCGACCGAAGTCCTCGTCCACACCACGGGCGACGGCCTCGTTGAACCGGTCGACAGTCGCCACCAGGTTCTGCGCAGGCACCCCGATCTTCGCGGCGAGTTCGTCGAGGGTGTCGGCGGTGTGCCAGAGCCCGGCGCTGACGTACTGATCGGGGGCGACCATCGAGACGTTGGTGGCCTTCACCGGAGGAACCGCACCCTCGGTGTCGTCGTAGACCATCCAGTACGGCAGCGTCACCGAGCCGTCGGCGACCGCGGCGACGACCTCGCGGCCCAGCCTGTCGTAAGGCTGCGACTCGTTGGCAAAGCGCCGGCCGTCATCGTCGACAAAAATCCCGCCGGTGAACCACAGCGCGAACGCCGACCGTCCGTCGGGGTGCGTGAGGCCGGGTGACCACCAGGCCTGCTCCATCAAGTCGGTGTCCGCACCTGCCGCGATCCCGGCCAGGTGGGCCAGACCCTGATTGCCCCACGGCCCCATGGTGTCTCGGGACGAACCGGGTACGTGGTACCGAGTGCGCATCTCGTCGTTGTGTTCGAAACCGCCCGCGGCCAGCAGTACCCCGCGGCGCGCGCGAATCGCGATGCGCTCCCCGTCTCGCTCGACAATGGCCCCGACGACGGTTCCGTCCCGCACCACCAACTCGAGCAGGGCGGTGTTCAGATGTGCCGAATGATGCGCGTACTGCCGGGCCGCCACGAGCAATCGTGCAATCAGGGCACGCCCGCCGACGAAGTAGTCCTGTGGCACCGGCGCCCCCAACCGGTCGCAGTCCAGCGGCCCGCGCACCAGGTCGGCCAGATCGGGTGCCGCCGAGACCCGCAGGGCCTTGGCGGCGATGTGGCGCATGCCGTCGCCTCGCGCTTTGGGTGCCTTGCCGAAGTAATCCGGCCATGGCAGCACCTGGAACTTCAGCAGCTCGTCGTGTTCGAGGTATTCGATCAACGGCGCGCCGGCCCGCACATAGGCCTCCTGCAGGGCGTGCGGCGTCCGGTTTCCCACGACCGCGGTGTAGTACTCCAGCGCATCTTCGATGCTGTCGTCGCTACCTGCCCGCCTCAGCGCTGGGTTGGTGGGGAACCACATCCCGCCGCCACCGGAGTAGGCCGTTGTGCCGCCGAACTTCTCGGTGGCCTCGACCATGATGACGTCGAGACCCTCGCGGGCCGCGGTGTAGGCACCGGTGACGCCGCCCGCGCCGGAACCAGCCACCAGTACATCGCACGCGGAGTGCCACTCGACCATCGCCGTCCTCACCGGTAGTGCCCTCGACCGTAGCGGTCGAAGTCGCCGTCCAAGCTGTTTCGGTCTGCTTCGGTCAACAGCCGGTAATCCGGGTGGCGATGGTCTGTCCGCCGCCCGACCCAGTGGTAGACCGCATCGTCGCCCGCAGCACGCCACCGCAGCTGCTGCAGTTCCCGTTTGAGCACCTTGTTGGAACCGGTGACGGGCAGGCGTCTCGACAACCTGACGAACCGCGGTACTCCCTTGCTGCCGAGATCATCAGCAGACACCAGATATTGCGAGAATTTCGTCATGTCGAACGCCCGTGGCTCAGCCACCTCGAGTGCCGCCATCACCTGATCGCCGGAGCGGGGATCGGGCACGCCGTACACGGCAGCGGCGATGACATCGGGGTGTCGGCGTAGTACCCGCTCGATCGACAACGCGGAGGTGTTCTCGCCGTCGACCCGGATCCAGTCGCCCCGCCGCCCGGCGAAGTACAGGAAACCATCCTGATCGACGTATCCGAGGTCGCCGGTCCAGTACCAACCGTTACGCAGTCGCTCGGCGTCGGCGGCATCGTTGCGGTAGTAGCCTTCGAAATCTCCGGCGCCGCGCTTGTCGACGATCTCGCCGACGGCTTCGTCGGGATTGAGGACACTGCCGTGCGCGTCCAAAATCGCTGGCACACAGTCCCGTAACGACACCGGGTCGACGATGGCGATGCCGCTGTGTGCCGGCCGGCCCAGGGCGCCGGGCGGAGCGTCCGGATCAGGGGTGGCGGCATTGCCACCCTCACTGGACCCGTAGCCTTCGAACAACTCGGCACCGAAGCGCCGGCGGAACTCGCTCTGGTCGTCCGGCGAAGCCTCGGTGCCGAAACCGCGCAGGAGAGGATTGTCCGCATCAGCCGGGTCCTCAGGGGTCGCCATCAGGTAGGCCAGGGCCTTGCCGACATAGGTGAAGAAGGTCGCACCGAACCACCGCACATCAGGCAGGAACGCCGACGCCGAGAACGCCGGTGTCAGACAGACGGTGGCGCCCACCGCCAGCGCGGGTGCCCACAGCGCCATCAACGCGTTGCCGTGAAACAGCGGCATACAGCAGTATTCGACATCTGATCGTTCATGGCCGAACTTGCCCACGGCGGTGCCGGCGATGCGGGTCAGCCGACCCTGGCTGCATTTGACGGCCTTCGACGTGCCGGTGGTGCCCGAGGTGAACAACAGCAGGAACAGCGACGACGGTTCGACCTCGGGTGCCACGGCCGGTTCCACCCGGTGTGCGTCGAGCAGAAGGGCGTACTCCGGGTCGTCGATGACCAGTACACGGTCAGTGCCCAGCCCGGTGTCCAACTCGCGCAGCCGACCCGAGTGGGCAGTGTCGGTGACGATCAGCTGGCAATCCGCATGGCGGATGTCGGCGGCCAGATCGGCGGCACCGCGGGTCGGGTTCAGGCCGACGATGGTCGCACCGGACAGGGCTGCGCCACCAAGCCAGAAGACGAAATCCGGGACGTTCGCCAGCAGCACCCCGATGTGGAAGGGGGAGTCGGGAAACTGTTCCCGCAGTGCCGTCGCCCAGGCTTCCCGCGCTGCCGATTCGTCGACCACCTCACCCCAGGTCCAGTCTCGCTCGCGGGTGCGCAGGCCGAGGTGGGTGTCGCCGGCCCGGTCGAGCAGCATCGCGGCGATGGTGTCTGCCATTCAGACCGGGGTCCTGCGGCCCGGCCGGGTGATCGTGTACACCTCGTCGGGGCAGGCGGTGCCCTCGGCTGCGAGCAGGCGTTTGAGGATCTTGAACGTCTCGGTCCGCGGAAGTGCCGCTGCCACCCGGACGTAGGCGGGCCACTGTTTGGGTCCGAGATCGCTCTGCTCGCTGAGGAAGACGCTGAATGCCTCAGCGTCGAAGGGCGTTCCGGGTGCCAATACCAGCGCAGCCATCACCTGGTCTCCGACGGCCGGGTCGGGTATCGGGTACACCGCAACCTCGGTGACGCCCGGGTAGCGCAGCAGAATGCGCTCGATCGGTGCGGTGCCCAGGTTCTCGCCGTCGACGCGCATCCAATCGCCCAGGCGGCCGGCAAAGTATGCGAAGCCGTGCTCGTCGGCGTAGGCGAGGTCACCGCTGTGGTAGATACCGCCGGCCATCCGCTCGGCCTCGGCCTCCGGGTCGTGGTAGTAGCCCATGAATTGCCCAGCGCCGCTGAGGTTCACCAGCTCGCCGACAACGCCGGGTGGACATGGTGCGCCGGTCTCGACATCGACGATCGCCACCCCGTTGGCCAGCGGACCCAGTGCGCCCTCCGGGGTGTCCGGGGTCCGCGCGATGGCCACCCCACCCTCGCTGGATCCGAACCCGTCGACCACCTGGATGCCGAATCGCCGGGCAAAGCGATCCAGGTCGCGGGTCGCCCCCTCATTGCCGTAGGCGACCCGCAGTGGATTGTCGGCATCATCGGGGCGCGCCTCGGTCGCCAGAATGTAGGACAGCGGTTTGCCCACGTAGTTGGCGTAGGTGGCGCCGAAGCGGCGCACGTCCGGAAAGAACTGCGAGGCGGAGAACTTGCGCCGCAATGCAATCGAGGCGCCGGCGGCCACTGCCGGACCCCAGCCGGCCATGATCGCATTGGAGTGGAACAGCGGCATCGACAGATAACAGGTGTCGGCCGGGCCGAGGGAGAACCGCTGCGCCAGCATCGCCCCGGGAAAGGCGACCTTGGCGTGGGTGCACCGCACGGCCTTGGGGTTACCGCTGGTGCCCGAGGTGAAGATCAACATGAACAGGGCCGCGGGGTCGACATCGGGAAAGATGACGGGCGCGCCGCGGTGCGACGCCAGTTCTTCTGCCCAGGAAGCAGAGTCGACATCAATGGAGTCGATACCGGGCTGCATGCTGTCGCGGTCGGCCAGCACCAACTGACAGTCGGCATGGTCGATGTCGCGCTGGAGCGCCGCGCCGCGCCGGGTCGGGTTGAGCCCCACCGGGACCAGCCCGCCGACCGCGGCCGCGACCAGTACCGTGCAGAAGAACGGCGTATTGCCCAGCAGCACACCCACATGCGGCGGTTTGTCCGGATCCAGGCGGGCGCGCAGTGCCGCGGCCAGGTCCGCGCCCTGCTGGATATGGTCGCGCCAGCTGACGAACGCGGTGGCCACCTCGCCGGAGGTGTCCTCGACCGAGAACACGCCGCGGTCGTCGACCTCCGACAGCGCAGCCAGCAGTCCGGTGACGGTCGGCTGAGTCATGGATCAGGCGGGGGTGTCGGCCAGTTCGCGGCCGATGGCCAGCAGCGCGCCGGTGGCGCTGCCGAGAGCGAACTCGGTCTGTTTGGCGGCCAGGAAATACCGGTGGACCGGATGGTCCATGTCGATACCGACGCCGCCGTGCACGTGCACCGTGGTGTGCGCCACCCGGTGCCCGGCCTCGGCGGCCCAGAACGCCGCAGACCGCACATCGATGTCGGCAGGAATGTCCTCTGACAGCCGCCACGCCGCCTGCGTCAACGTCAGCCGCAATCCTTTGATGTCGATGTAGCCGTCTGCAAGCCGCGCGGACACGGCCTGGAAGCTGCCGATCGGCCGGTCGAATTGCTCACGCTCGCGGGCATACTGGGCCGTCAGCTCCAGCGCCCGTTCGAGTACACCCAACTGGAATGCGCTGCGACCCAGCAGGGCGTGGGTGGTCAGCCAGTCGAGCAGCGCCTGCCCGTCGGACCCCACCAGGCGGTCGGCGCCCACCGCCACGCCGTGCAGTTCCAGATGGCCGACACTGCCGTGGCCGGTCGTGTCCAGCGCAGCCACCGACACGCCCGGGTCGGTGGCGGTGACCAGGAACACGGCTGTGCCGGAACCGGTTTCGGCGGGAACCAGGAAAGCGTCGGCAACCGGACCGTAACCGACCTGGGTGCGAGTCCCGGTGAGCCGGTACCCGTCGCCATCCGGCGTCGCCTGTACCGGACCCTCGCCCATATCGCCGTCGAGCGCGATCGTGAGGATCTTGCCGCCCTGTACGGCCGGGGCCGCCCACTGCTGGGCGAGATCCTCGGAACCGAACTTCGCCAGTGCGCCGGCGGCCAGTACCACCGATTCCAGATAGGGCGCTGCGGCGATCTGGCGCCCCAGCGCCACCAGGACTGCAGTCTGTTCCAGCACACCGAATCCGCCGCCACCCAGCGCTTCCGGTGCTGCGGTCGACAGGATGTCGGCGTCGATCAGCTTCTGCCAGAGTGCGGTGTCGAACCGTTGCTCCAGGCTGTCGAGCTCGCGTTGATGCTCAGGGGTGCAGACCGATTCGGTGATGGTGCGGACCAGACCACCGAGATCGTCAGCGGCTTCCGTCGTAGAAAAGTCCATACAAAGTCTCCTTTAGCGGTTCACTCGGGGCAGGCCGAGGGCCACCATGCCGATGATGTCGCGCTGGATCTCGTTGGTGCCGCCACCGAATGTGAGGATCAGTGCCGACCGGTGCATCCGCTCGATCCGACCCCGCAGCAACGCGCCGGGACTGCCGGGACGCAGTGTGGCCGAGGTTCCGAGCACCTCCATCAGCAGTCGGTATGCCTCGGTGGCCAACTCGGTGCCGTACACCTTGGCCGCTGACGCGTCAGCTGGTGAGGGCGCAGCATCAGAGGCCGAGGCCAACTCCCAGTTGATGAGCTTGAGCACTTCGGCCTTGGCGTGCACCCGAGCCAGGTTGAGCTGCACCCACTCCGCGTCGATCAGCCGCCGGCCGTGCACATCTTTGGTGTTCTGCGCCCACTCCCGAACTCCGTTGAGCGCAGCGTAAATCGGTTGTGCCGATACCAGGGCGACGCGTTCGTGGTTGAGCTGGTTGGTCACCAGTTTCCAGCCGGCGTTCTCCTCACCCACCAAATTGGAGGTGGGCACCCGCACGTCCTGGTAGTAGGTGGCGCTGGTGTCCACGCCGGACATCGTGTGCACCGGAGTCCAGGAGAAACCCTCGGCGGTGGTCGGCACGATCAGCATCGAGATGCCGCGGTGTTTCTTGGCGTCGGGGTTGGTGCGTACGGCCAGCCACACATAGTCGGCGTAGGCGATCAGGCTCGTCCACATCTTCTGACCGTTGATCACGTAGTCGTCGCCGTCGCGGACGGCGGTTGTGCGCAGAGCCGCCAGATCGGTGCCCGCGCCCGGCTCCGAGTACCCGATCGAGAAGTGCAGATCTCCGGAAGCAATGCGCGGCAGGAAGAACTTCTTCTGCTCTTCCGATCCGAAGTGCATGATCGTCGGCGCAACACTGTTGATGGTCAGGAACGGCACCGGGACGTTGGCGATCGAGGCCTCGTCGTTGAAGATCAGGCTCTCCATCGGGGTGCGCGCCTGGCCGCCGTACTCGGTGGGCCACGACAGGGTGAGCCAGCCGTCCTTGCCCATCTGGGCGACGGTTTCACGGTAGATGTTGCCCCGCCCCATCTCGCCGTCATTGGATGCCAGCGCCTCGGCCCGTTCCGGGGTCATGAGTTTGGAGAAGTACGACCGAAGTTCGCGGCGCAATTCCTCTTGCTCGGGGGTGTAGCCGATCCGCATGGCCCACTTCCTCACTGCTCGAGTACGTCTGGTTGGGGCAACCGGTTTAGCATCCTCGTTGTAACACGTTCTAGTCTTGGGGTCCAGATTGGTATTGCCAGTCTGTGTCCCGCACGGTCTTGTTTTTGACCGCGGGGGACTGCAACATCGGACCGGACCGCCGGGTACCGGGAACACATGGGTCGCGAGGAGAGTGTCATGCGAGTTGAAGTTGACCGCGATCGTTGTGAAGGTAACGCCGTGTGCGTGGGAATCGCGCCGGATCTGTTCGACCTGGACGACGAGGACTACGCCGTCATGAAGGTTGACGAGATCCCCACCGACCAGGAGGACCTGGCCGAACAATCGGTTGCGGAATGCCCCCGCGCCGCACTGATCCGCAGAGACTAGAGGTATTCGTAACTTGTCTTCGACACAGAGTGCAGACGCCGCCATCGATCTGTCCGGCAAGGTGGCGGTGGTGACCGGAGCCGCGGCCGGCTTGGGCCGCGCCGAGGCGATCGGGCTGGCCCAATCGGGAGCAACCGTCGTCGTCAACGACATCGCCGCAGCGATCGAGCGTTCCGATGTCCTCGATGAAATCGCCGCCGTCGGTTCCAAGGCCGTCGCGGTGGCGGGTGACATCAGCGCGCGATCCACCGCCGACGAACTGGTGTCCACCGCCGACGGCCTCGGCGGGCTGGACATCGTGGTCAACAACGCCGGTATCACCCGGGACCGCATGCTGTTCAACATGTCCGACGAGGACTGGGACGCCGTGATCGCGGTACACCTGCGCGGACACTTCCTGCTGACGCGCAACGCGGCCACCTATTGGCGGGACAAGGCCAAGAAAGAGGGGACGGGCGGCCAGGTCTATGGCCGGCTGATCAATACCTCGTCCGAAGCGGGGCTGGCCGGTCCTCCGGGCCAGGCCAACTACGGAGCTGCGAAGGCGGGCATCACCGCGCTCACGATGTCGGCGGCCCGCGGGCTGGACCGCTACGGAGTGCGGGCCAACGCGATTTGTCCGCGAGCGCGCACCGCCATGACCGCCGACGTCTTCGGCGACGTTCCTGATCTGGCCGAGGGGGAGGTGGACGAGCTGTCGCCCGAGCACGTCGTCACCCTGGTGCGCTTCCTGGCCTCACCGGCGGCCCAGCATGTCAACGGGCAGGTCTTCATCGTGTACGGACCGTCGGTCACCCTCGTGGCCGCACCGACCGCCGAGCATCAGTTCACCGCGGACGGCTCCGCATGGTCTCCGGCTGGCCTCAGCGACACACTTGCCGGTTACTTTGCTGAGCGGGACCCGAATCTGACATTTTCGGCCACCGGCCTGATGGGCAACTGAAGTTGTCAATGAGGGCTACCGTGCGTGTGGTAGAACTAGAACACGTTCCAGATCCGCATTGGACATACTTGCTTTGACCTGGACAAATCCTGGGAATGTGTCCGATTTGACGGTTCTTTGACACTGCGAACATGTTCTAGTTAGTATGATCCGGCTCACAGCGACTCCCCGTCGATTAAGGGCAGGGTAAGACGCTCGCCGGTTAGGCCCCCGAGGCTTCGCCAAGCCTGCTACAGTCCGGAATCCGCACCGCCCGAGGAAGACCCGAGCAAGAAGGGACCGACGTTGATCGAACAGCTCGCCGGTCCCGCTCGGGCCGTCGGTGGGTTCGTCGAAATGACCTTCGACACCGTCCGTGCGTGTTTCCGTCGCCCGTTCCAGTTCCGCGAGTTCCTGGACCAGACCTGGATGATCGCCCGGGTCTCCCTGGTGCCCACCCTGCTGGTCGCCATCCCGTTCACCGTTCTGGTGGCCTTCACGCTCAACATCCTGTTGCGCGAAATCGGGGCGGCCGACCTCTCCGGCGCCGGTACTGCCTTCGGCACCATCACGCAGTTGGGGCCCGTGGTCACCGTGCTGGTCATCGCGGGCGCCGGCGCCACCGCGATCTGTGCGGATCTGGGCGCACGCACCATCCGCGAGGAGATCGACGCGATGCGGGTGCTCGGTATCGATCCGATCCAACGGCTCGTGGTCCCCCGGGTGTTGGCTTCCACGTTCGTCGCGCTGCTGCTCAACGGCCTGGTCTGCGCGATCGGTATCGCCGGCGGGTACGTTTTCTCGGTCTTCCTGCAGGGGGTGAACCCCGGCGCCTTCATCAACGGTCTGACGGTGCTCACCGGGCTGCCGGAGCTGCTGCTGGCCGAGGTCAAGGCCTTGCTGTTCGGCGTCGTCGCAGGGCTGGTCGGCTGTTACCGCGGTCTGACAGTGGCCGGCGGTCCCAAGGGCGTCGGGATCGCCGTCAACGAGACCGTCGTCTACGCGTTCATCTGCCTCTTCGTGATCAACGTGATCATGACTGCAGTCGGTGTCCGGATGCTGGACCGATGACGCGCACGACGCACCGGCGAGGACCGCGGCGCGCGGCGGGAGCCCAGCGGTGAGCGCCTTCGGAAGTTACGACGCCACCCTGCGGCTCAAGCGTTTCTTCTCCGGAGCGCCGCGTTTCATCGACGGCTTCGGCGAGCAGGCGTTGTTCTACGGCGAGTCGATCCGCTACATCCCCAACGCGCTCACCCGCTACCGACGCGAGACCATCCGACTGATCGCCGAGATGACCATGGGCGTCGGCGCATTGGCGATCATCGGTGGCACCGTCGGTGTCGCCGCGTTCATGACGTTGGCCTCCGGTGGCGTCATCGCAGTCCAGGGGTACTCGTCGCTGGGCAATATCGGCATCGAGGCCCTGACCGGCTTCCTGTCCGCCTTCCTCAACGTCCGCATCGTCGCTCCCGTCATCGCGGGCATCGCCCTGGCCGCCACCATCGGCGCCGGCACCACGGCACAGCTGGGTGCCATGCGCGTCGCCGAGGAGATCGACGCCGTGGAATCCATGGCGGTGCATTCGGTCTCGTACCTGGTGTCCACCCGGCTGATGGCCGGTCTGATCGCGATCGTGCCGCTGTACGCGCTGTCGGTGCTGGCCGCGTTCTTTGCCGCTCGCTTCACCACGGTGTTCATCAACGGCCAGTCCGCTGGGCTCTATGACCACTACTTCAACACGTTCCTGGTGCCCAGCGACCTGTTGTGGTCGTTCCTCCAGGCCATCGTGATGTCGATCGCCGTCATGCTGGTGCACACCTACTACGGCTACAACGCTTCCGGCGGCCCGGTGGGCGTCGGTATCGCGGTCGGCAAGGCAGTCCGCACCTCGCTCATCGTGGTCGTCACCATCGTCCTGCTCATCTCACTCGCCGTGTACGGCGGGTCCGGGAACTTCAACCTCTCGGGGTAACGGCGATGTCGGATACGGAATCGAAGCGCAGTCACGTCAGGATCGCGGCGGCAGTGCTCGCCGCGATCATCGTGGCGGCGGTGATCTTCACCTACCTCGGCTACACCGCCGCGTTCACCTCCACCGAGAAGGTCACGGTGTTGTCCCCCCGGGCGGGTCTGGTGATGGAGCAGGACGCGAAGGTCAAGTACCGGGGCATCCAGATCGGCAAGGTCTCCTCCATCGAGTACGCCGGCGAACAGGCCAAGCTCACCCTGTCGGTCAACAGCAACGAGCTGCCCTACATCCCGGCCAACGCGGTGGTCCGCATCGCCGGCAACACCGTGTTCGGGGCCAAGTCGGTGGAGTTCGTTCCGCCGGAAACACCGCTGGGAACCGGGTTGCAGCCGGGCGCCACGGTTCAGGCGTCCGCGGTGCAGCTCGAAGTCAACACGTTGTTCCAGACCCTCACCGACGTCCTGCACAAAGTCGATCCCGTGAACCTCAACGCGACGATGACCGCACTCGGCGAGGGGTTGCGCGGCAACGGAGACGATCTCGGGGCAAGCCTGGCGGGGTTGAACAGCTATATGGCGCAGCTCAATCCGAAGTTGCCGACCGTGCAGCGCGACCTGCAGCAGGCGGCGCAGGTCGCCGACATCTACTCTGACGCCGCACCCGATCTGGTGACGGTGCTCGACAACGCTCCGACGCTGAGCGCGACGATCGTCGACCAGCAGGACAACTTGAACGCCACCCTGTTGGCGGCCACGGGACTGGCCAACAACGGTTACGACACCCTCGCACCGGCAGCTCAGGACTACATCGCGGCGATCAACCGGGCGAGGGCGCCGCTGAAGGTGGTCGGCGAATACTCACCGGTCATCGGCTGTGTGCTCGAGGGCGCGGGAACCGCGGTCGACAAGTTCGGTCCGATCATCGGCGGCACCCGCCCCGGACTGTTCACGTCGTCGAACTTCCTGCCTGGCAGCCCGGCGTATACCTACCCGGAGAGCTTGCCGGTGGTCAACGCCTCTGGCGGACCGAACTGCCGTGGCCTGCCGAACATTCCGAGCAAGCAACAAGGCGGCACCTGGTATCGCTCGCCATTCCTGGTGACGGACAACGCGAACGTGCCGTATGAGCCGAACACCGAGCTGCAGTTCGACGCCCCGTCCACACTGCAGTTCCTGTTCAACGGCGCATACGCCGAGCGGGACGATTACTGATGGCCGGCGGTCTTGATGAATAACAGAGGAACGCCGGTAAAGGTCGGCATCTTCACCGTGGTCATGGTGTTGGTGGCGGCCGGGCTGATCGTGGTATTCGGCGAATTCCGGTTCGCCTCCGGCAACACCTTCCACGCAACCTTCACCAACGCTGCCCGACTCAAGACCGGGCAGGACGTACGGATCGCCGGGGTGCCGGTCGGTGCCGTGCAGTCGATCAAGCTGAACCCCGACAACTCCGTCGACATCGCCTTCGACGTCAACAACCGCTACCAGCTCTACACCTCCAGCCGGGCGGCAATTCGGTACGAGAACCTGGTGGGCGACCGTTTCCTGGAGATCACCTCGGGTCCGGGAGAGCTACGCAAACTTCCGCCGGGTTCCACGATCGGCAAGGACAACACCGACCCCGCACTCGATCTCGACGCTCTTCTCGGTGGCCTGCGGCCAGTCCTGAAAGGTCTGGACGGCAACAAGGTCAACGCGATCAGCAATGCCGTCATCGAGCTGCTCCAAGGACAGGGGGGTGCCCTACAGCAGCTGCTGTCGTCCACCAGTTCGTTCACCACCGACCTCGCCGCGCGCGACCAGCTGATCGGTGATGTGGTCAACAACCTCAACACGGTGCTGAGCACCATGGACGCGAAGACCGCGCAGTTCAATGAAAGCGTCGATCAGTTACAGCAATTGATCACCGGCCTGGCTCAAGGCCGGGATCCGATCGCCGGCGCCATCGGCCCGCTGGCTTCGGCAGAGACCGATCTGACCAAGATGCTGCAGAACGGTCGCCGTCCTCTGCAGGGCGTCCTGGAGAATCTGCGTCCGCTTGCCGGTGAGCTGGATCGGCGCAAGGGTGACGTCAACGCCGTCATCGAGCCGCTTGCCGAAAACTACCTGCGGCTCAACGCGCTCGGCGCGTACGGATCCTTCTTCAACATCTACTACTGCTCGGTCCGGTTGAAGATCAACGGACCGGCCGGTAGCGACATTCTGCTCCCGTTCGGCGGCCCGCCGGACCCGTCCAAGGGTAGGTGCGCTCCTGTCCCAGAGTGATGACGGACGTAACCCTGTCCGCACAGGAATTTTCGGCATGGTCCTGGTGATGTGCCTGGTCTTGGTGTCGTTCGGCTATTCCCAGTTGCCCTTCTTCCCGCAGGGCAAGCAGTACGACGCCTTCTTCACCGATGCCGGTGGCATCACTCCCGGAAACGACGTGAACGTGTCCGGGATCAAGGTCGGTCAGGTGAAGTCCGTGGGTCTGGCGGGAACCGCGGCGAAGGTGACGTTCACCGTCGACCGCGACGTCAAAGTCGGCGATCAGTCGCTGGTGTCGATCAAGACCGACACGGTGCTGGGTCAGAAGTCCCTTGATGTCACCCCCGCCGGGGGAGGGGAGTCGACGTCGATTCCCTTGGGCCGAACCACCACGCCGTACTCACTGGCCACCGCGCTGCAGGACCTGGGCGGTAACACCGCGGCACTGGACAAGCCGAGATTCGAAGAGGCGCTGCAGATCCTCACCGATACGTTGCGTGATGCCACCCCCGAACTGCGGGGCGCGATCGACGGCGTGACGTCGCTGTCGCGCAGTTTGAACGCCCGCGACGAGGCGCTCGGCCAACTCCTGGAGCGGGCGCAGTCGGTGACACGATCGTTGGCCCAGCGCGCCGGCCAGGTCAACCAGCTGGTGGTCGACGGAAACCAACTGTTCGCCGCCCTCGACGAGCGCAGACAGGCGCTGAGCTCCCTGATCGCCGGCATCGATGACGTGTCCGCGCAGATCTCGGGCTTCGTCGGCGACAACCGCGAGCAGTTCGGCCCCACCCTGACCAATCTCAACCTGGTGCTGGACAACCTGAATGAACGACGTGAGCACATCAGCGAAGCGCTGCGTCGCCTGCCGCCGTACGCCACCGCGCTCGGTGAGGTCGTGGGCTCGGCGCCGGGCTTCCAGATCAACCTGTACGGGCTGCCGCCGGCAACGATCTCGGAAGTGTTGCTGGACAGCTACTTCCAGCCCGGCAAGCTGCCTGACAGCCTCTCCGACTACCTGAAGGGCCTCATCTCCGAGCGACTCATCATCAGGCCGAAGTCGCCATGATCAAACGCAAAGGGTTCCTCATCGGACTGGCAGTCGTCCTGGTGGCGACGCTCGGAGTCGGGCTGTATCTCGTCTGGCCCGGCCGCGGCAGCCACAAGGTGGTCGCCCTCTTCTCCTCGGCGGTCGGCTTGTACCCGGGCGATGACGTCCGCGTCGTGGGTGTGCCGGTGGGTTCCATCGATTCGATCGACCCCACCGCCTCCGACGTCAAGATCACCATGTCGATCGACGAGGGCGTGCGCATACCCGCGGACGCCCGCGCGATCATCGTGGCGCCCAACCTGTTGTCCGCGCGGTTCATTCAGTTCACGCCGGCCTACGACCCGGGCGCCGGTGGCGACGTGATGGCCGACGGGGCCACGGTCGGTATCGATCGCACCGGGGTCCCGGTGGAATGGGACGACGTCAAGACGGAGCTCACCAAGCTCTCCCAGCAACTCGGCCCGCAAAACGGTGGACTCCAGGGTCCGTTGAGCGAGTTCGTGGACCAGGCGGCCACCACCTTCGATGGCAACGGCGACTCGTTCCGCGACGCGCTCCGGGAGCTGTCCCAGACCGCAGGCCGGCTCGGCGACTCCAGCTCCGACCTGTTCGGCACCATCAAGAACCTTCAGGTACTGGTCAACGCTCTGTCGCAGAGCAACGAACAGATCGTCCAGTTCTCCAATCACGTCGCATCGGTCTCCCAGGTGCTCGCCGACAGCTCGCAGGGGCTCGACAACACGTTGGGCACGCTGAACCAGGCACTCGAAGATGTGCGTCAGCTGATCGGCGACAACAACGAGACGTTGATCGGCTCGGTCAACAAGCTGGCCGATTTCACCCAGATCCTGACCGAACACAGTGATGACATCGAACAGATCCTGCACGTCACCCCGAACGGCCTGGCCAACTTCTACAACATCTACAACCCGGCACAGGGCACCGTCGGTGGGGTGTTGTCGCTGCCGAACTTCGCAAATCCGGTGCAGTTCATCTGCGGTGGCACCTTCGATGCCGGCGCCGACCCGGACAACTACAAACGTGCCGAGATCTGCAGGCAGCGCATGGGTCCGGTACTCCGGCGAATCACGATGAACTTCCCGCCGTTGCTGTTCCACCCCATCAACAGCATCACCGCCTACAAGGGGCAGGTCATCTACGACACCCCGGCAACCGAAGCCAAAGCGAAGACGCCGTTGCCGTACCTGCAGTGGCAGCCCGCTCCCGGCGTCACGCCGCCGTCGATCCCACCGGGCGCGACATTGGGCGACATGGTGCTGCCGCCCCCGGCGGTGGAGGGCCAGGTGTCGCCTGGACCGCCGCACATCGTCGGCAGCGGTCCACCTCCGGGGCCGCCGGTGTCCCCCGACGCTCCCGGCGTGCTGGCGCCGCCCCCGCCGGGGACACCGGCGCTGCCGCCACCGCCGTGGCCGGTTCCGCCACCTCTGCCGGCTGGGACGGGCGGATGAAGATGAGCAATCGAAAGATGATGCGGGATAACAGTTACCGGACCCAGGCCTCCAGGGCGATGGCGCTCGGATCCTGTGCGGTGGTGCTGGCCGGGTGCTCGTTCGGCGGATTGAACTCGCTGAACATGCCAGGCACCCGCGGGCACGGGTCCGGTTCGTACACCATCACCGTCGAACTCCCGGACGTGGCGACACTGCCGCAGAACTCCCCGGTGATGGTTGACGACGTGACGGTGGGCAGCGTGTCCGGTATCGAGGCGATGCAGCGGCCGGACGGCACCTTCTACGCTGCCGTGCAGCTGTCTCTGGACTCGAATGTCGATCTGCCGGACAACGCGACTGCCAGGGTGGCGCAGACCTCGCTGCTGGGCAGCCAGCACATCGAGTTGGTGCAGCCTGCCGACGACGCCGCGACTGCGAAACTGCGGGAAGGCTCCCATATCCCGGAGTCCAGGGCGGGCCGCTATCCCACGACTGAGGAAGTGCTGTCCTCGTTGGGAGTCGTGGTGAACAAGGGCAACCTCGGTGCGTTGCAAGACATCACCGAAGAGGTGTACGCCGCGGTGGCCGGCCGCACCGGTTCGTTCGCGGATCTGGTGCCGCGCCTGGCCGAGCTCACGACGTCCCTGGACCAGCAGACCGCTGACATCATCGCCGCGGCGGAGGGCATCAACCGGTTCGCCGGTATCCTCGCCGAGCACAAGGACAGCCTGGGGCGGGCGCTGGATACCTTGCCGGAGGCGGTGAAGGTGCTGAACAAAAACCGGACCAACATCGTCGACACATTCGCGGCGTTGCGCAGCTTTGCGACCGTCGCCGCCGACATCTTGGCCAAGACCAAAGATGACTTCGCCCAAGACCTCAAGGACCTGTACCCGGCGATCAAGGCGCTCAACGACAATGCTGACTACTTCATCAAGGATCTGCAGTTCCTGCCGACGTTCCCGTTCCACAGCAAGTATCTGAAGCAGGCGGTGCGAGGCGATTATCTGAACGTGTACGTCACGTTCGACCTCACGTTGCGCCGATTGGGCGAATCGATCTTCACCACCTCGGGAATCGACCCGAACATGAAGCACATGAGTGAAGTCCTGACCCCGCCGGACTTCCTGACCGGGGCGATGGCCAACCTGTCCGGCCAGGCGGCGGATCCGTTCAAGATTCCGGCCGGCACAGCGACACAACACGGACCGGGAGGTGGTCGCTGATGCTGATCGACAGGCTCTCCCGCATCCAGTTGGCGATCTTTGGCATCGTCACGATTCTCACCGTCACCGCGATCGCGGTGTTCTATCTGCATGTTCCGGCGGCGGTCGGGCTGGGCTCCTACAAGATCAACGCCAACTTCGTGGCGGGCGGGGGCATCTACAAGAACGCGAACGTGACCTACCGGGGTGTGACGGTCGGCCGGGTGGAATCGGTCGGGCTGACCGATGACGGTGTGGTCGCCAACATGCGCCTCAACAGCGGAACCCCGGTGCCCGACAACGTGACCGCGACGGTCAAGAGTGTGTCCGCGGTCGGCGAGCAGTACATCGACCTGGTGCCTCCGACGGACCCCTCGACATCGATGTTGGCCAACGGTGCCTCGATCGGCCAGGACCGCACCGCAATCGGGCAGGACATCGCCGGCATGCTGGCCGACGCCGACAAACTGGTCAGCAGCATCGACCACAGCCGACTGCAGGACGTGTTGCGCGAGACCTTCAAGGCGTTCAACGGATCGGGTCCTGAGCTGGCGCGGATGATCCAGTCGGCGCGGTTACTCGTGGACGGGGCGAACGGGAGCTACGGCCAGACGGCGGCCTTGATCGACCAGGCGGGGCCGTTCCTGGATGCTCAAATCCGCAGCGGCGACGACATCCGTTCGCTGGCCGACGGGCTGGCGCGGTTCACCGATCAGGTCACCGCGGCCGACCCGCAGGTGCGGCAGGTGCTGCAAACCGCCCCCGGCGCGGCGGACGTCGCGTCGACCGCGTTCAGTGGAATCCGGCCGAGCTTCCCGATGTTGGCCGCCAACCTGGCCAATCTGGGTCGCATCGGCGTGATCTACCACAAGTCGATCGAGCAGGCTTTCGTCATCTTCCCGGCCTTGATCGCGGCGCTGTTGACCGTTGCCGGCGGTGTGCCGGTCGACGAGGGTGGGAAGCTGGATTTCAAGGTCGACCTCGGAGATCCGCCGCCGTGCAACGTCGGGTTCATCCCGCCCGGCGAGATCCGTTCCCCGGCTGATGAAACCGTGCGGGATCTGCCCACCGATCTGTACTGCAAGGTGGCCCAGAACGATCCCGCCGTGGTACGCGGGGCGCGTAACTACCCGTGTATGGAGTACCCGGGCAAACGGGCCCCGACGGTCCAGCTGTGCCGCGACCCGGTCGGGTACGTGCCGATCGGCAGCAACCCGTGGCGCGGTCCGCCGGTCCCGTACGGAACGCCGGTGCTGGACGGCAGGAACGTGTTGCCGCCGAACAAGTTCCCGAACATCCCCCCGGGTGCCGACTACGATCCGGGTCCGCCGGTGGTGCAGTTGCCGCCAGGCGTTCCACCGGGCCCCGGACCCGCGCCGAATGCGCCGTTCCCGTTGCCGGTGCCGCCGAACAACAACGCGCCGCCACCGCCGTGGCCGTTCTTCGCCCCGCCGGATCAAGTGGCTCCGCCGTACGGCAGGCCCGCGCCTCCGCCGCCGCCGGGTGCCCCGGTATCGCCGCCCGCGGCCCCGGCACCCGCTGTGCCGCCGGGCGCGCCGCTGCCGGCCGAGGCGCCGATGCCACAAGCCAGTGGCCCGGCGTACGCTACCTACGATCAAGATGGAACGTTCATCGACCCGGCGGGTGGCACCGGGGTGTTCGTCGCAGGCGACTCCAAGCACCTTCCCGCCGAGAATTGGGTAGATCTGATGCTCGATCCGAGGTCGGCTTGATGGCTGACACTTCCGCGAAGGCTTCTGTGGCCGAAGCGGGGGGCACCTCTGACGCACCGGTACCGCAGCCACGGAAGTCGTTGCGCCGCCGCGCGTCCCGCGCCGCCGGCCCGGCCGCCGCTGACAGCACTGCCGAGGCCGCGGTGATCACCGGCCCCGTCGTGGAAAGCCCGCCGAAACCAGTGACGGCCCCTAACGGCGTCCGACCCCTGGGCCCGCCGCCGCGACGGCAGCCCAATTACGCGCGGTTTGCCTGGGTGGCGGGAGCGGCTGCGCTGGTGGTGGTCGCGGTGCTCTCGACGGTGGTGCTCGTGCTGACAAATCAGCAGCGTCACGCCGAAGCGCAGGCGGCGCGCGAGCAACGTTTCGTCGACACTGCGACGCAGACGGTGGTGAACATGTTCACCTACACCCCGGACACGATCGACCTGAGTGTGAACCGGTTCGTCGACGGGATCAGCGGCCCGCTACGCGACATGATGAGCCAGAACGACAACGTCGAGAACCTGAAGTCCCTGTTCCGGGACACCAACGCCACCTCGGAGGCTGTGGTCAACGGGGCGGCACTGGAAGCGGTCAATCCCGATACCGACAACGGTTCTGTGCTGGTGTCGGTGCGCGTCACGGTCACCGATGTCGACGGTGTCAACAAGCCTTCCCAGGCCTACCGGATGCGCGTGATCGTGCACGAGGACGACAACGGGCGGATGACCGGCTACGACCTGAAATACCCGGAAGGTGGCAACTGATGCGGCGCAGGACCGCATGGCTGTTGGCGTCACTGTCAGTCATCGTGGTGGCGGGCATCGTGGCCCTGGCTGCCATCGGCGCCGGCCTCTACTGGGACCGGATCCAGACCACAGCGCAGCAGGACACCCGCACGGAGTTGCTGCCGCTGGCTGCCGACCAGATACCGAAGGTGTTCGGCTACGACTACCAGACCGTCGAAGGCAGCCTCACCGACGCTTCCAACCTGCTCACGCCCGATTACCGTCGGGAGTTTCAGTCGCAGGCCACCGAGAAGATCATTCCGGAAGCGCGGAAGCGCCAAGTGGTCAGCCAGGCCAATGTCGTCGGCGTCGGAATCCTTGCAGCGCAACGCAACTCGGGATCGGTGATGGTGTACATGAACCGGACGGTCACCGACCAGAGCGAAGAGTCGGTCTATGAGGGCAGCCGGCTCAAGGTCGACTATCAGAAGGTCGACGGAAAGTGGCTGATCAGCTACATCACGCCGATCTAGCCGACCCCTCAGCTACATCCGGTCGCTCTGCTCGGTATCGACCAGCTGTGAGGTATCCGCGCCCGGGTCGCCGGCCAGGGTGTCCAGGAACGCCCTCGCCCACCGATCGACGTCGTGCGCCAAGACCTGACGACGCAATGCCCGCATCCGTCTCCTGCCGTCCTCGGGATCTTGTTCGAGGGCGGCCACGATCTTGTCTTTGACCCCGTTGAGGTCGTGTGGATTGACCAGGTAGGCCTGGCGCAGTTCGGCCGCAGCGCCGGTGAATTCACTGAGGACCAGGGCGCCGCCGAGGTCACTGCGGCACGCGACGTACTCCTTGGCCACCAGGTTCATCCCGTCGCGCAGCGGAGTCACCAACATGACGTCGGCGGCGACGTAGAAGGCGATCAGGTCTTCCCGGGGCAGCGGGCGGTGCAGGTACTGGACCACCGGATGACCGACCTCGCCGTACTCACCGTTGATGTGACCGACCTGGCGTTCGATGTCGTCGCGCAGCAGCCGGTAGCTCTCCACCCGTTCCCGGCTCGGGGTGGCCAGCTGGACGAGCACCACTTCGTTGCGATCTGCGCGGCCCTCTTCGAGCAGCTCACTGAAGGCCTCGAGCCGGACGTCGATCCCCTTGGTGTAGTCCAGGCGATCGACACCCAGCAGGATCTTCTTCGGGTTCCCCAGCTCGGCGCGGAGCTCGCGGGCGCGTCTGCGGATATCGCGGTGGCGGGCCTTCTGGTCGAGTTCGGCCGAGTCGATGGAGATGGGGAACGCGCCGACCTTGACGGTGCGGAAACCGATCTGTACCTGGCCGAAGCGGGACCGCACTCCGACGTTCGCGCGTGAGGTGTTGGCGCCGAGGAGGCGTCGGGACAGGATCATGAAGTTCTGGGCACCGCCGGGCAGGTGGAACCCGACCAGATCGGCACCCAGCAGTCCTTCGATGATCTCGGTGCGCCAGGGCATCTGCATGAACAGTTCGACCGGCGGGAACGGGATGTGCAGGAAGAACCCGATGGTCAGGTCGGGGCGCAACATCCGCAGCATCTTCGGGACCAGCTGGAGCTGATAGTCCTGAACCCAGACGGTGGCGCCCTGAGCCGCGACCCGGCACGTCGCCTCGGCGAACCGGCGGTTGACCTCGACATACCGGTCCCACCACTTGCGGTGGTAGATCGGCTTGACGATCACGTCGTGGTAGAGCGGCCACAGCGTGGCGTTGGAGAATCCTTCGTAGTACTCGGCGACGTCGTCGCCGCTCAGCCGCACCGGGTACAGCAGCATCTCGTCATCGACGATGGGTTCCGAGTGATCGACATCGTCGATGCCGGCGGCCTCTTCATCGTCTTCGGCGACGATGCCAGGCCAGCCGATCCAGGCTCCCTTGCGCTTGCGCAGCAGCGGCTCCAGGGCCGTGACCAGACCACCGGGGCTGCGCTTCCAAGTCGTGGAGCCGTCAGGTAGCCGAACTTTGTCGACGGGTAGCCGGTTGGCCACCACCACGAAATCGGAATCCCCGGAGGGGACCGGACGGTCCTCCCCAGCTGTCATCTACGCCCCGAGCTTCGCCGGCTCGATGCCGAGCATGGACAGGAAGACCCTGCACTCGTCGGCGTCGGTGGCGTAAGCAGCAACCACGCGCCTTGCCTGGCTGGCGGTGCTGTCGGCGAGGGGTTCGACATCGTCGATTTCGGCGGGATCAGGTTTTGCAGCCATTCTCCCACCTTATGCGAAGGTGCGGCCGAGGCGTGGCGACGGCGGTCAAGTCCGTGCCGGCCACAGTTCCCAGATCGCCACACGGGCAGGCCCCTGCGTGACATCTTCGGCACAAGTCGTAATGTGCAGGCAGTTCGTGGCGGCGAGTAGACAGGTGGAAGATGGCCGAGGCAGATACCCCCAAGTTCATTGACTACGAGACCCTCGACGAGGGGCGGATCGCCCGGATCTGGCTCAATCGGCCGGAGGCGCACAATGCGCAGAACCGAGGGTTGCTGGTGCAGCTCGACGAGGCGTTTCTGCGGGCTGAGGCCGACGACGATGTGCGGGTGATCATCCTGGCCGCCCGTGGCAAGAATTTCTCCGCCGGCCACGATCTCGGCTCGGAGGTGTCGATGGCGGAGTATCAGCCCGGGCCCAAGCAGCACGAGAGCTTCCGGTCTCGCGGCGCCAACCGTGACGGCGTGGAGAAGCTCTACCTGCAGGAGTATCACTACTTCTTCGACAACACCCGGCGATGGCGGGATCTGCGCAAGATCACCATCGCCCAGGTGCAGGGCAACGCCATCTCGGCGGCGTTGATGCTGATCTGGGCCTGCGACCTCATCGTCGCCGCCGACAATGCCAAGTTCTCCGACGTGGTGGGGGTGCGACTGGGTATGCCGGGTGTGGAGTACTACGCCCACCCTTGGGAATTCGGCCCGCGCAAAGCCAAAGAGCTTCTGCTGACCGGTGATTCACTGGATGCGGAGGAGGCCTACCGCCTCGGCATGGTGTCCAAGGTGTTCCCCCGCGATGAGCTGGAGGACAAGACGCTGGAGTTCGCCCGACGAATCGCCAAGGTGCCCACGATGGCCTCGTTGCTGATCAAGGACTCGGTCAATGCCGCCTCCGATGCGATGGGCTTCACCGAGGCCCTCAAACACGGCTTCCACATCCATGAACTCGGACATGCCCACTGGTCGGTGCACAACGAGAACAATGCTCCGGTGGGCCTGCCGCCGGACGTCGAGGACTGGCGGACCGCTGGGCCGACGAAGGTGGCCCGTCCCGACACGCCCTAGTAGACAGTTGTCCGGATCTGTACACACCGGCGCGGTGGGCATGGTTCCATTACCGGAGCAATGTCGGAGTAGGACAGTGAGGGGTCAGCGTGCAGTTGTCGGTCGATAGTCGGACCTACCTGGTCACCGGAGGCGGCAGCGGTATCGGCAAGGGTGTGGCGGCCACGCTCGTGGCTTCGGGTGCGAACGTGATGATCATCGGCCGCAACGCCGACCGTCTCGCGGCCGCCGTCGAGGAGATCGAGGCGTCCGGTGGGCCCGGGTCGATCCGGTACGAACCGGCCGACGTCACCAATGAGGACGAGGTGACGCGGGCCGTCGAGGCGGCCGCCGGGTGGCACGGACGGCTGCACGGCGTCGTCCACAGCGCCGGCGGCAGCCACACGATCGGCCCCATCACCCAGATCGACTCCGGGTTGTGGCGCTCCACGGTTGATCTCAACGTCAACGGCACCATGTACGTGCTCAAGCACGCAGCCCGGGAGATGGTGCGCGGAGGTGGCGGATCGTTCGTGGGTATCTCGTCGATCGCCTCGAGCAACACGCACCGCTGGTTCGGCGCCTACGGTCCGGCCAAGTCCGCGCTCGATGCGTTGCTGCAGTTGGCCGCCGATGAGCTGGGGCCGTCATGGGTCCGCGTCAACGGCATCCGCCCCGGCCTCACCCGCACCGACATGGTGGAACCGATCATGCAGTCGCCGGAGGTCAGTGAGGACTACCGGGCCTGCACGCCGCTGCCCCGCGTCGGCGAGGTGTCCGACATCGCCAATCTTGCGCTGTTCCTGCTCTCGGATGCCGCGGGGTACATCACCGGCCAGGTCATCAACGTCGACGGGGGCCACGGGCTGCGGCGCGGCCCGGATATGTCCGGCCTGCTCGAGCCGGTATTCGGCGCCGACGGGTTACGCGGAGTCGTCTAAGCCGGAATCCCGGCCGGCCAACGTGGCGATGGCCGACCAGTCCAGGTCGGCACCGCCGGTTGCCAGGAGCGCCAGAAACCGGTCCCGCAGCAGGCTCGCGACGGGCAACGGAACCTGCAGGCGGGCACCGGCGTCGAGCACCAGGCTGACGTCCTTGAGCCCGAGCGGCGCCGCGAAGCCCGCGGGCTCGAACGCGCCGTCGGCGATGATCCTGCCGTAGGTGTGAAACACGGGAGCGCCGAACAGCGTCGAGGTCAGGACGTCCAGGTACTGGCTCTTGTCGACTCCCGCCTTCGAGACCAGGGCCATCGCCTCGCCGAGCGACTCGATGACCGAGGCGATCAGGAAGTTGCCGCTCAGCTTGACGAGATTTGCCGCCTGCGGGTCCTCGCCCACCACGAACGTCCGCTGACCCACGGCATCCAACAGTGGTGCCACGTTGCCGATTGCGTCGGCGGACCCGGCGGCCACGACGAACAGCTGGGCTGCCGCTGCGGCCTGCGGTCTGCCGAACACCGGCGCTGAGACGAACCGCTGGCCGTGGTCGGCGTGTGCCTGGGTCAACCGGTTGGCCAACTCCAGGCTGATCGTGCTCGATGAGATGTGGGTGGCGCCGGGCGGCAGGGTGTCCACAATGCCGCCGAGTAGGTCCTGGTCGCCGAAGGCCACGTGCTGCACGGCAGCGTCGTCGGCCAGCATCGTGAACACCACGTCGCCGCGGCAGGCGCCGGCGACCCCGTCCGCGCGCCGGGCACCCTGCTGCACCAACGGGTCGGCTCGCTCGGCTGTGCGATTGAAGACTGTCACCTCGTGACCGGCGCTGAGCACATTCGATGCCATCGCAGCGCCCATGTTTCCCAGTCCGATGAACCCGACACGCATAGGTTCCAGCTTTACTCCCTCTGGGCCGAAGATGACACATCGTTGGGTAGGAAGGACCGGTGAGGTTCTCGGCCGTTCCGGTGTAAGAAGGGCGACAGCACCGGAATCAACGCGCTCGAAGGGGGTTGACGGCCATGGTGTGCCGAGCGATAGGACTGCTGGTGGCCACGTGTTGCCTGGCGGCGGCGGGACACCCTGGGGCGGCGTCGGCCTCGCCGGTGCCCCCGGTCTCGGAGCGGGCGCAGGCTGCGGGGCTTGTCGATGTGCGGACAGTTGTTCCGGACGCGGTGATCGACCTGCGCTACGCCACTGCCGAGAATTTCGTCGGAGTTCCGCTGTATCCGGCTGACGCGCGGTGCCTGGTGCACGAATCCCTGGCGCCGGGGCTGGCCACGGCCGCGGCGCGGCTGCGCGACAGCGGCGACGTGCTGGTCTTCTGGGACTGCTACCGGCCGCACGGCGTGCAGGTCACCATGTTCGAGCACACTCCCGATCCGGCCTGGGTGGCCCGGCCGGGGCGCTACGCCCGGAGCCATACCGCCGGCCGATCGGTGGACCTGTCGATCGTGGGCGCCGACATGGCTACCGATTTCGACGATTTCACCCCGCGCGCGCTGGCGTATGCGACCGACGGGGTGTCTGCGGCGGCTCAGGCCAACCGGGCCCGGCTGCGCGAGGCGATGGCGGCCGGCGGGTTCAGCGTGTACGCGGGGGAGTGGTGGCATTTCGACGGGCCCGGTGCCGCGGTGGACCGGCCGATCTTGGATGTGCCGATCAACTAGGCGCATCGGGTTTGGTGGCAGCCCGATCTGGAGACACAAGTTCGTCATGGAGCAGCAGAACAACCCGCCCGCCACGCCCGAAGACGCCACGAAAGCGACCGCGGAGCAGCGTGAGCTGCAAGAGGAACTCGACCACAAGGACGACGACCCCGACGCTCCGGGACAGCATCAGGACCGCCACCAACTGGCCGACGAGACCTAGCAGTCCCGATGTAGCCGTCGCCCGGTCAGGTACCTGTCTTGGCGTTGTTGGCCTCGGCCGCCGCCAGCCGTCGCCACAGGTCGGTGAGGTCGATGTCGTTGCCCTGGCGCGGCCGGCGGTCGTAGAACCGGGTGGCGTCATAACTCTGCGGGCACGAGAGCTTGTGTAGCGAGAGGCAGCGGGCCGGCCAGCGGTCTGCGAGGACACAGTCGAGGTCGACAACGAGGCGGCTGCGCCGGTCCACCGCGTACCGGTTGCCGTCGACGGTGTCTTCGGTCGGTTGCATCTCGGCATCGAACAGCAGCCAGCCGCCGTGGACGGTGCGCAGCCAGACCGTCTCGTTCGAGCAGTGCCGACACGTTGCGACAACGGATGGTCCATCGGGGTTGGCCAGCATGGCGTCAGGATACGAAGGGTCACCGACAACACCGGTCAAACACGCCGGGACAGGTGGAGCCCCCTGTCAGGATTGAACTGACGACCTTTCGCTTACAAGGCGAGTGCTCTACCACTGAGCTAAGGAGGCGGGTCGAATTCTTCAAACGAAGCCTTCAAACGGGGCACAGCTTATCTGGCCGCCGGCTGTCGGCGAAAACTCAGTCCTCGTGGTCGATGATGCGCTGCGACGGCACCGTCCGCGGCGGAGTTGCGGGGCGCCGGGGGTTCCAGCGCGGCAGCGGGATCCGGTCGGCGATGTTGGAGAGCGGATTGACCACCGAGCTGAGGGCGATGACCGCTTCCCGCAGCGCCTCGATGGTGGGTGCGAGTGCCTCTAGCCCCGGTGCCAGCCGGTTGAGCGTGTCGGCGACGTCGGCGAGCTGCTCCAGCGGGCCGTTGCGGGCGGTCAGCTTCTCGATCAAGCCGCCCTCGGCCAGCAGCCGATCGGCCAGACCGCCCTCGGCGAGGAGGCGGTCGATCAGGCCGTTCTCGTCCAGCAGCTGATCGATCAGCCCGCCGGGAGCAAGCGCCCGTTCCAGCCCGCCACCTTCGGCGGTCAGCTTGTCCAGCAGGCCGTCGTCGGCGGTCACCCGGTCCAGCACGCCGCCGGGCGCCGTCAGCCGGTCCACCAGGCCGCCTGGGCGCAGCAGCCGGTCGATGGGGCCGTCGGGGGCCAGAGCCCGCCCCAGCGGCGCGTCGTCGTCCATCAGCGCTGCGATGCGGTTCGCGCGGGCCACGGTGTCGTTGATGCCGAACAGATGGGTCACCGACGAGGTGCCGACGCCGGTGGCCGCGTCGCCGAGGGTGAGTTTCGCCAGCTCCAGTGCCCCGTTGGCAAACTCCAGGCCGGCCTCGGTGGCGGCGATCCCGACCCGGACCGGGGCGGTCGCCAGCGCGACGAGGTTCTTCCCGAGGTTCATGAGCGAAGTCTATGGCCGCGAAGATGGCCGGACCGGCGGTATTGTCGGACTCATACTCACAGCAAGTGCACAGTCACCTCTCGGGTTGTGCGCAAGCATTTAGTAGGAGATTGGATGCTCATGGGAGCGCCAGCGACAAGCCCGACTCAATCCGCCACCAAACCCGAGGCTCGGGTATTGGTCGTCGACGATGAGACCAACATCGTCGAACTGCTGTCCGTCAGCCTGAAGTTCCAGGGTTTCGAGGTATACACCGCGGTCAGCGGGCCCGCAGCCCTCGATCGGGCCCGTGAAGTGAAACCTGATGCGGTGATCCTCGACGTGATGATGCCGGGAATGGACGGCTTCGGGGTGCTGCGGCGGTTGCGCGCCGACGGTATCGACGCCCCGGCGCTGTTCCTCACCGCCCGCGACACGCTGCAAGACAAGATCGCCGGACTGACACTCGGTGCCGACGACTACGTGACCAAGCCGTTCAGCCTCGAAGAGGTGGTTGCGCGGTTGCGTGTCATCCTGCGCCGCACCGGTAAGACCACCGAGGAACCCCGCAACGCGCGTCTGACGTTCGCCGACATCGAACTCGACGAGGACACGCACGAGGTGTGGAAGGCCGGTGAACCGGTAGCCCTGTCACCCACCGAGTTCACGCTGCTGCGCTACTTCGTCATCAACGCGGGCACCGTGCTGTCCAAGCCGAAGATCCTCGACCACGTGTGGCGATATGACTTCGGTGGCGACGTCAATGTCGTCGAGTCCTACGTGTCGTATCTGCGGCGCAAGATCGACACCGGCGACAAGAGGCTGCTGCACACGCTGCGCGGCGTCGGCTACGTCCTACGGGAGCCGCGGTAGCCGCGGACCAGTCCCATGTCCGAATACCTTCGCCGGGGGATTCCACTACGCGTGGCACTTGTTGCCGCGACGCTGGTTCTGGTCGCGTGCGGGCTGCTGGCCTCAGGCGTCGCGGTGACCACCATCCTGCAGCACTCCCTGCTCAACCGGGTCGACCAGACGCTCATTGACGCCTCGCAGAGCTGGGCGCAGGAGGCGCGGCCATCGTCACCGCCGGCCAATGAGGGTCCCAATCCGGGCCGGCCACCGTCGAACTTCTACGTGCGCGGTGTCAGCGCCGACGGCCGGGTGTGGATGGCGGTCAATGACCGGGAGGCGGAGCCGGCGCTGCCGGCCAATAACGATGTCGGGGCCGTCCCGACGACGGTCGGTTCGATCGACGGCTCCCACGTGCGGTGGCGGGCAGTATCGGTGCGCGGAACACACGGTGAGCTGACGACGGTCGCGATCGATCTGTCCGATGTCGAATCCACCGTCCGATCACTGATCTACACCCAGCTGGGTATCGGGTTGGCAGTGTTGGTGGTGCTCGGCATCGCCGGGTTCGCGGTGGTGCGCCGCAGTTTGAGGCCTCTGGTCGAGGTCGAGCAGACGGCCGCCGCTATCGCCGCGGGTGAGCTCGATCGCCGTGTACCCCAACGTGATCCGCGCACCGAGGTGGGTCAGCTGTCGCTGGCTCTGAACGGAATGCTCGCCCAGATCCAGGGAGCGGTGGCGGCATCGGAGTCCTCGGCTGAACAGGCCCGCCGTTCCGAGGAACGGATGCGGCGCTTCATCACCGACGCCAGCCATGAACTGCGCACACCGTTGACGACCATCCGGGGTTTCGCCGAGCTGTACCGCCAAGGTGCGGCGCGCGACGTCGAGATGCTGATGTCGCGTATCGAAAGCGAAGCCAGTCGGATGGGGCTGTTGGTCGAGGATCTGCTGCTGTTGGCGCGTCTTGACGCTCAGCGACCCCTGGATCAGCACCAGGTGGACCTGCTGGCCCTGGCCACCGACGCCGTGCACGACGCGCAGTCGGTGGCGCCGCGGCGCCGGGTATCGATGGAGGTGTTCGACGGCCCCGGCACCCCGGAGGTGATCGGCGACGAGCCCCGGCTGCGTCAGGTGCTCGGCAACCTGGTCGCCAATGCCATTCAGCACACCCCGGAAACCGCCGGGATCACGGTGCGGGTGGGAACGGCCGGTGACAGTGCCGTGCTCGAAGTCGCCGACGAGGGACCGGGTATCAGTGAAGAGGACGCCCAGCGGGTGTTCGAGCGGTTCTACCGCACCGACTCGTCGCGGGACCGCGCGAGCGGCGGGACGGGCCTGGGGCTCTCGATCGTGGATTCCCTGGTGTACGCACACGGTGGAACGGTGCGTGTGACCACCGCACCCGGCAAGGGCTGCCGCTTCGAAGTGCGGCTGCCGCGGGTGCTGGACGTCCAGGCCGACGCGGACACCGAACTGACGGCGCCGGTCAGCTGACTACAGGTCGGCCAGCGCCGCGGTGATCTTGGCCTGCGCCTCGTCCAACGACTCCGGTGACGGGTTGGGATCCGCTCCCGTGATATCGAAATCGCCGAGGGTGTAGGCCGGAAACACGTGCACGTGCAGGTGCGGTATTTCCAGGCCGGCGATCAGCAGGCCGGCCCGGGGCGCGTCGAACGCCGTCATCACGGCCTTGCCGATGCGCTGCGCCAAGTTGTTGATCCGCCCGAAGACTGCTGGGTCAACGTCTTGCCACTGATCGATCTCGGCCCGCGGCACGATCAGGGTGTGCCCCTGGGTGACCGGGGCGATCGTGAGGAAGGCGACGAACTCGTCGTCCTCGTGCACGAACCGCCCCGGGATCTCCCGGTTGATGATCTTCGTGAACACAGATGCCATGGGCTTCAGCTTAGGCAGCCGGGTGCGCCCATGGGGCCGGGTATCCCCGGCACAGCTCAGCGGTCGGCGTCGGTGTAGCGGATGATGCCGCGAATGTTGCGGCCCTCCAGCATGTCCCGGTAGCCGTCGTTGATCTGCTCGAGCTTGTACTGGCGGGTGACCATATCGTCGAGGTTCAGCCGGCCCGCCTTGTACATCGACAGCAACTGCGGGATGTCATGGTGAGGGTTGCCGCCGCCGAAGATGGTGCCCTGCAGGTTCTTCTGCAGCAGCGTGAGCATCGACAGGTTCATGGTGACCTGGTTCTCCATCATGCTGCCGACGGCGGTCACCACGCAGGTGCCACCTTTGGAGGTGACGTTGAGGTAGTTGTCGATGTCCTCACCCTTGAGCTCGCCCACAGTGACGATGGTCTTCTTGGCCATCCCGCCGGCAGTGACCTCGGCAATGCCGGCCATGGCGGCGAAGATGTCCGGATAGACGTGCGTGGCACCGAATTTCAGGGCCTGATCGCGCTTCCATTCCACCGGGTCGACGGCGAAGATGTAGCGTGCGCCGGCATTGAGGGCCCCTTGCAGCGCTCCCATGCCCACACCGCCGATGCCGATGATCGCGACGTCGTCGCCGGGACGGATGTCGCCGCTGCGTACTGCCGAGCCGTAACCGGTGGTCACACCGCAGCCCACCAGGCAGGCGACCTCGAACGGGATCGACTTGTCGATCTTCACCACCGAGCTCTTGTGCACCACCATGTACGGGCTGAACGTCCCCAGCAGGGTCATCGGGAAGACGTCGCGGCCTCCCGAGGCCTGGATGCGGTGGGTGCCGTCGGCGACGGCGACCCCGCCGAGCAGACCGGCGCCCAGGTCGCAGAGGTTACGGAGACCGGCCTGACACGACGGGCACGAGCCGCACGAGGGGATGAACGACAGCACCACGTGGTCGCCGGGTTCGATGCCCTCCACGCCGGGGCCCACCTCGGTGACGATGCCCGCGCCCTCGTGACCACCGAGGACTGGGAAACCACCCATCGGGATGCCGCCGGTGACGAGGTGGTGGTCGGAGTGGCACATCCCCGAGGCTTCCATCTGGATCTTGACCTCGTCTTTGACGGGGTCGCCGATCTCGATCTCCTCGACCGACCAGGGCTGGTTGAACTCCCAGATGAGTGCGCCTTTGGTCTTCATTTCGCAATCCTGCTTTCGTTGGAGGACACTCTGGCTCAGCTTAGTGACGAAGGTCTCACCTGATATCGACGGGTGTCAAGTCCTGCCCGTCGACCTCAGAAAATGGGTACGGGCGACGTTCCGAGGGGGTAATAGCCCGGCAGTTTCTCGCCGGCGAGGCTGCGTTCGATGCGTTTCTGCATCGTCGGGGTGAGGTCACCGGATTCGATCAGCTTCATGAACGCCTTCTGCACATGGCCGAAGTCGAAGAAGTCACGCTGCCACTCGATCAGCAGGTTGTCGTTCAGTCGGAACCAGCTGCCACCGATGCCGTAGATCTCGTCTTTGGTGCCGTCGCTCTTGTGGGCGATCTGCTTCCAGAAGCCGACGATCTCGCCCTGCTTCTCGTCGATCAGCACCTTCTGGTACTCGTAGACCCAGTTCTCCAGGCCTTCCATCTCCAAACCCAGCGCCACATCCCGGATTTCGTCCTTGTTGAGGCACATCACGTCCTCTTTGGGCCCGATGTTCCAGCCGTAGGTGGCGTCATCGGTGTAGAAGTCGGCCAACGGTTTCCAGTCACCGGCTTTCTCCGCGTCCTGGTTGGCAGTCAACCAGCGCTGCACCCAGTCCTCGAGTTGTTCACGTGACCCCTTGAAATCGCCCATTGTCGACTCAGCCTTCTTTATCGGTGATGAATAGTGCTCGGGTAGGACACATCTCGGCTGCCCGCTCGACGTCTTCGCGCATCTCGTCGGGTGGTTCCGCATCCAGAATGTCCACGATGCCGCGTTTGGGCACGCTGAAGACGTCCGGTGCCTCCAGCTCGCACATGGCGTGACCCTGGCACAGGTCGGCGTCAACGGCCACGGTGTAACTTCCCATTGCTGCCCTCCCGTTCAGTCCCTGACGCGCCTGCGGTAGCGGACCTTCGCGGGGCGTTCCAACTGCACCACCATCTTCGAGTGGTCGTTGCGGTAGGAATCCGCCGGCTGTGCCATCTCGAACTCGTACTCCCGCAACAGAACCGAGAAGATCGCCTTGATCTGCATGGTGGCGAACGCCGCGCCGACGCAGCGGTGCCGCCCGGCGCCGAACGGGATCCAGGTCCAGCGGTTGGCCACATCGGCCTGCTCGGGCTTGTCGTAGCGGTTCGGCTTGAACGCGTCCGGGTCCGGGAAGTCCTCCGGAATCCGGTTGCTGATCGCCGGTGAGGCGGCGACGAAATCGCCCTTGTGGATCGGGAAGCCGGCGACCTCGAACTCGCCCTGGGCCACCCGCATCAGGATGATCAGTGGCGGGTGCAGGCGCAGCGTTTCCTTGACCACATTGTCCAGCAGCGGAATCTGGCGCAGCGCATGGAAACTCACTTCCTGGCCGTCGGCGTAGAGCTCGTCGAGTTCAGACTGCACCTGTGCGTAGATCTCCGGGTGGCGGATCAGCTCGATCAGCGTCCACGACGAGGTGCCGGAACTGGTGTGGTGGCCGGCGAACATCAGTGAGATGAACATGCCGGTGACCTCGTCGGCGGAGAAGCGGGCGTTGCCGTCCTCGTCTTTGATCGAGACCAGGATGTCGAGCAGGTCGCGGTCTTCCTTGCCGCTGGGCGGGTTGGCGATGCGACCTTCCATGATCTCCTGGACCAGCGCAACGAGTTTCACGCGAGACTCATCGCGGATTCGGAAGCTCTCGATGTCCAGATACGGGTCGACGTAACACAGGGGGTCGGTGCCGCGCTCCAGCTGGTGGTAATAATGCGCGAACCGTCCGTCGAGCTGCTCGCGGAACTTCAACCCGATCAGGCACGCAGTCGAGGTGTAGATGGTCAGCTCGGAGAAGAAGTCGAGCAGTTCGATCTCGCCCTGGTCGCCCCAGTCGGCGATGATCTTCTTGACCTCGCCCTCGATGGTGGCGGCGTGGCCCTTCATCTGCTCACCACGCAGTGCGGAGTTGTGCAGCATCTCCTTGCGCCGCTCGGGGCTGGCGTCGAAGACCACGCCCTCACCGAAGATCGGGGTCATGAAGGGGTATGCCTCGGCCTGGTCGAGATCCTCGTCGGCCGAACGGAAGAAGAACTCGTTGGCCTCGGCACCGGACAGGAACACCACGTGCTTGTCGACCAACTGGAACCAGCCGACTTCGCCGCATTCCTCGCGGATCCGCGTCATCAACCCGATCGGGTCGGTACGGAACTCCTCGAGGTGTCCGTGCTCTTCCTCGCCGCCGGAGACGCGGGGGACGATCGCTGTTGTCGTCACTGGGGTGGAATCCCTTCTTCGCCGAGCGCAAGTTTCTGGCGGTCCTTGATGTCCGCCAATGGAGCTTCAGGTTGGAGTTCCATGTTGGCGATGAAGCCGCCCCGCGGGGTCTCCGCCACGAAGGTGATGGCCCGGGCCAGGTCGGATGCGCGCAGGAAGTAGTCGTGCCGGGCCTGACCCCACTTGGCCCAGTCCTCGAGCGCGGGTCCGATCAGATCGGCGGGCAGGCTCCAGCCCATCGAGGTCTTGGTCGGGCCGGGGTGCACGATAGAGGCCCGGACACCGGTGCCTTCCAGTTCCATCTGATAGTTCGTGACCATTGCGACGAGTGCCGCTTTGGCCGCGCCGTAGGCCCCCATGTGCGGGCGTTGACGCAACGCCACATCCGAACCGACGAAGATCAGGTCACCGCGCTGCCGCTCCATCATGCCGGGCAGCACGGCCGAGGCGACGCGGTTGGCGCCGATCAAGTGGATCTGCACCTGCGATTCGAACTGCTCGGTGCTGATGGCGTCGAGCTTGCCGAAGTAGGTGTCACCGGCGCCGGCGACCAGCACCTCGATGTCACCGAGCTCGGAGGTGGTCTGCTCGACACAGGCCTTCACCGAGTCGGGGTCGGTCACGTCGAGGTGCACCGCGATCGCTTCGCCGCCTTCGGCTTTGATTTTGTCGACGAGTTCCTGGCACTTCTCGACTCGGCGCGCGCCGAGTGCCACCGGGAAGCCATGTGCGGCCAGGTCGACGGCGGTGGCGGCACCGATGCCGGAGGAGGCGCCGGCCACGAGCGCGGGCCTGCGTTCGGGCAGTGGCGAGAAACGGGGCATTACGGGATCTCCAGGGTCATGGGCAGGTTGGCGAATCCGCGGACATTGCTGGAGTGCACGCGGACGGCGTTGTCCTCGTCCACCTCGAACCCGCGGATCCGGGTCAGTAGTTCGGTCAGCGCCACCCGGGCTTCCATCCTGGCCAGGTGTGCTCCCAGGCAGAAGTGGGCACCGCTGCCGAAACTCATCAACTTGGAACCGATTTCGCGTCCGATCACAAAGTCGTCTGGGCGGTCGAACACCCGCTCGTCGCGGTGCGCGGAGCCGGGCAACAGCAGCACCACGTCACCGTCGGGAATGGTGGTGTCGTACAGCGTCAGGTCGCCCTCGACGGTGCGGGCCAGGATCTGGCTGGAGGTGTCATAGCGCAACGTCTCCTCGACCCAGAGTGGGATCCGCGACGGATCCTCGTGCACCGGCTTCAGCTGATCGGGGTTGCGGTGCGCCCAGAAGGCGGCATTGGCAAGCAGTTTCGTCGTGGTCTCGTTACCGGCAATCACCATGAGGAACATGAATCCGAGCACCTCGTCGTCGGTGAGGCGATCACCGTCGATCTCGGCTTCCAGTAGCGCCGAGGTCAAGTCGTCGGTCAGCTTCTTGCGCCGCTCGGCGACCATCTCCTGGTAGTAGACGATCAGGTTCAGCGAGGCTTCGATGGCCGCTGCCGGTACGTCGGTGACGCCCTCTTCGCGGTGCATCACGCCGTCGGCCCAGGCCCGCACCTTGTCGCGGTCGGGCTGTGGGACTCCCATCAGCTCGGAGATGACGTCCATGGGCAGCTTGCCGGCGAATTCGTTGACGTAGTCGACGGTGGCGCCGGGAGAGGACGTGGCCTTGTCCAGCATCACTTCGAGGTGCTCGAGCGCGATCTGTTTGACCCGGGGCTCCAGCTCGCGAATGCGCCTGGGCGTGAAACCCTTTGACACCAGGGTGCGCAGACGCAGGTGCCCGGGATCGTCCATCGCCAGAAACGACATGGTCTTCGACGCGTGCGGTCCGCGGGAGGCCGGATCCAGCGAGACGCCGAACTTGTTGGACAGGGTGGTGCTGTTGCGGAACCCCTGCAGTACGTCGTGGTGACGCGACAGGGCCCAGAATCCGAGTTCGTCGTTGCGGTACAGCGGCGCTTCGTCGCGTAGTCGCTGATAGTACGGATACGGGTCTTCGTGGAAGTCGTAGTCGTAGGGGTCCAGGATGGCCTGAGAACCCGCCTTGTTTGCTGAAACGGTCATCGGTCTCCCAGGACGAGGCTGACCATGTAGGTCAGTCGATTGGCGATCTGGTGGTAGGTGAACGCGCCGCTGCCGGCTTGGACGAGCGCCCCGAAAAACGCCATCTCCAACGCGGACACCGCGCGTGGATCGCCGTCGGGCCCGATCGCGGACGTGACCCGGCGGTGGATCTCCCCGCCGATGCGGTCGCGAACGGGCTTGACTTCGGCATCGTTGCCGGACATCAACGCGGTGGTGCAAGCGGCGGCGACCTCGGGCTCGTCGGCCACGACGAGTGCCAGGGCGCGCAGGACATTGTCGACCCGTGTCACCACGGAGTCGTTGACATCGGTGAAGAACGGCACCTGCTTGATCAGGTCCAGGTACACCTCGGCGATCAGATGGTTCTTCGAGGAGAAGTACGTGTACGCCGTGGCCGGGGCGACCTGCGCGCGTTTGGCGACCGCCCGCACCGTCAGGTCCGCGTAGGACGACTCACGCAGCATCTCCACACCGGCAGCCAGAACCTTGCGGAACGTCTCCTCTTGGCGACGGTTCCTGGAAACCGTCCCGAGCTCGGATGTGACCGCCGCCACGGCATCGCTGGACACATGTCCAACGTATCGGAGTCGGCGCGGATTAGGCAAGCTATTGCCATTACTTCCCAGCTCAGTACCCCTGCTGGTGCGGGCTTGAGGTTACAGAACAGCCCACCCTTGCCATCTGCAAGCGTCGGCGGCTATGTTCGAGCCGACAGCGATCAGACACTTGTCCAGATTGCCGGGCAGCGAGCTCACGAGGAGTTACCGATGGGATTACTGGCTGGTGGGACCAGCGATCTGTTGATCGACGGCAAGCTGGTGGGCGGTGGCGCGGGGACGTTCCCGACGCTGAACCCGGCTACCGAAGAGGTGCTCGGCGTAGCGGCTGACGCCGATACGGCGGACATGAGCCGGGCGATCGAGGCCGCGCGGCGCGCGTTCGATGACACCGACTGGTCCACCAACACCGAGTTGCGGGTGCGTTGCGTGCGGCAGTTGCGCGACGCGTTACGCGAACATGTGGAAGAAATGCGCGACATCACGATGGCCGAGGTCGGCGCGCCCCGGATGCTCACCTCGGGTGCGCAGCTCGAGGGCCCGATCGACGACCTGGCGTTCTCCGCGGACACCGCCGAGTCCTACGCGTGGCGTCGGGAACTGGATGATGCGGCGCCGCAGGGCATTCCGACCCGGCGCACCGTCGCCCGCGAGGCTGTCGGGGTCGTTGGCGCGATCACCCCGTGGAATTTCCCGCATCAGATCAACTTCGCCAAGATCGGGCCGGCGCTGGCGGCGGGTAACACCGTGGTACTCAAACCGGCACCGGACACTCCGTGGTGTGCAGCGGCCGTCGGTCAGATCATCGCCGAGCACACCGACATTCCGCCCGGTGTGATCAACATCGTGACCTCCAGCGATCACGCGGTCGGCGCGTTGTTGTCGAAAGATCCTCGGGTGGACATGGTTTCGTTCACCGGCTCGACGGCGACGGGACGTGCGGTGATGATCGACGGCGCCGCCACCATCAAGAAGGTGTTCCTCGAACTCGGCGGCAAGTCGGCGTTCATCGTCCTCGACGACGCCGACCTGGGCATGGCCTGCTCCATTTCGGCGTTCACCGCCGCGATGCACGCCGGGCAGGGTTGTGCGATCACCACGCGCCTGGTGGTGCCGCGCGCCAAGTATGACGAAGCGGTCGCCGCCGCGGCCGCCACCATGGGTGGGATCAAGCCCGGCGACCCGACCAACAAGCGAACCGTGTGCGGGCCGGTGATCTCGGCGCGCCAGCGCGACCGTATCCAGGGTTATCTGAACCTTGCCATCGAGGAGGGTGGCCAGTTCGCCTGTGGGGGTGGAAGTCCCGCCGATCGTGACAAGGGGTTCTTCATCGAGCCGACAGTGATCTCCGGACTCACCAACGATGCGCGCGTGGCGCGCGAGGAGATCTTCGGGCCGGTCCTGGTGGTGATCGCCCACGACGGTGACGACGACGCGGTGCGGATCGCCAACGACTCGCCCTACGGCTTGTCGGCCACGGTGTACAGCGGCGATGACGCCCGCGCCCAGGCGGTCGCGACCCGGCTGCGGACCGGCACCGTCAACGTCAACGGTGGGGTCTGGTATTCGGCGGACGCACCGTTCGGCGGTTACAAGCAGTCCGGCGTCGGCCGTGAGATGGGCGTGGCCGGCTTCGAGGAATACCTCGAGACGAAACTCATTGCCACCGCGGCGAATTAAGGAGAAACATGGCACTCTACGGGGAGCAGTTCACGGACAAGGTGGCCATCGTCACCGGTGCAGGCGGCGGGATCGGCCAAGCGTATGCCGAAGCGTTGGCACGCGAAGGCGCGGCGGTGGTGGTGGCCGACATCAATGTCGAGGGCGCCCAGAAGGTGGCCGACGGAATCAAGGGTGAGGGTGGCAACGCGCTCGCGGTGCGCGTGGACGTGTCGGATCCGGATTCGGCCAAAGAGATGGCAGCGCAGACACTCTCGGAGTTCGGCGGTATCGACTACCTGGTGAACAACGCGGCCATCTTCGGTGGGATGAAGCTCGACTTCCTGATCACCGTCGATTGGGATTACTACAAGAAGTTCATGAGCGTGAACCTCGATGGCGCGCTGGTGTGCACCCGGGCGGTGTACCGGAAGATGGCCAAACGCGGCGGCGGCGCGATCGTGAACCAGTCGTCTACGGCGGCCTGGCTGTATTCGAACTTCTACGGGCTGGCCAAGGTCGGGATCAACGGCTTGACCCAGCAGCTCGCCACCGAACTGGGTGGGCAGAACATCCGGGTCAATGCCATCGCGCCCGGGCCCATCGACACCGAGGCCAACCGGACGACCACACCGCAGGAGATGGTCGCCGACATCGTGAAGAACATTCCGCTGTCGCGGATGGGGGAGCCGGAGGACCTGGTCGGCATGCTGCTGTTCCTGCTGTCGGACCAGGCCAAGTGGATCACCGGGCAGATCTTCAACGTCGACGGCGGACAGATCATCCGGTCATGAGCGAGCAACCGAAGCTGGGTTTCATCGGCCTGGGCAACATGGGCGCACCCATCGCCAAGCGGCTCGTCGACTGGCCGGGGGGACTGCTGGTCTACGACGTGCGGGCCGAGGCGATGACACCGTTGGCCGAAGCGGGCGCACAGCTGGCCGACAGTCTCGGCGACATCGCGGCCGCGGACATCATCAGCGTGGTGGTACTCAACGACGAGCAGGTCCGCCAGGTGGTCGCCGAACTCGCCGAGACCGCCAAGGCGGGCACCGTGATCGCGATCCACTCCACCATCAGTGACACCACCGCCGTCGAACTTGCCCGGCAGTACGAGACCGCAGGCATCCATGTGATCGACGCTCCGGTCTCCGGTGGTGCCGGGGCGGCCGACAAAGGCGAGATGGCGACCATGGTCGGCGCTGATCGTGCCGTCTACGAACAGATCAAACCGGCGTTCAAGCAGTGGGCATCACTGGTGATCCACGCCGGCGAGCCCGGCGCGGGAACGCGGATGAAGTTGGCACGCAACATGCTGACGTTCACGTCGTATGCCGCGGCGTGTGAAGCGATGAAACTGGCGCAACAGTCCGGGCTGGATCTGGGTCAGCTCGGCCGGGTGGTGCGCCACACCGATGCGCTGACCGGGGGACCGGGCGCCATCATGGTCCGCGAGGACATGGCTCCCCTGACCGCGGATCACTGGCTCTACGACGCCTTCACTCACACCCGCGGTCTCGGCGAGAAGGATCTCAGTCTCGCGCTCGCACTCGGTGAGTCGGTGGGCGCCGACCTGCCACTGGCCCAGCTCGCGTTGCAGACCCTGGCCGACGGCCTCGGCGTTCCCCACCCGACATCGACTTCGACAGCAACGGAGTGACCGGCATGGACGAATTGCGGCAAAAGGGCCTGGCCAAGATGAACGAGGTCTACGCCTGGGACATGCCCGACATCGAGGGGGACCCATATTTCGACCTCACCGTCGAACACCTCTTCGGCAGCATCTGGACCAGGCCCGGGTTGTCGATGCGGGACAAGCGGTTGATGACGCTGTCGGTGGTCACCGCGCTCGGTCTGCAGGACCTGAGCGAGGTCCAGGTCAACGCGGCCATGGAGAACGGTGAACTCACCGAAGACGAGCTCAAGGAGATGGCCGTCTTCCTGACCCACTACGTGGGCTTCCCGCTGGGCTCCGGCCTCAATGGCGTAGTCGGCAGGGTCGCCGCCAAGCGCAGGAAAGCCGCGGAGAAGGGGCAGGTCGGCGACCGGAAATCCAACGTCAATGACGCCGTCCGGATGCACACCGGCAAGGACCTCGGCAAGGAATAACGCCGAGTCCGGGTCGCGAAAGGGTGGCACCGTGGTGGCTGATGCACGACCGATCTGGTCGCGTGATCTGCTGATCGACACCACCATCGAAGTGCTGCGCAGCAGGGGAGTCTCGGCGGTCACTGTCGACGCGGTGACCACCGCCGCCCAGGTATCCCGGGCCACTCTCTATCGCCAATTCCCCGGCTGCGGTGAGCTGGTGGCGGCGGCGTTCACGCAGCTGATTCCCGCCACCCCGGCGTCGCCGCCGCCGGGCCCGTGGCGCGAGCGGCTCGTTGCAGTCGTGTCCGAGCAGGCCCGGTCGGTTGCCGAGTCGCCGGATCTGGTGGCGGCGCTGTGCTGGCTGGCGCTGGAGCGCGGAGCGACCCCACGACTCGATCAGGTCCTGTTACCCGATGAGGCCGACGGACCGGAACGCCGAGACCTGTGCGACCGGCTGCGGCAGTGGTGCCTCACCCCGCTCGATGAGGTCCTTGGCCGCCCCGGCGCCCGGGCTGAGCTGGGCGAGATCGACCGCGAGCTGGTTTTTGCGCTCCTGGTCGCACCTACGCTGTGCGGGGCGTCCGGGCAGTCTCGGGTCTGGGCCGCCGCCGCGGTCGCCGCCTTCGCCGGCGCCCACCAGGTGATGCCCACGCTCACCGGACGGCACGTGCTGTAACCGCGCGGAACCGGGAAACTACAGTGGTCCCTCGTGCGCGTCCTCGTGATCGGCTCCGGTGCTCGTGAACATGCCCTGCTGCTGGCCCTCGGCCGGGATCCGCAGGTGGATGCGCTGGCGGTAGCGCCGGGCAATGCCGGCACCGCGGCCCTGGCCGAACAGTACGACGTGGACATCACCTCCGGCGGCGAAGTGGTGGGGCTGGCCCGCCGGTTCGGCGCTGACCTGGTGGTCATCGGACCGGAGGTGCCCCTGGTGTTGGGCGTGGCCGACGCGCTTCGTGCCGCCGGCATCGCCTGCTTCGGTCCGTCGAAGGATGCTTCCCGGATCGAAGGTTCGAAAGCGTTCGCCAAGGACGTGATGTCGGCCGCCGGGGTCCGGACCGCGCGCAGCGAGATCGTCGACAACCCCGCGCACCTGGACGCCGCGCTCGACCGGTTCGGCCCGCCTGCCGGCCAGCAGGCCTGGGTGGTCAAGGATGACGGCCTGGCCGCCGGCAAGGGCGTGGTGGTGACCTCCGACCGGGAGGTTGCCCGCTCCCACGCCGCGAGCCTGCTCGATGGCGGCCATCCGGTGCTGCTCGAATCCTTCCTGGACGGGCCGGAAGTGTCGTTGTTCTGCGTCGTCGACGGCGAGACCGTGGTGCCGCTGCTGCCCGCGCAAGACTTCAAACGGGTCGGCGACGGTGACTCCGGACCCAACACCGGGGGCATGGGTGCCTACGTCCCGCTGCCGTGGTTGCCCGCCGACGTGACCCGGCAGATCGTCATCGAGATCGTTGAACCCGTTGCGGCCGAACTGGTTCGGCGCGGCAGCACGTTCTCCGGGTTACTGTACGCGGGTCTGGCGATCAGCTCCGACGGCCCGGCGGTGGTGGAGTTCAACTGCCGCTTCGGTGACCCCGAGACGCAGGCGGTGCTGCCTCTGCTGGAGTCGCCGTTGGGGCAGCTGCTGTTTGCGGCCGCCACCGGAACGCTCGCTGAGTTCGAAGAGCTGCGGTGGAGCGACGACTGCGCCGTCGCGGTGGTGATCGCGGCGGAGAACTATCCGGGCCGCCCGAGGACCGGTGACGTGATCACCGGTGCCGAAGCCCCCGGTGTCCTGCACGCCGGGACAGCGCGGCGCGAGGACGGGGCGGTCGTCTCTGCCGGAGGGCGGGTGCTTTCGGTGGTGGGGACCGGCCCTGACCTGACCGCGGCACGATCGGCCGCCTACGCGATCGCCGATTCTATTCGGTTGCCGGGCAGCCATTTCCGCACCGATATCGGTCTGGCTGCGGCCGAAGGCCGTATCACCCTCTGAGCCGGCCACGGTCTGGGCGAAAGTCTGCCGCCGGCCCTGCGGTATGACTTACAGTTGTTGCGTCAGCTGTAATGCCCTGCCGGGTGCGCGAGGAGTCGAGTTGTCCGAATCGAACGTCGCGCTCGTCGCCTGGGCCCTCCACACCCGGGGCATCGTCGACCCGTCGGGTATCGGCCCGGAAAGGTCGCCTCGATGACCAAGCCGATATCGATTCCCCGGTTCGCCGACGATGTCACCGCCGCATGGCTGACCGATGTGCTGCGGGCACAGGTCACCGCGGTGGACGTGGTGGCTGTCGGCACCGGCCAGACCGGTGCCACCTATCGGGTGTCACCAACCTATGCCGCCGATCCCGCCGCACTGCCCGAGACGTTCGTGGTCAAGCTGCCCGCCGCCGATGACACGGTGCGCGACCGGGTGGTCCTGGGCTACCGCAGCGAATGCGCCTTCTATGAAAAGGTGGCACACCGGGTGCGGGTCCCCGTCCCGATCTGCTTTCACTGCGAGATCTCCGACGACGCAATGAACTACGCATTGTTACTCACCGACGAGGCACCCGCTGTTCAAGGTGATCAGATCCTCGGCTGTGACGAGGCGCAGGCCCGGCTCGCGGTGCGGGCGATCGCCGGGCTGCACGGGCCGACGTGGAATCAGGACGAATGGCTCAGTTTCCCCGGCCTGGCGATGTCGATGCTCGACGACGCGTCGAAAAAGGGGATGGGCGAGGTCGCCGTGATGAGTGCCGACATCACGGTCGACAAGCTCGGCGCCACACTCGAACCTGCCGACCGCGATACCCTGCTGGAGGCGATGGAGCTGGTCACGCCGTGGCTGGCCGACCTGGGCCGGTTCAGCTTGATCCACGGCGACTACCGGCTTGACAACCTGTTGTTCCACCCCGACGGCAGTCAGGTGTGGGTGGTCGACTGGCAGACCCTCGGTGTCGGGTTGCCGGCCCGCGATCTCGCGTACTTTGCCGCAACGAGTCTGGAGCCTCGGCTGCGGGCCCGGCTCGACCGCACCCTGGTGGCCGAGTACCACCAGGCGCTGCTGGATCAGGGTGTCGCCGGGTATGACCTCGAAACATGTTGGCACGACTACCGTTACGGGATGATTCAGGCGCCACTGATCTCGGCGCTGGGTTTTGCCTTCGCCGTAGGCACCGACCGCGGTGACGATATGGTCGCCACGATGCTGCGTCGCGGATGCCGCGCGGTGCGCGAACTCGGCACCGCCGAGCTGGTGCGGGCGCGGGGCTGATCATGGCCCGGTCTCAACTCCGCACAGCCATCATCGGGGCGGGAATCAGCGGCCTGACCGCAGGAAAGATGCTCTACGAGCACGACATACGGACCCGCGAGCTGCCGGCCGGGATCGCCCGGGCTGATTCGAGGCGGACCAGGAGACAGTATGACCTTCACTGAAATTCGCTTCGACTCTGACGGAACATCCTGTGCTGGATGGCATTTCAAGACTTCCGGTGACGCGTTGACCGGACCCGGGGGCCGGCCGGTGCTGGTCATGGCACATGGTTTCGGGGGCACGAAGGACTCGGGACTCCAGCCGTTCGCCGAGCAGTTCGCCGCAGCGGGCATCGAGGTGCTGGCATTCGACTACCGGGGGTTCGGCGCTTCCGATGGTGAGCCGCGTCAGCAGATTTCGATCACCCGGCAAGTGCACGACTATGAGGCGGCGGTGGCCGTCGCACAGCGCTTGCACGGTGTCGACGCCAACCGCGTCGTGCTGTGGGGATCGTCGTTGTCCGGTGGGCACGTGATCCGAGTCGGCGCCGGGCGTGAGGATGTCATCGCGGTCATCGCGATGACTCCGTTGACGAACTCGCTGGCGACCGGGCGGGCGGTGATGGCGCAGTACAACGTGCTGACGGCGTTGCGTTCCACGCTCAACGGGGTCGTCAGCCGGGTCGAAGTCGCACGTGGCAGACGGCCGGTCATGATGCCGCTGGTGTCCCGGCCCGGTGGCGCCGGGGCGCTGGCACTCGACGGTGCCTACGACAGTTATGTGTCGCTGGCCGGGCCGACCTGGCGCAACGAGGTGGACGCTGCGGTGGGGCTGGAACTGGCGATGATCAAGACCAAAGCGCACGCCAAGGCGCTGCGGGGCAAGCTGCTGGTCCAGATCGCCGACTTCGACCGCTACGTTCCGGCCGATGCGGTGGCCAAGACCGCCGAACACGGCCGCGGCCAGGTGCACCGGTATCCGTGTGATCACTTCGACGTCTGGCCGGGCCACGACTGGTTCGACAAGGCTTGTGGGGACCAGGTGAGGTTCCTGGAACGGGTGCTGGTCTCAGCGGTGCGCGCACCCGATCCGGCGGTCACTCTCTAGCGGGTCAGAAGACCGTCGACCCGAGATCGACGGCGATCCGTGCGGCCGTCACCATCCTGGATTCGTCACTGGCCAGCCAGCACACCGCGTCGGAGATGTCCTCGGGCTCGGCGATGTACTCCGGAAGGAACGGGGTCACCATGTTCATCAATCCGGGGTTGGTTTCGTTCGCCCGGTTCAATGCCGCCATCATGTCTCCGGTGCCCATCGGGGTGTTGACCGCACCGGGGTGCAAGCTGTTGACACGCACCGAATGCTTGCCCAGTTCCGCCGCGAACGCCCGGGCCATCCCGGTGACGGCATGCTTGCTCGCCGTGTAATGCACCATGAACGGCTGCATCTTCAACCCGGCGGCCGAGCTGATCAGGATGATCGACCCCCCGCGGCCACCGTCGATGATCTTCTGCGCGCCGGCCATCACGGTGTTCCAGGTTCCGGTGACGTTGATGTCCATGACGTCCTTGAACGACTCTGGTGTCGTCTCGTTCCACGGCTCCGGCACGGTGATTCCCGCGTTGGCGACGATGACGTCGAGCCGACCGAACTCGGCGACGCCCTGCTCGACGGCGGCTGTCAGGCCGGCCAGGTCCCGGGTGTCCACGGCTGACGCCTGGATCCGACGACCCGTGGCTTCCACCAGGCGAACGGTTTCGGCCAGATCCTCCGGCGTCGCGGAGTCGTACGGCACGCTCGCCGGCAGGGGTCCGGCCAGATCCACGGCGATGATGTCGGCGCCTTCGCGGGCCAAGCGCACCGCGTGCGCCCGGCCCTGCCCCCGTGCGGCACCGGTGATGAAAGCCACTCGGCCGGAAAGTCGTTCACTCATGTGTGCTCCTCATCGTTGGACCCATGCCGCGGGGTCAACACGAGCCGCGGCATCACTTAGACAGGCTAATGGATCGGCGGTGCAACGCGGCGGTTAAGCTGCCGATGGCGCTGCGGCACCGGGCGGGGCCGACCTTATCGACAGGGTCACCGCAACCCTGGGATCATCAGGGTTGAGCGTGACATTTCGATGAGTGTTTGTAAAGTGTGCCGATGGCCGGCCTCAGACCCGAGGAGCATGCCGAGATGACCACCGAGACCGCCGCCCTGTCCGAGGTCGGTGACGACGACTTCGCCGAGATCCTCGCCCAGACCCGACACTTCATCCGCACGGCGGTCGTACCGCGGGAAGCGGAGATCCTCGCCGAGGATCGGGTGCCCGACGATCTGCGCGAACAGGCCAAGAACATGGGCCTGTTCGGCTACGCGATCCCGCAGCAATGGGGTGGGCTGGGACTCAACCTCATGCAGGATGTCGAACTGGCAATGGAATTCGGTTACACCTCGTTGGCACTGCGGTCGATGTTCGGCACCAACAACGGCATTGCGGGTCAGGTGCTCGTCGGATTCGGTACCGAGGAGCAGAAGAGCCGTTGGCTCGAGGGCATCGCCGGCGGTGAGGTGGTGGCGTCCTTTGCGCTGACCGAGTCGGGCGCGGGATCCAACCCGTCCGGCTTGCGTACCAGGGCAGCCCGCGACGGCGACCAAGGTTGGGTGATCACCGGGGAGAAGCGGTTCATCACCAACGCGCCGGTGGCCGACCTGTTCGTGGTGTTCGCCCGCACCCGGCCCGCTGATGCCGACGGTGCCGGCATCGCGGTGTTCCTCGTGCCTGCCGGCACACCCGGGGTCGAAATAGGGGTCAAAGACGCCAAAATGGGCCAAGAGGGCGCGTGGACGTCCGACGTCCGCTTCACCGACGTGCGGGTGCCCGAGGCAGCGCTGGTCGGCGGCAGCGAGGACCACGGCTACCGCGCGGCGATGACGTCGCTGGCCCGCGGACGGGTGCACATCGCGGCACTGGCAGTCGGGGCAGCGCAACGGGTGCTCGACGAGTCGGTGAATTACGCGGCGACGGCAACCCAGGGCGGCACGCCGATCGGGACCTTTCAGTTGGTGCAGGCCATGATCGCCGACCAGCAGACCGGTGTGATGGCCGGGCAGGCGCTGGTGCGCGAGGCGGCACGCAAGTGGGTGACCGAGGAAGACCGCCGGATCGCGCCGTCCGCGGCGAAGCTGTTCTGCACCGAGATGGCCGGGCAGGTGGCCGATCTCGGTGTCCAGATCCACGGCGGCACCGGCTATATGCGGGGTGTGCCCGTCGAGCGGATCTACCGCGAGGTGCGGCTGCTGCGACTTTACGAGGGCACCAGCGAGATTCAACGATTGATCATCGGCGGCGGCCTGGTCAAGGCCGCCCAGAAGAGGATGGGATGAGCCAGTGGCGTTGCTGACGGGCCGCACAGCGGTCATCACCGGAGGTGCTCAGGGGCTGGGCTATGCGATTGCCGAGCGGTTCGTGGCCGAGGGAGCCCAGGTGGTTCTCGGCGATCTCGACCTCGAGGCCACCCAGGCCGCCGCTGCCCGACTCGGCGCCGGCGTCGCCGCTGCGGTGCGCTGCGACGTGACCAGTAGCGCGGAAGTGAGCTCGCTCGTCGACACCGCGGTGACCACATTCGGCGGGCTGGACATCATGGTCAACAATGCCGGTATCACCCGCGACGCCACCATGCGCAAGATGACCGAGGACCAGTTCGACCAGGTGATCGCGGTCCATCTCAAAGGCACCTGGAACGGCATCCGCGCGGCCGCTGCGATCATGCGGGAGAACAAATCCGGCGCGATCATCAACATGTCTTCACTGTCCGGCAAGGTCGGGATGATCGGACAGACCAACTACTCGGCGGCCAAGGCCGGAATCGTCGGCATGACCAAGGCCGCCGCCAAGGAGGTCGCCCATCTGGGAGTGCGGATCAACGCGATCGCCCCGGGGTTGATCCGCTCGGCGATGACCGAGGCGATGCCGCAACGTATCTGGGACAGTAAGGTCGCCGAGGTGCCGATGGGCCGTGCGGGGGAGCCCGGTGAGGTGGCGAGCGTGGCGTTGTTCCTGGCCTCGGATCTGTCCTCATATATGACGGGCACGGTCATGGATGTCACCGGTGGGAGGTTCATGTGAGGACTGCAACCTTGCGCCCAAACGTACGTTTGGGCGTGATTTGGGCCAGTTTTGACGCCCAAACGTACGTTTGGGCGTCGGTGTGAAGCGCGAGGTGGTGGTGTGCGAGCCTGTTCGCACTCCGATCGGTCGCTACGGCGGGGTCTTCAAATCGCTGACCGCGGTTGAGCTCGGCGTCGCCGCGCTGAAGGGACTGCTGGCCCGCACCGGTATCGCCCCCGAAGCCATCGAGGACGTGATTCTCGGCCACTGCTACCCGAACAGCGAAGCCCCGGCGATCGGGCGCGTGGTCGGGCTTGATGCCGGGCTGCCGGTGACCGTGCCCGGCATGCAGATCGACCGGCGCTGCGGTTCCGGTCTGCAGGCTGTCATCCAGGCGGCGCTGCAAGTCGGCAGTGGTGACAACGATCTGGTCATCGCCGGCGGGGCCGAGAGCATGAGCAATGTGGTGTTCTACTCCACCGACATGCGTTGGGGCGGAGCGCGCTCCGGTGTGCGGATCCACGACGCGCTGGCCCGCGGCCGCACCACCGCCGGCGGCGCGCACTACCCGGTATCCGGCGGCATGCTCGAAACCGCCGAGAACCTGCGGCGGCAGTACAACATCGGACGCGAGGAGCAGGACCGCCTTGCGGTCACCTCGCATCAGCGGGCGGTGGCAGCGCAGAAGGACGGAGTCTTCGCCGAGGAGATCATTCCGGTAACCGTGACCACCCGGGCTGGTGACGAGGTGATCGACACCGACGAGCACCCGCGTGCCGATACCACGGTGGAATCACTGGCCAAGCTCAAACCCGTTCTGGGCAAGAGTGATCCGGATGCCACCGTCACCCCGGGGAACTCCAGCGGGCAGAACGACGCGGCGTCGATGTGCGTGGTCACCACCCCCGAGACGGCACACGAGCTGGGGTTGACGCCGCTGGTACGACTCGTGTCCTGGGGAGTCGCCGGGGTGGCGCCCGACATCATGGGGATCGGGCCGGTACCTGCCACCGAGGTGGCGCTGGCCAAAGCGGAGCTGACCCTGGCCGACATCGACGTGATCGAACTCAACGAAGCGTTCGCCGCCCAAGCCCTGGCAGTGCTGCGGGAATGGAACTTCGGCAAGGGCGACCTGGCGCGTACCAATGTGCACGGCTCGGGCATCTCGCTGGGCCACCCGGTGGGGGCCACCGGCGGACGGATGCTCGCGACACTGGCCCGCGAGCTGGACCGGCGGCAAGCGCATTACGGGCTGGAGACCATGTGCATCGGCGGCGGGCAGGGGCTCGCCGCAGTTTTCGAGAGGTTCGTTTCATGACCAGGCTTGCTCAGACGCTGGGACTTTCGGAGTTTCAGGCCGAAATCATCTCCACGGTAAGGCAGTTCGTCGACAAAGAAGTCATCCCGAACGCCCCGGAGCTGGAGCGTACCGATACCTATCCGCAGGCCATCGTCGATGGCATGAGGGAAATGGGCCTCTTCGGGTTGATGATTCCCGAGGAGTACGGCGGGCTGGGTGAATCCCTGCTGACCTACGCGCTGTGTGTTGAGGAACTGGCTCGCGGCTGGATGAGCGTGTCGGGGGTGATCAACACTCACTTCATCGTGGCGTACATGGTCCGCCAGCACGGCACCGATGCCCAGAAGCAGCACTACCTGCCGCGGATGGCCACCGGTGAGACCCGGGGCGCGTTCTCGATGTCCGAGCCTGAACTGGGCTCGGACGTCGCAGCCATCCGCACCCGCGGTACCCGCAACGACGACGGCACCTACACGATCACCGGCCAGAAGATGTGGCTGACCAACGGCGGCAGCTCCACGTTGGTCGCCGCGCTGGTGCGCACCGACGAGGGCGCTGACAAACCGCACCGCAACCTGACCGCCTTCCTGGTGGAGAAGCCGTCCGGATTCGGGGAAGTCCTTCCGGGACTGACCATTCCGGGCAAGCTCGACAAAATGGGCTACAAGGGCATCGACACCACGGAGCTCATTTTCGACGGCTACACCGCCGCTGCTTCAGATGTGCTCGGCGAAGCGCCGGGGCAGGGTTTCTTCCAGATGATGGACGGGGTGGAAGTCGGGCGGGTCAATGTCTCGGCGCGGGCATGCGGGGTCGGCATCCGCGCGTTCGAGCTGGCGGCGCGTTACGCCCAGCAGCGCCAGACCTTTGGCAAGCCGATCGCAGAGCACCAGGCCATCGCCTTCCAGCTCGCCGAGATGGCCACCAAAGTCGAAGCGGCACACCTGATGATGGTCAACGCTGCCCGGCTGAAGGACTCCGGCGAGCGCAACGACGTCGCTGCCGGCATGGCCAAGTACATGTGCAGCGAGTTCTGCTCGGAGGTCACCCAGCAGAGCTTCCGCATTCACGGCGGGTACGGCTACTCCAAGGAGTACGAGATCGAGCGGCTGATGCGCGACGCCCCGTTCCTGCTCATCGGTGAAGGCACCAGCGAGATCCAGAAGAACATCATCAGCAAGCGGCTGCTGGCCGATTACCGGCTCTGACCGCACCGTCACCAATATTGACGGCAGTTTTCAGAAACTGTCTACTGGGTGGCGGGAATGCTCTAGTTTGTTGATCGATCAACGACATCACAACCTTGAGCAGGAGACTTCGTGACGCGGATTTCAGCATGGATGGGAGCGGGCGCGGTTGCCGCGGGCGTTTCTGCGGCATTGATCGCCGGAGCCGACGTTGCGAGCGCAGACACCGGGGCGGACACCGCCAAATCCGATACCCCCAGTACGAGTTCTTCTGAGACCAATGATCGGTCAACCTCTCGTGGGTCTGACGAGACTTCAGCGGATACCGCCGACACCGACGCGAGCGACGACACGACCGACACCGACGGCACCGACACCGACGACACCGACACCGACACCGACACCGACGACACCGACACCGAGGAGACGGGCCCGGGCGACGAGGCCGACTCGGACGAAGAGGCTGTCGCCGACGAGAGCGACCCGGGCTCTGCCGGGAGCCCACAGCCGGAGGTGGCCGACGGACACGGATCGGGCAGTGCCCTCGAGCAGGGTGCGATTGTCGATGAGCCGGCGGTAGACCCGGAGGTCGTCCCGGTGGCCGACGTGGACGAAGCGCCGGCGGAGATCGTCGCCGACGATCCGGAACCGGTGCCGGCCGAAACAGAAGAGGGCCAAGCGAACTCGCCTGACCGCGCCCAGGTCGATGAGCAGGCGCCGCCGTCGGCTACCGCGTCCAAGACACGGGTGGTGTCAGCGGTGCTCAGCTCGGCGACCGTGGCGGCCGCACCGGCGGCGCCGTCGCTGGCCGACATGATCCAGTCGTTCGTCTTCGATGTCATCGGGGTGGCCGTCACGTTCGTCGCGGGTCCCCCCGTGGTTCCGGCCGGTAGCAAGGTCACCGTGCGGAGCTCGTCCCTGGAGATCACCGAGGGACGCACCGTACCCGCCGACTGGTATTACCCCGAAGGCGATGTTGCCCCGGAGCGGATCATCCTGCTGCAGCACGGTTTCCTCGGGGTGAGTGCGATGTACAGCTACACCGCGGCTTATCTTGCTGAGCGCACCAACAGCATTGTCGTCGTGCCGACCTACTCGTCGAACCGCTATGTCCGTGACGGGTTCTGGTTGGGCGATGACCAGGTGTACCGGGCAACGGCCGAGTTGTTCCTCGGTGACCGCGGTGCGCTGACTGCCAGCGCTGTGGCCGCGGGCTACGCGCAGAAGTACGGTGCGGGCGTCCCACTCCCGCAGGACTTCGTTCTGATCGGCCACTCTCTCGGCGCCGGGGTGGTGTCGGGTGCGGCTGGTTACTACGCCGACGCCGTCGTATCGAGCGGTGAAGACAACCATCTGGCCGGGGTGATCCTGCTCGACGGGGCACCGCCGGCCAACGTGTTGCCCGACGCGCTGGACAAGCTGGACGGGCTCGGCAGCTACATCCCAGTGCTGGAATTGGGTGCACCCAAGGAGACCCGCAGGGTGGACGCGGCGCTGAACGGGCACCGACCGGGCAAGTTCAACGGCGTTGTGCTCACCGACGGAAAGCACCTGGATTCCATGATGGGCGGGAGCCCGTTGATCCAGTTGATCTCGCACCTGTACCAGGGTTTCCCGACGCCGCAGAACCAGTTGGCCGCACAAACTCTCATCGCCGGCTGGACCAATGACATCTTCGCGGGGCGGATCGATCCGTCCACCGGGAAGTGTGAGGGCGCCGGGTGCGCAGGGATCTACGGTGACCTCGGGCAGACCATCCCCCTGCAAACGACGGACGGACCCACGAGCGCGGTCGTGATCGGCAACCCGGGTCCTGCACGGCTGCTTGATTTTCAGCCCATGACTGCTACCAGTGTCGTGGTTCCGACGCCGCCGGGAGGTAAGGGACTGCGCATTCGGGTGTGACGTCGGCACCGCGGCGCCGCCACCGTCAGTACAGTAACCACGACGGTAACTCCGGTGCGAGGGCGGGATCTGCAAATGGTGTATCGAGTCGCGCGGTCCGGCCCCTGATGCCCGGTGTTCTCGACGGCATCAGGGTGCTGGACTACGGGCGCTTCATCGCCGCACCGTGGTGCAGTGCGATTCTGGCCGATATGGGTGCCGACGTACTCCGCGTGGAGAAACGCGAGGGCGGCGAAGACCGCTGGGTGCAGGCGGCCACCGAGACCGGTGAGGGCGGCACATTTCTGCAGTGCAACCGCAACAAACGCTCCCTGACGCTGGACTCCACCACAGCCGAGGGTGCGGAGATCACCCGCAAGCTGGTGGCGCAGTCCGATATAGTCGTCGCCAACATGCCCGCGGCCGGGATGCGGGCCAGTGGGCTCGATTACGAGAGCCTGCGGGCGGTGAAACCCGACATCATCCTGGCGAGCGCAACCGCCTTTGGCGAAGGTGGGCCCTACAGCGATCGCATCGGCTTCGACGGTGCAGGCCAGGTGATGTCCGGTGCGGTGTACCGGCAGGGCCTACCTGGGCAGCCGATCCGAACGGTAGTGCCCTACGCCGACTTCGGCACTGCGCTCACGATGACGATCGGCGTCATGATGGCGCTGTACCACCGGAACCGCACCGGCGAGGGCCAGCACGTGGAAGCAGCGCTGCTGCCGACGGCGATGATGCTGTCGAACGCGTTTCTCATCGAACGTGAACTCACCGGCGTCGACAAACCCAGAATGGGCAACCGCGGCACCTCGGTGGCCCCGTGTGACCTCTACCGGTCCAAGGATGACGGCTGGGTGCTTCTACAGGTCGCCGGCCAGCCCATGTTCAAACGCTGGTGCCGGCTCGTCGAACGTGTTGAGCTCTTCGACGACCCCAGGTTCGCCGATGACGATCTGCGCTGGCGCAACGGTGACATGCTCAACGACATCATGGCCCGGTGGTGCGCAGACAGAACCAAGGCGGAGATCGAGGAACTTCTCGCAGCAGCCAAACTGCCGGCCGCGCCGCTGTATTCGACTCAGGACGTGCTGGATGACCCGCATGTGTCAGCGATGGGGTATCTGCAACGCGTCCCGTTTCCCGGCGCGGCCCGTGACGTTCCCCTCATCGAGACGCCCTTCCGGATGTCGGCCACCCCGGGGACGATCCGCCGGCGTGCGCCGCTGCTCGGGGAGCACACCGATGAGGTGCTCTCCGAGATCGGTTATGACGGCGGTGCGATCGCCGGACTGCGGGCCCGTTCGGTCGTGTAGGAAACGGGGATTCACGGCGGATAGAGTTTCCCTGTGGGGCGCGCGGGCATCGGTTGTTGCTGCGCGCCACTGCACGATGCTGATCAACGATCCAGAGGAAACGCGAAACACCATGGCTCCCTACCATCCTGCAATGCAGAAGGCGACGCTGGCCGACATCGACAGTGACGTGCACGGCCTGATCTCGAAACGCACGGCGGAACTCGAGGGCGTGGCGGTCACCGAAGTGACCTTCGGCGTAGGTGCTCGTTGGTCCAGCGACCTCAAGGGGTATGCCGGCACGGATCTGTGCGAACTGCCGCACGTGGCGTACGTATTGACCGGAACGCTGGGTGTCGGGATGGCAGACGGTGCTCAAGAGACGTTTTCGCAAGGTGATGTCATGCTGCTTCCGCCCGGGCACGATGCGTGGACTGTCGGCGATCAACCCTGCTCATTTGTGGAGTTCTCCCGGGGCAACGACTACTACGCTTCATAGGTCGCGGCTGTCCTGTAGCCGGCCCCCGTTGGCGACGGTCGACGAACTCGGGCCATGCTCACCGGGCCCGGAGGATCTCGTCGAGTTGACTGCGAACCGCGCGGAGGTCGGGCTTACCGGACGGGGTGCGCGGTATCGCCTCGACAATGGCGATGGCGGTGGGTATTTCGTACCCGGCCAGGCGCGTCTGCAGGAAATCGGTCAACTGGTGAGGACGCGCTGATGCGCCGTCCCGTAGCTCTACCATCGCCACCGGTATCTCACCCAGACGTTCATCGGGACGGCCGATCACCGAGGCGCCGCGCACGTCGGGGTGGCTTTCCAGCGCCGCCCGCACCTCGTCGGGCATCACCTTGAACCCGCCGCGGATGATGGTCTGGTCGGCGCGGCCGAGGATCCAGACGAAGCCGTCGTCATCGATGCGTGCCAGGTCGGTGGTTTTCATCCAGTCGCAGGCTGCGCCGAGCTGGGCCGGCTTCACCTGCAGCAGTCCCTGCTCACCCGGTGCCACCGGCGATCCGTCCGGACCCACCACTTGCAGCTGGGCGCCGGCGTTTGCGCGGCCCACGCTGCCGCGTTTGGCGTGCCAGTACCTGGCGTGATCGGCCAGCGTCCAGCCGGCCACCCCGCCGCCGAACTCGGTTGCGGCATAGGAGGTCAGCACCGGGATACCGAACTTCTCCGTGAAGGCATCGGCGTCGTCGGCCGACAGGGGGGCGGTGCCGGAGGTGACGGCCTGGACCCCGGCCAGGTCTTCTCGGGTCAGGTCGGACTGCAGCACCATCCGCAGCGCGGTCGGAACCAGCGATACCGCCCGTGGCCGGTGCTCGCGGACCGCCGCGATCCACGGTCCCAGATCGAACCGTGGGAGCAGCACAAACGGCCGGGCCTCGGCGAGGCACAGCAGCACCCGGAAGACACCGCCGACGTGCACCAGTGGCGAGTTCACGATGGCCACGCCCCGGCGCAGTTTCGTCGGCGGCCGCGACTGACCGGGATCCGGGCCGATGACGCTGCGAGCCAGCATGTCGTAAGTGAGGTCGACCCGCTTCGGAGGGCCGGTGGTGCCGCTGGTGAGCATCCACACCGCCACGCCCGGCCGGCTGGATCCAGCGGTGCCACCGGCAGTGGCGGGCACAACCTGCGGCGTCTCGGTGATGTCGCTGATCGTCACGACCGTGGTGGTGGGGGAAGGGGTGACGACGGTGGCGACGTCTTCGGGTGTGCCGATGATGACGGGTAGCTCGACTGCGTGGATGTCCCCACGGGTCCGGTCGTTACCGCGGGACGGATTGATCGCCACCACCGTGCCGCCCCTGACCAGTACACCGAGGAACGCGGCGACGTGGGCAGGGTGGTTGCGCAACATGATCCCGACCCGCGGATGGGCGCTTCCGCTGTGTCGGGCAACGAGGTCACCGATCCGCGCGGCGAAGTCACCGATCTGACCCCAGGACCACCAGTTGCCGTCGTACTGAATGGCGCGTGCCGGCGGGTCCAGCGCCAACACGTCGGCAATTCGTTGTGAAAGGGGATGTGCCATCACCGAATTCGCGGGCGGCTCTTTGCGGGTACAACCTGGGCTGCCAGCTCTGCCTTGCCCAGCGGGTTACCCAGTCGGGTGTAGATGAGTCCCTGGTCCAGCGCGGCGCGGTAGGGCTTGTCCAGCGACTCCCAGATGGCCTTGACGGTGCCCTGGGTCGCGGACGGCGGCTTGGCTGCGATCGTGGCCGCGATCTCATGGGCGCGAGCCCACAGCAATTCGCGGTCGACGACTTCGGTGACCAGGCCGATGCGCAACGCGGTGTCCGCGCACACTCGTTCGTCGTTGCCCATCAACGCCATCCGCAGGGTGTCGCCGAGCCCGACCCGGCGCATCAGACCGACGGGCTCCAACGCCGACACCAGCCCTGCGGTGACATGCGAGTCGAAGAACGTCGCCTCCTGGGAGCAGATCACGACGTCGGACTCGTTGACGAAGTACAGCGCTCCCGCAGTGCACATACCCTGAACCGCGCAGATCACCGGTTTCCACATCTTCTGCCATTTCGGGCTGAGCAGCTCTCCCGGGTCCTCGTGATTCCAGACGTTGTCTGGTTGGCCGTAGTCCGACCTCACGTCCAGTCCCGCGCTGAAGGCTCGGCTGCCGGCCGCGCGAAGTACCACTGCGTTGGTGCCCTCGTCCTGTTTGACGATTCCCCATACGGCCCGCATCTCCTCGCACATGGTGCGGTTGAAGGCGTTGAGCCGGTCCGGACGATTCAATGTGATGGTGGCGACGTGGTCCTCCCGATTGAACTCCAGGAGAAGGGTCTCGAACGGCGCCGTGGCAGAGGACGTCATCGGCACTGCCATTTCGGTGCGCGCTTTTCGGTGAAGGCACGGGGACCTTCCAGGGCATCTTCGGTGCGTACCACCCGTTCTCGGAACGTCTCGGCAAGAATTTCGCCCTGGTGCAGGGGCAGGTCCAGCGTTTTGTGGATGGCCAGTCGCGTGCCCCGGACTGCCAGAGGCGCATTGGAATTCACGATATCGGCGATCTCGTGGGCGCGGTCCAGCAGGCGGTCGTGCTCGACTATCTCGGTGATCAGACCCAGCTCATAGGCGCGCTGCGCGCTCATCCGCTCGTGCTTGCCCATCAGCGCCATCCGCAGCGCTACCGACCTGGGCAGGCTTCGGGCCAGCCGGACCACTTCGCGGCCGGCGACCAACCCGATGCTGACATGTGGATCGAAGAACGTGGCTTTGTCGGAGGCGATGATGATGTCGCCGGTGGTCACCCAGTCCAGTCCGGCTCCACAGCAGATCCCGTTGATCGCCACCAGCACCGGCTTGGCCATCTGACGAAAGGGCGGGGTACCCTCCTGCGGCGCCTCCCACTGTTCGTAGGTCGACAGATACGATCGCTCGTTGAGAACCTTGCCATCGGTGGGAATCTCAGTGACGTCAGCGCCGGTGCAGAACGCGCGCCCCGACGCGGTGACGATCATCAGCCAGATGTTGTCATCGGCTTCGACTTCGGCGTAGGCCGAGCGCAGCTCGGTGATCATGAACGGGCTCAGGGCGTTGAGTGCTTCTGGGCGGTTGAGGGTGATGGTGGCCGTGTGGCCGGCTGTTTCGTACTTGATGGTCTTGAACGGACCCGCAGATCGTGTGGGCATGGTCTTCCCTTCGGTTGAGCCGAGAGTCCGGGGCCGTCACCGACCGGTGAAATCCGGCGCGCGTCGCTGTCGAAAAGCTGACAGACCCTCCTTGAAATCCGCGGTGCGGCAGGATAATTCCAGGTTCGACAATTCCTGCGTCATCGCCTGGTTCAACGTCGCGTGTTGGGCGTAGGCCATGGCCTGTTTGGCGAGACCGATCGCGACGGTGGGTCCGTCCGCCAGCCTGGCGAGCAGGTCGTCGGCGGCGGTGTCGAGATCGTTGCTGCTGACGGCGCTGTGGATCAGGCCCCACTCGGCGGCCTCGCTTCCGGATACTTTCTCGCCGAGGAGCAGCATCCGTTTCGCCCGGGCGACGCCGGCCAGACGCGGCAGGAGCCAGGTAGCTCCGGAGTCGGGACTGAATCCACGTGCGAGGAAGGGTTCCCACAGCGTGGCGCCGATATCGGCCACGGCGAAGTCGGCGGCCAGTGCCAGGTTGCAGCCGAGGCCGACGGCCCAGCCCCGCACGGTGCACACCACTGGGAGATGGATGTTGGCCACCAACTCGATGAGTCGGTGGGAGGTGTGCGGGATGCGGCGGACCAGATCGCCGGGGCGTGGCCGCTGCCCCGATGTATTGGTGGCAAGCCAGTCAGATCCCGTGCAGAAATCCTCACCCGCTCCACTGATGCCGATCGCGCGTAGCGAATCGTCGGTGGCGGCGCCGGTCAGGATGGTGACCAGTTGCTCGGTCATGTTGCGATCCAAGGAATTACGGTGTGTGGGCCGGTCCAGGATGATGTGCAGGATGTCGCCCTCGCGTGATGTCCGCACTACACCGCTGGGGCCGGCGCCGTTCGCGGTATCACTCACCCTGGAGCCTTCCGGCGTCATACCGTTCCCCGTACGGTAGGCACTACGATTACTATCCTGTACAAGCTAGCAAGGAAATCCGCCGGACGGAACAGGACGTGAGCATGCCTGGGTGTTGCAGTCGCGGTCAGCACGTCCGGCCCGTGTCAGCGGTGCGTTGATACACCTCGAGCCCGGCTGCGCCGGGGTGTGCGCGGGCAGGGTGGATCCACCGACTGCAGCTGTTCCCTTCCTGCAGACGGAATTGGTTGGTGTGCTGAGCAATTCGAGGCGAAGATGGCCCACATGATCAGGCTCGGGCGGTCCACGACGAACCGCCGGGCACAACTCGGTTCCTATTTCCAGCACTCCCGCAGCAGATTCCGGCCCCCGAGCAATGGAAAGGAGTCCGGGTCATGACCACCTCGGACACCGCAGACGGCCGCGTACTTTACGAGGTTGATCGGGAGCGGCGGATCGCCACGATCACACTCAACAATCCCGAGCAGCGCAACTCCTACGATGCGAGCATGAGGGAGGCTCTGGGCAGATACCTCGATGTGGTCGCCGAAGACGACGACATCACGGTCGTGCTGCTGCGCGGCGCCGAGGGAGTGTTCAGCGCCGGAGCCGACATGAACAACGCGTATGGCTGGTACGGCGGTGAGGGCCGGGAGAGCGATACCCCAGCTACGGTCCAGGGCAGGTCGCGCCCGAGTCAAAGAAGGCGACTCACGGTGGACCGCAAGTCATTCAGCTTCTACCACAACCTCCTGGGGTTCCCGAAGGTGACCGTTGGCGAGGTCGGCGGGTTCGCCTTGGGCGGCGGCTTCGAGATGGCTTTGATGATGGACATCTCGGTCATCGGGCGGGACACCCGCATCGGTATGCCCGCCACCCGGTTCCTCGGGCCGGCGCTGGGCAGCGTGCACATGTTCTTCCACCGGTTGGGGCCGGTGCTGGCCCGGCGGCTGCTGCTGACCGGAGACATCATCGAGGCCGGGTCGATCGAACACCTGGGCATCTTCACCGAGACCTGTGCGCCGGAGTCGGTGGCCGCCCGAGCCCGTTTCTGGGCCGAGAAGGCAGCCAAGATGCCGGCCGACGGTGTCGTCATCGCCAAGGAGGCCTTCCGCCTGGTCGAGCAGAGCCAGGCTTATCAGGGGGAAGAAGTCGCCAGCTACCTGTTCCACGCGTACGGCACGAACCTGCAGTTCGCACCCGGTGAGTTCAACTTCGTCAAAACCCGCGCGCAGCACGGTACCAAGGAGGCTTTCCGGTTGCGGGATGAGCACTTTCATGTGCCCGAACCGGACCTACCGCAGTAATCGACCGCCGGCCAGTCGGGGTCAGCTGGCAGCGGAGGCCTTGTTGCGCTGCCGGGTCGAGGATGTCTTCTGCCCCCGGGAACCGCGCTTGGTCGCCTTGCCGGCTCCCGCTTCGATCAGGCGCTCCGCGTGATCGAGGATGCAGGCCAGGGCGTATTCGAAGTTCGTGTCGTCGGTGGTGGCGATCCGGTTGCCGCCGGCGGTTACTTTCGCCAGCAGTGGCGCCGTCTTCGGGTCGATCACCATCTTGTCGTCGAGCTCTGTGCCAGGGCCGTCTTCGGTGCCGAGATTCTTCTCGTAGAGCCGTTGCAGCACAACCGATCCACGTACGTGGACCGAGACTGCGGAGTACGTTTCGAATGCATCTTCGGGAGACAGTCCGGCTTCTACCAGGCTGGCGATCGCCTTCTCCACCTCGAGCACGCCGAGCTGCGCGGCTCGCGGGCTGAGTGCCGAACGGATCAGAATGAGGTCGCACAGGATCGGATTGCCCATGAACGTGTTTCGCATCGTCCATGCATGATTGTGCAACGTCTCGCGCCAGTCCTTGGCCTCCACATAGGGCGTGGCGAAAACATACGTCCGCAATGCCCGGTCGGTCATGGCACTGAGCAGGTCGTCCTTTTTGCGGAAGTACCAGTAGATGCTCGTCACGCCCACGCCGAGGTGCTTGCCCAACAGCGGCATGCTGAGGTTGTCGATACCGACCTGCTCGGCGAGTTCGAATGCGCCCTTGATGATGTCATCAGGGTTGATGGAGCCACGCTCACGCCGCTGCCGTTTGTCGGGTGTGGCCTGCTTTGCCGCTCGCTGAACCACAGGGCACCTCCATTGACATCGATTCCGCCTGGCAGCGGATCCCGGCCGGGGGCCGTTCTTCAACAATTACAGATAGCTGCCGAGTGTCTGGTCATCGTGACCTCCCGGTAGCCTTGTCAACCTTACCGGCAGGCATCCCGTCGGACCCACGGTCAACTCTGCCGTGAGACCAGTAACACAAATCATGGCTGACGCGGGCGCCGATCTGAATGGCAATACCGTAAAGCCTATGGTAGCGGCCTCCGTTGGACCGGGATTTCGCGGGTTTACGTGCCGCGATTCCGTTGCCCTTGCCGCGGGAAGACGGTATAACCGCGCCATGGATCTGGGGCTCGCGGGCGCGACGGCGGTGGTGGTCGGGGGTAGTCGCGGAATGGGCCGTGCGGCTGCCCGGTGTTTCGCTGAAGACGGGGCTCGGGTGGCCGTGCTCGCCCGCTCCCGTTCGCACCTCGACGAGGTGGTCGACGACCTGATGCGGCGGGGGAGTCCGGAGGTCATTGGTCTCAGGGCCGATGCCACCGATGCCGGCCAACTCGACGCGGCGTTCAGCGAAGTGGGTCAGCGGTGGGGCGGCGAACTGAACATTCTGGTCAATGCCGTCGGCCCCGACGTCCGTGGTGGCTTCGAAGAATTGGGTGACGAGCAGTGGCAGCAGGCGGTCGAACTCGGTGCGATGTCGATGGTGCGGTGTGTGCGGACTGCCCTTCCATTGCTGCGCCGGGCTGACTGGGCGCGGATCGTCAACTTCTCAGCCACCTCGACGAAGCGGCAGGGCGTCTCCTTGGTCGCCTACACCGCCGCCAAATCGATGGTCGCCAGCATCTCCAAGAACCTGTCGCAGTCGCTGGCGGCCGACGAGATCCTGGTGAATGTGATCTCGCCCGGGAGTGTGGCCACCGAGGGACTGGTGGGCTGGGCGAAGACCGTCGGCGTCTGCGCCCCCGATGGAGAGGTTGATCCCTACCGGCTGATGGAAGTGGTCACCGAGCACTTCGGGCACCCCGCTCATCTACCGCGGGCGGGCCTGCCGGAGGAGATCGGCCCGGTGGTCGCGTTCCTGGCGTCTCGGCGCAACTCCTACATGACCGGAGCGAATGTCAACGTCGACGGCGGTACGGATTTCAGTTAGCGACGCGCCGAGATCGACGAAATGGCGGCCCGTTCTCGCACTTTGCCACCCAAGCGTTGGTTTGGGCGCAACGGTGCGGAAGGTGCTACCGATAGGTATACAGTAAGGCGTGCCCGGCCGCCCGTGTCCGCACCGGTTTTCGGTTTCCAGTATCGAGGAGGAGCAACTCGATGAGCGTTGCCGACGACAGCTTTGCCGATGACAGCGCGGTCGCGTCGCCGGAGGAGGCCGGGAAGCGCCAGGCAGTGCTGTACGAGGTTCGCGACTCCGGCGTTGCGGTCCTGACGTTCAACCGCCCGGAGCGGATGAATGCCTGGGGCGGCGCGCTGGCCTCCGGGTTCTACGCCCACATCGAAGCCGCCGAGGCAGATCCCGCGGTTCGGGTCATCGTGATCACCGGAACCGGCCGGGCATTCTGCGCCGGTGCCGATATGGGTGGGCTGAACACCATTTCGGCGGTGACGGTCGAGTCGGCGAACAAGACTGACGTGAGCGCACTGGTGGCCGAGAAGCATCCGTATTTCCTGACACAGCTGAGCAAGCCGGTCATTGCGGCCATCAATGGGTCGGTCGCCGGGATGGGGTTGTCGCAGGCGTTGATGGCCGACATCCGGTTCGCAGCGGCGGGCGCGAAATTCACGACGTCCTTCGCGCGCCGCGGCCTGATCGCCGAGTACGGCATCTCCTGGATTCTGCCCCGCCTGGTCGGCTGGGGAGTGGCGGCCGATCTGCTTCTGAGTGGTCGGACCTTCTTCGCCGAGGAGGCCGCCCAACTCGGGCTGGTCAAAGAGGTGGTACCGCCGCAGGATCTGCTGGACCGGACGCTGGCCTACGCCGAGGAAATGGCGGCCAACTGCGCGCCCAGCTCACTGGCGGTGATGAAACGTCAGCTCTACGCCGACGCTGACATGGCGATCGTCGAGACCAGCAACAAGGCCGAGAAGTTGATGCACGACTCGATGCAGCGGCCCGACTTCATCGAGGGCATCACCGCCTTCTTCGAGAAACGCTCACCGAATTTCCCGCCGCTGAGCGTGTGAGGATCGAGAGGACCCGAGATGACTCTGGAGTATCAGGCGGTCGACGTCGACAACCACTACTACGAGCCGGTGGATTCGTTCACCCGGCATCTACCCAAAGAGTTCAAACGCCGCGGCGTCCAGATGGTCCAGGACGGTAAACGGACCCTGGCTCTGATGGGTGGACGGGTCAATCAGTTCATCCCGAACCCCACCTTCGATCCGATCATCGAGCCGGGGTGTCTGGACCTGTTGTTCCGTGGCGAGATCCCCGAGGGCGTCGACCCCGCGTCACTGATGAAGGTCGACCGGATGGCCAACCATCCCGAATACCAGAACCGGGACGCACGGGTGAAGGTCCTCGACCGGCAGAACATCGAAACCTGCTTCATGCTACCCACTTTCGCGTGCGGTGTTGAGGAGGCCCTCAAGGACGATATCGAGGCCACGATGGTGTCGGTACACGCGTTCAACCTTTGGCTCGACGAGGACTGGGGCTTCGACCGGCCCGACCATCGAATTCTGTCGGCGCCGATCATCTCGTTGGCAGATCCCGAAAAGGCAGTGCAGGAAGTGGAATTCGTTCTCGAACGGGGCGCCAAGATGGTGCTGGTGCGGCCGGCTCCGGTGCCCGGGGTGGTCAAGCCCCGCTCACTGGGTGACCCACTGCATGATCCGGTGTGGGCGCGGCTCGCCGAGGCGGGTGTGCCCGTCGGCTTCCACTTGTCCGACAGCGGCTATCTGGCGATCGCCGCGCTGTGGGGTGGTCAGGCCACCTTCGAAGGTTTCGGCAAGAAGGACCCGCTCGACCAGATCCTGCTCGACGACCGCGCCATCCACGACACGATTGCCTCGATGATCGTGCATCAGGTGTTCACCCGGCACCCCAACTTGAAGGTGGCCAGCATCGAGAATGGCTCCTACTTCGTCTACCGCTTGATCAAACGGCTGAAGAAGTCCGCCAACACCGCCCCGTACCACTACAAAGAGGACCCCGTCGAGCAACTGCGGAACCACGTGTGGATCGCGCCCTACTACGAGGACGACGTGAAGTTGCTCGCCGATACCATCGGGGTCGACAAAATCCTGTTCGGCTCCGACTGGCCGCACGGTGAGGGCCTCGCCGACCCCATGACCTTCACCGCCGACATCCCACAGTTCCCTGAATTCAGCGCCGAAGACACCCGGAAAGTGATGCGCGACAATGCACTGAACCTGATCGGTGCCACCGTCCGCGCGACTGTCTGAGCGCAGATGACCGAGTGGACTCTGGGCGCCGTCTTCGACGAGATCGCCGGCCAGGTACCCGACCGGCTGATGACGGTGTGCGGGCAGCGCCGCAGTACCTTCGGCGAGACGGCCGAGCGTACTCGAAGATTGGCGAACTTCCTCTCCCGCAGTGGTTTCGGTGCCCGGCGGGAACGTGCTTCGCTGCGCAATTGGGAGTGCGGGCAGGACCGGGTCGCGCTGATCATGCACAACGATCTGTACCCCGACATGGTGCTGGCCTGCCTGAAGGCCCGGGTGGTCCCGGTCAACGTGAACTACAACTACACCCCGCGCGAAGTCGCCGGTCTGCTTGCATACCTCCGACCCCGGGGAGTCATCTACCACCGGGGGCTGGGAGCCAAGTTCGCCGATATCCTGCCTGCCGGTGCCGATCTGCTGCTCTCGGTGGACGACGGCAGCAGCGTCGGCGAGATCCGCGGTGCGGTGACTCTCGACGAGGCGGTGGCCGCGGGCGAGACCGACGCCGGTGTCGAGGCCTCGCCGGATGATCTCATCATCGTCTGCACCGGCGGGACCACCGGTCGCCCGAAAGGGGTGCTGTGGCGGCAGGCGGACATGTACGTCTCCTCGATGAACGGCGCAGACCACCAGGACGCCGGCGAAATACATGACAGAGTCCGCAATCTCGGACCACCGTGGTTCGCGGTATCGCCGCTGATGCACGCCGCCGGCATGTGGACGACGTTCTCGGCGGTGCTCAACGGTCAAACAGTCGTTCTCCACGACACGTCGAAGAAGTTCGACCCGCGGGCAGTGCTCGAGACTGCACAGCGTGAGCAGGTCGGGCTGATGACGATGGTCGGAGACGCCTACGCCGGCCCGATCGCCGCGGAACTGGGTCAGCGCCCTTACGACCTGTCCTCGCTGTTCGCGATCGGCACCGGCGGTGCAGGGACCAATCTGAAGAACCAACAGGCGCTGCTGGAGCACCTGCCGGCCATCACCCTGATCAACGGCTACGGCTCCTCGGAAACCGGCAATATGGGATTCGGGCACAACCAGCGCGGCAGCCACACCGACACCTTCGCCTTCCGGGAGGGCGGTCTCGTACTGTCCGAGGACCGCACCCGCTTCCTGGAACCCGGTGAACCCGAGATCGGTTGGGTGGCGCGCACCGGCCGGATCCCACTGGGCTACTTCGAGGACTCCGAAGCCACGAACAAGACCTTTCCGGAGGTGGCAGGTACCAGGGTGGTCATATCGGGTGATCGCGCGGCCGTCGAACCCGACGGGAAACTGCGGCTGTTCGGTCGGGATTCACTGGTGGTCAACACCGGCGGCGAGAAGGTGTTCGTCGAGGAAATCGAGGAGGTGCTGCGGGGTCATCCGGATGTCCTGGACGCCCTGGTGGTGGGCCGCGACAGTCAGAGATGGGGCCAGGAGGTGGTGGCCCTGGTTTCATTACGCCACGTGTCGCTGCGCGAAGGAGTGGCTGCCGAACACGAGCTGCTCCACCGCCATTGTGTGGCTGAGCTGGCCCGTTTCAAAGCTCCGAAGGAGTTCATCCTCGTCGACCGCGTGAAGCGACTGGGCAACGGCAAGGCGGATTACCGCTGGGCGAAAGCGATAGCAGCGCAGACGGTTCCGGCGTTGTCCGAACCGGCAAAGGGGTAGGTGTCGGATGGTCCAGCAAGTGATCGATTGCCTGGTGAACGTCCATTTCGGCGAGACCGAACACCAGCCGCAATTCATGACGAAGGTCCGGGACGACTACTTCAAGGGACCCCCTTCCATGTTCGACCCGATTGATCTCTCTGAGTTACTCGACGAGATGGATGCCCACGGCGTGGCAAAGGCCATCCTGATGGACAACCTGACCACACCCTCGGTCACCGCACGTAAGTTCGTCGAGGCCCGGCCCGACCGGTTCATGCTGGCGATCGGCGGGGTGAACCTGCTCAAACCGGTGGCCTCGCTGCGGGAGTTGACATCGGTGGTTGCTGACCTGCCGATCGCCTATGCCGTTGTGGGACCGAGCTTCTGGGGAGACGGAATGTACCCGCCCAGTGACGCCGTGTACTACCCGCTGTACGCCAAGTGCGCCGAGATCGAGTTGCCGCTGTGTGTCAACACCGGCATTCCGGGGCCGCCGATTCCCGGTGAGGTGCAGAACCCGATTCACCTCGACCGGGTGTGTGTCCGCTTTCCGGAGCTCAGACTGTGCATGATTCACGGGGCGGACCCCTGGTGGGACATCGCGATCCGGATGCTGATCAAGTACCAGAATCTGCGGTTGATGACCTCGGCCTGGTCGCCCAGGCGGTTGCCCGACGAGCTGTTGCACTACATGCGGACCCGCGGTCGAGAGAAGATCATCTTCGCCTCGGATTGGCCGGTGCTGCGCCAGAGCCGGGTGGTCCCGGAGGCGAAAGCACTCGACCTGCCGGCCGAGGCGCTCGACAATTACCTCTACAACAACGCCGACGACTTCTTTTTCCGCCGCAGCGAGGAGCACTGACCAGATGGACCGTTACGAGCTGCGCCGGCTGGACTACAGCCTGACCGAGGATCACCGCGATCTGCAGGCGGCCTACCGGCAGCTGCTGGACAGTCACTGCACCATCGAGGTGGTGTGGGCTGCGCAGGAATCCGGCTTCGACAAGAGTCTGTGGGAACGGCTGTGCGCCGTGGGGGCATCGTCGATGGCGGTGGGGGAGGCCGCCGGTGGCGACGGCGCCACGCTGGTTGACCTGACGTTGGTGGCCGAGGAGTTGGGTCGTGCCCTGGCGCCGGTGCCGTGGATCGACCACGTGTGCGCGGCCCGGTTACTGGAACGGCTCGGCGGGGTAGACGGCGACGTCGTCACCGGCAGCCGGATCGTCGGACTGGACGCGGCCCTGGACCCGGTCACCGGAGTGCGGCTGATTCCGTCGGGCTCAGTGGCTGACCAGATCATCGTCCGCGACAGTGAGCAGGTGGTGCTCCTCGGTTTCGGAACCAGGCCGGAACGGGTGGCCAATCTGGGCCAGCTGCCGATGGCATGGGTTGATCCAGACACCGCTGACACCCGGGTGGTGCTGGGTTCGGGTGCGCCGGCCCTGGCGGCTTACGAACGGGCGCTGGATGAGTGGCGGGTGCTAACCGCTGCGGCGCTGGCCGGGTTGGTCGAGCAGACGATGACCATCGCCGCGGAATTCGCCAAGTCCCGCCACACCCTCGGCGTTCCCATCGGGACCCTGCAGGCGATCTCCCATCCCTTGGCCAATATGGCCATCGTGGTGCAAGGCGGGCGGAACCTGGCCCGGCGTGCGGCGTGGTTCCTGGACAACGAACCCGACGAACGACCGGAGTTGGCCGGCTGCGCATTTGTGTTCCTGGCGGAGGAGGCTGCCAAAGCGGCGACGATGGCAGTGCACATCCAGGGTGGCCTGGGAGTGTCCGCGGAGGCCGCCGCCACCGCGTACCTGGTGCGTGCCCGGGGGTGGGCGCTGGCCGGTGGTGACCCCGGCGCCAGCGCCAAACGGGTCGCCGAAATCATCGCCAGGCGCGAAAGTGCCGTGTCGCCAACCGAACCCGTTTTGGTCTAGGAGCAACAGCATGGATTTCACCCGGGTCGAACTCAGCGACGACGATGCGGCCTTTCAAGCCGAGGCCCGCAGGTTCCTGGCCGACATCGTGACCGACGAGGTGCGCCGGCGGGACCGCGAGACCGGCGACAACTTCGACGAAGCGGTGCATCTGGCACTGGGGGCCGCAGGCTACCTGGAAGGCGAATACCAACCCGAGGACCGAGGCGGATTCACGCGGATCCGGCGCCGCATCTGGGAACTGGAGAAGCGCCGTGCCCATGTGCCGTGGGTGACCTGGGGTACCACCATCATGGTGGCACGGTCGGTGGGCGCATTCGGCAGACCAGAACTGGTCGCCGAGGTGCTGCCGAAGGTCCTGGGTGGGCATGTTCGGATGTGTCTGGGCTACACCGAACCCGAAGGCGGCTCGGATATCGCCACCTGTAAGACGCGTGCGGTACGTGATGGCGACGGCTGGGTCATCAACGGCTCCAAGATGTTCACCACCGGAGCGCACAACTGCCAATACACCTTCCTGATCACCAACACTGATCCGCAGGCGCCGAAACACAAAAGTCTGACCATGTTTCTGCTGCCGCTGGATCTGCCCGGTGTCGAGATCCAGGGCATCCGGACCATCGACGGCGACCGCACCAGTATCGTCTACTACAGCGATGTGCGCGTGGACGACAAATATGTGCTCGGTGACGTGAACAACGGCTGGGCGGTGCTGCGTGGACCGCTGGATGCCGAACACGGTGCGGTAGCCGGGATTCCGGACGGATTACAGGACATCGCGATCATGGCGCACCAGGGCGGATTCATGTCGGCCGCGGTGGATGCCGTCGCCGCGCAGGTGGCCCCCACGGTCGACGATGGATCGGTGGCCTACCGGCTGGGGCGCAGCGCCGCCCGGATGGAGGCATCCCTGTCCACCCCCAGCATCTTCGGCAGGGTCGCACTGGCGCAGACCATGCGCGATATCGGGCCGGATTTGATGGACATCGCCGGTCCGGCGTCGATGCTGCCGATCGAAACGCCCGGCGCAGCCGACGATGGCGCCTCGGAGTACCTGTACCGGTTCGCACCTCTCGCCGGGATCTATGGCGGCACACTCGAAGTCTTCCGCAATATGATCGCCCAACACGTTCTCGGGCTGGGCAAGCCGAACTACTCGCCGCCGAGAACGGCTTCGTAACCTTCGATGGGTGCTCGGCCCACTCAAGTGGTCAGGATCGTGGCGGCCGCGGTGCCCGGGGCCCCGTACAACTGGGCGAAGCCGACCTTCGGGCCGCCCGGGACCTGCCGGTCGCCCGCTTCGCCGCGCAGCTGCCGAACCAGTTCGTGGATCTGGCGGAGTCCGGACGCGCCGATGGGCTCGCCGTTGGCGATCAACCCGCCGTCGGTGTTGACCGGCAACGAGCCACCGATCTCGGTGGCGCCGTCAGCAAGCAGCTTCTCCTGGTCGCCGTCAGCGCAGAACCCGCATTCGGCCATGTGGATGATCTCAGCGCCGGCGTCGGTGTCCTGCAGTTGGATGACGTCGACGTCGGCCGGTTCGATACCGGCCTTCTCGAACGCCGACCGTGCGGCGTACACGGTGGGCGCGACATCCTCGACGACCGGGGCGAAGGTGGTGTTCACCTCGTAAGCGCCGTAGCTGCGGGTGCGCAGTTCGACGGCCTTCAGATACACCGGCTTGCTGGTGTAGCGGTGCGCGATATCCGCGCGGCACATCACCACCGCGGCCGCACCCTCATCCGGGGCGCAGAACATGTATTGCGTGAGTGGATAGTTCAGCATCGGTGCGTTGAGGATGTCCTGCTCGTCAAGTGGTCTGCGGCGGAAGGCATTCGGATTGAGCGCGCCGTTGCGCAAGTTCTTGTTGACCACCTTGGCCAGGGTGCTGTGGGAAATCCCGTGGTCATGGGTGTAACGGTTGGCCTTCATCCCGAAGAACTGGGTGGTCAGGTACTGACCGTTCTCGGCGTACCACTGCGGCATCCCGACCAACGCGGGGTCCTCGGTGAAGGCGCCGCGCGGGTGTTTGTCCAGACCGACGGCGATGCCGATGTCGTAGTCGCCGGTGCGGATACCGTCAGCGCAGGTCTTGGCGGCACTGGCCGCGGTGGCGCAGGCGTTGAACACGCTGGTGAACGGGATGCCCGACAGGCCCACCATCGAGACGATGGCGTCCGGATTGGCCACCGTCCAACTGCCACCGACAGCGAATTGGATGTCCTTCCAGGCGATGCCAGCATCGCCCACCGCGGCGAAGATGGCCTCCGCGCCCATCTGCATGGCGGACTTGCCCTCGAATCGGCCGAACGGATGCAGACCGACACCGATGATCGCCACATCGTCCATGGTGGATCCCTCTTTCGTCAGGCGTCCGGCCGCGATGCGCGGTGCCACCGAAATGCTTACAGTATTGCATTCGGACTGCGCGTTCTCTGGCGAGACGGCCTCGAATGTGGCGCTGTGGGTGCAGTCGGCCGGGACTGCCGGCGCTGCTGATGGAATAGGATACGGTAAGCATTACCGTTGATAACCCGGCAGGCATGCTGTGCACGGCCCGGTTTCAGGAGGTGCAGGTGACGGACCGGACAGCTGGTCGAGGGTCAGTCGGCGTCGAGTGTGGCGATCGGTCGGCGGGGTGACCAAATGAGTACGGCTGAGAGAATTCTGCAGTTGCAACGCAGGTGTTTTCTCGCCGATGGGCCGCCGAGTGCGGACCTGCGATGCAACCGCATCGATCGGCTCCTGGCCCTGCTGCTGGACAACACCGAGGAGTTCGTCGATGCGATGGCGGCCGACTTCGGTACCCGGTCGCGGGCCGCGTCGCTGTTCACCGAGGTGGTCGGCCTCATTCCGGTGATCGAGCACACCAGAAGCCATGTGCGGCAGTGGATGCGTCCCACCACACTCATGCGGCCTGCCCGACTGGTCGGCGTCAAGGCCGAAGTAGAGCCGACCCCGCTGGGTGTGGTCGGCATCATCGGGCCGTGGAACTTTCCGGTGAATCTGGTGATCCTGCCCGCCGCCGCCGCATTCGCCGCCGGCAACCGGGTCATGATCAAGATGTCCGAGATCACGTCTCACACCGCGAAGTTGATGGGCAGACTGGCACCCAATTACTTTGACACCGCGGAACTTGCTGTAGTCACCGGCGGCCGTGACGTCGCGGCGAGCTTTACCAGGCTGCCGTTCGACCACCTGTTCTTCACCGGGTCACCGGAGATCGGCGTGTTGGTACAGCAGGCTGCGGCGCGTCACCTGGTACCCGTCACCCTCGAACTGGGTGGAAAGAACCCCGTCGTGGTGGCCCCAGACGCCGACATCACCCGGGCGGCTCGCCGGGTGGCGTCGGCCAGGATGGTCAACGGCGGACAGGTCTGCGTGTGCCCGGATTACGTCTTCGTTCCCGACCACCGCATGGAATCCTTCCTTGCCACCGCCCGCGACACACTGCGGAAGATGTTCCCGACGGTGCTGGACAACGACGACTACTGCTCGTGTGTCAACGAACCGAACTATGACAGGGTGCTGGGTCTGGTTGACGACGCCTGTGCCAAAGGCGCTGTCGTGGAACAGATTGCTCCCGACGGTGAGCTCCTGCCGGACCGGGCGAGCCGCAAGATGGCCCCGACCATCGTCCACGGGGTCGACGGCGCCATGAGGATCACCACGGAGGAGATCTTCGGACCTGTCCTGGTGGTGATGGGTTATTCGGAGCTACCCGAGGTGATCGATTACGTGAACGAGCGGCCCGCGCCGCTGGTCGCCTACTGGTACGGGTCCGACGGTGAGGATTTCCAGCACTTCGTCAGGCACACCCGAAGCGGCGGGGTGGCGCGAAATGACTTCGCAGCCCAGATGATTCCGTCATCGGCGCCGTTCGGCGGGGTGGGCCGCAGCGGCATGGGCGCTTATCACGGTAAGGCCGGGTTTGATGCCTTCACCCACTACCGGTCGGTGGTGGGATCGGATCTGCCGTTCAGTATCACCGGCACCGCATCCCCGCCGATTCGTGCGCCGATGAAGCTCTATGCCGACATCACCGTGCGGATGGCACGCAACCGAACTCGGCGGCGGCTGAACCGCAATCCTTCAACTCTCGCTCGTGAGGAAGCGTAATGACCACGGCCACCCTGATATTCGACCCGTTCTCCGAAGAATTTTTCAATGGGCCCTACGAAACGTACCGGCGGATGCGGGAAGAGGCGCCGGTCTACTACAACCCCCAGTACGACTTCTATGCGCTCACCCGGCACGAGGACGTCGCGGCGGCGTACAAGGATTACGAGACATACTCCTCGTCCCACGGCGTTGACCTCGCCCAAGTACGCAAAGGGCAAGTGACCGAGCACGGTTCGATCATCGCGATGGATCCGCCGGCTCACCGCCACATGCGCAGCCTGCTGAACAAGGTGTTCACACCACGGGCGATCCAGGCGCAACGGCAGATGGTCAGCGAACTGATCGTCAAGCACCTGTCAGCTGTTGACCCGGACGGTTTCGACTTCGTGCAGGACTTCTCGGCACTGTTTCCCGTCGAGATCATCACCATCATGCAGGGTGTACCCGAGGCCGACGGCCAACAGGTCCGGTTGTGGATCGACGACCTGCTGCATCGCGACCCCGGTCAGGTCGAAATGTCGGAGGCCGGTATGAAATCCGCTGTCGACATGGCGATCTACTACTTCAGGCTGGTGAAGAAGCGCCGAGGCGAGCTGGGCCAGGATCTACTGAGCAAGCTGATCAGCGCCGAGATCGAGCGGGACAACGGTCAGTCGGAGCCACTGAGCAATATCGAGATCACCGAATTCGCCACCTTATTGGGCGGTGCGGGTGCCGAGACGGTGACCAAACTCCTGGGCAATGCAGTGGTGGTGTTCGGCCAGAATCCCGACCAATGGCGCCGGTTGGCCGATGAGCGTAGCAAGATTCCGTTCGCGGTGGAGGAGTTGCTGCGCTACGAGGCGCCGGCGCAGTACAACGTCCGATGCTCGCTGCGGGAGATCTCGCTGCATGGGGTGACCATCCCCGCAGGCAAACCCGTCTTCCTTGTCGGCGGCTCGGCCAACCGGGACCCCGAGGCATGGACCGATCCCGACAAGTTCGACATCGAACGCGACCGTACCGAAGCGCAGAATCTGGGTCTCGGCTACGGCATCCACAGCTGCCTGGGTGCGGCGCTGGCCCGGATGGAGAGCGCGATCGCCTTGGACAAGATGTTGGACTTCATGCCGCGCTTCGAGGTCGACTGGGACGGCTGCCGCCGGGTCAATATGCAGAACGTTGCGGGCTGGGCCAACGTACCGGTGCGGGTGTTGCGCTGACGCCTGGCTGATCGGCCGAGTCGTCCGTGTGAGAAATCGCGGGCGGGGTATAGCAGCGGCATGTTCTCGCGCCGGCACAGTCTCCATGCCCTCGTCGTAGCTCCCGTCGTGCGGTGCAGGTGATGGCGGACCCGAAACCGATCCCCGATGATCTGCGCAGACTGGCCGCGGCGCACGGGGTGGCCACGTCCTACCGCAATGAGCGGCGCGAGCCTGTGGAGGTGGACGCCGATGTGGTGGTCCGGGTGCTCGGACTACTCGATGTCGATGCAGGTACCGAGGCTGCCCGACGCCGCGAGTTGGCCGCGCTGGACGAGCGTGCGCGGTCGGGAGCATTGGCTCCGACCATCGCGGTACGCCTCACCGGTGAGCCGCATCCGCTGCCGGGAGCTGTCCAGCTGGTAGGTGAAGACGGCAACCGGATCGACGTACGCGACGAGTTGCCGGCAGACCTGCCGGTGGGCTGGTATCGCCTGCACACCAACGACGGCCAAGAGGTCACCCTGGTGGCGGCTCCGCCGCAAGTGCCGACGGCGCCCGCCACGTGGGGGTGGATGTTGCAGCTCTACGGGCTGCGCTCCGCGCGGTCGTGGGGTATCGGCGACCTGGGTGACCTACGGGAGTTCGTGGACTGGACGGCCACCGAGCACGGCGCCGGCGCGGTACTGCTCAATCCCTTGCATGCGCCGGGACCGACGCACCCGGTGCAACCCTCGCCCTACACCCCGTCCAGCCGGCGGTTCGCCAATCCACTGGCGCTGCGTATCGAGTACATCGAAGCCTACCGTCGAGCCGATCCGGGGACCCGCGCCGAGGTAGACGCGCTGCGGGTCGCGGCGGACACCGCGCGGATCGACCACGACCTCGTGTGGGCCGCCAAACGCGATGCGCTGGAGTTGCTCTGGCGATCTGTCGGCCGACCGGACCCGGTGGCCGAGTCGCTAGGATCCGAGGTGTCGGAAGGGCTGCGGGACTGGGCCACCTACTGCGCGCTGGCGGAGCGGCACGGCGGTCGGTGGACGCAGTGGCCGGAGCCGCTGCGCGATGTCAGAAGCCCCGCTGTCGCAGCGGCGCGCCGAGAGCTGGCCCCCCGGTTGGCATTTCACGCCTGGGTGCAGCAGCGGTGTGCCGAGCAGCTGACCTCCGTGCGGGACGCCGCGCGGGACGCCGGCATGGCAGTCGGAGTGTTGCACGACCTTGCGGTGGGGGTCGACGCGGAGGGCGCCGACGCCTGGGCGTTGGCCGACGTGCTCGCCACCGGGGTCAGCGTCGGAGCTCCACCGGACAACTTCACCCCTCGCGGGCAGGACTGGGGGCTGCCACCATGGCGGCCGGATCGCCTCGCCGCCACCGGTTATGCCGCGTTGCGGGACATGCTGCGCGCCGTGCTGGATCATGCCGACGGATTGCGGATCGATCACGTCGCCGGATTGTGGCGGCTGTGGTGGATCCCGCCGGGTGAGGGACCGGACCGCGGTACCTACGTGCACTACGACGCCGACACCATGCTGGCCGTGCTCGCGCTGGAGGCGCACCGGGCCGGCGCCATCGTGGTCGGTGAAGATCTGGGCACTGTCGAACCCGAGGTCACGGAGGCGCTCGCGAGCAACGAGATGCTGGGCTGCGCTGTCGCCTGGTTCACCCGTGACGAGTCAGCGCCGGGCGAACCGCTGTTGCCGCCGTCGAAGTGGCCGTCGCGGGCGGCGGCCAGCATTTCGACACACGACCTGCCCACCGCCGCCGGCTTCCTCCGCGGTGAGCACGTGCGGGCGCGCGCCGATCTCGGGCTGCTCGACGACGTATCGTCCGAGCAGGCCACCGCCGAGCGGGAACGGGTCGAGTGGCTGGCGATGCTGCGGTCCGAAGGAGTACTGGCCGCCGAGCCGGAGGAACCGGCGGAGGCGGCGATCATCTCCGCTATGCACCGGCTACTGGCCGCGACCCCGAGCCGGCTGAAACTCATCTCGCCCTATGACGTGATCGCCGAACCCCGGCAGCCGAACCTGCCGGGCACGGTTGACGAATACCCGAACTGGCGGTTACCGCTTCCGGAGACCTTGGAGCAGTTGCGGGCCGATCCGCGGGTTGCCGAGATCACCGCTGCGTTCCGGGAGGCCAGTGCCGGAACTGTCTGACGCCGAAACGAACGTTTGGGCGACTTTGTGCGAGACGATGGCGCCACTTCGTCGATCTCGGTGTGGCGCCAAAACTGTTGTGACACTGCACGCCAACAAAGACTGGAAAGACGGCGGCCACACCGACATCGAGGACCTCACCCTGGCCTGCGGACCCGACAACCGCATGGTCGACACCACCGGCTGGACCACCAGAAACCGGCGCGACGGCATCACCGAATGGATCCCACCACCAGAACTCGACTGCGGCCAGACCTGCATCAACACCTACCACCACCCCCACCGCATCCTCACCCCCGACCCGTAGTCGTGGCCGGGGTGGGCTGTTATGCGCTGTGCGTCACACTGAACCAGCCTGCCCGCGCCGGAAGTTGCGTGTCCGGGTACTGCTGTCGGCGGCGACCAGCGCGCGAAGAAGAACATTCGCGCCCAGCACCAGATCCCGGGGTGCGGTTGATTCCGTCGGTGCGTGGCTGATCCCGTGGATGCTCGGTACGAAGATCATCGCCGAGGGGCAGATGGCTGCCATGACCTGCGCATCGTGGCCAGCTCCACTGGACAGCGTCAACCGGCTCGCCCCGAGAGCGTCGGCGCTGTCGGCGATGTGGCCGGTCAAAGTCTGATCCATCATCACCGCCGGCTGCACCGTGCTGCGGTGAAGCTCGATCGTGGTGTCCGTCGACGCGGCGATGTCGGCGGCCCAGCGGTCAAGCGCGTCGACGCCGGCCTGGATCCGTTCCACGCAGTCGTCGCGGATGTCGATACCGACGGTGGCCCGGCCGGGAACTACGTTGCGGACGCCGGGCCCTACGGTCAGCGTCCCTGCGGTAGCCACCCGGACATGACCGTCGCCGGCCAAATCCTGCACCGCGAGCACCAGCCGGGCCGCCGCCACCGCCGCATCCTGTCGCGACGACATCGGTGTGGTGCCAGCATGATTGGCCGCACCGGTGACTGTGGCCGTCAGGCTGATCTGACCGGTGATACCGGTGACCACCCCGATCCGCGCGTCCGCAGCGTGCAGCACCGGACCCTGCTCGATGTGCAGTTCGAAGAACGCGGCGAGGCGCTCCGGTGACCAGGCCGCGTCCGCGATCCGCGCTGGATCACCACCGGCGTCGCGAATGCGGTCGGACAATGTGACGCCATCGGTATCCACATGGTCCAGATCGCGGGCCGTCAACGCACCCGTGACAGCCTTCGAACCCACCATGCCTGGGGTTCCCTTGGCGCCTTCCTCGTTGCTGAAGGCCACCACGATGAGGTCACGCCGCAGCTGGGTGCCGGCGTTTCGCAGTGCCTGCGCTGCGGCCAGCGCGGACACCACCCCGGCGGGGCCGTCGAGAGGACCGGCCCGGACGACAGTGTCGAGGTGGCTACCCGTTACCAACGCCGGTGCATGACAGTCGCTGCCGGGTAATCGGCCAAAGAGGTTGGTGGCCGGGTCAATCCATACTTCGAGCCCGGCTGCGGCCATCCAGTCGGCGGTGAGCTCCCTGGCGCGGACATCCTCCGGCGAGTAGGCGAGCCGCGTCACCCCACCCTCGGGGTCGGCGCCGATCGAGGACAACCGGGTGATGCGCTCGAGCAGCAGCTCACCGGAAACCTGCAGTTCAGAGACCGAGGAGCGCACTGGCCGCCGAGTTCGCCGCGAGATGTGCCTGGTAGGCCCGAAATCCACCGAAGTCTGCGATGTCAACCACCTTGTCTCCGGCATGAATTCGCTCCGGCTGCAAGATCATCGCCCGCACCTCCGAGCCGTCGGCCAGTGTGATCGTGCCGATCTCCAACTCTCTGGGCTCCTGCGGAAGCAGGACATCGAAAAGCAGTTCGTCAGTCATCTCGTACAGCTCGCCGTCGATGGCCGCTCCACCATTGTCGACGGGGAACAGCCCGGGGAACTCGTCACGGATCGCGAAGAACCGAAAGTTGGGTGCCGTGGTGGCCGGGCCGAGGAAGCGAGCACGGCCGGCGATACAGCCATGGTCCTTCTGTCCGGACATGGCGGTGCCATTGAGAAACATGTGTTGCACGGATGAACCTTTCATCAAAAGGGGCTAAGTCAAATCGTGGTCAAGAAAGGGCAGTGTCGGAACTGGCCCGGTGGGCGTCATCAGCGCTTCGTCGCACGTGGGCCTCCGCGGCGGCCACGGCTCGGACGACATCGCCACACGACAGTTCTGCGAGCAGGTCCTCATGCTGCTGAACCGCCGGCAGCACGCTTGCCGGGTCCCGGTAGCTCAGTTCGGCTGCCACGTCCAGGCACTGCAGCAAGTAATTGTCCAGGAGCCCAGCGAACCTGCTGCCGAAGGCGATCCGGTAGATCGATGTATGAAACGCCAGATGCGCCTGGCCGAATTCCTCTGAGCCAGCGCCGAATCGATCGATTGCCGCACCCATGGCCACGATCAGCGATTTGGGTTCGGCCCACTGTTCCGGTTTGGCCCGCTCGCAGGCCAGTCGGGCGGCCAGCTTGTCCAGTTCGGTACGTAGCAAGAACAAGTCCTCGATCTCGTCGGGACTGATCCCGCGTGACCAGAGGCCACCTGCGGTGCCCCGCGCCACGAACCCGTCGCTTTCCAGCCGGCGCAGTGCGTCGCGCACCGGTGTCCTGCTCACCCCGAGTTGATCGGCCAACTCCGTCTCCACCAGGTGGGTGCCCTCCGGTATGCGGCCGGTGATCAGTGCGTGCCGCAACGCCCGGTAGACGTGTTCGTAAGTCTTACGGCGTGTTTGGGTGGGCAACGAGGTGATGGCCCCCAGTCCGTCGTTGTCAGCCATGGCGTCCCCTGTCTTGTTACGGCTGTCCACTGGCATCTCGTGCGATATAACGCCCCGCACCATGCTTACCGACGAAGACACCGTTGTCCACGATCGCTCGGCCCGCCGCGACCACGGTCCGTACCGCACCTGTGAGTCGCCACCCCTCGTAGAGGCTGTAGTCGACGTTCATGTGGTGAGTGGCGGCACTGATGGTCGTCGAGCCGTTGGGATCGAACACCACAAAGTCGGCGTCCGAGCCGACCGCGATGGTGCCCTTGCGCGGGTACATACCGAACAACCGGGCCGGCGTGGTTGCGAACACGTCGACCATGCGGCGCAAGGACAGGTGCCCTGCCACCACACCGCCTGAATAGAGCAACTGCAACCGGTGTTCGATGCCCGGTCCGCCATTGGGGATCATCGAGAAATCGTTGGCGCCGATGGTCTTCTGGCCGTTGAGGCAGAACGGGCAGTGATCGGTGGAGACCACCTGCAGGTCGTCGGTACGAAGCCCACGCCACAGATCTGCCTGGTGTCGGGCCGGTCGCAGCGGCGGCGTCAGCACGTACTTCGCGGTGTCGAATGACTCGTCGTCGTAGACACTGGAGTCCAGGAACAGGTAATGCGGACAGGTTTCGGCGAACACCGGCCGACCGCGGTCCCGGGCGCCGGTCACTTGGTCGAGTGCTTCCGCGCACGACAGATGAACGAAATAGACCGGCGATTCCGCCATTTCGGCAAGTGCAATGGCCCGGTGCGTCGCTTCGGCCTCCGCGAGTTCCGGGCGGGTGCGTCCGTGCCACGACGGATTGGTGCGCCCTTCGGCCAGCGCCCGCCGTACCAGGACGTCGATCACCGGCCCGTTCTCGGCGTGGATGCAACACAGCGAGCCGACCTGACCGGCACGCTCGAGCACCTGGAACATCGTCGCATCGTCGACCATCAACTGGCCTGGATAGGCCATGAACATCTTGATGCTGGTGACGCCCTCGGCAGCCAGCTCATCGATTTGGTCCAGCGAGCCCGCAGCCAGATCAGTGATCACGATGTGTTGGGCGTAGTCGATGACGGCCTTGCCCTGAGCGGCGGCCAGACCGTCGTCGATGGCTGCGCGCAGATGCTGGCCACGGCGCTGCTGGGCGAAGTTGACCACGGTCGTGGTGCCACCGAATGCGGCGGCGACGGTGCCGGTGGCGTAATCGTCGGAGGTGATGGTGGAGCCCTGATCAAAACCGAGGTGGGTGTGGGGATCCACCCCGCCCGGCAGCAGATAGCAACCCGCGGCGTCGATGACCTGGTCGGCCGGGATGTCCAACTGCGCGCCGATCGTGGTCACGGTGTCATCGGCGACGTACACGTCGGCGATGTAGTCGTCGGCGGCTGTGACCACCCGCGCCCCCTTGACCAGGAGGCTCACAACGCACCGACCCAGGCGCGCTCGTCGCCGCTGAAGCGGTTGATGCCCATCGGCTCGCCGCAGCAGCGTTGGTAGATGTCGCGGATGTACGGCTCGAACACTCTGTTGATGTCCTCCACCTTGGCGAACTTTTTCAGGTACTCGCCACCGAGCTCGCGGATCTCCTCCAGCACGGCATCCTCGTCGATGAGCAGGCACCGGCCGTCACGGACCACGACCTGCCCGTTCACCCACACCTCGGTGATCGATTCGCCGTTCTCGACGTACACCAGGTGCTGAGCAATGTCATTGACCGGCGTGAAGTTCACCGAACGCAGGTCCAGCATCAGGAAATCGGCCTTGCGGCCCGGCGCGATCGCGCCGACCTCCGAACCCAGCCGGGCCGACCTGGCACCGCCGCGGGTGGCGGCCCACAGGACCTCGTCGGCCGTCGGCCAGGTGGTGTAGTCGGGTTGCGTCACTTTGTGCAGCAGCGCAGCAGATTTCACGACGTCGAACATGCGCGCCGAATCGTTGCTCGACAAACCGTCGGAGCCCAGGCCGAGGTTGACACCTGCGTCCAGCAGCGCCCGCCAGGGCGCGATGCCGGACCCGAGCTTGAGATTGGAGATCGGGTTGTGTGCCACCGACGCGCCCACCTCGCCCAGGCGGGTGATGTCGCTGTCGGTGAGCCAGATCCCGTGGGCCAGCGTCGCGCGGTCGCTGAGCACACCGAGTGAATCGAGATGTTCCACCAACGTCGATCCGTAGAACTCGCGTCCGGTGACGGCTTGCATCTTGGTTTCCAGCACGTGGACATGGAACGTCGTGTCGTGCTCTCGGGACAGCTCATTGGCCGCGACGAACAGGTCGTCGGTACAGCGCTGTGGACCGCTCGGGGCGATCACGTACCGCAGCCGGCCGGCACGGCCGTCGTAGCGCGACAGTGCCTCCTTGCTGGTCATCAGGTATTCCTCGACGGTGCGCGGGGGCATCGCCCGGGCCTCGGCGAGCAGCTCGGCAGGCAGCACGTCCTCGACGAACGGGATCGAGTCGATGTAGGGCCGGTTGACGATGTTGCCCGAGCAGTTGGCCCGAATGCCGATGTCCTCATAGCCGCGGAAGACAGCGTCCAGCGCCGACAGGCTCTGGGTGGGCATTTCGATGACGTCGTCGAGCAGGCAGGTGGCGCCGTTGCGCAGCGACTCCAGGCCCACGAGCAGGGTGCGCAGGTAGACCAGGCGGTCCGACATGGGCTCCACCCCGAGGATCGGATAGGACAACAGCATCCACAGTTCCAGCGGAAGATTGTCATAGCGGCCTTTGAACAGCGCCTCCCACGAGTGGACGTGGGCATTGACCAGGCCCGGCATCATCAGCCGGTCGGTGGCGTCCACCACGGTGGCGCCCTCGGGCACCGGCAGGTCCGGCCCCACGGCGTCGATCCGGTCGTCGACCACGAGCACGTCGGCCCGGAACGGCTGACTGCGGTGCTCATCGTCCATCGCAACGACGAGCGCGTTGCGGAAAAGCGTTGTCATGAAATCTCCTTGGCGCTGGGGAACAGATCTGTGCGGCGGTGCTCGAAGTAACGCAGTGCCCGCCGCGTGTCGGACAGGGAACCCAGGTCGAGTTCGGCAAGCAGCAGTCCGGCTCCGGCTTCCCGGGGCCGGCGTGCGATCAGTTCACCGTCGGGCCCGGCGAAGCACGATTCACCGAAGTTGTCGATGGGGTGCCCGCCCACCCATTCGACGCCGACCTTGTTCGCCGCGACAGCGAACACCCCGTTTTCCCGGGCATGGGTACGCAATTCACCATGGAAGAAGTCGGTACTGTCGCCGCCGCTGCCGGCAACCGGCACCACCACGAGATCAACCCCCAGAGCGCGCAGTTCGCGCCAGGGCTCCGGGAACCGGCGGTCATAACAAACCAGTACGCCGAGTCGGTACCCGCCGACTTCATGTACACCCAGCCAGTTGCCCGGCGTGAAATGGGCTGCTTCGTCGAACCCGGGGGCCGGGGTATCGGCAATCGGCAGGTGTAGCTTGCGTGCGACCGGGTGCGCAATGCCCGCCCGGTCAACCGCCGGGATGATGTCGCCGCGGTCAATGACCACCGCGGAGTTGTGAAATGTGTCTGTGGCGCAGTCTTTTTCGAACAACGGGAACACCACGGTGATCCCGAATCGCTGCGCCAGTGCGGCGATCCTCTCGGTGTGTGGTCCCGGGATGGGTTGTGCCCAGTCCCGGTATGCTCCGGCCGGCTCACCCGCGAAGTACGGTGTGGTGGCCAGTTCCGGCAAGACCACGAGTTCTGCCCCCGCCGCGGCGGCATCGGTGACGGCGGCCTCAGCGACTTCGAGGTTCTTCTCGAGATCGCCAGTGCACGCGGGGAGTTGGACTGCGGCGACGACAAGCGCCGTCACGCACGAATCCTTTCCTGCTCGGCGAAGGCGCGATCCACCTCGTCGGCCAGCAGGTCCACCAGGTGGTCATGCAAGGCGTGGTATTCCGGTGAGTGGGAGTCGCGTGGCCGGTCGATTTCCACGTTCACGATGGCCTTGATGCGGCCGGGGCGGGCAGTGAACACCACGATCCGGTCGGCCAGTGCAACGGCTTCGTCGACGCTGTGCGTCACAAAGAGCACTGACGCGCCGCTCTCGTCACGAAGCCGGGTGACGTAATTCTGCAACTTGGTCCGCGTCTGGACGTCCAGTGCCGCGAACGGCTCGTCCATCAGCAGTACCCTCGGCCGCATCGCCAGCGCCCGGGCAATCGCCGCTCGCTGACGCATACCTCCGGACAGGCCGTCGGGGTGGTGGTCGGCAAAACCGCTGAGGCCCATCGTGTGCAGCAGATCCTCGGCGATCTCGCGGCGTTCACTCTTGGGGACCCCGCGCAGCTTCAGACCGAAGCTGACGTTATCGGCAACCGAGAGCCACGGGTACAGCGACGACTGCTGGAAGATCATGCAGCGGTCGGGCCCCGGTTCGGTGACCGGCTCACCGTCGGCTTCGATCGAGCCCGACGTGATCGACTCCAGGCCGGCGATCATCGACAGCAAGGTGCTCTTCCCGCACCCGCTCGGACCGAGGATGACGATGAACTCTCCCGCGGCGACGTCGAGGTCGATCCCGTCCACCGCAAGCACTTCCGGACTGGTGTGGTCGAAGACCTTGGTAACCGCGCGGCAGGTCACCGCGCCGGTTGGTTGTACGGCAGTCACTTGCCGCCTCCGTTCGTCATGGGCTGCCACCACAGCAACCGGTTCTGGAGTTGACGGAACAGCACGTCGAGCAGGTATCCGCTCAACCCGATGACCGTCATTGCGAAGAACACCAGGTCGGCGTTGAAGGTGTTGCGCGCCAACATCACTACCTGGCCGAGGCCGGAGCCCACGCCAACCGCTTCGGCGAGCAGCACCACCATCCACGCGGCGAACAGGTTCATCCGCAGGCTCTGGAGAATCCCCGGCAACACCGACGGCAGGATCACCTGCAGCAGGGTCTGTCGCCTGGTGGCGCCCATGGTGCGCGCCACGTTGATATAGGTGATCGGGACGTCGTAGATCAGGCTCAGGGTGGCCAGCGTCATGACGAAGTACACGCCGATGAACACCATGAACACTGCGGGGGCGTTACCGATACCGAACAGGAAGATCGATACCGGCAGCCAGGCGATGGGCGAAATCGGCGCCAGCAAGGTCACGGCGGGCAGGACAAGCCCGCGGACAACGCGGAACTGGCTGATCAGCACGCCGGTGACCAGGCTGGCCACAAAGCCGAGTGCGAGTCCGGCGAGCACCCGCAGCACTGTCGCCATCACCGTCGTCAGCACCGCGACCACAGGCGATGCCTGCTCGGCGCCGATCCTTGCCGTGTCGAAGAACTGTGCCTGACTGCTGAAGTCCTGCAGGAAGATATGCGGCGGCGGCAGTAGTAGTTCCGGGGCCCAACCCAGCGCCCACGCAAGCTCCCAGATCCCGGCGAACAGTGCGACCGACGCGATCCACCACCCCGCGGACGCCGCGATCCGGCGATAGCGGTGTGGGCGGGAATTCGTGGGCTTCTTCGCCTCTGTGCGCACGCCCACGCCGGCGGCAGTGGTGATACTCATGCGGTTTTGGCCTTCAGCGACTTGTACAGATCCTGGTTCTCCGCGACGACCTGCTCCAGGAGTGACCAGTCGAAGATCTTCTCGTCGGGCAGGGCTTTCAGGTAGCCGAGGTCTTTCATACCGACTGCGCGGTCGAGCATGAACTGCGACTTGGAGCGCTGGTCGACGATGTTGGGCTGTTTGGTCGAGGCGTCCATGGCGTCTTGGAAGTCGGTCTTGAAATAGCTCCCGACGGTGGCCTGCACGGCCGACTCACGGTCCTGCTCGGTCTGCTGTTGCGCCAGGAACAGACCCTTGATGAGGGCCTTGACCGCCTCGGGATTCTCCTGGAGCAGCGGGTTGCGCACGGCGAGCACACAGTCGGTGTAACCCGGCCCGTACACGTCCTTGCCGTCGGACAGTTTCACCGCGCCACTGCGCGCGTTGAGTGCCTGGGTGGCGTAGGGCTCGATGTGACAGATGCTGTCCACCGACCCGCTGATGAAAGCCTGGGCGAGTTCGGGGGAGGTGCCGAAATAGCGCACCTGCACGTCGCCGAACGACAGGCCCGCTTTCTTCAGATAGTCGTACGGCAGCATTTCCAGGGTGTCGGCCTGGAACGTGCCCAGCGTCTTACCGGCCATGTCGGCAGCGGAGTTGATCCCCGGCTGCGCGACGATGGAGCAGCCCTCGACGCCGCCGCCCGCGACGATGGTCACCGGTGCGCCCGCGTCATACAGCGTCATGAACTGCGTGTACGGAATGAGCGACACGTCAACCTGTCCCGCGCCGAACAGCGTCACGATGTCGGCGTTGGTCGGCGTGACGACGAAGTCGAGGGCGCCGCCGTCGGCTTCGGCGAGATTGCGTTCTTTGACAAGGAAGATGCCGAGGTTGCAGAAGCCGGTGCCGTGCGTGGCTTTCAGGGTGGTCACTCCGCCGGCGCTGGTGGCGGTGGTTGTGGGCCCCGCATTGGAACAGGCCGACAGCAGCCATGAAGGCACGGCAACTGCGGCGCCGGTTACAGCCGCGCCGCGAAAAAAGTTGCGGCGGTTAAATGCTGGGATGGTCAGCTTGTCATTCATCGGGCGGGCTCCTTGATGGTTTCGGCGCTGAGCTCGGCGTTGAGCAGATCGAACATGACGGCGTTGTCGGGTGCGGTGGCGTTGTCGGGGACCAGGCCCAGTGATCGCAGGCTGTCCCAGCGGGCGTATACGGCCGAAGTCATATCGCGGATGTCGACCCGGGCCGGCTGGCGGCGGGCGGCTGCCACCAGCTCCTCCAATTCGAAGCCGGGGTAGAACTCGGCGGCGTGCCGGACCGCAGCGGGTAAGTCGGCCTGGATCAGCTGGTCGGCCCGCAGCATGGCCCGGATGGCGGCGCGTACCTGTTCTGGTCTCTCTCGCAGGAACTTCGCCGATACCACCAAGGTGGTGTCCGGGAACGGGTTTCCCCACAGTTCGGTGCCGTCGGAGAGCACGTGCCCGCCAGCAGCGCGGATCCTTCCCGCGAACGGCTCGGCCAGGGACACTGCGGCCAATTCGCCTGCGTTCCAAGCATCGATGGCGTCGGTGAGTACGTCGAAGTAGCGCAAGTCCACATCGGACATGCGAAGTCCCGCCGCGGCCAGCACATCGTGCAGCAGCACCTCCATGGGGTCCGAACGGAAGGTGCCGACGGGTTGGCCGGCCAGAGCTGCGGCGTCTGTGACGGGTTCGCGGGTCAGGACAGAAATGCCCATCAGACCGCTTCCGGCAACCATGACGGGCGGGTCGGGTCGGAAGGCGTCGATCAACGGTTGAGTAAATGCGGCGGTGCCGAGGTCTGCCACCCCGCTGGCCAAAAGCTCTGCGGTGGAGCTGATATCGCAGAAGTAGGGCGCCTCGACGCGCAGGCCTTCATCAGCGAAGAGGCCCTCTCCGACGGCGACGAACAATGGGAGATTCGACAGCGAGCAGCCGTGGGTGAGAACCAGTCTGTCGTCGCTCATGCCGCACAACCCGCCAGATGGCCGCGGTTGCCCAGTGCCAAGGGCACATTCGCAACGTCGGTGAGGACGACATCCCATCCCGGCGGCGGGGTTGGTCTACCCGGGACCACCGCGATGGTACTGACAATGAGATCCTGCGCTCCTGGAGCCGAGAGTAGTGCCAGTGCGTCGTCGAAGGTGATCGCCACAGCCGGGCCGCCCAGATCGGCCTGGGCGTCGATTCTGATGTCGACGCCGGGCATCGCGATCCACCCGGAGGCCAGTTCTGGCAACTCGAGTGCGGCGACTGCATGACCGGGGGTCAGCCCCATGAGGGCGGCGCGGGTCTGCTCCGGCAGGCTCGGGTCGGACGGGTCGGCCGCGATCAGGTCGACCGTGGTGCCGCAGCATGAGCGGCTGTGCCCTGCGGCGATGCGCAAGCGTCGGCTCACTCCTGATTCGAGCAGGTCAAAGGCACTGTCGGGGGCTGCGCCTGGCCACTCCAGAGTGGAGTACCGGCGCGTTGTGTCCTGTATACAACGCATGCCGAGTATTAGAGGGTGGCGATATTTCCGATGTGTTACCCCAAGTGCCCGCATTTGTTAACGGCTGCGAGTTTGACGTCGGCGCGCGCGGCCGGGTAACGGGCTCAGAACTAAATGTGTTGTGCGGGATGCGCTCAGGTTGTTCGTAGCGTCGATCCCCACTGTCGGGATGCGACCCGGCGCGTGCCGGGGCTACTGCGCGGGGTGCGCGTAGTCGCGAATGACCCGGTCTCGGACCGCGCCGATCTCTTGCTCGAGATCATGGTCGTCGGTCGCCACCACCCATTGAAACCCGGCACCGAACACTGCTGAGGTGATGTCGTCGACGGCAGCACGGACGTCGATGTCATGGCGAATGGAACCGTCATGGATGCCGGCGCGCAGTCCTGCCTCCACCTGTGTAGCCGCGTTCCGCAGCTGTGCGTGCACCCGTTCCCGGAGCGGGGACGTGGTCTTCACGGCCTCGAAGGTCGCCACGAACATGGCACGCAGCAACTCGGGATCGGCGGTGTGCAGGTCACAGATCCGGTCGAAATGTGCCAGCACCTGCTGCAGCCCGAGGGTATCGGGTTGCGGACCGGGATCGAGTCGACTGACGTACTCGTGTAGGAAGGCGTCCAGAATGGCGTCTTTACCACCGTAGCGGGCGTGCACCATCGTCCTGCTGTACCCCGCGCGTCGGCCGATCTCTGCGGCTGTGGTTGCCTCCCAACCCTTCTCGACAATCAGCTGGGCGGCGGCCTGCAGCAGGCGACGGGCCGAGACCTCGACGCGCTCCGGTTGCGAAAGCCCGCGGACGGGAGTGGGCACCCTTGCATATTAGACGGTCGACAACTAACTTCGTTGTCCAGTGGCACAGGAGGTCAACGATGACGCCCACCGCGGTTCCCCCGGTACCCAGCGCGCGCTCGGCACGTGAGGTCGTGGAGTTGTACAACCTGCAGGTGTGGAACCAACGCGACTTCGATCTGGCTCCGGAGCTGTTCGCCGACAACGTTATTCGCCACGATGTGGGTGAGTCGCACGTGTTGACCCGGGCGCAGGCAGTGCAGCGGGTGCTCGATCTGTGTCAAGCGTTCGACGATATCCAGTTCAAACTCAACGTCGTGGTCGCCGGCGACGACGACGAACACGTGACGATCGTCTATGAATCGACGATGACCAACACCGACGGATCGGCGGTGGTCATTGCCAGCATGGAGGTGTTCCGCGTGGTGGCGGGGCAGATCGCCGAGGTCTACAACTGCGGCTACAAACAAGGAGTCTGGAATTGACCGATCGCGTACTCGACGAGCTCGGCTACTACCTGCTGGCCGGAGCCGGCGGCGAGGGCCCCGCGACGCTGATGGACGAGGCCCGGCGCGGCGAACAACTGGGTTTCGGAACGGCATTCATCTCCGAACGCTGGAACGTCAAAGAGGCGTCCTCTCTGGTCGGCGCGGCGTGCGCGGTGACCGAGCGGATGCAGATCGCGACCGCGGCAACAAACCACAACACCCGCCACCCGTTGATCACCGGGTCCTGGGCCACCACCATGCACCGATTGTCGAAAGGCCGCTTCACTCTCGGCATCGGTCGCGGCATCGCTGCGATGTACGGGGCCTTCGGGGTGCCCACGGTGACCACGGCGCAGATGGAGGACTTCGCGCAGGTGATGCGCCGGTTGTGGCACGGCGAACTGATCTTCGACCACGACGGCCCCCTCGGGAAGTATCCGGTGCTGTTCCTGGACCCCGATTTCGACGAGGACATCCGCCTGGGACTGGTGGCCTTCGGGCCCAACACTCTGGCGCTGGGCGGCCGCGCGTTCGATGACGTCATCCTGCACACCTATTTCACCCCGGAGACGTTGCAGCGGGCCGTCAAGACGGTCAAGACGGCTGCCGAGCAGGCGGGCCGTGACCCGGCTTCGGTCAAGGTGTGGTCCTGCTTCGCGACGGTCGGCGACCACCTGCCCGAGGAGCTGCGGCTGAAGAAAACCGTCGCCCGGCTGGCCACGTATCTGCAAGGCTACGGCGAGCTGATGGTGACCACCAACGGCTGGGATCCCGCTGTGCTGGAACGGTTCCGTGGCGACGCAGTTGTCCAGTCGATACCCGGCGGAATCGACCACAAGGCCAGTGCCGAGCAGATCGAGCACATCGCCACCCTGCTTCCGGACGAGTGGTTGGAGCCCTCTGCCACCGGCTCGGCCGCACAGTGCGTCGCACGTATTCGCAAGGAGTTCGACTACGGCGCCGACGCCGTGATCATGCACGGCGCCACCCCTGATGAACTGGAACCGATCGTCGCGGAGTACCGCCGGACGGTGTGAGACGTCAGGGACGCATGCTCCCGCCGCCGTCGACCGCGATCACCTGACCGGTGAGGTAGCCGGCGTCGTCGGACATCAGGAACGAGCCCATGGCGGCGATGTCCTCAGGCATCCCGAGCCGGCTCTTGATCGGGGTCGTCGCCTTCGCCGAGGCCACCAGTGACTCAGGCAGTTCGGGAAGTCGGTCGTGCAAAATCAGGCCCGGGGTGATGGCGTTGGCACGAACACCTTTGGGCCCGTAGCGGGTGGCGACGGTGCGCATGAGGGCGTGCACCGCGGCCTTGCTCATCGCGTACGCGACGCGGACGGGGCTGGGCATGTGTGCCGCGGCCGACGAGGTGTAGACGATGGAGCCGCCGCCCGATTCGACGATGGCGGGTACCGCATGGCGCGAGCACAGGAAATACCCGCGCGCATTGACGTTCATCACCTGGTCGAAATCTTCCAGCGGCAGGTCGACCCCGGCGGTGGACAACCCATCGGCGAAGTTGGCGAAATTGGCGTGAAAACCGTGCAGCGCCCCGTATCTCGACATCGCCAGCGCGACCAGCGCGGCCACGGACTCCTCGTCGGTCCCGTCCAGTCCGGTGCCGACCACCCGCTCTCCGGTGGGATCGATCCGACTGGCCAGCTCGGTCGCGTGATCGCCGTCGAGATCACCGACCACGACTCGGGCGCCATCACCGGCGTAGCGGGTCGCCAGTGCATCGCCGATGCCGCCGGCACCGGCGACCACGATGATCTTCCCCGCCAAAATGCTGGTCATCTCGGAGGCTCCTTCCGCAAGACGTTCGAGCGGCGGTGATCCGGTCGTTCTCTGGGCGCCCTCGTCGTGAGCAGGGTACGCACCGCCGTCGACGCGTCGGCCCCTTTCACCCCTTCGGTCTCGAAATGGGACGGGCCTGGTCCTGGTGTCTCCGCGCCGGACGGCGCCACGTCAGCGTGCTGCGGGTGGTGGAGCCGGTGGAATCGGTCATCACCGCCGATAGCGTCAGCGTGTCATCCACAATCGCGGCCTCCCGCAGTTGTGGTTGCGCCAGCAGCTCCGGCATTGACGCCATCTGCACGTCATGGCGCACCGTCGAGGCGGCTTCATCGACATGAAAGGGCCCGCTGTAGGCGATGTACCCGTCGATCTCGGTGCCGGCTTCGGTGTTCTCCGGTGCCAGCTGCGCCGACATGAACCCGTCGTCGGTGTAGAGGATCAGGCCCCGCGGCCGCTGCCCGAGCGGATACCGGATCTCCGTGGTGGCGACATCGCGGGACTGGAAAGCAACCAGTTCCCAGGCGCCGAGAATCATGGTGCGGGGTAGTGACATTCGGATCCTTCGTTTTCGCGGGGCTGGGTTACTCGTTCGGCGGCGAGCCAGATGGACCGGGCCTTCAGTGATACTGAATTGCTTACCGCAGATGTTACTGTGACGGCACCGAAGTCCTTGGTGGGAAAACAAGGGGGCGTAGTGGGCAATCCGACGATCGAATCCGCCGGGGCGATGCTCGCTGATCCCGCCGCCTACACCGACGAAGTGCGGTTGCACGCCGCGTTGGCGCAGCTGCGGGCGACCGCGCCGGTGTCGCTGGTGGAGGCGCCTGAGTATGCGCCGTTCTGGGCCGTCACCAAGCATGCCGACATCATGGAGATCGAGCGCGCCAACAACGTCTTCACCAACTCCCCGCGACCGGTCCTGGTGACCAAGGCCAACGATGAGCTGCAAGCCGGTGTCGGCATCCGCACCTTGATCCACATGGACGACCCCGATCACCGTGACCTACGCGCGATCGGCACCAACTGGTTCCGTCCGAAGGCGATGCGCGCATTGAAAACTCGGTCACAGGAGCTCGCCGAGAACTTCGTCGACAAGATGGTCAGCGAAGGCCCCGAGTGTGACTTCGTCCAACAAGTCGCGGTCAACTACCCGCTGTACATGATCATGTCGCTACTGGGGGTGCCCGAGGCGGATTTCCCGTTGATGCTCAAGCTCACCCAGGAACTCTTCGGTAGCGACGACGACGAGTTCAAACGCGATGAGGGCGAGCAGATGACCGCCCTGCTGGAGATGTTCCAGTACTTCACCGCGCTGACGGCGTCCCGGCGGGAAAAACCGACCGACGACCTCGCTTCGACGATTTCGAACGCCCGCATCAACGGAGAACCCCTGTCCGACATCGACACGGTGTCGTACTACGCGATCATCGCCGCGGCCGGCCACGACACCACCAGCGCCAGCATCTCCGGCGGAATGTGCGCGTTGATCGAACATCCCGATCAGCTGGCGCGGCTGAAGAATGACATGAGCCTGATGCCGCTGGCCGTCGAGGAGATGATCCGGTGGACGACACCGGTCAAGGAGTTCATGCGAACTGCGCAGCAGGACTACGACATTCGTGGCGTGCGGATCTCCGCCGGGGAATCGGTGCTGCTGTCGTACGTGTCGGGCAATCGGGACGAAGAAGTGTTCGATGAGCCGTTCCGCTTCGACATCGGCCGTGATCCCAACAAGCACATAGCTTTTGGCTACGGCGTGCATTTCTGCCTGGGGGCGGCGCTGGCACGGATGGAGGTCAACAGCTTTTTCGCCGAACTGTTGCCCCGGCTCGAGTCCGTGGAACTCGCCGGAGTGCCTCAGCACGTCGCCACCACGTTCGTCGGCGGGCTCAAACACCTGCCGATCCGCTACTCACTGCGCTGACCACTCTGCGGATCGGTCGGATTCAGCCCCATCCCGGGGTCGGAACCAGCACGTAGGTCACGTTGCCCTCGACGGAAATCTCGTTCGTCGGGTCGTTGACGTCGATTTGTGTGTAGTCGATGTGCAGTTGATTCCGTCCGTTTTCGGAGCGCTGGTCACCAGGTATCCAGTAGCACCAGCCGTCCCACTTGCGGCACACGTCCACGACGCGGTACGGGGTGTCAGCTGGTATTCCGAACCCCTCGTTCGCGCGATAGTCGTACATCCCGCTGGGGTCGGCGTAGACGTAGCCGGTACCGCGGCGTTCAGGGGCGCCGTCGGTGATGAAGCTCAATTCGCTCGGCGGAGGTGCGGTCTCGTCGAAGGAACGCAGTCGCAGCCACTTGTAGATGACCGAAGCGCCCAGAGAGGCGCCGAAGGCGATCTTCGGGCCCGGAGTGGTCCGAATCCAATGGTCGAGTTTGTCCACGCCGTCGTTGAGGCTGATCAAGCCGAGATCCCCGCCCAGGAATGAGCCGTAGTTCGCGTAATTCACCGGCTCACACACATTGGGCGCGGCACACGGCTTTCCTTGCAGTTGTCGCATCGTCGACTGCGGCGGACTGAACGCCCCGGCCAACGCGCCGACCCGCGCCCCGGAACCCACCCCATAGTCGACCTCGGCATGTGCCTTCGCTGGTGACATGACAAACAGCATCGTCACCGCAATCACGACAATCGTCAGTCGCGTCATAGTCCGTTTCCCTTACACCAGCGTGAAAGAGGATTCGGGAGTTTCATCCCCGTCAACCGTCAAAGTGTTACCCGAGGTCGCCGTCACGTTGGCGGGAATGCTCAAAGAGACGATGGCGGTGCCCTCGACGTGTTCCTGCATCGGGGCGATATCGGCTACGCCTAACCGCCGACGATCCGGCCATGCGCCGGCGTTGATTGCTCAGTCACGCCGGTCATCTCTGGCCGACTGGGGCGTCATCCAGTCGTGCCGCCCAGTCTTGGAAGCTGGTTTTTTCGCCGGTGCGTTCGTGGGACAGGGCGCGCACCGACACGTCGTGGCCTTCGGCGGCTTTACGTAACGCCCCGACGGTGGCCTGCTCTTTGGGGATGTGGTCAAACGGAGCGAACTGGTAGAGGCGCATCGCGTTTTCGTGGGTGATCTTGTTGATGTCGGTATCAGAGACCTCATAGGTGTCAAAAACCGCCATGAGTTCTTCCGGGGCCCCGGGCCACATCGAATCACTGTGCGGGTAATCCATCTCCCAACAGATGTTGTCGACACCGATCAGATCCCGGTTCTTCACCCCGACCGGATCGGAGATGAAACACGTCATGAAATGCTCCCGGAACACCTCCGACGGCAACTTGCCCCCGAAGTCCTGATGCGTCCACGTCGAATGCATCTCATAGGTACGGTCCACCCGATCCAGGAAATACGGAATCCAACCCGTCCCACCCTCAGACAACGCGATCTTCAACGTCGGATACGCCTTGATCGGTGCTGACCACAACAGATCCGCCGCGGCCTGGACGATGTTCATCGGCTGCAACGTGATCAACACATCCATCGGCGCGTCCGGGGCGGTGATCGCCAACTTCCCCGAGGACCCGATGTGGACGTTCATCACCGTCTCGGTATCGACGAGGGCCTCCCACAGCGGCTTCCAGTACTCCAGATCATGAAAACTCGGATACCCCAACGTCGACGGATTCTCGGTGAACGTCAACGAATGCACCCCCTTGTCAGCCACCCGACGCACCTCCGCGGCAGCCAACACCGGATCCCAGATCGCCGGGATCGCCATCGGAATGAACCGCCCCGGATGGGCCCCGCACCAGTCATCGATATGCCAGTCGTTGTAGGCCTGCACCAACGCCAACGAAAACTCAGCATCCTCGGTGGCGAACAACCGCGCCGCGAACCCCGGGAACGACGGGAAGTTCATCGTGGCCAGCACCCCGCCGGCGTTCATGTCCTTGACCCGCTCACCGGCGTCATAACAACCCTTGCGGATCTCATCGAGGCCCTGAGGTTCGAGCCCGTACTCCTCTTTCGGCCGGCCCGCCACCGCATTGAGCGCCACATTCGGGATCACCGTGTCCCGGAACTGCCAGGTATCAGAACCATCCGGATTGTGCACCAACCGCGGCGCCTCATTCTTGTACTTCTCCGGCAGATGATTTTTGAACATATCCGGCGGCTCGATGATGTGATCATCCACCGAAATCAAAATCATGTCGTCTTTGTGCACGGCTGGTGTCCCTTCCCGATATGCATACGGTATGAGCCCACAGTAGCCGCAGGAATGCGGGCCCGGACCAGATGCCGCCAGAACAGCCACGTTACAATCCTCAGCGGAAGTGTTTCGCTGAGGAAAAACCCCCAGGATGGTCAGGCAGTCAGAAGTGGTGCGATCCAAGCGAGTTCGGCCGGCAGCTGCGAACTCCAGTAAGACCCGTCGTGACCGCCGGGGGAGAACCCACCGGCGGGCGGCGTCGGCAGCGCCGCGATGAACTCCTGTGTCGCCTCGGAGAACGGGTCACTGTTACCGCAGTCGATCCGGATCGGGATCGACGCCAGAGCCGGCAGACCCCACACCGAGTTGGCCGCGTAGTCGTCGGCACCGTCGAACGCCCCCGGAGCCGCAGCGCCAGAGGACAACCACAACGCGGGACTGACCGCACAGATCGCCGCGGTGCGCGCCGGACCGAGACGGGCGCCCAGCAGCAGCGCCCCGTATCCGCCCATCGACCAGCCGAGGAACCCCACCCGCGAGGTGTCCAGGCCCTGGGAGGCCAACATCGGAATCAGCTCGTCGAGCACCATTGCCCCGGAGTCCTCGCCGGAGGCACGGTTGTGCCAGTAGCTGCCGCCGCCGTCGACGGCCACCACCGCGAACGGCGGCAGACCGGCGGCGACGGCCTCGGCCAGGCCCTGCTCAACACCGCCCGCCATCACCGTGGCGGCGTCACTGCCCTTGCCGTGTAACGCGATCAGCGGACGTAGCGGGGCGCTCTGTCCCGGCGGGCGGGCGATCGCCCAGTTGGTGTCGACCCCGCCGCGCGCCGCCGACACGAACGACCCCGTCACCATCGTCGGCGCCGGCACGGCGGCCGGCTCCAGCGGTGGGGGCGGTGCCAGCGGGGCACCCACAGAGGTCATCGCCACCGGCGGGGCACCCACGGTGGGGTCGGGCCGTAACAGCGCGCCCAGGGTGTAGGCGCTTGCAGCACCGACGGCAGCGCCGGCCCCCACGCGCAGGACAGTGCGCCGACTCAGCTCTGGCATGGCGGCCATCTTGCCATCGGAACCTGGCGGGGCGGCCATCGCGGGAGACATGGATAAATGGGCGCAACTCCCGGTTTGACGGAAAAGGCCCAGCGTGGCCGGGGTGGCTGGCAGCATGCTAAGCGTGACAGCAGCGGTCACTCCCAAGGGGGAGCGTCGACGGTATGCGCTGGTAAGCGCCGCCGCCGAACTGCTGTGCGAAGGCGGCTTCGAAGCCGTCCGCCACCGCGCCGTCGCCACCCGCGCCGGATTGCCCCTGGCTTCGACAACGTACTACTTCTCGTCTCTGGACGACTTGATCGTCGCCGCGGTGGAACACATCGGCATGGTCGAGGCAGCCAAGATGCGCAGCCGGATCGAAGGCCTCTCCCGGCGACGACGCGGTCCGGAGTCCACCGCGGACGTCCTGGTGGACCTCCTGGTCGACGACACTCCCGGCCATCCCGGCGGGGACCAGCTGATCTCCCGATACGAGCGCTACATCGCCTGCGCCCGACAGCCGGCGCTGCGCGACGTCCAACGCCGAATCCTGCAGCAGCGTGCGGATGCGGTCGGGGAAGTCGTGGAACGCTCGGGCCGCAGCGTCCGTACCGAGCTCCTTTCGGCACTTGTCTGTGCCGTCGACGGCGCAGTGGTGTCGGCGCTCGTCGACGAGACCGGAAACCCGAGAGACACTGCGCGGGCCACCCTGATCGACGTCATCGATGTCCTGGCCCCATATGACCACCGCAGCGTCCGGGTTTGATCGACGACGCGGTTGGTTACGCGTGCAGCAATAACACCCGTCCTAGGAGGCTCCATGGCGCAGCCGAACCGCATCGAGGAACAGCCGACGCTCAAGAGGGTGATGGGCCCCGGGCTGCTGTTGCTGTTCGTCGTCGGCGACATCCTGGGCACCGGGGTCTACGCGCTGACCGGGCAGGTCGCCGGTGAAGTCGGCGGGGCGGCCTGGTTGCCCTTTCTGATCGCCTTCCTGATCGCCACCATCACCGCGTTCTCCTACTTGGAACTCGTCACCAAATACCCGCAGGCAGCCGGAGCTGCGTTGTACACGCACAAGGCGTTCGGGATTCACTTCCTCACGTTCCTGGTGACGTTCGTGGTGATGTGCTCGGGCATCACCTCGGCGTCCACCGCGTCGCAGGCGTTCGCGTCCAACCTCATCAAGGGCTTCGGTCTGGACTGGGGAAAGCTGGCCGTGGCTGTGGTGGCGCTGATCTTCATGGCGTCGTTGGCCGCCATCAACCTGCGCGGTGTCAGCGAGAGCGTGAAGCTCAACGTGGTGCTCACCATCATCGAGATCACCGGTCTGGTCACGGTGATCCTGGTCGGCTTCTGGGCGTTCACCCAGGGCGGTGACAACCTGGACTTCTCCCGGATAATCCTGTTCGAAAGTGAAAGTGAGAGAGGAACTTTCGTCGCAGTCACGGCGGCCACCTCACTCGCGTTCTTCGCGATGGTGGGTTTCGAGGACTCGGTGAACATGGCCGAGGAGACCAAGGATCCGGTACGGATCTTTCCGAAAGTGCTGTTGACCGGGCTCTCGATCGCCGGGGTCGTGTACATCCTCGTCTCCATCATCGCGGTGGCGCTGGTTCCGATCGGCGACCTCAGGGAGAGCGCGACACCCCTGGTCGACGTCGTGGAGGCCGCAGCGCCAGGACTGCCGATCGACGAGATCTTCCCGTTCATCACCATGTTCGCCGTGTCCAACACCGCGCTGATCAACATGCTGATGGCCAGTCGGCTGATCTACGGGATGGCCCGCCAGCACGTGCTGCCGCCGGTGTTCGGGACGGTGCATCCCCGTCGGCAAACACCATGGGTGGCCATCGTGTTCACCACCATCCTCGCCTTCGGCCTGATCTTCTACGTCTCCGGCTTCGCCAGCAGCAGTGCCGTCTCCATCCTCGGAGGCACCACGTCGTTACTGCTGCTCATGGTGTTCGCTGTGGTCAATGTGGCGGTACTGGTGCTGCGCAAGGATGTGCAAGCCGACGGAAACCACTTCAAAACCCCGACGGTGCTGCCGGTGATCGGCTTCCTCATCTCGCTCTACCTCGTCACCCCGTTGTCCGGCCGGCCCGCCCAGCAGTACCTGGTGGCCGGGATCCTGATCCTGATCGGCGTGGTGCTGTTCTTCATCACCACGCTGATCAACAAGCAACTGGGCATCAAAGACCCCGGCATCACCGACCCGACACACCTGGCCGAGGCACCTGACTAAGTGAGCTTGGCGGCCCGGGCCTGCAACTGCGCCACCCGGTGCGCGTTGCCGTGCAGGTTGATGTAGCGCTCACCGAACTCCTTGAGCAGTACATCGTCGAGACGGCGCACCGCACCCGGCGGGAACCGGTAGTCCATTGCCGCGTTGACGGCGTCGGTGTCCACCCGGTCGAGTACCGACTCGAGGTCGTCGAGACCATCGATTCCCAGTTCGAGCAACAGTCCGGAGATCCAGCTGTAGTGATCGGTGCGGGACCAGCCGGCATCAGGGAAGCGATTGCCCAGGTAGGTGGCCAGCACCGGGGTGGCGATGCGCGGGTCGTCGGACGGGCCTTCCTCCTCGGCCGGACTGGCCGAGCGCAGCCGGTCTCGGATCGCCGAGAACTCCCGGTCCGCCAATTCCAGCAGCCCGGCAGCCAGGGTGAATCGCCGGTCGAGATCAGGGGCGTCGCCCTCGGGGACGGAACCCTTGTAGCGGACGTCGTGTTCGAACTCGGCCCAGGCATGCTGCAGGACAGTCCGGATCTGGATCGACGCCGGTTGTTGTTCGCCCTCGACGGCGACGAGCAGGTGCCGGCTGGCGTAACCCCACCGGCCCTCGCTGGCGGTCTCGCGCCCCATGTCACGGTCGTCGAGCAGGCGCATCCCGTCGGACAACAAGGTGGCGACCGCGGACACGTCGTCGAGCAGGTAGGTGATCACCCGCAGCCCGATCTGATCGGTGATCTCGGTCAACGGGTCGGTGTACAGCCGTTCCCCGTCGGCGCTGCGGTCGGCTTTCGCGGCAAACGAGGCGACCGTCTTGGTACGGGCGGTCGCGCTCAAATAGTTGATACCTGCGTCGTCGAGCAACGCAGTCACCAGTTCGAGATAATGCGCGGTGCTGGCGATCAGCCCGGGGCGCCGCTGCGCGTAGGTGGCGATGGCCTCCTGGACCGCACCCGGGGTTGATTCCGGCGGCGCCGGCGTCAGATCCGACGGCAGCGTCGGGGTGACGATGTAACCGGTTTCCGCGTCACCGTAGATCGTCACATCGTCTGGATTGGCCAGCGCGTACCGCGCGATGTAGGCACACAGGACGGCGTCGACACAGTCCTCGGCATGTCGCAATTCGCTTCGCTGAGTGGCTCTTTCAACGTCATCGCGCAGGTCAGCCCAGGCCGCGGAGTCCGCAGCCCGCAGTGGTGGGGTGGCCCGCGCCAAATCCTCGATGTGGTCCATCAGCCGCAGCATCTCCGAGCGCAACTGGGCGACAGCGCGGCCCGGCTTGGCCCGGTACTTCAGCGTGCGACCGAGGCGGAACAACGCCACCGTCGCCGCATGGGGGTGGACCTCGATGGCGCGACGCCCCGCAGTGGACGCCGGGTCGATGTCCAGGTCCAAGGCGTCGGCGATCCGCGCGCCGCGTGGTGTCCCGGCGAACTCCGGCCGGCTGGTGTTGGACGGGTGTGTGCCCGCCTGGAACTTCCCGAAGTCGGCGTTGAGCGCCTTCTCCGCGGGGCGTTGGCCGGTGGCGTTCTCGACGATCAACGGAGTGTCGATCCCGACCAGGCAATCCTCGTCCGCGTAGGGCTCCAGAGCTGCGCGGATGCTGGCGTCGTCGGAGGCGGTGCCCAGATACACCAACCGGCCGCCGTCGTCGACGACAGCCACACCGGTGGGCTTGCGCGGCCCCCACGCCAGGTCCAGACCAATGAAGTACACAGCCAATACTGTGCCTCACGACCCCCGTAAGCTGTGTGTCCGTGAGTATCCCCAACGTCCTGGCCTCCCGGTACGCCAGCCCCGAGATGACGGCGATCTGGTCACCCGAGGCAAAGATCGTCGCTGAACGACGGCTGTGGCTGGCGGTACTGCGCGCCCAGTCCGAGCTGGGTGTCCCCGTTCCCTCCGGTGTCGTCGAGGACTACGAGCGCGTCCTCGAAGACGTCGACCTGGCCTCCATCGCCGCCCGGGAACGCGTGACCCGCCACGACGTGAAGGCGCGCATCGAGGAGTTCAACGCACTCGCCGGCCATGAGCACGTGCACAAGGGCATGACCAGCCGGGACCTCACCGAGAACGTCGAGCAGCTGCAGATCCGCCGCTCCCTGGAGTTGGTGTTCTCCCACGGGGTGGCGGTGGCGGCCCGGTTGGCCGAGCGCGCCGTGACCTACCGCGACCTGGTGATGGCCGGACGTTCGCACAATGTCGCCGCCCAGGCCACCACCTTGGGGAAGCGGTTCGCCTCCGCGGCGCAGGAGACGTTGTTCGCGTTGGAGCGCGTTCGCGAGCTGATCGACCGCTACCCGCTGCGCGGCATCAAGGGGCCGATGGGCACTGCCCAGGACATGCTGGACCTGTTCGACGGTGACGCTGCCCGGCTGTCGTCGCTGGAGACGCGGGTTGCTTCCTTCTTGGGCTTCTCCGCGGTGCTCGACAGCGTGGGTCAGGTGTATCCGCGCTCACTGGACCACGACGTGGTGTCCGCGCTGGTGCAGCTGGGCGCCGGACCGTCGTCGTTTGCGCACACCGTGCGGCTGATGGCCGGCCACGAGCTGGTCACCGAAGGGTTCGCGCCCGGCCAGGTCGGGTCGTCGGCCATGCCGCACAAGATGAACACCCGCTCCTGTGAACGCGTCAACGGACTCCAGGTGGTGCTGCGCGGCTACGCGTCGATGGTCGCGGAACTCGCTGGGGCGCAATGGAATGAGGGCGACGTGTTCTGCTCGGTGGTGCGCCGGGTGGCGCTGCCGGACGCCTTCTACGCCATCGACGGACAGATCGAGACCTTCCTGACGGTGCTCGACGAATTCGGCGCCTACCCCGCGGTGATCCAGCGGGAGCTGGACCGGTACCTGCCATTCCTGGCCACCACGCGCATCCTGATCGCCGCGGTGCGCGCCGGCGTGGGCCGCGAAACGGCGCACGAAGTGATCAAGGAACATGCCGTCGCGGTGGCGTTGGCGATGCGGGAAAAAGGCTTGGAACCTGATCTGCTGGACCGGTTGGCCGCCGATGACCGGCTGCCGCTGGACCGCGCGGCTCTGGACGCCGCACTGGCGGATAAAGCAGCGTTCACCGGAGCGGCGGGCGATCAGGTGGACCAGGTGGTGAGCGCCGTCGAAGAGCTGGTGGCGCGTTACCCCGAGGCCGCGAAGTACGCCCCCGGCGCGATTCTGTAAACGTCAGGGTGCGGCTCGCGTAACAGGGATTTCGGCGCGCTGGTGGTCGGTGAGCGGTCATGAGCGCGCCGAAATCACACGCTTGAGCTCGGCGATGACCGCATCGGGACGCTCGACGAGGTCCCGCCAGGTGAACCGCAGCACCTGCCAACCCATCAGGATGAGCGCGTTCTGCCGCCTGCGGTCCTTCTCGAACCTCTCGGGATCGGTGTGGAACGCCCAGCCGTCGATCTCCACAACGATCTTCGGGGTTACGAACGCCACGTCCACCACATAGTCGCCGACGCGGTGGTTCGCGGTCCAGCCGCTGATGTTGTGGGTCTTGAGCAGCTGCAGGAACAGCCGCTCGGCCTGCGATCGCGCGCCGTCCCGGGCGCCTTGCAGCAGGATGCGCGCCCGCGGCGAGCCGTAGCGCCCCTTGTTGCGGACCTGCGCGCCCCACAGGTGCGGGAGCTCGGTGTGCCGCTGGAGCGCAGTGTCCATGATGGCGGGTCCGCCAGCGCGCCCGACGGCCGCTTCCAGCGCAGTCAAGTCGAGCGACGTGACCTGTAAACCGCGACGTTCGACGACGTCGGCGGCCTTGAGGTCGCGCCGGCGAACGCGGGTGCCCGGTCGCGCCCGGCCGTGACTCTTGCGGGGGACGGTCACTTCAACAACATCGGGCGCGGTGTCGGTGAGCTGATGCCACCACGCGGCGGCCAACCCGCTGGCAACTGCCGGGTCGCCGTAGGACCAGACGGCCGCCCGGATCCGCGAGGCAATGGTGAAGGGCTGGTCATTGACGTGGTAGACGCCCTGCGCGTAGCGCTGCCAGTGCCCGGACTGCACCCGTCGCTGGACAGCGCTGACGCTGAGGCCGCATTCGAGCGCCTGTTTCAAGGTGACGACGCCGTCGTGGCGGCGCAAGTGATCGTCGAGCACATCTGGTTGGACTGAAGTTGCGTCCGATCGGTTCCATACCCGGGATTTCGGCGCGCTCATGACCGCTCACCGACCACCAGCGCGCCGAAATCCCTATCTCCAGGGCGGGCGGATGCCGGCGGCGCGCAGTTCCAGGGCGGCCAGACCGCGGATGGTGACCACGTCGTCGCGGCGCCAGGCGCCCACCGGGTCGAGGCTCACCGAGGCGAGCTTGGGCAGCGGGCGGTTGGCCAACGCCCGCATGGCCAGCAGTTGCTCGCCGGCCGGAGTCGAAGCCAGCGCAATCGCCGTCCACTTGCGGCGAAAGAACCGGATCCGCAGGAACAGCCAGGGCATCGCGATCGCCAGAATGGGTGGCGATGCCACGGCCAGGGCCAGCACCCACGCCAGCCAGCTGGCCGTGTCGTCCAGGCTGTGCCCCGCCCCGGCGAGGTCCAACGCCGCCTCACCCGCCGCAGTCAACGGTTTACGAAGGTCGTCGCCGATCCACGGCACGTTGTCGACGCTGTTGCCGGCAGAATCCAGGTTCTCAGCGATGCCGTAGGCGCCGGTTTCGACCTGACGGCCGACGGCCGCGATGGTGGCGACGGCAGCGTGGACGGCGATCCCCACCATCACCCAGATCACCGACCAGATCAGCACCGACGCGTCGGCGAACAACTGCATCAGCAGCCGTCGGGGCGTGGTGGCATAAGGCAGGAACCGTGAACGCGAACTCATGCCACGATCCCAGCACGTCGCCCGGCCCGGCGCGGCCGATAGGCTGACCCGATGCGTCCTGCTCTGTCCGATTATCAGCACCTGGCCAGCGGCAAGGTCCGCGAGCTCTACCGCATCGACGACGAACACCTGCTGTTCGTGGCCTCGGACCGGATCTCGGCGTTCGACTACATCCTCGACAGCGAGATCCCCGACAAGGGCCGGATCCTGACCGCGATGAGCGTGTTCTTCTTCGACCTGATCGACGCGCCGAATCATCTGGCCGGGCCACCCGATGACCCGCGCATCCCGAACGACGTGCTGGGCCGCGCGCTGGTGGTGCGCCGACTACAGATGCTGCCCGTCGAATGCGTGGCTCGTGGCTACCTCACCGGTTCGGGACTGCTGGATTACCAGGCAACCGGTTCGGTGTGCGGGATCGCCCTGCCGCCCGGCCTGGGGGAGGCGAGCAAGTTCGCCGAGCCGATCTTCACCCCGGCAAGCAAGGCCGAGCTCGGCGACCACGACGAGAACATCACCTTCGACCAGGTGATCGACAAGGTGGGTGCCGAGCGCGCCGGCCAGCTGCGCGACCAGACGTTGCAGATCTATTCGCAGGCCGCCGATCACGCTCTGACGAAGGGCATCATCATCGCCGACACCAAGTTCGAGTTCGGCGTCGACGAAGACGGCAGCCTCTGCCTGGCCGACGAGGTGTTCACCCCAGACTCGTCGCGGTACTGGCCCGCCGACACCTATCAGCAGGGCGTCGCGCAGCCCAGTTTCGACAAGCAGTTCGTCCGTAACTGGCTCACCGGGCCGGACTCGGGATGGGACCGCAACGGGTCTCAAGCTCCGCCGCCATTGCCCACCGAAATCGTCGACGCCACCCGAAGCCGTTACATCGAGGCCTACGAACGCATTTCGGGACTCGACTTCGCCGACTGGATTGGACCGAACGCATGAGCGCCACCCCTCCCGTCGCCAAACGCGTCGACACCCGTCGCGAATTCCACGGTGACGTCTTCGTCGACCCCTACGAGTGGCTGCGCGAGAAGACCGACCCCGAGGTGATCGCCTACCTGGAGGCCGAGAACGCCTACGCCGACGACATCACCGCCCCGCTGGAACCGTTGCGCCAGCGCATCTTCGATGAGATCAAAGCCAGGACCAAAGAGACCGACCTGTCGGTGCCCACCCGTCGGGGCGACTACTGGTACTACGGCCGAAGCTTCGAGGGAAAGCAGTACGGGGTGCACTGCCGTTGCCCGGTCAGCGATCCGGACGACTGGACACCGCCGAGCCTCGACGAAAACACCGAGGTGCCGGGAGAGCTGGTCCTGCTCGACGAGAACTTGGAAGCAGAAGGACATGAGTTCTTCTCCCTCGGCGCCGCCAGTGTGAGCCTGGATGGCAACATCCTGGCGTATTCGGTCGACGTGCTGGGCGACGAGCGATACACCCTGCGGTTCAAGGACTTACGCACCGGTGAACGGTATGCCGATGAGATCGCCGGGATCGGCGCCGGGGTCACCTGGGCGGCCGACAGCGAAACCGTCTACTACACCACCGTGGATGACGCGTGGCGCCCGGACACAGTGTGGCGCCACCGGCTGGGCAGTGGCCAGCCGGGGCAGAAGGTGTTCCACGAACCGGACGAGAAGTTCTGGGTCGGAGTCGGGCGTACCCGTAGCAATGCCTACGTGCTGATCGCGGCGGGTTCGGCGATCACGTCAGAGGTGTTCTACGCCGATGCGTCCGATACCACAGCCGAGTTCACCAGCATTCTTCCGCGCCGCGAAGGCGTCGAGTACTCGGTGGATCATGCCGTGGTCGGGGGTGAGGACCGGTTCCTCATCCTGCACAACGACAACGCGGTGAACTTCACCCTGACCGAGGCGCCCGTCAGCGATCCGACGGCCGCGCGGACCCTCATTCCGCACCGCGACGACGTCCGGATCGAAGGGGTCGACGCCTTCGCCGGACATCTGGTGGTGAGTTATCGGCGCGAAGCGCTGCCACGGATCCAGTTGTGGCCCATCAGCGCTGAGGGCGCATACGCCGCACCAGAGGAACTGTCATTCGAGTCCGAACTGATGTCGGCCGGTCTGGGGGGCAACCCGAACTGGGACGCCCCGCGACTGCGGATCGCCGCGACGTCGTTCGTCATCCCGGTGCGCGTGTACGACATGGACCTCGCGACGGGGGAGCGGACGCTGCTGCGCGAGCAACCCGTGCTGGGTGACTACCGGCCCGAGGAGTACACCGAGCGTCGGGACTGGGCGGTGGCCCCGGACGGCACCCGCGTGCCGGTGTCGGTGGTCAGCCGGGCTGACATCGAATTGCCCGCTCCAGCACTGCTGTACGGGTACGGCGCCTATGAATCGTGTGAGGATCCGCGATTCTCGATCGCCCGGTTGTCGCTGCTGGACCGCGGCATGGTGTTCGCTGTGGCCCACGTGCGCGGTGGCGGTGAGATGGGCAGGCTGTGGTACGAACACGGAAAGCTGCTCGAAAAGCGAAACACCTTCACCGATTTCATCGCAGTGGCCCAGCATCTGGTCGAGACCGGTCTGACCCGCCCACAGAACCTGGTGGCCCTCGGTGGCAGTGCCGGCGGTCTGCTGATGGGTGCGGTGGCCAACATGGCGCCGCAGTCCTTCGCCGGGATCCTGGCCCAGGTGCCGTTCGTCGATCCGCTGACCACGATCCTGGACCCGTCACTGCCGTTGACGGTCACCGAATGGGACGAGTGGGGCAACCCCATCGAGGACGGCGACGTCTACGCCTACATGAAGTCCTACTCGCCGTACGAGAATGTCGCGGCTATCGACTACCCGCCGATCCTGGCGATGACATCGCTGAACGACACCCGGGTGTACTACGTCGAGCCGGCCAAATGGGTTGCCGCACTGCGGCACACCAAAACCGATCAGCATCCGGTGCTGTTGAAGACCCAGATGACCGCCGGGCACGGCGGGATCAGTGGCCGTTACGAACGCTGGAAGGAAGTGGCGTTCCAGTACGCATGGCTACTGGCCACCGCCGACCCTGACCGTTACGGCAGTGGCCAAGTGAACGACCTCGGCGACTGAGCCGGCGGGTGTTAGCGTCAACCCATGAGCCTGACCGACATCCCATTGACCACGCTGAACGGCGAGCCGACCTCGCTGGCCGACTACGCCGACCGTGCGGTGCTGCTGGTCAACGTGGCGTCCAAATGCGGTCTGACACCGCAGTACAGCGCCCTCGAACAGCTGGCACGCGACTACGCTGACCGGGGTCTGACCGTGATCGGCGTGCCGTGCAACCAGTTCATGGGGCAGGAACCGGGCAGTGCCGAGGAAATTCAGACGTTCTGCTCCACCACCTACGGAGTCACGTTCCCGCTGTTGGCCAAGATCGACGTCAACGGTGCCGAGCGGCACCCGCTCTACGAGGAACTGACGAAGACGCCCGATGCCTCGGGCGCGGCCGGCGACGTGCAGTGGAACTTCGAGAAGTTCCTGCTCGCCCCCGGCGCCAAGGTGGTCAACCGGTTCCGTCCGCAGACCGTCCCCGACGCCCCCGAGGTGGTCAGCGCCATCGAAGCCGTCCTGCCCGAATAGCCATCTGGTGTCCGGGTGTCTGACACCCGCTGGAAACCTGCGGTTGCGACACTTCGGGCATGGCAGGGCAGCTGATCGTCTCGGTCTCCGGGCTCGACACCCGCACGCTGCCCCATGCGATCGGGTTCAGCGAGCAACTTCGCGCGCGGTCGGTCCCGCTGTCGTTGTTCGTGGCGCCGCGGCTCAAGGGCGGCTACAGACTCGACGGGGACAGGCCGACCGCGGACTGGCTGACCGAGCGCCGCTCCGCCGGTGACGCGATCGTCCTGCACGGCTACGACGAAGCGGCCACCAAGCACCGCCGCAGTGAATTCGCGGTACTGCAGGCGCACGAGGCGAATCTGCGGCTGATGGCCGCCGACCGCATACTCGAGCACCTCGGCCTGCGCACCCGGCTGTTTGCCGCGCCCGGCTGGATGGTGTCGCCTGGAGTGACAATGGCATTGCCCCGCAACGGGTTCCGGTTGCTTGCAGGTTTGTCGGGCATCACCGACATGATCCGGGAGGCCACCGTACGCACCAGGGTCCTGGGCATCGGGGCGGGCTTCCTCGCCGAACCGTGGTGGTGCCGAACCCTGGTGCTCTCCGCTGATCGGACCGCGCGCCGCGGCGGTATCGTCCGCCTCGCGGTGTCCGCTCGGCAGTTGCACGAACCGGGCCCGCGACAGGCCGTGCTCGACGCCGTGGATCTGGCCCTGATGCACGGCTGCACGCCCACGGTCTACCGGTGGACACCGCGTCCTGCCCTTTTGGATGCCGCGTAGACCGTACCGTTGAGGTCATGGACGCTGACGTCATCGTGGTCGGGGCCGGTATCGCGGGGCTGGTAGCCGCCTGTGAACTGGTCGAACGGGGTAAGCGGGTACTCGTCGTCGAGCAGGAGAACGAAGCCAATCTGGGCGGCCAGGCGTTCTGGTCCTTCGGCGGGCTGTTCTTTGTGGACAGCCCCGAACAGCGCCGCCTGGGTATCCGGGACAGTCACGAACTCGCGCTGCAGGATTGGCTCGGCACCGCCGGGTTCGACCGGCCGGAGGATTACTGGCCCCGGCAGTGGGCGCACGCGTACGTCGATTTCGCCGCCGGGGAGAAACGCAGTTGGCTGCGGGAACGCGGCCACCAGATATTCCCGCTGGTGGGCTGGGCTGAACGCGGCGGTTACGACGCCCGCGGCCATGGCAACTCGGTGCCCCGGTTCCACATCACCTGGGGCACCGGCCCCGGATTGGTCGAGGTCTTCGCGCGACGGCTGCGGGACAACCCGCGGGTGCGTTTCGCCCACCGCCACCAGGTCGACGAGCTGATCATCGAACAGAGCGCCGTGGTGGGTGTCCGTGGCACTGTGCTGGAACCGTCGACCACGGCACGAGGTGTCGCCTCGTCGCGGAATTCAGTGGGTGAGTTCGAATTTCGAGCGTCTGCGGTAGTCGTCACCAGCGGCGGTATCGGGGCGAATCTGGAGTTGATCCGCAAGAACTGGCCGCCGCGGATGGGACGAGTGCCCGATCAGCTACTGGCCGGGGTGCCCGCGCACGTCGACGGCCGGATGATCAGCATCACCGAGTCGATCGGTGCGCGGGTGATCAACCGGGACCGGATGTGGCACTACACCGAGGGCATCACCAACTACGACCCGATCTGGCCCAACCACGGCATCCGGATTCTGCCCGGCCCGTCGTCGTTGTGGCTGGACGCGACCGGTAAGCGCTTGCCCGGCCCGCTGTATCCGGGCTTCGACACCTTGGGCACCCTCGAACACATCGTCCGCTCCGGCCACGACTACACCTGGTTCATCCTCAATGCCCGGATCATCGAAAAGGAGTTCAGCCTTTCCGGCCAGGAGCAGAATCCCGACCTGACCGAACGTGACGTGCGCAAGGTGCTGCAGCGGGTACGGCCGGGCCCGCCGCCACCGGTGCAGGCCTTTGTCGACCGCGGCGCGGACTTCGTCAGCGCCGGCACCCTGCGCGAACTGGTCACCGCCATGAACGGCATCCCCGAGGTGGAACAGTTGGACTTCGCGACGGTGGAAGCCGAGGTGACAGCGCGGGACCGGGAGGTCGCCAACGGCTACACCAAGGACGGCCAAATCACCGCGATCCGCGGCGCGCGGGGATACCTCGCAGACCGGATCACCCGGGTGGTGGCGCCGCACCGGCTCACCGACCCCAAGGCCGGGCCGATGATCGCGGTGAAACTGCACATCCTGACGCGGAAAACGTTGGGCGGCTTGGAAACCGATCTGGACGCGCGAGTGCTCGCGGACGGCGGCACTGCGATACCGGGGCTGTATGCCGCCGGCGAGGTGGCCGGCTTCGGCGGCGGCGGGGTGCACGGTTACCGGTCGCTGGAGGGCACCTTCCTGGGCGGGTGCATCTTCTCCGGTCGCGCCGCCGGCCGCGGCGCCGCCCGAGATATCGCGTAGCCCTACAGCTCGAGAGTCGACTCTTCTTGCAGCACCCGGAAGTCGGTGTCGGTCATCTCGGTCAAACGGCCGTAGTAGACCCCCCGTGCCTCCTTGGCGATGATGCCCTGGTGGATGGGCACCGCATGAGTGGGTGCCACGGCGCGCAGATAGTCGACGGCCTCGGAGATCTTCATCCAGGGTGCCGCTGCGGGGGTGGCCAGTACGTCAACCGGCTCGTCGGGAACGAACAACGCGTCACCGGGGTGCATCAACTTCGCCGGATGCTCGCCGTCGCCGACCAGGTACGAAATATTGTCCACGACAGGTATTTCCGGGTGGATGACCGCATGCGTACCGCCGACCCCGCGGACGGTGAGCTCGCCGATGGAGAACTCGTCACCGACGTTCACCGCGGTCCACGCTCCGCCCAGCTGAGCGGCGGTCTGCGGGTCGGCATACAACGCCGCGTGCGGGTTGGCCTTCACCAGTGCGGGCAGCCGCTCCGGATCCGCGTGATCGGGGTGTTGATGGGTGATCAGGATCGCCGACAACCCGGTGATGCCCTCGAATCCATGGGAGAAATTGCCGGGGTCGAACAAGACCGTGGTGTTCGGGAAGTTCGCGAGAAGGCACGAATGCCCGAAATGCGTCAGTTCCATGCTTACGATTGTGCGCCAGGGGTGTCGAGGGGGTGCGATGGTCCGTCTGATCATGGCTGGTCTGTTGGTGGGATGCGCGTTGGTGGTGGCGCCGGTGGGCGGTGCGCTGCCCACCGAGAGCTGTCCGCCGACCTGTGATCGCATTCCGGCTACCGCCTGGCCGGCGCCGGGGAGTCTGCCGATGGACACCAGCTCACACTGGCCGCTGCTGGCCGGGCTGGCAGCACCCGTGCGCAACCCGAGGTTCTACTTCGAGGAGTTGTGCGCGAGCCCACAACGCGACGACGATCCCCGTCGCTACGTGGTGGCGGCCAAGACCGAGGTGGCGGCTCCACCGGGGCAATGGCAGTTGCGGGCCCAGGTCCTGCACTGGCGTGGGGAGACGTGGCGCGGTGGGCAGCTGGTGACCTCGGTGTTCGACCAGGCGGTGGCCGATCTGCGTAACTGCCAGGCCGCCGCGCCGCAGTTCTCCCCGTCGATCACCACGTCGGACGGGGACCGGATGGCCGCCGTCATCTCCGGGCCGCAGGTTGTCCATCAGTACCTGGTGGCCCATCCGCAGAGCAGCACCATCTCCGAGCTTGTGCTGTGGGTCACCCCACCGCCGGGGCGTGTGGTCACCGAGCCGTGGAACCCGCTACCCGATGCGCGGGTGCTCGACGCCATGGCCGACCCGCTGTGCGGGGCCTACCTGTCGTCGTGTGGGTAGAGTTGACCCGACCACACGTATCGATCAGCGAGGAGCCACAGGTGGCCCGGGTAGTTGTTCATGTGATGCCCAAGGCCGAGATTCTCGACCCGCAGGGCCAGGCGATCGTCGGCGCTCTGGGCCGACTCGGACATGGTGGCATCTCAGATGTCCGGCAGGGCAAGCGGTTCGAACTCGAAGTCGATGACAGTGTCAGTGATGATGCGCTCGCCGAGATCGCCGAATCCCTGCTGGCGAACACTGTGATCGAAGACTGGACCGTGACGAGGGAGCCCGCGTGAGCGCGCGCGTCGGAGTCATCACCTTTCCCGGCACGCTCGATGACATCGACGCGGCTCGGGCCGCCCGGTTGGCGGGCGCCGAACCGGTCAGCCTGTGGCACGCCGACGCTGACCTCAAAGGTGTCGACGCGGTGATCGTCCCCGGCGGCTTCTCCTACGGCGACTACCTGCGGGCCGGCGCCATCGCGCGTTTCGCTCCGGTTATGGCCGAAGTGGTGGAAGCGGCCAAGGGTGGGATGCCGGTACTGGGCATCTGCAACGGCTTCCAGGTGCTGTGCGAAACCGGGCTGCTGCCCGGTGCGCTGACCCGTAACGTCGGCCTGCATTTCCTGTGCCGCGACATCTGGCTCCGCGTCGAGGGCACGAACTCGGCATGGACGTCGCGCTACGACCCTGGTGCTGAGATTCTGGTGCCGTTGAAGTCGGGGGAGGGGCGTTACGTCGCCTCCGACGAGGTGCTCGACGAACTCGAGGGTGAAGGCCGGGTGGTGTTCCGGTACGTCGACAACCTCAACGGCTCGCAGCGTGACATCGCCGGGATCAGCTCGGCCAATGGCCGGGTCGTGGGCCTCATGCCCCATCCCGAGCACGCCACCGAGGCCCTGACCGGTCCGTCCGACGACGGGCTGGGGATCTTCCTCTCTGCGCTGGATTCGGTGCTCACCGCTTCGTAGCGCGGGCTGACTTGTCAGTTCTGTTGCCGGGCGGGCAGCGAAATCATGGGCAGGTCAACGCCACCGAGGCCTCGGCGGTGTAGCAGAGGAATGTCAGGGTCTCCTCCAGGTAGAGCTGCACGGTGTCGGCATCGTGCGACAGGTACCCGATGGACACATCGGTGCCCAGTTGCAGGTCGAAATCGCCACCGCGAGTGGATAACACGAACGCACCGTCAATGGCGGGCGCCCAGATGATGTCGCCGTCGACCAGTCGGCTCAGGTGCTCGCGGATCGGATAACCGTGCGCGGTGGTCTCGCTCACCTGGGTGTAGGCGTCAGCGGACAGCAGCACCGAGTACGGGCCGTCCACACCGGCCAGCCGCAGCTCCGAGAGCGCCTGGGCGATGACATCGGGGATTTCGCGCGGGTCCAGGGGCAGAGTCAGCGCAGGATTGGAGCTGCACTTGCGGATGCCGTCGATGCGGGCGGCCTCATAACCCTCGAAGATCGCCCGGTCCTCCACGAACGCAAGCTTTTTCGCGGCGTCCTTGACCGGATCCCAGTCCGAGTCCTGCGAGCCGCGCTCCACGTCGTCGACGTCGATCCGGTTGACGGTGAACGGCACCCGCAGGCGCACCAACGGACGGCTGTCGCGCAGGTGTGCGACCACCCCGTCGTTGGGCGCGGGCGCATCGAGCAGGTGCCCGGTGCTGACCGCGGCAGTGACGGGACCGCTGGGATCGCTGACGTCGACCACGCGGCGGCCGGCGATGTGGCGCTTGAAGGTTCGGGTCGCCTCGAGTTCGATCTCCGCCCAGGCAGCCTCGGTGATCGGCGCGAGTTCGCGGTAGAGGTTGTTCATTGGGGTTGTCCTTTCAGACTGCCGATCGCCAGAGAGCCTTCATGAGCAGGGGGTGCCACTACAACGGCCGGTTCCGTTTCGCTACCGGGCAACGGCGGTGGGTCGTCGAGGAAATCCACGGTGGGGCTGAAGAACAGGCCGCCGGTGAGAGCTGTGGAGAAATCGAGGATGCGGTCGGTGTTGCCGGGCGGGTCGCCGACGAACATGTTGTTGAGCATGCGTTCGGTCACCGCGGGGGTGCGTGAATAACCGATGTAATACGTGCCGAACTCGCCCTTGCCGATCTCGCCGAACGGCATGTTGTGCCGCACGATCTTCAATTCGTTGCCGTCGGCATCCTCGATGACATTGAGCGCCACGTGGGAATTGGCCGGTTTGACGTCGTCGGCGAGTTCGATGTCCTCGAGTTTGGTTCGGCCCATGGCGAGTTCCTGCTCGGTGACCGACAACGCATTCCACCCGCTCATGTCGTGGACGTACCGCTGCACGTGTACGTAACAGCCGCCGGCGAAGTCGGGATCTTCCTCACCGATCATGGTGGCGTTGACGGCAATTGGTCCGTCCGGATTCTCGGTGCCGTCGACAAATCCCATCAGGTCACGGTTGTCGAAGAAGCGGAACCCGTGGACCTCGTCGACGACCGTGATCGCGCCGGCCATCGTCCTGGCCACGTGTCCGGCGAGTTCGAAGCAGAAGTCCAGAGATTCGGCGCGGATGTGGAAGAGCAGATCCCCCGGTGTTGCCGGAGCGGTGTGCCGGGGACCGGAGATTTCGATGAACGGATGCAGCTCCGCCGGGCGGGGGCCGTCGAAGAGCCGGTCCCACGCCTCGGAACCGATCGAGGTGATCATCGACAGGTTCTTCGTCGGGTCGCGGAACCCCACTGCGCGAACCAATCCGGACAGATCCGGCAGCGCATCGTGCACCGTCTGCGCTCCGTCCTCGTCGATCGTCGCCACCAGGAAGATGGCAGCAGGCGTCAACCGCGCCAGGATCGGTTGGGGCTGGGCGTCAGGCACGATGTGACCCTAACGTCAATCACTGGATTCGTAACGACAAAGATGGTGAATATGCCTGCTAGCCCCCAGTCCATGAGTGCGAGCCTGTGCGAGTTCATCGACGCCTCGCCGTCGCCCTACCACGTCTGTGAAACCGCGGCCGGCCGGCTGCGCGCCGCCGGTTACACCGAGTTGGCCGAAGCCGACGCGTGGTCCGGCGACGGGAAGTTCTTCGTCCTCCGGGCCGGATCCCTGGTTGCCTGGAACAGCACCGGTACGCCCTCCCGGCCCTTCCGGGTGGTCGGCGGCCACACCGACAGCCCCAACCTGCGCGTCAAACAACACCCGGACCGGGCCGTGGCCGGGTGGTCAGTGGTGGCACTGCAGCCCTACGGCGGGGCCTGGCTGAACTCCTGGCTGGACCGCGACCTCGGGATCAGCGGCAGATTGTCGATGCGGGCCCCCGACGTCGCGACGGGCATCGAGCACCGGCTGGTACGGATCGACACGCCGCTGCTACGAGTGCCGCAGCTGGCGATCCATCTCACCGATGACCGCAAATCGCTGACCCTGGACCCGCAACGCCATGTCAATGCGGTCTGGGCGACCGGCGAGCGGCCGAGTTCGTTCGTCGATCACGTCGCCGGCGAAGCGGGCCTCGACCCGGCCGAGGTGCTGGCCTTCGATCTCATGACCCACGACCTGACGCCGTCGACGGTATGGGGCGCCGACAACGAATTCCTCAGCGCACCCCGGCTGGACAACCAAGGCACCTGCTACGCCGGGCTGGAAGCGTTCCTGTCCTGCGAACCGACCGGCTACGTCCCGGTGCTTGCGCTCTTCGACCATGAAGAGGTGGGCTCGACATCCGATCACGGCGCCCAGTCGGATCTGCTGATCACCACCTTGGAACGCATCGTCCTCGCCGCTGGCGGCACCCGGCAGGATTTCCTGCGGGTGCTGACGGGATCGATGGTGGCCTCCGGCGATATGGCCCATGCGACACACCCGAACTACCCGGAGCGCCATGAACCCGGCCACCAGATCGAGATCAACGGCGGACCGGTGCTCAAGGTGCAGCCGAACCTGCGCTACGCCACCGACGGGCGCACCGCGGCTGCGTTCGAGCTGGCCTGCCGTCAGGCCGGGGTGCCCCTGCAGCGCTACGAGCACCGCGCCGACCTGCCGTGCGGTTCCACGATCGGGCCGATGACCTCGGCGCGGACCGGTATCCCCACCGTCGACGTGGGCGCGCCGCAGCTGGCGATGCACTCGGCGCGGGAGCTGATGGGTGCCCATGATGTCGCGTCCTACGCCGCGGCACTACAGGCATTCCTGTCACCCGCCTGACCTTCGCGGGGTGGTGCCGGCCGACCCGGACGGCAGCGTGTTCAGCGTCGCCGCAGGTGAGTGACGGTATGTCCGCGCCGGCACCGGTGGAATAGGTAGTGCGCCCCCGGCGCTCACTACACTGTGTCCGTGACGTCTGAGCTCACCCAAGATATCGACACGGTGGAGCGGGCAGCCGCCACCCCCGATCAACCGCAGCCCTACCGCGAGCTGGGCCTCAAGGATGACGAGTACGAGCGCATCCGCGAGATCCTCGGCCGCCGCCCCACCGACGCCGAACTGGCGATGTACTCGGTGATGTGGAGCGAGCACTGCTCGTACAAATCGTCCAAAGTGCACCTGCGCTACTTCGGTGAAACCACCACCGACGAGATGCGCGCCGGGATGCTCGCCGGCATCGGTGAGAACGCCGGCGTCGTCGACATCGGCGACGGCTGGGCGGTCACCTTCAAGGTGGAGTCGCACAATCACCCGTCGTACGTGGAGCCCTATCAGGGTGCCGCCACCGGTGTCGGTGGGATCGTCCGCGACATCATGGCGATGGGCGCACGCCCGGTCGCGGTGATGGATCAGCTGCGGTTCGGCGCCGCCGACGCCCCCGACACCCGTCGCGTGCTCGACGGAGTGGTCCGCGGGGTCGGTGGCTACGGCAACTCCCTGGGCCTGCCCAACATCGGCGGCGAGACGGTCTTCGACGAGTCGTATGCCGGCAACCCACTGGTCAACGCGCTGTGCGTCGGTGTGCTGCGCAAGGAGGACCTGCATCTGGCGTTCGCCTCCGGCGCCGGGAACAAGATCATCCTCTTCGGCGCGCGCACCGGCCTCGACGGCATCGGGGGTGTCTCCGTGCTGGCGTCGGACACCTTCGCCGGCGACGAGTCCGGCGCCGGCCGGAAGAAACTGCCCGCGGTGCAGGTGGGTGACCCCTTCATGGAGAAGGTGCTCATCGAGTGCTGTCTCGAGCTGTACTCCGCCGGCATCGTGATCGGCATCCAGGACCTCGGCGGTGCCGGGTTGTCTTGTGCCACCTCCGAATTGGCGTCCGCCGGTGACGGTGGAATGGCGATCGAGCTGGACCAGGTGCCGCTGCGCGCCAAGAACATGTCACCGGCCGAAATCCTGTCCAGCGAATCGCAGGAGCGGATGTGTGCCGTCGTCGCCCCGGAGAACGTCGAGGCGTTCCTGGCGGTGTGCCGCAAATGGGAGGTGCTGGCCGCCGTCATCGGCGAGGTCACCGACGGCGACCGCCTACACATCACCTGGCGCGGCGAGACCGTGGTCGACGTGCCGCCCCGCACCGTGGCCCACGAAGGCCCGGTGTACCAGCGTCCCGTGCAACGTCCCGACACCCAGGACGCGCTGATCACCGACAACACCACGTCGCTGCCCCGGCCGCAGACCGGGGACGAACTGCGCGCGACGGTGCTGGCACTGCTGGGCAGCCCACATCTGTGCAGCCGGGCCTTCATCACCGAGCAGTACGACCGCTATGTGCGCGGCAACACCGTGCTCGCCGAGCACGCTGACGGCGGTGTACTGCGCATCGACGAGCAGACCGGCCGCGGGATCGCGCTGTCCACCGACGCCTCCGGCCGCTACACCCAGCTCGACCCGTACGCCGGTGCGCAGCTGGCCCTGGCCGAGGCGTATCGCAATGTCGCGGTGACCGGCGCAGTGCCCGTGGCCGTCACCAACTGCCTCAATTTCGGATCCCCGGAAGACCCCGGGGTCATGTGGCAGTTCTCCCAAGCGGTCCGCGGGCTGGCGGATGGCTGTGCGGCACTGGGAATTCCAGTGACCGGCGGCAATGTCAGCTTCTACAACCAGACGGGCTCGACGGCGATCCTGCCGACGCCGGTGGTCGGTGTGCTCGGTGTGCTCGACGACGTGGCCCGCCGGATCCCCACCGGGTTCGGCACCGAACCGGGCGAGACGCTGATTCTGCTGGGCGACACCAAAGACGAATTCGACGGTTCGATCTGGGCGGAGGTGACCGCCGGACACCTCGGCGGGGTGCCGCCGCAGGTCGACCTGGAGCGGGAGAAGCTGCTGGCCGAAGTGCTGGCCTCGGCGTCGCGCGACGGTCTGGTTTCGGCAGCACACGACCTGTCCGAAGGCGGCCTGATCCAGGCCGTCGTCGAAGGCGCGCTGGCCGGCGAGACCGGCTGCCGCGTCGTCCTGCCGCAGGGGGCCGATCCCTTCGTCTACCTGTTCTCCGAATCGTCGGGCCGGGTGCTGGTCGCGGTGCCCCGCACCGAGGAGAGCCGGTTCACCGCGATGTGTGAGGCCCGTGGACTGCCGGCCACCCGAATCGGCGTGGTGGACCAGGGTTCCGACGCTGTTGAGGTGCAGGGGCAGTTCAGCATCCCGCTGACCGAGCTGCGCCACACCTGGGAGAGCGTGCTGCCGGAACTGTTCGGGTGAGCCAACTGCTGTGACCGCAGTGCGTCCGGCCGAACCGCAAAACCGTCAGGCGCTGTTGGAGTGGGCCTGGGGACTGGTCCGGCTGGATTTCGTCGGTGTTGCGGTGGGCGCGGTGTTCTTCTGCCTGTCGCTCACCCCGTCACTGCTGCCGCGAGACTGGTTGTTCGCCGGCCTGATCGGCGGGATCAACGCGGCAATCGGCTACGGCCTGGGTGTGGCGCTGGGAAAGATGTTCCGCCGCTTGGTGTTACGCGGCAGGACGTGGTGGCCACCGGCGAAGCGGACGCTGTATGCGATGAAGGCCGCGACGGTGGTGGTCTCGGTGATCGCCTGCCTGCTGGTGGTGATCCCCGCGGCGGCCTGGCAACGTCAGCTGTCGGTGTTGATGGACGTCGAGGGCCCGGCGACGCCGGGGTACTACCGGACCATTGCTCTGGCGATCGTCGTTGGCGGACTGCTGGTCGGTGTCGCCCGGGTGCTGGTCGACACCAGTAAGGTGCTGGCCCGGTACCTGATCCGGCGCTGGCGCGTGAATGACGAGGTGGCCCTGTTCATCGGCACCGCCGTGGTGGTGGTGCTGGTGGTCATGTTGGTCAACGGGGTGCTCCTGCGCGGCTTCCTCGCCGGCGCCAGTCGGGTGTTCCAACCGCAGAACACCACGACCAGGGCCGGGATTGAACAGCCCGTCGATCCCGAAAAGTCAGGCAGCCCAGAGTCTTTCGCTGCGTGGGACACCCTCGGCTATCAGGGTCGCAACTTTGTGGCCAGTGGTCCACACGCCGATGAACTGGAACGCGTCAGCGGCAGACCCGCGTTGGAACCGATCCGGGTGTACGCCGGACTGCAGACGGCCGACACCGACGAGAGCCGGATGGCGGTGCTGCTGTCCGAACTCGAACGCACCAATGCCTTCGACCGCGAACTGCTGGTGATCATCCCGACGACCGGCACCGGCTGGGTCAACCCGGTGGCGGCGCGCGCGTTGGAGACGATGTACAACGGCGACACCGCGCTGGTGGCCCTGCAGTATTCGTATCTGCCGAGCTGGATTTCGTTCCTGGGGGACCAGCAGGTGTCCATGGACTCCGGCCGCATGCTCATCGACACCATCCACGATCGCTGGGTGGGATTGCCACGCGAGCGCCGACCGAAGCTGGTCCTCTACGGCGAGAGTCTGGGGTCGATGGCGGGGCAGGCGGCGTTCGACTTCCTGCCCGACGTGTGGCAGATGGGTTTCGATTCGGTGCTGTGGGTGGGACCCCCGAATGCCAGCCCGCTGTGGGATGCGTTGATCGCTCGGCGTGACCCCAGAACCGCAGAGGCGCACCCGCGCTACGACGATGGGCGCACCGTGCGATTCTCCCCGGCCAACGATCCTGCCGAGATCCGCCGCGACACCGAGGCGCCATGGGCCGGGACCCGGGTGCTGTTCCTGCAACACCCGTCCGACCCCATCGTGTGGTGGTCACCCGATCTGCTGCTCTCCCGACCGGACTGGCTGCGTGAACCGCCCGGTGGTGACCGCTCGGCGGCCATGCGGTGGTATCCGATCGTGACGTTCTGGCAGGTCGGCGCGGATATGACGAACGCCACCGGCGTACCGGGCGGCCACGGCCACAACTACGGTGACTCGGTGCTCGACGGCTGGGCTGCAGTGGCCCCGCCGCCCGGTTGGACGCCGGCCGACACCGAACGCATCCGCACCGCGCTTCACGAGACGGCCGCCCATGGTCCCGAATACTGAGCGACTGCGAACCCTCGGACTGGCCGCCGGGCTGGTGGCCTACAGCGCGACCGCCCGCTGGCAGATCCCCGGCCGGCATCACCCCGTGGTCCAGGCCGCTCTGGGGTCGGCACTGGCGAAAGCCGCCGGCGCCCGGGCGGGGCTCAGGGGGACGCCGCTGCGCGCCGGGCTCGGTGAAGGCGGGGCCGCGGCCGCGGTCGTCGCCGCTGCAGTGGCAGCCGGCACCGTATTGCCGCCGGTGCGGAGAGCCTTGCGCCAACGCGATGTGCCACCACGGGGGTGGAGGTGGCTGGCTGTCGATATTCCGCTGGGCACGGTATGGGCCGAGGAAGCCGCCTACCGCGGTGCGTTGGGCACCTGGGCCGGGCAGGCGTTCGGTGCGCACAGGGGACGGCTGCTGCAGGCGACGGCCTTCGGTTTGAGCCATGTCATCGACGCTCGTCGGGGCGGCGACCCGGTGGTGGGCACCGTGCTCGTCACCGGTGCCGCCGGATGGATCTTCGCCGTGCTGGCCGAACGCACCGGCAGCCTGCTCGCGCCGGCTCTGGCGCATCTGGCCATCAACGAGGCCGGAGCGGTGGCCGCGCTGGTGGTGCAGCACAACAGGTACTAGTCGGCGGTGGTCGGGACGTCCCGGCTGTCCGCGACGAGTTGGTGGGGTTCGGTATCCAGATCGTCGATACCGAAGCTGATGATGCGCCGCGGCGTGATCCGGATGATCGCCGACTCGACCTCGCTGTCGGCAGCCGGGCTCGACGAGTCGGATTCCGCCTGTTGGGCGGTCCCGCGAATCTCCAGGCAGCGCACCCGCCACGGATCCCGCGAGGCGATGTCGTCGACGACGAACGCCACCACCGGGTTGGTCTTGATATTGCGGAACTTCTGGCTGCGTGACATTCCGTAGCCGTAGATGTCGATCGTGCCGAGCAGTTCGTTGTAGCTGAAGCCCACTGGACTGTTCTGCACCGTGCCGTCGGGTTGGACAGTCGCCAACCGACCCAGGTCGGCAGAGTTGAGGTACTCGATTTCGTGAGGTTTGAACGCCATCCTCACACGGTAGGAAGTGAACAACGGTTGAGGTCAACCCCCTTGGCCGGGGGCAGCGGTCGTCGCCGCGGAACCTACCTTTGAGAGTCTTGAGTGATGTCATCACGTCGCACGGCCGACCCGGCCCAGACCCGCGCCGCCGTCGTGGCCGTGCAGGACTGGCTGCGCGACGGCTCCGCCCCCGCTCCGGAGCGGTCCGTGCTGGCCGAAGCGGTTCGCCTGACTGCCCGCAGCCTTGCCGCCGCTGCACCCGGTGCGTCAGTGGAGGTGCGGGTGCCACCGTTTGTCGCCGTCCAGTGCATCGCGGGTCCACGACACACTCGGGGGACGCCGCCCAACGTCGTCGAAACCGATCCGCGCAGCTGGTTGTTACTGGCCACCGGCCTGATGTCGGTGACCGAGGGTGCCGGCGCCGGCGTGCTGCAGATGTCAGGGTCGCGGGCGGGGGAGATCGCCGCGTGGCTGCCCATCGTGCCCCTCAGCGCGCGGTGACCCGCCGTGCGCCGGAGTGTCTTCGTGACACATCTCACCCTGGGGGCCGACTGTGCGACCAAGCACGTCACGCGAGTGCTACTTCGGCGAATTCCGATTCCCTTGTCGCGCAACATAGTTGACAATGCAAAGGTTGCGGAGGGGGTGTGACCGGTGGGGCCGGCGGAATGGAGTGCCCGGTGACGGCGTTGCCAGGTCTGAAGGTCCGCGTGTCCGAGGTATGAACGCGTGCGCAACAGCCCGTAGACTGGCCGATGTAACTGGCGAAGTCACCTACCGCCCTAGGGAGTAGTCACCACGTGACCGCTGAACCGATCGAACTCGAGAATTCCCCCCGCGAAGAATGCGGCGTATTCGGAGTCTGGGCTCCCGGCGAAGAGGTCGCCAAGCTCACCTACTACGGCCTGTACGCCCTGCAGCACCGCGGGCAGGAGGCAGCGGGTATCGCTGTCGCCGACGGTTCGCAGGTACTGGTGTTCAAAGACCTCGGGCTGGTGAGCCAGGTATTCGACGAGCAGACCCTGGCCGCCATGCAGGGCCACGTCGCCGTCGGCCACTGCCGTTACTCCACAACCGGTTCCACCACCTGGGAGAACGCCCAGCCGGTCTTCCGGACCACCGCTGCCGGAACCGGCGTCGCACTCGGACACAACGGCAACCTCGTCAACACCACAGAGCTCGCCGCCCGTGCCCGCGAAGCCGGGCTGATGGGCCCCTCCGCCATCGCCTCGGCCACCACCGACTCCGACATCCTGGGCGCCCTGCTGGCGCACGGTGCTGCCGACTCGACGCTGGAGCAGGCCGCATTGGAACTGCTGCCGACGGTGCGCGGCGCGTTCTGCCTGACCTTCATGGACGAGAACACGTTGTACGCCGCGCGGGATCCGCACGGTGTGCGGCCGCTGGCTCTAGGCCGCCTGGATCGCGGCTGGGTGGTGGCCTCGGAGACCGCGGCACTCGATATCGTCGGTGCCTCGTTCGTGCGCGACATCGAGCCCGGCGAACTGCTGGCCATCGACGCCGACGGGGTGCGTTCCACCCGGTTCGCCAACCCGACCCCCAAAGGGTGTGTCTTCGAATACGTCTACCTGGCCCGGCCCGACAGTTCGATCGCCGGCCGCTCGGTGCATTCCACCCGCGTCGACATCGGCCGCAGACTGGCCCGCGAAGAGCCGATCGATGCCGACCTGGTGATCGGCGTCCCGGAATCCGGCACGCCGGCGGCCGTCGGCTACGCCCAGGAGTCCGGGATCCCCTTCGGCCAGGGGCTGATGAAAAACGCCTACGTCGGGCGCACCTTCATCCAGCCGTCCCAGACCATCCGCCAGCTCGGCATCCGCCTCAAACTCAACCCACTGCGCGAGGTGATCCGCGGTAAGCGGCTGATCGTGGTCGACGACTCGATCGTCCGCGGCAACACCCAGCGAGCGCTGATCCGGATGCTGCGGGAAGCGGGCGCGGTCGAGGTGCATGTGCGGATCGCGTCACCGCCGGTGAAGTGGCCCTGCTTCTACGGAATCGATTTCGCCTCCCCGGCCGAATTGATCGCCAATGCCGCAAATGCCGATGGCACCGGTGGTGAAATGCTGCAGGCCGTGCGCCGCGCCATCGGCGCCGACACCCTGAGCTACATCTCCCTCGAGGGCATGATCAGCGCCACCGAGCAGCCCGCGACACGGTTGTGCTCCGCCTGTTTCGACGGTAATTACCCGATCGAGCTTCCCAGCGAGACGGCGCTCGGAAAGAACGTAATCGAGCACATGCTGTCCAACGCCGCGCGTGCCAACACCGGCCCGGCAGCCGGGGACAACGACAACGCCTCAGCGCTGCGCCGTCCCTGACCAGACTGCTCAAACGCGTCGTAAAGCGTTGCGTTGCAACAACTTTCGGCGCACCGGCCAGACGCTTGCCGCATACAGCTGCCCGGCAAGTCCGCGCGGGCACAGTGTCGCCGTCTGCTCGAACTCGGTTTCCCCGTCAGGGCGTTGGCTCGCGGTCACATCCACCCAGGCGTCGCCGGGCACCCACCCCCGGCTCTGCAGCCGCGCGTGGGCACCCGCTTCGCGCGAGCTCAACTCCCAACCGCGCCCCGGCTGTGTCAGCGCCGCCCATACGGTGTCGGGATGGTGTGGGCTCGTCCCCGATAGCGTGTCGCTGACCAGCACCTGCCCGGCCCAGGACGGATCGCTGGGCAGGGGATTCGCCGGGCCGGAAGTCGCCCATGAGGGCTCGAATTCGCCCTGCTTGATTTGGTGCAGCGCCAACTCCACCGACTCGCGGTACGACGTGAGGCCCCCGTCCGGCGCGGCGATGACGGTGTCGATGTCGTGTTCGTCGGCCACCGCATCGCAGTGCAACGATTCCACCAGCGGGCGCGCCAGCCCGGACGGGATCGGCGTCACCAGCCCGACCCACCAGCTTGCGATCGTCGGCGTCAGGAAGGGCAGCACCACCATCCGCCGCCGCCGCAGACCGGCCACCTCGGCGTAGATCTGCATCATGTCCCCGTATTCGAGGACGTCGGGTCCGCCGATATCCCACGTCCGGGAAGCGGGGAACGGCGCCGTCGCCGCCTCAGCGAGGTAATGCAATACGTCGTGCACCGCGATGGGCTGAATCTTGTTGTGCACCCATTTCGGGGTTGTCATCACTGGAAGCCGGTCGGTGAGGTGCCGGATCATCTCGAACGACGCCGAACCGGAGCCGATCACCACACCGGCCTGCAGCACCACCGTCTCGATATCGGAATCGAGCAGGATGTCGCCGACCGCGGTCCGGGACTGCAGATGGCGCGACAATTCCGCGCCGGCGGGGTGCAAGCCGCTCAGGTACACCAACCGCCGTACTCCGGCCTGACGGGCGGCCTCCACGACGTTGATGGCAGCCCGGCGTTCTTCGTCGACGAAGTCCTCCGAGGTGCCCATCGAATGCGCCAGGTAGAACACCACGTCGACGCCGGTGAATGCCTCGCGCAGGGAATCGGGCTTCGTCAGGTCACCCTCGGCCACGTCGGCATCGGCGCGCCACGGCACCTCGTCGAGCTTGCCGGGGGTGCGTGCCATGGCCCGCACCTTGTGCCCCCGCTCGAGGAGGGCGGGTACCAGCCGGCCGCCGATGTAGCCGGTAGAGCCCGTCACGAGGACCTGCTGCGATGTCACGGTGATGCGTAGCCCTGAAAGTGCAGCTTGAAACTGCGCCGAACATGACGAAATCAGGACACGGGGACGGCGACGAGGGTGCGCTATCTACGAGATTTTCGCGGCGCGGCGGGCGGGGACACGCACGCTCGCCCGGGGGGGGGGGGGGGGGGGGGGGGGGGGGGGGGTCGGTCAGTTGTAGCCGCAGCCGGGATCGGCGACGTCCTGAGACAACGGGTGGCCGGCCGGATTGATGTAGACGACCTGCAGCACCACCGGGACCTCACCGAGATTGCGGCCGATGTGCGCGTGGTCGGGCCCCGTCTCCTCGGAGATCGAATCGCCGGTTTCGTAAATGCCGTCGAGGGTGCAGTGGGCGGTCTGGTGGGTGAGCGTGCCCTGCTTGATCAGGCCATAGAGATGGCCCTCATGCCAGTGCCAACCTGTGCTGCCGCCCGGCTCGATGATGATCTCGCGGGTGATGTAATCCATCCCGTCCCGGGTTGCCTGGGCCATCACCCAGGCGCTGACACCCCGACCAGGGGTTGCGGCAGCCGGAGCGGGGAGCAGCAGCGCTGTGGCTGCGACGAGCAATGTCACGGATAGTGGCCCAGATCTCATGGTCAGGAAGCGTTGCACAGGGTCACTGACGGGGATTACACAGGGCCTTGCTGGGACCCAGCTGATACCGGCTGACCCCTACGACCGGTAGATTGAGGCGCGATGACCGATCGCGCTGAAGACCAAGCAATCTCGTACGCATCGGCCGGAGTCGATATCGAGGCCGGTGACCGGGCCGTCGAACTGTTCAAGCCATTGGCGAAGAAAGCGACACGGCCTGAGGTGCGAGGCGGACTCGGCGGCTTCGCCGGGCTGTTCGCATTGCGGGGTGACTACCGGGAGCCGCTGCTGGCGTCGTCGACAGACGGCGTGGGCACCAAGCTGGCCGTAGCCCAGGCGATGGACAAGCACGACACCGTCGGCCTGGACCTGGTGGCCATGGTGGTCGACGACCTCGTGGTCTGCGGAGCCGAACCGCTGTTCCTGCAGGACTACATCGCGGTCGGCCAGGTCGTCCCCGAGCGGGTGCAGGCCATCGTCTCCGGTATTGCCGAGGGCTGCGTGCAGGCCGGATGTGCACTGCTGGGCGGCGAGACCGCCGAGCATCCGGGGCTGATGGCTCCCGACCACTACGACCTGTCGGCCACCGGAGTCGGGGTCGTGGAGGCCGACAATGTGCTGGGCCCGGAGCGGGTCAGGCCGGGTGACGTCATCATCGGCATGGGCTCGTCGGGGCTGCACTCCAACGGCTACTCCCTGGCCCGCAAGGTGCTGCTCGAGATCGACCGGATGAATCTCGCAGGCCACGTCGAGGAATTCGGCCGCACCCTCGGTGAAGAGCTGCTCGAACCCACTCGTATCTACGCCAAGGACTGCCTGGCGTTGGCGGCTGAAACCCAGGTCCGGACCTTCTGCCATGTCACCGGCGGCGGCTTGGTCGGCAACCTGGAACGGGTCATGCCGCACGGACTGGTCGCCGAACTCGACCGCGGTACCTGGACGCCGGCACCCATCTTCGGCCTCATCGCCCAGCGCGGACGCATCGAGCGTGTTGAGATGGAGAAGACGTTCAACATGGGTGTCGGCATGGTCGCCGTCGTCGCGCCGGAGGACACCGATCGCGCTCTGGCAATTCTTACTGCCCGCCACCTGACGAGCTGGACCCTGGGGACTGTGAACAAGGGTGCGAAAGATGGTCCGCGTGCCACCCTGGGCGGGCAGCACCCGCGCTTTTAGGCGCGGGGCTCGCCACTACTACCGATTTGGAAGGGTCAACGGCGCCACGCGTCGTCGTCACTCCAGCGATCGTCCACTAATCCGTCATCGACGTCAGTGGTGTCGTCCGCTTCCGAGCCCGACAGCTCCTTTCGGAGTCGTTCAAAGTCGGTTTGCGGAGAGCTGTACTTCAGCTCTCGAGCAACCTTGGTCTGCTTTGCCTTTGCCCGGCCGCGGCCCATGGGGGAACCCCCTCGCGCAATAACGGAGCGGCCCAACAATGTGAGCGGCTCCGATCTGTGTGTTTATTGTCCTGCGATCACTTTACCGTGCCCCGACCGGCTCTGCTGGCAGGCCCATCGGCGGTGAGTGTCACAGCTTCTCTGGCGGTTCATCCCCGGATTCCTACACCCGGCCGCGCAGCCGGTCCACGGCTGCCCGTCCAGCCCCGGCGACGTCGGCGGGAGGCAGGGAATCGGCGTCGATCACAGCGGCGACCTCGGTGTCGCCGCCGGTAGAGAGCTCGGTCTCGGCCGACAGCCCACGCTTCACCAACGCCAGGGCCACCGGCCCCAGGTCTACGTGGTCCACCACGGTGCCCAGTCGCCCGACCACACGACCACCGGCCAGCACCGGGTCCCCGGTGCTGGGGCGCTCGGCTGAGCCGTCCAGATGCACCAGCACCAGCATTCGCGGCGGCTTGCCGAGGTTGTACACGCGAGCGACGGTTTCCTGCCCTCGATAGCAACCTTTGTCGAGGTGTACCGCCCCTTCGCCGGGCCCACCGATCCAGCGAACCTCATGTGGGATGGTGCGCTCGTCGGTGTCCACGCCCAGGCGGGGCCGCACCGCCGCGACTCGCCGCGCCTCGTAGGCCCAGACCCCCGCTCGGCCGACGCCGGCCCGGACCAACCGGTCCTGCCAGGCGACCGCGTCGGCGCGCGGCACCAGCACGTCGAGCTCGACGTCGTGGACTCCAGGGCTCAGCGACACCCCTGGCATTCGCCGGACCACCCCGCCGCCCGGTACCGCCACGGCCTGCCACTCCTGCGGCAGGCTGTCCAAACCCAGAGCCTGCAACACCGCGGGCTCGCCCGCTTCCGGCCCGAGCACGGTCAGCACCGCCAGGTCGGCGAGCTCGACGGTCACCTCGGACCAGAAGACCATCCGCTGCAGGTATGCCAGCAGCGGTTTCCCCCGCCACGGCTCGGTGTCGAGGTAGGTGACCCCGCCGAGTTCGGTCTGCAGCCAGTGGTCTTCCACCCGGCCCTGCGCGTCCAGACTCAGGTTCTGCACGGTCGCGCCGTCGGGCAGCGCGCTCACGTGCTGGCTCGAGATGCTGTGCAGCCAGCTCTGTCGGTCCTTGCCGGTCAGCTTCAGCACCGCCCGATGGGAGCGGTCGATGACGACGGCGCTGGTAGCTGCGGCACGTTGTTCACCGAATGGATCGCCGAAATGCCACACGGCACCGGCATCGGGTCCGGATTCAGGGGCGGGGACAGCATTCACATCTCAACTCTACGGTTCACCGGAACCCGTTATTCCCGCTCGCCCGCGGTGTCGGAACGGCACTAAGCTGTGTGCCCATGGTTGTGGTGGTCACACTTGACGGCACGGTGCACGACCCGGACGTCCCACTGCTGTACGCCGACGATCTGGCCGCCGTACGCGGCGACGGGGTGTTCGAAACACTGCTGGTGCGCGACGGCCGCGCCTGCCTGGTGGAACCGCATCTGCGTCGGCTCGCCGGTTCGGCCAAGTCACTGCAGCTGCCCCCGCCGGATCTGCCCGCGTGGCGTGCCGCCATCACCGCCGCGACACAACAGTGGACGGCCGGCACCAGCGACGAGGCCGCGCTGCGGCTGGTGTACAGCCGGGGCAGGGAAGGGGGCTCCCCGCCGACGGCGTACGTCAGCGTCGGCCCGCTCGCCGACCGGGTTGCCGCCGCCCGGCGTGACGGCGTCTCTGCGCTGTCATTGGACCGGGGACTGTCAGCCAACGGCGCCGACGGGCTGCCCTGGCTGCTGGCCGGGGCCAAGACCCTGTCCTATGCGGTCAACATGGCCGCGCTGCGGCACGCCGCAGCGGAGGGGGCAGACGACGTGGTGTTCGTCAGCTCAGACGGCTTCATCCTCGAAGGGCCCCGCTCGACTGTGGTGATCGCCACCGACGACGCTGCGGGCTCCTCGGGCAGCCCGTGCCTGCTGACGCCGCCACCGTGGTATCCGATTTTGCGTGGCACCACCCAGCAGGCGCTGTTCGAGGTAGCCCGGGCCAAGGGTTACGACTGCGATTACCGCGCGTTGCGGCTAGCCGATCTTCATGCAGCTCAAGGGGTTTGGCTGGTGTCGGCGATCACCCTCGCCGCCAGGGTGCACACCCTCGACGGCCGGCCACTGGCTGCCGCGCCGTTTGCCACCGATATGGCCGCTCTGATCGACGCGGCGATTCTCAGTGATCGCTGAGGGCTAAATCGGTTGTCGGGCCGCCGTTTCCCGGGTACTTTCGTCGGTACACAAGAAGGGAGGTGGTCCACAATTTTGAGTGACTTATGGACATGTGAGGTGGCTGCCCGCTAGCAGCACCAGGCTGTGAATTCACCTGCGAGCGCTGGCGAATTCCAAGCAGCCACCCGGCCCCCGAGCTCCCGGTTTGTCCAACCAGGATCATGGCTCGGGGGCCGCCCATTTTCTTCGGCCGTTATGAGACCGGCGGCGTCGGCGCCAGCGGCTGGCAGGCCTGCATGGCTGACTCCCACACACCCTGATCGACGTTCGGCGGCGCCGGCGGAGTCCGGCCCTCGCCCGGGCCACCGAACGGCGGCGGACCTACGGGAGGTTCCCCACCCGGGCCACCCGGGCCACCGTCGAGCGGGGCCGGGACCCCGTTGTCGGACAGGCACTGCGCAAACGCTTCGTGGTCGCCGGTGCCCGTCACCTCGACAGCTGCCCCGCCCCCGGGCTCCGAAACATTCCCGGCGTCAGGTGTCGCCTCGGTGGAACACGCCGCGCCCAGGCCGATGACGGCCAGCGCGGCCGCCGCGACCGCCCCGCGACGCCAGGCCGACACAGTTGATGAAGACACAGGAACTCTCCCTCTCGACGTGATGGTCAAACCTCCCGAGACGCTAAGCGGCATATCTTTGCCTGCCTTAGCTGAGGAATATCAACCAGCTGTGAGCCCATTGGTGGCGCGACCGACCGCGGTAAGCGATGATGCGGCGATGCGAAACCGGTCAACAACGTGGCTGCTGGCAGGCGTGGCAGCAGCGATCACCCTTGTCGGCGCGGGGTGCGCCCCGGCCGATGACGGCAGTGCCGACCAGGACACCTCAGCCGCTGCCAGCGGAAACGACAAGTGCGCCAAGGACTCCCTGAAGACGCTCACCGCCGGCCGGTTGACGTTCGGCACCGACCAGCCCGCGTACCCGCCGTGGTTCATCGACGACGACCCGGCCAGCGGGCAGGGTTACGAATCCGCCGTGGCCTATGCGGTCGCCGAGAAGCTGGGCTTCGACAAAGACGAGGTCACCTGGGTCCGGGTGCCGTTCAACGCTGCCATCGCGCCGGGCGCCAAGACGTTCGACGCCAACCTGTCCGAGTTCTCCATCACCGACGAACGCAAGAACGCCGTCGACTTCTCCGCGCCGTACTACGACGTCACCCAGGCCGTCGTCACCGTCAAATCCTCGCCCGCTGCTGCGGCGAAGACCCTCGACGCGTTGCGTGCCCTGCGCGTCGGTGCCCAGGTCGGCACCACCAGCTACACCGCCGCCGACGCGCTGAAACCGACCGAGCCCGTCGCCGTCTACAACAACAACGACGACGCCAAGGCGGCGCTGCTGAGTAACCAGATCGACGCGCTGGTGCTCGATCTGCCGACCGCGTTCGCGGTGCAGGCCGAACTCGACGACGGCCTCATCGTCGGCCAACTGCCCGCCACCACGGACAAGCCGGAGCAGTTCGGGATCGTGCTCGACAAGGGCAGCCCGCTGACACCCTGCGTCTCCTCAGCGGTCGACGAGTTGCGCAGTGACGGCACGCTCGCCCAGTTGCAGAAGCAGTGGCTGGACGAGGCCGGCAGTGCACCAGCGCTGACGTGACTGCGCTTGCTGTCGAGCGCCACGCCTATCACCGGACCCGCGCGCGACGCTCGACGCTGGTCGCCCTGGCCTCCACCTTGGTGTTCGCCGCCGTCATCGCGGTGACCGTGGCGTCCTCACCCGGCTGGCCGCGGGTGCGGGACTCGTTCTTCGATCTGCGGATCGGGTGGGACAGCCTGCCGGCGATACTGGACGGACTGTGGCTCAACCTGCGGGTGCTCGTGGTGTGTCAGCTCCTGATCCTGATTTTCGGCCTGGGGCTGGCTGCGCTGCGTACGCTGCGCGGGCCGGTGTGGTTTCCGGTGCGCGCGTTGGTCATTGCCTACGTCGACCTGTTCCGCGGACTGCCGCTGCTGATCTGCCTCTACCTGGTGGGCTTCGGGCTGCCCGGTCTACGTCTACAGGGTGTGCCCAACAACCCCGTGCTTCTCGGCGGCCTGGCGCTGGTCCTCATCTACTCGGCCTACGTAGCCGAGGTGTTCCGTGCCGGAATCGACTCGGTGCACCCGTCGCAGATCGCCGCTGCCCGGTCACTGGGCCTCAACCACCGCCGCACCATGCGGATGGTGGTGCTGCCGCAGGCCGCGCGGCGGGTCACCCCGGCGCTGCTCAACGATTTTGTGGCGCTGCAGAAGGACTGCGGTCTGATCTCGGTGCTCGGCGCGGTCGATGCGGTGCGCGCCGCCCAGATCCAGGTCGCGACGTCCTATAACTTCACGCCCTACGTCGTGGCCGGGCTGCTGTTCGTGGCGCTGGCGGTTCCGTCGGCGCGCCTGGCCGACTGGGCGACCAGGCGCGCCGCCCATCGGCAGGGGGCCTGTGACAAGCACGGTGCTCTCGCTGCGCGGGGTGGTGAAGGACTACGGCGACCGGCGCGTCCTCGACGGTATCGACCTCGACGTCGACGAGCACCAGGTCGTCGTGTTGATCGGGGCTTCCGGCTCGGGCAAGTCGACGCTGCTGCGGTGCATCGACCTGCTCGACGAGATCGACGACGGCCAGATCCTTCTCGACGGGCGCGACATCAGTGACCCGCGCATCAATGCCGACGAGGTGCGGCGGTCGATGGCGATGGTGTTCCAGTCCTTCAACCTGTTCCCGCACATGTCCGTGCTGGACAACATCACCCTGGCACCCCGGGTGGTACACGGGCAGGCGCGCCGCGACGCCGAGACACGCGGGCGCGAACTGTTGGCCAGGGTGGGGCTCGGCGACCGCGCCGACACCTATCCCGACCGGCTGTCCGGCGGGCAGCAGCAGCGGGTCGCGATCGCCCGTGCGCTGGCCTACGACCCCAGGGTGCTGCTGCTCGACGAGGTGACCAGCGCGCTGGATCCCGAGCTGGTGGGTGAGGTCTTGGAACTGCTGGGGGAGCTGGCCACGTCCGGCCGAACGATCGTGATGGCAACGCATGAAATGGGTTTCGCGCGCCAGGTCGCCGATGTGGTGTGCTTTCTGGACGGCGGGCGGATCCTCGAATCCGGCTCGCCGGAACAGGTTCTCGGTGCGCCGCGGGAACCGCGGACCCAGCAGTTCCTGGCGCGGCTCAGCAGCGCCGGGCGGGACTGAGCGCGCGTCAGCCGCCAGCGGGTCCCGGAGCCAGCTCGGTGCATGCGTCGACCGCCTGCTGCCAGGTTGACTCGTCGATGCCGGCCGGCGGCGTTGCAGGCCCGGGTCCGGGCGCAGGCCCCGGGCCGGGGCCCGGCGCCGCCGGAACTCCATGCTCGTCCAGACAGTGGGCGTACGCGCCGTGCTCGGCAGCGGGCGCCGTGCTCGCCCCGGATGTCGGGGTGTCATCAGTGGGCTCGGCGCTCGGCGATGAACCGCAGCTGACCACCGTCAGCACGCCGAACGCACACAGCAGTACCCGCAGGGTTGGCACAGATCTCCTCGTCAGGGTCAGCCGACGAAGCGCGTCAGCCGCGCAGACAGGTGCGGCACGAGGCCGCCGTCGGCGTCGACCCGTTCTTCCACGTAGGCCAGGTCGCCATCCTCGACGATTCCGTACAGCCGTTTGGCACCACCGACCAGCATCCCCGACTTGCTGCGTGCGAGGGCATCGGTGACCAGTTCCCACGACGCCTGATTGCGGGGGTGGCCGTAGAACAATTCGACGTAGCCGGCTGAGTGGGCCAGCAGCAGCTCGATGGCTTGGCTTTCGTTGGGATCGGCGGGGTCGTTGACGAACCGCCAGAACCCGGTCTCGCGCAGGCCGACCGATTCGTATTCGCCGGTTTGGTTCAAACGCCAGGAGCGGGCTTCCCAGATCAGGTAGTCACCGCCGTCGTGCGACACCACGATCTGCTGACCGAACCGGTAGTCGCCGCGGGCATCACGGCCTTCGCCTTCGCCGCGCCAGACGCCGACCAGGGGCAACAACGCCAACAGGGCATCGTTGAGGTTGGCACCCTTCCGCAGGTTCGCGGTGTCCGCGGGCAGCGGCAGATCATCGAAGGTCGGAATGTTGCGCGCGGCGGTGATCTTGGCGCGCTCGGCTGCGGCGGCTACTGCCCGGTCGCCCGAACCTGTCGCCTGCTCACCGTCAGTCACGACTCGTCGGTGATGAGACGGTACAGCGCGTACAGCGCGAACCAGGTGATCACGACCACGGCCGCGACAAGCATGATCTCGAAGAACAGCACCACGGCGATGAGTCTAGTTCCTCTCTGAGCCGGGGTGGCTCCGGGCCCCCGAGCGAGCGTGCGTGATTGCACACACATTTCGGCGTGTCCCCACGGGGGCACGCACGCTCGCCGGATGTGGGCAGGCGGATGCGGCGGTTGGGCCGCAGGTGTCGCTAAGCGACCTTGACGTCGACCTCATGGATGCCGGCGCCCGAGGGCGCCACCACGGCGTCGCCGTTGCCGGACTTCGACAGGGCGCGCACGCGCCACGTGCCGGGAGCGGCGAAGAACCGGAAGTCACCGGTCGCCGACGCGACGACCTCGGCAGTGAACTCGTCGGAGCTGTCCAGCAGACGCACGAACGCGCCGCCGACGGTCTGGCCGCTGCCGTCGACGACCCGGCCGGTGATCACCGTCTCCTTCTCCAGGTCGACATTGGCGGGCATGGACTGTCCTTGCTGCGGGGCTGAGCACATTTTCTTAACTTCCCAACTCGATCGGGGCACCCACCAGGGAGCCGTATTCGCACCAACTGCCGTCGTAGTTCTTGACGTTCTGATGTCCGAGGAGTTCGCGCAGCACGAACCAGGTGTGCGACGAACGCTCACCGATGCGGCAGTACGCGATGATCTCCTTCGATCCGTCCAGGCCCGCGTCGCCGTAGAGCTTGGCCAGGTCCTCGTCGGACTTGAAGGTGCCGTCCTCGTTGGCCGCTTTGCTCCACGGCACGTTGATGGCGCCGGGCACGTGTCCGGGGCGCTGGCTCTGCTCCTGCGGGAGGTGCGCGGGCGCCAGGATCTTGCCCGAGAACTCGTCGGGGGAGCGGACGTCGACCAGGTTCTTCGTGCCGATCGACGCAATCACCTCATCGCGGAACGCACGAATGCTGAGGTCAGGCTCCTTGGCGGTGTAGCTGGTCTGCGGGCGGCTCACGGCCTCGCTGGACAGCGGGCGTCCGTCGAGCTCCCACTTCTTGCGACCGCCGTCGAGCAGCTTCACGTTCTCGTGGCCGTACAGCTTGAAGTACCAGTAGGCGTAGGCAGCGAACCAGTTGTTGTTACCGCCGTAGAGGACCACGGTGTCGTCATTGGCGATACCGCGCTCGGACAGCAGCTTGGAGAACTGCTGGGCGTCGACGAAATCGCGGCGCACCGGATCCTGCAGGTCGGCCTTCCAGTCGAGCTTGACGGCGCCGGCGATGTGACCGCCGTCGTAGGCGCTGGTGTCTTCGTCGACCTCGACGAAGACGGTGTTCGGCGCGTCGAGATTGCTCTCGGCCCAGTCGACGGAGACCAGGACGTCGGAGCGTGCCATGGATGGTCCTTTCAGGTTGATTCGGTTATGAGCGGGTGCGTCGCAGGCGCGCGACCAGAGGTTGAACAACGGGATAGATCTGACAGCCCAGGCAGATGCCGAAGGCGGCGTTGAGGAACGCCGCGAACAGCGCGAACGCCGTCGCGATGACACCCAGCAGCGGGACGCCGGCGGCGAAGCCCGCGGTACCGATCACCGCGAAGACGAAACCGACCAGCTGGGCGAACTTGAGGGGTGAGACCGGTTCACGTTCGGTGACCGGGCTCAGCCGGGGGGCGACGACGGCGGCGAACACGCGGCCGTAGGGGTGCCGGCGGGGCCCCTGTGCTGCTCCGATGGCGAAGACGACAGCCTGTAGCCCCACAACGACTGCGGCTGCAGTGGCACTGAAAGCCGACACCAGGAGAGTGGCAATCAGGACCGCCGTCGTCACCCACGCGACGAAGCGCGGGCCACGAACGTCCACTTGCTCGGAACGCTGCTGGGTGGTGGTCGACACGAGGAAAGGCTCCTGTTGCTGGTCGGGCTGGGCATGGATGAGCCGCACCGGGCTGCTACGCGGGGGTGACGCCGACACGGCGCGACCACTCAGCAGCTGCAACAACAACAGCAACAACCCGCGACGCGGCACAGATCGACTGCGCGGCGCTTGGTGAGCACAAGCTCGGTGCGGGCTGACACGTGGCACACCTTACCTAATGACCCCCTGGTCAAGCTAATAACGCTGACAGGGCCGACCGCAGGTCAGCCGCCTTGGGCACACCCGCACTGCGGTAGCGTTGCCGCCCCTGCGCGTCGAAGATGAACGTCGTCGGCAACGACAGCACCGACAGGCGCCGCGCAGCACCAGGATTGGCGTCCATATCGATCTCGACGTGTGCCACGGTCGCCCCCTCGCGGGCAAGCTCGTCGCACACCTGGTCGACCACTCTCCGTACCCCGGCGCAGGGGCCGCACCACACCGCGCTGAAGTGCGCGACCGTCGGTCCGGTGCGCGACAAACCCAGGTCAGCGATATTGATTTCGGCGCTGTCTGGTTCGGCGTTGTCTGGTTCGGCGTTGTCTGGTTCGGCTCCGCTGGACCGCAGCACGCCCGAGCGCCGGGTGAGCAGCCAACCGAGCAGGCCCGCCGCGCCGAGTGCGGTGGCGATAGCGATGGCGGTGTACAGCAGCGGGGTCATGACTGTCGGAACCCGTCAGGAGTGATGGTTACTCCGTCGGCGATCCCTTCGATGATGATGTCGGAGCCGCGGGCACCCTGTGAGGTCGGCGCTACCGCGAACGGCAGCTTCTGATCGGGCAGGGTGGACCGAAACGCCGCCAGCACCGCATCGAGGCGGTCGTCGGGGACTTCCTGATCGGCGGTGCCCGGCCCGGTGAGGATGCCGGTGGGCGTGAACACCAGCGTGGTCTTCTCCGCGCCGGTGATCGAGAGGTCCACCGCGACGCTGACCCGCTCGTCGAATTCCGCCGCGGTGGGCGTCCCGGTGAACACCAGGCCCTGGCTGCCGGAGATGCCGGATTCGGTGGTGCCGCCGGTGGCGTCGTTGGTCTCGACCGGCGGTGCCTCCACCATCAGATCGTTGATGCCCAGATATCTGCCCAGATGTCCGGAGTCGATGATGATGCGGCTTTCCAACTTGCCCACCGGCAGCGTGGCGCCGGGGCTGATCAGCCACGACGAGTCGACGAGGTCGATCGAATGCAGTGTGGCCTCCAGTGAGGCCTTGCCGACCCGGGGGTGCGGGACGTCGTTGGCCTTGATCTCGACTTCCTCATAGTGGCGCTGCGCCGCCTGCGGGATGAAAGGAAAGCCCAGGATCGCCACCGACGGGTCCCAGTTCAACTCCGCCGCGCTGCGGACCGAGCGTGACAGCCGGTATTCGGCGTAGATGGCAGCGCCGAAGTCGACCCCGATTGCCGCCACGATGACGGACACGATCGTCGCGCCGAGACCGATCAGCAGTTTGCGCACGCCGAACATTGTGTCCCAGCGGGCGCGCGGATAAGCCGTGTGGCGCCTCAACCCGGCCAAATAGCAGGTTGCGAGCTACTGTTAGACAATCTCGGTCGGTAACAGCGATGTATCGGCCATGAATCTGGGAGATGTTCTCTCGGTTGCTGGAGGGTGTCAGTTGGATTTACTGCTACTCACGGTCGATCCACATCCGGAGTCCGTTCTGCCGTCGTTGTCCCTGCTGGCTCACACAGTGCGGTCGGCGCCGACAGAGGTGTCCTCTTTATTGGAGGCGGGAACAGCGGATGTCGCGATCGTTGACGCACGTACCGACCTCGCCGCCGCGCGAGGTCTATGCCGACTCCTCGGGTCGACGGGAACTTCTGTGCCCGTCGTCGCGGTGGTCAATGAGGGCGGCCTGGTGGCCGTCAACGTCGAGTGGGGGTTGGACGAGATCCTGCTGCCCAGCACCGGCCCTGCCGAGATCGACGCCCGCCTGCGGCTGCTCGTCGGCCGCCGCGGCGGTATGGCCACCCAGGAAAGCGCGGGCAAGGTCAGTCTCGGCGAACTGGTGATCGACGAAGGCACCTACACCGCCAGGTTGCGCGGGCGACCGCTGGACCTCACCTACAAGGAATTCGAACTCCTGAAATACCTCGCGCAGCACGCGGGTCGGGTGTTCACCCGCGCGCAGTTGTTGCAGGAGGTGTGGGGGTACGACTTCTTCGGTGGCACTCGCACTGTCGACGTCCATGTGCGGAGGCTGCGGGCGAAGTTGGGTCCGGAGTACGAATCGCTCATCGGCACGGTGCGCAACGTCGGATACAAGGCGGTCCGCCCGGCCCGCGGTAGGCCGCCGACTGCCACCGAAGCCGACCTCGCCGATGACATCGACGATGACATCACCGATGACGCCTACGACGATGCGGCGGGGGACATGAGCGGCCCGATGGCCGAGCAGTTACGCCAGTGACCAATCTCGAATGGCACACCGGGCTCACCGGCGACCAACAAGCGTCGGTGCGTCAGGTCATCAGTGCGGCAGCTGAATTCGACGGTATTGCACCCGTTGGTGACCAGGTGCTGCGGGAGCTCGGGCAGCAACGCACCAAGCATCTGCTGGCCGGCGATGACGTGGTGCAGGGATATCTGAACCTCACTCCCGAGATGGCCGAGCTGGTGGTCCACCCCGACGCGCGCCGCCGGGGGATCGGCACGGCGCTGATCGAGGCCGCGCTGGCCCAAGCCGGTGACTGCAGTTTCTGGGCGCATGGCACGCTGCCGGCGGCGAAAGCCACCGCGGCCGCCGTCGGGCTGTCGGCGGTGCGTGAACTGCTGCAGATGCGGCGCCCACTCGTCGACGTCCCCGACACCGAGGTTCCCGCCGGAGTGCGCATCCGGACCTACGCGGGCCCGGCCGATGACGCCGAACTGCTCAGGGTCAACAACGCCGCGTTCTCCTGGCACCCCGAGCAGGGCGGCTGGAGTCAGAGCGAGATCGACGAGCGCCGGGCGGAAGCCTGGTTCGACCCCGACGGGCTGTTCCTGGCGTTCAGCGCTGAACCCGGCGACGGGGAGGACCGGCTGCTCGGGTTCCACTGGACGAAGGTGCACGGCGCCGGCGCCGAGTCCGGAGCCAGAATCGGCGAGGTGTACGTCGTGGGCGTAGACCCCGCGGCGCAGGGCAAGCGGCTGGGCCACACCTTGACGGTCCTCGGGCTGCAGTACCTCGCGGAAAAACTTGCCGACGAACCCGACCCCGCCGTCATGCTCTACGTCGAGTCGGACAACACCGCAGCCGTGCGAACCTACGAGCGGCTGGGCTTCAAAGTCAGCAACGTCGATACCGCCTACCGGCTGCTCAGCCGGCCCGCGCAGTGACGTTGCGCACCCTCAACAACCTCACAGCTGGCTGAAACTCGTCGTTCACGCAGCTGTTCACCCGGCGTTCATCTGACATCGGGATGCCGTCCATTCCCGCCGCATAACTTCCCGGAGGAAGGCACCGGAAGCCGGTTCAGCCGGCGTGCTCATGGAAAGCGGGATAGGTGAAGCGCAACATCTTCGGCAAGGTATTTCTGACGACCGTATCGGCTACCGCAATTGCCGGTCTGACCCTCACGGCGTGCGGCAGCGACAACAACTCCACCTCCTCGGGTACCTCCGGCAGCGCCAGCGGGTCCGCCTCGGCCGGCTCAGCGGACTGTGGCGGGAAGGCCACCCTGACCGCGGAGGGCTCCACCGCCCAGCAGAACGCGATCGCGCTTTTCAACCAGGTGTGGGGTCAGTCCTGCTCGGGCAAGAACCTGTCCTACAACCCGACGGGCTCCGGCGCCGGCCGGGAGCAGTTCATCGCCAACAACGTCGACTTCGCCGGATCGGATTCAGCGCTGAAGGACGACCAGATCGCTGCCGCGGCGGAGCGCTGCGGCGGCAACCCCGCCTGGCACCTGCCGCTGGTGTTCGGCCCGATCGCGATGGCCTACAACCTCGAGGGCGTCGACGGGCTGGTCCTCAACGGCGACACCCTGGCCAAGATCTTCCAGGGCCAGATCACCAAGTGGAACGATCCCGCCATCGCCGCGCTCAACAGCGGCGCCACCTTGCCCGACTCGGCAATCACGCCGATCTTCCGCTCCGATTCCTCGGGCACCACCGACAATTTCCAGAAGTACCTCGGCGCCGCGGCACCGCAGACCTGGACCAAAGAAGCCGGCAGCGAGTTCCAGGGCGGGGCCGGTGAGGGGGCGCAGAAGTCCGCCGGTGTCGTGCAGGCCGTGCAGGCCACTCCGGGTGCCATCGGCTATGTCGAGAAGGGCTTCGCCCAGCAGGCCGGGGTGCCGTTCGCGCAGATCGACACCGGCTCGGGCGCCGTCGAGCTCACCGATGAGACGACGGGCAAGGCCATCGACGCCGCCAAGTTCAAGGCCGACGGCAACGATCTGGTGCTCGACCTCGACTCGATCTACGGCACCACCGAGGCGGGCGCTTACCCGCTGGTGCTCGCGACCTACGAGATCGTCTGCTCGAATGGGTATGACGCTGATACCGCGGCCGCGATCAAGTCGTTCCTGACCGTTGCGGCCAATGACGGACAGGCCGGCCTGTCCGATGCGGGTTACGTGCCGTTGCCGGACACCTTCAAGGAGCGGTTGCTCACCTCTATCGAGGCCATCGGCTCGACTGCCTAGCTCATTGGCGTTCGAGCACGATTGCAGAGAAGATTGGGTGCCTGATCAATGACCGATAGGGTCGATGTGACAACACCAAATCCCCTGAGCTCGGGGTCGGGCGAGGCAATTGCCGCGCCCTTCCCCGAACCCGAGCCCATCCCGACCAACCCCTCGAGGAACGCGAAGGTTCGCCCCGGCGACCGCATCTTCCGCGCGTTGGCCGAAGGTTCGGGCGCCCTGATCGTCGTCTTGATCGCGGCGATCGGCTTCTTCCTGCTGTGGCGGGCGATCCCGGCGCTGGCGCGCAACGAGGAGAACTTCTTCCTCTTCGGCGGCAACTGGGTCACCACCGACACCTCGGCGATGCGCTTCGGCATCTTCGACCTGCTGCAGGTCACGGTGTTCGTCTCGGTATTCGCGCTGGTGCTCGCGATGCCGGTGGCCCTGGGGATCGCGATCTATCTGACCCAGTACGCGCCCTCGCGCGTCAAGGGCCCGCTGGCATACATGGTCGATCTGTTGGCCGCCGTGCCGTCGATCATCTACGGCGTCTGGGGACTGTACGTGTTGGCCCCGGCCATCCGGCCGTTCTCGCTGTGGATGAACGAGAACGTCGGCAACTGGTTTTTCCTGTTCCGCACGGGCAATGCGTCGGTCGCCGGCGGCGGCACCATCTTCACCGCCGGCATCGTGCTGGCCGTGATGATCCTGCCGATCATCACGGCGGTCACCCGCGAAGTGTTCGTCCAGACCCCGCGCGGCCAGATCGAGGCCGCACTGGCTCTCGGTGCCACCCGCTGGGAGGTGGTGCGCACGACGGTGTTGCCGTTCGGTATGTCGGGCTACGTCAGCGGGGCGATGCTCGGCCTCGGCCGTGCCCTCGGTGAGACCATCGCCCTGCTGATCATCCTGCGCGGCACCCAGACGGTGTTCGGCTGGACGGTGTTCGACGGCGGCTACACCTTCGCCAGCAAGATCGCCTCCGCCGCGTCGGAGTTCAACGACCAATACAAGGCCGGTGCCTACATCGCGGCCGGCCTGGTGCTGTTCATCCTCACCTTCGTGGTGAACTCGCTGGCGCGCGCCGCGGTCTCCGGAAAGGACAGGTCCGCATCATGACCTCGACCCTCGATCGGCCGGTGAAGGTGCCGACATTCCAGGGCCTCAGCGCCCGGCGGAAGTTCAGCAACAACCTGGCGACCGTGCTGGTGACGGCGTCCGTGCTGGTGGCGCTCGTACCGCTGGTCTGGGTGCTGCTGACGGTCGTCGTCAAGGGCATCGGTGCGGTAACCTCGAGCACCTGGTGGATGAACTCGCAGTCCGGGATGACCGCATTTGCGGCCGGTGGTGGCGCCTACCACGCGATCGTCGGCACTCTGCTGCAAGGCCTGGTGTGCTCGATCATCTCCATCCCGATCGGCGTCTTAGTCGGCATCTACCTCGTCGAATACGGCGGCGGCACCCGGATGGGCCGGTTGACGACCTTCATGGTCGACATCCTCACCGGTGTGCCCTCGATCGTGGCCGCTCTGTTCATCTACGCGCTGTGGGTGGCGACCTTCGGATTCGAACGTTCCGGTTTCGCGGTGTCGTTGGCGCTGGTGTTGCTGATGATCCCCGTCATCGTGCGTTCCACCGAGGAGATGCTGCGGATCGTGCCGATGGATCTGCGGGAGGCCAGCTATGCGCTGGGCGTTCCGAAATGGAAGACGATCTCGGCCATCGTGGTGCCGACTGCGCTGTCGGGCATCGTCACCGGCATCCTGCTGGCGCTGGCGCGCGTCATGGGTGAGACGGCGCCGCTGCTGATCCTGGTGGGCTACGCCCAGGCGATCAACTTCGACATGTTCGGCGGCTTCATGGGCTCGCTGCCCGGCATGATGTACGACCAGACCTCGGCCGGCGCCGGCGCCAACCCGGTTCCCACCGACCGCCTCTGGGGTGCGGCGTTCACCCTGATCGTGCTGATCGCGGCGCTCAATGTCGGCGCCCGGTTCATCGCCACGTTCTTTGCCCCGAAAAAGGTCTGAGCAGGTTTAGGAGAAACTGATATGGCCAAACGTCTCGACCTCAAAGACGTCAACATCTACTACGGGTCTTTCCATGCGGTGGCCGAAGTGTCGCTGGCGGTGCCGCCGCGTAGCGTCACCGCGTTCATCGGCCCCTCCGGCTGCGGCAAATCGACGGTGCTGCGCACCCTCAACCGCATGCACGAGGTGATTCCGGGTGCCTACGTCAAGGGCTCGGTCCTGCTCGACGGCGAGGACATCTACGGCTCGGGCGTGGACCCGGTGGGTGTTCGCAAGACCATCGGGATGGTCTTCCAGCGGCCGAACCCGTTTCCCACCATGTCGATTCGCGACAATGTGGTGGCCGGCCTGAAGCTGCAAGGCGTCCGCAACAAGAAGGCGCTCGACGAGACCGCTGAGCGATCCTTGCGGGGCGCGAATCTGTGGAACGAGGTCAAGGATCGCCTCGACAAGCCCGGTGGTGGCCTGTCCGGCGGCCAGCAGCAGCGGCTGTGCATCGCCCGCGCGATCGCCGTCCAACCCGATGTGCTGTTGATGGACGAGCCGTGCTCGGCGTTGGACCCCATCTCGACGCTGGCCATCGAGGACTTGATCTCGGAGCTGAAGCAGGACTTCACCATCGTCATCGTCACGCACAACATGCAGCAGGCCGCCCGGGTGAGCGATCAGACCGCGTTCTTCAACCTCGAGGCCACCGGCAGGCCGGGCATGCTCATCGAGGTCGACGACACCGAGAAGATCTTCTCCAACCCGACTCAGCGGGCCACCGAGGACTACATCTCCGGCCGCTTCGGCTAAAGGCACCTGGACCACTGAAAATCCCCTGAAACCGGCACGGTTTCAGGGGATTTTCGCTATCAGCCGGCTCAGTGGGTCGAGTACAGGTCCGCGTCGGTCGGCAGTGCGCCGGTGGCCTGGAAGATGACTCGACGCGCGATCTCGACCGCATGGTCGGCGAAGCGCTCGTAGAAACGGCCCAGCAGCGTGACGTCCACGGCTGCCGCGACACCGTGCTTCCATTCGCGGTCCATCAGCACGGTGAACAGGTGCTGATGCAGGTCATCCATCGCGTCGTCTTCTTCGCGAATCCTGGCTGCCTTCTCGGGATCGCCCGTACGCAGCACTTCCTGGGCGCTGTGGCCCAACTCGACTGCCACCCGGCCCATCTCGGCGAAGTAGCCGTTGACCTCCTCGGGCAGCGCGTGCTGCGGGTGGCGGCGGCGGGCGATCTTGGCGACGTGCAGGGCCAGGGCGCCCATGCGGTCGATGTCGGCGACGATCTGGATGGAGCTGACGATCGCGCGGAGATCACCGGCGACCGGAGCCTGCAGCGCGAGGATGTGAAACGCCCGCTCCTCAGCTTGGGCGCTCAGGGCGGTGATCTGGTCATGATCGGTGATGACTTGCTCGGCGAGCACCAGGTCAGCCTGCAACAAGGCCTGGGTGGCTCGTTCCATGGCGACTCCGGCCAGACCGCACATATCGCCGAGTTGCGCGGCGAGCGCCGAAAGTTGCTCCTGGTAAGCGGTACGCATGTGCCAAGCCTACGTTGGACAGCGGTGAAAAGGCACGTCACGCCAGGTGAACGCCGGATGAATGCCGGGGTACCGACGCGGTGCGGGGTTTGCTATTCGCAGGAGGTGTCGGCGCCGTTGGTGACGGTCAGGTCCTCGGGCAGTTCGGTGGGTGTGCTGCTGCCGTCGCCGCGCAGGACTTCCATGCTGACCCGCGACCCACTGGCTTCCGGATGGTTCACCGTCGAGAAGTCCGGACCCAGCACAACCTGCACCGTGTCGCCGAGGCCGGCCTTCTCTTCGACAGCCGGCACCCCGAGTGCGGATGCGACGGTGGCGGCGGCCTGCTCGTTGCCCATGGAGTACATCACCGTCGTCTGCTCGAGCTGGGTCGAGTAATCGTCCGGGGTGTCGACGGTGAAGCCGTATTCCCCGAACGCGGAGCTGGCGGTCGATCCGAGGCCGGTCTGACCGGTGGAATTGGCGACGTGCACGCTGACCTCGGAGGGGTCGACGGTCATCGCGTCCACCAGCTGCGTCGACGGCTCGGTCGGGGCCTCGGTCGTGGTGGTGGTGGTGGTCGACGTCTCGGTCTGGCTGGTGGTGACCGGCACGGTCGTCTCGTTCTGGTTGTTCTCACCGGGTAGCGGGTCGTCGTTGATGATCGCGCTGAACAGTGCGTGGATGTCGTCGGTGCGCGGTTGCTCGTTGCCGTACTCGTCGGCGTATCCGGTGGTCGGCACGGTGATGAACGTGATCCGCCCGGCGGCCACACCCTGTAGTGACTGGCCGAGATCCACCAGGTCTTTGGTGCCGATGTTGTCGACGTAACTGTCGTTGATGAACATGTTGACGACGTTGTTGAGCTTCGACAGCGAGAAGAACGTCTCTTTCGAGATCAGTGACCGCAGCAGCGAGGACAGGAACAACTGCTGACGCTTGATCCGCCCGTAGTCCCCGTTGAACTCGGTGGTGACCTGCCGGGCGCGCACGTAGTTCAGCGCGGTGTGGCCGTCGACCATCTGCCGGCCGGCGCTGGCGAGCACGGTGCCGAGCTCGTAGTCCTCGAGCGGGGTGGTGGAGCACACTTCCACTCCGCCGAGCGCGTCGACCATCTTCGAAAAGCCGGCGAAGTCGATGGCCATGAACCTGTTGATCGACAGGCCGGAGATCTTCTGGATGACCTTCACCAGGCACTTCGGGCCGCCGTAGGAGTACGCGGAATTCAGCTTGGACTCGGTGTACCACTTGTCCGGACCCCAGGTGCCCGAAGTCTCGTCGTAGATCGGCCCGTACTCGCCGGTCTCCGGGTTCCACGGCTCGCATTCCATCGGGGTGATGGCCAGGTCACGAGGGAAGGACACGGCCACGACGCGGTCGCGGCTGGCCGGGATGTTGACCAGCATGACCGTGTCCGAGCGGGTGCCGCCGGCATCATCGGTGTCGCCGGCGCCCATGTTGCTGTTCTGGCCGTAGCGGCTGTCGGTGCCGACGATCAGGAAGTTCTCGTCACCGAACTGGGCGTTGGGGTCGAGGATGTCACGGGAGTCGGGGTCGAGGGCGGCGACGTTGTTGAGGTTGCCGTTCTTCGTGGAGTTCCACTGCCAGGCGCCGCCGGTCAGCACCAGGGCGAGGACGGCGACGAGCGCCGCCACCAGCCGTCCGGCGAGCAGGGCGGACCGGCGTCCGGGGCCGGCCGGAGCGACGGGACCGGCTGGGGGTTCGTCATCGATGACCGCCGGCAGGACCGTGGTTTCCTCTTCGGCGACCTCGGGGTGGACGCGGTTGGTGCCTGCCGAGCGTCGGGCCAGCGCGCCGAGATCGGGGATCTCAGAGGCGTAGGCCGACATGGTGATGGTCGGGGGATCGCCGGGGCCCACAACGGGCACCTCGGGATCGGCAGCGACTTCCTCGGGTTCGGGCTGTCTGGCCCGGGAGGATCGGCTCCGCTGCAGGGACTCCGGGACATCGCCGGTGAGCTTGGCGAACAAGTCCGCGACGGTGACGCCTGCGGTGTGATTGCCCTCGGGCTCCCCATCATCGAAATCGGGATCCAGCTCGAAATCGGGATCCTGCTCGAGGTCGGCCTCGGCGGCCACCGGCTCGTCTGAGTCGGCGCCGGCATCCAATGCGCGCTCCCACGGCGCGGCGCCTGGCGCCGGGCGCGCCGATCGGGTAAGCCACTGGTTGTCGCCGTCGGGATCCGACGAGCCGTGCTGGCCAGGAGTGGCGCTGTCGCCGTCACTCATGTCCGCCTCCGGCCTCCGGCTCTGACGACACAGTCGTACCCGCGTGATGACGTCGACGCGGCGCACGCCGTTGTGGTGCACCCTCAGGAGCAGCGCTGTCCGGTTGTGGACAGCGACACCGCGTCTTCAGTCTTTGGTCCCTAGTCTTTAGCAGGACATGGCAGTACTCCGCCAGCGGAGCACTTGCAACGTATACATGCTACTGAGGCAAGCTGAGAAGGCCATCCGGGAGTCCGATGTCGAGTGCATCTCGATTCAGCCACCGGAATGCATGGCGTCGGCACCGTCGGGGACGGTGCAGTCTTCCGGGTCGTCGAGCCAGCCCTCAGGCAGGCTGACCGACGCGGCGGACCCTTGCCGACCGCGCGGGCCGGAGGCCGCGGGCGGGAACGGGACATCGGCGTCCAGCCCGTCGAGCAGGTGGTCGAGTTCGTCGCGGGTCTTGACCAGCGCCAGGGCCCGACGCAGGTCAGAGCCGACGGGGAAGCCATGCAGATACCACGCCACATGCTTGCGGATGTCGCGCATGCCCTTGTCTTCGCCGAAGTGTGCGGCCAGCAGTTCGCCGTGGCGGCGGATGATGTCGGCGACCTCGCCCAGGGTCGGGGGAGTGGGCATCGGCGTGCCGTTGAAGGCGGCTGACAGTTCGGCGAACAGCCAGGGCCGGCCCAGACAGCCACGCCCGATGACCACGCCGTCGCAGCCGGTGGCGGCCATCATGGCAAGGGCGTCGTCGGCGTCGAAGATGTCGCCGTTGCCGAGCACGGGAATGGTGCGGACATGCTGCTTGAGTGCGGCTATCTGGCTCCAGTCGGCGGCTCCGGAGTAACGCTGCGCGGCGGTGCGGGCGTGTAGCGCCACTGCGGCCGCGCCTTCCTGCTCAGCGATGTATCCGGCGTCGAGGTGGGTGTGGTGCTCGTCGTCGATCCCGATCCGGAACTTCACGGTGACGGGGACGGTAGTGCCTTCGGTGGCGCGCACCGCGGCTGCGACGATCTGACCGAACAGCCGACGCTTGTAGGGCAGTGCGGCGCCGCCGCCGCGCCGGGTCACCTTGGGCACCGGGCAACCGAAGTTCATGTCGATGTGGTCGGCCAGGTTCTCCTGGACGACCATCCTCGCCGCCTCGTAGGTGTAGGTCGGGTCGACGGTGTAGAGCTGCAGCGACCGCGGCGATTCTTCCGGGGCGAAGGTCGTCATGTGCATCGTCACCGGGTGGCGCTCGTAGAGGGCGCGTGCGGTGACCATCTCACAGACGTAGAGGCCGCTGGTGGTGCCTGCCCGGGCCAATTCCAGCTCCCGGCACAGCGTGCGGAACGCCACGTTGGTGACCCCGGCCATCGGGGCCAGAACCACGGGGCTGGGCAACGCGAACGGCCCGATCCGCAGTGCAGATCGGGCCGACGCGGAAACAGATGTATCTACGCTGATGTCGTCACCAAGAGGTTCTTCATGGCCTTCTTCTCGGCCACTTTACGTTCGCGCTCGAGGCGACGCTGCTTGGCGACCTCGAACTTCTGGCAGCTGTCCTCGAGCTCTTCGATGAGCAGACCGAGGTCGTCGCGCAACTCGGCAGCTTCGCCGGTGAAGTCCTCGCGCTCGAAGATGCGCCATTTCTTCAGGATCGGCATCACCACGTCATCGAGGTGGATCCGCGGGTCGTAGACACCGCCGACCGCGATGATGACGGCCTTGCGGCGGAAGTCGGGGACGGTGTACCCGGGCATCTTGAAGTTGCGCAGCACCCGGTGCAGTGACTTCATCGCCTGGTTGGGCGCGATGTCCAAGCCGGCGCCGGAGACGTCCCGGTAGAAGATCATGTGCAGGTTCTCGTCGGCTGACACGCGCGCCAACAGCTGGTCGGCGATCGGGTCGTTGCACGCCTTACCGGTGTTTCGGTGCGACACGCGGGTGGCCAGTTCCTGGAACGACACGTACATCACGGAGTCGAACAGCGTCTCCGCGAACAGGTCGCCCTGCTGGTTCTGGCCCGGGGAGAATCCGCGGGTGACCTGCTCCATGCGGGTGATCTCGAGCTCGACCGGATCGACGGCACGGGTGACAACGAGGTAGTCGCGCAACGCGATACCGTGCCGGTTCTCCTCGGCGGTCCAGCGGTTGACCCAGTACCCCCACGGCCCGTCCATGCTGAAGTTCATCGCGATCTCGCGGTGATAGGACGGCAGGTTGTCCTCGGTCAGCAGGTTCTGCACCATGGCTGTCTGCGCGATCTCGGAGAGCTTCGACTGTCCGGGCTCCCAGTCCTGGCCGCCCAGGGCGTACCAGTTCTTGCCCTCGGACCACGGGATGTAGTCGTGCGGGTTCCAGTCCTTGCGCATGGACATGTGCCGGTTGATGTTCTTCTCAACGACGGGCTCGAGCTCATGCAGCAGCTGCAGATCGGTGAGGTCTTTCGACATACGCCCTCCGGTTATCTGTACCTAGTGGTTGCAGTCAATATATCTGTGTCACTCAGTACCATTCAAGTTGCCCGGCTCGGTGTGTTGAGTCGCGACGGGATTGTTACTTGTGATCGGTGCCATGCTTGCCCGCGGATTGTGTTTCGGGTACCCGGTGCGGCCGGCTCGCAACGCGCTCAGGAGACGGCGACGCGGCTCATGATGGTGCTGACGCAGAAGTCGATGAACTGTTCGCGACTGGCCGCCAGCCGATTGTCCAGGTAAGCGGTGAACAGGGCGGTCAGGCCGCCGATGAGGCTGGTGGCGGCCATGTGCCCGACCACCGGATCGGTGATCGTGGTCAGTTTGCGCTGCAGCAGCTCGATGAAGCTGGGCATCCACTCCGCGCCGGAGCGGGTCAACACCGGTTCGACCTCGGGGGCCAGCAGCAGGACTCGTCCGCGGATGGGGTCGTCGACCATGAGCGCCACGAAACGCTCCACCGCTTCACGTGGCGTCACCGCCGAGACCAGCGTCGACATCGCCGTGTTGCAGACCGCGTCGTAGGCCGCGCGGACGAACTCGTCGCGGTCGGCGAAGCTCTCGTAGAAGTAGCGTTCGGTCAATCCGGCGCGACGGCAGACCGCGCGCACGGTCAGTGCGGGGCCACCCGCGCCGCCGAGGAGTTCGATGCCGGCGTCGATGAGTTCTTCACGTCGACGGGCCTGCCGGTCTTCAAGTGGGACACCCGACCAACGACCCCGACTTTGACCGGAAGTCACGTCACTCCTAAGCTACTGACAACTCGCGTAGTCACTCGGCTTTTACCGACGGGACAGTGCATTGGTCACTCAAGATACTTCCGGGGCATCTCCACTGGCCAGTGGGACGGCGGCGCAGGGCTGTCCCGTGTCCGCCGGGGGGTATGAAGCGCCGCCGCAGCCGCTCGGGCCCGACTCCCTGACCTGGAAGTATTTCGGGGACTGGCGCGGCATGCTGCAGGGGCCATGGGCAGGGTCGATGCAGAACATGCACCCGCAGCTCGGGGCGGCCGTCGAACAGCACTCCATCTTCTTCACCGAACGCTGGCCCCGGCTGTTGCGCTCCCTGTACCCGATCGGCGGGGTGGTCTTCGACGGCGACCGAGCGCCCACAACCGGCGCCGAGGTCCGCGACTACCACGTCGGGATCAAAGGGGTCGACGCCCAAGGCCGGCGCTACAGCGCGCTCAACCCGGACGTCTTCTACTGGGCACACTCGACGTTTTTCGTCGGCACGCTCATCGTCGCCGAACGGCTGTGCTGGGGTGGCATCTCCGAGGACGACAAGCGGCAGCTCTTCGAAAAGCACAAACAGTGGTACCGGATGTACGGCATGAGCATGCGGCCCGTGCCGGAGACCTGGGAGGACTTCCAGAAGTACTGGGAGCACATGTGCACCGAGGTGCTGGAGAACAACTGGGCCGCCCGCGAGGTGCTCAACCTCGACGAGCTGCCCGCACCGCCGTTCGCCGCATGGATTCCGGATTGGCTCTGGGCACTCCAGCGACGGTTGGTGATCAAGCCGTTCTTCGTGTGGTTCACCGTCGGTCTTTATGACCCGCCGGTGCGACGACTGATGGGCTACAGCTGGTCGGCGCGCGATGAGTGGTTGCACCGCCGCTTCGGCAATCTGGTGGGACTGATCTTCAAGGTGGTGCCCAACCGGATGCGGATGCACCCCCGGGCGCGCACTGCGTGGGACCGGGTGACGGGCCGATTGGCCGCCGACGGACCGCTGGTGCACACTCCGGCCCGCAACCTCCCGCCGGTGGAGCACCGCAACAACGGGATGCACTACAGCCCCGAGGTCTGACCGGCCGGCCCCGGCGCGTCGACCAGGAATCGTGACCGGATCGTGATGTGATGGCTGCACCGGATTCAGGGGGCCCGATGACAGCGATGGTCACAGCGTGGCTGATAGGCCCGCCACTGGCACTGGGATACGGCCTCCTGATGCTGCGGGGCACCTCTCGGGTGGCGCAGGCCTGGGAGCGTCGGCATCCGCCTGTCGACAACCGCCGCTGACCCTCTGGTGAGTCGAGGTCTGAACCCTGACGACTGACGCCCCTGACGGCACCCGGTGCCGCGGCGGGGCCATGCCCACCGACTACGGTAGAGCCATGTTCGCCCCCGAACTGCTCGGCGGCCGCTACGAGCTGCGGGGCATCCTCGGTCGTGGTGGCATGGCCGAGGTACGGGAGGGCTGGGACGTTCAGACCGGCCAGCCGGTGGCCATCAAACTGCTCTACCCCGGTTACGACACCCACCCGGATTACCTCCGCCGATTCTGGAGCGAGGCACAGTCCGCGGCGAAGCTGCGGCACCCGAACATCGTCACGGTGTACGGCAGCGGCCAGCACCACGGCACCCCGTTCATCGTGATGGAACGCCTGCCCGGACGTAGCCTCGCCGATCTGATCGCCCAGGGCCCGGTGCCGCAGGACTACGTCCGCAAAATGCTCAACGACGTGCTCAGCGCGCTGGCCGCTGCGCACGCGATGGGAATCCTGCACCGCGACATCAAACCGGCGAACATCCTGTTCACCTCAGCCGGTGACGCCCAGGTCGCCGATTTCGGTCTGGCCAAAGGCCCCGATACCCACCGCACCGAGACCGGCCAGATCATGGGCACGATGGCGTACATGAGTCCGGAACGCCTCGCTGGGCGACCGGCAACCGTGGCCGACGATCTCTACGCCGTGGGTGTGGTGGGCTACGAAGCCCTGACCGGTCGGCGGGCGTTCCCGGAAGAGAACCTGGTGGCGCTGGCGCAGGCGATCACCGGCAATCCGCCGCCGCCGGTGTCGGTGCAGCGCCCCGACATCGACCTGCAACTGTCCGCCGTGGTCGACCGCGCGATGACGCGGGAAGCCGCGGCCCGGTTCGACAGTGCGGAGACCATGCGCGCCGAGCTCAACAATGTGGGCGGAGACCCGGTGACCGGACCGCTGCCGCCGCTGCGCCCCCCGACCGCGATCCTGAGTCCACCGCTGCCCCCTACGGCGGCACCGATGCCTGCCCCGGTGCAGCGCAGCCGCAGATCCGGCCGAGCCGTGTTGATGCTGGCGTTCGCACTGTCGTTTCTGGTGGCGCTCATCGTGGGTGCGGCTGCGTTCCTGCTCGGCGCGGCGACGCAACGCTCGCAGGACATCACGACGCCGCCGCCCACCTCCGTGGCGCCAGTACCTGTCGCCCCTGTGCAAGCCCCGGCCGAGGTGGGTGCCGGCGGACCACCGAGCCGGGAACCCAAGCCGCCCAAAGAGCCAAAAGAGCCAAAAGGCAACGCGCACAAGGGGAATGGCCCCGAAAAGCGTGAGGGCCGGTAAGGGCCCACGCTGTCGGGCGCGTCGGCGTGTTCTGCCTACCGCCCGATGAGGCGGCCGTACTGGGGGCAGTAGAGGGTGACCGCGGCGCGCATGGCGGTGACGGCCTGGCCCTTCTCGAGGCCCTGGTTGGTCAGCGTGCTGACCACACCGCGTACCACCGGCACCGGGTTGGGCCCGGCGGCACCGCCGCGGGTGAGCAGCACGCAGATGTCGTTGCCGAGTTTGACGGCCTGTTCGGGGCCGGAGACCGGGATTCCGAGTGCGGTGACCACCTTGGTGAACTGGTCGTCCTGTGGCGTGGCCACCGCCGCGCCTGCTCCGAACATCAACGAACCGCAGAGCGAGGCTGCAGCGAGCGCCGGGGCGGCGATCCGGGTGGTCAGGCGGCTGAGCATCAATGGCTCCTCGGTCGGGGGGAAACTCACCTTGAGGATAGGGCTCGAGTGAGATTGCTTCGCGGTGAGTATCGACGCGCGTCGATCAGCCGTTACCGACAAGAGCGCGGGCTCGCGATTCCTGGCGCTGGGCGCGTTCTTCTCCGCGGCCGAGGCGACCGCGACTGACATTCCTCACCGGCGACAGCAAGCCCTTCCTGCGCCGGTGGGCAGTGATGTTCCTGGTCGCGATTGGGGCTTCTGGAACTTCCTGCGCGCGGGGATATTTGGACACGGGCAGAAAGAGGCCGACCCCGGGGAAAGATGACGGCCGCAGGGAGCTGCAGACCGGCCGTGGCAGCGGCCTCGGTCGTCACAGCCGGAACCGTCTGAACTGGTAAAAAATCGCTGGTGCCCCCACCAGGGCTCGAACCTGGGACCTGCGGATTAAAAGTCCGTAGCTCTACCAACTGAGCTATAGGGGCGTGGTGCATCAGAATAGCGCCTGCCCTCCGGGCGCTCGAAGGGCCTATGAGATGACGCGCCGCGAGGGGGCAATCAGTGCCCTGACAGGCTCATTTGAGGATTTGGGCAGCTGTGCCCTAAGCTATCGAAGCTCCCAACGTGCAAGCGTTGTGAGTACCCCGGAGTGATTCGGATTAGGCCCCCATCGTCTAGTGGCCTAGGACGCCGCCCTTTCACGGCGGTAGCACGGGTTCGAATCCCGTTGGGGGTACGCGTAACGGCGGCAACGCCGGGACGCAGCAGTACGCAGGAAAGCAAGGCCCTGTGGCGCAGTTGGTTAGCGCGCCGCCCTGTCACGGCGGAGGTCGCGGGTTCGAGTCCCGTCAGGGTCGCCATCACGGCGAGGTTTCTGGTCTCACGGCCGGCGCCTTCCGGCCAGGTAGCTCAGTTGGTACGAGCGTCCGCCTGAAAAGCGGAAGGTCGCCGGTTCGATCCCGGCCCTGGCCACCAAGCTCGATACAACGTGCTGGCCGCACAGGCCCTGCCGTTACGGATCAGCCCGAAAGTGACACGCCGGTGCGTCCGGGTCGCTACTGTCCGGGTGATGCAGTTCTGGTGCGGCACCGCGTTTTTGGACACCGTAGATCTCCCGCTCGTCGCGAGCCTGATGGACCAGGCCGGATTCCACGGGATGGTGACCTCCGACCACATCCTTTATCCACGGCAGCTGCGCTCTGCGTACCCCACCGGGGACGGACCGCCGTGGACACCCGAGACGGCCTGGCCGGATTCCTGGGTGACCATTGGCGCGATGGCCGCGGTGACCACCCGGCTGCGCTTCTCCAATGCCGTCTATGTCGCCGGGGCGCGGCCGTTGATCGAAGTGGCCAAACAAGTGGCCACTGCCGCGGTGTTGTCCCGGGACCGGGTGTCGCTCGCAGTGGGGGTGGGCTGGATGCGCGAGGAATTCGACCTGATGGGCCAGTCGTTCGACGACCGTGGCCCGCGTACCGACGAAATGATCGACGCCTTGCGGGTGCTGTGGCGGGGCGGCTGGGTGTCCTGGGAGGGCGAGCACTATCAAATACCGGAGATGATGATCGAACCGCACCCGCAGAACCCGGTACCCATTCTGTGTGGGGGTGAGTCCGGCCTGGCGCTGCGACGGGCAGCGCGGCACTGCGACGGCTGGGTGGGCACCGCCTACCGGTGGGACGACGCGGTGCAGATCGTGGAACGGCTGCACGGTTACCGGCGCCAGTACGGACGCGCCGACGAGCCGTTCGAGATCCTGCTGGCCTTACTGGAGCCGCCGTCACCGCAGCTGTACCGCCGTGCCGAGGACATCGGGATCACCGGAGTGATGTGCTCGCCGTGGTCGGGCCGCCGCGGGCTTCCAGACGGCGACGCGCGCGCCGAGCACTACCGCGCCAGCGTCGATCGGTTCGCCGAGGACGTCCTGGCAACCTGCGGCTGAAGGGCAGGTCACACGGCTGCGAGGTTTGGGCGCTCCGCATTGCGGAAACAAGAGGGTCCGGTCCCCAGTGTTGTGACCAATGATTCGGAAGGTGTGCAATGAAGCGCTTGTCTATGTTCGCGGTGTCAGGTCTGGCATCCATCGCGTTGCTCAGCGGTTGTTCGAGCAGTGTGATCAACCAGGGTGGCGATACGAAGTGCAAGGACTTCTTGACCGCTGAAGAGAAGGATCAGAACGAGTCGGTGAGCAAGATGCTCAAGGACGAGAACGGCACTGACCCGTCGAACCTCGAGATCACCGCCACTCGTGTTGCCGCGCAGGGGTATTGCCAAATCGTCGGCAACGAAGACACGATGATCAAGCAGGCGCCGCACGGCTGATGGTCAGTCGGTGCCCGGGTCGGCCACGGTGAGCACCGCATCGATGATGTAGGGGCTCTTTTCGAGCTCGAGTTCCAGTGCGCGCAATCGGCGCGCGACATTGGCTTCGGTGTCATCGCCTACCAGGTCGACGCTGGCGACCAGGAAGACCTGCTTGGGGCCGATGTATTCGAGGCGGATGAAACGCACCGATGCAACATCGGGGAGCTGTTCCAGACGTAGTACCGCGGCGTCACGCAGGTTGGTGGAGCCGGGCTCGCCGGTGAGGAACCGCCGGTTGCGGTCGATCAGGATCACCGCGACCACTCCCAGCAGGACGCCGACCAGGATCGATCCGATGGCGTCCCAGGCTGCCTCACCGGTGAGCTGATGCAGCCCCATCCCCGCCAGGGCGATGAGCAGCCCGACCAGCGCGGCGCTGTCCTCGGCGAACACCGCCCGGGTGGTGGGGTCCGAGGTGTCCAGGGTGTACTCGAGCAGGTCACGGTCGAACTGCCGGGCTTCGCCGCGGAGCTGGCGGAATGCCTGCAACAACGAGGTGCCTTCCAACAGGAAGGACACGCCCAAGACGATGTAGGCCACCAGATAGTTCTCGTGCCCACCCGGTTCGTGGAGCAGTTCGGTGATGCCGTGCCAGATCGACACGGCCGCCCCGACGACGAACAGACCCACCGCGGCCAGCAGCGACCACACATAGGCCTCGCGGCCGTAGCCCAGTGGTCGGATGGCGTCGGCGGGTCGGAGGCTGCGACGGTTGGCGATCAACAGGAACACCTGATTGCCGGTGTCCGCCCAGGAGTGCGCTGACTCCGCCACCATCGACGCCGATCCCGAGATCAGTGCAGCAATCGACTTGGCGACTGCGACAATGAAATTGGTCCCCAAGGCGATCAGGACCGTGCGGGTACTGCCCCCGGCGGGTGCAGCCGGTGCTGACGGGGTCATCTGTCGGCGCCGTTGTCTTCACTCATCGCGGGGGGATACCCACATCGGTGCGGGTTGCACCTACTTGATGGTGTACCCGCCGTCGATCACGAGGTCGGCGCCGTTGACCATGCCGGCGGCGTCGGAGGCCAGATACACCGCCGCGGCCGCGATTTCATCGGGGTAGGCAAACCGGCCGGTGGGAATCAGTTTTTTGAGGGCGTCGCCCTTGGGGTTGTCCCAGGCTTTGATGCCGAGATCGGTGAGTACGACGGTGGGGGAGATGCTGTTGACCCGGACGCCGCGCCCGGCCCATTCGGTGGCAAGGACTTTGGTGATGCCGACGACGCCGAACTTCGAGGCGCAGTAGGCCACGTGCTCGTCGATGGCCACGGTGGCCGCCTGGGATGCCATGTTGATGATGACGCCGCGGCCCGCGGCCAGCATGTGCTTGCCCACGGCCTGGCACATCTGGAACGTGCCGGTGAGATTCACGGCGATGGTGTCATCCCAGTACTTCTGGGACAGCTCGGCTGCCGGCGCCAGCCTGGCGATGCCCGCGCTGTTGACCAGGATGTCGATCTTGTCGTAGGCGCTGATCACCGCATCGACAGTGGTGCGCACGGACTCGGGATCGGCGACATTGCAATGGAATCCGCGGGCGGGTTCGCCCGTACCCCCTTGTTCAGAAGGATGGGCCAGGTCTGCGACCACCACGGTGGCGCCCTTGGTGGCCAGTGCAGAGCCGATGGCGGCGCCGATGCCGGAGGCACCGCCGGTGACGACGGCGACGCGGCCGTCGAGGCGGAAGTCGAGATCTACGGAATGCTCAGACATGTACACACCAATCTTCTGTTGCAGGGCAATCGATTCGACGAAGCAATCAGGCCAGCACCGCGGCCGCGATCTCGGCGTCTGTGACCATCGACGAGACCAACCCGGAACGCAGCACGGCGCGGGTGGCGGCAATCTTTGCATGACCGGTCACCAGCGCGATGACGGTGGGGACGGCGCGTAGGATCTCTTCGTCGACACCCATCCGGCGCTCGTCGAGGCCCGGCAACCGCTTGCCGTCGGCATCCAGCAGCAGGGCGCAGGTTTCGGCACACACCCCGGCCCGCTCGAGTTGCTCGGTTTCCTCGGCGGTGAGCAGTTCATAGACCTGGGAGGCGCCGGGGGACCACGCGCCCACGGAGACAACGGCGCATGTCACCTTGTTGTGGCGGGCCAGGGTCTCCTGGATCTGCTGGGTGCCGGTCAAGCTTTCCGCAGTGCGTGAATCGGAGACCACCAACGGCGCGTACATCGGCCACGAGCGGCCCCCGCTGATCTCGGTGATCCGCCGCACGAGGTCAGCGCCATTGGAGGTCAGGGCGCCCGCCATCCCGGTCAGCTGCACCACATCGACGCGCGGTAGCGCAGTGAGGTGGTTGGCGATCTTGGTCAACGTGCGTCCGCAGTCGACGCCGACGACGTCATCTTCACGCAGAATCGATTGCAGCAGTTCGGCTGTCACCTTGGCCACCGCGTCGGCGCGCCCCTGCGGGCTGTTCTCGTCGGCCACCACGACGTAGGCATGCTCGAGGCCGAACCGGCGTTGCAGCTGCGAAGAGAGCTCGACATCCACCGAGCCCGGATCGTGGATCGTGATTTCGACCATCCCGGAGGCCAACGCCTCATCGATCTCGCGGGCGACCTTGAAGCGGGAGATACCGAATTCCTCGGCGATCTGGATGCGGGTGCGGCCTTCCAGGTAGTAGCGGCGCGCGATGACGGCGCGTTGGAAAAGGTCGTCCGGCCCCATCGATGCCCCCTCCTCGCGGCTCGGTGTCGACGCAGTTTAAGCCGACGATTTGACGGTTGTTACATTCGCTCTGCTCATATGTGCAGGCATGTTGACACATGAGCATACGACCTGCATGATCTGGATCACAACATCATGTGAGTAGCGGAGATATCAGATGAGCATGGACGACACGGACCTGGCCGGACTGGCCGGTGATGTGCTGTCCCGGGAGCTGCGGGCGCTGTCGGCGCTCGCCGGTTCCGTGGAGACCGGAGTCGTGAGCGTGGCGCGTCGGATGCTTGCCACGCCAGGCAAGGTCGTCACCACCGGATCGGGAACGTCGGGCATCATGGCGGAGCGTCTGGCGCACCTGTTGTCGGTGTGCGGGACGCCCGCGGTGTACCTGCCCGCGATGGACGCCCTGCACGGTGGCATGGGCGCGGTGACCCCCTCGGATCTCGTGCTGGCCATCTCCAAGACCGGGCGCTCCAGTGAACTGACCACCTTGGTGTCGCGCTTTGTGCGTCGAGGTGTGGACGTCGTCGCCCTCACCGAGAACGCCGATTCGGAGTTCGCGGAGGCCGCCACCACGGTGGTGGCCCTGCCGGCCACCCCGCCGGACGCCGACCCCGGAGACATGATCGCCATGGCCAGCACGCTGGCCGTCGGCGTGTGGGGTGATGCCCTGTCGGTGGTCACCATGGCGATGCGCGGCCACACCGTGCAGGACGTGATCGACAGCCATCCCGCCGGGGGTGTCGGCGCCCGCGGCGCCCAACCCGGTGACGAGTCCGCCCAGGTGGTGCGGACGTGACCAATTCCGTTGTCCTGGGTGTGGATTCGTCTACCCAGTCGTGCAAGGTCGAAGTGCGTGACATCGACACCGGCCGGTTGTTCGCCACCGGTTCGGCACCACACCCGCCGGCGTTCCCGCCGAGCAGTGAGCAGCACCCCATCGACTGGGTGACCGCATTCGTCGCTGCCACGAGAGCGGCGCTGGCCGGATGCACTGAACCGGTGACGGTTCGGGCGATCTCGGTGGCAGCGCAGTGTCACGGACTGGTACTTCTCGATGCGGCCGGACAGCCGATGCGTGCGGCCAAGCTGTGGAATGACACCACCGGCGCCCCGTACCTGGCGCGGCTGACCGAGCGGATCGGTGCCCGCAGGTGGGTGCTGCGAATCGGATCCCTGCCCACCGCCGCGTTCACCATCGCCAAGCTGGCCTGGGTGGCCCATCACGAACCGGCCTTGCTGGATCGGTCGGAAGCCGTCCTGCTGCCGCACGACTACCTGACCTACTGGCTCACCGGCGAGCGCGTCACCGACCGGTCCGATGCCTCAGGGACCGGTTATTTCGATACCACAGGCGGCGAGTGGATCGCCGAATATCTGAATCTAGCTGCGGGAGTGCGTGATTGGGCACCCAAGCTGCCCAAGGTCCTGGGGCCGACGGAGCGGGCGGGCACCGTCCGCGCCGCCGTCGCCGCCGAGCTGGGCCTGCCGGCCGGCGTGGTGGTGGCACCGGGCGGCGGGGACCAGCATGCGGGTTATCTCGGTCTCGGTTTGACCGACGGGGATCAGTACTTCGGGCTCGGCACTTCGGGGGTGGTGGCCACATCGTCGCGCTCACCGGTGTTCGACCCGACGGGAATGGTCGACGGTGTGGCGGACCTGACCGGCGGCTACCTGCCGTTGGTCAGCACCCTCAACGCTGCCCGCGTCGGTGACGTGGCGGCCCGGCTGCTGGGCACCGATCTCGCCGGACTCGAGGAGCTGGCCCTGGCCGCCGGTGACACCCAGGGCCCGGTGCTGGTGCCGTTCCTCGATGGCGAACGCAAACCCGATCGTCCCGATGCGCGGGGAACTTTCGTCGACATCACCTCGCACACCACCCGCGAGGAGCTTGCCCGGGCGTTCGTCGAGGGGCCGTTGCTGTCACTGCTGAGCGGGCGTGATCACCTGCGCGCCGCCGGTGTCGAGCTGAGCCGCGGTATCACCGCGGTGGGTGGCGGGGCGCGTTCCCGTGCCACGCGGCAGCTGCTGGCCGATCTGTCCGGTGAAGAAGTCATCACCCTCGACGCCGACGAGGCCACCGCCCGTGGCGCGTGTGTGCAGGCGGCGGCGGTGGCCGGCGGCGGTGGCGTCGGTGCTCTGGTGGATCTGGCCAAGCGCTGGCAGCCGCCCGTGCTGGGTGCGGCGACACCCCGCGAGGGCGGTCGTGACGTGGCGGCGTTGCGGTCACGGTGGAGCGCGGTGGCACAGTCACCGCTGATCGACGGGGCGGCGTCATGATGGCCACCCAGCTGTTGGCGCCGTGGCACGAGCGCTTTCCCGGACAACTTGCCGGCTCCGTCTACGCCGCGCCGACCGAGACCAGAATCATTGCCGCCCAGGAACTCTCCGCGGCCGGACTGGACGTCCACGTCGACGTGATGGCCGAGTCGGAAGGTCTGCCCACCGGCGTCGGCCTGGACGAGCTGGACCGGATCGCCGCCGCCGTGGACACCGCGCGCGTCGGTGTGCACGTCATCGGCTCCCCGGGGTTCGTCGACACCGTCCTGTCGTCCGTGCTGGCGGTGCGACCCGCGGTGGTCTTCGTGCCCTGGGACGCCTTCAGCGCCGAACGGGTGGCCACGATCCGCACGGCAGGCTCGCAGGCCTGGGTGGCGTTGTGGCAGGAATGGGACGGCGCCGACGAGGCGTCGATACCCGAGTGGCCGACGACGCCGGACGGAGTGTTGGTCATGCTCATCCAGCCGGGCACCCGTGACCAGTGTGCCCTGGGCCGACTGGCCATCGTCACCGCCTGCGCCGGCGAACTCCCGGTCGCCGTCGACGGCGGGGTCACCGAATCAGTAGCAGAGCTGTGCGTCAGCGCTGGAGCAAGCTCCATTGTCGTCGGGCGGGCGTTGTTCGCCGGCCCGTCCGCAGCTTCGACAGAAGGGACACCATGAGTACAACAGAACTGCCGGCCACGATGCGGGCCAGCGTGATGACCGGGGTGCGCAGCCTCGAGATCGAGGAGCGCCCCATCCCGTCGCCCGGCCCCCGCGAGGTGTTGGTCGAGGTCGCCGCCGTCGGCGTGTGCGGTTCCGATGTGCACTACTACCGGCACGGTCGCATCGGCGATTTCGTGGTCGAGGACCCAATGGTGTTGGGCCATGAGCTCTCCGGGCGTATCGCCGCCGTCGGTGAAGGTGTGGACCCGGGCCGGATCGGCCAGCGCGTCGCGGTGGAACCCCAGCACCCGTGCCGTCGCTGCAAGCAGTGCAAGGCCGGGCGCTACAACCTGTGCCCCGAGATGAAGTTCTACGCCACCCCGCCGGTCGACGGCGCCTTCTGCCGGTACGTCACCATCGACGACGACATGGCCCATCCCGTACCGGATTCCATGTCCGATGACGCCGCCGCCCTGCTGGAGCCGTTGTCGGTGGCCATCACCACGATGCGCAAGGCGGGTATCGCTCCCGGCTCGTCGATCCTGATCGCCGGCGCCGGCCCGATCGGCGTGCTCTGCGCGCAGGCCGCGCGGGCGTTCGGCGCCTCCCGGATCGTGGTCACCGATCTGGTGGCCTCCCGCCGCGAGAAGGTGTTGGCATTCGGCGCCACCGAGGTGCTCGACGCAGGTGCCGTCGACGTCTCGGCCATCGAACCCGTGGACGCGTTCGTCGACGCCACCGGTGTGCCCGCGGCCGTCGTCAGCGGCATCAAGGCTGTGGGCCCCGCCGGGCGCGTTGTCCTGGTCGGCATGGGCGCCGACGAGTACGCGCTGCCGGTCAGCCACATCGCCAACCTCGAGATCACCGTCACCGGGGTGTTCCGCTACACCGATACCTGGCCTGCGGCAATACATCTCGTTCAATCCGGGGCCGTCGACCTGGATGCGATGGTCACCGGCCGTTACGACCTCGAACACGTGGGCGAAGCCCTCGACAGCGACACCGACCCTGCCAGCCTCAAGTCGATTGTGAACCCCCGATGAGCAAGCGTTCCCCTTTTGATCTGACCGGCCGCACCGCATTGGTGACCGGCGGCAACCAGGGCCTCGGCCTGGCGTTCGCCTTCGGGCTGGCCGAAGCCGGCGCGCAGGTCGCCATCGCCGGCCGCAGTGCCGAGCGCAACGAGAAGGTCGTCAGTGAGGCTGCGGCCGCGGGCCACACCTTCCACGCGATCACCGCGGACATCACCAAGGCAGACGATGTCGAGAAGATGACCGCCGACGCGATCGACGCGCTCGGACACGTCGACATCCTGGTCAACAACGCCGGCACCTGCTACCACGGTGAGTCCTGGTCGGTCACCGAAGACCAGTGGGATGCGGTGTTCGACCTCAACGTCAAGGCGCTGTGGGCCTGCTCGCTGGCCGTCGGCAAGCACATGCGTGAACGCGGCAGCGGCTCGATCGTCAACATCGGCTCCATGTCCGGCTTGATCGTCAACCGGCCGCAGATGCAGCCCGCGTACAACGCCTCCAAGGCCGCCGTGCACCACCTCACCAAATCGCTTGCCGCCGAATGGGGTCCGCTGGGGATCCGGGTCAATGCCCTGGCCCCCGGCTACTGCAAGACCGAGATGGCACCGGTGGACAACCCGGAGTTCAAGCAGCACTGGATCGACGACACCCCGATGCTGCGCTACGCCATGCCGGAAGAGATCGCCCCCAGCGTGGTGTTCCTGGCCAGCGACGCTTCGTCGTTCATCACCGGCTCGGTGCTGGTGGCCGACGGGGGATACACCGCATGGTGAGTGCCGCGGCTGTGAACCGCCGGGTGGTAGTGAACGCCCTCGATGACGTCACCATCGAAACCGTGCCCGAGGATCTGCCCGCCGCCGGGGAAGCCCGGGTGCGCACCACGGTCGTCGGGATCTGCGGGTCCGATCTGCACGCCGCGTGCGGACGACACCCGTTCATCGATCTGCCGTACCGGCCCGGCCATGAGGCCGTCGGTGTGGTCGACGCGGTGGGGGAGGGTGTCGACGACTCCTGGCTCGGGAAAAGGGTTGCCGTCGAACCGAACCTGGCCTGCGGACACTGCACCCAGTGCCGGGCGGGTCGTTACAACATCTGCCGCGAACTGCGGGTGCTGGGTTGCCAGACGCCGGGAGCGCTGGCCGACTCGTTCACCGTCGCCATCGACCGGCTGGTGCCACTGGCCGACGATTTCGACGACCGCCACGCCATCTTGATCGAGCCGCTGGCCACCCCGGTGCACACCGTGCGCCGCGCCGCCGAGGTGGTGGGTGATCTCAAAGATCGCCCGGTGGTGGTCATCGGTGCCGGCCCCATCGGATTGTTCGCGCTGGTGGCGGCTCGCGAGGCCGGCGCGAAGGTGGTGGTCGCCGACCTGTTGGCCTCCAAACGCGAACGCGCTCAACGACTGGGTGCGGCAGGGACCTTCGACCCGACCGCGCCGGACGCGGTGCAGACCGCGCTGGAGTTGCTCGGCGGTCCCGCCGCGGTGGTGTTCGACTGTGTGTCCCGGGAGAGTTCCGTGGCCCAGGCCGTCGACCTGGTGGACAAGGGTGGTGCCGTGATGATCGTCGGTGTCGCCGAGGGTGCCACCCCCGTCCCGCTCGGCCTCATCCAGGACCGTGAGCTGGCACTGGTCGGCAACCTGATGTACGTGCGCGAGGATTTCACCGCCGCCATCAACCTGCTGGCTGCCGGTGCGGTTCCCGTTGACGAAATCATCAGCGCCGAATTCGATTTCGAGCACTCGGCGCAGGCGTTCGCCGCTTCGGCTGATCCGGAGAACGTCAAAGTACTCGTGACGGTGGGCACCGTTGCTGATGGGGAGGTGCGATGACACAGGCGCTGCTCGAATGCACTGACATCGAGAAGAGTTTCCACGGAGTTCCGGTTCTCAAAGGCATCACGCTGAACCTCCAGCCGGGCACAGTGACCGCGCTGGCGGGTGAGAACGGTGCAGGCAAGTCCACGCTGATGAAGATCATCAGCGGTCAGTACACTGCCGACCGCGGCACCATCACAGTGCAGGGAACCGAGCTCACCTCGGGTAACACCAGGGACGCCGTCAAACACGGGGTGGCCATCGTGCCCCAGGAGCTGGCGTCCATCGAAGACATGACGGTTTATGAAAACCTGTTCGTGGGACGTGAACTCAAGCGTGGGCCGTTCCTGAACCGGCGAGCCATGATCGCCGAGGCCAAAGAGACCCTGGCGGTCTTCGACGTGAACATCCCGCCCACCGCACGGATGGGCAGCCTGCCCGTCGGGCTGCGCCAGATCGTGGAGATCGTCAAAGCCGCCCGCACCGGCGCACAGGTGGTGATGCTCGACGAGCCCACCTCGGCGATCTCCGAGCGTGAGGTCGAGGGCCTGTACTCGATCGTGCGCCAGCTGCGCGAGCGGGGCGTTTCGATGGTCTACACCACCCACAAGATGGCCGAGATCCGCGCCATCGCCGACCGGGTGGTGGTGCTCCGCGACGGCGGTCTGATCCTGGACGAGCTGATCGACGACGTCTCCGATGACGACATCGTGACCGCCATGATCGGCCGCGAGCTCGAGGCGTTGTTCCCCGAGCGTCCGCAACCCACCGATGAAACCGTGCTGGAGGTCAAGGATCTGCACGTCGAAGGCGCCAGCAAGCCGGTCTCCTTCAGCGTCAAGGCCGGCGAGATCGTCGGCCTGGCAGGGTTGGTCGGCGCCGGCCGCACCGAACTGTTGGAAGCCATCTTCGGTGCCCGGCGCAGCACTGCAGGCACCATTACGGTGCGCGGCAAACACGTCAAACGCAACGCCCCCGCCGCGGCGATCACCGAAGGCATGGCGATGGTGCCCGAGGATCGCAAACTCTCCGGCGTCGTGTTGTCGATGAGCGTGCTGGACAACGGATCTCTGCCCCGGCTGTCGGCGTTCTCCGTCGGAGGTTGGCTCAAGGGCAAGTCCCGCACCAACGCCGTGGCGGAGGTGATGAAATCGGTACGCCTACGCAGCCGAAACCTCAACCAGGAGGTCGGCACCCTGTCCGGCGGCAACCAACAGAAGGTGGTGCTGGCCCGCTGGCTGACCGGCACGGTCAACGTGCTGCTGCTCGACGAGCCCACCCGCGGTGTGGACGTCGGAGCCCGCAGCGAGATCTACCGCATCATCACCGAATTCGCAGGACAAGGCATGGCCGTAGTGATGGCGTCCTCGGACATGCCAGAAGTCGTCGGGTTGTCCCACCGCGCGTTCGTCATGCGTGACGGGGCGTTCGTCGGCGAACTCGACCGCGATGCCCTCGACCATCCGGAGGTCCAGGAGTCGGTGTTCCGGCTGGCGACCGCGCTGGAGGCCAGACCCGATACCCCCAAGCAAGACAGCACCCACGAGGAGGCAGCATCGTGACCACGAAGGAAGAGACCACGCCGGATTCGGGAGGCGTCGCTGTCGTGGCGTCCCCGATCACCGGTGAACCCGTCAAGCTGTTCTCCCGGGACTGGTTGGGCGCCATGGCATTGCGCTACGCCATGTTCATCATCCTGCTGTTGGTGATCTTCTACTTCAGCTACCGCAGTGCGCGGTTCTCCACCGTCGAGAACCTGATCACGATCCTGGTCGCGGCGGCACCGTTCGCGCTGATCGCGCTCGGCCAGACGTTGGTGATCCTCACCGGCGGTATCGATCTGTCGGTGGGCAGCGTGATCGCAGTGTCGGCGATGGCCGGCGCGGCCACTGCCAAAGCCCAACCGGGCCAGGTCTGGCTGACGGTGGTGGTGGCGATGCTGGTCGGTCTCACCGTGGGCTGCCTCAACGGGGTGATGGTGTCGCGGCTCAACGTGCCACCGTTCATCGCGACGCTGGGAACGTTGACCGCCGGGTCGGGCATGGCCTACGTCATCGGCGGCGGCGCGCCGATCAACGGCCTGCCGGCGGAGTTCGGCAAGATCGCGAACACCAAGATCCTCGGCCTGCAGATCCCGGTGCTGCTGATGATCCTCGGCATCATCGCGCTGGCCATCATCATGAAGCGCACCACCTACGGCATGCGTGTCTACGCCGTTGGTGGCAACCGCAATGCCGCCGAGATCGCGGGTATCAACGCCAAGAACGTGCTGTTCAGCGTCTACGCGTTCTCGGGTCTGCTCGCCGGGCTGTCCGGGGTGATGCTGGCCTCCCGCGTCATCTCCGGCCCACCCAACCTCGGACAGGGATACGAACTCGACGCTATCGCCGCCGTCGTCATCGGCGGTGCCAGCCTGATGGGCGGGCGCGGCACCATCTGGGGAACGGCGCTGGGCCTGTTGATGATCCAGACGCTCAACAACGGCCTCGACATCCTGGTGGTCCCCGCGTACTGGCAGGACGTCATCAAGGGCGTGTTGATCGTGTCGGCGGTGGCCATTGACGTGTGGTCCTCGAAGCGACGAACTTGACCACGGCAGTAGTTGATTTTCATCGAAAGTAAATGGAGAGAAGGCACATGAAACTGGCAACAAAGGTGTTCGCCATCGCCTCGGCCACAGCGCTGGGGTTCGGCATGACCGCATGTGGGGCAGGTGACACCGAAGCCAACAGCGACACCACCCGGATCGGTGTCTCGGTGTACGACATGAGTTCGTTCATCACCGCCGGCAAAGAGGGCATGGATCAGTACGCCAAGGACAACAACATCGAATTGGTCTGGAACTCGGCCAATCTCGACGTCTCGACTCAGGCCAACCAGGTCGACTCGATGATCAACCAGGGTGTTGACGCGATCATCGTGGTTCCGGTGCAGGCCGATTCGCTGGCTCCGCAGGTCGCCGCGGCCAAGGAGAAGGGCATTCCGCTGGTCCCGGTGAATGCCGCGCTCGACAGCACCGACATCGCCGGCAATGTGCAGCCCGACGACGTGGCCGCCGGTGAGCAGGAAATGCAGATGATGGCCGACAAGCTCGGCGGCCGCGGCAACATCGTCATCCTGCAGGGCCCGCTGGGCCAGTCCGGCGAGATCGACCGCACCCAGGGCATCAACAACGTGATTGCCAAGTACCCGGATATCAAGGTGCTGGCGATGGACACCGCGAACTGGAAGCGCGATGAAGCCGTCAACAAGATGAAGAACTGGATCTCCGGGTTCGGCCCGCAGATCAACGGTGTGGTCGCCGAGAACGACGACATGGGACTGGGGGCGCTGCAGGCGCTCAAGGAAGTCGGCCGTACGGACGTGCCGATCGTCGGTATCGACGGCATCGAGGACGGTCTGAATGCCGTCAAGAGCGGTGAGTTCATCGGCACCTCGTTGCAGAACGGCACCGTGGAACTGTCGGCAGGTCTGGCGGTGGCCAACAAGCTTGCCAAGGGTGAGGAAGTCAACACCGAACCCGTCTACATCATGCCGGCGATCACCCAGGAGAACGTCGACGTCGCCATCGAGCACGTCGTCACCGAGCGGGCAGAGTTCCTGGCCGGCCTGAGCGAGCTGATCGACAAGAACCTCGAGACCGGCGACATCGCCTACGAGGGCATCCCGGGCCAGAAGCAGCCGTAATTATTTGTCGTGCAGCACGTTCCATTCAGAACGATAGAGAGTGAGATCTAACCTGATGAAACTGACATCCAAGATCGGCGCGATTGCCGCGGCCGGCGCGCTGGGTCTGGGCCTGACGGCCTGCGGCGCAGGTGACACCGAAGCCAACAGCGACACCACCCGCATCGGCGTCACGGTGTATGACATGAGCTCGTTCATCACCGCAGGCAAGGAGGGGATGGACACCTACGCCAAGGCCAATGACATCGAGCTGGTGTGGAACTCGGCCAACAACGATGTGTCCACTCAGGCCAGCCAGGTCGATTCGCTGATCAACCAGGGCGTCGACGCGATCATCGTCGTTCCGGTGCAGGCTGATTCGCTGGCCCCGCAGGTGGCCTCGGCCAAGGAGAAGGGCATTCCGCTGCTGGCGGTCAACGCCGCCCTGGAGACCCCCGATCTGGCGGGCAACGTACAGCCCGACGACGTGGCCGCCGGTGAGCAGGAAATGCAGATGATGGCCGACAAGCTCGGCGGTCGCGGCAACATCGTGATCCTGCAGGGCCCGCTCGGCGGTTCCGGCGAGATCAACCGCGGCAAGGGCATCGACAATGTGCTCGCCAAGTACCCGGATATCAAGGTGCTGGCCAAGGACACCGCGAACTGGAAGCGCGACGAGGCCGTCAACAAGATGAAGAACTGGATCTCGAGCTTCGGCCCGCAGATCAACGGTGTGGTCGCCCAGAACGACGACATGGGCCTGGGCGCGCTGCAGGCGCTCAAGGAGGCCGGTCGCACCGAGGTGCCGATCGTCGGTATCGACGGCATCGAGGATGGTCTCAACGCCGTCAAGAGCGGTGAGTTCATCGGCACGTCCCTGCAGAACGGCACCGTGGAACTGTCCGCGGGCCTGGCAGTGGCCAACGCCCTGGTCAAGGGTGAAGACGTGGACACCGACCCGGTGTACATCATGCCCGCCATCACGCAGGAGAACGTCGACGTCGCCATCGAGCACGTCGTCACCGAGCGGCAGAAGTTCCTCGACGGGCTCGTCGATATGACCAAGAAGAATCTCGAGACCGGCGACATCGCCTACGAGGGCATTCCTGGCCAGACGGCACCATGATCTGACAGTTCCAAAGCCACAGCGGCCGGTCACCTTCGGGTGGCCGGCCCGTCTGGTTCACTGGGTCCGTGCACACTTTTCGAGCCGCCGTCGAAGCCGGTGATTTTGACTCCCTTCCCGCGCTCTTCGCCGAGGACGTCGTGTTCCGAAGCCCGATCGCGCACAAGCCCTATCGGGGCCGGGACACCCTCGCGGTGATCCTGCAGGCGGTGTCGCGGGTGTTCGAGGATCTGACCTACGTCCGCGAGATCGGCGGTGCTTCACCAGAGAAGGGACATGAAGCCGACCACGCCCTGGTCTTCACCGCCCGCGTCGGCGATCTGGAGATCAACGGCTGCGACTTCCTGCACACCGGAGCCGACGGTCTGATCGACGAATTCACGGTCATGCTGCGGCCGCTCAAGGCGGTCAACGCATTCGCAGAGAAGATGAGTGTCGAGTTCGCCAAGGCCATGGAGGCCATGCAGCAGGACAAGGCGTAAGAAGCGGATCGTGGTGCGGCCCGGGTGCGAGACCGTGCACACACTTCCGAGGCGGAGCAGCGCACCCCGGCTCAGTCGCTGCGGTGCTGAAGCTGCTCGTACCAGTCGGCGGGCACCCGGCCGCGAGGGCCGGGCACTGTCTCGTCGGCGGGCCGTGAGTCCGGCGGAGCCAACTGCGGTCCCGCGTAGTAGTCGTCGGAGTCGAAGTCCCAGAACCAGTCCTCGCCCGGCTCGAACGACTGGATGATCGGATGGCCCGTTTCGCGCCAGTGTGCGCTGGCGTGTCGTCGCGGCGAATCGTCGCAGCACCCGATGTGACCGCAGGCCGCGCAGCGGCGCAGATGGACCCACCAACCGCCTGCGGCGTCACATTCCAGGCAACCGGTGCCACTGGGGACCGCAGCCGGATCGATCTCGGTACTCATAGCGGCTGAGCCTACTGGCGATACAGGAAATGCGACCCGGTCCGGCGTCGGGTCGCTAGGGTTCGGCCATGGCAGTCAACGATTCGCGCGAAGTGGTCATCGAAGCAACACCCGAGGAGATCCTCGATGTCATTGCCGACGTCGAGTCCACCCCCACCTGGTCGCCGCAGTATCAGCGCGCCGAGATCCTCGAGAGCTACCCCGACGGCAGGCCCAAACAGGTGAAGATGACGGTCAAGGCCGCAGGACTGACCGACGAACAGGTGATCGAGTACACCTGGACCGACAGCGGGGTCAACTGGACTCTGGTGTCCTCCGGCCAGCTCAAGGCGCAGGACGCGGGTTACACACTGAGCCCCTCCGGAGACAAGACCAGGGTGAAGTTCGACATGTCATTGGACCTGTCGGTGCCGCTGCCCGGCTTCATCATCAAACGCACGCTCAAGGGCGGCATGGAGACCGCGACCGACGGTCTGCGCAAGCAGGTACTCAAGGTCAAGAACGGCTGACGTCGTTGCACCCCGGTGACGACTGAGGGCCCCTTGGCCGGGGTCACGGTCATCGAGCTCGGTGGTATCGGCCCCGGTCCGAGGTGCCGCAGCACACCACGGCGTTGACCGATACGGCTGGTAGCGCCAATACGCTGCGGCGACCGTGGTGGATTACTAGGTTGAAGGCGTGGCGATCCGCGCGTCCAGGGAGATCGTGATCGAGGCGCCGCCGGCGGAGATACTGGCGGCGTTGGCCGACGTCGAGTCCATCCCCGACTGGTCGGCGGTGCACAAGCGTGCCGAGGTGATCGACCGCTACGACGACGGGCGGCCCCACCACGTGCGGGTGGCGGTACGGGTGCTCGGTCTGGTCGACGAAGAGATTCTTGAATACCATTGGGGCCCAAACTCATTGGTGTGGGACGCGGGCCGAACCTCCCAGCAGTACGCCCAGCATGTGGAGTACACCCTCAAACCCGAACCCCTCACCGACACCACCCGCGTGCGGGTCGACATCACCGTTGAGCCGGCCGCGCCCCTGCCGCATTTCCTGGTCAAGCGGGCCAGCAAAACCGTGCTGGACTCTGCGACGCGCGGTCTCCGGGGGCGGGTGCTGGCGCGCCAGGGTTCGCCGGGCCGGTAAGCCGGGTCAGGTGGGCATGTCGAGAATGCCTTCGAGCTCGTCGTACTCGTCGCCGTCCAGCTCGGCAATGTAGTTCGCTACCTCAGTTCGGTGTCCCGCGTCGTGCCGAGACCATCGACTCGGAAATCGCAACGGTTGAACTCACGGTCAGCAGATCGGAATATCTCGGCAAAGAGGCGTGGTTGGTCGAAGGTATGGCTTCCTCAGTAATGCTCACTCCGAACCTCTCTGCGGACAACACCGTCGATGAGGCCATCGACCAGGCGCGACGGGCCCATGCCGCAGGAGTGCGCCGCGTGTGGGTGGCGCAACGCGTGGACATCGATGCGATCGGCCTCGCTGGATTGGTCGGCGCGGCGGTGCCCGGCCTCGGTGTCGGGACGGCGGTGGTCCCGATCAACCCGCGGCACCCGTTGCTGATCTCGTCGGCGGCGCAGACGGCCCAAGCGGCCTCGCACGGGAATTTCAGTCTTGGTCTCGGACTGGGGGCTCCTGCGGTGGAGCGGGCCGCATTCGGCACCTCCTTGCCGAACACCATCACGCGGCTGCGTGAGCATCTGACGGTGTTGCGGTCCATCTTCGACGACGGGGCGGTTGACTTCCATGGCGAAGAGATCAGCACCAGCCCGCAGTGGCCGGTGACTGTCCCCGGTGGAGGGGCCATCCCGATCTACGTGGCGGCGATGGGACCCAAGGCGTTACAGGTGACCGGCGAATTGGCTGACGGGACCTTGCCGTACCTCGCGGGACCGCGCACGGTGGGCGAGTTCATCGCGCCCACCATCGGCAGGGCCGCTGCCGAGGCCGGCCGGCCGGAGCCGGCGATCATCGCCATGGTCCCGGTGGTGGTCACTGATGACGTCGAAGCGGGAAAGGCGTGGGCGGCAGAGCAATTGGCTTTCTACGGAACGATCCCGTCGTATCAGAAGGTGGTCGCCCGGGAAGGGGTGGACAGCGTGGCTGACCTCGCGGTGGTGGGTTCCGAAGCCGAGGTGCGCAGAGCGTTGCAGCGCTACCTCGACGCCGGCGCCACCGACGTCGTGCTGAGCCCGCTGCGTACCGAACCTGGTGATGCGGAAGCGAGCTGGGCGGTCGCCGCTTCGCTCTAGATGTGGCCTAATTGTGCTGGGGCACCGTCGAATTCCCGGTTTTGTCGGTGGGTGTCCGCAGTATCGCTGGTAGTTCGATGAGTTGCCGGTCGCGCGCCGACCTTGATGATGTCGCTGTCAAGCAACACCGCGCCGACGCTCTGGGTGCTTTGAGTGGCGGGGTTCCGTCCTCGACGATCAGCGGCGCAGAACCTGTAGCCGTCTGACGGCTTCGTCCAGGGTGTCATCACGTTTGCAGAAAGCAAACCGCACCAGGTGATTCCAGTCCGCAGCGGACGGCCCACCGGTGTCGCAGAACGCCGACAACGGAATCGCGGCGACCCCGGCGCGGTGCGGAAGCTCAGCGCAGAACTGTGTGCCGTCTTGGTAACCGAGCGGGCGCGGGTCTGCGCACAGGAAGTAGGTGCCCGCGCTGGCGTGCACGTCGAAACCGATATCGGTGAGCGCTGATGCCAGCTTGTCCCGCTTTGTCTGCAGCGAACCCCGCAGTTCGGCCACCCAGGCATCCTCGGTGTCGAGTGCCTGGGCCACCGCCGGCTGGAACGGGGCGCCGCTGACATAGGTCAGGAACTGTTTGGCCGCGCGGATGCCGGCAATGAGATCAGCTGGGCCGCAAGCCCATCCGATCTTCCACCCGGTGACGTTGAACATCTTCGAAGCACCGGAGATGGTCACCGTCCGTTCGGCCATCCCGGGGTAGGCCGCCAAAGGCAGGTGGGCACGGCCGTCGAATACCAGGTGCTCATACACCTCATCGGTGAGCACCAGCAGATCGGCAGCGGCAGCGATCTCGGCGATCGCCTTGAGCTCGCGGTCACTGAACACCAGCCCGGTCGGGTTGTGCGGGGAGTTCACGATCAGCGCTTTGGTCCGCGGCGTCACCGCGCGTCGCAACGCGTCGACGTCGAGTGCGAAGCCGCGCCCGTCGGGAACCAGCGGCACAGTGACGCGGTGGCAGCCGGCCATCGCCAGAACCGGGGAGTAGGAGTCGTAGAACGGCTCGATCAGGATGACCTCTGAGCCCGGCTCGATCAGACCGAGCACCGTCGCAGCGATGGCCTCGGTGGCGCCGACGGTGATGAGTACTTCGGTATCGGGGTCGTACTCCACGCCGAAGTGACGCTTGCGCTGCCGCACCACCGCCTGGCGCAGCATGGCGATGCCCGGGCCCGGCGGGTACTGGTTAACGCCGTCGGCGATGGCGTTCTGGGCCGCCCGCAGCATCGCCGGGGGACCGTCCTCGTCAGGAAAGCCCTGACCGAGGTTGACCGCACCGATGCGCGCCGCCAACGCCGACATCTCGGCGAACACCGTGGTCGTGTAGGGCCTCAGCCGGTGAACCGTCATAGGTGATGAGCGTAGTAAGGGCGGCTGGGATGCCTGCGCTGAGTCCCTTATGCCAGGTCGGCGGGCCGGGTCCGCAGTTTGGCGGCGATGCGCGCGAGCGCCTGTTGATCGGCGGGCGTGAGCGGATCGAGAACCAACTCGCGCACCGCGCGCATGTGAATGGGCGCGGCGACCACGACCAGGCGGTAGCCGACGTCGGTGAGTGCGGCGATGGTGTAGCGCCCGTCCTCCGGGTCCGGTGAGCGGGTGACCCACCCGCGTTGCTCGAACCGCTTGACGACGTTGGACAGCCGAGACAACGAGCCATTGGCGAGGTAAGCCAGCTCGCTCATCCTGATCCGGCGCTCAGGTGCCTCCGAGATGTGACTGAGGGTCAAGTATTCGAAGAGTGTCAGGTCGACCTGCCGCAACGGTGCCTCGAGGCGCCCGGGGAGCAGCAGGACCAGCGAGACCAACCCTGTCCAGGCTTCTTTCTCGCTGGGGGTCAGCCACTGTGGGTCATCGGCCATGACGTCACCTTATCGCGCATGACTTTACGCGTGAAGTAATGGCGCGTACTGTCGTCACTTCACGCATGAAGTAACGAAAGGGCAAGTCATGTCAGCCGTCAAATTTTTCGCCACGCCTGGGTACGGCGAGACACAACTGGCGAATATGCACTACAGCCAGGCCGTCCGGATCGGTGATCGGGTGGACACCTCGGGCCAAGGGGGATGGGATGACGAGTTCAACTTCCCCGATTCGCTCGAGGAGGAGATCACCCAGGCCTTCGAGAACGTAGAGCGAACCCTCGCGACAGCCGGAGCCGGCTGGCGCGACGTCATCGCCGTGAATTCCTACCATGTCGCTGAGGACGCAGACTCGATCGGAGACGCCCATAATCGCGTCATGGTCGACCAGTTTCGCAAGCGGATGGGAGAACGGGCCCCCATTTGGACCCAAACGGGCGTGACCGTTCTCGGAGCGCCGAAGATGCGCGTGGAAATCCGCGTCACCGCGGTCGTCGACAGCGCCACCGTCGGCTGAAGTGGGGATTACTCGCTGGCGGCCAGGAACGCGGTGAACTCCGGGGTCGCCTCGGCTCGCACCCTGTCCGGGTCGAAACCGTAGGCGATCTGGTCACCGCGTACTGCGCGTAGCGGGTCCTCGAAGTCGCGGATGTAGCCCATCGCGAAGGCGCCCTCCTGATAGCCCATCAATTTGAGCAGGTCGTCATCAAGAGTTTCGGCGATCTCCAGTGGCACCGAAAGGTATTGGTTCTCTTCCTGTCTCACCCAGCCAACCGAATAATTGATGTTGATCGCCCGCCGCACCTGCTGTGAGGTGTTGGCCCCACCGCTGTGCACGATCTTCCCGCTGTAGATGAGCACCGAGACGCGTGACATCTCGGCTTGTTGGCAGTCGGCGTCGGTGTACTCCTTCGGCAGGAGGGCGTCTGGGAGGTGGCTACCGGGGACGATCCGCGTGGCCCCCATTTCGGCGGTGTAGTCCGACAGTGCCCAGAGCATGTTGCACTGCACGTGATAGTCGTCCGGGAACGGAAAATAGTCCCAGGCGTTCTGGTCGCGATGAAGGCCCTGCGCGGATTCACCAGGCTCGATCGAGATGATCTGCGTCAACATCAGTTGAAATGCGCTGGCGTGGCTCAGGAATGACCCGCACACGCCGAGAATCGTCGGGTCCTGGATGAGCGTGCGGCACGAGGGCGAGCGGGCGACGAGCGCACCGGTGCGTCGAGTCTTCCTGCCCAGAATCGCGTTGTAGCCGATCGGGGTGGCCGCGATGAACGGCGCCACCTCCTCCTGGTGTCGTCGCGGTAAAGCGTGGTCACGATCGCGTTAAAGCCCGCAGTAGTTAACGTCCGCAGTAGTTAAAGTCCGCAGTATCAGCAGGTTTCACAACCGTGATGTCGCCGCCACGGATCCGACCGGTATCAGTCGGGAATGAAACGGCTCCGCCGGGCGCTCTTAGGAGTCGTGACCTTCAAACTGGCCAGCGATGCCGCACTGCTCAAGCCCATCCAGGTCGGTGACACCGCCGCCGCGAATCGGATCTTCATGGCGCCTCTGACGAGGTCGCGCGCCGATGCCGACGGCACCCCGTCGCCGCTGGCCGCGCAGTATTACGCCCAGCGCGCGGGAGCCGGAGTCATCATCACCGAGGCCACGGCGATCTCGCAGCAGGCCAACGGCGCCTACCTGAACACCCCCGGCATCTACACCGACAACCACCAGCTCAAGTGGGCCGAGGTGGCAGCGGCCGTGCACGATGCCGGCGGCACCATATTCGTGCAGCTGTGGCACGTCGGCCGGATGGGCCACCCGGAGATCAGCGGTGTGGAATCGGTGGCACCCTCGGCGATCGCAGCCGATACGACCACTCACACCCACTCGGGCAAGCAGTCCTTGCCGGCGCCCCGGGCACTCGAGGAATCGGAGATTCGCCAGATCGTCGACCAATTCCGCGCGGCCGCTCGGCGTGCTGTCGACGCCGGCGCGGACGGTGTCGAAATCCATGGCGCCAACGGGTATCTGCTGCACCAATTCCTCTCTGATGTCGTCAACCAGCGCACCGACACCTACGGTGGCTCGCCGGAGAATCGGGCCCGGCTGACCGCTGAGGTGGTCGAGGCCGTCAGCGCCGAGATCGGCGCCGGGCGCGTCGGGCTGCGGATCTCACCCGGGAACACTGCGGGCGACATACAGGAGAACGACAAGGTGAGCGCGTACGAGGCCCTGCTGAACCGGATCGATTCGCTGGGCCTGGCGTATCTGCACTTCCTGATCAATCCTGCTGACGCCGCTTTCGGAGCGTTGCGCACCCTGTGGTCGGGACCGGTGGTGCTCAATACCGGTCGTGAGGTGGACACCAGCTTCTGCCAACTCGAAGAGCTGGCCGATTGGGGAGTGATCAGCGCCGCCGCGGTCGGGCGGGCTTTCCTGGCCAACCCAGATCTGATCGAACGCCTGAAGGAGGGGGCCGAGCTCAACGAGCCGGATGTGACGACCTTCTACGCACCCGGTCCAGCGGGTTACACGGACTACCCGACCTTGGCCGAGCTCAGCGAGGCAAGCACGTCGAAATCGAGCCCGGAGGCCTTGGCCAGGTAGTTCAACTGGGACGTGTGGTGTGCGGTGAGACGCTGCGCACCACGCGGGCCCTCGAATTCGACGTCATCGGCCACCCGGCACAACTCCGAAACCGCCGCGCTGCCAGCCGTTTTTGTCAGTGCTGCCAGCAGATGCAAACCCTCGTAACAGGATTCGGCCATGGTGCCCACCATGGGAGCTTCGGGGCCGAAACGCCGCGAGTAACGGGCAGTGAAATCCAGGCTGCCCTGGGTCGGCAGCGTCGAGAAGTAGGCGGCGCCGACGTACAGCTGCTCGGAGGCCGCCGCACCGGCAGCCAGGAGCATGTTCTCGTCCATCAGGGGACTCAGCCGCACCATCTGATGGTGTAGTCCACGCTCGGCGAACTGGCGATGGAAATCGACGGCATCCTGGCCGACGAGCAGAACCACGACGCCTGTCGCATTTGACCGCTCCAGGCCGTCCAGCACCACGGTGAAATCGTTGCAGCCCAAGGGAACATAAGCCTGCCCGGCGAGTGCCCGGTTGTCGTTGGCCAGGTGTCTGCGGATCTGCTGCGCGGTCGACCGCGGCCAGATGTAGTCGTTGCCCACCACGAACCATTCGCGGACCCGGAACTCTTCGTCGAGCATGGTGAGCGCCGGAAGCAGCTGGGTATCGGGTGTCTCGCCGGTGATGAACACGCCGGGATCGCGTTCACCGCCCTCGTACAACGAGGTGTACACGTAGGGCACCCGTCCTGCCAGGGTGGGGGCAACCGCCTTGCGCACCGATGAGGTGTGAGTGCCGATCACCGAATGCGCCTGCCCGCTGGACACCAGCGCGTCCACCCGGGCGGCGATGACTGCGGGCGGGAGCCCACCGTCGACCGTCAGCAGACGGAGCTCACGGCCCAGGATGCCGCCCGCCGCATTGATCTCCTCGGCCGCCAACTGTGCGCACAGCTGAGCCGGTGGGCCGATGATTCCCAGCGGCCCCTGCAGCGGGTTGACCACGGCGACACTGAATGCGTCGTCGTGGGCGGAAGTGTTCATTGCGGCCGACTTTCGACGAGCGTCACGGTTTTCAGTCGGCCCCTTACCGGATCGGGCGACTAGGGTCGCCACCGACGGTGGTGCGCCACCGGCGCCCACGGTAGACCGATGGAAGGGACCCGGCAATGGGAACGGCATCGCAGGTCGCGCTGCAGGCCGATGCGCTCGTCCGTAGGTTGCGCAGTCGGCTGGAGGCACTGCTGGCAGTCCAGGGCTGCGCTCTCGACGAGTGGCGGGTCCTGGACCACGTGGCGACCAACGGACCTTCGGTGATGTCGAAGATCGGCAAGGATGTGGGCCTGGCGCCGTCGGTGCTGTCGAAACTGGTGGACCGGATGGTCACCAACAACCTGCTGTACCGCCGCATCGACCCCGCCGACCGGCGGCGCATCAACATCCACCTGACCAACCGCGGCACCGCAGTACACCGGTCCTGCGCCGACGTGCTCGACCGTGCTGACGCGCACCTCGACACCGGCGTGCGCGACGCGCTCACGTCGCTGCAGGTGGCCGTCGGCAACGCGCTCGACGTGCTCGAATCGGCGGAATCAGTTTCCGACGACAACCTTTTTTGGACCATCAACTACGCAGTTCAGAGCGTCGCAGGTAACACAAACGAAACATGAATCGGAGTTCGTTAACACCAACGAAACCGCAGCTGTAACTCGGCGACACGCGAGATTCCTAGCGTTCAAGCCGTCACCGGTCGCATCTGAGTGGTGACAGTGAGGACGATGGAAGGACAACAGTGTCGGAGACGACGTACCTGGCTTCGGCGATCCAGTTCGAACCGGTGTTGTTCGACAAACCAGGCAACATCACCCGCCTTGCCGAACTGGTGACCCAGGCCGCCGCCGGGGGAGCCAAGCTGATCACCACCCCGGAGATGGCCATCTCCGGCTATTGCTTCTTCGGCCCCGCCGAGGCGGAGACCATGGCCGAGCCGGTGCCGGGTCCCGCTACCGACGTGTTCGCCGAACTCGCCGCCATCCACGACTGCCACATCGTGATCGGCATGCCGGAACGCGACCCCGACACCGGCCTGCTGTACAACTCCGCCGTTCTCATCGGTCCGGGGGGGTCATCGGCACCCACCGAAAGACGCACGGCTACATCGCCGAACCGAAATGGGCCACACCGGGAGACCGGGGGCATCAGGTCTTCGACACCGCCCTGGGCCGGATCGCGTTGCTGATCTGCATGGACATCCACTTCGTGGAGACGGCCAGAGTGGTGGCACTCGACGGCGCCGACGTGATCTGCCACATCAGCAACTGGCTCGCCGAGCGCACGCCGGCGCCATACTGGATCAGCCGGGCCTACGAGAACTCCTGCTACCTGATCGAAAGCAACCGTTGGGGTTTGGAACGCGGCGTGCAGTTCAGCGGCGGATCCTGCATCATCGCACCGGATTCGGAGATCCTGGCCTCCCAGGACGGGGGCGACGGAGTGATCACTGCCGAGATCGATCTGACCGCGGTGCGCGCGGCCAAGGCGTCATCGGCCTCGGGCCTGTCCGGACGCAGGCCCGAGTTGTACCGCGACCTACAGATCAACACCTACCTGTGGAATCCACGAGATTTCTTCAGCCTCTACGGCAATAACCCCATTCCAGTCGGTCGGCCCTCGGTTCTCGCCGCCGTCCAGCAGGATGCCACCTCAGACAGCGCAGCCAACGTCGCGCAGATCCGAAGAGCTTTTCTCGACGCCGTCGACGCCGGTGCTGACCTGGTGGTGTTTCCGGAACTCAGCGTCTCGGGTCCACCCAGTGCCGCGGTTGACTACGCGGAAAGTATTGCTGTGGACGGTATTCTGCAACCACTGCTGGATTCTGCCGCCGGCTGCGGGAGCTATCTGGTGGTCGGGATCGCCGAGCGCGGTGACGTGGGGACGGCCCCGTACAACAGTGCCGTGCTCATCGGCCCCGAGGGCATCGTCGCCGTCCATCGCAAGATCCACCTCAGCGAGGACGACGAGATGTACTTCGCGGCAGGGGATTGTTGGACGCACGCCGATATCCCGGTGGGCCGGGTCGCGCTGTTACACGGAGACGACGTGCTGCGCCCCGAGTCCGGCCGGGTGGCAGCCCTGCGTGGATGTGACGTGATCGCCGTGCCCGCCCGGATCGCCGCACCGCTGCATCACGGGCACCCGGGCACGACGGTGCCGCTGAACTATCCGATCCCCCGAGGCGCCAGCCACCTGCACTGGCACCACATGCGGGTGCGGGCCGGGGAGAACAACGTGTACCTCGCCTACGCCAACCCGCCTGAATTCGGCGGTCGCAGTGGACTATTCGGCCCCGACACCTTCGAGTTCCCCCGCCGGGAGCGCGTGGCAGGCACCGCTGCAGAGGTGCTGGTGGCAGCCATCGACACCAGCGACGGCCCCGGCCCGTACAACGCGAATGTGGTGCGGCGCAAGGACCTGGTCACCATGCGCCTGCCGCACCACTACCGCACGCTGTCCGCGCCGGACCGGCCCGCAACCGTCGAGGTCACAACCGGCGTCACGCTCGCCGGCGTCGGCTGACACCGACCGAGGAAAGGAATCACAACACCGATGGAAGAAATCACGCGCAGTGACGGCTACACCGCGCCTCCGCCCTATGCCCAGCTACGGATCAAAGCGATGCAGTCACTACTTGTGGAGAAGGGCATCATCGATCCCGACTCCTTCAACGAAGTGGTCGACATCTACGAGAACCGCATCGGACCCAAGGACGGCGCTGCGGTGATCGCCCGGGCATGGGCGGAACCAGAATTCAAGGCGAAACTGGTCGCCGACGGTACCTCGACACTCGCCGAGCTCGGCATGACCGGCTTCGAGGGGGCGCACGTCATCTTCGTCGAGAACACCGACGAGGTGCACAACGTCGTGGTGTGCACACTGTGCTCGTGTTATCCCTGGGCCGTCCTGGGACTGCCGCCGGCTTGGTACAAGGCCCCGCAATACCGTTCCCGGGTGGTTTTCGAGCCGCGGGTGGTGCTGGGCGAGTTCGGAACGACGCTGCCCGAGGACATCGAGATCCGGGTGTGGGACAGCACCGCGGAGATCCGCTACGTCGTCATCCCGCAACGTCCCGCCGGGACAGCAGGATTCAGCATCGAACAACTGGCCGAGCTGGTGAGCCGCGACGCCATGATCGGCACCAAACTGGCCGCCACCCCCGAAGGAGCCGCTGCGTGAACGGAATTCACGACGTCGGTGGCAGAGACGGTATGGGCACCGTCAAGACCGAGGACAACGAAGTGGTGTTCCACGGTCCCTGGGAGAAGGACGTCTTCTCGGTCATCGGAATGTATTTCGCCGCCGGGCTGTGCCCGCTGGACGAGTTCCGGCACTCCATCGAGATCATGGACCCCGCCGAATACCTGGGCACCCCGTACTACGTGCACTGGCTGCGCGCCGCGGAGAACCTCGCTTTCGCCAACGGACTGTTCACCAGGGAAGAGCTGGCGGACCGAATCGCCGAACTCGAAGCAAAGGAAATCGTCTGACATGCAGAAACTGGCGCCTGCCGAGGTGTTCGGCGCGATTCGGACACCCGGCGACTTCACCCGGCCCGTCACCGTCGAACCTCGCTTCACCATGGGGGACACCGTCTTGGTGCGCAACCACAATCCGGTCGGGCACACCCGGCTACCCGGCTACGCCAAAGGGCACGTCGGCGTCGTCGACCGACATCATGGGTTCTTCGTCTACCCCGACACCATGGCGCACGGCCTCGGAGAAAACCCCGAACACCTCTACAGCATCAAGTTCAGCAGCAGCGAGCTGTTCGGTGACCGCGGGACCCCCAACTCATGGATCTACATCGACCTGTGGGACAGCTACCTCGACCCGTCGCAGGCGTCATGAACGCGCTGCTGTCGCCGAACGAGGATCCGGAAGTCTCCTTCGAAGAGCCTTGGCAGGTCGAGGCTTTCGCGATCGTGGTGGCACTGACACGTCAGCAGTTGTTCAGCTGGGGAGAGTGGGTGAGCGAGTTCTCCGCGGAGATCAACGGTGCACCGCGGCGCGCCGACGAGACCGTCACCGAGTCCTACTACCGACAGTGGTTGACGACCGTCAGCCGGATGATCGACCGGCACGCCGGGTTGTCCGACGACATGGTGGACGAACGTCAGGAAGAGTGGCGCCTGGCGTATCTGGGGACCCCGCACGGACAGCCCGTGGAGCTGGCGAACCATATTCGAGTTCAGCCGGATTGCCCCACTCCTGCCCATGATCACGATCACGATCATCCGATGACCCCGCTGGCTGAGATCCGCGACAGGATCAAGCCCATCGCGGTGTACGGCGAGCGCTCCGCCACGACGGTCTGAGGGCGGCTCGCGGACCGCACGTCGGCTCGGCTGGGCCTGCCAACCCGCACTCCTCCTACCGCGAGCAGACGCAAATTCACCCAAATCCGCCCGGAACTGGGTGAGTTTGCGTCTGCTCGGCATTGGAAGGTGACCGGCATCCCAACCAAGTGGTTGGGCGAGGCTGCTAGGCTCGCGGGATGGAGGACTCACCTCCTCCGCACGGGTTCTGCCCGTGAAACCGACCCTGAACAGGACCTGGAGTCAACACATGTCCGAAGAAGCCTTCATTTACGAGGCCATTCGCACGCCGCGCGGTAAGCAGCGTGGTGGATCCCTCAACGAAATCAAGCCCGTCAACCTGGTCGTCGGCCTGATTGACGAGATCCGTACGCGTTATCCCGACCTGGACGAGAACCTGATCAGCGATCTGATCCTCGGCGTCGTCTCGCCCGTGGGTGATCAGGGCGGCGACATCGCCCGCACCGCGGCGCTGGTCGCCAAGCTGCCCGAGACCACCGGCGGCTTCCAGCTCAACCGCTTCTGCGCCTCCGGCCTCGAGGCCGTGAACACCGCCGCGCAGAAGGTCCGCTCCGGCTGGGACGACCTGGTGCTCGCCGGCGGCGTGGAGTCGATGAGCCGCGTCCCGATGGGCTCCGACGGTGGCGCCTGGGCGTCTGACCCCGAGACCAACTACCGCATCGGCTTCGTCCCGCAGGGCATCGGCGCCGACCTGATCGCCACCATCGAGGGCTTCTCCCGCGATGACGTGGACGCCTACGCGGCGCGTTCGCAGGAGAGGGCCGCTGCAGCGTGGTCGGGCGGTTACTTCGCCAAGTCCGTCATCCCGGTCAAGGACCAGAACGGTCTTGTCGTCCTCGACCATGACGAGCACATGCGTCCCGGCACCACCGCCGAGAGTCTGGCCAAGCTGAAGACCGCGTTCGACGGCATCGGCGCGATGGGCGGGTTCGACGACGTGGCGCTGCAGAAGTACCACTACATAGAGAAGATCAACCACGTCCACACCGGCGGCAACAGCTCCGGCATCGTCGACGGCGCCGCCCTGGTGCTCGTCGGATCCGAGGCTGCGGGCAAGTCGCAGGGGCTGACCCCGCGCGCCCGGATCGTGGCCACCGCCACCAGCGGCGCCGACCCGGTCATCATGCTCACCGGCCCCACCCCGGCCACCAAGAAGGTGCTCGATCGCGCCGGCCTGACGGTCGACGACATCGATCTCTTCGAGCTCAACGAAGCGTTCGCCTCGGTGGTGCTGAAGTTCCAGAAGGACCTCAACATCCCGGACGAGAAGCTGAACGTCAACGGTGGCGCCATCGCGATGGGCCACCCGCTGGGCGCCACCGGCGCCATGATCACCGGAACCATGGTCGACGAGCTCGAGCGCCGCGGCGCGCGGCGTGCCCTGATCACGCTGTGCATCGGCGGCGGCATGGGCGTGGCCACCATCATCGAGAGGGTCTGACATGGCTGAGAACACCATCAAGTGGGACAAGGATGCCGACGGCATCGTCACCCTGACGTTGGACGATCCGACAGGTTCGGCCAACGTGATGAACGCCCACTACAAAGAGTCGATGCACAATGCCGTAGAAAAGCTTGTGGCGGAGAAGGATTCGATCACCGGTGTGGTGATCGCCAGCGCGAAGAAGACCTTCTTCGCCGGCGGTGACCTCAAGGCGATGATCAACGTCGGCCCCGACAACGCCGCCGAGTCGTTCGCCGAGGTCGAGTCGATCAAGGCCGACCTGCGCAAGCTGGAGACCCTGGGCAAGCCCGTTGTGGCCGCCATCAACGGTGCCGCCCTCGGTGGTGGCCTGGAGATCGCGCTGGCTACCCACCACCGCATCGCCGCCGACGTCAAGGGTGTGGTGATCGGTCTGCCCGAGGTCACCCTCGGTCTGCTGCCCGGCGGTGGCGGCGTCGCCCGCACCGTGCGGATGTTCGGCATCCAGAAGGCATTCATGGAGGTGCTGAGCCAGGGCACCCGTTTCAAGCCCGGCAAGGCGCTGGAAATCGGACTGGTCGACGAATTGGTCTCCAGCGTCGACGAATTGGTGCCCGCAGCCAAGGCGTGGATCAAAGCGAATCCTGAAGCGCACACCCAGCCGTGGGATGCCAAGGGCTACAAGATGCCCGGCGGCACCCCGTCGCACCCGGCGCTGGCGGCGATCCTGCCGTCGTTCCCGGCGCTGCTCAAGAAGCAGCTCAAGGGTGCGCCGATGCCCGCACCGCGGGCCATCCTCGATGCAGCTGTCGAGGGCGCGCAGGTCGACTTCGACACCGCCACCCGCATCGAGAGCCGCTACTTCGTCTCGCTGGTCACCGGTCAGGTCGCCAAGAACATGATCCAGGCGTTCTTCCTGGACCTGCAGTACATCAACTCCGGTGGCTCCCGCCCCGACGGCATCGCCAAGCAGGAGATCAAGAAGATCGGTGTGCTGGGCGCGGGCATGATGGGCGCCGGCATCGCCTACGTCTCGGCCAAGGCCGGATTCGACGTGGTGCTCAAGGATGTCAGCATCGAGGCCGCGCAGAAGGGCAAGGCCTACTCCGAGAAGATCGAGGCCAAGGCGCTCGAGCGGGGTCGCACCACGCAGGAGCGCAGTGACGCGCTGCTGGGCCGGATCACCCCGTCAGCCGACGCCGCGGACTTCAAGGGCGTCGACTTCGTGATCGAGGCCGTGTTCGAGAGCCAGGAACTCAAGCACAAGGTGTTCCAGGAGATCGAGGACATCGTCGAACCCAACGCACTGCTGGGCTCCAACACCTCCACGCTGCCGATCACGGGTCTGGCGACCGGTGTGAAGCGGCAAGAGGATTTCATCGGCATCCACTTCTTCTCACCGGTGGACAAGATGCCGCTGGTCGAGATCATCAAGGGCGAGAAGACCTCCGACGAGGCGCTGGCCCGGGTGTTCGATTACACGCTGGCCATCGGCAAGACCCCGATCGTGGTCAACGACAGCCGCGGCTTCTTCACCAGCCGCGTCATCGGCACCTTCGTCAACGAGGCGCTGGCCATGCTGGGCGAGGGTGTGGCCCCGGCCAGCATCGAGCAGGCCGGCTCGCAGGCCGGTTACCCGGCACCGCCGCTGCAGCTCTCCGATGAGCTCAACCTGGAGCTGATGCAGAAGATCGCCGTCGCCTCCCGCAAGGGTGTCGAGGACGAGGGCGGCACCTACACCCCGCACCCGGCCGAGGCCGTCGTCAACAAGATGATCGAGATCGGCCGGCCGTCGCGGCTCAAGGGCGCCGGTTTCTACTCCTACGTCGACGGCAAGCGCACCGGTCTGTGGGAGGGTCTCGCCGAGACGTTCGGTTCCGGTAAAGCGGATATCCCGCTGCAGGACATGATCGACCGGATGCTGTTCGCCGAAGCCATCGAGACGCAGAAGTGCCTCGACGAGGGTGTGCTCACCTCGACCGCCGACGCCAACATCGGCTCCATCATGGGCATCGGCTACCCGCCGTACACCGGTGGCAGCGCCCAGTTCATCGTCGGTTACGAAGGCGAGCTGGGTGTCGGCAAGGAGGCGTTTGTCGCCCGGGCCAAGCAGTTGGCCGAGCGTTACGGCGACCGCTTCAATCCGCCGGTCTCGCTGAGCAGCTAGCAGAACCTCAAAGTCCCCGACACAATGCGTGTCGGGGACTTTGTTGTCTGTGCACAATGCGGCAGTGACCGAAAGCTTTATCGGAACCTTTGCAGCGGGCTGAGTTCGTTGCAGTCCCATGGTCTGCGCGTCCGGACCATTGGATCCCGAAACCCATGACGAGTTCGAAACACGTTATGGCATATCGTTTTTGACGGCATACGGGGCGAGGAGTTCGCCGGGTCGGTGTGCGCGTGGACCCCGGATCTCTACCGCGAATACGGCGAAAAGCCCAAGCGATAGAGCACCCGGAACAACCGCCGCCGCGACGACGTCCGCGTCAGAAGCTGCCCATATCCGCAGACACCCAGTGCTGCGGCTGCAGATAGATCGCGACGTGGTCCTCGAAATTCGCCTTGGCGAATTCCAGGTACCGCTGCGCGGCCACGTCGTCGAGATACCGGTACGCCAGCTCCTCCATCTGCGCGTCGGTACCCGGTTCGATGCGGCTGACCGCTCCGTCCACAGCGACGTACCTCGTGGTGGGCTCCAGACGTTCCACCATGAGCGAGAAGAACCCGGTGGCCTCGATGAGTCGGGCCTTGCGGGATCCCGCGCCGGTGAGCACCCATGGCTCACCGCCGGGGCTGTACTGATACCAGATCGGCACTGTCAGCGGGCCGCGGGTGTCACCGGCGTACACCGACAACGCCGCGATGTGCGGTTCGGCGAGGAACTGTTCCCGTTCGTCCTTCGAAAGTGCCATGGGGCCAGGCTAGCCACGTCGACCGGCAGGCACGGGATAGTCGGGCATCCGAATCGCGTCATACAACCTGCGCAGCGCCGCCGTCACGGGCGGGCCTCGCCACCCTCGGCGTGAACAGTTAGTCCGTCGGCGGTGGCTGCGGTTGGAAAGGCTGGTACCACCACCAGTCGGCGCGTTCTCCGGTAGGTCCGGAACACGGCGCAACGTCGGGTGGGGGTGTGGTCGGGGGACGTGCCAGCGATCCCGCGGTGAGCTGCCGGCCCGCAGCATCGGTGACCACCAGGTCCCCGGCGGGTCCGGTGATGGTGATGGCACCGGCGTGATGCAGTCGGTGGTGGTAGGGGCACAGCAGCACCAGGTTGGACAGTTCAGTGTGTCCACCGTCTTCCCAGTGCCGGATGTGATGGGCGTGCAGACCGCGGGTGGCGCCGCAGCCGGGCACCACGCAGCAGCGGTCGCGGTGCTCGAGGGCCCGGCGCAGGCGACGGCTGATCGACCGGGTTTCCCGCCCGGATCCGATGAGCTGTCCGTGTCGTTCGAACCAAACCTCGCAGGTGGCATCGCAAGTCAGATACCGGCGTTCGTCGTCGGTGAGCAGCGGCCCCAGGTGCAGCGCGGCGACCCGCTTCTCGACATCGAGGTGCACGACGACGGTGGTGCGCTGCCCGTGCGGCCGGGCAGCGACGTCGGAGTCCCACCCCGCCCGTACCAGACTCATGAAGCCATCGACAGCGTTGGGCAACGGCGGGGTGGTCTGCGACCCGCCTTCGTGGTCACGCTTCCAGGCGGCGACCAGCGCATCCTGGTGTGACTGCAGCGCGGCGTCGAAGGTGGCCGCTTCGTCATGGGGCAAGGTGATGTGCCAGGTGGTCGACTGGTCATCGGAGGTCTGGGTGATCGACCGCGGCGGTTCCGGTCGCGGCGCGGGTTCGGTGTCGTGTTCGGTGTCGAGTTCGGGTTGGGGCCGCGGTTCCAACTTGACCGCGGTACGCAATTGATTGACGGTCGCGCTGGCCGCCAATTCGGCGTAGTGGGCGTCGGATCCGTGGGCGGCGCGGTCGGCGATGACGCCGATCTGATCCAACGACAAGCGCCCTTCCCGCATGCCGGCGACGCAGCGTGGGAACTCTTCGAGGCGGCGCGCGACACTTGTGATCATCTTGGCGGTGTTCGGGGATACCCCGGCCTTCCAGGCCACCAACGCCGCCACCGACCGCGCGCCGGTGTTACCCCACAATCCGTCGCGGTCGACCTCGGCGACGATCTCCACAATCCGGCCGTCGATAGCGTTGCGCTGTCCGGTCAATTCCGCGAGCTCGTCGAACAACACCTCGAGCCGCTGCGCTGGGGACACCCCAGCGTCGGCGAAAGATGTTGCGGTCGAAGACATGACCCCATCATCACAGAGGGTTCCGACAATATTTCGGACCCCGCGCAACGCAGCCGGCCGAACGCCTCGATGCTTGGGGCGTGTGCGTCGAACACCCCGCCCTGCGTGGTGAATATGTTCAGCGCCGCAACGTGATTGGCGTAATCGGTGGCACCAGTGGCATCCGAGAACACCAGCATTCGTACCCACGGTTATTGGGCCCTTGCCCGGCTTGGCGATCACGGTGGCGCCATCTCCGGTGTGGATGACGACGCAGCACCTCCTGCGGGACCCATCGGGGTGCGGGTCAGCGACAGGCCGTAGCCCATCGCGTCTTCATAGCCGCCCCTGCCGCAGAGTCGACCTGCCAGTCGCTGTTGATCAATACTCACTTGCGCCGCGAACTCTGGCGAATTACCGACCGGGTGCTGTTGTGGAGACGGTTTGCGGCGCTAGAGTCGACAGCCATGCGCTTCGGATTGTTCATCCCGCAAGGCTGGCGTCTGGATCTGGTCGGAATCGACCCCGCAGAACAGTGGGCGGTGATGAGTGGCCTGGCCTCCTACGCCGACGGCGGGGACGCCTGGGATTCGCTATGGGTCTACGACCATTTCCACACGGTGCCGGTGCCCACGGGGGAGGCCACCCACGAAGCCTGGTCACTGATGTCGGCATATGCGGCGACGACCTCCCGCATCAAGCTCGGGCAGATGTGCACTGCGATGAGCTATCGCAACCCCGCGTACCTGGCCAAGGTCGCCGCTACCGCCGACATCATCTCCGGCGGACGCATCCAGATGGGCATCGGCGGCGGCTGGTACGAACACGAGTGGCGCGCCTACGGTTACGGTTTCCCGTCGGCAGGGGTGCGGTTGGCCCGGCTCGACGAGGGTGTGCAGATCATGCGCGATGCCTGGCGGGACGGGGTGGTCACCTTCGCCGGTGAGCACTATCAGGTGGACGGCGCGATCGTGGCCCCCAGGCCGCTGCAGGACGGCGGGATCCCGCTGTGGATCGCCGGTGGCGGGGAGAAGGTGACACTGCGGATCGCGGCGAAGTACGCGCAGTACACCAACTTCACCTCTGAGCCCGACGGTTTCGAGCACAAGTCGCAAATACTGGCCGGGCACTGCCGCGATGTGGGCACCGACTTCGACGCGATCGTGCGGTCGGCCAACCTCAACACCGTGATCGGGGAGTCCGAGGCCGAGGTCAAACGACGCCTCGAGCGGGTGCGCGCCCGCCTCAGTGGGGTCGCCGGGGACGAGGCGACCGACGCCATGGTGTCCTCGATGAGCACGCCGGCGTCCGGCGCCGGTACCACCGAGCAGGTGATCGAGACCCTGCAGCGGTTGAAGGGCCTGGGCTGCGAATACGTGATCTGCTACTTCCCCGAAGCGGCGTATGACCGCTCGGGTATCGAACTCTTTGAACGCGAGGTCATCCCCGCGCTGCAGTAACACCTACCGAGGCACTCGCGACGACCCCACGTCCGTATGAGAATGCCATTTTCGGTTGAGGAAACTGTATTGTACGATTTCGAAAGCGGATTATTGGTTTCGCAGTGCGGAGGATGCTCGATGCAGAAGGCCCTCGCGCCAGAGATCTCGACCTGGCCGGATGAGAACCCCCAGCTGATCGGTAGCAGGTGTGAAAGCTGCTCAGCCACAACATTTCCCGTGCAGGACTATTGCCCGAAGTGCAGTAGTGACCAGATGTCGGAGTTGTTGCTGCCGCGCCGCGGAACCGTCATCGCCTGGACCACCCAGGGCTTCCCGCCCGGGGCGCCGTACGCCGGCCCCACCGGCAAGGACTTCGTGCCGTTCGGGGTGGGACTCGTCCAGCTAGGGGACATCATTCGCGTGGAGGGTCGGCTCACCGAGAACGACCCGGCCAAGCTGCAGTTCGGCCAGGAGGTCGAGCTGACGATGATCCCGTTCACCACTGACGCTGACGGCACCGAGGTCGTCACCTTCGCGTTCCAGCCGGTTCAAGGGGAACTTCGATGACGAATGACGTCGCGATCATCGGTGTCGGCCTGCACCCGTTCGGCCGGTTCGACAAGACGGCCATGCAGATGGGCGCCGAGGCGATTCAGCTGGCGCTCAAGGACGCGGGAGTGAGCTGGAAGGACATCCAGTTCGGCTTCGGTGGCAGCTACGAGGTGTCCAACCCCGATGCGGTCACCCGCCTGGTCGGCCTGACCGGCATCACCTTCACCAACGTCTTCAACGCCTGCGCCACCTCGGCCAGCGCCATCCAGCAGACCGCCGACACCATCAGGCTGGGCAAATACGACATCGGCATTGCCATCGGTCTGGACAAGCACCCGCGTGGTGCGTTCACCGACGACCCGGCGAAGTTGGCGCTGCCGCAGTGGTATGCCGAGAACGGCCAGTTCGTCACCACCAAATTCTTCGGGATGAAGGCCAACCACTACATCCACAAGCACAACATCTCCGAGGAGACGCTGGCGCGGGTGGCCAACAAGAACTTCCGCAATGGTGAGCTGAATCCGAATGCGTTCCGGCGCAAGGAAATATCCGTCGACGAGATCATGGCCTCGCCGGTGCTGAACTACCCGCTGCGGCAGTACATGTTCTGCGCGCCGGACGAGGGCGCGGCCGCGGTCATCATGTGCCGCGCCGATATCGCGCACAAGTACACCGACAAGCCGGTCTACGTGCGCGCCAGCGAGATTCGCACCCGCACCTTCGGCGCCTACGAGGTGCACGCCACGTCCGCGCCGCTCGACGAGGACCCCTCGCCGACGGTGTATGCGGCGAAGGCCGCCTACGAAGCCGCCGGGATCGGACCCGAGGACGTCGACATCGCACAGCTGCAGGACACCGACGCCGGTGCTGAGGTGATCCACATGGCCGAGACCGGGCTGTGCGCCGACGGCGAGCAGGAGAAGCTGCTGATCGACGGTGCCACCGAGATCAACGGGCGGATCCCGGTCAACACCGACGGCGGCCTGATCGCCAACGGCGAGCCCATCGGCGCGTCGGGTCTGCGGCAGATGCACGAACTCGTTCGCCAGCTCCGAGGGGAAGCCGGCGAGCGTCAGGTGCCCGGCTCGCCGCGAGTCGGGCTGGCGCAGGTCTACGGTGCACCCGGCACCGCCTCGGCGACCATCGTCAGCCTCTAGCGATGAGTTGAGCCCCTGATCGAGGTGCGCTGCGCCCGACCAGGCCGAAGTCGACTACTACTGGTCACCGCTGACCGGGGTGGCGAGGAAACGCGGTGCGGTTGGCTCAAAGTCAGCCGTCGCGAAGGCGTGACCCGACAACCCTTCTGATTGGGCCACCTGCCAGGATGCCTTGGTCGGAAAGTGACCGGACAGGGACGAGGGCTGATGAGCACGACCGAAGCGAATGTGGTCGACGGGGTTCCGCGCAGCCGCATCGTCGTGGCCTCGATGGTGGGCACCACCATTGAGTTCTTCGACTTCTACATCTATGCCACCGCGGCGGTGTCGGTGTTCCCGCATCTGTTCTTCCCGAAGGGCGACGGCACCGCGGCCCTGCTGGCATCGCTGGCCACGTTCGGGCTGGCGTTCGTCGCACGCCCTCTCGGGTCCATCCTGTTCGGGCATTTCGGCGATCGGGTGGGCCGCAAGGCCACGCTGGTCGGGTCGCTGCTCACGATGGGCATCGCCACCTTCGCGATCGGGCTGCTGCCCACCTACGCCCAGATCGGGGTGCTGGCGCCGGCCTTACTGGCAGTGATGCGGTTCGCCCAGGGGCTGGCCCTCGGCGGTGAGTGGAGTGGCGCGGCGCTGCTGGCCACAGAAACCGCGAAGCCCGGTCGACGGGCCTGGGCGGCGATGTGGCCACAGCTCGGCGCGCCATTCGGGTTCCTGCTCGCCAACGGCCTGTTCCTGATCCTCATCATCACCCTGGGGCACAGCAACACCAAGCCCGACCTGGACGGCGCGTTCCTCACGTGGGGCTGGCGCGTTCCGTTCCTGCTCAGCTCGATCATGGTCGCGATCGGCCTCTACGTTCGATTGCGCCTCACCGAGACACCGGTGTTCGCCCGCGCGGTCGAGCGCGGGGAACGGGTGAAAGCGCCTGTGACCCAGGTGTTCCGCAACAACTGGCGCCAGCTCATCATCGGCACCTTTGTCATGCTGGCGACGTACACCTTGTTCTACATCGTCACGACCTGGGCACTGAGCTACGGCACCGGCAAGCGTCCACCTGAAGGGACCGGGTTGGGCTTCGGCTACGTCGACTTCCTCTACCTGCAGCTCATCAGCGTGCTGTTCTTCGCCGGCGCTCTTCCGGTGACGGGTCTGCTGGCCGACAAGTTCGGGCGCCGCCGCACGCTGCTGGTGGTCACCGGGGGGATCATCGTCTTCGGTGCCTCGTTCGGGCTGCTGCTCGGGTCCGGGGAGGCCAGCGAAGGCAAGACGCTGCTGTTCCTGGTGATCGGGATGACGTTGATGGGGCTGACGTTCGGGCCGATGAGTGCCGTGCTGCCGGAACTGTTCCCCACCAATGTCCGCTACACCGGGTCAGGGATCTCCTACAACGTGGCCAGCATTCTGGGTGCCGCGGTCGCGCCGTTCATCGCGACCTGGCTGGCCACCAGCTACGGGGTCGGCTGGGTGGGGGTTTACCTGATGTCGGCCGCGGTGCTGACCTTCATCGCCTTGCTCCTGATGCACGAGACCAAGGACACGTCCCTGGAAGACGTGACGACGCCGGCCTGACCTTCATCGCGATGACCGGATACAACCGCGGGGTGGACGCCAACCGCCGTCATTTCCTCGGGCTGCTGTCGCTCTGGTGGGCGTCGGGGACGCCTGGATCGAGATGGTCACCAAGCGCTGAGCTAGTCAGGTCCAGGCTGCGATGACTTTGTATCCCGGCGGAGGTCTGCCCGGGTATGACGACAACGATCACTCCCTGCCTGTGGTTCGACAACAACCTCGAAGAAGCCGCACAGTTCTACACCACGGTCTTTCAGAACTCCGAGATCGAGGGGTTCACCCGACTGACCGATGCGGGCCCCGACCGCTCCGGCGAGGTCGTCTACGGGACATTCGTGCTCGACGGCAACCGGTTCCTCGGCATCAACGGGGGATCGGAGTTCCGCTTCACCGAGGCGGTGTCCTTCGAGGTGCGCTGCGCCGATCAGGACGAGGTGGACCACTACTGGTCCGCCTTGGTCGACGGCGGCGAGGAGTCCCAGTGCGGCTGGCTCAAGGATCGCTACGGGTTGAGTTGGCAGATCGTGCCGGAACGGTTGTACGAGCTGATCGAGGATCCGGACCCAGCGCGGTCCGCCGCGGCGACCGCCGCGATGATGGGCATGCGCAAGATCGTGGTGGCTGAGCTGGAGGCCGCGGTCGCCGCCGTCTGACGGCGCCGCACGACTCCTAGATCGCCGGGCCCAGCAGGTCGTCGGCGTCCTTGATCACGTAGCCGTAGCCCTGCTCGGCCAGGAAGCGCTGGCGGTGCGCGGCATACTCCGCATCGAGGCTGTCGCGGGCGACCACGCTATAGAACACCGCACCACCGCCGTCGGCCTTGGGGCGTAGCAGCCGGCCCAGCCGCTGGGCCTCCTCCTGCCGAGACCCGAAGGTGCCTGAAACCTGAACCGCCACTGAGGCTTCCGGCAGATCAATGGAGAAGTTGGCGACCTTGGACACCACCAGGGTGCGGATCTCGCCGCGCCGGAACTGGTCGAACAGGATCTCGCGTTCGGCGTTCTTGGTCGAGCCCTGGATCACCGGGGCGTTCAGTTCGGTGCCGAGTTCGTCGAGCTGATCGAGATAGGCGCCGATCACCAGCGTGGGCTCGCTCGGGTGACGTTCCAGGATGGACTTGATCACTGCGATCTTGGAATGCGCGGTGGCACAGAGCTTGTAGCGCTCCTCGGGTTCGGCCACGGCGTAGAGCATCCGCTCGTTCTCGGTCATCGTGACGCGGACTTCGATGCACTCGGCCGGGGCGATCCAGCCCTGCGCTTCGATGTCCTTCCACGGTGCGTCGTAGCGCTTGGGGCCGATGAGGGAGAACACGTCACCTTCGCGGCCGTCCTCCCGGATCAGCGTGGCCGTGAGTCCGAGACGGCGCCGGGACTGCAGGTCGGCGGTCATCCGGAACACCGGTGCGGGAAGCAGGTGCACCTCGTCGTAGATGATCAGACCCCAGTCGCGGCTGTCGAACAGCTCCAGGTGCTTGTACTCGCCCTTGGTGCGGCGGGTGATCACCTGATAGGTCGCAATGGTGACCGGTCGGATCTCCTTACGCTCACCGGAATACTCGCCGATCTCCTCCTCGGTCAACGACGTGCGCGCGATCAGCTCACGCTTCCACTGCCGCCCGGCCACCGTATTGGTGACCAGGATCAGCGTCGTCGCGCCGGCCTTGGCCATGGCCGCCGCACCCACCAGCGTCTTGCCCGCCCCACAGGGCAGCACCACCACACCGGAGCCACCCGCCCAGAACGAATCGGCAGCCATCTCCTGGTAATCGCGCAGGTGCCAGCCGTCCTGAGCCAGCGTGATCGGGTGGGCTTCGCCGTTGACGTAGCCGGCGAGGTCCTCAGCGGGCCAGCCGATCTTCAACAGGATCTGCTTGATGTGGCCGCGCTCGCTGGCATGCACAATCACGGTGTCGTCGTCGATGCGGGCACCCAGCATGGGCGCGATCTTCTTGTTGCGCATCACCTCTTCGAGCACCGCGCGATCCAGGCTCACCAGGACCAGCCCGTGCACTGGGCTCTTGACCAGCTGCAGCCGGCCGTAGCGGGCCATGGTGTCGACGATGTCGACGAGCAGAGGCTGGGGCACGGCGTACCGGGAGAAGCTCACCAGCGCGTCGACCACCTGCTCGGCGTCATGGCCGGCGGCGCGCGCATTCCACAGCGCCAGTGGGGTGATCCGGTAGGTGTGGATGTGCTCGGGGGCCCGCTCCAGCTCGGCGAACGGGGCGATGGCGGCGCGGGCAGCGCCCGCCAGCTCGTGGTCGACCTCGAGCAGCACCGTTTTGTCGGACTGGACGATCAGGGGTCCGTCAGTCATGCGTGCCAGTTCTCCTCATTGCTCATGCCCCGCTTTGCACCGGTGATCGGCGCGGGTCATCAGTCCATTATCCGTCTTCGGCCGACACCACCGAGGTGACGCGGTGAATAGCAAAGTCGCGGACACGGCCGGACGCGGGATCGAACGCCATCAACTGCCCGCCGCGAACCGAGATGGGGGAGACCACCCGCTGGGTGGCCACTCCGGCCGGGTCGATGTAGCCGATCACGACACTAGCCTGGTGATAGGCCGCTTGCTGGAGCAATGCCATGGCCCGGGCCGGGTCCACCCGGTCGCCGCCGGCGCTCGGAACCGGCAGTGCGACGACCTTGCGCAGCATCGAAACCACGGCCGCCAGGGTGTCGTGGTTGGGGCCACCGGGCAAAGGCCGGAAGAAGCGGCGGTGCTGCGGTGTGGGCACCCGGGCGCCCCGGGAGCGCAGGTCGACGATGGCGCCGGAGGAGTCTTCTGCAGCCGGCGCCAGACCGGCGCCGCGCAGTACCTCCAGCACGTCGGAGATGGCGGCCTGCGACACCGCGACGGTCGGCGCCACCAACCGCAGCTCCAATGGCGCCGCGCTGGGAAGCGCCATGGCCTGGGTGAGCAGTGAGGGGTCGTCACACCGGATGAACGACGACGCCATCCCGATCCGCAGCTGGCCGTGCCGGCGGGCCACGTCGTCGATCAGATACGTCAGCCCCTGCGGCACCGGTGTCTTGGAGTGCTTGGCGAAGAAGGTGTGCAGCGCGCCTGCGGTGCGGCCGGTGTCGAGGGCGTGGCGGATCGACTGCTCGCTGACCCGGTACACCATGGCCGCGCCCGCCGACTCGACCGTCGCCAGCGAGGCGAGCTCGTCGGCCAGGTCGCGTTCCAGCGGGCCCGGAACCACCACCGTCAGGTCAGCCTGCACGAGGAAATAATCGATCGGCGCCGGCAGCACCTTGGTCATCGCGGCGATCGCCGCATCAGCGGTGTCGTCGCCGTCGATCAGTACCCGGGTGGGCGTGGTGAGGGCGCCACGGCCGATCAAGCCGAGCGCATGGGCCTCCTCCAGCAATTGCCCGACGGGTTCGGGCTGCAACCGGACCGCCCAGCGTGGGCGCCGCCAGATCATCGCCCGGGACGCCGACGTCGCATCCACCCCGGCGCCCTCGGGCATCGAGGCCAACACACTGAGCAGCAGCCGCCGGTCCAGCGGCGCCGCGGTCGAATACAGCGCGTCTGACAGAGCCGCGTACGGCTTGCCGTCCGGTCCGCGATGACCGATCAGGCTGGGACGTGCCGGCAGGCCGAGCCACGTGCCGGCGATCAGTTGCCAGCGTTCGGCCAACGACATCTCGGCGAACCGGTCCGCGGCGACCGTGGGGGCCCAGAACGTTCCCGAGCCGTCGCCCGGATCGGGATCGGGGATGCCACTGGCGATCAGTCCCGAAGCGGCGCTGACTTCCAGTGTCAGTCCGAGGCGCGGCTCGCCGATGCCGGTCAGCTTGGTCAGCCGCTTCATATCGCGCACCCCGAGCCCGCCGCTGCGCAGTTCGGGGATCGGGGTGCCGCTGAGCGTCTCGAGCAGCACGTCGATGTCGCGCATCAGGTCGATCACCGCGCCCGCCGCTACGGCATCGACGTTGCTGATCGGGTTGGTGGCCACCGTGGGTTCCGGCGCCACCAGATGCAGCGGGCCGGGCTCCTCACCGCGCATCACCTGACCCACCTGCCGGGGCAGGATCACTGTCTCGTCGTCGACCTGGCGCAGCAGCCCCGCGGCCAGCAGTCGCGGCACCGGCCGATCAGCGGGGGCACCGGGGGCGGCGTCGCGGGTGCGACCCACCGGGGACCCGTCGAGCAGGCGCTCCAACAGGTCACGTTGCGCATCGTCGAGCTCCGCCAGCATCGCGGCGATCTCGTCGGCCGTGCGCGTCGGATCCTCCAAGATGACCTGCCCGGGATACCAGGGCAGCCCGGCAGCGGCCTCTGCGGACACCCGGACCGAGGTGTCCCCCCACGCCAGAGCACGCAGGCGCAGATCGTCGAGCGCTTCGAGCACCACCGCCGCGGGAGCCCGGCCCTCGACCAGTTCCACCAGCTTCGTCACCGGCACTTCCGTGGTGTCGGCGTGCAGCACCAGCAGCGCGTCGAGCACCGCCAGCCGCAGGAAATCCAGCTCATCGGTGGCGGCTTTGACCGATTGCCGTGCCTGCGCCCGGGCAGCCAGGGCCGAGATGCTGCCCGGCGGCGGTTGGGCGAGATCGGGCCGCAATTCCAGGAGGCGAATGAGCCGCTCGTCCGGCAACTCGGCCAGCCAGGCGCCCAGCGGCATTCCCGGGGTGTGCTTGGTCATCGGTGACCAGCGTAAAACAGGTTCTCGTGCGCGCCATTCGGCGAGCACCTGACAGAATGGCTCCCGTGGCTGACAACGCTGACAAGAAGAAGTATGTCGACAACGGCTGGCCGGAGGTCGGGCCCGACGATCACGCGGTGAGTGAGCTGGTCTCCGACCGCACCGGATCACTGTCTCCGTTCGGTGACATCGAGTTCCCGTTGCCCGCGTCTGAGCTGCCATACGTGCACCCCGTCACCGTCGTCAATCGGTAGCGGTGGCACGCAGCGCTGGGCCCAATCCGCTCTCGCACCTCGACGAACGGGGCGCGGCGCACATGGTCGACGTCTCGGACAAATCGGTCACCAAGCGCACCGCGGTGGCGGCGGGAACCCTGCGGACCACCGCCGAGGTCGTCGGCCTGATCTCCTCGGGCGGGCTGCCCAAAGGTGACGCGCTGGCTACCGCACGGGTGGCAGGGATTCTCGCGGCCAAACGCACCAGCGACCTGATCCCGCTCTGCCACCACCTGGCGCTGACCGGTGTCGACATCGAGTTCGAAGTCGGTGCGGAACAGGTGGACATCACCGCCACCGTGCGCACCACTGATCGCACCGGGGTGGAGATGGAATCGCTGACGGCGGTCAGTGTGGCGGCGCTGACGGTGTACGACATGATCAAGGCGGTCGACCCGGCCGCGAGCATCCATGACATACGCGTGCTCAGCAAAGCTGGTGGGCGCACCGGAACCTGGACGCGGTGACGTCGAAACCGCACCGGCGCACAGCGCGGGTGGTGATTGCCTCCACCCGGGCCGCGGCGGGGGTGTACGACGACCGCTGCGGGCCAATCATCTCCGACTGGCTTGTGCAACAAGGACTTTCACAACCTGAGATCGACGTGGTGCCCGACGGGGAAGCCGTCGGCGCGGCATTGCGGTCGGCCGTCGAAGCGCAGGTGGACCTGGTGATCACCTCTGGTGGCACCGGTATCTCGCCGACCGATGCCACCCCCGCGCAAACCGCAGCGGTGCTCGACTACGAGGTGCCGGGCCTGGCTGAAGCGATCCGCCGGTCCGGGCTGCCGAAGGTTCCCACGGCGGTGCTCTCGCGTGGGGTCTGTGGGGTGGCGGGGCGGACGTTGATCGTCAACCTCCCGGGTTCCCCCGGCGGGGTCCGCGACGGACTCGGGGTATTGGCCGACGTGGTGCACCACGCCTTGGATCAGCTCGCCGGAGAGGACCATCAGCGATGACAGTGGTGCTGCGGGCGGCGCTCACCGAGCAGCCCATCTCACTGACCGAGCACGAAGCCCTGGTGGCGCATGAGGCCGCCGGCGCGGTGGTCGGCTTCTCCGGAGTGGTGCGTGACCACGACGGCGGCAAGCACGTGCTGCGGCTGGAGTATTCCGCCCACCCGCTGGCCGAACAGACACTGGCCGAAGTGCTGGCGGAAATCGCTGCGCAGGCGGTCGGGGTGCGGGCCATCGCGGCGAGTCACCGGATCGGGCCCTTGGCCATCGGTGATGCCGCCCTGGTGGCCGCGGTGGCCGCCGACCATCGCAAGGCCGCGTTCGACACCTGCGCACTGCTGGTGGACGTCGTGAAGGAGCGCCTGCCGGTGTGGAAGCACCAGTTCTTCGGTGACGGCACCGATGAATGGGTCAACTCAGCCTGACGACCGATGCGGGCCGAGGGACGAGGCCCGCTGAGGAGTGGGCAATGCACTCAGCCTGACCGAGGCGGGCCGAGGGACGAGGCCCGCTGAGGAGTGGGCAATGCACTCAGCCTGGAAACACGTCGAGACTGCATCCAGGGCCGTTGTGTCCGGGTGGACACGACCCTGTGTGCAGTCTCGACGTTTGGTTCTGTCAGGCAGGCGGCGGAACCGGCGCACCCGGAGGCGGGAGCAGCGGAGCCGGCTCGCCCGGCATCACCGGTGCGTTCGGCGCCGGCGGAGCCGCCGGAGGCGGGACATCGGTCAGCGGACGCTGAGCCAGCGCCAAGATCATGTCGCCGCCGCTGATCTCCTGAGTCTGAACCGCGTGCCAGAGCTCCTTGAGGTATGTCACGTTCGGGTTCGTCTCCGGCCCGACCGGCACCTCGGTGGCGCCCGGAGGCAGGTGCTCGGGGCTCGGCAGGTGCGGAACCTCCTGCGGCACCTCTGGGAGCTGGCCGCTGGCCACCTGGTTGGCGACCTCATAGGCCGGAGCCGGCACGGGGACGGCGTTCAGCGGGGCGAGCGGATCGGGAGCCGGTGCGGCCACCGGAGCCGGTGCAGGCGCCGGAGCGGGCGGTACCGGAGCCGGGGCCGGGGGTACCGGGGCGGGCTCGGCCGGAGCCGGTGCCTGCGGGACCTCCAGCGACCACGCTTGCGGCGCAGCAGCAGCGGGCTCGGCGAATGTCCAGTTAGCGGCCGGGTCTACCGGAGCGACGTCAGTGGGTGCGTCAGTAGCCGGGATCTGCAGCGCGGCATCGATGACCACGGTCGGGTCAAGCGGGGCGGCCGGCAGGGGTGCCTCAGGTGCCGGTAGCGGGGCGAAGTCGACGGGGACGACGTCCGGGGCCGGGGGCAGCGGTGCGGGCGGCGGGGGAGGCAGGGGTGCCTCAGGTGCCGGTAGCGGGGCGAAGTCGACGGGGACGACATCCGGGGCCGGGGGCAGCGGTGCGGGCGGCGGGGGAGGCAGGGGTGCCTCAGGTGCCGGTAGCGGGGCGAAGTCGACGGGCACGACGTCCGGGGCCGGGGGCGGCGGGGGAGGCAGAGGAGCGCCGTTCAGACCGGCAGCGTCGAGAGGCGCGTCCAGCGGTGCGGGTTCGGCGACCACATTGCGGGGAGTCGAGCCCGACAGGCCGCGGCCACAGACTGGCCATGCGCCCTTGCCCTGTGTGGCGAGCACGCGCTCGGCGACGGCGATCTGCTCTTCTTTGGACGCGAGGTGGGCGGCCGGGGCGAACTCGCTGCCGCCATGGCCGGACCAGGTGCTCGGCGCGAACTGAAGTCCACCCTGGTAACCGTTACCGGTGTTGATGGCCCAGTTACCGCCGGACTCACAACCGGCCACGGCGTCCCATTCACTATCAGGGGCCGCACTGGCCTGAGCCGCAAAGGCCAGACCGCTTCCGCCGATCACGGCGCCGGTGAAGGCGACTTTGGCGACTGTTTGGGCCGATGTAGTGGGCTTGCGATGCCGTCCACGCATAGGTAGTGATGTCCTCTCGTGTCGCGCCTGCGAGGTCAGCTGTCGGGTTCGGGCTGGAGAGGTTGCCCGGCCGGTTCGATTTCGTGGCACGAAATCTCGCCGGCTTCACCCCAAGGAACCGTCGGAACGGATCCAGGTCGATCTCGGTGGACCGGGTGGGTCCCCCGCCTCCATCCATGAGTTTGTGGACCCCGCTTCGCATGGATGGAGCTAGGCGCTGGAAGCGGGATGGGCCTGCCGCTCGGAAGATCTCGGCTCGCTTGGGAGTGAACGGTAACGCGTGTCGACCACCCCGTCACGTCCGCCCTGTCCTGGCGTTTTGCGTATCGGCAAATTCTAATAAAGCTCTAAAACGCCATTTCAGAATGACGTTTTCGCTGGTCCGAACCCCTACGTATTCCGCATCAGCCAGCTCGTTACCGGATCGTTATGTGATGTAACTCACGGTCACCCGCCTGCGAAAGGGGGTAGCACGTCGACAGTTTGTCCCGATTCGATGACGGTTTGGGGGTCGCGAACTGCGAAGCTGTCACAAAGATAGGAACACCGTTGCAGCACCCGATCCAGCTCGAGACCTCGCCCGCTGAGCGTGGCCACCAGGTCTGCGAGGGTGCTCCCGGCCGACAGATGCACCACTTCTTCCTCGGCGCCTGCGGCGGCACGTGCGGCGGCAAAATAGCGCACCCTGATGGCGATCTGGGCGCGCACACCGGTCACCTCAGCCACCGATGGAACTCATCGGCCGGGCGGGCTGGACGAAACCCGGGTCGTTGATACCGTGCCCGGCTGCCTTGCTCCACATGGCGCTGCGCCAGGTCGACTCGATCGCATCATCATCAGCACCGCTGCGCAGCAGTACCCGCAAGTCCGTCTCATCGCGCGCGAAGAGGCAGTTGCGCACCTGCCCGTCGGCAGTGAGACGGCTGCGGTCACACGCTGCACAGAAAGCCTGCGACACCGACGCGATCACCCCGACGGTGCCCGGCCCGCCGTTGACGCGCCACACCTCGGCCGGCGCCGACCCGCGCGGCGCGGGATCAGCCGTCAGCGTGAAGTGGCCGCGCAGGATCTCCAAGATTTCCGCGCCGGTCAGGACTTCGCCGCGGCGCCACTGGTGACCGGCATCCAGCGGCATCTGCTCGATGACGCGCAACTGGTAATCGTGCTCGAGACAGAAGGTCAGCAGCGCCACCACGTCATCGCGCCCGGTCACCGGATCCAAGACGGCGTTCACCTTCACCGGACCCAGCCCCGCGCGCTGCGCCGCGGCCAGGCCGACTACGACGTCGTCGAGTCGGTCGCGGCGGGTGATCGCCGCGAAGTGGGCCGCATCCACCGTGTCGAGGGAGACGTTGACGCGATTCAGCCCCGCGGCGGCCAGACTCTCAGCCCGTCGCGCCAGGCCCAGACCGTTGGTCGTCACTGCCATCTCCGGACGGGGCCGCAGCGCTGCGGTCCCCGCCACCACATCCTCCAGGTGCGGCACCAGCAGCGGCTCGCCGCCGGTGAACCGGACAGTGGTGATTCCCAGCCGCGTCACGGCGATACGCAGCAGCCGGACCAGCTCGTCGGCGGAGAGCATCTCCGACCGCGGCATCCAGTCCAGCCCCTCGGCGGGCATGCAGTAGGTGCAGCGCAGGTTGCAACGATCTGTCAGCGATACCCGCAGGTCGGTGGCCACCCTGCCGAATGTGTCGATCAGCGGCCCGGTGACGGGGGCCGGACCGGACGAACCGGCGGCCGGTCCCCGAATAGAAGGAACACCTAATCCGATGACAGTCAACGAGGAGCCCCCGCAGTGTCGCGAACCGGGCGGACCTCGTCGGCGGGGACGATCTCCTTGCCCAGCGGGAACAACGAGACCGGGATCATCTTCAGATTGGCCAGCGCCAGCGGGATCCCGACGATGGTGATGGCCATCGCGACGGCGCTCACCAGATGCCCGATCGCCAGCCAGACGCCCGCCACGATCACCCAGATGACGTTGCCGATCAGCGCACCGGGTCGCGGGCCCGGTTTGTCGACGATGGTGCGACCAAACGGCCACAGCGCGTAGGACGCGATACGCAGCGACGCGAAGCCGAATGGGATGGTGATGATCAGCACGAAACAGATCAGCGCGGCCAACAGGTAGCCCAGTGCCAACCAGAGGCCGCCGAAGATCAGCCAGATCACGTTCAATATCAGGCGCATAGCTCCTCCAGGGGTACGGCAAGCCTACCGAGTTAACGGGGATGCTGGCTCGGCGACCAGCCGAGTAGGATCAGCTGTCATTGCGTCCTGCGCAGGCAGGACGCTTCCTTATGTTGCCAAGACTCCGTCAGACAAGCAGGTGAGACCAGTGCCGACCGGCAAGGTGAAGTGGTACGACGCCGAGAAGGGCTTCGGCTTCCTTTCCCAGGAAGAGGGGGAGGACGTCTACGTCCGTTCCTCGGCGCTGCCTGCGGGAGTTGAAGGTCTCAAAGCTGGTCAGAAGGTCGAGTTCGGCGTCGCCGCCGGCCGTCGCGGGCCCCAGGCGCTCAGCGTCAAGCTGCTGGACCCGCCGCCGAGCCTGTCGCGCACCCGGCGCGAAGCCGCGGGGCCGGCCGAGCACAAGCACAGCCCCGACGAGCTGCACGGCATGGTCGAGGACATGATCACCCTGCTCGAAGGCACCGTGCAGCCCGAGCTGCGCAAGGGCAAGTACCCGGACCGCAAGGTGGCGCGTCGGGTGTCCGAGGTGGTCAAGGCCGTCGCGCGGGAACTCGACGCCTGAGCCTGCTCAGACGTCGGGCAATCCCGCCGGAACCGCAGCCCGAACAGGCAAGCTGTACCCATGGCTGGATACGTCGCCGGTTCCGGTGAGTTCGATCGGGACACCGACTACATCACCACTCGAATCACCGCCGACGGTCGTGACGGCTATCCGGTGGAGCCTGGCCGCTATCGGCTGATCGTGGCGCGGGCATGTCCGTGGGCGAACCGGATGATCATCGTGCGACGCCTTCTCGGACTCGAGGACGTGATGTCCATCGGTTTCTGCGGGCCCACCCACGACGAACGCAGCTGGACCTTCGATCTCGATCCCGGGGGAGTGGACCCGGTGTTGAAGATCCCCCGGCTCCAGGACGCGTACTTCGCCCGGTTCCCGGACTATCCGAAGGGCATCACCGTACCTGCGATCGTCGAGGTCGCGACCGGTCAGGTGGTCACCAACGACTTCGCGCAGATGTCGCTGGACTTCTCCACGGAGTGGGCGGCCTACCACCGCGAGGGCGCCCCGCAGCTGTATCCCGAGCCGTTGCGTGCCGAGATAGACGAGGTGGCCCGGCGCGTCTACACCGAAGTGAACAACGGGGTGTACCGGTGCGGGTTCGCCGGCACGCAGGAGGCGTACGAGGCGGCCTACGACCGGTTGTTCTCCGCGCTGGACTGGCTGGAAGACCGCTTGGCCAAACAGCGGTATCTCGTCGGGGACACCATCACCGAGGCCGACGTCCGGCTGTTCACCACCCTGGCTCGTTTCGACCCGGTGTATCACGGCCACTTCAAATGCAATCGGACCAAGCTGACCGAGATGCCCGCGTTGTGGGCCTACGCCCGGGACCTCTTCCAGACCCCAGGTTTCGGCGACACCATCGACTTCGTCCAGATCAAGCAGCACTACTACATGGTGCATACCGACATCAACCCGACGCGGGTCGTGCCGAAGGGGCCGGATCTGACCAACTGGCTCACGTCGCACGGTCGGGATTCTTTGGGCGGCAGGCCATTCGGTGACGGCACCCCGCCGGGCCCCACCCGCCGGGACGAGCGGGTCCCGGCCGGGCACGGAGCGTAGTGGACCCAATGCCGAGACTTCGCGGAGGTCAGCCGCCCAGTGCGGTGTCCGCCGGTCCGAGATCCAGGAACACCGTCTCGCCGTTCGCGTCGTCGAGTCCGTCGTTGTCGGTGACGACGTAGAGATTCCCGTTGCCACCGACGGTCATTCCCTCGACCTTCTCCTGTACCCAACCGTTGGTTGCCCGCAGATCCGGAAGCAGGTCGCGCGCCAGGGTTTTCGTCAACATCGGCGGAGTCTCAGCTGCCGAGCCCACCCCGGCGTCGTCGGGCAGCCCGACGCGGTAGACGGCCTTCAGGCGGGCGTCGGGGCCGTTGCGCTTGTCGCGTTCGAGCACCAGCAGCTCGTTGTTGTAGACCGTGATCTCCGACAGGCCGATCCAGTCACCGTCGGCACTGGTGCTCTCCAGCGGGTAGCCGAACCATTCCCACCCGCTCCCCGGCGTGTGCCGCCCGATGCGGGTCACCCCTGCCGGGTCGGTGGACAATTCGCGCTGCAGCGCCACCCAGACTGTGTCGCCTTGTAGTGCAACACCTTCCAGGCCCTGACCGCCGAGTGCTCCGGCGATGTCCTCGGGCAAGGCGACGTGCTCCTCGACGGTGCCGTCGGCGGCCACCCGGACCAGCTCGTTGCCTGACCCTTCCTCACCCTCGACAGCCAGGACAAACCCGCCGTCGGGCCGGCCCGCGATCCCTTCCACGTCCAGCGTGACCGGGGAGCCGTTCTCGGTGACGACGATCTCGCTGTCGATCAGCGCGGGCGACTGGGCGACGTCCACGCCCAGCACCCTGGTGGGGCCGTACGCAATGTCGGTGGTGGTCAGCAGGCGGTTCTCGTCGACCGGGTCGGCGCTGAGCGCGCTGAGCGCGCCCCACGGGATCGGTGCACCGGCTACGTCGCCGGACACGATGGACGGGAACGGCGTGCCGGCGCCGGCGAACGCTTCGCCGTAGCCGTAGATGCCGACGGTGGCGCGCACCTGCGCTTCGGCGTCGTCGGTCTCCGACGACACCACCAGCAGGTCCCGCTGCGGCACCGGCAGGAGGCCCTCCGGGCCGGGAGTCGTCGGCAGCAACTGACGGAATTTCGGTGCGGCGACATCAGTGACGTCGTAAACCGCAACGAAGTTGCTGCGTTCGGAGGCAACGAGAGCCACCGGGGTGCCGTCGAGCTCGGTGATCGCCAGGCCCTCCGGCTCGGGTCCCTTTGACTCAGCACGGCTTTCGGTGTGCAAACCGGTGCGCACGGCGAGTTGTTCGACGGTATTGCCCGCGTCCCACACCACGTCGCCGGTCGCCGCGTCGAAGATGGTCCAGCCGCGGGTGCCGCCCTTCCAGTCGCCTTCGTTGGCCGTCGCAAGGTGGTCGTCACCGATCCAGCCGATGGCATCGGGTTCGCGGGGTGTCTTTTCGATCGCGCCGGTCTGGTCGATGGTGCCGTCCTCGGCGGTGTCGATACCCGTCACCGACTCCGAACCTGCGCTGAAGATGGAGCTCACCTCGCCGGTACGGCCGTCGATGATCGCGATGCCGTTGTTCTCCTGCAAGGTGACCGCGATCTGGCCGCGCGAGTTGATGCTGACGTACTCGGGTTCGAGATCCTCGGGTGTGTCGAGCCCCGCGGCCCGGGCCGCCTCGACGTCGAAGTCGACACGTCGCAGAGACCAGGAGTCGGGCGGCCCTTCGAGATCGATGATCTGTACGAAACCCGTTGGCGGTTGCGGTAAGTCGCCTTCCTCGGACCCCTCGGGGGTGAATTCCTCGTCCCGCTGGTTCTCCATGGCGATTGCAGCGAAGCCGCGATCCTTGCTCAGCGCAATGGAATCCGGTTGCCCCTGCAGGTCGATGCTGCGCACCCGGGTGCGGTCGCTCAGGCGCACCACGTCGACACGGCCACCCGGGTTCGCGAAATCGCCGCCGGTGGTGTCGACCACCACAAGCACATACTCGCCGTGCACGATCACCGATGTCGGTTGGTCGTCGGCGTCACCCAACTCGGCCAGCGACAGTGTGCCCAGCCCGGTGGGTTTGGTCGCATCGGTGATATCGATGAAGCCGATGCGCTTGGCCGGTGCGTCGGTGTGGACGACGATGTTGCCGTCGTCGCTGACCGCGGCGATCTCCGCCACCGTCTCGTTCCCGATCGGCTCGCCGGGCGGGCGGTTCGCATAAACCGGGTAGGTGGCCAGGCGGTGGTACCGCTGCGCGCCCGGCACGTTCCAGTCGATCGGTGAGGTGGCCCGAGGATTGTCGGGCCGCTGCACGCTCTCCGGTGCTTCCGGTGCCTCTGACGAGCACGCCGCGGCCAGCAGCGTCAGAGTGGCCAGGGCCGTCACGCGTCCCGGGTACGACAACTTCAACAACTGTTCCTCCGATGCCAGTGCGGTCGAGTGAGGGTCCCGGCCTCAGGTGAGCTGTCTGCAGGCTGGTGGTGAACGGCCGGTGACGCCCAGGCGTCCACTCGGTGTCACCACCACGGATTAGGCTGGCGTCATGGCTTTACTGGGTGCGCATGTCGATTCCACCGATCCCTTGACGGCGGCCGAGGCGATCGGCGCCGAAACCATCCAGTTCTTCATGGGCGACCCGCAGGGCTGGAAGAAGCCGCCGCCGCATCCACACGCCGATGCGCTGCGCGAGAGCGATCTGAGCATCTACATCCATGCGCCGTACCTGATCAACGTAGCCAGTACCAACAACAAAATCCGCATTCCCAGCCGCAAGATCATGCTCCAGCACGCTGAGGCCGCCGCCGGTATCGGCGCCAAGGGGCTCATCGTGCACGGCGGACACGTCACCGCCAAAGATGATCCGGCCGTCGGTGTCGAGAACTGGCGCAAGGCGTTCGAACGTCAGGAGGAGGCCGGCGGTTTCCCGGTGCCGATCCTGATCGAGAACACCGCCGGCGGTGAGAACGCGATGGCCCGCAAGTTCGATCGGCTCGCCATGTTGTGGGACGCGGTGGGCCAGTACGGGCCGGGGTTCGTGCTCGACACCTGCCACGCCTGGGCCGGCGGCGAAGAACTCGACGACATCGTCGACCGGGTCAAGGCCATCACCGGCCGCATCGACCTGATCCACGCCAACAACTCTCGTGACGCCTTTGACTCCGGAGCGGACCGGCACGCCAATTTCGATGCGGGATCGTTTGATTCGCAGTTCATCGCCGACATCTGCCGATCTGCAGGTTGTGACGTGGTGATCGAGACCCCGGGTGAGGGCCACGTATCTGATCTGGAGTTCCTGCGCAAACACGTGCACTGAAACCGTTGTGCTACTTGTTGTTCGAGACGATCTCGCGCTCGGTGCGACGTTCCAGCTCGGCTTCCTCGACGTGCTTGCCAACTACCCGGATTGTTCGCCGTTCGCCCAAACCACCCGGATCGACCACTCGGCATGTGGCACCTCGCGAATCTCGTCGGTGCCGTCGGTCACCAGTGTCAGCAACTGCACCGCCACTCCCGTCAACCGACCGCGCTGCGGATCCACCGACGGGACGGTGACCGCCAGCCGGGTATCGGGGCGGAAGGTGCTGATCGTGGCGTTGTCGGGATCCTCATAGACCAGCACGAGCCGCCAGGGCGCCGACGCGATCGCCGAGGGCACCGACAGCTGTACGGCGTCGCGTTCGTTGGCGCGCAGCTCGCCCTGGGCCTGCGGGGTCTCACAGTCGTTGAGATCCAACACATTGCAATACAAGAACGGCCCCACCCGGGTGAGCTGTCCACCGGTGTAGGCACTGATCTCCGGCAGGTGGCTGTCGTCGTTGCGGGTCAGGGCCCAGGCCAGCGTGCCGGTACCCGCGGACGCGAGCACAACCGCAGCCGCCGCGCCCGCGGCGATGATCCGTTTCACTTCCCGGTCACCACCGAGCTCACGGTGTGATCCACCGGCTCCTGCTCGACCATCACCGGCCGGTTACCGCCGAAGCCCGGGATCAGCGAGTCTCCCCGGAAGCTGACGATCGTCTGGGCGAGCAGGGGGATCAGCAGCGCGGTGATCGCGGTGAACCCGACCCACAGCTCGGTGTACACCAGCACGCCGACGGCACCCCCGAGCACCCAGGCCAACTGCAGCACCGACTCCGATCGGCCGAAGGCCGACGCCCGGGACTCCTCGGGTAGGTCGTCCTGCAGAGAGGCGTCCAGGGAGGCCTTGGCGATGGCGCTTGCGCCGGAGGTGATCAAGGCGGCGACCGCGACCACCACCAGCGTGCCGGCAACGGCCGCCACCAGCGCGGCCGCGCTGACCGCGATGGTGCACCGGACCACCAGCGCCGAGGGGCGACCGAGCTTGAGCCGGGCCGCGGTGAAGTTACCGGCGAAGTTACCGATGCCGGCGGCAGCACCGATCAGGCCCAGCATCGCCAGCTGCTCCCACCCGGTGGCGTCGTGCGATTTGGCCACGAACGCCGGATACAGGAACAGGAACCCGACCATCGCCTTGATGGTGCAGTTGCCCCACAGCGAGGTGATGATGTTGCGGCCCAGTGGTTGCCTGAGCGCACTGGTGGCTCCGCGCAGCGGCTCGTGCATGCGGCGCGGCTGCCCGCTGTGATCGTGGTAGCTCAGCGTCGCCGGCACCTCACCGGCGGTGACCTCGACCCACCGGGGGATCTGCATGGCCAGCCAGGCCCCCGCCACACTCATCGCGATGATCACGTACACCGCGCCGGGCTGGCGGAACAGGTTGGTCATCGCATACTCCACCCCGGCTGCGATGCCGCCGCCGACGATGGTGCCGCCCAGCAACCCGAACATGGTCAATCGTGAGTTCACCCGCACCAGATCGATGGTGGGCGGCATCACCCGGGGGGTGACCGCGCTGCGCAGCACCGAGAACGACTTCGACAGCACCATCATCCCGAGGGCACACGGATAGAGCACCCAGGACGGGTAGCTGCCGGTGGCGCTGTCGTAGTTCATGATCAGCACCAGTGCCAGTACCGTGCGCAACCCGAACGACGCGGCCAGCGCCACCCGTCGGCCATGCTGCAGGCGGTCCAGCGCGGGCCCGATCAGCGGGGCGATCACCGCGAACGGTGCGATGGTGATCAACAGATAGAGCGCGACCTTGCTCTTGCTCTCCGCTGAGGCCGCCGCGAAGAACAATGTGTTGGCCAGCGCGACGGCCATGGCCGCGTCCACCGCGAAGTTGGCGACCACCGGCCAGGTCAGCGCGGTCAACCCGGACTTGTCGGCGCCGTCGGCAGTGGCGGCCCGGTGCACCAGCCCGTACATCCGGGAACCCATCTCACGGCTGCGCAGAGCCGCGGCGCGGGTGACGGTGATGCGGTGTGCCGCCTCCGCGTCGATCCGCCGCTGGGACGGGTCGGTGCCACGTCCGTCGTCGTGGTCCTCGTGCAGGGGCGGCAGATAACGATTGGCGCTCGGGGTGGGGGAGTCGCGCCGGGCTCTGCGGTACCCGGGCTCATCGCTGGGGTAATTCGCCGTCCCCGGGTGTTCGCCGGAGTTCTGCGGTCGGGGACGGCCCGTCCCGGTACCCCGGCCCGGGGTCGGGTGATCACGCCGCCGTTCTGACACAGCTCGATTGTTCCCTATCGGCACTGCCGCGGTCGTACAGGCGACCGGTGTGGCTCATGTCTGCTGGCTCAGGCACTATGAAGGGCGATGGAGAGCATGACCGAATCCACCGGATCACCGGCCGAAACCACCGACGAGGCGACCGACGACGCTTTGGTGTCGCTGCTCACCGGTGCCGTCGATGCCGCCCGTACCGCAGTCGTCGAGTTCAGCGACGGCCACGTGGGCGAGTATCTCGGCGCCACCTGTGAGGACCCCACCTCGGCGACGCACCGCTTTCTCGCCGACCTGCCCGGTTACCGGGGCTGGCAGTGGGCCGTCGTGGTGGCTGCCTACCCCGGCGCCGACCACGTCACGATTAGCGAGGTGGTGCTGGTACCGGGACCCACAGCGTTGCTGGCGCCCGAGTGGCTGCCGTGGGACCAGCGGGTCAAACCCGGCGACCTGAGTCCAGGCGACCTGCTCGCCCCGGCGGCCGACGACCCTCGGCTGGTGCCGGGTTATCTGCTCAGCGGTGACCCGGAAGTCGACGAGACCGCCGCCGAGATCGGCCTGGGGCGGCGCCAGGTACTCAGCCTGTGGGGCCGCGACGACGCGGCGCAGCGCTGGCACGACGGCGAGTACGGGCCCAATTCGGCCATGGCGCGGTCGACCAAACGGGTGTGCCGCGACTGCGGCTTCTTCCTGCCGCTGGCCGGAGCGCTGGGCCCGATGTTCGGCGTCTGCGCCAACGAGCTGGCCGCCGACGGGCACGTCGTCGATTTCATGTACGGCTGCGGCGCCCACTCGGACACCCCGGCCCCGGCCGGTGCAGGCTCGCCGTTGTACGACCCCTACGACGATGGTGTCCTGGATATCGCCCACAACCCTGTCACCGCACAGGCCGTCCCGGCGCAGGATGACACCGCGCAGGACGCCGGTCAGCAGCTAGCTGCGGTCGTCACCGAAAGTGAGCCCGGTCTGTGCCCCACGGGCACCCCGGCGGGCGGCGCTTCGCTGCCACAGGAAGACCGAGGTGCCCAGCAGCCCGGTGGCCAACCCGGCGATGCTGATCGGACGCCAGCCCTCGAGGGCCGGCACGGTGAACGCCAGGACGAGCACCACCACCCAGGCGACCGCGCCGACCGCGATGACGCGCCACGGCTCGAGTAGTCCGGGCGGCAGCGGCGGTGGTTTCGGAGCGCCGGTGGGGTCGGGGGTCATTGCCGTCCAACGTAGTGGATTGACGAATGCCGCGCGCCACACGGGTTTGCCCGCGGTAATTGACGGGCCTGTCGTATCGTTTGCGATGTGAAGGATGTCGATACTCGACTCGCCAGTGATCTGTCTCTCGCGGTTGTCCGGATGGCCCGTCAGTTGCGGTTTCGGCGCCCCAACTCGCCGGTGTCGATGTCCCAGCTGTCCGCCCTGTCCACGCTGCACAAGGAGGGGGCGATGACACCCGGCGCACTCGCGATCCGCGAGCGGGTCCGGCCGCCGTCGATGACCAGGGTGGTGGCCTCTCTGGCCGAGTTGGGGCTGGTGGCGCGCAGCGCGCATCCGGTGGACGGCCGCCAGGTGCTGGTGTCGGTGTCCGACGCGGGCGTCGACCTGGTGGAATCCGAACGCCGGGCAAGTCAGGAGTGGCTGCGACGCAAGCTCGCCGAGTTGGACCATGATGAACGGGTGACCCTCAAACGTGCGGCCGACCTGCTCTCAGCCATTGTCGACGAAAGCGCGTGAGCGCCCGAACCTGCGTCGAACCCGTCGACGTCGACGACCCCGCTGATCCCCGCCTCGACGACTTCCGCGATCTCAACAGCATCGACCGCCGTCCCGATCTCCCGAGCGGAAAGGGGCTGGTGATCGCCGAAGGCGTGTTGGTGGTGCAGCGGATGCTGGCATCCCGGTTTGTGCCGCACGCATTGCTGGGCACCGCCCGTCGCCACGACGAACTGGCCGCTGATCTCGCCGGGGTGGACGTGCCGTACTACCGGGTCAACGCCGAGGTGATGGCCGAGGCCGTCGGATTCCACCTCAACCGCGGGGTGCTGGCCGCCGCCCGGCGCGCGCCCGAGCTCGCGGTCTCCGACGTGATCGCCGATGCGCGCACCATTGCGGTGCTCGAAGGCGTCAACGATCACGAGAACCTGGGGTCCATCTTCCGAAATGCGGCCGGTCTGGGTGTCGACGCCGTGGTGTTTGGGGCGGGCTGTGCGGACCCGCTGTACCGCCGGGCCGTCCGGGTGTCGATGGGACACGCGCTGCTGGTGCCGTTCGCAAAGGCGCAGTCCTGGCCTGCTGATCTGAATATATTGCGGGACAAAGGGTTTCGGTTGATCTCGATGACACCTGACCCGCAGGCGATGCCCCTGGCGCAAGCATTGCCGCCGTTGGCTGAGCAGCGGGTGGCGATGCTGGTCGGCGCCGAAGGGCCGGGGCTGCGGGAGTCGACCATGCGTGCCAGTGATGTGCGGGTGCGCATCCCGATGACGAGGGGTACCGACTCGCTCAACGTGGCCACGGCGGCAGCGCTGGCCTTTTACGAACGGGCGCGGGATGGCGTCTGATTTGTCGCTAGGCTCGTCGCCGTGACCGACGACTCCACCCCCTGGGGCACGGGACTCACCGTCGCTGCATTCGTCGCCGCCGTCACCGGCGCTGCTGTGGTGGTGTTGAGCATGGGCCTGATCCGGGTGCACCCGCTGCTGGCGGTGGGACTCAACCTGGTGGCAGTCGGCGGCCTGGCCCCGACGGTCTGGGACTGGCGTGACAAACCGGTGGTGCGGTGGTTCGCACTGGGCTTCGCCGTCGGCGTCGCAGTGTCTTGGATCGCGCTACTGGCCCTGGTGGCGTCGACGGCTTAGCGGTCGCCGCTGGAACGGACGCCGAGCAGGACGTCCTCCCAGGCGGGCACCGACGGCTTCGCCTTGCGTGCGCGGGCGGGCCGTTCAGTGCGCTCCGGCTGTTGTGGTGCCTGCGGCGGTTGCGCCGCCTTGGGCGCCGGGGCCGGGGCAGGCTTGCGGGGGGCAGGCGGTGCAACCGGGGTTTCGAAGTCCAGCTGGGCCAGCGGGGCGACGGAGCGCAGCGGCCGGTCGAAGTCGGGATCAACGAGCTCGGTGGCGGCCTCGTCCACCGCGGTCACCGTGCCGCCGTGGGCCCCCGGCGCAAACCGGAAGTGCGCGATGTTGTCAGACCGGCCGGCCTTCCACCCCAGCTGAACGGTCCAGCGACCGTCCTCGTTGCGCCAGGCATCCCACGTGGTGGAGTCCGGGTTCAACCCGCGAGCCACCAGTGATGCGGTAACGGCCTCCAGCAGCGTCAGCACCGAGGGGCCGTCGGCGAGCACGGGGTGGGCGGCCGTGGCCAGCTCGGCGGCACGGGCCCGCTCCAGCAGCACCGGGTGGGCGAAGCGCTCCACCCGGGTGATGTCCGCTCCCGCGCTCTTGGCGAGCTGTTCAACCGAGGCTCCGGCACGGATCCTGGCTTGAATATCCCTGGGGCGCAGCACGCTGGTGACCTCGATATCCATTTGGGTTTGGTCCAGCCGGGCCTTGTCGCCCCGGACGGCCGCGCGCAACTTCTCGTCGACCCGCAGCCGGAACGTGGACCCGGGGCCCGAAGACGATTCCTCGGATTCCAACAGGATGTGCCTGCCATCGACATCGAGTCCAACGACTTTCAGATCTCGCATGGCGACCTCCTTGGGACCACAGCGCCGGGCCCGATTGTTGGGCACCTTACGGCAGTTCGCGACGCCTGCTGCGATGACACGCTGGCGTTGCCCGAACCGGAATCTAAATCCGCTCGACCACCCAGTCGATGCACTGCGTCAAGGCGGTGACGTCATCGGGATCGATCGCCGGGAACATCGCCACGCGCAGCTGGTTGCGGCCGAGCTTGCGGTACGGCTCGGTGTCGACAATCCCGTTGGCGCGCAGCGTCTTGGCCACCGCGGCGGCATCCACGGCATCGTCGAAGTCGATGGTGCCGACCACCTGTGAGCGCAACGCCGGATCGGTGACGAACGGTGTCGCGTAGGACGTGCCCTCGGCCCACGAGTACAGCCGCTGTGACGAGTCGGCGGTGCGCTTGACAGCCCAGTCCAGGCCGCCGTTGCCCAGCATCCAGTCGAGCTGCTCGGCCATCAGCAGCAAGGTCCCGATCGCCGGGGTGTTGTACGTCTGGTTCTTGAGACTGTTGTCGACGGCGATCGGCAGCGACAGGAACTCCGGAACCCAGCGCCCGGACGCCGCGATCGACTCGACGCGGGCCAGCGCGGCCGGCGACATCACGGCCAACCACAGTCCGCCGTCGCTGGCGAAGTTCTTCTGCGGCGCGAAGTAGTACGCGTCGACCTCGGTGATATCCACGGGCAGCCCGCCCGCGCCGGAGGTGGCGTCGACGACGACGAGAGCGTCACCGGCATCGTCGGGACGCCGGACGGGGACCGCCACACCGGTCGACGTCTCGTTCTGGGCGAAGGCGAGCACGTCGGCCGACGGGTCCGCCCGGAACACCGGGGCGCTGCCCGCGTCGGCCTTGATGACGATCGGGTCGCCGACGAAGGGGTTGTTGGCCACCGCCGTGGCGAACTTGGCGCTGAACTCGCCGTAGGTCAGATGCAGTGAACGCTGGTCGACCAGGCCGAACGCGGCGGCATCCCAGAAGGCGGTGGAGCCGCCGTTGCCCAGGATCACCTCGTAGCCGTCGGGGACCGAGAACAGGGAGCGCACACCGTCACGCACCCGGCCCACCAGGTTCTTGACCGGCGCCTGCCGGTGCGAGGTACCGAACAGATCGGCGCCCTTGGTCACCAGCGCCTGCAGTTGTTCGGCGCGCACCTTCGACGGGCCGCAGCCGAACCTGCCGTCGGCGGGTTTGAGGTCCTCGGGAATCGTCAGCTGATCGGCCATCCGTCAAGCCTAAAGCGTCAGTAGGCGTGCTCCGTCATCAGTCACGGCCACTGTGTGCTCGCTGTGCGCGGCCCGCGCGCCGCTGGCTGTGCGCAGCGTCCAGCCGTCGGGATCGTGCACGTAGTCCTCGGTTCCGTCGCCGATGAGCATGGGCTCGATGGCGATCACCAGGCCGGGCCGCAGCTTCATGCCTTTACCGCGCCTGCCCTCGTTGGGGACGTGCGGGGCTTCGTGCATGGTCCGTCCGATGCCGTGCCCGCCGTGGTCGGCCAGCAGGCCGTAACCGTCGCGGCGCACCGAGGCGGCGATGGCGAAACCAATGTCTCCCAGGGTGTTATCGGGCTTGACCGCAGCGATTCCGGCGAACAGCGCCCGGTCGGTGGCGGCGATCAGGTCCGCATCGGCGGGGCGGGGGGTGCCCACGATGAAGCTGCGCGCGGCGTCTCCGCACCATCCGTCCAGGACAGCCCCGAAGTCCACCGATACCAGGTCGCCGTCGGCAAGCACCTGGTCGGTGGGGATGCCGTGCACCACGGCGTCGTTGACCGATACACACAGCACCGCGGGAAACGGTGAGGAGGCCCACCGTGGGTGGTAGTTGAGGAACGGCGAGGTGGCGCCGTGGGCGGCCAGGACATCGGCGGCGACGCGGTCGAGGTCGGCGGTGGTCCGGCCGGGTTCGGCGAGCCCGGCGACGGCCGTGAGCGCCTCGGCAACGACAGCGCCGGCTCCGGCCATGGCCTCGACCTCGGCGGGGGACTTCAGCTCGACCATCTGACCTGCTTCCAGCAAATGTCTAAATCGACCCGGGAAAGGGTATTGGTTTTATGCGATACCTGCGGTACCGTTGTACATCAAGTGGCCGAATGTAAACCTCACGATGCAATCCGGAGGTCTGGAATGGCTCGCACGAAGATGATCCGACGCTGGCAGCGCAACATGGAAGTGCGCGATGACCAGCAGTATGTCGACATGCTCACCACACTGTCCGAGGGGTCGGTGCGACGCAACTTCAACCCGTACACCGACATCGACTGGGACTCCCCGGAGTTCGCGGTGATCCCCGATGACGACCGGTGGATCCTGCCGGCAACCGATCCGTTCGGCCGGCACCCCTGGTATCAGGCACAGCCGCGCGAGCGGCAGATCGAGATCGGGATGTGGCGTCAGGCCAACGTCGCCAAGGTCGGTCTGCACTTCGAATCGATCCTCATCCGGGGCCTGATGAACTACGCGTTCTGGGTGCCCAACGGCTCGCCGGAGTATCGGTACTGCCTGCACGAGTCGGTTGAAGAGTGCAACCACACCATGATGTTCCAGGAGATGGTGAACCGTATCGGGGCCGACGTGCCCGGTATGCCGCGGGTGCTCAAATGGCTCTCGCAGGTCATCCCGCTGGCGGCCGGTCCGCTGCCCATCGTGTTCTTCTTCGGTGTGCTCGCCGGCGAGGAGCCGATCGATCACACGCAGAAGAGCGTGCTGCGCGAGGGTAAAGCCCTGCATCCGATCATGGAGCGCGTGATGGCCATTCACGTGGCCGAGGAAGCGCGGCACATCTCGTTCGCCCACGAGTACCTGCGCAAGCGGGTGCCGCACCTGCGGACACGCAAGCGCTTCTGGCTGTCGCTGCACGTGCCGATCATCATGCGGGTGCTGTGCCAGGCGATCCTCGTGCCGCCGCGCAGTTTCTGGAAGGAATTCGACATCCCCCGCTCGGTCAAGCGTGAGGTGTTCTTCCGGGCCCCGGAGTCCCGCCAGATGCTGACCGACATGTTCGCCGACGTGCGGATGCTGTGCCATGACACCGGGCTGATGAATCCGGCGGCCAAGGTGATGTGGCGGCTCTGCAAGATCAACGGCAGGCCCTCGCGCTACCGCAGCGAACCGCAGCGGGCGCACGTGGCCGCGGTCGCCTGAGCGAATCGTCGCGCAGCTATGCCTCATGTGATCACCCAGTCGTGCTGCAGCGACGGGTCGTGCGTCTACGCGTGCCCGGTCAACTGCATCCACCCGTCTCCGGACGAACCGGGCTTCGCCACCGCCGAGATGCTCTACATCGACCCGGACGCCTGCGTCGACTGCGGGGCGTGTGTCAGTGCCTGCCCGGTCGGGGCGATCGCCCCGGACTCGCGGCTGACAACCGAGCAACTGCCGTTCATCCCGCTCAATGCCTCCTTCTACCCGCCACGCCGGCCCGGGGAGAAGGTCCCGCCGACATCCAAACTGGCGCCGGTCATCCCGGCGCCGAACGTGCGCCAGGGGCAGCGTCCGCTCACCGTCGCGATCGTGGGTTCCGGCCCGGCCGCCATGTATGCGGCCGACGAGCTGCTCACCCAACCCGGGGTGCGGGTCAACATGTTCGAAAAGTTGCCCACTCCATACGGTTTGGTGCGCGCCGGGGTGGCGCCGGATCATCAGAACACCAAACAGGTGACGGCGTTGTTCGACCGGATCGCCCGCCGTGGCGGGTTCACCATGTACCTCAACGTTGAGGTCGGCAAGCACCTGGGGCACGCGGACCTGCTGGCCCACCACCACGCCGTGCTCTATGCCGTCGGCGCACCGAATGACCGCAGGCTCGAGATCGCCGGGATGGACACCCCCGGTACCGCGACGGCTACCGAACTGGTCGCCTGGCTCAACGGGCATCCCGAATTCGCTTCTCTACCGGTCGATCTCAGTGACGAGCGGGCTGTCGTCGTGGGTAACGGCAACGTCGCCCTGGACGTCGCCCGGATCCTGACCACCGACCCTGACGAGCTGGCCCGCACCGACATCGCCGACCATGCGCTGGCTGTGCTGCGCACCTCCCGGATCCGCGAGGTGGTGGTCGTCGCACGGCGGGGTCCGGCGCATTCGGCGTTCACGCTGCCGGAATTGATCGGGCTGACAACACGATCCGAGGTGGTGCTCGACGCCGCCGACCATGAGCGGGCGCGCCGTGATCTCGAGACGGCCCAGGATCCGCTGACGCGGGCGAAGCTCGAGCTCCTCGCCAAACTCGGCGACAGCTCGGCACCAATCTCGCGGCCCCGCGTCCGGATGGCCTACGAGCTGACACCCCGGCGCGTGCTCGGTGACGGCGGTGTCGCCGGTGTGGAGTTCGTCGCCACCGGAACCGACCAGGTGCACCGGATCTCCGCGGGACTGTTTCTGACCTCGATCGGCTACCGCGGCAAGCCCATTGACGGGCTGCCCTTCGACGAAGCGGCGGCGGTGGTGCCCAATGACGGTGGGCGGGTCACCGGTTCGGCCGGCGCCTATGTCGCCGGCTGGATCAAACGCGGCCCCACCGGGTTCATCGGGACCAACAAGTCCTGCGCACTGCAGACGGTGCAGCAACTCGTCGCCGACTACAACGCCGGCGTGCTGCCTGACCCCGCGTCGCGCTCGGAGCTGGATCGGTGGGTGCGCAGTCGGCAGCCCGAGGTGGTCGACTACGCCGGCTGGCGGGCGATCGATGACGCCGAGGTGGCCCGCGGCGAGGCGGCCGACCGTCCTCGGGTCAAGTTCACCGACGTCGCGGAGATGCTGACAGTTGCCGCAAGCGCACCGAAACCAACCGTGCGACAACGGATTCTGGCGAGCCTGCCGCTCTGACCCCGGTCAGTCCTGTTGCCCGTGGGTGCGGCGCAGCCTGAGAGCCGCCAACCGGTCCTTGTGTTCTTTGGCGTTGGTCTTGTCGATCGCGCTGGTATCGCGCAGCGGTAGCTTGAGGTCGCCTTCGGCTGCGATGCCGGCCTGCAGTTGACGACCTCGTTCGAGCTCCGCGTCGACCTCGGCTCCGAAGAGCAAGGCCAGGTTGGTGATCCACAACCACAACAGGAACACGATGACGCCCGCCAATGCCCCGAAAGTCTTGTTGTAGCTGCTGAAGTTCGCGACGTACAACCCGAAGGCCACCGAGGCGATCACCCACGTGAGGATCGCGATGGCCGCGCCCACGCTGATCCAGCGGAGCCGAGGCTGTTCCACATTCGGGCTGGCGTGATAGAGCAGAGCCACGCCCACCACCACCAACGCCAGCAGCACCGGCCAGCGGGCGATGTTCCAGATGGTCAGTCCGGTCTCGCCCAATCCGACGTAGCCGCCGATCGCCGTGGCCACCGGCCCGCTGATGGTCAGCAGCAGCACCACCGCCGCCGCGACGATCAGGCTGGCGAAGGTCAGCAGCAGCTGCTGAGCCCGCAGCTTGATCGTCGAGCGCCCCTCGTCGACCTCGTAGATCCGGTTCATCGCCCGCCCGAACGCGCCCACATATCCCGAAGCCGACCACAACGCGCCGACGAGGCCGATCACCAGCGCAAAGCCCGCTGAGGGCGCGTCGACCAGTTGTTGGATCGGCTGGCGCAGGGTCTCAGCGGCTTCGCCGGGGCTGATGTCTTCGATGAGCTGCAGGATCGTCGTCACGGTCTGCTGTCCCTGACCGATCACCCCGAGCAGTGACACGACGACCACCAACGCCGGGAACAGGGACAACACCGAGTAATACGTCAGTGCCGCAGCCAGATCCGTGCACTGGTCACGCCCGAACTCACCGATGGTCTGGCGCAGCACATAACGCCATGACGCCTTGGTGAGATCGGTGGGGGAGTCGGGCTTGCGGGGGTCGTCGGGGTCCGGCCGGTCCGCATTCGTGGATTCCGGCGGTGGTTCGGGGATGACGTCCTCCGTCGGCGACGGTGGCGGCGGCGATGCCGGCGACGGGTCGTGGTCGCGCTTGCGGCGAGTCAGCGTTGCGGTGGCAAAACCGGCCGCGTACGCGCCCACCAGGGCCACAGGCCGGCGCTTGCGGGGAACCGCGATGGACGTCGGTGAGTGTTGATGTTGGCGCTGTCCGGCGCCCAGCTGGGACTGCACCGCAAGTAGATGCCCAATCCCCGGCACGCTAAACGCCGCTGCCCGACACCCCGCCGACCCGGCTAGCGGCTGACCCTGCTGGCCGCCCGTGCGGTCCACCGGCCCCGGTCGGACTGGACGTCCACCGGGTGGGCGAACGCCTCGGACACCGCCTCGCTGGTCAGCGTGGTCTCGATCGGCCCCTGGGCGACGATGCGGCCCTGGGCCAGGAGCAGCACGTGGGTGGTGGCGGTGGGCAGTTCTTCGAGGTGATGGGTGACGGTGATCGACGCCAACTCGGGGTGCGCGCGTACCAGTGTGTCCACCGTCTCCAGCAGTTGTTCGCGGGCGGCCAGATCCAGTCCAGTCGACGGCTCGTCGAGCAGCAGCAGCTGCGGTTGGCAGACCAGCGCCCGGGCGATCAGCGCCCGCCCGCGTTCGCCCTGGGACAATGTGGGCCACCGGTCGTCGGCGCGCCGGCTCAGGCCCAAGGTGTCGATCAGCGCGTTCACCTGGTCCACGTCATCGGGGCGGGGCTCCCAGCGCATGGGGAGATCGATCGTTCCGGAGACACCGGTGAGCACCACTTCGCGCAGTGTCAGCGGCGTGCTCAGCGGATGCCGGGGGTTGACGTGGCCGATGGTCCGGCGCAGCCGTGCGAGCTCGACCTTGCCCATCTGTTCACCCAGCACCCGCACGGTGCCTTCGGTGGGAAACGTCTCGGCGCCGCACATCCCGAGGATGGTGGTCTTGCCCGCGCCGTTGGGTCCCAACAGCGCCCAGTGCTGCCCCTCGGCGACGGCAAACGAGATCCCGTCGAGGATCTGCTTGCCGTTTCGCCGGAAGGTCACCTCATGGAGTTCGATCACGTTTCGCATGCCACCAGCTTGCTAGACGCTCACTGGTGCTCGCGCATCGCCTCCACGACCTCGTCCATGCTGACCTCGCGTACCGGCTGTCCCAGCGACCACAGATGTCCGAACGGATCCCGGACGACGCCGTAACGGTCGCCCCAGAACTGTTCTTCCAGCGGGGCCACCACGGCCGCGCCGGCATCAACCGCACGTTGGAACCAGCTGTCGACGTCGGTAACGGTCAGGTGGATGGTGACCGGGGTGCCACCCAGGGCCGGAGGTGTCATCGACTTCCCGTCCGTCATCTCCGGGAAGTCGTCGTTGAGCATCACCGTGAAACCGTCGCCGAGGACAGGTGCTTCCGATTGAACGGTCAAGGATCGAGCCGCCGACGGGCCGTGCCGTTCTCCGAGATGCCGTGTTCGACTCCGCCATCGCGCGATCGCTGCCCACCGGAAGTGCCTGTCTCAACTCCGCGGTTGTTGCGTAGAAACACATCATCACAGATCAAGGGCGATATCGATATACCGACACCTTAACCTCGTCAACTCATCGGTGGATCGAAGCTTAGAGCCGTGCGGGTATCCGGGCGGAAGTGGCCAGCACATGCCGCGGGTTTCCTCAGGCCCATCGCGTCACTCGGCCTGAGCATCGAGTATGCGTTGAACTGTGCGCATAGCTGACAGGGCAGCGGGAACGCCGCAGTAGCCGGCGGTATGAATGACGGCTTCGGTAATCTCCCGCCGGCTAAGGCCGTTCCGTAATGCACCGCGAACATGACCTTCGAGTTCGGGTTCGAGATCGGCTCGCAATGCAGCAAGAACTCCGATGGTGATGAGGCTGCGGCTTCGACGGTCCAGGCCGGGTCGTGCCCATACTGCTCCCCATAAATGAGTGGTGACGAGCTCCTGCAATCCTTCTGCCGGTGTTCCTGCCGCCCGGGCGAGGGCATCGTTGACGTAACCGTCTCCCATCACAGCGCGCCGTGTTGATTCGCCTTCGCGATAAATGTCCTGGAGCGACTGGTTGTCTGATCCCACTGGCGGACTGCTCCTTGTCTAAGTGACTCCGCAACACGTTGCGATTTGATGGATTGGATGACAGAAACGGGTCGGGTCGTTATGCGCGCGCGTACATCGCCTCGTATAACTCGACGATCTCCGCGGCCGTGGGGACGACAGGATTGTTTGCGGGCGATCCAGACGCCAGGGCTTGTTCAGCCATGACCGGTAGTAGCCTTTCCCACTTAGCCCTGTCGATTCCGTAGTCTTCCGGCGTCGGCACCTCAACGTCGGAGCACAACTGTCGCAGTTCGCCGATGAGCTTTCGCGTTGCCCCCGCGTCTTCGTCGGTATCGTGCGCCACGCCATAGGCTCGCGCGCAGGCGGCATAGCGCGCCTCGGCGCCGTGCGCCGAGTACTCCGCTACTGCAGGCAACAGCATCGCGTTCGACAGCCCGTGGGCGACTCGAAAATGACCACCAATCGGGCGGCTCATCCCGTGCACCAGACACACACTGCTGTTCGAGAACGCAATCCCGGCCTGAGTGGCCGCGAACATCATGCCTTCTCGGGCTTCAGCGTCGTTGCCGTCGCGATATGCGCGACGTAGATACTTTCCAATCGCCGCAATCGCGCCCAGAGCCAAGCTGTCGGAGAGCCAATTGGCCTTCCGGCTCACGTATGCCTCGATGGCATGGGTGAGCGCGTCGACGCCAGTATCTGCGGTGAGCCGTGGCGGCATTGTCGTTGAAAGCTGATAGTCGACGATCGCCACACTGGGCAGAAATGACAGACCCGAGCAAAGCATCTTCTCGTCGGAGTCGTCGTCGGTTATGACGGTGAATTGTGTTGCTTCTGAACCACTTCCGGATGTCGTCGGAATCGCGACTATGGGAAGGGCAGGCCCAGCGTAGGTGCTCGGGGCCTTAAACCGCCGCATCGGCTCATCGACTTGCCCTAGAACGGCAATTGCCTTGGCGGTGTCCATAGGACTCCCGCCGCCGAAACCGATTACGCAATCAGCGCCGTGCTGACGCACCGCTTCTACGGCTGGGATCAATGAGGACGTGGTCGGATCAGGAACGGTGTCAGAGAAAACGGCTACGGCACAGCCTGCGTCGATCAACACCTTCTCAAGTTTGGAGGTTGCTCCACTACTGACCAGGTACTTGTCTGTCACGATAAGTGGCCGGCAAACACCTAACTTTATGAGCGCTCCACCGGCAGTAGTGAGAGCGCCGGCGCCGACGGTCAAAAATCGCGGCATTGCCAAATTAACTGTCATCGCATTGTCTCCTGTGTTCATTACTCTGGGGAAAGCCGAGTTCGACGCCGACCTGGCTGGGCGCCAGCCAGCGTTGGGTGACGGCCTTCTCCCGGGTGAAGAAGTTGACGCCGTTCATGCCGTGGGTGTGCGAGCTGCCGAACAACGAGGCCTTCCAGCCGCCGAAGCTGTAGTAGGCGATGGACACGGGAACGTCCACGTTGATACCGAGTGTCGTAGGGGTTGTCATTGATGATTTCGAGGGCCTGGTCGTAGGTCTCACACGGATCACGGCCCAGGGTGGGGCCGAAGATATCGTCGGTGTAGACGCTCGTCTCGGTGGTGACGTTCGGTCGATCAGAGTCGGACCGAGCCTTGTGCTGCGCCAGACACCTCGGCCAGCGCATCGGCCGCCAGCGTTCCTCAGGCACTGAATCTGCCCCGAGAAGTCGGGGTCGAATACTTGGCCGGCGAGGTGCCCCGCCAGTCCGGAAACGTTGCGGCCGCGGCGTCGATCACTGCACGCGCGTCCTAGACAGAGGCCAGGGCGACCGCACCGGTAGCCGGATTAGTCACAGACAAACTCGCACCACTATTCCGCCAAAGAGTTTATGGTTCATCCAGCGCGAATCATTAGACCAAAACTTCTCATGAACGTCACTGTTCTGCAACACATCTGGATAGTCAATGTAGGACCACGCAGAGCGCACTGCACTTTTGCAGCAACAGACCAGCGGGGTGGGCAGAGTCCCGAGGGTCGCGATCCAGCCCGGCTCGAGCAACCACTCTTTGTGGACGAGAAGTCGTCGCTGAACTTCGAAAAAAATGGAGCGAACCCCACCGACCTGCAGAGATGCGTTTCTGCAGGAAGAACTGCACATTCTCGGGTTGTTGAATGCGCAAATGCGCGGTTAGATGCGGTGAACCATAATCTCGGCCCGTCACGATCCGCGGAGCAGCTAGACGAGTTCTTCACCGGTTCCATTCAGGGAACTGCCATCATTGGCGAATTGTTCCCTCCCGCGGCCACTCACGTCCAAACGTCTGCAGTCCATATTCGGCCACGATACCTAAGGACCTAGATGACAATCTGGCTCAAACAGCTTGACAGGCGCGAAAAGAAAACGATGACAGCGTGTTTCGGGGGCTGGGCACTCGACGCGTTTGACGTGCAGATCTTCAGTTTCGTCATCCCTGCCCTGATCGCGGCGTTCGGATTCAGTCGCGGAGAAGCGGGTGTGCTGGGTACCACAGCTCTGTTGTTCTCGGCGTTGGGAGGCCTGCTAGGCGGAGCACTGGCAGACAAATTCGGCAGAGTCCGCACTCTGAAGATCACCATCGTCTGGTTCTCGGTTTTCACGTTGCTCTGCGGGTTTGCCCAAAACTATGAGCAGCTCTTGGTGCTACGCAGCCTTCAGGGACTCGGTTTCGGAGCTGAATGGGCGGCCGGGGCGGTGCTCATGTCGGAGGTGATCCGCTCCAAGTATCGCGGTCGAGCCGCCGGAGTCGTCCACAGCGGCTTCGCTGTCGGTTGGGGCGCGGCCGCGATCCTCTACTACGCCGTCTTCTCGATGGTCGACAACGGCACTGCTTGGAGACTGATGTTCATGGCAGGTGCACTGCCGGCGGTGTTCATTCTGTTCATTCGGCGAAATGTGCAGGAATCCGATGTATACCTCGAAACAACAACCCAACTCACCGAGAAGCGCAGCCCTGTAGCTACGTTCACTCGAATTTTCCACCGGGATCTCATTCGGAACACGGTCTTCGCTTCGATGTTCTCGATTGGGCTCCAGGGCGGCTATTACGCAGTGGTCACTTGGCTTCCGACCTATCTCGCCACCGAAAAGGGACTGTCTGTCGGGGGAACGACGGGATTCCTCGCTGTCATCATCACCGGCGCGTTCTTCGGATTCATCTCCGGCGGTTACATTTCCGATCGCATAGGCCGCAAACCCACATTCATGTTGTTTGCGCTCCTGTCAATCCTGCTCGTATCGGTGTACATGTTCATCGACGTCGAAAACTGGGTCCTCATGGCGCTCGGGCTTCCGTTGGGCTTCTGTGCTAACGCGATGTTCGGGCCCACCGGGGCTTTCTACGCCGAACTCTTCCCCACCGAGGTTCGCGGCACCGGACAGGGCTTCTGTTACAACTTCGGTCGCGGGGTTGGTGCACTGTTTCCAGCTCTGGTCGGATTCCTCAGTGCCAGCCTCTCGTTAGGTGTCGCGATTGGTATCTACACCGTCGGTGCGTACTCGGTGGCAATTGTCGCCCTCCTTGGACTGCCGGAAACGCGGTCGAAGTCCATCGACTCCGACGCGTTGGGGCCAGAGCACGCTGAGGCTTGAGTATGGCGCTCCTGGTATTGAATTGGTCGACACAGAAAGGAACGTTCGGTTGAACTCGAATCAAAAGTTGCGGGTAGCCGTCGTGCAATCGGCACCAGTGATGTTCGATCCCGCTGGCACCTTGGACAAGGTGGCAGAGCTCGCCAACCGGGCTGCATCCCGCGGCGTTCAACTCGCAGTATTCCCGGAGGCCTTCATATCGGCATATCCGAAAGGGCTAGATTTTGGTTCCGTAGTCGGCGGTCGCACCCCCGCAGGTCGACAGGACTACCAACGCTACTACGAAAGCTCGATCGCCGTACCGGGGACTGAAACTCAGCGTCTGGCAGAGATCTCCACCCAGCTGAACATGAGCATCGTCATCGGGGTGATCGAGCGCGACGGCGGGACTCTGTACTGCACAGCGGTGTTCTTCGATCCCGAACAGGGCTACCTCGGCAAACACCGAAAGCTCATGCCCACCGGCGGCGAACGGTTGGTCTGGGGGTTCGGCGACGGTTCAACCATGCCTGTATTCGACACCTCTATCGGCCGAATAGGCGCGGTAATCTGTTGGGAAAACTACATGCCGTCCATGCGGATGGCGATGTACAAGAAGGGCATTGAGCTGTATTGCGCCCCCACTGCAGATAATCGAGACAGCTGGGCGCCCTCGATGCAACACATCGGGGTGGAGGGGCGATGTTTCGTCCTGTCGGCGTGCCAGTTCCTGCGGCGGGAGGACTGCCCCGACGACTATGCCTGCGTCCAAGGCGACGATCCGGAAACCATTCTCATGACCGGAGGTAGCTGCATCGTCAACCCGTTCGGCGAGTTCCTCGCAGGTCCCCTCTTCAACGAAGAAGGAATCTTGACTGCAGACATCGACCTCGGCGAGATCGCACGCACCAAGTACGACCTCGATGTCACCGGCCACTACTCCAGGCCGGACATCTTTACCTTGATAGTCAATGAGACACCTGCCGAGTCTGTGGTGTTCTCTAAGCGGAAAGGCGCGGTCGAGCATGAATAACGAGCTCGAGTACGGAACTCAGGGCGTGGAAGTTGACCTCGATCCAGAGAGACTGACCGCTCGGAAAAATGTCGTCCGTATCTTCTACAAGGAGATGTGGGACAAGGCGAACTTAGCTCTGATTCCCGAGATCTTTCACCCTGACTTCACGTTCCGTGGATCGCTGGGACCGCAAGTGGTAGGCCACGCCGAGTTTGGTGAGTACGTCAAGTGGGTCACCGAAACGATTGAAGGTTATACGTCTGACATCCTCGAAATGATCGAAGAGGGGGACAAGGTCTGCGGCAAAATGGTTTTCCACGGTATTCAACGCAAGGAACTCTTTGGAACACCCCCATCAGGCGCCCACGTCTGGTGGTATGGCGCGCCAATCTTCACCTTCGACGGCGACAAGGTACGTGATCTTTGGGTTCTCGGCGACGTCCACGGCTTTCTCGTCCGCGCAGACGAACGAACTGTTGGCTCTGAATTCTCGCCATAGAGGTTCGATCAGCGTTCAGATGGCACCATGATCAGTGCCGACGACCTCCGTTTCTTCCTCGAGGTCTCGAGGACGACTCGACTCGGCGAAGCCGCACGACGCCTCAACGTCGATCAGACAACGGTCTCTCGCCGGATCGTCAAGCTTGAGAAGGATCTTGGGCAGCGCCTGTTCGATCGCACGCCGATCGGTTGGCTTGTGACTGAAGCCGGCCGCCGCTTGATCACTCACGCCGAAGCCATCGAGGCGACCCTGATCGTCGCCTTGGAGGACGCTGACGCAAGTATCAATGGCCAGTTGACCGGGTCATTAAGAGTGCTCGCTCCAGACGGTTTCGGTTCGTTTGTGTTGATCCCCGGCCTTCACAAGTTCGCGGCGTCGCACCCTAACCTCTCAATCGAGGTAGCCACTGCTACTACACACGATCTCCTTACTGGACGAGATTTCGATGTCGGCATCACGCTCGAACGGCCATCGCCGCGATCGGTGCTGACCCACCGCCTGGCGCGCTATGAACTCCGACTGTATGCCTCGCGGAACTATCTGTCGTCCCATGGCGTACCTGCCACGCTAGACGATTTACACCAACACAGAATGATCTGGTACATCGACGCCTTCCTAGATGTCGAGCCACTACAGATCACTGATACGCTCTTGCCGGGTGTGCGAATCGGGCTGCAAGCTAACAACATTGCCGGTCATTTGCAGGCAGCCCAGCACGGGCTGGGTATCGCCCCGCTCCCCACTTTCATCGGCGGATCTGACGACCGTTTGGTTGAGGTTCTCAGCCACTCATTTGTCGCCTCAAGGCAGTACTGGCTTGTCATACCCCGCGACCTTGCGCGACTTGCTCGCGTCAAAGAGTTCGTTATTGCTCTGCGGGAGATAATCAGCGCCAATCATCATCTGATAGAGCTGAGTTGACGAGACCGATGTGGCGACCACCGCGGATGTCTGATGCGGCGCGCGGTCGCGGCCCCGGCGCAATCATCGGAAAAATTGCCCAGATAGGCGCCAGCACAGGCACAAAGAACGTCCGCTGGGCGATCAGCACCAGTAGATAGGTGCATTCGCGCATGCGTTGACCTATGGTGCTGTCAGCGAGACCACCTGCCAGGTCGACGAGCATGTGTGAGATTTGAATCGCCGCGGCGTCTGGCGACCTGGTGACCAAGTGCTTGTGCCATATGCGGTTTCCCGACACCAACCGGGTCGTAGATAATTACTGGCTCACCGGCATCAAGCCGCGGCGTCGCTGAGCTGTTTTCCTGACATTCTCCAAAAGCGATTTTGCCTACGCGGCGTGGCATGTTGGCGCTATCCCTTCCGGTCGGTGAACAAGAGACCACATCACTATCCTGAGACATCCGTTTCAAGTCGACGCAAAGAACACAAAGTCCATGGCCAAGCGCAATGCGAATCGGAGGACAGTGAACAGCCACCACTTCAGCTCCAGCAAGCTGATCGGCGGCATAGCTGGGACGGATACCGCAGCGGACGAACTCGTTACCGATCCCTCGACCGGCCAGGTGATCGGGCGGCGGCGCCGCGCCGAGCATATCCGAACTGGTCACAGACAACGCCCGTCGAGAGGCCTACGACGTTGCCGGCGTTGGACGGGGTGGACGGCATGGGCGCGGCGGATGGTCTCTGCCGGCTTCGGAAAGTCCGATGTGGCGCACCTTGCCTTAGGTGACGAGTTCGGCCAGTGCGCCGATGGTGTCTTCAATCGGAGTGTTGGGGTCGACCCGGTGTTGGTAGTAAAGATCGATGTGGTCGGTGCCTAGGCGGCGCAACGAACCGTTCACTGCGACAGCGATGTTGGCTGGTGTGCTGTCGAGGACGCCTGGTCCGCCGCCGGTGTGGGAGATGACCCCGAATTTCGTGGCGATGGCCACTTGGTACGTCGGCTTTTGACGGCCCGGCCGACGAGTTCCTCGTTGTGGAAGCTGTCTCTTCTGGCGGTCATCGGCACGCAAGACCTGACCGTTGACGTCCACCGGGTTTAGCCCCCTCGGCTACAGCGGCTCGACAGACTCGGATCAACAACAGTGCCGTCTCACCCGCTCCGGTAGGCCGGCCCCGCCCTTCTGATACGGGGAACAGTCTGTCAAGTGCGCAGGGTGAAGCGGCGGCCGTAATGGTCATTGCGGCCGCCGCTTCATTGGCCAGATAGGTCGTCGCGCGGCGTCGTGGTCGACGTTGATCCGCAGGGCGGCGTGCGCGAGCTTGCCGCCCGGGCCGGGGACGCGGCCCAACTCGGTGGCGCCGAACGCCGCCACGTAGAAGTCGATCGCTGCTGCACCGTCGTCGACAATCAGACTGGGGGACAGCGCAGGCTGGACGTCGATCGCCATGTCGGCTCCTCGGGGTCAGTTGGGTCAGGCGCGGTGGAGGTACCGCCCCGTTCCATAAAGACCGGTCGCGCCGGCAGAACTCATCGCTCAGGCCGGTGTCGACGACCCTCGCACCACGGAGTCCCAGCCGGTGACCGCCTCCGGACTGCGCGGATCCGGGCCGACATAAATCGCCGAAGGCCGGACCAACTTGCCGAGCCGCTTCTGCTCGAGGATGTGCGCACACCATCCGGCGGTGCGGCCGCAGGTGAACATCGCCGGCATCATCTTCGGCGGCACCCCTGCGAAATCGAGGATGACCGCGGCCCAGAATTCGACATTCGTTTCGATGGCGCGATCGGGCCGGCGCTCCCGCAGTTCGGCCAGCGCCGCCTGTTCCAGCGCGGCGGCGACCTCATACCGCGGCGCAGCCAGACGTTGCGCGGTGGCCCGTAGCACCCGGGCGCGGGGATCCTCGGCGCGGTACACGCGGTGCCCGAAGCCCATCAGCTTTTCGTTACCGTCGAGAATCGCCTTGACCACGGCGCGCGCATCGCCGGTGCGCTCGGCCTCTTCGATCATCGGGATCACCCGGGCGGGGGCACCGCCGTGCAGCGGGCCGCTCATCGCGCCGATCGCACCCGACAACGAGGCGGCCACATCGGCGCCGGTCGAGGCGATGACCCGGGCGGTGAACGTGGAGGCATTCATGCCGTGCTCGGCCGCCGACACCCAGTAGGCGTCGATGGCCTCGACATGCTTGGGGTCGGGCTCGCCCTGCCAACGGGTCATGAAACGCGCTGTGACGGTTTGGCATCCGTCGACCACCCGCTGCGGTACCGCGGGCCGGTAGATGCCGCGTGCCGACTGCGCGACATACGACAGGGCCATTGCCGATGACCTGGCCAGCTGGTCGCGGGCGGTGTCGTCGGAGATGTCCAGCAGCGGGGCGTAGCCCCAGATGGGGGCCAGCATCGCCAGGCCGGCCTGCACATCGACGCGGACGTCGCCGGTGTGGATAGGCAGTGGAAACGGTTCTGCCGGCGGCAGCCCGCGACCGAACTCGCCGTCGACCAGCAACGCCCACACATCCCCGAAGGTGACGTGTTCGCGGACCAGGTCTTCGATGTCGACGCCGCGATACCGCAGGGCGCCACCGTCCTTGTCGGGCTCGGCGATCTCGGTGGAAAACGCGACGACACCCGCCAAGCCGGGCACAAAGTCCTTCGGCACCTCAGTCATGCGCGGAATTGTCGCACCTCACATCCGAGGTGTCGCTACTGCCCGGTAACAATCGGCGACACTGCGTTGAACGTTCGAAGGCGTACCGTTACCCCAGTGGTGGAACGGGAACGCGATCACCTCGCGGCCATGCGGGTGGAATACGGGTCGGTGGAGAAGGACAAAAGCCCGGATCTCGACAGCAACTGGCTCGACAACGGTTGGCTTGCCTTGCTGCGCAAGTGGATTGCCGACGCCGAAAACGCCGGGGTCGCCGAGCCCAATGCCATGGTGCTCGCCACGGTCCGCGCCGGACGGCCGGTGAGCCGGACCGTGCTCTGCAAAGGCGTCGACCAGACTGGCGTCACGTTCTTCACCAACTACGACTCCGACAAGGGTGACGAGCTCGCCACGACGCCCTACGCGGCGATCACCTTTCCCTGGTATCAGCTGGGTCGGCAGGTGCACGTCCGCGGACCGGTGAGCAAGGTCGAGCGCGCGGTCACCGAGGACTACTGGTCGCATCGGCCCCGTGGCTCCCAGCTGGGAGCGTGGGCGTCCCAGCAGTCGCACCCGATCGAGTCACGGGCCGCGCTGATGGCCCAGCTTGCCGAGGTCACAGCACGGTTCGCCGACCAGTCGCACATCCCCGCACCGCCGAACTGGGGTGGCTACCTGCTGACCGCCGAGGTGGTGGAGTTCTGGCAGGGCCGGGAAGACCGGGTACACAACCGCATTCGGGTCAGACCGCAGGACGGGCGGATCGAGCGTTTACAGCCGTGAGGCTGTTCGCAGACACCACGCCCTTACGCCATCGAGATTTCCGCCGGCTGTGGTGGGCGGGGATTCCCACCGTCATCGGGGCCAACCTCACCATCTTCGCGGTCCCGGTGCAGGTCTACACGCTCACCCACAGCTCGGCCTACGTCGGGTTGGCGGGGCTGTTCGCGCTGTTGCCACTGATCGTGTTCGGGCTGTGGGGCGGCGCGCTGGCCGACGCGATGGACCGGCGCCTGCTGCTGATCATCGCGTCCTGCGGCCTGGCGGTGTCCTCACTGCTGCTGTGGGGGCAGGCGGCGCTGCATCTGAACAACGTGTGGGTGGTGCTGAGCCTGTTGGCGGTGCAGCAGGCATTCTTCGCAGTCAATTCGCCGACCCGGTCGGCCGCCATTCCGCGGATGCTGCCCGCTCACCAGATCGCCGCAGCCAATTCGCTGAACATGACCGTGGCCCAGGCCGGTGCGATCGTGGGCCCGCTGCTGGCCGGGCTGATGCTCGCCTGGGTGGATCTGTCGACGCTTTATCTGCTCGATGCGCTGACATGCCTGTTACCGATCTGGGCCACCTTCCGGCTGGCGGCGATGCCTGCGACGGAGAGTCCCGGTGTCCAGGGGTCGTCGCGGTGGGGTTTTGCCGCGGTGCTGGACGGGTTCCGGTACCTGGCCGGAAACACCGTGGTGTTGATGTCGTTCGTGGTGGACCTGATCGCGATGATCTTCGGCATGCCCCGGGCACTGTTCCCGCAGATGGCGCATGAGAGCTTCGGCGGCCCGGTCGACGGCGGTACCACGATGGCACTGCTGGCCGCGGCGATGTCGGTGGGTGCGGTGGCCGGCGGAGTCTTCTCCGGGTGGCTGCCCCGGATCCGCAGGCAGGGGTTGGCGGTCGTGTCCGCCATCGTCGTCTGGGGGCTGGCAGTCACGGGGTTCGGTGTCGCGGCCGGGTTCGCCGCGGGCCGCGCCGGCGCACTGCTGTGGGTGGCGGTGGCCTGTCTGGCGGTCGGTGGGGCCGCTGACATGGTGTCGTCGGCGTTCCGCAACACGATTCTGTTGCAGGCGGCTTCCGACGAGCTGCGCGGCCGGTTGCAGGGAGTCTTCCTGGTGGTCGTTGCCGGCGGTCCGCGGATCGCTGACGCGCTCCACGGTGCAGCCGCGGCGTCGGCAGGCACCGCGGTTGCGGCTGCCGGCGGCGGCGTGCTGGTGGTGGTGGGCGTAGTGATTGCCGCACTGGTGGTTCCGGCCTTCGTGCGCTACCGCGTGGGCATCCGGCTGGAGACGGAAGAAAGCGCAGCGGACAAAGTGTGACGGCGGTGAAGTGCGGATATCGCAGTTAGCCACGCACTGATCCGATGCCGGACTAGCATTCAAGATCGTGGTGGAATTGGGTGGGGTGCGCGGGCTGGGGTTGCGGGAACGCAAGAAGCAGCGCACGAAGGCGACATTGATCGATGCTGCTGTAAGCCTTTGCCTGGCTCAGGGTTACGAGCGCACCACCGTCGAACAGATCGCCGCGGCGGCCGATGTCTCGCCGCGGACCTTCAGCCGGTACTTTGCCACCAAGGACGCCGTGGTGCTGACGTTGCTGGAAGACCTGGTGGCCGAGGTCGCCGACGAATTGGCGGGGATCCCGTTTTCGGTGCCCGTGCTCGAGGCGTTGCGCAGCGCCCACGTCAACGTGCTGCGGGCGGTGTCGGCGGGCACGGTGCCCGGTTTGTCGAACGAGCGGATCGTGCTGATGTTGCGGCTGATCACCTCGACCCCGGCGCTGAGGGTGGCCGCCACCGAGTTCCGGCCGATGACCACCGTGCACGCGCTCGCCGAGCGAATGGGTTCCGACGTGGCCGACCGCAGAGTGTGGTTGGTGATGTCGTTGTGGTCGTCGATCATCGTCTCCGCGTGCGGTGACCTGGTGGTCGACGGTCCCGGAATCGAGTTGGGTTCGACTTTGATGGTGTCGCGGATCGACGCGATGTTCGACGATTTCCTGGAGTTGACCGGCGAGCTGACCCGCTGACCGCACCGCAGCGCACGACTAGCATTCGTGGTGTGGCTGATGGCACCGCGAGCCGGACACCTGGCTTGCGGGAACGCAAGAAACTCCGCACCAGATCGACACTCATCGACGTGGCGACCGAGTTGAGCCTGCGCCAGGGGTATGACAACACCACTGTCGATCAGATCGCCGCTGCCGCCGAGGTGTCACCGCGCACGTTCAGTCGCTATTTCCCGACCAAAGATGCGGTGATCGCCGCCATCATCGAAGACGTCACCGAGATGGTCGCCAAAGAACTGGCGGCGCAACCGGCAGACATCACCGAGTTCGAGGCGTTGTTCCGCGCGCATCTGGGGGTCATCCGGCCCACGGGGGAGCGGTCCGTCGAGCCGTCGCCCACGTTCAGCCGACTCGCGGTGCTGCTCCAGATCGTGAACTCCTCAGCGCAACTGACAGTGACGAATTTCTCGTTCCGCCGGGACAGTCAGCGGCTACCCGGCGTCGGTGAGATCGCTCGCCGGATGGGGCTGCCAGTCGAGCATGACGCCGTTCACCTGGTCATCGACACCTGGCAGGTGATCATGAACACCGCGTGTCTGGGTCTGGGTCTGCCGGGTCATGAGCCACTGGACCCGGACACCATGTGCGACCGGATCACCGCGACGTATGAGACGTTCTGTCGACTGCAGTCGCCCTGGGATCCGGGAGCGACGGCCGAGGGGCAACCCCCCGCAGGCGCACCGAAGTCCTAACGGCTACCTTTTAAGAGCAGGCAGCGTAGTCGCTGCCGACGAGCGCAGAAGGGGTTCATGTGGCCAGCAGTACATCCCCAGATTCATCCCAGGACACCGCCACTCTGAAGTACCCGGGCGGCGAGATCGACCTGGAGATCGTGCATGCAACCGACGGTGACGACGGCATCGCCCTAGGGTCGCTGTTGTCCAAGACGGGCTACACGACTTACGACGGCGGCTTCGTCAACACCGCATCGACGAAATCTGCGATCACCTACATCGACGGCGACGCCGGCATCCTGCGTTACCGGGGCATCCCGATCGAGCAGTTGGCCGAGAAGTCGACCTTCATCGAGGTCAGCTATCTCCTGATCTACGGAGAGCTGCCCACCCCCGAGCAACTGGAGAAGTTCAGCACCCACATCCAGCGCCATACGCTGCTGCACGAGGACCTCAAGCGGTTCTTCGACGGGTTCCCGCGCAACGCGCACCCGATGCCGGTGCTCTCCAGTGCGGTCAACGCTTTGAGCGCGTATTACCAGGATTCGTTGGATCCGTTCGATCCCGAGCAGGTCGAGCTGTCCACCATTCGCCTGTTGGCCAAACTGCCGACCATCGCGGCGTACGCCTACAAGAAGTCCGAGGGCCAGCCGTTCCTCTACCCGGACAACTCCCTCACGCTGGTGGAGAACTTCCTGCGGATGACGTTCGGGTTCCCGGCCGAGCCCTACGAGGTCGACCCGGAGATCGTGCGGGCGCTCGACATGCTGTTCATCCTGCATGCCGACCACGAGCAGAACTGCTCGACCTCGACGGTCCGGCTGGTCGGTTCGTCGCAGGCCAACCTGTTCACCTCGATCTCCGGCGGTATCAACGCGCTGTGGGGCCCGCTGCACGGTGGCGCCAACCAGGCGGTGCTGGAGATGCTCTCGAAGATCCAACAAGACGGTGGCGACGTCGAGAACTTCGTCAAGAAGGTGAAGGACCGCGAGGACGGCGTGAAGCTCATGGGCTTCGGGCACCGCGTGTACAAGAATTACGATCCCCGCGCCCGCATCGTCAAGGAGCAGGCGGACAAGATCCTCGGCAAGATCGGCGTGCAGGACCCGCTGCTCGACATTGCCAAGGAGCTCGAGGAGATCGCCCTGACCGACGATTTCTTCGTGGAGCGCAAGCTCTACCCGAACGTCGACTACTACACCGGTGTGATCTACCGGGCGATGGGCTTCCCGACGCGGATGTTCACCGTGCTGTTCGCCCTGGGCCGGCTGCCCGGCTGGATCGCCCACTGGCGTGAGATGCACGCCGAGCCCAACAAGATCGGCCGGCCGCGCCAGATCTACACCGGGTACACCGAGCGGGACTACGTGACGATGGACGAGCGCTAGCCCCCTGTCCGCCGAAACTCCCGTTTGGGCGCGAAAGTGCGAGAGGATCGCGCCATTTCGTCGATCTGGGCGACGGGGTGGGTTGCCAACACAATAGTTGTAGATTAACAATTGTTGTATGAATAAAACCGTTGAGGGGCTGAGTGGGCGCCGCAAGGCGATCATTCTCTTTTCGTGCTGCCTCAGCCTGCTGATCGTGTCGATGGACGCGACGATCGTCAACGTCGCTCTACCGACGATCCGCACGGACCTCTCCGCCTCAGCGTCGCAACTGCAGTGGGTCCTCGACATCTACACACTGGTACTGGCCTCGTTGCTGTTGCTGGCCGGCGCCACCGCCGACCGCTTCGGTCGCCGCACCGTTTTCCAGATCGGGCTGCTGGTCTTCGCACTCGGATCACTGTTGTGCAGCCTCGCTCCGAGCATCGAGATGCTGATCGCGGCCCGCTTCCTGCAGGCCGTCGGCGGCTCCATGCTCAACCCCGTGGCGATGTCGATCATCACCAATGTGTTCACCGGCAGGGTCGAGCGCGCCCGGGCGATCGGCATGTGGGGCGGCGTCGTGGGCATCTCGATGGCGCTGGGCCCCACCGTGGGCGGGGCGCTCATCGAGTACGTGGACTGGCGTGCGGTGTTCTGGCTCAACCTGCCGGTGTGCGCGCTGGCCTTGGCGCTGACGGCGATCTTCGTGCCGCAGAGCAAATCGGCCACCATGCGCGATATCGATCCGGTGGGCCAGCTGCTGGGGATGGCCTTTCTGTTCAGCGTCATCTTCGTACTGATCGAAGGCCCCGGTCTGGGCTGGGTCCACCCGGCAACGCTGGCCGTGGTGGCGGCCGCCGTGGTGGCGCTGGCCGCGTTCCTGCGTTATGAATCGCGGCGCCACGACCCGTTCATCGACCTGCGCTTCTTCCGTAGCGTGCCCTTCGCGTCGGCTACCGCCATCGCGGTGTCCGCGTTTGCTGCCTGGGGCGCGTTCCTGTTCATGATGGCGCTGTACCTGCAGGGCTTCCGTGGGTTCAGTGCACTGCACACCGGCCTGCTGTACCTGCCCATCGCCCTGGGCGCACTGATCTTCTCGCCGCTGTCGGGACGACTGGTCGGACGTTTCGGTCCCCGGCCGTCGCTGCTGGCCTCAGGCCTCCTGCTGACGGTGGCATCGGTACTGCTCACGTTGCTCGGACCGAACACACCCATCTGGGAACTGTTGGTGATCTTCGCCGTCTTCGGTGTCGGTTTCTCGGTGGTCAACGCCCCGGTGACCAACACCGCGGTCAGCGGTATGCCCCTGGACCGTGCCGGCGCTGCTTCGGCGATCGCGTCCACCAGTCGGCAGATCGGGGTGAGTGTCGGTGTGGCACTGTGCGGTTTGCTTGCCGGCTCAGCCCTGGACTCGACCCATGGCGACTTCGGCGCCGCGGCCCGGCCGCTGTGGCTCGTTCTCGCCGCGCTCGGTGTGCTGATCTTCGCGCTCGGGATGTTCTCCACCACCAAGCGTGCGCAGCGCTCCGCCGAGAAGTTGGCACCGCTGATCGCGGGTTCACCCTCAGAAGACGGGAGAGCGCATGCCGGACAACAACACAGCTGACGCGGTATGGCGGGACCTGGCCCGCTTCGTCTTCGACAACCGCGACACCTGGCGCCGAGCCGTGGTCGAGCAGTCCGGGCTGCCGTTCTCCCGGATCCGGATCCTGCGGCGGCTGGCCCGCACTCCGCTGACAGTGAAACAGGTCGCCGAACACGCCACCGTGGATGCCCCCGCGGCCACCGTGGCCGTCAACGACCTGGAATCACGTGGGTTGGTCACCCGAGAGGTCGACCCGACGAACCGGCGCTCGAAACTGGTGTCGCTGACCGAGCAGGGCCGGGCCGTTGTCGCCGCCCTGGACGCAATAGCCGACCCGGCACCAGACGGATTGGCGGCACTCGGTGACGATGACCTCACGGCGCTGCGACGGATCCTGGACAAGTTGTCCTGAGTCAGCGGCCGGCCAGCACCGCCATCGCCGCGTTGTGGCCGCCGATACCGGACACCGCCCCGCCGCGCCGAGAACCTGAGCCGCACAACAGGATCCGTTCATGGTCGGTCGCTACACCCCATTGCCTCGCCGGGGTGTCCAGTGGATCGTCGTCATCGGCGAACGGCCAACTCAGCCCGCCGTGGAAGATGTTGCCCGCTGTCATCGCGAGCGTGCCTTCGAGGTCGGCAGTGGTCTTCGTCTCGACGCAGGGTCTGCCGTCGCGGTCGGTCAGCAGCAGCTCTTGAATTGGTTCGGCCAGAACCGAATTCAGCGACGCCAAGGCAGCCTCGGTGAGCTGTTCCCGGATCTGGTCGGGGTCCCGGCCGGAGACCAGCGCGTGCGGGGTGTGCAACCCGAACACCGTCAACGTCTGCGCCCCGGCGGCGCGCAACTGCGGTGACAGGATGGACGGATCCGACAATGAGTGGCAGTAGATCTCGCACGGCAGTGGGTCGGGGATGGCGCCGTCGGCGGCGCGCGTGTACGCAGTGTCGAGTTGGCTCCACGTCTCGTTGATGTGAAAGGTGCCGCCGAAGGCCTGTTCCGGTGCCACGGTCTGATCATGCAGCCGGGGGAGCCGTTTCAGCAGCAGGTTGACCTTGAGCTGCGCCCCCGGAGCCGACACCGGTGCCGGCTCTCCGAGCAGGCCCGCCAGCACTGTCGGGGTGACGTTCACCAGTACGAAACGTGCATGCGCACTGCGACTTTGACCGTCAACCCGATAGTGCACCGAGCCGTCCGGGTGTACCCGGTAGACATCGGCACCGGTGACGATCTCGGCGCCGTGGTCCGTGGCGGCCGCCGCCAGGGCACCCGTCACCGCGCCCATGCCGCCGATCGGCACGTCCCAGTCGCCGCCGATCAGGTGATACAGCAGGCAGATGTTCTGAGTCAGGGACTGCTCGTCGAGTCGGGCGAACGTGCCGATCAGTGCGTCGGTGGCCATCACGCCACGCACCAGGTCGTTGCGCACCGCGGCCGTGATCGCGGTTCCGATCGGCTCCTCGATCAGCGCGTGCCAGGCCGCTGCGGAGTCGGGGTCTTCGGCCACCAGTCGGCGTGCGGCGGCCCGGGTCGGCAAGGGTTGCAGCAGCGTCGGCCACAGCCGCTCGGTCACCAACCGGGTCCGCTGATAAAACAAGTCGAACCCGGCCTCGTCTGCGGCGGCCCCGACCGCGGCGAATGTGCTCGGCGGACCGATCAGCAGCCCGCGTCGTCCGCCGGTTGCCGGGTCCGGGGTGTACGACGAGAACTTTCGGCGTGCCAACCGGACGTCCGCACCCAGGTCCTCGACGATGCGGGTGGGCAGCAGACTGACCAGATACGAGTACCGCGACAACCGGGCGTCCACGCCGGCGAAGGCCCGAGCCGAGACCGCGGCCCCACCCACGTGATCCTGGCGTTCGAGGACCGTCACCCGCAGCCCCGCACGGGCCAGGTATGCGGCGGCGGTCAACCCGTTGTGCCCGCCGCCGACGATGACGACATCGTGAGCCCGCTCTGCCATGGGATCAGTGTGCCGCGTGCCGGGCAGGGCTCAGTTCAGGTAGCCCTCGACCTCCTCGGCCGGACGCACCTGCGCCGCGCCCGGGTCGGCACCGCTGTCGCGCAGGGCGCGCCGTTGCCGCAGCAGATCCCAGCACTGATCCAGCTGGACTTCGACGGCGCGCAACCGCTGGTGCTCTTCGGAGGTGTCGATTTCCTTGTGCTGCAGCTTTTCGCGCAGCTCTTTTTCCTCGGCGACGAGCTTGTGCACTTCGGCGAGGATCTCTTCGTCTTTGGCCACCAAACCAGTGTGCCCGACACCGGCCCGCCATAATCCCCTGATGGATACAACTTCTCGTAGCGGCATTGTCACCGGCGCCTCCAGCGGAATCGGCTTGGCGGTGGCGGAGGCATTGCGGCAGGAGGGTTTCGCGCTGACGCTGGTCGCGCGGGACCCGGCCAAGCTGGAGCGGGCCGCGGCGCAGCTGACGGCGACGCCGGGGCCGGCGGTCCACACCGCGGCAGGCTCGCTGGCCGAGGAGACGTTCCTGGAGCAGATCGTCGAGCAGCACGCCGCGGCATTCGGCGCGCTGGACATCTTGGTCAACAACGCCGGGGTGGCGGGTCACCGGGCCGTCTCCGACATCACCGCCGATTTCCTCGACCAACAGCTGGCCGTCAACCTTCGGGCCGTCATCCTGCTCACTGCCAAATGCATGCCTCTGCTCAAAAATGCTGTCGCAGCACGTAATTCAGCTCAGGTGGTCAACACCGCCTCGAACGCCGGAAAACGCGGGGAAGCCACCCTGGCCAGCTACTCGGCGTCGAAGTTCGGAGTCGTCGGTTTCACCGAGGCGCTGCATGACGAGCTGTCGACGTCGGGAATCCGGGCCACCGCCATCTGCCCGGGCGTGGTCGACACCCCGATGGCCGACCCGTATCGCGAGGACATCCCCGCTGCCACGATGATCGCGCCCAGCGATATCGCCGAAGTGGTGCGGATGACCACCCGGCTTTCGTCGGCATGCATCGTTCCCGAGGTGGTATTGCTACGGCCCACGGAATGGCTACAGACACCGCAGTAGGGTGAGGACGATGAGCACAAAACCGGAGATCGAATTCCCCGACGGCCCCGCCCCGACCGAGCTCGTGATCGAGGACATCGTGGTCGGAGACGGCCCTGAGGCGGTGCCCGGTGCCAACGTCGAGGTGCACTACCTGGGGGTGGAGTACGACACCGGAGAAGAGTTCGACAGCTCGTGGAATCGTGGCGAGTCAATCGAATTCCCGTTGCGCGGTCTCATCCAGGGCTGGCAGGACGGCATCCCTGGTATGAAAGTCGGCGGCCGCCGCAAGCTGACGATTCCGCCGGAGCAGGCGTACGGCCCCGCAGGTGGCGGGCACCGGCTTTCCGGCAAGACCCTGATCTTCGTCATCGACCTGCTCGCCACTCGCTGAGGCGCGTCACACCATCCGATTGAGCAGGCTGTGCGCGGCCGCGGTGACCAATCCGCGGTCGTAGGTGATGACGAACTCGAACCGCCGGCCGACGTCGGCGGTGTCGGGTGGGTTGTCCGGATGCTCGCGGGCGATCAGCGCGGCCGCGGTGTGCGGTCCCAACGTCACCACCGTCCATTCGGTGCAGAGCGGGTCTGTGGACTGGAGGGCGACACCGCGGATATTGCCACCGACCTCGGCCGGCATCTGCTGAGCGAAGACGGCCACCAACGGTGACCGGACGGCCAGGTCCCGATAACGTCCCAGGGTGCGCGCGGTGAGGTGTTCCGCCCGTTGCAGCGCGGCGAGCACCATCGGTGGGTCGGCGGCATGGTGGGCTTGCGCTTCGATGTGTTTGGAGAACGCGACGACGGTCGCCTTGCGTGCGGTCCGGAGCCGGTGGTGGCCCGCGATCAGGCCGAACGGCGAGGCCGACGGCGACAACGAGCGTGGCTGCGCCGGCTGTTGCGGCGACCAGTGACCACCCGTGGCCGCAGCGTCGGCGTCCCCAGGTGCGCCGAACCAGAACCCTTGTCCGAGTTCAGCGCCGAGTGCCAGTGCCTGCTCGAGGTGGGCCTCGTTCTCGATGCCCTCGGCCAGGATGGCCGCCCCGGTCCGCTCGTGGTGGGCCAGCACCGCCGATAACGTCTGGGCCTGGCTGTAATCCGGCTGCGACTGCACCAGGGCGAGGTCGAGTTTGATGACATCGGGAGAGATGACGTCCAACAGTGCCGAAGACTCCGGGTGGGCGCCCACGTCGTCCAGAGCGATCAGGAAGCCGTCGGCGCGCAAGGCGGCGACCTGCTGCAACAACAACCGTGGCCGGGCCAGCAGGCTGCGCTCGGTGATCTCGAACATCACCTGGAAGCGTTCCTTGGCACGGGAGAGCGCCCCGGGCGTGACCCCTGCGCGGTGCACCGTGGCCGGCTCGCAATTGAGAGACAGCACCGCATCGCTGGGCAGCGGTGTGCTCAGTGCCCGCTCGATCGCGGCGTCGATGCACAACTGGTCGAGACGTTCGGCGTCGCCGTTGGCGCGGGCGTGCGCGAAGACATCCTGGGGGGCGACCGTGCCCAGGCTCGGCCACCGCGCGAGCGCCTCGAAGCCGATGACGCTGTGGTCCTTCAGCGTCACGATGGGCTGGAACGCCGGCAGCAGTCCCACACCCCGGACGGCGGCTTCCATCACCACGACAGTCCCGCCTCCAGTCGATGTCGGTCTCCCGCAGCCTACGGTGTGGCCGGGCGCGGGCCGGGCAACCGTAGCATCAGGCGCGCGCCGCCGAGCGGGCTGTACTCCAAAGTTGCAGTGCCTCCGTGCAATTGGGCCTGTTGGGCAACCAGCGCCAATCCCAGACCCGACCCCGAATGTGAGGCCGTGGAACCGCGGGAGAACCGGTCGAACACCAATTCACGTTCGGACTCCGGAACTCCGCAGCCGTCGTCGTCGACGGCGATCTCCACCCCGGCCCGCGAACTGACGGCCGACAACTGCACCCGCGTGGCGTTGCCGTGCTTGACCGCATTGGCGATGGCGTTGTCCACTGCCAGTCGCAGTCCCGCGGGCAAGCCGACGATGATCACCGTCGGCGCCGGGGCCAGGGAGACGTCGAGATCGGGGAAGACCCGCATGGCGTCGTGGGCGGCGCGGTCCAGCAGTTCGGTGATGTCGACGGTCACGTGGTCATCGGAGGTGGACAGCTCGCCCTGGGCCAGGCGTTCGAGAGCGCCGAGGGTGGCCTCGATGCGCGACTGGGTGCGAACCACGTCGTGGAGCACCTCTTTGCGTTGCTCCTCGGGCAGGTCCAGGGTGGTCAGCACTTCAAGATTGGTGCGCATCGCGGTCAGTGGAGTGCGCAGCTCATGGGAGGACACCGCGGCGAAGTCGCGGGCCGACGCCAACGCCTCTTTGGTGCGGTCCTGCTCTTTCCACAGCCGCTGGAGCATGCCTTTCATGGCCTCGGCGATCTCGACGGCTTCGGTGGCGCCGCGGACTTCGATCTCGGGGGCTTCGTCGCCGGCGTCCACAGTGCGGGTCTGCTGGGCCAGCCGCCTGAGCGGGCGCACCGCGAATGCGGCCAGCAGCCATCCCAGCAGCGCGGCCGCACCCACCGCCAGCACGCAGATCATCAGGACCCGCCGGTGCAGCGCATTGGTGTCGGCGATGGTGTCGTCGTAGGTGTCGCCGACGGCTACCGACATGGGGCCGGAGGGCCCGCTGATCTCGACGGTGCGCACCCGGTAGCGGACGCCGGCGATCTCGGTGTCGGCATAGTCGGTGTCGAGCTGCGGCAGGATCACATTGGTGTTCGACTTCACCTCGCCGCCGCGGCGCACGGTGATCACCGCGTCGGCGTCATTGGGGGAGCGGGGGATCTCGTCGAGACCGCGCGGCAGGAAGGGTATGGCGAAACCTGCGGCCTCGTCGAGCCTGCGATCCAGCCGTTCCTTGCGGTCGTTGGTGATGCCGACCCAGACGATGGTGCCGACGATGGTGACGACGATGGCCGCGCCGATGGCTGTCGCGAACGCCACTCTGGTCCGCAGCGAAGGCGTCCGGGTGAAGAATCGCGACAGGTAGTCCATGGCCGGCTGCGCTACTGGGTCCTCAGCACGAATCCCACGCCGCGGACGGTGTGCAGCAGGCGCGGTGCGCCACCGGCTTCGAGTTTGCGACGCAGGTAGCCGATGAAGACGTCGACGACGTTCGTGTCGGCGGCGAAGTCGTACCCCCACACCAGCTCGAGGAGCTGGGCCCGTGACAGCACCGCGGTTTTGTGTTCGGCCAGCACCGCCAGCAGGTCGAACTCGCGTTTGGTCAGATCCACGTCGACTCCGTTGACCCGAGCCCGGCGCCCGGGGATGTCCACTTCCAGGGGGCCCACCGAAATGGTCTCGGACGAGAACGTCGCGGTGGCGCCGCGTCGCCGCAACAGCGCCTTGACCCGCGCCACCAGCTCGGCGAGCACAAACGGTTTGACCAGGTAGTCGTCGGCGCCGGCCTCGAGTCCGGCCACCCGGTCGTCGACCGAACTGCGGGCGGACAGCACACAGACCGGCACGTCGTTGTCCATCGCGCGCAGCGCGGTCACCACGCTCACGCCGTCGAGGACGGGCATGTTGATGTCGAGCACAATCGCGTCGGGCCTGGTCTCGGTGGCGCTGCGCAAGGCTTCGGCGCCGTCGACCGCGGTGGACACTTCGAATCCCGACAGCCGCAGCCCGCGTTCCAGCGAGGCGAGCACGTCCGCATCGTCGTCGACCACCAAGACCCGGGGTGAGGCGGTGCCACTGTCCATGCCGCTATCTTGCCTGACTGAACACTGTGTGTCGGTTAGGCGCGAACAAGGAAGCCGTTGACCTCAATTATTGTTGAGGTCCTACGGTGAATACATGAGCATGGAGACGGTGGCCCGACACGCCCTCTACCGGCAGATGAAGTCGGACGGCACGGAACTGCGCGCACTGGCCGATACGTCGCTCCTTCGTCGGATCTGGGCTTTCTCCGCGCGACACCACCGCAGACTCGGGGTTTTCGTCGGAGTCAGCGTGCTCAGCGCGCTGCTCACGGTGGCCACTCCGCTGCTGGCCGGGCGGGTGGTCGACGAGATCGTGCGTGGCGGCGCCGCCCGGACCGTGGTGCTGCTGGCGTCGGTCATCGCGGCGGTGGCCATCGCGGAAGCCGCGGTGGCCATGGGAACCCGCTGGCTGTCGTCCACCATCGGTGAGGGTTTGATCCTGGACCTGCGCACCGCGGTCTTCGACCACGTGCAGCGAATGCCGGTGGCGTTTTTCACCCGCACCCGCACCGGTGCCCTGGTGTCGCGGCTGGGCAATGACGTCATCGGCGCGCAGCGGGCCTTCTCCGACACCTTGTCCGGTGTGGTGACCAACCTGGTGACCCTGAGTTTGACGCTGGTGGTGATGCTCGGCATCTCCTGGCAGATCACGCTGCTGTCGCTGGTGCTGATGCCGCTGTTCCTGCTGCCCGCCCGGCGCATCGGGCGCACCATGGCCACGCTGAGCCGGGAGAAGTCGATCTACAACGCCACCATGAACTCGCAGATGACGGAACGGTTCTCCGCCCCCGGCGCGACGTTGATCAAACTGTTCGGCAACCCTGCCAGTGAATCGGCGGAGTTCGCGCAGCGGGCTGGGCGGGTGCGCGATATCGGTGTCAAGACCTCGATGTTGCAGGCGACGTTCATGAACTCGCTGACACTGATGTCGGCGCTGGCCTTGGCGCTGGTCTACGGGCTCGGCGGTGTGCTGGCCATCGGCGGGACGTTGCAGGCCGGGGCGATCGTCTCGTTGGCGCTGTTGCTGACCCGGCTCTACGCGCCGCTGACCGCGCTGGCCAACGCGCACATCGAGATCGCTTCGGCGCTGGTCAGCTTCGAGCGGGTCTTCGAGGTGCTGGACCTGGTGCCGCTGATCCAGGAGAAGCCGGACGCGCGCGCGGTCCCCGACGGTGACGTCACGGTCGAATTCGACGACGTCCGCTTCAGCTATCCGTCGGCGGACAAGGTGTCACTGGCGTCTCTGGAAGAGGTGGCAGTGCTGCCCAAGAACGAAGTCCGCGGTGGGGCCGAGGTCCTGCACGGTATCTCGTTCCGCGCCGAACCCGGGCAGATGGTCGCGTTGGTGGGATCGTCGGGTGCGGGGAAATCGACCATCGCGTCGCTGCTGTCGCGGCTCTACGACGTTGACTCGGGGGCGGTGCGTCTGGCCGGGGTGGATGTGCGCGACCTGACTGCGGCATCCCTGCGCGAGACGGTGGGACTGGTCACCCAGGACGGGCACCTGTTCCATGACTCGATCGGGGCCAACCTACGGCTGGCGAATCCGGCTGCCGATGACGACGAGCTGTGGGAGGCGTTGCGCCGGGCCCGGCTCGAGGACGTGGTGGCGCAGATGCCCGACGGGCTCGACACGGTGGTCGGCGAACGGGGCTATCGCCTCTCCGGCGGGCAGCGGCAGCGGTTGACCATCGCTCGGTTGCTGCTGGGACGTTCCCGGGTGGTGGTTCTCGACGAGGCGACGGCCGCGCTGGATTCGTCGTCGGAAGCTGCTGTGCAGCAAGCACTTTCCGAGGCGCTGGCCGGGCGCACGTCGCTGGTCATCGCACACCGGCTGTCCACGGTGCGGGCCGCGGACCTGATTCTGGTGGTCGAGGACGGCCGCATCGTCGAACGCGGAACACACGCCGCACTGTTGGCCCGTGGCGGGCGGTACGCCGAGCTGTACGAAACCCAGTTCGGTCAGCAGGCCGCGTGAGCTCAGGGTTATTGGTTTGCCGATGGTGGGAACATCGGAATGACGGGTCGCGGCGTGCCGTTGTTGTCGGCGGCGGGGGCTATGAACTAGATGGGGCGACAAACACTTCGTGAATGGTGAATCAATGGATGAGGGGCTGCGCTCGGTGCCGGCCATTGCGGCCAAACCCGCGCGGCGCCGTGCCGGTTCGGACCTGGTGCGGCTGCTGCCGTACCTGATGCCCTACCGCGGGCGCTGGATCGCCATGATCGTCGTCGCCCTGGCCAGCCTGGCCGCCACCATCACGATCCCGCTGATGACCAAGGCGGTGATCGACGGGCCGGTGCGCCACCAGGACCAGCAGGGGCTGTGGATCCTGGGCTCGGCAGCGCTGGGTGTGGGCCTCACCGAGGCAATCCTGTGGTTCATCCGGCGCTGGCTGGTAGCCCGGGCCACCATGGGGGTCGAGGCCGACATCCGCAAGGACCTCTACGCGCGGTTGCAGGTGCTGCCGATGTCCTTCCACACCCGTTGGCAGTCCGGTCAGCTGCTGTCCCGGGTGATGAACGATCTGTCGTCCATCCGCCGGTTCCTGTCGTTCGGGCTGGTGTTCCTGATGCTCAACGTCATCCAGATCGTCGTCGTCACCGGCATCCTGCTGGCGATGTACTGGCCGCTGGGCGTCGTGGTGGTGGTCTCGATCGTGCCGATCACGTGTGTGGTCCTGTACTTCGAGCGCGAGTTCACCCGGCTGTCGCGGCTGGCGCAGGACCAGGCCGGTCACGTCGCCACTCATGTCGAGGAGGCCGCGCTCGGTATGCGTGTGGTCAAGTCGTTCGGCCGGGAAGAGTATGTCTACGACCGGTTCGACGAGCAGGCCACCAAGCTCTACGAGACCCAGATCGCCAAGGTCGGCGTCTCGGCGAAGTTCTGGACGCTGCTGGAAGTGATCCCCAACCTGACGTTGATCATCGTGCTGGGATTCGGCGCCTATGCCGCAGGCACCGGCGCGGTGACCATGGGCACGCTCGTCGCCTTCATCACGATGATGCTGTCGCTGGTGTGGCCGATCGCCTCGCTGGGTTTCCTGCTGTCGATGATGCAGGAGTCGTTCACCGCGTCCAACCGCATCGCCGAGATCTTCGATGCCCCGCGGGAGATCACCGACGGGCCGGAAAACACCCCGCCGCGCGGGGGCCGCCTGGAGCTGGTCGACGTCGGGTTCCGGTTCCCGGACGCCGCCGATGACAAATGGGTGCTGCGGCATGTCAATCTCACGGTCGAACCCGGCCAGACGATGGCGCTGGTGGGGGCGACGGGCTCGGGCAAGTCGGTGTTGGTGGCGCTGCTCTCGCGGTTGTACGACGTCACCGAGGGCGCCATCCGGGTCGACGGCCGCGATATCCGTGAGATGAGCCTGCCGGCGTTGCGCGCCGCGGTCGCCACCGCCTTCGAAGATCCGACCCTGTTCTCCATGTCGGTGGCAGAGAACCTCCGGCTGGGGCGCCCGGATGCGTCCGACGACGACCTCTCCGAGGCCATCGACGTCGCCGCGGCCGGCTTCGTCTACGACCTGCCCTACAGCCTGGACACCCGCATCGGCGAGCAGGGCATGAGCCTGTCCGGCGGTCAGCGGCAACGTCTTTCGCTGGCCCGGGCCATCCTGGCCGGCCCGCGGATCCTGGTGCTCGACGACACCCTGTCTGCCCTCGACGTGCACACCGAGGCCGCGGTCACCGAGGCGCTGCGTCGGGTGCTGGTGTCGGTGACCGGCCTGATCATCGCGCACCGCGCTTCGACGGTGCTGCTCGCCGATCAGGTGGCGTTGCTGCAGGACGGCACCGTCACCGCCGTCGGCACCCACTCGGAGTTGCTCGAGGCGGTGCCGGCTTACCGCTATCTCCTGGCCGCCGACGACGCATTCGACGACGGCGCCGAACAGGAACCGCCCTGGGCGGAGGATCTGGACCGCGCTGAACTCGAGCACGAGTACTGCGAACAGCACGCCACCGACGACGCCTGCGCGGCACGTGAGTTCGCCGGGCTGGACCGGGAGCGCGGATGAGTGTGACCGAATGGCGTGGCCGCTTCGACGACCAGCAAGACGACGACTCGCCCATCGACGAGAAGCAGCCCCGGCGCCGGGAAGCCACGGCGCTGCTGCTGGACCTGCTGCGCCCGTTCCGGGCTGCGGTGATGGTCCTGGCTGTGGTGGTGGTCGTGGAGAACGCCGCCCGGCTGACGGTTCCACTGCTGATCCAGCGCGGTATCGACCACGGCATCCCGCCGATCGTCGACAGTGGCTCGGCGCGCGAACTGCTGCTCGTCGTGGGTGCGCTGTGCGCCGTGGTGCTGGTGCAGGCGATCAGCCGGATGTTCTTCCTGCGCCGGTCCGGGCGGATCGGTCAGACGGTGCTGCTGGAGTTGCGGCGACGGCTGTTCCGCCACTTCGGCCGGCTCGACGTCGCCTTCCATGACCGCTACACCTCCGGCCGGGTGGTGAGCCGTTCCACCAACGACATCGAAGCCATCCAGGAGATGCTGCAGAACGGCTTCGACAGTCTGATCACAGCGGTCCTCACCATGTTCGGTACCGCCGCGCTGCTGATCGTGCTCGACTGGCGGCTGGGGTTGATCTGCCTGGTCGCCTTCCCGATCCTGGTGGCGTTGGCCGCCTGGTTCCGCGCCGAGTCCGCGAAGACCTACCGCGAGGTCCGCGAGAGCGCGGCCCTGGTCATCGTGCAGTTCGTCGAGACCATGACCGGGATCAAGGCGGTGCAGGCCTACCGGCGCGAGCGGCGCAACCAGGAGATCTTCGAAGACGTCGCCGACCGCTACAAGGAGGTCAACGAGAAGACCTTCAAACTGCTGGCCGTCTTCATGCCGGGGGTCAAGCTGGTCGGCAATCTCACCACCGGGGCCGTGCTGCTCTACGGCGGTTACCGCGTGCTGCACGGGGAGATGACGATCGGCACCCTGGCCGCGTTCCTGCTGTATCTGCGGATGTTCTTCGAGCCGATGCAGGAGATCACCCAGTTCTTCAACACCTTCCAGTCGGCGGCGTCGGCGTTGGAGAAGCTGGCCGGGGTGCTGGGAACGCAGCCGGCCATCGTTGATCCGGTTTCGCCGACACGGCTCGACCAGGTGCGCGGGGAGGTCGCATTCCACGACGTCGAGTTCTCCTACGTGCCGGGGCGCCCGGTTCTGCCGAAGTTGTCGCTGACGGTGCCGGCCGGCCAGACGGTCGCACTGGTGGGCACCACCGGAGCGGGCAAGACCACCATCGCCAAGCTGATCGCCCGCTTTTACGACCCCACCTCCGGCGCGGTGACCCTCGACGGCACGGATCTGCGTGACCTGCGGCAGAGCGAGCTGCGCCGCCACGTGGTGATGGTGACGCAGGAGAACTTCATGTTCGACGGTTCCATCGCCGACAACATCCGGTTCGGCCGCCCGGAGGCCACCGACGCCGAAGTGCGGGCCGCCGCCGAGGCTGTGGGCGCGGACCGGTTCATCACCGCACTGCCGGAGGGCTACGACACCGATGTCGCCAAACGCGGTGGCCGGCTTTCAGCGGGGCAGCGCCAACTCGTCGCGTTCGCCCGCGCGTTCCTGGCCGACCCGGCGGTGCTGATCCTCGACGAGGCCACCTCCTCGCTGGACATCCCGAGTGAGCGGATGGTGCAGCAGGCACTGGAAACGGTCTTGGCGGACCGCACTGCGTTGGTGATCGCGCACCGGTTGTCCACCGTCGAGGTGGCCGATCGCGTGCTGGTGCTCGAGCATGGCCGGATCATCGAGGACGGCTCACCGGCAGAGCTGATCCGCGAAGACAGCGGCCACTATGCCGCGCTGCACCAGGCCTGGGTGCACTCGCTGGCGTAGGGCCCCTGCGATCGCTCCAGAAAATCTGTAGCGGTGACTGTAGATATTCTCCGTGGCCGTGGTTAGAGTATCTCGTTGACGACGCAGAGGATGAGGGCGCGGGAGGCGAACTACCCGTGAGAAGTGAGTAAGACCTACCGGTGAGGACCAACCCGGTAGCTGCAACACCCCGTAACGAGAGAAGGAAGGAGCGAGTTACCGTCGGATCGCCCGTGATGTTCGTACGGGCCGATGCCGCAGTTTTCAAGCAGTGTCAGATGGTAGTGATCTCCTCAGGGCCGGCCGCCCCGGTGTGATTGTCGCTCCGGGGCGCCGGCCCTTCTACATGTGCAGCTTGTTTGCGAAAGATGTTGTGGTAGAAGACGTTGGTAGAAGACAGCGACAGCTCTGCCGGTGGTAAGCCGGACGATAAGTTCGGCGATGAGGACTACCCCGCCTACAGCATGGGTAGCGCCGCTCAGATTCTTGGAACCACTCCAGCATTCCTGCGTAGCCTCGACGAGGCGAAACTACTGACTCCGCAACGCTCCGAGGGTGGGCACCGGCGGTACTCCCGATATCAGCTCCGGATCGCCGCGAGGGCCCGTGAGCTGGTGGACCGCGGCACCGCTCTGGATGCCGCCTGTCGCATCATCATTCTCGAGGATCAACTAGCCAAGGCCCAGGCCATCAACGCCGAATTGCGGCGCAGCCTCGAAGACCAGCGCGCTTCTTCCCGCGAGGGTCCCCAGCCCGCCAGCTAGGTGCATTGACAACTAGGGGAGCAGCCCCGACAGCCGGGCCTTGGACACGGCTTCGTACCGGGTCCGCGTACCGAGCTTGGCGGTGGCATTGCGCAGATAACTTTTCACCGTCTCCGGTTTGAGCGAAAGCCGTAGCGCCGCTTCGGCATTGGTGCAGCCCAGCGCCACCTGGGCCAGCACGTCGAGCTCCCGGGCCGTCAGCGCCGCGCAGGCGGGGGCGGTATCGGACAGGGCTCCGGCCAGCTGATCGGCAAGGCGTCGCAACGCTTCCTTGGAGGGCGCCTCCGAGGAAGCGGCCAGGCGTCGCAGTTCGGCATGCACGGCACGGACCTCCTCATTGCCGGCCCCGGCGGTATTGCCCGGGTGGGCTGTCCGTAACCGCACCCGCCGATCCACCTCGTCGCGCACCTGCAGCTCCCTGCTCAGCCGCCGCGCCGAGGCCAGCATCAACTCGGCGGTGCGCCCACCGATCGGCGCGCTGGCCCGGTGCGCGCCGTAGAGCACCGCCCGGGCACGCCCGTCGACCACCACCGGTACCGCCAACACGCTGCGGATGCCCTCACCGAGAACCGGCCCGTCGTAGTCATGGGTGATAGAGGCGGCGTTGCGGTAATCGGCCACCGACAGGGGGCGCCCCGCCACCATGGTCGCGCCGCCGAGCCCGGAGCTGGATCGCACCGCCAAGCCGCGCAGGCCGCTGGTGCGGGTCCCCACGAATTCGCTCAGCAGCAGGGTGTCGCCGTGCACCTCACCGGCGAACAGCACGGGCACTCCGGACTCGGCCGCGACGCCGCGGAGCTCGGCGCGCAGTGCGTCGCTGTCGCGCGGCCGCAGCAGGCTCACCGGTGTTCACCCTCTTTCGGGGGTAGTGCACAGAAACTGTGACCTAGATCCTAGTTGGATGAGCAACACCGATCTGTATCGCGGCGCGCGCGACCACCTCGTCGAAGTCATCAGCGATTACGACAAGGCGGTCGAGACCTTCCGGTGGCCCACGTTGACCGGCCCGTTCAACTGGGCCACCGACTGGTTCGACGTCATCGCCGCTGACCCGGGCACCGCCGACCGGCTTGCCCTGTGGGTCGTCGAGGCCGACGGCACCGAGCGGCAGGTCACCTTCGCCGAGATGGCTCAGCGCTCCGACCGGGTGGCGGGCTGGCTCCACAGCCTGGGCGTCGGCAAAGGCGACCGGGTGATCCTCATGCTGGGCAACCAGGTCGAGCTGTGGGAGGCGATGCTGGCGATCGCCAAGCTCGGGGCCATCATCATGCCGACCACCGGCGCTCTGGGTCCGGCGGATCTTGCTGACAGGATCAGCCGCGGCGGAGCCCGGTTCGTCATCGCCAATACCGTCGACACGGCCAAGTTCGCCGAGGTCGACGGCGATTACATCCCGGTGGTGGTGGGGGAGCCAGTGCAGGGCTGGCACACCTACACCGATGCTTACCGAAACGAACCGCAGACATTCGAGACCGTCACCATGGTCGACGATCCGATGCTGATCTACTTCACCTCCGGCACCACCAGCAAGCCGAAGTTGGTCGAACATTCGCAGATCAGCTACGCGGTGGGTCACCTGTCCACGATGGCGTGGATCGGGCTGCGGCCCGGGGACGTGCACCTGGCGATCAGCTCCCCCGGCTGGGCCAAGCACGCGTGGAGCTGCTTTTTCGCCCCGTGGATCGCCGAGTCGACGATCTTCGTCTACAACTATCCCCGCTTCGACGCCGCTGCCCTGCTGGACCAGTTGCGCCGGGCCGGTGTGAACACTTTCTGCGCGCCACCCACGGTGTGGCGGATGTTGATCCAAGCCGATCTCGGCGAGAAACCGGCCGCCCTGCGCGAGATCCTCGGCGCGGGTGAACCGCTCAACCCCGACGTGATCGCGCAGGTGGAGCGGGCGTGGGGGCTGACCATCCGGGACGGCTTCGGGCAGACCGAGACCACGCTGCAAGTCGGCAACACCCCCGGCGCGCCGGTCAAGGCCGGATCTATGGGCCGCCCGATGCCCGGGGTCCCGGTGGTGCTGGTCGACCCCGTCAGCGGGGAGCCCGCCGACGAAGGCGAGATCTGCCTGGATCTGAGTCGGTCGCCGCTGAACCTGATGACGGGCTATCTGGGCGATGAGCAACGGAACGCGACGGTCATGGCCGGCGGTTACTACCACACCGGTGATGTCGCCAGGCGTGACGAGGACGGCTACATCACCTACATCGGACGCACCGACGACGTGTTCAAGAGCTCCGACTACAAGGTCTCACCGTTCGAGCTGGAGAGCGTGCTGATCGAGCACCCGGCCGTGGTCGAGGCGGCCGTCGTCCCGCAGCCTGACGCCACCCGGTTGGCCGTGCCCAAGGCGTACGTCGCACTGGCGGCGGGCTGGGAGGCGTGCGAGGACACCGCGAAAGCGATTTTCGAACACGCGCGTGACAACCTGGCGCCGTACCTCAAGGTGCGACGGGTCGAGTTCGCCGAGCTGCCGAAGACGATTTCAGGAAAGATCCGCCGCGTCGAGCTGCGCCGGCGTGAGGATGACGCGCATGCCGCCGGAATGCCGATCGCCACGGAGTACCGGTACGAGGACCTGGTGGAGTGATGGGCGCCAACGCAGAGAGTTATGCGGCCGGGCCGACGGACACCGCGATCCTCGACAGCACCATCGGCGCGAATTTCGAGGCCACGGTGGCCGCCCACCCCGACGTCGAGGCATTGGTTGATATGACGGGCAGGCGGCGCTGGACCTACCGCGAACTCGACGCCGAGGTCGATGTGGTGGCGCGCGGGTTGATGGCCCTGGGGGTGCGCGACGGTGACCGGGTCGGCGTCTGGGCGCCCAATTGTGCCGAATGGGTGATCGTGCAGTACGCGACCGCCAAGGTCGGCGCCATCCTGGTGACCATCAACCCTGCCTATCGCACCCACGAGCTGGCGTATGTGCTGCAGCAGTCGGGGGTGCAGACGCTGCTTGCCGCCACCGAGTTCAAGACCTCGGATTATGTGGCGATGGTGGCCGAGGTGCAGCAGACCGTCGTCGTGTCAGAGGTGATCTTCTTCGGCACCGCGGACTGGGACCGGTTGCGCGACGGAGCCTCTCGTGTCAGCGAGCGCGAGTTGCGGAACCGGATGGCGGGGTTGCGTCACACCGATCCAATCAATATCCAATACACCTCGGGCACAACGGGTTTCCCGAAGGGAGCCACGCTGTCGCACCGTAACATCCTCAACAACGGTTACTTTGTCACCGAGCTGATCAACCTGGCGCCGGGGGAGCGGCTGTGCCTGCCGGTGCCGTTCTACCACTGCTTCGGCATGGTGATGGGCAACCTGGGATGTACCAGTCACGGCGCCACCATCGTCATCCCGGCTCCTGGTTTCGATCCGGGTGCCACCTTGACCGCCATCGAGCAGGAGCGCTGTACCGGGGTGTACGGGGTACCGACGATGTTCATCGCCATGCTGGGCGACCCGTCGTTCGGCGAGCGGGACCTGTCGTCGCTGCGTACCGGCATCATGGCCGGTGCGGTGTGCCCGGTCGAGGTGATGAAACGTTGTCTCGCCGATATGCACATGGCCGAGGTCGCCATCGCCTACGGGATGACCGAGACGTCGCCGGTGTCATGCCAGACCCGGATCGACGACGACCTGGAGCGGCGCACGGCGACGATCGGACGTGCGCACCCGCACGTCGAGATCAAGATCATCGATCCCGACACCGGCGTGGTACTGCCGCGCGGGGCCATCGGCGAGTTCTGCACCCGCGGCTACTCGGTGATGCTCGGATACTGGGATGATGACGAAAAGACTTCTGAGGCAATCGATTCAGACGGGTGGATGCACACCGGAGATCTGGCGGTGATGCGAGACGACGGCTACTGCAATGTCGTGGGCCGGATCAAGGACATGATCATCCGGGGTGGGGAGAACGTCTATCCCCGCGAGATCGAGGAGTTCCTCTACACCCACCCCGATATCGAGGACGCTCAGGTGATCGGTGTGCCCGACGCCAAGTACGGCGAGGAGATCTGTGTATGGGTCCGGATGCGTGCCGGCCGTGCGCCGTTGACCGTCGCCGCGTTACGCGAATTCGCCGCCGACAAGCTGGCGCGCTACAAGATTCCCCGTTACGTGCACATCGTCGACGAGTTCCCGATGACCGTCACCGGAAAGATCCGCAAAGTACAGATGCGGGAGGAGACCGCGCAGCTGCTGGGTCCGTGACATGGGGCCGTTACGTGGGGCCGTTCAGCCTGCAGGTTTCGCCGGCTGGTGCCAGAGTTGAGTCATGTCCGTCAGCCGGGTGTCCGCCGCCGTTGGGCGACGCGCCTGTGCGCTGCTCGCGGTGTGCTCGGCAGTGTTACACGCGGTGATGCTCGGGCAGGCGGGCTCGCCGGCGGTCGCGGCGCTGCTGATCGTGATGTCGGGGGTGTGCCTGTTCTGCGCGTGGGAGCTGTGGCGCGACGGCTGTCTGCGGGCGTGGGCGCTGGTGGCGCTGATGAACCTGGGCATGATCGCGGTGCACTCCGGCGGCGGTGGGCATCACCACGGGGCGCCGCTGCAGCTCAGTGCCGCCACATCGCCGTCAACGCTGATGGCCGTCGCCACCACCATCGCGACGGTCGAGGTCGCCGCCGCCGTGGCGGTGCTGTTCTACCGCACCCGGGGTCGTGCCGAGCGGCTGGGTGCCGGTGTGCCCCGCTTCGAGCGACAACTGAGCGACAACTGAGCGAGTTCAAACCTCTTCTGTCACTTCTGTTTTGACTGCTGACGTGACGCATTTTTGTCAGTGGGTGTCCGTAGACTCGCTGATATGTTCGATGAGTTGCCGGATTCCGCGTTGCGGGCCGAGATGAGTGACACCGAGGTGGCCGACGCCGTCTCGGCGTGGACTCGCGCGGTAGCCTCGGCGGCTGCTCACAGGTTGCTCTTCATCGGCGAATTGACCAGCCGTAAATACGACGAAGACTGGGAAATCGCCGAAGAAGGCAGGGACAACTGGGATTCCACGGCAGACGAGGTCGCTGCCGCCTCGGGAATCTCCCACGGCCGCGCCTCCGTCGACATGGAGGTCGGCACGGCCCTGGGCGCCAAGCTGCCCAAGATCGCTGACCTGCTACTGGCGGGGAAGATCTCCGAATACCTGGCCCGGCGCATTGCCAAACGCACTGAACTGATCCAAGATCGGAAGTTGCTGGCCCAGGTCGAAGCCGCTATCGCCGATCGGGCGATCAACTGGGGCGGGCTGTCGAAGAAGAAACTCGACACTGCCATCGACGTCTGGGTAAACCGGTATGACCCGGGTGCGCTCAAACAGACCAGGATCCGGGTCCGTGACCGCGGCATCGATGTCCTCGAAAGCAAGGACGGCATCACCGACATTCTCATGCGCCTCAAAGGCGCTGACGCCGCCCTGTTCTACCGCCGGGTCACGGTGATGGCCAACGGGGTCTGCAAGGACGATCCCCGCACTTTCAAACAGCGGTGCGCTGATGCCTCGGGGGCGCTGGGGGCCGGGTTCTTCCACTTGGCTTGTGAATGCGGCAATCCCAGCTGCGAGGCCGCCGTCGATGACGGCCGAGCCTCCAGCGTCGTGGTGTACATCTACGGCGAAGAAGCCGCGTTGGCCGCCTCTCCCGACCCCTATATGGACGGCGACAGCCCGCTGCCCGCAGCGGATGAGGTTTCGAGCGAGGCAAAATCGGCGGAGGCTGTGGCTGCCGCCGAGCCGGAATCCGCCGAGGATGGGGTGGTAGCGGAAGACCTGTCGGACGGCAGCATTGCCGATCCAGCCCAGCGGCCACCGGCACCGCAGCAGCTGCCGGCACCGCAGCAGCCACCGGCGGGGGTGATTCTCGGCTTCGGTGCCGTGCCTGCCCCGCTGCTGGCGGCGCTCGTCGCTGCCGGTGCCAAGACTCGGCATCTGGCACCACCGAGAACTGAGCCTGAAGCTCGATACCGACCGTCGATCGCGTTGGACGAGTGGGTCCGCGCCCGTGATCTGACGTGCAGGTTCCCCCATTGTGACCGCCCCGCAGAATTCTGCGACTGGGACCACACCGTGCCCTGGCCGGCTGGGCTCACCCACGCCTCGGGCGGCAAATTATTGTGCCGAAAACATCACCTGCTGAAGACATTTCATTCCGGCTGGTCTGATGTTCAGCATCCGGACGGCACCATCGTGTGGACCACCCCCACCGGGCAGACTTTCACCACGAAACCGGGCAGCAGTCTGTTCTTCCCGACCGTCAACACCACCTCGGCGCCGATTGTCACCGGCACACCGGCTCCGAACAGCCCAGGCAAGGCTTTGAAGATGCCGAAGCGAAAACGCAGCCGAGCCAAAGAGCGCGCTTATCGAATCAAAGCGGAGCGTGCACTCAACGACGCCCGCGTCGCCGAGCAGGATTCGCCGCCCTTCTGACGGCGCCGGCTCAGCAGCGGTCCGTTGCGGCGCCCCGGTTGGGGAGTGGTCACAGGCCCAATCTGCGGTAACGGTCCAGGCGCGCGGTGATGCGCAGCTCAGGTGGCTGGCCGCCCAGGGCCGCAAGTTCGACAGCGATGGCCCGCGACATCCGCTGAGAGAACTGCACCGGCTCGTCGGCAGCGTCGGGATACTCGCCGACCACCACATCGACGATGCCGGCGGCCTTCAGGTCGGCTGATCGAACGCCTTGGGCCGCAGCCAGTTCCGGGGCGTGCTCGGTGTCGCGGAAGACGATCGCACTGGCTCCTTCGGGCGGCAGCGGCGCCAGCCAGCCGTGCAGAGCCGCCAGCACCCGATCGGCGGGCACCATCGCCAGCGCCGGCCCGCCGCTACCCTGTCCCAAGAGCACCGACACGGTCGGCACCTCGAGGCTCACCAGATCCGACAGGCAACGCGCGATCTCACCGGCCAGCCCGCCCTGCTCGGCCTCGGCCGACAATGCGGGTCCGGCAGTATCGATGACCAGGACCAGCGGCAATCTCAGCCCGGCGGCCAGCGCCATGCCGCGGCGGGCTTCGCGCAGCGACGCCGGTCCGACCAGGCCACCCACAACGCGCTGCTGGCCCAGCACCACGGCCGGTTGGCCGTAGAACCGGGCCAGCGCCAGCAGCATGGTCGCCGCCGCCTCGCCCTGGCCGGTCCCGGACAGCAGCACCCGTTCGGTGCAGCCATACCGCAACAGATGCGAGACACCGGGCCGGTCCGGCCGCCGGGACGCCTGGATCGACTCCCAGGCGGGCACGTCGGGGAGTTCACCGGGCGGGTCCGGTTCCGGTGCCGGTTCCGGGGGATCGGTGACCACCTTCAAGACCCGATCAAGGGTGCCCCGCAGTGACGTCAGGGGCACCACACCGTCGATCACCCCGTGCCGCTGCAGGTTCTCCGCGGTCTGCACGCCGGACGGGAACGGCTCCCCGTAGAGGTGTTCGTAAACTCGCGGCCCCAGGAAGCCGATCAGCGCGCCGGGCTCGGCGACGGTGATATGCCCCAGCGACCCCCAGGACGCGAACACCCCGCCTGTGGTCGGGTGGCGCAGATACACCAGATACGGCAGCTGCGCGCGCTTGTGGGCGGTGACGGCGGCGGCGATCTTGACCATCTGCAGGAACGCGACGGTGCCCTCCTGCATGCGAGTGCCGCCGGAACTGGGTGAGGCCAGCAGCGGCAACCGCAGTTCGGTGGCCCGCTCGATGGCCGTGGTGATCCGTTCGGCGGCGGCCACGCCGATGGAGCCGGCCAGGAAGTCGAACTCACAGGCCACCACCGCGACCCGCCGCCCGAACACCGTGCCTTCACCGGTGAGCACCGACTCGTCATGGCCGGTGGCCTCGCGGGCGGCGGCCAGCTCGGCGGCATAGGCCGCGTCGGTGGCCACGACGACGGGCGCGGTGTCCCAGCTCTGGAAGGACCCCTCGTCGAGGACCGTGTCACGCAGCGCGACCGCACTGATTCGGCTCACGGGATGAGGCTAGTTGAGCCAATAAGTAGTGTGGCCTCATGATCGGTGTCACCAGGGTCGGCAACGTCACGACCATCGAGTTGCAGCGTCCGGAGCGGCGCAACGCACTCAACAGCGAGCTGGTCGACGGCCTGCGCGAGACCATCGAGGCCGCCTCCACCGACGATGTCCGGGCAATCGTGCTCACCGGCGCAGGTACGGTCTTCTGCGCCGGCGCCGACCTCTCCGGCGATGTGTACGCCGCCGACTTCCCGGACAAGGCGGTGGCGCTGAACCTGGCGATCGACCGGGTGCCGGTGCCGGTCATCGGCGCCGTCAACGGACCGGCCATCGGCGCCGGCCTGCAGCTGGCGATGATCTGCGATCTGCGGGTCGTCGCCCCCGAAGCGTTCTTCCAGTTCCCGATCGCGAAGTACGGCCTGGCCCTGGACAACTGGAGCGTGCGACGGCTGTCGTCGCTGGTGGGCTACGGGCGTGCCAGGGGCATGCTGCTGGGTGCGGAGCGGCTGTCGGCCGAGGTCGCGCTGCAGACGGGCATGGCCAACCGGCTCGGCACCCTGGCCGACGCCCAGCAGTGGGCCGCCGAAATCGCCGAGTTGGCGCCACTGTCGCTGCAGCACTCCAAACGTGTGCTCAACGACGACGGTGCCTACGCCGCTGAGTGGCCGCCACACCACAAAGAGTTGTTCGACCAGGCCTGGGGCAGTCAGGACGTCCTCGAGGCGCAGGTCGCCCGGGTCGAGAAGCGGCCGCCCAACTTCCAAGGCGCTTAGATGTTGCGCAGCGCGGTCAGATTCGTCGGCGGAACCGCCACCCTGGTGACGGGGGCTGGGCGTTGCGGGCACTCCACGGTGCGCCGTCGGCATTGGGTGCCGGACCTGCCGCCATCGCCGCGGTCGCCAAGGGCTCACCGCACTTCCACGACGGGGTCTTCCACAACCTCGAACCGTCGTCGACGATCAAGCTGTCGCTTCAGGAGCAGCGGATGTTGGCGCGGGACCTGTTGTGGTCCCGGTCGTCCGCGGAGCCTGGCGGGGAAATCCCACTGGTCACACCGACTGCGGCTGCCAAGGCCGGCGGTCTGGCGGCGACCTGGTACGGCCATTCGTCGGTGGTCCTCGAGGTCGACGGTTTCCGGGTGCTGGCCGACCCCGTGTGGAGCCGCCGGTGCTCGCCGTCGCGCACGGTGGGTCCGCAGCGCCTGCACCCGGTTCCCGCTCCCCTGGAGGCGCTGCCGGCGATCGACGCGGTGATCATCAGCCACGACCACTACGACCACCTCGACGTCGACACCATCAAAGCGCTGGCTCGCAGCCAGCGGGCAGTGTTCTTCGTGCCGCTCGGCATAGGCGCTCACCTGCGTGAATGGCACATTCCCGAGGAGCGCATCGTCGAATTGGACTGGGGGCAGGTGGCGACACTGGGGGAGCTGCGGCTGGTCTGCACCCCGGCGCGGCACTTCTCCGGACGATTCCTGACCCGCAACACCACGCTGTGGTCCTCCTGGGCGATCCTGGGCCCACGCCACCGGGCGTTCTTCGGTGGCGATACCGGCTACACCGCCAGCTTCGCCGGTGTCGGCGCCGAGCACGGGCCGTTCGACCTGACCTTGATGCCGGTGGGGGCCTACCACCCGGGCTGGCCCGATATCCACATGAACCCCGAAGAGGCGGTCCGCGCCCACCGCGATGTCACCGATCCGGGCAAGGGCCTGTTCGTGCCGATCCACTGGGGCACCTTCCGGCTGGCGCCGCACCCGTGGTCGGAGCCAGTGGAGCGGTTGCTGGTCGCTGCGCGTGCGGAAAACGTCACCACAGCGGTGCCGCGACCCGGGGAGCGGGTGGGTGCGGAACTGGCGGCCACGCCGGACCCTGAATTAGACCCGTGGTGGCGCTTCTGAGCCGTTACGGTTCTCGCTGTGAACAGAGCCCTGGTCCGTGCAGCGATCCTCGCGACCGTATTCACCGTGATTGCGGGGTGCGGACCGGCTTCCCGGGATGACGACTCCGCGCCGACGAGCACCCCTTCGGGGTCGGCTTCGGAGCCGGCTTCGGGGTCGGCGGCACCGGTAGCCTCCGTGCCACCTCCGCTGGTGCCGGCCATGCCGTTGCCGGAGAACGCGGTGGACAACGCGGTGGCCAAACTGGACGGCATCGCGCAGGAGCTGATGGACTCCTCCGGTGTTCCGGGGATGGCTGTTGCCGTGGTGCACGGCGGAAAAACGGTGTATGCCAAGGGTTTCGGAGTCAAAGACAACCGGGCCGGGGATGATCCAGCCAACCGGGTGGACCCCGACACGGTGTTCCAGCTGGCGTCGCTGTCCAAATCGCTGAGCGCGACGGTGGTGGCCCACCAGGTCACCGAGAACGCGATCAGCTGGGACACCCGGGTCGCGGAGAAGCTGCCGTGGTTCGCGCTGGCCGACCCGGCCGTCACGGGCATGGTCACGGTGGGCGATCTGTTCTCACACCGGTCCGGGCTACCGGACCACGCCGGCGATCGGCTCGAGGACATCGGCTACGACCGCCGCGCCGTGCTGGAGAAGCTGCGTGAGCTGCCGCTCGACCCGTTCCGGACCTCGTACGCCTACACGAACTTCGGCCTGACCGCGGCGGCCGAGGCCGTGGCGGCCGGTGCGGGAACCACCTGGGAAGAGCTCGCGGAACGGGTGCTCTACCGGCCGCTGGGGATGACCTCGACCAGTTCCCGGTTCGCCGACTACGAGGCCCGACCCGACAAGGCGATCGGCCACATCGCCGTCGACGGCGGCTACCAGCCCCTCTACCAGCGCAATGCCGACGCCCAGACGCCGGCGGGCGGGGTGAGTTCCTCGCTGAACGACATGACCCGGTGGCTGACGATGGTCCTGGCAAACGGGACCGCCAACGGCACCACCATCACCTCGCCGGAGGCACTGCTGCCCGCGCTGAGCCCCCAGGTGGTCTCCACTCCGCCCAGCGAGCCGGCGATGCGGTCGGGCTTCTACGGCTACGGGTTCAATGTGGGCACCACCGCGGCGGCCCGCACTCAGGCCAGCCACTCGGGGGCCTTCGAACTCGGCGCGGCCACCAACTTCGTGATCATCCCGTCTGCCGACGTCGCGATTGTCGCCCTGACGAACGCCACCCCGACCGGGCTGGTGGAAACACTGACCGCGGAGTTCGCCGACCTGGTCCAGTTCGGCGAGGTCCGCGAGGACTGGCGCGCCCTGTATGGCAATGCCTTTGCAGACATGGACAAACCCGAAGGCACATTGGTGGGACAGACGCCGCCGCCGAACCCGGCACCGGCCCCGCCGCTGACCGAATTGGAGGGCACCTACCAGAACAGCTACTGGGGCCCGGCGACGGTCACCGAGTCCGGCGGTACCCTGGGTCTGTCGGTCGGCCCACGCAACGAGATGTGGCCGCTGACTCATTGGGACGGAAACGTTTTCACCTTTGAACTGACGTCCGAGAACGCGCCTCCGGGCACCATCTCCAAGGCCACGTTCGACGGAAACCGGCTGGTCCTCGAGTATTTCGACAGTGACAAGATGGGGACCTTCACTCGATGACCGAGACTCCAGCGGCAGGTCTGGTTGCGGGTCTGACCGATGCCGAGGTGGCCCAACGGGTTGCCGAGGGCAAGACCAATGACGTGCCGACCAGGGCGGCGCGCAGTGTTTCCGAGATCATCCGGGGCAACGTCTTCACCCGGATCAACGCCATCCTCGGTGTGCTGTTCCTCATCGTGCTCAGTACCGGTTCGCTGATCAACGGGTTGTTCGGGTTGATCATCTTTGCCAACAGTGCCATCGGCATCATTCAGGAACTGCGGGCCAAGCAGACCCTGGACAAGCTGGCCATCGTCGGCCAGGCGATGCCGACGGTCCGGAGGCAGTCAGGAACAGCACCCAGAGCCCCCAACGAGGTGGTGCTCGACGACATCATCGAACTCGGCGCCGGCGACCAGATCGTCGTCGACGGCGAGATCATCGAGGAGTCGAACCTCGAAGTCGACGAGTCACTACTGACCGGCGAGGCGGACCCCATCGCCAAGGACGCCGGGGAACCGGTGATGTCGGGGAGCTTTGTCGTCTCGGGGTCCGGTGCCTACCGTGCGACCAAAGTCGGCCGGGAGGCCTACGCCGCCAAACTGGCTGAGGAGGCCAGCAAGTTCACCCTGGTGAAGTCCGAACTGCGTAGCGGTATCAACACCATCCTGCGGTTGATCACCTATCTGCTGTGGCCCGCCGGAATCCTCACTGTCTACACCCAGCTGTTCACCACCGACCTGGGTTGGCGGGAGACGGTACTGCGCATGGTCGGCGCACTTGTTCCGATGGTGCCCGAGGGTCTGGTGCTGATGACCTCGATCGCCTTCGCTGTCGGTGTGGTCCGGCTGGGCCGGCGCCAGTGTCTGGTCAACGAGCTGCCCGCGATCGAAGGGCTGGCGCGGGTGGACACCGTATGTGCCGACAAGACGGGCACCCTGACCGAGAACGGTATGCGGCTCGCCGAGGTCAAAACCCTGGGTGCCGACGACGTCGCCGAGGTGTTGGCATCGGTGGCGGCAGCCGACGCCCGGCCCAACGCGAGCATGCTCGCGATCGCGGAGGCGTATCCACACCCGCCGGACTGGTCGGTCACCGCGTCCGCGCCGTTCAAGTCGGCCACCAAGTGGAGCGGCGTTTCTTTTGCCGGACACGGAAATTGGGTGATCGGAGCGCCCGATGTTCTGCTGAACTCCGCCTCGGAGGTTGCCGGGGAGGCGGAGCGGATCGGCGCCAAGGGGCTGCGGGTGTTGCTGCTCGGTTCGGCTCAGTATCAGGTGGACGCCCCCGAGGCGCCGGGGGAGGTGACACCGGTCGCGCTGGTGGTCCTGGAGCAGAAGATACGCGCCGACGCTCGGGAAACCCTCGAATACTTTGCCCAACAACATGTCTCGGTGAAGGTGATCTCCGGTGACAACGCCGTGTCCGTCGGTGCCGTAGCGGGCTCGCTCGGGCTGCGGGGCGAGACGATGGATGCCCGAAACCTGCCGGACGGACCAGAAGCCTTGGCCGAGACGGTCGAGGAGTGCACCACGTTCGGCCGGGTCCGTCCGGATCAGAAGCGCGCGATGGTGCACGCTCTGCAGTCCCGTGGTCACACTGTCGCGATGACCGGGGACGGCGTCAATGACGTGTTGGCACTCAAGGACGCCGATATCGGCGTCGCCATGGGTTCCGGTAGCCCGGCGTCGCGGGCGGTGGCGCAGATCGTATTGCTGGACAACAAGTTCGCCACGCTGCCCTATGTGGTCGCCGAGGGACGCCGCGTCATCGGAAACATCGAACGGGTCTCGAACCTGTTCCTGACCAAAACCGTGTACTCGGTGTTGCTGGCACTGCTGGTCGGCCTGGCCGGCCTCGGGTCGAAGGTCTTCGGCAGTGCTCTGGGCTGGGACCCGTTGCTGTTCCCGTTCCAGCCGATCCACATCACCATCGCGGCCTGGTTCACCATCGGCATCCCCGCATTCATCTTGTCCCTGGCACCCAACACCGAGCGGGCGCATCCGGGTTTCGTGCGGCGCGTGATGCTGGGAGCGCTGCCGACGGGGCTGGTGGTCGGCACCGCGACGTTCGTGTCCTACCTGCTGGCCTACCAGGGTCAGCACGCCCCGGCGCAGGAACAGACGCAGGCGTCGACGGCGGCGCTGATCACCTTGCTCGTGGGCGCGTGGTGGGTGCTGGCGTGTGTGGCTCGGCCCTACGAGTGGTGGCGGGTGGCGCTGGTGGCCACGTCCGCGCTGGCCTACGTGGTGATCTTCTCGCTGCCGCTGGCCAGGGAGAAGTTCATGCTCGACCCGTCCAATGTCGAGCTGACCACGATGGCACTGGGCATCGGTCTGGTCGCGGCGCTCGTCATCGAGGCGCTGTGGTGGCTGGGCGGCCGCATCCTGGGTGAAAAACGCCAGCTCTGGAAAGCTGTTGAGCAGGTAGGTTGAAAGCAAGACTGTCGGACCGAACACAGGAAGGTGAACCATGGGATTCCTGGACAAGGCAAAAGACCTGCTCCACAAGAACGCGGACAAGGTGGATCAGGCCATCGAGAAGGCCGGTGACCTCGTCGACAAGAAGACGCAGGGCAAGCATGCCGGTGTCGTGGACAAGGTGCAGGAGCAGGCCAAGAAGAGGCTGAGGGAAAACGGTGGGGTGACACCCCCGAACGCGAGCCCAAACCCGCACCCGAACCCGAACCCGGCCACCCCTTCGAACACAGCTACACCGCCCCCGGCCACCCCTCCGAGCCCACCGGCACCACCCCCGGCCCCTCCGAACCCGGCGCCCCCGACCCAGAATTGAGCCATGGCGAAGCTTTCCGTTTCCGTCGACGTCCCATTGCCGCCGGAGCAGGCTTGGGAGTGCGCGTCTGACCTCTCGCGATTCAAAGAGTGGCTGTCGATCCACCGGATGTGGCGCAGCCCGCTGCCCAAGACCCTGGAGAAGGGCGCCGTCCTCGACTCGATCGTCGAGGTCAAGGGGATGCTCAACCGGGTGCAGTGGACCATCGTGCACTTCAAACCGCCGGAGGGGATGACCCTCAACGGCGACGGCAAGGGCGGGGTGAAGGTCAAGCTGATCGCAAAGGTCAAGCCCGCCGACACCGGCTCGACGGTGGCTCTGGACGTGCACCTGGGCGGGCCTGCGCTGTTCGGGCCCATCGGCATGTTGGTCGCCGGTGCACTCAAGAGTGACATCCAGGAGTCATTGCAGCGGTTCAAAACGTTGTACGCGCCGGCCTGACAGAAGCGCCGGCCAGGCCGCTGCGGGTGACGTGGCCGGATACCCCGAGGCCAGCGGACTCCAGATCCGGGGCCTCGGCGCCTGGACGACGGCAACGGTTCTGGTGTGGTTGGTGACGCATTGGCCACGCTGGTACTGCCGGTGGTGGTGGCCAAGGCCGGCAAGGACCAGAAGAGCGCGACCGCTCGACCGAGATATATTGCTGCGCAGTCGATTTCAGTGCCGTCGGGACAACGCGGCATCGGTGGTCTTCACCATTCCAAGTCGATCGAGGATCTGATCGCCGGCGCCGCCCGCCACAATGACGTGCTGGTGGGGGACTGCGATGAGTTTTCGCGCGACCCCTGGTCTGTATCGGTGACAACCGACATCGACCCCCAAGGAACCATCATGACCCCGCTGGGCGCACCCATCTGGATTGATCTGACCACCTCTGATCTCGACGCTGCCATGAGCTTCTACGGCGCAGTGTTCGGCTGGACGTTCGAGACTGCGGGCCCCGAATACGGCGGCTACGTCACTGCCCTGCGGGACGACCGCCCGGTCGCCGGTCTGATGGCCAACGATCCGCAGTGGAATGCACCGGACGGCTGGACGACCTATCTGCACACCGCCGACGTCGACGCCACCCTGGCGGCATGGCACGCGGCCGGTGGCACGTCGTGCGGTCAGGTGATGGACGTGCCCGCCAAGGGCAGGATGGCGGTGGCCACCGATCCTGCGGGTGCAGTGACCGGACTCTGGCAGCCGAACGGGCACAACGGCTTCGAGATCGTCGGGGAAGCGGGCTCGCCGGTGTGGCATCAACTCACGGTCACCGACTATCGCGGCGCCCTCGACTTCTACACCTCGGTATTCGGCTGGGAGACCCGTGCCGAAGCAGACACGCCTGAATTCCGGTACACCAACGCAATTTTCGACGGCGAGCCCCTGCTCGGCGTGATGGACGGCGCGGCTGTCGCCGACCGGTCCGAGTGGAGTGTGTTCCTCGGAACCGGCGACGTCGACAAGACGTTGGAAGTCATCACCGGCTGCGGCGGAAAGATCATTCGCGGTGCCGAGGACACCCCGTACGGCCGGCTGGCCGCGGTGTCCGATCCCACCGGAGCGGGGTTCAATCTCGCAGCTGTGCAGTAGTCGGCGAAGATAGGACCCATGAGTGGTCCCAACATCTTCATCGAGGCAGCCATCAACGGCGCGCGTACCCCCGATCAGCATCCGAACCTGCCGGTGACCCCGGAACAACTTGCGGCGGAGTCCCTCGCTGCTCATCGGGCGGGGGCCGCCGTGGTGCACATGCATCCCAAGACCCCCGACGGCAAAGACTCGCTGCTGCCCGACACCGTCGCGGCGGCGGTCACCGCGGTGCGCCACGCGGTTCCGGGTCTGCCGGTGGGTGTCACGACGGGGTATTGGGCGTTGCCGGACGCGCAGCAGCGGCTGGAGGCGGTGCGGGCGTGGCCGGTGCTGCCCGACTTCACCTCGCTGAACTGGCATGAGCCCGGTTCGCCGGAGCTCGCCGAAGTATTGCTGTCGCGGGGGCTCGGCATCGAGGTGGGCATCTTCCATGCCGAGGCCGCGGCGTCGTGGGCCGAATCCGACATCGCCCAGCACTGTCTGCGGGTGATGATCGAGCTGGAGGACGACGCGGACATCGCCTTGGCCGACGACCTGCTCGACCGGGTGCGCGCAGCCAATTCGCCTGCACCGATCCTGCTGCACGGTCTCAACGCCAGCTGCTGGCCGATGATCGAGCACGCCGGACTGCGGGGTGTGCAGACCCGCATCGGCCTGGAGGACACGCTCACCCTGCCGGACGGGTCGGTCACCGACGGCAATGCCGCACTGGTGGCGGCCGCGGTGCGGCTGCTCGGTTAAGGCGCGTGTAGCGCGAAGTCGGCGAAGTCGAATCCCGGTACCACGACACAGCTGACCAGACAGGGCTCGTCGCCGCGGGGGCGGGCACGCTGCCAATGCCCCGGCGGGACGATCGTTTGCGGGTGCTCGCCCGCGGCGATGTCGCTGCCCAGCAGATGCGTTGTGGCACTTGCTTGTTCGCGGCCGATCTCGAGCAGCAGTGGTCCGCCGCGATGGTAGAACCACAACTCGGCGCTGCGGACGGTATGCCAGGCGGACTGTTGGCCGGGCATCAGCAGGAACAGGATCGCCGTACCGGCGTTGCGGGGCCCGATGTAGTCGGGCGGTAACGCCGACGGCCCGAGGGTCAGGTCGCTGCGCCAGGTCTCGCGGAACCAGCCCCCCTCGGGGTGCGGCGCCAGGTCCAGTTGCTCAGCCCACTCGGGCAGGTCGGTCATAGCCACCAGCCTACGAAAACCGGGCACGGCGACAATTCGGTTGCCCCCGATGGGCCGCCGTCACTACGGTGGGGGCATGACAGGCATCAACGGTCTCGCGCCGTCCGCGCGCTGACAACCGTCGACTCGCCGCACCTCCTCGGCTCCGGTTTCAGCGCTTCCCCGCTCACCACCGGAGCCGTCATGTCCCACTCTCAGACTTCCGTTGTCCTCAACGATCTCGGTTTTACCTGGCCCGACGGGTCAATCGCCCTGGCCGGAGTCACGGCTGCTTTCGGCCCCGGCCGCACCGGGCTCATCGGTACCAATGGATCCGGGAAGTCCACCTTGTTGCGGCTCATCGCCGGTGAGTTGACCCCGACCACCGGCGCCGTCACCGCCAGCGGCCAGGTCGGCTACCTCCCGCAGACCCTGACCCTGGCCGCCGACCCCTCGGTGGCCGAATTGCTCGGCGTCGCTGAGGTGCTGGCCGCGCTGCACGCCATCGAATCCGGCGACATCGGCGACCGGCACTTCGAGACCGTCGGCGACGACTGGGACATCAACACCCGGGCGCGGGCCGCTTTGGCCGACATCGGGCTGGGTGCCGTCGATCTGGGCCGGCCGGTGGCAACCGTGTCCGGCGGTGAGGCGATGCTCATCGCGGTCACCGGGCTCCGGCTGCGGCGGGCAGCGGTGACGCTGCTCGATGAGCCGACCAACAACCTCGACCGGGGCGCCCGCGCTGCGCTGCACCGCAGCATCGCCGACTGGCCGGGCGCGGTGGTGATCGTCAGCCACGACGTGGCGCTGCTGGAGCTCATGGACCACACCGCAGAACTGCACGGCGGCGAACTGACGGTTTTCGGCGGTCCGTATTCGCAGTGGCGTGCCCACCTCGAGACCGAGCAGGCGGCCGCCGCGCAGGCCGCCCGCGCCGCTGATCAGGCGGCCAGGGTGCAGCAACGCCAACGGGCGGAGGCCGAGACGAAGCTGGCACGGCGCAACCGAGCCGGCAAGAAGGCCTACGCCGAGAAGCGGGTACCGAAAATCGTGGCCAATGGCCGGGCGATGGCGGCCCAGGTCTCGGCGGGTAAGTTCCGGTCCGACCACGAAGGCCGGCTGCAGGCGGCACGGCAGTCCGCCGAGGCCGCGGCCGCGCGGGTCCGCGAGGACGAGCACATTCGCGTCGAGTTGCCCGACCCGGTTGTGCCCGCCGGCCGACGGCTTGCCGAGCTACGCGGCCCCGGTGGGGTGCTGGTGGTGCAGGGCCCGGAACGGATCGGGATCGTCGGACCCAACGGCATCGGTAAGACCACGTTTCTGGAGGCCCTGTTGTGCTCCGAGGAGGCGCTCGCGGGCCGGTTGCTGACCGACCGGGTGGGTTACCTGCCGCAGCGGCTAGGCGCGTCCGCTGCAGGGCTCGACGACGCGACGACGGTTCTGGCCGCTGTGCATGCGGTGGCTCCGGATGCCGGCGCCGAGCGAATCCGCGGGCAACTGGCGCGGTTCCTGTTGCGCGGCGACAGCGTGCACCGACCGGTGGGCACCCTCTCCGGCGGGGAGCGGTTCCGGGTCGCTTTGGCGCGGGTGCTGCTCGCCGAACCCCCGCCGCAGCTGATCATTCTGGACGAGCCGACCAACAACCTGGACATCACCAGCGTCGACCAGCTCGTTGATGCGCTACGCAGTTACCGTGGCGCCGTGATCGTGGTGAGCCACGACGACGATTTCCTGCGCCGCCTGGAGCTGGACCGGATCTTGACGATGGCGGCTCCCGGGGTCGTCACCGAAGCCAGATAGGGTCTGCCCATGGCAAGCCCACGTCCCGGTTGGTTGGTGACGTTGTGCGCGACGGTGCTGGCCGTCAGCGTCTGGCTACCGTGGATCAGCACCACAGCTGACGGCGGCGGACGTGCGAACGCCGTCGGCGGCACCGTGGGCAGTGTGCATCTCAGCGTCGGATTCGGCGCCGGTCAGTTGATCGTGCTGTTGACCTCCACCCTGCTGGTGGCGGGGGCGATGACGGCGAGGGGGTTTTCGCCGCGCGCCGCCGCCGGTGCAGCGCTGGCTATTTCACTGATGATCGCCGGGCTGATGGTGGCCTATTACCGCCTGTACGTGGCGGCGCCGGTGGTGCCGGCCTACGGCCTTTATCTCGGGGCGGGTGCCGCTGCGGCCGCCGTCCTGTGTTCGGTGTGGGCGCTGGTGGACGCCACAATCAAGGCGCGAGGTGCGCCCAGGTGAGCCGGTTCGTGACACCCGGAACACTGGCCGGGCAGCGCTGGGTTCTGCTGGAACCCCTTACGGTGGAACACATTCCGGAGATCGCGGTGGCCGCCGCGGACGGCGATGCCGGCTCGTTGTGGTTCACTACTGCGCCTTCGCCGGAGACGGCAGGGGAGTGGGTGCACCGGCAACTGAAAATGCAGGCGGGCGATCAGGGCGTCACCTATGTCGTCCGGCGGCTCACTGACGGTGCCCTGGTGGGCTCGTCGAGTTTCTTCCACGTCGATGCGCCCAACCGTCGGCTCGAGATCGGGTGCACGTGGTACTCGGGGTCGGCGCGGCGCACCGGTGTCAACACCGAAACAAAGCTGGTGATGCTCAGTCATGCGTTCGACGAGCTCGGTTGTGTCGCAGTCGAGTTCCGCACGCACTATTTCAACACCACCAGCAGGGCGGCGATCGAACGGCTGGGTGCCAAGCGGGACGGGATTCTGCGCAGCCACCAGCTGCTGCCCGACGGCTCCCGCCGCGACACCGTGGTGTACTCGATCGTGGATATCGAATGGCCCGCAGTGCGGGCCCACCTCCGATTTCGCTTGTCGCGCTACGACTGACGTGCCGCCGGGTGCACGGCCGTACACCCGGCGGCGGTGACAGGACCTCCGGAGAATCAGTCCGCGTCTACCGTGGTCGGTTCTATGGACCGGGTGTTCTCGGTTCGGGTGACCTCGATCCGGCGCGGTTTGGCACGTTCGGCCAGCGGGATGGTCACCGTCAGCACCCCGTTTTCGTAGGTGGCGGAGATGCCCGTGATGTCGATGCCGTCGCCCAGCGATAGCTGCCGCCGGTAGGTGCCGGAGAAGCGTTCGTTGGCCAACCACTGCACGGAATCCTCGGAGCGGGCCGACCGGTGGGCGGTGAGGGTGAGGGTGCCGTTGTCGACGTTGACGTCGACCGAACCCGGGTCCACACCAGGAAGATCGGCGGTCAGGACATAATGGTCATCAACCTTGTAAAGGTCCATTGGCATAAACCGCGGACTGCGATTTGATCCGGACTGGCTGCTCAGCAAGCCCCGGGTCACGGCGTCAAGGTCACTGAACGGATCAAAACGAAGCACAGCAATCCACCTCCTCGGTCTTCCAGAAGCCCACCACCCTGGCGGGCAGCCAATCACTGTGCAAGTACCGTTTTAGCACTCTGGGCGGGGGGAGTGCCAGGCCCAATTTTCGGGGAGTTTGCGATGCGGTGGGTGGCGGAGCGAGCGGTGTGAGCTATTTCGCGGCGGGTGATTGTCAGTCGTTTCAGTCGCAGGACTCGACCTACGGCCATGTGAAGAGCATTCTGACGGGTGGTACCGCTCATCGTCGAAATCGTCGACGGTCCAACGCTTCAACCCCGGGCGGCCCCGTCGGCTCGGGGTCTGAACCGACGAGACCTCGGTGAGCGCGGAGGTCGACCACCGTACACACCTCGGCCCTTAGTACCCCCGGTAACCGAGGACAAACGTAACGTCCACCATCGCGTTGTGCCAGAGTGTCGGCATGACGTCTGAGTCAAAACCCGACCTGGCGACGCGCATGGCCGAACTGGCCCGCAGCGTCGCCATGCCAGTGCCGTTGGAAGACGTTCTGCAAGGGGTCACCAAGACGGTGGTGGAACTGATACCCACCGCGGAACATTCCGGCGTGCTGCTGCTGGGCAAAGGCGGCGGCCACGAGACGCTGGCGCCCACGTCAGCACTGATGTTCGAGTTGGACCAGATTCAGATCGATTCCGGAGAGGGCCCGTGCCTGGAAGCCGCGATGGACGACCTGATCGTGGGGACCGCCGACTTCGCACAAGAAAAGCGCTGGCCGGTGTACTCGCAGCGGGTCCTGGCTCTGGGGCTGCGCAGCGCGATGTCGTTCAAGCTCTACACCGCAACACGCACCGCCGGCGCGCTCAACGTTTTCTCCAGCAAGGCTCACGCGTTCGACGGAGAATCGGAGTCGATCGGTACGGTGCTGGCCGCGCACGCCGCCGCGGCGATCATGGCCAGCCGCCAAGGTGAACAGCTGCAATCGGCACTGACCAGTCGCGACCTGATCGGCCAGGCCAAGGGCATCATCATGGAGCGCTATCGGGTCGACGCGGTGCGCGCGTTCGAGATGCTGCGGCAGTTGTCCCAGTCGAGCAACGTCAAGCTGGTCGAGATCGCCGAGCAGGTCATCGACACCCGGGATTAGCCGGTGCCGCCGCGGGAGGTCATCCTCACCGACGAGTTCCGGGCAGCGCTGGAACTACTCGGCGGGCATCAGCACCTCTTCCTGACCGGCAAGGCCGGGACCGGCAAGTCGACGCTGATCCGCCGGTTCATGGCTGAAACCGACCGCAACGTCGTGGTCGTGGCACCTACCGGCATCGCCGCACTCAACGTCGACGGCTATACGGTCCACCGACTGTTCGGGTTCACCGCCACCACCACGGTCGAGGACATCCGCACCGGCACGTACCGCCCGGGCCGCTTCACCAAAACCCTTGCGGCGCTGGACACCCTGATCATCGACGAAGCATCCATGGTGCGCGCCGACGTGTTCGACATGCTGGCCGCCGCGCTGCAACGTTTCGGTCCCGAGCCGGGGGCCCCGTTCGGCGGCGTGCAGATCGTGCTGGTCGGTGACCTCTACCAACTGCCACCGGTGGTGACCAAGGCCGAGACCGGGTTCTTCACCACCCGCTACGACACCCCGTACTTCTTTTCCGCCGACAGCTTCCGCCGGGCGGAATTCCCCACTGTGGCGCTGACGACCGTGTTCCGCCAGCTCGGTGACGATCGAATGACGTCGATTCTCAACGAAATTCGCGAAGGCGTGCTGCTCGGGCATGCCCAGCAGCAGCTCAACGCCCGGACCGACCCCGACTTCGTGCCACCAGAGGATGAGTTCTGGCTGACGCTCGCACCGACCAACCGCCTGGTGTCGGCACGCAACCGGCAACATCTCGAGCGCCTCACTGGTGACGAATTCGTTAGCCGGGCACGACAATACGGCGATCTGAGCCTGTTCGACCCACCCGCCGAGGAGTTGCTGCGGTTCAAGGTGGGCGCACAGGTGATGATGCGCAACAACGACCAGTCCGGTCGGTGGGTCAATGGCACCCTCGGCCGGATCACCGCTATCGATTGGGGCCGCACCGGTACCGGTGAGCTCACCGTCACCGTCGATTTCACCGACGGCACCGATGCCGAGGTGCGGCCTTTCACGTGGGAGGCCACCCGGCCGGTGGCCGACGGCGGGGTGCTGCGCCGCGAGGTGGTGGGCTCGTTCACCCAGCTGCCGTTCGCATTGGCATGGGCCATCACGATTCACAAGAGTCAGGGCCAGACCCTGGACCGGCTGATCGTCGACCTCACCGGTGGCATGTTCTCGACGGGACAGCTCTACGTCGCGCTGAGTCGCTGCACCTCGATCAGCGGGCTGGTGCTCAAGCGCCCGGTGCTACCCAAAGACCTCAAAACTGACCGGCGCATCGCCCGTTTCCTGCACAGCGCCGTCGCGGATGACAAACCTCGACGGTTCTGCGCCATCGCCATGTTGACCGTGGGCGACGAGGGCCGGATGTCACGGCCCCGGCCCGTCGAACTCGCCGTCGCGTTCGATGACGGAACAGCGATCAGCTCCCTGATCAATCCGCAGCGGGATCTCGCTGACGCCCGCCGATCGTTCGGGATCACGGTGGCAGATGTACTGCTGGCGCCGACGCTGGTCGAGGCGTGGAGCGTCATCGCCCCGATGATGGCCGGCTGCACACCGATCGGGGTCGGCGTCGATGAGATGCTCGGACTTCTCGATTTCGAACTCAAGCGACTGGGCCACGTCACCGTCATGCCGTTGGGAATCGAGGCGGGCCGGGTCCGCCTCACCGGTACCGCGCTGCAGCGGGCCCGCAGCGTGCTCGAATCATTCAGCGGGACAGCTGAAGCCGGTTGCACACCGTTCGGAGAGCCGGAATCCTCGGTATCCGGCCACCTGTTGACCCGGGACCACGAGATGCCGACACCGGCCTCGGTGACGCTGCCCGCCTTGTCGGCACTGCTCGAAGTCACCCGCGGAGTGAGCGCGGTGCTGTTGGGGGACAAGACTTCTACCGACGTCACCGTTGGCGCGGACACCGCGTGGCTGGCCGGCGCGCGCCACTCGGTGGCCTTTGAGCTGCGCAGCGCCGCCGGCCGGGTCCGGTTGACAGCTGATGTGCTGACCCGGTTGCGGGAAGCCGAGAAACTGCTGGGGGTCGAGGTGGTCGATGCGGCGATGGCCGCGGAATCTGCCGGCGACGATATCGCAGCGGTGCTGGTGCCCGGCGCGCGGATTTGCTTCACCGGCACCGCCGTTGACGAGGCCGGGCGGGAGGTGGCGCGTGAGCGGATGGAGGAGCTGGCCACGGCCGCGGGGTTGGCGCCGGTGAAATCGGTGACCAAGACCCGGTGTGAGGTGCTCGTCACCGCCGAGGCCGGGACGCAGTCCGGCAAGGCCCGCAAGGCCGTCGAGCTCGGCAAGGCCGTGTTCTCCGCCGATGAGTTCTTCGCCTGGGTGGGGGCTCGTCAGCCGTAGAGGTCCCCATCCAGATAGAGCCAGCGACCTGCCCTCACAGCGAACCGGGACCGCTCGTGCAGGGTTCCGCGGCGCCCGCCCCGACGGAAGTGCGCCCGGAACTCGACTTCTCCGGTCTGCTCGCCCGCATTGCCTGCCGCGCTGTCCAGGATCTCCAGCCGAGTCCAGTGCACCTCGGCATCTGGGGTCAGCTCCGCCGGCCGGGTCCGCGGATGCCAGGACCGCCAAACGTAATCGAGATCGCCGACGGCGTAGGCGCTGAAGCGGGAACGCATCAGTTGTTCGGCTGTCTCGGCCCGGCGCTCGCCGGTGTGGATCGGCCGGCAGCAGTCCGCGAACGGCTGGCCGCTGCCGCAGGGGCAGGTGTCGGTGTCTGGCACGGCCCTATCTTGCCCGGCCCCGGGAGACATCGGGTAGCGCACTACGCGCCCACAACGCGGCTACCCGGCACATTCTGTGCATGCACCACCAGCAGATGCCAGGAGGACGCCATGACGGTGACAGCGATTCAAGGTAACGAGATGTGGGCACGTCATTTCGGCGGCGCGCACAGCGTGAGCACCACCGTGCAGTTACCCAGCGTCGGTGCGTTCTGTGAGATCGCCCTGACCAGTACGTGGATCGCGGGCGAATCACACCATGCTTCAGACGCGTTCATCACGCAGATCGTCAGCGCGAACGGCGTGGAGGAGTTCCCCAAGGAGAATGTGACGGGCGGCGACCTGGTGACGGCGGTGTTCCGGCAGCGGGTGACGAGTGTGACGTTCAAAGTCAGCGTGTACCAGACCAAAGGCCACGCCCGCTGGATGATCTTCCACTGGGCTTAAGTCACGACACTCAGGCGTCAAGGAGAGCAACCATGACCGGCAACAGCGATACCGGCAACACCGACGTGAATTCGGTACCGACACAGACGACATTCGTCTACCACCGGGAGACCGGCGAGGTGATTCACATCCACCGGTACGTGCCGGCGACTGCCGATGGCCGGTGCAGCGACGAAGAGATGGCTGAGACCGCACTTGCGCTCGCGCCCACCTGGGCCGACCGGGGCTCGCTGGGCACCCTGCACCAGGGGGCGTTCGAGCTGAGTGCCCAAGACGGCTACCGGGTCGATCTCGGGACAGGGCAACTCCAGACGGAGCGGTTGCGCCCCACCACGCCCTGGCAGATCAACACCCGCTGACCTACCCCGGAACGAGACTGGCCGGCCTACGTTTTCAGGTGGTCGCCGTTGAGGTCTGCGTCGGGAGTACGGGGGTCTGGTGCGGCCGTGCCGAGGTTCGTGCGGCACCGATGCAGAGGCCGGCGATCACGAGGCAGCCGATCGTGTACCAGAGGCTGCCGACGGGGTCGCCGTTGACCGTCACGCCGTCGACTGCCCCGAGGTATGCCGGTAGCGACGTCGCCCAGAGCACCGTCATCACCACGAGGTACGCCGCGGCGTACCCGAGGATGAGTGGATTCGTGTAGCGGGCCGCGTCGTCGTCACGGCGTATCCGAAGCCATTGGTTCACCAGAGCCCACACCGCAACTGCGGTGACGACGGCCAGTTCGGCGGCGTAGATGAAGCCCGCCACGGTGGTGCTGCCCGCCAGTGCGCCGCCGATGGTGGCGGGCATCGGCAGCACCGCGGTGCCGAGTGAGGCGAGAACGCCGATAACGATTGTGCGCCAGAGCAACTGTGTTCCGGTGAAGGTTCGGCCCTCGTCGACGTGGCGGCCGACGAAGAGTTGGACGCAGAATGCCAGCGACATCGGCCACAGCGCGGCGAAGACCACAACACTGGGCAGGGGCACCGAAGCGAAGAAGGGGAGGTTGATCGGATTGTCCAGCGTCCATTCCCACCAACGCAGTTGCGGCCCAAGGTGATCGAAGATCTCGTAGAACGCATGGTGGACAAAGCCGACACACACGGCACCGACCAGGACGCCGTAGCGTCGGAAAACCCCGAGCATGCGGACGATCTCGAAGGCGACGGTGGCCATCATGGGGTAGATGGCCACGATGTAGAGCGGCAGCCGGCCCCACAGGAAGTCCACGGTGAACACGTTGTGGGCGAACATCGTGTCGACATACTCACTGATCCCGAAAGCTCCCGGGAAGTACAGTGGCGGTTCGATGATCAGCAGGTAGGCGATGGCCCCGAACCACAGGGCGATGTTGGTGGGGTCGTTGTGACGGCGTAATCGCACGATCGCGTAGATGAGCGTGAGCACCGCCCCGGCGATCACCGTGATTTCCAGTACCGGCAGTGTCCAGTTCTCCAGCGCGAACGGGTTGCGGAACTCGACGAGACCGCCGGCGGTTTCACATGAAAAGCCAAGTCGTGAGGCAAGATCGGCGAACGTCGGTGTACACAGATCAGACATGACGTCCCCTTACGCGTTCAGTTTTTCGGTGGCGGTGTACCACTGCGTCACGTCGTAGCCGGCTTCGTAGCGCCGGAACCACTCATCTGCCAGGGAGGGCAGCTCCTCGTGTGCGGGATTGTGGCCCGGAATCTGACTTCGCACGACGCCCGACAAGGCGACCAGCTGTTCCCGCACCGGAAGATGTTTGAACGCGTTGGCGACGGGGCCGTCATAGGGGGTCTTGAAGAACGGTAATCGCCGCTGCAGCGCCCTTTTCCGGCTCAGTACGGCGAACATCGACAGCGCGTCGATTTGCCGTTCCTCGACCGGTACGTGCTTGTTGAAGCCTTCGCAGGCTACTCGCAGCACTGCCCAGACGTGTTTGAAGATCGATGGCGCCACCCGCATCCGGTACCAGGGGTCGTCGACGACGGAGTTGTAGATGATCAGTGCCGAACTGCGATGCTCGACCTCTTCGACGAAGTGCCACAGGAACAGTGATGCGACTCGGTCATCGCCGGGGGCGAACAGCGTGTTGTCGTGGTCGAGCATCAGTTTGAAGGCCGGCGTGAACGTCGCCTCGAGGTCGGCGGTGTACGCGAGTCGGTATTTCAGCGGCGTGTTCGCGGTCAAGTCGTCGAACATCCTGGTCACGTCGTCGAGCGTTTCCTTCAGTGCCGGATAGCTTTTGATCAGTCCCTTGGCGTGCTGGCGGTGGGCCATCGAATGCTGGCCCTCCTGGCGCACAAACGCCTCCGCTTCCTCAGCGATGACCGGGTCGGTAATCAGGGGCATGGCCTCGGTGATCATGTGGCCGATCATCTTCTCGAAGGCGATGGCCAGGAAGGAGACGGCGTTGGCCATGCTGGAGAAGGCCGGGTTCTGCTCGTTCCACAAGAACGGGACGTGGTGGTCAGCGAACGCGAAACGCATCTTGCGCACGATCAGGTCTGTCATCGGAGGCTCCCACCTTGTCGCCAGTCATCATACAAAGCGAACGTCAACTGTATGATTAGTGGAGTGGTCGCCGCTTGTCAACGGTGCGGTGCTCGATCGCGCTCCTTTGCCCCGCGCAGGGCCGATATTCTGCGGGAGTGTCTTCGATGAGAAATCTGCAGCGTGGCGCGTAGAAGGGGCTGGGACGGTCAACCGCCGGTCACCGACGAAGAGGCCTCCCAGCGCATCGTCGCCACCGCGGTCAAGCTGATCGCCGAGAGCGGTTCGGATGTCAGCATCGCTGAGGTTGCGGAGTCGCTGGGGGTCATCCGACAAACGGTGTATCGGTATTTTCCGACTGCCGACGCGCTCATGCACGCAGCGGCAGTCGCCTCTGTCGACGAGTTTCTCGACCGGCTCGCCGAAGCCGTCCGCGGTATCTCCGATCCTGCCGAGGCGATGACAGAAGGGGTGCTGTACACGCTCGAAGAAGTCACCCGCACACCCCATTTGGGCATCCTGCTCACCGAACCGCACCGCAGCGCCCACACCCCGACGCTGGCCTCCGACGAGGCCCAGGCCTTCGGGATGCGGATGATCACCCGCTTCGATGTCGACTGGGCCCAGTACGGCTACGACGAGGCGGCGCTGCGCGAACTGGTGGAGTTCACCCTCCGCACGATGCTGTCCTTCTTCGTCGCGCCCAACGATCCCGTGCGCAGCCGAGACGACCTTCGGCGGTTCATCAGACGGTGGCTCGGGGGCGCAATCCTGGCCCAGCGAGACGTCCGCTGACCGTTGCGCGCTGCTGCGAAAACAAGTGTGTGCCCCCGGCATGATTCGAACATGCGACACCGGCTTTAGGAGAGCCGTGCTCTATCCCCTGAGCTACGGGGGCGACGATGGGAGTGTACTCGGCGCGCTGAGGGGTTTCAGTCAGCGCGTGGTCGGTAACACTGCACCCATGGGTACCGCAGACAAGGCATGGATCAAGGTCGACAAGTTCACCGCTCAGGCCAAAGAGAAGATGGGCAGGGCGACAGGCAATCGGCGCATGGAAGTCGAAGGCCGCGCCGGCCAGATGAACGCGGGCGTGCGCAGCGCCGGCGAGAAGCTCAAGGACGCCGTGCGCGGCCGGACTCGGCGGAACCGCACAGGGCGATGAGCGGCACGTAGCCCAGCGTGGGTTTCGCAGCCGGATATCCGGACCTGATCCACGCGATGGCGGTTGTCATCTTCTGAACCATGAGGTGCGCTGTACCCCTGGACAAGCGCGGATAAACGCGATCTCAGCGTAATTCTGCGATCGCTTTCGCAAAAAAATCGGCGTGTGCGTACATCACGGTCAGATAGGTGATGCCGTACCTCTCGCGAAGGCCGCGGATCTGGTCGGCCATATCGCTTGGTGTCCCGGACAACACCCCGGGCAGTCTCATCAGCTCTTCGACGGTGGCGTTGCGGGCGTGTCGTCTCGTCAGTGACAGATCCGGGTTACCTGACGTGTCGGTCGGCGACGCGGTGATCGTCAGGTTCAGCTCGAGCTGGTCGAACCGGTCGCCGGCGGCGGCCCGGACAAACTCCACCCGCTCAGCCAGGGGGTCGGCGACGTCCTTGCCCAGATCCGAGCCCGTGAGGCCGACGATCTGCGCGTGTCGCGCGGCCAAGGTCAGCACTCGATCCCCGTTGCCGGCGATCAGCAGCGGGATCGATGGATGCTGGCGTCGAAGATAAGTGGTGACGTGCTCCAGATGAGCGACGCGCTGCCCGGCGGTCGGGTACTCCAGCTCGGCGGCTTCGAATTCTTCGCGGACATAACCGGCGCCCAGACCGAGGTCCAAGCGCCCGTCGCTGAGCAGTTCCACCTCCGCGGCATCACGGGCGAGAAGCGCGGGTTTGTAGAACCCGGCATTGAGCACGTTGGTGCCCAGCCGGATCGTCGACGTCACCGCTGCGGCGGCGGTCAGCGCCGGGAACGGAGCGATTGCGCCGAGGTGGTCGGGTACGACGAGGACGTCGAAGCCCAGATCTTCGAAGCGCCTTGCGTTCTCCGTCAATGTCGCCCGTGAACGGGCCTGGTTGACCCCGACCCCGAACCGAAACGCCTCGCTCATCGGGTGTGATGCTACGCGTCCAGCGTTTGGCTGCAGCCGCATTGGTGAACACCGCCCGCGTGCAAAATGATTTCGGAGAACCGCCCACCATCGGGGTAGAGGAGGAGTTCCTGCTCGCCGATCCCGACACCGGGGCGCCGGTGGCCAAGAACGCCGACGTCGCCCGTCATGCCGCCGAGCAGGGCGTCGACCTGCAGATGGAGCTGACCAGCTGCCAGGTCGAGACGGCCACCGGGGTGCTGCACAGTCGCGACGAAGTGCTGGACGAGGTGACGCGGTTGCGCCGCACCACCGCCGCGGCCGCGGAGAAGGCCGGCGCCCGACTGCTGGCCGTGGCACTGCCGCCGACGGTGCCGCACGAATTCCCCATCACCGACAAACCGCGCTACAACCGGATCGCCGACGAGTTCGGAATGATCGCCCACGAACAAGGCATCAGCGGATGCCATGTGCACGTCGAGGTTCCGGACCGCGACGCCGCGGTCCGGGTCTGCACCCGACTGCGGCCGTGGCTGCCGCTGCTGTTGGCTTTGAGCGCGAACTCGGCGATCTACCGCAACACCGACACCGGCTACGCCAGCTGGCGCAGCATCCTGTGGGCGCGGTGGCCCAGCGCCGGCCCGCCACCGCACCTGGGGTCGGCCGCCGAGTACGACGCGACCGTCGGCGAATTGCAGGCTGCCGGAGCCATTCTCGACGACGGCATGGTCTATTGGGATGCCCGGCCGTCGGCGAAGTTCCCGACGGTGGAGGTCCGGGTCGCCGATGTACCCGCCACCGCCGCCGAGACGGTGTTGTTGGCGACCTTGATCCGCGGCGCGGTCATGACGGCGCTGCAGCGCCCCGAACTCGACTCGCCTGTGGCCGAACATGTTCTGCGCGCGGCATATTGGCGGTGTGCCCGCGACGGCCTGGAGGGTCGGATGCCGCCGCTGCTCAACGCGTTCGTCGATGAGTTGCGCCCCGCGCTGGAAGCGGCCGGTGACTACGAGTACGCCGCTGCCGAACTCCAGCGGGTGCTCGAGGACGGAAACGGTGCCATGCGTAAGCGTCGGGCCTGGCGCCGCCGCGGCGACATCGGTGACGTCCTGGCAGAAGCCGCCGACGCGACCGTCCGGTAGCTCAGGTCAGCGGCAGGGTGGCGAATGGTTCACCGGTCGGCTGCTGCGATCCCGACCCCGGCTCGACGGTGAACGCCAGTTCGGTCGAATCCCCGATATCGGGAACCACCGCCGTGGTGGACGGCGACACCGCTTCGGCATCCATGGTGCCCGCCGAGGTGGCCTGCCCGTCATGCAGCAACCACATCTGGTAGACGGTGCCCGCCGTGGGCGGCGGTACGTTGTTCATCACCAGGTAGGCGGCGCCGCGATCGCGCGAGAACACCAGCGTGGCCTGCCCGCCGGTGGGTAGTTCGCCGGAAACTGTGCGCACGTCAGGCGCGGCGAAGATCTGCTCAGCCGTCGACGGCTGAGCAGACGGCCGCAATGCCAAACCGACACCGAGAGCACCGAGTCCGATCACCGCGGCGGCCGCGACGGCCAGAACCGTCCGGCGCCAGTCGCGTCGCTGCGGCAACGATCGCACGGTGGAATCGGTGTCCCCACTCAACCCGGACAGCACCCGGTCCCGCAGCGCGGCGGGCGGCTCCAACGTCGTCGCCGACGACAGTGCCGCCATGGCCTCACGGGCCGCGCGCACTTCGTCGTAGAACCGCGCGGCCTGCCCTGACCGCTGCACCTGAAGATCGACCTCGTCGCGTTCGTCATCGCTGAGCGCGTGCAGGGCGTACGGTACGGCCAGATCCAGGACGTCATCACCGGGTTCGACGGGGCTTGTCATGACAACCCCAGGCAGCTACGCAGCCCGCGCAGCGCGTCGCGCATCCGGGACTTGACGGTGGCCAAGTTCGCCGAAAGCCGCTCGGACACCTGCACATAGGTCATGCCGTCGTAATAGGCCATCTCGATGCACTGGCGCTGCAGATCGGTGAGACCGCCGAGACATTGGACAACCTGTTGGCGCTCGTCGCGCAGCACCACCGTGTCACTCACGTGGTCGGTGGCCAATTCGACATTGGCCGCACCGTACCGGGACTCGCGGACAGTCGCGGCCTGCTCGGAGCGCACCCGGTCAACGGCCCGGCGATGCGCCAAGGTCATCAACCAGGACAGTGCCGATCCAGCGGCGGGGTCGTAGTTCTCGGCTGAACGCCACACCTGCAAATAGACTTCCTGCGTCGTTTCCTCGCTGTACCCAGGGTCGCGCAGCACCCGGGTGACCAGGCCGTAGACCCTCGCGCGGGTCTGGTCGTAGAACGCTGCGAACGCGTCGGCGTCTTGTCGCGCCACTCGGCGTAACAGTGCGTCGAGGTCCGTCACGTGCACGAGCCTAACCGCCGACCCAGGCAAAGCAGTCAAACTACGCGCCGCCCACTCGTTCGGGAATGGGAGCGCGGCGGGTCGCGGGTACGGGACAGGTCTGCTCCCGGGGCACCACGGGCACGCCGCGCAACCGCAAGGTGATGCCTTGAACCCGTTGGCCCATCGCCCCCATCAACGGAGCGACGGGCGCCGTCAACTGCAGCAGGGCGAGCTGTGCTGCGCTGGCTGTGCGGCGGCTGCCCCGCAGGGTCGCGACCATCGCCGGGTGGTTCTCCCGGTGCAGCGAGACGGTGATGTCGAGCTCAGCGGCCGGACGGGGCGCGCACACCAGGTAGTGCCCGTCGACGTCATTGAACGGCGAGGCGTGGAACGTCTTGGAAACCATCACCGGCTGCCCCTGATCCGGCGGCAGCAGGTAGGCGTGCCGCTGACCGTGGGTGTTGTGCACCTCGGCGATCACTGCACGGACCTCACCGTCGGCGTCATGGCACCAGAACACGCTGAGCGGGTTGAACACAAACCCCAGTACCCGCGCCTGCATCAGCGCGGTGACCCGGCCGCCGGGCAGCTCCACCCCGTGCTCGGTCAGAAACGCGTCCACCCGGCGGCGCAGCGTGTCCGGGCCTTCGGGCGGCGCCACCAGGTGATCGACGGCCTCGAACCTGGCGAAGGGTCGCAGCGGACGGGGCAACCGCGGTGGGTTGTCGATGTCGATGTACCAGCTGTAGCTCTTGTGCTCGAAGTAGTGGTGTACCGGTGCGCGGCGCAGATGGGTGATGCGGGTCCGGTACAGCGCGGGGACGACCGCGCTGACGGGGCCGTCGTCGACCGCGACGGATCGCCTGCTCGTCTCGTTAGCCTGCACATTGGCTATTCGGAGCCGGCAGCTGACCGGATGGGTGGGTACCTACCCCCGGCGCAGCCGTCAGGCGAGGCTGGCGCTGCTGCGGGACCCGCGGAGCAGGTGCCCCCAGGTCTGCATCGCTGCCTCGGCAGCCGGGCCGGCCGCCAGGGCGACAGACCCCTCGGCGAGCTGCACCAACGCGCGCGCGAGCGCCAGTGTGCCGAGGCGACGCTGTTTCGAAATGCCGGTGATTTCGGCGAAAGCTTCGTCAGAGGTACAACCGCGGAGGGCAACCAGGACACCTTTGGCGATGTCCAGGGATCGACTGTCGACGGACGGGGTGTAAGAGTTCCGTGGCAACGCGGTACCACCTTCCAATAGCTCTGACACCGCTCAGCCTAGTTGGAAGGCAAGAGTTTTGATCGATTTCCGCCAACAGGCCCGGGCGGGTGGAACGGAACGTGAACAGCAGGTGTCGGGCGTCAGACCCAGGTGCGGGCGGCTTCGGCCAATCCGCGCACCAGGGCGGACGTCGCGGGGCACAGTCCGTCGTCGCCCGACATGGCGCTGCGCGGGCTGATACCGCGCACTCGGGGGGACAGTTCGAGCTGCACCCCGCCTTGTCGCGGCAGGTTCACCGGGTTGTCGGGATGCAGTCCGCGCAGTTCGGGGGGAATGGCGTCGAGGTCGGCGATCAGCTGGTAACCCGGAATGTCCACCCGGTTCACCAGGTGCGTGGCCAGCGCCCGGTTTCCGCCGCCGAGGAGAAGGTGGGTGCTGCGCCCGATTCGCCCGTACCCGTGCACCGACACCACCGTCTCGACATGGTCGAGGAACTCTCGCAATGGTTCGGACTGCGCGGGGGAGAACAGCGCCGAGCCGAGGTGGTGCGGGTAGTGGTCGGGGTGGGCCACCACGTACAGCGACGCCCCGGCCGCGTCGGCGGCGCGCGCGGCGATCACGTCGGTCATCCGTTCCAACCCGCCGCCGTGAATGGCCATGAAGCCGAACGTGGATCGCAGGGTGCTGGATTCCCGAACCCCGGGCTCAGCCAGCAGGTCTGTCAGCGTCCGGGGCGCATCGGGGGAGGCCGGGCCGAGTTGGCGCGGCCAGTGCACCGGGTCCCACCGCCGCAGGAACTCCACCCACCGCTCAGGCAGCCCGTGGTGCACCGCGCCGTCGATGATCCGTTCCAGATAACCGGGCCTGGGCGCGCCGGGCTCGACCCGACGGTCGACGTACACCCACGCCGGTGTCGGCCCGGCAGCGGTGTGCACCGTTATCCGGTCGCGCCGGTATCGCACCGGCACGCCTTCCGCGGAGTCGAGGGTGGCCAGGTCGCGGTCGGAGACGTCCCAGATGACGCCGTGGACACGGGATCCCGCGAACGGTTCGACAGTGGCGACGCCGCGTTCGTTGATCAGCCAGTCGTGGTCGGCCAGCGTTGCCGGCCGCGGTGCCAGCGCATCGGGGCCCAGCGCGTCCGGACAACGGCGCGCCATCTGCTGCACGCACAGGTTGGACCCGTACGCGAAGTAGAGGTGTCGGACCGACACTCAGCCCGTCACCGTCAGATAAATCAGCACCACATTCAGCACACTAATCAAAGCGGCGAGGGACCAGCCGAAAAACGTGGTCAGGCGCCGGTTTACGTCGGCGCCCATCAGCTGTGCGTCGCTGGTGAGCAGGATCAGCGGAATCAACGCAAACGGTATGCCGAACGACAACACGACCTGCGACAACACCAGTGCGCGACTGGGGTCGAAACCCACCCCGAGGATCACCAGCGCCGGGATCAAGGTGACCAGACGGCGGACGATCACGGGAACGGAGACCTTGAGCAGCCCCTGCATGATCATCGCCCCGGCGTAGGCGCCGACCGACGTGGACGCCAGGCCCGAAGCCAACAGACCCACAGCGAAGAACAGCGCGATCGTCGGCCCGAGGGTGTCTTGGACGGCGGCGTACGCGCCTTCGATCGAGTCGGTGTTCTCGCGGCCCTGCAGGTTGGTCGCCGCCACCAACAGCATCGCCATGTTCACTGCACCGGCGATCATCATGGCCAACGCGACGTCCCATTTGGTGATCCGCAACAGCCGCTGCCGGGCGGCGCCCGCGTCGGGGTGCCCGTGCCGGTCGCGGGCGAGCCCGGAGTGCAGGTACACCGCGTGGGGCATCACCGTCGCGCCCAGCATGGCCGTGGCCAGCAGCACGCTCTCGGCCCCGTCGAACCGGGGGAGCAGCCCCGATGCCACCTGGCTCGGGGCCGGAGCTGACACGGCCAAGCTGGTGATGAAGCCGATCGCGATGACGGCCAACAGCCCGGTGATCACGCGTTCGAACATCCGTTGACCGCGCCGGTCCTGCACCACCAGCAGCATCAGTGAGACCGCGCCCGTGATGACGCCGCCGATCAGCAGCGGCAGGTCGAACAACAGGTACAGCGCGATGGCTCCGCCGACGACTTCGGCGAGATCGGTTGCCATCGCAACCAATTCGGCCTGGAGCCAGAACGCGATGCGGGTTGGCCTGCGAGTGTGGTCGGCGACTGCTTCCGGCAGGGAACGGCCTGTAACCAGGCCGAGCTTCGCCGACAGGAACTGCACCAGACCGGCCATGACGTTGGCCAGGACGATCACCCAGACCAGCAGGAAGCCGAACTGCGCGCCCGCGCTGACGTTTGCCGCGACGTTCCCTGGGTCGACGTAGGCGATGGCTGCGACGAATGCGGGTCCAAGCAACAGGAAGCCCGGACGCACCGGTGCCTTGATTGCCAGGTTCAACGCCCCACCCTCTATCCGAGTCAACGAATCAGAAAGTTAGGTTAGCCGAAATCATGAGGGGGGCAAACAGGGTGGCCTAGCCGCACTGACACTTAGCCGACGCCGAAGACGAAGCCGGGGGCATCCCAATAGCCATAGGTCCAGCCGGGCCAGAACCCGAAGTCCATCGGCGGCGGGGACGTGGTGATCTGGTGGCTTCCGCCGGAGCTGACGCAGACCGTGGTCCGCGGTGATACGTCCTGACATTGCGGCAGGGCCGCCGCGGTGGGCGCAAAAAACACCGCCGCTGACAACACAACTACGGTCAGCGACGGTGCGGTGAACACTGGGATATCGGGCGGCTCAGAGGACCCCCATACCGCCGAACCACGGCCACATGCCCCACTGTGTGGCGCCGAGAATTCCCGGAGAACTGGTGATCTGTGCGTTGCCGGGCTTGGTGCACACGGTGGACGATCCGGAGACTATGTTGCCGCCCGCGTCCTGGCAGGTGGGCTGAAGCGGTTCAGCGGACGCGATGGGCGCGGCCATGATGGCCCCGGCGGCACCTGCGGCTGCTACCAGCGCGGCGACGGTGAAATGTGACTTCATCAGAGGTCCTCTCATTGGCTATTTGAAGCGTACAGCCCTTTGCCAGTGACAAGTGGTATGTCCAGGGAGCTTCTGATCCCCGGTGGGGCCGCCACCACCGCGGGAACGGCATTGACCACCCGCATGGCGGTGGCCACCAGCCCCGCCCGGTTGTGGTCGCCGCCGGGGCTGCTGAGACACAGATCGATTGTGTAGCTGGGTTCGCCGGTGATCTCGATGCGGTACGACCCGCCCGACTGGGCGGGTTGGGGCCAGTCCGGGCACATGTCCTCACGTAACCGCGTCACGTGCTCGACGACGACGGCTGCGTTCCCGTCGACCATGCCGCGCACCTCGAAACGCAGTGCTGCCGCACCGCCTTCCGGGATGTGCCCCGAGGCGATGTCGAAAGGCTCTGGTGCCGGAACGCGGGTGTAGCTTTCGGTGACCTCGTCGAGGTTGATCCCGAGCCCGGCGGCGAGCTGGCGGATCACCGATCCCCAGGCCAGGCTCAGCACCCCGGGTTGCAGCAGCATCGGGGTCTCGTCGAGCGGTTTACCGAAGCCCATCACGTCGAACATCACTGTGGGACTGTCGTAGGTCGCGTAGTCGATGATCTCCATGCAGCGGACCTGCTCGATGCGCTGGCAGGTGCCCGCGAGTGCCATCGGAAGCAGGTCGTTGGCGAAACCGGGGTCGATGCCGTTGACGAACAGGCTCGAATTCCCTTCACGCGCAGCCTGTTCCAACGGGGCGATCATCTCGTCCGGAATGACCTGGTACGGATACTGGAGAAATACCGGTCCGCTGCCGACGACATTGACGCCGGCGGCCAGGATGCGACGGTAGTCCTCCAGCGCGTCGGGGAGCCGGTTGTCGGCCATCGCGGTGTAGACCGCGCAGTCCGGCTTGGTGGCCAACACGGCATCGAGGTCATCGGTGGCCACGATGCCGGTGGTGACGTCGAGCCCGGCAAGCTCTCCGGCGTCCTTACCGGTTTTCGCGGCCGACGACACCCACACCCCGGTCAGCTCGTAATCGGGGTTGGTGATGAGCGCGGTGAGGGCGTGGATGCCGACGTTCCCGGTTCCGATCTGGGCGACGCGAATGGTCATACGGGCAGTCCTCTACAGGTCGGGGACCGATCACAGATCAGGAATGGGCAGGTCCAGGTTGGGGAAGGTGAGGCCGCCGTCGACCTCCAGGGTCTTACCGGTGAGGTAGCTTGCCGCCGGCGATGCGAGATACACCGCGGCGGCGGCGATGTCGAGGGGCTCGCCGAGCCGACGCAGCGGGGTGGCCTTCTCCATCGGCGTGCGCAGTTCCTCGTTGGCTGCGACCACATCGAGGGCGGAGGTGAGGATCGACCCCGGCGCGATCGCGTTGACCCGCACCCGCGGTGCCAAGTCCAGTGCTGCCAGCCGGGTGTAATGGGCCAGGGCAGCCTTGGCCGTGCCGTAGGCCGCAAATCCCCGGCCGGCCAGTCGACCCATGGTCGAGGTGATGTTGATGACGCTGCCACCGCCGCTGGATTCGAGCATCAGGGGCACCGCCGCCGCGGTCAGCGCGTGTGCGGTCAGCACATTGAAGGTGAACGCGTTTTTCAACGCCTGCGTCGGGGTGTCCAACAGCGGGCCGGGCATCGTCCCGCCGACGTTGTTGACGACAACATCCAGTCGGCCGAACGTGTCGATCGCGACCTGGGCCAGATTGGCCGCGGTGTCCGGGTGGGCGAGGTCGCCGACGACGACGTGCGCGCGCCGGCCGGCCGCGCGCACCTGTCCGGCTACGGCCTCTAGTTCGGATTCCGTGCGGGCGGCGATGACGACATCGGCGCCCGCCTGCGCGAATGCCACCGATATTGCCGCGCCGAGGCCGCGGCCCGCGCCGGTGACGATGGCTACCTGGTCATCAAGTCGAAATCTGTCGAGAATCATCGCCGGTCACCGTAACAAGGCGGTGCGCCCCGCGTGCTGCATTGCCCCAAGGTTTTTAGAACAGGTTCTAGTAGGTGTTGTGCGTCCGGGAGGGCAGCCGTGGCGGGCCGTCGACCCGGTGGATTGAACCGGAGGAGAGCCCAATACGTAGCCACCTATGTGAAACCGTCAACTCTTGGCCTGAGCCGATGACCGTCGACCGGGCACCTGCGATTGCGGCTGCCGCAGTGGAATTTCCGCCCCACCGCCACTCCCAGCAGGAGGTGGTGGCCGCATTGGTGGGCTACGCCGGACCGCAGTTTCAGCGGTTCGCCGCCGCCGCCGGCGTGGACCACCGCAACCTGGCGCTTCCGCTGACGCGCTATCCGGAACTGAGCGGCTTCTCCGAAGCCAATGCGGCCTACCTCGAGGTGGCTCTCGACCTCGGAGAGCGGGCACTGATCTCGGCCCTGGCCGAATCGGGCCTGCAACCCGGCGATGTCGACGTCGTCTTCTCCACCACCGTGACCGGCCTTGCGGTGCCGACGCTGGAGGCGCGGCTGGCGGGCCGCGTCGGCCTGCGGCCCGACGTCAAACGGGTGCCGCTGTTCGGATTGGGGTGTGTGGCCGGCGCGGCCGGGGTGGCCCGCGTGCACGACTATCTACGTGCCTTCCCGGAGCAGGTCGCCGTGCTGCTCGCGGTTGAACTGTGCTCGCTGACCATTCAGCGCGATGACACGTCCATGGCCAACCTGGTGGCCTCGAGTCTCTTCGGCGACGGGGCGGCGGTGGTGGTGGCCACCGGCGCGGCCCGGACACCCCGTCCTGGCAGACGAGAACCCCAGGTGCTGGCGACCCGCAGCCGGCTCTACCCGGACACCGAAGCCGTCATGGGGTGGGATATCGGCGCACAGGGCTTCAGGATCGTGCTCTCGGCAGATGTGCCCGACGTCGCGGAGAAGTACCTCGGGGAAGACGTGGGGTTGTTTCTGGCCGAACTCGGTCTGAGCGCCGCCGATATCGGCACCTGGGTCTGCCACCCCGGCGGGCCCAGGGTGATAGACACCGTGGCAAAAGTTCTGGACCTGCCGGTTGCCGCTCTCGATAGAACTCGAAAATCGTTGCGGGACAACGGTAATATGTCGTCAGTGTCGGTGCTGGACGTATTGCGGGCCTGTCTGGCTGACCCTCCTGAGGAGGGGTCATACGGCATGATGGTCGCCATGGGCCCTGGCTTCTGCTCCGAACTCGTCCTGCTGCGTTGGTAGGGCTGTGTACTACCTGCTGATCCTCGCCGTCGCTGTGGAGCGGCTTGTCGAGCTCATCGTCAGTAAACGCAATGCCGCGTGGGCCTTTGCCCACGGCGGCAGGGAATTCGGGCGCCGTCACTATCCGGTGATGGTGGTCATCCACGCCGGGTTGTTGATCGGTTGCGTCGTCGAAGTGTGGGCGCTGGACCGGCCGTTCCTGCCCTGGCTGGGCTGGCCCATGCTGGCGCTGGCCGTGGCCAGCCAGGTGCTGAGGTGGTGGTGCATCACCACCCTGGGCAGGCGGTGGAACACCTTGGTGATCGTGGTGCCGGATCAGCCGCTGGTGGCCACGGGTCCCTACCGGTACTCCTGGCTGCACCACCCGAATTATCTGGTGGTGGTCATCGAGGGCATAGCACTGCCGTTGGTGCACACCGCATGGATCACCGCCCTGTGCTTCACGGTGGCCAACGCACTGCTGTTGCGTGTCCGGATCCGGGTCGAGAACGAGGCCCTGGGCTATAGCGCGCCGCGCGCATGACCGGGTTCGACGCCGACGTGCTGGTGGTCGGGGGTGGGCCCGGCGGTCTGGGCGTGGCGTTACATGCACGCGCCCAGGGGCTTTCGGTGATCGTGGCCGAGCCTCGGGAGTCCCCGATCGACAAGGCGTGTGGTGAAGGGCTGATGCCGGGCGGTCTGGCGGCTCTGGCTGATCTCGGGGTCGATCCGGCCGGTATGCCGTTTCGCGGGATCGCCTACTCAGACGGGACCCGCCGTGCGCAAGCATGTTTCCGCAACGGCGTGGGCCGCGGGGTACGTCGCACCACACTGCACGCGGCGTTGGTTGATCGCGCCAAAGAAGTTGGCACGGTCTGGGTTTCGGCGAAAGTCACCTCGGTGGCCCAGGATGCCGACGGGGTGAGCGCCGCGGGTATCCGCGCTCGGTATCTGGTGGGCGCCGACGGACTGCATTCGGCGGTTCGCCGCTCGGTGGGGATAACCTCGGTGGCTGGTCGGCCGCGGCGGGTGGGACTGCGCACCCATTACACCGTTCCGGTGTGGTCGGATTTTGTCGAGGTGCACTGGTCGCCGCGGGGTGAGGCGTACGTGACACCGGTGGAGCCGAACCTCGTCGGGGTGGCGATCCTGAGCAGTGAGCGGGCCGACCTGAGTTGCTTCCCGTGGCTGCAGGCGCGACTGGAGGGTGCTGCACACGGCCGCGAGCGCGGGTGTGGCCCACTACGGCAGGTGGTTTCGCGTCGCGTCGCCGGCCGGGTCCTGCTGGTGGGCGACGCCGCCGGCTACGAGGACGCACTGACCGGCGAGGGGATGAGTCTGGCCGTCAAGCAGGCGGCGGCAGCCGTCGCCGCGATCGCCACCGACCGCCCAGCCGGCTACGAGAAGGACTGGCACCGCATCACCCGCCGGTACCGGCTGCTGACCCGCGCTCTGGTGTTGGGCACCGCCACCCCGTTCGGGAAACGGGCGATCGTGCCGAGTGCCGCTGCCGTACCGGCGGCCTTCGGTCTGGCCGTCAACACGCTGGGGCGTTAGCTCTACTTCTTGGCGGCGGCTTTCTTGGCAGGCGCCTTCTTGGCCGCTGTTTGTTTGGTGGCCTTCTTCGCGGGAGCTTTTTTGGCCGCCGCCTTCTTGGCAGGGGCCTTTTTCGAGTCCTCGGAATCGTCAGCCTCGGAATCGTCTGCCCCGGAGTCGTCAGCCCCGGAATCGTCCGAGTCCTCGGACGCGCCGCCCCGACGTTTCTTCACACTGGCCTCCAGCTTGGCCAGCAGATCCGAGACGTCCTCGGTTTCGTCGAGCTCGGTCGGCTTCTCGTCGGCGGTGAATGCCTCGCCGCCTTCGAGTTTGGCTTCGACGAGCTCGCGCAGCTGCTCCTGGTAATCGTCGTGGAACTGATCGGGGTTGAAGTCGTCGGCCATCGAATCGACCACCTGCCCGGCCATTTTCAGCTCGGCGGGCTTGATGTCGACTTTGGTGTCGAGTACCGGGAAGTCCGGGTCGCGGATCTCGTCGGGCCACAGCAGGGTGTGGATCGTCATCACATCCCGCTTGTTGATGTCCATCACCCGCAGCGCAGCCAGCCGGGTCTTGTTGCGCAGCGCGAAATGCACGATCGCCAGCCGGTCGGTCTCCATCAGCGTCTTCGCCAGCAGCACGTAGGACTTCGACGATTTCGAATCAGGTTCCAGGAAGTAGCTTTTGTCGTACATGATCGGGTCGACCTGGTTCGCGGGCACGAACTCCAGCACCTCGATCTCGCGGCTGCGCTCCTCAGGCAGCGTCGCGATGTCCTCGTCGGTGATCACCACGCTCTGGCCGTCGTCAGATTCGAAGGCCTTGGCGATGTCCCGGTACTCGACGACCTCGCCGCAGACTTCGCAGACCCGCTTGTACCGGATACGCCCGTTGTCCTTGGAATGCACCTGATGGAACTTGATGTCGTGGTCCTCGGTGGCGCTGTAGACCTTGACGGGCACATTCACCAGGCCGAACGCAATCGAACCCTTCCAGATGGACCGCATTACGCCAGTATGGCCTACTCACTTCGGCTCAAACGCCCCGAAACTGATTTCGGCGCGGTCAGGGTCGGGAACCGGCGGCATCCAGCGTCGCCCGGTCCGGCAGATCGGCCCCCGCCTTGGCGACCGTCAACGCCGAATTCAGCACGGCGGTGCCCAGCACGGTGCGGAGTTGTTCGCTGGTGATGGCGCGCAGTGCGGATCGGTTGGCCGCCCCCAGCAGGTCCAGGGACCACAGCGCGTCGATCAGGCCGGTCATGAATGAATCGCCGGCGCCCACGGTGTCGACGACCTCCACCGCGCGGGCGGGCACCGACACTGTGCCGGCCTGCGTGACCGCGAATGCCCCGTCCCCGCCGCGGGTCACCGCGACCAGTGAGGGGCCTGCCGCCAGCCACTGCCGGGCGACCTCCTCGGGTTCGGTGCCGGGGAAGAGCCAGCGCAGGTCCTCATCGCTGGCTTTGACCACGTCACTTGTCGCGACGAGTCGTTCGATGCGTTCGCGGGCCATATCGCCATCGCTGATCAGCGTCGTCCGGATATTGGGGTCGAAGGTGACCGTGGCCGAGACCCGGTAGGCGTCCAGCAGTGCGGCGACGGCTCGGCAGCCGGGGTCGAGTACCGCGGCAATGGATCCGGTGTGCACCACCAGGGGCGGCCCGACCTCCGGAGTCCCCGACAGCTCCCACGTCAGATCAAAGGTGTAGGTGGCTGCACCCGCGGCGTCGAGGAGCGCCCGCGCCACGGGCGTCCGCTTCGCGCTGACGCTGCCGGGCACCAGTGTCGCTCCGGCGGAGGTGACGTACTCCGCGATCCGGTGACCGCGCTCGTCGTCGCCGATGTGGGTGAGGAAGTCGACGTCGCGCTCGAGTCGCGCCAGCCCGACGGCCACATTCAGCGGGCTGCCGCCGACATGCTCACCGGTGACGGCACCGTCTCGTTCGACGACATCGATGAGTGCCTCTCCGATGACCAGCGCGCGACTCACCGTTGCTCCTTGCGCAGTGTTTCCAGCGTGACCCGTGCGCCGTCGCGGTGCAGGGAGTTCAACGCCCACCGGTAGTCCTCGACGAAGCGGGGCTGCTGTGCCAGGTCACCGAAGACTGCGGTGTTCTCGATGAACGCCAACGGATTGTCGCGTTGCGACTTGGCGATGGGGACCAGCTCGTCGGCCAGTTGGTCAACGACTTCGATGGGTTGTCCGTCCTCGTCGACACCCTCGGCGTAACGGGCCCAACTGGCGACGATCGCCGCGGACAACCGGATGGGATCGCCGGTTTCGAGGTTGGTGCGGATCACCGGCAGCAGCCATTTGGGGATGCGGTTGGAGGAATCGGCGCACAGCCGGGCGATGGTGTCGCGAACCCCGGGATTGGAGAAGCGCTCGATCAGGGTGCGTTTGTAGTCCGGCAGATCGATGCCCGGCACTGGCTTCAGTGTCGGGGTGGCTTCGGAATCCATGTAGCGCAACAGGAATTCGGCGAACAGCGGGTCCGAGGCCGCGTCGTGCACCAGCCGGTAACCGGCGAGATAGGCGAAGTAACACAGACCCTGGTGGCTGGCGTTGAGCAGCCGTAGCTTCATCAGCTCGTACGGTGTCACGTCGTCGACGGTGAGCACGCCGACATCCTCGAGCGGTGGGCGCCCGTCGACGAAGTCGTCCTCGAGCACCCACGCCGTGAACGGTTCCGCGACCACCGGCCACAGATCCTCCACGCCGTCGGTGTCGGCGAGCGTGGTGACGACATCGGGTGTGGTGACGGGGGTGATGCGGTCCACCATCGAGTTCGGGAACGTGGTGTGCTCGGCCATCCATGCCGAGAGTCCGGGATGGTGCTCGTCGGCGAAGTCGGTGAACGCCCGGCGGGCGACGTCTCCGTTGCCCTCGATGTTGTCGCAGGAGACGATGGTGAACGAGGCGATGCCACGGTCGCGGCGACGGGACAGTGCCGCGGTGACCAGGCCGAACACCGAGTTCTCGTCGGCGTTCTCGATCTGGTAGCCGCCCTCGGTGATCGTGAGTGTCACGATGCGGGTGCTGGGGGCCGCGAGCAGTTCGATCACCGTCTCGGGGTCATCCGGCGCGTAGTGGTAGTCGACGATCGAACCGATCACGCGGACGTCCCGGCTGCCGTCGGGGTTCACCAGTATCAGCGTGTACAGCCCGTTCTGGGCGTCCAGTGCCGCCTTCATCTTGCGGTCCTGGGGTAGCACGCCCACTCCGCAGATGCCCCACTCCTGCGCCTTGCCCTGTTCGAGCAGCTTGTCGATGTAGTAGGCCTGATGAGCTCGGTGGAATCCCCCGACGCCGAAATGGACGATGCCGACGGTGATCCCATCACGGTCATAACTCGGCTTGGCGACTGCGAGTTGGGACAGGGTCGAACTGTTCAGCTTCATGACCACACCACCTCGTAGACGTTACCGCTGGGGACGAGTGTCCCGGTAAGTGTTGTGTACGTCACATTTGTCATGTTAGCGTGTTGAGCATCTACTCGCACCCCTGAGCAAATGCTCATGGGCAGTGGAAGGAGGCGCTGGTGACGGTGGTTCAAGGCACGAGTCGGGGGTCGCGGATTCCCGCCGTCACCGACGCCAGGCCTGAGGACCTCCGACTGGCATTGCGCGCCGCCACGATGTACTACCTCGACGGGCTCACCCAGGCCGAGATCGCAGCACGCCTGGGCGTCTCCCGCCCCACCGCCGGCCGGTTGGTGGCCAGGGCGAAGGCGCGCGGCCTGGTCCGCATCGAAATCGTCGTTCCCGCCGATTTGCGTGATGACCTGCACGCCGAGGAGGAACGCGCACTCGAGGAGCGGTTCGGGCTCACCGAGGCGGTGATCGCCGGACACGGGGTCGACGATGACTCGATCAGCCGGCCCGCGGCCTTCGCCGGCATCGGCCGGGCCGCAGCCGCGCTGCTGTCGCGGCGACTGTCGCCGACGGACACCTTGGGGTTCACCTGGGGGCCGGAGAATGTCGCCGTCGCCACGGCATTGCCCAACGGAGTGGCGACCTGTCGCGCCGTGGTGCAACTCGACGGTTCGATGTCCGGCTTCTCGGCGACTGCGTACCAGACCGGCACCGAGTTCATCCTCAGCCGCTGCGCGGAGGTGCTGCACGCCGACACCTACCGCCTGCCCGCGCCGCTGTACGCCGACCCCGCCACCGTCGATTCCATCCGTAGCGACTCGGGAATGTCACGGACCCTGGAAACCGGCCGGAGCGCCGAGGTGATGATGTTCGGCATCGGCGCGGTGTCGACGTCGACCACGTTGTTCGAGGGCAGCTTCCTCGACACCGGGGTGCTCGACGAACTGGTCGCCCTCGGCGCGGTGGGGGAAATCGGCGGACGGTTCTTCGATGCTGACGGCAATCCGGTCGCCGGTGAATTACAGCGCCGCACGGTGTCGGTGGCGCTCGAAGACATCAAGGCCTGCCCCGCCACGATCCTGCTCTCGAGTGGGTCCAGCAAACATCGGCCGACACTCGGAGCATTGCGCGGCGGCCTGGCTCGCTTTCTGGTCTGCGATATCGATTGTGCCCGTTGGCTACTCAGTCAGTGACGACCCAAGGTAAGTGAGGTTCCAGGTGAAAGCGCAACGAAGAGTTCTGCATCGGCTCGCAGCGTGTATGGGAGCGCTCTTGGTGGGTACCGCACTCACCTTCACTGCGGGGTGCGCCGGCGCCGGCAGCCTGGGGTCCTCGGACAACCAAGTGACGATCGCCCTGGTGTCCAACGCGCAGATGACCGACGCGCAGGAACTGTCCTCACGGTTCGAGGCGGAGAATCCCGGCACGAAGCTGAAGTTCATCACTCTGTCGGAGAACCAGGCGCGGGCCAAGATCACCATGTCGACAGCCATGGGCGGCAGTGAATTCGACGTGGTGATGATCAGCAATTTCGAGACCCCCCAGTGGGCCAGAGACGGCTGGCTGCGCAATCTCTCCGACTACGCGGCGCAGACCCCGGGTTACGACCAGGATGACTTCATCTCGTCGCTGCGGGATTCGTTGTCCTACGACGGCGACATGTATGCGGTCCCGTTCTACGGCGAATCGTCGTTTCTGATGTACCGCAAGGACCTCTTCGAGCAGGCCGGGATCCAGGTCAACCAGGACCCGAACTATCAGCCCACGTGGCAGGAGGTCGAGGGGTGGGCCGACACCTTGAAGAACGACGACCGTGCAGGTATCTGTCTGCGCGGCAAGCCGGGCTGGGGTGAGGTGCTCGCGCCGCTGGACACGGTGATCAACACCTTCGGCGGCCGGTGGTTCGATGACCAGTGGAATGCGCAACTCAACAGCCCGGAAGTGAAGCGGGCCGTCAACTTCTACGTCGACCTGGTGAAGCGTTCCGGCGAACTCGGGGCCGCCTCAACAGGATTCCAGGAGTGCGCCAACCTGTTCGGCCAGGGCCAGACGGCGATGTGGTACGACGCCACCTCCGCGGTGTCGGTGCTCGAGGATCCGAAGTCCTACCCGGAACTGCAGGGCAAGATCGGTTACCTGTCTGCGCCCATCGTCGAAAAGCCCGATTCCGGCTGGCTCTACACCTGGGCGCTGGGAATTCCGAAAGCCGCCAAGAATCCCGACGGGGCCTGGAAGTTCATCTCCTGGATGACCAGCAAGGACTACATGAAGTTGGTCGGGGAGGAGTTGGGCTGGGCCCGCGTCCCACCCGGCAGCCGGACATCGACATACACCGAACTGCCGGAGTACCAGGCGATCTCCCAGTCGTACGGACCGCTGACCCTGCGCTCCATCCAGAACTCGACACCCAATGAGCCCACGGTGCAACCGGTTCCGTACACCGGAGTGCAGTTCATCGGCATCCCGGAGTTCCAGGATCTCGGAACTCGGGTCAGCCAGCAGATCAGCGCGGCCATCGCCGGACAGCAGTCCGTCGACGAGGCGCTGGACCAAGCCCAGGTATACGCCGAGGTGGTCGGCAAGACCTATCAGGAGAAGTCATGACTCTTACTGCTGATGCCGGGACCGACACCGGCCAGGATGTGATGGCAGAACGGGTCCGCAAGATCCGGGAACAGCAGGACCTCGGCGTGAGTCGCGCCGAGGGCTGGCGCCGGCGCGGTCCACTGCTTCCGGCACTGATCTTCATGATCGTCGTCACGCAGATACCGTTTCTGTTCACGCTGTACTACTCGACGCTGTCGTGGAACCTGGTTCGCCCCGGCTCCCGGCAATTCGTCGGACTGAACAACTACATCGCGGTGTTCAAAGACAGCCAGTTCTGGTCGGTGGCGTTCAACACCGTCATCCTGATCGTCGGCGTGGTGCTGGTTTCGGCCTTCCTCGGGCTGCTGCTCGCACTGCTGCTCGACCGGGCGTTCCTGGGTCGGGGAGTCGTGCGGACGCTGCTGATCACCCCATTTCTGGTCACTCCTGTTGCCGCGGCATTGATTTGGAAGACGACCATCCTCGACCCCACCAATGGAATCCTGAATTGGGTACTTTCCCTGGTGGGCATCGGCAGGGTCGACTGGATCGGTCAGTTCCCGTTGACCATGGTCATGGTCGAACTGATCTGGCAGTGGACCCCGTTCATGATGTTGCTGATCCTGGCGGGCCTGCAGTCGATGCCTCGCGACATCCTGGAGGCCAGCGGAGTCGACGGTGCCACCGCCTTCCAAGCCTTCCGGGAGCTGACCTTGCCGCATCTGCGGAGGTTCATCGAACTGGGCGTCGTACTCGGAGCCATCTTCCTGGTCAACACCTTTGATGCGATCTACATGATGACCCAGGGCGGCCCCGGCATCGCGAGTGCCAACCTGCCGTTCTACATCTACCAACGCGCATTCCTGGGCTTCGACATCGGCCAGGCGGCCGCGATGGGCGTTGTCGTGGTGCTCTTCACGATGGTCATCGCGAGTTTCGCCCTGCGGTTGATCTTCAAATCGTTCTCCGCCAACCAAGAGGGGGTTTGACATGACCACACCGCCAGTGGTGAGCGAAGGGAACCAGGCGCCGGTCAAGACGGATTCGGTTGCCACGCCACACAAGAAGACCCGAAAGTTCAGTCCGTGGTCGGTGGTGGCCTGGCTGGTCGGACTCGGGTTCTTCTTCCCGGTGTTCTGGATGGTCGTGACCTCGTTCAAGCAGGAGGGGGACGCGGCGACCAGTCCGCCGAAGCTGTTCTTCACCCCGACCCTGGACCAGTACTCGGCGGTGTTCGCCCAGGGCATCGGACCCGCGATGCTGAACTCGCTGTTCGCCACCGGGGTTTCGATAGTGATCGTGCTGCTTCTCGGTGTTCCGGCCGCGTTCGCACTGTCGCTGCGGCCCGTGCGCAAAACCCAGGACGCGCTGTTCTTCTTCATGAGCACCAGGATGCTGCCCATCGTGGCGGTGATCCTGCCGCTCTACATCATCGTTTCCAATATCGGCCTGCTGGACAACATCTGGGCTCTGGTCATTCTCTACACCTCGATGAACCTGCCGATCGCGGTGTGGATGATGCGCTCGTTCTTCCTCGAAGTGCCCGGTGAACTGCTCGAGGCCGCCAGCCTCGACGGCGCCAGCCTGTGGCGGTCCGTGCGCGAGGTGATCCTTCCGCTGGTCTCACCTGGTATTGCGGCCACCGCGCTGATCTGCGTGATCTTTGCGTGGAACGAGTTCTTCTTCGCGGTGAACCTGACCGCGGTGAACGCGCAGACCATGCCCGTGTACCTCGTCGGTTTCATCGCCGGTGAGGGTCAGTACTGGGCGGTGCTGTCGGCGGCGGCCACCATGGCGGCCCTGCCCGTGATCCTCTGCGGCTGGCTCGCGCAGAACAAGCTGGTGCGTGGACTGTCCTTCGGCGCGATCAAATAAGACACTAGGAGCGAAACTCTCATGGCGACAATCACTTACAAGAATGCCACCTGCATCTACGAAGGCTCGGACAAGCTGGCGGTCGATTCGCTGAACCTCGACATCAACGACGGCGAGTTCGTCGTCCTGGTCGGGCCGTCCGGCTCCGGGAAGAGCACCGCGTTGCGGATGCTGGCCGGACTGGAGGAGATCGACGAGGGCGACATCGAGATCGGCGGCAAGAACATGAAGGGGGTGCCGTCCAAGGACCGCGATATCGCGATGGTGTTCCAGAACTATGCGCTCTACCCGAACAAGACGGTGGCCGAGAACATGGGCTTCGCCCTCAAGCTGCGCGGTGTGTCCTCCGACGAGCGGCGCCGTAAGGTCGAAGAGGCCGCCAAGATGCTGGACCTCACCGAGTTCCTGGACCGCAAGCCCGCCAAGCTTTCCGGCGGTCAGCGTCAGCGGGTGGCAATGGGCCGGGCCATCGTGCGGGAGCCGCAGGTGTTCTGCATGGACGAGCCGCTGTCCAATCTGGACGCCAAGCTGCGGGTGCAGACCCGCACCGAGATCGCCGCGTTGCAACGCCGCCTCGGCACCACCACCGTGTACGTCACCCACGATCAGGTGGAGGCGATGACGATGGGGGACCGGGTTGCGGTGCTGCGCAACGGCAAGCTGCAGCAGTTCGCCTCACCGTCGGATCTCTACGACAAACCGTCCAACGTCTTTGTTGCCGGCTTCATCGGGTCGCCGGCGATGAACCTGATGACGGGGCCGATCCTCAGCAGCGGTGTCCGCGTCGGTGCGGATTCCACCCTGCAACTCGAGCGTGAGCACCTGGCATTGCTGCACGACGCGGGCCTGCAGGAGGTCACCGTCGGCGTCCGGCCCGAACACCTGGAGGTCTCCGACAGCGGCGGCATCGACGTGATCGTCGACCTGGTCGAGGATCTGGGTAGCGAGGCGTACCTGTACACCCATGCTGCCCCGGGGGTGCAACTGGTGGCGAGGTCACTGTCGCGCATTCCGGCGAGGCTCGCCGAGACCGTCGAGCTGCGCAGGAAGTCCGACGGTGTGGTGCACCTGTTCCACCCCGAGACGGGGGAGCGCCTCAACTAGCCGGGGGCGCAGCGCGCTACGGCACCTCATCATCATCGGAGCCGAGAAGTCGCTCCGGGTGGTGGTAGGTATTGATGCGGCTCTGCCCGCAATCCAGTTCTGGTGGCGGCACCCATTCGGTGATGCCATCGGCGCGTTTACCGGTGGTCCAGCCGGTGTTCTCGATCAGCCGGTTGTGCGGACCGCAGGCCAGAGTCAAGTCTTCGATGTCGGTGCGCCCGCCCTGTTTCCAATCGCGGGTGGCGTGATGGACCTGGCACTGGTATCCCGAGGCGGCGCAGCCAGGCGCGGTGCAGCCGCGGTCCTTGGCCAACAAGACAATTCGCTGCCCCGGCGAGGCGAGCCGTTTACTGCGACCCAAATGCAGGGGGACGCCGTCGTCGTCGAAGATGCAGAGATAGTGGTAGGCGTGGGAGGCGAGCCGAATGACGTCTCGCATGGGCATCTTGGTGCCCCCCGCGGTGACGGCGAGCCCGGCGCCCTTCTGCAGCTCTGCCAATGTCGTCGTCACGATCACGACGGCCGGCAGGCCATTGTGTTGGCCCAGCTCGCCTGATGCCAGCAGGGCGCGAAAACCTGCGATGAGGGCGTCATGGTTGCGTTGCGACTGGGTTCGGGTATCGCGTCGCACCTGGTCGTCGGAAGGTGCCCCGTCGACGGTGGGCTGGTCATCCTCAGGGTTGCACATGCCGGGAGCGGCCAGCTTCGCTGTCACCGCCTCGAACAGGGCGGACAATTCGGGGGTGGCGGTGATATTGATGTTGCGTGTGCCGTCGGGGTTCTGGCGGCCCACAGTGGCACCCCGGGACTTCGCGCAGTCCTGCTCGGTGAACTCGCCATCCTGATTGAGCAGATACAGCTGCTCCTCGACGGCTCTGGCGAAGGAGTTCGGAGCCTGTTCGCACGCCAGACGTGCGAACGTGCGCTCACACCTGGCCCGGGTGCGATAGTCGACGAAAGAGGGCACCTTCGCGAAGAACCACCGCACCTTGGCGATGTGTTCGCTGCTGATCAGGCCCTGGGCTTGGCCGCGAGCCATGTTCGGCAGCAGCGGCTCCAACGGCTCGCCCGTCATTGCGGTACGCGGACCCAGCGCGGCCGCGTCGTCGAGGCGACGATGCGCCTCGGTGGTGCTGATGCGCAGCCGCTGTGACAGCACCGCGTGATAGCTCGTGCCGCCCAACTCCGTCGGCGTGCAATCGTGTTGGAGCCGTTGGTAGATCTTGTGATCCAGCACCGGCTGGGCGCGGTGGACGGCTTCGCGGCGCTGCTGCAGGTCCAACAATTCGGCAGGGGTGAACCCGTCAACCGACAGCCGGTTCATCCGGTGGGTCAGTGTTTCGAGTTGGGCCACGGCGGCCAGCATCGCCTCGCGTTCGGCGGCTGCAGAATGATGACCCATGACTCGAACACTAGTGCGATGCACCGACAGATTTCCTGCCGGCTGTGACACCAGGTACCCAAGAGCCACAAGGGATTTGCCCTCCCGCCCAAACGTGAGTTTGGGCGAGAAAGTGCGAGTAGAAGCCGCCGCTTCGTCGATTTCGGCGCAAGGGAAATGGGTGCAGACAAAAGCTGGGTATACGTTGACGCCATGGACCGCTTCGAACGGGTTCGGCTGACCAACGCCGACAAGGTGCTCTACCCCGCTCGGGGGCCGGAAAAGCGGGCGACTACCAAGCAGGAGGTCTTCGACTACTACATCGGCATCGCCGAGGTGATGTTGCCGCATATCGCCGGGCGGGCCGTCACACGCAAGCGCTGGCCGAACGGCGTCGAGGAAGAAGCCTTCTTCGAGAAGCAGTTGGCGTCGTCGGCCCCGGAGTGGTTGCACCGGGCATCGGTGACACATCGGTCAGGGACCACCACCTACCCCATCATCGACACCCAGGAGGGGCTGGCCTGGATCGCCCAGCAGGGTTCGCTCGAAGTCCATGTGCCGCAGTGGCGGTTCGACAGTGCAGGTAAGCCCGGTCCTGCGACCCGGGTGGTCTTCGACCTCGACCCGGGCGAGGGTGTCACCATGCCGCAGCTCTACGAAGTCGCCATGGCGGTCAGGGAGCTGATAGAGGACATCGGCCTGACGACGTTTCCGCTGACCAGCGGTAGCAAGGGGCTGCACCTCTATGTGCCGCTGGACAATCCGATCAGTTCGCGTGGTGCCTCAGTGTTGGCCAAGCGCATCGCGCTGCAACTGGAGAAGTCGATGCCCAAGCTGGTCACGGCGACGATGACGCGGAGTCTGCGCACCGGCAAGGTGTTCCTGGACTGGAGCCAGAACAGCAGCGCGAAGACCACCATCGCGCCGTATTCGCTACGCGGCCGCGAAGAGCCCACCGTGGCGGCACCGCGGACCTGGGACGAGATCTCCGATCCGGAGCTGCGGCACCTGCGTTATGACGAGGTGCTCGAACGAGTGGCGACCGACGGTGACCTGCTGGCACCACTGGATGCCGATGTGCCCACCCCGGATCGGCTCACCACCTACCGCAGCATGCGGGACCCCGGCAAAACCCCGGAGCCGGTGCCGAGCGCCAAACCCGCTGTCGGCAACGACAATACGTTCATCATCCAGGAGCACCACGCTCGTCGCCTGCACTACGACTTCAGGCTGGAACGCAACGGGGTGCTGGTGTCGTGGGCGGTGCCCAAGAACCTGCCGGATACGCCGTCGGTGAACCATCTGGCGGTGCACACCGAAGATCATCCGTTGGAGTACGCCACCTTCGAAGGCGACATACCCAAGGGGGAGTACGGCGGCGGCAAGGTGATCCTCTGGGACTCCGGCACTTACGAGGCCGAGAAGTTCCGCGACCCCGGTGTGGACGGTACGAATGGAGACTCCGGCGATGAGGGTCGCGAAAAGGGAGAGGTCATCGTCACCTTGCAGGGCAGCAGGATCTCCGGGCGCTACGCGCTGATCCAGACCGGCGGGAAGAACTGGCTGGCCCACCGCACCAAAGACCAGCCCACACCCGCCCCGTCGGACCTGGCCCCGATGTTGGCCACCCATGGCTCGGTCGAACGGCTCACGGCGGCGCAGTGGGCATTCGAAGGCAAATGGGACGGCTACCGGCTGTTGTTCGACGCCGACCACGGCTCGATGACATTGCGGACCCGTAGCGGGCGTGACGTCACCGGGGAGTACAAGCAATTGGCTGCTGTGGCAGCAGATCTCGCCGAGCATCATGTGCTGCTCGATGGGGAGGTGGTGGCCCTCGACGAGCAGGGGGTGCCCAGTTTCTCGAACATGCAGAACCGCGCCCGCGCCACCCGCATCGAGTTCTGGGCGTTCGACCTGCTCTACCTCGATGGCCGCTCACTGATGAAGGCCAAGTACCGCGACCGCCGCAAGTTGCTCGAAACCCTGGCGCAGGGAACTGATCTCATCGTCCCTGAGCAACTCCCCGGTAATGGCGCCGAAGCCCTGGAGTACTCGCGGCAACGCAAGTGGGAAGGCGTCGTTGCGAAGAAGTGGGACTCGACGTATCAACCCGGCCGGCGGTCGGCGGCGTGGATCAAAGACAAGAACTGGAACGCCCAGGAGATCATCGTCGGTGGGTGGCGCCAGGGTGAGGGCGGCCGGTCCAGCGGCATCGGCGCGCTGCTGATGGGTGTACCCGGTAAAGACGGTCTGGATTTCGTCGGCCGAGTCGGCACTGGGTTCACCGAGAAGGAGCTGACCAAGCTGAAGAAGCTCTTGGAGCCGTTGCAGACGGACGAATCCCCCTTCAACACAAGGCTTACCGGGCCGGACGCGCGCGGTGTCACCTACGTGCAGCCCACGCTGGTGGGGGAGGTGCGCTTCAGCGAGCGGACCTCCGACGGCCGCCTGCGGCACCCGAGTTGGCGCGGCCTGCGGCCGGACAAGTCGCCGGACGAAGTGGTGTGGGAGTAGTGCCGGCGGTCGCGATTGGTGCTGAAAGGCAAGTGAATTCAGCGAACCAACCGTGCAGCGGCCTCGAGCCGCTGGTCAAGGCCGGGAATGCTGAACGCAAAGTCGACGACCGCCTCGTCGGCGCCCTGTTCCTCAACGCGGGAGAGGCGATCCGCCAGGTGTTCGACGGTCTCGCCACGTTCAGCGTTGACCCGCACCACTTTTTTCAGGTCATCGGGGTCTCGCCCGACGGATTCGGCCTCGCGTAGAGCCGTCGACCACAACGACGCCTCCAGTTCTCCGGGCAGGCCATCGAAGCCGAGCCAACCGACGGCGCTGCGGCCAACCCGTGCCAACGCTGCGGGACTGGCGCCGCCAAGGTAGACGGGCGGGCCACCCGCCTGGACCGGCCGTAGGTCCACCTGAGATGGAGGCAGGGAGATGAAGTCACTCTCGTACTGCACCGGGTTGGTGGTCCACCACGTGCGCAGAAAGCTCAAGATGTCGTCGAGCCTTCGGCCCCGGGACGACCAGGCCAGACCTACTGCGTCGTATTCGTCCCTCATCCATCCGAGCCCGAACCCGACGTCAAGCCTGCCGCCGCTGAGCACGTCGAGGGTGGTCAGCGTGCGTGCCAGATGAATCGGCTGGTGAAGCGGAGCGTTGAGGGTGCTGAAATTCAGTCGCACCCTACTCGTCACTGTCGCGGCCGCGGCGACCAGGACAAACGGGTCACCAAAGGCACTGATCGTTCCGAGATAGTCCTTTTCGTAGGCGTCCTCGTCGCCCCCGGGGTAAGGGCTGTGGATCGTCAGTGGGGTGAACAGGCGATCCGCGGCCCATAACGAGTCGTAGCCCAACTGCTCGATCTGCGTCGCGAAGCGCGCCAAGTCCGCCGCCGCACCGAGTGCCGATCCGTATTGAGGCAACGCCATCCCCAACCTCATGATGACCGACTTCCCCAGCGCACCCTGCCGATGAGGTCCCTCCAGGAACTCGAGTTCATCCGTCCATTCCTCCCGCCTCGCCGACACCAGAACAAGCGCCGCTACCGTGTCCATTCCCGGCGGGCCTTCGGCGCAACGAGACGGATACCTACGTGCGGTGGTCGGCGGTGGGGGAACGCGGCGGAGCTGAGTTTGCCGATGTGACGGTGGGGAGAGGGTCCGTAGGGCCGGTCAGCCGGCAGCGCCGATGGCTTCCTGCAGTCCCCGCGTCGCCAGCACGTCGGCCAATTCGTTGTCGGCGACACCGGAGTGCCCCTTCACCCAGAACCACTCCACCTGGTGCCGGGCGCAGGCGAGCTGCAGTCGTTTCCAGAGATCGACGTTTTTCACCGGCTGCTTAGCCGACGTCAGCCAGCCGTTGCGCTCCCAGCCCAGCACCCACTTGGTGATCCCGTTGCGGACGTACGTGCTGTCGGTGTGAAGGTGCACCACCACCGGTCTGGTGAGCGCCTCCAGCGCCATGATCGGCGCCGTCAACTCCATGCGGTTGTTGCTGGTCTCGCCCGCCTCGCCACCGCACATCTCCCGGACATGTTCACGCTGGCGCAGCACCGCACCCCAGCCGCCGGGGCCCGGGTTGGGTCTGCACCCGCCATCGGTGTGGATCACCACTATGTCCGTGGTGGCCTCGTCGTCGTGGGTGGCCTCGTTCATGACGACTGAGGATAGGTACTGCGACGGGGACTCGGGCTCAGCGACGCGCGGGCGCCGAGATCAGCGCAGTCCGCACCGACATCCCGAATTCGTCATGCCGCAGCGTGGTGATGCGGCGCCCGGGCTGGACGGCCGACTTGACCGGTCCGGTGCGGTCACCGAAGTACGAGACGGTGGCGTCGATGTCGGCCACCACGTAGGTGATGCCCCACAGCGTGGACGGGCCTTCGGCAACGGTGTCCGGTGAACCGACGACCTCGACGATCACGTCCCCGAATCGGAAGAAGATCTGGCGGATCGGTCGTCCGCTGATTTCGCCGTCCCGCTGCCGGCGGGGGTCCGCACCGGCAGCGGCGAACGAGGTGAGAGTGCGGCCCAGATCAGGGGAGGCCAGCACGACGTGGTCGACGGCAACGACGCCATTCGGGTGGGTGCCCGGCGTCGCGGTGACCCCGCGCGACCTGGTGGTCGGGACCCCGTCGAGGTCGTCGTGCGGCCCGTCAGACGGCAGCCCGCGCAACGACCACCCGACGAGGCCGGTCCCGCGGCCACGTCCGACCAGCCGGATGACGACGCTGTCGATCCCGCACTCGGCGGCGGGGTTCACGCTGAACCCGGCGCGCGCCCAGGCATCAGGCGGATCGGCGACCTCGAAGGCGTCGACGGTCACGGCCATGAGTAGTTCAGCGCCTTGGAGTAATTCAGCGGGCGAAGTCGGCGGGGCGGAACTTTCCCTCGCTGAGCTTGCGCTCGATCTGCTCCAGGCTCCTGCCGGTGAGATCAGGCATCCGGAAGTAGACGAAAATCCACGCAGCCACGTTGAAAAGGCCGTAGAGCCACATCGCCGGTCCCACCCCGATACCGCTGATCAAGGTGAGCAGGGTGAGCGTGATGACCAGGTTGGTTCCCCACAATGCCGCGGACTGCGCGGCCGTGCCGGCAGGCCGCACTGCCAGCGGGTAGGTCTCTGAACCGGTCAGCCATCCCATGAGTTGCAGGCCCCCGGCGTTGAACAGCATGAACACCACCAGACAGGCGATGATGAACGGCACCGAATCGCGGCCGCTGTGACCCGTTGCGAACAGTGTCCCGAGCACGAACAGGCTCAGCGCCGCACCAGGAATCATGATCAGCGTGAGCCGTCGTCGTCCGACCTTGTCGATGATGGACAGGCCGACGAGTTGCGCCACCAGATAGCTCACCCCGAGCGCGACCGACACCTGTAGTGCCACGGACTCAGAGAACCCGTTGTCGGTCAGGATCGTCGGCGAGTAGTAGATGATCATCTCGATGCCGCTGAGCTGGGTGAAGATCGCGATGCCGCAGCCGAGTATCAGTGCCGGACGGACCCACGCGGCGCGCAGGCCGGCCCATCCCCGGGTCTTGGCGGCTTCTTCCTTCCGTGTCAGCTCGGTCATCTCGTCGAGTTCGCCGTCCACGTCGTAGGCAGGCGGGCGGACTTTGTTCAACACATCGCGGGCCTTGTCGGAGTCACCGTCCTTGATCAGCCACCGCGGGCTCTCCGGCAGTCGCAGGAGTAATCCGAGCATGATCGCGGCCGGGACGGCGGCCGCGCCGATCGACCAGCGCCACGGCACCGATTCCGACGCGCCGACGATGGTTGCGATCACGATGCCCACGCCGATCGCGATCTGGAAGCAGAGCACGAGCCGGCCCCGGTACTTCGGTGGTGCCAGTTCGGCGACGTACATGGGCGCGGTCTGCGTCGCCCCACCGACCGCGAAGCCGAGGACCAACCGCCCGAGCGACAGGACAACGGGATTGGGGGAGAAGGCGCACCACAGCGCACCGATGACGAAGACGGCGGCGAGCATCACCAGGGTGCCTTTGCGGCCGCGCTTCTCCGACAGATAACTGCAGACCAGCGCGCCGATGACGGCGCCGAGCAGGATGCTGGCCGCGATCACCTGCTTCCAGGCCTCGGCGATCTCGAAGTCCTTGGTGATCTGCAGCAGCGCGCCGGAGATGATGCCGGTGTCGTAGCCGTAGAGCATGCCGGAGACCGCGGACACCAAGGCGACGATGACGACAGCGCCTGTCAGTTGTCCGGGAGTCTTTGCTCGATCGTCACCTGTGTGCTTGGCGTCAGCGTTGACGGAACTCATCGGGTGGTGCTCCTGGGACGACGTCGGGGGGGCGTCTGCGTGTTACCCGACGTGCGGCAGCTCAAACGTGCAGCGTCCCGCCGTGGCGTCCGAACTAATGGGCGTCGATGCGGCCGCCGACATGGGTGGTGACCTCGGTTGCCAATGTCCGCATGGCGGGTATCGCGTTCATCAGCAGGGTGACGTGCTCGTCGGTCATATTCGCCAGTGCGGCGAAAATGGTACCGGCGATGGCGGTTTCGATGGATTCGCGGTTCTTGAGCGCCTGCGCGGTGGGGCGGAGCAGGGTGACCCGACGGTCGTGTGGGTCGGGACATTTCTGCACCAGGCCCCGGGTCACCAGGGCGCGGACCGCCGCGCTGACATTGCTCGGCTGCATGGACATCGCTGAGGCGACGTCGGAGACGCTGCGGTCGGGCTGGTCGATCACCGCCCGCAGTACCGCCAGCTCGGTCGCAGGCAGCGGGGTCACGCCCACTTCGGCGGGGCCCAGGCGCGCTATCCGCCAGGCCAGGTCGTGCAGCGCGAGTGCGAGCGCGCGCTCGGCGGCCGGTGCCGCAGTGACGACCGTCTCAAGAGCGTATTTTGGCATAGCTATTACAATATAACTATCTTGGTCGGACCGTGCCAGGTTGGCCGTAAAGAAGGATTTTCATTTCATGAGACGTGGCACTGCAGCCAACCCGCTGTCGGGGTGGGTCATCATGGTGTTGGCCCTGCTCAACGCCGTGACCCCGTTCAGCATCGACATGTACCTGTCGGCATTTCCGGAGATGGCCGAGGAATTCGGCACCTCGGCGTCGAACATCCAGCTGACGTTGACGACGTTCCTGATCGGACTGGCAGTGGGGCAGCTCGTCATCGGCACGCTGTCCGACCGCTACGGCAGACGCCGTCCGCTGATCATCGGCACGATCGCCTGTGTGGCGGTCAGCGTGGCCTGTGCGCTGGCGCCGTCCATCGAGCTGCTCACCGTCCTGCGGTTCGCGCAGGGATACTGCGGCGCAGCGGGCGTGGTGATCGCCCGCGCCGTGATCGCCGACCATTCCCGCGGCGCGAGGGCGGCGCGGCTGTTCGCGGTGATGATGCTGATCAGCGTCCTGGCCCCGATCACCGCCCCGATAATCGGCGGCGCCCTGGTCACCGGCCTGGGCTGGCGGGCCGTGTTCGCGGCACTGGCGATGCTGAATGTGCTGACGCTGCTTGGCGTGGTGTTCGGCGTGAAGGAATCTCTGCCGGCCGACCGTCGCCGTCCGGGCGGCCTCAAGGCGCTCGGAACCAGCGCGATCAGCGTGCTGGGCAATCGCTACTACCTCGGTTACACGTTGTGCATGGCGTTCACGGCGGGGGCGATGTTCGGTTACATCTCGGCGTCCCCGTTCGTCCTGCAGAACATCCTGGGCTTCTCACCCGCCGGCTACTCGCTGACCTTCGGTTCGTGTGCCTTCGGGGTGGGTGTGGGCAGCCTGGTCTCGGCGCGACTGGTGCGCACCTTCTCGCCGCGCAAGGTGTTGATGGGCGGCGTCGCAGCCGTCGTGGTGGTCACCGCACTGATGCTGCTCAACGTCACCATCGGCGGGGTCATCCCGTGGGTCACCATTGCGCTGATGGCCTGCTTCATGGCCAGCATCGGCTTCGTCTACGCCAATGCCACCGCGCTGGCCACCACCGAGGTGGCGCACGCCGCGGGTACCGGCTCTGCGGTGCTGGGCTTCCTGCAGTACGGCATGGGTGCGATCACCCCACCTCTGGTGGGCCTGCTCGGTGAGGCCACTGCCGTGCCGATGGGTGTGGTGATGTTCACCGCGGCTGCCCTGGCGGCGCTGTCGCTGTTCGGGCTCACCCGTGGGCACGTGCCGGCCATGGACGACGACGCTGTTGACGACGACGCTGTTGACGACGACGCTGTGGAGCCCGCACCCGTCGGCGAACACACCGCTCTGGCCGATCAGGTCAGCGGTCGGTGAGCAGGTAACACCAGGAGTCGGTGAGCGATTCCAGGACGATTCTGCGTTTCTCGCGCCGGCCGCGCCGAAACCATTGGTGGGACAGGAATTCGAGGCGCGGGGCTTCGGTCTCGCTGATCCGCGACCGCCGAAGAACTCATACATCGAACACTTGTTCGAACCACTGACAGAAACGCTGTGGTGTGACGGTCGAGTCTGTTGTGTCGCAAGAGGTTTGGGGTAGTGGCTGACTGCCCGCGACTCCAAGGCGTGGGTTCGCCGTCGACGTGGGTGTTTCAATGGCTGTTATGGAGGGCGACAAAACGGCCGGACGTCCGCGGGACACCTCGATCGACGAGCGGGTCTTCGCCACCACCCGGGAACTCCTGGTCGAGAAGGGCTGGGACGAGCTGAGCATGCGGCTGATCGCCGCCCGCTCCGGGGTCGGCCGCTCCAGTCTGGACCGGCGCTGGTCGTCGAAGGCCGCACTGGTGTTGCATGCGATCCTCGGTACCACCCCGGATCTCGGCCCCTTCGCCGACACCGACCGCGCCGGCTGGGTGGAGTGGGTGGGCCGCGGCAGCCGCCAGCTGTTCGGCCGCCCCGAGGTCAAAGCAGCCGTGCCCGGACTGCTGCTGGCGATGGCCGAGAACCCGGAGCTGCGCGCTCAGCTGTGGGCGCAGTTCAGCGGCCCGGCGGTGGCCCTGTTCGCAGGCTCGGATCCCGAAGGGGCCGCCGAGGCCGCACTCGATGCCCGGGCGGTGCTGGCGATGGCCTCCGGTGCGGCGTTGTTCCTGACCACCGTCGCCGTGGACGACGACACCGACATGTTGCACGCCCGGATCGTCGACATCCTCACGGCCGCGGTGACGGCACGCTGAACGACGCGATGATGGCGTCGGTGGGGCAGCGCCACGTCATGTCGAAGTCGGCGAGAGTGGCGGTGTCGTCGGTCGGAGTGGCCGCGGTGAGTAGCAGCGCCGCCTCATAGGTCAGGCCGTCACCCATCGGCACGATGCCGCCGAGGATGTCGCCGATGCGGCTCACGCCACGAAAGACCCCTGGATGCAACGGTATTCGCCTGAACCGCCGGCCCGTCCCACGTTCAAGAGCGTCGATCATGCCATCAAAGGGCACCAACTCCCCGCCGCACAGATAGCGTCGTGGCCCCCGCCCCGGCGTCATGATCGCGGTGTGGACGTCGGCAACATCGCGGACGTCGATCATCTGCATCCCACCGCGCAGTCGCGGGGCAACGGCGAACCGCACCAACGGTGCCCAGCCGCGCTCGGTGACACCCGGTGCGGTGTGGAAGGCCGGGCCGACAACGCTCGACGGATACGTCACGACCACCGGCGCGCCGTCGGCTTGCAGTCGGCGGGCCACGCGGTCGGCGTAGCCCTTGGTCTTGGCGTAGTCACTGCGTCCCGGCGCGGTGGGGGTCTCCGGGCCGATGATGCCGTTCGCTGGTGGGAACAGCGCGCTGTAGCTGCTCACCGACACCACCGGGTCGAGACCCCGGTCCACCGCCTGGGTCAGCAGTGCCTCGGTGGCAAACGCGTTGACCTGCCACATCAGCTCGGTGCGCCGACTGTCGGTGCCCACCACACCCGCGGCGTGCAACACCGCATCGCAGCCGTCGAGAAGGGCCTCGATGGTTGCGGGGTGTCGGATATCGCCGGAGAGGACGTCGACCTCACCCGCCTCACCGAGCCGGTCCAGTACGGGGGCGCCCTCGGCGTCGGGGCCGACGAGCAGCCGGACCTGGTGACCGTCTGCGAGCAGGGCCCGCACGGTGTGGGCGCCCAGGTATCCGGTTCCACCGGTGACCCCGATCAGCATGAATCCTCCTTCGCCCGACTACCTGTCGTGAGACCATCGCACAAATCACCATACGATGCCAATGGCATCGAAACTAATGGCGAAACGGCAGTCCTAGGCCTCGCCGCGCAGGATCGGCGCCAGCACCTCGAGCACCGCGGGATCCTCGATGGTGGACGGCACCGGCTCGTCACGCCCGCAAGCTATGCCGCGCAATGTCTTTCGCAGGATCTTGCCGGACCGGGTCTTGGGCAGCGCGGGCACGACATCGACGGTCTTGAACGCCGCGACGGCCCCGATCTCGTCGCGCACCGACTTCACCAGCGCTTCGGGCAGCCCCTCGGCGGAGGCGCCGGCCTTGAGCACCACCAGTCCGCGCGGAACCTGGCCTTTGATCTCGTCGGGCACCCCGATCACCGCGCATTCGGCGACCGCCGGGTGCGTGGCCAGCACCTCCTCGATCGAACCGGTCGACAGTCGGTGCCCCGCCACGTTGATCACGTCGTCGATGCGACCCATCACGAACAGGTAGCCGTCCTCGTCGAGAAAGCCGCCGTCACCGGTCAGGTAAAAGCCGGGATACTCGGCCAGGTAAGACTTCTGGTACCGGGCGTCATCCCCCCAGACACCCTGCAGAGTGCCCGGCGGCAGTGGCAGCCGAATGCAGATCGCACCTTCCTCACCAGGTGCGCACTCCTGGCCGTTGGGCCCGAACACCCGCACGTCGTATCCGGGCATCGGCAGGGTCGGTGAGCCGGCCTTCACCGGGAAGTGTTGCACGCCCAGCGGATTGGCGGCAATCGCCCAACCGGTCTCGGTCTGCCACCAGTGGTCGATCACCGGGATGCCCAGTTTTTCGACGGCCCAGTGGTAGGTGTCGGGATCCAGGCGCTCCCCTGCCACGAACAGATACTGCAGCGCCGACCTGTCGTAGCGGTCGACGTATTCGCCTTGCGGGTCCTCCTTTCGGATGGCCCGGATCGCGGTAGGGGCGGTGAAAAGCACCTTGACTCCGTGCTCGCTGATCACCCGCCAGAAGGCGCCCGGATCGGGGGTACCCACCGGCTTGCCCTCGTACAGCACGGTGGTGGCCCCCAGAAGCAGTGGCGCATAAACGATGTAGGAGTGCCCGACCACCCAACCCACGTCCGAGGCCGCCCAGAACACCTCGCCCGGGGCCAGGTCGTAGACATGGCGCATGGTCCACAGCAGCGCCACCGCGTGACCACCGTTGTCGCGCACGATGCCCTTCGGCTTGCCGGTGGTGCCCGAGGTGTAGAGAACGTACAGCGGTGCCGTCGCGGCCACCGGAACGGGATCAACCGGGGTCGCGGACGCCATCAATACCGCGAAATCCAGATCGCGGCCTTCGATCAGGTCGCAGCGGTGATGGTCGCGCTGCACCACGACGCAGTGCCGCGGCGGAAACTGCGCCCGCTCGATCGCCGCGTCGAGCATCGGCTTGTACTGCACGATGCGGGACGGCTCGACACCACACGATGCCGTCACCACCACATCGGGGCGCGCGTCGTCGATCCGCACCGCCAACTCGTGCGGGGCGAAGCCGCCGAACACCACGGAGTGCACCGCCCCCAGTCGCGCGCACGCCAGCATCGTGATGACCGCCTCCGGGATCATCGGCAGGTAGACCACCACCCGGTCACCCACGCCGACCCCGAGGCCGCGCAGCACCCCAGCGAAACGTGCTGTCTCGTCGAGCAATTCAGCGTAGGTATAGGTGCGTTTGTTGCCCGTCACCGGCGAGTCGTAGATCAGCGCCGGCTGCGCACCGCGGCCGTCGGCGACATGGCGGTCCAAGGCGTTCGCACAGGTGTTGAGCTCGCCGTCGGGAAACCAACGGTACTGCGGCGGGTCGGTGTCGTCGAGAATGCGCTGCGGCGGGCGGGTCCAGGTGACAGCCTCAGCGGCCCGGCCCCAGAACGCTGCGGGGTCGGCCATGCTGGCGTCGAACAGTTCCCGATAGTCAGCCATTCGGGCACCGTAACGCGCGGAGATCAACCCGTGTCGGAGATATGACAGACCGCTGCCGGGTGTTGAGCGGCTTGCGCCCACATTCCGGTCATGCGCCGCCTAACCTCAGGCCATGACCGCCGTCGAATTGCACACCGTTGAATCAGGTATCGCGTGTGTCACGCTCAATCGACCAGACAAGCTGAACGCCATCGACGGCGCGCTGCTGGATGGGCTCGACGCCGCGATGGACGAGCTGGAAACCGGCGCCTACCGGGTGGCCATCCTCACCGGCGCCGGCCGCGGATTCTGCGCCGGCGCAGACCTCTCCGGCACCGGCCAGCCCTGGGTGCACCCGGCGAAAGCGCCCTTCAAAACCAGCTACGACGGTCAGGTCCGGCTGGCAGACCAGCTCACCCGGCTCTATGAATTGCCCATCCCGGTGATCGCCGCCGTCAACGGAGCCGCCGTCGGCGGGGGACTGGCGTATGCCCTGCACTGCGACATCCGCATCGCATCGGAGCAGGCACGCTTCGGCTCGGTGTTCATCAAGGCCGGATTCTCGTCGCTGGACATGGGCACCAGCTACCTGCTGCCCAAGATCGTCGGCGCCGGGGTGGCCCGCGAACTGATGCTGACCGGACGCATCATCGACGCCGCCGAAGCGCACCGCGTCCACCTGGTCTACGAGGTGGTGGCACCCCAGGATCTGATGGCGGCCGCACTGCGCAAGGCCCGCGAGATCGGCGCCAACAACGCCTTCGGGGTGTGGCAGACCAAGACCGGGCTCAATGTCGCTCTGGATGCGGCCAGCCTGCGGCACGCCAAGGAGCTGGAGAACCGCACGCAGATCCTGACGGGGTTCACCAACAACCCGATGGAGGCGGCCATGGCCCTGCGGGAGAAACGTCAGCCGGTGTGGGACGAGCTCTGACCGACGGTTTGCTCGCCGACCACTCTGAGCAGGTTCAGATCCTCCAGCGCCGACGATCCGGCAGGCGGAGTGAGCACCACCAACTGCTGGTTGTCGTTGGTGTCCAGCACCTCGCAATCCAGCGTGATGGCGCCGACTCTTGTCATGAACGTCTTGCGCTGTGCACGGCGGACGGCCACCTCGTGCCGCGCCCACAGCTCGGCGAATTCGGCGCTGCTGTGCAGCAGGTTGTCGACCAGCTCACGCATGTCGGCGTCCTCGCGCCGTCGCGCCCAGGCGGCCCGTAGGTCCGCGACAGTGACTTGGCTGTGGATGTCGCATTCCGGCTCCGGAACTTGTTCGCGGCTGTGCGGATCGGTGAACCACCGCCAGGCGAAGCTGGCCTGGTATCCCGTCAGGCCCGTGACCAGATCACCCATCAGGAGCCTGGCCAGCTCGTTCTGGGCAAGCAAGACGTAGGTGTCGGTGCACACGAACGCGGCGGCGTCCCGCAGTTGGTCCAGGACGAACAGCAACGCGGGCCGCACACTGAGGGGCACCCCGGTGCGGTCGGGTACGGCGTGGCCCGCCAACCGGTACAGGTGTTCGGTCTCGTCCTCGGTCAGGCGCAGCGAGCGTGCCAACGCCCGCAACATCTGCGGCGACGGCTGCGTGCTGCGGGCCTGCTCCAACCGGCTGTAGTAGTCCGCCGACATGCCGGTCAACTGGGCCACCTCCTCACGACGCAGGCCCGTCGTCCGCCGGCGCGCGCCCGCGGGCAACCCCACATCGGCGGGCCGGATCGACTCCCGTCGGCGTCGCAGGAAGTCGGCTAGCGCATCACGATCCATCACACCATTGTCACCGCAGAGCCGACTCGGATACAGGGACTCCGGATCCATGGCTAACCGCGTCCTAGCTGAGTTTGCCGAATCGGCCAAGACTGAGGCCCATGGACATCAAGAAACTCGGAACTCTGACCACATCGACGCTCGGGCTCGGCTGCATGGGCATGTCCGCGGCATACGGCCCAGCGGACCGGGACGAGAGCATCGCCACGGTGCACGCCGCACTCGACGCGGGCATCACATTGCTGGACACCGGCGACTTCTACGGTATGGGCCACAACGAGCTGCTGCTGGCGGAGGCACTGCGATCCGTTCCCCGTGACAACTACCAGCTCAGCGTGAAGTTCGGTGCCCAGATCGGCCCCGACGGAGCCTGGCTGGGCTTCGACGCCCGGCCGTCGGCGGTGAAAACCGCAGTCGCGTACTCGCTGCAACGCCTGGGTACCGACTACATCGACATCTACCGGCCGGCCCGGCTGGATCCGACCGTGCCGATCGAGGACACCGTCGGCGCCATCGGAGAACTCGTCGACGCCGGGTTCGTCCGGCACATCGGGCTCTCAGAGGTGGGGCCGGAGACGATCCGGCGTGCGGCCGCGGTGCGGCCGATCAGCGACCTGCAGATCGAATACTCACTGGCCTCCCGCGGTATCGAGCGCGGCATCCTCGACACCTGCCGTGAGCTGGGGATCGGGGTGACCGCCTACGGTGTGCTGGCGCGCGGATTGATCAGCGGACACTGGACCAAAGATCGTGTTGCAGAGAATGATTCACGACTCGCCACCCCCCGGTTCGCGGAAGAGAACCTGGACCGCAACCTGGCCCTGGTGGAGGCGCTGCGCGGCGTGGCCGACGAGCTGGGGATCACCGTGGCGCAGGCGGCCATCGCCTGGGTGGGCTCTCGGGGAACCGATATCGTGCCGCTGGTGGGGGCCCGCACCCGCAGCCGGCTGGCCGAGTCGGTGGGTGCGGCGGGGGCGACGCTGACCGAGGAGCAGCTGGCGGCGATCGAGGCAGCGGTTCCGGCCGAGCAGGTGGCCGGCGACCGGTACCCGGCCGTGCACATGGCACAGCTGGATTCCGAACGCTGAGCCTGGGGATTCTGTGCAGGGCCCCTCAGACTCCACGAATCACGCTTTGGCGATGACGTTTTCGGCGAACCACTCCAGATTGCGGATCTTGGCGTCGAGAGGCTCGGTGTCGGGGCCCTTGATGTAGGGAATGCGGAAGCCGACGATGACGTCGGTGACGCCCTTGTCCTCGAGACGTTTGATGCCGTCGAGGGAGAACCCGTCGATCGAGATGACGTGGATCTGGAAGGGCTCGTTCTCCAGTCCCTCGGCCCGGCGGAATTCCTGTACCCGCTTGATCAGCGGATCGAGTTCGTCGGGGTCACCGCCGCCGTGCATCCAGCCGTCATTGCGGGCAGCGCGCTTGAGCGCGGCGTCGGCGTGCCCGCCGACCAAGATGGGCACCGGCTTCGTCGGCGCCGGGGTCATCTTCGTCATCGGGATGTCGTAGAACTCGCCGTGGTATTCGAAGTACTCGCCGGTGGTCAGGCCCTTGATGATGTCGATGCATTCGTCCATCCGCTTGCCGCGGCGGGCGAACGGCACGCCCATGACCTCGTAGTCCTCCCGCCACGGGCTGGTGCCGACGCCGAGGCCGAGGCGGTTGTCGAAGAGCGCGGCCAGGGAGCCCGCCTGCTTGGCCACCAGCGCCGGCGGGCGGATCGGCAGCTTGAGCACGAAGATGTTGAAGTGCAGGCGGGTTGTCACCGCGGACAGCGCCCCGATCAGGGTGAACGACTCGATGAACGCCTTACCGTCGAGGAACTCCCGGTTGCCGTCCTCGGTGTACGGATACGTCGAGTCGGACTCCAACGGGTAGGCGATGCTGTCGGGGATCGTCATCGCGTGATAGCCCGCCTCATCGGCGGCCTTCGCCAGGGGAATGTAGTAGGCCGGGTCGGTCATGGCTTCCGCATAAGTGAACCGCATGCGCCTCAGACTAGAACACGTTCTAGTGAACGCACCCGAGATCAAGCTGATGTGCGGTCGCCTCGGTGCCCACCCCGTCGAACACCACCTGCACCCGGGGCGGATCGTTGATCGGGGCGCCGTTGATCCACTTGAACGCGGCTACCGGCTCGGCGGTCTGCAACCGCTGGGCCGCGGTGTCGACGAGGGTGTGAAGCGGGCTCGATTCCCCGGCGCCGGCCAGAGCGGCCCCGCTGAGGCCGGCCATCACCAGTGACGATGCCGTGATCGACGCGGCGAATACCTGTGGTGCACGCATTCATCTTTGCGGAAAACGGATGACACGGCGTCGCCGAGGTCGGCAGACTGGATGGGTGCCCGAACTTCCCGAGATCGAAGCGCTCGCCGATCACCTGCGCCGTCATGCCGTCGGCTCGACGGTCGGGCGCATCGATGTCTCCGCGTTCTCGGTGCTCAAGACCTTCGACCCGCCGATCACCGCGCTGTACGGCCAGGCTGTCACCGGAGCCAACCGCTGGGGCAAATACCTCGGGCTCGAGATCGGCGAATTGCATCTCATCACGCACCTGTCCCGTGCGGGCTGGTTGCGCTGGTCGGACAAGCTGGCCGCCGCGCCGCTCAAACCGGGTAAGGGGCCGATCGCGCTGCGGGTGCATCTCGGTACGCCGGGTGAGGCGCCGGGCTTCGACCTCACCGAGGCCGGCACCCAGAAACGACTGGCGGTGTGGCTGGTCGCTGATCCCACCACAGTGCCGGGTATCGCCTCACTGGGACCCGATGCGTTGTCGCTGGGTCCGGAGGACCTTGCCGACGTGCTGCGGGGCAACACCGGCCGGATCAAATCCGTGATCACCGATCAGAAGGTGATCGCCGGAATCGGCAACGCCTACAGCGACGAGATCCTGCACGTGGCCAGGCTTTCCCCGTTCGCGACAGCAGGCAAGCTGACCGGCGCGCAGTTGTCGGCATTGCACGACGCGATGATCACCGTGCTGACCGACGCGGTGAGCCGATCGGTCGGTCAGCAGGCCGCAACATTGAAGGGGGAGAAGCGATCTGGCCTGCGGGTGCACGCGCGCACCGGCCTGCCCTGCCCCGTGTGCGGTGACACGGTGCGCGAAGTCTCCTTCGCTGACAAGTCCTTCCAGTACTGTGCCACCTGTCAAACCGGTGGCAAAGTGCTCGCCGACCGGCGAATGTCCAAGCTGCTCAAATAGCAAGCACTTTGGATCACCCGGTGCCGCTCAGCGCGCCCCCGGGTGGCAGGCGGGTCGCGAGCCCACCCGATGGTTGACTTCGCTGAAAGTGGCCCGCTCTGCGGAATGTCGTGGAGAGGCGTCGTGCCGGGGAAGTCGATCAATGTCGCTGGTGGACAACGATTCCGGTGAGTGGGCGCGATCCCAGGGAAACTCAGCCGCGCGGCGGTTCCGGCGTAGCGGCGGGTTCCGCTGGTCAGCGTGATGGTGGCCGCGGCGACGCGATTTTTTCGGATCTGGATGGTTGCGATGTGGTTTAGGTTCGCGAGCGCAGTGGTAGCCCCACTGACATGATGGTGAAACTTTCGAAGATGACTCCCGCATTGTTCGCAGGTGCCGCTGCCGCGGCGTTCGCCTTCGCCCCGGCCGCGATGGCAGAGCCTGTACCGCCGCCGCCGTGCGTCAACGCCGACGGCACCCCCTGCGCTGATGTCGGCACCGCCGGTCCCGGTGGCGCTGCGGTCAACATTCCCGGCGGCCCCGCAGGCACTGCTGGTGCCGGCGGCGCGGCAGGCGTGATCCCAGGTGGACCCGGCGGGCAAGCCGGTCCGGGTGGCGCCAGCGGCGTCATTCCGGGTGGACCGGGCGGTACGGCGGGACCTGAGGGTGCCAGCGGCGTGATCCCGGGTGGACCGGGCGGTACGGCGGGACCTGAGGGTGCCAGCGGCGTGATCCCCGGAGGGCCTGCCGGCACGGCCGGACCCGGTGGAGCCACCGGCTGCATCCCCAACGTGGGTTGCGCGACCATCCCCGCTCCCTGACACGCACTGACTGACTGAGCTACGCAACGCGGCGCACGATCTGAGGATCGTGCGCCGCGTTGTGCGTGTTCGGGCTAGCCTGCCCGGCCGCGTTCCTGGCGGTACCGGCGAACGAGCGTGTCGGTGGAGCTGTCGGACTGCTGGGTGGGTGCGCTGTCGGCGGTGATGATCGGTAGCAGGGCTTTGGCCTGGGTTTTACCGAGCTCGACACCCCACTGGTCGAAGGAATCGATACCCCAGATCACCCCTTCGGTGAACACCTGGTGCTCGTAGAGTGCGATCAATTGCCCGACCACCGACGGCGTGAGCCGGGTGCCCAGGATCGACGTCGACGGTCGGTTTCCGGGCATCACCTTGTGCGCCACCACCTCCGCTGGGGTGCCTTCCTCGGCGATGGCGTCCGCGGTCTTGCCGAAGGCCAGCACCTGGGTCTGGGCGAAGAAATTGCTCATCAACAGGTCGTGCATGCTGCCGGTGCCGTCGGCGGTGGGCAGGTCATCGGTGGGCTGGGAGAAACCGATGAAGTCCGCGGGGACCAGCCGGGTGCCCTGGTGCAGCAGCTGGTAGAACGCATGCTGGCCGTTGGTCCCCGGCTCACCCCAGAAGATCTCCCCGGTGTCGGTGGTCACCGGGCTGCCGTCGGCGCGCACCGACTTGCCGTTCGATTCCATGGTGAGCTGCTGCAGATAAGCCGCAAACCGCGCCAGATCGTTGGAATAGGGCAGCACCGCGCGCGACTGTGCGCCGAAGAAATTCGAGTACCACAACCCGATCAACCCCAGCAGCGCCGGCGCGTTCGATTCCAGTGACGTGGTGCGGAAATGCTCGTCGACCAGATGGAAACCGGACAGGAAGTCGGCGAAGGCCTCCCGGCCGATGACCGCCATCACCGAGAGTCCGATTGCCGAGTCCACTGAGTACCGGCCGCCCACCCAGTCCCAGAAACCGAACATATTGGCGGTGTCGATGCCGAACTCGTCGACCAGTCGTTTGTTCGTCGACACCGCGACGAAGTGCTTACTGACCGCCGCATCACCCAAGGCCGCGGTGAGCCAACGCCGGGCCGCGGTGGCGTTGGTCAGCGTCTCCAACGTCGAGAAGGTCTTGGAAGCGATGATGAACAACGACGTCGCCGGGTCCAGATCAGCCAACGTGGCCACCAGATCGGCGGGGTCGACGTTGGACACGAACCGCGCCGAGATGCCGGCGTCGGCGTAGTGCCGCAGGGCCTGGTACACCATCACCGGGCCCAGGTCCGAGCCGCCGATCCCGATGTTCACCACTGTCTTGATGCGCTCGCCGGTGGCGCCGGTCCACTCGCCGCTGCGCAACCGGTCGGTGAAATCACCCATGGCATCGAGCACCGAATGCACGTCGCTCACCACGTCCTGGCCGTCCACCCGCAACGATGCCTCCCGCGGCAGCCGCAGCGCGGTGTGCAGCACCGCCCGATTCTCGGAGGTATTGATGTGCTCACCGGCGAACATCGCATCCCGACGTGCCGTGAAACCCGCTGCCTCGGCCAACTCCACCAACAGCTGCAGCGTCTCCCGGGTGACGCGGTGCTTGCTGTAGTCGATGTAGAGATCACCCACAGTCAACGTCAACTCCCGACCGCGGTCGGGATCCTCGGCGAAGAATTCGGTGAGGTGCTTTTCGTGGACCTGATCGTAGTGACGCTGCAGTGCATTCCACGCGGGAGTGGTGGTGATATCAGGGATCTGATCGGTGTCGGCGGTCATACCTCGAACACTAATCTGGAGCTCGCACCACTGTGCTTTCCCGGATGAAATGATGGACACATGGACACCGCCGCTTTACTTTCCTCCGTCCCTACCGGCCTGTGGATCGGCGGTGAGGAACGCAAGGGCGCGTCGACCTTCGACGTCCTCGACCCCAGTGATGACAAAGTGCTTCTGGCAGTCGCCGACGCCACCCCAGAGGACGCCATCGCCGCACTGGACGCGGCCTCTGCCGTGCAAGCCGAATGGGCCGCGACACCGGCGCGTAAACGTGGCGAGATCCTACGATCGGTCTTCGAGACGATCACCGCCAGCGCCGACGACATCGCCGCGCTGATGACCCTGGAAATGGGCAAGGTGTACGCCGAGAGCAAGGGCGAGGTCACTTACGGCGCCGAGTTCTTCCGCTGGTTCGCCGAGGAAGCGGTCCGCATCGCGGGGCGGTACACGCCGAGCCCGGCGGGTACGGGACGCATCCTGGTGACCAAGCAGGCCGTAGGACCGTGCTACGCCATCACACCGTGGAACTTCCCGCTGGCGATGGGCACTCGCAAGATGGGGCCGGCGTTCGCGGCCGGCTGCACCATGATCGTGAAGCCGGCGCAGGAAACGCCGCTGACGATGCTTTACCTGGCCAAGCTGATGGACGAGGCCGGACTTCCCAAGGGCGTGCTGTCGGTTCTGCCCTCCACCGACCCGGGCGGTGTCACCACAGCGCTGATCGACGACGGCCGGCTGCGCAAGCTGACGTTCACCGGTTCCACCGGCGTGGGCAAGGCTCTGGTCAAGCAGTCCTCGGACAAGCTGCTCAGGACGTCGATGGAGCTCGGCGGCAATGCGCCGTTCATCGTGTTCGACGACGCTGACGTCGACGCCGCCGTCGACGGCGCGATCCTGGCCAAGATGCGCAACGGCGGCGAGGCCTGCACCGCGGCCAACCGGTTCCACATCGCCAACTCGGTGCGCCAGGAGTTCACCGAGAAGCTGGTGAAGCGGATGAGCGAGTTCACCCTCGGCAAGGGTCTCGACGAGTCCTCGACGCTGGGTCCGCTGATCAACGCCAAGCAGCTCGCCAAGGTGACCGAGTTGGTCGAGGATGCGGTGCAGCGCGGTGCTTCCGTGGCCGTCGGCGGCGAGGCTCCCGGCGGTCCGGGCAACTTCTACCCGGCCACAGTGCTGGCCGACGTGCCCGCCGACGCGCGCATTCTCAAGGAGGAAGTGTTCGGGCCGGTGGCTCCGATCATCGGCTTCGATACCGAGGAAGACGGCATCAAGGCCGCCAATGACACCGAGTACGGGTTGGCCGCCTATGTCTACACGCAGTCACTGGATCGGGCGCTGCGGGTGGCCGACGCCATCGAGTCCGGCATGGTCGGAGTCAACCGCGGTGTGATCTCCGACGCCGCCGCACCCTTCGGCGGCATCAAGGAATCCGGGTTCGGCCGTGAGGGTGGAACCGAGGGTATCGAGGAGTATCTCGATACCAAGTACATCGCGTTGACCAACTAGTCACTCACCTGCGCCGAAACCAACGTTTGGGTGCGAAAAAGGGCCGATATCGCACCCAAACGTCGGTTTCGGCGAGGCGGGGAAGGTCTAGTAGCCGAGGCGGCCGCGGCCCATGCGCAGCAGCAGCATGGCCAGGTCCTTGCCCTCCGGGCCGAGCTGGCTGTAGCGCTCGATGACCTTCATCTCACGGCTGTGCACCAGTCGCGTGCCGCCGGAGGCCATCCGCGCCTTGCCGATCAATTTCGACACCTCGGTACGCCGCGCGACCGCGGCCAGGATTTCGGCGTCGAGGCGGTCGATCTCCTGGCGCAGATCGTCGATATCGGGGGTGTGTTCTGTTTCGACACTCATGGGTTGCTCCGCATTCTTGCTGTTGGTGGGGGGCGTTTTCGGTGGCTTGGGTCTCATCCGGTTTCGGGCCTCACGCAACAGAAGAGCCCCGGATCCGGATTCGGACCACGGGGCTCAGGGAAGTAACTAAGCGCCGGGCACCGGAATCCGGTACCCGTAAAAAAATCGACGCCGCGCATTGAGCACGATTCGAGTGTGCCACTAACGGCGGCATCGGCGCAAAGTGTCGGTGCGCGGCGGTAAGTTTGACCTCGATATGACGCTCACGACCGAAACTGATCAGCACCGGGACCTTCTCGACGGACTCAACCCCCAGCAGCGCCAAGCGGTGCTGCACGAGGGGACGCCGCTGCTGATCGTCGCCGGGGCCGGTTCGGGCAAGACTGCCGTGCTGACCCGCCGCATCGCCTACCTATTGGCGGCGCGCGACGTCGGCGTCGGCCAGGTACTGGCCATCACCTTCACCAACAAGGCCGCCGCCGAGATGCGCGAACGTGTGGCGCAGTTGGTCGGCCCCCGGGCTCGATCGATGTGGGTCTCGACGTTCCACTCCACCTGCGTGCGGATCCTGCGTAACCAGGCGTCCCTGCTGCCGGGGCTGAACTCCAACTTCTCGATCTACGACGCCGACGACTCCCGTCGCCTGTTGTTGATGATCGGCAAGGACATGGGCCTGGACACCAAGCGGTACACCCCGCGGCTGCTGGCCACGGCCATCTCGAACCTGAAGAACGAGCTCATCACCCCGGAGCGCGCGGTCGCCGACCTCGATGAAGCCGCCGACGATCTGGCCCGCACGGTGGCCACGGTGTACGGCGAGTACCAACGCCGGTTGCGGGCGGCCAATGCTCTGGACTTCGACGACCTGATCGGCGAGACCGTGGCAGTGCTGCAGGCTTTTCCGCAGATTGCGCAGTACTACCGCCGACGTTTCCGGCACATCCTGGTCGACGAGTATCAGGACACCAACCACGCGCAATACATGCTGGTGCGCGAACTCGTCGGGCACGATCTTGACGAGAAGGACGGCGTGCCACCGGCGGAGCTGTGCGTCGTCGGTGACGCCGATCAGTCCATCTACGCATTCCGCGGCGCCACCATCCGCAATATCGAGGATTTCGAGCGCGACTACCCGAACGCCACCACGATCCTGCTCGAGCAGAACTACCGCTCCACCCAGACCATCTTGAACGCCGCGAATTCGGTGATCGCCCGCAACTCCGGCCGTCGTGAGAAGCGGTTGTGGACCGACTCCGGCGAGGGCGAGTTGATCGTCGGCTACGTCGCCGACAACGAACACGACGAGGCGCGGTTCGTCGCTCAGGAGATCGACACCCTCGCCGACCGGGGCGACATCAACTACTCCGACGTCGCAGTGTTCTATCGCACCAACAACTCCTCGCGGGCGTTGGAGGAAGTCTTCATCCGCGCCGGCATCCCGTACAAAGTTGTTGGGGGAGTTCGCTTTTACGAGCGCAAAGAGATCCGCGACATCGTCGCCTATCTTCGGGTCCTCGACAATCCCGGGGACGCGGTGAGCATGCGCCGCATCCTGAACACCCCACGCCGAGGTATCGGTGACCGGGCCGAGGCGTGTGTCGCGGTGCACGCCGAAAACACCGGCACCAGTTTCAATGACGCCCTGCTGGCCGCCGCAGAGGGCAAGGTCCCGATGCTGAACACCCGCTCGGAGAAGGCGATTGCGGCCTTTGTCCAACTGCTCGATCAGCTACGCGCCAAACTGGATGACGAGCTCGGCGACCTGGTGGAGGCGGTGCTCGACCGCACCGGCTACCGCCTGGAACTGGAGTCCTCCAACGATCCGCAGGACCTGGCCCGGCTGGACAACCTCAACGAACTCGTCAGCGTCGCACACGAATTCAGCACCGACCGGGCCAACGCCCGAGCTCTGGCCGACGCTGAGGAATCCGAACCGGTGGACGAGGACGTCCCGCAGACCGGGCTGCTCGCCGAGTTCCTGGAACGGGTCTCGCTGGTGGCCGACACCGACGAGATTCCCGAGCACGGCTCCGGCGTGGTCACCATGATGACGTTGCACACCGCCAAAGGGCTCGAATTCCCGGTCGTGTTCGTCACCGGCTGGGAGGACGGCATGTTCCCGCACATGCGGGCGCTCGGTGACCCCACCGAGCTGTCCGAGGAACGCCGGCTGGCGTATGTCGGGATCACCCGGGCCCGGCAGCGGTTGTACCTGAGCCGTGCGAAGGTGCGGTCCTCCTGGGGGCAGCCGATGCTCAACCCGGAATCACGCTTCCTGCGCGAGATTCCGCAAGAACTGATCGACTGGCGTCGCACCGACGCCACACCGTCGGCATTCAGTGCGCCGGTGGGCAATGCGGGCCGGTACGGTACGCCGCGTCCGGCGCCCGGCCGGTCCGGTCCGGCACGTAACCGGACCGTGGTGACGCTGGAGCCCGGAGACCGGGTGACCCACGACAAGTACGGTCTGGGCCGCGTCGAGGAAGTGAGCGGAGTGGGTGAATCAGCGATGTCGCTGATCGACTTCGGCAGCGCCGGGCGCGTCAAGCTGATGCACAACCACGCCCCGATCGCCAAGCTCTGACACGGGGGCGGTTCACCCTGTCAGTGGGTCCAGCGTCGGGTCCCCGGTGAAACCGCCAACAACATGCTGAGCACGGGAAGCACCGGAATCACGTACACCGGCCAGGCCACCTTCGCGCCGGCGATGAACACCGCGCCGAAGGTCAGCAGCGCGACAATCGCGCCGGTGATGATGAGGTAATGCCCCACGGCGCGGCGCAACAGCAGGGTGATCACCCCGGAGACCGTGGACGCTGCGAACACGAACGTCAGGAACCCGACGCCGAGGCAGAACAGCCGGTCGGTCTGCCACCACCCGGTGATCAGGTCGGTACCGACCACGGAGACCGCCCAGCCGCTGAGCATTGCGACGACACAGGTTGCGATCGCGGTGCGGGCGCCAGGGGCGTCGTCTTGCACCACTGGTGAGACCGGTGTCCGTGCGGACGGGATCAGCCCGGTCGGGGCATCTGCTGCACTGGCGCCGGCCGGGATGTGGGTGGTGCGGGCTTCCGGCGGTTGTTGGGCCGGGATGGAGCCGGTGGGCGTCCGGCGGATGATGCCGGTGCGGGTGTCCTCCGGGGCGGGTCCGGTTGGGGGCCCGGAAGGGTGCCGACCGGGGGTCGACGGGGCACGACGAATGATGCGGGTGTGCGGCGAAGGGTCCTGAGCGGGGTCTGGTTCAGTCACCAGGTCAGCCGGCGTAGGAGCCGACGCCGATGCCCCGCTTGGCCAGCCACGGCACCGGATCGATGCGGTCGGTGCCGTTGATCAGCACTTCGAGGTGCAGGTGCGGGCCGGTGGAGTTGCCGCGATTGCCGACGGTGGCGATCTGGTCGCCGGCGAATACCCGCTCACCCACGCTGACGTTCCAGCTGTTGACGTGGCCGTAGAGCGTCACGGTGCCGTCGGAATGCCGGAGCTTCACCAGGGCGCCGTAGCCGGCGGCGGGACCGACCTCGATCACCACACCGTCGGACACCGCGTAGATGGGCGTGCCGATGGCATTGGCGAGGTCCACACCGCCGTGCAAGGCACCCCAGCGGTAGCCGAATCCGGAGGTGAAGATGCCCTGGGTGGGCTTGACGAACAGTGGCCGCTGCAACCGGGCTTCGCGCTCGGCGCGCTCCTGCGCGTAGGCGGCGCCTTTCGCCAGTTCTTCGGAGTGCAGGCTGGTGCTGGCCGCCGGGCTGACGCTGACGACCTGGATGCCCTGTGTCGCGGTGTCCATCGTGGCGCTGTTCATGGACCGCTGGTCGGCGGCGAGCACTGCCTCGGTGGAGCCGGTGTCGGACGGGTTGACCGCAGAGTGGGCGGCGGCCGCGGCTGCGCCGGCGGCCATCGCGGCGATCATCACGCGTCCCTTGAGCGCGCTGGCCGCCGGTTTGCGGTGCTGGCCGGCGCGGGGGATCACCTCGGTGATGTCGGGGTCGTAGCCGCTGTGCAGTTCGGCGACGAAGGCGTCCTCGAGATCGGAGCGCCGGCTCAGCCGGACCGGAACGATGTCATCGACGTCGTGCAGGTCGTCGAGCTCGGGTGCGTGCAGCACGTCGGCGTCGGCGCTGAAGGGATCATCGAAGGCCGTACGGGGGAGATCGAAGTCCTCGAGGCTGCCGAATTCATTGAACGGAACGATGTCTGTGACTTCGTTGGCGGCCGGATAACGGGCCGGGAACCGCTTTTTTTCGCGTGCACTCTTCGGCTCTTCCCTGGTGGGAGATGGTGCCGAGCGGTGTTGCGCCAACCTGGAACGTCCCTCTAGTCGTGACCAAAGCGTTACGTGGACCAGGAGACGTTAACCAAATTCCAATGGAAGTAGCAAGCCAAGTAAACGCCCGACCGAGGATTGTGAGTTGTATCACTCTCGCCCCGGCGGTGACGTGTGCCACAGGATTGGAGGCGGTGGTATCGCAGAACACCCGAGTCGATAAAGTTCCCACGGGCGTGACCTGAGAAACCGGCAGCGCCGTCAACTCCGGCAGATAGACAGTGAGCCACATGGATCTTTTCGAATATCAGGCGAAGGAGCTGTTCGCCAAGCACAACGTTCCGACCACTCCCGGCCGGGTGACCGACAACGCCGAGGACGCCAAGGCGATCGCCGAGGAAATCGGCAAGCCGGTCATGGTCAAAGCGCAGGTGAAGGTCGGCGGGCGCGGTAAAGCCGGCGGTGTCAAGTACGCGGCCACCCCCGACGACGCGTTCACCCACGCGCAGAACATCCTGGGCCTCGACATCAAGGGCCACGTCGTGAAGAAGCTGCTGGTCGCCGAGGCCAGTGACATCGCCGAGGAGTACTACATCTCGTTCCTGCTCGATCGTTCGAACCGCACCTACCTGGCCATGTGCTCGGTCGAGGGCGGTATGGAGATCGAAGAGGTGGCCGCCACCAAGCCCGAGCGCCTCGCCAAGGTGCCCGTCGATGCCGTCAAGGGTGTCGACCTGGAGTTCGCCCGCACGATCGCCGAGCAGGGCCACCTGCCCGCCGAGGTGCTCGACGCCGCTGCGGTGACCATCCAGAAACTGTGGGAGGTCTTCGTCGGCGAGGACGCCACCCTGGTCGAGGTCAACCCGCTCGTCCGTACCCCGGACGACCAGATTCTGGCGCTGGACGGCAAGGTCACCCTGGACGCGAACGCCGACTTCCGGCAGCCCGGTCACAAGGAATTCGAAGACACCGACGCCACGGATCCGCTGGAGCTCAAGGCCAAGGAGAACGACCTCAACTACGTCAAGCTCGACGGCGAGGTCGGCATCATCGGAAACGGCGCGGGTCTGGTCATGTCCACCCTGGACGTGGTGGCATACGCCGGTGAGAAGCACGGCGGCGTCAAGCCCGCCAACTTCCTCGATATCGGTGGCGGTGCCTCGGCCGAGGTGATGGCCAACGGGCTCGACGTCATCCTCAATGACTCACAGGTCAAGAGCGTGTTCGTCAACGTCTTCGGCGGCATCACCGCCTGTGACGCGGTGGCCAACGGCATCGTCGGCGCGCTCAAGAAGCTCGGCGACGAGGCCAACAAGCCGCTCGTTGTCCGGCTGGACGGCAACAACGTCGAAGAAGGCCGTCGCATCTTGGCCGAGGCCAATCATCCGCTGGTCGTGCAAGCCGAGACCATGGACGCCGGGGCCGACAAAGCCGCCGAGCTGGCCAACAAGTAAGGGAGCCAACGGAATATGTCTATCTTTCTGAACAAGGACTCCAAGGTCATCGTCCAGGGCATCACCGGCGGTGAGGGCACCAAACACACCGCGCTGATGCTCAAGGCCGGCACTCAGGTCGTCGGCGGCGTCAACGCCCGCAAGGCGGGCACTGAAGTCACGCACGTGGATAAAGAAGGCAAGGAAGTCCGTCTGCCGGTGTTCGGCAGTGTCGAGGAAGCCATGAAGGTGACCGGCGCTGACGTGTCGATCGCCTTCGTGCCGCCGGCCTTCTCGAAGGACGCCATCATCGAGGCGATCGACGCCGAGATCCCGCTGCTGGTGGTCATCACCGAGGGAATCCCGGTGCAGGACAGCGCCTATGCGTGGGCGTACAACCTCGAGAAGGGTGAGAAGACCCGCATCATCGGGCCGAACTGCCCCGGCATCATCACCCCCGGTGAGTCGCTGGTCGGCATCACGCCGAACAACATCACCGGCAAGGGCCCGATCGGCCTGGTCTCGAAGTCCGGCACGCTGACCTACCAGATGATGTACGAGCTGCGCGATCTCGGCTTCTCGACCGCCATCGGCATCGGCGGTGACCCGGTCATCGGTACCACCCACATCGACGCGATCGAGGCGTTCGAGGCCGATCCCGAGACCAAGCTGATCGTGATGATCGGTGAGATCGGCGGCGACGCCGAGGAGAAGGCCGCGGCCTACATCAAGGCCAACGTGACCAAGCCGGTCGTCGGCTACGTCGCGGGTTTCACCGCGCCCGAGGGCAAGACGATGGGCCACGCCGGCGCCATCGTCTCCGACGGTGCGGGCACCGCTGCGGGTAAGCAGGAAGCGTTGGAGGCCGCTGGGGTGAAGGTCGGTAAGACGCCCTCGGAGACCGCTGCCAAGGCTCGGGAGATCCTGGAAAGCCTGTAGTTTCAGTAGTTCTCACACATCAGGGCCGTGACTCCGCTGGGGTCGCGGCCCTGATGTCGTTCTCGGTGAGGGCCCCGTTGTCGCGGTAGCGCACGTGATAGCGCAGCAGGGGTTCGGTGAGGTCGTACCAGGACGTCCGTCGATCGCCGTCGGTGGCTTTCGAGGACGTGACCCAGTGCTCGGTAGCGAGCCGGCCCAATGCCGCCGACGCCGACTGGTTGGAAACCCCCACGGCGGCAGCCAGATCGGAGACGGTACGTGGGGTCCAGCCGCGGGCGAGTTCGACGATCAGACGCTGCTCGCCGGCGGGCAGTTGCCACAGTTGGTGTTGGTAGTACGGCGCCAGTCGGTCGAGCAGCGTCTGCACTGCCGGGGTCAGTTCCGCCAGGGCGTGCGCATCGACGTTCTCCGACAACAGCTGCCAGATCCTGGGGGAGCCGCCGGCGAGGTGATGGATGGCCGAGAGGCGGTCACGGCCCTGGGCGGTATCGACATAGGCCGCCAGCGATTCGTCGGACCGGCGTTGCGCCGCGCGTCGCAGCAGGGTCGCGGCATCCTCGAGGTTCAGCCCGGGCAGCGGTTCCACACTGAACGACCCGTACCACGGGTACTCGCGCGAGGATACCCCCGGGAATCGGCGCGGTGCCGTGGCGAAAACCAAGAGTGCCGTGGAGGTTTCGACCCATGCGCGCAGACTGCCCTGTCCGGCAGGCCCGATGCCGTCGAAGATCCGATCGAGGTTCTCCACGGCGAGCAGGACCATCCGGCCGGCCGCGAATGCCATCACGGCAGCTTCGATGCCCACCGGATCGCGCAGGAGGCGCAGGGTCCTGGCCGTCTCCGCGAGGTCGGGGTCCAGGGCGCGGGCGATCTCGACCAGCAGGTCCGCGTAGGAACCGATTGCCAACGAGTCCTCGGGAATGGCCACCAGCAGAAGGCGTTCCGCGGTTTCCCGGTCGGCCAGCACCCGGTGGAGGGTGACCTGCATGGTGTGGGTCTTGCCCCCGCCACGCGGAGCGATCAGCAGCGTGTGCGGTCGCGACCCATCGCGGGCGGCCGACTTGATCCGGCTCACCAGGGTCTCGATGAGGTGGGTGCGTCCCACCGTCTGCGCCTCGAGTTCGGCGGGGCCGGCGGCCGACGGTGTGAACACCGGATGGTGGCTGCTCACCGTCGCATCGCCTTCCAGGCGCGCTGCAGCAGCGGTGAGGCGAAGCTGTCCGTGTCACCCGCGCGAACCAGGTAGTGATCGAGGACCAGGCGCTCGATGAACGAGACCAGGTGCGCGCGGTCGACTATCGGGCTGCCTTCGCTGCGCAGCCGCATCATCACGGTGTCCACCTCCAGCGGCCGTTCCGAGTGCGCGTAGATGTCCAAGAGTTCGGCGATGGCGGGGGCGTCGGCGCCGTAGTAGTGCTGCAGTCGGTCCCGGTAGTGCCGTAGATCCCACGGGTCGTACGGGTCGTGGATGGCGTCGGTGACCAGGCCGTCGATCAGCTCGGGGTAGGGGACAACCGCGGTGTCGTGCCAGGATCGGCGGGCCGCGGCGACCAGGTGCTGGATGTAGTACGGGATGTTCTCGGCCGCCGCGGCGATGGCCGCGGCCACCTGGTACTGGTCGGTGGTGGGGGTGGCGCTGCCCAGAAGCAGGCACTGCGCGAGATAGGTGGCATGGTCGCTGCGGATGGGGCCGACGGCGATCTTCGGGATGTCGTTGACGGTGGCGGGAGCGTCGGCCGAGACGTGGTGAAATCCGATCGACCCGGACAACACCGTCGCGACCCGTCCCGGATTCTCCTGACGGATCCGGCGCAGCAGATGCAGGAAGGCATCCCCGGAGCCCGGCTGGGCCCGTTCGAGGTTCCGCGCCAGCACGCTCACCTCGTCGATGAACAAGGCCAGGGTTCGGCCCTTGGCGCGGCTGACGGCTCGGTCGAGCAGGTCGTCGAAGGCCGCCGCGGTCCGCCCGCTGCGTTCGAGTTTCACCGGGCCCGCGGTGACGGTGATCCGGATCCGGGCCAGCTCCTGCGCCCATGCGGGGTCGATCCTGGCCAGTTCGGAGATCAGGGCGGCGACGAACTCGCCGTAGGTTTCCCGCTCGGCGCTGACGGCGACGACAAGCGCGCCCTGTTCGGCCGCCAGGCGCTGCACCAGCCGTGCGAGCGAGGTCTTGCCGTGCCGGCGGTCGCCCACCAGCACCGCGCCGGTGTTCGGCAGTGACGCCAGCACCTCGCCGGCTTCACGTACCCGACCCACCACGTCCTCGGTCGGGACGACGCCTCCGACCACCAGCGACATGGGCCGCGGCACCCAGTTCATGCCGATCAGTGTACGTCGAATTCGGTGTACATCGAGGCTGACGTACGTCCACGTGATTTACGGTTGGGTTGGCCAAACGAGAACACGTTCTATTAGCCTCTCGAAGTAGTTACCGCCAGGAGGTCCAGATGCCGGTTGATCCCAGAACCCCCGTGCTCGTCGGGGTCGGTCAATTCACCGAGAAGATCGACGACCCCGGTTATCGCGGAATGTCCGCGGTGGACCTGGCCACGGAGGCGGCGCGGGCAGCACTGGCGGACACCGGAGCGCCGCCGGCGGAGGTCGCCACCGCGGTCGACGTCGTGGTCGGGCTGCGCCAGTTTGAGATCTCCGGGCCGATGCCGGCCGTTCTGGGGAAGTCGAACAACTATCCGCGCTCGGTGATGCGTCGCCTCGGCGCCGACCCGGCCCGGGTGGTGCTCGAACCCGTGGGGGGTCAGGGATCGCAGAAGGTGATCACCGAATTCGCCACGGCGATCGCGGCGGGGGAGATCGACGTCGCGATGGTGATCGGCTCCGAACCCGGGTCCACGGCCCGCTACTTCGCCGATCGCCAGGACAAGCCGGACTTCACCGAACACGTCGACGGTCAGCTCGAGGACCGCGGCCACCAGATCCACCAGTACATCGACGAATACACGGTGACCCACGGATTGACCGGCGCCGCGGTGCAATACGCGCTCCTGGACAACGCGCGGCGGGCGCGGCTGGGCCTCAGTGTTGCCGACTACCGGCACGCGATGGCGGAGTTGTTCGCGCCGATGTCCAAAGTCGCCGCCAAGAACCCATTTTCGTCCTCCCCGGTGGAGCGGTCGGTCGAAGAGATCGAAACCGTCACCGCCGACAACCGGATGATCTGCGACCCGTACCCCCGGTTGCTGGTCGCCCGGGACACCGTGAACCAGGGTGCGGCCGCCGTGCTGATGTCGGTCGCCGCGGCCCGTCGACTCGGTGTGCCCGAAGGCAAATGGGTGTATCTGCACGGGCATTCCGACATGGTGGAGCAGGCCCTGCTGGAGCGCTCCGACCTCAGTGCCAGCCCCGCGGCGGTGCTGGCGGCGCAGGAAGCACTGCAGATGGCGGGCATCGGTGTCGAGGACGTGTCGACCTTCGACCTCTACAGCTGCTTCCCGTTCCCGGTGTTCGTCATGTGCGAAGCGCTCGGTATCGACGGTGCCGACCCGCGCGGCCTGACCCTCACCGGCGGGCTGCCGTATTTCGGGGGGCCGGGCAACAGCTACTCGCTACACGCCATCGCCGAGACCGTGGTCCAGATGCGGGACAACCCAGGGCAATTCGGTTTCATCGGCGCCAACGGCGGCATCATGAGCAAGTACTCGGTCGGGATCTACTCCACGACACCGGTCAACTGGCGCGCCGATCGATGCACCGGGCTCAACGCCGACGTCGCGGCCCTGCCGAAGGTCGCCGTCACCAAAACCCCGCAGGGCGACGGCACCATCGAAACCTACTCGGTGCGCTACGACTGGCCGGTGCGCACCGGCATCATCGTCGGCCGCCTCGATGCGGACGGGTCGCGCTTCATGGCCACGACCGAGGATGAGGACCTGGTGCGGCTGTTGAGCGAAGGTGAACCGCTGGGCGCCGCGATCCGGGTGCGGTCGACCGAGAACGGCAACCGCGCGGTGCTCGCCTGAGGGTCAGTCGGTTCTCTTCGGCCGGCGTCGCCGCACCCGCCCCTTCGTCTCGAAACGCGGGTGGTTTCCCTCACCTTCGCGATTGACGCGGCGGTGCTTGGCGTGCGGATCGTCGAAGATGCGGACGATCAGTGGACTGATGCCGGACATGGCCCTTTCCTCTCGCTGAGGTGAGTCCTCATGCCCACGAACAGTCGTCCTCGGCGACGCCCGGGTCACGCGTAGCCGACTACCCGAGTCACACCAACGCGGCGAGCTTGCCTGCCAACCGTTCCACGTAGGCGCCGACCTCGGGTTCGGGCTTGTCAGGCAACCCGAAGAGCACCTCGGTCACCCCGAGTTCCGCCCAACGCGCCAGCTTGTCGGGGTCGGGCTTGAAATCCAGTGCCACGATCTGCGGGGCACCGTCGCGGCCGGCAGCGGCCCAGGTGTCCTGCAGCAGCTTCACCGGTTCGTCGATGTCGAAATCGCGCGGCGTGGTGATCCAGCCGTCCGCGGACCGGGAAATCCACTTGAAATTCTTCTCCGTCCCCGCGGCGCCCACCAGAACCGGAATATGCGACTGCACGGGCTTGGGCCACGCCCAGCTCGGCCCGAACTTCACGAATTCGCCGTCGTAGGAAGCCTCTTCCTGAGTCCACAGCGCCCGCATCGCTTCGAGGTACTCCCGCAGCATGGTGCGACGTCGACCCGGCGGCACCTTGTGGTCGGCGAGTTCGTCGGTGTTCCAACCGAATCCGACGCCGAGGCTGACCCGCCCGCCGGACAGGTGATCGAGCGTGGCGATCGATTTCGCCAGGGTGATCGGGTCGTGCTCGACCGGCAAGGCCACGGCGGTCGACAGTCGCACGCGTGAGGTCACCGCACACGCGGCGCCCAGGGAGACCCACGGATCCAGGGTGCGCATGTAACGGTCATCAGGCAGCGACTCATCGCCGGTGGTGGGATGTGCGGCTTGCCGCTTGATCGGGATGTGGGTGTGTTCGGGCACGTAGAAAGTGGTGAAGCCGTGATCGTCGGCAAGCTTGGCCGCCGCAGGCGGAGCGATCCCGCGATCGCTGGTGAAAAGTACGAGCCCATAATCCATGGACAGAATTAGAACGTGTTCTAGTCCACAGGGCAAGGGCGGCAGTCACCTGCGCCGGGCTCACCGGGGTCTGCGTCGACTGGACTCTCGGCGAATTAAAGGGGTGACGCATGACCCCCGCCGGGATGTGATCGCGCCATGACGACCGAACGCATCGCCGAGAACATCACGTTCGCTTATTGGGTGCCCAACGTCAGCGGCGGGCTGGTGACCAGTGACATCGAACAGCGCACCGACTGGAATTACGAGTACAACAAGAAACTTGCCCAGACCGCCGAGAACAACGGGTTCGAGTACGCACTGTCGCAGGTGCGGTACGAAGCCAGCTACGGCGCTGAATATCAGCACGAGTCGACCAGTTTCTCGCTGGCGCTGTTACTGGCCACCGAGCGGCTGAAGGTGATCGCCGCGGTACACCCGGGGCTGTGGCAGCCGGCGGTGCTGGCCAAGCTCGGCGCCACCGCCGATCACCTCTCCGGCGGGCGGTTCGCGGTCAACGTGGTGTCCGGCTGGTTCAAAGACGAATTCACCCACCTCGGCGAACCCTGGCTCGAACACGACGAGCGTTACCGGCGCAGCGCCGAGTTCCTCCAGGTCCTTCGCAAGATCTGGACCGAGGACGACGTTGATTTCCGGGGCGACTTCTACCGGATTCACGAGTTCACGCTGAAGCCCAAGCCGCTGAACACCCCCGCCCGGCCCAACCCCGAGATCTTCCAGGGCGGGAACTCCACCGTCGCCCGGCGTAACGGCGGTCTGTATTCCGACTGGTACTTCTCCAACGGCAAGGACTACGACGGGATCACCGAGCAGGTCGTCGACGTCCGCGATCACGCCCGCACCGCGAACCGGGAGGTCAGGATCGGTCTCAACGGCTTCATCATCGCCAGAGACTCCGAAAGAGAAGCCAAAGAGACGCTCCGCGAGATCATCGCCAAGGCCAATCGCCCCGCCGTCGCAGGTTTCCACGGCGCGGTGCAGCAGGCCGGCGCCGCCACCGGCGACCGGAAAGGCATGTGGGCGGACTCCACCTTCGAGGATCTGGTGCAGTACAACGACGGGTTCCGCACGCAGTTGATCGGCACCCCGGAGCAGATTGCCGAGCGGATCGCCGCCTACCGCAAGCGCGGCGTCGACCTCATCCTCGGCGGCTTCCTGCACTTCCAGGAAGAGATCGAGTACTTCGGCGCGCGCGTCTTACCACTGGTGCGGGAGATCGAGGCGGCCGAGCGCCAGACGGCAGGACAACCGGCGCTGACGTCCGCCGGCGGCTGAGACCCGTCCGACACTGTGGCGCGGGACGCGCCCGAGACACGCGGAACGGCGCGTGGTTGCCGGGGCTCGGTGCGCTAGCGTGGATGACGCGAATCCGCGTCTCGAATACCGACGCAGGTGTTCGTCGGCCTTCCCACCAAGCGGATCCGACGTAAGTGTCACCCGCGGTGGCGCCCAAAACGAACACAGGAGAGGTCATGACCTACTCACCCGGTAATCAACCCGGCGGCGGTTTCCCATCCGCGCAGCCGCCCGGCTCCTATGGAGCACCCACTCAGTCCTTCGCCGCGGCCGCCGAGCCGGGCCCCACCAAGCTGCCGCAGTACCTGTCGATCGCCGTCGTGGTGCTCGGGTTGGCGGCCTACCTGTCCAGCTTCGGTCCGGTCTTCACTTCGAGCGCCGAGCTGGGCCCCATCAGTGTCGAAGCCACCAGCGGTGGCGGGATCATGCTGACCCTGGCCACCCTCCTGGCGGCGCTGCTCGCTGCAGTCGGCCTGCTGCCGAGGACCAAGGGATACCTGGGTGTGGTGGCGATCCTGGCGGTTCTGGGCGTCCTGGTCATCGTGAGCCAGCTGTTCAACACTTCGAGCTATGTGACCACCGGCTGGGCCGCCTGGCTGGTGCTGGCCTTCGCCGTGCTCCAGGCGATCGTCGCCATCGGAGCACTGCTGCTGGAATCCGGCGTGATCAGCGCGCCCACACCGCGGCCCAAGTACGAGCAGCCGCAGTACGGCCAGTACGGCCCGCCCACCGGCTACTACGGACAGCCGCAGAACCAGCCCGGTCAGCAGGGACACCAGCCGCCGCTGGGCCCGCAAGGCCAGGGTTCCCGCCCCGGTTACCCGTCGCAATACGGCGGCTACCAGCCCGGAGCCTCCGCCGGTTACGGCCAGGAAAGTGGTGGGTCGCCGACGCCTCCCACCGGTTTCCCGAGCTTCAGTCCGCCACCCGCGGTCGGATCGGGACAACACACCGCGCCCACGCCGCAGCAGCCGCAGCAGCCGCAGCCGCAGACTGAGCAGCCCGCTCCGTCGCCCGGATCCACTCCGTCCTAGTCCGTATCGCAGCACCCGGTCTTCGCCGGGCACTGCGAGTCTGACGTTGAATGCAGGACAACCGCACGGCGGGGGCTCGCCAGGCACGTGATCTGATCCGGGTCGCTTTCGGTCCGGCGCTGGTCGCATTGGTCATCATCGCGGCAGTGGTGCTCGTCCAGCTGGTCATCGCCAACAGTGATATGACCGGCGCGTTCGGCGCCATCGCGAGCATGTGGCTCGGAGTACATCAGGTACCGATCTTCATCGGTGGGCGCGAACTCGGCGTCATGCCGCTGCTGCCGGTCTTGCTGATGGTGTGGGGGACCGCGCGCACCACCGCGCAGGCGACGTCGGATCGCGCCTCCTGGTTCGTCATCCGCTGGGTCGTGGCCTCGGCGGTGGGCGGCCCGCTGTTGATCGCGGCGCTGTCGCTGGCGGTGGTGCACGACGCCGCCTCGGTGCTGACGCAGTTGCAGACCCCCAGCGCCGGCCATGCCTTCCTCAGTGTGCTGACGGTGCATGCCATCGGCGCGCTCATCGGGGTGGGCAGCAAGGCCGGGCGCCGGGCGCTGGCCGCGTTGCGGCTACCGGGCTGGCTGGCTGGGTCCGTGCGCGGCGCGGCCGCGGGTGTGCTGGCGCTGTTCGGGTTGTCGGCCGCGGTCACCGCCGCCTCGCTGGTGGTGCACTGGGGCACGATGCACGACCTGTTCGGCATCACCGAATCCCCCTTCGGCCAGCTGAGCCTGGCGGCGCTGTCGGTGTTGTATGCACCGAACGTCATCGTCGGGGCTTCGGCGATGGCTGTCGGGTCCAGTGCCCATATCGGATTCGCCACGTTCAGTTCGTTCACGGTGTTCGGCGGGGACATCCCGGCCGTCCCGATCCTGGCAGCGGCCCCGACTCCGCCGCTGGGCCCGGTGTGGGTGGCGCTGCTGATCATCGGTGCCGCTTCCGGTGTGGCAGTCGGACAGCAGTGCGCACGCAACCCGCTACCGCTGTTGCCCGCGGTGGCGAGACTGCTGGCGGCGTCGGTACTGGCCGCCGCGGTGATGGCCCTGCTCGGCTACGCGGGCGGTGGCCAGCTGGGTAACTTCGGGTCGGTGGGGGTGGACCAGGCCACCTTCGCCCCTGCGGTGTTCCTGTGGTTCTTCCTCGTCGGCGGGGTCACCGTGGTGATGTCCGGCGGTGTGGTGCGCAGGCCCAAGCCGGTGAAGGTGCTCGTCGCCGCGCCGTTGGCCCAGCCCAGCGACGAGGCATTGGCCGAGGCGGAAACGGCGCCGCTGATCCTGCCGGAGCCGGAGTCGTTGACAGAGCCGGAGGCCGACTCCTTGACAGAGCCCGATCTCGAGCCCGGTCTGGCGACGGACCCAGCGCCCGCGCCGATCTACGAACCCCCACCGCCGATCGATCACGAGGCCCTGGCCGACCTTCCGGACGCCGAGGATCTGCTGGAGGCCGACAACGATCGCGCTGTCGAGGACCCGAAGAGCAACCCGGCAGACTGAGGGCGGCCTGTCGTACCAGGCCTGTCGTGGCACGGGTGGCAGCCGACTAAGCTTTCTGCGTGCAGCAACCCGTCATTGTGGCCCCCAGCGCGCCGGCTCGGCTGATTGTGCTGGCCTCCGGCACCGGATCGCTGCTGAAGTCGCTGCTGGACGCGGCGGTGGGCGATTACCCCGCCCGCGTGGTCGCCGTCGGGGTGGACCGCGAATGCCGGGCCGCAGATATCGCTGCGGCCGCCGGCGTCCCCACGTACCACGTGCCGCTACGCGATTACCCGGACCGCGCCACCTGGGATGCGGCGATCACCGCCGCCACCGCTGCCCACTCGCCGGACCTGGTGGTGTCGGCGGGCTTCATGAAGATTCTGGGCACCCAGTTCCTCGCACGTTTCCCGGGCCGGGTGGTCAACACCCACCCGGCGCTGCTGCCGTCCTTCCCGGGTGCGCACGCAGTGTCATCGGCGCTGGATTACGGCGTGAAGGTTACCGGTTGCACGGTGCACCTCGTCGACGCCGGCATGGACACCGGCCCGATCCTGGCGCAGGAGGCCGTCACCGTCGCCGACGATGACGACGAACAGACTCTGCACGAACGCATCAAGGTCGTCGAACGGCGCCTCTTGGTGGACGTGCTCGCCGCGGTCGCTACCCGCGGTGTGACCTGGAGTGGACGAAAGGCAGTGATCGCATGACGTGGAACAGTGGGCTGAGAGCATGAGCGGGCGTAAGCAGATCCGGCGAGCGTTGATCAGCGTGTACGACAAGACGGGCCTGGTGGACCTGGCGCGCGGTCTGCACGAGGCCGGTGTCGACATCGTCTCCACCGGTTCCACCGCCAAAACCATTGCCGGCAGCGGCATTCCGGTCACCCCGGTCGAGGATGTCACAGGCTTTCCCGAGGTGCTCGACGGCCGGGTGAAGACGCTGCACCCGCGGGTGCATGCCGGACTGCTCGCCGACCTGCGCAAGCCCGAGCACGCTGAGGCGTTGGCGGACCTCGGCATTGCCGCGTTCGAACTCGTGGTGGTCAACCTGTACCCGTTCACCGAGACCGTCGCATCCGGCGCCGGCGAGGACGAGTGCGTCGAGCAGATCGACATCGGCGGTCCGTCGATGGTCCGCGCTGCGGCCAAGAACCATCCGAGCGTGGCTGTCGTCGTCGACCCGATCGGGTACGACGGGGTGCTTGCCGCTATCCGTAACGGCGGGTTCACCCTGGCCGAACGGAAGATCTTGGCTTCGTTGGCGTTTCGGCACACCGCCGAGTACGACGTCGCCGTCGCGTCCTGGATGGGTGAGGTGCTCGCCCCGGAGGAGCCCGCCCAACTGCTGCCCGCGTGGTACGGCGGCACGTGGCGCCGGACTTCGGTGTTGCGGTACGGCGAGAATCCGCACCAGCAGGCGGCCCTCTACACCGATGACAGTGCCTGGCCCGGGTTGGCCCAGGCGCAGCAGCTGCACGGTAAAGAGATGTCCTACAACAACTTCACCGACGCCGATGCGGCTTGGCGGGCAGCCTTCGATCACGAAGACATCTGCGTAGCCATCATCAAACACGCCAACCCGTGCGGTATCGCGATCTCGGCGGTGTCGGTGGCCGACGCGCATCGCAAGGCCCACGAATGCGACCCCCTCAGCGCGTTCGGCGGAGTGATCGCCGCCAACACCACCGTCAGTGTCGAGATGGCCGAAACCGTCGCCGACATTTTCACCGAGGTGATCATCGCCCCGGCGTATGAGCCGGGAGCGGTCGAGATCCTGGCGCGCAAGAAGAACATCCGTGTCCTGGTGGCGTCCGAGCCGCAGCCCGGCGGCACCGAGTTCCGCCAGGTCAGCGGTGGCCTGCTGGTCCAGCAGCGCGACGCGATCGACGCCCAAGGTGACGACCCGTCGAACTGGGTGTTGGCCACCGGCGAGCCGGCCGACCCGGCGACGCTGACCGATCTGGCCTTCGCGTGGCGCGCCTGCCGCGCGGTGAAGTCGAATGCCATCGTGGTGGCCAAGGACGGCGCCACCGTGGGTGTCGGTATGGGACAGGTCAACCGAGTGGACGCAGCTCGTCTTGCCGTGGAACGCGGCGGTGACCGGGTGCCGGGCGCAGTGGCGGCCTCAGATGCGTTCTTCCCGTTCCCTGACGGGTTGGAGACGCTGACCGCCGCCGGGGTCAAGGCGATCGTGCATCCAGGCGGATCGATGCGCGACGACTTGGTGACCGAGGCAGCCACGAAGGCCGGAATCACGTTGTACCTCACCGGTGCACGGCATTTCGCGCACTGACGAACCGGGTTCCTGGAACCGGCCACTGGAACCGGCCATTGTCAGGGCAGTTGGGAGAGTAGCTGCTGCCGGACCGTCTGCAGATGCTTGCGCATCGCCGCCTGACTGCGGATGGGGTCCCGGTCGAAGATCGCGTCGGCGATCTCGCGGTGTTCGCTCTGGCAGACGCTACAGTTCTCGATCGTGTAGCGACGCTTGTCCAGACCGCTTCCGGCGAGCTGCCGGCGGCCGCTTTCCACCATGTCATTGAGCGCTGCCACCACCGTGTTGTGGGTGCCCATTGCCAGTGCACGATGAAATGCCATGTCCAACACGAGGAATTCGTCGGCGGTGGCCGCGGCTTCGCCTTGCTCCAGGCATCGGCGAATCTCGTCGAAATCCTCGGTGGTGGCGGCTACCGCCACCAGCGTCATCAGATTCGGCTCCCAGGCGGCTCTCGCGTCGATCAAGTCCAGAGGGCTCAGCATGGTGGGTGGGCGGACTGCTGTCTCGACCTGGGGTGCGGCCGTTCCGGTGAGGAAGGTGCCGCGCCCCACCTGGCGAACTACCCGGCCCTGGGTTTCGAGGGTGTCGAGTTGTCGGCGGACGTCGTGCCGGCTGCATCCCAGCAGCGCAGCCAGCGTGCGTTCAGTCGGTACCCGGCTGCCGGGGGCCAACACACCCAGGCTGACCTGTTCATCTAGATACTTCTCGACGGCCGGCATTTCACTGGCCCGTCACAACGAGCCGGACAAACCGCAGATGTTCGGTCATTGCCACGGCCGCACGCCGACGGTCGCGGTCAACAAGAGCGGCAACGATCTGGTGGTGTTCGTTCTGGATTGCCAGCCGGTTCTCCGGGGTGAACCCGTCTCGCTTGAGCCGGCCCCACACCGGGTTGTTGCGAGTGGAGTTCAATACGTCCACCATCGCCAGGATCTGATTGTTGTGTGTCGCAACGGCGAATGCCCGGTGCAGCGAAATGTCCCATTGCTCGAACGACTCGTAATCGGATGCGGCTTCGCCCCGTTCGAGGCAGCGATACAGCTCCGCGAAATCCTCCTCGGTAGCCGCCAGCGCAGCCAGGGAGACGACCTCGGGTTCGAACACCATCGACGCGGTCATGATCGCCGCGGGCGTGAAGGATGCCCCGAACCGTTGAGAGGCGGTATCGGTGGGCGTGAGGAACGTGCCGCGCCCCACCTCTCGAGTGACACGGCCCTCCCGTTCGAGCTCACCCATGACGCGGCGCACCTGGGCACGTGAGCAACCCAGTTGTTCGGCGATCTGGCGTTCGGGCGGGACGCGACCACCGTCCTGGGGAGCGGCGGTGAGGATGTGTTCGTCGATGAGACGGCGCAGGTCCCGGTCGACTACCGGCTTCGTTGATCCAACGTGCAACCTAGGCCCCCCTCGCCAACCCCGGAACTCATGCCGGATTGATCCGTTCAATGTAACCAATGCGGACCAATTGAGCATAAGACTGGCGAGTTTAGACCAATCGCAACCAATTTGGTTGAGTAACGCATGCGTAAACTCCCCACCAAGTTGGTGATCGAGAAATTGATTTAAGGAGACGCATGGCAGGCACCGCGGCGGTGGATCGGCTGGCCCTTGCGGCGTTGGTGCATGCGCTACCGATGTCGGCGGTCGAAGCGGCATTGTGCGCCAGCGGACGGGTCGCCCAGCGCGTGCGGACCTTGCCGCCATGGGTGACCACCTACCACGTCCTGGCATCGGCGATGTACCCCTCGGCCGGCTACGACGAGGTGACGGCCTTGCTGTGGTCCACCCTGCCCGCCGCGGCGGGGCGTGGACTGGCCCAGCAGCCACCCTCTCGAGGTGCCGTCACCCGCGCCCGGCTGCGCCTCGGTGTGGAACCGTTTGAATCGCTGCTCGAGCAACAGCTACGAGAGGTCACCGCCGGCAACCCTGTAGATCGGGTCTACCTGCAGAGAGTCACGCATTCCGGGGGCGGACTGTGGTGGATCTGCGATACCGACACCGGCGCGGTGCGCGGGTGCGACCTCCGCGGTGACGATGATGCCGCCGCGGCGCGCCTGGTCGCCCGGGTGCGGGCGAAGGCAGTCGTGGTGTGCCCGCCCTATGACGAATGGAGTCGCCGGGTGCTGGAGCGCCTGGGCGCAGCGCTGCCGGTCGAGGTGGGGGAACTTCCTGCCCGCTTCGCCGGCCCGTGGTCCTCACTGCGGGCGCGATCCGGCGCGGCGTCCGCGCAGGATGCCATGGCCCGCGCATGCGTGCGGGTGGCGCTGGAGACGGCGCTGAAGCGGGCGGGGAACACGTCCTTCACACCGCCCGACGTGTCCCTCTAAGTCAACTCGACCCACCTGTGGCTTGAATCCAATTTGCGTGATTGAGTGCCTCACACGACACAACGCTTCTAGCCTGATTGGGCCGGGAATGGTTGCAATTGGTTGCCAACTCACTGTGGGAGAGACATGAAGAGATCGACGAAAGCTTGGTCCAGCGCAGTAGCCGCCGCCGCACTGTTCGCGGTGCCGTCGTGCTCGGGCGGTAGCGGAAGCAGCGGCGAGAGCGGCAGTTCAGCGTCCGGTGACCCACTGGTGGTCGGCATGCTCATGGCGTTCTCCGGCCCGACCTCCGTAGAGGGGTCGGAGGCGATCAACGGTTGCTACCCCGCGGCGACCGTCATCAACGAGGCCGGCGGCGTGCTCGGGCGCGACATCGAATGCGAGGCCTTCGACACCAAGGGCACGGCCAGCGACTCGGTGCCCGCCGCCCGCCAGATGCTGAGCACCACGGACAACCTCTTCGCGGTGATCGGGCCCAGCACGGCTGAGGCAGTAGCTGCGGCGCCAGTGCTGGACGAAGCCTCCCAGGTCATGATCTCGCCGGCCGGTGACGGACGCTTCGACCGCACCGAGCTTGACTACTACTACCGGTTGGTGACTTCGGATTCGGTTGGCGCGCAGGCGATGGCACTGCACTCGCAGCGCCAGGGATTCGAGAAGGTGGCATTGGTGTTCGTCAGTGGCGCGTCGGCTCAGGCGAACATCCCGCCGCTGGAGGAGGCTCTCGACGGTCTCGGTGTTGGTGTCACCGAAGCCCTGACGATCCAGCCGGAGCAGCCGTCCTACCGCACCGAGGTGGCCCGCATCTTGCAGAACCGGCCGGCAGCCATCGTTTTCGAGGCCGATGCCGTGACCGCGGGTACGTTCTTGACCGAGCTGAATCAGGCCGGTGCGGGCGATATTCCGATTGTCGCGAACGTCTTGGCCACCACTGGCGAATGGCAAGCGGCGGCGAAGTCGGCGTACGGAAGTGACGAAGCCCTGGCCAAGGCCCTCCAGGTCGTGATTCGGTTCAACGAAGACGGCGGCCCGGGCACTGCGCAGTTCGTGGAGACCATCGATTCGCTGGACGGCAAGGACGGCGTGGAGGCCGCGTCGTTCCGCGATAGTGTCTACTCGCGCTCGTTCTTCGATGGGATCGTCACTTCGGCACTGGCCGCCACCAAGACGGACTCGGTGGAGTCGGAGACCTACAACGAAGTCATTCCGGAGATCCTGACCGCGGGTGACGGCAAGACGGTGGTGAACACCTACGCCGAGGGTCTCGAGGCGCTCGGCAAGGGTGAGGACATCCAGTACGTCGGCGCCAACGGTGAGTACCGGCTCAATGAGTTCCACAATGTCATCGGGGCGTTCGCCTACTTCGACTGGGACCCGGCGGCCACCCAGCTCAAGCTGGTGAGTCAGCTTCCCGCCGAGGAGTTGGAAGCACTGGCGAGCGGGCAGCGCTGATCTCGTGAATCTGGTTGTCTCAGCAACGGTATTCGGGGTGGTGATCGCCGCGGTGCTGGCTCTGGCCGCAGTCGGTTTCAGCCTCCAGTACAGCGTGTCCAATGTCTTCAACCTCGCGTTCAGCGAAACCATGGTGCTCTCCGGTTTCGCTGCGCTTGGTGCCAGCCGCGCCGGTCTGCCGATGGTGGGAGCTGCGCTGGTGGGTGTGTTGGCCGGCGCAGTGGTGTCGCTACTGCTGAATCTGTTTGTCTATCAACGCTTCGCGCGTCGCGGCGTCTCGGTGTTCCAGATGCTGGTGATCAGCTTGGCGGTCAGCCTGGTGCTGGCCAACACCCTGCTGGCATTTGTGGGTCCGTTGTCGTTCCGTTATGACGTCACCCCGACGGTGATGTTCACCATCGCCAGCGCCGCGGTCACCAATCTGCAGATGGTGGTAATCGTCTTGGCGGTGGCAGCGATGGCCGGAATGCACCTGTTGCTCAAGCGATCCAAGCTCGGTATGGCCATGCGGGCGTCCGCCGTGGACAGCGGTCTGGCACAGTCGTGCGGTATCGCCACCGCACGGGTGGTGGCCATCGCCTGGCTGCTCTCCGGTGCCCTCTGCGGACTGGCCGGGGTAGCGCTTTTCCTGATCAGCTCGTCGTTCTCGGCGACGTCCGGTCGGACATTCATCGTGCTGGTGATCGCCGCCGCAGTGCTGGGCGGAATCGGAGATGCCTACGGCGCGATGCTCGGTGCGCTGGTCCTCGGGCTGGCCACGGAGTTGACGGCGGTGTGGTTGGACCCGAGCTTCAAGATCGCCATTGCACTGGTGGTCCTGATCGGCGTGCTGATGGCGCGGCCGCAGGGTATTCGCGCCGAATTCTCTTCAGGCAGGGCATTACAGGTATGACCGTCAACCGAGGAGTGAGTGTGCGAGGCACGATTACGGGAACGGATCGCGCATGTCAAGCGATCTGACTTTCTACATCGTCACCCTGCTGGTGTACGGCGCCGTGGCGGTCATCGGCTGCTGGGGTCTGGACCTGCAGTACTCCGACACGGGCCTGCTCAACCTGAGCTACATCGTGTCGGTGGCCGTCGGCGGATACGCCGTTGCCCTGCTGTCGCTCGGGCCCCCAGAGGATGAGAGCGGCACCATCGTTCAGGAGTACTTCTGGGGGGCCGCGCTGCCGTTCCCATTGCCGTTCGTCGGTGCGGTGTTGGCGGGCATGCTGATATCGCTGCCCATCGGCGTGGTGGCGCTGCGGCGGTTGCGCTCCGACTACCAGGCCGTCGCCATGCTGTCGGTGGCGTTGATCGCCTCGGCGTTGGTGGTCGCGGTCCCCGGACTGCTCGGGGTGGCCACGGGCTGTACCTGATCCCGTCCCCGCTCAAGAAAGAGCTGGGCCTGAAGTCCACCGAATACTCGTGGATCTACGCAGGATTCGCGGTGCTGATGGTCGCCCTCGCAGCGTGGGTGGTGGTTCGGATCTCCCGTTCCCCGCTGTGGCGGGTGCTGCGGGCGGTGCGGGAGAACCCGGAGGCCGCCGACGCGCTGGGTGTAAACGTCACCGCGGTGCGGCTGTCGGCATTCGCCGTCGGTAACGGACTGGGTGCGCTCAGCGGCGCCATCCTGGCGTCCTTCATCGGTACCTACGCTCCGGCCGACTGGTCGTATCAGGAGACGCTCATCCTGATGGGTGCGGTCATCGTCGGCGGCGCCGGTAACCGATTCGGTGTGATGATGGGCGCGCTTCTGCTGCCGGTCGGCTTGGCCGAAGCGGCACGCTACCTACCCCAGTTCGGGGCACCGGGCACCGTTGATGCGCTGCAGTTCGTGGTGGTCGGGTTGGTGATCATCGGGTTCTTGTGGTTGCGCCCGCAGGGCGTATTCCCCGAGCGCAAGCGCACTTTCGACCTCGACGGGCAACCGGTGCCGTTCTGGTCGGGGTTCAGCAAGAAGGGAGCGACCTTGTGAGCGACGAACACATCCTGACCATCGAGGGCCTGACAGTCGCGTACGGCAAGAACCGCGTACTGGAGGATGTCTCGCTACACGTGCCGCGGGCCAAGATCACCGCCGTCGTGGGCCCCAACGGTGCCGGCAAATCCACCCTCCTGCACGCGTTGGCGGGTAGTGCGGTGGCAGAGGCAGGTCGGGTGCTCCACCGTGGTCAGGACATCGCGAAGCTCGCCCCCTACAAGCGGTCTCGGCGCGGCATCATGCGCACCTTCCAGATGCCTGCGGACTTCGGCCGTCTGACGGTGTTGGAGAACCTGGTGCTGGCCGACCGGACGGTCGGCGGTACGCGCTTCCTCGAGGTGTTCACCCGGCCGCGGCGCACCTGGCTGCCCGGCCAGCGTGCCGCGATCGAACGGGCCCGAGCGCTCCTGGGCGAATTCGGCCTCGAGGCCAAGGAAAACGACTACATGGGTGACCTCTCCGGCGGTCAGCGACGGATCCTCGAGCTGCTTCGGGCCGTCACGACCGAGCCGGAACTCCTCTTGCTCGACGAGCCGTTCGCCGGTGTGCACGCGAGCATCATCGAACGCATCTCCGATTTCCTGGTGGAGCTGCGAGACCGCGGCATCAGCATCCTGATGGTCGCGCATGAACTCGACGCGGTGGAACGCCTGACCGATGCCGTCGTCGTGATGGCGCGTGGCCAGGTGCTCTTCGAAGGGTCGATGGCGGCCGCCCGCCGCCAACAGGAAGTGGTGGACGCTTATGTCGCGGGATAGGACTTCAATCGCTACCGGCGAAAAGGTGCTCACAGTACGAGATCTCACGGTCGGTTACAACGGGGTGCCGATTGTGCACGGTGTCAGCCTCGAGCTGGTCGCCGGGGCCACCGCTTGTGTGGTCGGCCCGAACGGATGCGGCAAAAGCACCCTGCTCAAGGGATTGGCAGGGTTGATCAAGCCGATGGGTGGCACGGTGGAGTTGACCGGCCGCGGTGACATCACCACGATGTCGACTGCCGAGCGTGCCGCCGGCGGTATGGGCTACGTTCCGCAGATCGACGACGTCTTCAAACCCCTCACTGTCGAGGAGAACATCGTCATCGGTGGATATGCGTTGCCGCGCAAACGAGTTGCAATCAACAAAGAGCGGGTGCTGGAGCTGTTTCCCCGGCTGCGCACGATGCTCAAAAGACACGCCGGTGTGCTTTCCGGTGGGGAACGCAAGATGCTGGCGATGGCCCGCGTCCTGATGCTCGAACCGACGGTGCTCCTGCTCGACGAGCCCACCGCCGGGCTCACCGAGGAGATGGCCACACGGCTGCTCGACGAGCAGCTCGCCGAACTCAAGGCCAGCGGGATCGCGGTACTGTTGGTCGAGCAGCGTGCCAATCTCGCTATGGCATCGGCAGATTGGGCGTACGTTCTGGCTTCCGGACGCGTGCGACGCTCCGGATCGGCCGCAGAACTGCGGGCCGATCCCAGCTTTTCGCACATCTTCCTCGGCGGAACCGAAGAGACCTTCACCGACAACGCCGCCGACACCACTCAAAACGAAGGAGAAGTTCGTTGCAGTTAGTCCAGTACGTCCACCAGGGTGCAACGCGGTGCGGTTACGCAGACGGCGACGAAATCGTCGGCATCGATTGGACGTTGCGTGACGCACTCGTCCTCCTGGCAGCCGGGCAGTCCGAGCGGATCAGCGATGCACACACCTTGCGCGTACGCCGCAGCGACGTTGTGGTGCTGCCCCCGGTGCTGCCCTCGAGCCGGGTGTTCTGCATCGGTATCAACTACCTCGATCACCAGGAAGAGTCCAAGGACGTCTTCATCGCCAACGTGCCCGAGGCGCCTGTGGTATTCCTCAAGGACCTGACCTCGGTGTCGGGCCCCGATGACGAGCTGGTGCTACCGCAGTCACTGTCGGTGCAATTCGATTGGGAGGCCGAGCTGGGCGTCGTCATCGGCGCACCGGCCCGCGGGGTTTCACAGAAGGCCGCCTGGGACGTGGTGGCCGGGTACACCGTCGTCAACGACATATCGGTTCGGGACCGGCAGCTGCGCCACGTGCAGTGGACTCTCGGCAAGAACGCGCCGGCTTCGTCACCGATCGGCCCCGGGATCGTCGCGCGGGACACCATCGGTGTCGACCCCGATATCGAACTCACGTCGCGGGTGAACGGCGAAGTGATGCAGCACGCTTGGACGCGTGATCTGATCTTCGACATTCCGCGGCTGATCGAGGAGATCTCGGCCGTCACGCCACTCCTACCGGGGGACATCATCGCCACCGGCACCCCGGCTGGTGTCGGTTTCAAGCGCAACCCCCCGCGGTATCTCACCGAGGGTGACGTCGTCGACGTCGAGATCGCCGGTGTCGGTCTGCTGTCCAACCGCGTCCGGACGGAGTGCTGAGATGACCGTCGTCGGAGCACTTTCGGTGTCACATGCACCGGGAATCCTCGGCTGGCCCCACGATGCCACCGAGGATGAGCAGAAAGCTGTGTTCGCCGCCTTCGACGACCTCAAGCAAACGGTCGATCACGCCGAACCCGACGTGATCATTGCGTTCCTCGATGACCATTTCGAGAATCACTACCGAAACCTGATGCCCTCGATCAGTGTGGGAGTCGCCGATGAACACAGCGGACCGGGGGAGCACCTGCTCGAGCTGCTCAAATTCGACAAGCCGCAACTGATCGGTGGCGCAAGGGATCTCGCCGAGCACATCCTGGGCAGCGTGATCGATCAGGGGTTCGATGCCGCTCGGATGAGCGCCGCGGAGTTCGGCAACAACCTGATGGTGCCGCTGCGGCTCATCCGGCCCGCGGGGGACATCCCCATCATCCCCGTGTACATCAACGTGTTCACCCCGCCGCTGATCAGTATGCAGCGCGCATTCGAACTGGGCGCGGCGGTGCGCAACGCCGTCGAGGGCAGGGATGAACGAATCATGTTCTGGGGCACGGGCGGTCTGTCCCATTGGCCGCCTATCTGGGAGCCAGGTCGAGAATCGAATGACTTCCTCAGTCGGATGAAGACATTCCAGATCGAGGGCAGGCCCTATCTGGAACGCGATCCCGACCTGTGGACCGACGTCGGTCCCTACGAGATCAAGATGGCCGAGGAGATGGGTGACGCCTGTGTGAATCCCGAATGGGACCAGCAGTTCCTGAGTTTGTTGGGAGCCGGCGACATGGAGACGTTGTTCGGCTGGACCTACGACGACGTCGAGACCGGCGGCGGTCACGGAGGCCACGAGATCCTCAATTGGATGGCGGTCGCGGGGTCCATGCACGGCGCCCCATGCGAAGTGCTCACCTACCGACCCACTCCGGCGTGGATCTGCGGAACCGGCGCAGTTCGATACGTCGTCTAGACAATCAGAATCAGACATCTCAAAGAAAGAGAACGAAAAACAGTGATCACCTATCAGGACGCGGCCCTTCCGAAGTTCGGCGACTACTCCACGCTGGGGCTCGGTACCCCCGGTGAGATAGTGGTGGTGGCCGGCCAGATGGGCGCCGACGCAAATGGCGAGTTCACCACCTCCAGCGGCGCCGAGCAGGTGAAGATCGCCTATGACAACCTCGGTGTCGCCCTGGCGGCGGCCGGCCTCGGGTTCGAGCACGTGATCGGCTTCCGCACCTACGTGGTCGGCCGAGAGATGATCCCGGAGTTCATGAAGGGTCGCAAGGAGAAGTTCCCCGAGATCTACCCGTCCGGGGTGTACCCACCCAACACTTTGCTGATCATCGGCGGCCTGGTGGAGGAAGCGGCCCTCGTCGAGATCGAGGCGCTGGCGGTGCGCCCGGCTGCTGCATCATGACGGTGGACGGTTCAGCGGTGACGACACAAGGGCGGCGCTACCCGTTCCACTACGGCCGGGACACCGTGATCGCCTATCCGGTGACCGGGGCCGGCGTGACCACTCGGGTGATCGAATCCGGTTCGGGCGAGCGGGTACTGGTGTGTCTGCACGGCGCCGGATCGCGAGCTGACCGCTGGGTTCCGGCGATGCCGGGTCTCGTCGAGCTGGGTTTTCGCGTGCTGGCTATCGATTTCCCTGGCCACGGTTTCGCCGAGAAACGTGCTGACATCGATTACAGTGCAGCGGGTTTCGCTGAGGTGATCGCCGGTGTGCTCGACGAATTGGGTGTGTCGAAGGCGACCATCGCCGGCACCTCGCTCGGCGGTCACGTGGCGGCGTATCTGGCCGTGGAACGGCCCGACCTGGTATCAGGCCTGGTGCTGATCGGTTCTGTGGGTGTCGGCGATTTCCCGCAGGAGTTCCACACCCCGCGCGAGGTGTTGTCCGACGGCAGCGTCGCCGGTGTGCAACGCAAGCTCGCCTTCCTGGTCGCCGACCCCGAGATGGTGACCGACGCGTGGGTCCGCGAGGAGTCGATGATCAACTCCTCGGCGGGAGCCCACGAGGCATTGACACGGGTCGCCGACTGGCTCGACAAGTCGTGCAACGACGCCAGGCAAGATGCGGCACTGGCGAAGCTGCTGCCTGAGCTGCCCGTGCTCCTGGTGTGGGGAGCCGACGATCGGTGGACCCCACCTTCGATGGGGGTGGAAGCGCAGAAGAACCTGCCCGGTGTGGAGTTGGAGTTGATGCCGGGGTGCGGCCACGCTCCGTACTTCGAAGACCCCGATCTGTTCGTCGACCTCATGGTCAAACACGGGGTCGGCCGGTCGAAATGACACTTTTTGTTCGAGGAGGTGCCCGTTGAGGGATTCATGGTTGTTGATCGAGAACGGCACGGTGGTCGATGGTGATGCCAATCCGCCGGTACCTGATTGTGCTGTGCTGGTGCATAACTCGCGGATCGTGAAGATCGGTGTGATTGACCGCGAGGCAGACATCCCGCGCGGTGCGGACCTGACGGTGATCGACGCCCGCGGTAAGACGGTGATGCCGGGGCTCATCGACATCCACTGTCACATGACCTACGGGCTGGCGCGCACCGAGGAAGAGATCAGCATCTACACGCCGCCGGAGCTGCGGACGCTGATCGCCGCCGCCAATGTCGAGAAGGTGCTCTCGGCCGGCGTCACCAGCATTTCCCAGCCTGGTGGCAGCTACTTCATCGGTGTCGGCCTGCGGGAAGGTATCAAGCGCGGGATCGTCCACGGACCCCGGATGACTTCTGCTGGAAGGTATCTGACCACCAGCAATGGCTTGACGGACTGGTTCCCCGACGCCACGGGCAATCCCGAGTCGAGCATCGGCAAGCTGACCAACACCAAGGACCAGATGGTCGATGAGATCCGCCGTCAGGCCAAGGCCGGGGTGGACCTGATCAAACTGGCCGACAGCCCGTATGGAGATTTCCAGGCCTTCACCAACGACGAACTGAAGATGTGTGCTGATCTGGCGCATCAGCTGGGCCTACAGATCACCATCCACGCGCGCGGGGACGGCGAGATGAACGCCGCCGTCAATGCCGGGTTCGACCACATCATGCACGGCAACTACATGAGTGACGCGACCATCGAGAACCTGGCCAAGAGCCAGATCCCGTTGGCGCCGACGCAGTTGTTCATGCATCACATCGTGGAGTTCGCGGAGATCTCGCGGAACCGGCCGTCGATCGTCGAGGCGACCAAGCGGATGAACGAGGCCACCATGGACTCGTTGCACCGCGCACACGCCGCGGGCGTGAAGTTCGCCATGGGCACCGACAGCGGCTTCGCGACCGTCCCCTACGGCGAGTGGCATGCCCGCGAGCTGGAGATGCTGATGCTCTATGCCGGGCTGAGCTCGTTGGAGGCGATCCAGGCCGGCACCAAGCATGGTGCCAACGCAATGGGGCTGCCCGACGACCTGGGTGTCATCGCCGAAGGCAAGCTCGCTGACATCATCGTCGTCGACGGTGATCCGGTAGCCGATATCCGGGTGCTCTACACCCCCGGGAAGGTGACCCACGTGATTCTCAACGGTGAGGTTCAGACGTTCCCGGAGGACATCCGCACCCGCTTCCTGCGCAACGACTACCTGCCGCATGAATACGGCTGGGAGTTGCTGAGTTACGAGCGGGCATTCGAGGGCGGTGCGCAACCGAAGACTCAGCTCGATTGGAGCAGCGACCAACGTCTCGACGTCATCAACGACATTCGTAAGTCGGAGAAGGTGGGCGCCGCCGCAGTCGGCGACGGTCCAGCCGCAGAGTAGAAGGGCGGCGTCGGCGGTCACCGCCGCCGGCGCCCGCCTCCCCCACGGGGACTCACGACGCTTTAGGGTTGCTGTGACTACAGCCGCCTGAACGGAAGACACGACTTGTTGATGGCACCCTGTATGACTCGTGGTCTTCCGGCCGCAGTGCTCATCGCGACGTCGATCTTCGCCGCGTCGTGCACCCGGTACGTCGACGCGGCCCCGGTGGCTGCACAGGACCCCGGCGTCGGTCTGGCGATCGGCGCCGGCGACACCGCCTGCACGTCAGTGGAAGCGCCGCTGACCGATATCGACCCTCTCGACGAGGGTGAACCGGTGCTGCGCATTCCCCAGCCCCAGGGGTGGAAGCGTTACACCGATATGGACGACGACCTGTTCCGGTTCACCATGAGCAACGTCGACCTCGTCACCGACGACTTCGCTCCGACGGTGGTGGTCACTCTGGAGAGCAAGGCGGGCATCGTCGACCCTGCAGTGGTGTTCGAGCAGCAGTTGCAGTCGCTGGAAAAGGGATTCGGTGCCACCGAGGTGACCGCCACCAAGGTGGTGCACTGCGGGCTACCCGCCGAGCGCATCGAATACATCACCCCGCCGATCGAACCGGTGGGTGCGCTGCCGGCCCAGGTGCTGATCACGGTGATGCAGACCGAGGATCGCACCTACGCCGCAACGGTGACCACCCAGACCGACAATCCGCGGGACAAGACCTATCAGCAGGACACCGAGGAGATCCTCGGCGGATTCCAGATGCTGGCTCCCGGGCAGGGCTGAGCACGTGGTCGAGCCTATTCCGCAGGGCACGCTTTTTCGCTGAGAGCAGGGAGCCGCTGCCTGATGTCGGCGACCGTCGTAGCGTGGAGTTGTGACATCACCTAACGATCTGCCCCGCACCATCGGCGAACTGCGCGCCTCCGGTCATCAGGAACGCGGTGTCAAGCAGGAACTCCGAGAGAATCTGCTGGCCCGGCTGTCTGCCGGCGACACCGCCGAAGAGGTATGGCCCGGCATTGTCGGGTTCGAAGACACCGTGTTGCCACAGGTTGAACGGGCGCTGATCGCCGGGCACGACTTCGTGCTGCTGGGTGAGCGCGGCCAGGGCAAAACACGGCTGCTGCGATCGCTGACCGGATTGCTCGACGAGTGGACACCGGTGATCGCCGGATCCGAGCTCGGCGAGCACCCCTACTCGCCGATCACCCCGGAGTCGATCCGACGGGTCGCCGAGTCCGGAGACGACCTGCCCATCGCGTGGCGGCATCGCAGTGAGCGCTACACCGAGAAACTTGCCACCCCCGACACCAGCGTCGCGGACCTGGTGGGAGACATCGACCCGGTGAAGGTGGCCGAGGGACGCAGCCTGGGTGACCCGGAGACCATCGCCTACGGGCTGATCCCACGGGCGCACCGCGGCATCGTGGCCATCAACGAGTTGCCCGACCTGGCGGAACGCATCCAGGTGTCGATGCTCAATGTGATGGAGGAGCGCGACATCCAGGTCCGCGGCTACACGCTGCGGTTGCCGTTGGACGTTCTCGTGGTGGCCAGTGCCAACCCCGAGGACTACACCAACCGCGGCCGGATCATCACCCCGCTCAAGGACCGCTTCGGCGCCGAGATCCGTACCCACTACCCGGTGGAGCTGGATGCCGAGGTGGGCGTGATCTCCCAGGAGGCGCACCTGTCGGCGGAAGTGCCCGAGCACCTGCTGCAGATCATCGGCCGGTTCGCCCGCTACCTGCGCGAGTCCACGTCGGTGGACCAGCGCTCAGGGGTATCGGCGCGCTTTGCGATCGCCGCGGCCGAGACGGTGGCGGCTTCGGCGCGGCACCGCTCGGCCATTCTCGGTGAGCAGGATCCCGTCGCACGGGTGGTGGATCTGGGCACCATCGTCGACGTGCTGCGCGGCAAGCTGGAGTTCGAGTCCGGCGAAGAGGGACGTGAGCAGGCAGTGCTGGAGCACCTGCTGCGGCGGGCCACCGCGGACACCGCCCAGCGCGCGCTGGGCGGGCTGGACGTCGGACCGCTGGTGACCGCAGTGGAGGGTGACTCGCCGGTGACCACGGGTGAGCGGGTGTCGGCCAAGGATGTGCTGGCCGCCCTGCCGGATCTCCCGGTGGTCGACGACATCGCCGCGCGTCTGGGCGCCGAGTCCGACGGCGAGCGGGCGGCGGCGATCGAGCTGGCTCTGGAGGCGCTGTACCTGGCCAAGCGCATCGACAAGGTGTCCGGAGAGGGCGAAACCGTTTATGGCTAAACGCCGGCAGACCAGATACTCCGGCTACACCGGCGGACCGGATCCGCTGGCGCCGCCGGTGGACCTGAGGGAAGCCCTGGAGCAGATCGGCCAGGAGGTCATGGAGGGCACCTCGCCTCGCCGTGCCCTGTCCGAGTTGTTGCGTCGCGGCACCCAGAATCTGCCGGGCGCCGACAAGCTGGCGGCCGAAGCTCACCGTAAACGACGGAAACTGTTGCAGCGCAACAATCTCGACGGCACCCTGCAGGAAGTCAAGAAGCTCCTGGACGAGGCTGTTCTAGCTGAACGCAAGGAGTTGGCCCGCGCCCTCGACGACGATGCCCGCTTCGGTGAACTGCAGCTCGACGCGCTGTCCCCGTCACCGGCGAAGGCCGTCGAAGAACTGGCCGACTACAGCTGGCGTTCGAGCGAGGCTCGCGAAAAGTACGACCAGATCCGGGATCTGCTGGGCCGAGAGATGCTCGACCAGCGGTTCGCCGGGATGAAGCAGTCGCTGGAGAACGCCACCGACGAAGACCGCCAGCGGGTCAACGACATGCTCGACGACCTCAACGATCTGTTGGACAAGCACGCGAATGGACAGGATTCGCAACAAGACTTTCAAGACTTCATGGACAAGCACGGCGACTTCTTCCCCGAGAACCCGCGCAATATCGACGAGCTGATGGATTCACTGGCCAAGCGGTCGGCCGCCGCGCAGCGGTTCCGCAACAGCCTCTCAGCCGATCAACGCGCCGAGCTGGACGCGTTGGCACAGCAGGCATTCGGTTCGCCGTCTCTGATGAACGCGCTCAACCGGCTGGACGCGCATCTGCAGTCCGCCCGGCCCGGCGAGGACTGGGACGGTTCGGAGAACTTCTCCGGCGAGCAGCCGCTGGGCATGGGGGAGGGCGCACAGGCGCTGGCCGACATCGGCGAGCTCGAGCAACTGGCCGAGCAGCTCTCCCAGAGTTATGCCGGTGCCTCGATGGAGGACGTCGACCTCGACATGCTCGCCAAGCAGCTGGGCGAGGACGCCGCCGTCGACGCCCGCACGCTGGCCGAGTTGGAGAAAGCACTGATGAACCAGGGCTTCCTCGACCGCAGTTCGGACGGCAGTTGGCGGCTCTCACCCAAGGCCATGCGTCAACTCGGTCAGGCGGCGTTGCGCGACGTGGCGCAACAGCTTTCCGGACGCCACGGCGAGCGGGACACGCGTCGTGCCGGTGCTGCCGGCGAGCTGACCGGCGCCACCCGCCCGTGGGCGTTCGGGGACACCGAACCGTGGAATGTCACGCGCACGCTCACCAACGCAGTACTGCGCAATGCGGGTACACCGGCCGGCGAGCGACACGACGGACCCATCCAGATCACGGTTGATGACGTAGAGGTGTCTGAAACCGAGACCCGTACCCAGGCCGCGGTGGCGCTGCTGGTGGACACCTCGTTCTCGATGGTGATGGAAAACCGTTGGCTGCCGATGAAGCAGACCGCACTGGCGTTGAACCATCTGGTGAGTACCAGGTTCCGTTCCGACGCCCTGCAGATCATCGCGTTCGGGCGGTACGCGCGTACCGTCACCGCCGCCGAATTGACCGGGCTGGAGGGTGTCTACGAACAAGGCACCAACCTGCACCACGCCCTGGCGCTGGCCACTCGGCATCTCCGGCGTCACCCCAATGCCCAACCCGTCGTCATGGTGGTCACCGACGGTGAGCCCACCGCGCATCTGGAGAACTGGGGGAGCGGGGGAACCCCCGGAGATGTCGAAGTGTTCTTCGACTACCCGCCGCACCCGCGAACCATCGCCCACACGGTGAAGGGACTCGACGAGATCGCCAGGCTGGGTGCCCAGGTCACGATCTTCCGCTTGGGGACCGATCCGGGGCTGGCCCGTTTCATCGATCAGGTGGCGCGCCGGGTGCAGGGCAGGGTGGTGGTCCCGGATCTGGACGGTCTGGGCGCCGCGGTGGTGGGCGACTACCTCAAGGCCCGCCGGCGCCGCTGAGTGACCTCGGGCTCACCGGCTACCGTGATGCGCGTCCTGCCGGTTAAGCTGATGACGCATTCCGCGCAATGCTTGCTTGGTTCAGCCACCGAGCCGCGAGTCGAAGCGTGTAATCCCTCCGATTGAACGGACCGTGGGGTAACTCGTGACTGATTTTGACGGCTATGGCGATCTGCCCAGCTGCGTGGTGGTGGAGAACTGGCGCGAATCCACCGTGGTTGTCAGCTGTGCCGGCGTGATCGACATGCTGACCGCACCTCACCTCGACGAGCGTCTGACCGTGGTGCTGGACAAGAAGCCCACCGCGCTGATCGTCGACCTCACCGACGTCGAGTTCCTGGCCTCGCACGGGATGAACATCCTGGTGATGGTCCGTCGCCGGATCGGTCCCGAGGTGGGGTTCGCCGTCGTTGCCGACGGTCCGGCCACCAGTCGCCCCCTCAAGCTGATCGGGCTGGCCGAACTGGTTAACATGTGCCCCACACTCGATGAAGCGTTCGACAAGGTCGGCGGCGCGCCGACCGCTTAGCGCTGCGCTCGACCACTGGCCCACGAAGAATGAATCGATGAAGCGACGACCAAACGAGAGTGACCTGGCCTGGAACCTGGTTGACGATCACCGGGATGTGCTCACCCAGGCAGAGCGCGACATGGCTTTTGTCAATCTCGGCGTAGGTGAATTCACCACTGTCATCCGCGATGTGCTCGGTGCGGTGCAACGGGCCCGGCAGCCACTGTCGGCGGAGACCACGGCCAACGTCGAGGCCTGGATCGACTGCTACGCGCAGCACGCCGAGTTTCGGGCGTTGCTCGACGGCGTCTCCGGTGTTCTCGACGGTACTGCGTCCGACGCCTGAGGCGTTTCGTCCGGGTAAAGAACGCGTGACCCGCGTTGGCTAGGTCTTTGCGTTGGGTACGACGTCAGTGGCCGTGCCGCCGCGTGACGTGACCGCGGCGGCACGGCCACTCAAACAGGACCCGAAATTTGCCACGAATTGTCCTGGGCGCCAACGTGTTGATGGCGGCGAAAAAGTCATGAAATTTAGCGGTTGGAACCGCTGGCACGTGGGTAACACCGCTCAACGTTGACGACGGTGTGAGGTGTCAACGCCCCGCTGATCCCGAGGAGGGACGCATGACAACGGTTACCGATTACGACGCACCCCGACGCCGTGACAGTGAGGACACCCCGGCCGATCCGCTGCGCGAAGTGGCGTCCGGCCTCGCAGTGCACGGCAGCGACGTTGTGGACGACGACCCGGCAGAATTGGCCGAGTTGTTCGAGCTGCCGGGCGCTGACCTGTCCGGTGAGGAACTGATGGTCAAGGTCGTCCCGAAGCAGGCCGACGAGTTCACCTGCAGCAGCTGCTTCCTGGTTTTCCACCGAAGTCGGCTGGCCAGCTCCGCGGACGGTGCCACGATCTGTGCCGACTGCGAGTAGGAGTCGGGTCAGGCTGGTAGTTCGCCAGCCTGGTTGCGGCGCCTCTTGCGCTTGATCGCGACGCTGCCCCACAACGCGAATCCGGAGATGGTGACCTGCGGCGCGCCGGGTGTCCCGGCCTCGTCGACGTTGCGGTCGAAGGCGCCCATGACGCCGGACCCGCTGATCGTGACGTTGACTTCCGGGGGCAGCAGGATCGTCTGTCCGCCCATGATCGAGTACGCATGGATGTCGACCTGCGCGCAGGTGAAATCCGCGTAGCGGAGGTCCACGACACCGCCACCCCAGAACGTGAACGTCGTCAGTTGCTTGGGCACGTTCCAGCGGCCACGGCGCTCGAAGCCGCTCATGATTGCCAGTAGCACGGTGGATGGCGCCGGCTTGCACGCGCCGCGGCGGGTGTTGGCGATGCCAGGCAGGTCTGCCGACAGCGAATCGAGCTCTTCGTACGTCCTGGCGGCATACGCCTTGGCCAACCGGTCCTCGTACTCGGCGAGGTCCATGGCGCCCTGCGCCATGGCATCGGTCAGTAGTTGCGCGACCTGGATCCGGTCGTCGTCTGCGGCTCGCAACGATGAGTCCCGCGGCGCTGAATTGCTCATCAGCGACGAGCCTACTTCGATCGTTGCCCACCGCAAAGGTGGACGGTTGGATTGGCGTTCGATCGCCGCACCGCGCCTGTTGTTCAGCCCGGTACCGCCCACCGTGGCGGCCGCTTCTGCAGGAATGACAGCATCCCCTCGCGGGCCTCTTCGGAGACGAAAAGTATTGCTGAATCTCGAATCAGCCGTTCGGCGTCGGCGTCGAACCCCGCAAGCAACGTGGCTGTGGTCAGGGCTTTTGAGGCGGCCAGCCCTTGGGGTGACGCCTTCGTCAATTCCTTGACGAGCGAAGCGATTCCGGCGTCGACGTCGTCGGCCGCGGTGGTGACGAGACCGATGTCCGCGGCCTGGGACGCGGTGAACGTCTCACCGGTGAGGTAATAGCGACTTGCAGCGCGCGGCGACATTCTCGGTAGCAGCGTCATGGAGATGATCGCCGGTGCCACCCCGATGCGTGCCTCGGTCAAGGCGAAGGTGCTGCGCGGCCCGGCCACCACGATGTCGCAGGCGCCGACCAACCCCAGCCCGCCCGCGCGGACATGGCCGTCGACGGCACCGAGCACCGGCTTCGGGCATTCGACGAGCGCGCGCAGCAGCGTCGCCATCTCCTGGGCCCGGGCGACGGCCTGTTCGAAGGGGTCAGTCGGGGACTGACCGCCAGGGGCTTCGCGCAGATCCGCGCCTGCACAGAACGTGCCGCCGGTATGGCCCAGCACGACGACCCGCACCTGCGGGTCGGCCACCGCGGCGCGCAGCCCCTGATGGAGTTCGCCGACCAGTTCGCTGGAGAGCGCGTTGCGGTTGCGCGGTGAGTTCAGCGTCAGGTGCGCCGCGGCATCGCAGACGCGGTAGTCGACCGCCATCAGTACGAGCGGGGCAGGCCCAGTGAGGTCTGGGCCACGAAGTTGAGGATCATCTCGCGGCTGACCGGGGCGATGCGGGCGAGTCTGGACGCGGTCAGCACGGACGCGATGCCGTATTCCTTGGTCAACCCGTTGCCGCCCAGAGACTGCACGGCCTGGTCGACGGCCCGCACCGACGCCTCGCCGGCGGCGTATTTGGCCATGTTGGCGGCCTCCGCGGCGCCGAGGTCGTCGCCGTTGTCATAGAGCGTGGCGGCCTTCTGCATCATCAACTTGGCCAACTCGATCTCGATGTGATTCTGCGCCAGCGGATGAGCGATGCCCTGGTGCGCCCCGATCGGGGTTTTCCACACCTGCCGCGTCTTGACGTACTCGGTGGCTTTGCTGATCGCGAAGCGGCCCATGCCGACGGCGCTGGCCGCGCCCATGATGCGTTCGGGATTCAACCCGGCGAACAACTGCGCGATCGCGGCATCCTCGGAGCCGACCAGCGCGTCGGCCGGGAGGCGCACGTCGTCGAGGAACAGCTGGAACTGGAATTCCGGGCTGACCATCTCCATGTCGATCTTGGTGTAGCTCAGGCCTGGGGTATCGGTGGGCACCACGAACAGCGCCGGACGAAGAGATTCGGACTTGGCCCCTGTATCGGACCGGACGGCGCGGCCCACGACGAGGACGGCCTGGGCCTGATCGACGCCGGAGATGTAGACCTTCTGACCGTTGAGGATCCAGTCGCTGCCATCGCGGCGCGCGGTGGTGGTGATCCGGTGCGAGTTCGACCCGGCGTCGGGTTCGGTGATCGCGAACGCCATGGTGATGGCGCCGTCGGCGATTCCGGGCAGCCAGCGCTTCTTCTGGTCATCGGTGCCGAACTTGGCGATGATGGTGCCGTTGATCGCGGGGGAGACCACCATCATCAGTAGCGCGGACCCCGCGGCCGCCATCTCTTCCATGACCAGCGACAGCTCGTACATGCCGGCACCGCCCCCGCCGTACTCCAAAGGCAGATTCACCCCGATGAAGCCGAGTTTGCCTGCCTCACTCCATAATTCGTCGGTATGCTGGCCCGCGCGGGCTTTCTCCAGGTAATAGTCCTGACCGTAGTTCGACGCGAACGCGGCCACTGATTTGCGCAGCGCCTGCCGTTCCGCGTTCTCGATGAAGCTCATTGCTCTCCTTTGTCCTGGGCGGTCACCACTGCGAGCACCGCACCGACGTCGACCTGGTCGCCTTGGCGCACAGTCATTTCGGTGAGTACCCCGTCGGCCGGGGAGGCGATGGTGTGCTCCATCTTCATCGCCTCCAGCCACACCAGTGGCTGTCCGGCGGTGACGGTGGCACCGGTTGCGGCGCCGACGCGGACGACGACACCCGGCATCGGTGCCAGCAGCGATCCCAGTGCAGCGGCCGATCCGGGTTCGGTGAACCGCGGCACCGCCACCAACGCGGTGGCGCCCAGCGGGCAGTCGATGTAGATCTCGTCGGAGTATCGCGCCACCCGGAAGGGGATCTCCACGCCTGCGGCGTCGGCCAGCACCACGTGGTCCGGTGCCGCTGAGCGCACCTGCACCCCGGGGTCGTCCGGCAAGATCAGGCCATCACGGGCATGCCGGTACGCGACGCGCTGATCGCCGCGCTCGCCTCGGAAAATCTTGACCTGATCCGCGGAGGGGAGGTTGCGCCAGCTGCTCGGTGCCGTCGACAGCACCCGGGCGCCGGCCCGATTGTGTGCGGCCTCGGCGAGGGTGGCGGCGATGGCACACAGTCGCTGGGCGCGGGCGTCGAGCAGCGGCGCGGCCAGCTCGGCAAGGCCGTGGGTGTCGAAAAACGAGGTATCGGTGGCGCCGTCGAGGAACGCCGGATGGCGCAGCACGTTGACCAGCAGGTCCCGGTTGGATCGCGGTCCGTGCAGCCGGGTGCGGGTCAGCGCGGCCGCCAGCACCTGCGCGGCGTGGCGCCGGGTCGGGGCGAACGAGATGACCTTGGCCAGCATCGGGTCGTAATGTATCGAGACCGTCGAACCGCCGACAATGCCCGAGTCCAGCCGGACGCCCGCGCGGCCGGTGTCCTCGAACTCGCTCTGCACAGCGGGTACCTCGAAGTGGTGCACCGTGCCGGACTGGGGCAGCCAGCCCGCGGCCGGATCTTCGGCGTAGAGCCTGGCCTCGATTGAATGGCCCTGGGCCGCAGGTGGTTCCGCGTCCAGGGCGCTGCCGTCGGCCACCTGCAGTTGTAACTGCACCAGGTCCAGTCCGGTGGTGGCCTCGGTGACCGGATGCTCGACCTGCAGCCGGGTGTTCATCTCCAGGAAGTAGAAGCCGCCCTGGTCATCAGCCAGGAACTCCACCGTGCCCGCTCCGTTGTAGCCGATGGCGGTGGCCGCCAGTCGCGCAGCGTCGAACAGCTTCTCGCGCATGCCCGGTATGCGCTCCACCAGCGGTGAGGGCGCCTCTTCGATGATCTTCTGGTGGCGGCGCTGAATGGAGCACTCCCGCTCGCCGACCGCCCAGACCGTGCCGTGACTGTCGGCCATCACCTGCACCTCGACGTGGTGGCCGGTCGGCAGGTAACGCTCGCAGAACACTTCTCCGTCACCGAACGCCGACTTCGCCTCGCGCTGTGCGGCTTCGACCTCACCAGGCAAGTCGGCCAGCGTGTTGACCACCCGCATACCGCGGCCGCCGCCCCCGGCGGAGGCCTTGACCAGAACCGGCAGCTGCGCCTCGGTGACCGTCGCCGGGTCGAGCTCGTCGAGCACCGGCACCCCCGCGGCGGCCATCAGCTTCTTCGACTCGATCTTCGAACCCATCGCCCGCACGGCCGCCGGGGTCGGACCTATCCAGGTGAGCCCCGCCGTCACCACCGCCTCGGCGAAATCGGCGTTCTCCGACAGAAAGCCGTAACCGGGGTGGATCGCGTCCGCGCCGGCCGCACGGGCCGCCCCGATCAGCGCACCGGCATCGAGGTAGCTGTCGATGCGCACCCGGGTATCGGACTCACCGACATGAGGCGCACCCATGTCGGGGTCGGTGTAAACCGCCACGGTGCCCACCCCGAGGCGTCGGCATGTGGTGAAAACGCGCCGGGCGATCTCCCCGCGATTGGCCACCAGGACCTTCTGGATCGTCATACGTCACATCCGGAAGACGCCGAAGTTCGACGTCCCCTCGATCGGGCCGCTGGCGATGGCGGACAGGCACATTCCCAGAACTGTGCGGGTGTCACGCGGATCGATCACGCCGTCGTCGTACAGCCGCCCGGACAGGAACATCGGTAGCGACTCGGCTTCGATCTGCGCCTCCACGGCGGCTCGCAGAGCGGTATCAGCGTCCTCGTCGAACTCCTGGCCACGCGCTTGTGCGGCGGCCCGGCTGACGATGGACAGCACCCCCGCCAGCTGGGTGCCGCCCATCACCGCGGATTTGGCACTCGGCCAGGCGAACAGAAAGCGGGGGTCGTAGGCGCGTCCGCACATGCCGTAGTGGCCCGCACCGTAGGACGCACCGATCAGCAATGAGATGTGCGGCACGGTCGAATTCGACACGGCGTTGATCATCATCGAGCCGTGCTTGATCATCCCGCCTTCTTCGTACACTTTGCCGACCATGTAGCCGGTGGTGTTGTGCAGGAACAACAATGGCGTATTCGACCGGTTGGCCAACTGGATGAACTGAGTGGCCTTCTGGGCTTCCTGGCTGAACAACACACCGCGGGCGTTGGCCAGAATGCCCAGGGGGTAGCCGTGGAGGGTGGCCCACCCGGTGACCAGCGAGCCGCCGTACATCGGTTTGAACTCGTCGAAGTCGGAGCCGTCGACCACCCTGGCGATGACCTCGCGCGGGTCGAAGGGGATGCGTAGGTCCGCACCCACGATGCCGAGCAGTTCGTTCTCGTCGAACAACGGTGGCCGCACTGCTTCGGGGCTGGGGCCCTGCTTGACCCAGTTGAGCCGGGCGACGATACGGCGTCCGATCCGTAGGGCGTCGAGTTCGTCGGCGGCGAGGTAGTCCGCCAAACCGGAGGTACGCGCGTGCATCTCGGCGCCGCCCAAGGCCTCGTCGTCGGACTCCTCCCCGGTGGCCATCTTCACCAGCGGCGGTCCGGCCAGGAACACCTTGGACCGTTCTTTGATCATCACCACGTGATCGGACATACCGGGGATGTAGGCGCCACCGGCGGTCGAGTTGCCGAACACCAACGCGATCGTCGGGATGCCTGCCGCCGACAACCGGGTCAGATCCCGGAACAGCCGGCCACCCGGGATGAAGATCTCCTTCTGCGTCGGCAGGTCCGCCCCGCCGGATTCCACCAGCGAGATCACCGGCAGGCGGTTCTCCAATGCGATCTGGTTGGCGCGCAGGTTCTTCCGCAGTGTCCATGGGTTGCTGGTGCCGCCCTTGACGGTGGGGTCGTTGGCGATCAGCATGCACTCGACGCCCTCGACGACGCCGATGCCGGTCACGACGCTGGCGCCCACCTGGAACTCGCTGCCGTACCCGGCCAACGGGCACAGCTCCAGGAACGGCGAGTCGGGGTCGACGATCAGTTCGATTCGCTCTCGCGCGGTCAGCTTGCCGCGGCCGTGGTGGCGTTCGACGTATTTGGGCCCACCGCCGGCGAGCGCCTTGGCGAATTCGCCTGCCATCTCGTCGAGTTTGGCCGTCGTCGTCGCCGCGGCCGCGGCGAACGCGGGGGAGTTCGGGTCCAGGACGGACCTCAGGGCGGTCATGGTTGATATCCAAGTGTCTTTGCGGCCAGAGCGGTGAGGATTTCTCCGCGCACGTGGGGAAAGATTTCCTGGTCGACCAATCCGCGCACCGTCTTGCGCAACTGCTTGCGCTCGGGGGTGTTCCAGATGCCGGTACCCGGATTGCTCACGGGATCAACCCTTCCGGGATGTCGAGGTGACGGCTGCGCAGCCATTCCCCGAGGCCTTTGGCCTGCGGGTCGAATCGGGCCTGATACCCCACACCCTGTCCGAGCAGGCCGTCGACGACGACGTTGACGGCGTACAGATTCGGCAGCAGGTATCGGGTGACGTCCAGATCCGCGGTCTCGGGCAGCAAGTCCTGCAGAACTTCGACGGTCAGGGTGTTGGCGAGCCACCGCCACTGTTCCTCGGTGCGCACCCACACCCCGACGTTGGCGCTGCCACCTTTGTCCCCGCTGCGGGCGCCGGCGATGGTGCCCAGTGGGAGCCGTCGGGTCGGGCCGGGTGACCGCGGCGGCGGGGGCGCGGGTTCAGCGGCGGCAACAAGGGGTTGAGTCTGCGCCGCGGGTGTGATGGCGACCCGGGTTCCGTCGGCGTGTACGGCCACGTGCGCCACCTCGGCGGCGTCGACGTAGCCCGCGGTGAAGACGCCGTACACCTGGCCGTCCCCCGGGGGTGCCGTCACATGGAAACCCGGGTAGCTGGCGAGTGCGAGTTCCACTGCTGCACTGGAGAACTGGCGTCCCACCACAGCGGGGTCGGCGTCGCGTACCACGCAGTGCAGCAGCGCGCTGGCGGTCTCTTCGGTGTCGGCGTCAGGATGGTCGGTGCGGGCCAGCGTCCAGCTCACCTCGGCGGGTTCGACCGTCAGCGCCGCTGTGAGCTGTCGCTGTACCAGCTCGGCCTTGGCCTCGATGTTCAAACCGGTCAGCACGAAGGTCATCGTGTTGCGGAAGCCGCCGATCTGGTTGAGCGACACCTTCAGTGACGGGGGCGGAGCCTCGCCGCGGACGCCGCTGATGCGCACCCGGTCAGGTCCGTCGCCGGCCAGCGCCACGGTGTCCAGCCGGGCCGTGACATCCGGGTTGGCGTACCGGGCGCCGGAGACTTCGTAGAGCAGCTGCGCAGTCACGGTGTCGATGCTGACCAGCCCACCGGTCCCGGGATGCTTGGTGATGGTCGTCGAGCCGTCGGCATGGATCTCGGCGAGCGGGAAGCCGGGGTGAAGCGGATCGGTGACGTCGGAGAAGAAGGCGTAGTTACCGCCGGTGGCCTGCGCGCCGCACTCGATGACGTGCCCGGCGACCACAGCGCCGGCCAGTTGGTCATAGTCGTGGCGGCCCCAGCCGAAGTGCGCGGCGGCCGGCCCGACAGTGACCGAGGCGTCGGTGACTCTGCCGGTCACCACGACATCGGCGCCGTGGTCGAGGCAGTCGACGATGCCCCAGGCCCCGAGATAGGCATTGGCGGTCAGGGGCTCACCGAGTTCGAGTTCGGCGGCGCGGGGGAGTAGGTCGTCCCCTTCGACGTGGGCGACGTTGACGGCCAGGCCGAGGCGCGCAGCCAGCGCCCGCACCGCGTCGGCCAGCCCGGCGGGGTTCAGACCGCCGGCGTTGGTGACGATCCGGACCTTCTTGTCGAGCGCGAGGCCCAGGCACTGCTCGAGCTGGGTCAGGAAGGTCTTGGCGTAACCGCGGTCCGGGCTCTTCATCCGATCGCGGCCCAGGATCAGCATCGTCAACTCGGCCAGGTAGTCGCCGGTGAGGAAGTCCAGCTCGCCGCCGCTGAGCATGTCGTACATCGCCGAAAGCCGGTCTCCGTAGAAACCCGAGCAGTTCCCGATCCGGACCGCTTCGGCCATGTGCACCCCCGTCACTCAACCAACCGGTAGGTTACCGAGGGTCAGCGGTCTCGCGTCAAGGGTGAATTGTCGCCGGGTGCCCGACCGCAACCCTGGACTCGTGCTGTTCGAGGACAACCGCCCCGAACGCGCGAGGTGGGGGCTCTGCGACCGGCGGCGTCGCTGAGGCGCTGAGTGCCCTGGTCAAGCTCGTTTTGGAGCCGACGCTGCTCACCCGCTATCCTGAGTAGCAATCGTTGCCGCCGGCAGGTGCTTTTTTCGTGCGGCGGACCACCAAGCAAGGAGATGCTCGTCATGGCTGTGCCCAAGCGCAGGATGTCGCGCGCGAACACCCGTAGCCGGCGCGCGCAGTGGAAGACCGAGGCCACCGGACTGGTCAATGTGACCGTCGCCGGTCAGCAGCGCAAGGTGCCGCGCCGGCTGCTCAAGGCCGCCCGCCTCGGCCTGATCGACCTCGACAAGCGCTGAGGCTCGGCGGTCGCCGCGATGAGGTTGCCGGAATTCCTTCCGCGCGCCTCTCAGGCCGCTCTCAGACATTGGGATAACACTGGTGGCCGTGCGCATACTTGTCGTTGACGACGACCGTGCGGTGCGAGAGTCGTTGCGCCGATCCCTGTCCTTCAACGGCTACTCGGTGTCGTTGGCCGAGGACGGTGTCGAGGCTCTCAACGCCATCTCCAGCGAGCGGCCGGACGCTGTCGTGCTCGACGTGATGATGCCCCGGCTCGACGGGCTCGAGGTGTGTCGGCAACTCCGCAGCACCGGCGACGACCTGCCGATTCTGGTGTTGACGGCCCGTGACTCGGTGTCCGAACGGGTTGCCGGCCTCGACGCCGGTGCCGATGACTACCTGCCGAAACCGTTCGCTCTCGAAGAACTGCTGGCTCGAATGCGCGCATTGCTGCGCCGTACCGGTCCCGAGGACAAGGCCGAAGCCGTCGCACTGACCTTCGGAGACCTCACGCTCGATCCGGTCACCCGGGAGGTCACCCGGGGGCAGCGCCAGATCAGCCTCACCCGCACCGAGTTCGCCCTGCTGGAAATGCTCATCGCCAATCCGCGCCGCGTACTGACCCGGAGCCGGATTCTCGAGGAGGTGTGGGGCTTCGATTTCCCCACCTCGGGCAATGCGCTCGAGGTCTATGTCGGATATCTGCGCCGTAAGACCGAAGCGGAGGGCGAGCCGCGGCTGATCCACACCGTTCGTGGGGTGGGTTACGTGCTGCGCGAGACGCCCCCGTGAAAGCTGGGTAGGTAGATGGCCACGGTGGGCCCGTTCCGGGCTTCCAGGCGCGAATCCCGAGCCGCCACCTCGCTGTCGCTGAGGTGGCGCGTGATGCTGCTCGCCATGTCCATGGTCGCGATGGTCGTGGTTCTGGTGTCCTTCGCCGTTTACGCCGTGGTGTCGCGAGCGCTCTATGCCGACATCGACAGTCAGCTGCAGAACCGCGCCCAACTGCTGATCGCCAGCGGTTCATTGGCCTCTGATCCTGCCAAGGCCATCGAGGGCACGGCTTACTCCGAGGTCAACGCCATGTTGATCAATCCCGGCAGGTCCATCTACACCGCGAATCAGGAAGGCCAGACGCTGCCGATCGGCGCCACTGAAAAGGCCGTCATCAGCGGGGAACTGTTCATGTCCCGACGCACCGCGGCTGATCAGCGGGTGTTGGCGGTGCACCTGCCCAACGGCAGTACCTTGTTGATCTCCAAAAGCCTGGCGCCTACCGACGCCGTGATGAGCAAGTTGCGATGGGTGCTGCTGATCGTCGGCGGTGTCGGTGTCGCAGTGGCTGCGGTGGCCGGTGCCGCGGTCATCAGGACCGGTCTGCGGCCGGTTGCCAAGCTGACCGAAGCAGCCGAACGCGTTGCGCGCACCGACGACCTGCGGCCGATCCCGGTGTTCGGTAGCGACGAGCTGGCCCGGCTGACCGAGGCGTTCAACATGATGTTGCGCGCGCTCACCGAATCGCGGGAGCGCCAGGCCCGGTTGGTCACCGATGCCGGTCACGAACTGCGCACCCCGTTGACATCATTGCGGACCAATGTCGAGTTGCTGATGGCCTCCACCCAGCCGGGAGCCAAGAACATCCCAGAAGCCGAGATGGATGAGCTGCGCGCTGACGTGATCGGGCAGATCGAGGAATTGTCCACGCTGGTGGGTGATCTCGTCGACCTGACCCGGGACGAGGCCGGCGGCGTCATCTACGAACCCGTCGACATGACCGAGGTCGTCGACCGCAGCCTGGAACGGGTCCGGCGGCGGCGCAACGACATCGAGTTCGACATCCAGGTCACACCCTGGCAGGTTTACGGCGACGCCGCGGGGTTGTCGCGCGCGGTGCTCAATCTGCTCGACAACGCCGCCAAGTGGAGTCCCTCGGGTGGCCGGGTCGGTCTTCAGCTCAAGCAAGTGGACCCGGGCCATGCCGAACTCATTGTCTCCGACCGCGGTCCCGGTATTCCGTTGCAGGAGCGCGGCCTGGTGTTCGAGCGGTTCTACCGCGCCACGGCGGCGCGAGCGATGCCGGGCTCCGGGCTGGGGCTGGCCATCGTCAAGCAAGTGGTGCTCAAACACGGTGGTGCGCTTCGCGTCGAAGAGACGGTGCCCGGTGGGCAGCCTCCGGGAACATCGATCTTCGTGCTGCTACCCGGCAGGCCGGTGGAGCCTGCTTCCTACCCGGGGCCGGAGGCCGACGGTGGCGATGGCGGTGAGGCGGCGGATAATGTGACGACACGATTACAACAGGGCGCTATCTCAGTCGATTCTCAGTCGACGAAGGCAAGGTAGTTGGCAAGCAGCCACGTTCCCCGACTGTCGAAGGACCGGTGACCAGAGCGTTATGACCAACCACCCGAGGTATTCGCCGCATCCGCAGCATTCGGGACAGCAACCTCATCAGGCTGCCGGCCCGGGGTATCCCGGCCAGTATCCCCAGGGCCAACCGCAGGCTCCCCATCAGCAGGCCTACGACTGGCGCTACGCCACGGCGGCTCCCTCCGGGTACCACCCACACCGCGCCGGCCAGCCCGGGCCCACGGTACCGGTGCCGGTGCCGGTGCAGCAGCCTCAGAAGCGTTCAGGGGCTGGACTTTTCGCCGGAGCGCTGGCAATTGCCGTGCTATCAGCCGGGATTGGTGGTGGCGTTGCTCTGCTGGTGCGTCCAGACGCCCGCCCGGTGAACACCTTCACCACGGCCACCGGGCCCGCGCCGGGGATGCCGGCCGCCAATGCGCCTGCGGGCTCGGTTGAGCAGGTGGCCGCGAAAGTGGTTCCCAGCGTCGTGAAGCTGGAGGTGAATCTCGGCCGGGCACACGAAGAAGGGTCGGGCATCATCCTGTCGTCAGACGGGCTCATCCTGACCAACGCCCACGTGGTGTCCGCCGCGGGCGCCGCATCCGCCGCCGGGCCCGGCTCCGGGCCCGGGCTGCCGTTGGGCCCGGACCCGAGCCCGACCTCCGCACCGGTGACCACCGTGACGTTCTCCGACGGTCGCGTCGTCCCGTTCACCATCGTGGGCTCCGATCCGGCCAGTGACGTCGCGGTGATCCGCGCCAAAGGGGTTTCCGGGCTGACGCCCATCACGCTGGGATCGTCCGCGAACCTCCGGGTGGGTCAGGACGTGGTGGCCATCGGGTCACCGCTCGGACTGGAGGGCACAGTGACCACCGGCATCGTCAGTGCGCTCAATCGGCCCGTCTCGACTGCCGGCGATGCCAAAAACCAGAACACGGTGCTCGACGCCATTCAGACCGACGCGGCGATCAACCCCGGCAACTCAGGCGGTGCGCTGGTCAACATGAACGGTGAGCTCGTCGGCATGAACTCGGCAATCGCCACCATGGGCGGAGACGCCCCCCAGTCCGGCTCGATCGGACTCGGGTTCGCGATCCCGGTGGACCAGGCCAAGCGCATCGCCGACGAGCTGATCAGCACCGGAACGGCGACCCATGCGTCCCTGGGGGTGCAGGTCAGCAATGACACCGCCATCAACGGTGCGAAGATCGTCGAGATCAACAAGGGCGGCGCCGCTGCGAATGCCGGGCTGCCCAGCGATGTGGTCGTCACCAAAGTCGATGACCGGCTGGTCTCGGGCGCGGGTGCGTTGGTGGCCGCGGTGCGCTCGAAGGCCCCGGGTGACAAGGTCACGTTGACGTATGTGAACGCCACCGGTGGCGATCCCAAGACGGTGCAGGTGACGTTGGGCAAGGCGGAGCAGTGATAGTGATGGGGACGGCTACACCGATGTCGGGGGCCGGATATACGGTTGCTTCCATGGAACAGCCTGTGGAGCTGGTGGGTAGGGCACTCGTCGTTGTTGTGGACGACCGGATAGCGCACGGTGGTGAAGAGGACCGGACGGGTCCTTTGGTCACGGAGCTTCTCAACGAGGCCGGATTCGTGGTCGACGGTGTGGTCGTGGTCGCCTCCGATGAGGTGGAGATCCGCAACGCTCTCAACACCGCGGTGATCGGGGGCGTCGACCTGGTGGTCTCGGTCGGGGGCACGGGCGTGACGCCTCGGGATGTCACCCCGGAGGCCACTGTGGACATCTTGGATCGCGAGCTGCTGGGCATCTCGGAGGCGCTGCGGTCGTCGGGGCTGTCGGCGGGGGTCATCGATGCTGGGGTGTCCCGAGGTCTGGCCGGGATCTCCGGCAGCACGTTGGTGGTGAATCTGGCGGGTTCGCGTCCGGCGGTGCGCGACAGCATGGCCACGTTGAGTCCGCTGGCTGCCCAGATCATCGGGCAGTTGTCGAGTCTCGAAATCTGATCTGGATCTCCCCATGCGGCGCCCCCTCCTGAGTCAGGTGGGGGCGCCGATTGCTTTGATGGGCTTCCCAAACTCTGTGGGTCGCCGACTCCAACCGTTCTCTAATCTTGCCGCAATGTTTCGAGACGGTGAACCGAACAAGCGTGCCTATTGTGATCTTAATCACAGCTGGAGGGAATTGTGAGCTCCTTATCTCCGCAAGACCGAGATGCAGTTAACAAGATCTTCGGCGAAGCGATCCCTCAGGAATCCTCCGACGAACGCGACCCCGATGCTGGTCGCGACGACGACGAGCGCGATCGTTGGTTGCGTGATAACACCCCGCCTCACCATGGCTGACCAGCGCTTTCTGCCAAATTGTGGGGCGTCTGGTAGCGGTCCTGGTCCGTAGTGTCGACCCACCGTGGGGAGGTGCGTGTGATCTGCAGCGCCAACCGTGGGGGTGCCAGCTGTGGGTCACATCGACGTTTTTCAGCGTTCTGGCAAATTCCACGTAGTGAAGTGCCAGCCACACGCAGCGGCCCCGCTGCGTTGCCGGGTCTATGCCCTCCCGTTATGTTTCTCCCGTCATCAACGATGAGCGAAACGTAAGAGCAGCATGTGAGGCTTCTCATTTGAATCTCTTACTTCGTGTGCGGTGAAAGTATGCCAAGCACGAAACCACCACCTCGGTGAAACCGCCTGGAATCACCGCCTAGAAACAGCTGGGGAGAACATGAAGGTAATCGGTCGGGTGCTGGTGGCGTTGATCGCCTCCATCGCGGCGTTGTTCGCGAGCACGGGCACCTCGCATGCTGGTTTGGACAATGAGCTGAGCCTGGTGGACGGTCAGGGTCGCACCCTGACGATCCAGCAGTGGGACACGTTCCTCAATGGTGTTTTCCCGCTCGACCGCAACCGCCTGACTCGTGAGTGGTTCCACTCCGGCAAGGCTGTGTACGCGGTGACCGGCGAGGGTTCGGACGACTTCGAGGGCGTGCTGGAACTGGGTTACCAGGTCGGCTTCCCGTGGTCGCTGGGCGTCGGCATCAACTTCAGCTACACCACCCCGAACATCGCCCTGGACTCCGGCTTCGACGTGCTAAACCCCCTCGGTGGTTTCGCCGTCGTGACCCCGCCGCTGTTCCCCGGCGTCTCGATCTCCGCTGACCTCGGCAACGGCCCCGGCATCCAGGAAGTCGCCACCTTCTCCGTGGACGTCGCCGGTGCCAACGGTGCGGTCGCAGTCTCCAACGCTCACGGCACCGTCACCGGTGCAGCGGGTGGCGTACTGCTGCGTCCCTACGCTCGGTTGATCTCCTCGGCCGGTGACAGCGTGACCACCTACGGCGAACCCTGGAACATGAACTGACGTTCCCCCGCCTCGTTGAGGAAGCGGCCCCCGGCAGACGCCGGGGGCCGCTTTCGTTGTCTGTGTGCATCCGCAGAATTTGGCAGTTCCGGTTTGTGCTCAGGCGGCGCAGTTCACAGGAACCTCCTACCTGGTTTCATTCCCGCTACGGGATGTCGGGAGTGTGACATCGCTCACAACGTTCGTCGCTTTGGCGGCCGAGTTAGCCAAGCAGTCCTACTTCAGTTAATAGATTCATGGCTTCGGAAACCGGCCGAGACTGCCGGGCACAGGCCCACTTTCGAGTGCCGACGACCGTCTCTGCGGCACCGGCGACGCGGCAATGGGTAATGGTTGGTGAGTCACTCTTGCCGAAATCCTCTGTGACCATTGGGAATACCCGCGACGCCGCAGATGGCGGACGGTATTGCCTCCGGGGGCCGCATTGAAACCGAACATCGCGACAGCGCGCCGACAGCCCAAAATCCCTGCGCTACAGCAAACTTCAACTACGCATCGAGGGCATGTTGCCCGGAGCTGGAGAGGCGTTGCTGACGGGCTGTTGCGCCGTTATGTTTCTCGTGTCGACAACGACAAGTGAAACGCACAGCACGAGCGCGCGGGACGCCCCGCACTTCTGCAACGTCGGGCGCCGCCAGACAGCTAGGGAGAACATGAAGGTAATCGGTCGGGTGCTGGTGGCGTTGATCGCCTCCATCGCGGCGTTGTTCGCGAGCACGGGCACCTCGCATGCTGGTTTGGACAATGAGCTGAGCCTGGTGGACGGTCAGGGTCGTACCCTGACGATCCAGCAGTGGGACACGTTCCTCAATGGTGTTTTCCCGCTCGACCGCAACCGCCTGACTCGTGAGTGGTTCCACTCCGGCAAGGCTGTGTACGCGGTGACCGGCGAGGGTTCGGACGACTTCGAGGGCGTGCTGGAACTGGGTTACCAGGTCGGCTTCCCGTGGTCGCTGGGCGTCGGCATCAACTTCAGCTACACCACCCCGAACATCGCACTGGACTCCGGCTTCGACGTGCTGGACCCCGTCGGTGGTTTCGCCATCGTGACCCCGCCGCTGTTCCCCGGCGTCTCGATCTCCGCTGACCTCGGCAACGGCCCCGGCATCCAGGAAGTCGCCACCTTCTCCGTGGACGTCGCCGGTGCCAACGGTGCGGTCGCAGTCTCCAACGCTCACGGCACCGTCACCGGTGCAGCGGGTGGCGTACTGCTGCGTCCCTACGCTCGGCTGATCTCCTCGGCCGGTGACAGCGTGACCACCTACGGCGAGCCCTGGAACATGAACTAGGCGGTAGCCGAGGTCCGACAACCCGGATCTTCGACCAAAGCGACTCCCCGGCCAGCCTTGCCGGGGAGTCGTTTTTTTGTTGATCAAAGCGTCCTTTTTCGACGGGGCTGAGAGTGCCGTTTCGGAAACGGCCCGTCGTTTGCTTCGGTGCAATTGACGGCGGTGCGTGCCCTCGGCACCGGGGCGACGAATCGGGTTGTCACGCAGGGAGTCTGGGTGGTCGCGCCTGGGGCGTCAGAAGGGGGTTGCGCGGGGGAATTAAACGGCCTGAAGTGGCAGTTTGAATTTGCAGTCTTGCCCCCCGCACGGGCGGTTTGACTGGTATTGTTCGTGAAGTCTTTTGACATCAACGATGGGGCCTGCCGGCCCCGCCTAAGGAAGGGAAGCGCCGATGGCCGACAACGCCAGTGGCCTCATCCGCAGTGCCAAGAAGCTCACCGCTCTTGGTCTCGGTTCGTTCGCCGTAGCCGCAGCGTTCATGAGCCTCGGCGGGGCAACGGCCAGCGCGGACGTCGAGGAACTCGCCCCCACGCCGGCGGTCACCAGCCGCCAGGCGCTGCTCATCGACGAGAACGCACTTCGTGTCACTGCTCCGGGTGAGGCCCGCGGTTTCGGGGCAACCCGCAGCGCCGATAGCGGAATCGTCCACTCGCAGGGCGAGGTGGTCGACTCCGTGAAGGCAGTTCCCGGTACCACCGCGGCGCCGTTCAACCTCGAGCAGAACGGTTCGTTCCAGTTCTCCCCGCCCATCGGCGACTGGTGATCGTCTGAAGCTCTGACGAAATGCCCCCGGCACCAGGTGCCGGGGGCATTTTGTTGTTATTGCCTAGTTTCTGTCGCCGCTGGTGGTCTCGGCGGTGTCCGGAGAGGGTCCGGTTCCCGGGCCCGTTACGTGCTTTCCGGGGGTGCCGCCGTTCGCGTCGTAGAGGATGTCGCGGATCTCGGTCATGATGCTCAGCTCAGTGTCTTGTGCCTGCTCGACCTGACCGCGCTCCCGCAGTTTCTTGTAGGGCAGCACGATGACGAAATACACCACCGCCGCCACCAGGACGAAGTTGATCGCGGCGGACAGCACCGCATTCAGATCGACGAACTGACCTCCCCCGAGCGGAATCTGCAGGATGCCGTACTCCTTGTCCGGTCCCGCGCCGATTCTGTCGATCAGTGGTTGCACGACGTTCTGAGTGAACGCGGTGACCAGTCCGGTGAACGCCGTGCCGATGACGACGGCCACCGACAGGTCGACGATGTTCCCGCGCGCAATGAATTCTTTGAACCCTTTCAGCATGACAACGAACCTTCCTCCCCATAGGTGTACGTCAGGATTTCGACGTTAGTCGTCAATGCAGGGTCAGCGTCAGAGTATGAACCAGGGTCGCTGCCGCAACAGCGGTAGCCGAGGCCGCCGGCAGCGCGACCAGGACGACGCGGTCCCCGGCGCCGATGCCACCGCGTTCCGCCGACACCAGCACCACCACGGCGTCGGTGGCGACCACTCGGGGAGCTGCGGCGGGGTCGGGGTCTGATTGCGGGGCGGCGACGATATCGACCACGTCACCTTCGCGCACCACGTCGAGCACAGCGCTTTGCGCCAACTGCAGGGGCACCACGCGCGCGTCCGGCCCGGCAGCGGCCTCGGTCAGTCGCGGGCCCAGCAGCCGAACATCGGTCAGTATCTCGCCGCGACGCACCGGACCGGCCGGCGTCGCGCCGACCACAGCGTCGAGTTGTGTCTGCGCACCCTCGGGAAGTGTTGCCGTCAAGCGGCTTTCGGTGTGCACATCGGATGCGGTCAGCACCACACCCGGGGTCAGGTCCTTGATGGCAACCACCGTTGCGGTGTGTGCGTCGGCCGGATCAGGACGCACCGCCGCCGCGCCGGCGAGTAGGACGAGCACCCCGGCTGCGATGCGCCTGGCCCGGATGGAATGCACCCAATCGGGTTGCAACACATGGCGAATCCGCGTCGCGAGGGTGGGGTCAACAGATTCCGCGCGGCCGTGTCCCATGGCGACACGGTAGGGAGTTGCCCGCGGGCCCCGTGCTCACACGACGCGGGGGCTGTGGATAAGTGGGTTGTGTCTAGCTCGACGCTGCTGCCGGAGCCGCAGGAGTCGACTTCTTGTCGGCCGAGCCCTTGTCGCTGGAACCCTTGTCGCTTGAGCCCTTATCGCTTGAGCCCTTATCGCTTGAGCCCTTGTCGCTTGAACCCGAGGACTTTTCACCCGAGCTGGATTCCGAGCTCGACGACGAAGACGAGGCGCTCGAGGAACTCTTGCTGCTTTCGCGGCTGTCCGTGCGGTAGAAGCCGCTGCCCTTGAAGACCACACCAACGGAGTTGAACAACTTGCGCAACCGGCCGTTGCACTTGGTGCAGGTGGTCAACGCGTCGTCGGAGAAGGTCTGCACCGCGTCGAAACGGTCGCCGCACTCGGTACATGCGTAGCTGTAGGTCGGCACCAAAACCTCCGGGAAGTTCAGAATTTGTTAGCACTCTATCGTGCCAAGTGCTAGAACCGCTATTCGGTCCCCGTCATTCCCCGGTGGCCCCCAGCCGCACCAGGCCCAACCCGGGAGTCAGGGCGTCCGTCATCGGCACATCGTGGGGTTCGGCGGGCAGTTCGTCAACCAGTTCGGTGTCGCGGACGACGGCAATCAGCCTGGCAACCGGGTTTCGCAGCGGCAGGGACCTGTCGTAGTAGCCGGCCCCGCGGCCCAGTCGCACGCCGCGGCGGTCCACGGCGAGCGCGGGCACGAGCACGACCCCGGCCTGCGCGACGGTAGCCGGGGGGAGGGTGTCACCTGCGGGTTCGAGGATCCCGAAGGCTGCGGGCACCAGGTCGCCCGGGGTGTAGACACCCCACGCCAGCGGCGTGGGTGCGCCGTCGCGGGCGGGCCGGGTGATCGGCAGCAACACCCGGACGCCGGCCTCGGCCAAGGCGTCCAGCAACTCCGTCGATCCGGGTTCTGACCGCATCGGCACAAACGCGCAAATGGTGTCTGCCAGCTCCACCAACGCGAGGACATGCGTCTTGAGCGCCGTCGCCTCTGCCTGGCGAACAATGTCGGGCACCGCTCGGCGCGCGGCGAGTAGTTGCGTACGCAACTGTGATTTTGTCGTTGCGCTCACTGGTCCAGAATTAGCAGGCACCGCACGCCGACCGCCAGCCGGTACGACAATGCCTTTCCGATTAGGGTGGGAACGATGAACGCACCTCAGGTACCGATTCCGCGCACAGCGATTGTGCCCGCAGCAGGTATGGGAACTCGCTTTCTGCCCGCCACGAAGACGGTGCCCAAAGAGTTGCTGCCGGTAGTCGACACTCCGGGCATCGAACTGGTTGCTGCCGAAGCTGCCGAGGCGGGTGCCGAGCGCCTGGTGATCGTGACCTCTGAAGGCAAGGACAGTGTGGTCGCGCACTTCGTCGAGGATCTGGTGCTCGAGGGCCGACTGGAGGCCCGGGGCAAGAAAGCGATGCTGGAGAAGGTCCGTCGGGCGCCGGCGCTGATCAAGGTCGAGTCGGTGATCCAGCACAAGCCACTGGGTCTCGGTCACGCCGTCGGCTGCGTCGAGTCAACGCTGGCCCCGGACGAGGACGCGGTCGCGGTGCTGCTGCCCGACGACCTGGTACTGCCCACCGGCGTGCTGGAGATCATGTCGAAGGTGCGTGCCAAACGGGGTGGCTCCGTGCTGTGTGCCTTCGAAGTGCCCGAAGACGAGATCAGCGCCTACGGCGTCTTCGACGTAGAGACCGTGCCCGATGCGGCGAACCCCAACGTGCTGAAGGTGTTGGGCATGGTGGAGAAGCCCAAGGCCGAGGATGCGCCGTCGCTGTACGCCGCTGCCGGGCGCTACGTCCTGGACCGCGCGATCTTCGATGCGCTGCGTCGCGTGGACAAGGGTGTGGGCGGAGAAATCCAGCTCACCGACGCAATCGCCCTGCTGATCGCCGACGGGCATCCGGTCCATGTCGTAGTGCACCGGGGGTCTCGACACGACCTGGGAAATCCCGGCGGCTACCTTAAGGCTGCGGTTGACTTTGCCTTGGACCGCGATGATTACGGCCCGGAACTACGCAGCTGGCTGGTTGCGCGATTGGGGCTGGGCGAGCAGTAGCGCTGGCGTCGGCCCCTGACTCCAGACCAAACCCAGCTGGGGGCCGATGGCAGAAAGGCGCATTGTGCGTTCGGTGGAGGAGCAACAGGCGCGGGTGCAGGCAGCTGCCGTGGCCCCGCGTCCGGTTCGAGTGGCGATCGCCGAGGCGCAGGGGCTGATGTGCGCCGAAGAGGTGGTGACCGAGCGTCCGCTGCCGGGCTTCGACCAGGCCGCGATCGACGGTTATGCGGTGCGGAGCGTGGATGTCCTCGGCGTCGGTGGCTCCGATGACGAGGGTGATATCGCCGGTGGTCAGATCAGTCTGCCGGTGATGGGGACGATCGAGGCCGGCACCAAGACGCCGAGCCGACTGCAGCCGCGCCAGGCCGCACGAGTGCAGACCGGTGCGCCGATGCCCATCCTGGCCGACGCGGTGCTGCCACTGCGCTGGACCGATGGCGGGCAGTCGCGGGTACGGGTGCTGCGCGGGGTGCGCTCGGGCGCTTATGTGCGGCGCACCGGCGACGACGTGCAGCCCGGCGACGTCGCTGTGCGCGCAGGCACGATCGTCGGCGCTGCCCAGGTCGGGTTGTTGGCCGCGGTCGGCCGGGACCGGGTGTTGGTGCACCCGCGCCCGCGGCTGTCGGTGCTGTCGGTGGGCGGGGAGTTGGTCGACGTGTCGCGGTCCCCGGGTACCGGGCAGGTGTACGACGTGAACTCCTACGCGCTGGCGGCCGCCGGTCGCGACGCCGGCGCTGAGGTCAATCGTGTCGGCATCGTCGACAGCGATCCCAAGAAGCTGCGCGAGGTGGTCGAAGGGCAACTCAGCCGCGCCGAGATCGTGGTGATCGCCGGGGCGGTGGGCGGAGCCGCCGCCGAGGGAGTGCGGGCGGTGCTGTCCGAGCTCGGTGAGATGGAGGTCACCCGGATCGCGATGCACCCCGGCTCGGTCCAGGGATTCGGCCAGTTGGGCCGCGACGGGGTGCCGGTGTTCCTGTTACCGGCCAACCCCGTCAGCGCGCTGGTGGTGTTCGAAGTGATGGTGCGGCCGTTGATCCGGCTCTCGCTGGGCAAGCGCCAGCCGTTGCGTCGGGTGGTCCAGGCGCGCACGTTGTCACCGATCTCGTCGGTCACGGGACGCAAGGGCTTTCTGCGCGGTCAGTTGATGCGCGATCAGGACACCGGTGAGTACCTGGTGCAGGCACTCGGCGGGGCTCCGGGCTCGTCGTCACACCTGCTGGCGACGCTGGCCGAGGCCAACTGCCTGGTGGTGGTGCCCAGTGAGGTCGAGCAGCTGCGCACCGGGGAGACCGTCGACGTCGCGTTCCTGGCGCAGCGCGGCTGAGCATGAGCCTGTGGCGGTCGAACTCCCTGCACCCAGGGTGGCCGGAGGTCGCCGGGCCGCTGCGGGTGCGCGCCGGGGTGATCCGGTTACGCCCGATCCGGATGCGCGACGCGGCCGCGTGGAGCCGGATCCGGATCGCCGACCGGCAGTTCCTGGAGCCGTGGGAGCCCACCGCTGATCTGGATTGGCCTGTGCGGCATTCGATTTCAGCGTGGCCAACGGTGTGCTCGGGATTACGTGGCGAGGCGCGCCGGGGGCGGATGCTGCCCTATGTCATCGAACTGGACGGCCAGTTCGCCGGTCAGCTCACCGTCGGCAACGTCACCCATGGCGCGCTGCGTTCGGCGTGGATCGGCTACTGGGTGCACAGCGCGGTGACGGGCGGCGGGGTGGCCACCGGTGCGCTGGCGCTGGGCCTGGATCACTGCTTCGGCCCGGTCCGGCTGCATCGCGTCGAGGCCACGGTACGGCCGGAGAATGCGGCGAGCCGGCAGGTGCTGGCGAAAGCGGGCTTCCGCGAGGAGGGCCTGCTGCGGCGCTACCTCGATGTCGACGGTGCCTGGCGCGACCACCTGCTGGTGGCGATGACGGTCGAAGAGATCCACGGCTCGGTGACCTCCTCGCTGGTGCGGGCGGGCCGCGCGCAGTGGATGTAGCCGCCCACCCGGCCGGGAAACGGGCCCGCTAACGGACCTGGTGTCTGATTTGGCGGGCTGAAAGGCGGCCAACTGTTACTACTGTGACGAATGTGGCTGTTGGTGCTTGTCACCAGCGAATTACAGGTGTGTAATTGACCTCGGCGCGCCACCCTGGCTGCGCAGGTCAGTCGACCTAGCCTGGAGGGGAAAGGAGCAGGCCACCATGCCAAGCATCCCCCAGTCATTGCTCTGGATTTCACTCGTTGTGCTCTGGCTGTTCGTGCTGGTGCCCATGCTCATCAACAGGCGTGACACCGTGCGGCGAACCAGTGATGTCGCCCTGGCCACCCGCGTCCTCAACAGCGGCGGCCGCGCCGCGCGGTTGATCAGGCGTGGCAAGCCCGCCGCCGGCCACCGCACCGACCCCGAGTGGCGGCCCGAGGACGAACTCGAGGACTACGACGAGGACGAGACCGGGCCGGTGGTCGTCACCGGCAAACCGTTACGGGGCCGTGCCGTCGTCGTCGTGACCTCCGTCGCTGAAGAAGTCGAGTCCGAATACCTCGACGTCGACGTGGTCGACATGGACTCGGGCGCACTTCCGGTCGCCAAAGTGGTTCGCCCGGAAAAGGTTTCGACACCGGATCCCGAGCAGGCGGAAGAGCTGCCGCTGGAGTTCGAGCAGCCGGCGGCCGCGCAGGACGAGCCCGTGGCCGAGCATGACGCCGAGCCCGTGGCAGAGGCGGACGATTCCGAGGCCGCCATGGCCGACGACGAGTACGAGTACATCGACGACACCTCCGGCCTGGAAGCCGAAGCCGACCCGCCGACCACCGCAACCCCGGCCGCGTCCCGCACCCGCCGCTACGAGTCGAAGACCGCGGCGGCTGTCAGCGCACGCAAGTACCAGTTCCGCAAGCGGACACTGATGACGATGGCCGTACTGCTGCTCGCTTCGGGGGCCGCGGCGTATCTGTGGTCGACGACGATGTGGTACCTCTGCGCCACCATCGGTGCCATCACCCTGTTGTACCTGGCGTATCTGCGCCGCCAGACACGCATCGAGGAGCGGCTGCGCCGCCGCCGCATGCAGCGGATGGCGCGCTCACGCCTGGGCGTGGAGAACACCGTGGATCACGAGCTCAACGTCGTCCCGGCACGGCTGCGGCGTCCCGGCGCGGCCGTGCTGGAGATCGACGACGAGGATCCCGTCTTCGAGCATCTGGAGTACGTACCGTTCGCCCGCGAATACGACCTGCCCAAGGCCGCGGGGCAGTGACAACAACCCCGCGACAAGCCGGTTTCTGGTTCGCGTGTTCTGACTGATAGCCTGCTAGCGGTCAAGGGGCTATGGCGCAGTTGGTAGCGCGCCTCGTTCGCATCGAGGAGGTCAGGGGTTCGAATCCCCTTAGCTCCACCCTTGAAGAGACAGAAAAGCCCCGGCCCACCGGCCGGGGCTTTTCTGTTGTGCGCTGGTCAGAGGCCATCGTCGACGTCCCGTGGAACGGGCGCCCGGAGGCCACCCCGGTTCGGGCTACCAGCTGGGCATCCTCGGTCACCTCGTCGAACCGGGCGGACCCGTACCGATGTGGATGTTTCGGCGAGGTTTCGTAAACGGCGGTCCTGCAGGCACATTCGCGCAAATATCCGTCATTTGCCCGATGGTGCCGGCCCCGGGGACTCCATAGCGTGAGTGAATGATCCCGATACCCCAGGACGACGCCACCCGACAGAAGATGCGCGCGGCGGTCGAGGCGAGCGTCGAGGACTTCCACGGAGTGCCGGGTTTCTCCGTGGTCCGTACCGAGCGGCCGGGCACCGCCATCGGCGCGCACGGCGGCATCCAGGACGATATGCAACTCGACCGGGTGCTGACCCGGATGCGGATGCAGCCGGCCGGCGCCTTCGGCGGCAAGTTCGTCATCATCTGCACCAAGCCCGAGCAGGAGTGGCGGATCGCCCGGATGTCCGCGGTTCGCGGCGTGCCCCCCAAATTCATCGACGACCGGGTGTTCACCGACGAACAGGCCGCCCAGGCGGAGATCTTCGCGATGCGGTTGGAGCAGTACCCCGCTGAGGACGGAATGCCGGAGCACGTCACCCCGGCGTGGAAGGCCCGAGGGGAGAACTGGTCGTGACTGAGACTGACATGTACCCGGACCTGCTGAGACTCACCGGATACGCCAGCAAGTGGTCGGTCGAGCAGGGCCAGGACGTCGACTTCTTCGTCCACTGCGACGGACCGGACTCCTACCGCGCCGAACTGGTCAAGTTGATCCACGGCGACACCCACCCGAGTGGACCGGGGTTCAAGGAAGAGCGCATCGACTCGCCGGCCAACGGCAGCTACCCCGCCCGCACCCAGACGATCCACGCCGGCTCCTACGGCCTGGTGCTCGACCGCCAACCGCTGCGGGTGGACAGTTTCACCTTGCAGTGCTGGATCTGGCCCACCATGCCCACCAAGGTCGACGGGTACTGGTCACCCGGTGAGCAGATGATCGCCGGAAAGTGGTCCGATGGAACCGGATACGGGCTGTTTCTCGATCTGCAGGGCCGGGTGTGCCTGCGGATCAACGATCAGACCCTGACGGCGGCGCAGCCGGTACGGGACCGGGCCTGGCATTTCCTGGCCGCCACCTACGACGCCGCCACCGGCCATGCGGTGCTCCACCACGAACCGCAGATCCGGTACGCGCTCGATCCGGCACCGGAGCCCGTCGAGGCCGAGTTCGTCGATCGGGTCGTGCACACCGCGGTGCCGTTCACCTTCGCCGCTCGCCCGGCAGGCACCGAACCCGACGCCGCCTCGCTGCAGCCCCACGGCTGGGTGATGACCGACCACTACAACGGCAAGATCGACGCAGTGCGGCTGAGTCGCCGGGTGCTCACCAGGCTCGAGATCGAAACCATGAAACTCGGGGCCGCACCGGGGATGGATGAGCGGCGCGGCGTCGGACCGTCTCCTGATCTCGGCGCACCCATGGTCGCCGCCTGGGATTTCGGGCTGGAGATCCCCACCCGGACGATCGTCGACTGCGGCCCCTACCGCCTCGACGGGGAACTCGTCGGCATGCCGGCACGTGGCATGACGGGTCACAACTGGAGCGGTGCCCAGGTGTCCTGGAATGTCGACCACCGTGAGTACGGCGCGATCCACTTCCACGACGACGATGTCGACGACGCCCGCTGGGACGTGGACTTCACCCTGACGGTGCCCAGCGACCTGCCCAGCGCGGTATACGCCGTCAAACTCACCACGGCCGACGGCGATGAGGACTACATCCCGTTCATGGTGCGCACCCCGCTGGGTGAGCCGCAGGCCAAGATCGCCGTCATCATGTCGACCATCGACTACATGGCGTATGCCAACGAACACCAGGCCAGCAACTTCGGCAGTGTGGAGGCGCTGCTGTACCGGACACCGATCATGGCGCCCCAGAACATCTTTCTGTCCGTGCACCGGGAGTACGGGTATTCGCTCTACGACACCCATGCCGACGGATCCGGGGTGCACATCTCGTCGCGACTGCGCCCGATCCTCAACGTCCGGCCCAAATACGATTCGTGGCTCACCCAGTCGCCATGGCAGTTCAACGCCGACCTGCACCTGATCGACTGGCTCACCGAGCTCGGTTACGAGTTCGACGTCATCACCGACGAGGACATCAGCTATGACGGCCTCGAGCGGGTCGAGGGCTACAACGTGCTGATCACCGGCTCCCACCCGGAGCACAAGGACGGCCACTACCTCGACGTGATCCAGGCTTACAAGGAGCGCGGCGGACGCCTGATGTACATGGGCGGTGACGGTTTCTACTGGCGGCACACCTTCCATCCGGCCTATGGCCGAGGCGAGGTCACCGAACTGCGGCGCTGCGAGTCCGGGATCCGGCCCTGGCAGGCGCAGCCCGGTGAGTACTACCACCAGAGCGACGGCAAGCTCGGCGGCATGTGGCGATTCCTCGGCCGCGATATGGCCGCGGTCAGCGGAACATCGATGGTGGCACAGGGATTCGACATCTCGACCTACTTCAAGCGGACACCGGAAAGTGAAGACCCGCGGGTGGCGTGGGCGTTCGAGGGCATCTCCTATGACGAGCGTCTCGGCGATTTCGGGTTGGTGGGCGGCGGCGCGGCCGGCGCCGAACTGGACACCGTCGACACCACTTTGGGATCACCACCGCACACCTTGCTGGTCGCGACATCGGCGGGTCTGCATACCGACGCCTACCTGACGGTGACGGAGTTGATCCTCACCAACGCACCCGGGCACACCGGCACCCAGAACCCGCGAATCCGCGCCGACATGGCGTTTCACGAAACCCCCAACGGAGGAGGGGTGTGGTCGTTCAGCTCGATCTCCTACTGCGGCAGCCTGTCGCACAACAACTACGACAACAACATCTCGAAGCTCACGGCCAACGTGCTCAACCGCTTCATGGTCGACGGCCCGCTGCCCGAGCCCGACCCGTCGCAGATACACCCGCGGGGCCGGTTCGCCTCCACACCCGCGCTGAACTTCCACCTGCCCGAAGAACTCCCATACTGATGAAGGGCGCCGGGGCACCGCGCAATCTGATGCTGCAGCCCGCGTCGGCCGGCCGGCACTCCAGCGCTGATCCAACCGACTGGACCGACACCTGGGTGTGTGTCGGACTTGCTGAGCAGTTGACCGAGGTGGGGGCGGTGCTGCCGGCCACGATCGGTTACCACGCCGCGCACGTCCGGCGTACCGCCGACGGCCTGGTGGCCGCGATCAACGCCAGGCCGTTCGGCGGCTGCATGTCGATTCCGGTGCACTGTGGCAGCACGCAGAACGTCGCGTGCCCGCACCGGGCCTGCGCGTTCAGTGCGGACGGCGACGTGCTCGACAGTGCCACGGACCCGGGTGGGCGAGCCCGGGCCGAATTCGTCGGCGATGGCCGCCGAACCATCACACTGCCCTTGGCGCAATGGAGTTCGTTGCTGTTCGTCAACGTGACGATGGACCGACCCGCGCCCCTGCCCATGGCCCAGACCTGCGTCCCCGATGATCTGGTGGCCCTGGCGGCCGGGTCCACAGTGGTGTCGGGCGGCTGGCTGGTGACACCACAACGGGTGGCCTGCGCCGTCGCGGACGCACTCGGGGCGGGCGACGCCGACGTCGACGCGCCGACGCCCAATCTGGCGGTGCTCCGGCACGGCGCCGACACCTTCGTCGCCCTGAGCCGTCCGGCGGGCCACACCCGAAGCACCGTGGTGTGGGCGCTGCTGGGGCCCCCCGGCAGCACCCCGGGAATTGACAGTCAGGTCATCACCGGACGACTGTGGTCCATCTCACGACGGTCTTAACGGCGCCGAAACAGGGACTGAACCTCGTTGACGTTCGCGCGTAGTCGACTGGACGAAGACAGCCCACCAGATGTCATTCGGACGGAGAACGACGAGATGAGTCGTGCGGGTATCGAAACTCCGGACTTCACCACGATCGCCCGCGCCATGGTCTCTCCGGACACCGAGGTGCGTATCCGCGGCGCCGTCGACTTCATCAGGGTCGAGACGGGTTGCGATACCTTCCTGCTCGCCTACAAGGCACCGCAGAGCAAGGGCTTCAGCCTCGTCAGCTCCGTTGGCTACTCCGACTCGGTGGCCCGGCATCTGAGCTCGGATATCCAGTCCATGCCGGAGTTCCAGAAGCAGTTCTCCGACCACAACCGCATCACCGACTGGGCGGACGTACCGGAGTTCCCCGACTCCTACAGCGGTGCCGAAGTGCTGCGTCCGGAAGGGTTCACCAACGGCTTCCTCATGGTGCTCCACAACGGGGCCGGCGATGTCGTGGGGATGTGCCAGGCCAATATGGAGCGCCCCGAGTTCTCCGCGCGCAGCCGGTGCATGGTCGAGACCGCCCGGCCGTTGTTCACCAAATATGTCACGCGGTTGCGGGCCAACGCGCGCACCCGGCTGACTCCCCGGGAGCAGGAGATCCTCGCGCTGCTGCGGGGCGGACTGTCGAACTCCGAGATCAGTGACCGGCTGTTCCTGTCGCCGCGGACGGTCAGCACCCACGTCGAACGGGTGTTGCGCAAACTCGGCGTGGCCAACCGGGTGGCGGCCGCGGTACACGCGACCGAACTCGATCTCGTCGAGCCGCAGCGGGCCGTGGTGTCGGTGCCGGCCTCCCTACCGCGACCGAGCAGCGCAGCCGTCGGCTGACCCGGGACGCACAGCCTCCGGGTGGCAACCTGCCGTCACCCGGGTTTCGCAATGAATGCGAAACAAACTGGGAGACAACAAGATACGTCGGATGACGGATACCACCGTTGCGGTGACGCGCCTACCGTGGAGATCAATGTCGCCTGATGTCACTGCCCGCCGGGGTGCAGTACACACCATGAGGCGACGGCCACCTCCTCACCACCCGGAGCACCGATGACACAGGTACCTGAAAAAACATGTGGCGCGGCCTGAAGCGGTTCGCCGTTGCCGGCGTCCTGACATTGTTGGGCATCGCCGCGATGACCGGCTGCTCGCGCGGCCCGGTGCAGACCGGCAACACCTTCGTGATCGCCATCGAATCAGAAGCCGACATCCTCGACCCGCAGGTCGCCGGCGGCTGGGTCTCGTGGCGGATCAACCGGCAGATCTTCGAACCGTTGGTGGACCAGGACCTGACCATCCCGTCGGACAAAGCGACCATCCCGCCGCTGAAGCCGGGCCTGGCCGAGTCCTGGGACATCTCCAAAGACGGCCTCGACTACACGTTCCACATCCGCCAGGGCGTGAAATTCCATGACGGGACCCCGCTCAACGCGCAGGCCGTCGAGTACAACATCCGGCGGATGTGGGACAAGCAGTCCCCGATGTACTCGGCCAGGGCAGCCGGACAGACGGGTTTCGTGTGGAAGTTCGTCGACTCGGTCAAGACCGTCGACGAATACACCCTCAATGTCCATCTGAAGCAACCCTTCTCAGAGTTCCTGCGGATGCTCACCCAGGGCGGCAACGGCTCGGCCGCCATCATGAGTCCGACCGCCTTGGCCAAATACGGTGACGACGTCGCCGACCACCCGGCGGGCACCGGGCCGTTCAAGTTCAAAGAGCGTATCCGCGGCGAGCGCATCGACCTGGTGCGCAACGACGACTACTGGGGCAAGGTGCCGTATATCGACGGCGTGGTATTCCGTCCGCTGCCCGATCCGTCCGCGCGTACCGCCGCGCTGCGTTCCGGGGACGTCGACATGATCGCCGTGCCGAATCCCGACAGCATCGACAACCTGGTCAGCGAGGGGTATCAACTCTCCGAAGGGATTCCGCCGCACACCTGGTACCTGTCGTTCAACATGAAGGACCAGTACACCTCGATCCCCGAGGTGCGCAAGGCCATCAATCTCGCCGTCGACCGCGAGGGTATGGCGCGAGATCTGCTGCGCGGATCGGTGACTCCGGCGTACGGCGTCCAGGCGATATCGGCCGGCGGTTACGTCGAACGCAGGGACGCCTACGAACGCAATCTGGACAAGGCCCGGCAACTGCTGGCCTCCGTCGGCCTGCAGAACGGGTTCAAGACCACGCTGATCACCTCCACAGACGGCTCCGGCCAGATCATGCCGGCGCAGATGGCGGAGTTCCTCCAGCAGAACCTCGCCGAAGTCGGAATCGACGTCAACATCGAGACCCAGGAATGGATTTCGTACCTGGGAGTGTGGGCGCGCGGTACGCAGGACGGCGTCGGGATGGCTCAGATGTCCTGGGGAATGACCAGTCCGTACTGGCTCTACATCGTGACGTCCTCGGAACTGCAGGCCCCCAACGGACCGAACGTCGGCCACTACTCCAACCCCGAACTGGACAAGGCGATGCACAACGCGATCACCGCGCTGGATCCCGCGGAAGCCGACAAGTGGTGGCAGGAGGCCAACAACATCGTCAGCGACGACGCTGCGCTCGTTCCCATCGTCAACGACAAGGCGCCCTACATGCTGGCTCCCTACGTTTCCGGGTTCGTCTCGGCAAGCGAGGAGTGGTACGACCTGACCCAAGTGAGGCTCGAACAATGACACGCATCATCGGAAGTCGGTTGCTCTCCACGGTTCTGGTGCTGTTCGGGGTGAGCCTGGTGGTGTTCCTGCTGCTGCAGATGGTGCCCGGCGATCCGGCCGTCACCATCCTCGGGACCGGTGCCACGGCGGAGACCGTCGCTGCGTTGCGTACCGAACTCGGCCTGGATCGCGCGCTGCCTGTGCAGTTCTTCTCCTACCTCGGTGGCCTCCTACAAGGTGATCTGGGCCGGTCCCTGACCGTCAGCGCTCCCGTCACCGACATCATGGTGCCGCGATTCGCGAACACCCTGATCCTCACCGGGGCCGCCCTGGTGCTGTGTGTGGTGGTCGCCGTGCCCCTCGGTGTGATCGCCGCGCACAAGCAGTACGGCATCTTCGACCGCGCCTCCATGGTGATCTCGCTGGCCGGTGCGAGCGTTCCGGTGTACTGGTTCGGCCTGCTGCTGATCGGCGTCTTCGCGGTGACCCTGGGTTGGCTGCCGACCGCGGGCATGTACAACCCCCGCTTCCCGGGCGGCCTGGGCGACCTGCTGGCGCACCTCATCCTGCCTGCCATCGCCGCGGCCCTGGTTCCCCTGGCGGTGATCGCCCGGATGACCCGCAGCGTGATGGTCGACATCCTGCAGCAGGACTACATCCGCACCCTGCGCGCCTCCGGCCTGTCCACCACGTCAGTGCTGTGGCGGCACGGGTTGCGTAATGCACTGCCCCCGATCGTCAACGTGATCGGCCTGCAGGTCGGGTACCTGCTCGGTGGCGTGGTGTTCGTGGAGGTGGTCTTCGGCTGGCCGGGTCTGGGTCAGCAGCTCTACACCTCCATCACCCAACGTGACATCCCGGTGGTGCAGGCCGGCGTGCTGTTCATCGCGCTGGCCTTCGTGATCATCAACCTCATCGCCGACACCGCGGTCGGCCTTCTGGATCCAAGGACGAGAAGGGCCGCCCGCTCATGAGTGCCACAGTGGAAGCGGGCGTGGACCGCTCGCTGACAAGTCCGCCTGGACCGTCGGCCGGCGCCCCGGCAGGAACCGAAGCACCGAAACCGCCGTGGCGCTTGGCCGTCCGCGCCTTCAGTCGCGACAAGTGGGCTGTGGTGTCGCTGATCGTGCTGGTGCTGGTGGCACTGGCGGCGATCTTCGCCCCGCTGCTGACGCCCTACAGTCCGGTGGCCGGCGACCCGGTGGACCGGCTTGCCGGTGTCGGCACCGAGGGGCACCTCCTCGGTCTCGACGGGCAGGGCCGCGATATCTGGACCCGACTGCTCTACGGCGGGCGTAACTCGTTGATGGTGGCGGTGATTCCGGTCCTGGTGGTCTTCCCGCTCGCCCTGATGATCGGCTTGTTCGCCGGATTTCAGCGCAGCCGCGCGGGCGAGACCCTGATGCGGGTCCTCGACGTGTTGTTCGCGTTCCCGTTGGTACTGCTCGCCATCGCGCTGTCCGCGGTGCTGGGTGCGGGCCTGGGCAATGTGATGCTGGCGATCGGGATCACCCTGATCCCGTACATGGCCCGCGTCGCCTACACCGCGACCGTCGGTGAGTCGTCCCGAGATTACGTGGAGGCGGCCCGCGCGTACGGCGCCAATCCGCTGCTGCTGATGTTCCGCGAGTTGATGCCCAATGTCGTGGTGCAGCTGCTGGTCTACGCCACCACCCTGTGCGGCCTGATGATCGTGGTCGCATCCGGGCTGAGCTTCCTCGGGGTCGGCGTCATCCCACCCACCCCGGACTGGGGCATCATGACCGCAGACGGCAAAAATGTTCTGCTCGAAGGCATTTACCACGTGGCGACCATTCCGGGATTGCTGATCCTGGTGGTCTCGCTGGCGTTCAACCTGATCGGCGACGGGGTCCGGGACGCACTTGACCCGAGAAAGCAGACCAACTGATGAACAACATCCTCGAAGTCAGGAACCTCTCGGTGGACTTCCACACCGACGGCGGTGTGGTGCATGCGGTGAAGAACGCGAACATCACCGTCCGCGACGGCGGCATCCTCGGGCTGGTGGGGGAGTCGGGATCGGGCAAGTCGGTGACCTCCCTGGCGGTGCTGCGGCTACTGGGCACCAGCCGGGCGCGGATCACCAGCGGGGAGATCCTTTTCCGTGGAGAGAATCTGCTGGACAAAACCGACAAGCAGCTGCGTGCCATCCGCGGACCGCACATCGGACTGGTCTCCCAGAACGCGCTGTCAGCGCTGGATCCGTCGTTCACCGTCGGCGCGCAACTCATGGAAGTGATCCGACTCCACCAAGGTGTGGACAGGGCAACGGCCCGCGCCAAGGCGCTCGAAGCACTGGACCTGGTGGCACTACCGGATCCGAAGCGTCGGATGAGGGCCTACCCGCACGAGCTGTCCGGCGGTCAGCGGCAACGGGTGGTCATCGCGATCGCGTTGTCCTGCCGGCCGGAGCTGCTGCTGGCCGACGAGCCGACCACCGCGCTGGACGCCACCGTCCAGAAACAGATCCTGGATCTGCTGCTCGACATCAACCGCGAACTCGGCACCTCGATCCTGTTGGTGACACACGACTTCGGCGTCGTCGCCCACGTCTGCACCGATGTCACCGTGATGCGTCGCGGCGACGTGCTCGAATCCGGCACCGTCGACCAGGTATTGACCAAGCCCGAACACCCCTACACCCAGGGGTTGATGCGGGCGGTGCCGCGGTTGCACCTCGACGATGCCACGCGTTCGGTGCCGCGCGCAGACCGGCGCCTGTTCGAATTCCACGGCGACACCGACCTCAACTCTGCAAAGGAAGAGCAGCATGTCGCTTGATAATCGTTTGGTCCGCGTCAAGGACTTGAAGAAGGTGTTCTCCGTGCGCGGTGAGGACGGAAAGCGCGCTGAATTCGTCGCTGTGGACGCGGTGAGCTTCAGCATCACCCGCGGTCAGACGTTCGGTTTGATCGGTGAGTCCGGTTCCGGCAAGACCACCACCGGCCGGATGGTGATGGGCCTGGAGAAGCCGACAGCCGGTTCGGTGGCCTTTGACGGCAACGAACTGGTGGGCCTGAGCGATCTGAGCATGCGCCGCTACCGCAAGCAGATCCAGATGGTGTTCCAGGACTCGGGTTCGGCATTCAACCCGCGGCGCAGCGTCGGCGCGCAGATCTCGTATCCGCTCAAGCTTTTTCGGACCGCATCCGCTGCCGAAGCCCGCGCCAAGACGTTGGAACTGCTGGACCGGGTGGGAATGCTGCCGTCGCACTACGAGCGCTACATCCACGAATTCTCCGGCGGACAGCGCCAGCGCCTCGGCATCGCCCGCGCACTGATCACCGATCCGGACTTCATCGTCCTCGACGAGCCGACGGCGGCGCTGGATGTGTCGGTGCAGGCGCAGATCCTCAACTTGCTGAAAGACCTGCAACGCGAACGCAATCTGACGATGCTGCTGATCACGCACAATCTCGCCCTCGTCGAGCACATGTGTGAACACGCCGGCGTCCTCGACCAAGGGAAGCTCGTCGAGACGGCCCCGGTGGATCAACTGCTGACCAACCCGGGCAGCGACATCACCCGCAAACTCGTCGACGCCGTACTCGAACCGGAACTGGCCACCGCGGCCCACTGAAAGGGAACCGTGACCGAAACTCTCAGCATCCGTACCGCGCAACACCACGACCCGGTCGAAGCCGTCCGCGCCGCGTTGGCACGAATCACGCAGACAGAAGACAAGATTCAGGCGTTCGCCGCTGTTTTCGCCGACGAGGCGCTCGCCGTGGCGCAACAGCAGCGGGAAAACTCGGCCACCGGGTCGCTGGCGGGCATCCCCGTGGTCGTCAAAGACATCTACGACGTGGGTGGCTACCGCACCGGCAACGGCTCGTTGGGCGCTCCGGAACATCTCGCGGCACAAGACTCCGAAGCCGTGTCCCGGTTACGGGACGCCGGCGCGATCATCATCGGCAAGACCACCACCCACGAGTACGCCTACGGAGTCAGCACCCCGCCGACCCGTAACCCCTGGTCGCCCGACCGCATCCCGGGTGGGTCGAGCGGTGGCAGCGGTGCCGCGATCGCCGCGGGGGTGGTGGCCGCCGGGCTCGGTACCGACACCGGCGGATCCATTCGCATTCCCGCGGCACTGTGCGGGGTCACCGGCCACAAACCGACATTCGGCATGGTCAGCCGGCGTGGGGTCAGTGCCATCAGCTCCACGCTGGATCACACCGGTCCGCTGGGGCGCACCGTCGACGACACCGTGGCGTTGCTCGAGGTCATCGCCGGCCATGACTCCGCCGACCCCTACAGCAGCGCCGCACCGGTGCCGGACCTGCGCAGCGAATTCGGTCGCGGACTTGCGGGTATCACCATAGGCGTGGCCCAGGACTACTTCTGCGACCGGCTCACCCCTGACGTGGCAGCAGGCTTCGATGCCGCCGTGCGCACCCTCGAATCGGCGGGCGCCACCATTCGCCAGGTCGCCTTCACCGATGTGGACCTGTGCCCGCAGGTCGTCGACGTGCTGGCCGGAGTGGAAGCCGCCGCCTGGCATGCGATGCAGGACGGGATGCAGCCGGACCGATTCGGCGCCGACGTGCAAGCGGCACTGGCCGCCGGTGCGGCATTCACCGGGGTCGAGTACCTGGCGGCCCTGCGGGCCCGCGCAGCCGTCATCGCCGGGATGGACGCCATGTTCGCCTCGGGAGTGGAGCTGCTGATCTCACCGACCATTGCGATGACCGCACCGCACTACGGCGCCACCGAAGTCGAACTCGGCGGCAAGACCGTGCCGATCCTGGCCGGCATCAACGCGCTGACGGTGCCGGCGAACGTGACCGGGATGCCGGCGCTGACCGTGCCTGCGGGCTTCGGCGCCGACGGGCTCCCGATCGGCCTGCAGTTGATGGGCCGCCCGGGTGCCGACGCCACGGTACTGGCGGCCGGGCGGGCCTTTGAACAGCTGGCCGGTTGGGTTGAGCACACCCCCGAACTGTGACAACAACCAGAAGGAGATCCGATGTCCGACAGTGACGTGACCCCATCAGAAGCCGATGTGGCCGCCGTATTCGACTACGCCGGGCTCACCGTCTCACCCGAACGGTTGGCCGAACACTACGAGACCTATTCGTCGACGCTGGCGCTGATCCGGCAGGCATCGGTGAAAGGCCTGGGCGAGACCGTCCCGGCCGTGGGCTTCAAGGCCGGCTGGGACTAGAGGAAGGAACTGCGCTGATGGAACTGTACGAACTCCCGCTGATCGAGGTCGCGGCGAAGATCCAGGCCAAAGAGGTCTCCCCGGTGGAAGTGGCCCAGTCGTCGCTGGCCCGCCTCGAAGCAACCGAGCCGATGCTGACCGCATTCGTCACCACCACGCCGGAGCGCGCGCTGGAGCAGGCCAAGATTGCCGAAAAAGAGATCGCCGACGGCCATTACCGCGGCCCGTTGCACGGGATTCCGTTGGGAGTCAAGGACCTCTACGACACCGCGGGGATCAAGACCACCTCCAGCTCGGCCCAACGCGCCGACCACGTGCCGGGGGCCGACGCGGCGTCGGTCGCCAAGCTCTTCGACGCCGGGATGACCCTGATCGGCAAGACACACACCCATGAATTCGCCTACGGGGCAACCACACCGACTTCGGGGAACCCCTGGGCGCCGGACCGCACCCCCGGTGGCTCCAGCGGTGGCTCCGGTGCCGCCGTCGGGGCGGGTGTGGTGCATGTCGCGCTGGGCAGCGACACCGGAGGGTCGATCCGGATCCCGGCGGCGCTGTGCGGCACGGTCGGACTCAAGCCGACCTTCGGCCGGGCATCGCGCGTCGGGGTCGCGTCACTGTCGTGGTCGTTGGATCACGTGGGCCCGTTGAGCCGCAACGTGATCGACTCGGCCTTGGTGATGATGGCGATGTCAGGTTACGACCGGCGCGACCCGGCGACGGTCGACGTGCCGGTACCCGACATGGTGACCGGCATCGGTGCCGGGGTGGCCGGGAAGAAGATCGGCATCCCCACCAACTTCTACACCGAGCACGTCGAACCGGAGGCCGCCGCGGCCGCCCAGACCGCCGCGGCCATCCTGGAGAGCCTCGGGGCCGAACTGGTCGAGGTGACAATCCCCCTGGCCGAACACATCATTGCCACCGAGTGGGCGATCATGATGCCCGAGGCCACCGCCTACCATCAGGATTGCCTGCGTGATTCGCCGGAAAAGTTCACCGACGAGGTGCGCACCCTGCTCGAGACCGGCGCTGCCGAACTGGCCACCGACTACATCAATGCGCTGCGGCTGCGCACCCAGATCCAGGCAGCCTGGAAAGAGATGTTCACCGGCATCGACGTGCTGTTGGCACCCACCGTTGTCGGCGCGGCGACACTGCGGTCCGACCCGTTCATCACCTGGCCCGACGGCAGCGTCGAGGCGTCCACTCCTGCCTACGTACGGCTTTCGGCACCTGCCAACATCACCGGGCTGCCATCGCTGTCGGTCCCCGCGGGATTCACCGACGCCGGCCTGCCGCTGGGGGTGCAGATCCTCGGCAAGCCGTTCGCGGAGCCGGAGATCCTGCAGGTCGGCTATGCGCTGGAACAGAATTCGGATGTGGTCGGCAAGATCGCCCCGGTTCTCGCCGGGGCCGCCCAGTGACGGGTGCGGTGTTGCAGATCCTCGACGGCATCGTCGGGTGGAGCACCGATGATGCCATCGCGGGCCAGCTGCACGAGCTACGCCACCGGCAGGCAGTGCAATACGTACACCTGGATATCCACGACCTGGACCGCAAACGGCTGCGGGTCACCTCGGACGCCGGTACCGACTATGCCGTGGTGCTGCCACGCGACGCCGCGCTGGCCGACGGGGCCGTGCTGCTACTCGAGTCGGACCGCGCCGTCGTGGTGCGGGCCGGCGCGCCGCGAGTGCTGACGTTGCGCGCAACGGATGTCGCGGCCGCGCTGCGGTTGGGGTTCCTGGCCGGGCACCTGCACTGGAAAGTCGAGCAGCGCGACGACGTCCTCGTGGTGCATCTGGAAGCCGCCGAACAGGACTACACCGCGAGGCTCGCCGAGCTCCTCAGCAGCGGCCGGGTGGGTGTGGTGCGGGACGCCGATGGGTGAGCTGGCACAGCTGCTGGCCGCGGTCCGCTTCGGCGACAGTGCTTTTCCCAGCGGTGGCTTCGCCTTCTCGTCGGGCCTGGAAGGTTCCCATCGCGACGGCCTGGTACTCGACGAGGCCGATGTCAGTGCCTTCGCCGCCGAACAACTCGAGAGTCGCTGGCACAGCTGTGACCGGGTCCTGCTGCGCCGGGCCTGGGCCGCCGAGGACCCCGGCGTGACCGATGGGCTCGCCGAGGCAGTAGCGGCCATGTCGGTACTGCGGGAGGCTTCCCGACGGGCCGGGGCCGCGACCTTGACCACATTCGGCGCGGTCCTGGACGCCGACGCCGGCATCGATGTCGCCGACTACCGGCGCCGGGTGCTCGACGGCAGCGCTCCGGGGCACCTGCCGGTGGCGCAAGCGGTGTGCCTCCGGGCCGCCGGGCTGGAGCTGCACACCGCCGAGACCGTCGCCGCCTGGCAGGTGGTGTCCGGGATCACCAGTGCGGCACTGCGTCTCGGTATCGTCGGCCACCTCGGGGCCCAGCGGGTGACAACCGCACTGACACCGCTACTGCTCGACGTGCTGCGTCGCCAACCCCGCAGCACACCCGCCACATTCACCGCGTACGCCGACATCGCCGCGCAACGGCGCGGTGACGGCGTACGACTGTTCGCCAGTTGAGGGAGAACCCATGAATCTGACACCCACCGAAATGGAGCGCCTGACCGTGTTCACCGCGGCAGAGCTGGCGCGGCGCAACCTGCGCGAAGGCGTCCTGCTGAGTCATCCGGAAGCGGTGGCACTGCTGGTCGACGAGGTGATGCTCGCCGCGCGCAAGAACATGGCCTACGACGAGGTGATAGACCACGCCGCGGCGCTGCTGTGCGCCGAGCAGTGTGAGCCCGGAGTGCCCGACATGGTGCGTATCGTCGCCGTCGACGCGTCGTTCCCGGACGGCACCAAACTGGTGACGCTGATCGATCCGATTGCCCGGGGCGACAATGACATCCGACCGGGGGAGATCATCGTGGGCGACGAGCCGGTCGAGCTGTTCCCCGGCCTGCAGCGCGTGTCGCTGACGGTGGTCAACCGCGGGGACCGCGACATCCAGGTGCGCAGCCAGGCGCACTTCTTCGAGACCAACCCCGCTCTGGAGTTCGACCGGCGAGCCGCATGGGGCCACAAACTCGACGTGCCGTCGGGAGGCGGTGTCCGTTTCGAGCCGGGGATCCCGGTGGACGTCGCGCTGGTACCGATGGGCGGCGCCCGCGTCGCCCAGGGGTTCTCGGGACTGGTCAACGGGTCTTTGGACGCCGACGGCGCACTGGAGGCGGCACTGTGACCACGGTTGACCGGCAGGCATACGCGCGGGTGTTCGGACCCACCACCGGCGACCGGGTGCGGCTGGCCGACTCCGATCTGTTCATCGAAGTCGAACACGACCACACGATTCCCGGTTACGAGTTGCTCAGTGGTGCAGGAAAATCCGTGCGTGACGGCGAAGGATACCGGCCGTCGACCATGGTGGCCGACGGTGCGCTGGACTACGTCATCATGAACGCACTGATCGTCGACGCGGTGGCCGGCATCATCAAAGCCGATATCGGCATTCGCGACGGCCGGATCGTCGGGATCGGCAAAGCCGGCAATCCGGACATCATGCCCGGTGTCACCGAGGGGATGGTGGTCGGCACCGCCACCACGCCGATTCCGGCCGAAGGGATGATCGTCACCGCGGGTGCCATCGAGACCCACGCTCACCTGATCTCGCCCCAGCAGACCGAACATGCACTCTCCACCGGAACCACCACGCTCATCGGTGGCTCGCTGGGGCCCACCTTCGAGGTGGCCACCGGGGGGCCCCGCAATCTCGGGCTGTTCCTCAAGGCAGGCGAATACACCCCGATGAACTACGTGCCGTTCGGCCGCGGCTCGTCGGACCCCGCGGCGGTGCTGGAGATGGTGGCGGCCGGAGCCGGCGCGGTGAAGATCCACGAGGACTTCGGTGCCTCACCCGCGATCATCGACCAAACCCTGGTGGCCGCCGATTCCGCTGATTTCGCGGTGCACCTGCACACCGATTCCATCAACGAGTTCGGCTTCTCCGAAACCACGATGTCGACGATCGGCGACCGCACGATCCACCTGTACCACATCGAAGGCGCCGGCGGTGGGCACGCTCCGGACCTCATCCGTTGCGTCAGCTACGACAACGTCATCCCCGGCACCACCAACCCCACCAACCCGTACACCCTGGGAGGTCTCGACGAAGGGGTGCCGATGACGATGCTGGCACACCTGATGAATTGGGAAGCGCCGGAAGACATTGCGTTCGCCGAGGCGCGGATCCGGCCGCAGACCATGGTGGCCGAGGACTTCCTGCACGATATGGGGGCGATCTCCATCTTCGGCAGCGACACCCAGGGGATGGGGCGCGTCGCCGAGAACATCGCCAACTGCTGGCAACTCGCCGCGGTGATGAAACAGCGGGTGGGGCGGCTGCCCGAGGAGACCACGGCCGCCGCCGACAATGAACGCGTCAAGCGCTACATCGCGAAACTTACCATCAACCCCGCGATTTCCGTCGGCGCCGACGACCACATCGGATCCGTCGAGGTGGGCAAGGTGGCCGATCTGGTCATCTGGCAACCCGCGTTCTTCGGTGTCAAGCCCAAGGTGGTGCTCAAGAACGGGTTCGTCGCCTGGGCCGCCCTGGGCGACGCTGCCGGATCGATCTCGTCGTCGGAGCCGGTGATCCAGCGCCCCAACTGGGGCGCTCTCGGCGACGCGGCCGCCGAGCTGGGTTTCGTGTTCATGTCGTCGCTGGCCGTGGATGCCGGTGTGCCCCAGAAGCTCGGGCTGCGCAAGAATGTCCTGCCGATCAAATCGGTGCGCGGCTTGCGCAAATCGCACATGGTCCGCAACGCGGCGCTGCCGCACGTCGAAGTGGACCCGCGGACCTTCGACGTGCGCGCCGACGGCCAGCTGCTGACAGCCGAACCGGCTGCCGCGGTGGCCTTCTCGAGGAAGTTCATGCTGCGATGAAGGCTGCTCGGATAGGTATCGGGGGGCCCGTCGGATCCGGCAAGACGGCACTGGTCGAGGCCCTGCTGGCCGGCTTCGCCCGCCGTGGCCGGGTGCTGTCGGTGATCACCAACGATCTGGTGACTGCCGAGGACGCCGAGCGGGTGCGACGTTCGGGGCTGATCGACCCACGGAGGGTGCGCGCCGTCGAAGCCGGCGGCTGCCCCCACACCGTGATCCGTGAGGACCCGTCGCTGAACATCGCGGCGGCCGATGCGCTGGAGGCCGAGTTCCCGGACACCGAGATGATCCTGCTGGAATCCGGCGGCGACAATCTGGCGTCGACGTTCTCGCGTGACCTGGTGGATTACTGGTTGTTCGTGATCGATGTGGCCGGTGGTGACGACATCCCCCGCAAGCGCGGGCCCGGTGTGGTGCGCTGTGACCTGCTGGTGGTCAACAAGGTGGACTTGGCGCCGTATGTCGGGGTGGACCTGTCGCTGATGCTCAAAGAGGCCGACGACGTGCGCGGTGGCCGTCCCGTCGTCGCGATCAGCGCCCGCGGCGGCGACGGGCTCGATTCGCTGATGGACGTGCTCGAGCGGGAAGTGCTCTTCGTGTGAGTGTCACTGCGGCGCTTGATCTCACGTTCTCGCTGGTCGGCGGCCGGACGGTGTTGACCCGCCGCCGGTACCGCTGGCCGCTGCTGATCGGCCGGGTGTTCACCGACCCCGCGCAGCCGTCGCTCGGATCGGTGACCGTGCAGAACGCGGCGGGCACCGTCATTCCCGGTGATCTGGTGTCCCAGCGCATCGGTGTGGTCGCCGGCGGCTACGCGGCGGTGCGGGGCCAGGGCGCGACCATGGTCACGGGGGTTCCGGGCGGCGAGGTTGCGGTGGAGGACACCGACGTGCGGGTGGACGAGACCAGCAGGCTGCTGCTCGACCCGGCGCCGCGCATCCTCACTCCGTACGCGCACTATCGCCAGCGGATGCACGTCTGCGTGGCGCCCGGCGGGTGCGCGGTGCTGGTCGACGCTGTGGTGCTGCATCCCGAGCTGACCGACCAGCAGTTCGGCAGCTACGAGTCCGGTGTGGAGATCACCGCGGTGGACGGAACGCGGTTGGCGCTGGATGCCCAGGTGCTCGACGCGATGCCCCGGGTTCGACGCGCCCCCATGGCTTTTGCGACGGTGTACGTAGTCGGGGCCGGGCTCGATATCGCGATGACCGCGCTGTCGCCGGAGCTGGAGTCGCTGTCGGTGCTGACCGGGAGACGGGTGTACGTCGGTGTCAGCGACCTCCCGAACGGCGCCGGGTGGGCGGTCCGGATCGCGGCGTCCGACGGTGGTGTGTTGCGGTCGGCGATCAGTGCAGTGCAGGCGGCGCTCCAGGTGTTGCGGACGGAGAAGCCGATGTTATCCGCCCCGGGGTAGGCGGCCGGTCCGGTAACGTTCGTCCTATCGGAAGGACGACAACGTGGCCGAACCGATAGTCCAGCGGGCCAGCGACCTCGCGGCTCTTTCGGTGTTCGCCGACTGCTTCGGCGCTGACCTGTATCCGCTGGCCCAGCAGCTCACCCCGGTGTACGCCGGCGTCGGCGACACGCTGATGCGCCAGGGCGAGCCTGCCGACTTCTTCCTGATCATCCACAGCGGCCGGGTCGAGGTCTCCCACAGCGGGGACGGGTATTCCTTTGTCACCGACGTCGGCCCCGGCCGGATCGTCGGCGAGATCGCCTTGTTGCGGCACTCGGCGCGCACCGCGACCGTCACCGCGATCGAGGAAGTGATCGGCTGGTCCGGCGGCGACGAGGCCTTCGACGAGCTGATCGAGCTGCCCGGCGTGCTTGCCATGCTCATCCGCACCGCCCGGCAGCGGCTGGCGGCGTTCATCACCCCGATTCCGATGGAGCTGGCCGGCGGGGTGCGCCTGCTGCTGCGCCCGGTGATGCCCGGTGACGTCGAGCGGACCACCAACAGTCCGGTGGAGTTCTCCAGCGAGACGATGTACCGGCGGTTCCAATCGCCGAGAGTGCCGACACCGAGCCTGATGCGTTATCTGTTCGAAGTCGACTACATCAACCATTTCGTCTGGGTGGTCACCACCGAATCCGGTGATGTGGTCGCCGATGCGCGGTTTGTGCGCGATGAGCGTGACGCCAGCACTGCCGAGATCGCATTCACCGTCGGAGACGAATACCAGGGCCGGGGGATCGGGACCTATCTCATGGGCGCACTCGCGGTCGCGGCCCGCGTCGCCGGGGTGAAGAGCTTCTCGGGCCGGGTCTTGTCGGACAACCTGGCCATGCGCAAGATCATGGACCGGGCCGGAGCCCGTTGGGAGCGTGAGGATCTCGGGATCGTCACCACCGTCGTCGACGTACCGGCCACCCTACCCTTCGATCAGCAAACGGCACGACGCATCGAAGACGTTGCCCGCCAAGTGATGCGGGCGTTGTAGGCAGGAGTCTGATGACGAAACCACCGCTGTCCAAGGACACCACGCTGTGCATCTCGCTCGCCGCCCGCCCCAGCAATATCGGCACCCGGTTCCACAATTATCTGTACGACCAACTGGGGCTGGATTTCCTCTACAAGGCGTTCACCACCACCGACATTGCCGCCGCGATCGGCGGGGTACGGGCACTGGGTATCCGCGGCTGCTCGGTGTCGATGCCGTTCAAAGAGGATGTGCTGACGCTTGTCGACCACATCGAAGATTCCGCGCGGGTGATCCGGTCGGTCAACACCATCGTCAATGACAACGGCACACTGACCGCCGCGAACACCGACTACATCGCGATCGAGCGACTGATCGCCCAGTACCGGCTGGATCCGGAGCAGACGCTGCTGATCCACGGCAGCGGTGGCATGGCGAGTGCGGTGGGAGCGGCGTTCCGCGACAACGGATTCCATCGAGGCACCGTGGTGGCCCGCAACGACATTGCCGGCCCTGCGCTGGCGGAACGCCTCGGCTACCGCTGGCGGCCGCACGTCGGCGGCGCCACCGCCTCACTCATCGTCAACGTCACCCCGGTGGGCATGGCCGGTGGACCAGAGGAGAAGGACAGCGCGTTCCCCGCCGACGTGATCAACGCCGCCGAGACGGTATTCGACGTGGTGGCACTGCCGTCGGAGACGCCGTTGATCGTCGCCGCCCGTGCTGCGGGCAAGCAGGTGATCACCGGCGCCGAGGTGATCGCACTCCAGGCCGCCGAGCAGTTCGAGCGTTACACCGGTGTGCGTCCGACACCCGAGCAGGTCGCTGAGGCGTCGAAGGTGTCGCGCGCCTAGGTCAGCGTGATCTTGGCCTGCTGGTCGACCAGGGCGGTGGCGTCACCGAGGATCGGCCCCTCGGACTGGTCGCTGTAGGCGTTGATCTGCAGCACATAGACGTCGTCGCCATCGGGGATCACCACCGTCTTCTGCGCGATCAGTCCCTTCTTGTTCTCGACCTGGTAGGCACCGGCGATCTGTACGGCGTCGAAACCGCTCAAGGTGTTTCGGACGGCGCCGTTCCCCGACTGCCACCCCGGCATGTTCTGCAGCTCGTTGGGCGCGTATTCGAGCAGCTTCTGGGGGTCGACGTCACCGGTGAGCTTGGACATCAGTGCCACGATCCGAGGCGGGTTTGCCGGCACTCGCGTCGCCGGGAAGACCAGAGCCGCGTACGGCGCGCCCTGCAGGTCGTCGCGCTGCTGCCATCCCGGAGGTAAGGGCAGGTTGACCGTCGGGCCCGGGTCGCCGCGCCGGACGGCGGTCTCCTTGATGCCGCTCTCGGTGATGTAGTCCCTGATCGTCTTGTTCGGTCCCGTGGGTACCGGCGCGGTGGACTCGCCGGCAGGGGCCGGCGACGTTCCGTCTGCAGAACTGGCGGTCGACGATGAACTGGTGGCCTCCGTCGACGAATCCGAGCCACAGCCCACGAGGGCCAGGCCAAGGGCCAACGCGGTGACGCCCGCGCCCGCGACTGAGGTGAACGTCTTCATCGGTGTGGTCTCCTTCGGATGGTTCTTCGCGCAGCCTACGGTGAGCGAAGCGCCGACGGGTGACGAGATGCAACGGCAGCGTAGCTGTGACGGGCCGGAAGCCGAACGGTCACCCCGCAAGCTCTGTCGAATGTGGTTCTGCGACACAGGTGTTGAATTCAATAACCTGATGATATGGCGAAGCGTCGTGACTTGCCCGGTGACGAACCGCTATGCGCAGAAGTGGCGCACTTGAGCCGGTCAGCGGGTTGACCGGGGTGCCGTGTCGACGGGTCGGAACTGTGCTGGATCGCAGGGGGCAACAATGCGCAAAGCGGTGTTTGCTGGCGGGTAGCGTGAAAGCCATGCCCTCACGCACTCTGCTCGCCACCGGACTCGGCACTGCGGCCGCCGCGGTGATCGGGAGCCTCGCCGGCAGGTCAGGCGCCGAAACCTGGTATCCCACGCTGAAGAAGCCGCCGTACGTCCCACCCAGTGCGGTGTTCCCGATTGCATGGACGTCGCTTTACGCCGACATCGCGGTCACATCGGCGTCGACCATCGACAAGCTGCGTGCCGGTGACGACGCCGCGGCGACGCGTAACTACGTCGCCGCCCTGGGTGCCAATCTTGCGCTCAATGCCAGCTGGAGTTGGCTGTTCTTCAAGGCGCACAAGCTCGGACCCTCGGCCGTCGCAGCGGCTGCGGTTGCGCTCAGCAGTGCCGACCTGGCGAGGCGCACCGCCAAGGTGACTCCGCGAGCGGGCGTGGCGCTGGCGCCCTACCCGTTGTGGTGCACCTTCGCCACCGTGATTTCGTCTGACATCTGGCGGCTCAACCGAGGGCGCTGACCGACAGCGACGCTCCCGTCGGGGAGGCCCCGGCTGTGGTATCAAGGGCGCGTGCGGTCACTGGCGCTGAGTGTCCTGGCTGTCACAGTGCTGGCCGGATGCGCGCAGGCGGGCCAGCCCAGCGTGCCGGCGCCGGTGACCTCGGTGGCGCCGCAGGCGGAGAGCGCACCGGTCGATCCGGAGCGGATCAGACGGATCCGCTCCGAGCTGCCCGACGGTTACGAAATCGCCGACGTCGCCGGTTACGCGTCCTCTCCGGTGGCCTTCTGGGGTTTCGGCCGGGGGTGGACGGCGCAGCCCCCACAGTGCGCGCCCCTGATGGACCCGGCGCCCGACGGGCCCGCACTCGGAGTGTCCGGGTCGGGCCCAGGCGGGATCATCCATGTGGTGGTGGTGTCGGGCGCCGTCGCGCTTCTCGGTCTGGATCCCGTGCAGCTCGGTGAGTGCCCGCAGTGGACCATGGCCTACGGCGGCGCCACTGCCGATGTGAGCCTCGTCGATGCCCCGATGATCGACGGTGCCGCCACTCTCGGAGTCGCCAGCACCATCCGCAGTGTGGCCGAGGCAGGTACCGAAACCGATTCGCGGGCGGACACATTCATGGCTTACCTGGGGGAGCACGTGGTGTTCGTCACGCTGGTCACCGATCCGGGGGCGGTTGATCCGCCATTACCACCGCAGTACGCGAGCGACCTACTGGTCGAGGCGGTCAGCACGCTGCGTGGCTGAGCCGGTTGGCCGGGTAGATTGGCGCCCGATGTGGAATCCCCGGGCGCTGATCGTCCTCGCAGGTGTCGGTCTGCTCGCCGCGTGTTCTTCAGGTGAGGCCGCACAGGACCCGTCGGCCGATATCGCCAAGGTGGCCGAGGTGAAGTCGTCCTTCGGGCCGGAGTTCAAGGTCACCGAGGTCCCCACGACCGGGATCGACCCGAAGCTGCTCGGCGGCCAGAAGCTGCCCGAAGGGCTGAAGTTCGAGCCGGCCGACTGCGCGCAGTTCGCGGCAGGGCAGCAGCTGCCCGCTGACCTCAAGGGAAACATGGCCGCGGTATCCGCCGAGGGGCTCGGCAACAGGTTCATCACCATCGCGATGGAGACCTCCGAACCGGTGCCGATGGTCGAGCCCGGGGACAACTGCAAGAAGGTCAACTTCGCCGGGGGTGCGCTGCGTGGCACCGTCGAGGTGGTGCCCGTGCCGCCGATCGACGGTGTACAGGCCCAAGGAGTGCACCGGGTGCTGCAGACCATCGTCAACGGCAAGCCGCAGACCGGTGAGATCTACAGCTATCTGGCGCATTTCGGTGACTACCAGGTGATCGTGACGGCCAATCCGTTGGTGATCCCCGACAAGCCCGTGGCCGCGGTGGATACCGCGCGCGCCGAGAAACTGCTGGCCGACGCGGTGGCTGCAATCCGGGGCTAACGCACGTCTCGGGGGCGGAACTGGATGCTGATCCGCGGCCCGGTCGGTTTGGACGTCTTCGGGATGGCGTGTTCCCAGGTGCGTTGGCACGAGCCACCCATCACCAGCAGATCGCCGTGCCCGTGCTGGATGCGAAGCGACTGCCCGCCGCCCCGCGGGCGCAGCGCGAACGTGCGGGACGCGCCCAGGCTGACGATCGCGACCATGGTGTCCTCGGTGCTGCTGCGCCCGATGGTGTCGCCGTGCCAGGCCACACTGTCGTTGCCGTCGCGGTAGAGGCAGAGCCCAGCGCTGGTGAACGGCTCGCCGAGCTCACCCGCGTAGATGTCGTTGAGTCGGCGGCGCAACTGTTTGAGCCCCTGGTGCGGAACAGTCTCCCGGGTCAGGTCGTGGAAGCTGAGCAACCGCGGGACGTCGAGCACCCGCTCGTACATGCGTCGACGTTCGGCGCGCCACGGGATGGCTTCGAGCAGTTCATCGAACAGCGTGCGGGCCTGTTCGGCATCGTCGAGCCAACCCGCACGGACGTCGATCCAGGCGCCACCCGACAATTGCCGGCGCTCGGCATGGTCGAACAGGGAATCCTGAACTGCCACTGATAGATCGCGCACGTGGCTCAGTCTATCGCACACGCGTTCGAAAAGTCAGAGGCGAGCAGCACCGGGTCCGTTTTGGGCGAGCACGTCCCCGGGGTTGGTCAACATGCAGTTCTTCAGGCTCAGGCAGCCGCAACCGATGCACTGGGCCAGGTTGTCGCGCAATCGTTCCAGGTGCAGGATGCGATCGTCGAGGTCCTGGCGCCAGCCTGCTGACAGCCGGGCCCAGTCCTTGCTGGTGGGCACCCGGTCGGTGGGTAGCGTCGCCAGCGCCACGCGCACCCGCGCCAGCGGAATGCCCAGTCGTTGCGACATCCGGATGAAAGCCACCCGCCGCAGCGTGTCGCGGCCGTAGCGGCGCTGATTGCCCGAAGTGCGACGGCTGGAGATCAGGCCTTCGCGTTCGTAGAAGTGCAGTGTGGAGACGGCGACACCAGCGCGCTGAGCCAGCTCACCGGGCGCCAGTTCATGGGTCTCCATGCACCTGAACAATAGTTGAGGCACGGAATCGCGCTACGGTGCTAGGCGTGAGTGTCGCCCCGCTTGGCTCGAATTCTGAAGTCGGCACGCTGCGTGTGGTGATCCTGCACCGGCCGGGGCCCGAACTGCAGCGGCTGACCCCGCGTAACAACGACAAGTTGCTGTTCGACGGGCTGCCCTGGGTGTCGCGTGCCCAGGAGGAACACGACGCGTTCGCGGCGTTGCTGCGCTCCCGCGGCGTCGAAGTGCTGCTGCTGTCGCAGTTGTTGACCGAGGCGCTGGCCAGTGGCGCCGCCCGGATGCACGGCATCTCCGCCGCAGTGGATGCGCGCCGGCTCGGTGTGCCGTTGGCCCGGGAGCTCGCCACCTATCTGCGCACGCTGGACGCGGCCGCGCTGGCGCACGTCCTGATGGCCGGCATGACGTTCGATGAATTGCCGTTCGGGGAACAGGAACTGTCGCTGGTGCGGCGAATGCATCACGGCGCGGATTTCGTGATCGATCCGCTGCCCAACCTGATGTTCACCCGGGATTCGTCGTTCTGGATCGGGCCGCGGGTGGCCATCACCTCGCTGTCCATGCCGGCGCGGGTGCGCGAGACCTCGTTGACCGACCTGATTTACGCGCACCACCCGCGATTCCTCGGGGTGCGGCGCGCTTACGAATCCCGCTCGGCCCCGGTTGAGGGCGGTGACGTCCTGCTGCTCTCGCCGGGCGTGGTAGCCGTCGGGGTGGGGGAGCGCACCACCCCTGCCGGAGCGGAAGCGTTGGCACGCAGCCTGTTCGACGACGGGTTGGCCCACACCGTGCTGGCGGTGCCGATAGCGCAGGAGCGGGCGCAGATGCACCTCGACACCGTGTGCACGATGGTCGACACCGATGCCGTGGTGATGTATCCCAATATCGTGGATTCGTTGTCCGCGTTCACAATTCACCACCTCGACGGCGGAGGCGTGAAGATCGACCGCGCCGCGCCCTTCGTCGCTGCCGCTGCCGACGCGATGGGGATCGCGAAGTTACGCGTCATCGACACCGGACTGGACCCGGTCACTGCCGAGCGGGAGCAGTGGGATGACGGAAACAACACCTTGGCGCTGGCCCCCGGTGTCGTCGTCGCCTATGAACGCAACACCGAAACCAACGCGCGACTCGAGGATTCGGGCGTGGAAGTGCTTCGCATCTCGGCTTCGGAATTGGGCACCGGCCGAGGCGGGCCGCGCTGCATGTCCTGCCCGGCCGCCCGCGACCCGCTATAGGCCGCGCAGCCTCTGCAGCCAGAATGCCTCACGGACACGACGGACCGTGCATCTGGCCCCAGCGCCTCCGCAGGCACCCTGCCTGGTCAGCGCCAGCTGGGCAGCCAGATCTGCATGTTCCAGGTGGTCTGCGAGATGGGCAGACCGGTCAGGACCGGGAACAGCCAGGCGAAGTTGGTCAGCACCAGCGCCACGTAGAAACAGACCACGAGAAGCCCGAGCGTTCGTCGCTCCGCATTCTGGCCACGTTTGTACAAGATGTCCCCACAGATGAGGGCGATCGCCATCACCAGGAACGGCGCCATGGTGGCGGCGTAGAAGAAATACATCTGCCGGTCGATGTCGGCGAACCAGGGCAGCCAACCGGCGCAATACCCGACCAGCACAACGGCATAACGCCAGTCCCGGCGGATGAACGTCCGCCAGGCCGCGTACAGCAGCACCGGCACGGCCAGCCACCACATGGCGGGCGTGCCGACCAACATGACCGCTTTCACACACGACTGCGCGCCGCAGCCCGCCACGTTCCCCTGGTCGATGGCGTAGAGCACCGGGCGCAACGACATCGGCCATGTCCAGGGCTTGGACTCCCACGGGTGGTGGTTGCCTGCGGCGTTGGTCAAACCGGAGTGAAAGTCGTAGGACTTGAGCGTGTAGTACCACAGTGACCGCAGCGCGTCGGGAGGCTGGAACCACTGGCGCTCACCGATCGCCTGTCCCACCTCGTGCCGGTTGATCGCCGTCTCGGAGGCGAACCACCCCCAATAGCTGGCCAGGTACACCGCCACCGGAATCACGCCGATCGCGTATGCGGTGGGGCCGACATCGCGCCGCAGCGTGCCGAGCCACGGCCGCGGCACCCGGTATTGACGGCGTGCGGCCACGTCGAACGCCAGCGACATCAACCCGAAGAACAGCACGAAATACAGGCCCGACCACTTGGTGGCACACGCCAACCCGAGCAGTACACCCGCGCCGAAACGCCACCACCGCACCCCGAGGCGCGGCCCCCACGGGGTCTCGTCGATCCGCCCGTCCAGCAGGGCGTTGTGCATCCGCTCCCGGACCTGGTCACGATCGACGATCAGGGCACCGAACGCGGCGACGACGAAGAACACCAGAAACCCGTCCAGCAGGGCGGTGCGCGCAGTCACGAACGACACGCTTTCGCCGACGAGCAGCACCCCGGCGATCCCGCCGATCAGCGTGGACCGGCTGATCCGACGCACGGTCCTGGCCACGAGGGCGACCATGATCACACCCAGCAGTGCGCCGCTGAAGCGCCAGCCCAACCCGTTGTAACCGAAGATCCATTCGCCGACGGCGATCAACTGCTTACCCAGCGGCGGGTGTACCACCAACCCGTAGCCGGGGTTGTCCTCGATGCCGCCGTTGTGCAGCACCTGCCACGCCTGGGGGGCGTAGTGCTTCTCATCGAAGATCGGGGTGCCGCCATCGGTCGGCGACTGCAGGTTCAGGAACCGGGTAGCCAGCGCCAACCCGGTCACGGCCGCGGTCATGATCCAGCCGGCTGCGCGGTCGGTCGGCCCGAAATCGGCGACGGGGACGAGCGGGCCGGGGCTGATCACTGGTACGGCGCGCTCCGGCATCACGGTGCTGGGAGCGGTCATCGGCACCGATATTACGGACCGCCGTAGGCTTACCACTCATGAGTGGTGGCCGACTGTTGCTGGGAGCCACTCCGCTCGGGCAACCCTCCGACGCATCCGCGCGACTGCAGCAGGCGTTGGCCACAGCCGACATCGTCGCCGCCGAGGACACCCGGCGGGTGCGAACCCTGGCGACAGCCCTGGAGGTCCGGATCCGCGGCAAGGTGGTCAGCCTGTTCGACCAGAACGAGTCGACGCGGGCGCCGGCGCTGGTGGAGGACATGCGCGCCGGGGCGACTGTGCTGGCAGTCACCGATGCCGGCATGCCGTTGATCAGCGACCCCGGTTACCGACTGGTCGGCTTGTGTGTCGAGGCGGACATTCCGGTGACCTGCCTGCCAGGCCCGTCCGCGGTCACCACGGCCCTGGCCGTGTCCGGCCTGCCCTCGGACCGGTTCTGCTTCGAGGGCTTCGCGCCGCGGAAAGAGTCCGCGCGCCGGAACTGGTTCGCGACGCTGGCCGCCGAACCGCGCACCGCGGTGTTCTTCGAATCACCGCGACGGCTCGCGGACTGCTTGCGTGAGGCAGCCGACGTGCTGGGCGGTGCCCGGCGCGCCGTGGTCTGCCGGGAGCTGACCAAGACGCACGAGGAGGTGCGCCGCGGGACACTGGCCGAACTGGCCGACTGGGCAGCCGACGGTGTCCTGGGGGAGATCACTGTGGTCCTGGCCGGAGCGAACCCCGAGGTGGACATCACCGCGCTGGTGGAAAAGGTGGAAGAACTCACCGCAGCCGGACTCGGAGTCAAGCAGGCCTGCCTACACGTGGTCAACGCCCATCCGGGCGCGCCGTCGCGCCGCGAACTCTACGACGCCGTGCTCAAGTCGCGGGACTGACCGCGCAGGTCGAGTCCCACCGTGGGTGCGGCCTTGTGCAGGCATTCGGCCCATTCCTCAGCCGGGTCGGAATCAGCGGTGATACCTCCGCCGACGCCGAGGACGGCGCGTCCCGCAGTATCGAACTCGACGGTGCGGATGGCGACGTTGCATTCGGTGCCCGCCACCGGGGAGGCCAGCCCGACTGACCCGCAGTACACGCCGCGTCCGCTCGTTTCCCAGTGCGAAAGTAATTGGCGGGCACGGTGTTTCGGCGTCCCGGTTACCGAAGCCGGCGGGAAGGTAGCTGCCAGCAGCTCCCGCATCGGCAAGCCGGCGGGGATCTGCGCGGTGACCGTGGACACCAGGTGCCACACGCCGGGAGCCGGTTGCACCGCCAACAGCTCCGGCACTGCGACAGTTCCGGTCACCGCGACCCGCCCCAGATCATTGCGGACCAGGTCGACGATCATCACGTTCTCTGCCACGTCCTTGACCGAGGCCCGCAGCAGAGCCGGGTCGGCGTGCAGTGGCAGCGTGCCCTTGATCGGGCTCGAGGTGACCGTGTCCGCACACCGCCGCAGGAACACCTCGGGGGACAGGGACGCCACCGCACCCCACGGCCCCGAGAGGAAGGCTGCCCGCGCCGGGGCGGTGTGGGCCACCGCGTCGGCGAAGAAGTCCAGCGGCTCCCCGGTGATCCGCCCGGTGAACTGGGTGCAGACGCACGCCTGATAGACCTCACCGGCGGCGATCGCTTCCAGGCAGGCCAGCACGGCAGTTTCGTGAGCGGCGCGATCCGGGGCGGCCCAGTCGATCTGCCAAGGTCCGGGCGGAGCCGAGTTGGCCAGGCAGGTGCGCAACCAGTCCGGCATCGGCGCACCCGTCAGGTCTTCGAACCACCACACCCCCGCGCGATCGCGCCGCAACACGCAGTCCGTCCACCCGCCGGCGGCCGCCGGGATCCGGGGCGCAGCGCCGTCGGCAGCGAGGTCCGGATACGACAGATAGCCGATCCAGCCGCCGCCCACGGTCTCGCCGCCCGAGCCGGTCGCGGTGTCGAACACATCGTCCGGCGCGACGGGCTCGGCACGCAGGGTCGGGGCGATCACCGCGCAAGAGCCGAACCAGTCACCGCTCAGTGCCGCCGGCGGTGCCAGGCCGAGGCGGGTGGTGGCAGCGGCAATCGAGCGCAGCACTACCGGGAAGCTGTCGAGCTCGCCCAGCCGGTCGATACGCATCGGCCCAGCTTGGCAGACTCTTCGAATCAACGGCTGATCTGCCGGCGAGTGAACAGAGTGCTCAGTTTCTCGGGATTTCGCATCGCATAGAAGTGGGAGATCCTGCCGCCGATGAACTCCAGCAGGATGACGCCCTCGAGGTGGTCACCCAGATAGAGGATCAGTGCCGGGGTGTTGTTGTAGCTCGCGAGCTCAACGCGGCCGTCGTCGCCGGCCAGCCGCAGCAGGCCCAGGATGAGCTTGGCGACGTTCGACGCACCGGTCACCGGCCGGCGCGCCGCACTGACCTTGCCGTCGCTGTCGGCGGTCCACACCACATCCGGCGCGAGCATCGCCATCAGTCCCTCCATATCGCCGGTAGCGGCGGCGGCGAAGAACTGAGTGGTCAACGCCGCGGTCTGCGACTGGTCAGCGGGTTCGAACCGCTTCCGACGAGCATGCACGTGTTCGCGGGCGCGGTGCGCCAACTGACGCACCGCAGTCGCCGATTTTCCTACCGCCGAGGCGATCTCGTCATGCCCGAACCCGAACACCTCGCGTAGCACGAACACTGCCCGCTCATCCGGCGTCAGCGTCTCGAGCACCACCATCATGGCCATCGACACCGATTCCGCGAGCACCACATCGGCCGAGGCATCCGTCCCCGACGAGTCGAGCAGGAGCGGCTCGGGCAACCAGGGGCCGACGTACTCCTCCCGCCGGCGTGACTGGGCCCGCAGCGCATTCAGTGACTGCCGGGTCACCAGCTGCGCGAGATAGGCCTTGGTGTCGGTGACCTTCGTCAGATCGACCTCGGCCCAGCGCAGATAACTCTCCTGTAGCACGTCATCGGATTCGGTTGCAGTGCCGAGGATTTCGTAGGCGATGGTGAACAGCAGCGGCCGCAGGCTGGTGAACCGCTCGGCGTGTTCGTTCATCGCACCGGCACTGGCTGCCCGGCGCGGGCCAGCTGCTCGGCTCGTTTGCCGCCCTTGAGCCAGAAATACGAGCCGGGCTTACGTGCCTCTTTCCCCAGGAAGCTCAGCGTGGCCCGGCACACCTGCTCCTTGATCAAACCCGCCGTCCGACCGCCGATGTAGAGGTTGCGGACCGTGTCGTCGGTGTGTGCCAGCTGAATGGTGCCGTGCGTGCGGCCCAGGCTGATGCACTGCCCGGTCATCGCCTGCGACAAGGCCGCCGCATCGGTGCCGGCGATCCGCGCCAGGACGGTGTTGGCGGCCTGGGCGCCCATGGGTATGGCGGCCTGGCAGCTCATCCGCAGCGGCACATTCGATGGTGACGCGCAATCACCCGCGGCCACGATCCGGGGATCGTCCACGCTGGTCAGGGTCTCATCGACGAGCAGTCGGCCCAACGCATCGGTGCTGAGCCCGCTGGCGGCGGCCAGGCCCGGCACTGCGAAACCGGCGGTCCAGACCGTCGCCGCGCTGGGCAGGTGACGGCCATCGGACAATTCGACCGACTCCGCGCTGACGCCGATGACCCTCGCGGCGTCGACGACCGTGACACCGAGCTCACGCAGTCGCTTGGTCACCGATCTCCGCCCCGCCGGAGCCAGGGACGGTCCGAGGATGTCGGTGACCATGGTGACGGGCCGTCCGGCCGCGGCGAATTCGGCCGCAGCCTCGATGCCGGTCAGCCCGCCGCCGACGACGACGATCGGTGCCTGCGCCGGAACGTCGGTCAGCCGGCGCCGCAGTCGGGTCGCCTGCTCGAATTCGGCCAGCGGGTAGGCGAATTCAGCCGCACCGGGCACCGCTGCGGGCGCCGAAGCTGTGCTGCCGACCGCGTACACCAGGTAGTCGTAGTCCAGCTCTGCACCCGAGGTCAACCGCACGCGACGCAGGTTCGCATCGATGCGCTCGGCGCCGTCGACCAGTAGCCGCACCTCCGGATGCAGGAGGCCGGCGTAGCTCGCCACGGCGTCGTCGTTGCCGACCACCAACTGGTGCAGCCGGATCCGTTCGACGAACTCGTCGCGTGGGTTGACCAGGGTGACCTCGCCCGCCTGGGCCAACCGGTTGGCTGCCAGGACGCCGGCGTACCCGCCGCCGATCACCACGATGCGTACGCTCTGCGCGCTCATGTCTGCTCCTCTGAGGTCTCGGGCTCGTTGTCGAGCCGTCTGATCTCAAGACACCGCCGCCCACGAGGATGTGACAGCACGCGTTCAAGTGTGACGCAGATCACTCAGCGATATAGCGGGGGAACACTCCGGTCGGCGTGGGCAAAGCGGTGCCCGGTGTCAGCCGCGTGCCGATGGCGGCGAAGTCGCGCCGGTCCTCGGATTGACCGAGCAGCTCGAGCAGCCGGGCCGCTGATGTCGGCATCACCGGCTGGAGCAGCAGTGCGGCGATACGCACCACCTCCATGGTGGTGTAGAGCACGGCGGCGAAGCGCTGCTGATCGGCCGGGTCCTCGCTTTTGCGCAACACCCACGGCTCCTGCGCGGAGAAGTACCGGTTGGTCGCCCCCAATGTCAGCCAGATGGCTTCCAGTGACTGGTGCATCGACTGCTGGTCGTACGCCGCCCTGGACTTGGCCAGCAACCCGTCGGCCTCGGTGAGCAGTGTGGAGTCCTCGTCGCTGAACTCGCCGGGCTCGGGCACCACCCCGTCGAAGTTCTTGGCCACCATCGACAGGCAGCGCTGCGCCAGGTTCCCCAGCTCATTGGCCAGGTCGGTGTTGATCCTGGAGATGATGGCGTCTTCGCTGTAGGCGCCGTCCTGGCCGAAGGGCACCTCGCGGAGCAGGAAGAACCGCACAGCGTCCATCCCGAATGCGTCGACCAGCGCCAGCGGGTCGACCGTGTTACCGATGGACTTGCTCATCTTCTCGCCGCGGTGGAACAGGAAGCCGTGCGCGAAGACCCGCTTGGGGAGCTCGAGACCCGCTGACATCAAGAACGCCGGCCAGTACACCGTGTGGAACCGGATGATGTCCTTGCCGATCATGTGCAGATCGGCAGGCCAGAACCGGCGGTAGGACTCGGACTCGGTGTCGGGGAAACCGACACCGGTCAGGTAGTTGGTCAGGGCGTCCACCCAGACGTACATGACGTGGTCAGGGTGCTCCGGTACCGGCACGCCCCAGTCGAACGTGGTCCGCGAGATGGACAGGTCGGTCAACCCGCCGGATACGAAGCTGACCACCTCGTTGCGCCGGACCTCTGGCCCAATGAACTCGGGGTGCGCCGCGTAATGGGCGAGCAGCTTGTCGGTGTACGCCGACAGCCGGAAGAAATACGTCTGCTCCTCGGTCCAGGTGACCGCTGTGCCGGTCTCGGTGGCGACCCGGGAGCCGTCGGCCAGCACTTCGGTTTCGTCCTCGGTGAAGAAGCGCTCGTCGCGCACCGAGTACCACCCGGCGTAGGAATCCAGGTAGATGTCCCCGGCGTCGGTCATCCGCTGCCAGAGCGCTTTGGACGCCTCGATGTGGTCGGCATCGGTGGTGCGGATGAACCGGTCGAACGTGATGTCCAGTTTCTCCTGCAGATCCTGGAACACATCAGAGTTACGGCGCGCGAGGTCCGCGGTGGGGATGCCCTCGGCGGCGGCCGTCTGCGCCATCTTCAGGCCGTGTTCGTCGGTGCCGGTCAGGAAGCGCACGTCGTAGCCGTCGAGTCGCTTGAAGCGCGCGATCGCGTCGCTGGCGATGTACTCATAGGCATGACCGACGTGCGGTGCGCCGTTGGGATAGGCGATCGCGGTGGTCACGTAGTAGGGCTGGTTCATCAGGCTTCACCTTATGGTGTGGCTGTGAGTTCGAGACGCTCAGCCGGGCGCGACGCCCCGCCGTCGCCGCTGCCGCTGGCCCCGCTTATCGACGCCCACACTCATCTCGATGCGTGCGGTGCGACCGACGCCGCGAGTGTGGCGGAGATCCTCGACCGTGCCGGTGCCGTTGGCGTCGAGGCAGTGGTCACCATCGCCGACGATCTGGCCTCGGCCCGGTGGGCAGTGCAGGCCGCCGAGTGGGACGAGCGGGTGTACGCGGCGGTGGCGTTGCATCCCACCCGGGCCGACACCCTCGACGACGCGGCGCGCGCCGAGCTCGAACAACTGGCCCGACACCCGCGGGTGGTGGCGATCGGTGAGACAGGCATGGACCTGTACTGGCCGGGCCGCCTCGACGGGTGCGCCGACCCCGACACCCAGCGCGAAGCATTCGCGTGGCATATCGATCTCGCCAAGCGCACCGGCAAGCCGCTGATGATCCACAATCGGGACGCCGACGCACAGGTGCTCGATGTTCTTCGTGGCGAAGGGCCCCCGGAGGCGGTGATCTTCCACTGTTTCTCCTCCGACGCCGAGATGGCGCGCACCTGCGTCGCGGCCGGGTGGTACCTGAGTCTGTCCGGCACGGTCAGCTTCAAGAACGCGACCGCGTTGCGCGAAGCGGCTGCGGTCATCCCCGATGACCAGCTACTGGTCGAGACCGACGCGCCGTTTCTGACCCCGCATCCCTACCGGGGCGCGCCGAACGAGCCATACTGCCTCCCGTACACCGTGCGGGCTCTCGCCGACATCATTGACGTTGCCGAAGAAAACCTCGCAAGAAAGACCACAGCAAACGCCCGTACGGTATATTCGTTGAATTCAACATCGGATTAGGGGGTCGCGCTCGACATGCTCACGCACGCAGAGTTGGCGCCCCGTCGCCTGGTTCGTTACCGTCTCGTGATGAACTCGGGCCCCTCAGGGCCCTTGTCGTGGACAGTGGAACCGGGATACCTGCACGTTGAACGCACTTACCGAACTGCACCAGACACGCTCGCCGATCCTGCGGACCCTCGTTGCGGCCGTGCTCGTCGTCCTCGTGGTGGCCGGCGGCTACGCCGTCACGTCGCGCAAAACCGTCACACTCACGGTTGACGGGGCAGAGATGACAGTCACCACGATGAAATCCCGCGTCATGGACGTGGTTGCCGAGAACGGCTTCGAGGTCGACGACCGCGACGATCTCTTTCCGGCCGGGGATCAGCGGATCCACGACGCAGACACCATCACGTTGCGGCGCAGCAAGCCGTTGGAGGTCTCGCTCGACGGTCGGGACTCCAAGCAGGTCTGGACCACCGCGTCCACCGTTGACGAGGCGCTGGAGCAGCTGGCGATGACCGACACCGCCCCCGCCGCCGCGTCCCGCGGCAGCCGCGTCCCACTCGAGGGCATGGCACTGCCGGTGGTCAGTGCGAAGACGGTTCAGATCAACGACGGCGGCACGGTCCGCACCGTCACCCTGGCCGCGCCCAACGTCGGCCGCCTGCTCGCCGAGGCGGGCGCACCTCTGACGCAGAGCGATCGGGTGGTTCCGGCGCCGTCGTCGCCGGTGGTGGCCGGTATGCAGATCCAGGTGACACGGATCCGGATGGAGAAGGTCACCGAGCGGCTACCTCTGCAACCCACCGCGCAGCGGATCGAAGATCCGACGATGAACATGAGCCGACAGATTCTCGAAGATCCGGGTACACCAGGAACACAAGATGTGACCTACGCCATAGCGAAGGTCAACGGTGCCGAAACTGGGAGGTTGCCCGTGGCCAACATCGTGGTCTCACCCGCACGCGATTCCGTCCTGCGCGTCGGAGCCAAACCGGGAACGGAGGTGCCGCCGGTGTCCAATGGCGTGATCTGGGATGCGCTCGCCCGCTGTGAGTCGAACGGTAACTGGGCCGTCAACACCGGTAACGGCTATTACGGCGGTGTTCAATTTGATCAAAACACGTGGGAGCGCCAGGGTGGCCTGCGCTATGCTTCCCGTGCGGACTTGGCAACTCGTGAAGAGCAGATCGCCATCGCGGAGGTCACGCGAGGACGCCAGGGATGGGGAGCGTGGCCAGTGTGTAGTGGTAGGGCAGGTGTCTCATGACGATTCGTCTACTCGGCCGGACCGAGATACGGAACTTGGCGAAAGAACTCGACTTTCGTCCCCGTAAGTCTCTCGGCCAGAACTTTGTTCACGACGCAAACACCGTGCGCCGGATCGTTTCTGCGTCCGGAGTCAACCGACACGACAATGTGATCGAGGTCGGTCCGGGGCTCGGGTCATTGACCCTGGGGTTGCTGGACCGTGGTGCCACCGTCACCGCCGTCGAGGTCGACCCCGTTCTGGCCAAGCGTCTTCCGCAAACAGTCGCCGAACACTCGCACAGTGAGATCCATCGGCTCACCGTGCTGAACCAGGACATCCTCACGATCCGCAAGGCGGATCTGGAGAAGGAACCCACCGCACTGGTGGCGAACCTGCCGTACAACATCGCCGTGCCCGCGCTGCTGCATCTGCTCGCGGAGTTCCCCACGATCAGGACCGTCATGGTGATGGTGCAGGCCGAGGTGGCGGAACGGCTGGCAGCCGAGCCCGGCAGCAAGGACTACGGCGTGCCGAGCGTGAAAGTGCGCTTCTACGGCCGGGTCCGGCGTTTCGGGATGGTCTCGCCGACGGTGTTCTGGCCCATTCCGCGGGTGTACTCGGGGCTGGTGCGCATCGACCGCTATGAGACGTCTCCCTGGCCCACCGACGAGGGCTTCCGCGACAATGTCTTCGAACTCGTCGACATCGCTTTCGCGCAGCGCCGCAAGACTTCTCGGAATGCGTTCCTGGAGTGGGCGGGTTCGGGTAACGAATCCGCGAGCCGGCTGCTGGCGGCCAGCATCGATCCCGCTCGTCGCGGCGAGACACTGGCCATCGCCGAGTTCGTTCGGCTGCTGCAGCGCTCGACCCCGGAGATCGAGCAGCCGCAGACCAGCGCCCGACAGTTCTGAACTGATTCGCAAAGGCCGGCCCCCTGGATTCCCAGGGGGCCGGCTCTTTTGTCGTCGGATCAGGATTTTCCGCCGCGCTTGCGCCCGTCCTTGTCGAGCAGCTGATCTTGCAGCGGGGTCTCGGCGACGATCGGGTAATTGCCGGTGAAACCGACCCGCTCCTGGGCCATCGCCAGCACCCGGCCGCGCACCGCGAACCAGCCGATGACCAACGCAGGCACAATCAGCAGCACGGCGATCAGGTTCCAGTAGTCCTCGTAACACATCAACATCAGCACCGCGGCGAGGAAGACCAGCGTCGCGTAGCTGGTGTAGGGCGTGCCCCACAGGCGGAACGACGGGCGGGTCAAAATGCCCTTCTGTGACCAGCGGTAGAGCTGGATCTGACAGATCACGATGGTCGCCCACGACGCAATGATGCCCAGTGCCGAGAGGTCCAACGCGATGTTGAACGCCTCGGCCGGCACGATCAGGTTCAGGAAAACACCCAGGACGGTGAAACCGGCCGTCAGTGCGATGCCGGCAAAAGGCACACCGCGTTTGGACATCTTTGCGGTGAATTGCGGTGCGCTGCCGTTCATCGCCATCGAGCGCAGGATGCGCCCCGTGGAGTACAAGCCGGCGTTGAGGCTCGACATCGCCGCTGTCAGGACCACGAAGTTCATGATGTCCCCTGCGGCGGGAACACCGATCTTGGAGAAGAAGGTGACGAAGGGGCTCTCACCCTCTTGGTAGCTGGTGTAGGGCAACAGCAACGCCAGCAGGACCAGCGACCCGACGTAGAAGATCGCGATGCGGAACACCACCGAATTGATGGCCTTGGGCATCACTTTCGGCGGGTCTTCGGTCTCACCTGCGGCGGTGCCGACCAATTCGACTGCGGCGTAAGCGAAGATGACGCCCGAGGTGACCAACACCAGCGAAAGGGCGCCGGTGGGCAGGAGGCCGCCGGTATCGGAGATGACGGACAGTCCGGTGGTCTGGCCCTCCACGTCGAAGCGGCCGGCCAGGAACACGATGCCGATGACGAGGAACGAGACCAGAGCGATGACCTTGATCAGGGCGGCCCAGAACTCCATCTCGCCGAAGATCTTGACCGAGATCATGTTCACGGTCACCACCATCACCAGCGCGACCAGGGCGATCGCCCACTGGGGGATGGCCTCGAATGCGCCCCAGTAGTGCATGTAGAGCGCGATCGCGGTGACATCGACGATCGCGGTACACGCCCAGTTGAAGAAGTACATCCAGCCCGCGACATAGGCGGCTTTCTCGCCGAGGAATTCACGGGCGTACGAGACGAACGAGCCCGAGGACGGGCGGTGCAACACCAGCTCGCCGAGTGCGCGCAGGATGAAGAACACGAACACCCCGCACACCGCGTACACGATGAACAGGCCGGGGCCGGCCGAGGCCAGCCGGCCCCCGGCGCCCATGAACAACCCGGTGCCGATCGCACCGCCGATGGCAATCATCTGTAATTGCCGAGGTTTGAGGCCCTTGTGGTAGCCCTCTTCTTCGTGCGCAAGAGCCGAATTGTCGTACTCGATGGCGGATCCCATGGCTCGACGCTAGTTCAGTCGCAGCGCACATCAGATCCGTGTCCGTAAAACCTTTGTTACGAGGCTATTTCGCGGAAAAGCGGTTTGACCCGCGCAGGACGAGGGTAAGCAACCGGGCCATTTCGCCGCACGTTTCATACCGCGCATCGGGGTCTTTGGCCATGGCCTTGGCCAATATTGAATCGAAAGCACGCGGAATCCACGACACCTTGCGCGAAACCCGCGGCGGCGGCTGATGCAGTTGCGCCTCGATCAGGGCGCCCGCCGTGGCTGTGACGAAAGGGGCTGAGCCGGTGATCAATTCGACAGCGGTGCAGGCCAGCGCATACTCATCGGTGGCGGCCGACAGGGCCCGCCCGGTCAATAGTTCCGGCGCGGCGTACGGCAGCGAGGCCTGCACCGTGGATGCCTGGCTGGGGCGCTGATGTGTGATGCGTCTGGCGGGGTCGAGGGAAAGTCGTTGCGTGGCATCCTGGGCCAGTCGGTGCGCCATGTCCTCGGCCACCGAATGGGCGACGCCGAAGTCGATGAGTACCGCTCCACCCTGCGAAAACTCTTTGAATACAAGAATGTTGGCTGGTTTGACGTCGCAGTGCACGACCCCCTGGCGGTGGGCGAAGTCGAGGGCGTCGGCAATCTGTGTCAGCGCCTGTAGCCGAAGGTCGAGGCGGTGCAATGTGGTGGCGTTACCGCCGTCGACATACCGCATCGTCAGCCAATCAGGCCCGCGGTCGTACACCTCGACGATGTGCGGATGGCGCAGGCGCCGGGCGAAGTCGAACTCCCGCGACATCCGCATCAACCCCAGCTCGGAGACGGGGCCGGACAAGAGCACCTTCAGGGCGACCACGTGGTCGTCGGCCAGTCGACGGGCCAGATGCACCGTGGCGTGGCCGCCACGCCCCAGCACTTTGCCGACGGAGTATCCGTCGAAGTCCTCACCTGGACGCGGCACCGTCTCAGCGTAGTTACCGGGCTGGATTCAGGAGCCCGGCCCTCTCTCCTCGGGTTCGTTCCTCACCCGCATCGTCGACCGGGCTGGATTCAGGAGCCCGGCCCTCTCTCCTCGGGTTCGTTCCTCACCCGCATCGTCGACCGGGCTAGATCCACGAGCCCGGCCCTTTCTCCTCGGGTTCGTTCCTCACCCGCATCGTCGACCGGGCTAGTCTCGTGCGGTGTCCGCATCCGACGGGAGTACCGCCGCTGAATGGGTGCCGACTGGATCGGTGACCGTTCGTGTGCCGGGCAAGGTGAATCTGTTCCTGGCCGTCGGCGATACCCGCCCGGACGGCTACCACGAACTGACCACCGTGTTCCACGCCGTGTCCCTGTTCGACGAGATCACCGTCCGCACCGCCGACGTCATGTCGCTGACCATCGTGGGTGAGGGCGCCGAGACCCTCCCGGTCGACGAGCGCAATCTGGCGTGGCAGGCGGCCGAGCTGTTGGCCGAGCATGTCGGGCGCACTCCCGATGTGGCGATCACCATCGACAAGGCCATTCCCGTCGCCGGGGGGATGGCTGGGGGCAGCGCCGACGCGGCGGCGGTGCTGGTAGCCGTCAATCATCTGTGGGAGCAGGGTGTGCCGCGCCGCGACCTGCACGCACTGGCGGCCGAACTCGGCAGCGATGTGCCGTTCGCCTTGCACGGCGGTACCGCGCTGGGGACCGGCCGCGGTGAGGAACTGGCCACCGTGCTGGCGCGCAACACCTTCCACTGGGTGCTGGCGTTCGGCCGCAACGGTCTGTCCACGCCGAAGGTCTTCGCGGAGATCGATCGGCTCCGCGAGGTGGCCGACCCGCCGCGTCTGGGCGACACCGAACCGCTGCTGGCCGCGTTGGCCGCCGGTGATCCCGCTCAACTGGCGCCGCTGCTGGGCAATGAGTTGCAGGCCGCCGCTGTGAGCTTGGACCCGGATCTGCGGCGCACGCTCAGGGCGGGGATTGAAGCTGGGGCGTTGGCCGGAATCGTGTCGGGCTCGGGCCCTACCTGCGCGTTCCTGTGCGCATCGGCCGGTGCGGCGGTCGATGTCGGCACGGAGTTGGCCGGGGCGGGAGTGTGTCGCACGGTGCGGGTGGCCAGCGGCCCCGTGCAGGGCGCTCGGGTCGTCCCGACGCCTTTGAGGCAGTGACAGTTTCCGTATCGTTTGGCAGTTACTTAAGGGGAGTTTAAGATGACTCCCGGTGTTGAGTACCGGTCAGACATGCGAGGCCTCTGTTGTGCCCCCCGATCCCGTCGGGGGGTTAGCTAGTCAGCTCCGGGCAATTGCGCTGGCTCCACCATTTCGAGACTCAACCGCCGCCCTATCGTGCACGCGCGCCTCTTTTGGCGCGTGCCTGCCCAGGCGCAGCATGAGCACAGGGACGGCACTGTTGGTGTCATCGTCCACGCGCTTATCGCTCCGGAAACCGAGGAGGTACTCGTGAGCAGGTTCACCGAGAAGATGTACTACAACGCCAAGACCAGCGCGAAGGGCATGGTCACCGGTGAACCTCACGAGCCGGTCCGGCACACCTGGGGTGAGGTGCACGAGCGGGCCCGCCGGATCGCCGGCGGCCTGGCCGCCGGCGGCATCGGCCCCGGCGACGCGGTGGGCGTACTCGCCGGCTTCCCGGTCGAGATCGCCCCGACCGCCCAGGGGCTGTGGATGCGCGGCGCCAGTCTGACGATGCTGCACCAGCCCACCCCGCGTACCGATCTCGTGGTCTGGGCCGAGGACACCTTGACGGTGATCCAGATGATCGAGGCCAAGGCCGTCGTGGTCTCCGAACCGTTCCTGGTCGCCATCCCGGTGCTCGAGGAAAAGGGCATCACGGTACTCAAGATCGGTGACCTGCTCGAGGCGGAACCGATCGACCCGGTGGAGACCGCCGAAGACGATCTTGCTCTGATGCAGCTGACCAGTGGCAGCACCGGTTCGCCGAAAGCCGTGCAGATCACTCACCGCAACATCCACTCCAACGCCGAGGCGATGTTCATCGGCGCGCAGTACGAGGTCGACAAAGACGTCATGGTCAGCTGGCTGCCGTGTTTCCACGACATGGGCATGGTCGGCTTCCTGACGATCCCGATGTACTTCGGCGCCGAGCTGGTCAAGGTGACGCCGATGGACTTCCTGCGCGACACCCTGCTGTGGGCCAAGCTGATCGACAAATACAAGGGCACGATGACCGCGGCCCCGAACTTCGCCTACGCGCTGCTGGCCAAGCGCCTGCGCCGCCAGGCCCAGCCCGGACAGTTCGACCTGTCCACGCTGCGCTTTGCACTTTCCGGTGCGGAGCCGGTGGAACCCGCCGACGTCGAAGACCTGCTGGACGCCGGCAAGCCGTTCGGACTCAAGTCCTCGGCGATCCTGCCGGCCTACGGCATGGCCGAGACCACGCTGGCGGTGTCGTTCTCCGAGTGCAACGCCGGCCTGGTGGTCGACGAGGTGGATGCCGACCTGCTGGCCGCGCTGCGCCAGGCCGTGCCCGCCACCAAGGGCAATACCCGCCGCCTGGCCACCCTCGGCCCGCTGCTGACCGATCTGGAGGCGCGGATCGTCGACGAGCACGGCAATGTGATGCCCGCCCGCGGAGTCGGTGTGATCGAACTGCGTGGCGAATCGCTGACGCCCGGCTACATCACGATGGGTGGGTTCATCCCGGCCCAGGACGAGCACGGCTGGTACGACACCGGCGATCTCGGCTATCTCACCGAGAACGGCCACATCGTGGTGTGCGGCCGCGTCAAGGACGTCATCATCATGGCCGGGCGCAATATCTACCCGACAGACATCGAACGTGCCGCCGGTCGCGTGGAAGGGGTGCGTCCCGGCTGTGCTGTGGCAGTGCGCCTCGACGCCGGGCATTCGCGTGAGACTTTTGCCGTCGCTGTCGAGTCCAACGCCTACCAGAACCCCGACGAGGTGCACCGCATCGAACGGCAGGTGGCACACGAGGTGGTCACCGAGGTCGACGTGCGTCCCCGCAATGTCGTTGTGCTCGGGCCCGGCACCATCCCCAAGACACCCTCGGGCAAGCTGCGTCGCGCCAACTCCGTCGCCCTGGTCACGTAGTACGACCACAACCCGGCCGGGCGCAAGGGGCGGGGCATCGCGTGTCAGGCAACCGTAGCCGGGGGATCGGCACGCTCAGCTTCGGCGATGCGCCGCCGCGCTTCGCCGACCGAGATACGCAGACGGCGTGCCAGCACCTCGGCCCATGATGCCCCGGCGAACTCCACCGGCGGTGGGCCGGTCACCAGGGTGCGCAATGCCCGGTGTTGAACCAGGGCAAGCCTCCTGCTGACCTCCTCCAGGCGCAGCAGGATCCCGCGCTGGTCGGCGGGGCGCAGTTGGTGTAGCGGCCGACGGGCGATCACCCGTAAGCCCTCCTCCACGGCATCCAGGGCGGTGAGAATCTCATCATTCGAACGCATGTGCGAAATGCTAGCCCGGCACACTGACAGGTCGTCCCTACACTCGATTGGATGACCCCGGAAACATCGACGACGACGCAACGGCGCGGCGGCAACGACTCGATCACCGCGTTCTGGAGTTTCGCCGCCCCGGTCTACAACCAGCGTTGCCTGCAGCGGTGGGTGTACCGGCCCGCCCAGGACGAAGTGCTGCAGACGCTGCGGTCCCGCGGATCGCAGCGGATTGCCGACGTGGCCTGTGGCACCGGGATCCTCGCCGACCGGATCGAGCGTGAGCTGCGCCCCGAGGAGGTCTACGGCCTCGACCTGTCCGACGGGATGCTGGCCCAGTCGCGGCAGCGCTCAGACCGGGTGCGGTGGATGAAGGCGCCCGCCGAGCAACTGCCGTTCGAAGACGGTTTCCTCGACGCCGTGGTGACGACCTCGGCGTTCCACTTCTTCGACCAGCCCGCAGCGTTGCGGGAATTCCATCGGGTGCTGGCCCCCGGCGGTGTGGCGGTGGTGGCCACGATCAGCCCCCGTCAACAGCTGCCCTGGCAACGGCTGTCTGCGGACCTGCGCAATCCGGCGCACAATCCGACACGCGAGCAGATGCAACGACTGTTCGAGGACGCGGACTTCTCCGTGGTGGATCAGCACCCGGTGCGCCGGCCGCTGTGGACGCAGCTGCTGTCGGACGTGATCACCGTCGGCGCCAAGGCCTGACCGCCGCGGTGTCAGTGCACGATCGGTAGCCGCAGCACCAGCCGCGCACCGCCCAGCGGACTCTTCTCCAGTGCTGCCGTCCCGCCGTGCAGTTCGGCCTGCTGCGCCACCAGCGCCAATCCCAGTCCCGATCCCGACCGCGACGCGGTGGACCCGCGGGCGAAGCGCTCGAACACCTCCCTGCGCTCGGCTTCGGGCACTCCCGAGCCGTTGTCGTCGACGGCGATCTCGACGCCTTCCGCCGAGCTGATGGCACTGAGCCGAATTTCGGTGGCACCGCCGTGTTTGACGGCATTGGCGATCGCGTTGTCGATGACCAGTCGCAGACCTGCGGGCAGACCCAGCATCAAGACCGTCGGCGACGGGGCCAGTGACACGTTCAGATCGGGGTAACTGCGCATCGCGTCGTGGGCGGCCCGGTCCAGCAGTTCGGTGATGTCCAACGGGACATGATCCTCGGCCGTGGTCAGCTGTCCCTGCGCCAGCCGCTCCAGCGCGGTCAGCGTGGCCTCGATGCGGGTCTGGGTGCGCATGATGTCGCCCACCAGCTCGTCGCGCTGCTCCGGGGACAGGTCCAGCGTCGAGAGCACTTCGAGGTTGGTGCGCATCGCCGTCAACGGCGTCCGCAGTTCGTGGGACGCCACCGCGGCGAAATCACGGGCCGATTCCAGCGCGTCTTTGGTGCGCTGCTGCTCGGTGCCGATGCGGGCCAGCATGCCTTCGACGGCTTCGGCGATCTCCTCGGCCTCACGCACACCACGCACCTGCACCTCATCCGGGTTCGACTGTGCGTTGATGGCCCGGGCCTGCTGGGCCAGCAGCCGGAACGGGTTGACCATGATCTGCGAGATCACCCAACCGACCGCCACGGTGCCGGCGAGCAGACTGCCGCAGATGATCAGCACGCGCAGGTGCAGCGCGTTGATGCGGCGTTCGGTCTCGGCGACGGGTGCGCCCAGGGAGATCGACGCCGGGCCGGCGGCGAAGGTGCGGACTCGGTATTCGACGCCGTCGATGGTGGTGTTGGCGTAACCCGAGCTCAGCTCGGGCAGGACGATGGCGGGCGGTGCGGACACCGTGACCGCACCGATGCGGGCGGTACGCACCAGGCTGCCGTCGGGGTTGAGCGCCTCGACGTCGCCCGCGCCGGGCGGCGCACTGAGCAGGGTGGAGAAGTCGCCCAGGCTGCTCACCGAGTCCAGGCGCCGGTCCAGCTGGCTGTACTGGTCATTGGTGATCCCGATCCACACCCACGTGCCGATGATCGCGACGGTCGCCGCCACTCCGATCTCGGAGAAGATCACGATGGCGCGCAGGGACAGCAGCCGCATCGAAATGCGCAGCCGTCGGTAGAGACGGTCGCTGGCCACATGAACATCTTGCCTGACGGCTGTGGGCGCCGGAACATCACCTGGCTCAGGCGGTGCCGGGGGCTGCCTGGCGGGTGTTCACGGATCTGTCCGCCGTCGAAGGCCGGCAACCGAGATCAGCCGGTCGCGCACCTGGTGACGTTCCGTTCGCCAGGGATGGGCACTATCAAACCCGTTGCGGCACAAACCATTTCACAGGTCTCGGGGAGGCGGTGAGTGCACCCGCCCGCCGTGGCGTCCCCTGATGGGCGGCGGCGCTTCAAGATTCCACACAGCCCCGTTGATGGCACACTGATGGCCATGGTGGGGGAGTTGTGGGCGGTAGCTGCTCTGGGTGGATCCGTCGGCATCGTCGCCGGATCGCTGCTCATTCCGGCTGCAGGATTGCTGTTGCTGATCCTGGGAATCCGGCGAACCCGGACCGGGAGGGCCTCACAGGCCATGCCCAACTGGCAACCGCCGGGTGCTGCTGCCGGGTACCCCTACCCGCCGCCCCCGGCGTATCACCCGCAGCCGAAGCCGTCCGGCGGTGCTGTGGCCATGATCGTCAGCGGATGTGTCCTGCTGGTCCTCGGCCTGGCCGGAGTGGGCGTGGCCACCCTGAGTGCTCTTCACGCTCTTTCATCCGGCCACGGCCAATCGTCGGCGACGTCACCGTCAGCACCGGAGGGCCTGCATGTGGGGGAGTGCATCACCGATCAGCAGTACGCCTCGGCGGAAATGTCGCCGGAGCCCACCGACTGCAATGAGCGTGCCGCCGTTTATGAACTCGCCCGCCAGGGCACGGGCCCGACCGCGACGTGCCCCGACGGGCTGCGCGAGGACTCTGGATACGCCGTGCTGTTCAACAGTTCTCGTACGTACTGCTTCGTGCTGAACGTCGAGGAGGGCGAATGCTTCCACGTCGAACCCGCAGCCCAGCTGTTCAGTCCGCTGGACTGTGATGACCCTGCCGCCAACTCGAAGATCGACCGCGTCGTCGACGGGGTTGCGGACCCGTCATTGTGCGGTGGCGGCGCGCAGGGGGCGACCTTCCCCGAGCCGGCGCGCACCTACTGCGTGGTGGCGCCCCGGTAGGGGGCGGCAGTGGTCAGGGCGCCAGATCGACCAGCACCGGAGCGTGATCGCTGGGGGCCTTGCCCTTGCGTTCCTCGCGCACGATCTCGGCGTGGGTCACCCGCGCTGCCAGCGCGGGCGAGCCGAGGATGAAGTCGATGCGCATACCGCGCCGCTTCTGGAAGCTCAGCTGGGTGTAATCCCAGTACGTGTACACACCGGGCCCCGGCGTGAAAGGCCGCACCACATCGGTGAATTGGATGTCGTTGATGGCCTGGAATGCGGCGCGCTCCGGTGCGGAGACGTGCGTCGAACCCTCATACGCCGCCACGCTCCAGATGTCGTCGTCGGTGGGTGCGATGTTCCAGTCGCCGACGAGTGCGATCTGTGCCGACGGGTCGTCCCGCAACCAGCCCGCGGCCGTATCGCGCAGTGCGGCAAGCCAATCCAACTTGTAAGCATAGTGCGGGTCGGCCAGGGTGCGGCCGTTGGGCACATAGAGGCTCCACACCCGCACCCCGCCGCAGGTCGCCGCCAGCGCACGGGCCTCGGCGGCGGCCTCCACCTCGGGCTTACTGCTCCAGGTGGGTTGGCCGGCAAACCCCACCTCGACGTTCTCCAGGCCGACGCGGGAGGCGATCGCCACGCCGTTCCACTGGTTGAACCCCACGTGGGCGATCTCGTAGCCCAGCGCGGCGAACGGCATGGTCGGGAACTGCGCGTCGGTGCACTTGGTCTCCTGCATGGCCAGCACGTCGACGTCGGCGCGGCCCAGCCAGTCGACCACTCGGTCCACCCGGGTCCGAATGGAGTTCACGTTCCAGGTGGCCAGTCGCATGGCCTCAGCCTATTGGGTCAGCAGGTCGGCGGCCGACACGTACCGGGCCCGGTGGTGCAGGGTGAAACCCATGGTCTCGTAGAGCCGGATTGCCGCGGCGTTGTCGGCGAGTACCTGCACGTAACACCGGGTGGCCCCGCGTGCCGCGCCCCAGTGCAGCAGGCCGTCGCACAGCTCGCGGGCGTAGCCGCGGCGGCGCCGGCGCACGTCGACACGCACCGAGGTGATGCCCAGCCAGCGGGTGCCGTCGGGGGCCGTCGTCACCGCCCCGCGGCCCACCGCGGCCCCCTCGAGGGTGGCAAACGTCACCTCGCCCTCGATGACGGCGGTCAGCACCTCGACCGGTACCTGACGTTCGTAGAGCCCCAGCCAGGCGGCGTCGGGGGTGTCGGCGAGGCGGACCCGCGGCGAGGTGTCCGCGACCGCGGTGTCGCGAACCATCACCCGGGTCGCTTTCACTCCCGTGGCACTGACGCGCAGCAACCGCTCGGGCAGCGCCAGCCAGGGTGGCAGCCCGCGGTCACGGTACCAGTCCACGATCGCGGGAAGCTCAACCAGGGTGGCCGACATATCAAGCGGCACAGCGGAATTCGCCCTGCTGGTGTGTCCGCCCGCGGAGCGCAGAAACCAGCCGCCGATCCACTGTTGCTCAGTACCGGGCCACGCCAGTGCGGCGGCGTGCTCCAACGCCCGGATCTCCGAATTGCGCACCGTACGGTGGCTGAGCTCACGCACGCTGACGACGGAGTCCGGGTCGATCTCGACCACGCCGTCGGAGGCCGTCCGCACCAGTACCCGCGGGCGAATCGCCTCGAGATGTCCGATCACATCGGTGAGCGCCGGCGCTCCCACGGCGGGGATGAGCCGGTACCGGATGCTCACCCGGTTGCCGACCGACGGGAACCGGGCCTCGCTGGGGATGTTCAATGCCCGAACGGGTCGGGTCCCTCACCGGGAGTCCAGGCGAAGCCGGGCACGCCCCAGCCCTGCTTCTTCACCGCTCGCTTGGCGGCGCGGGCGTGCCGGCCGATCAACCGGTCCAGGTACAGGAACCCGTCCAGATGTCCGGTCTCGTGCTGCAGCATCCGGGCGAACAGGCCGGTGCCCTCGATGGTGACGGGGTTGCCGTCAGCGTCCAGTCCCGTGACGCGCGCCCAGTCCGCCCGCCCGGTCGGGAACGACTCCCCGGGCACCGACAGGCAGCCCTCGTCGTCGTCATCGGGGTCGGGCATCGTCTCGGGCACATCGGAGGTCTCCAGTACCGGGTTGATCACCACCCCTCGCCGACGGGTGGCGTTCTTGCGCTCGTCGGCGCAGTCGTAGACGAACACCCGCAACGGCACGCCGATCTGGTTGGCGGCCAAGCCGACTCCGTACGCGGCGTCCATCGTGTCGTACAGATCGGTGATGAGCCCGGCGATTTCGTCGGGCAGTTTTCCGTCCGGCCCGACCTCCACCGGCTGGGTCGGGGTGTGCAGGACGGGGTCTCCCACGATGCGGATCGGAACGACGGCCATGGTCGGCAAGCTTAAGTCAGCCGACTCGCGGGCTCGGGTGCCGTCCCTTGTGTCCAGACCGTGATTGAATACTCGCCGAAACCACACTGATGTTATTTAGTCGGCGAACAGCCAAGGGAGCAGTATGGAAGGCGCCATTTCACGGGCTGAGCGGTCGGGGGATGACGCTGAGCTCACCGATGGGCTGACCCGTCGTGAACACGACATCCTGGCATTCGAACGGCAGTGGTGGAAGTACGCCGGCGCCAAAGAGGAAGCCATCAAGGAGCTGTTCTCGATGTCGGCCACCCGCTACTACCAAGTACTCAACGCACTCGTCGAACGCCCGGAAGCACTGGCCGCGGACCCGATGCTGGTCAAGCGTCTCCGCCGGCTGCGGGCCAGCAGGCAGAAGGCCCGCGCGGCGCGGCGACTCGGATTCGACATCAACTGAGGGCGGCGGCGACTGAGCTAGGGTGGGCTCGATGAATGAGCGCGTACCAGACTCCTCCGGGCTGCCACTGCGCGCCATCGTGATGGTGCTGTTGTTCCTGGGCGTGGTGTTCCTGCTGGTCGGGTTCCAGGCGCTGGGTTCAAACGACGACGATGACGACAGCTCCACCGGGGCGACGGTCAGCACGTCGACGACGGCGCCGCCGACGTCGAAAGAATCCCCGGCCCCGGCGGCGCGACCCGAGGTCCGGATCTTCAACATCTCCGAGGCGCCCGGCGCCGCCGAAGGCACCGCCACCCGGCTGCGCGACGACGGCTGGACCGTGGCCGACACCGGCAACCTCGTGCTGCCCAACGTGACTGCCACCACCGTCTACTTCGGCGAAGGTGAGCAGGAAGCTGCCGAAGAACTGGGCAGGCTGCTGGAAGCGCCTGTCGAGCCGCGGATTCCGGAGGTCGCCGACCAACCACCCGGGCTGATCGTGGTGGTCACAGGTTAGGCTGGCGCGCATGCTCGCCAGTCTCCTGAAGAAGCCCGTCATCGCCATTGCCCTGGCCGCTCCTGTAGTGGGTCTGGCCGCGTGCTCCCCGAACGAGCCGGTGTCCTCCGAGCCGGGAACCACGCCGTCAGTCTGGACCGGCTCGCCAGCCCCGTCCGCACCCGCCGGCGAAGGCGAAGCGGGCGCCGGAGGGGAACAGGGCAGCAGCTCGACCCTCGAGGTCCCGATGAAGACCGCCGACGGCACCGAGGTCGCCACCGCCACGTTCGCGTTCAGCCCCGGCTATGTCACCGTGACGGTGCAGACCACCGGGACCGGACAGCTGACCCCCGGCTTCCACGGCATGCACATCCACTCCGTCGGCAAGTGCGAGGCCAACTCTGTGGCCCCCACCGGCGGCGCCCCGGGCGACTTCAACTCAGCCGGTGGGCACTTCCAGGTGCCCGGGCACAGCGGCCACCCCGCCAGCGGTGACCTCACCTCGCTGCAGGTGCGCGAGGACGGTTCGGCGCTGACGGTGACCACCACGGACGCCTTCACCGAAGACGACCTGCTGGCCGGTACGAAGACGGCGATCATGATCCACGAGAAGGCGGACAACTTCGCCAACATCCCGCCGGAGCGCTACAACCAGGTCAACGGCACGCCGGGCCCCGACGAGGCCACCATGGCGACCGGCGACGCTGGCAAGCGGGTGGCTTGCGGTGTTATCGGCGGGGAGTAAGGCCGCCCACATCGACTTCAAGGGCTCCTACCGGCCGACTGTCGGCGTTGAGTGGGAGTTCGCGCTGGTCGATGCGCAGACCCGGGACCTGAGCAACGAAGCGGCCGGCGTGATCGCCGAACTCGGCGAGAACCCGCACGTGCACAAGGAACTGCTGCGCAACACCGTGGAGATCGTCACCGGGATCTGCTTCAACGCCGGGCAGGCGATGGAAGACCTCGCCACCACGTTGCGCGCCGTCCGGCAGGTGGTGCGCGCGCGTGGGATGGAACTGTTCTGCGCCGGAACCCACCCGTTCGCAGAGGCGTCGGAGCAGGTGCTGACCGATGCCCCCCGCTATGCCGAGTTGATCAACCGCACCCAGTGGTGGGGTCGCCAGATGCTGATCTGGGGAGTGCACGTGCACGTCGGGGTGTCCTCGGCGCACAAGGTGATGCCCATCATCAGTTCGATGCTCAACCAGTATCCGCACCTGCTGGCGCTGTCGGCGTCGTCGCCGTGGTGGGAGGGTGAGGACACCGGGTACGCGAGCAACCGGGCGATGATGTTCCAGCAGCTGCCGACAGCCGGGTTGCCGTTCCAGTTCCAGACGTGGCGCGAATTCGAGGGCTTCGTCCACGACCAGAAGAAGACCGGCATCATCGACCACATCAACGAGGTGCGGTGGGACATCCGGCCGTCGCCGCACCTGGGCACCGTGGAGATCCGGATTTTCGACGGGGTGTCCAATCTGCACGAGCTCAGCGCTCTGGTGGCGCTGACGCACTGCCTGGTGGTCGACCTGGACCGGCGTCTCGATGCCGGTGAGGCGCTGCCGGTGATGCCGCCGTGGCATGTGCAGGAGAACAAGTGGCGCGCAGCGCGTTACGGCCTGGACGCCATCATCATTCTCGACGCCGACAGCAACGAGCGGCTGGTCACGGAGGACCTCGACGAGCTGCTGAACCGGCTGGAGCCGGTGGCCCGGTCCCTGCACTGCAGCGACGAACTCGCCCGCGTCGCCGACATACCGCGCCGCGGTGCGTCCTACCAGCGGCAACGCCGCGTGGCCGAGGAGAACGACGGCGACCTGCGTATGGTGGTCGATGCCCTGATCGACGAGCTGGTTGTCTGAGGCCGGAGGCAGGCGGGATGAACATGACGAGCCGCAGCATCGGGCAAGTGCTTGCCGGAGCCGCGCTCGTCGCTGCGTGTGTCGTCGGGTGTTCCGACACCGTGGGTGGGACGCCGGTAGCCGCGCCGGGCCAGGCGCCCGGGTCCACCCCCGAGACCACCCGGACGTCCCCGTCGCCCTCGACGTCCGCCCGTCCGGGCCAGCCGACCCGCACCCCACCGACGCGCACTTCGACGCCCAATGCGACTGGTTCGCCCGCGGCGGACACCACCTGTGACGAGTACATCGATCTCGATGAGGACGGCCAGCGCGAGGTGATCACCGCCATCGGCGGCGAGAATGACCTCGTTGCCCTCAACCCGGACTTGTGGATCACCATCACCAGCGCGCTCTGCACCTTCGCAGAACCGTCGACACCGGTGCGGGACGTGTTGGAAGGCCAAGGAATTCGGTGACTGACCCCACAGCCGCACCCTCGCCGGCCGCCGTGCCGATGTTCCCGCTGGAGTCGGCGCTGCTGCCCGGGGAGGAGTTGCCGCTGCGGGTGTTCGAGCCGCGCTACTCGGCGCTGGTCCGAGACACCCTCGATCGTGATGACAAGGCCTTCGGTGTGGTGCTGATCGCCAAGGGCCGCGAAGTCGGCGGTGGCGACGAGCGCTGCGATGTCGGAGTGCGGGCGCGGATCGCGGCGTTCGAAGACCACGGCGAGGGTCAGTACCGGTTGAAATGCCCACTGACCGAGCGCATCCGGGTGCGTGAGTGGCTGCCTGACGACCCCTATCCACGTGCGGTGGTCGAGTCATGGCCCGACGATCCGGGTCCGGTCAGCGACGCCGACCTGATCGAGGTCGAAGACCGCATCTGGGGGCTGTTCGAGCGGATCGCGGTCGCCCGCGACGCCCGGTTGCCGGAACGGGAGGCGCTGCTCGGCGTGTCCAGGATCGACGCCCTGGACGTGCCCGCCGGACAACGGCTCTACGAGCTCGCTGCGCGGATGCCGATGGGAACGGCGGACAAGTACTCCGTGCTGGCCGCGCCGTCTGCGGCGGACCGGCTGACCGCCTTGAGCGAAGCGGTCGACAACGTCACGGCCATGGTCGAATTCCAGCTGTCGGGCGAATAGCCGCTACTGCCTCGGTTCGCGCATCTCGTCGACGGTCAGCTGGACTTCGCGGTCGCGTTGCTCCCGGTAGGCGAGCTGTCCGACCCGCTGGGCCACCACGGGTGCGGTGATCACGGTGAACAACCCGGTCAGGATGATCATGCCGAGGTCGGGGTGGCCGTTGAGCTGGACCGCCGCGCCGATCAGCACCAGCAGCAGGCCCAGCGTCTGCGGCTTGCTGGCGGCGTGCATGCGCGACAACGTGTCCGGGAAACGCACCACGCCGATGGCCGCGGTGAGGGCCAGTGTCGACCCGGCCAGGATCAGTACCGCCGAGATGATGTCGGAGACGGTCATCGCTTCGCTCCCCGGTTTTCGCTGTCGGGGACACGGAAGCGGGCGACGCTGACCGAGCCGACAAAACTGATCAGGGCCAGTGCGGCCAGTCCGTAGGTGACGGTGGTGTCGAGGCTGAACGCCGCCCAGGTACCGATCGAGCACATCATGACCGCGACCAGGGTGTCGAGCGCCACCAGCCGGTCCAGAGTGCTGGGCCCGGCCAGCAGCCGGTACATGGTGATGGCCGCGGCGGCGACCAGCATCACCGCGGCGATCATCCAGACGGTATTCATCGCGGGGCCTCCTCGGTGTCATCGGTGGTGGCTTCGCTCGCCGGGTGCCATTCGGTGTCACGTTCGAAGGCGGCGATCAGCAGCCGTTCCACCTCGGCCACCTGGTGATAGAACTTGTTCACCGACTTCTCCGAGCCGACGTCGATGACGTGGGCGTAGATGAGCCGCCGCACCTGGTCGATCTCCAGCACGATCGAGCCGGGGATCAGGTTGTAGATGCTGACCGCCAGCGCCAGCACCAGGTCGGATTTCACGGTCAGTTGCGCCCGCAGCACGGCATTGAGCGGCGGCGGGCCGGGCCGCACCGCCAGCCAGGCCACCTGGAAACTCGACATCACCAGGTACCAGGCCACCCGGACGATCAGGTGCAGCAGGGAGAGCAGGTGCACCTTGCCCTGCACCGGGACCGGCGGCAGCGGCAGCGCCACAGTGATCAGCAGGGCGATGGCCAGACCGGAGAGCAGGTTGGCCGCCGAGAGGGTGCCCCACAGCAGGACCCAGACGAGCATCAGCCAGATCAACACCCAGATGCGCAGGAGGAGCCAGCGCAGTGTCGGTTTCGCCCGTGTCACGGTCGCTCACCCCCCAGCACCGCAGAGATGTACTCGCTGCGGTGCAGCACCTCGTCGGCGGCCCGCTCGGTGTAGGCCATGATCGGCCCGGCGGCGACGGTCAACGCCAAACCGACGGCGATGAGTGCCATGGTGGGAACCACCATGCCGATCGGCATCCGGCCCACGTCGTCGCGGTCGGCGAAATCGATGTCCTCGTCGTCGTCGAGCAGCGCAGCGGGCACCGCCGCCGACAACTCGCCTTCGGGGGCGTCGACGCGTGCCCGCCAGAAGGCCTTGGTCCAGACCCGGATCACCACGTACAGCGTCAGCAGGCTGGTCACCACGCCGCCACCGACCAGCGCCCACGCCAACACCGACCCGTCCTGGGAGCCCGCCTCCAGCAGGGCCACCTTGCCGATGAACCCCGAGAACGGGGGGATGCCACCGAGGTTGAGCGCCGGGACGATGAACACGAACGCCAGCAGCGGGCTGGCTGTGGCCAGCCCGCCCAGCCGGCGCAGTGTTGATGCACCGGCTTGGCGTTCGATCAGCCCCACCACCAGGAACAGTGTGGTCTGCACGATGATGTGGTGCGCGACGTAGTAGATCGCGCCGGACATCCCGAGCTGGCTGGACAGGGCTATGCCGAAGACCATGTAGCCGATATGGCTGACCAGCGTGAACGACAGCAGCCGTTTGATATCGCTCTGCGCGACGGCACCCAGGATGCCGATCAGCATCGTCAGCAGGGCGGCCACCAGCAGCAGCGGGTCCATTCCGCCGTTGGGGAACAGCAGCGAATGCGCCCGGATGATGGCGTAGACACCGACCTTGGTGAGCAGGCCGGCGAACACCGCGGTCACCGGGGCGGGCGCGGTCGGGTACGAGTCGGGCAGCCAGGTCGACAGCGGGAACACCGCGGCCTTGATGCCGAACGCGACGAGCAGCACGGCGAACAGTGCGCTGCGGGTACCGGCGGAGATGTCGTCGAGGCGCAGCGCCAGCTCCGCCATGTTCAGCGTGCCCGTGGCCGCATACACCAGAGCCAGGCCGAGCAGGAAGATCAGCGACGACACCATCGAGACCATCACGTAGGAGATGCCGGCCCGTACCCGGTCCTTGCTGGCACCGATGGTCAGCAGGACGAAGCTGGCGGTCAGTAGTACCTCGAAGCCGACGTAGAGGTTGAACAGGTCGCCGGCCAGGAAGGCGTTGCACACGCCGGCCGACAGCACCAGGTACGTCGGCAGGAAGATCGACACCGGCTGGCGATCGTCACCGTCGCGGATGCCCTGCCCGATGGCGTAGAAGACCACCGCCAGCAGCACGATGGACGAGACCACCAGCATCAGCGCCGACAGTCGGTCGGCGACCAGGGTGATGCCCAGCGGGCCCATTCCCGGTTCGCTTTCGCCCCATCCGCCGACCTGCAGCGCCTGGGTGCCGTCGCGGTCCACGACGTACAGCAGCGTCGCGCACACCAGCACCACGGCGGACAACGCCGACACCGTGATCGCCCGCTGGGTGCGGGGCTTGCGGCCGGCGATGAGGTTTAGTGCGGCCCCGAGCATGGGAATCAGCACCGGCAGAGGGATCAGGACCTGGGCGAGGTAGCTCATCAGCGTGACCCCTCGTGCCCGGGCAACGCGTCGAGTTCGTCGGGTTCGTCGGTGTCGGGGTGCTGCCCAGGAGTGTCTTCGTCCTCGTCGGCTGCTGCGGCTTCGGACTCCTGGGACACCCGGGTGTCCTCGGGGTCGTTGGCCACCTCTTCGGCGGTGGTCAGCCGGTAGGACCGGTAGGCCAGTGCCAGCACGAACGCGGCGATGCCCATCGTGATGACGATGGCGGTCAAAATCATGCCCTGCGCCAGCGGATCGGCGGTCGTCGTCGAGTCGGCGCTGGTGCGCCCGCGCACCGGCGGGTTCCCGGAAGGTCCTCCGACGGTCAGGATCAGCAGGTTGAGTGCGTTGCCGATCAGCAGCAGGCCCAACAGCATGCGGGTCAGGTTGCGTTCCAGGAGCAAGTAGACCCCGCAGCTGGTCAGGCCACCGATCAGGACAAGCGGGACGATGAACACCGTTGTTCCGGTCATCGGCTCACCGCCCGCTGCCGGGAGCGGGGTTCCGCCATCTCGACGTCGATCCGGGCACCGAGGCTGCGGAGCACGTCCAGTACCAGCCCGACAACGATCAGATACACCCCCAGGTCGAAGAACAGTGCGGTGACGAATTTGACGTGGCCGAGCACCGGTACGTCGAGTTCGACGATGGCCGACGACAGGGCCGGGGCACCGAGCAGCAGCGAGGCGACGGCGGTGCCCGCCGACAGGCCCAGTCCGACGCCGAGGATCTTGCCCGCGTCCAACGGCAGGGTTTCGCCGAGCTCGTACCGTCCGCCTGCGAGGTAACGCAGCACCAGCGCCAGGCCTGCGGTCAGGCCGCCGGCGAAGCCGCCGCCCGGGGTGTTGTGGCCGGTGAAGAAGAAGTACGCCGACAGCACCATGATCACCGGGAAGATGATCCGCGTCGCCACTTCCATCACCAGGGAGCGGTAGCGCGGGTCGCGGTACTCACTGCCGCGCAGCCAGGTGGTGTCGCTGGCGGCCGGGCTGTAGGCCATGACCGGGCCGATATCGGGTTGGCCGGACGGCTGGGCGGTGGCCGGGATGCGCGGCGCGATGCCGAAACGGCGGTGCCGGAACACCAGGGAGGCGACGCCGGTCGCGGCGACCAGCAGCACCGAGATCTCCCCGAGGGTGTCCCAGGCGCGGATGTCGACCAGCAGCACATTGACGGTGTTGGCGCCGTGGCCACGGTAGTAGGCGGCATCGGGCAGTAGGTCGGCGATGGGCCTGCCGGAGCGGGCTGCCATGGCGAACACCGCCAGTGTCGTCATCGTCGCGCCGACCGCCAGTGCCAGCGCCGCGCGGGGCAGCCGGTAGCGCTTCATGTGGGTCGACTCCGCCTCGGCGGGGAGGGTGCGCAGCACCAGCACGAAGATCACCAACGTCAGCGTCTCGACGAGAAACTGTGTGAGCGCCAGGTCGGGTGCGCCGTGGAAGGCGAAGATCAGGCCGCAGCCGTATCCGGTGACACCGACCAGCAGCACGGCGGCGAGCCGGTTGCGCATGACGACCGCCCCCAGCGCGCCGGCGAGGATGAGCAGGCCGACCACCGGGTTCAGCGCGGAATCCCACAGCGCGAAGTTCGGCCGGTCCCGGGCGCCCAGGGCCAGCGCTGCCACCGGGACCAGCACCAGCGTCGTGAGGATGACCGACTGGGTGGCCGGCATCGACCCGCGCTGGACGCTGCCGGTGATCCGGAAGGCCAGCCGGTCCAGGCCGCGGACGGTGGCGTCGTAGGCACGGTCGGCGTTGCCCAGCGCCAGGAAGTCCACGCGGGTGCGTCGCAGCCGTTTGCGGGCGAAGAACGCGACGGTGCCGACGCCCAGGACGATCACCGACAACAGCAGCGGCAGGTTGAAACCGTGCCAGAGCGCCAGGTGGTAGTGCGCGCCGCCGGGCAGCGATTCGGCGTAGGGGTCCAGTACCCGCTCGAGCAGGGACGGGACCACTCCGAGCACCAGGCCGGCGACGGCGAGTACGCCGGGTGCCACCAGGAATGTCATCGGCGGGCGGTGCAGTTTGGCCACCCGGGGGCTGGGTTCCCGTAGGCCTTTGCGGGCGAACGCGCCGAGCAGGAACCGCAGGCTGTAGATGGTGGTCAGTACCGAGCCGGTGACGATGGCGCCGAGCACCCACGGCGCCCACGGCCCCAGCGACTGGCTGTTCAGCAGGGTCTCGAAGTCGGCCTCTTTGGCGACGAAACCGAGGAACGGGGGCATCGCGGCCATGCTGGCGGCGGCGCCGATGGCGATGGTCAGCAGGACCGGTAGCCGGTTGCCCAGCCAGGCCAGACGACGGATGTCGCGGGTGCCGGTGGTGTGGTCGATGATGCCGACGACCATGAACAGTGCGGCCTTGAACATGGCGTGGGCGCACAGCATGGTCAGCCCGGCCAGCATCAGGTCACCGCCGCCGGCGCCCACCAGGATCGAGATCAGTCCGAGTTGGCTGACGGTGCCGAAGGCCAGGATGAGTTTCAGGTCGTATTCGCGGATCGCCCGCCACCCGGCCAGCAGCATTGTCAGTACGCCGAGGCTGACCACCATCGGTCGCCACGGCCCGGCGTCGGCGAAGCCCGGTGTCATGCGGGCCACCAGGTACACCCCGGCTTTGACCATGGCCGCCGCGTGCAGATAGGCGCTCACCGGAGTGGGGGCGGCCATGGCGCCGGGCAGCCAGAAGTGGAACGGCACGAGTGCTGATTTCGACAGCGCGCCGATCAGGATCAATACGAGGCCGACGTTGACGGCGAGGCCGGCTGGGGGATGGGCCACCAGCTCCGAGAGCAGATAACTGCCTCCCGTTTCACCCAGGATGATGACGCCGACGAGCATCGCCAGTCCGCCGGCGGTGGTGACCATCAGGGCCTGGGTGGCGGCCCGGCGGCTGGTGGCGCGTTCGGCGTAGTGCCCGACCAGAAGGAACGACAACACCGAGGTCAGTTCCCAGAACATGTACAGCAGCAGCAGGTTGTCGCTGGTCACCAGGCCGAACATGGCACCGGAGAAGGCCACCAGCTCGGCGGCGAAGCTGGGGAGGCGTTTCTCGGTGTGCTCGTCGTGGTGGTGGAAGTAGTCGGCGCAGTAGAAGAGCACCAGGGCGCCGATGCCGAGCACCAGCACGCTCATGATCGCGGCGAGCGTGTCGAAGCGCAGGTCGATGTCCATCGACAGGTCGGGCACCCATTGGATGCTCAGGTGGTGGTCGTCGTGCTGCCCGTCTGGCCAGTTGCCGACCACCCAGATCAGTGACGCCGCGGGCACCAATGCCAGCGGATAAAACGCCCGTCGTCCCCAGCGGTTCACCAACAGCGGCGCGACCATCACGGCCACGGCATGGGCGAACAGGACGGCGAGCATGGCACTCCGTTTTCTCAGGCGCGAGGCGTGCCGGGCACGCGCTTCCCGCGTCGACTTACGTCGGGGTGTCAGCCCAGTTGTGGGCTTTGATTTGAGGCGATTCTACGTTGTGGCAATCGCGCTGAAGTCAGGCCGTCGCGATGGTGAGTGGATGTGATTGGGCCGCAATGTGTTTCAACATCCGGCGGACGACCATCCGGTGTCCGCCGCTGCCGATGACCATGGCGCGGTAAAACCTGCCCTTGACGCCGGGGAACGTGGCCCGAGTTTCGGCGACGACGCGGGTACGGGGGTGGGCGGCGTCATGCGAGACGTCGCTGAGAACGAAGGTCAACCGGTAGGCGGCGAACCGGTGCCGTCCTCTGAGGGCGAATTCGTGCGGCGGCGCGGCGTCGTCGAGAACGAATCCGAACGGGACGGTGGTGGGGTCGGCGGGGTTGCGGCACAGGACGCGCAGGATCGCCGACCAGGTGCTGGCCAGGTCGGCGTCGACCGGTATGGCATGCTCGTCGATATAGGGTAAACGTTCCATATAGAAGGACTGTACTAGATCGTGGCACCTCCGAGGAAGCATGAAACCGACTCCATCCTCGATGCGACGCGGGCGCTCGTGCTCGCCGGCGGACCTCGCTGCGCCAGCGTCGCCGCCATCGCCGAAGCCAGCGGTGCTCCCGCCGGCACGCTGTATCACCGCTTCGGCAACCGCGACGGCATCTTGACCCACACCTGGCTGCGGGCGCTCCGGCGTTTTCAGGCCCGGGTGATGGCGGCGGACTCGCCCGACCCACTCGACACGGCGGTGGCGATGGCGGTGGCGGCCGTCGGGTTCGCCGGCGATCTCCCCGAGGATGCACGGCTGCTGCTGACGCTGCGGGTCAGCGATCTGCTCGACGGCCGCGACGACCCCGACCTCACCGAGACCCTGGCGGCGATGAATGCCCCGCTGGGGGAGCGGCTGCGCGACATTGCCCGGCAGCTCTACGGGTCGGCCGAATCCCGCCCGCTCGACGCGGTGACCCGGGCCGTTGTCGACCTGCCTTATGCCGCCATCCGACGGCACGCCGGTGCCGTGCCACCCTGGTTGGCCGATGACGTTGCCGCCGGCTGCCGGGTGCTGCTCCTGGATGCCCAGGCCAGGACTAGCGGCGTGCGCTGAATTCCCGCAGCGACTCCACCTGCGCCGGATCCAGCGACGGCCGCACGGTCCGGCGGGCCTGCTCCACGTCGGCCGCGGTGACGTCGGCGGCTTCGATGGATCGGCGCATCGCGGTCAGCGCGGCTTCGCGCAGCAGCGCCACGCAGTCGGCGGCGCTGTACCCGTCGAGTTGACCGGCCAAGGTGTCGAGGTCGACGTCCTCGCACAGGGGCACCGACTTGCCCGCGGTGCGCAGAATGTCAAGGCGGGCCTGGGCGTCGGGGGGTTCGACGAACACCAGCTTTTCCAGCCGGCCCGGTCGCAGTAACGCCGGATCGATGAGATCGGGCCGGTTGGTGGCGCCGAGCACCACCACGTCCCGCAGCGGATCGATGCCGTCGAGTTCAGTCAGCAGCGCGGCCACCACGCGGTCGGTGACGCCGGAGTCGAAACTCTGCCCGCGGCGCGGGGCCAGCGCGTCGATCTCGTCGAGGAACACCAGTGAGGGCGCCGAATCCCTTGCCCGCCGGAACAATTCGCGCACCGACTTCTCTGAAGAGCCCACCCACTTGTCCATCAGTTCGGCGCCCTTCACCGCGTGGACGCTCAACCGGCCGGTGCTCGCCAACGCCCGCACCACAAAAGTCTTGCCACACCCCGGCGGGCCGTAGAGCAGCACGCCCCGCGGCGGATCCACACCCAGGCGGGTGAAAGTGTCGGGATGCTGCAGCGGCCACAACACAGCTTCGGTCAGCGCCTGCTTGGTAGCCACCATGTCGCCGACATCGGCGAGCGTGACCGCGCCGACGGACACCTCCTCGGTGGCCGAACGGGACAGTGGCCGGATGACCGACAGCGCTCCGGTGAGATCCTCCTGGCTGAGCATCGGAGCCCGGCCGTCGGCACTGGCCCGCGCAGCCGCGCGCAACGCCGCCTCGCGCACCAGCGAGGCCAGATCGGCTACCACGAATCCGGGTGTGCGACCGGCGATCTCGGTCAAGTCGAGATCCCGGGTGGGCACGGCACGCAGCAGCACCTCGAGCAACTGGCGGCGAATATCGGCATCGGGCAGGGACAGGCCCAGCTCACGGTCACACACATCGGGTGCCCGCAGCCGCGGATCCAGCGCATCGGGCATCGCCGACGTCGCGACGAACGCCACCCCACGGGTCGCGATGGCGGCACGCAGCTCGCCCAGAATCAGGCTGGCCACCGGCTCGGGCGGCCGGTCCGCCGACACCGGCAGCAGCGCGTCCACATCGGTGATCAACAGCACCCCGCCACCGGACCGCACCCGGGCCGTCGCGGCCGTCACCGCCGCCAGCCGGTCCTGGGCCGCCAACGCGCCGACCTCGGGTCCGTCCAACTCGACCAGACCACGCGACTGGCACACCGTGCGTACCAGGGTCGCCTTGCCAACCCCGGCCGGGCCCGACACCAGCACACCGAGATTGGCCGTCGCGCCCAAGGTTTCGAGTAGCTCCGGCTCGTCGAGCGCCAGCTTCAGCCATTCGGTCAGCTTGCTCGCCTGCGCGTGGGAGCCTTTGAGGTCGTCAAAGCTGACCTTCGGATGCTGGGACTCGGCGGCGGGGTGATGCAGATCCTGGGGCGCGGTGGAGCTGCCGTCGCCCCAGTGCACCAGTGAATTGGGTTGCACACTCACCGGGCCGGCCGGGTCCACCGCGGCGACCGTCAGCAGTTCGGAGGTCCAGGTGATCCCCACCGCACGGGCCAGGGCGGAACTGGCCGCCGACGTCGAGGTGCCCGGCCCCAGATCCCGGGGCAGCAGGGACACCGTGTCACCGACGGTCATCACCTTGCCCAGCAGCGCCTGGCGCAATGTCGCCGGACTGACCGAACCCGTCGCCAACTTCGACCCCGTGACCGTCACCGAACGCGCACCGGCCACCGAGGCCGGTGTCACCACCACGGCGGTGTCCTCGCGCAGACCTGCGTTGGACAACGTGACGTCGTCGAGCAGAGCGGTGCCCACCGGGGTCCCGGCCCCGGCCACCCCGACCACCGCGGCGGTGGCCCGTGCCCCGGTCAGCGTCACCGCGTCCCACTCCCGGATGCCGAGCGCGGCGATCGCCTCGGGGTGCAGTCGGACCACGCCGCGGCGCGCGTCCAGCGCCGCGGTGTTCAACCGCGCGGTCAGCGTCAGCGTCGCCGTCATCGAGAGCCCGGTGCCATCAGGTCAGCCGCCCGGCCTACGCAGCCCCAGCCGCGTCATCGATCGGCGGTTCGGCTGCGCCCGGCGCTGCGCGCGGCGGGTGGCCCGGCGCTGACCCGGCTTGTCGTTCCAGGTTTCGGGGCGCGCGGCGACCCACCGTTGGCTGCGCACCGTGAACGGCATGACGCACAGGTAGCCGACGATGATCAGCAGCACCAGCACGTAGGGGAACAGCAGCAGCGCGGCCGCCGCGGCGGCGATGGCGATCAACAGGATCGGCGCGGCGTTGGTGGGCATCGACACCGATTTGAGCGCCAGGGTCGGCACCCGGCTCACCAGCAGGGCGGCGTTCGCCGCGAACCACACGCAGACGAACCACGGTGAGGTCCACCAGCCGTCGCCGAACTGCAGCATGGCGGCAAGCGGGCCGATGACACCGACCGCGCCGCAGGGTGCGGGCATTCCGGTGAAGTACTGCCGGGTGTAGGCCGGTTTGGTGTTGTCGTCGAGCAGCGCGTTGAACCGCGCCAACCGCAGCACGATGCACACCGCGTACAGCAGTGCGAAGATCCAGCCGACCGGAGACGTCGGCAACAACGTCACGTACACCACGAGCGCGGGAGCCACCCCGAAGTTCACTGCGTCGGCCAGGGAGTCGATCTCGGCGCCCATGCGCGACTGCGCGTCCAATGCGCGCGCGATTCCGCCGTCGATGCCGTCGAGCACCGCGGCCGCTCCGATCAACGCCAGCGCGATGTGCGGTCGGCCGTCGAGGGCGAACTTGATCGACGTCAGGCCGGCGCAGATGGCCAGCACGGTGGTGGCGCTGGGCAGGATCCGCATGGCCGACGGCCGGCGTTTGGGCTGCTGCCCCCGGACGGTTCCCCGATTCCCGATCACGGCAGCTCGGCCAGGACGGTCTCGCCGGCGATCGCCCGCTGCCCGAGGCTGACCAACAGGTTCGACCCCTCCGGCAAGTAGGTGTCCAGCCGAGAACCGAACCGGATGAGCCCGTAGGTGTCGCCGATGGCGATCTTGTCGCCGGCCGCCACGTTGCACACGATGCGTCGCGCCACCAGGCCGGCGATCTGGGTGGTGATGATGTCCACGCCGTCGGGCGTGCGGATGACGATCGAGTTGCGCTCGTTATCGGAGCTGGCGGACGGCAGGTCCGCGGTGCCGAACAGGCCCGGCCGGTATTTCACGGCCACCACCTCGCCGCCGATCGGGGCCCGCTGCACGTGCGCATCGAGGATCGACAAGAAGACGCTCACCCGCAGCAGCGGGGTGGCGGGCAGGCCGAGTTCCGGCGGTGGCACGGCATGTTCGATCAGGCACACCTGGCCGTCGGCGGGGGAGACGACGACACCCGGGCGGGTGGGCGGGACCCGGTTCGGATGCCGGAAGAATCCCGCGTTCGCGGCGGCCGACAGCAGGCCCGCGGTGCGCACCCAGCGCGACCGGTAGCCCAAGGCGGCAACGGCCAGGCTGGTCCCGACAAAGGGCAGCCCGGCACGGTGCATCGGCGGAACCGTGGAGCGCACCAGGTCGAGCAGGTGTGAAGCTTCGGACGAGCGAGGGCGTCTGGCCACGTCGGCCATTGTAGGTATGTGCGGGCGGCGATTTGCCGGGCACGCCGTCGGCGGCACCACGAGGACCTCTCTAGCCGGACAGATCCCAGACCCGCACGGTGCTGCCGGCGCCGAGTTCGGTGACGTCCTCGGGGATTTCCAGCAGACAGTTCGCCGAGGCCAGCCACTTCAGGTGATGTGAGGCCGGCGGCCCGTAGCTGGTCACGGTGCCCGCGTCGGCGTCGTACACCCCGCGGCGGAACTGGCGCTTACCGCTTGGCGACGTCAGCGCCTCGGTGAGGGTGGCGGTGCGCAGCGGCCGCTGCGCGTTGGGCAGACCCATCGCCGCGCGTAGCGCCGGCCGGAGGAACACCTCGAAAGACACCAGCGCACTGACCGGGTTACCGGGCAGGGTGACGATGGGGGTGGCCCCGACCCGCCCGGCGCCCTGCGGCATGCCCGGCTGCATCGCCACCTTCACGAATTCCACCGTGCTGTTTTCGCCGTGCGCCAGGGCGTCCTTGACCACCTCGTAGGCACCGGCACTCACCCCGCCGGTGGTGACGATGAGGTCCACCCCGGTGGCATGGGCCGACAGCGCGGCGCGGAACTCGGCCACGTCGTCGGTCGACATCGGCGCGGTGATCGATTCGGCACCGGCGTCGCGGACCGCCGCCGCCAGCATCGGCGCGTTGGATTCGTAGATCTGGCCGGGCTGCAGCGGCGTGCCCGCCGCGACGAGTTCGGTGCCCGTCGACATCACCAGGACCCGTTGCCGGGGCGCCACTTCCAGCTCGGCGATTCCCAGTGCCGCCGCCAAGCCCAGCGCGGCGGGGGTGACCGGCTGGCCGGCCCGCAATACCGTCGTCCCCGCAGTCACGTCTTCCCCGGCGATGCGGATGTGCTGGCCCGCGGCCGCGCTCGCCCGGATCTCGACGGTCTCGGTGCCGCCGTCGGTTCGTTCGACAGGCACCACGGCCGTCGCCCCGGCCGGGACGGGCGCGCCCGTCATGATCCGGTGCGCCGTGCCGGGTGCCAGGGTCAACGGGTCGGTGCGGCCGGCCGGGATGTCCTCGGCGACGGGTAGCGGGACGGGATGCTCGGCGGTGGCGTCGGCGATGTCCTGCGCGCGCACGGCGTAGCCGTCCATGGCGGAGTTGTCGAAGCCGGGCAGTGACAGCGGTGCCACGACATCGGCGGTCAGGACCAACCCCAGGGTCTCGGCCAAGGGCAGCCGGATCCCGGCGCGCGGCGTGATCAGGGCGGCGACGATCCGCTGGTGTTCTTCGACGCTACGCATCTAGACCGGGAACCTGACGCCGGTGAGTTCCTCCGAGACGTTCCACAGCCGCTCCTGCACGGCGACGTCGTGGGACTGCTTGCTGGACTCGACGAGAACCGGATGGCCCCACAGTTCGTGGAACCCGTCCGGGCCGTAGTACTGGCCTCCAGCGACCGCGGGATCGGTGGCGGCGCGCAGCGTGGCCAGCGCGCCGACATAGGAGCTGTTGGTGGCCAGCCCGACGAGCCGGCTGAACCCGGGCAGGGTGCTGCCCGGCAGGTGGCGCGTCAACTCGGTGTTGGACACCCCCGGGTGGGCGGCGACGGCGATGGTTCGGGCGCCGGCCGTGGCGAGCCGGCGTTGCAGCTCGTAGGTGAACATCAGGTTGGCCAACTTCGACTGCCCGTACGCAGCCACCCGGTTGTAGCCGTGTTCCCACTGCAGGTCGTCGAACCGGATGCCGGCTTTGATGGAGTGCGCGAGGCTGGCCACCACCACCACCCGCGAATTCTCCACCGGCAGCAGGTGCTCCAGCAGCAGCCCGGTCAGGGCGAAGTGGCCGAGGTGGTTGGTGCCGAACTGTAATTCGAAGCCGTCCTCTGTGGTCTGCTTCGGCGGATACATCACCCCGGCGTTGTTGACCAACAGGTCGATTCGCGGGTAGGCGGACTTCAGCTCCTCGGCCGCAGTCCGAACCGATTGCAGCGAACCTAGATCCAGCGGCTGCACTGCCACATCGGCCCGCGGCACCTCACCGGCGATACGGGCGGCGGCGGCCTTGCCCTTCTCGGTGTCGCGCACGGCGATCACCACATGGGCGCCGTGGGCGGCCAGGACACGTGCCGTCTCGTAACCCAATCCGGTGTTGGAGCCGGTGACGATCGCGATCCGACCGCTCTGATCGCCGACGTCGGATTCGGTCCACTTGCGCTCGCTCATGCCGGGAACATTACGGACACGGCATCCTCGACACCATGGACGTCGGTATGCGCGAGCCCCTTCACCCGCCGAGCACCCGCGCACCACTGGTGTGGGCACTGAGTGCGGCGATCCCGTGGCTGATGGTGCTGGCCGGGTTGGCGGTCTGGTTCGCACTCGATGATCAACGGCTGAGGCTGCAGGTCGCGGTGGCCGCGGTAGCCGCCCTCAGCGCGGTGGTGGCGGTGGGGGTGGTCCCGGTGTGGCGGTATCGCGTACACCGCTGGGAGATCAGTGACCGGGCGGTCTACACCCGCACCGGGTGGTTGACCCAGGAGCGCCGGATCGCGCCGATCTCACGGGTGCAGACCGTCGACACGCACCGCGGGCCGCTGGACCGGTTGTTCGGGCTGGCCAATGTGACGGTGACCACTGCGTCCTCGGCCGGGGCTGTGCAGATCGTCGCCCTGGATTCGGCGGTCGCCGATGAGATCGCGGCTCGGCTGACCGACATCGCGGCGATCGGTGACCACGATGCAACCTGACGCGATGCAACCTGACGCGGTGCGCCCGGAGCCGGGTGCGCCGGTGTGGCGCCGGCTCAGCCCGCGAATGCTGTTGGTGCATCCGGTACATGAGGTGCTGCGGCAACTGCCGCTGCTGGTCGGTTCCGTCGTGCTGGGGTCGGCGACCAACAACCCACTGTGGTCGCTGCTCGGTCTGGCCGCGATCGTGGTGTTCGGGGTGGCCCGCTGGTTCACCACCACCTACCGCATCGACGCCGAGGAGGTGCGCCTGCGTGCGGGCGTGCTGCAGCGCACCGTGTTGTCGGTGCCGCGCAACCGGATCCGGTCGGTGCAGACCGACGCCCGGCCGCTGCACCGCCTGCTCGGGCTCACGGTGCTGCGGGTCAGCACCGGCCAGGAAGCTCATGGCGACAAGGCATTTGAACTCGATGCCGTGCCGACCGGCGACGTTCCGCAGCTGCGGGCGGTGCTGCTCGCGCAGTCTCGAGTCGAGGCGCCCCAGCCCGCCGACATCGGCGTCGTGCTGGCGCGTTGGCAGCCGTCCTGGCTGCGCTACAGCCCGTTGAGCATGTCGGGGTTGGTGATGATCACCGCGGCCGCCGGGCTGATCTACCAGGCCGGCCTGGGACAGGTGCTGCAGCGCTCGGCAGTGGTGGAGTCCGGACTGGATGCGGCGCAGCACTTCGGCGTGGCCGCTTCGGCTGCGGCCGCGGCTGTGGTGGTGCTGGTGGCCTCGGTGGCGCTGTCGGTGGGCCGGTCACTGCTGACCTACGGGAACCTGGTGCTGCGGCGGCACGGGGACACCTTGCATCTGCAGCACGGCCTGGTACGGGTCCGCGAGCACACCTTCGACATGACCCGGTTGCGCGGCGGCACGGTCCGCGAACCGCTGCTGGTCCGTGCTTTCGGCGGCGCCCGGCTGGATGCCGTGATGACCGGCGTCAACGGTGCCGGGGAGGCGTCGCTGCTGTTGCCGCCGTGCCCGGCGGCTACCGCGCACGGGGTGCTGGAGAACCTGATCGGGGACAACGGCGTTGTCACCGCACCGGTGCGCGGCCACGGCCCGGCGGCCGCACGGCGCCGCTGGACCCGCGGCCTGGTGCTGCCGGGGCTGGCGGGGGTGGGGCTCTGCGCGGGCGCGCTGACCGTCGGCGTGCCGGCGTGGAGTTGGTGGGTGCTGGCGGTGCTGACCGTGGGCTGCGCCCTGCTGGCCGCCGACCGGGTGCGGGCGCTGGGGCACCGCATAGACGGCGCGTGGTTGGTCTCGCGCAGCGGTAGCGTGGAGCGGCGCCGCGACTGCATCGCCACGGCGGGGATCATCGGGTGGACGGTGCGCCAGTCGCCGTTGCAGCGCCGCGCCGGGGTGGCGACGCTGATCGCGGCCACGGCCGCAGGCACCAAACGGTATGTGGTCATCGATGTGCCCGCCGAGCAGGCCTGGGCGGTGGCGGCGCAGGCCTCGCCGTGGGTGGCCCAGTCGATCTGGGCCACTCCGGGAATGTGAGCCCACGAGTTGCGCGCCGATGTGCTGCGTTTACTGTCGCACCATGGCTACCGGCGGAGTGCTTTTCGACATCGATGGTGTGCTGGTCACCTCGTGGAAGCCGATAACCGGTGCGGCAGAGACGCTGCGGACGTTGGCGGACAACCAGATTGCCCGCTCGTATCTGACGAACACCACCACCCGCACCCGCGTTGAGATCGCCGATCTGCTGACCGATGCCGGTATGGACGTCAACCCGGACGAGGTGATCACCGCCGCGGTGCTGACCGCTGACTTCGTGCGCGATCGTTATCCGGACGCGCACTGCTTCCTGGTCAACAGCGGCCACATCGCCGACGACATGCCGGGGATCGACGTGGTGTCGTCGGTCGAGACGCGCGGTGGCGCGATGCCGGCGACTCCTGATGTGGTGCTGCTCGGCGGCGCCGGGCCCGAGTACGACCACGTGACGTTGAGCTGGGTGTACGACTGGATGGCCCAGGGCGTGCCGGTCGTCGCGATGCACCGCAGCATGTCCTGGACCACCACCGAGGGGCTGCGCATCGACACCGGCATGTACCTCAACGGCATGGAGGAGTGTTCCGGTCGCAAGGCCACCGCTGTCGGCAAGCCCGCCCCGGAGGGTTTTCTGGCGTCGGCGGCGCGCCTGGGAGTCGAGCCCGACGAGATGTACATGGTCGGCGACGATCTCAACAACGATGTGCTGGCCGGTCAGGTCGTCGGCATGACGGGGGTGCTGGTGCGCACCGGCAAGTTCCGCCAGGACACGTTGGACCGTTGGGCGGCAGACGAATTCGCGATGCAGCCCAACCACGTCATCGATTCGGTGGCCGACCTGCCTGAGCTGCTGGGTCTTTAGGGGTTTGTGGCGTCACGAGGACTGGCCGAAGCCGAGCTCGCGTACGGCGATGATGCGCTCTTTGATCTGCTCGCTGGTGGCGGCCGCCACGGGAGGCCCGCCGCAGATCCGGCGCAACTCGTTGTGGATCCAGCCGTGTGGCTTGCCCAGCCGGTGATGGGCCGCCGAGACCAGCGCATTGAGCTCTTTGCGTAGGTCCCGCAGCTGCCCGTGGGTGGCCCGGGGCGCGGGTTCGCCTGAGGCGGTGCGCTTTTCGAGCTGCGCCACCTGGCGCTTGCTCAACAGGTCGCGCATCTGGCCGGCGTCGAGCAGGCCGGGGATGCCGAGGTAGTCGGCCTCCTCGTCGCTGCCGGCGGGGGTGGCGGTGCCCCAGGAGGAGCCGTCGAAAATCACCTGATCGAGTTCGGCGTCGGCGCCCAGTGAGGTGAAGGACTTCTCCTCCTCGCCCTTCTCCTCGCGACGCTGCTTGGCCAACTCGGCATCCAGCGGGTCTTCGTCGCCCTGCGACTCGCGGTGCGGCTTGCCGAGAATGTGGTTGCGTTGAGCTTCCAGTTCACTGGCCAGCAGCAGCAGGTTCGGCACCGACGGCAAGAACACGCTGGCGGTCTCCCCGGGCCGGCGCGACCGCACGAACCGGCCGATGGCCTGGGCGAAGAACAGTGGAGTCGAAGCGCTGGTGGCGTACACGCCGACCGTCAACCGCGGCACGTCGACACCCTCGGACACCATGCGTACCGCCACCATCCAGCGGCTGGTGCCCTTGGAGAACTCGGTGATGCGGTCCGAGGAACCGGGGTCATCGGAGAGCACCACCGTGGGTGCCTCACCGGTGATCGTGGTCAGCAGCTTGGCGTAGGCGCGGGCGTTGGTCTGATCGGAGGCGATGATCATGCCGCCGGCGTCGGGCACGTGCTGGCGCTTCTGCCGCAGCCGGATATCGGCGGCGGCGATCACCGCGGGCATCCAGTCCCCGGCCGGGTCGAGCACGGTGCGCCACGCCCTGGCGGTCTGCTCGGCGTTGAGCGGTTCGCCCAGGCGCGCGGCGTGCTCCTCGCCGGCACTGTCGCGCCAGCGCGCCTCCCCGGAGTAGGCCATGAACATCACTGGTCGCACTACGCCGTCGGCAAGTGCATCGGAGTAGCCGTACGTGTGGTCGGCAACACTGCGCATCAGGCCGTTGGCGTCGGGCTCGTAGTTGACGAACGGGATGGGGCTGTCGTCACTGCGGAACGGTGTTCCCGTCAGCGCCAGGCGTCGGGTCGCGTCGTCGAAGGCTTCGCGGATGGCCTCGCCCCAGCTCTTGGCGTCACCGCCGTGGTGGATCTCGTCGAAGATCACCAGTGTCTTGTAGTTCTCGGTGCGCACCCGGTGCCGGAACGGGTGGCTGGCCACCTGCGCATATGTCACGACGACGCCGTGGTACTCCGAGGACGTCTGTGAGTTGGAGTTGCTGAACTTGGGATCCAGGGCGATCCCCTGGGAGGCGGCCGCCCTGGCCCACTGGATCTTGAGGTGCTCGGTGGGCACCACGACGGTGACCTTCTCGACGGTGCGCTCGTTGAGGAGCTCGGCGGCGAGCCGGAGCGCGAAGGTCGTCTTGCCTGCGCCCGGGGTCGCCACAGCCAGGAAATCGCGGGGCTTGGCAGTCAGATATTTGACCAGAGCTTTCCGCTGCCAGCTGCGCAGTGCGTGGGTACTCGGCGCTACTTCAGCCGGCACCCAAGACTCCAATCCGATCGAGATCCGCTTCCGCGGTCGGGGATCACCCTAGGGCAAGCGGTTACGGCGTCGCATCTTCGCGGCGTGTCAGCGGGGTGTGTCTAGACGAAGAAGTTGTCGTTGGCGATGAACCATTCCCGGCGCTCCTCCTCGGTCATGTCGCCGAGCTGGGAAAGGCCTTCGAAGTAGTGCTCCCGGGGCGCGCCGGGGGAGAACACCATCAGGATCGACGCGGGCTCGTCGGCCTCGTTGCGGAAGCCGTGAACACCGCCGGGCGGCACGTAGAGGAAGTCGTTCTGGTGCCCGTGCACCCATTCGGTGCCGTTGTAGAGCTTCATCGACCCCGACAGCACGTAGAACGCCTCGGACATGGCGCGGTGGAAGTGGGGACCCGGCCCGCCGGCCTTGGGCGCGATGTCAACGCGGTAGAGGCCGTAGTCGCCGCCGGTGGCCCGCTGGTCGGCCAGGTACCGGTACTGCACCAGACCGAACGAGTCGTGGTCCGGCGGCGCGTCCCCCCGCTTGAGCCAGGCGCTGACCTCCGGCTTGTCGTGGGTGTAGCGGGCGGGCGGGTACGGCGGGACGACCAGAGACATCCCTGGGAGTCTGCCTGTTGTCAGTCGACGGGGAAGGCTACTTTCGTCAGCTCCTCGGAAACCGCCCACAATCGCCGCTGCAGTTCGACGTCGTAGGACTGGGGGCTGGAGGCGACGACGACGGGGTTGCCCCGCTGCTGTCCGATGCCGTCGGGGCCGTAGTACTGACCGCCGAGCACCCCGGGGTCGGTGGCGGCGCGCAGTGTCGGCAGGGCGCCCGCAGACGGGGGTTGCGCAAGCAGGGGAGCCACGGCGTCGACTGCCGGTCGGATGATCGACGGCAGATTGCGCGCGAGTTCGGTGCTGGAGACGCCGGGGTGGGCGGCAACGGCGATGGTCTTGCCGCGCGGGGCCAACCGGCGCTGCAGCTCGTAGGTGAACAGTAGGTTGGCGAGCTTGGACTGGGAGTACGCGCCCATCCGGCTGTAGCTGCGCTCCCACTGCAGGTCGTCGAAGTGAATGGCGCCGCCCATCTTGTGGCCGTTGCTGCTGACGGTGACCACCCGGGCGCCGGGAACGTCGAGCAGCGTGTCCAGCAGCAGGCCGGTCAGGGCGAAGTGCCCGAGGTGGTTGGTGCCGAACTGCAGCTCGAAACCGTCTTTGGTGGTGCCTTTGGGCGTGGTCATGACGCCGGCGTTGTTGATCAGCAGGTCGATTTTGTCGTACCGGGACTTGAGTTCTGTGGCGGCTGAGCGGATGGACTCCAGCGACGTGAGGTCGAGTTCCTGGACGCTCACGTCACCGGTGATGTTCGCGGCGGCCTGCCGGCCCTTGTCGGTGTTGCGGACTGCGAGGACGACGTGCGCCCCCTTGGCGGCCAGGGCTTTCGCGGTCTCGAGTCCGAGGCCGGTATTGGCTCCGGTGATGACGGCGGTGCGGCCGGTCTGGTCGGGGATGTGGGAGGTGGTCCAGTCGGTCATGGCTGAGGCTCCTGGGCTGGGGGTATCCTGGGAACCGGGGCGATCGCTCCGGTTTCTTTCGACTATAGGGAACGCTCGCCCCGTTTAGCCAGGAGGTGCGCTGTGGGCGAAACCGAACGTCCCCTGCGCGCCGATGCGGCGCGCAACCGGGCACGGGTGCTCGAGGTCGCCTACGACACCTTCGCTGCCGAGGGGCTCGCGGTGCCGATCGACGAGATCGCCCGGCGGGCCGGGGTGGGCGCGGGCACGGTCTACCGGCACTTCCCGACCAAGGAAGCCCTGTTCGGGGCCGTCTTCGAAGACCGTGTGCGCCGCATCGCCGAGGATGCGCGGGCGCTGCTGGTGTCCGAGGGGCCAGGCGCGGCACTGTTTGCCTTCCTGCAGGCGATGGTGCGCACCGCGGCCACCGACTATGGGTTCGTCGACGCCTTGGCCGGGTACGGGATGGACCTGGAGTCCGCCGCCCCCGGTGCGGAAGCGACTTTCCTCGGCGTGATCGAGGAACTGTTGACCGCTGGCCAGCGTGCCGGAGCCGTGCGCGACGACGTGGGCGTCACGGAAATCAAGGCCCTGCTGCTGGTCTGCAAGTCGGCACAGCTCTACGGTGACGACGTTTCGTACCGGGTGGCGGACGTGATCGCCGACGGTCTCCGCACGTCCTGACGCGCCGGACTCTTCTTGCACTCGGCAGGGGCGAGTGCTAAGAATGACGTTGGCACTCGCGTTATGTGAGTGCTAGGTCGGGACGGTGAGGCCGGGTCACACACTTGGCCGTCCGTCGCGGGCGCTGCGCCCGACCCAACAACGTGTCACCCCCTAATCGGAGGAATCACTTCGCAATGGCCAAGACAATTGCGTATGACGAAGAGGCCCGCCGCGGCCTCGAGCGGGGCCTTAACGCCCTCGCTGACGCCGTAAAGGTGACGTTGGGCCCGAAGGGTCGCAACGTAGTTCTGGAGAAGAAGTGGGGCGCTCCCACGATCACCAACGATGGTGTTTCCATCGCCAAGGAGATCGAGCTCGAGGACCCGTACGAGAAGATCGGCGCTGAGCTGGTCAAAGAGGTCGCCAAGAAGACCGATGACGTCGCGGGCGACGGCACCACCACCGCCACCGTGCTGGCCCAGGCACTGGTTCGCGAAGGCCTGCGTAACGTCGCAGCCGGCGCCAACCCGCTCGGCCTGAAGCGCGGCATCGAAAAGGCCGTGGAAAAGGTCACCGAAGGTCTGCTGGCTTCGGCCAAGGCCATCGAGACCAAGGACCAGATCGCTGCCACCGCCGGCATCTCCGCCGGTGACCAGACCATCGGCGACCTGATCGCCGAGGCCATGGACAAGGTTGGCAACGAGGGTGTCATCACCGTCGAAGAGTCCAACACCTTCGGCCTGCAGCTCGAGCTCACCGAGGGTATGCGCTTCGACAAGGGCTACATCTCGGGCTACTTCGTGACCGACGCCGAGCGTCAGGAAGCGGTCCTCGAGGATCCCTACATCCTCCTGGTCAGCTCCAAGGTCTCGACCGTCAAGGACCTGCTGCCCCTGCTGGAGAAGGTCATCCAGGCCGGCAAGCCGCTGCTGATCATCGCCGAGGACGTCGAGGGCGAAGCCCTTTCCACCCTGGTGGTCAACAAGATCCGTGGCACCTTCAAGTCCGTGGCCGTCAAGGCTCCTGGCTTCGGTGACCGCCGCAAGGCCATGCTGCAGGACATCGCCATCCTCACCGGTGGCCAGGTCGTCAGCGAAGAGGTCGGCCTCTCCTTGGAGACCGCTGACGTCGCGCTGCTGGGTCAGGCTCGCAAGGTCGTCGTGACCAAGGACGAGACCACCGTCATCGAGGGTGCCGGCGATGCCGACGCGATCCAGGGCCGTGTTGCCCAGATCCGCGCCGAGATCGAGAACAGCGACTCCGATTACGACCGTGAGAAGCTGCAGGAGCGCCTGGCCAAGCTGGCCGGCGGTGTTGCGGTGATCAAGGCCGGAGCTGCCACCGAGGTGGAGCTCAAGGAGCGCAAGCACCGCATCGAAGACGCCGTGCGTAACGCCAAGGCTGCTGTCGAAGAGGGCATCGTCGCCGGTGGCGGCGTGGCTCTGCTGCAGTCGGCTCCTTCACTGGACGAGCTGAAGCTCACCGGTGACGAGGCCACCGGCGCCAACATCGTGCGCGTCGCGCTGTCGGCTCCGCTGAAGCAGATCGCCTTCAACGCTGGCCTCGAGCCCGGTGTTGTCGCCGAGAAGGTCACCAACCTTCCTGCCGGCCACGGCCTGAACGCCGCGACCGGTGAGTACGAGGACCTGCTCAAGGCCGGCGTCGCCGACCCGGTGAAGGTCACCCGCTCGGCGCTGCAGAACGCAGCGTCCATCGCGGCGCTGTTCCTCACCACCGAGGCCGTCGTCGCCGACAAGCCGGAGAAGGCGTCCGCACCTGCGGGCGACCCGACCGGTGGCATGGGCGGTATGGACTTCTAAGTCCCTTTTCGAGAAGGCCCGGTGCGCTCCGCGCACCGGGCCTTTTTGTACGCCGAGCGTGGAGGCCAGGGACATGCACAGTCGGTAACCGGTGCACAGGCTCCACGCTCGACGAGCCGTTGCGCGCTGAAGACGTCACCGAGTCGCGACACGGTCGCTTCTATGGACGACCAACCCTTCAGAGGCAGTCTGGCGCTGCAGCGCGGCATGGTGACACGCAACGACCTGCGTCGGAAATGCCGCCGGCTCTTCAATGACGTGTACATCAGCAGCTCGGCGGACATCACTGCGCTCACCATGGTCAAGGCGGCCTGGGTCTGGGCTGGTCCGGACGCCGTCCTGTGCGGGCGGTCGGCAGCAGCAGTGCTCGGAACAAAATGGCTCAGCCCCTCGGACCCGGTGGAACTGGTGCGCGCGCATCGCCAGAGCCCCAAGGGGATTGCGGTACGCAGCTACATACTCGCGCTGGAAGACATCCGTCAGGACCGCGGCATGCGGATCACCACGCCGGCCCGCACTGCCTTCGACATCGGCCGGAAGCTGCCCGCAGAGCAAGCGGTACCCGTACTGGACGCGTTGATGAATGCCACCGGACTGAAGCCGACCGACGTGATGGCGCTCGCTGATTCGCGGCCGCGTGCACGTGGCGTCCGCTTGCTGCGAACGGCTTTGGGGCTCGCCGACGGTGGGGCCGAATCGCCGAAGGAGACCGAGGTACGGCTACTGCTCGGGGCAGCGGGGTTGCCGAAGCCGGAAACGCAGATCAAATTCTTCGACGAGTATGGCGAGGCGTATATCCGCGTCGACATGGGCTGGCGGCAATGGAAGGTCGCGGTGGAGTACGACGGGGTTCAGCATTGGACGAACGCCCGTCAGCGATCCTGGGATATCGAGCGGATCGCGTTGCTCGAAGCCATGGGCTGGGTGGTGGTCCGGGTCAGCGCGGAGATGCTGCGGCGGCCGCAGCTGGTCGTGGACCGGGTGCGCGCCAAACTCAGGGCGGCAGGCTGCCCGATCTGACGGCGACTGTGGACGTCACGCACCTTTTTCTGGCTATTGTGTGCGTGGACCCCACACTCGGTGATCAGCAGGAGCCGAAGTCGGCCAGCTTCTACCTGAATGGGCTGGGGTCGAGGAACCTCTGGAGCACGTTCTCGGTGATGCGGGAGACGTTGTTGTCATAGTTGTTCCAGGGCAAGCTGCCCGCCCAGGCTATCGAGCCGACGGAGAACACCGCTCCGCCTTCAGGAGTCTCGAAGAACACGAGATCGGCACGGGCATTGGGGTTTTCGTCGGCCCCCAGGGCGGGGCCGGTTTCGAGGAACTCTTCCGGTACCAGGTAGTAGGCGTTGGTGTGCCGCTCCGAGGACGCGAGTATGTAGGCATTGGGCGGTGTGCCGAGCTCGGCACCGGCGCGGTCCAGTTCGAGGCCGGCGGCTCCACCGCCGATCAGGCCGAAATCCCCGATCAGCTCGTCGTCACCGACACCGTCGAAGATGAACGCCACCGCCGGGTCGAAACTGTCGGGGTTGCGCCGGTAGTACGACGACAGATCAAAGCCCTGGCAGGAGAATCCGACGCCGACGAGCGTTTGCGGTGCACGGCCTTGTCGTAGCCACAGTCCTCCGTAGCGGCCGTCGAAATTCTGGTAGTACTCGCCCGGGTTCGCCGCCCAGGCGCGCACACCGGTCTCCGCTCGGCGCAGTTCGATGATGCCCGGGAAGTCGCGGTGGTAGGCGATCCGCCAGTAGAACCCGTCGCCGCCGAGGTACACCAGCCTGCCGCCGCCGTTCTTGTAGTGGTCGTATGCGTCCCACATCTCGGTCGACGTGTACTCAGGGTGCGATCCGGTCAGTACCACCGCGTACGGCTCGAGCAGCTCCAAGCCCGTGTAGTGCAGTTCTTCGTCGGTATAGATGTCGACATCAAAACCCTTGGCGTGCAACCAGTCAACGATGTGGGTGTCGGCGTTGAACTGCCACAGCTTCGAGGAGCCGAAGCCGCCGAGCAGACACTGCACCTTGGGGCGCATCTGCAGCAGCGGGCGCAGCCGCGACGAGTAACAGATGCCGCTGCCATCGGAATGCTCGTCGTAGAGCGAGCCGCCGTACTCCCAGTGCTCGTTGAGGAACAGGTCGGGCGGGGTCAGCACATTGAGGATGTTGTTGAGCAGCTCACCGTTTCCGCCGTCGGTGCCGAGGTGGTCGTTCCCGTACGCCATGTAACTTGCCGTCGGCAGCACCAGCGCGATCCGCTGCTCCTTGCCGGGAGCCGGCCCGACCGTGAACGGGATGTACTCCTGGGCTCCGTCGGCGCTCAACCGCGCGGCGTAGAGACCACTGCACATGGTCTCGGGAATGGTCAGCTCGAAGTCGGTCTCCCAGCCCGCGTCGTAGAGGTCGTCGTCGTGGAAATGCATTGCGCCCCATTGCGACGGGTCCTGCTTGAAATCCATCTGTTCGCCGGTCCAGTTCCACCCGGTCATGGCTCGGGCCGGGAAGTTGACGATGGCGCCGTGCAGTTCATGGGGCGAGGTGTCGACAGCGGTTTGCGACGCCATGTCCACACTGAAGTCCCAGGCGCCCACCAGGTCGGTTGCCGCAGCGTCGCGCCAGATGCGGGGACTGTCGATCTTGCCGTTGAACACCGCACTCGGACCGGCGAATGTGGCGAAGTACAGCGGTCCGGCGCTCTGCTGCGGGACGTCCTCCAGCACCGCTTCGGTGGTGCTGTCGTCGTCGATTCCGGGTACCGGCGCCAACGGGATCTGGAACACCTCCACCGCGCGACTCGTGGCATCGAAGCGCGCGCCGACCCGGTACCAGCGCCGCGGCTGCATGGGTCGACCCGTCGAGATGGTCGAAATCCGCTCGTCGCCAACAACTTGCAGCGCGATACTGCCGGCGTCGTCGACGATGAGCGCGAAACCGGCCGCATCGGACATCTTGGTGATCAGGCCCTGCACGCCCTTGGCGGGCGTCGTCGGCCACACGTAGGCCTCCACTGCGAAGCTCTCCAGCGCCGGGGTGTTCGGTATTTCCACATACGAACCCGCGTGGATGTGCTGGGGTCGTCCGGGGTGTGGGCCGCTGACCGGGGTATCGATCACCACTTCCTTGAAGCCGGGGCCGTCGGGGTTGGTGTCGCCACAGATGATGCGGACGATATCGGCGCGGTACTCCTGCGTCTCACAGTTGACCTTGAACTCGACAGTTTCCCCTGGGCGACAATAGATTCGGTCGCTGTAGCCGGTGATGGTCAGCATGCCGTGACAGCCAGATCCTCGCCGACGTGCTCCTTCCAGCGCAGCACGAACACCTCGCGTTCGGCGGTCTCCAGATCGGTGAAGGTCGTGTCCAGGACTTCCACGGCGCGGCCACGCTCGCCGGTGAGCCGGCCCAGCCGCCACTGCCGGTGCGGCAGGACCTCGACCAGGACGTACTTTCCGGCCAGCGGCTCGCCGCGAAGCACGTTCAGCACCCGCTGCAATCCTGGACTGTGCAGGCCGACCGGCGAAGCCATGAACTCCCGCGCGAACGGCAGGTCCCTGACTGGATCGATCTGATACGTGGACTTTGTCATTTGATCCGCATCGTAAGTCGGCTCGGGGAAGACTGCTGTGTGAGCGCTCAGGCGCACACAGCGACGACGCTTTGGCAGCCCAGAGGCGGTGCCCACCGCAAAACCCATGAAGGTGCCGGATTGCGGACATACGATGGCGACGTGATCGACCACTTCGGAATCAATTGCAGCGATTGGGCCAAATCGCAGGAGTTCTACGACAAGGTGCTGGGCGTCCTCGGGTACACCCGGCAGATGGATGTCGGTGTGGCAGTGGGATACGGGAGCGACGGGCACCCGGCGTTCTGGATCGGCGATGCCCCGGCCGGCAACGTGGCCGGACCGAACCGGGAGGTGCACATTGCCTTCGCCGCCAAGGACGCCGCCGCCGTACAGGCGTTCTTTCACACCGCGCTGGCTCTGGGTGCCGAGCCGCTGCACGAACCGCGCCTGTGGCCGGAGTATCACGACAAGTACTACGGCGCATTCGTCCGTGATCCCGACGGCAACAACGTCGAGGCGGTATTTCACGGCGGCGGCCCCACCGGGTAGCCCCGGCGTAGCGTGACATGCATGGCTGATCCTCGAACTGCGATACAGGACCTGTTGCGTGACGCGTTCACCAGGCTGATCGAGCACGTTGATGAGTTGGTCGACGGGCTGGACGACGCCGTCTCGACCTACCGCCCCACCCCGGACGCCAACACCATCGCCTGGTTGATCTGGCACAGTGCCCGGGTTCAAGATGCCCAAGTCGCCCCGATCGCCGGGGTTGAGCAGGTGTGGACCAACGACGGCTGGGTCGATCTTTTCTGTCTCGATCTGCCTCGCGACGATACCGGCTATGGGCATTCACCAGCTGACGTGGCGAAGGTGCACGCCAGCGCCGAACACCTGGCCGGGTACTACCGCGGGGTGCATGCGATGACGCTGGATTACCTCTCCGGCGTCGACGCCGATGAGCTGGAACGGGTGGTCGACGAGAACTGGGATCCGCCGGTGACCGCCAGTGTGCGGTTGGTCAGCGTGATCGACGACTGCGCGCAGCATCTGGGACAGGCAGCGTATCTGCGTGGTATCGCCCCGTAGCGTCGCTCAACCCTTGAAGTAGACGATCTGGTGCGTGACGGCCAGCAGGGTGCCGTCGCGGCCCCACACCTGCGCGCTCTGGTCGAAGAACCCACCGGAAAACCGTTGCGCGCGTGCGGTGGCGAGTACGTAGTCGTCGCCCTGGCGGGCCAGGTCGTCGGCATCGGCGTGGAAGTAGGCGGTGAATGAGATGGTGCCCGCCGGGATGAACTGCCCGCGCCGCAGGAACACCCGCGGATAGAACACGTCGCACAGCGCGGTCAGCGCCGCGTAGTCGAGTGCCCGGTGGGGTTGGGGCCGCACCCAGACGGTGGTGGTCGAGTCCGGGTTCTCACCGGTATCCGCGCCGGGCATCGCGCCTTCGACGAACCGCATCTCGTAGTTGCGCATCCACGTCACGAAACTCGAATTATCTTGTGAGGCACAGTCTTCGGGTGCCGGGACGGCAGGCGGACGAGGTTCGGTGTCGGACCAGGTGGGCCGGCGGAGGCCGAAGACGGCGGTGGCGGTGGTCTTGACATCGGTGGACTGCGAGAGTTCGGCGATCCAATGCTGGTTGGTGCGATTGGTACGCGCGGCCCGCAAGTCGACGACGAAGTCTCCGTCGGCGATCGGCGCGGCGTAGTTGACCGTCAACGACACCGGGTCGCCGAGGCGGTCGGGGTGGTTTTCGATGGCCCGCACGATCGCCGCGGCGGTGACTCCGCCGAAGGGGCCCACCATGTTGGCGAAGTCCGGGGTGGTCTGGCCTCGCATCAGCCCGTCCATTGAGTCCAGCGCCATTGCCACGTCGAACGGGTGCGTCATGCGCCTCAATGTACGACCAGTGAATTTATTTGACAGGTGTCAACCCGGGTGCGACGTCCGTCACACCGCGTGGTTAACTGGCCCCATGACCGCCACCAGTGAAGTGCATGCCACCGGGACCATCGTGAATCCCGCAACCGGTGAAGTCGCCGGTCAGGTGAGCTGGACCGACCCTGCCGACGTCCCGGCCATCGCCACCGGCCTGCGCGAAGCGCAGCGCGAATGGGAACGTCGCGGCCCGAAGGCACGTGCCAAGACATTGGCGCGGTTCGCGGTGTGGCTCGGGGACCACCGCGACGAGATCGAGCGGCTGCTGATCGCCGAGACCGGCAAGTCGGCCACCGACGCCGCCCAGGAAGTGCCGCTGCTGTTGATGATCCTGTCGTACTACAGCAAGAACGTGGAGAAGGCGATGGCGCCGGAGACCCGGCCTGCGGCGTTGCCGCTACTGGCGATCAAGAAGATCGCCGTGCACTACCGGCCCCGGCCCGTGGTCGGGATCATCGCGCCCTGGAACTACCCGGTGGCCAACGCGATGATGGACGCCATCGGCGCGCTGGCGGCCGGCTGTGCGGTGCTGCTGAAGCCCTCGGAACGCACGCCCCTGACCGCGGAGGTGCTGCTGCGCGGCTGGACCGAGTCCGGCGCCCCGCCGGTGCTCGCGCTGGCGCAGGGTGCCCGGCTGGTGTCCGAAGCCGTCATCGACGTCTCCGACTACATCCAGTTCACCGGCTCGTCGGCCACAGGGGTCAAGGTGATGGAGCGTGCAGCGCGGCGCCTCACCCCGGTCAGCCTCGAACTCGGCGGCAAGGACCCGATGATCGTCTGCGAGGACGCCGACATTCCGTTGGCCGCCAACGCCGCGGTGTGGGGTGCGATGTTCAACGCCGGCCAGACATGCGTGTCGGTGGAGCGGGTCTATGTGCTCGATGCGGTCTACGACCAGTTCATCAATGCCGTGGTGCAGGCAGTGAACGCCCTCGAGGTCGGCGCCGGTGAAGGCAAGCACCTCGGTGCGTTGATCGACGACACTCAGGTCGCCGTCACCGAACGCCACGTCGACGACGCAATTGCCAAGGGGGCCAAGGCATTGACGGGCGGCAAGCGCCCCGACGGCCCGGGCAGCTTCTACCCGCCCACCGTGCTGGTCGATGTCGACCACTCGATGGCGTGCATGACCGACGAGACGTTCGGCCCGACGCTGCCGATCATGAGGGTGTCCTCGGTGGCCGAAGCGGTGCGGCTGGCCAACGACAGCCCCTACGGGTTGAGTGCAGCGGTGTTCTCCAAGGACATTCAGCGAGCCAAAGACATTGCCGTGCAACTCGATTGCGGCGCAGTGAACATCAACGACGTGATCTCGAACCTGATGTGCACCACCGCTCCGATGGGCGGTTGGAAGACCTCGGGCATCGGCACCCGGTTCGGCGGCATCGACGGGATCCGCAAGTTCTGCAAGCAGGAGACAGTGGTGGCTCCCCGCACCAGCGTGGGTGCCGGTGGCAACTACTACAACAACTCGCTGCGTGCGATGGCCCGGATGAACAAGCTGATGACCAAGATGGCGCTCGCCGGACCCAAACGCATCTCGAAGTAGTACGCCACCTGGCGTTCACTCTGCCGCCACCGTCGCGTACCCGGTAGCGGATACGTTGCGCGGGTGCTGGCAGACACGAACACCTATACCGTCCTGGACGACGATGACGACGATCCGGTGCTGCTGTTGCAGCCCGGCGACAATGTCGTCGACACCTGGCGCGAGAACTATCCGTATGACGAGCGGATGCAGCGTAGTGAGTACGAGGAGCAGAAGCGGCTGCTGCAGATCGAACTGCTCAAGCTGCAGAGGTGGAGCCAGCGCAACGGGCACCGGCACGTCATCGTCTTCGAGGGGCGCGACGCAGCAGGCAAAGGCGGCACCATCAAGCGGTTCATGGAACACCTGAACCCGCGCGGCGCCCGCGTCGTCGCGCTGGAGAAGCCGACCGAGCGTGAACGCACGCAGTGGTATTTCCAGCGCTACGTCTCCCACCTGCCGGCCGGGGGTGAACTCGTGCTGTTCGACCGGTCCTGGTACAACCGCGCCGGCGTCGAGCGGGTGATGGGCTTCTGCTCGCCGAGGCAGCACGCCGAATTCGTCCGTCAGGTCCCGTTGTTCGAACAGATGTTGGTCAACGACGGCATCAGCCTGACAAAACTGTGGTTCTCGGTCACCCAATCCGAGCAGCGCACCCGGTTCACCATCCGCCAGGTGGATCCGGTGCGGCAGTGGAAGCTCTCGCCCACCGACCTCGCCTCGCTGGACAAATGGGATGACTACACCGCCGCCAAAGAGGACATGTTCGCGCTCACCGATACCGAGTTGGCACCCTGGATCGTGGTCAAGAGCAACGACAAGAAGCGCGCCCGGATCAATGCCATGCGCTATGTGCTCGGTAAGTTCGACTACGACAACAAAGACCATGAGGTGGTCGGCCGGGCCGATCCGCTGATCGTGGGGCGTGCCCTGGCCGACTGACCGGGGTCGGTCCCCGGGGAGGACGCCGTGCGTTTCGTGCTGGCGATGCTGCTGTGGCTCCTTGCCACCGCTGCGCTGGCGGTCGCACTGCCCACGGTGTGGGCGGAGGCCAACCTGGTCGACGACGACGGTTACGCCGCCTTCGCCCAACGTGCGGCAGCCGACCCGACGCTGCAGCAGGCCGTCGCCAACGAACTGACCACCCAGGTGCTCAACCTCGGCGGTGACGTCGAGCCCGCGCTGGTGCAGGGGATCGCCTCCAGCTACACCTCGGGGTCGGCATTTCCGGAGCAGTTCGCCCAGGCCAACCGATTTGCCCACAGGTGGATGTTCACCGATCAGGTCAGCTCCGGCACCGACGCGCAGGGCCGGTGGGTAGTCGATATCGGTCCGATGCTCAACGACAGCGCCTTCAATGGGACGCTCGACGCGTATAACATCACGGTGCCCGCGTCACTGCCGGTGCCGCTGACGCAGAACGCGCCAGACGCGCTGCGGCCCGGGCAACTGCGATCGGTTGCCACCTGGGGTCCGTGGTTCAGCGTGGGTGTCACGGTCCTTGCCGGGGTGTGCGCGTTGCTGACCTTGGCGGCAGCCCGATCTCGCGGCAAAGCCCTGGCAGCTCTTGGTGTTTCGGCTCTGCTGGTAGGCGCCGCAGGCTGGGCCGGGGTGGAGATCGGCAGGCGGCGGGTGGACGCCGCATTGAACAACACCTCCGGCGACATCCGCGAGATCGCCGACGTGATGGTCGATACCGCGATCGCCAGCATGCACCAGTGGCTGAACATCACCCTGATCGTCGGCGGTGCGCTGGTGGTGTTGGGCGTGCTGTTCGCGATGCTCGGCGGGTTACGGCAGCGGACGGTGCGCGAGCCGTTCTAGTCGCCGGCGCTTTGCTTTCCGGTGCCCATTGGTTTGCGCAGTCCGATTTGATATCCGATCAGGTACGCGACCGGCGGTATGCCGAACATCGGAATGGAGGCGAGCAGGATGACGTATCCCTGGATGTGTTGCTTGCGCACTGCGGGGAGTTTGCGCGTGGCATCGTCAATCCCGGTTATCAGCCCCATCAGGCCGCAAACGACCACGCCGAATCCTGGCCAGCCATACCAGCTTTCCGCGTGGGCCCAGACCCCGAAGCAGACTGTGATGCCCGCAAACAGCCACCACGTCTTCCTGGCCGTGACCCCTCCCGGATAGTCGCTGGACGTCGGCGGCTCTCGTTCCCGCTCTGGTAGTTCTGCCTCCTCATGGCTCCGGCGCCACGCGTAGATCCTGTCCCCGATCTTCAAGAACGGGGTTCTGGTGTAAGCCCGGAACGCCGCAACGAACAAGCAGATTAGCGGGATTCCGATGCGAGCTTCCCAGCCTTTTTCCCACACTGCGGCGGTGCCGAATCCGGCCAGAGTCAGCCAACTGCCCCAATAGATACGGCGTTCGACGCGGAGGTCGTTCTTGACGAATGCAGACGCGATCAGACCGATTGCCGCGATGCTCGTCCCGCCGATGATGGCGAGTTCCTGCCATGCAATCACGGTGCATCTTCGGCATCATCGCGTGCCTCACTGTTGCGAGGGCTCGCCCAATACGCCGCAAAGTACGCAGCGACCGGCAATAGCAATGGCGGAATACACGCCGCCACCGTGACTGCGAGCAGTACAGCTGTCAACGAGCCCGCCTAGGACAAATCCGCATTGGAGCCACCGTCGGCGGCCGGCCTTCAAAATTCGGGCCCGCATCGCCAGGCCCGCGGCCCTGGATCGTCGTCTCGCCCACCTGTCGAATTCAGTCTGTCAGTCGTTCGGCGCTCAGTAGACGTCGCGGAGGACGGCCGTGTGCTTTTCGTCCATGTCGATGAATGTGGATCTGGCGACGTGCGCCTGGTCTCCGATGGCACCCAACGAGGTGCAGTGCTGTTCGGCGAGACTCACGTGGCGATTGTGCGCCGCACTCAGTGCTTGCTGGAATTTCTGCGCCTCCGCGAAGTCGCCGAACAAACTTGTTGCCACATTCGCTCTGGCCAGTCGGCCCGCGCCCTCGGAAGCGCGGTCGGCAGCGGCGTACGACGTGCTGGCTCCGCTGCGGAGACCATCGAAGTCAACGAACACGACGTAACCCCCTTCGCTCAATGGAACCATTATGGGAATTTGCTGAAAGCTGGCAAGTCAGCTGCCCCCATCGGTTCGCAAAGTAACTTGCGGCAGGCTTGGCAAACTGTAAATTTACCGAGGTGGCGGAGTCAGTGGTGCGTGGCCGATGAGCATGCCGACTCTGCGTCACCTATCTGCGGCGTCATTCGCCGCCGCGGCCGGTGGCGACCCATGGCAGGTCGACGATGAGATACAGGCCGGCGATCCCGGTGAGATCAGCGGACTCGCCGAGGCATTCCATCAGGCAGGCAGCCACCTCAAAGACGCTGACGACCACTTCAACATCGCCAAGAAGCAGTTCTGGGACTCGTGGGACCGCAAGGACACGGTCGAGCATCCGATCAACGACTCAGCCGAGGTGCAGAAGGTAAGCGCGGCCCTCGGGGGTCAGCCTGATGAGCTCGCCAAGATCGCGGTGTCGTTGCAGCAGGTGGCGGCCGCCCTGGCAACTGCGCAACGAGACAGCGCAGCACTGATCGAAGACCTCAATGCTGATCTGCACGACATCGACGATGAGATCGGCGAGGCCATGCAGGAATTGCCTTTTCTCGCTGCGGAATTGATCGGCGAGGCCCAGCAATTGACGAAGGCGGCGCTGGACAACATCGAGGCCATCCGGGGCGCGTACATCGCCCAGTTGCACAGTGCTGAGACTGCAATGATGGCATCTGGATACGCCCCGGGCGCGATCGATGAGTCCGATGCGACGCCAGGTGACGCGCCCCGGGAAGCCGCGGGACAGTACGAGAAGTCCGGTCAGCTGGCCAAAGATCAAGCGACGGTGGAGAAGGCGAGTCGTGAGCATCCCAATGGCCATTTGGGATGGTCGCTGGACGAGATCGCGGCTGACCGTCGCCTGGACGACTTCACAAGCGCCACCGATCCCGCCAACGGGGCTGCTCGTTACGACGGGCCACAAGAACAAGAAGAGGCCGCGCGCTTGGCCGGCAGTCGGCTAGCTGACTTCAACCTCGCCAATTCGACCGGCCCGGTTGCCAAAGACCCTGTGCTGGGTGGTGATATGCGAGACCGGGCCAAAGCCCGACTGACGATGCAACGCCAGCTCATGGATGCTCAGCTGCCGTGGAGCAACTTGCCGATGTCCGCCGACGACGCGACCAGGTTGATGAACCAGCTTGCGGTGCAGGACCGCGCAACCGCGCTCACCCGCCTGCAGGAACAGTTGCAACAGCAGGGGATAAGTCCCGAGGGGGCCGCAGCGATGGTTGACGGAATAGGTCGTGGGGTCATGCCCCAGGAGTACCTCGACGCGGCAGGGGCGGTCTCGAAGGTGTTCGACAGTGGCGAGCGGGCCGTCGATAAATTCACGGAGCTGTTGCCACGAGGTAGACATTGGCAACCGGGCATCGCATTCACTGAGGCCGACATAAGGGCTCTCGCGAAACTAGGCGACCGTTTCGGTGCTGTGGGCAGCGTTGTGGAGCTTGCGGTAAATGTCTACGACGTGACTGTCAATGATGCATCTTTGGTCGACGTCGCAGGTAAGGCCGGCGGCGGCCTTGCAGGTGCCTGGGCGTTCGGTGAGGCCGGAGCGATGGGGGGAGCGGCGGTTGCGGGACCGCCGGGCGCGTTCGTGGGAGCACTGGTACTCGGAACCGCGGGCGCCTTCGTCGGTGAGGGAGTAGCAGACAAGGTGATGAATTGGGCGAGGAACTGACGGGTAGGAAATTCGAGTGTTGAATACCTTGCATGCGGCGCCAGCACCCTCGTGGGGCGATCCGCACACCCTTGTCTTCTTCGTGGCGGCTTTCGCCTTTCTCACTTTGACGTTCGTCCCGCAGGGCAACGCGCGAAGTGTGAGTTGGCAACGGAAAGTCTACTGGAGCGGCACATTTGGGGGAGCGGCCTGCGCCTTCGTTGCGTCGCTGCCGAACGTCGCAACCGGATCTTTCTTGGCTGGCCTTGCGGTGTTTGTCATGTGTCTCCCGGCATACTTCACCACGCAATACATCAAGATCGGCGGACGGGTCATCGCCTTTGAAAGCGCTACTGATCTGCGCGCGAGCCGCAGCGAAGCAGGCGATGGCTTGCGGGAAGACCAGCCCTACGGCTCAAACGTCACTGCTGCCAAGCTGTGGTGGCTGCTCGTGGTGTGCGCGGTCATGGGGGCGGGGAACGTGTACGCATACCTCTTCGGGGGCGATGAACTGATCTACGGTGTTGCCGGCAGTGGCATTCTGGTGGCGGTAGGTGCTCTATTCGGCTGCGGCGATGGTCTGCGGTTGCAACGCATTGCGCGCGGCCAGTATGTGCCCTTCGCCGTAACGGCGCTGATATCGGCAGGGATCATGACGGTGCCCTACCTTGCCGCTCGTTCAATCGCGCTGCGCTGGAAGCTGTCACGCCATTGACCCCCACACCACACCACGCGAGCCCCAGGAGACCTGGCCTCGGCGACTCCTCTGGAGTCGCATGCACCACAAAACGGCGTCACAAAATGTGACGGCCCAGAACAGGAAGGTTGCTTGGTGGGGAGCCGCTTGCCGCTGCAATGCGTGAAGGGCAAATGATCTGGGGAGGGGCGCTCGAGACGGGATTTCAGGCGGGTGCTCAACCAACTGCCGACGATCCGCATACGCTTGTCTTCTCGATAGCCGCAGTATTGTGCCTGCTATTGCCCGTCATTACGGTGGGTAGTGAACGTGGCTTGGGGTGGCAGCGGAAAGTGTACTGGAGCAGTACTTTTGGGTCCGCAGCTTGCGTGTTTGTCGCCTCGTTGCCGAATATCGCCACCGGGTTGATCTTCGTGGTGTTCGTGCTGTTCATCACGACACTTCGCGCCTACTTCTCCAGCCAGTACATCAAAATCGGCGGACACGTCATCGCGTTCCATAGTGCGACTGAGATACGTCCTCGGCCTGGCCGCTCAGGTGAACTCGGTACCGACGAGCCGTACAGCCCGACGGTGTCGGCGGCGAGGCTTTGGTGGCTGCAGACGGTTGGTGTCGGCGTGATCGGTGCTGGCAACATGTGGAAATACGTCGTTGATCGTGAGGACCTGCGCTACGGAATCTTGGGACTGGGCATCGTTGTTGCGGCTGCGGTGCTCAGCGGTGTCGGGGACGCCATGCATCTGCAGCGCATTGCGCGCGGTCAGCATGTGCAATTTGCGATCCTCTCGCTGGCGTCGGTGGGCATTTTCCCGGTGCTGTACGTGATCGCGCATTGGGTAACGCTGCGGGTGAAGAAGTCGTCCTAGCCCAGGTGTGCCCAAGGCAATCACGGTGCTTCTCGCGAATCCTCGTTCGCGTCGCTCTTGCGGGGGCTCGCCCAATACGCCGCAAAGTATGCAGCCACCGGCAATAGCAACAGCGGAATACACGCCGCCACCGTGACGGCGAGCGGTACGTACTGGGTGCGGGCAACGGGGAAACCATCGGCTTTATCGAGGTGGCCTAGCCCAGCTAGGTACAGAGATGTGATTGCGCCACATGCGATGACGAATCCGTTGTCGCTCGGCGAGTCGGCCATGAACACGAATCCGCCTCCCGCCACCGCGAAGACGGCCGCCGCCCACCACGCAGTGGACGGAAGAACATTGCCCCGGTAGGCGTCGGGTGGTGGGGTTTCGCCGGTCCGCGCGATGTACGGCGAGCGGATGCGCCCGCCGATCTTGAGATGCGACGTGCGGAAGTAGGCCAGAAGGACTGCGATGAACACAAGGACCGCCATGACCAAGACAGCTGTCCGCCATCCGTCATGAGCGACGCTGGCCGTGAGGAGCAAGGTTGCCAGACCCCAGCCGGCCCAGTAGATACGGCCTTGGGCAGTGGGCGACACCGGGTACGTATCGGCCAGGAGACCGACGAACGCGAATGCCAGGCCGGTGATCAGCATCGGCCGTGACCACTCCGGGACGACGATGGCGAGACCGTTAGTCAAAGAGCTTACTTCCGGCATATCGCCCAACCTCCTCGCCGATGACCCCGCCGCCCACGGAGCCGATGATCATCCCGGCGAAAGCGCCACCTGGTCCGAGCGCCGAGCCCCCGAGAAATCCGAGTGCGGCCCCTCCTCCCGCACCACCGGCAAAGCTCCCGCCGAGACCGCCGAATGTCTCGCCAGTAGGGGCGCCGCTTAACCAGGCGTCGAACGCCAGTCCGACCTCCAGCAATGAACCTGCCCCCTTGACGTGCTTGCCGAGCTGGCCGATCGCACGAACGGTGTCTGGATCAAATCTGTCTACGGCGTGCCGACCGATCGAGACTCGTCCATCGAAGTCTTGGCCTGCCGTACCCAATACGTCGGCGTACTGCTGTAGATCGGCTAGCGTCAGGCCAGACGACATGGCATCGAGTATTGCGTCGGCATCCCTCTGCGCCATGCCAGCTTGGACGAGGAGGGCCTCCGTCTTCTCCAACGTTGTCGCCTTCATCTGGGCTTCTTCCTCGTTCATCCAGGCGGTGGCTTCGTCCCGCGACATCGGCTGTTGCCACGGCGTCCCCTCCTCGAGCATCTTCTGCATCCGGAGGCGCGACTGGGCCCTCGACCGAGAATCGACACCCAGAATCGAGTCGCGTCGGCCAGGCACGGGCATCATTGCCTGCTGGTAGTCGTCCAGACGCTGGGCGGCGAGCTCTACTGCTGCGGGCGAGGCATCCGCGCCGCTAATCGTCGCGTAGTCGCGTAGGCGGTCTGCGGCGGCGTCCTTGTCTGGGGTTGCGGGGCCGGGGCTGTCGACCATCACCTGATCGGCTGCCCGCTGCATGAATCCGTACTGTGCGGCTTCCATTTCCGCTGCCGCCTCGTCGGTCTGACCGTTACCGTCAGATGTGTCGATGGCCGAAGGGTCGTATCCCTCTGCCTCGATCTCGCTCATGGAGCGGGTCAGCTGACCAGCATAGGAGTCGCGCGCGTTGGTGACGGCTGTCAGCGCGTCCCTGGTATCCAGCTCGGCCATGTTCTCGATGGGCTCGATGTCCAGCTCGTCAACGGGGAGTCCCGTCTGCTGCACCGTCCGGTCGATTGCGTCATCGATTGCCTGGAGGTTGTTTTCCAAAGTGGCGATGCACTCGGCGCATGAGCGCTGTGTCTCTGCCAGTGCCGCAGCGATCTTCTGCAGGTCTACTCCCACACGGGTGAGCTGCTCTCTGCTGAGATTCAGCGCGACGGTGGCCCGCTTGACCTCAGCGGAGTCATTGATCGGATGATCCCCATTTTCCCGATTCCAGGAATCTTCAAATCGGTCCTTGGCGCGACTGAATTCCTCGGAGGTCTCGGACATCGACACACCCGCGTCGTAGAACGCCGTCGCCAACTCAGAGATCTGACCGGGCTCCCCGCTTTGGACGGTTGCATTGATTCCCCAAGGATCACCGCCAGCCTCCGCGATGAGCCCCTTGACGCTCAAGTACTTGAGTTGCATCAGAGGTGCAGGCGGATCACATGATTGGCGAGGCAACCGACATGGCGCGTGTGAGCCTGGGTCAGCGCACCGTCAAACGACCTGGCGGCGGCGAAGCCACCGAAGGTGCCGGGGACCGGCGTCGCTCGCAGAAGTGCCTTTCCGGCCTCCTTGAGGCCTGCGGCTGCCTCGTATGAGTGCTTGGTCCCGGCGCGCATCTGAGGTATGGCGACGAACACGTGACCCCCCGTTCAGCAAACGATTACCGTGGAGGCTACTACCTATCCGTCGGCCGTCAATTCACTTTGCGCCCAGCACCCGCCACAGGAACGAGTAGCTCAGTGCCGACTTGAACGCCGTCTGCGCGTTGTCGGCCGCACCGGCGTGACCACCTTCGATGTTCTCGTAGTAGCGCACCTGATGACCAGCGGCTTCGAGTGCGGCGGTCATCTTGCGGGCGTGCCCCGGATGTACGCGGTCATCACGTGTGGAGGTCGTCATCAGCAACGCGGGATAGTGTCTGTCGGCCGAGATGTTCTGGTACGGCGAATACTTCGCGATGAACTCCCAGTCTTGGGCATCGTCGGGGTCACCGTACTCGGCCACCCACGACGCACCGGCAAGCAGCAGATGGAAGCGCTTCATATCGAGCAACGGCACCTGGCAGACCAACGCGCCGAACAGCTCCGGGTACTTGGTGAGCATGATGCCCATCAGCAGGCCGCCGTTGCTGCCGCCCTGAGCGCCCAGCTGGTCGACCGTGGTGATCCCGCGCTGCACCAGATCGCGTGCCACGGCGGCGAAATCCTCGTCGACCTTGTGGCGGTTCTCGCGCATCGCCTGGGTGTGCCAGGACGGTCCGTACTCACCGCCGCCGCGGATATTGGCCAGCACGTAGGTGCCGCCGCGGGCCAGCCAGAGCCGGCCCAGCACGCCGTCGTAGCCGGGTGTGCGAGCCACCTCGAACCCGCCGTAGCCGCCCAACAGGGTGGGGCCGGGCCCGGAGCCAGCGCCTACGACGAAATAGGGGATCGCGGTGCCGTCAGCTGACGTCGCGAAATACTGTGTGACGGAGATGTTTTCGGAATCGAAGAACGCTGGGGCCGATTTGATCTGCTGCAGTGGCCCGCTGACGGGACCGTGCAGCAGTCGCGACGGGCTGTTGAAGCCGCTGGAGTCCAGGAAGACTTCATCACCGTTGTCGTCGGCGGCGACGACGACGGTGTTGGTGTTCACCGGGATACCGGGCATGGGTTCGGAGGTCCACGTTCCCGGCGTCAGTACATGCACATCGCTGGCCACGTCTTTGAGTGTGACCAGCACCAGCCGGTCCTTGGTCCAGACATGTTGGTGCAGCGCGGTGTGCTCGTCGGGGGTGAAAACCACTTCCAATGATGCTGTGCCGGCAAGAAATTCATCGTAGTTGGCGGCCAGCAGTGCGCCGGCCGGATAGCTGGCTTCACCGGTGTCCCAGTCGGTGCGCAGCTCGATCGTCAGCCAGTCGTGATGAGCGCCCACCGACGCGTCGGTGGGCGCGTCGATGCGGATGAGCTCGCCGGCACGTAGCTCGTACACCTCGTCGTTGAAGAAGTCGATGGCACGGCTGACGAAGGTGCGTTCATAACCTGGGGTGCGATCCACCGAGGCGGCGACGATGACGTCGGTGGCAGGCCCGGTGAAGACCGTCTCGGCGTCGGCGAGCGCTTGACCGCGGCGCCAGCGTTTCACGATCCGGGGGTAGCCGGACTCGGTGAGCGAATCCGGTCCGAAGTCGGTGCCGATCAGCACCGTGTCCGGATCTTCCCAGGTGATCTGGGTCTTGGCTTCACCGACCTCGAAACCGCCATCGACGAATTCTCTTGTCACCATATCGAATTCGCGCACCACTGCGGCGTCGGAGCCGCCGGGGGAGAGGCTGAACAGGGCCCGGTTGTGATCGGGCTCGATGACGTCGGCGCCCGCCCACACCCAGTTGGCGTCCACGGCGCGGCAGTAGGCGTCCAGATCGAACACCACGTCCCAGTCGGGGCTCTCGGTGCGGTAGCTCTCCAGCGTCGTCCGCCGCCACAGCCCCCTGGGGTTGTCGGCGTCGCGCCAGAAGTTGTAGAGGTAGTCGCCCCGACGCCGCACGTACGGGATCCGGCTGTCGGTGTCGAGCACCTCCAGCGCCTGGCGGCGCATCTCTTCGAACTGGTCGTCACACAGTTCGGCCAGCGTGGGTTCGTTGTGGGCGCGTACCCACTCGAGTGCCTCGTCGCCGGTGATGTCTTCGAGCCACAGGTAAGGGTCTTCAGCCACGAGACCCATTGTGGCCCCACACCGCGAGCCGCTCGCGGCAACGCGGCCGCAAGCAGCCAGGGAACCGCTCCGCGTACTGTGATGGGCATGACAGCACCGTCGCGCGCGTTGGTAACTCGAGCTGCCGCAGACTTGTTGGAGACGCTGCAGCAGCGGCACGGTCCGATCATGTTCCACCAGTCCGGCGGTTGCTGCGACGGGTCCTCACCGATGTGTTATCCCCTGGGTGACTTCCTGGTGGGAGACCGCGACGTGCTGCTCGGCCTGCTCGATGTCGCCGACGGCGTGCCGGTGTGGATCTCGGGACCGCAGTTCGACACCTGGAAGCACACCCAACTGGTGATCGATCTGGTTCCCGGCCGCGGTGGCGGCTTCAGTCTCGAAGCCCCTGAAGGGTTCCGGTTCCTCTCCCGTGGCCGCGCCTTCACCGACGACGAGAATGCCCAGCTCGACAGCGTTGCGGCACTGACCGGCGCGCAGTACGCCGCCGGTGCCACGCCGCCGGGTCCGCGTGGCGAGGTCGTCGCGGAAGCCGCCGACGCCTGCCCGATGCCAAAAGGACGCGCCGCGCAGATCCCGGGATAGCGGGCCGCCCCGTCGTAGGGTTTTTCCCGTGATTCCGCTCCCCAGGGCGTGGCTGCTGACCGGCGCGATGCTGGTCGGCAGTGCAGTCGGGGTGATCGCCGCCGTGCTGACCACCCTGCTGATCCACGCTTCGGTACGCCCGGACGCCGCCATCGCGTTGGTGCTCGGTGCCCCGACCCTGCTGGGCCTGGTCTTGCTGCTGACCGCCGGACGGCGCTGGGTCACGGTATGGGCGACGTTCCTGCTGGCTGTGGCACCGTCATGGTTCGGCGTGCTCGTTCTGATCCAGGTGGTCAACGGTGCCTGACCGCCCGGATACCGGTGCGATGCCACTTACCCAACCGCACTGGGCGCCGATCTTCGACACCGGACCGCATCCGGAGCCGATGGCGCCGCGGGCCGATGCCGAACCGGCAAAGGAACCGGCAAAGGTCCCGGCCCCCACCGACGTGCTGCTGGCAGAGCGGCAGTGGACGCCAGAGCCCGGGCCTGAACGCGTTGCCGTCCCCGCACACCCGGTCGCGGTGCCTGGTCAGTACCAGTTCCTCAAGATATGGAAACTCGTGCCGGTGCTGTGCGGTGTCTGGGTGGTCGCCGCTGCCATCGGGCTCGGCCTGTACTTCTGGTGGTTCCAGTCGCCGGACAAGACGTGGGTCGAGGTCAGTGTCCTGATGTACGTCATCGTCTGTGTGCTGAGCGCGCTGCTGTTGTCACTGCCCGATCAGCGGCCGATGCTTTCGGCGACGGCGATCGCGGTGCTGACTGCGCCGTGTGCCGCCGGTGTCGCTGCCGCGGTCCTGTACGGGATGTTCGTCTTCGGCTGGGTATCTCCCTAGGCGCAAACAACGCAAACACCTGCCCATTAGGCTGGGGTGCGTGACTCACTATGACGTCGTCGTGCTCGGAGCCGGACCCGGTGGATATGTCGCCGCTATTCGCGCCGCTCAGCTGGGATTGAACATCGCCATCATCGAACCCAAGTACTGGGGCGGTGTCTGCCTGAACGTCGGGTGCATCCCGTCCAAGGCGCTGCTGCGCAACGCAGAGATCGCCCACATCTTCACCAAGGAAGCCAAGACCTTCGGGATCAGCGGGGAGGCCAGCTTCGATTTCGGGGCAGCCTTCGACCGCAGCCGCAAGGTCGCCGAGGGCCGCGTTGCCGGTGTGCACTTCCTGATGAAGAAGAACAAGATCACCGAGATCAATGGCTACGGCAAGTTCACCGACGACCACACCGTCGAAGTCGACCTGAACGACGGCGGCACCGAGACCGTCACCTTCGACAACGCGATCATCTCCACCGGAAGCAGCACCCGGCTGGTGCCGGGCACCTCGCTGAGCGAGAACGTTGTCACCTACGAGAAGCAGATCCTGACTCGCGAGCTGCCGAAGTCGATCATCATCGCCGGCGCCGGGGCCATCGGCATGGAATTCGCCTACGTGCTGAAGAACTACGGCGTGGACGTGACCATCGTCGAATTCCTGCCGCGCGCGCTGCCCAACGAGGACGCCGAGATCTCCAAGGAGATCGAAAAGCAGTACAAGAAGCTGGGTGTGAAGATCCTCACCGGCACCAAGGTGGAATCCATCGACGACGACGGCAAGCAGGTCACCGTCAGCGTCAGCAAGGACGGAAAATCCGAGGAGCTCAAGGCCGACAAGGTGCTGCAGGCCATCGGCTTCGCGCCCAACGTCGAGGGCTTCGGACTGGAGAAGGCCGGAGTCGAGCTGACCGAGCGCAAGGCGATCGGCATCGACGACTACATGCGCACCAACGTGCCGCACATCTACGCCATCGGCGACGTGACCGCCAAATTGCAGCTGGCGCACGTGGCCGAGGCAATGGGTGTGGTGGCTGCCGAGACCATCGCCGGAGCCGAGACGCTGCCGCTGGGCGATTACCGGATGATGCCGCGTGCGACGTTCTGTCAGCCGCAGGTCGCCAGCTTCGGGCTCACCGAGCAGCAGGCACGTGACGAGGGCTACGACGTCAAGGTCGCCAAGTTCCCGTTCACCGCCAACGGCAAGGCCCACGGATTGGGGGACCCGACGGGTTTCGTGAAGCTGATCGCCGATTCGAAGTACGGCGAACTCCTTGGCGGGCACCTGATCGGCCACGACGTCTCCGAGTTGCTGCCGGAGCTGACGCTGGCGCAGAAGTGGGATCTGACGGTCAATGAGTTGGCCCGCAACGTGCACACCCACCCGACGCTGTCGGAGGCGCTGCAGGAGTGCTTCCACGGTCTCGCCGGCCACATGATCAATTTCTAGTGATGCGGTTGGCCGCCCTGGCGGCGTCCGGGCTGATCGTGCTCGCCGGTGCCGTCGCGGCCCCGGCCGCGGCGGAACCGCTGACGCCCGCGACGGCGGGTTCGGCAGCTCCCGATCTCAGCACGTTCCGGGTGGTTCCGGCCGAGGGTTTTGTCGACAACCTGGTGGCTCAGGGTGAGGTGTACTTCCAGACCCCGGACGGACTGCTGTGCGCGATCCGCCCGGCCCACGGCACGGCAGGCTGCGACGGACGGCTGCCGAACACCCGGGCTGGGGTGAACGAGATCGTGCTTGCCGCCGACGGCGACCAAGGCGGTCTGCGGGCGACGGCGAACATGCAGTTCGTGAAGACGTCCGGCGGCGCTGCCCCGGTGCTGCCGGTGGGCAGCAAGATCGTCTACCAGGATTTCGAATGTGCGGTCGGCGAGGGACCGGAGACGTTGTGCACCAAGGGTTCCGGCCCGGCAGCGCAGTGGATGGAGATCTCCGCCGACAGGACGGGCATCGGCCCCGCCACCCCCGGTTTGCCCGAAGGCTTCCCGGATCCGAAGGATTTCGTGGTCGGCGATGACAGCTACATCGTCGGGGCCGGACCGAAGAACATGTTCCCGGTGTTCACCGTCGGTGACGGGTTGACGTGCACCATCGCCACGTACAGCGGTGGCGAGGTGGGCTGCAACGGGAAACTGCCCGGCGTCACCGGGGGGGAGAACGAGATCTTCGCTCAACTGCCCGGACCGGTCGGGATGCGCCGGACCGACACCCCGAAATACGACCGCCCGGCCTACCCCGGCCCGATTCGCCACCTGCCCACCGGATATCGCGTCAGCGGCATAGGTGCCACCTGTATGTCCCTCGAAGGTGGCGTGGCGTGTTACGGCACTCTGGCAGGGCACACGGAGGGGTTCAAGGTGTCTCCGGACGGGACGTCGACGTTCGGCGGCACCGAGGCCGTACCGACCGACGCGCCCACTCCCGTGAGTGACGCGACCCCAACCCAGCCCCGCTAGTCGGGGAAGTCCAGCGGCAGTTGCAGCGTGTTCATGGTCGCCGCCAGGGTGTCGTATTGGCCTGCCAGTAAACAGAATTCAATGAGTTGCTTGGTATTGAGGTAACCGGCGAGTCGGGCCCAGGTTTCCGGGGTCACCCGCCGTTGGAGCACGAACTCGTCGGTGGCGGTCAGTAGCACACGCTGCTTGTCGGACAGGCCGTCGGCGTGCGGTCCCTGGAACACCTTGGCCTGCAACGCCGCATCGACGCCGCGGGAGCGCGCCAATCGGCGGTGCTGCTGGAGTTCGTATTCGCACTCCCGCAGATGCCCCACCCGCAGGATCACCAGCTCCGCGTCGTACCGCGACAGCCGGCCCCAGTAGAGCAGCACCCCGGAGAACGGCAGCCACGCCCAGAACAGCGACGAGTGCCGTGACAGGGCATTGAACAGGTGGAACTCCGGCGCGCGGATTCCGCGGGCGCCGAGCCGGCAGATTGCCCAGTTGATGGGGCCGACGTCGCGGAGGCCGCTGGATGCGGGCACCCGTGCCGGTTCGGCGGTCACGGGTGCTTCACCAGATAGGGCGACACCGTGCTGCGGTGCTCGTCGAGATCAAGGGCGCGGCCCAGTGCGGGGAACGCGCGCTGCGGACAATTGTCCCGCTCGCAGACCCGGCAGCCGGCGCCGATCGGGGTGGCGATGTTGCCGGACAAGTCCAGTCCCTCCGAATAGACGAGCCGGTGTGCGTGCCGCAGCTCGCAGCCCAACCCGATCGCGAACGTCTTACCGGGCTGACCGTAGCGCGACGCGCGCCGCTCCACGGTGCGGGCCACCCACATGTAGTGCCGCCCGTCGGGCATCTGGGCGATCTGCACCAAGATCTTGCCCGGGTTGGCGAAGGTCTCGTAGACGTTCCACAGCGGGCAGGTACCCCCGGACGACGAGAAGTGGAAACCGGTAGCGGACTGGCGTTTTGACATGTTGCCCGCCCGGTCCACGCGGATGAACGACAGCGGGACTCCGCGCATCGACGGCCGCTGCAGGGTCGAGAGCCGGTGGGCGATCGTCTCGTAACTCACCGAGTAGAAAGCCGAGAGTCGTTCGATGTCGTAGCGGAAGTTCTCGGCGACGTCGTGGAACTGGCGGTAGGGCAGGACCGCCGCCGCGGCGAAGTAGTTGGCCAGGCCGAGGCGGGCCAGGGTCCGGGACTCGTCACTGGTGAAGTTTCCTTCGGTGACCAGATTGTCGATCAGATCGCCGAATTCCAGATACGCCAGCTCCACGGCGAGCTTGAAGACCTGCTGTCCGCCGGAGAGATGTGCGCTCATCTCCAGTGTCTTGGTCTCCGGGTCGTAGCGGTGCAGGACCGAACTGCCGAGGTCGATGCGCCGGACGATCCGGACGCCGTGCACGTGGGCCAGGCGCTGGGCGATGTCACGGGCCAGATCACCGCGGTGCATCCGCATCCGGTCGGTGAGGTCCTCGGCGGCGGTGTCGAGTTCGTGCAGGTAATTCTGCCGCTGGTAGAAGTAGTCGCGGACCTCTTCGTGGGGCATGGTGATGTTGCCCGATCCGGAACCCGAGCCGCTGCCGTCGGCGTGGCGGTCCTCGGTGACGGCCGCCAGGCGGGCGGTGGTGAGCCGGTAGCGCCGGTGCAGGTTCACCATGGCCTTCGCGACGGCCGGGTGGGTGCTGACCACGTCGGCGAGTTCGGACTGGTCGACCTCGATGCCGAGATCACGGTCCATCGTCACTTCGCGCAGTTCGGCGATCAGGCGGGTGTCGTCCTGGGAGGCGAAGAAGGTGGCGTCGACCCCGAAAACCTCGGTGATGCGCAACAGCACTGCCACCGTGAGGGGACGAACATCGTGCTCGATCTGGTTGAGGTAGCTCGGTGAGATCTCCAGCATCTGTGCGAGCGCCGCCTGACTGAAACCACGTTCGCTGCGTAGCTGGCGCACCCTCGAGCCCACGAAGGTCTTGGCCACCCGGCCAGCGTACCCGCGTGTTAATCGGATCTTCGCAGCGTTGGCAAACCCAACCCGGTGGCCTGCACACTGGCAGGCTGGCATGATCGCGCTGGGTTGGGGGAACGTGTGAGGACTGTGCAGACAAATCGAAGAAGAGGCGTTCGATGGTGAGCAACACGGGCACGGGGCTGGCGAAGACGTTGATGCCGGTGCCCGATCCTCATCCCGACGTTTTCGACCGGCAATGGCCGCTTCGGGTGGGGGACATCGACCGCACCGGGCGGCTGAGGTTCGACGCCGCCTGCCGTCACATCCAGGACATCGGCTCCGATCACCTGCGTGAGCTCGGGTTCGAGGAAACTCACCCGCTGTGGATCGTGCGGCGCACCATGGTGGACCTGATCCGGCCGATCGAGTTCCAGGACATGCTGCGGCTGCGCCGCTGGTGCTCGGGCACGTCCAACCGGTGGTGTGAGATGCGGGTCCGCATCGACGGCAAGCGCGGTGGCGGCTTGATGGAGTCCGAAGCGTTCTGGATCAACATCAATCGGGAGACCCAGGGCCCGGCGCGGATCTCCGACGACTTCCTGGAGGGGCTGCAGCGCACCACCGAGGTCGACCGGCTGCGCTGGAAGGCCTACCTCAAGGCGGGTAGCCGGGAGGACGCGGTAGAGGTTCGCGACTATCCGGTGCGCGTTTCGGATATCGACCTGTTCGATCACATGAACAACTCGGTGTACTGGACGGTCATCGAGGACTACCTGTACTCGCATCCGGAGCTGATGCAGGGGCCGTTGCGGGTGACCATCGAGCATGACCTGCCCGTCGCGCTCGGCGACAAGCTGGAGATTCTTTCCCACGTCCATCCGGCCGGCTCCACCGAAGCGTTCGGCGCCGAGCTCTCGGATCGGACTGTTACAACGCTCACATATGCCGTCGGCAACGAGACCAAAGCCGTGGCGTCGTTGTTCGCGCTTTAACAGTACCGCCGTACTGTTATTTCCCGGCCTGACCTGCACACTTCTTGCTACCGGTCAGTAGCAACTGAACCGGTTCAGTTACGCGTGACCTTCGCAACATTTGCAATGTTCTGCGAAGGGCATGGCGAAAGTTGGCAACGAAATGGCTGGACCTGCGCATATGTCGAGTGGCATCTTGGGAAGAGCACACCAGTGAAGATGCTCGGGTGTTAACAAGCTGGCGATCCCGGCAATACCCAGAGCTCTTGACCGATCACTCGCAGCACTCGCTAGACCCTCAAGGAGCAGTCAATGTCGACCGTTGGCACGCCGAAATCACCCGAGCAGATCCAGCACGACTGGGATACCAATCCCCGCTGGAAAGGCATCACCCGCACCTACAGCCCCCAGGACGTCGTCGCCTTGCAGGGCTCCGTCATCGAAGAGGCCACCTTGGCCCGTCGTGGCGCGGAGGTCCTGTGGGAGCAGCTCCACGACATGGACTACGTCAACTCGCTCGGCGCACTGACCGGCAACCAGGCCGTGCAGCAGGTCCGCGCCGGCCTGAAGGCCATCTACCTGTCCGGTTGGCAGGTCGCCGGCGACGCGAACCTCTCGGGTCACACGTACCCGGATCAGAGCCTGTACCCGGCCAACTCCGTGCCGCAGGTCATCCGCCGCATCAACAACGCACTGATGCGTGCCGACCAGATCGCCAAGGTCGAGGGCGACACCTCCGTGGAGAACTGGCTGGCCCCGATCGTCGCCGACGGTGAGGCCGGCTTCGGTGGCGCGCTGAACGTCTACGAGCTGCAGAAGGCCATGATCGCCGCCGGCGTCGCCGGATCGCACTGGGAAGATCAGCTGGCGTCGGAGAAGAAGTGCGGCCACCTCGGTGGCAAGGTGCTGATCCCGACGCAGCAGCACATCCGGACCCTGACCTCCGCTCGGCTCGCCGCCGACGTCGCCGATGTGCCGACGCTGGTCATCGCCCGCACCGATGCCGAGGCAGCCACGCTGATCACCTCTGACATCGACGAGCGCGATCAGCCGTTCATCACCGGTGAGCGGACCAAGGAAGGCTTCTACCACGTCACCAACGGTGTGGAGCCGTGCATCGCCCGCGCCAAGGCGTACGCCCCGTACTCCGATCTGATCTGGATGGAGACCGGCACCCCGGACCTCGAGCTGGCCAAGAAGTTCGCCGAGGCCGTCAAGGCGGACTTCCCCGACCAGATGCTGGCCTACAACTGCTCGCCGTCGTTCAACTGGAAGCAGCACCTGGACGACGCGACGATCGCCAAGTTCCAGAACGAGCTCGGCGCGATGGGCTTCAAGTTCCAGTTCATCACCCTGGCCGGCTTCCACGCCCTGAACTACTCGATGTTCGATCTGGCCCACGGCTACGCCCGCAACCAGATGAGCGCCTACGTCGAGCTGCAGGAGCGCGAGTTCGCCGCCGAGGAGCGCGGTTACACCGCCACCAAGCACCAGCGTGAGGTCGGCGCTGGTTACTTCGATCGGATCGCCACCACCGTCGACCCCACTTCGTCGACGACTGCACTGGCGGGCTCGACCGAAGAAGGCCAGTTCCACTGAGCCGGCGCAAGCCACAGAGTTGATAGCCTCAGGCCCCGTCCGCGTTCGCGGGCGGGGCCTGAGTGCTGCCGGAGACCGTGCAGAGTCGAGGAGACACAGTGAGTATTGAGCGGGTTGGGGTTGTCGGCGCCGGGCAGATGGGCGGGGGCATCGCGGAGGTGTGCGTCAGAGCCGGGGCCCAGGTCCTGGTGTTCGAGCCGACGGAGGAACTGGTCAACGCGGGTCGTGACCGGCTGACGAAGTCGTTCGACCGCGCAGTGGCCAAGGGCAAGCTCTCCGAGCAGGACCGCGACGCGACGCTGGCACGGCTGTCGTTCACCACATCGCTGGCCGACATGGCCGACCGTCAGCTGGTCATCGAGGCGATCGTCGAAGACGAGAACGTCAAGGCCAAGGTGTTCGCCGAACTCGACGCCGTGATCACCGATCCCGACGCCGTGCTCGCGTCGAACACCTCCAGCATTCCGATCATGAAGATCGCTTCGGCCACCAAGAACCCGGGCCGCGTAGTCGGCCTGCACTTCTTCAACCCGGTTCCGGTGCTGCCGCTCGTCGAGCTGGTCAGCACGCTGGTCACCACCGAGGAAGCCGCGGCACGTACCGAGCAGTTCGCCTCCGAGGTGCTGGGCAAGCAGGTCGTGCGGTGTTCGGATCGTTCCGGCTTCGTGGTGAATTTCCTGCTGGTGCCGTACCTGCTCTCGGCCGTCCGGATGGTCGAAGCCGGCGTCGCCACCATCGAGGACGTCGACAAGGCCGTCGTCGCCGGACTGTCACACCCGATGGGACCGCTGCGGTTGTCCGACCTCGTCGGGCTGGACACCTTGAAGCTGATCGCCGACAAACTGTTCGACGAATTCAAGGAGCCGCTCTACGCCGCGCCGTCGCTGCTGCTGCGAATGGTCGAAGCCGGCCGGCTCGGCAAGAAGTCCGGCCACGGCTTCTACACGTACTGAGGCCTACTGGCCACCCTTGACCAGGGTGAACTGACCGACGTAGCTGACATTGCGGTTGAAGAAATCCGAGCAACCGAGCAGGTACTTCATGTAACGGTCGTAGACCTCCTCGGAGGTCACCGCGATCGCCTGGTCACGGGTGGCTTCCAGGTTTTCGGCCCAGGTGGCAAGCGTCCGCACGTAGTCCGGCGTGAGGTCCTGCTGACGCTCGACGCTGAAACCGGCGCCGGTGGAGAACGCGATGACGTCCTCGTCGCAGGGCACCGACCCGCCGGGGAAGATCTCCTTGGCGATGAAACGCATGAACCGCAGATCACTCATGGTGATCGGCACACCCAACTCGGGCCAGCGCTTCAGCGGGTGACCCATGATGGTCTGCAGCACCATCCGGCCGTCGCCCGGCATGATCCGGTAGCACAGGTCGAAGAAGGCCTTGTAGCGCTCCTTCGGGAACGCTTCGAAGGCCTCGATGCTGACGATCCGGTCCACCGGCTGATCGAATTCCTCCCAGCCCCGCAGCATGACCTGCCTCGACCGGGTGGTGTCGATGCCATCGAGGATCTGCTGGCCCAGCTCGCGCTGATTCTTGCTGAGCGTGAGCCCGATGACGTTGACGTCGTAGCGCTCGACCGCCCGTTTCATCATCGCGCCCCAGCCGCAGCCGACGTCCAGCAGTGTCATGCCGGGGTGCAGGTCCAGCTTGCCCAGGGCGAGATCGATCTTGGCGAGCTGCGCTTCCTCGAGCGTCATGTCCTCGCGCTCGTAGAACGCGCTGCTGTAGGTCCGCGTCGGGTCCTGCCAGAGGCCGAAGAATTCATTGGAGATGTCGTAATGGGCCTGCACATCCTCGTACGCGACCTTCATCTCCGTCGAGCCCCCCGACCCGCTGTCCGTCATCTTCGTCGACCTTCCCACTGAACTTGAATATGAAATGTGCGTGTGCGCGTGACCTGTATAGCGCAGATTCCCTAGATGAGCTAAGCGGGGCTCTTCTCCAGGGTGAACTGCACGACGTCGGTGTAGCCCTGCCGGAACAGGTCGGCGCAACCGTCGAGGTACTTGAGGAAACGCTCGTAGATTTCTTCTGAGGTGATCGCGATGGCATCGTCCTTGTTGGCCTCGAGATTGCGCGCCCAGGTGTCCAGCGTCTTCACGTAATGCGGCTGGAGGTGCTGCTCGCGGGTGACGGTGTAACCGGCCTTGACGGCATGCTCGGTCACCATCGAAGCCAGCGGCAGACGGCCGCCGGGGTAGATCTCGTCCATGATGAACTTGATGAAGCGCACCCGCGACATGGTCAGCGGCAGCTTCTTGGCCTTGATCTCTTCGTCCTCCGGAATGGTGATGGTGTGCAGCATCTGCACGCCGTCATCAGGCAGCCAGTCGAAGGTCTTCTTGAAGTAGTCGTCGTACTTGTTGAAGCCGAAGTGCTCGAACGCGCCGATCGACACGATGCGGTCGACCTTGCCCTCGAAGTCCTCCCACGGCTGCAGGCGGACTTCCATGCTCCGGTCGGTCTTCGCATTGGCGAACCAGTGATCTTCGATGTGCTGCTTCTGGTTCTCCGAGAGCGTCAGGCCGATGACGTTGACGTCGTACTTCTCCACCGCGCGCATGATCGTCGCGCCCCAGCCGCACCCGATGTCGAGCAGCGTCATGCCGGGCTTGAGGCCCAACTTGCCCAGCGACAGGTCGATCTTGGCCAGCTGTGCCTGCTCGAGGGTGTAATCGTCCTTCTCGAAGTAAGCGCAGCTGTAGACCTGATTCGGGTCCTGCCACAACTTGAAGAAGTCGTTGGAGATGTCGTAGTGGAATTGGACTTCTTTTTTGTCCGACCCGCGAGTTTCAGCGGCCGACTTCGACAGCCACTTGGACTCTGCTTTGGGCGATGCGCTGGATGTCTCTGCCACTGTCCGTCCTGTACTTCCGGGGGGATTCGGTACATTGTGTCGGTTTTCTGCAACACGTGATCATTGAGGCTAGCCGAACGTCCGGCCTCTGTGCCTATCAGTCGCCGAGCTACGCCTGCGTCAATCTCTTTTTCTCCGCGTCGACGTCGAAATCAGCCGGAGGCCAGCTCATTCCGAGGGACTTGAGTGCCTCGATCAACAGTTCGGTGATCGCCAGTCTGCTGTACCACTTCCGGTCACACGGCACCACGTGCCAGGGCGCGTAACCGGTCGAGGTCTTGTCCAGCACCGCTTGATACGCCTCCTGGTAGGCCGGCCAGAGTTTGCGCTCGTCGAGGTCACCCGGGTTGTACTTCCAGTACTTGTCCGGGCGTTCCAGGCGCTCGGCCAGGCGCCGCTTCTGTTCGTCGAGCGAGACGAACATGGCCACCTTCACCAGGGTGGTTCCGCTGTCGACCAGTTCTTTCTCGAAGGCGTTGATCTCGTCGTAGCGCGCGGCCCACACCTCCGGTGGCACCAGGTTGTGCACCCGGACCACCAGCACATCTTCGTAGTGCGAGCGGTCGAAAACACCGACCTGGCCGGCGGCGGGCAGTGCGTTGCGGATCCGCCACAGGTAGCCGTGCGCCTTTTCCTCGGCGGTGGGCACACCGAAGCTGGTGTAGTCGATCCCCTGGGGGTTGCCGGCCCCGACGACATGTTTGACGATTCCGCCTTTGCCCGCGGTGTCCATGCCCTGCAGCACCAGCAGCACCGACCTGCTGTCGCCGGCGCGTCCGTTGGCGTAGAGCATCTCCTGCAGTTCGGCGAAGCGTTCGTTTCGTTCGGCCTGCAGTTCGGGCGCGTCGCTCTTGGAACCGTCGAAGCCGGGGGTGGCGCCGGCGTCGATGTCGGCGACCTTGTCGCCGGGCCGGAAGGTCAGGATGTGGTGGGGCTCATGGGTCCACAGTGACGGCAGATCGGCCATGCCGCGAGCCTAACGTGCCCGCGGCGTCAGTCCGCCGATTCTTCCTGCCCAGGTAGGAGGGGCACCGGATGCGGCTGTTCGTTGAATCGTTCGAGTGAACCGCCCACTTCGACGATCCCGCACAAGGCGCTCCAGGACAGCATCGTGAGGTAGTCGATGAGTTCGTCCGAGGTCATCCGCCGATGCGACATCCAGGAGTGGGTCGCCAGCTGCACGCCCCCGACGATCATGTACGCCCACGGCTCCACGCCCTTGGTGTCCATGCCGGCCTTCTGCATACGACGCCGGAACATCACCGCGAGCATCCCGGCGATGATCCGCTCACTGTCGGCGATCACCTTGCTTTTGCTGGCGGAGCTGTTTGCAAAGACAAATGGGTAGATCTCGGGCTCGGCCGCCACGGTTTCGACGTAAACGCGGATGATCTCGCGGGTCACGTCGTAACCGTCGAGATGGGTCGACAGGGCGGCCGCCATGTTCGGAATCAAGGTCGTCTGGGTGAAGCGCATCATCACCGCGGTGGTGAGGTCGTTCTTGTCGACGAAATAGCGGTACAGGACGGTCTTCGATACACCGATTTCCGCAGCTATCTCGTCCATGCTCACATCGCGGCCGAGTCGGCGGATGGCGCCAAGAGTGCCGTCGACCAGTTCGTTGCGTCGATCGACCTTGTGCTGATGCCACCGCCTCTTCCGTCCGTCTACCTTGGCGGGTTCGGCCTGGGACTGTTGAGCCACTGTCGCACTATTTCCATTCACTAGTCGCGCCATGAATCCTAGTGCGAATCCGCCGGACGGGTCCGATACGGCGTGCAGAGGTGGTCACAGTAACTGGATCGCGTCCTGGCCGCCGTCGGCGTGGCGATGACGGATGATGGTGGAGTGGCTGTGAGACCCGATTCGCCGGACGCCCCCGCCGAGGCACCCGATCCGCAGGGAACGGCGCGTTCGTCGTTCGCCGAGTCGTTCGCCGGGGCCGACTCCCAGGCTGACGCAGAGCGGCGGCGCGGACTGCGGCAGATGAAACTGGTCGCCCTCGGCTTCCTGGTCGCCGCCACCGTGGTGTTCCTGGTCTGCACGTGGGCGCAGTCGCGCGGCGCCGGCCCATGGGTGGGGTATGTGCGTGCCGCCGCCGAGGCCGGGATGGTCGGCGCGCTGGCCGACTGGTTCGCGGTCACCGCGCTGTTCAAGCATCCGCTGGGCCTGCCGATCCCGCACACGGCGATCATCCGCAAGAAGAAGGACCAGCTGGGGGAGGGGCTCGGCACGTTCGTCCGGGAGAACTTTCTGTCCTCGGCGGTGGTCGAGACGAAAATCCGCGACGCCGAGATCGCCGGCCGGCTGGGCAAGTGGCTCGCGGAGCCGGTCAACGCGGCCCGGGTCGCCAGCGAATCGGCGACGGTGCTGCGGGTCCTGGTGGAGCTGTTGCGCGACGAGGACGTCCAGCAGGTGATCGACAAGATGATCGTGCGGCGGATAGCCGAGCCGCAGTGGGGGCCGCCGGTGGGCCGGGTGCTGGGCACCCTGATCGCCGAGAACCGCCAGGAAGCGCTGATCCAGCTGCTGTGTGACCGGGCCTTCGAATGGTCGCTCAATGCGGGGGAGACGATCGAGCGCGTGGTCATCCGGGATTCACCGAGCTGGTCGCCGAAATTCGTCGACCAGCTCCTCGGTGATCGCATCCACCGCGAGCTGATGGACTTCACCGACAAGGTCCGGCGCAACCCCAATCATGAACTGCGCCAATCGGCGAACCGGTTCCTCTTCGAATTCAGCAATGACCTCCAGAACGATGCCGCTACGATCGCCAAAGCCGAGTCGGTCAAGGAACAGTTGATGGCCCGCGACGAGGTGTCCAATGCCGCCGAGACGGCCTGGCGCACACTGAAACGTCTTGTGCTGGAAGGGGTCGACGATCCGTCGTCGGCGCTGCGTTCCCGGGTGGCCGACTCGGTGGTCCGGATCGGCGAATCACTGTGCAGCGACGCGGAACTGCGCGACAAGGTGGACAATTGGATTGTCCGCGCCGCGCAACATCTGGTGTCGCAGTACGGCGTCGAGATCACCGCGATCATCACCGAGACGATCGAGCGCTGGGATGCCGACGAGGCCAGTCGCCGCATCGAATTGCATGTGGGACGGGACCTGCAGTTCATCCGGATCAATGGCACGGTGGTGGGCTCGCTGGCCGGCCTTGTCATCTACACCGCAGCGCAATTCCTGTTCTGACCTGCGCTAGCTAGTGCTTGCAAAAGCTAGCAGGGGTGGGTACCGTGGATCTTGTCGCCTGATTGATCTTCCTCAGACGGCAGTGGACTGATACCCGTCGGAACGAAAGGGAAAGCCATGTCGCAGGACGAAAATCTTGCCACCGTGGTCACCCATGCCGCGTCTGATATCGGCGGCTTCATCCGGGCGCAACGCGAAGCCGCGCAGGTATCGGTTCGGCAGTTGGCCGAGAAGGCCGGGGTGAGCAACCCCTACCTCAGCCAGATCGAACGCGGGCTGCGCAAGCCGTCTGCCGAAGTGCTCAACCAGATCGCCAAGGCGCTGCGGGTCTCCGCCGAAGTGCTCTACGTCCAGGCCGGAATCCTGGAACCCGGTGAGCCCAACGCGGTTCGAGACGCGGTCGTCACGGATATGGCCATCACCGAGCGGCAGAAGCAGGTGCTGCTCGACATCTATGCCTCGTTCATCCAGCAGAACGAAGCAGCCGGCCCGCAAGGCGAAGAAGCCCTCCAGCAAGACGAACCTGCCCGTGAGGAGTTCACCACTGATTGACCTCTGCGCATTCGTAAACAGCTGACAGAAAACACTTCTGAACACTCGAAAGGACATCACCATGGCCGAGAACCCGACCGTTGAAGAACTGAAGGCCCCGTTGCTCGCCGCCGTCGGCGCTGCCGACCTGGCGCTGGCCACGGTCAACGAGATCGTCGCCGCCTTGCGCGAACGTGCCGACGATGCCCGCGCCGACGCCACCGCCCGCGCTGAAGACCGCCGCGCAGCGCTGACCACTGCGGTGGACGAGACCCGCGACCGCATCACCAAGCTGCAGGAGGACCTGCCCAAGCAGTTCGGCGAACTGCAGGAGAAGCTCACCGCTGACGAGCTGCGTAAGGTCGCCGAAGGCTACGCCGAGCAGGCGCAGAGCACCTACGGCCGGCTGATCGAGCGCGGCGAGGCTGCTCTCGAGCGGCTGCGGTCCCAGCCGGCCCTCGAAGAGGCCGCGGAACGCGCTGAAGGCTATGTCGACCAGGCCGTCGAGCTGACCCAGGATGCACTGGGCACCGTCGCCACCCAGACCCGTGCGGTCGGCGAGCGCGCCGCCAAGCTGGTCGGTGTCGAGCTGCCGAAGAAGGCCGAGGACGCCGCGGCCCCGGTCAAGGAAGCCGCCAAGAAGGTGCCGGCCAAGACCCCGGCCACCCCCGCCAAGAAGGCGCCCGCCAAGGCCACGCCGGCCAAGGCCGCCCCGGCCGCGAAGAAGGCCCCGGCGAAGAAGGCTCCCGCCAAGAAGGTCACCCAGAAGTAAGCAATTCGACGGACACGACGGCACCCGCCTACCCTGGAGCTGTGATGCTTCAAGGTGTGGCGGGTCTCGTCCTGTCTGCAGTGCATATCGGCGTCCTGATCGCGACGCTCTACGCGCTGGTGCACGGTGCTCTGCAGCGGCCCGACGCGTACACCGCGGCCGACAAGCTGACCAAGCCGGTGTGGCTGATCATCCTCGGTGTCGCCCTGTTGCTGGCCATCGTGATGGGCCCGGGGTTCGGGTCGGCCATCGCCGCCTGCGCCGCCGGCGTGTACCTTGTCGACGTCCGCCCCAAACTGCTTGAAGTCCAAGGAAAGTCGCGCTAGAACATGCTTCGGATAGCGGCTGCCGGTGCAGCATGTGTTGCAGTGGGCGCATCGTTGTTGATGGCCACCCCGGCCCACGCGGATGACGATCCGCCCCCTCCGTACGTTTCTCACGTCGAGTGGGCGAAGTGGGGCGATCTGTCCAGCCTGCGGGTGTACCCGACCGCGGCCGGCCGCTCGCTGGCCGGCGATATCGGGCAGCGCACCGCGGGTGAAGAGGCGTGGGGCGAAGTGCTCGCCCTCTCGCCCGACGCCGCGATCCCCGGAATGCGTGAGCAGTTCCTGTGTCACTGGGCTTTCGCGGAATTGGTGAACCCGGGGAAGGTCAGCTGGAACCTGGAGCCCTGGCGCCCCGAGGTTTCCGAAGCCGAGATGTATGACGCGAACTGTAATCCCGGTGGCACCGAAGAGCCGTTCTGACGAAAGCGCAATCAGTGACTGACACGTGGACCCGTGACCGGGTTGCCGCACTCGTTGACCACACCCTGCTCAAACCCGAAGCGACAGAAGCTGACGTCGCCGCGGTCGTGAAAGAGGCCGCCGATCTGGGCGTGTACGCGGTGTGCGTCTCGCCCTCGATGGTGACGCCCGCCGTTGCGGCCCGTCCGGAGTCGTTGGTGGTGGCGACCGTGGCAGGTTTCCCGTCCGGCAAGCACCACTCGTCGGTGAAAGCCGCCGAGGCTGAGCTGGCGGTGCGCCATGGCGCCGCCGAGGTGGACATGGTCATCGATGTCGGCGCCGCCGTGGCCGGCGACATCGCCGCCGTGCAGGCTGACATCGCTGCGGTGCGGGCCGCGATCCCTACCGCAGTGCTCAAGGTGATCGTGGAATCCGCGGCACTGCTGAGCCTGGCCGACGCCGCCACCCTGGCAGCGGTATGTCGTGCCGCCGCAGCCGCCGGTGCCGATTTCGTCAAGACCTCGACGGGCTTTCATCCAGCCGGAGGCGCCTCGGTACCCGCCATCGCGGTGATGGCGGATACCGTCGGCGGCAGACTGGGGATCAAGGCCAGCGGCGGCATCCGTACCGCCGCCGACGCGACGGCTCTGCTGGACGCCGGCGCCACCCGCCTGGGGTTGTCGGCCTCGCGAGCTGTGCTCGACGAACTCGCTTAGCCGTCACTCCCCGTCCCGTCACCGTCCGGCTGTCACAGCCCGGCGAAGCACGGATCTTCCTCGCCACGCGGAATGCTGGCGTTGTGCGATGAGAACTGGCTCTGCACACCGGAATCGGTGACCTCGACGCTGTCGGCGGTGATGCCCATCGGGTAATTCTTGGTCAGCTGACCGGTGAACGCGTCCAGCGCGGGCTGCACGGTCTCGCGGGGCAGCGTGAAGCCAAGGCCGGTCACCTGCAACACCTGCAACGACAACCCGCCGTCGACAACCTGCGGCTTGGCGGTGACGCTGCCCAGAGCACCTTCGAGCTGGATCGTGCCGTCGTTCGGGTTGGTGGTCACACTGGAGACGATGCCGCCGAACAGCGGGATGACATCCTGCACGGTCTGCTTGATGCCGTCCGAGCTCCAGGCGATGTTGGCGACGAGCGAGCCGATACTGCCGCTGGAGGTGCCGGTGTCTTCGAGCCGGACATCCTTGATGTCGATGTTGACCTTCATCCCCTTGGCCTCGCGGATCTGATTGCCCGCGGTCTCGATGGAGATGTTGGTGTAATGCCCGGTCATGTGCTGCCACAGGAACGGCGGCGTGAACCCGAACGATGCGGTGGCCTGGTCCTTGACGATGCAGGCGACGGCGGCGCCCACCACCTCGTCGGCGCGTTTACGGGCGTACAGCTCGCCACCGATCACCCCGGCGACGGCCAGGGCCACGACGATGACCAGGACCAGTGCCAGCGACAGGGGGTCCTTGAGCCACCCCAGGATCCCGCCGTCCTTCTCCTCTGGGGGCGGTGCCGGCGGCTGGGCGCCGCTGACCTGTGGTCCGCCGTACGGGTTCTGCGGCGGCGGGTACCACTGGGGCGAGGCCTGTGGGGTCGCCTGGGTGGGGTCATCCATGGGACTGCGTGGAATGTGCTGCGTCACCGGGTCCGGGGGACCCTGGTGGGGAATCCGTTCGGTGGGCTGTGCCGGTGGTGGGCCTTGCGGAGCGCCTTGCGGGGGCCGGGCCCAGGAATTGTGGTCGTCAGGGCCTTGTGGCGGATTCGTCACCGTCGCGATTCTGCCCTATCGGGTGCAGCCACCTCGGAGCGGTTACGCAGCACGCCGAGAGTCTCCCTGGCATTCGCGGCCGTGGACACGTCGATATCGCAGGTCAACAGCTGCGGATCAGCGCCCGCAGTGGCTATCGGCGCACCGAACGGCGACACGACCACGCTTCCTCCGACCCCGGTCGGGCCGGTGGCTGCGATCTGGTCACCGGGATATGCCTGATCCACCGCGGCGAGGAAGCTGCCGGTGTCCAGTGCCCGGGCCCTGGCCAGCAGCGTCCACTGATCGAGCTTGCCGGGACCGGCGCCCCAGGACGCGCTGACGGTGATCAGGTCGGCGCCGCAGCGCGCCAACTCGACGTACAGCTCTGGGAACCGGATGTCGTAACAGGTCGTCACGCCCACTGTCACGCCGTCGACCTCGATGGTCACCGGCTCCCGGCCCGGCGCCACGGTCCGCGACTCGGCGAAGCCGAAGGCGTCATAGAGGTGGATCTTGTCGTAGTGCGCGTCAGCGGTCGAGCCCGCGGCGATCAGGGTGTTGGTGACGCGCCCGTCGGGGGACGGGCAGAACATCCCGGCGACGACGGTCACTCCGGCGCGCGCAGCGATGCGCCGAACGCCGTCGGCCCAGGGTCCGTCCACCGGTTCGGCGACCGGACCCAGCGGCACCCCGAACCGGCACATGGTGGCCTCGGGAAAAACCACCAGCGATGCGCCGTCGTCGGCGCCGCGGCGCGTGTAGTCGGCGACCAGCTCGAGATTGGTCGCGGGGTCGGTGCCGGACGTGAGCTGAGCCAAGGCGATGCGCATCTCTTCAGGGTAGGCCCGACGATTCGAGCTCGACTTTGCTCGAACCCGGGACCGAAACACGGGTTTTACCTCAGGAGGCCTTCGTCGTAACCGGACGACGTTTACCTGTCAGTTGACTCATATTCTTTGAGGCGCGCCTAGGGTTCCGCCGATCACCGGTCACGCCGGCGACCGGGCCTGGTCCGAGAGGTGCAGGCGACAGGCAACGACGCAGGTCGCTCCACGGCGGGACAAAAGCCCGGGAGACTCCATCTCGTTTCGGGAGACTCTCGTGATTCTTCTCGGCGTCGCGATCAGTATCGCTGTGGTCGTAGCAGTCGGCTTCTATGTGTCCAAACGCGTGGAAGGCGACAGCTCCAATTTCCTCATCGGCGGCCGGATGTTGCCGTTCTGGCTGGTCGGCGGTGCCCTCATGGGTGCAGCCGTGGACACCAACGCCACGCTCGGCAACACCGACCTGGCCTACGAATTCGGCTTCTGGGCCGGCGCCGCGCTGCCCCTGGGACTGGCGATCTGTCTGCTGATCACCGGCCTGTTCTTCGCCAAGCCGATGAACAGGATGGGGTTGACCTCCTTCCCCGATTACTACCGGCTGCGATTCGGCCGGTCCGTCGAGGTGGGGGCGTCGCTGCTGCTGGCCGTCGGGTTCTGCATGCTGGTCGCCGGAAACCTGGTGGCGGGCGGATTCCTGTTCAACTACTTCCTGGGCATGCCGTACTGGCTGGGCGTGGTGCTGATCGCCGCAATCGCAGTGGCCTACACCGGCACCGGCGGCCTGATCGCCGACGCCTACACCGCGATCATCCAGATGGCGCTGATCCTGGCCGGGGCGGTCGGCCTGCTCATCTGGATGGCCAACACCCACGGCATCGTCATCGCCGAGGGCACGGGACCGGCGGCCCTGGGCCAGCTGTCCGACCCGGCGCAGGGCGCGGTGATCAACTGGGCGACACTGATCGCGCTCGGGATCGGTGATGTCGTGGCCATCGACTTCATGGCGCGGGTGTTCTCGGCGAAGTCGCCCGAAGCCGCGCGGCGGGCGTGCTTCACCGCGGCCACCGGTACGGTGCTGATCTGCGTGCCCTTCGGGCTGGTGGTGTTGGCCGCCAGGTCCTTCCTGCCTGCCGAGATCGACGGCCCGGTGCTGTTCGTGCTGCTCGATCAGTACGCCCCGGCGGCCCTGACGGTGTTGGTGCTCTGCGGCCTGGTCGGGGCGTCGATGAGCACCGCCAACGGCGCGATCCTGGCGATTTCCAACGTCTGCGTCCGCAACCTCGGCGGCGTCCGGCGGGTGCATGTCCCCGGTCAGCGCGACCCGCTGCTGCGTGCCACCCGGATCGCCATGGTGCCGATGACCCTGTTCGCCATCGCCTTCGCGATCTACGTGCGCCAGACCGGCATTCTGCTCACCCTGGCCTTCGACCTGTTGCTGGCCTGCCTGGCAGTGCCGTTCATCCTCGGGCTGGTATGGCGTCGGGGCACCACCCGTGCGGCCATCGCGGCCATGACGGTCGGGTTCGTGGTGCGCATTGTGCTGTTCGTGCTGACGCCCACCATCTACGGCGTCGAGAACACCATCCTGTACGTGCCGAACACGCTGGTGACCGCAGCCTTCGACGGCTGGCCGACTTTCATCGCGTTCGCCGCTGCCATCCTCACCTATGTGTCGGTGGCGTTGACCAGCGCGCCGGCCTCGCTGCGGGGTCTGGACATCGTGGTCGGAGACGACCTCGACGACGTGCTCAGCGCCTCCGCCGAACCGACGCGCGCACCCGTGTAGGGGCGGTGCTGCTCAGGTCGGGGCCACCAACGTCCACGGCACGGTCAGCACCGCGTCGCGCAGCCGGCGCCGCTGCTGCTCGACCGGTATGCCGTTGTCGCGCAAGGCATTGAGCATGGCACGCCAGCGCACCCGGGGGCCGAACACGCCGTGCCCGGCCGCCGCGGCCCAGGCCCGGTCTGCCGCCTCCAGTAAGGCGTGCACCGGTTGGCCCGGGACATTGTGGTGGATAAGGACTTTCGGCAAGCGCTCCGCAAGATCGGACGGGCGATCGATGCTGTGCGGGTCGCACGCCAGGGTCAGGCTGACCGGGCCGTCGCCGTCGAGCAGCACCCAGCAGCAGCGCCGCCCCAGCTCGTCGCAGGTGCCGTCGATGATCAGCCCACCGGGGGCCAGCCCGGCCTGCATCGTCGACCAGGCCGCGGGCACCTCCTCGACCGGATACTGGCGCAGCACGTTGAAAGCCCGGATCAACACGGGATGCAGCCCAGCCAATTCGAAACCGCCCAAACGGAATTCGACGGAGGCGGTGGTGGCGAAGCGGGTGGCCACCCGCACCCGCTCGGGGTCGATCTCCAGCCCCACCACCCGGATGTCGGGCCGGAGGGCCCGCAGCCGACCAGCCAGCTCCAAAGTGGTCACCGGCAGCGCGCCATAGCCGAGGTCAACCACCAATGGATCCGCCGCGGACTCCAGTGCGTGCCGCACGGCGGGGGAGTGCACCAGCCAGCGGTCACTGCGGCGCAACCGATTACGGCCGGTGGTGCCGCGAGTGATGGCGCCGAGCGGTTTGCTCACCTGCGTTTGGACACCCAGTCGGCCATGAAGGCGCCCTCGGCGTCGAACAGCGCGGTGATATTGGACAGGATCAACTGCTCGAGCGTCCCGCCGACAAAGGGGATGTGTACCTTGCACACGCTGGACAGTCGCAGCTGACTGCCGGAGGCGGTGTCGGTGAGGTGGTATCTGCCGGTGAAGTGGCCGGGCCCGCCGGGCACCGTGGCCCGGTACGTCCCGCCCGCCTCGTCGGTCTGGTGGTTGTACGGGTCGAAATGCTGTTCGCGGGTGATCACCATGTCGACCGGCATGACCGCGCGCGCCACCGGCGGAAGTTCACTGCGCGGCAGCACCTGCCGGAAGACGATGTCGGTGCCGGCGTCGCCGGAGGAGAATTCGGTGAGTTCCGAGGACGGCGACAACCAGCGGTACGCGGCCATCAAGGTGTCCCAGTACTCGCGGTCGGTGAAATCCTGGTAGATCTTCTCCGCCGGGGCGTCGAACGTGACGAGGTAGTCCATCCGGCGGCTCATGGCCACCGAGATTACGCGGGCTTCAGGCCCCCTGAGCCAGCCACGTCGTGGTGAAACGCTGCTCCTCGATGAGCAGGTTGCTCAACTGGCTACCGATGAAACTCTCCAGTTTTCCGCCCACCAGCGGGATGCGGACCTCGACGGTGGCGCGCAGACCCATGCGGGTGCCAGAGCTGTTCACCGGTGTCAACGAGGTGGCTCCAGTCATCGTCGCCGGTGCCCCGGTGATCGCGCAGTCCACGGTTCCCGAAGCCCGCCCGTCCTTGACCGGGCTCCAGGCCTCGCGTCGTTCGATGCGCATATCTCCGCTGTGGAACTGGGCAGCGAGGGCAGGCAGGAACTCGCGGGGCAGCACCAGCGTGGTGGCGACGGCGACGCCGCCGTCACCGTCCACCTCGATCGAATCGAGGGTCGACTGCGCGGCACTGGCCTCCGCCAGGCGCGCCAGCCAGTACTGCTCGTCGCTGAAAGCGCGGTGTACCTGCTCGACACTGCCCTCGTAGTCGACGGACATGTCGAATGAACGTGGCATAGCCCGTGAGGCTACCGTTACCGCCCGTGACCGGTTCGCTATTCGGCGGCGCGGCGGTGTCCGAGGGCGTGCCGCTGGCGTCCATGACCACGCTGCGGGTGGGCCCGGTGGCGCGCCGGGTGATCACGTGCACCACCACCGAGCAGATCGTGGAAACGCTGCGGACGTTGTCCGCGGAGGACCAGCAGCCACTGGTCCTGGCAGGCGGGTCGAACGTGCTGATCGCCGACGACCTCACCGAGCTGACCGTTGTTCGGTTGGCGACGCCGCGGATCACGCTCGACGGCCCCCTGGTCCGCGCGGAGGCCGGCGCCGTCTGGGACGACGTGGTGGTCACCGCGCTGGCCGCCGGTCTGGGTGGCCTGGAGTGCCTCTCCGGCATCCCCGGTTCGGCCGGGGCGACGCCCGTGCAGAACGTGGGTGCCTACGGCACCGAGGTGGCCGACACCATCACCCGCGTCCGGCTGCTGGACCGTCGCAGTGGCGACCTGCGGTGGGTCGGCGGCGACGAACTCGGGTTCGGCTACCGGACCAGCGTCCTCAAGCACCCACAGACGGCGGGACCGGTACCGGTGGTGGTGGAGGTGGAATTCGCCCTCGACCCGTCCGGGCGCAGCGCTCCGCTGCGCTACGGGGAGCTGGCCGCGTCGTTGGGAGTGACCGCAGGTGAACAGGCCGACCCGGTGACGGTGCGCGCGGCCGTGCTGGCGCTGCGCGCCCGCAAGGGGATGGTGCTCGACCCCGACGATCACGACACCTGGAGCGCGGGGTCGTTCTTCACCAACCCGGTGGTCGCCGCGGCCGATCTCGAACGGATCCAGCAGACGGTGTCCGCTCCGGTGCCGCACTATCCGGCCGGCGACGGGGTGAAGTTGGCCGCCGGCTGGCTGGTGGAGCACGCGGGGTTCGGCAAGGGGTTCCCGGGCACTGACGCTCCGGCGGCGTTGTCGACCAAGCACGCCCTGGCGTTGACCAACCGTGGCAGCGCCACCAGCGCCGATATCGTGGCCCTGGCCCGTGAGGTCCGCGACGGTGTGGCGGCGAAATTCGGCATACGACTCGAGCCGGAACCGGTGCTGGTCGGTTGTGTGATCTGATGCAGGATTTCGCGCGGCCTGCAGGGCATCCGTACCCTTGATTCACGTGAGCCCCGACCGTGACCTGTCTGCCCCGCCACTGTTGAACCGGCGACGCGCACTCGGTGCCTTCGCTGTCGGCATTGTGGCTCCCGGTGTGCTGGCCGCCTGCGCGGGCGCGAAGAGCAAAGAGGAGCAGGCGGCGGACAGCCCGCCTCCGGCCCCGTCACTGAGCTTCACCCCCAAACTGTCGGCGGACGACGTCACCCCCACCACGCCGGTGCGGGTCGGGGTTCGCGATGGCTGGTTCCAGAAGATCGCCCTGACCAATCCCGCAGGCAAGGCCGTCGCCGGCCACCTCAACCGCGACCGCAACGAGTTCACCACGTCCGAGCCGCTCGGTTACGGCGTCAAATACACCTGGAGCGGCTCGGCAGTGGGGCACGACGGCAAAGCCGTTCCCGTCGCAGGCAGCTTCACCACCGTCAACCCGGCCGTCACCGTCAGCGGGCAATTCCAGCTCGCCGACGGGCAGACCGTGGGTGTGGCAGCCCCGATCATCTTGCAGTTCGACGCGTCGGTCGCCGATGAGGACCGCGCCGAGGTGGAGAAGGCCCTCAAGGTCACCACCATCCCCGAGGTCGAGGGCAGCTGGGCCTGGTTGCCCGACGAGGCGGGCGGCTCGCGACTCCACTGGCGGACCAAGGAGTACTACCCGTCGGGTACCACCGTTCACGTCGATGCCAATCTCTACGGGGTGCCGTTCGGCGAAAATGCTTACGGCGCAGGGGATTCAACCCTCGATTTCACCATCGGGCGCTACCAGATGGTCAAGGCCGAGGCCTCCAGCCACCGCATTCAGGTGCTCAACGACAGCGGCGTCATCATGGACTTCCCGTGCAGCTACGGCGAAGGCGACCTGGACCGCAACGTCACCCGCAGCGGCGTGCACGTCGTCACCGAGAAATACGAGGACTTCTACATGTCGAACCCGGCCGCCGGGTACGCCAACGTCCGGGAGCGGTTCGCGGTGCGCATCTCCAACAACGGCGAATTCATCCACGCCAACCCGGCCAGTTCGGGAGCCCAGGGCAACTCGAACGTCACCAACGGCTGCATCAACCTGTCCCTCACCGACGCCGAGCAGTACTTCAACACGGCGCTCTACGGTGACCCGGTCGAGGTCACCGGCACCAGGATCGAGCTGTCCTACGCCGACGGCGACATCTGGGACTGGGCGGTGGACTGGGACGAGTGGAAGTCGATGTCGGCGCTGTCGGACGAGGCCTCGGAGGTCGACCTGCCCAGCAGCGTGCCGGTGACGCCGTCGGGTGCTCCGGTGCCGACGGGCCAGCCGGGCCGCTGACCGCGGGCTTCGGTCCCGGCAGCCGGTGGGTCAGGCCTGCCGGTTGAAGCGGCCGTGCGGCGCCTGGTCGCGGGGCCGGATGACGATGGTGTCCAGGTCGACGTGGGACGGCCGGGACGCGACGAAGCCGATCACCTCGGCCACATCCTCGGCCACCAGCGGCGTGATGCCCTGGTACACCTTGTCGGCACGGTCCTGGTCGCCCTCGAAGCGCACCAGGGAGAACTCCGTCTCGACCGCTCCGGGCGCGATCTCGGTGAGCCGCACCGGTTTCCCCAGAAGTTCCCCGCGCAGCGTGCGGTGCAGCGCCCCCTGGGCATGCTTGGCTCCGGTGTAACCCGCTCCACCGTCGTAGGTCTCGAACGCCGCGATCGAGGTGACGGTGACGATCAGGCCGTCGCCGGACTCGATCAGCTTGTCCAGCAGTGCCCGGGTGACCCGCAGGGTCCCCAGCACGTTGGTCTCCCACATCCACCGCCAGTGCTCGAGGTCGGCCTCGGCGACGGGAGCGAGGCCCTTGGCGCCGCCGGCATTGTTGATCAGCACCGAGACAGGTCCGGGCAGCTGTGCGACCAACTCCGCGACCGCGACATCGTCTGTGACGTCGGCCACAACGGCGGTGCCGCCGATCTCTGCTGCCAAGGCCTGGATGCGGTCCGCTCTGCGGGCCACTGCTACCACGTGAAAACCAAGGGCAGCAAGGACTTTCGCGGTTGCTTCGCCGATACCGGAACTGGCGCCGGTCACCACGGCCACGCGGCGGCCGTCGGTACCGGCGGGTGCGGTGGCGTCGGAAGAGGATGAAGTCGTCATCGGAACAACTCTAGTAACCGTGCTAAATTCGCAAACGTGTTGAAGTCAGTGCAGAGCGCGCTCACCGGGATGTGTTGTTGTCCCGGTCTTTGCTGCGCCTGACACTCCCGGGAGTTTCCCGAGTCGCACGGCGTGGCCCGCAGCCCCGCCGCCCCGACTAACGAGGACAACCCCCAATGACCGCAGCAATCTCTCGCAAGGCAAGCCCCGCCAAGAGCCTCGTCGGCGCCCGGGGCACCAAACCCCGCAGTTCGGTACACCCCCTGCGTACCCGGCACGCCATCGTGGCCCCCGCGCTCCGCATCGGTGACGGCGCCTCGGCCGCGGTGTTCAATGCCGCCAGGATGCGCGGCCCCATCGCCCGCGACGTCATCGCCCAAGTCACCTCCCTGTCCATCGCCACCGTCAATCGCCAGGTCACAGCGCTGCTGGAGGCCGGGCTGCTGCGGGAGCGCGCCGACCTGGCCGCCTCCGGTGCGATCGGCCGCCCCCGCGTTCCCGTCGAGGTCAACCACGAGCCGTATCTGACCCTGGGTGTGCACATCGGCGTCAAGACCACCAGCATCGTGGCCACCGACCTGTTGGGCCGCACCCTTGATGTCGTCGAAACGCCCACGCCGCGTGGCGCGGCGGGCCCGGCACTGGCCTCACTGGCCGGCAGCGCCCGCCGCTACCTGGCTCGCTGGCACCGGCGGCGGCCGCTGTGGGTCGGTGTGGCCATCGGCGGCGCGGTCGACGGCAAGACCGGACACGTCGACCATTCGCGCCTGGGCTGGACGCAGGCACCCGTGGGCCCGGTCCTCGCCGACGCGCTGGGTATGCCGGTGTCGGTGGCCGCGCACGTCGACGCCATGGCCGGTGCCGAATTGCTGTTGGGGATGCGGAGATTCGCCACTCCGGCGACCACCAGCCTGTACGTGTACGCCCGGGAGACGGTGGGCTACGCCCTGGTGATCGGCGGCGGTGTGCACAGCCCGGTCAGCGGCCCCGGAACGATCGCCAACCTTCCGGCGCAGTCTGAGTTGCTCGGCGGCACAGGGCAATTGGAATCCACCGTCAGTGACGAAGCGGTGCTCAACGCGGCCCGGCGGCTCGGCATCGTCGCCGACGGCCCCAGCGCATCGGTGGCCCACGTGCTGCGTGCCGCCCGCGAAGGCAGCGAAGCAGCACAGGAGTTGCTGGCCGAACGCGCCCGTGTGCTCGGCCAAGCAGTGGCACTGCTGCGTGACCTGCTCAACCCCGACGATCTGGTGGTCGGCGGACAGGCGTTCACCGAGTACCCCGAGGCCATGGCGGAGATGGAAGCGGCCTTCGCCGCCCGCTCCGTGATGCCCGCCCGGGACATCCGGGTCAGTGCCTTCGGCAACCGCGTTCAAGAAGCCGGGGCAGGCATCGTCTCCCTCGGCAGCCTCTACACCGACCCGCTCTCGGCGATGCGTCGCGCCGCCAGCAGTGCCCGGGTGCTGGCGACGCCGGAAGCCTCTGCCTGACGTGTAAGTATGGGGGTGTGCGTGTCGCCGTGTTGTCCGTCCACACCTCGCCGTTGGCGCAACCGGGTACCGGTGACGCCGGCGGGATGAACGTCTACGTCATGCAGAGTGCCTTGCATCTGGCGCGCCGCGGCGTAGACGTCGAGATCTTCACCAGGGCCACCTCGTCCTCGGATGAACCGGTGGTCCAGGTGGCCCCGGGTGTGCTGGTCCGCAATGTGGTCGCCGGCCCGTTCGAGGGGCTGGACAAAAACGACCTGCCCACGCAGCTGTGTGCTTTCACCGCAGGGGTGCTGCGTGCCGAGGCAAACCATGAGCCCGGCCACTACGACATCGTGCACAGCCACTACTGGTTGTCCGGTCAGGTCGGTTGGCTGGCCCGGGACCGCTGGGCAGTGCCACTGGTGCACACCGCGCACACCCTGGCCGCGGTGAAGAACGCCGCGCTCGCCGAGGGCGACACACCTGAGCCACCATTGCGCGCGGTGGGGGAGCAACAGGTGGTCGACGAAGCCGATCGCCTGATCGCCAACACCGAAGACGAAGCCCGGCAACTGGTTTCACTGCACCACGCTGATCCCGAGCGCATCGATGTCGTCAATCCCGGAGTGGACCTGGCGACCTTCCGGCCAGGCTCCAAGAGCGCGGCCCGGGCGGCATTGGGCCTCGACCCGACGGCCCTGACGGTCGCATTCGTCGGCCGGATCCAGCCGTTGAAGGCCCCCGACGTGCTGTTGCGCGCGGTGGCGCTGCTCCCGCAGGTGCACGCGGTGATCGCCGGTGGGCCCTCGGGCAGCGGGCTGGCCGCCCCCGACGGACTGGTTGCCCTGGCCGCCGAACTGGGTATCTCCGACCGGGTGACATTCCTGCCGCCGCAGTCGCGCGACCAACTGGTCCAGGTGTACCGGGCCGCCGACCTGGTGGCGGTACCCAGCTACTCCGAGTCGTTCGGGCTGGTCGCCGTCGAGGCCCAGGCCTGCGGCACCCCGGTGATCGCCGCCGCGGTCGGCGGGCTGCCGGTGGCGGTGCGCGACGGGGTGACCGGGGCGCTGGTGGCCGGCCACGACCCGCGGCACTGGGCAGACGGCATCGCCGCACTGTCGGCGGGCGAGCTGGCGCCGATGGGAGAGGCCGCCGTCGCCCATGCCTCGGAATTCTCTTGGGACCGCACCGTGGACGATCTGTTGGCCGCCTACGGCCGGGCGATCGCCGACTACTCGCGCACCCACCCCCGTGACCTCGGCCGCGAGCTGTCCCCGCGCCGCGGCGCTCGGCGTTGGACCCGGCGCAGGGGAGTGCGCGCATGAGCAGCAGGGCGGCGGCGGTGCAACAGGAAATCGAGGCCGCACTCGTCGACCGCGAGCTGGTCTACACCCGCCATGGCGGTGCGCACGGCGGGCTGCCCGGGCTGATCGTCGAACTGCCAGGTGAACGCAGGCTCAAGACCAACACCATTCTGAGCATCGGCGAGCATTCGGTGCGGGTGGAGGCCTTTGTCTGCCGTAAACCCGACGAGAACTTCGAGGGCGTCTACAAGTTCCTGCTCAAACGCAACCGGCGGCTCTACGGGGTGGCCTACACCCTCGACAACGTGGGCGACATCTACCTCATCGGCAGGATGGCGCTGCACTCCGTCAACGCCGACGAGATCGACCGGGTGCTCGGGCAGGTTCTCGAAGCGGTCGACCAGGATTTCAACACGTTGCTGGAGCTGGGTTTCCGCACGTCCATCCAGCGGGAATGGGCCTGGCGAGTGTCGCGCGGGGAGTCGCTGAAGAACCTGCAGGCCTTTGAACACCTCATCGACGCAGAAGCCCACGGCCACAGCGGCTCGTGAGACACTGGCGCCATGGCTGATTCGACCCTGGTGCTGCTCCGTCACGGCGAAAGCGTTTGGAATGCGCTCAACCTGTTCACCGGTTGGGTGGACGTCGATCTCACCGACAAAGGCAGGGCTGAGGCGGTCCGCTGCGGTCAGCTGCTGGTCGAGCAGGGTGTGCTCCCGGACGTGCTCTACACCTCGCTGTTGCGACGGGCGATCACCACTGCCAACCTCGCGCTCGACGCCGCGGACCGGCATTGGATTCCGGTGCACCGCGACTGGCGGCTCAACGAACGGCACTACGGCGCGCTGCAGGGCCTCAACAAGGCCGAGACCAAAGAAAAGTACGGCGAAGAGCAGTTCATGGCGTGGCGACGCAGTTATGACACCCCGCCGCCGCCGATCCAGAAGGGCAGCGAGTTCAGCCAGGATGCCGATCCCCGGTACGCCGACATCGACGGTGGACCGCTGACGGAATGCCTGGCCGACGTGGTGGCCCGGTTCGTGCCGTACTTCGAACAGACCATCGTGCCGGATCTGCAGGCGGGCAAGACCGTACTGATCGCCGCGCACGGCAACTCGCTGCGCGCTCTGGTCAAGTACCTCGACGGCATCTCCGACGAGGAGATCGTGGGTCTCAACATCCCCACCGGTATCCCGCTGCGCTACGACCTCGACAGTGACCTCAAACCGACCATCCGCGGCGGCACCTACCTCGACCCGGAGGCTGCTGCCGCCGGAGCCGCTGCGGTCGCCAGCCAAGGGGCCAAGTAGTCCTCCGAGGCCTCGGAAGGTAACGGGCGAACGCCAGCTGAATTCAGGTGAACTCCACCCCAACATGGATGAAACACCTGGATGTGACCGTGTGACTTGTCCCGTTTTGGCCGCACGCTGCTGGGATGGCGTTCACTTGATGCGTACGATTTTCCCGTGAGCTTGCTGTCGGCGGTCGTCGTCGCCGGGGTCTGCGCCCTGGTCGCGCTGGCAGTGGGTTTCGCGGTCGGGGCCGAGGTGGCGCCCCGGATCGCGCAGCGGCGCAAGCGCGCCGCCGTGCGCGCATCGGGGATCACCGTTTCCCAGATGCTGGAGCGCATCGTGTCGCTGGCTCCCGTCGGAATCGTCGTCGTCGACATCCACCGCGATGTCGTCTACATGAACGCCCGGGCCACCGAACTGGGTGTGGTCCGTGATCGCCTGCTCGACGACCGGGCCTGGTTGGCTGCCCAACGCACGCTGTCCAGCGGGGAAGACGGGGAGGTCGACCTCTCGCCGCGCCGGCCCGCGACGGCCGGGCGATCCGGGTTGTCGGTCCGGGGACACGTGCGGTTGCTCACAGCCGAGGACGGCCGGTTCGCGGTGGTCTACGCCGATGACCAGTCCGAGCAGGCGCGGATGGAGGCCACCCGGCGTGACTTCGTGGCCAATGTCAGCCATGAGCTCAAGACGCCGGTCGGGGCGATGGGAGTGCTGGCCGAAGCGCTGCTGTCCTCCCCGGAGGACCCCGAGTTGGTGCGCCGGTTCGGCGGCAAGGTGCTCGCCGAGTCGAACCGGCTGGCCAATATGGTGGGTGAACTGATCGAGCTGTCTCGGCTCCAGGGTGCCGAACGGCTGCCCGACCTCGAACCAGTTGATGTCGATACTGTTGTCTCCGAAGCTCTTTCGCGTTACAAGGTGGCTGCCGACAACGCCGATATCGAAGTCACCACTGATGCGCCGAGCGGTTTCCGGGTGCTGGGCAATCAGCCCCTGCTGGTCACCGCACTGGCGAACCTGATCTCCAACGCGATCGCCTATTCCTCGCACGGATCCACGGTGTCGGTCAGCCGGCGCCGCCGCGGTGACAACGTCGAGATCGCGGTGACCGACCGCGGTATCGGCATCGCCCGCGCCGACCAGGAGCGGGTGTTCGAGCGGTTCTTTCGCGTCGACAAGGCGCGTTCACGCGAAACCGGCGGCACCGGACTGGGGCTGGCGATCGTCAAGCACGTCGCCGCCAACCACAACGGCTCCATCAGGTTGTGGAGCCAGCCGGGCACCGGATCGACGTTCACGCTGTCGATCCCGGCTTACGTCGGCCCCGACGGGGACAGTGACAGTGAGAACGGGGACGACTCATGACCGAGTGTCCTGACCGAGAGGAATGATGACGTCGATGACCAGCGTGCTGATCGTGGAAGACGGCGGCGAGGCCGCGATGACGGAAGGCACGGAGCAGAAGTGACAAGCGTTTTGATCGTGGAGGACGAGGAGTCTCTCGCAGATCCCCTGGCTTTTCTGCTGCGCAAGGAAGGATTCGAAACCACTGTGGTGGGGGACGGTCCCTCCGCGCTGGCCGAATTCGACCGTGCCGGTGCAGATATCGTGTTGCTGGACCTGATGCTTCCCGGAATGTCGGGCACCGATGTGTGCAAGCAGCTGCGAGCCCGCTCCAGCGTCCCGGTGATCATGGTGACTGCCCGCGACAGCGAGATCGACAAGGTGGTCGGCCTGGAACTCGGCGCCGACGACTACGTCACCAAGCCGTACTCCGCCCGCGAGCTGATCGCCCGGATCCGCGCGGTACTGCGCCGCGGTGGTGACAACGACGATCTCGGGCTCGCCGACGGGGTACTCGAGGCGGGGCCGGTCCGCATGGACGTGGAGCGTCATGTGGTCAGCGTCAACGGTAAGCCGATCACCTTGCCGCTCAAGGAATTCGACCTGCTGGAATACCTGATGCGCAACAGCGGCCGGGTGTTGACCCGCGGTCAGTTGATCGACCGGGTGTGGGGCGCCGATTATGTCGGTGACACCAAGACCCTCGATGTGCACGTCAAACGGTTGCGCAGCAAGATCGAGGGCGACCCCGCCAACCCGGTGCACCTGGTCACCGTCCGCGGCCTGGGTTACAAGCTCGAAGGCTAGGCCGTCGAGAGGGTCTAGACCTGCGGCTCGGCGGCGCGAGTCGCCGGGTGCACGGCGATCAGTCCCAATCCGCTGCGGCGCCTGCACATCGCGGCCAGCTCGGCGTACGCCTTTGCCCCGAGCAGCTCGGTGAGCTCCGGCGCATACGACAGGTACACCTGCTTGGCGCCGACATGGGCGGCGGGGTCGCCGGTGCAGTACCAGTGCAGGTCTTCACCGCCGGAACCCCAACCGCGACGGTCGTATTCGGTGACGGTGGTCTTGAGGATCTCGACCCCGTCCGGCCGGGTGACCCAGTCCTGGGTACGCCGGATAGGTAACTGCCAGCACACTTCGGGCTTCATGGTCAGCGGCTCGACACCCAACTTCAGCGCCTTGGTGTGCAGGGCGCACCCGATCCCGGCCTTGAAGCCGGGCCGGTTCAGAAAGATGCACGCGCCCTTGTGCTTCCGCGTCCGCAGGTTGGGCTTGTCGTCGTATTCGTCCATCTCCAGGTAGCCCTTGCGGCCCAGGCCCTTGTCGCGGAACTGCCAGTCGTCGTCGGTCAGCGTTTTGACGGCGTCGTCGAGCATCGCCCGGTCGTCGTCGTCGGCGAGGAACGCGCCGTGGGAACAGCACCCGTCGTCGGGCCGGCCGGCCACGGTGCCCTGACAGGCCGGGGTGCCGAAGACGCAGGTCCAGCGTGACAACAACCACGTCATGTCCGCAGCGATCAGATGCTCGGGGTTGTCGGGGTCATAGAACTCCACCCATTCCCGGGGGAAGTCCAGGTCCACTTCACCGGGGTGATTCGGGTGCCAGGCTGTCACGGTTTTCAACGGTAGACGAAACCGGGTATCGCCATAGTGTTGACATGCGAGCCGTGCGCGACATTCCAGCTGGGATAGGTTGGTTGGGTGCGATTGGGCGTCCTCGATGTGGGCAGCAACACAGTTCACCTGTTGGTGGTTGACGCACGCCGTGGTGGCCACCCGACACCGATGAGTTCCACCAAGGCGGCGTTACGGCTGGCCGAGGCGATCGACGGTTCCGGCAAGATCACCCGCAAGGGCGCCGACAAGCTGGTGGCCACCATCGACGAGTTCGCCCGGATCGCGGCGAGTTCCGGCTGCGCGGAGTTGATGGCCTTCGCCACCTCCGCGGTACGGGATGCCACCAACTCCGAGGACCTGATCGCGCGGGTGCGGGCCGAAACAGGCGTGGCACTGCAGGTGCTGTCCGGGGTCGACGAATCCCGCCTGACCTTCCTGGCGGTGCGCCGCTGGTACGGCTGGAGCGCCGGGCGCATCATCAACATCGACATCGGCGGCGGTTCACTGGAGTTGTCCAATGGTGTCGACGAAGAGCCGGAGGTGGCGCTGTCGCTGCCACTGGGGGCCGGCCGCCTGACCCGCGAGTGGCTGCCCGATGACCCGCCGAGCCGGCGTACCGTCGCGATGCTGCGGGACTGGCTGGACACCGAGCTGGCCGACGCCAGCACGAACCTGCTCAAGGCCGGAAGCCAGGATCTCGCCGTCGCGACATCGAAGACGTTCAGGACGCTGGCGCGTCTCACCGGTGCGGCGCCGTCCGGCGCGGGCCCGAGGGTGAAGCGGACGCTGACCGCCAACGGTCTCAGGCAGCTCATAGCGTTCATCTCTAGGATGACCGCGGCTGACCGTGCCGAGTTGGAAGGAGTCAGCGCCGAGCGCGCCCCGCAGATCGTGGCCGGCGCGCTGGTGGCCGAAGCGACCATGCGAGCGTTGTCGATCGAGTCGGTGGACATCTGCCCCTGGGCGTTGCGGGAGGGGCTGATTCTGCGCAAGCTCGACAGCGAAGCGGACGGAACTGCCTTGGTGGAGACTCCGGTGCGGGAAGCTGGAAGCCGTACCGAGGATCGGCGCGACAACCGGTCGAGAGGCAACAGACGATGACTGGACCACAAGACAGCGAAGCCACCAGGCCCATCTCGGTGGCCGAGTTGTTGGCCAAGAACGGCACCATCGGCGCCGCCCCGCCCGGCGGGCGGCGCAGGCGTCGGCGCGGCAACAGTGACGCGGTCACCGTCGCCGAGCTCACCGGCGAGATTCCGATCCTGCGGACCGGCGAGCTTCCCGTCGTGCGCGACGAGGCCCGCACGGCCGAGGTCACCGACGACGAGCACGACAACGCCGCCCAAACCTCCGTCGAGCCCGTCGTCGAACCCGAAACCGAGCCGGAACGCGACGCCGAGCCGGAGCCCGAGCGCGAACATGAGGCCGAGCCGGACGCCGACACCGCGGCCACCACCGACGAAGAACCCCCCGGCCCTCCGGAACTGTCGGATGTGCCGGCAGCGCGCCGGGGCCCGGCTGCCAAGCCGGAACGCACCCATTTCCCCCTGGTGTCGCGCAAGCGCGAGCAGCGCCGCCAGGAAGCGGCCGCGGCTGCCGAGATGATGAGCCCCGACCCGATCGTCGACGAGCCCGTGTTGGTGGACACGGCCGAAAAGCCTGACGAACTCGGCGTGGGCGACCCGTCCGACCTGCAGACCTACCTGCGTGCGACCAGCGGACCGCTGTTCGGAGGCCAGACGGTCGCCGACGATCTGGCCCGGCGGGGCACCGACCACACCGACGACACCGACCGCACTGACGACACCGACGTCGCTGCCGGCGACGATCTCGAGGTCCTCGAGGACGTCGAGGTCGAGGAAGCGCTCGAGGACGAGACTGCCGTCGGCCCCGACGCCGATGCGACGTCTGCCGAGCGACTCACCCGCGGTCAGATGGCGGTGCGCGCTCTGCTGATCGCTGCCCAGTCCATCGTGGCGGTGGTGTTCGGCGCCGGTATGTTCATTGCGTTCGACCAGCTGTGGAAGTGGAACAGCCTGATCGCGCTGATCCTCGGGGTGCTGGTGATCCTCGGCCTGGTCGTCGGCGTCCGGGTGGTTCGCAAGACCGAGGACATCGGCAGCACGCTGACTGCGGTGGCGGTGGGGGCCCTGGTTGCATTCGGGCCGCTCGCGCTGTGGCAGGCGAGCTGAGCGTCGTCTAGGCCGTCACCCGGTGCGTCCCGCCATCAAAGTTGGCCTGTCCACGGCCTCGGTCTATCCGCTGCGGACCGAGGCTGCCTTCGAGTACGCCGCGAGGCTGGGTTACGACGGCGTGGAGTTGATGGTCTGGGCGGAAACGGTCAGCCAGGACATCGACGCCATCGCCAAGCTGTCGGCCCGCTACTCGATGCCCGTGCTCTCGGTGCACGCGCCCTGTCTGCTGATCTCTCAGCGGGTCTGGGGTGCCAATCCGATCTCCAAGCTCGACCGCAGTGTGCGAGCCGCTGAGCAACTCGGCGCGCAGACCGTGGTGGTGCACCCGCCGTTCCGCTGGCAGCGCCGGTATGCCGACGGGTTCAGCGACCAGGTGGCCGAGCTGGAGTCGGGCACCGACGTACACGTGGCCGTCGAGAACATGTTCCCGTTCCGGGCCGACCGGTTCTTCGGCACCGGCCAGCCCTCGATCGAGCGAATGCGCAGACGGGGTGGCAGACCGGGTGTGGGTATCTCGGCGTTCGCGCCGTCCTACGACCCGCTCGACGGCAATCACGCGCACTACACGCTGGACCTGTCCCACACCGCCACCGCGGGCACCGACGCCGTGGAGATGGCCCAGCGCATGGGTGCGGGTCTGGTGCATCTGCACCTCTGCGACGGCAAGGGGTCCTCCACCGACGAGCACCTGGTGCCCGGGCGCGGTACCCAGCCGACGGAGGAGATCTGTCAGATGCTGGCCGCGAGCGATTTCGCCGGGCACGTGATCCTGGAGGTCACCACGTCGGGGGCCAGGTCTGTCGCAGAGCGGGAAGCACTTCTGACCGAATCGTTGACCTTCGCCCGCACGCACCTGATGCGCTGACGTCCCAGCGGGCCCGACAGCCGAGAAGGATCTGATGACCCCGTTGTTCTCCCATGCCATGGCGCTGCGTGCCGGCACCGTCGACGGCAGCACCGCGGTGTACACCGGGGAGTTGAACCCGCACTGGACCATCGGCCCGAAGATCCACGGCGGGGTGATGCTGGCGTTGTGTGCGAAAGCCGCCCGGCTGGCACTGGCCGACGTCGCGGGCGGGGACGCCGAGCCGGTGGTGGTGTCGGCGAACTTCCTGTGGGCACCGGACCCGGGCCCGGTCGAGCTGGTGGCGACCCTGCGCAAGCCGGGCAGGCGGATCAGCCTGGTGGACGTCGACCTCATCCAGGGCGACCGGGTGGCGGTGCGGGCTGCGGTGACCCTCGGCGCGCCGGAACACCACGTCACGCCGCTGCTGGCGGCCAATCCGGTGCTGTCGTTGATGAGTCCGGAGCCCCCTGCCGGCCTCGCTCCGATCGGCCCGGGTCACCCGCTGGCCGACGTCAACCATCTGTCGGCGGGCTGCGACATCCGGCCGGACCTGTCGGGGTTGCGACCCGGGATCGAGGGCGTGCCACGGACCCGGATCTGGGTGCGGCCCCGCGACGAGGCGCCTGATGTGTTGTTCGCGCTGCTGTGCGGTGACATCTCCGCACCTGTGACGTTCGCGGTGGAGCGCCGCGGCTGGGCCCCTACCGTGCAGCTGACGGCGTATCTGCGCAGCCGGCCCGCCGACGGGTGGCTGCGGGTGCTGTCGACCACCACCCAGATCGGCCAGGAGTGGTTCGACCAGGACTACGTGGTGGTCGACTGTGAGGACCGGCTGGTCGCGCAGACCCGCCAACTCGCGCTGGTGCCCGCCCCCGACTGACCGCCGGCATGCGATGGGTCTCACCCGGCCTCGTCCCGCAACCGCGCTCCGCGCAGCGCTAGGGTGCCCCACATGGCAAGAATCGCGATCATCGGCGGCGGCAACATGGGTGAGGCGCTGCTGGCAGGCCTGCTTCGCTCCGGGCGACAGGTCAAAGACCTGGTGGTGTCCGAACGGATGCCGGAGCGGGCGAAGTACCTGTCGGAGAAGTACTCGGTGCTCGTCACGTCGGTCAAGGACGCCGCTGAGTACGCCCAGCACATCGTGGTCGCGGTGAAGCCCACCGATGTGGAGCCCGTCGTCGCCCAGGTCGCCGAGGCCGCTTCCCTGGCCGACTCCGACAGCGCCGAGCAGTTGATCGTCTCCATCGCCGCGGGAGTGTCCACGGCGTTCTACGAATCCCGGTTGCCTGCGGGCTCGCCGGTGGTGCGCGCCATGCCCAATGCGCCCGCTCTCGTCGGCGCCGGCGTGACCGCGATCGCCCCCGGCCGGTTCGCGTCGGCGGAGCAACTCAAGGACGTCGCGGCGCTGTTCGATTGTGTCGGCGGGGTCATCACGGTGGCCGAGGCTCAGCTTGATGCGGTGACGGCGTTGTCCGGCTCCGGCCCGGCTTATTTTTTCCTCTTGGTGGAGGCGCTCGTCGACGCCGCTGTCGATTCCGGGCTGTCCCGATCGGTGGCCACCGACCTCGCTGTGCAAACGATGGCGGGCTCGGCGGCGATGTTGCTGGAGCAGATCGACGACACGCGTCGGGCGGCGTCTGGAGCTGGGTTCGGACGTGGTTTCACAGGTGGCCCCGACACCACGCCTGCCCAGCTAAGGGCGACCGTCACCTCACCTGGGGGCACTACCGCGGCGGGGCTGCGCGAGCTTGAGCGTGGGGGTTTGCGGGCGGCTGTCGGTCATGCCGTCGAAGCGGCAAAAAGGCGCTCTGAGCAGCTAGGAATTACATCAGAGTAGTTCGGGAATTTTGGATGGATAACCCCACACCCGTCGCAGTAACCCCATCAGCCCCGCTATTCTCCTCGTTGTAAGCGCGTGTTCGTGCCAGCGGAGGGGAAGCCGCTGGAACTGGCCGTGCCTGATTGATTGGGTTGCGATGACGTCTATGAACGGGCCATCGGCACGGGATTCATCTAGCGGCAAGCGTGATGGTGGCGGGTCCTCCGCCTCCGACGGCCAGTCGGCTGGGAGGACGCAGTTCCTCACGGTCGCTGAGGTCGCCGGTCTCATGCGGGTCAGCAAGATGACGGTGTACCGACTTGTGCACAACGGCGAGCTGCCGGCGGTGCGGGTCGGACGCTCTTTTCGCGTGCATGCCAAAGCGGTCCACGATCTGCTGGAGACGTCGTACTTCGACGCCGGCTGATCGTCGGTCGGAACGGGCCCCAGCCACTGGTTCGAGCCCGTTTCCGGCCCCGTTTCTGTCATGGGCCATTCTTTCGGTAAGGTGGCCAGGTTCAGTCGTGTCAGTGAACGCGCCGGTTGGCGCGCTAGTAGGCAGCGGAGTTAATGGGTTCAGTCATCAAGAAGCGGCGCAAGCGCATGTCGAAGAAGAAGCACCGCAAGCTGCTGCGTCGTACGCGGGTGCAGCGCAGAAAACTCGGTAAGTAGTCCCACCACAGATGCGGGCCTGCTCATGCGGGCCCGCATCTGTGCTGTGTGGACTTCGGGCTGCGGGGACGTGGCTGTGTGGCCGTGGGGTATCTCCTGTCGGTCTCCGGGTAAGACTGCCGAGTGCAGGACGGGCCGGTAGCCTGGCTGGATGGAATCGGCCGGCGACCGCGACACCGACGATCCCAGGGCCCCACTTCACCCTCCCAAGGTGGTGCTGGTCACGGGGGCCTGCCGGTTTCTCGGTGGCTATCTCACCGCCAGGTTGGCTGCCAACCCGTCCATCGAACGGGTGATCGCCGTGGATGCGATGACACCGAGCAAAGACATGCTGCGACGGATGGGTCGTGCGGAGTTCGTCCGTGCCGATATTCGAAATCCCTTCATCGCCAAAGTGATTCGCAATGGCGATGTCGACACCGTGGTGCATGCTGCCGCGGCGTCCTATGCCCCTGGTTCTGGTGGACGCGCGACGTTGAAGGAAATCAACGTCATGGGTGCGATGCAGCTGTTCGCCGCGTGCCAGAAGGCGCCGTTGGTGCGCCGGGTGGTACTCAAGTCGACGTCGGAGATCTACGGTTCCAGCGCGCATGACCCGGTGATGTTCACCGAGGACAGCAGTAGCCGCCGTCCGCTGCGTGAGGGGTTCGCCCGCGACAGTCTCGACATCGAGGGTTACGCGCGTGGGCTCGGCCGTCGGCGTCCCGATATCGCAGTGACCCTGCTGCGGCTGGCCAACATGATCGGGCCGGCGATGGACACCGCCCTGTCGCGGTACCTGGCCGGGCCTGTGGTGCCCACTGTGGTGGGCCGGGATGCCCGCCTGCAACTGCTGCACGAACAGGACGCCCTGGGCGTTCTGGAGCTCGCGACGATGGCCGGAAAGTCGGGGACCTTCAACGTGGGCGCCAGCGGGATCATCATGATGTCGCAGGCGATCCGCCGTTCGGGACGCCTGCCGTTGCCGCTGCCGTCGCTGGGGGTGCGCATGGCGGATTCGCTGCTGCGCGCCACCAGTGGAACGGAATTCAATCGCGACCACTTGGCGTACATGAGCTACGGCCGAGTGATGGACACCACGCGGATGCGTACCGAACTCGGTTACGAGCCCAGATGGAGCACCCTGCAGGCCTTCGACGATTACGTCCGCGGACGTGGTTTGACTCCGATTATCGACCCGCGATGGGTACGCTCGGTGGAGAGCCGCGCTCTGGCGACAGCGCAGCGTTGGGGCAGCTAGCGATGTATTCAAAAGGGTGGGGAGAGGGGGCCAGCGTGCCGGGTGAGTCCAAAGCGAAAGTCATTCCGCTGCATGGGAATTCGAGTCGTGCGGCGGCGGCGCGGCGGGCCGGCCTGCGCGCTGACGCGGCCCGTCGGCACCCGTCGCTGGTATCCGAGGCCGACGCCCGGGCGTCGGCCGAGCAGATGGCCGCCGTGGTCCGCGAGATCGACGCCCACCGTGGCACCGCTGGGGGCGCAGGTGTCGAGGAGGACGCCCCGAACGATATCGCGCTGCGCATCGCCGCGATCGCCGAATTCGTCCGCAAGCGACTCACCGGCGATTACGTCGTCGACGAGTTCGGCTTCGACCCCCACCTCAACGAAGCGGTGTTTCTGCCTTTGCTGAGGCCGCTGTTCCAGTCCTGGTTCCGCGTCGAGGTCAGTGGCATCGAGAACCTGCCGGAGACCGGTGCGGGCCTGGTCGTGGCCAACCACGCCGGAGTGCTGCCCTTCGACGGGCTGATGGCATCGGTCGCGGTCAAGGACCACCACCCCGCCCACCGGGATCTACGGATGCTGGCCGCCGACATGGTCTTCGATCTGCCGGTGCTGGGGCATGCCGCCCGCAAGGCCGGCCACACCATGGCCTGCACCGCTGACGCCCACCGGCTGCTGGCCGGGGGAGAGCTGACGGCGGTCTTCCCCGAGGGCTACAAGGGGCTGGGCAAGAACTTCAAGGACCGCTACAAACTGCAGCGGTTCGGTCGCGGCGGCTTTGTGTCCGCGGCGCTGCACACCAAGGCGCCGATCATCCCGTGCTCCATCGTGGGCTCTGAAGAGATCTATCCGATGCTCACCGACGTGAAGCTGCTGGCGCGACTGCTCGGTCTGCCGTATTTCCCTGTGACGCCGCTGTTTCCGCTCGCCGGACCGCTCGGTCTGGTGCCGCTGCCGTCCAAGTGGCACATCGCGTTCGGTACGCCCATCGAGACCGCTGACTACGACGACACCGCCGCGGACGACCCGATGATCACGTTCGATCTGACGGACCAGGTCCGCGAGACCATCCAGCAGACGCTGTACCAGTTGCTGGCGGGCCGCCGCAACATGTTCTTCGGCTGACGGCGCCGAGCCGGGCGGGTTACCGGCCTTTGGGTTACCGGCCTTTGGTCAGGGTGAACTGGCAGACGTCGGTGTAACCCTCGGTGAACAGTTCGGCACAGCCGGTCAGGTACCGCATGTAGCGGTCGTAGACCTCTTGGGACTGGATGGCGATCGCCTGGTCCTTGTGGGCTTCCAGCGCCTGCGCCCACTGGGTGAGCGTGCGGGCGTAGTGCAACCGCAGCGGCTGCACACGCTCCACCTTGAAGCCCACCTTGGTGGCGTGCTCCTCAACCACGGACACAAACGGCAGGCGTCCGCCCGGGAAGATCTCGTCCATGATGAATTTGAAGAACTTCAGCTTCGTCATGGTCAGCGGCAGACCGCGTTCGGCGAACTCGGCGTCACTGGGCTTGACGATGGTGTGCAGCATCATCACGCCGTCGTCGGGCAGGATGTTGTAGGCCTTCTCGAAGAACGCGTCGTAGCGGTCGTCGCCGAAATGCTCGAACGCCCCGATCGACACGATCCGGTCGACGGGTTGGTCGAATTCCTCCCAGCCCTGCAGCCGTACCTCGGCGCTGCGGCCGGACTGCTTGACGACCTCCGACTCGGCCAGCTTCTTCGCGACGTGCGCGTGCTGGTTCTCGCTGAGGGTCAGCCCGATGACGTTGACGTCGTGCTTCTCCACCGCGCGGTGGATGGTGGCACCCCACCCGCAGCCGACATCGAGCAGCGTCATCCCCGGCTGGAGTTCGCACTTGCCCAGTGACAGGTCGATCTTGGCGATCTGCGCCTGTTCGAGGGTGTAGTCGTCCTGCTCGAAGTACGCGCAGCTGTAAGTCTGGGTGGGATCGAGGAACAACCGGAAGAAGTCGTCAGACAGGTCGTAATGCGTCTGCACGTCCTCGAAGTGCGGCGTGAGAGCCTCGTCTTTGGCCTTGTCGGTTGCCCGCGTCATAGCCGCCGACCCTATGCGCCAGCGATTCGGGATGCAATTGCCGCAACCTGTGCACTGGTGTGTTCGTCGCTTTCGGCCTCGCCCAGCATGGTGACCACCGTGGTGAGCACCGGTTTGCCCTCGGCGTCGGTCACCTCGCTGCGCAGCTCGGCGATCACGGCTCCGTGGGACTGGGTGACCGAGTCCAGGTAGGAGTCGAAGAACAACTTGTCACCTGCCACGATCGGCCGGTGGAAGGTCAACTTCTGATCGCGGTGGATCACCCGCGCCAGGTTGATGCCGACATCAAAATTCTTGAACATCTCGAGTTGCACCTGCCGGCCCGCCACCGCGACGAACGTCAGCGAGGCCACCACGTTGTCGTGACCGAGATCGCGCGCGATGGAGGCGTCGTAGTGGGCGGGATGCTCGTCTTTGACCGCTTGGGCGAACTCCCGGATCTTCTCCCGGCCGACGACGAAGTGGTCGTGGTAGTGGTAATGCGTGCCGATGATCTCTTCAGCAATGGCCATAGCAGGTGACGCGTCCTTTGCACTGGTCTTCAGCGGCGCAGCTTACCAATGCGGCGACTATCGCCGCCGCGACGCAACGGCTGCCAGCGCGCCGCCGGCAGCGCCGAGGGCCAACGCGGACGGCACTCCGATGCGCGCCGCCTTGCGGGCGGTGCGGTAATCCCGGATCTCCCAGCCGCGCTCCCGCGCAAGATCCCGCAGGTCGGCGTCGGGATTGATCGCGACGGCCGTACCGCACAGCGACAACATCGGCACGTCGTTGTAACTGTCGGAGTAGGCGGTGCAACGCCGCAGGTTGAGCCCTTCCCGGATGGCCAGAGCCCGAACGGCGTGCGCCTTGCCGGTGCCGTGCAGGATCTCGCCGACGAGCCTGCCGGTGAACACCCCGTCCACCGATTCGGCGACCGTACCCAGCGCGCCGGTGAGGCCCAGCTTCTTGGCGATCGTGGCGGCCAGCTCGTACGGCGTGGCCGTGACCAGCCACACCTGCTGGCCGGCGTCGAGGTGCATCTGGGCCAGAGCACGGGTGCCCGGCCAGATCTTGTCGGCGATGATCTCGTCGAAGATCTCCTCGCCGACGGCCACCAGCTCAGCGGTGGACCGACCCTCGATGAAAGCCAGCGCCTTACGCCGGCCTTCGGCCACGTCGTCGCTGTTCTCCCGGCCGGTCAGCTGGAATTTCGCCTGCGCGTAAACGAAGCCGAGGACGTCGTTGTAGGTGAAGTACTTGCGGGCAGCCAGGCCGCGGGCGAAATGCACCAGCGAGGACCCGTGCACCAGGGTGTTGTCGACGTCGAAGAAGGCCGCAGCGGTCAGATCTGCCGGCGGGGGAGGCAGTTCGACCGTCTCGCCCAAGGCATCCAGCTCCGATTCCAGGCCCAATGCGGCACGTTCGGCACTGGCTTCGCCCGCGAGCCCCTGCGCACCGTCGACATGGCGCCCGAGCATCCTCGACCCCCTTCTGCGCGTGGCCGCGTCACGGCCGCAGGTTCACCCTACTAAGCCAGTGGGACACTCTCGTGGTGAGTAGGGCACAGGTTCAGCTGCTGACACGTGACGGTTGCAGTATCTGCGTGCGGGTCCGGCAACGACTGCTCGACCTGGCCACCGAGCTGGATTTCGAGTTGTCCACCGTCGACGTGGACGCGCTGGCCGCCGCCGGGGACAGCAGTCTGCGTGCGGAGTTCGGTGACAGGTTGCCCGTGGTGTTGCTCGACGGCGCCGAGCACAGCTATTGGGATGTCGATGAGCCGCAGCTGCGAGCGGACCTCGCTGCGCGCAAAACGTGACCAAAGGAACCTTCTGCGTGGTCTGATGAATTTGGTGGCCTGCCCCTCAGCGACTACCGTGGATGACAGTTTTTGCCTGAGTTGGCAAGACGTATTCGCCGTTAGCTGCAAGGGAGCGTGCTGGGTGATCGCGCGGTTGGTAGCAGGTAGACCGGCACAGGAATCTGCGGGGAGGCCCGCTCGGTGAGCGTCCTGTTATTCGGGGTCTCGCACCGCAGTGCGCCGGTACCCGTCCTGGAGCAGCTGTCCACCGACGAATCCGACCAGGCCAAGATCATCGATCAGCTGCTGCAGTCGCCGTTGGTGACCGAGGCGATGGTGCTCTCGACCTGCAACCGGGTCGAGGTCTACGCGGTGGTGGAGGCGTTCCACGGCGGTCTGTCGGTGATCGGGCAGGTGCTCTCGGACCACTCCGGGATGTCGATGGGCGACCTGACCAAGCACGCCTATGTCCGCTACGCCGAGGCCGCCGTCGAGCATCTGTTCGCCGTGGCTTCGGGCCTGGACTCCGCCGTCATCGGCGAACAGCAGGTGCTCGGGCAGGTACGCCGCGCCTACGCCGCCGCCGAGGCCAACCAGACTGTGGGACGAACGCTGCACGAGTTGTCGCAGCGCGCGCTGTCGGTGGGCAAGCGGGTGCATTCCGAGACCGGTATCGACGCCGCAGGTGCGTCGGTGGTCTCGGTGGCTCTCGGGATGGCCGAAACCCGGCTCGAAAGCCTTGCCGGACGCACCGCCGCGGTGATCGGCGCCGGATCCATGGGCGCGTTGTCGGCCGCGCACCTGGTGCGCGCCGGGATCGCCCGGGTACACGTACTCAACCGTTCGACACCACGGGCACAGCGGCTGGCGGAGAATCTTCGTGAGCAGGGTGTGGAGGCCCAGGCGCACAGCCTCGACGACGTGGCGGCGGCACTGGCCGATGTCGACGTCGTGATCACCAGCACCGGAGCGGTACGGCCGGTGGTGTCGCTGGCCGACGTGCACCACGCGCTGGCGCACCGCACCGGCCCCGAGACCCGGCAATTGGTGATCTGCGACCTCGGCATGCCCAGGGATGTCGATGCTGCGGTGGCCGGCCTGCCCGGAGTCTGGGTGGTCGACATGGACCGCATCCAGCGCGAGCCGGCGGCGCGGGCAGCAGCGTCCGATGCCGATGCCGCGCGCCAGATCGTGGCTACCGAGGTTGCCGGCTACCTGGCCGGCCAGCGCATGTCGGAGGTGACGCCCACGGTCACCGCGCTCCGTCAGCGCGCCGCCGATGTGGTCGAGGCCGAGTTGCTGAGGCTGGACAACCGATTGCCCGGCCTGGATACCGCCCATCGGCACGAGGTCGCCAACACCGTGCGCCGTGTCGTGGACAAGCTGCTGCACGCCCCCACCGTGCGGGTCAAGCAGCTGGCGAGCGCCCCAGGCGGTGACAGCTACGCCGAAGCGCTGCGTGAGCTGTTCGAGCTGGACCCGACTGCCGTCGATGCAGTGGCTACCGCCGGTGAATTGCCGCTTTTGCCAACCGATTACGACGGGCCGCAACCCGAGGCAGCCGGATAGTCGTTGTCTCCTTCTAGTACCGAGGACCCTTCCGACATCGTGATCCGTATCGGCACCCGTGGCAGTCTGTTGGCGACGACGCAGGCGGGTGTCATCAGAGACGCCCTGATAGAAGCGGGGCACGCCGCCGAGCTGGTGATCATCTCCACCGCCGGCGACCGGTCGTCGGCCCCGATCGCCGAGATCGGTGTGGGCGTGTTCACCGCCGCACTGCGCGAAGCCATCGCCTGCGACGAAGTCGACATGGCTGTGCACTCGTACAAAGATTTGCCAACCGCGCAAGACCCCCGATTCGTCATCGCCGCGATTCCGCCCCGTGCGGACGCGCGGGACGCGTTGGTGGCCCGCGACGGGCTGGTGTTGGGGAGTTGCCGGCCGGCTCGGTGATCGGCACATCGAGCCCGCGGCGGGCGGCGCAGCTTAGAGCACTGGGTCTCGGTTTGGAAATTCGCCCCCTACGAGGCAACCTAGATACCAGGTTGAACAGGGTAAGCAGCGGGGAACTCGACGCTATCGTCGTCGCTCGTGCGGGGTTGGCTCGCATCGGACGACTCGATGTTGTCACCGAGACGTTGGAGCCGGTACAGATGTTGCCGGCGCCGGCTCAGGGGGCACTGGCGGTCGAGTGCCGTGCCGGCGACACCGACCTGGTGGAGAAGTTGGCAATTTTGGATGACGCCGACACCCGGGTCGCGGTCACCGCGGAGCGAACCTTGCTCGCCGAGCTGGAGGCGGGATGTTCCGCACCGGTGGGCGCGATCGCCGAGGTGGTCGAGTCAATCGATGAGGACGGTCACGTCTTCGACGAACTGTCGCTGCGCGGCTGCGTGGCGGCGGTGGACGGATCCGACGTGATCCGCGCGTCCGGCATCGGGGCTCCCGGTCGGGCCGAGCAGCTAGGGCGCTCGGTGGCGACGGAGTTGTTCGAGCTTGGTGCGCGCGAGCTCATTTCGGACACGCGATGAGAGCAGGAGTCACAAATGACCTCCCAAGCTAGTGGTCGAGGCCGTAAGCCTAAGCCGGGGCGCATCCTGTTCGTCGGTTCAGGGCCGGGAGATCCGGGCCTGCTGACGACACGGGCGCGTTCGGTGCTGGTGAACGCCGCACTGGTCTTCACCGACCCCGACGTACCGGAAGCGGTGTTGGCGCTGGCCGGCATCGACCTGCCTCCGGTCTCGGGGCCCGCGCCGGCGCCGGACAAGGGCGCGGACGCCCCCGCCGGCGACAAGTCCGCGGCACCGCAGTCGGTGAACGACGGCGTGGTCACCGACGAGATCGCCCCTCCGGTGGTGAACGCCGGCCCGGACATCCGTCCGGCGCTGGGCGACCCGGCCGAGGTGGCCAAGACCTTGGCCCATGAGGCCCGCCTGGGCGTCGACGTGGTGCGCCTGGTCACCGGTGACCCGTTGTCGGTGGACTCGGTGCTCGCCGAGGTCAACGCCGTGGCGAAGACGAACCTGACTTTCGAGATCGTGCCCGGATTGCCGGCCGCGACGGCCGTCCCGACGTATGCGGGACTACCGCTCGGCTCCGCCCACACCGTCGCCGATGTGCGCGGGGACGTCGACTGGGCCGCCCTTGCCGCCGCGCCGGGCCCGCTGATCCTGCACGCCACGCCGCAGCATCTGGCCGATTCGGCCCGCACGCTCATCGAGCACGGTCTGGTCGAGAGCACGCCGTGTGTGGTGACCGCGCAGGGCACCACATGCGCGCAGCGCAGCGTCGAGGCCACTCTGCACGAGCTGACCGACCGCGCCGCGATCGGCGGCAATGAGCCCGCCGGTCCGCTGACCGGACCGCTGGTGGTCACCATCGGCAAGACCGTCGCGCACCGCGCCAAGCTCAACTGGTGGGAAAGCCGCGCACTCTACGGCTGGACCGTGCTGGTGCCGCGCACCAAGGATCAGGCCGGCGAGATGAGCGACCGTCTGGTCAACCACGGCGCGCTGCCCATCGAGGTGCCGACGATCGCCGTCGAGCCGCCGCGCAGCCCGGCCCAGATGGAACGTGCCGTCAAGGGTCTGGTCGACGGCCGCTACCAGTGGGTGGTGTTCACCTCCACCAACGCAGTGCGTGCGGTCTGGGAGAAGTTCGGCGAGTTCGGATTGGACGCCCGCGCTTTCTCCGGAGTCAAGATCGCCTGTGTGGGAGAGGCGACCGCCGACCGGGTGCGTGCCTTTGGCATCGCACCGGAACTGGTGCCTTCGGGCGAGCAGTCCTCGCTGGGTCTGCTCGACGAATTCCCGCCGTATGACGACATTTTCGATCCGGTGAACCGGGTCCTGTTGCCGCGCGCCGATATCGCCACCGAGACGCTGGCCGAGGGCCTGCGTGAACGTGGTTGGGAGATCGAGGACGTCACCGCGTACCGCACGGTGCGGGCGGCCCCGCCGCCGGCGCAGACCCGCGAGATGATCAAGACCGGCGGCTTCGACGCGGTGTGCTTCACGTCGAGTTCGACGGTGCGCAACCTGGTGGGCATCGCCGGTAAGCCGCACGCGCGCACCATTGTTGCCTGCATCGGACCCAAGACCGCCGAGACCGCTGCCGAGTTCGGTCTGCGGGTGGACGTGCAGCCCGAGACCGCCGCCGTCGGCCCGCTGGTGGAGGCGCTCGCCGAGCATGCCGCTCGACTGCGCGCCGAGGGCGCCTTGCCGCCGCCGCGCAAGAAGAGTCGCCGTCGTTAGATCGAAGGGCTAGGCATGTCGTACCCGAGGCAGCGCCCCCGGCGCTTGCGTTCGACCCCGGCGATGCGACGGCTGGTCGCCGAAACATCTTTGGAGCCAAGGCATCTGGTGTTGCCGATGTTCGTCGCTGACGGCATCGACGAACCGAAGCCGATCTCTTCGATGCCCGGGGTCGTGCAGCACACCCGGGACTCGCTGCGTCGGGCGGCCGCCGAAGCCGTCGCTGCCGGGGTGGGTGGGCTGATGCTGTTCGGCGTGCCGAGCGATGAGGACAAAGATCCCGTCGGCTCCATCGGGATCGACCCCGACGGCATCCTCAACGTGGCACTGCGTGACCTGGCCGCCGATCTCGGCGAGGACACCGTGTTGATGGCCGACACCTGTCTCGACGAGTTCACCGACCACGGCCACTGCGGCGTGCTCGATGCGCGGGGCCGGGTGGATAACGACGCCACCAACGATCAGTACATCAAACTCGCTGTGGCGCAAGCACAGTCGGGCGCTCACGTGGTGGCCCCCAGCGGCATGATGGACGGTCAGGTGGCTGCGATCCGGGACGGGCTCGACGCCGCCGGATATGCCGATGTGGTGATCCTGGCCTACGCGGCCAAGTTCGCCTCGGCTTTCTACGGACCGTTCCGCGAGGCGGTGAGTTCCAGCCTCAGCGGTGATCGCCGTACCTATCAGCAGGACAGCGGCAATGCGCGAGAAGCGGTGCGCGAGATCGAACTCGACATCGCTGAAGGCGCTGACATGGTGATGGTCAAGCCGGCCATGAGCTACCTCGATGTGGTGCGCGCATGCGCTGAGATCTCGCCGGTGCCGGTGGCTGCCTACCAGATCTCCGGGGAGTACTCGATGATCAGCGCCGCCGCGGCCAACGGGTGGATCGACCTGCAGGCGGCTGCGCTCGAAGCGCTGATCGGCATTCGACGCGCCGGCGCTGACATCGTGCTCACGTACTGGGCCACCGACGCGGCAGGCTGGCTCGCGTGACCCAGCCTCCCCGAGCGCAGCAGAAACCCACCCGTCCTGCCGATGTCGACACCGGCTTCTGGTTGTGGGTCGCCGCGGTGCCGCTGCTCGCCGCCAACTACATCGTCGACGTGGTGGTCGCGGAGAACCGCTCAGGATTAGCCATCGCAATATCCACCGGATTCCTGGTGGTGATCCTCACCCTGGTCGTGACGTTTCTGGTCCTGCTGCGCGGTGGTTACCGGTTGGCGCGCACCCTGCTCACGGCAGGCGGGCTGGCCTCGATGGTTTCGGTGAGCTTCGGGCTGTTCCTCACCGGGCGGCCGACGGCGGCCGCGGTGATCTTCGCGGTGACCGGCATCGTCGGCGCAGTGCTGATCGGCGGCGGCATCTACCTGTTGCATCGCAAGGAATCCCAGGCCTTCTTCACCCGCTGAACACGGCGCGCGCTCAATTTCGTCGCTCTCGACGCGTGTCCGAAGCGGGTCGGTAAGCTGGCCCGACGATGAGCCCAACTCCACGACCGCGTGCCGTAGACATCGCCTTCTGGCTGCTCGTTGTGGGGGCCGTGCTGTTGGTGGTGAACGGTCTGATGGCCGCGACGCTGAACTTCGACACTGCGCGCTCGGTCGCCGACTCCTCGGTCAGCGACGAGAAATTGCAGAATTACCTGACCTTCCAGCGTGGCCTCGGGATCTTCTCCGTCGTCATCGGCGCGGTGCTGGGGTTCTTGGCCGGTAAGACCCGCACCGGTGACCCGCGTTTCCGCCGGGCGACCATCGCCTTCGCCGTGGCGGTCATGGTGCTCGTCGTCGCGGTGGCGATTCTGTTCAAGATCATCCACCTGCTGGCGCTGGTGGCCGTGTTGCCGATCGTTTTCGGCGCGCTCTCCCTGACCCGCCCTGGTGTCGCCGCCTGGTTCGCCGAAGACCCGAGGCCGGTCGATGGCTGAACCCGTGGGCAGCCCCGCACGCGGCGAGGTGCTGTTCTCCGAGGACGGGGCCAGCTGGTACTGGATGCTCACCGGACCTGCCGCCGCGGTGACCATGCTCGTCATCCAGCTCAGCAGCGGTGTCGGCGTGCAGTGGGTGGTGCCGCTGGCGTTCCTGGTACTGGTGTCGGGATTCATCGGGGTGCAGATCAAGGCCGCGCGCATTCACACCTCCATCGAACTGACCGAGACATCGTTGCGACAGGGCACGCAGACCATCGGCGTCGACGAGATCCTCGCGGTGTATCCGAGTCCGAAGAACTCCACACGCAGTTACTACGACGATCGTCGGCTCAACAGAAACGCCGGCAAGAATTCCACCGGCGGTGCGCTGGCCGGGCGTGCCATGAAAAAAGCCGGCATCGACCCCGAGGATCTGCCGACCCCGACCCCACCGCCCACACCGGAAGCGGCGACAGTGGAGAAGTGGCAGTCCGCACGGGCACTGGGTGAGCTGTCCGGGGTGCCTCGGGGGCGGACCGGCATCGGGCTCAAACTCACCGGCGGGCGTACCGCGCAGGCGTGGGCGCGTCGGCATCAGGCGCTGCGGGCGGCGTTGACCGAGTTGGTCGAGCGCCGCGACGATGTGTCCGGTTCGCGGCTGTGACGGGGAAACGGCGCGCTGTCGTGGAGTTGGTGGCAGCGGTGGTGGCCCTGGCCGGGGCCGCGCTGAGCGCCGCGAATGTGTGCGCGATCGTGGACGTGGCGCCGATCACCGCGGGTGAACCTCCTACGACGTCGGTGACGTATTCGCCGCCTGCACTGGTGCTGACGCTGCTGCTGGTGACGGTGGCCGGGGTGCTCGTCGTGGTCGGGGCGGCACGGTGGCGGCGCAGCTCCTGACGGAGCGCTGTTTGTAGATACCCCCTGGGGGTACCATGGCGCTATGGCCAATCCACCGGTGACGACTGTCGCAACCGACCTCGATCTGCACGGGATGACGTGCGCGTCGTGTGCGGGGCGCGTCGAGCGCGGCCTCAACGAGCTTCCCGGCGTCCACGCCACCGTCAACCTGGCCGTCGAACGCGCCCACGTCGAACATGACCCGGCCGTCACCGTCGACCAGCTGGTCCGCGCCGTCGAGTCCGCCGGCTACCAGGCCACCGCCGTCCGCGAACCCGGTTCGCAGGAGGAAGCTGCCGGCGAACCGATCCGCGAGCCGGACCTGCGCTCCCGGCTGGTCGGCTCGATCGTGCTGGCCGTGCCGGTGATCGTGCTGTCGATGGTGATGGCCTGGCAGTTCACCGGCTGGCAGTGGCTGGTGTGGGCATTGGCCACGCCGATCGTGGTGTGGGGCGGTTACCCGTTCCACCGGGCCGCATTGCGCAGCGCCCGCCACGGCACGTCGACCATGGACACCCTGGTGTCGCTGGGCACCCTGGCCGCCTACCTGTGGTCGGCGTATGCCGTGATCAGCAATCCCGGCCCGCACTTCCACGCCCACGTCTACTTCGAGGTCGCCGCCGCGGTGACGGTGTTCCTGCTGGCCGGCCGGTTTGCCGAAGCGCGGGCGAAGCGGTCCGCCGGTGCCGCGCTGCGGGCGCTGCTGTCGCTGGGTGCCAAGGATGCCGTCGTGATCCGCGACGGTGCCGAGGTGCAGGTCCCGGCCGCAGAACTACATGTCGGTGACGTGTTCGTGGTGCGGCCGGGGGAACTGGTGGCCACCGACGGCCAGGTCGTTGACGGGAACTCGGCACTGGACACCTCGGCGATGACGGGTGAGTCGGTGCCGGTGGATGTCACCGCCGGATCGCCGGTGCTCGGCGGTGCTGTCAACACGTACGGCCGTATCCGGGTGCGCGCCACCAAAGTCGGCGCTGATACACAGCTGGCGCGGATGGGACGTCTGGTCACCGATGCCCAGAACGGCAAGGCCTCCGTGCAGCGCCTCGCCGACCGGGTGTCGGCGGTGTTCGTGCCCGCAGTGCTGGTCATCGCCGCGCTGACCGTCGTGGGCTGGCTGCTCACCGGCGCGGCCGTCTCGGCGGCGTTCACCGCTGCGGTGGCGGTACTGATCATCGCCTGCCCCTGTGCGCTCGGCCTGGCCACGCCGACGGCCATCCTGGTCGGCACCGGCCGTGGCGCTCAGCTGGGCGTGCTGATCAAGGACCCGCAGGTGCTCGAGACGGTCACCGGCATCGACACCGTGGTCTTCGACAAGACGGGCACCGTCACCACCGGTCGGATGACGGTCGGCGCCGTCGAGACCAGGCCCGGCGAGGATGCCGACGAGGTGCTGCGCCGGGCCGCCGCGGTGGAAGCCGCATCCGAGCACCCGGTCGCCGCCGCGATCGTCGCCGCCGCCCGGGAACGTGCGCTGGGCATTCCCGAGGTCACCGAATTCGCCAACCGGCCCGGTTTCGGCGTCACCGGCGTCGTCGACGGCGTGCGGGTCAACGTCTCGCGGGAGGGTTCGATCGCCGGGATCGACTTGCTGGCACCCGCACCCGCGACCCCCGGAACCGGAGTGGAGGTCGCCTGGGGTGATCGGGTCCGGGGCGTCATCCGGCTCACCGACGTGGTGAAGCCGAGCAGTGCGGCGGCCATCGCCGAGCTCAAAGCCATGGGCATCACCCCGGTGCTGCTCACCGGGGACAACGCCACTGTCGCCCGGCGGGTCGCCGCCGAGATCGGCATCAGCTCCGAGGACGTCATCGCCGGAGTGCTGCCGACGGAAAAGGCCGAGGCCATCACCGGACTGCAGGCCGACGGCCGCAAGGTGGCGATGGTCGGTGACGGGGTCAACGACTCGGTGGCGCTGGCCGCGGCCGATATCGGCATGGCGATGGGATCCGGTGCCGACGCCGCCATCGAGGCCAGTGATGTGACCCTGGTGCGGGGCGATCTGCGCACGGTGCCGACGGCATTGCGGCTCTCGGCGCGCACTCTGCGGACCATCCGGGTGAACCTGTTCTGGGCTTTCGCGTACAACACCGCGGCCATCCCGCTGGCGGCGTTGGGGTTGCTGAACCCGATGATCGCCGGTGCCGCCATGGCCGCGTCGTCGGTGCTGGTCGTCGCCAACAGCCTGCGCCTGCGCCGCTTCTCCTGACCCCACTTCTGCCGAGCGTGCGTGTCCCCGGGGGACACGCCGCCCCATTCTCGGGGTTTGCGCACGCTCGGCACTCGGGTTGGAACAAAGTTCAAGATCTGTAACACTGTTGCAGTGACTGAATTGGCGGCCCCCGGAATCAACCAGAGCGACGCCCTGCCCCTGGGCGCGCAGTCGTTGATCTGGCGATATTTCGGCGACAACCGGATGTTCCTGATCGGCCCCCGCCCCGGCGTGCTGCAGTTGACGCTGCCCGAGCTCGGGCAAGGTGTGCAGGAGCATTCGGTGTTCTTCGCCGACACCGCCGCCCGGATCAAACGCTCGCTGCCGCCGATCTTCCGGACGGTCTACGGCTCCGACGATCAGAACGCCGGCACCCAGGTCCGCGACTTCCACCACGACATCAAAGGGGAGCTACCCGCTGAACATGTCGGCGGGGAGGAGGGCCGGCGGTACCACGCGCTGGATCCGGACACCTACTTCTGGGCGCACGCCACCTTCCTGGACCAGGTCTTCTACTTCGCCGACACCTTCGTCAAACGGCTCACCGACGCCGAGAAGGAACAGATGTACCTCGAGTCCAAGACGTGGTACCGGCGCTACGGCGTCAGCGACCGCCCGATGCCGGCCACCTACGCCGACTTCGAGAAGTACTGGCAACGCATGCTCGACGACGTGGTGATGGCCCATCCGTCGGCGACCTACAGCGTCGGGTACGTCACCAAAGGCTTCCCGCGACCCAAAGGCCTCTCACCGCTGGCGTGGAAAGTACTGGCCCCGATTTTCAACCCGCTGGCCGCGTTCCTGACCACCGGAGGGTTGCCGCCCCAGGCGCGCACCATCCTGAACCTGCCGTGGAGTGCCAAGCAGGAGCGCCGCTATCAGCGTTTCGCTGCCTTCTGGCGCTCCCGTCCCGTCAACCGGCTCTGGGATCGCCTGCCGATGTCGGTGCGTTACAACGGCATTGCGCGTGCCGGTTTTGTCAGAGAAGGTGCGACGCCATAATCCCGGACACCGCGACCCTGGCCATCCTCGACGCCGCCGTCGCCGAGTTCGAACGCCATGGCTTCCGGCGGGTGGCGCTCGATGACGTGGCCCGCCGCGCCAAAGTCAGCCGCACCACCATCTACCGCCGCTTCGCCAACCGTGACGAGCTGGTTGCGGCGGTGATCGACCGCGAGAATGCCGCTCTGTGCGCCGATATCGCCGCAGAATTGAGAAGTCAAGCGCCGCAATCGAATTACTATGTCGAGGCGTTCACCTCGGCGATCATGCGGTTTCGTGGTCACCGGGTGCTCAACCAGCTGGTCCGCGATGATTCCGCGTTGGCGCTGGAGTTCGCCCGCGAGCATCACGGCGCTGCGGTGCTGCGCATCGCCGACGCGCTGGAGGTGATCTTCCCAGCAGGCTTCGCCCAACGGGTGGGACCGGCGGTGGTCACCGAACTGGCCGACGCGATTCTTCGGTACGCGCTGATGGCACTGCTGCTGCCCGGCTCGCATCCGCTGGAGACGGCCGACGACCTGCGCGTGTTCGCCGCCAAGCACTTCCTGCCCAGCCTGCCCGAGGCGCTACGCGCGGTTCCGGTATAAACGGGTATGACCTCCCTGGATCGGATTGCTCCGGCCTTTGTCGAGATGGCCCACACGATTGTCTGGGCGTCGGTAGCCACTGTCGACACCGATTGCCGCCCAAGAAGCCGTGTGCTGCACCCAATCTGGGAATGGGACGGCGCACAGCTGACGGGCTGGATCGCGACCGAGCCGACGCGGATCAAGCTGACGCACATCGCCGCTCACCCTGATGTCTCGATCAACTACTGGACACCGTCGCACGACACCTGCAGCGCCGAAGCCGCTGTGGAATGGGTGCTCGATGACGCCGGGCGCACCGAGCTGTGGGAGCGGTTCAAGAACGGCCCGGCACCCGTGGGTTACGACCCGGCGATCCTCCCGTCGTTGGACGGCGGAGGACCCACCTCGGAGAAATTCGCGGGCTGGAAGCTCACGCCGACCCGGCTGCGGGTGATGCCCGGCACGGTGATGACCCAGGGCAGTGGCGAAGTGCTCACCTGGCGCGCGGGTGAGTAACAGCACGTCGAAGATGCTGCCGGCCAGAATGATTCGGTCGCCACCGGCAGCGCGCAGGTTCTTCGCCCAGCCACGGTTCTCGCCATAGGGCAGTAGTACCGCAAACCCGTCGGGAACAGCCTCACGACCGCCGAAGCAGCACGGCATCGTCGAACGGCAGCCGACCGAACGCGAACCGCGCGATGCCGGTGACCTGTTGGGCGGCTTCGGCTTTCGGCACGACTGTGGGATCAACGACGTCGAAGGTGGTGCCGTGGCGGGTGAGCCGGCCGCCGCCGGCCGCGGTCAGGTTCTTCAGCCAGTCCCGGTTCGGTCCGTAGCTGAGCAGGATCGCCACACCGTCCGAGGTCGGGAACACGTTCAGTGGCGTGCGGTAGGTCTTGCCGGACTTGCGCCCGACGTGTTCCAGGATCCCGAATGCCGGCAGGTGGCCCGCCCAGATCCGTTGCACCGGGTTGGTGACGCGCCGGTTGAACCGGGCCAGCCATTGGGGGAGTTGCATCAACCCATCATTGGCCCGAACCCACTCGGATGCAGACGGTTCACCGAACCAGGTTCGCAAGACCGGGGCTCAGTGACCCAACCGCCGTCCGACGGCTTTGATCGCCTCGATCGACAGGAAAATCACCACCGCCAGCCCCACCGTCACCGCCCACCCTCGCAACGTCACGGGCGCAGAGTGGAACCAGGAATTCATGAACGGCGCGTAGACGAAGAGCAACTGCAGTACCAGCAGGGCACCCGACATCCGCCAGATCCACGGGTTTCCACGCAGCACAGCCGGTCGCAGGCTCGACTTGGTGATGAAACGGCAGTTCAGCAGGTACGCCAGCTGGCCCAGCACCAGCATGTTCACCGCCACGGTCTGGGCGACGTCCTGCGGGTAACCGTCGGCGCGGGCCACGAAGTACACGGCCAACGTCGCACCGGCGACCAATACCGACACCAGCGAGATCAGCACCAGGTCGGCGGGCCCCACCAGGGACCGCCCGTGCGGTCGTGGCGGCCGCGACATCAGACCGTCCTCGGCCTTCTCGAACACCAGAGCCAGCGACAGCGTCACCGCACTGATCATGTTCACCCACAGGATCTGCACCGGCTGCAGCGGCAGCGCAAAACCGAACAGGATGGCCACGAGGATCACCAGGGACTGAGACCCGTTGGTGGGCAACAGGAACAGCACCGACTTGCGGATGTTGTCGTAGATGCGCCTGCCCTCTTCGACGGCGCGCTCGATGGTGGCGAAGTTGTCGTCAGCCAGCACGATGCCGGCGGCTTCCTTGGTGGCCTCGGTACCTTTGATGCCCATGGCCACGCCGATATCGGCTCGGGTCAGCGCGGGCGCGTCGTTGACCCCGTCGCCGGTCATCGCGACGATCTTGCCCTCGGCCTGCAGTGCACTGATGATGCGCAGTTTGTGCTCGGGGCTGGTGCGCGCATAGATGTCGACGTCGGCGGCCACCGCACGCAGCCTGGTCTGACTCATGGCCTGCAGGTCGGCGCCGGTGAGCACCGGTGCTTCGGACGTGTCCGCAATGCCCATTTCGCGGGCGATGGCGCGTGCTGTTCCAGCGTGGTCACCGGTGATCATCTTGACTCGGATGCCGGCGCTGTGGCACTTCGCGATGGCTTCGACGGCCTCCGGTCGCGGCGGGTCGACGATGCCGACGAGGCCGAGGAACTCCAAACCGTCGTCGACGTCCTGTACGGCAATGTCACCGTCAAAATCGTTGTCGTGGACAGGTTTCCGTGCCGCGGCCAGCACCCGCAACCCCTGGTCGCTGAGCTCCTCGACACGGCGTTCCCAGAAGGCGCGGTCCAGCGGCTCGGGCTGCCCGGCGCGGCGTTGAGTGGTGGCGCGGTCGAGCAGCCGGTCCGGTGCACCCTTGACGTGCAACACCAGGGCCCCGTCGGGGCCGGAGTTGCGGGTCGCCATGAACTTGTTGGCCGATGAAAAGGGCAGCTCCGCCGAGCGCGGGTAGCTGCTGTCGTCGACCCCGGCCTTGGCGGCCAAGGTGCGCAGGGCGCCTTCGGTGGGTTCACCCACCATCTGCCAGGCACCGTCGACGTCGGTCAGGCGGGCGTTGTTGCACACCGCCATGGTGACGATGACGGCCAGCAGATCGGGGTGCTCGCCGGCCTGCACCGCAGCCCCGTCGAGTTCGATCTCACCGTCGGGGCGGTAGCCCGTGCCGGTGACGGTGAAATCGTGGGTGCACGTCGCCACGGACCGGACCGTCATCTCGTTCTGGGTGAGCGTGCCTGTCTTGTCGGAGCAGATGACGTTCACCGAGCCCAGCGCTTCGACGGCGGGCAGTTTGCGGGTGATGGCGTTGCGGCGGGCCATCTGCTGCACGCCGAGCGCGAGCGTCACCGTCACCACCGCCGGCAGCCCCTCCGGAACCCCCGCGACGGCGAAGCCGATGGCCGCCGAGATCAGCTCCTCGATGGAGAAGTTGTGGATGAGCCGCCCCACCAGCAACATCACCGCGGCCATGGCGAGGATCAGCACGGACAGTTGCTTGCCGAACTGGGTGAGTTCGCGCGTCAGCGGTGTCTGGATGCCCTGCACTTCGGTGATCATCGACTGGATGCGACCGATTTCGGTGGCCGATCCGGTGGCCGTCACCACCCCGGTCCCGTTGCCGGCGGCCACGATCGTGCCGGAGTAGACCATCGACGTGCGGTCGCCCAGCCCCGCGTCGAATTCCACGCGGGTGGTGCTCTTGGCGGCCGGCATCGACTCGCCGGTCAGTGCTGACTCCTCGACCTGCAGGTTCGTCTCCTCGAGCAGCCGCATATCGGCCGGGATCCGGTCGCCGGAGTCGATCCACACCACGTCGCCCGGCACTATCAGCTCCGAGTCGACGTTCACCCAGTCGCCGTTGCGACGCACCTGGGCACTGACAGAGAGCATGTTGCGGATGCTGTCGAGCGCCCGTTCGGCTTTGCCCTCCTGCAGGTAGCCGACGACGGCGTTGATCACGGCCGCGGCGATGATCACCCCGAAGTCCACCCATTCGCCGAGGATCGCCTTCAGCACGCCCGACGCCACCAGGATGTAGATGAGCACGTTGTTGAACTGCGCGAGGAACCGCACGATGGCCGGGCGACGCCGGGGCTGCGGCAATCGGTTGGGGCCCTCGGTGGCCAGGCGTGCGGCGGCCTCGGCATCGCTGAGGCCTTCCGGGGTGGTGCGTAGGGCTTCGAGAATTTCTGCCCGGCTCTGGGCATGGGCCAGGCCGGCGAAGTCCGCGGTCTGGGTCTCCGCCTGGGGGAGCGGCCTTGGCATACCTGCGATGCTCCGGTGCCCGGGGTGGGTGCGCAACCCCCCCCGGCAGCCTTGTCGGGAGACCGTGACCTCGACCTCATCCACTACACCCTGTAGTGGACGTCGGCGGCAGAACTGGGACACTGGTGGTCATGAGCAGTACCGAGCTGTCCGCGAAGCTCTTCTCTGACGCGTGCGCGGTGATTCCGGGTGGGGTGAACTCGCCGGTGCGGGCCTTCACCTCGGTGGGTGGAACACCGCGGTTCCTCGTCAAGGGCGAGGGCTACCGGCTCACTGATGTCGACGGCAATACCTATGTCGACCTGGTGTGTTCCTGGGGGCCGATGATCCTCGGGCACGCCCACCCTGCCGTCGTCGAAGCCGTCACCGCCGCGGCGGCACACGGTCTGTCGTTCGGCGCGCCGACCCCCACCGAATCGGAACTGGCCGGCGAGATCATCAACCGTGTCGCCCCGGTGGAGCGGGTCCGTCTGGTGAACTCGGGCACCGAGGCCACCATGAGTGCCATCCGGTTGGCCCGCGGCTTCACCGGCCGGCCCAAGATCATAAAGTTCTCCGGCTGCTACCACGGTCACAGTGACGCACTGCTCGCCGATGCCGGCTCGGGGGTGGCGACGCTCGGTCTGCCGTCGTCGCCCGGTGTCACCGGGGCGGCCGCTGCGGACACCATCGTGCTGCCGTACAACGACGTCGCCGCTGTCGAAGCGGCCTTCGCCGAACTGGGCTCGGAGATCGCCGCCGTCATCAGCGAGGCCAGCCCGGGCAATATGGGAACCGTCCCGCCGCTGCCCGGCTACAACGAGGCACTGCGCCGGATCACCGCCGAGTACGGGGCGTTGCTGATCCTCGACGAGGTGATGACGGGCTTCCGCGTCAGCCGCAGCGGCTGGTACGGGGTCGATCCTGTCGACGCCGACCTGTTCACCTTCGGCAAGGTGATGAGCGGTGGCCTGCCTGCGGCCGCGTTCGGTGGCCGCGCCGAGGTGATGGAGCGCCTGGCGCCGCTGGGTCCGGTGTATCAGGCCGGGACCTTGTCGGGGAATCCGGTGGCGATGGCGGCGGGATTGGCGACGTTGCGTAACGCCGACGACGCGGTGTACGCCCGGTTGGACGCCAACGCCGACCGCCTCGATGCGCTGTTCACCGAGGCGTTGTCCAAAGCGTCTGTGCCGCATACGGTTCAGCGTGCAGGCAATATGCTCAGCGTCTTCTTCACCGACGCGCCGGTGACGGACTTCGCGTCCGCCCGCGCCACCGAGACCTGGCGGTTCCCGGCCTTCTTCCACGCCTTGCTCGACGCCGGCATCTACCCGCCGTGCAGCGCCTACGAAACCTGGTTCGTCTCAGCCGCTCTCGACGACGCCGCGTTCGAGCAGATCGCCGAGGCGCTGCCCGCCGCAGCCCGGGCGGCGGCCAACGCCAAGGGTCCCGACGCGTGACAACAGCGACGAAGACGACGGTGCATGTGATGCGCCACGGGGAGGTGTACAACCCCGAAAAGGTGCTCTACGGCCGCCTTCCGGATTACCACCTGTCCGACCGGGGACGCGCCCAGGCGGCCGCGGTCGCCGACTGGCTGGCCGACCGCGACATCACCTACGTCGTGGCGTCCCCGCTCGAGCGCGCCCAGGAAACCGCCGCCGCCACCGCGACGCGACACGGGCTGCCCATCGACACCGACCCGGACCTCATCGAATCGTGGAACGTCTTCGAGGGGCAGCGCGTGGCCCCCGGCGACGGCGCGCTGCGCGACCCCCGCAACTGGCCGAAGCTGCGTAACCCGCTGCAGCCGTCGTGGGGAGAGCCTTACCAGCAGGTGGCGGCGCGGATGACCGCCGCACTGCACCGGGCCCGTGTCGCCGCCGAAGGCCACGAGGCGGTGTGCGTCAGCCACCAGCTGCCGGTGGAGACGTTGCGGCGGGCCATGACCGGCCGGCGGTTGGCGCATCTGCCGACCGCGGGCGCCCGGATGTGCAACCTGGCGTCCCTGACGTCATTTCAGTTCGACGGCGACCGGCTGATCGGCTGGGGTTACGCGGAGCCGGCTGGGCACCTGTGATGCGGCGGCTGGTGATCCTTGCGTGCGTGCTGGTGCTCGCGCTCACCGGCTGCTCAACCGGTGACGACGCAGTGGCCCAGGGCGGCACGTTCGAGTTCGTCGCGCCGGGCGGCCAGACCGACATCACCTACGACCCGCCTGGAGACCGCGGCAAGCCGGGGCCGTTGCACGGCCCCGATCTGCTGGACCCGGACACGACGCTGTCGCTGGACGATTTCGTCGGCAAGGTCGTCGTCATCAATGTGTGGGGGCAGTGGTGCGGGCCGTGCCGCACCGAGATCTCCGAACTGCAGCAGGTATACGACGCCACCAAAGACGACGGCGTCGCCTTCCTGGGCATCGATGTGCGCGACAACAACCGTGATGCCGCAGTCGATTTCATCAAAGACCGCAAGATCACGTTCCCGTCGATCTATGACCCCGCGATGCGCACCATGATCGCCTTCGGCGGTAGATACCCGACGACTGTGATCCCGTCGACCATCGTGTTGGACCGCGAGCACCGCGTCGCCGCGGTGTTCCTGCGTGAGCTGCTGGCGGCCGACCTGCAGCCGGTGGTGGAACGTCTGGCCGCCGAGCAGACTCCGGGGCCCGACGCATGACCGGCATGACCGAACTCGCCGCCACCGGGCCGCTGCTGTTGGCGCTCGGGGCGTGTGTTCTGGCTGGGCTGGTGTCGTTCGCCTCACCGTGTGTGGTGCCGCTGGTGCCGGGTTATCTGAGCTATCTGGCAGCGGTGGTCGGTGTCGAGGACGAGCGCTCCTCATCGGTGAAAACCGTGTCGAAGTTGCGGGTCGCCGGCTCGGCGGGGCTGTTCGTCGCCGGGTTCACCGCGGTGTTCATCCTCGGGACGGTCGCGGTGCTCGGAATGACCACCTCGTTGATCACCAACCAGGTGCTGCTGCAACGGGTCGGTGGCGCCTTGACCATCGTGATGGGTCTGGCGTTCATCGGGTTCATCCCGGCGCTGCAGCGGCAGGCGAAGTTCACTCCGCGGCAGGTGTCGTCGGTGGCGGGTGCGCCGCTGCTCGGCGCGGTGTTCGGGCTGGGCTGGACGCCGTGCCTGGGGCCGACGCTGGCCGGCGTGATCACCGTCGCCTCCGCCACCGACGGTGCCAGCGTGGCGCGCGGGGTGGTGCTGGTGATCGCCTACTGCCTGGGGCTGGGGATCCCGTTCGTCGTGCTGGCGTTCGGGTCGTCATGGGCGGTCGGCGGGCTGGGCTGGCTGCGCCGCAACACCCGCACCATCCAGGTCATCGGCGGAGTGCTGATGATTCTGGTGGGCGCCGCGCTGGTCACCGGGATGTGGAACGACTTCGTGTCCTGGGTGCGCGACGCGTTCGTCAGCGACGTCAGGTTGCCGATTTGAGCGCCCCACCTTCTTCTGCGCGAGCAGACACCAACTCACCGCCGCAGGCCCGCAGAAGCGCGATTTCGCGTCTGCTCGCGCTGGGCCGGAACACGTGGCGGGCGTTGACTTCCATGGGTACCGCGCTGGTGCTGCTGTTCCTGCTGGCGCTCGCGGCGGTGCCGGGAGCGCTGGTGCCGCAGCGCAGTCTCAACGCCGGCAAGGTCGACGACTACCTGGCGCAGCACCCGACGCTGGGGCCGTGGCTGGACCGCTTCCAGTTCTTCGACGTGTTCTCCAGCTTCTGGTTCACCGCCATCTACGTGCTGCTGTTCATCTCGCTGGTCGGTTGCCTGACCCCGCGGATGATCGAGCACGCCCGCAGCCTGCGTGCCAAGCCGGTGCCCGCACCGCGCAACCTGGCCCGGCTGCCCAAACACCATGCCGACACCGTGGCAGGGGAACCGGCAGCGGTCGCTGACCAGATGGCCGGCGAGCTGCGTGGCTGGCGCAAGACCATCCGGCGCACCGGAGATGGTTCAGTCGAGATCTCCGCCGAGAAGGGCTATCTGCGCGAGTTCGGCAACCTGGTGTTCCACTTCTCGCTGTTGGGGATTCTGGTGGCCATCGCCGCCGGCAAGCTGTTCGGCTACGAGGGCAATGTCATCGTCATCGCCGACGGCGGGCCCGGGTTCTGTTCGGCGTCGCCGGCCGCCTTCGACTCCTTCCGCGCCGGCAACACCGTCGACGGCACCTCCCTGCACCCCATGTGTGTCCGGGTCAACGACTTCGAAGCGGAGTACCTGCCGACCGGGCAGGCCACGTCGTTCGCCGCCGAGATCGACTACCAGTCCGGCGACGACCTCACGACCGACACCTGGCGGCCGTACCGGCTGGAGGTCAACCACCCGCTGCGGGTCGGCGGCGACCGGGTGTATCTGCAGGGCCGTGGTTTCGCACCGAGCTTCACCGTCACCTTCCCGGACGGACAGACCCGCAGCCAGACCATTCAGTGGCGGCCCGAGGAACAGATGACGTTCCTGTCCTCGGGTGTGGCGCGCATCGACCCGCCCGCCGGGATGTACCCCGACGCCGATGAGCGGCGCAATCATCAGATCGCGATCCAGGGCCTGTTCGCCCCGACGGCGCAGTTCCACGGCACGCTGCTGTCCTCGAGTTTCCCCGCCATGAACGACCCGGCCGTCGCAGTGGACATCTACCGCGGCGATGCCGGCCTCGACAGCGGGCGCCCGCAGTCGATCTGGACGCTGGACTCCCGGCTGATCGATCAGGGCCGACTCACCCGGGAAGCACGGGTGAACCTGCGCGCCGGGGAATCCGTCACACTCGACGACGGCACGGCAGTCCGGTTCGACGGCGCCACCCCCTTTGTGAACCTGCAGGTCTCCCACGATCCGGGGCAGGTCTGGGTGCTGGTGTTCGCCCTGGCCATGATGGCGGGCCTGCTGGTGTCGCTGGTCATCCGGCGCCGCCGGATCTGGGTGCGGCTGACCACGGCCCCGGCTGTCGATGCGGTAAACGGCGGCGCCGCCGGTACCGTGAACGTCGAGCTCGGCGGCCTGGCGCGGACCGACAACTCCGGTTGGGGTGACGAGTTCGAGAAGTTGACGCAACGGCTGTTGGCCGTCGGTGCTGCCACCGGCGACAGGGCACCGGCTGCGTCCAGAGAGAAGGTCTGATGAACACCGATCACGTCGATATCGAGCTGGCTCGGTTCTCCGACTGGGCCTTCACGTCGTCGATCGTGGTGCTGGTTGTCGCACTGCTGCTGTTGGCCGTCGAACTGGCCTACACCCGGGGCCGCAAGGTGACCGAGCGTGAACTGGTGGCCGCCGGATCCCAGATGAGCTCCGTGACTGCCGACAGTGACCGGCCCGGCGTCGTCACCGACACCCCGGGACGGCCGTTCGATGAACGCATCGGCCGCGCCGGGATCGCGCTGGTTTATGTCGGCATCGCGGCGCTGCTGGGCTGCATCGTGCTGCGCGGCCTGTCCACGGCGAGGGCGCCCTGGGGCAACATGTACGAGTTCATCAACCTGACGAGTTTCTGTGGGCTGGTCGCCGCCGCGGTGGTGCTCCGCCGCCCGCAGTTCCGCTCGCTGTGGGTGTTCGTGCTGGTCCCGGTGCTGATCCTGCTCACGGTGTCCGGCAAGTGGCTCTACAGTCACGCCGCCCCGGTGATGCCGGCCCTGCAGTCGTACTGGCTGCCGATCCACGTGTCGGTGGTCAGCCTGGGCTCGGGGGTGTTCCTGGTCGCCGGGGTGGCCAGCATCCTGTTCCTGCTCAAGATGTCGCGGTTCGGCCAGCTCACCTCCGACGGGGTGCTGGGACGCGTCGTGTCCCGGCTGCCGGATGCCCAGACGCTGGACCGCATCGCTTACCGCACCACCATCTTCGCGTTCCCGGTGTTCGGGTTCGGGGTGATCTTCGGCGCCATCTGGGCCGAGGAAGCGTGGGGTCGGTACTGGGGCTGGGACCCCAAGGAGACGGTGTCGTTCATCGCCTGGGTGGTGTACGCGGCGTACCTGCATGCCCGGTCGACGGCCGGCTGGCGCGACCGCAAAGCGGCGTGGATCAACGTCGTCGGCTTCGTGGCGATGGTGTTCAACTTGTTCTTCATCAACCTGGTGACGGTGGGCCTGCACTCCTACGCAGGAGTGAGCTGAGCCTGAGCTGTCCGATTCTGACCGCCGAACTGGTAAGGGGAATGCGATGACTGACCAACCGGCGCACAGTGCCGAGGGCCGCCATGGCCGTGAAAACAGTGGCGAAAACAGCGGCCACGACAATCGGGAGAACATCGACCCGCCGTCGTGGTTCGACGATCACACCGAGGCCATCAGCCAGCAGTCGCTCGACGAGACCGCGGTGCCCGAGACAGCCGAGCCGCCGTCGAACTACGCCGAGTTCCACACGCCGGGTTACGGCACACCCGCGGTCAGCGACGGCCCGCCCCGCCCGCTGTCCGGCTTCCGCTCCGAGCAGCGGTTCAGTGAACCGACCGGGCTGCCCTCCGCCCCGCCGCCGCGCTGGAACCCGCCGCCACCACCGGAATGGACTTCGCAGACCCCGCCGACCGGCATCCGGGAGCAATTCCCGCCGCGGCCCGAGTACTTCTCCCCGCCGAGCGCCCCGCCGCCGCCGGACTATCACGACGAGCCTGCCCCGCCGCCGCCGGCGCAGTACCGGCCGGAGGTGCCGCAGACCCCGTATCCGGACCTGTCCACCACGTCGCTGCTGCGTCAGGTCAAGCCCGCGCCGTCCAGCGGTTGGCGGCGTGCCCTCTATGTGATGTCGGGCAAGCTGATCAACGTCGGTGAGAGCCCCAGAGACGTACATCGCAACAACCTCATCGCACACGTCAATCAACCGTTGGCGGGGTGCTACCGCATCGCCGTGGTCTCACTCAAGGGCGGCGTCGGTAAGACGACCATCACCGCCACCCTGGGCTCGACCTTCGCTGCGGTGCGCGGGGACCGGGTCATCGCGGTGGATGCCAACCCCGACCGCGGCACGTTGAGTCAGAAGGTGCCGTTGCAGACCGCGGCGACGGTGCGCGATCTGCTGCGTGACGCCGGACGTATCGACCGCTACAGCGACATCCGCACCTACACCTCGCAGGGGCCGAGCCGGCTCGAGGTGCTGGCATCGGAAACTGATCCGGCGGTGTCGGAGGCGTTCAGCGCCGACGACTACGCGCGGACGCTGGACGTGCTGGAGAAGTTCTACAGTCTGGTGCTCACCGACTGCGGCACCGGTCTGATGCACTCGGCGATGGCCGCCGTGCTGGCCCGCGCCGACACCCTGGTGGTGGTCAGCTCGGGTTCGGTCGACGGTGCCCGTAGCGCTTCGGCGACCCTGGACTGGCTGGAGGCGCACGGCCACCAGGACCTGGTGCGTAATTCGGTCGCGGTGATCAATGCGGTGCGGCCACGTCCGGGCAAGATCGACATCCAGAAGGTCGTCGACCACTTCTCCCGGCGTTGCCGGGCGGTGCGGCTGGTCCCGTTCGACCCACATCTGGAAGAGGGCGCCGAGATCAATCTGGATCTGCTGCGGCGCGACACCCGCGAGGCTCTTCTTGACCTGGCTGCCGTGGTGGCGGACGGATTCCCCGCGAATCGCGGCGGCGATTCCGCTGTTCGGTGACGGCTACCTAGGAGCGCGGTTTGTTATCCGGATGGTTGAGGCGCCACAGGAACTCCGGATCGTCGTCAGGCCCGATGGTGCGGCGCTTCGGACGGTCCGCGCGAGCCTTGACGACGCGCCAGCCGACGTACACCGCTGCGGCGAGTAGAAGTATGAGGACCAGGAACGACACGAATAACCTCCTTGGTCCAATATACGCCCGTCGGTAAGCTCGAGTTCATGGTCGAAAAGCCCCAGACGGGTCGGATGGTGGCCGACGTGCTGGCGTACTTGGTTGCCCGGTTGCTGTTGGTCGGGGTGCTGGCTGCCGTCATTTTCTTCGGGGCGCGGGCGCTGGGAATCGGCGAGTTCCCGGTGGTGATCGCCCTGCTGTTCGCGATCGTGATCGCGCTGCCCCTCGGCATCTGGTTGTTTGCTCCGCTGCGTCGGCGCGCCACCGCCAGCATCGCCGCCGTCGACGAGCGCCGTAGACGCGACCGCGCGCAGCTTCAGTCCCGGCTACGCGGCGACGGTTCTTCGTAGCCGTGCCACGGGCCGCGTTCGGTGCTGAGTTCGACGGCGCCGACGGCTATCTGAACTCGCCGACGGTGGGCCTACCTCCGGGTTTCGTCGTCGACGCGGTTCGTGGCCACGTCGACGCCTGGCAGCAGGGCGCGGTGTACGCCCCGGACTTCGATGCCGACGTGGAGGCGGGCCGGGCCGGATACGCCGCCTTGGTGGGGGTGCCCGCGTCGGCGGTGGCGATCGGCGGCAGTGTCTCCGCGCTCCTGGCGCTGGTGGCCGCGGCGGTGCCCGACGGCGCCCGGGTGGTGACGTTCGCGGGTGAATTCACCAGTGTCAGCTTCCCGTTTGCGGCGCACGCGGCGCGCGGGGTGACGGTCACCGAGTTGGCGCCCGGTGAGCTCGAGCGCCGGGCGGGGGAGTTCGACGTGGTGGCGGTCAGCCTGGTGCAGTCGGCCAGCGGCAACGTACTCGACAGCACGGCGCTGCGGGCCAACGCGGGGGACGCCATGACCGTCATCGACGTCACGCAGGCCCTCGGTTGGTGTGATGTGGACCTGTCGTGGGCGGATGTGACGGTCGGCGGTGCCTACAAGTGGCTGCTGGCTCCACGTGGGATGGCGTGGATGTCGCTGCGCGACAGCGTGATCGACCGGCTGGTGCCGCTGGCGGCAAACTGGTACGCCGGGGAGAATCCGTGGGCGACGGTGTATGGCCTGCCGTTGCGGTTGGCGGCGGACGCCAAGCGGTACGACGCCTCGCCGTCGTGGGCGAGCGCCATCGGCGCCGGGGCCGCGCTGCCGTGGCTGGCGGGCCTGGACCGCGCCGCCGTGCACGCGCACTCTGTCGGGCTGGCGAACCGGCTGCGTGCCGAGTTGGGGCTCGAGCCTGTCGCGTCGGCAATCGTGTCGATCCCGGTCGCGGGTGCCACCGGCGTCGCCGACGTGTCAGCACAGTTACAACGGGCGGGGATTCGCGCGGCGGTGCGTGCCGGGGCGGTGCGGGTGGGGTTCCATCTGTACAACACCGACGACGACCTGGACCGCCTGCTGCAGGCGCTGCAGAGCTGAGCGTTTGGCAATTTGCCGGGTGGTTATCCATGTCGGAGTCCCGAAGTGAGGAGCACCGATGGCAATCTGCGACACCTGCGGCAACGATTACGACAAAGCCTTCACCGTGACCTGGCCCGACGGGCGGACGGCCAAGTTCGACAGCGTGGAATGCGCTGCGATGCAACTGGCCCCGCAGTGCGTGCACTGCGGCTGCCGGGTCCTGGGGCACGGTATCGAGACCGATGAGGGCATCTTCTGCTGCGCCCACTGCGCGCGCAAGGACAGCAACGCTGACGTCAACGATCGTTACCCGGTGCCGGCGGGGGCTTAGCCGCCCAGCGTCAGTGCAGCAGCCACCGCGATCGACCACACCAGCATGGTGAGGCCGGTGTCGCGTAGCACGGGGATCAGGGCGGGTCCGCCCTTTTTGCCTGTCACGGGGCCTGCCGCCCGGATGGCCAGCGGCGCGGCGATGAACCCGACCAGGGCCAACGGCGTCGCGGCGGCCAGGACGATCGTGGCCAACCCGGCCAGTGCGAGCAGCACCACGAACAGCGTTCGGGTGCGGCCGTCGCCCAGGCGCACCGCCAGCGTGATTTTTCCGGACTGGGTGTCGGTGGGGATGTCACGCAGGTTGTTGGCCACCAGAACTGCCGAGGACAGGCAACCCATTGCCACCGCCAGCGTGGCCCCGACCCAGTCGACAGTCAGCGCCTGGGTGTACTGGGTGCCCAGCACGGCCACCAGGCCGAAGAACACGAAGACCGCGATCTCGCCGAAACCCAAGTAGCCGTAGGGTTTTGACCCGCCGGTGTAGAACCAGGCGCCGGCCAGGCATACCAAGCCGACGGCGATCAACCAGGGATTGGTGACGACTGCCAAGGCCAGCCCGGCCAGCGCGGCCAGCGTCAGGCTGATCACTGCGGCGGTCAGCACCGCGCGCGGTGAGGCGACCTTCGAGCCGACCAGCCGCAGCGGTCCGGCCCGCACGTCGTCGGTGCCGCGGATCCCGTCGGAGTAGTCATTGGCGTAATTCACCCCGACGATCAGCGCCAGTGACACCACCAACGCCAGCAACGCTTTCCACCACACCGCACCGTCGAGCCAGGCGGCCGCGCCGGTGCCGGCGATGACAGGTGCCACCGCGTTGGGCAGGGTGCGTGGACGGGCGCCTTCGATCCATTGCGCGACGGTGGCCATGTCGACGATGGTGCCACGGTCTGGTCCGGCGGGCTGACGGCGGGCTTCTGCGCCCCGGACCTGAGCGTCCTGGGTGGGTGGTGGGCCCCATGCACCAGAATGGAGCGATGCTCGGAGTCATCGGCGGCAGCGGTTTCTACTCGTTCTTCGGGACCGACGCCCGGACCATCAGCCTCGACACCCCCTACGGCGCGCCGAGCGCGGCCGTCACCGTGGGTGTGGTCGGCGACCACGAGGTCGCTTTCCTGCCGCGTCACGGCGCCCGGCACGAGTTCTCCCCACAGACCGTCCCGTACCGCGCCAACATGTGGGCGCTGCGCTCGCTCGGGGTGCGGCGGATCTTCGGCCCCTGTGCGGTCGGCAGCCTGTCAGCCGACCTGGGCCCCGGGGCGATGGTGGTGCCGGATCAGCTCGTCGACCGCACCAGCGGGAGGCCCGCCACCTACTTCGACTCCGGCGGTATCCACGTCGGCTTCGCCGATCCGTACTGCCCGCAGCTGCGGGCCGCGGTCGCCGAGCTGCCGGGCGTGGTGGACGGCGGCACGATGGTGGTGATCGAGGGGCCGCGCTTCTCCACCCGGGCGGAGAGCCAGTGGTATGCACGCCAGGGGTTCTCGTTGATCAACATGACGGGCTATCCGGAGGCTGTCCTCGCCCGTGAGCTAGAGATGTGTTACGCAGCAATTGCTTTGGTGACCGATCTGGATGCCGGTGTCGAGGTCGGCAGTGGGGTCAAGGCGGTCGACGTCTTTGCCGAATTCCAGAACAGCCTGGTCCCGTTCAAGAAGCTGGTGCGCGAAGCGCTCGAATCGGTGCCGGCGGAACGCACCTGTACCCACTGTCTGCCGCACGAGGGTGTGAACCTGCCGATCGACCTGCCGTGAGGGTGCTGCTGACCGGCGCGGCGGGGTTCATCGGCAGCGAGATCGGCGCCGCGCTGGCCGCACGCGGTCACGACGTCATCGGCCTCGACCTGTTGCTGCCTGCGGCCCACGGGGCCGGCGCCGAGTTGCCGAGCGGGGTGGTGCACGCCGACGTCGGTGATGCGCAGACGCTGGCACCGCTGTTGGCGGGCGTCGACGTAGTGTGTCACCAGGCCGCGATGGTCGGCGCGGGGGTTGATGCGGCCGATGCCCCGGCCTATGGCAGGCACAACGATTACGCCACCACGGTGTTGTTGGCGCAGATGTTCGCCGCCGGAGTGCGTCGCCTGGTGCTGGCGTCGTCGATGGTGGTGTACGGACAGGGTGGGTTCGCCTGCCCCGTGCACGGTTCCGTCGATCCGCTGCCGCGCCGGCGAGCTGACCTGGACGCCGGCATGTTCGAGCATCGCTGTCCCGTCGGCGGCGAGCAGGTGGGCTGGACGCTGGTGGGGGAGGATGCACCGTTGCGGCCGCGCAGCCTCTATGCCGCGAGCAAGACCGCCCAGGAGCATTACGCGCTGGCCTGGAGTGAGGCGACGGGCGCATCGGTTGTGGCGCTGCGGTATCACAATGTGTACGGCCCGGGCATGCCGCGCGATACCCCGTACTCGGGGGTGGCGGCTATCTTCCGCTCGGCACTGGAAAATGGCCAGGCGCCAAGGGTTTTCGAAGACGGCGGGCAGATGCGTGATTTTGTGCAAGTCAGCGATGTGGCAGCGGCGAATGTGGCGGCCGTGGAAGCCGAGCGTGATGGTTTTCTGGCCGCCAATGTCTGCTCCGGTCGGCCGATTCCGATGCGCCAGGTCGCCGAGTTGGTGTGCCGGGCCCGCGGCGGGCCGGCTCCGGAGGTCACCGGGCAGTACCGCAGTGGCGATGTCCGCCATATCGTGGCTTCGCCGGCGGGGGCGGAGCGGACGTTGGGGTTCCGGGCGGCGGTTTCACCGGAACAGGGGTTGGCGGAATTCGCCTTCGCACCGCTGCGCAACTGACGTCGCGGCGGGTAGGTACTTGACAGGCGTCAAGTGTGTGCCGCAATACTGATCCGGTGAAGACACCGATCTGCGACCGTTTCGGCATCGAGTTCCCACTGTTCGCGTTCAGTCATTGCCGCGACGTGGTGGCTGCGGTCACCAATGCCGGCGGCTTCGGCGTGCTGGGCGGTACCGCCTACCGCCCCGATCAGCTCGAGCAGGAACTGGCGTGGATCGACGACGAGGTGCGCGGCAAGCCCTACGGCGTCGACATCATCGTGCCCGCCAAATTCGAGGGCAAAGGCGAATCGCTGTCCACCGGGCAGCTGGTCGACCGCATACCCCAGCAGTACCGCACCTTCGTCACCGAACTTCTTGCCGCACACGATATTCCGGTTGACGACAAGCCCAAGGTCGGCAACGCCAATCTGTCCGGCGACACCGGTGAACAGTTGCTCGAGGTGGCGCTGCGGCACCCGATCAAACTGATGGCCAACGCGCTGGGGGTGCCGCCGCCGTACATGATCGAGGCCGGCGCCAGCAGCGGCGTGCCGGTGGCCGCGCTGGTCGGGGCCCGCGAGCACGCCGTCAAACAGGTCAAGGCCGGGGTCGACGTGATCATCGCTCAGGGCACCGAGGCGGGCGGACACACCGGTGAGGTGTCGACGCTGGTGCTGGTCCCCGAGGTGATCGAGGCCGTCGGTCCCGACGTTCCCGTGCTGGCTGCCGGCGGCATCGTGACCGGCCGGCAGATGGCCGCCTGCGTCGCGATGGGCGCCGCCGGTGCATGGACAGGTTCGGTGTGGCTGACCACGGAGGAGGCCGAGACCGCGCCGTACACCGTGCAGAAGATGCTGGCGGCGACCTCCCGCGACACCGTGCGCTCGATGGGCCGCACGGGAAAGCCGGCGCGTCAGCTGGTCTCGGACTGGACCAAGGCGTGGCAGCCCACTGCCGACGGCCAGAAACCGCTGCCGCTGCCCCTGCAGAACATGCTCGTCGAACCGGTGCTGCGCCGTATCGACAAACTCGCCGCGCAGGGCCACCCCGGTGCGCAGGCGCTGGCCACCTACTTCGTCGGCCAGGGCGTCGGCCTGATGAACAAGGTCAAACCGGCACGCGAGGTGGTGCTGGAGTTCATCGAGGATTACGTCGCGGCCGCCGAGCGGCTCGGTGCCTCACTGGCGGACTGAAAAGCTCCGCGCCAGTACCGCGCGGGATGACGCGCCGGCGGCTACTCCTGGCCGACGGCGGCTCGGCGGGTGTCGGCGGTATGAACGGCGCGCTCAGCCTTGCGTCGCGAGCCCAGCACCCGTAGCAGAATCGACGGTGACATCAACCGCGACGGCGGATCGAGCAGGTTCGTCACCCGGGCGAACGCTTCGTGGACCGTCGGATCGGATCCGCACGTGGCCACCAGCCGATCGGTGTACCACCCGGATACCCGGGTGCCCAGCGTCCGCGGCGCCTGCACGCCGGGAATGGTCAGGTCGCTACCGCGGGCCAGCTCCCATGCCACGCCTACCGGCTTGGCGGCCGCGGCAAAGAACCGCCGGCTCAGCGCGGCGTCACCGCTGCGCAAACAGTCCCGCAGTGCCAGCGCCTCCAGCGCGGCCACCGACATGCCCTGCCCGTACACCGGGTTGAAGCTGCACAGCGCGTCGCCCATGACCAGCAGGCCCGGTGGAAACCTCCGCATGAGGTCATAGCGGCGCCATTGACTAGCGGGATAGCGGTAGCGCGTCGGTTCGCCGATCGGCTCCGCTCGGCGCAATGCCGACACCAGGGGTTCTGGTGCCCAGCCGTCGGTGAACGCGACCATCGCGTCCCACTCGGTGGGCGGTTCGCAGCCACCGAGGCCGACGGTGGTCAGCAGCCATCGGTCATTCTCGCAGGTGAAAAATGCCGCACCCGAACATGTTTCGGGCTTGGCGCCGATGAGGAACAGCTTTGCCGGCGGCGCGGGCGGCCGGACGCGCACCAGCTGAGTCGTGTAGGTCACGCGAATCTCGGTGCCCTGCACCTCGGGGCGCCCGTACCCCAGTTTGTCGAGGAATGCGGGGGTTCGCGACCCGCGGCCCATGACGTCGACGACGAGGTCGGCATCGAGGAGCTGCTCGGGGCCGCCGGCGTGTGGGGCCACCCGGACACCGGCGATTCGGCCCACCGCAGCGACCAGGTCGACGACATCGTGCCCGTCGAGAACCGTGACGGTGCTCAACGCGCTCACCCGTCGGCGCACGTGGGCCTCGATGAACGGCCGCGTCGCCAGATACATCCGCAGCGACTGCTTGAACGGCACGCTCTCCTGGCGTAGGCAGTGACCGCCCAACTCCTGCCAGAAATCGGTCGGCTCGTCGGTGCAGGCCACCACGGCGCCGTCGTCGACAAGTTCGGCCAGAATGCCCGGAAGGAGCTCGTCGAGTGCGGACGAGCCACTGGCCAGCAGGGCGTGGGCGTGCCGACCCTGCGGTACCCCGCGGCGGTGCTCGACACCGCCGGGCAACTCATCTCGTTCGACGAGGGTCACCCGGTCGTAGAAGTCGGTGAGCACCCGGGCAGCCAGCAACCCGGCCATACTCGCTCCCAGTACCACTGCGTGTTCGCCCATGGAGCTGAGTCTCGGACGGGAGCCGAAGGGGCCACTAGCGTAGTGGACTACCCCAAACCGATTCCCGCAGCCACGAGTCGTCGTTGAGGTAGCGGTCGGCCAGTACGGCGGTCCCGGCCGCGAAGGTCGGTGCCAACGGAATGGCCCCGTGGGCGTCGGCGTGCGTTCCGATCCACGCCGACAACATGATCCGACGCAACATCACAAACGTCGTCACCAGTTCCAGATGGTCGCCGGGCAGGTCGCGCACGCCGCGGTAGCCGCGCAGCCAGTCGGCGATGATGCGTTCGGCTTCCGGGGTGTCCTCGATGAACGACACCACCGCGCCCAGGTCGGCCAGATGCCAGGACCAGCCGCAGTCGTCGAAGTCGATGACCGTGATCCGTCCCTCGGGGTCCTCAGGGTCGACCATCAGGTTGGCCATCCGCAGATCGGCGTGCACCAGACCGAAACGGTCGGGGCCGGTGCCGAAGTCGGTGAGTCGGGAGGTGATCTCGGTGGCGGCGCGGGCGATGACGTCGGCGCCGGCGGCGGTGAGATTCGGTGCGCCGCGCCAGTCGCCCCATCGCGCCGTCGGGCTGAGCATCGTCTCCAGATCCCAGCGGAACCGGGTGAAGAACTCCGGTGGCTGCCAGTCCTCGACGTGGTCGTGCATCAGCGCGGTCAGCTGGCCCAGCTGGTCGAATCCCACTGCGTCGGGTTGCTCTTCGGCGGTGCAGCCGGGGATGAACGAGACGGCATCCACGTGCAGGGTCATGTCGCCGACGGACACCGCGACCACCGGGCTGCCGTCGCGGGCCGGAATCAGATGGGGGGTCTCCACGGGTGTGTCGGCGCCCAGCGCGGCCATCCAGCTGAGTTCGGAACGGATCGCGTCCAGCGAGTGGTAGCCGGGGCGGTGCACGCGCAGCACCATCGGGTCGGGGCGCTCGACGAGGTAGGTGGCGTTCTCGGAGAGACTGAGCAGCCGCAGCGGCGCCTCCGCGTCATGGCCGTACGCGCCCAGTGCGGCGCGGGCGAACTCCTCGTGGTGGGGTGGCAGGCCTGGCACCGCAACAGTGTCCACGAACCCGGCGAGTTCTGCTCATCAGTGGCATCGTGGAACCCCTATGAGCTTCTCGAACATCATGGACTCCAACAGCTACTCCGCCGGATCGACGGGCGCGGGCGCCGACGAACCGCTGATCGCGGCACGGGAGAAGATGCTCGGCCCGGCCTACCGGTTGTTCTACGAACGGCCGGTGCATCTGGTGCGGGGGCAGGGCAGTTACCTGTTCGACGCCGCCGGCGAGCGGTACCTCGACGCCTACAACAACGTCGCCAGTGTGGGGCACTGCCATCCCCATGTGGTGGAGGCCGTCACCCGCCAGCTTTCGACGCTCAACACCCACACCCGCTACCTGCACGAGTCGATCGTCGGTTATTCGCGGCGACTGCTGGCGACCCTGCCGTTCGAGATCGACCAGGTGATGTATGCCTGTACCGGAAGTGAAGTCAACGACCTCGCCCTGCGGGTCGCCGAAATGCACACCGGCGCAACGGGTGTCATCATCACCACGGATGCCTATCACGGCAACACCGCGGCCGTCACCGCCATTTCACCCTCGTTGGGCGGCGCCACCACACTGGGCCCGCACGTGCGCGCGGTAGCACCGCCGGACAGCTACCGCATTCCGGCCGACCAGCGCGCCACCCGATTCGCCGCCGATGTCAGCGCCGCCTGCGACGATCTCGCCGAGGCCGGCTACGGGGTGTCGTGCCTGATCGTCGACACCATCTTCTCCTCCGACGGCATCTACACCGACCCGTCGGTACTCAAACCCGCCGTCGAGGTGGTGCGCTCCCGCGGGGGAGTGTTCATCGCCGACGAGGTGCAGCCCGGGTTCGGCCGCACCGGTGACGCGATGTGGGGATTCCTGCGGCACGGTGTCACCCCGGATCTGCTGACCACAGGGAAACCGATGGGCAACGGTATGCCGGTGGCGGCCATGGCGGCTCGTTCCGATGTGCTGAAGTCGTTCGCGGTCGGGGTGCCGTACTTCAACACCTTCGGCGGCAATCCGGTGTCGATGGCCGCCGCGGCCGCGGTGCTCGACGTGATCGAGAACGAGCGGCTGATGGCCAATGCCGCCGATGTGGGTGCGGCGTTGCGACGGGAACTCACCGAGATCGCCCAGCGGCATCCGGGTGTCGGTGATGTCCGCGGCGCCGGCCTCTACATCGGCGTCGAAATGGTCACCGACCCCGCCACATTGGAACCTGATCGGGCCGGCGCGCGGTGGCTGGTGAATGCGCTGCGCGAACGCAAGGTGCTGCTTTCGGTCTGCGGCCACGACGGCAACGTGCTGAAAATCCGTCCGCCGCTGGTGTTTTCGATGTCGGATGTGGACTGGTTCTGCACCGAGTTCGCTGCGGTGCTGGGCGAGCGCTGACTCACGCGCTGGCAGCCAGCGGCAGCCGCACCTCGAAGCGTGCGCCGGTGTCGAGGTTGTGCGCCGACAGTGTGCCGTGGTGGGCCTGCACCAAACCCGCCGCGATCGCCAGTCCGAGGCCGGAACCGCTGGGCAACGACGAATCCGTGCGCGGCACCCGGCCGTTGGACCCGCGGTAGGCGACGTCGAAAACCCGGGCGAGGTCGGCATCGTCGATCCCCACACCGGTGTCGTCGACGCGGGCCCACGCGCCCCGCTCGTCGCTGCCCAGTGCAAGTTTGACGGTGCCGCCGGACGGGGTGTGCGCAATCGCGTTGGCCACCAGATTCGACAGCACCCGCACCAACGCGCGGTCACTACCGAGCACCTTGACGGGTGCAGCGGGAAGGGATGCCTGCAGGTCTACCCCCGAGCGTTCGGCGGCGATCCGGTGCGCGGACACCACGTCGTCGACCACTTCATCAAGGGCCACCAAGGTGGAGGACGGGGTGACCGCCCCGGCGTTGATCTTCGACATCTCGAACAGGTCGTCGACCATCTCGGAGAGCCGGATCGATTCCTGCTCGATGTGTTTGGCGTGCTCGCGCACTTCGTGTTCGCTGACCAGACCGTCGGCGATCGCCTCGGCCACGGCGCGGATCCCCGCCAGCGGGGTGCGCAGGTCATGGCTGACGAAGGCCACCAGTTTGCGCCGCGACTGTTCGGCGTAACGTTCGGCGTCGCGGATCTCCTGTTCCCAGACGGTCCGCCGGGCCTGGTAGCGCGCGAAGATGACGGCCGCGGGCATGGTCACCACAGACACGATGATCAGGACCAGTGCGATCTTCTCGAAGGTCTCGGTGATCATGAAACCGCTGGCGCCGAGCACCCCGGTGAAGGTGGCGACGACGGGGATCAGTACCAGCACCACCATGCTCACCGCCAGCGACCAGGATCTGGCCAGCCGGATGATCAACGCTCCGAACAACACCACGGGCACGGAACAGACCAGTGCCAGGACACCGATTTCCGCCAGATCAGGGGGCGGCATCGGCGATGTTCTCGTCGGCGCTGATGCCACGCCACAGATAACCGCGGCCCCACACCGTCTGCACCCGGTGCTGATCGGCCAGTTTGGAGCGCAGCCGTTTGACGTGCACGGTGACGGTGGACAGGTCGCCGTACTCCCAGTGCCACACCTGCTTGAGCAACTCTTCGCGGGTGAACACCGCGTCGGAGTGGGTCAGGAAGAACATCAGCAGGTCGAACTCGCGGTTCGTCAGCCCGACGGGCCGGCCGTTGACGGCGACGGTGCGGGTCGCCGACGACACCTTCAGGTTGCCCACGGCGATGTCCGACGGCAGCGCCCCCGGCGGTGCCGGGGCCCGGCGCAGCACCGAACGCACCCGCAGGGCGAGCTCACGCGGGCTGAACGGCTTGGTCACGTAGTCGTCGGCGCCGGCTTCCAGACCGGCGATCCGGTCGACTTCTTCGCCGAGGGCGGTCAGCAGGATCACCGGCACACTGAAATCTCCGGCCTGGCGCAGGCTGCGGCACAACTTCAGACCGTCGGGGCCGGGCATCATCACGTCGAGCACCGCCACGTCGATGCGCTCGGACCCCAACATGCGCAGCGCATCGGTGCCGTTGTCGGCCACGGCGACCTCCATGCCGTCGCGCTCCAGATAGCGGCGCACCACGTCCCGGACGACGACATCGTCGTCGGCGATCAGCACCCGCGCGGCCATTGCTCCACCCTAACCATGTGATCCCATTTCTGAAGGCGTCTACCTGCAGTGATGTCATTGATTCGTCACTGCTCGACGTTCGGATGGGTGGCGGAGGCGCTGCTAGCGTCACATGGTGCCCCAGTGTCCGGTGACCGTGGTGCTGCCCTGCCTCAACGAGGCAGAGGCGTTGCCGGGTGTTCTGGCGGCGATTCCGGCGGGATATCAGGCACTGGTGGTGGACAACAACAGCACGGATGCGACGGCCGAGGTGGCGCGGACGCATGGCGCGCGAGTGGTCGCCGAGGCGGTGCCCGGGTACGGGTCGGCTGTGCATGCGGGAGTGGTCGCCGCCGAGGCGCCGGTGGTCGCCGTGATCGACGCCGACGGGTCCCTGGACCCCGCTGACCTGCCGCGGCTGGTCGCCGAGCTGGAGGTCGCCGACATGGTGACCGGGCGGCGGCGGCCGGTGGGCGGTTTGCGGTGGCCGTGGCACGCCCGGCTGGGCACCGCGGCCGTGTGTTGGCGGCTACGTCGCACGCACGGCCTGGATGTGCACGACATCGCCCCCATGCGGGTGGTGCGCCGTGACGCTCTGCTGGCGCTCGGCGTGACCGATCGCCGGTCCGGGTATCCGCTGGAACTGCTGGTCCGGGCCGCCGCCGCCGGCTGGAAGGTGCGGGAACTCGACGTGGACTACGGCCCCCGCACCGGGGGAGTGTCGAAGGTCAGCGGGTCGGCGCGGGGCAGTCTGCACGCGGCCGTCGACTTCTGGAAAGCCCTCTCGTGACGACCGCGGTGTTGGCCGTCTGTCTTCTGGTGGTGGCGAAGGCCCCGGTGCCGGGGCTGGCCAAGACCAGGCTCGCGGCGTCGATCGGTGCAGCCGCGGCCGCCGATATCGCTGCTGCGGCCCTGCTGGACACTCTGGACGCGGTGGCCGCCACCCCGGTGACGGCCCGGGTGGTGGCGTTCACCGGCGATCTCGACGACGCCGCCCGCGCCGCCGAGATCCGGCAGCGGCTGACGTCGTTCGCCGTGATCGACCAGCGGGGCGACGATTTCGCCGAGCGTCTGGCGTATGCGCACGCGGACGCCTCGGTGGCCGCCGACGGGGTCCCGGTGTTGCAGATCGGCATGGACACCCCGCAGGTCACACCGGCGTTGTTGGCCTCGTGTGGGGGCCGACTGCTCGACGGGGATCCGGTGCTCGGGATGGCCGGTGACGGCGGCTGGTGGGTGCTCGGGGTGCCGTCACCGGCGACAGCGCAATGCCTGCGGCAGGTGCCGATGTCGCAAAGCGATACCGGCGCAAGAACGTTGGCTGCGCTGCGGGCGACGGGCGCGCAGGTGCGATTGTTGCCCGAACTCGACGATGTGGACACCTGGGCCGATGTCGAGGTGGTGCGCGCGATGTGTGCGCCGACGAGCAGGTTCGCCGCGGTGGGGGCCTGACGATGTTCGGAAACCTGTACGAGCGGGCGCTGTCCGGTGAGCGGTGCTGGATCCGCCACGACGACGGCACCATCGACACACTGCCGGTGCAGACCTGGCTGGGTGGCCGGTCGGCGTCGCGGGCCGAGGCCGATTTCGATGCCGCCGTGCTGGACATGTGCGACGGGCCGACCATCGATTTGGGTTGCGGGCCAGGGCGGTTGGTGATGAACCTGGTGCAGCGCGGCGTTCCGGCGCTCGGGGTGGACTTGTCGCCGACAGCGGTCAGGCTGGCCCGGGGCAAGGGGGCGCCGACACTGCGCCGCGATCTGTTCGACCCGTTGCCCGGGACCGGCCGGTGGCACAACGTGCTGTTGGCCGACGGCAATGTCGGGCTCGGCGGGGACCCGTGGCGGGTGCTGCGCCGCTCGGCTGAACTGTTGCGACGCGGTGGCCGCTGTCTGGCGGAGTTCGATCCCACGGCGCAGGGGGTGAAGGTGGACTGGATCCGGTTGGAGACGCGCAAGACCGTGGGGCCGTGGTTCCGCTGGGCCTGGGTCGGCGTCGACTGCGCGGCGATCCTGGCCGCCGATGTCGGCCTGGCCGTCGAGGACATCCATTCGATCGGCGACCGCGTCGTGGCCTCCCTCTCCGCGTGACCCCGTGACCCCGTCCAAACCCCGCGCGAGCGTGCGCGTCCCCGCCCGCCGCGCCGGGTGATTCCCGTGGATTGCGCACCCTCATGGCCACCGCCCCATGACCATCACCGCCCTGCGCAGCACAACGATCATCGCCGGCATCGGGGTGTGGCTCGCTGTGACCGACCCGTCATCGGCTCACCGCTGCGGCTGCTGAAGAGGGTTCGGATTCTTTTTCCGCACAGTGCATTACGCGATGTCCTATGTCGTATCGGCGGACATTGCTCGGCTGACTCGATCTGATCGGCTGACGACGGCCGCTTCTCAACAACCCTCACCGCCTCACCATCCGCCGTCACCATGAATTGGGCTTACTTGTCGCGTCTCGGAAGCGCAGTTCGATCAGTCGTGTCTCCTCAGGATCCGGCTCACGACCAGCGCCAGTGAGGTGGCATCTGGTCGTCAGCCGATGATTTCTTTGACCGTTGCGACCAGGGCGGCAGGAGTGGAGTGCTGCTGGTCCTCGCCGTTTATTCGGTGTGCTGGTTGCCGCGGCAAGGCCTGTAACGACGTCGACGAAGCGCTGTCATCGATACCTGACGGGATCAGCCAGCTTCGCCGCCTGTCGTGCCAGGTGCGGAGGCTGACGCATGTCCTCCGAGCCGGCTATAGCGGATCACGGCCCCTCGGGGTCATCCACGGCAAAATCGGTAAATTTTGCTGAGATCGTGATATGACTACCTCGACGCTGTCGAGGTCGATGGGGGTATGGCGTGGCTGGTGGACATCGGGCAAAGATTGCCAGTGGTGGGAAGTCCCGGCGGGTGAAGGGCCGCCACCGGGCCAAGCCACGGCCCGGTGCCGCCCACAGTTGGCTCGGCGCGGGTGCGATCACCCTGGGCGTCGGCGCAGCTCTGGCCAGCGGGTCGGGTGTCGCACACGCCGATGACACCGGATCGGGCGGTTCGGACAGTTCCTCCTCGTCCAGCAGCAGTAGCAGCTCGAGCAGCAACAGCAGCAGCACCAGTAGCAACTCCGCCTCGACCGCGGGGGCGGGTAGGTCGTCCGAGCACGCATCGGGCGGGTCGTCCGTCGCCGAGCATGGTGCAGGCGCATCGCACACCGCATCGACCGGATCGCACAAGGATGCCCATCACCGGCCCTCCACGGGCCGCTTCGGGTCGGCCACCGCGTCACCATCCACGACGGAGTCGTCACCGGGGGACTCCGGCGCGACCGACTCCGCGACGTCACCGTCGGTCCCGACCGATCACGGCAGCACGTCCGAGCCCGAGTCTTGGGAGGCGCAATCGCCAAGTGTCCCCACGGCTTCGCCCGACAATGCGGTCCCGACGGGTTCCCGTTCCGACCTGACGTCCTCGGCGGGGAGCACGAAGGCGCGTCCAGCCACGCACGTGGTGACGATGGCCCCGCAGGCGGCGGCCGTTGCGGTGAAGCCGGCGCAGCCGACCAGGGCGGTCGTGTCAGCCCCCGAAGCCGCCGCGACGGTCTCGTCGGTATTGACCCCCACGGTCGCGCGGGCCACCGTGGCCACGGTGACACCGGTCGTCTCGGCGCCGGGTCCGCCGTTGCCCAACCCCATCATCGGTGTGCTGAACGAGGTGTTCGGCGTGGTGAACACCCTGATCTTGCCGAATCCCGCAGTGCCGCCGAGCAATCCACTGCACGTGCTGGTATACGAGATTGTCCGCCGGATCGAGATCGAGCTCGGGCTGCCGGTAGTGGGCACCCCGATCGTCGTCACCCCCAGCCCGGTGACCGGCGCGCTCCCAGTGTCTACCACGGGCGCCGGGGTCCCCAGCGCCGGTGACGAGGTCCAGACGCCCTACGGGTCCATTGGAAAGTGGATGCTCCAGCCCAGCGGGCAGATCTCGCAATTCGGGGGGCAGCGGGTCGACGGCAAGCAGCTCTTGGAGCCCATCAACGTCATCATCGTCGACCAAACGTCGAGCTCTCCCGAGGAAGCCATCGCCAAGCTCAACGCGAGCATGGGCCAGGCCGGATTCCCGGCCCAGGCGATCCACAGCACGGGGCTGCAGGGCTACATCAACGGCGACACCTATGGTCAGCAACCCGCGGGCTTCCTGCAGGCCTACTCCAACAATTTCTTCCTGCTCCCCGACGATCACGCCAGGGCGTTCGGCCCCGCCGTCGCCGTGGACGGTGTCGGCTACGTCTGGACCGTATCCGCCAGTCGCGAACAGATCGGTCTCATCGGCATTTTGCCCACCCACGTCTACCTCTCCTACAACGCCGCCCGTGACGAGCTCACCAATCAGCTCGTCCTCAGTGGCGCAACGTTGGTCGGTGCCGTGCCCCTGAACAACTCGATCGACGGCGCCAGTGCCACCCAGACCGTCGGCGATCACGACGGCTACGCCCTCGTCGTCCAGCTGGCCTAGCTGAGGAGACGTGACCGTCAGCCCGCGCCGCTGGGCCAGGGCCTGCATACCACCGCTGTACCTGGGATTTCGGCGCGCTCATCGCCGCCCAGCGGCGATGAGCGCGCCGAAATCCCTACCAGTTGGTCAAGATGAGGTGATTGAGCAGCAGTGCGCCCAGGACGTTGACCCCCAGCCACCAGCGGTGTGAGCGCACCGGGAACAGCGCCGGCGCGGCCGTCAACCACACCATGAAACCCAACCAGATCCGCTCGGTTTCGGCCTTGCTCAGCATGGACAGATCGGCGCACAGAATCGCCAGCACTGCCGCCACCACCAGCAGGTGCAGCCCGGACCGCGCGCGCAGTGCAGGCCAGGAGAACGCCCGCGCAACCCCGGCGACACTGCCCAGGCCGATGGCGCACACCGTGGACGCCAGGTTCGCCCACCCCCAGTACTGATAGGGGCGGTCCAACGCGATGCCCTGCCAATAGCGTTGCTGCACAGCGTGATAGCCGTCCACCCACCAGAATCCGGCCACGTAGAACACCGCAGCCACCGCCACGGCCAGCACCACCGCCACCGCCAGGGTCCGGACAGCCGCACGCACGGACGGCGCGCAGATCAGGACCGCCACCGCGGGCAACGCCATCAGCCCCAGGCCGTAGTTGAGAAAGATCGCCCAGCCGAGCAACAGGCCGCCGGCAGCCCCGGCCACCACAGCCACCCGTGCTGAACCGCGCACCGCCAGCGCCAGCATCGCGATGCCCCACGCGGCCACTCCGGCGAAGTACCCGTCGGCCGACACCGCGATCCAGATCGCCGTCGGGGCCACCGCCACAAAGGGAGCCGCCTGGCGCGCCAGATCCTCACCGGAGAGAGCCCGCACCGCGACCAGGATCGCGGCCGCCGCCGATGACCCGACCACCAGACACAGCAGCCCCGCCCAGGCGCCGCCGCCCAGCCCGATCCGGTCCAGCCAGACGAACGTCAGCAGCGCGCCGGGCGGGTGGCCGGAGACGTGTGTCATCCAGGAGTCGGGCTGGAAATCGACGATCCGGTCGGAGAAGGTCCGCAGCGCATAGGGGATGTCGGTGATCGACGGCACCTGCCGCAGGTATTCGTGCCGGGCGGTCAGGCGGTCGGCGAATCCGCGCTGCCAGCCGTCGACCATGGCCAGTGCGAACGCCCACGCCGCCGACGTGGTCCAGGCCAGCAGCGGCACCGTCGGCCACCGCAGCCGCGCGGCCAGTGACGGCCCCCACAGCACCGCGGCGAGCCCGATCAGGACGGCCGGCACCGTGCCCCAGCCGACGTGGGCGTCCCACCAGCCGAAGATGGGGGCGGCGCCGGCGAATGCATGGAACCGCTCGGGGTGGCATTGATCAGTGGCGTGACGAGCCCCAGGTGCAGGTGCGGGACGACGAATGCTGCCACGACCAGCAGCACCGCCAGCGTGACGGCGACGAGCTCGCGGCGACCGGTCCTCACGACGATCCACCCTAGGTGGCCGCGGCCTCACTCTGGCGGAGGTCGGTCTGACGATTCGATGACCCGCTGCCGCACACTGAGCCCATGGCCCACTCGCTACGGGCGGGTGCTCGCCTTGTCGGCGCCGATCGGTCTGGCGTTCATCCCCGCGGGTCTGCACCTGTGGTGAGGTGATGCCCTTGGCCTGAGCGTCGCGGACCAAACGGATTTCGTTTGTCTGCCTTGGTTTCTGCGCATCAAGCGGTGACCTCAGTACAGCTGGGTGCGCATGTTCTCTTCGGTGAACTGCTCGAGCTGGGCCGCGCTCAAGCCGGCACCCATCGCCTTGACCATCTGCGCCACGCTCGGCAACGCCTCGGGCCGCCACGTTTCCGGCTTCCAGGCATCGGATCGCAGAAAAGCTTTGGCGCAGTGGAAGAACACCTCTTCGATGGCGATCTCCAGGGCCAGGATCGGCCGCTTCCCGGCCACCGCCATGGTGTCGAAGTAGTCGGCGTCGGCGACGACGGTGGCCCCGCCGTTGATCCGCAGCGTGTCGCCGCGGCCGGGCACCAGGAACAGCGTGCCCACCCGCGGTCGCTGCAACACGTTGAGGTACCCGTCAACTCGCTTGTTTCCGGGCCGTTCCGGGATCGCGATGGTGGTGTCGTCGATGACGTGGACGAACCCGGGTGGGTCGCCCTTGGGTGAGACGTCGATGTTGCCGCCGGCATCGGTGGTGGCCACAAAACACAGCGGTGAGTGCGCCAGCCAGTCACGATGGATCGGCGCCAGCTTCGGGCTGACTTTCTTGACCACGAGTTCGGCCGGTTCCCCGACGATGGCGCGGAGTTCTTCGACGGTGCTGACGTCACGACGCATGACACCCATGATGCTCCAGGACTGCCGGGGAACCAGGCCTACGTACTGAAGCGGGCGACCAAGGCGCGACGGTCCAGCTTGCCGATACCGCGGCGAGGCAGTTCGTCGACGACGTGCAGCTCACGCGGGGCGGCCGTGGCATCGAGGGAGCGTGCGACGTGCTCACGCAGCTCCGCCAGGGAAGGCGCCGCACTACCGGAGACGACGACAGCGGCCACCACCCGCTGGCCCAGCCGGTCGTCGGGCAGGCCGAAGACCGCACAGTCGGCGACGGCCGGATGGGTGATCAGGACGGCTTCCACCGGTTGCGGCAGGATGGTCAGCCCGCCGGTGCTGATCGCCTCGTCGATGCGCCCGACCACCCGCAGCGCCCCGGTCTCGTCGAACTCGCCGGCGTCATCGGTGCGAAACCAACCCGGCTCGGCGAACGGATCATCTTGTGGGACATTGCGATAACCCTTGGCCAGCGTCGCGCCGCCCAGGACGATCCGGCCCTGGTCGAGACGGACCCGCACCCCCGCCAAGGGGATTCCGTCGTAGACACAGCCGCCGGCGGTCTCGCTGGAGCCGTAGGTGCGGACCACCGAAATACCCGCTGCGCCAGCACCTTCGAGCACCGGCTGTGGTGCAGGCCCGCCGCCGAGTAGTACCGCGTCGAGTGCGGCCAGCGCTTCGGTGGCGGCGGGATCGAGCAGTGCCTTGGCCAGTTGCGCTGCCACCAGCGAGGTGTAGCGGCGACCCGATCCCATGGCGGCGACCGCGGTTGGTAGCGCAGCGGTATCGAAGCCGCCGGTCAGCGGTAGCTCGACGGGCGTGGTGCCGGCCAGCACGCTGCGGATCACCACCTGCAGGCCCGCGATGTGGTACGCCGGCAACGCCAGCAGCCAGGTGCCCGGCCCGCCGAGCCGGTCGTGGGTGGCCGACGCGCTGGCGATCAACGCGGCCGCGGTGAGCATGGCGCCCTTCGGGGTGCCGGTGGTGCCCGACGTCGACACCACCAGGGCCACGTCGTCGTCGATCTCCTCCCCGGCGCGCAGCGCCGTCTGCAGCAGCGCCGATTGGCGCGGGTCGCCGCCGGGCAGCGGCAGCAGGGCGGGTTCCCGGCCGGCCAGCACGCCTTCGAGCGCGTCGGCCAATGACGACGCCGACGGTCCCGACGGAACGACGAGGGTGCGCAGCGCGGTTATGGGCGTTCCCCTTCGGAGAACCAACCGTCGGACCCACGCGGGCCGTCAAGCGGCCAGCCTTTGGCGGCCAGCCGCTCGCGCACCCGCTCGATATCTGCCGGCGAGGGCAAGCCGTCGGTGATGCGCACGATCTCGGCACCGATGTCGGCGTCATCGAGGTCGTTGCGGTCGAGCAGTTCACGGGTGACGAGCTTCACCTCGTCGGTGCTCAGCTGGCCCGACAGGAGCGCGAACAACGGCAGATAGTCGGTGCGTGGAACACCCTCGGGATAGCCGGCGCGCAGCCACGACACGATGGTGCTGAGGAAGCGGTTCACGGTGGCAACTTTCGATGATCGAGGGCGCAAGTTCGGTGTCGCAGACGGTACTCGCCACGGGGCCGGCGGTGCGTGTGCGTGACCCCCACGAGAGAGGTGTACCAACGCCCTGCATCCCAAGAGTGAACATCAGATGAACGCCACCTGGGAGTTTGTATAGACCCAGCTCAACACGTGCACAGGGGAGGGGTCCGGTTAGTTGAATCGACTAACGAGGCCGCAGAATCAACGCCATGAGCGCAGAGATGGTCATTTTGATCCTCCTTATCGCGACGGCCCTCGCCTTCGACTTCACCAACGGCTTCCACGACACCGGAAACGCGATGGCCACTTCGATCGCCACCCGTGCGCTCAAGCCCAAGACGGCGGTGCTGCTGGCCGGGGTGCTCAACCTCGTGGGCGCGTTCCTGTCTGTCGAGGTCGCCCTGACGGTGACGACCTCGGTGCTCAAGATCCAGGACAGCAAAACCGGCACGCTGCTGCCCAACATCGACGCCTCCACCGGATTGACGATCATCTTCGCCGGCCTGATCGGCGGCATCCTCTGGAACCTGCTCACCTGGCTGTTCGGCATCCCGTCGAGCTCGTCGCACGCGCTGTTCGGCGGCTTGATGGGCGCGGGCCTGGCAGCCATCGGTCTGGCCGGGGTGAACTGGTCCGGGGTGACGCAGAAGGTGCTGATCCCGGCGATCGCGGCGCCGGTGATCGCCGGCCTGGTCGCCGGATGCGGCACCTGGCTGGTGTACCGGATCACCCGCAACGTGGCGAAGAAGCGCCGCGAAGAGGGGTTCCGCTGGGGCCAGATCGCGACCGCCTCGCTGGTGGCGCTGTCGCACGGCACCAACGACGCGCAGAAGACCATGGGTGTCATCGCACTGGCGCTCATCACCACCGGGCACCTCACCGGCAATGTCGCCGACGACGGTCTGCCGTTCTGGATCATCGCCAGCTGTGCACTGGCCATCGGCCTGGGCACCTACCTGGGCGGGTGGCGCGTCATCCGGACCCTGGGCAAGGGCCTGGTGGAGATCGAGTCGCCGCAGGGTCTGGCCGCCGAAGCCTCTTCAGCGGCAATCATCTTGAGCTCCAGCGCCGCGGGCATGGCGCTGTCGACGACCCATGTCGCAACGGGCTCGATCCTGGGCAGCGGCGTGGGCAAGCCGGGCGCCTCGGTGCGCTGGGCGGTGGCCGGCCGGATGGCACTGGCCTGGATCGTCACCCTGCCTGCCGCGGGCCTGGTGGGTGCGCTGGCGTTCTGGGTGTCGCACAGCGTCGCCGGTTTCACCACGCAATTGGTGGGCGACGGCCTGATCTTCCTGATCCTGGTGGCGCTGTCGTTCTTCATGTGGCGACGTGCCCAACTGCAGAAGGTCGACCACAACAACGTCAACGCCGACTGGGACGACGCCACCAACTCCGTGGTACCCGCCGAGGTCCCTGACTCCACCAAGACCGCGGCCGTCTGACCCGGCACGACCACGAACTGAGGACACGAAATGGTTTATGCGGAGAGCATTTTCAAGGTGCTGGTGGTCGGGCTGATCCTCGGCGCGGGGCTGCCGGCGGTCTTCGCGGCCGGCCTGGTGGCCTTCTCCAACGGTGCGGGCAACGTCGAAGCCGATGGCACCGTGCACGCTGCCAACCCGCTGCTGAAGTTCCTGGGTCTGGCGCTGTTCACGCTCGTCGGCGCCGTCATCCTGGTGGCCCTGCTGTGGATCACCAGGTCCACCATCGAGCACCACTTCGGTATCAACCTCTTCCCCTTCGCGAAGTAAGGCTGCAGCCATGCCCGACAATCAGAACGTCTTCGAAAAAGTGGTCGCCTGGCTCAATGCGGGTTTCCCGGAAGGGGTTCCGCCCAAGGACCATTTCGCCTTGCTGGCGCTGCTGAAGCGCACCCTGTCCGAGGATGACGTGGTGGCCGCGGCCCGCTCGATCCTCAAGAGCGGTGACAGGGTGTCGCCGGTGACCGAGGACCAGATCCGCGGCGCCATCCACGACCTGATCGCCAAAGAGCCCAATCCCGAAGAGATGCATCAGGTTTCGGCTCGATTGGCATCGGTGGGCTGGCCTCTGGAGGGGGCGTCGCGCTAACGGGTGTCCCGGCGCAGCGGGTGGTCTTCGGGCACCTGGACGAAGATCAGCGTGACGCCATCGGGGTCGGCGACGTGCATTTCGTGCAGCCCCCAGGGCTCCTGCCTGGCCTCCCGGCAGATCGTCACCCCGCGGTCGGCGAGTTCGGATTGCGTGGCGTAGAGGTCACGTACCTGTAGCCACAGGGCGCCGGGGAACGGCGGGGAGCCCGGCGCCGGTGTGCCGTGGGCGGCGAGTTCGATCAGCGACTGCCCGGCGTAGAAGACAGTGCCCCCGGAGTATTCGCGGGCGATCGCCAGGCCGATGGTGTCGCGGTAGAAGGTCACCGAACGGTGGTAGTCCGCCGGCCGGAGCAGCACACGGCTGGCCAGGATATCCATGGCTACTGTCTATCACCGAGGGTGTCGTGCACCGGCGGTACGTCGGTCGCTAGTGCTGTCGCTTCATGATGGCCGTCACCACACCCGGGGCCAGCGTGTCCAGGGCACGCGCGGTCACCGCCATGCGGGGGCGATCCGCACCGGGCGGGTGCGGGCGGCGTCGATCATCCAGCCGGCGGCTTCCTCGGCGCTCAGTGCGGGCATCCCCTCGTAAGCCTTGGTCGGCGCGATCATCGGGGTGGCCACCAATGGGTAGTACAGGGTCGTCGATTTGATCCCCTTGGGCGCCCACTCGGTCTCGATGACCCGGCTCACGGTGCTCAGTGCCGACTTGGACGCGTTGTAGGCGGCGAACAGCGGTGCGGATTCGTTCATCACGCCCCAGGTGGCCACGTTGATGATGTGGCCGTCGCCGCGCTCGAACATCCCGGGCGCCACACCGCGGATCAACCGCAGCGGCGAGTAGTAGTTCAGCGTCATCGTCCGCTCGATGTCATGCCAGCGTTCCAGCGACAGTTCCAGTGGGCGTCGGATGGACCGTCCCGCGTTGTTGATCAGGATGTCCACCGGGCCAACCTCGTTCACCAGGTTGTCCACGGCGTCGAGGTCGGACAGGTCGCAGGGGAAGGCCCGCGCGGTGCCGCCGGATTCGGTGATGCGGCCCACCACCTCGTCGAGCAGCTCGGCCCGTCGCGCCGCCACGAACACCGTCGAGCCCGCTGCGGCGAACTGCTCGGCGGCGGCGGCGCCGATGCCCGAGGACGCCCCGGTCAGCAGCACCCGCTTGCCGCGAAGATCGACCTTGGTGCCGGTGGGCAGGCTCAGCGGGGGTCGCATCCCGGTCAGGGCGATGGCATCGGTCAGGCGGCGCAGCGGATTCCTACTCACGGCCCGTGAGTGTAGGCCGGTTCCCTGGCCTTCTCAGAACCGCTTCTGCCCCTGGTAGTGGCGGGCCGCGGTGAGCAGCCGGTGTTGGGCGTCGGCCCGGCGCTGCTGGGCCCGTGACCACCACAGGGCCGCCGGCAGCAGCAGGAGCAGAAGGAGGGCACACGCCGAGGCCGGCCCGTCGCCGCGATCGGCCGCGGTGTACAACGCCAGCGCGCACGCAAGAGCCAGGGCACCGGCGGTGAGCCAGGCTCGGGTGCGGTACCGCGCCGCCTGCTCCAGGTACACCTGGCCCAACCGCAGCGCGGCGACCAGTACTTCCGGATCGGCCGGTGCCGGGCCGCCGAACGTGGCGGCGACGGCGGCCGAGCGCTGCGCCGGGCTCAAGCCGGCCAGCTGCGGCCGGTACGGGTCACCGCCGCGATCGGTGCGCCAGGTCAGGAACGCCCCCGTTGTGATCGTCAGGAACACGAAAATGGCTGTGCCCCAAGGCCAGTCGAGCACCATCGGCCCGCGATCGCTGGCGGTGGTGAGACTGCTGATCAGCTGCACGATCACCGCGGCCAAGGCCGTCCAAACCAGGGCCCGCAGCCACAGCGGTGCCAACAGAACACGCATAACCCGTCATTATCCAGTGATTTCGGCGCGGTTTTGACCGCTGAGCGGTCAAAACCGCGCCGAAATCACTCAGAAGTAGCGGGGGAACGGGCTCCAGTCGGGGTCGCGCTTCTCCAGGAAGGCGTCGCGGCCCTCCACGGCTTCATCGGTCATGTACGCCAACCGGGTGGCTTCGCCGGCGAACAGCTGCTGACCCACCAGGCCGTCGTCGAGCAGGTTGAACGCGTACTTGAGCATGCGCTGGGCCTGCGGGGACTTGCTGTTGATCTTGGCGGCCCAGTCCAGGCCGACGGTCTCCAGGTCGACGTGGTCGACCACCCGGTTCACCGCACCCATCTGGTGCATCTCCTCGGCGGTGTAGGTCTCACCGAGGAAGAAGATCTCGCGGGCGAACTTCTGTCCCACCTGCCGGGCCAGGTACGCGCTGCCGTAGCCGCCGTCGAAGCTGCCGACGTCGGCGTCGGTCTGCTTGAACCGGGCGTGCTCGCGGCTGGCCAGGGTCAGGTCGCACACCACGTGCAGGCTGTGCCCGCCCCCGGCGGCCCAGCCATTGACCAGACAGATCACCGGCTTGGGCATGAACCTGATCAGTCGCTGCACCTCCAGGATGTGCAGCCGGCCGGCGCGGGCGACGTCCACGGTGTCGGCGGTCTCACCGGCGGCGTACTGGTAGCCGGACCGGCCGCGGATCCGCTGATCACCACCGGAGCAGAACGCCCACCCGCCGTCCTTGGGGCTGGGGCCGTTGCCGGTCAGCAACACGACGCCCACCCGCGGGTTCATCCGGGCGTGATCCAGTGCCCGGTACAGCTCGTCGACGGTGTGCGGGCGGAACGCGTTGCGCACCTCGGGCCGGTTGAACGCCACCCGCACGGTCGCGTCGTTGACCGCGCGGTGGTAGGTGATGTCGGTCAGGTCAGCGAAACCGTCAACGGGCCGCCACAGACTGGGATCAAACGGGTTCTCGCTCACAGGTTCACACGCTATCGAACCGGAACACCGCGCAGCGCCCGGCCAGCGCCTCGAACTCCTCGGGGGTGCCCTCGGACACCAGGCCCGCGTTCTTCATGAAGCTCACCCCGGTGGGCACCTCGACGGGAAACACCCGCAGCAGCGGCCTGGCCTCCTCGGCCGGCATCTCCACCAGCCGCACCTGCTCGCTGCGCCGACCCTGGGTGAGCACCGCGTTGGGATTGGCCTGGGCGTTGCGCGCCCAGTCCGCGCCCGGGAAACCGGCGACGACGTAACGGTGCCCGTCGACGGTCATCGGGGTGATGGGCGTGGAACGCGGCTTTCCCGATTTGCGGCCGACGACGGTCAGCACCATCGGCCCCTCCTTGCCGAACAGTGGGATGCCGAACCTCTGTGCGGCCATGTAGGCCTTGTTCATCGGCTTGAGCCACCACGGGGGACGGATGCGTTCCTGCGTCATCTTCACAGGTTAGACGGAGATTCCGTACTCCCGGAGAGCGCGCAACAGCCCGTCCGGGCGCTCCGCTGTCGGCAGCGGGTCGACCAGAATGAAGCCGCAACCCACCGCGCGCGCCCCGCCGTCAGCCTCGTCGCTGTCGCCGACCATGACGGCATCGGCGGCGGCCACCCCGAGCCGTTCCAGGGCGGTGGTGAAGATTGCCGGATCGGGCTTGACGGCCCCCACCTCGAAGGACAGCACGAATTCGTCGACGTGGCGGTCCGCGCCGATCGCCGCGAACGCAGGTCGCACGTCGAAGGCGATATTGGACACCACCGCGGTGCGCACCCCGTGATCCGACAGCGTGGCGAGCACTTCGGCGGTGTCGGGGTACGGGGTCCAGCTGCGGGGGTCGATCACCCGCTGGTAGAGCGACTCGGCGTGATGGTCGGCCACTCCCGATTCGCGCAGCACATGGAGATAAGCCTCGCGGTGCAGGTGCGGGGCCAGGTCGCGGTTGATCCACGCGTGGTACTCGTCGGGCCCCATGTCCACCGACCGCCCGGTGGGGGCGGTGAGCCGGCGCATCAGCTCGGCCTGAACGTGCCCGTCGATCTCCCGGTCGATCGCGCCGTCCTTGATGGACATGTCCTCGAACCAGCTGGCGTCCTCCTCCAGTCGGAACAGCGTGCCAGAGAAGTCGAAGAGCGCTGCGGCGGGTTGCACGCCCTCAATCGTGCCATCACGGGGTGCGGGCGGGTGTGCAGATTGTCGCTACCAGGCGGGCACGCAGGGCGCCGTCCGTTTCGGAGACGGCTGACGCCCCGCGGCCCAGCAGACCTCAGCCGACCGAGCGCGCGGCCCCTTCCCAGAACCGCGCGCGCACCGCTTTCTTGTCCGGTTTACCCAGGCCCGTCAGTGGCAGGGATTCGGCGAGCACGATCTGCTTGGGGGAGTGCACCGAGCCTTTACGCTCCTTGACCGCGGCTTGGATCTCCGCCGTCATCGTCTCGACGGACGCATCGTCGCTGGCGGCATCGGAGCGCAGCACCACCACGGCGGTGACGGCTTCACCCCATTTGTCGTCCGGGGTGCCCACGACACAGACCTGCGCGACGGCCGGGTGCTCGGCGATGACGTCCTCGACCTCGCGGGGGAACACGTTGAAACCGCCGGTGACGATCATGTCCTTCACCCGGTCGACGATGAACCAGAAACCGTCCTCGTCTTCGCGGGCCATATCGCCGGTGCGCAGCCAGCCGTCCTTGAACGTCTCCGCGGTCTGCTCGGGAAGCTGCCAGTAGCCGCCGGCCAAAAGTGGTCCACTGACACAGATTTCGCCGGGTTCGCCTTGGGGCACCGGGTTGCCGTCGGCGTCCAACAGCGCACAGCGTGCGAACAGTGTGGGCCGCCCGCAGGACGAGAGCCGCTTCTCGTCATGGTCTCCCTTGGCCAGGTACGAAATCGCCATCGGCGCTTCGGACTGGCCGTAGTTCTGCGCGAAGATCTTGCCGAACCGCTCGATCGCCTCCGCCAACCGCACCGGGTTGATCGCCGAGGCGCCGTAGTACACCGTCTCCAGCGACGACAGGTCGCGGGTGTGGCTGTCCGGGTGGTCCATCAGCGCATACAGCATCGACGGCACCAGGAACGTGGCGGTGATCTTCTTCTCCTCGATCATCCGCAGCACCTCGGCGGGATCGAATTTGGGCATCACGTACATCTCGCCGCCCTTGATCGCCGTCGGCAGGAAGTACGCGGCGCCGGCGTGGGAGAGCGGGGTGATCATCAAAAACCTTGGCGCGTCCGGCCATTCCCATTCGGCCAGCTGGATGGTGGTCATCGTGGTGGTGGCCTGCACCGTCATGATGACGCCCTTGGGCTTGCCGGTGGTACCGCCGGTGTAGGTCAACCCGCCGATGTGATCTGGCGGCAGGTCGGCTGCCGTCAGCGGGCGCGGATCATATTTGGCCGCTTCGGCATTCAGGTCGATCACGGTGGCGCCGGATTCGGCGAGCTCCGGCGGGACGGGGCCGATGGTGAGGATCTGCTTGAGGGAGTCGACCTTGCCCAGCAGTCCGAGGGCGCGCTCCACGAACATCGGCTGTGGGTCGATGATCAGCGATGTCACTCCGGCGTCGCTCAGGACGTAGGCGTGGTCGTCGAGCGATCCGAGAGGGTGTAGTGCGGTGCGGCGGTATCCCTGCGTCTGCCCGGCGCCGACGATCATCAGCACCTCGGGCCGGTTCAGTGACAGCAGGCCGACGGCGGTGCCGGTGCCTGCCCCGACCGCCTCGAACGCCTGAACGTACTGGCTGATCCGGTCGGCGAGCTGCCCGCCGGTCAGGGTGGTCTCACCGAGATGCAGCAGCGGCTTGGCCCGGTGACGCTTGAGCGCGCCGGCGAGCAGATGGCCGGAGTGGACGGGATGACGCAGGAGTTCGTCGCTCATGAACCCAAGACTAGAACGTGTTGCAGTTTTTCGGAACAGTGCGTCGTGCGCGTACCGCCACCCCGCGGTAACGAGTAGCCCGCTACGCGCGACCCCGAGCGCTGCTCTCTCTAGCGTCACATTCGAGCTACGGCATCCGATCGTGGCGCAAACGGCAAGCGGCGCTTGTTCGTTCGCTCGGTAGCACAAAGGAGTTCGATCATGAGATTCAGATTGCTTCCCTCTGCCGGCCTGGTGGCGCTGGCGGCCCTGGGGACTTGTGGAGCGCCGGTCGCCGGTGCTGATCCCGCCCTGCCGTTCGGGCCCGACACCTGCCTGCAGGGGTTCGTGTGGCGGGAGGCGCGTTCCGGGGACGTGGTGTGTGTGACGCCGGCCGTCCGCGCCCGCACCGCCCAGGAGAACGCCGACCCGCTGGCCAATCGGCAGCCCGGCGGCGGCGCGTCGGGTCCAGACACCTGCCTGCAAGGGTTCGTGTGGCGCGACGCTTTCCCCGGCGACCACGTCTGTGTCACTCCGGCGATCCGCACCGAGGCTGCCACCGACAACGCGGCAGCCGCCTCCCGCAAGCAGGCCAATCAACCGCAACCTGCTCCGGCCCCGGCTCCGGTGGCCAAGCAGGGCCCGGCGGTGTCCTGGGAACCGCGTCCGGGTGGTCTGACCGCCCGCATCACCGACCGCAGCGGCCTCGCCGCGCAGTGCACCTACCGTTCGGACTGGTACACCCGCGGGTTCTTCCTGCCCGCCAACTCCACGTTCGACCTCACCATCGTCCCGGCGATTCCGAAGTTCCAGAACTGGAATGTCGACATCAACTGCGACAACGGCACGAAGACTCAGACGACGACGTTCTTCTGACCCAGCGGGGGTTCATGCTCGTCGCGCCAGGCCTTCTCCTTCTGGACGTACTCGTTGTCCTGCGGGAACTCCTCGATCGAGGGGACCCGTCGCACCTCGAGCTTGACCCCGGGGCCGAGTGGGCATTTCCTGGCCCACTCGGCGGCCTCGTCCCTGCTCGACACCTCGAGCATCCAGAACCCGTTGAACAACGTGGTGGCCTCGCCGTACGGCCCGTCGGTCACCGCCGGTGGGTCGGCGTTGAAGTCGACGACGAAGCCGCCGTCCTCCGGCGGGGCCAGGCCTTCGCCGTAGAGCATGACTCCGGCCCGGATGAGCTCGTCGTTGTAGCGGCCCATCGCGGTGAGCACCTCGTCGAACGGGATGTCCTTCGAGGCAGCTTCGGCCTCGGGTGTGGACCGCATGATCAGCATGTAGCGCATCGGTGCTCCTTTCGTCGTCGGGTATGGGTGCTGCCTGTACGGGGATGGACCCGACGGGTGCGGAGAACTCATCGCAGCGCCGTCGACGAGCTTGTTCGCGACGTAGTGTCTGGCGGGTGCCGTTACCTGCGCTGGACGACCTGATGGACCGCGTGCATGTGGTGACGCTCCCGATGCGGGTGCGGTTCCGCGGTATCACCACCCGGGAGGTGGCGCTGATCGACGGACCGACCGGCTGGGGTGAATTCGGCGCGTTCCTGGAGTACGGCCCCGCGGAGGCGGCGCACTGGCTGGCCGCGGCGATCGACTCTGCCTACACCGCGCCACCGGCTCCCCGCCGCGACCGGATCCCGATCAACGCCACCGTCCCCGCGGTGCCCGCCGAGCAGGTCGGCGACGTGCTGGCCCGTTTCCCGGGGGCCGGCACCGCCAAGGTGAAGGTCGCCGAGCCGGGCCAGTCCCTGGTCGACGACGTGGCCCGCGTCAATGCGGTGCGCGCGGCGATCCCGACGGTCCGGGTCGACGCCAACGGCGGCTGGACGGTCGAGGAGGCGGTGACGGCCGCGGCCGCATTGACCGCCGACGGGCCGCTGGAGTATCTGGAGCAACCCTGCGCGACGGTGCCCGAGCTGGCCGAGGTGCGTGCCCGTGTCGACGTGCCGGTGGCCGCCGACGAGAGCATTCGCAAGGCAGCGGATCCGCTGCTGGTGGTGCGGGCCGGGGCGGCGGACATCGCGGTGCTCAAAGTGGCGCCGCTGGGCGGTATCGCGGCGATGCTGGCGATCGCCGGCCAGATCGACATCCCGGTGGTGGTCTCGAGCGCCCTGGACTCCGCGGTCGGCATCGGCGTCGGGCTCAGTGCGGCGGCCGCCCTGCCGACCCTCGATCACGCCTGCGGGCTCGGCACCGGCGGGCTGTTCGTCGAGGACGTCGCCGACCCCGTCGTTGCTGTGGATGGGTTCCTGCCCGCCGGCCCGGTGACCCCGGACCCGGCCCGTCTCGAAGCGTTGCGGGCACCGGCCGAACGTCGCCAGTGGTGGCTGGAGCGTCTCCGCGCCTGCCACGCCGTGCTCGCTTCGAGGTAGCGGTAGTTTGGGGCCCGTGATCAACCTGGCCTATGACGACCGTGGCACCGGCGATCCGGTGTTGTTCATCGCCGGACGCGGGGGAGCCGGCCGGACCTGGCATCTGCACCAGGTCCCGGCGTTCCAGCGGGCGGGCTACCGGGTGATCACGTTCGACAACCGCGGTGTCGGTGCCACCGAGAATGCCGACGGCTTCACCACCGCGACGATGGTCAACGACACCGCCACGCTGATCGAAGAGGTCGTCGGCGGCCCGGTGCGCATCGTCGGGGTGTCGATGGGCTCGTTCATCGCGCAGGAACTGATGGTGGCGCGTTCGGAACTGGTCAGCGAGGCCGTGCTGTTGGCCACCCGCGGCCGTCATGACCGCACCCGGTCGTTCTTCATCAACGCCGAGAAGAAGCGGATGGCAGCCGGGATCGAACTGCCGCCGGACTACGGCGCCAAAATCCGTATGCTGGAAAGCTTTTCGCCCACCACGCTGAACGACGACCGGGCGGCCGGCGACTGGATCGAGATGTTCACCATGTGGCCGGAGCGCAACACCCCGGGTCTGCTGGCCCAGCTCGACGTGGCCCCGTATGAGAACCGGCTGCCGGTGTACCGCAGCATCGCCAACCGGGTGCTGGTGATCGGCTTCGCCGACGACGTGGTGACGCCGCCGCACCTGGGCGCCGAGGTCGCCGACGCCATCCCGAACGCCCGGTTCCGCAAGATCCGCGAGGCCGGTCATCTGGGCTTCATCGAACAGCCCGAGGCCGTCAACTCGGCGATCCTGGAGTTCTTCGGAGCAACCCCGTCGTCGCGCCGCCCGCTCGGGCTGGTGTGACACGCTGTAGTAATGAACCCTTCGACGGCACAGGCGTGCATCGTCGTCGACGAATTGATTCGCGGCGGCGTCAAAGACGTGGTGCTGTGTCCCGGATCACGCAACGCCCCGCTGGCTTTCGCGCTCTCTGACGCTGACCGGGCCGGCCGGATCCGGCTGCACGTGCGCATCGACGAGCGCACCGCCGGCTTCCTGGCGATCGGTCTGGCCGTCTCCGGGCGCACCCCGGTGCCGATCGCGATGACGTCGGGCACCGCGGTGGCCAATCTGGGTCCGGCGGTGGTGGAAGCCAACTACGCGCGGGTGCCGCTGATCGTCCTGAGCGCCAACCGGCCCTACGAACTGTTGGGCACCGGCGCCAACCAGACCATGGAGCAGTTGGGCTATTTCGGCACCCAGGTGCGCGAAACCATCAGCCTGGGGCTCGCCGAAGATGCTCCGGACCGGCTGGAAGTACTTGCCGCGCAATGGCGTTCGGCGACGTGCCGGGTACTGATCGCGGCCACCGGCGCACGCAGCGGCAACGCCGGCCCGGTGCAGTTCGACATTCCGCTGCGCGAGCCGCTGATCCCCGACCGCGATGGCCGGCCGGTGCCCGACGGCAGGCCCGACGGCAAGCCCTGGACCTATGCGCCGCCGGTGACGTTCGACGAGCCGCTGGACATCGACATCACCCCGGACACGGTGGTGATCTCCGGGCACGGGGCAGGTGCGCATCCGGCGCTGGCGGAGCTACCGACCGTCGCCGAACCGACCGCCCCCTCGGCGGTGAATCCGCTGCATCCGCTGGCGTTGCCGCTGCTGCACCCCAAGCAGGTCATCATGGCGGGCCGGCCCACCCTGCACCGCCCAGTGTCGGCGTTGCTGGCCGACCCGTCGGTGCCGGTGTTCGCACTCACCACCGGGCCGCGCTGGCCCGATGTGTCGGGAAATTCGCAGGCCACCGGAACGCGGGCCGTCACCACCGGCACGCCGAGCCCGGCGTGGCTGAAGCGCTGCGCAGACGCCAACGCCCACGCCTACAACGCGGTGCGCAGCCAGCTGCAGACCCATCCGTTGACGACGGGGCTGCATGTCGCCGCCGCCGTCGCCGACGCCATGCGTCCCGGTGACCAACTGGTACTGGGCGCGTCGAACCCGGTGCGCGACATCGCTCTGGTCGGGTTGAAGCCCGACGGGGTGACAGTGCGGTCCAACCGCGGCGTCGCCGGTATCGACGGCACCGTCTCGACCGCCATCGGCGCCGCGCTGGCCCATGACCGCACCGGCGGCCGGACGGTGGCTCTGATCGGGGACCTGACGTTCGTCCATGACAGCTCGGGCCTGCTGATCGGGCCCACCGAGCCGGTGCCGCAACAGCTGACGATCGTGGTGTCCAACGACAACGGCGGCGGCATCTTCGAGTTGCTCGAGCAGGGTGACCCGCGCTTCAAGGACGTTTCGTCGCGGGTATTCGGCACCCCGCACGACGTCGATGTGGGTGCGCTGTGCCGCGCCTACCACGTCGACAACACCCAGCTCGAACTCGCCGATCTCGCTGACGCACTCGACGAGCCGTTCAGCGGGATGCGGGTGCTCGAGGTCAAGGCCGACCGTTCCTCGCTGCGGGCACTGCACGCGGCGATCAAGGCGGCGCTGTAGCGTGCTGGTCGCCACCATGCGCCGCTGGAAAACACTGTGGCACTTCCTGCTTCACGGTCCGGGCGGTGAGATCTCCAATACCCGGGCGGGCCGGTTCATCCGGTGGGCCCGCATCGGGGTGATGATCGTGACCGCGCTGGTGACCTTGCAGTCGGTACTGCTGGTGGCCGGGGCGTGGCGCAATGATCTGGCCATCGAAGCCAACATGGGGGTGGCGGCCGCCGAGGTTCTCGATGCCGGACCGCGGCGCTCCACCATCGAGTTCGTCACGCCCGACCGGGTGACCTACCGTCCCGAGCTCGGTGTGCTCTACCCGTCGGAGCTGGAGAACGGGATGCGCATCTACGTCGAGTACGACCGGTCTGACCCCGACCTGGTGCGGGTGCAGGACCGTAACGCGTCGCTGTCGATCATTCCGGCCACCTCGGTCGCCGTGGTCGCCTGGCTGGTCGCGGCCGCGGCGCTGTTCGGTTTGGCGGCGCTGGAGAAACGGCTGGAACGACAGTCGGTCTAGCTCGAGCCCAAAAGGTCGGCCAGCCAGTTGTCGTCGGTGATGTCGACGGGCTCTTTCTGCGTCAGGTCGTACACCACCGGGGTGCCCAGGCTCTCCGGTGAGGCCTGTGCCAGGGCGGCGAAATTGACCTCCAGGAGTTCGGTGGTGTCCACGCCGGGGTCGCCGTCGGCGATGCGGCTCACGATGTCGTCGGAGAGCCCGCTGTCGGCGGCGATATCGGCGAAGTCCTGGTCGACGAAGTCGAAGAGCGACAGATCCTGGTTGGCCCACAGGTCTTCGACGTAGGTCTGGAATGTCCCGGCGTCGGTGGCGGGGTCGACGGCCAGGAACAGCGTGTTGCTGGCGACGGCGGAGTAGTCGGTCAGGTATTCGTCGTCGAGGAAGGTCAGTGGCCGGTAGGTCACCGCCAGCTGTCCGGTGGTGATCGCGGCCTTGAGGTCTTCCCCGAAAGCGGCCTGCAGGTCGGCGCAATGCGAACACTGCGGCTCGGTGTAGAGCTCGAGTTGCACCGGGGCGTCGGCGAACCCGGTCACGATGCCGTACCCGTCGGAGGTCAGTGCGACGCCTGGCTGTCGGGGGTCGGGCACGGCGACGCCGGCGATCTCGGTGGCGCACCCGGTGACCGTCAGCGTCAGGGTGGCCGTCACGGCCAGCCCACTCCAGATGCGGCGCATCGCAACCCCCTTTTGCCAGGCAACGCTACCGTCTGCGGGTCGTTCCTCGCCCACACTTCGTGTGTCGTCTTTGTTCGCGCAACCTCGGCGAAAGGCAGCAGTGCCACCCTCGGGACGTGCGCGTTGCGATCGTCGCGGAGAGTTTCCTCCCGAATGTCAACGGAGTCACCAACTCGGTGCTGCGGGTGCTGGAACATCTGCGCCGCACCGGACACGAGGCGTTGGTCATCGCCCCCGACACTCCGCGCGGGGAGCCGGCTGCGGACAAACTGTACGACGGTATCCGGGTTCATCGGGTGCCCGCGATGATGTTCCCGAAGGTGACGTCGCTGCCGCTGGGGGTACCTCGGCCGCGGATGGTGGGGGTGTTGCGCGGATTCGACCCCGACGTGGTGCATCTGGCTTCGCCGGCACTGTTGGGTTATGGCGGCCTGCATGCCGCGCGTCACCTGAAGGTGCCGACGGTGGCGGTGTTCCAAACGGACGTGGCGGGTTTCGCCGCCAGCTATGGCGCCGGTGCGTTGTCGCGGGCGGCGTGGGCGTGGACCCGGCACCTGCACAGCCGCGCCGACCGTACCTTGGCACCTTCCACAGCGGCGATGGAAGATCTTGCCGCCCAACGTGTTCCGCGGGTGCACAAGTGGGCCCGCGGGGTCGACGTCACCGGGTATGCGCCGTCGGCACGTGACGAGGAGCTGCGCCGCAGCTGGTCACCGGGTGGGAAGCCGATCGTGGGCTTCGTGGGCCGGCTCGCGCCGGAAAAGCATGTCGAGCGGTTGGTGTCGCTGGGTGGGCGGGACGATCTGCAGCTGGTCATCGTCGGTGACGGCATCGACCGGCAGAAGCTGCAGAGCCTGTTGCCCACAGCGGTGTTCACCGGAGCGCTCTACGGTGAACAGCTGGCCGCGGCGTATGCGTCGATGGATGTCTTTGTACACCCCGGTGAGCATGAGACGTTCTGCCAGGCGGTGCAGGAGGCGATGGCCTCGGGCCTGCCCGTCGTCGCGCCGAACGCCGGTGGACCGCGGGATCTGGTGGCGCCGTGGCGGACCGGGCTGCTGCTGGACGTGCCCGAATTCGAGTCGCGACTGTCGGAGGCCGTCGACCATCTGATCAGTGAACGACCCCGCTATGCCCTGGCAGCGCGTCGCAGTGTGCTGGGCCGTACCTGGCCGGCCATCTGCGACGAGCTGCTGGGCCACTATGCGGCGGTGCAGGGTGCCCGTCGCGCCCGCGCCGCCTAGAACCTTGCGATTTCGGCGCGCTGGTGACCGCTCAGCGGTCACCAGCGCGCCGAAATCCCGACTAACCCTGGGCGAGCTCGGCGACCGGCTGCCACTGCTCCCAGGTCTTGAGCCGGTTCTCGTAGTCGGCCTTGGCCAGCTGCAGCGGGAGTTCACCGAAGAACACCCGCAGCGGCGGCTCCTCGGCGTCGACGACCTTCAGGATCGCCTGAGCCGACGCGGCCGGGTTGCCCGGTTTGGCTGTCCGTTGACTACGCGCCCGTGCCGCGGCTTCGTGGGCTTCGGCGTAGTCGGGCAGTGGCGTGGCGTGCTTGGCCGAGGGGCCGGCCCAGTCGGTGTCGAACCCGCCCGGCTCGATCAGCGTGACGTGCACACCGAACGACGCAACCTCCTGCGCCAGCGCCTGCGAGAACCCTTCGAGCGCCCACTTCGACGCGTGGTAGATCCCAACGTTCTGGAATGCGGTGATCCCACCGATCGACGACACCTGGATGATGTGGCCGCTGCGCTGGGCCCGCAGGTACGGCAGTGCGGCCTGGGTGATCCACAGTGCGCCGAAGACGTTCGTCTCGATCTGGTCGCGGGCCTCCTGCTCGTTGAGCTCCTCGATGAACCCGAATTGGCCGTAGCCGGCGTTGTTGACCGCGATGTCGAGCCGGCCGAAGTGATCGTGGGCCTGCTTGACGGCGGCGAAGTCGGCCTCGCGGTCGGTGACGTCGAGCGCGATCGGTAACAGGGCGTCGCCGTACTTGGCCACCAGGTCGTCCAGGCTTGCGGTGTCGCGGGCGGTGGCGGCCACCTTGTCGCCACGCTCCAGGGCGGCGATGGTCCACTCGCGGCCGAATCCGCGGGACGTGCCGGTGATGAACCAGATCTTCTCTGCCATGGGGCATTCCTCTCTTGGTTTACTGCGCTCTAGCAACGTTGCCAGTCGACGGCCATTCCCGGAAGGCAGAACTTCACAGGTAGCTTTAACCCAATGAGCAGAGCGTCGTTGGAGAAGGATCCGCACGAGGTCGCGTCGATGTTCGACGCGGTGGCCCGTCGCTATGACCTGACCAACACGGTGTTGTCGCTGGGACAGGACCGGTTCTGGCGGCGTGCCACCCGCGCTGCGCTGCAGATCGGGTCCGGTGACAGCGTGCTGGACCTGGCGGCAGGCACCGCGGTGTCGACGGTGGAGTTGGCGAAGTCCGGGGCGTGGTGTGTGGCCTGTGACTTCTCGGTGGGGATGCTGTCCGCCGGGGCGTCGCGCCCGGTGCCCAAGGTGGCCGGGGATGCCACGAAGCTGCCGTTCGACGACGGTGTCTTCGATGCGGTGACCATCAGTTTCGGGCTGCGCAATGTCGTGGACACGGTGGGCGGACTGCGCGAGATGGCCCGGGTGACCAAGCCGGGTGGCCGGCTGGTGGTGTGCGAGTTCTCCACGCCGACGGTGCCGGTGTTCGCGACCGTCTACAAGGAGTACCTGATGCAGGCGCTGCCGGCGATGGCGCGGCTGGTCTCCAGCGACCCGGAGTCCTACGAATACCTGGCCGAGTCGATTCGCGCCTGGCCGGATCAAGCGGCGCTGTCCCGTCTCATCGGCGATGCGGGCTGGTCGCAGGTGCGCTGGCGCAACCTCACCGGTGGCGTCGTGGCCCTGCACGCGGCCACCAAGCCCATCATGGGCTAGCGCGGCGCCCGGGGAATCGGACAGCCCGGCGCCACGGCGGCGGTGCGGTCATGGTGGTCATACGGCGTTCCGTGAATGCCGTTGCGGGCCGCGGTTATCCGGGTGAATCGCAGCAGGGATCCCCACAGTGCGCGGTCGCTGTCGCGTGCCGCCGCCCGCCGGGCCGCACCGGGAGTCCGGTCGAGCAGCCGCCGCCAGGTGACGTTGGTGTGCACCAGGACTCGGGCCACGCGCATCCATGGTCGTAACTTCGCATCGGCGAGATCGGTTGCCCGCAACAGGCTTCGAATCAGCTCTTCACCGCCGTAGTAGGCCATCAGCCCCGCGGCCGGCAGCAGCGCCGCCCGCTGGAGCCGTCCCAGGCCCCGCTTTCCGCCCATCGCCGCACCCACCATGACATCCGTCCAGTCCGACGGCCCGCCCGCGTAGGCGACGATGAAGTCCATCGCCTCGAGTGCGGCCGCGGCGTTGCGGGGGATGAGTTCGTCGGCGACGCCGAAGACATGGGCGATGTAACCCCAGTACATCACCGCCGCATCGAGGTCGGACCAGCTGCGGTGCCGTCCGTGCTGATGGTCGATCAGCAACGGCTGCAGTCCGAAGGTGATCGCGGCGTTCATCATCATCGCGTTCGATATCGGGTTGCCGTGGTAGGCGAACTGCTCGTCACCCCAGGTGCGCCGCAAACCGGCGCGGACCTGGGCGTGCATCAGGCGTACCCGGACGGTGTCTTTGAACGGGTCGGCGAACCGCGACAGGGCGTTCGGCACGGTCATATTGCGGAACCATGCGATGGTCTCCAGATTGCGTCGGTAGAAGTCGTTGACGAACCGGCCGGTCTGCCCTGTCGCGTAGGCGACTTCATCGCCGACGAAGGTGCCGAACGTATCGCCGATGAACATCCCCACCTTGCCGGCCAGTGACGAGTCGTTCCAGAGTCGCCGACCCTTCTCCCACAGTTGCGGGTCAAACCAGGATGGTGGATTGTCCAGGTGGGCAAACAGATTCACGAGTTCGACGGGCGGGTCGGCCACGGCCTCGATACCGTGATCCAGCGCGGTGTCGAGCATGGTGCGTCCTTCGCCGGACCCGAGTTCGCGGAAGCGCTCGACGACCGCATCCATGAGTTCGTCGCCTTGCCACAGGTGGTCGACGAACAGTTCTGTCCAGGGTGTGGGGCGCGGAACCTCGTGGAAGTCGATCCACGGACTCAGGGTGTCGCGTCGGGACGGTGTCCAGATCGGGTCGAAACGCAATCGCGGCGGGGCCGCGCGCAATCGCCGACCCGGCCGCCAGTAGTAGTCGTAGGGATGACGCTCACCAGCGCAGGACTTCTCGGCAGTCGGGCTGTTCTGCACGTCACGCGGCATGCCTCGATACTGACACGAGCTTTCGCTCGTGTTCAATTCACGTATGAACGGGCTCGGCCAACAGCGCCGATGCCCGTCCCGGGTGTCGACGCCCGCGCAGTGCTCGCGTTCGAGCCCGCGGGGCGCCGTCGCTCAATCGGGCCGACGCGTGGGCCGCGGCGCGTCCGGACACTGCTCCGCGGCGTCTGGCCACGGCCGCAGGTAATTGATTGCCATCACCGTGATCTCGTCGATGAATTCTTCGCGATCAATGCCGGGTTGGTCGAGAATGTAACGGACGCAAAGATGCTCGACCATGCGCACCAGCATCCACGCCGCCGTGTCGGCAGGGACGTCGGGTCGGCGTTGTCGCTGGTTGATCGTCAGGTACGCCACGGTGAGTTCGCCGATGCGCTGCTCGAAGGCGCTGAGTTTGTTGCCCGCACCCAGACGCGGTGTCTGCTCCATGACTGCGCGCAGGAACTCCGGGTGCACGTCCAAAGCGTCGAGCAGTGCGGCGATCGATTCGCGAACATAATCTGGTGCCGGTTGGCTGAGGCGTTCGGAGACCTTGGCGGCCACCCGCGCTGAGAGGTCGTCGCTGAAACGATCGATCACCGCGGCGGCGATCGCGTCCTTGTTGGGGAAGTACTGATAGAGCGAGCCGGGGCTGATCCCGGCGGCCGCGGCGATCCGGTTGGTGGAGGCGCCGTCGTAACCGTGGGCTATCAGCACTTCCTGGCCGGCGTCGAGGATGCGGTCGACCATGGCGCGCGATCGTTCCTGGCGCGGTGTCCGGCGTGGTGCGGGAGTAGGCATTGTCGGCGACCTCAGAACGCGAGTTGAAAGCGAGTCATCACTCGTGTGAACATGACAATGTTTGCACACGACGTGGCCCGCGGTGCGGAAGCGCTTCCCGACCCGTGGTGAATGTAGGCATCGGTGGGCCGATGAGGCGCGGTAAGTGAATGGCGATCCGGCAGCCGACGGGCAGCTGCGTGCTCGGGCCGGTCTCGGTACCACGACATCCTTGCGCGGTCAAATACTGACGGCTTGAGTTGATGGTCTCGAAAACGAAGGGTCGGCAACCACTTACGGCGGTGTCGGGCCACCCTCAAGGTGGTTGCGCCAGCGTCCTGGAACGTCCGAACAGCCACCGCTGCGCCGACACGGCTACCAAGTAAATGAGAATTCCCGGATTCGGTGACGCGATTGAAGGGGCGGCGTTACCGTCGGTCCACGGCAGTGACAGACGTTGCCGGGAAGTCTGCCGGGCGTCAGTAAAAGCGGCCGTCGTCCGCAAGGAGGGCATTGTGTCTCGCACATCCGAGCGTCGTCCGTGAGTGGGGGATGACCGCGTCGCAACCACGGCCGTCGGCTCAGACCGGCGACGGCGTGGCGACCATCGGCGCCTGGTCGGCGTCCTATGTTCGCCGTCATCCGCAGGCGTCACTGGCCACCGTCGGCGAACAGTTCGTGCTGGCGGTACGCACCCTCCAGTACCTCGTCGTCGATCTGGTGACAGGCCGGTTCCAGTGGCAGGAGTTCATCCGGCAGGGCGCGTTCATGGCCGGCACCGCCGTGGTGCCCACGGTGCTGGTCGCCCTGCCGATCGGGGTGACCCTGTCCATCCAATTCGCCTTGCTCGCAGGACAAGTGGGCGCGACGTCCCTGGCCGGTGCCGCCAGCGGGCTGGCGGTGATCCGGCAGGCCGCCTCCTTGACCGCGGCCGTCCTGATGGCGGCTGCAGTCGGGTCGGCCATCACTGCCGACCTCGGATCGCGCACGATGCGCGAGGAGACCGACGCGATGGAAGTCATGGGTGTTTCGGTCATCCGGCGGCTGGTGGTGCCCCGATTCGCCGCGGCGGTCATGATCGGTGTCGCTCTCACAGGAATGGTGTGTTTTGTCGGATTCCTGGCGAGTTACCTGTTCAACGTCTACTTCCAGGAGGGCGCACCGGGAAGCTTCGTCGCCACCTTCGCGTCTTTCGCCACCACCGGGGACATGATCGTCGCGCTGGTGAAAGCGGTTGTCTTCGGCGCGATCGTCGCGGTGATCTCCTGCCAGAAAGGACTGTCCACCGTCGGTGGCCCGACCGGTGTGGCGAACTCGGTGAACGCGGCGGTGGTGGAGGCCATTCTGGTGCTGATGATCGTCAATGTCGCGATCAGTCAGCTCTACATCCTGATGTTCCCGCGGGTGGGACTCTAGACATGGCGGTGGCCCGCTACCAACCGGCTCTGCTCGCCCCCTGGCTGCGCCTGGGCAATCGAGCACTGACCCCGTTGTTGCGGCTCGGGCACATGCTGGTGTTTTTTGTGCAGGCCGTCATCGCGGTGCCGGTGGCGTTGCGTCACTATCGCGGCGAGTTCGTCCGGTTGTTGTCGAATATCGCCTGGGGCAACGGGTCGTTGGTCGTCGGCGGCGGTACCGCGGGCGTGGCTGTGGTCCTGGGCATCACGGTGGGCGCGCTGGTCGGCATCGAGGGCTACAACTTTCTGGAACTGTTGGGCCTGGGACCCGCGACCGGCATCATCTCCTCGTTGGTGAACACCCGCGAGCTGGCCCCGATCGCCGCCGCGCTGGCGTTCGCCACCCAGGCGGGCTGTCGATTCACCGCGCAACTCGGCTCGATGCGGATAGCCGAAGAGATCGACGCGCTGGAGTCGCTGGCGATCCGGCCGATCCCTTACCTGGTCACCACCCGGCTGATGGCCTCGGTGGTCACCGTGATCCCGCTCTACGTCGCATGTTTGGCGGTCAGTTACCTCACCACACAGGTGGTGGTGCAGATCATCAGCGGGGGATCAGCGGGTTCCTACGGCCACTACTTCACCTTGATGCTGGCCGGGCGGGACATCGCCTACTCGTTGGTGAAGACCATCATCTTCGTCTGGATCGCCTCAACGGTGCAGTGCTACTACGGGTTCTACGCCAGCGGCGGCCCCGAGGGTGTTGGTGTCGCGGCAGGTCATGCCATGCGGGCCGGTATCACCGTGGTCATCATCGTCAACATGTTGCTGACCATGGCGCTGTGGTCCGTCGACGCCGGCGCGCGGTTCGGGGGATAGATGCCGAATTCGTTCGAGCTCGACGGCCGCGGGGCCTCTGACCGGCAACTGCTGGGTTACGGTGTGGCGCTGACGATCGTGGCGGCGCTGGTGGCGGCGTTGTTGCTGGTGAAAGCCACCGGCAGGCTCGACCCCCGCATCCGCGTGGTGGCTGATCTGGTCAACGTCGGCGACGGGCTGCCGCAGCGGTCTGACGTCAAATACCACGGCGTTCTGGTCGGAATGGTCGATGCGGTCACCCCGGCCGTCGGCGGGGCGCCGAACCGTGTACACATCGACCTCAAACCCGAGTACGTGCAATCGATTCCGGCATCGGTGACCGCCCGCGTGGTCCCCAGCAACGTGTTCGCGGTGTCGTCGGTGCAGCTCGTCGACCGTGGACCCGCACAGCCGATACAGGCGGGCATGCACATCCCCGAGGACGCCGAACTTCCCACGGTGCTGTTCCAGACCACCATCAGCAAGCTGCGTGACATCCTCGCCGCGACCGGACGAGGTCGTGAGGACAAAACCATCGGCATCCTGGCGGCGGTCAACGCCGCGACCGAGAACCGGCGCACCGAACTGCTGGCCGGCGGCGCCCAATTGAGTCGCCTGGTCGACCAGCTCGACGCGATCGTGGCCGAAGAACCCGGCGCCACCACGGTGTCGGCACTGATCGACGCGACGCGCGGCCTGCAGCAGACCGCGCCGGATCTGGTCGACTCGCTGCATCAGGCGGTGGCGCCGATGCAGACCCTGGTCGAACAGGAGGCCCAGCTCACCTCGCTGGTCAGCGGCGGGATCACGACCATGGGCACCACCCACACCGCCTTGTCCAATCACGCCGACCGGTTGGTGAAGATCACCGGTGAGCTGACGCCGGTGATCGGTCAGCTGGCCGACACTTCCGGCAACTGGGTTCCGGCGTTTGTAAAGCTGAATCGGTTGGCGGACACCTTTTTCCGCGAGGTGTGGATGCCAGAGTTGGATACCGGAAACATGCGGGTCAACCTGTCGTTCACCCCGAGTTACACCTACACCAGGGCGGACTGCCCGCAGTATGCCGGGCTCAAGGGGCCGAGCTGTTATACCGCGCCACTGGTGCCGACGCGGCCCGAACTGCCCGACACGCTGGTGCCGCAGCACTATCAGCCGCCCGAAGACCTGACACCGCCGCCGGGCACGGTCGTCGGTCCGAATGGCAACCTGATGGCAGTCGAGCCCCCGCTGGTCAACCCCAATCCGAGTCTGGCCGACCCGAATCCGCCGCTGCCGCCCTGGCTGGCCCCGTCCGCCCCGGTACCGGGGACGGCCAATCCCGGGTTGGCGCCGAACCTGCCGCAGCCGGTTCCGTTGTCGCCGCCCGCGCCGGTGGCACCCAAACCACCTCGGCCGGGGCGATCTGGCACACCCGCACCGCTCCCGCCGACAGCACCTGCGGCACCGGCATCGTTCGGCGGCAATGTCGGTCCGGTCGGCAGTGCACAGGAACGTGCCCGGCTCGGTGTCCTGACCGGGCAACCGGCCTCGGCCGCAACGCAGTTGCTGTTGGGCCCGGTCGCCCGGGGGACGACGGTCACGGTGTCGCCACCGATGTCGTCACAACCGGAGGGGACACCATGAGATACCGCGCCGCCCTGGCCGGACTGTCGGTCTTCATGGTCGTGGCCCTCACGCTGACCTGGCTGGTCTACGTCACGTTGCGCCGCGACGTGGCCGGCAGCACAGCCGGCTACGCAGCGGTGTTCACCGACGTCTTCGGGCTGCGGGAAGGCGACGACGTACGGATGGCCGGGGTGCGGGTCGGCCGGGTCGAAAGCATCGAACTGCAGGGCGATCTGGCCAAGGTGTCGTTCGTGGTACAGCGTGACCAGCAGGTGCTCGGCAACACCGTGGCGTCGGTGACCTACCAGAACATCGTCGGACAGCGCTATCTCGGCCTGTCGCTGGGCCGGGTCGGTGAACCGGTCCCGTTGCCCGCCGGCAGCGTCATTCCCGTCGACCGCACCGACCCCTCGTTCGACGTGGGCACCCTGCTCAACGGGTACGAACCGTTGTTCAGCGTGCTGAACCCCCGCGATGCAGACAATCTGACCAAAGGCGTCATCGAGTCCCTGCAGGGTGACGAGGCGTCGATCGCCAACCTGGTCAACCAGACGTCGTTGATGACCGAGGCATTCGCCGGCCGTGACGACGAACTCGGGGAGGTGATCTCCGGACTGAACGTGGTGGTGGACAACCTCGCTCACCACAACGACGACCTCGATCAGGTGATCGCCCAGGCCCGCCAGATGGTATCCACCTTCGATGCCCGCCGCCCTGAGCTGATCAACTCCACCGGCTCGATGGCGCGCGTGGTGCGCCAGCTGTCCACCATCACCGACGAGGTCTATCCGCCGCTGGACGAACTCGTGAACCGCGAACCCGGTTTCGCCGCACATCTGGTCGATATCGAACCGCAGCTGGCGTTCACCGGAGCCAACCTTCCGCTGCTGCTCAAGGGCTTCGCACGGATCACCAACGAAGGGGCTTACGCCAATGCCTACGCCTGTGATCTCAACATGACCGGCTTCTTCCCGGGTCTCAACGACGTGGTGCCGATCGTCGTCGACGCCGCCACTCCGGGCACCGGTCCGCGGTACACCCCACGATGCAGGAACCTGTCCGGTGGCTGAGCGATCACGAAAGCGGCGGCGCCCGTTGGAGAGCTACAACATGACCGTGGTGGGCGTGATAGCGATCGCGGTGGTGGCCGTGCTCGTCGGCGCGATGCTCACGGTCCGGTTCGCCGATATCGGCTATCGCCAGTACACAGCTCGTTTCCTGCAGGCCGCGGCGCTGCGGCCCGGCAACCCGATCACCGTCGCGGGCATCCCGGTCGGCGAGGTCACCGCGATGACGCTGGCCGGTGACCACGTGGAGGCGCAGTTGAAGGTGCGCAGCGACGTCGCACTGGGACAGGACTCCCGCGCCACCATCAAGATCACCACGATTCTGGGGTCGCGGTACCTGGCATTGCAGCCCGCGGGCTCAGGGGGGCTCCCCGGCGACACCTTCGACATCGACCACACCGAGGTGCCCTACGACCTGCAAGAGGCCCTGGCCGATGTGACCACCACCTACGAGCAGGTGGACACCGATGCCTTCGCGCAGACGTTGAGCATCCTCGGCGGGCAGATGGCCGACGTACCCGCGATCCTGCCGCAGGCACTGGCCAACACCCACACCCTGGCAACGATCATCGCCGGCAGGCGCGACCAACTCGGATCATTGCTCCAAACCACCGAATTGGTGAGTAACACGCTGCGGCAACAGCAATCGACCATCGGATCATTGATCAACCAGGGCAACGATCTGGTCGGGGAGTTCGTGATGCGGCGGGCATCCTTCCAGTCGATGCTGGCGGCGCTGACCAACCTCGTCCAGACTCTCAGCAGCATCGTCGTCGACGATCGTCCGGAGCTGGAAGCGCTTCTGCAGAACATCGGCGACCTCTCGGGAATGGTCGCACAGCACGACGACCTGGTGCGCAGCACCCTGCAGTCCGGCCCGGTGGCGCTGCGAGGTCTGGCCAATGCCACCGGCACCGGCAACGCGGTCGACCTCAACGCTTCCAACGGCCTGCTGGTGGATTCATGGATGTGCGCGATCAGCGGCCGCGCAAAGCAATTCGGAATGATCGAGTACTACAAGGACTGCAAGTGAACAGACGCAGATGGCTGGCCCTGCTGACCGGGGCTGCGGTGCTTACGGCGATGGTGGTCGCCGCCGGCTGGTCGGCACTGAGCGACCGGCTCAACACCATCACGGTGACGGCCCAGTTCGACAGCGCCGCAGGTCTTTACGAGGGAAATACGGTGGCGGTGCTGGGCATGCCGGTGGGCACGGTGACCAAGATCAGCCCGAAGGCGGGATACGTCGATGTCGAGTTCACCGTGTCCGAGGACGTCGCGCTGCCCGCCGACGTCCAGGCGGTCACGATCTCGAACTCGATCCTGACCGACCGCCAGATCGAGTTGACACCGCCTTACCGCGGCGGGGAGAAACTGCGCAACCACGACACCATCGGTCTGCACCGCACCCGCACGCCGGTGGAATTCGCCCGGGTGCTCGACGTCCTGGACAAGCTGTCGGCCTCACTTCGCGGTGACGGCCGCGGCAACGGGCCCGTCGCCGACATCGTCACCGCCAGCGCCCACATCGCCGAGGGCAACGGCCAGCAGATGAAGGACGCGCTGGGTGAGCTGTCCGAAGCGCTGCGGTTGAGCTCCGACCGTGGTCAACTCACCCGTGACCAGCTGACCACCATCATCGACAACCTCAGCTCGCTGTTCCAGGCGGCGGCCGACAATGATGCCACCTTGCGTGAATTCGGCTCCACGGTACGCCAACTCAGCCAGATTCTGGCCGACGAAAACCTGGGCACCGGCACCACCGGAAAGAAGCTCACCGCGGTGATCGATCAGGTGGGTCAGATCCTGGACACCCATCGCGACACGATCAAGAACGTCGTGCTCAACGGCAACACCGCGTTGAAGACCACGGTCGATCATCAACGTGATCTCGCGGAGTTTCTCGACCTGACCCCGATGACGCTGGACAACCTGTACAACGCCGTCGACCAGACCAACGGGTCGCTTCGGGTTCGCGTGCTCACCGACAAGGTGCTCTTCGACACCCAGACGGTCAAGGAGATGTGCAACCTGATGGGGTTACGCCAACTCGGCTGCAGCACCGGCACATTGCAGGACTTCGGGCCCGACTTCGGATTGACCTACGTTCTGGACGGTCTTGCGGCGATGGGGCAGAAGTGACGGCGAGAACCCGACAGCGGCGACTGCCGGCACTGATGTGCACGGTGGTGATGGTGCTCTCCGGTTGCGCCACCGATGGTTTGGCCAGCCTGCCGTTGCCGGCGCCGGGTTCCGGTGGCGGCGGCTACACCCTGACCGTCGTGTTCACCAACGCCCTCAACCTGCCGGCCAATGCCAAGGTGAGATTGGCCGGCGCCGACGTCGGCGAGCTCGAGTCGATGGTCGCCCGTGATTACACCGCCGTGACGACACTGCGGATTCGCGACGGCGTACAGCTGCCCCAGGGCAGCACCGCCGAGCTGCGTTCGGCAACCCCGCTCGGTGACGTGTTCGTGGCTCTCAAGCCACCCGCGCAGCCACAACCAGGGGCGGCACTGCTCGCCGACGGGGACACCATCGCCGTCGAATCGACCACTGCCGCAGCCACTGTCGAGTCGGTGCTGAGCTCGGCGGCCATCCTGGTCAACGGGGGCGCGATCCGTAACTTCACCAACATCATCAACGGGATGGGCAAGGCAACCGGGGACCAGGGCCAGGCATTCGGGGCGTTGATCCGCAAGACCAACCACACCCTCGGCACGCTCAACGCACGATCCGAGCAGATCGAGACAGCACTGTCGGAAACCTCGCTTCTCGTCGACCAGATCGAGGCGAAGAACTCCGCGGTGAGCGACGTCATGGACGCCGCGGGTCCGGCGACCCAGACGTTGGCCGCGCAGGCGACCGAGATCACCGACCTGATTCAGCAGGTGGGGGCCACCAGTGAGCAACTACGGAAATTCCCCTCGGTCGCCGGCACCGACACCAGCGGACGTAGCGTCATCGCCGACGCCAACGAGATCGCCGGAACCTGGAATGACGTCGCCCTGACCCCCGACGCCACCCTCTCGGCACTGAACCGGCTGATGCCGCCGTTCGTCAAATCCATGACCAGCAACGCCATCTCGACCCGGGTCAGCATCGACCGCCTGGTGCTGGGTTCAATACCTGATATCGGATTCGCCGGCGACACCGGGCTGCACGGTCCCAAACGCTACAACTGGCACCAGATGGTGGGCTCGCTGCGGTACACGCTGTTCCGGTTGCAAGAGAAGATCGTCGGTCGCGGTCCCGCGGTGCCGCAGATACCGGTGGCGCCACATCCCGCCACCCCCGGCGAGGTCCTGACCCCCAGCCCGGCCCCCGCCCCGGGCCCGCTTCCCGCGGAGGCACCCCGGTGATCGCCCGCCCGGCCCACAGCCTTGCCGACCGGGTGGTCGCCGTCGTCGCAGCCGCGCACCGCCGGCGGTCCTGGCTGTCGGCGGGCGCTCTGCTCCTGACTCTGGTGGTCGCCTCTGCCTATCTGCTGGTCGGTGCGCTTCAGGTGCAACCGTTTTCGGGCACGTACCGCATCACGGTGGCACTGCCGGCATCAGCGGGGCTGTTGCCCAACCAGGACGTCACGATGCGGGGAGTGCCGATCGGGAAGGTGCAGCGCCTCGACATCACCGCGGCGGGAGTCAACGCGGTCGTCGACGTGGCGTCGTCAATCGCCATCCCCGAGTCGTCTCAGGTGAAGGTATCGGGACTGTCAGCGGCCGGCGAGCAGTACCTCGATTTCGCCGCTGCCTCCGATACCGGTCCCTACCTGACCGACGGGAGCATGATCGCGCCGGGGCGGGCCACCGTTCCGGTCGGCCTGGCCGAGTTGCTGGCGGATTCCGACGGTGCGCTGGCGCAGGTGGACCCGGCCGACCTCGAGATGATCCGACGGGAGTTGAGCCTCAGTGACGAGGGGCCACAGAAACTCGCCGACATCATCGACGGCGGCACCTTCCTGCTCTCGACGTTGGACTCGGTACTGCCACAGACGACGAGCATGCTGCGGACCAGCCGGGTGGTGTTCACGATGGTCGCTGACAAGAACGCCGGGATCGACGTGGCCGCGGCCAATCTCGATGAGACGTTTGCCGGTGTCTCGCGGATGCAGGACGGCTTCCGGCGGCTGACCGACCGGACGCCCGGCGCCCTGAACTCCGTGGACAACCTGTTCGCCGACAACTCCGACACCATGGTGCAACTGCTCGGAAGCCTGACCACCACCTCGCAACTGCTGTATGTGCGGGTGCCGGCGCTGAACGCGTTGTTCCCCACCTACCGGACCTCGGTGCTGGACGCGCTCGGCAGCGTCATGCACCACAGCGGGCTGTGGGCCACCGGCGACATCTACCCGCGCTACGCCTGTGACTACGGCACGCCGCGGCGACCGCCGTCCTCGGCGGACTATCCGGAGCCGTTCCTGTACACCTACTGCCGCGACGACCACCCCGGAGTGCTGGTCCGCGGTGCCAAGAACGCGCCGCGGCCGGCCGGTGACGACACCGCCGGCCCGCCGCCCGGCGCCGATATGGGGGCGACGACGGACCCGACGCCTCGAGGACGCTTCAGCATTCCCACCCCGTACGGCGGCCCGACCCTGCCGATCGAACCACCTCGCTGACACCCACCGATTTTCGACCAGGAGGAGACAGACCGATGACGACCACCACCGACAAGTTGCTCGAGAACGACACCGACCCGACGGACACCGACCCGACAGACACCGACCCGGCGGCAACAGATGCCGAGCCTGCAGCAGAGGAATCCGACACGGAGGCAACAGAACCCGTCAGGTCCGGCAGCCGCCTTCGGCGCGCACTGCAGGCGGTGGGCGCTCTCGCGGTAGTGGGTATTGTCGCGGCGGCGGCATTCCTGGGCTGGACGTTGTGGCAGCAAAACCAGGTGTCCCAGGCCGCCGACCAGGCGCAGCAGGCGGCAGTCGAGTACGCGCAGGTTCTCACCAGCATCGACGCTGCCAAGGTGGACGAGAACTTCGACCAGGTGCTCGACGGTGCCACCGGCGACTTCAAGGACATGTACTCGCAATCGAGCATGCAACTTCGCCAACTGCTCATCGACAACAAGGCCTCGGCCCACGGTGTCGTGGTCGAGTCGGCGGTCCAGTCCGCGACCAAGGACCGGGCAGTCGTGCTGCTGTTCGTCGACCAGTCGGTGTCCAATGCCAGTGTTCCGGATCCCCGTCTGGACCGGAGCCGCATCAAAATGACCATGCAGAATGTCGACGGACGTTGGCGTGCAGCCCAAGTCGAGCTCCCGTAGCGGCCAGGGGATGACAACCGTTCGGCCGGCCGTCGCCGCTGCGTTACTGGCCGTGGCGACCACGTTGGCGACCACGCTGGCGAGCGCTGCGCCGGCCTACGCGAGCGCGACGACATTCTGCGGCGACCTCGGCGGCGCGTGGGACGGCGCGTATTGCCGCACCGTCGTGGTGTCGCCGCGTCAGGCCGTTCGTGACATCAAGGTCGCCCTGCCGCAGGACATCATCGATGACCCCGTCGCCGGCCCGGTTGTGCGTTCCTATCTCAGCGAACTGGTCGGCAATTGGCGCAGGGTCGGGCAGACCATGGTCGCTGACAGCTGGGGCGAGGCCAATGTAGAGGTGTTCCGTCGTACGAACACGGTTTCGGTGGTCTTCCGCGAGACCTACCACGCAGACGGGCCCGACTTCAACAACGCCTACCGGGCTTTCACCTTCGGTAACGGTCGTCGATTGGAGCTCGCCGACGTGGTGCGCGACGGTGTGGACCCACTGGCTGCCATCGCAGAATCGGCCGCACCGTTCGTCGTGCAGGCCCTCGACGCCGCGGCACCCCAGCATCACCCGGGCACCTACCCGTTCGTCCTCGACCGGTGGTCACCGGACAAGGTGTACTCCGGGGGATACCGGGCCTGGGCGTTGACTCCTGACGAACTCATCCTCTACCTGCCGGATTATCCGGTGGGCCATGACACGCCACTCGATTTCACCCCCGGCATCATGCAATGGTCGATGGACGGCGGCACCGTGCAGGCACACGTCCCGTTGACCGCGCTCGCGGCAGTCCTGCGGCCCGAGTTCGCTTGACCGGCGCAACGCGGGCCGCGGATAGGATGTTGTGATGCCGACGACGGCCGGGCTCGGCACGCCACGCCGCCGCCGTCCGAAAGATCGCAAGGAACAGATCGCCCGCGTCGCCGCGGAGGCGTTCAGCGAACTGGGCTATCACGGTGTCAGCATGGAGGACATCGCCGGCCGGGTGGGCGTCACCGCTGCCTCGCTGTACCGCCACTACGCCGGGAAGTACGACCTCTTCCAGGCGGCCGTGCTGGGCTTGGGCCAGCAACTGGTCGACTGCACTGCGTTCGTCGACGGCGTTGCGTTCGCCGACAGCGAGATCAGCGGGTCGCCGGAACAGGCCTGGGACCAGATGGTCGCTGCGATGGTCGACGTCGCGCTGGCCAACCGGGTCAGCGGGGGCCTGTACCGGTGGGAGGGCCGATTCCTGAAACCCGGAGACCAGCTCACCCTCAACGCGCAGATCAAGCTGGTGAACCGCAGGCTGCAGCGTCCCATGGCGCATCTGCGCCCCGAACTGGGTTCCCGTCAGCTGGCGATATTGAGTGCGGCGGTGCTCAGCGTGCTGGGCAGCGTCACCGACCACCGCACGCAGCTGCCGCGCGAACAGATCCACGCGACGCTGGCCCGGGTTGCCAAGACCGTGCGCGACACCGACGTGCCGGCAGGAACGGGTGCGCCAGGAACCGTCGCGGCGCGACCGGCGGTGGGAGCGGCGGCCGGTGAATACGAGCAGATCTTGCACCACGCCAAGGTCCTCTTCCACGAGCGGGGATACCGCGACACCGCGATGGAGGACATCGCTGCAGCGGTCGGGGTCACCACGTCGAGCATGTACCGGTTCTTCGTCGGCAAGAGCGCCATCCTCACGGCGATGTATCTGCGTGCCGCTGACCGGGTTTCGGGTGATACGGCCGGCATCGTCAGTGCGGCAGACAATCCGCGTGATGCCGTGGAGGCGCTGGTGCAGGCGTACGTGCGGCGCAGCTTCGATGATCCCGAGCTCTCCTACGTCTACTACGCCGAACGCGTCAACGTACCCAGTCAAGATCTGTTCGCGATCGCCAACATTCAGCGCGCCACGGTGGAAGCGTGGGCCCGCCAGATCAGTGCGACGACACCGGGTCTGTCGGGCGGCGAGGCGCGATTCATCGTGCACGCCGGATTCTCGCTGAGCGCGGACATGGTGCGGTTACTCGCACATCGGCAGACCAAGAGCGCCCGGACGACGGTCTGCGGTCTGGTGCTGCGGGCGCTGCTGGGGCCCGCAGCGCCCGCAGAACACGCACGGGACAAAGCGAATTGAACGCGAATGATCGCTCGTGTGAGCATGGGGGAATGGCCCCACAAGACGACACGGGCAGCACCCGGGAGATCGATGACCGGCACCCGCCGGTGACAGCGCCGCGATTGGACGCCGATTCGCTGCTGTGGCGGTGGGCGGGGGACATGCGCATCGCCTTCGAAGGTGGGACAGCGGGTCTGCTGCAGACCATGCACCCCGCCATCGGACAGGGCCTCATCGACCACTCCGACTTCTTCGACGATCCCGTCGACCGGGTGTTCCGTTCTCTGCCCGGCATTTTGGGCACGGTGTACGAGGGGCCGACGGCCGGTGCCACCGGCGCTGCGGTCAGGGACTTCCACCGCGACATCAAGGGGACGATGCCCGGCGGTGACCGTTACCACGCGTTGACCCCGGAGACATTCTGGTGGGCGCATGCCACGTTCCAGCGGATGGTCGACCGGCTGGCCCAGCACTGGGAGCGGACCCCGCTGAGCGACGGCGACAGCGAGCAACTCTATGCCGAGGGCTGCCAGTGGTACCGCCGGTACGGCGTCACCGACACGGTGGTGCCGCCGGACCGCGCGGCGTTCGAACGCGAGGTGGACCGGTACTGCCGAGAGGTGCTGCAGCCCAACGCGGCGTCGGACTATCTGATTGAGTTCATCAACCGGCGCGCGATCCCCGACATGAGCGCCGCACCGGACTACCCGTCGCACCCGCGGCTGCGCCCCCTGGCCGACCGACTGCTGCCGACGCTGCCGGTGCGGGCGGCCCTGGCACCGCCGATGCGGTTGGTGATCTTCGGCGGGTTGCCGCCGCTGGTGCGGGAGCGGTTCGGGATCCGCTGGACCCTCGTCGACGAAGGCGCGTATCGCGCCATCCGCAGGTCGATCTCCTCGACCTGGGCGATGGTCCCGCCGTCGCTGAAGTGGTATCCCGCCGCGCAGCAGGGGTGGCTTCGCGAGCGGGGCGCCCTACCGTGGCGCTTCTGACCGCGCTCGCAGCGACTCAGGTGAACGGCTTGCGGCGGTCCAGTCGTCGCGAACCGGCACCGGCGGTCCGCCACACCCGGGCGATACAGTCGGCGTCATCGTCGGTCACCAGGTTGCCCATCACCCGGACCGCGATCCCCATCAGCGTCGTCGACCGCATGGCCACCGGCCCCGTCAGCGGCAGGAACCGCGGGATCGTCAACAACAGGGCCAGCCGTCGCGCCACCGAGAACCCCTTGCCGTAGTGCGACTGCAGCACCGCAGGCCACACGCAGGACAGGTCGCCGGTGCCCAGCAGTTCGGCGGCCAGTCGCCCGGTCTCCATGCCGTAGTCGATGCCTTCACCGTTCAACGGGTTGATGCAGGCGGCGGCGTCGCCGATCAGCATCCAGTTCGGCCCCGCCACCCCCGAGACCGCGCCGCCCATCGGCAGTAGCGCCGATGACACCGCCCGCGGTTCGCCTTCGAACCCCCACTCCTGGGACTTCAGCGCGGTGTAGTGCTTGATCAGGGGTTTCAGCGCGATATCGGCGGGCCGCTTGGAGGTGGCCAGGGCGCCGACGCCGATGTTCACCTCGCCATTGCCCAGCGGGAAGATCCAGCCGTAGCCGGGCAGCACGGCGCCGTCGACGGACCGCAGTTCCAGGTCGGAGTGGATCCACGGCTCGTCGGCGCGTGGTGAGCGCAGATACGCCCGGCCGGCCACGCCGTAGACCGTCTCCTGGTGCCACTGCCGGCCCAGCACACGACCCAGGGTGGAGCGGGCCCCGTCGGCGACGATCAGTTCCCGGCACGTCACCCGCCGGCCGTCCCCGAGTACCACCGCAGCCACTTTGCCCGTCGAATCATGTTCCACGTCAACGGCTTTCACGCCAAGCAGCATCGACGCCCCGGAATCCGCGGCCACCTGACGAACCCGGTCGTCGAGTTCGGTGCGCGGCACCGCCGAGCCCGTCGCCGGAAACGACGGTCCGGGCCAGGGCACCTCGACCGCCGAGCCGAACCCCGACATCCGCAGCCCGACGTGGCGGATGTGGTCGTCGAGCCACGGTCCGAGGCCGAGGCGCTCCAGCTCCGCCACCGCCCGCGGGGTCAGCCCGTCGCCGCAGGCCTTGTCGCGCGGGAACGTCGCTGCGTCGATCACGGTGACGTCCCGGCCGGCGCGCGCAGCCCACGCCGCGGCGGCCGAACCGGCCGGACCGGCGCCGACGATCACCACATCTGCGCCTCTGGCGGGTGCGGGTTGCATGGTGCCCAGTATGTTGGACACGTGAGGACACCGGCGAGCGTGGTGGCGGGAGTGGATTTCGGCGACGCGGACCTAGCCGCGAGCGTGCGTGACGGCGTCTCGGAGATCGAGCAGCTGATGGCCACTGAGCTGGGCAAAGCTGACGAACTGATGTCCGAGGCGGTACATCATCTGTTCCTGGCCGGGGGCAAGCGGTTCCGTCCGCTGTTCACCGTGCTGTCAGCGTCGCTGGGGCCTGATCCGACCAACAAGGACGTGATCATCGCCGGCGCCGTCATCGAGATGGTGCACCTGGCCACGCTGTACCACGACGACGTGATGGACGAGGCTCAGGTGCGCCGCGGCGCCGCGAGCGCCAACGCGCGGTGGAGCAACAACATCGCCATCCTCGCCGGCGACTACCTGTTCGCTACGGCGTCGCGGCTGGTGTCGCGGCTCGGGCCGGAGGCCGTCCTGGTCATCGCCGACACCTTCGCTCAGCTCGTCACCGGGCAGATGCGGGAAACCCGCGGCGCGGTCGAGGGGGTGGACCCCATCGAGCACTACCTGAAGGTGGTCTACGAGAAGACCGCATGCCTGATCGCCGCGTCGGGACGCTTCGGCGCGACGTTCTCCGGCGCCGACGCCGAGCAGGTCGAGCGACTGTCGCGACTGGGCGGAATCGTCGGGACCGCCTTCCAGATCTCCGACGACATCATCGACATCGACAGCGATCCCGACGAGTCCGGCAAGGTGCCCGGCACCGATCTGCGGGAAGGTGTGCACACACTGCCGGTGCTCTACGCGTTGCGCGAAACCGGCCCGGACGCCGAGCGGCTGCGTGAACTGCTCGCCGGCCCCGTCGAGGACGATGCGGCCGTCGCCGAGGCGTTGCAGTTGCTGCGTGCCTCGGCCGGCATGGTCGCGGCCAAGCAGAAGGTGCTCGATTACGCCGACCAGGCGCGCCAGGAGCTGGCGGCCATGCCCGATGTCGTCGGCCGCCGCGCGATGGAGTCGCTGGTCGACTACACCGTGCACCGCCACGGCTGACACCGCGCTCAGGCCGGTTGTCGCGCTCGGGAACCCTGACTGCCACGTGTGTCGTTTAATCAGTGGACACAGCGGCTCAGCCGCAATTTTGCAGGGAGGACGCTGATGACGTGGCACCCGGCGGGCAACCGCATCAAGACATTTTTGCTCTTGATCGGTTTCACCGCGCTGATCAGCCTGGTCGGATACTTCTTCGCCGCCGCCACCGGCAACACCACGTGGATCTGGGGCGCGCTGATCTTCGCCCTCGGCATGAACGCCTACACCTACTTCAACAGTGACAAGCTGGCGCTGCGGGCGATGCACGCCCAGCCGGTCACCGAGGTGCAGGCGCCGGTGATGTACCGGATCGTGCGCGAGCTCGCCACCGCCGCACACCAGCCGATGCCACGGCTGTACATCTCCGATACCGCCAACCCCAATGCTTTTGCCACCGGCCGTAATCCGCGCAACGCCGCGGTGTGCTGCACCACCGGCATTCTGCAGATCCTCAACGAGCGTGAGCTGCGCGCGGTGCTGGGGCACGAACTCTCGCACGTCTACAACCGCGACATCCTGATCTCCTGTGTCGCAGGGGCAATGGCGTCGGTGATCACCGCACTGGCCAACATCGCGTTCTTCGCGAGCATGTTCGGAGGCAACAACCGCGAGGGTGGCGGCGGGAACTTCTTCGGGCTGTTGCTGATTCAGATGCTCGGGCCGATCGCCGCGACCCTGGTCCGGCTGGCGGTGTCGCGGTCGCGGGAGTACCAGGCCGACCAGTCGGGTGCGGAGCTGACGGGCGATCCGTTGGCGTTGGCATCGGCGCTGCGCAAGATTTCCGGCGGGGTGGAACTCGCTCCGCTGCCGCCTGATCCGAAGCTTGCCGACCAGGCTCACCTGATGATCGCCAGCCCGTTCCGGTCGGGGGAGAAGATCGGCAAGCTGTTCGCCACGCATCCGCCGATCGCAGATCGGATCCGTCGGCTGGAGGATATGGCCGGTCGCGGCCCCGGTCACTACTGACCGGTCTCAGTTCTCCGCGCCGGTGGAGTCGTTGCCCTGCGGCGTGCTCTTGTCGGGGCTGTCGCCGGGGCCCTCTCCGGTGCCCGCGCCCTTGTCGTCGCTCGGGTCCTGCTTGTCCGGGTCGTCGGGGCCATCGGCTTCGTCGCCGTCGGTGACGGGATCGGTGGCCGGCGCCTCGTCATCGTCAGCAGGCTGCTCATCGTCGGCGGGTTCGTCGGCCGGTTCTTCGTCCGAACCGGTGTCGACGGGCTCGTCCTCGTTGTCGGCGCCGCCGGCCGGCCCGTGGAAGATGCCGGTGAAGTTCTTGACGACGTCCCCGATGGTGGTGTGCAGCGACGGCGGTGGCTGCGGGTGGTTGTCGGGTTCGGGCGTCGGCTCCGGCCTGGGCTCGCCGGCCGGCCCGGGGATGGGCTCCTCGGTGGGAGTGGTGGTCGGCTCTTCGGCCCGGGCCAGCGGTTGCACGGTGGCGGTGACGGGGGTGTGTGCCTCGAACAGCGACTTCACGCCTTCGACCACGCCGACAACGAAGTCCAGCAGCGACTGAATGGTCTCGGCCGGGCTGGGCAGGATGCCATTGCCGCTCTCGCCTGTGGCGTCGCGGTATCCCCAGTAGACCAGTGCTGTCAGCGCCGGTTCGAGCACATCGGCGAGCTCGTTGCCGAGCAGGCCGCCGTAATCGCGCAGCGGCCGCACCAGCGGCAGCGGGCCGGCGTCGTCGTAGGTCACGTAGGTGACACCGTCGCGGGTCTTGATGGTCGCTTTGACCACGGAGCCGTCCGGGTTGCGGAAGGTGATGTGCAGGACGCCGTCCGCGTCCTTGTAGCGCTCGATCTCGAGTTCGTCGACGTTGCAGGGTGCGTTGTCCCGGCACACCAAGGAGCCGTCCGGGCTGACCTGGACTGGCGACAACGCCCGGTTGAGGTAGGCCGCCACCGAGTTGGTCACCGCGAACGGGTTGAGCGCCGCGACCCCGGTGTACTCGCTGAGGCTGTAGCCGTAGTCGGTCACCACGCCGTCGGGCGGTAACGACGGGCCGACGGGCGGCGGGGGAGTGACGATCGCGTTGCCGATCTGCAGCGACGGCACGTCGAAGGAGACGACGGGCCACGGCGGAACTGCGGCGCCGGGCACCGCCGGTGGCACCGCAGGCAGTAGCGGCAGCTGGGGCGCGTCCAGGCTGAGCCCCTGCTGGCCCAGGAAGGGCAGCCCGCTGGCAACGCCCAGCGTCGTGGACGGGACCGTGCTGCCAGGGTTCTCGCTGTCACCGATCGAATTCCAGATACCGAACGGGCCGGTCAGGAAGTTGACGATGACGCCGCGGCCGTTCGACGGCAGCAGCCTGTCCTGAATCGCCGCGGCGACCCCGCTGACCCCGGTGTCGTCGCCGGAGCGACCGTCCATCAGCAGTGCCGCAAGCAGTAGTGGCGGCGCTGCCGTCAACGGCTGGACGACAGTCAATCCAACGACGCTGGCAGCAACTGCCGCTGTCGTCAATATGGACGACCGCAAATCCCCCGTCACGCCACCGCCTCCCCGCGTGATCCTGATAGCTCGATAAGCAGTGTAAGCCCCAAAAGGCGTTGCTGGTGACCATTCGGTATCCCAGCTCAGCTGCGCGTCTCTTCGATTATTGACGTGTGCGCGGCGACCGGCGGTTTCGGTCTTGCCTGACCTTTTCCTGAGGCGTCCCCAGGCGGGTCTCAGCCGGCTCCGGCGAACCGCCGAGCGAACCCGGCCATCGGGGTGAGTAACGCCGAGCGGCCCGTCGGACGAACCTTTAGTGTGAGCAATGTGCTGAGCAGAGTTCTGATCGCCGTGGCCGCAGCGGGAGCAGCGGTGGTGGGCCCCGCGGGTGCCGCCTCGGCAGAACCCGCGCCGCCACCGCCGCCGCCGCCGCCGAACATCAACGGTTACGCGATGGCCGTCCCGTCGGACTACCAGGTCGCTGATGGCCTGTACGCGTTCTCCACTCCGCTGGGGTTGACGTGCATCGTCAGTCGCGGCGCGGGTGCCTACGGCTGCAACGGCCCGCTGCCCGGTGCCCCCAACGGCGCCAATCTGATCACCGGCGGGCCCGGGGGCATGCCCGGGTTCGCCAGCTCTGATCGGCCGCTCTTCGTCTCCGACAAGCCCGTCAAGGCGCTGCCGGCCAACACCCGGATCAGCTACAGCACCATCAGCTGCGGGGTGGACGAGGCGGGCGCGGCGATCTGCACCAACAGCTTCGACCAGACCGGTTTTGTGCTGGGGCCGACCACGAGCTGGAATTTCGGCGCGGTGAACCCTCTGGTCGACCGGCCTGAGGGCACCAACCCCTACGCCAACTAGCTCCGACTTCTCCCGCGAGCGTGCGCGTCCCCGGCTGACACACCGGGCTTTTTTCGTACTCTGCGCACGCTCGCTGAGGCCTGAGACAGTGCCGACGACTCAGACGAACCGGCGCGCCAGCGGCAGCCATTTCTCCAGGTCCTCCGACGTCTCGTAGTCGGAGTCCAGGAGATAGAGGCTGGGCGCCGGGCAGCTCGCGCCGATCTCGACCAGCACCGGCCGCAACGTCAGTTCCGGCGCCAGCGCATGCGTGTAGGAGCCGCCGAGCATCAACGGGAATGTGGTGATCTGCCCGAGCTCGCCGGCGCCGAACTGGTCGAGGAACAGTTTCAGCAGACCGGTGTAGGTGGCCTTGAACGTCGGCGAGGCGACGACCAGGAAATCGGCGGACTTCACGATCTCTTTGGCCTCGGCCACCTTGGGATCACCCCAGCCGAGCAGGCCGGCGCCGAGATCGACGACTTCGATGACGTGCTCGGGTGCTGAACCGGTGAGCTTCTGGACCACCAGCTCCGCGGCGGCACGGGTACGGGAATTGCGCTTGGGATTGCCTACGACGACGACGGTCACCCGCACAGTCAACACCGCGGAGCGCCCGGTCTCCAGTTCTCCGCTCATGCTGAGCAATTGGCTGCCCGACGCCTGCTTTCGCCTGTCACCTTCCCCTGTCACCTTCCCGCGACCGTGCGTGTCCCCGGTCGCCGCGCCGGCGCTTTGTCGTAGTCTGCGCACGCTCGCGCACACCACAGCATGGTGGAAGACGCCTACGGCCGATCCATGGAGACCACCCTCAAATACGGGATGCTGGCGCCGAAACGCGATCCGGTCCCGTTGATCCCGCTGCTGACTCAACGCACCGAACACAGGGCACCGCCGTCACGCTCTCGACGAACTTCTACCACCCGTTCATGGCGGCCAGGACCATGACCACCCTGGACCATCTGACCGACGGCCGGGTGGGCCTCAACGTTGTCACCGTTCCACCCGGGCCGCACAGCAGTACGGTCACGACGCGGAGATGGCAAAAGAATGGATGGAATCCAGTGTGGCGCTGTGGGACTCAGGACGGGGCGGTCCTGATCGACCAGGAGACGCCGCGCCACCTTCGATCTCGACGAAGAAGTGCCCGATGTGTGGGGCACCGTGGACACCCACGCCGGGTTGGCGTTCGTCGGTTCACCGGACACCGTTGCGGCCAAGATGGGCGAGGCGATGGACGACGTCGGTGGGGACGGGTTCCTGCTCTCGCCGGTCGTCACCGCAACACCGCCGCCGGCCTTACGCAAGCGCGGATCGATTCGGGACGGTCACAGCCACAGCACGTTCCGCGAAACCTGCTCGGGTTCTGAAAGATCGTGGGGTGATCCCGGCGTAATACGAGAGGCACTGATCCGACGCAATGGCGTCACGCGACGCCGTTTCAATCATCGTCAAAGCGCGCCAGCGAATGCCGTGCATCAGGTTCATCCCTCGGGCCACCCAGGAGACATTCATGGTCGACACCGCACAGTCCAGCCGAACGCCCCGCGCGTGGGACAGGCGCACTTTCCTCAAAGCCGGCGGTCTCGCCGTCGGCGGCATCAGCCTGGCACCGCTGCTCGCCGCGTGCGGCGGCGGGGGAGCGGGCGGGAGCACATTGACGCTGCGGCTGCCCTTCCTGGCTGACATGCAGGTGCCGGACCCCGACATCATGTACGAGGGTGAAGGCGCGCAGGTCATGGAGTTCGCCTATGAGGGGCTCGTCCGGTACCGGCCCGGCAGCGCGGAGATCATCGGCGGGCTGGCCAAGTCTTGGACGGTTTCACCGGACCAGATGACCTACACGTTCACCCTGCACCCCGGCGTGAAGTTCCACGACGGCACGGCCGCCGATGCCCAGGCGTGGGTCCAGAGTTTCGCCCGTCGCGGGAAGATCAACCAGGGCCCGGCCTATATGGTCGCCGGGGTGGTCCACACCGCAGCGCCGGATCCCACGACATTCGTCGTCACTCTGGCCGAGCCCAATAATGCGTTCCTGCATTACCTTGCGTGTCCGTGGCAGCCCTTCGCGGTGAGCCCGACGGCGGTGGCCGCCAACTCGGTGGGCGACGATCTGGCGCAGGAGTGGCTCAAGACCCACGATGCAGGCAGTGGTCCCTACACGATCTCCGAATTCGTTCCGGGCAGCCATTACTCGCTGACGGCATTTCCCGACTATTGGGGCGGCAAACCGGCCTTCGATGCCATCCGCATCGACATCACACCGAGCATCGCAACCCAGAAGCTCCAATTGGACTCCGGCGCATTCGATATGGTGACCAAGGGCTTCCCTGTTCCGGATGTGCTCCAGTACCAGAAGAATCCGGACTTCTCCGTGGTCAATGCGGTGGGCGGAGTAGGTGAAGCCATCTGGCTGAACCCGACATCGGGCGTGTTCGCCGACCTGGAACTGCGTCGCGCGATGCTCACCGCGCTGGACCGCAAGGCGATCGTCGACACCGCATGGGGCGGGTTGGCCACGGTGCAGGAGTCGATGTGGCCCGAGGGTTCGCTGCCCCCGGAGATGGCGCCGCTTCCCACGAAGGTCGACACCGCGCCGCTGGCGGCGATGGCTGCGTCGCTGTCGGGTAAGACAATCGACCTGGCCTGGGCGGCTGACGGCGGTGCGCCGCGCCAGCAGATGGCTGAGTTGGTGCAAAGTCAGCTCGCCGCACTGGGCCTCGATGTGACGGTGCGTACGATACCGGTGGCTGAGATGTTCGACCTGGCCAATCAACCGGCCGAGAACCGGCCCGACATGATGGTGACCTTTCTCGGCGGCGATACGCTGCACCTGGACACCACGTTCCGGATCCTGCTGCGTAGCGGCGCCAAACCGCTGAACTTCTACCAGTATTCAAACCCTGAACTCGACGGGTTGATGGACGACGCGGTCCGGCAACCCACGGTGGCGCAGATGAACGCCGTCTACCAGCAGTGCAGCCAGATCGTGATGGACGATGCCCTGTGGATCCCGCTGTGTCTGCCGCCCAACTCGACGATCGCGCGCAGTCACATCAGCGGTATCGAAAGTAATTCCTTCTACCCGCAGGTCCTGTGGCCCCCAGCGCTCAAGCGGGCCTGACGGGCAAGGGTATTCCCGTCGAGCGGGTGGCCTCGGCGGCCGCCCGCTCGACGGAGTGAGGTCACGCCGATAGTTGGCGAAATCCGCTGGCGTGGAAGATCATCGGGGCGATATCGGGGTACACGGCCAGGGACAGGATCTGCAGCACCACGATGTCGTGGTCACCGGCCTCGATACATTTGAAGGGTGCGCACTCCAGCCACAGCGTCGAACCGTGCACGAAAACGGCGCCGCCTTCGGTGGCCTCCCAGTCGATACCGCTGAACCGATCGCCGCCCTTCGCCGACAGTGACCGGGCGATCGACGTATGACCGTCGGCCAGCACAGACAGACCGAGACGCTCCAGGGTGGCGAGTTTCGGCCAGGTGGTGGAGGTCTTGGCAACACAGACAGAGACCAGGGGCGGATCGAGCGACACCGAGGTGAAGGAGCTGGCGGCCATGCCCTCTGGGACATCGTTGAGCAGCCCGCAGAAAGCTGTCACCCCACTGGGGAAGCACCCGAAGGCTTGGCGCAGCAATGCCTGATCGAACTGCTCGTTGTCCGCGCTGATCATGACGGCACCGCCGTGAGGAACCGGCGGGCAATGGGCAGCCACGCATCCAGGTCTTCTGAGGATTCGTACTCGGAGTCCAGCAGGTACAGGCCCGGCGCCGGACAACTGGCCCCGATTTCCACAAGTACCGGGCGCAAACTCAGTTCCGGAGCCAGGGCATGGCGGTACGAGCCGCCCAGCATCACCGGGAACGTGGTGATCTGCCCGAGTTCGCCGGCCCCGAACTGGTCGAGGAACAGCTTGAGCAGACCGGTGTAGGTCGCCTTGAAGGTGGGCGAGGCCACCACCAGCGACTCAGCGGACTTCACGATCTCCTTGGCCTCGGCCACCTTCGGGTCACCCCAACCGAGCAGGCCCGCGCCGAGATCGACCACGTCGATGACGTGCTCGGGTTCGGTACCGGTCAGTTTTTGGACGATTGATTCTGCGGCGGAACGGGTCCGCGACATGGGCTTGGGATTGCCTACCACGACGACTGTCACCAATGCAGTCAACGGGCCGCAGATTTCGGCGGCTCGGCCAAGGGGTAAAGCCTGTATTGCGCCGTGGATGCCGGTCCGCGGAATACCGGCGGCGCAATCCGTTCGACATCGAGGCGTCGTTGTCCCGTCATGCAGGACGGTTTTGCTGTCGCTTAGCGAGTTCTTCGGACGCAGCCAGCGGCGGCGGCGGTCCGGTGTGTGAACCTCCCACCCGACTGGAACCTCCCACCGCAATCGAGGGCATCAAGCATGAGCATCTCCATCGATGACACCGGCAGTGTGGCAATGTCGGCTGTTCCCGATCCGGTGGCACCGCGGGCCTCGGTACGCGATCTGCGCGTCACGTTCCGCCGCCGCGGGGTGGCGTTGAATGCGCTGCGCGGGCTCAGCCTCGACGTCCAGCCGGGTGAGGTGATGGCACTGGTGGGGGAGTCGGGGTCGGGCAAGAGTGTGATGGGCCTGGCGCTGCTGGGCCTGCTGGGCGGGGAGTCCGCCCCGGTGATCAGCGGCCGCGCCGAGGTCTGCGGGATCGACATGGTGGCCGCCGACGACGAAGAACGCCGCCGCGTCCGAAAAGCGCACCTGGGAGCGGTGTTCCAGGATCCGATGACCTCCCTGGACCCGACGATGCGGGTCGGCAGGCAGGTCACCGAAGCGGCGGGGGACGCGGACGAAGCCAGACGCCTGCTGGATCTGGTCGGGGTACCGGACCCGGCACGACGGATGAAGGCGTTTCCCCACGAGCTGTCGGGTGGTCTGCGGCAACGGGTGATGATCGCGATGGCGGTGGCGGGCAAGCCGGACCTTGTCATCGCCGACGAACCGACGACCGCCCTCGACGTCACCGTGCAGGCTCAGGTGCTGGCGCTGTTGCGCGACCTTTGTGACGAGCTGGGTACGTCGTTCATCGTCGTCACCCACGACATCGGGGTGGCCTCGCAGATTGCCGACCGGGTGGCAGTGATGTACGGCGGTCGATTGGCCGAGGTGGGCACGATGGACGAGGTGCTACGGGCACCGGCGCACCCTTACACCTTGGGGTTACTGCAGTCTCGTCTGGATCTGACGCTGCCGTTGGGGCGGGCGATCCGCACCTTGCCCGGTCAGCCACCGGACCCGCGGGCACATCCTGACGGATGCGCGTTCACTCCGCGCTGTCCGTCGGCGACCGACGCCTGCTCACTCACCGTTCCGGAACCCACTCCCGCCGCGACGCACACCGGCCTGGCTGCGTGCATCGTCGAAGGGGCCAGCACCATCTCACACGCGCTCCAGGAAACTGTCGAGTTCCCGACGATGATCGAGCTCGACGAGAGCCGCCCGGCCTTGCGGGTCACCGGGGTCGAGAAGCGGTTCCCGGTGCGCCGCGGCATGTTCAACCGGGATTCGCTGCACGCACTGCGCCACATCATCCTCGACGTGGGAGCGGGCGAGTCGATCGCGGTTGTGGGCGAATCCGGATCGGGGAAATCCACGCTGCTTCGTGTCGTGGCGGGCTTGATGAAGCAGGAGGCGGGCACCGTCGACTATCTGGGCCCGCGGCCTCAGGTGGTGTTCCAGGATGCAGGTGCGTCCCTCACTCCGTGGATGACGGTGGGGGAGATCGTCGGTGAGCGCCTGCTGAAGTTCACCGCCCGGTCACAGCGGCGGGCACAGGTGGAAGAGACTCTGCGCCTTGTCGGATTGCCGCCGGATGTCGCCGGGGTCAAGGCGGCGAGCCTGTCGGGCGGCCAGCGGCAGCGCGTTGCGTTGGCCCGCGCGATCATCAGGCCGCCCAGCTTGTTGTTGTGTGATGAACCGACGTCGGCACTTGATGCCTCCCTGGCGGCATCGGTACTGAACTTGTTGCAGCAGTTGCGCCGTGAACTCGGTATGGCGATGGTGTTCGTCACCCACGACCTGGCCGCGGCCCGGTTCATCTCGGACCGGATCGCCGTCATGTACCTGGGCCAGATCGTCGAACTCGCACCCACTGAGGATCTGATCAACGACCCGCAGCATCCGTACACGAAGGCACTGCTGGCGTCGGTGCCGCGGACGGGGGCCGAACCGGTACGGCTGCCGGGTGAGCCGGCCAGTGCGCTGGCGATTCCGCCCGGCTGTGCGTTCCACCCGCGCTGCCCTGAACGGGTGGATCGCTGCGACGGTGAGATTCCGACGCTGATCTCGATCGACGGCACCAGCCGCCACCTCGCGTCTTGTCTGCTGCGAACCACCGGCGCAATACCGCTGCCACATAACTGAATTCATCGGTACACAGTTCGGCGCTCTACTGATCTCGCACACCGTTGCACGAATTCTGGAGGATTCCATGACGAAGAAGTTCCATTTGGGCTGGTTCATGAATTTCATTCCGCCGGAATGGGATACCCCGCGGGCATCACCGGATGTCGCGCGTTGGCCCAACGGACAGTTCTATGTGGACATGGCCCGCAGCATGGAACGCGCCTGCTTCGACTTCATCATGATCGAGGACACCGTGATGGTGGCCGACGCCTACGGCCACTCAATGGAGGGGGCGCTGAAGAACTCGGTGTTCGCCCCCAAACACGATCCGGTGCCGTTGGCGGTGAAGATCGCCGCCCACACCTCGAAGCTGGGTGTGGTCGCGACCATGTCCACGTCGTTCTACCCGCCGTACCTGCTGGCCCGGCTGGCCTCCACGGTGGATTCGTTGTCCGAGGGCCGGTTCGGCTGGAACATCGTGTCCTCCGCCGAGGACCGCGCCGCGCAGAACTTCGGTCTGGACGGGCTGCCCGAGCACGACGAGCGGTACAACGTCGCCGACGAGTACTTCGACGTGGTGACCCAACTGTGGGATTCCTGGGATGCCGACGCCGTGGTGATGGACCGTGAGACCCACACCTATGCCGATTACAAGAAGGTCCGCACGGTGGACTTCGTGGGCAAGTACTTCAAGTCCCGCGGTCCGCTGAACACGGTGCCGTCGCCGCAGCACCGGCCGACCATCCTGCAGGCGGGCGCCTCCCCGCGCGGCCGGGCCTTCGCCTCCCGCGCCGCCGATGCGATCGTCGCCGTCGGAACCGGTGTCGAGGGGATGCGGGAGTACCGCAACGACATCCGGGCCCGAGCCGAGGAAGCCGGGCGCAACCCCGACGACATCAAACTGATGTTCTGCGTGTCACCAGTGGTCGCACCGACAGAGGCGGAGGCGCGTGCCGAGGTGGCCCGCCTCGTCGCGACGGACAGCTACATCGAAAAGCAGCTTGTGGGTATCTCGTCCAACACCGAGATCGATTTCAAGCAGTTCGACTGGGATGAGCCGTTGCCGGCCGACCTCACCACCAACGGTGAACGCGGCTCCCTGGAGCACTTCATGCGGGGCGACGGAAGCCCGGGCCCGAAGACGTTGCGGCAGTTGGCCATCGACTGGGCCACCACCGGTATCGAGTTCGTCGGAACCCCGGAGCAGGTGGCCCGCCAGATGGGTGACGCGATGGACGAGATCGGCGGCGACGGCTTCCTGATCATGAAGCCGGGCTGGGACCTCAACCGCAACTACATCGCCTCCATCACCGACGGCCTGGTGCCGGAGCTGCAACGACTCGGCCTCACCAGGACCGAGTACACCGGATCGACACTGCGCGAGACGCTGCGGGAGTTCTGAGGGCCCGCTGACCACCCGCACCTGGACCGACGCAACAAAGGAGGCATCGATGGCGGTCGCGGAGTATTACGCGCCCCCGGGGCTGTGGCAGCACCGGAGCCGGGCAGGGCTGGCGATCCGCCAGTATTTCCACGGCACCTCGGTGCCCAATTATGTGGCGTTCGGTGCGCTCGGGTTGATCTTCTTCCTCGCAGTCTTCGCCCGACAGCTCGCCCCGTATGACCCACTGGTGCCCGCGGGGGTGGCGATGACGCCACCGAACACCGACAACCTGTTGGGCACCGACACGGTGGGCCGCGACATCTTGAGCCGGGTGCTGGTCGGTATGCAGGCCAGCTGGTTCGGCGCGCTGGCTGTCGTCGCGGTGGGTGCCTTGATCGGCGGTGCGATCGGACTGATCGCCGGCACCGTCGGCGGCTGGTTCGACACGGTGCTGATGCGCATCACCGATGCCTTCCTGGCGTTGCCCGGCCCGATCCTGGCACTGGCGGTGGTGGCCGCCCTGGGCCGGTCGTACACCAACACGTTGATCGGTGTAGCCATCGTCTGGTGGCCGCTCTACACCCGCATCGTGCGGTCGGAGGTCCGGAAACTGCGGTCCTCCCCGCACATGGAGGCTGCCAGGGTGGGCGGGGCGAGCTGGTGGCGGCTGATGTTCCGACATCTGCTGCCGGGGGCGGTACCCGTCACCATTGTCACCGCCAGCCTGGACATCGCGGCACTGGTGCTGATGCTGTCCAGTTTGTCGTTCCTCGGATTGGGTGCCCCGCAGCCGGCTCCCGAACTGGGTTCGATGAGTGCGCAGGGCTTGTCGTATGTGTTCAGCGCCTGGTGGATTCCGGTGATGCCCGCCATCGCGGTGGCATTGATCGCCATCGTCGCCAACTTCGCCGGGGATGCGATCCGCGACCGGATCAGGGACCGCTGATGTTGGCGGTGCTGCCCCGACGGCTGCTGGGCACGATCCCGGTGATCCTGGTTCTGGTCCTTGCGGTCTTCACCCTGCAGAAGGTGGCCCCCGTCGATCCGGTGGCCGCGCTGGTGGGCGCCAAGGCCCCGCCGGAAGTGTATGAGGCCGCCCGGGTTCAGCTCGGTCTGGATCAACCACTGCCGCTGCAGTTCTGGCACTACCTGGTCAATGCGGCGAGCGGCGACCTGGGACAGTCGAGTGTATCGCGGACGCCGGTGACCGCCGACATCGCGACGTACCTGCCGGTGACGCTCGAATTGCTTTTCGTGTCACTGGTTTTCGCGGTTGCCATCGGGTTCCTGCTCGGTCTGGCCACCGCACAGGGCTGGCGTGGTTCCGGGGTGTTGCGGGTGGTGATGGTCTCGGGGGCGTCGGTACCGGTGTTCTTGACCTGTCTGATCGGCATGCTGGTGTTCTACCGGCTGCTGAACATCCTGCCGATCACCGGCCTGACATCGTATGTGGACGCTCCCACCGGTCCGACACACTCACTGCTGATCGACAGCGTGCTGGCCGGCAGGCCTGAAGTGTTCATCGATGACCTCTATCACCTTGTGCTGCCTGCACTGTGCCTGGCATTGATACCCGGTGCGGCGATCGGACGGGTATTGCGCAGCGGGCTCGAGGCGAATCTGCGTGCCGACCACACCCGCACGGCACGGGCGATCGGACTGGGAGAGAAGCGGATCCTCATCATGCACACACTGCGCAACTCGCTGGGCCCGGTGCTGGCGCTGGTGGGTCTGCAATTGGCGGTGATGGTCGGCAACTGCATCCTGGTCGAGTTGATCTTCGCCCGGCCGGGCATCGGGAATTACCTTGCCCGCGCCATCGACAAGGCCGATTTCAACGCGATAGCCGGCGTGACCCTGGTGGTCGGGGTGCTCTATGTCGCCACCAACATCGTCGTTGATCTGCTGCAGTCGCTCGCCGATCCGCGGGTCGCGCTCTGACAGGCCTGTACCCGCTTCTGGCCAGCTCGTGGTTGTGGCACCTGACCCGCTGGGACGGGTTGTTCCTGTGCACCTATCTGGTGACCCACTTGGGCGGGCCGCCGATCGCCAATCAGTTTGTCGGGGCGTTCCTGTTCGTACCGTTGCTCTTGGGCAGCCTCGTTTCCACTCGGGTTGCGCCTCACAAGCTGGTGCTGTTCACCAAGCTGGCGTTGTTGCCGATCTCGGTGCTGATGGCCGGTGTGGTCGGTGGCGGTGCGGTGCAGATCTGGATGGTCTACCCGTTCATGTTCGCCTACGGAATCGGTGCACTGGTGAACATGACCGCGCAGCGCGAGTTGTTCTTCACCATGGCGGGTCCGTTGCATTCTTCGCGGGTGCTCAACGCCGAGGTCACCGGTACCGCAAGTGCAATGATGCTGGGGCCCTTGCTCGGTGGTGTGACGATCCAGGTATTCGGTCTCGGAGCGGCGTTCAGTGTCCTGGCCCTGCTGCTGATGACGGCGCTGCCGCTGTTGTGGTACTCGACGCGGGCACTGCCGGCCCGACCCGCCGCCGTCAAAGAACCTGCCGTACCGGGGCGCTCGGATTGGCGGTTGCTGCGGGACTCGCGCGCCCTGGCGGTGATTCTGGTGGTCACCGTGATCTGCAATCTCTGTTACTTCGCGTTCCTGCCGTTGGTGCCCGTCATCGCCGAGCGCCTCCATGCCGAGGCGGCAACAGCAGGGGTGATCGGGGCGACGGCAGGCCTGGTGCAGTTGGTGGTTGCGGCAGCACTGATCTTCCGGCCACCCCGCCGACCGTTCCGGGCTTATGCGTGGGGGGTGGCGATCTGCCTGTGCAGTCTGGGTTTTCTGTCCTACGCGCCGGTGCTCTCTCTTGCGCTGCTGGCATTGGCGGTGGCCGGGGTAGGGCAGGCGCTGTTCGGATCGACCCAGGCCACCTTGCCGGTCGGCGTTGTTGAACCCCAGCATCGTGTTGCCGCATTAGGGCTGCTGGCAACGACCATCGGAGTGGCGCTGCCGACCGGCATGATCGTGCTCGGGGTGGCGTCAAGTCTGCTGGGCGCCCGGCTGGCGATGCTGGTTTCGGCGATCGTCGGTTTGGCCGCACTGGTGACCACCGTGCTGTTGAACCGGTCGGGAGGCCGCAGCTCAGATAGGGCGATAGGCGTTGGCCGAGAATGCGATTCGGTCACCACGCAGGCGGAGCTGGGATAGTGCCCGGGGCTGGCCGCTCTCATCTTCGATGAGGTCCTCGAGCCAGATCAACGGCGCGCCCGCCTCGATGCCGACGAGTTCGGCAGTCTGGTTGTCGGCCGCCACCGCACCCACCGTGGTCTGACTTCCGCCGATGCGGACGCCCAGCTGTTGTTCGAGGATCACCAGGATGTCGGAGTCTTTGACGTCGATATCGGGTGACTGTCCCTGCGCCAGTGCGACATAACTGACCGAAATGCCCAGCGGGAAGCTGTCCTGCAGGAGCAGGTTCTCGATCATCAGCACCGTCCAGTCGGCAGGCAGGCAGAGTCGGTCGCACACCATCGGCGGACGCCCCAGCTGCCGTGACTCGAGGTGGCGCGCCTGAAGTGGGCTGAGCTGGTCGATCGGCAGCACCAGCGAACCGGTGGTCCGTGTTCCGTTCTTGGGCCCGCGGGTGACCAGGCCTTCGCGGGCGAGTTGTTGGAGCACTGCCCGAACGGTATTGCGGCTGGCGGACAGCGCGTCGGTGAGTTCATGCTCGACCAGTGGCATGCTGCCGCCGGTGTTCACCAGGCTGGAGCGCAGCAGGTCGTAGATTCGGCGTGCTGAATTGTTCAGCCGGTCCGGGCTCTCCCGTTGACGTTGGTAGAGCACTTCAGGCGGTGTCTGCCCGGGGCTGCGGAGCCTGGTGTGACAATGTGCGGCTCGGGACGGTTCACGTGCAAACACGGTTTGAACTCCTCCTCTGTTGGCCCCCGGTCTATTTGACCAATGATCTTGTTAACTTCACCGACGCCGGTGAATCGCCTGAGTTACGTTGCCGCCATACGACGTCCCACCATGTGTGTGAGTTGTGTGCTGAGTAACAGGATGACCGCGATCGAGGCGAACAACGCAGTGATGCCGATCTGCGAAGCGAGCACGGCGCAGCCCACCATGCCGACCAGTTGGCCGATACCCGCCGAGATCCGGAACTTCGCCAGACCGGCGGACGATTCGCCGACTTGCGCGACGATGAGCACCGGCAGGCAGGCCGTCGCCCCCGCCAGGCTCATTCCGAACAGTGCGGAAGCCGCCAGATACATTGTGGCGCTGGAGGTCACGGCGATCAGGATTGCGGACGGGACCCCGAGGGCGAACGCGGCGACGAGTAACGCGAAAACCCCGATCCGGCGGATTATTCGGTGTGCGACGGTCAAGACGACGATCTCCACCCCGGACATCACGGCAATCGCGAGTGTGATGGTGATCGTCGAGTACTCCCGCGCGGCACCGGCGAGCGGCAGCGCGGTGAACAGCACACCGCCACGCAGGAAGTCGCTGCCCATCGCCAGTAGCAGCGCGCCGCCACTGCCGGGGGCACCGTCGAAGCGCGGCAGGCCGATCTGAGGGCGGGGGATGCCTGCCGGCGCGGTCAGCGCGGGTAGCGCAATGGCCAGCAGGCCGGCGACCACCCAGGCGATGGCGCCGGTCGCGACCAGCGCGACCTGGTAACCCACCAGCCCGGTGATGCTGCCGGCGATGAGCAGGCCGCCAGGGGCACCGAGGGCGCCCCCGAACAAGAAGGCAGCGTTGAACCGTCCGAGGGACCGGGCCAGGTCGGGGGCTGACGGCGAGGGGGCCGCCACGGCGGTGACCCGCACGGCTGCCTGCAGGCCGGCGCCGAGCACCATGCCCCCGCCGAAGCCCTGCAACACCCGCGACACCATCATCAGTACGTCGTTGCTTGCCGTCCCCATGCCGATGCAGGCCGCACCGAACATGATCAACCCGGCGACCAGGGCAGTTCTGGCGTCGAGGCCGGGGACGAACCGGGTGCCGAAGACATCGATGATGATGACGCCCAGCGCTGCGGTGAACATGAACACACCGAGATAGAGTGCACTGCTGGAGAATTCGTGGGCAAACAGCACTTCCAGTGGGGCGGACATGCTCACCGTCACCCCGGTGGTCGCCATCAGAGGCAGAAACCACCGAGACGTCCGTGTCATCAGCCTGACATCGATGAGTCGCCGGTGAGTTCGGCACCCGGCAGGCTCACCGTCTCGGCGACGTGCAGTCCGAACGCTTCCAATCCGATCCGTTTCACCGGGTTGTTGGTGAGCAGACGCATCTGTCGCACCCCGAGGTCGGCGAGGATCTGTGCGCCGACACCGTAGTCGCGGGCATCAGCGGTACCCGGTTCCAGCCCGGGCAGTCGGTATGCGTGCCGACTCTGCTGGGCGCGCAGGTACACCACGACACCGCGGCCTTCTGCCGCGATCAGGCCCATCGACCGGTCGAGTTTGGCGTGACACTGGCAGCCGGCTGACTGAAAGGCATTGCCCACCAGACACTCTGTGTGCACCCGGACGAGTACCGGGGTGCCGTCGTCGGCGCAGACCTCGCCCCTCACCAACGCCATGTGCTCCAGACCGTCGAGCACGGATTCGAAACCGTATGCACGGAACTCGCCGGCGTTGGTGGGCAGCCTGCTGGATGCTCTGCGCTCGACGAGCCGCTCCGTGCGGCATCGGTGGGCGATCAGGTCGGACATCGTGACGGTAGGGAGACCGTATTTGGTGGCGAAGGCGCGCAGCTGGTTCCCGCGGGCCGCTGCGCCGTGGTCATCCACGATCTCGCCGATCACCGCCACCGGAGGCAGGCCGGCTGAGCGGGCCAAGTCGACGGCCGCCTCGGCATGCCCGGCCCGGCGGAGCACCCCGCCCTCGACCGCCCGGAGCGGGAAAACGTGTCCGGGCCGCATCAGGTCGCCCGGTTCGGTGTCCGGGTCGGCCAGCAGTGAGATCGTCCTGGCCCGGTCGGCCGCCGAGATACCGCTGACGATCCCGGTTCTGGCGTTCACCGACACCGAATAACCGACTGCGCGCGGGTCTTCGTTGACGACCACCATCGGTGGTAGCCGCAGCCGCTCCAGTTCCCGCGCGGGCATGGGGACACACAGGATGCCCCCGGTGTGTCGCACCATGAATGCGACCTTCTCCGCTGTCGCGTGACTGGCGGCCATCATGAGATAGCCGTCGTCGTCCGGGTTGTCGGTGTCGACGACGATCACCATCCCCCCGGTGCGTAACGCCCCGGCGGCCACGTCCACAGCCGACGCCGTGGACTCGGAACGCTTCCGGAATCCGATCAGCGACATCGTCAGAATTCGCGCAGGTGGTCGCGCAGCATCGTGGTCGAGTAGTCCCCGCGGGTCAGGCCTCGCTTCTGCAGCGCGGGCACCAGGCCGTCGGTGATCTCGGTGACGTAGCGGCGGTTGAGCCGCATCACCGGGCTGGTGATCAGGAAGCCGTCGCCGCCGACTTCGGCCATCACCTCACCCATCTCGTCGGCGACCTCATCGGGCGTGCCGACGAATTGGACGTTGCCGGATAGTCCGCTGCCGGTGACCAATTCACGCAACGTCTTGTCCCGCCCGCGCGCCATGAAACTTTCCAGCGAGCCGCGTTCACCGTTGGTCGTCACCTCCGGCAGCGGCTTGTCGAGATCGAACTGCTTGAAGTCGATTTCGGTGATCGAGGAGATCTCGGCCAGCATGTACTCGATGTAGAGCGGGTCGGTGAACCAGCGTTCCCGCTTGGCCAGCGCCTCCTCGTGGGTGTCGGCAACGATCGGTGACACCAGGTAGAACACTTTGCAGTGGGAGGGGTCGCGGCCGTTGGCCTTCATCCGGGCGTGGATGTCGTCGCGGTAGGCCTTCATCGCCTCAATGCCGTTGGCAGGGGCGACGATGGTGTCGGCGTGCTGAGCAGCGAGTTCGCGGCCCGGAGGTGATGCGCCGGCCTGGGCGATGGTCGGGCGGTACTGCGGGGACGGGGCGGTGTTCAGGGGCCCGCGGGACTTGTAGTACTTGCCTTCGAAGTCGATCGTGTGGACCTTCTTGTGGTTGGCGTAGGTCCCGGTCATTGGGTTGCGCTCGATGGCGTCGGGTTCCCATGACTCCCACAACTTGCTGACCAGCTCGAGGTATTCACTGGCGCGCACGTAGCGTTCGTCGTGCTCGTAGAGCTTGTCCAGGCCGAAGTTCTGGGCCGCCCGGTCTTCGGCGGAGGTGACGACGTTCCAGCCGAACCGGCCGCGGGCGATGTGGTCGACGGTGCTGCACAGTCGGGCCAGCAGGAACGGTGGGTAGAAGCTGGTCGACATCGTCGGTACGACACCGAGTCGGCTGGTCGCCGCGGCCATCAGCACCGCCAGCGGGACCGGATCGTGTTTGGGGTTGACGCCGTGTTTGAGGTCGTACTCCATGGTGCCGCCGTAGGCGGTGGAGACCATGAGCTTGTCCTCGATCAGCACGTAGTCGAATTTGGCGCGTTCCAGGTCGCGGGCCATCTCGACGTAGAAGTCGCCGGTGAAGTCCCGTGCGCCGTCGCCCCAGGTGCCGTTCCACTCGTCGGCCACGAAATTGAGGAACCAGGCCAGGTGAAACTTGTTGGGCATCGACGTCTCCTTCTTGCCGTGTTTCGACAAGACAAGTGGGAAGTCGTTACCGGGCGGTGTCGTGGTGGTACCGCCGAGATTGCGCCGCCCGCGCCACCTCCGCCCGCGCCACCTTCCCGCGAGCGTGCGTGTCCCCGCCCGCCGCGCCGCGGCACTTTCGTAGTCTGCGCACGCTCGTCCGAAGGCGGGGCTACCCAACTGTCAGTGGTGCCGTGACCCCGACCGGTCGGAAGTGCTGTCCGGAAGCGCTTTTCGACAACCCAAGGCGTCAGAACCCCGAGCCGTGCACCTCGTGCCCGGGCTTCTCGGCAACCAGCCCGCGGTAGGCCTCCTCGACGGAGGAGCCGTGGTTGATCACGCCGTCGACTTCGCGGGCGATCGGCATGGGGATGTCGTATTTGTCGGCGAACTCCATGATCACGCTGGCGGCTTTCACGCCTTCGGCGACCTGGTTCATCGCGGCGATGATCTCGTCGATCGACTTGCCCGTCCCGAGTTGTTCGCCGACGTGCCGGTTGCGGCTGCGCTGCGACGTGCACGTGACGATCAGGTCGCCCATCCCCGCCAGCCCGGCGAACGTCTCGCGCTTGCCGCCGACGGCCTCGCCCATCTTCGACATCTCGCTGACCGCGCGGGCCATCACCATGGCCCGGGTGTTCTCGCCGATGCCCAGCGAGTACCCCATGCCGACGGCGATCGCATAGACGTTCTTGAGTGCTCCGGCCATCTCCACGCCCACCACGTCGTCGGTGGTGTAAGTGCGGAACCGCTTGGTGCGGAACAGATTCGCCAGATTGGCCGCCAGGTGTTGATCGGGCATGGCCAGCACGGCGGCGGCGGCGTAACCGTCGGCGACCTCGCGGGCGATGTTGGGCCCGGCCAGGATCCCGGCGGGATGCCCGGGCAGCACCTGGTCGACGATCTCGCTCATCCGCATGTTGGTGCCCTGCTCGAGCCCTTTGACCAACGACACCACCGGCACCCAGGGCCGGAGTTCGCGGGCCAGTTCGGTGAGCACACCGCGGAACCCGTGCGACGGCACGCCCATGACGATGACGTCGGCGCAGTTGGCGGCTTCGGAGAAATCGGTGGTGGCGCACAGCGTTTCCGGCAGCAGCACGTCGTTACCCAGGTAGCGCGAGTTGCGGTGGTTGTGGTTGATATCGGCGGCGGTTTCCTCGGAGCGAACCCATTGCAGTGTCGGTCCGCGCCTGGCGCAGATGGAAGCGACGGTGGTACCCCAGGACCCACCACCGAGCACGACGACCTTGGGTTCACGTTGCGCAGACGACATGGCGATCAGAGTATTGCGACGATCCCCGATTCAGGCGCAGTTGCCCTAAGAAGCGGCGGCTGAGCGCATGGTGCGCGCGCCGATGCCCGCCGCGGCCAGGCAGGCGAGCGCGACCAGCACGGCGAACCACGGGAACACCGCGGCCAGGCCCCAGTGGGTGGCGGCCCAGCCGGCGAGGATCGTCGGGATGGCCATCGCGGTGTAGGCCAGCAGGTAGAACGCCGACATCGTTTCGCCGCGCTGGTCGGCCGGCACCACCTTCGACAGGTGCCGCAGTGATCCGCCGAAGCCCAGGCCGAAGGTGGCGCCCAGCAGTGCGGCGGCGGCGAAGACCAGCAGCCAGGAGTGCATCGACAGCACCGGAATCGTCACCACCAGTGACACGGCCATGCCGATGTCACCGATGATCGCGGCGCGGTGCGCGGGCACCTTGGTGGCCGCCCACTGCGCCAGGGCTGCCGTGATCGCGGTGATGCCGACGACCCCGCCGGCGAACATCAGATTGTCGATGTGGGTCTGGTGCGCGGCCAGCGACGGGTACAGCGACAGCAGAACCCCGAGCACGGACCAGGAGGCCATCGCGCCCAGTGCGGCGAACCAGAAGTCGGCCCTGATGGCTTGGGGCACGGAAGGTTTGGAGATGCGGATCGGTCCGGCGGAGCGGGTGGTGTGGGTTTCGCGCAGGGCCAGTACGCCGATTCCGACGATGGCGCACGCGACGGCGACGACGGCGTACGGCGTGCGCAACGGGTGCGGCGCGTACTGCGCCAGGACCGAGGAGGAGACGATCGCGACGGCGATGCCGATGTTGAAGCTGATTCCGCTGAGCTGGCCGGAGCGCATCCCGTGGTCGGGTCGCAGGTCGAGTAGCGCCGCCGCGGCGGCCACCACGATCGAGCCGACGGCCGCGCCGTGGACAGCGCGGGCGATCAGCAACAGGACGATGTTCTGGGCGAGCAGGAACAGCAGAAGTCCGACGATCAGCGCGGCGAGGGCGCCGAGCAGCACGGGTTTGCGACCCACCACGTCGGAGATCCGGCCGGAGACCAGGACCGCGGCCAGAGCGGCGAAGGCGTACACCGCGAAGACGATGGTGGTGGCCAGCGGGGTGAGGTGCCAGTTCGTCTCGTAGATCCCGTAGAGCGGGGCCGGCAGGCCGGATACACCCAGGGCCACGCCGCACAGGACCAGCAGCAGGGGGTAGGCGCCGCGCTGCGTGGCGGTCCCGGTGATCGGGTCCGTCGGAGCGGTTTCCATGGCCCTCCTCGAGGAGTAGGTTTGATGATTGTCGAACCTTGCAGAGCTTACGCGTGGTTTGATGATCATCAAACCCAGTGGAGAGATCCCGAGGAGCGCAGGCATGGCCGAGACGAGCGAGCTGCCCGTCTGCTCCGTGGGCTCGGTGCATCAGGTGCTGGCCGCACTGCAGGACCCGGTGCGCCTGGAGATGGTGCGACGGCTACGCAATGCGGGCGGACCGGTCAAGTGCGCTGCGCTCTATGACGGCATCAACAAGTCGACGGCGACGCATCACTTCAAGATCCTGCGTGAGGCGGGCCTGACCCAGCGGGTGGTTGCCGACGGTTCGACCCTGCAACTCTTACGCGAAGACGCCATCGAGTCGGCGATTCCCGGATTGCTGAGCGCAGTTGTGGGAACTGCTAACCAGGAGGCGGCGCGACGCTGATCACCTGCGCGCTCGGACAGGAGGCACTCCGGTGTCAGGCATCAACAAGTTCGCAGTCGCGGGGATGGCGCTCGCCGTTCTGACGGGGTGCGGATCGGCGGACAGCCCCCGGGCCGGGCGCTCGGACACCACCACCGCCACCACGAGCAGCACCACCACCGCCACCACCAGTGAGTCAGCGGCCCCGGAGGGAACTTCCGAGGGCTTCGCCGACGTGGTCGAGCGCGTCAGCCCCAGCGTGGTGACGGTGCGGTTGCAGAACGGTGTGGGCAGTGGCGTCGTGCTCAAGTCCGACGTCGTTGTCACCAACGCCCATGTCGTCGGCGACGCAGCCGAGGTGGACCTCGAGTTCGCAGACGGGGAAGTGGCTCGCGGCACCGTGCTGGCCGTTGACTCGGTGACCGACCTGGCGGTGGTGCAAAGCCAGCGCAAGGACCTGCCGGTGCCGGAGTACCAGACCGATCTTCCGCGACCGGGTGACGTGGCGGTGGCTATCGGTAGCCCGCTGGGTTTCCAGAATTCCGTTACCGCAGGGGTGATCTCGGGGCTGCACCGCGACATCCCGGGCTCCGCGGCAGAGACGTCCTCCCTGGTCGACCTGATCCAGACCGATGCGCCGATCTCGCCGGGCAATTCCGGGGGTGCGCTCCTCGACGCCGAAGGCCGGGTCGTCGGGATCAACGAGGCGTACATCCCACCCGAGGTCGGCGCGGTGTCATTGGGATTCGCAATTCCGTCGGGCACGGTGCTCGATGTCACCGAGCAACTGCTGACCACAGGTCGCGCCCGGCACCCGTATCTGGGCGTCTCGGTGGGACAGCTGACACCGGCGATTCGACAAGCATTCGGGGTGGATGCGGAAAGCGGCGCGCTGGTCACTGCTGTGGACAATGGGGGGCCGGCTGCGATCGCCGGGTTACGGCCCGGTGATGTGATCACCCAAGTGGGTGACGATCCGGTGAGCACGGTCGAGGATCTGTTGAGCGCGCTGCGCCGGACCCGGGCCGGGGCGCGGGTTACGGTCGAATTCCTGCGCGGCAGTGCGGAGAAGCAGACATCCGTGGCTGTCGGCGAACGCGCGCGTTAGATTCTGGGACCCCCCGGCGCCCCGATCGCGCCGAAACTCACGAACGGGCGCGCAAGTGCGAGTAAAACTGACCCGTTCGTCGATCTCGGCGCGGCGGCAGCGGCCTGCTCTGCGGCCAGCGTTGTTCAGCCAACCCCCGCCTGGTGGGCATCGTGGACCAGGTGGTGCCAATTCTGCAGCGGCGCAAGGATCTTCCGCGCCGAGTACGCTGCCACCACGTTGCGTGGGCATTACGGGTAGCCGCCACGGCGTCGCGGCCAGTGCGTGACGTCTCCGGGGTGAAGCACGCAGCGGTGGTGTTCGGTGCTCCAGTGGTGGTGGGCCGCCCCGGTCGGCAGGTCCGCGCGGTGCCGTCGAACTTCGCGGTGCCATGGACCCGCAGCGCGCTCGGCTAACGATCGCGCGGTGGTGACGGCTATCGGCGACGGGCTGGTGGGGACGCTGGCGTAAAGGTGATGTCGCCGGCCACTCGTGGTGAGTTCCTCGCGGCGCGGTGGCGCGACGGCAGGACCTTTCCGAGGCATTAACGGTGAGCGTTTGTGCTGCGCTGATCGCTTTGACTGCGGCGGCATCGCCCCTGGGTGGGCTGTCTGTGCGCATGCAGTTGGGACTGTCGCGGTAGGTGTCGGGCATGAGGCGGGTGGCCGCCGACTCCGCCGAGTAGACACTTTTCAGAGTTTGCCACAGATGTATAGCAAAGCTATTGACCGTGGCGGTGCGCACCGTCTACCCCACGCGCAACGCGGTGCAACCGGCTTGTGCAGTTTCAGCAAACATGCCGCGCACCTGCGGATATTCGCCGGTATTGACCACCGTGAAAGTCACCCGCCGAAAGTGTGCAGAATTATCAACCGTCGCGTAATCTCCTTTTAGTTCAGATGCGGGGGTTGCTCGGGAGAGTGGCGGTATGCGGACGAATGGCGGCGCGCCTGGATGGCCACGCAGTCACAACCGCGATGCCGGCCGGTTTCGGTGTCGCCTGAACACAGGCTCGGGTGGTTCGACTGGGCAGCGGAGATGACCCGCGTTGCCGTCGACGAACCACAGACGCCGCGGTGGTCGCGGCGCCGGTCACCGATCGGAAACGGTGGCAGCGGATGTCGTCGAGGGGTCGACATCGCGCGCCGTCGCTGTGCTCCGTGCGGTGACCGACGCTGCGACCACCGCACGGTGACGCTCAGGCGGTGGCGGACGCCGCCACCGGCGGGTTGAGGGGCCGCATGTCGGCTGCCCGGCCGAAGACCATGCACTCGTCGATGCGATCGAAGTGGTGGTCGATGGCGTCGGCGAAGAAGTTCTGCCGCACATTCCACGGACGTTTGGTACCGGATTTCGGCAGCGCGTGGGGGTTGCGCAGCACGTAGTTGGCCTGGATGTCCCAGGCCAGTTTCTCTTGCAGCGGCGCATCACCTCGATGCGGGTAGGCGTGGGTGTAGCCGCGGGAGTTCATGTACGCCAACAACTTTGCGACCGATCGGGCTGTCATGTCGGCACGTAACGTCCAGGATGCGTTGGTGTATCCGACACACCAGGCAAGGTTGGGCACCTCCTCGAGCAGGTGCGCCTTGTAGACGAAGCGGTCCTGTGGCAAGACGTCGGTGCCGTCGATGCTGATGTTCACCCCGCCCAGTGCCAGCAACTGCAGGCCGGTGGCGGTGACGATGATGTCGGCGTCCAGGTGTGTGCCGGACTGCAATGCGACGCCGGTGGCGTCGATGTGGTCGATGTGGTCGGTCACCACCTCCGCCCGCCCGGCGCTGATCGCGTTGAACAGGTCGCCGTCGGGGACTGCGCACAACCGCTGATCCCACGGGTTGTAGCGCGGCTTGAAGTGGACGTCGACGGGGTAGTCCGGCGGCAGCAGCGCGATGGCCCGGCGGCGGATGAAATTCTTCATCGAACTCGGCGACTTACGGGCCCAGAACCAGACCAGTCCCTCGAACAACGCAGCGCGCCACTTGACAAGCACATGGGACAGCTTGCGCGGCAATGCTTTCCGGATGGCCTCGGTCAGCGGATCGACGCTGGGTCCGCTCAGCACGTAGCTGGGGGAGCGTTGCAGCATGGTGACGTGCGCGGCCTTCTCCGTCAGGGCCGGGATCAGGGAGATCGCGGTGGCGCCGCTGCCGATCACGACGACCCGCTTGCCCGTGTAGTCCAGATCCTCGGGCCAGAACTGGGGGTGCACCACGGTGCCGGTGAACTCGGCCATGCCCGGGAAGTCGGGCGTGTAGCCGTGGTCGTAGTTGTAGTAGCCGCTGCCGAAGAACACGAAGCGAGCGCGGTAGGTCGTGGACTGGCCCGGGGTCTCGGTCGTCACCGTCCAGGTATCGGTGGAGGAGTCCCAGTCTGCGGAGCGGACGTGGCTGCGGTAGCGGATGCGGCGGTCGATGCCGTGCTTGCGGGCGGTGTCACCGATGTAGTGCCGGATGTGCTCGCCGCCGGCCATGCCTTCGCGGCGGGTCCACGGCTCCCACGGGAAGCTGAGCGTGAAGATGCTGCTGTCGCTGCGCACACCGGGGTAGCGGAACAGGTCCCAGGTGCCCCCCAGATCGTCGCGGCGCTCCAGGATGACGCAGTTCAGCCCGGGGTTGCGTTCGGCGATCCGGTACGCCGCGCCGATGCCGGAGAAGCCCGCGCCGACGATCACGACGTCGACGTCTTCGATGTCGGAGTGTTCGGCAGTGTTCAGTGGCGCTGTGCTCACGTAAGGAACCTCGTCTTCCGTGTGGTGCTCGTCACTAGCGTAGGCATCCACCGGTCGGTGGGGCCAGCCCCGGTGGTCGTGAGGACAAGACCAAAACATTCATGTGCTATGCAAAGACGGTGTGCTCGTGTCGCAGTGAGGTGCCCCGGTGACCGCCGAAACCGCTGAGACCGGAACCCAGCCGCGCAGCGCGCTGCGCCTGCTGATGGATCCGGCGTTCGGCGCGTTGTTCTGGGGCAAGTTGTTCAGCGCCGCCGGCGTGTGGACCCACAACCTGGTGGCCGCGGTCGTGGTGTTCGAGGCCACCGGGTCGGCGTTGATGGTCGGTCTGCTCGGGGTGGCGATGTTCGTGCCGCAACTGGTGCTCAACCCGCTGTCGGGTAAGTGGGCCGACCGCGGTGACCCCATCCGGCAGGTGATGATCGGCCGGGTGGTGTGCCTGGTCGGGTCCGGGTCGTTGGCGCTGTGGTCGGTGTTGGCCACCGACCCGCGCGGGCTTGCCGCGGCGCTGCCGATCATCGGGGCTTCCGCCGTGGTCGGGGTCGGCTTCGTCGTCGGCGGGCCCGCCATGCAGTCCATCGTGCCGTCGCTGCTGCGGCCGGGTGAGCTGTCGATCGGGATGAACCTGAACACCGCGCCGATGACCGTCGCACGGATCGGCGGGCCCGTGCTCGGTGCGTTCCTGCTCGCTCACCTCGGGCCCACGGCGGCGTTCGCCGTCAGTGCCGCCACCCACCTGGCGTTCATCGTGATGCTGCTGATCGTGACGTTTCCGCGTCCGAAGAAACACGCCGCAGGCACCGACTACCGCATCAGCGCCGCGTTGCGCTACGTGTGGGCCGACCGGCCGCTGTTTCTGATGCTGCTCGGTGTGACCATCGTCGGCTTCGCCTCGGACCCCTCGATGACGTTGGCGCCGTCGATGGCCGCGGAGTTCGGCGGCGGTGCCAGCCTGGTCGGCTATCTCACCGCCGCGTTCGGTGTGGGCGCTGCAGCCGGGCTGGTGCTACAGGCCTTCCTGACGTCGCGGGTGACGCCCGGAGGCACCGCGGCGGCCGGACTGTGGCTGATGGTGCTCGGGACCGCCGGCGCCGCGGTCAGCCCGTGGATCTCCGGGGTGCTGGCAGCCTTTGCCATCGCCGGCTGCGGCTTCTCCTGGGGCATGACCGGGCTGAGCACTCTGGTGCAGTCCCGGGCGCCCGACGAGTTGCGCGGTCGGATCATGTCGCTGTGGCTGGTCGGGTTCCTCGGCTCACGTCCCATTGCCGCGGCGCTGCTGGGGTCGACGGCAGATCTGGTCTCGGTGCGGGCAGCGTTCCTGGTGGCTGCCGTGATCAGCGCCGCGGTAGCGCTGCTGTGCCGGGCCCAGGTGCTCAACCGGCCCGGCGCCGTGCCGCTGCGGGACTGACTATCGGTAGTTCACGAACTGCAGGGCGACGTCGAGGTCGGCGCCTTTGAGCAGGGAGATGACGGCCTGCAGATCGTCGCGCTTCTTGGAGCTGACGCGGATCTCCTCACCCTGGATCTGCGCCTTGACGCCCTTGGGGCCTTCGTCGCGGATGAGCTTGGTGATCTTCTTGGCGTCTTCGCTGCTGATGCCCTGCTTGAGCGTGCCGGTGACTTTGAAGGTCTTGCCGCTGGGCTGCGGGTCGCCGGCGTCGAAGGCCTTCATCGAGATGTCACGACGGACCAGCTTCTCCTTGAAGACGTCGAGGGCAGCTTTGAGGCGCTCCTCGGTGGTGCTGACCAGTTCGATGTTCTCCTCGCCCTTCCAGGCGATGGTGGTGTCGGTGCCGCGGAAGTCGAAGCGGGTGGACAGCTCTTTGGCGGCCTGGTTCAGCGCGTTGTCGACCTCCTGGCGGTCGACCTTGCTCACGACGTCAAATGATGAATCCGCCATTGGACACATTCCCCTCTGCTCGGTGATGGCCTGCTGCTCAGTCGGCCGTTTTCGTGTTCGGTACATCCTCGTTGTACCCTGCTACTCGCACCAAACCCGGTGGGTGACGATGCGGAGCGAGTACCGAGTTCCGCGGCGGAGCCCAGCCGTTCACCACGGTAGGGATTGGAGCAGACCCGGCAGGTTGCCCGAGCGGCCAATGGGAGCGGACTGTAAATCCGTCGGCTAACGCCTACACAGGTTCGAATCCTGTACCTGCCACACTTCAGGCCCCCTTTCGAGGGGGCCTGATTGTGTTTCACGACCCGACCGCCCGACCGCCGTGGGATCGCCGCCGTTGGTGACGAGGTCCAAGACGCGGAGGGGCAACCTCCCGGCTCACCGGTCTCCAGTCGGCGTGGGCGTACTCGGTGGCGCGGGTCTGGACCAAGCGCAGGAACGCGATCCGCGACTCGGATGTCTTGCCCGTCGCGGCGATGACCGCCTCACGCAGCGGGTGGTGGCTGGAGATCAAGGTCTCGCTTGCTCCAGGCGACTACGCGAGACTCCATCGCGAAGCCAAGGCGTCGCAGATGGCTTGTCGCTGACCCTCGTCCTGGTTGTGCATGAGGAGTCCTTCGATGGTGAAGATGCCGATCATCACTTCGGCGTCCACGGTCGGGGTGGTGACTCCGGCGTTCTGGAGTTCGAACCGGAACAGGCTGCCGGTGATCGCATGGAAGTTCTGGTGCCACTCCGCGATGGCCGGTGAGTGCTCGACGCGGGCGTGCACCGTCGTCACGAGGCGGCTCATCTCCGTGAGTTGGTCGACGACCCATAGCAGCCGTGCCGCGATCGGCTGACTCGCTACGTCTTGGTACTGAGGCCACACGTCGGCCATGACGGAGGTGAGGACCGCGATCAGCACGTCGTCCTTGTCTCCGAAGTACCAGTAGATGGTGTTCGGAGCCACACCGGCTTCCTTGGCGAGTCGGCTCATCGACGTGGAGTTGTAGCCGTCCTCGATGAACAGATGCCGGGCTGCCGCCACGATCTCCGCACGCTTCTCGTCGGCGGCCTGTGGCCGCTTATTGCGTGCCATGAGGTCCTCTCTCACACGCTGGAGCACACTCTCTTGGATGCCGTTCAAGATGATGTTAGCTTGTGTTGAATACCGTTCAAGATACTCCACGAGGAACACACTGTGACATCACCACGTAGCTACGTCCGGCATGACGTCGCGTTCGACTCCGACGGCACCTCCTGCGCCGCATGGCTGTATCGGCCCGATGGCGATGAGAACCCGCCCGTCGTGGTGATGGCCCACGGCTTCGCCGCGTTCCGCGAACTGCGACTGGACGCCTACGCGGCCCGGTTCGCCCAGGCAGGGTACGCCGCGCTGGTGTTCGACTACCGGCACTGGGGAGCCAGCGGAGGACAACCCCGTCGCATCCTCGATATAGGTCGACAGCACGCTGACTGGCGGGCCGCCATCGCCTACGCCCGCAGCCTGGATAACGTCGACACGACCCGCGTGGTCGGGTGGGGATCGTCCTTCGGCGGCGGGCACGTCCTGAACCTGGCCGCCCAGGATCACGCGCTGGCCGCGGCGATCGTTCAGGTGCCCCACGTGACCGGCCCCGCATCGGCATTCGCGCAAGCCCCCACCCTCGTCGCCCGCCTGGCCGTGTCCGCCGTACGCGATCAGGTCGGGGCGTGGCTGGGCCGCCCGCCCCATCGGGTCAAGTCCATCGGGAAGCCGGGTGAGGTCGCCATGATGACCTCGCCTGGTGCCTACGACCTGGTGCTGAGGATGGCGGGGGATAAACGCGACGAGCTGCTCGCTGAGAACGACGTCGCCGCCCGCATCGCCCTGCGAGTCCCGTTCTACTCACCCGGTCGACAGGCCGCCAAGATCACCGCGCCGACGTTGGTTCAACTCGCCACGAAGGACGACGTCACCCCATATGCGACGGCCCGCAAGATCGTGGCCCGCATCCCCAAGGGGGAGGTGCGCTCCTATGACATCACGCACTTCGAGCCGTACCTGGACCCGCACTTCGAGCAGATCGTGACCGATCAGATCGCCTTCCTGGACCGCCACGTCGGAGGCACCCGGTGACGACACCGTCGACAACGGCACCGACCCTTCCGGCTGCCGTGCACACCCTGGTGGTCGGCGCGGGATTCGCGGGGCTGGCCGCCGCCGCAGCGGTGCTGCGCGCAGATCCCCGAGCCGACCTGCTCATCATCGAGCGGGCCGACGAGGTCGGCGGGACCTGGCGCGACAACACCTACCCCGGTTGCGCGTGTGACGTGCCGACGTCGCTGTACTCGTTCTCTTTCGCCCCCAGCGCGAAGTGGAGTCACACCTTCGCCCGCCAACCCGAAATCCACCGCTACCTCACCTCGGTCGCCGACCAGACGGGGCTGCGTCGCCACCTGATCACCGGATGCGCGCTACTGGGCGCGGCCTGGGATGAGGGCGGGCAGTGCTGGCAGGTTCAGACTTCCCTGGGCAAGCTGACCGCCACGGTCCTGGTCGCCGCGACCGGGGCACTGTCCACCCCCAAGCTGCCCGACGTGCCGGGACTGAACACCTTCGGTGGCACGGTGTTTCACTCAGCCACCTGGAATCACGACCACGACCTGACCGGTGAGCGGGTCGCCGTCATCGGCACCGGAGCCTCGGCGGTGCAGTTCGTCCCCGAGATCGCCGACCGCACCGCTCACCTGACGGTGTTCCAACGGACCCCGGCGTGGGTGATGCCCCGGCTCGACCGCACCCTGGGCCGCCTCGAAAAGACCATCTACCGCCGGATTCCGTTCGTACAGAGGCTGGTTCGCGGCACGGTTTACACCTACCGGGAGGGCTACCTCGCGCTGCTGGCGCACCTGACCTGGCTGCTACCCCTCGTTCAACTCGTCGCCAAGACGCAACTGCGTCGCCAAGTACCCGACCCGGCCCTGCGCACGGTGTTGACGCCGGACTTCCGCATCGGGTGCAAGCGAATCCTGCTGACCAACGACTGGCTGCCCACCCTGGCCCGCGACGACGTCGAGGTCGTGACCACCGCCCTGGCCGAGGTCACCGAGACCGGGGTCCGCGACCGCACCGGCAGGCTGCACGACGTCGACACCATCATCTTCGCCACCGGATTCACCCCCACCGAGCCGCCGGTCGCTCACCTGCTGACCGGCACTGACGGCACCACGCTGGCCGCCCACTGGGCGGGCAGCCCGAGTGCGCACCTGGGCATCACCGTGCCGGGCTTTCCCAACCTGTTCCTCATGTACGGGCCGAACACCAACCTGGGTCACAGTTCCATTGTGTACATGCTCGAGTCCCAGGCCGCCTACCTCGCGGCCGCCCTGCGGGTGATGCGCGCCGAAGGTCTCGCATCCGTTGATGTCCGCCCGCAGGCTGAACGCACGTACAACGCATGGGTCAACGACGCGCTCACCAACACCGTGTGGAGCTCCGGCGGATGCTCCAGCTGGTATCTGGACTCTCGGGGCCGAAACTCGGTGATGTGGCCGACGTTCACCTTCCGATTCCGCGCCCGCACTAAGACGTTCGACGTGACCAACTACGACACCCGCAGAATGCAGCAGCCCGCAGCTTAACCAGTTGGCGCGTGACCACCCACGTGCATGCCTGCGCGCCATCGACTTCCTGACGGCGACCAACGACGGCGCCGCCAACGGCTGGCACCGGTTGATCGAGTGGACGACGACGTCGTTCTACATCAAGTCGATGAACCCCGCCATCAAAGGTGCCAAGGTCGGCCATCCACGGTCCAGACGCCCGGCACCCAGGTCGAGAGCACTTGCTTCGACCTGGACAGGACCAATCAGGACCGCGCTCAGAGGGCGAGCCGTGCTGGTGGCCGCTGGCTCACCGACACCGGCGATTTGCCACACCTTTTCACCGGTCGTCGGTTGGCCGACGACGTCGACCACATCGTGCGTTTCAGCGGAGGGCATGACGCCTTCGTGGCGGGAGCGCCGCCAGCGGGCGGTTCCGACTGGCCGAAGGCCAAGGCGACGATGAGAGGGCTTTTGCCGATACCCGGCCAGAGGACGAGTGGTCCACGTGGACGTCTTCGTCGCCTACGACGGCGACCCGTACTGGCCGAACGAGGAGGCGATCCGCGCTGAGCGGGCAGGCTTGGGGTACATGACGAATTCCTTGGGTTGTGGGCGATCGCCCGCCGCCCCGCCACGCGCACCGCAGTCGCGGCCATCCAGGTGGGCGCAGCGACCATCAGCATCAGGCCCGGCATGGACACCCCCTGATCGAGCGACTGCCATGACTGACGATCTGTTCCCCCGACAGACACCGTGTGTTTGTTGGGCACGACCGGTTGCGGCTGGTTCGTCGGCTGCCGCTCCGGCGGCTACGCTCGCCCGGATGGGGGAGTCTCGGGGTGGGCCGCGCCAACCCGGTTGGTATGCCGATCCGAGCGGTATGGCGGCCCAGCGGTATCACAACGGCGCGGGATGGACGGTGCACCGTCGTGCGGCGACGAACGTTCAAACGTTGCCGCCGCGGTTTGCTCCGAATAGTGGCCCTGAGCCCGAACCTCCCACTGTTCCGCAACCCCGTCTAACGCCCGTTGCGATAACGCCAGATGTCATTAAGCACAGACGACGACGACGGCGCGCGCTGGATCGGGTCCTGACGGCGGTGGCGATTTGTTCGTTCGGAGCCTGGCTCGGTTTCTGGGTGTTGTTGGCCCTGGCGGGAATCCTGAACTGACGCTTCGGTATGGAACAGCGCGGTCAAAGACTGGCTAGAGCGACCGTTTTCTGGGTGGCCGGCCGCCCTACAGGGCCGGACCGAATGCCCGTAGAGGCCACTTGGCAGACCTGTGTGTCCTGCAGCGGAGGAGTGCCCCGATCAATCGGTTCGCGCTTGGGGGTCACCTCGGTCAGTGAGCAGGTGACCCCGGCCGTCCTGCGCCTCTAGTTGGTTCCGCCGCTCACGTCAGGGCGACGCAAGCGGCGGAGTAACTCGTCAGCAGCCGTACCAGGGCCGCTCCACGGTGAGCGTGATCTTGGTCTTCGCGTTGATCTTGCGACCCGCTGCCGGCGATTGCCGGCATACCTCCCAGCTGCCCGGGCTGAGGACCTGTACTGGCTCCCCGCCCTTCACGGAAGGGGTCACCTGGAAGGCGGTGGTCGGCGAGAGCGCCGTCACGGCATCGTTGGCGTTCGCCAAGGTTCCGCCGGTGACCGAAGGCATCACGTAGGTCGGTGCGGGTTTGGTGGTCGTTGTTGGTGCCGGCTCGGCGACCGCAGGACCGGCCAGTGCGATCCCTAACGGAAGTAGCAAGGAGGCGGCGCTGACGACAACAACGGCGGGTTTCTGCATTGGTTTCCTCTCCCCAGTGAAGAAAACCAATCTAGGTGGTCGCCACACACGCACCGCATGGCGGGGCCCACCGAGATCGAAGCGTTACCTTCGTGTGTGCGCTGCCGCTAGGCAAATGGCGCGGAACGGTTGCTCGTGGCGAATCAGTTTGGAGCTTGCCTTATATAGGTCTCAGCGGTCGTCGCGGGGGCACGTTGCCTAGAGTCCGCCGCCAGGGCCTTGAATCACTTGCAGGCCTTACTGACTTCGTCGTCGTAGATGTTTCGGGCTGCATCGAACTCTCTGACGACGCCGAAGTCGATGTCGGTCGCGCTGTTGATCTTTGTGCCAGCCTTGGGCGTTTGTTGGCAAACGAGCCAGTCGGTGAGGCTGAGCTGCTTCTGCGCCATGCCGGTGATGTTGTGCGAGTGCATGTCCATGGGCGTTCCGCTGGCGGCTGCTGCGACGGCGTCTTCAGCCTCCTGCAGGTTCATGCCTTTGGTGGACGGCATCGCAAACGCAGTTGCAGCGTCAGCCGGGCCTGCGAGCGCGACGCCCGCCGGGAGGAGCAACGCGATGACGCAGGAGGCGACGGTGAGGTGTTTCTTCATGGTGTCCCTCGAAATGGGTCGGTTGGGCTCGCTGAGGCTGCGCACGCATCTGCGCAGTAGTTGCCGGTGTGTACAGCGCACGTCAAAAACGTTGCTGCTGAACACTTTCGTCTCTGGGAGGCGGTGGCGGCTACCGCACCGTAGCTGCTCTGACCCCCACAGGATCCCACTCGCACAGCTGTGAACGCCAGAGGCATTGGCTGGGAACTCACTGGTCACAGGCTGTGCGACCAGCCCCGTGACTGGCAGCTTTTACACGGGGAAGTGCCAGAAACGGTATCGGTTGAATCTAATTCGACGAGCTGGAATGGAGGGAGATCAGCTCGGCGGGCGCTGCGGATTGGTCGTACGCCTCCGGTCGCATTGCGTAGGAAATCAAGCCGACGGTCAGCAGGACGAGTGCGGCCACAGCCGCAGCCTTGCTGGATCGTTCAACGTGATAGACACCCTCGTCGATTGCCCGTCTAGTGTCGCGAATCTTCTCGAACGTGGCGTTCCGCAAAGGGGTTTCAACAAAGTGGTAGCACGCGACCGCCAGTGCACATGAGACCGTCAGCACGGTCACGTAGAAGTAGTTGCTGCTGGCCATGATTGCCCCGATGAGGATGATGACGGGCCAGTGGACCAGGTACAGCGAGTAGGAGAGGTTCCCGATGTACGTGCTCACGCGGTTGGTCAGAAACCACTGGTAGCGCGGCTCGAAGCCCACCCCTGCCGCGATAACCAAACCGGCCCCGCACACCGGGAGTATTGCCCACGGAGCCGGAAAGCCCGGACTTTCTATGTCCAGATAGAAGAGGCTTACGCCGATGAGGAGCAGGCCGGACCACGACATCAGAGGCTTGAAAAGGTCGGGGATGCGGGCTAGTGCGCCGGCCGCAGTTGCCAGGAGGGCGCCGATTCCGAACTCCCAGAGACGGGCGAATGTGTTGAAGTAGGCCGAGTCGTGGGCGGTTGCGGTTTCGTAGAGAGCCCACGTCAGTGAAGCGGCGACGGTTACCCCAATGACGGCGCCGACCGCCTGCTTCCGGCGAGCGGGGGCAGCCTTGCGGATGGCCATCAGACTGGCCCCGAGGATCAGCAGTGGCCAGACGAGGTAGAACTGCTGCTCGATCGACACGGCCCAGTAGTGCGCTAGTGGTGACATCGACTCACCCGCTGCGGAGTCAGAGGCGAACTGCCAATTCGCCACGAAGACCGCCGCAAGAGCGGCGTCTTGGCCCACCTCGTGTACCTGAGCTGAGGTCAGCACAAGTGTCGACGCGGCATAAGTGAGGATCAGGACCAGACTGGCGGCAGGAAGCACGCGGCGCAGTCGGGTCCAGTAGAACCGCTTGAGAGATACAACTCCGGGTTGTTCTCCGTCCCGCAGGAGGCTGGCGGTGATCAGGAAGCCGGTAATCACGAAGAAGAGATCAACGCCGACAACCCCACCTTGCGGCCAGCCCCACAGATGATTGGCGAACACGGCTAGGACGGCGACCATCCGCAGCCCCTGAAGATCGAGACGATGGTTTTGCCGTTGAGCTCGCTTTCGCCGCCGCCACGACGATTCCTGGTACCGCTCCAGCGCCGTTGTCATGGTGATCCCCCCGAGTGCAGCCCCGTTGCGCGGCGCGGGCGCTGTGCCATGTACGAATTGGCGATATTCCCGCGCTGAGCCGATGTCTCCATGACAAGTTCCCTCGCCTCTCGACTTCTGTCAAGCGTTGCTTAACTCGGCGAGGAGTGCGGAACAACTAGCTGGATTTGGAGCTAGCAAGGGATTTATCAGCGGAAAAACGTTTAAATTCTTTGCATAGTTAAATATTTACGTTTGCGAAGAGCTTTTGCTGTGAGAGCAGTCACACGCTAATTGCGACGCTCAGGGCCTCAAGGGTCGCCTCAAAAATTCGACAACGCCACTACTGGCCCGCATGTTTGCGGCGACGGCAACGCTGCGACGCCCGCAGTGTCATCAGCAACGAGTGGTTACTCGGGCCGCGCCGGGGCGCAGGCTGGTGACCGCATCGCAGGCGGCTAGTTCTGGCCGTCGACGTCTCCGGCATGTGAGCTACGCCACACCGAGCGTAGAATTGGTTGTCTCGCCTCGAAGGAGATGCCATGAAAGGCGCATATCGGGATCCGGTGGATCACGTCCGAACCACTCAGCCGCATGCCGGCGAATCGTTCATCGACAACCTGTGGTGGCCGGGTTTGTTTCTGTTGGCCCTCGGCGTCATGGCCATTGCGGGCTTTGTCGCCGCCACCGCCTACAGCCGCGACGGCTGGTCGCTGGTCCTCGGGTTGATCGCTGGAGCGCTGGTGACGGCGGGCGCGCTACTGATCACCGTCGAGCATCAACGCGTCAAGAAAGTGGAGCGACGCTGGGTGGGTGAGCATCCGGCGGCGGGGCCGCCCCTGCCGCGCTGACCACATACTTTCCGCCCGAGGGCAACACGAATTCATTTAGTGCGCCTTCGTATAGTGGCGTTTATCACAAAAGTGTTTAAACTGTGTTTCTCGCCACAACGAAAGAGGCAGACATGGTTGCTGTGCCAAACGGACCGTTGGTACAACCCCACGCCGCACTGCGGCCCGCCGGTGCCGGCCACGTCTCCGCCAAGGGCGTGATGAGCGCGTTGCTGTTCGTCATGGCCATGGCAGCGATCACCGCAGTGGTGGTCGCAATCCTGCTCGGTGAGTCCACGGTGGCATTGGTCGTCGCCATCATCACCGGGGCAGTGTTCGCCGCTCTGATCGTCTGAGATCCCGCCGCCGCCGGGGTTGTTGCTAGCCGCGGAGCTGGTCGAGTATCTCCTGCGTCGGAGCGTCCACGATGTCGTCGAACTCCTGGTGCTTCTCGACGTAGCCGGCGACCATGCTGCAAACCGGGACGATGCGTAGCCCGTCGGCGCGCGTGGCCTCCAATGCCTGACCCACAAGAATTGTTGCCAGGCCGCGGCCACCGTATTCGTCGTCGACCTCGGTGTGGTGGAAGATCCTTCGCCCGTCCTGATCTTCGAACGCGGCGAGCCCGACTACCTTTCCCTCGACCTCGACGGTGAACTTTCCGGGCTGTTGGGCGACGTGCACCGGCGCCCCGGTCTTGTCGGTGAGGGTCATGGGCTTTCCTTCCGGAGGGGTGGTTGTCGGGGCTTGAGGCGGGTGGACGGCAACGGGGGAGCAGGCAGCCGCTGCGGCTCGCCGCGGTAACCGAGGACCTCGCCGAAACGGGCTGCCCCGGACTGCCATTCGTCGCGATAGGCGACGATCTCGTCATGGGTGCGCCCGACGAAGTTCCACCACATCAGCAGTTCCTCGGTGAATGGTTCTCCCCCGAGGAGTACCGCGCGCAGCGGTTCATCGCCGGTGTTCGTCAGCGTCAGAGTGCTGTGACCGGTGCCCTGGTAGGCCATCTCGCCGACGGCGACGGGCCGTCCGGCGATCTCCATCGCCCCACGATCCACGAGCACTCCGTGTTCGAAGCCGGGGTCGATCGGTGTCTCCACCGAGCAGCCCGTCGGCAGTTCGACCTGCGCCCCGAGTAACGGAGTGAATGTCGTTACCGGTGAACGATGCCCGGCCAGCTCGCCCAAGAAGACCGTCACGGCGGCACCGTCAAGCGAAAATGGTTGCGGCGCATAGTGGTCAAATCGCCGGTCGGTATCGCGGGCCCCGTCGGGCAGTGCGACCCACAGCTGAACGCCGTGCAGGACGGCCGTGGCCGAGGTCGATACTTCGGAATGACAGATGCCGGCCCCAGCGGTCATCAGGTTCAGCTCGCCCGGCCGCACCATCGCATGCACACCGCTGCTGTCCCGATGCTCGATCTCGCCGTCGAAGAGCCAACTGACCGTCTGTAGGCCGGTGTGCGGGTGCGGAGGGACGTTCATGCCGGCGCCACCGCGAACATCCTCGGGCCCGTAATGGTCGGCGAAGCACCACGCACCAATCAGTGACCGTTGTCGCTGCGGCAGCGTTCGGCGTACCCGCATGGCACGTGGCCCGCCGAGTGGAACCTCGCGAGGTTCCAGAATTTCGATGCCGACGCTGAGCGAACCAGCGCAATCGATTTCGGCCGGAGTTGTTTCAAGGTTGCTCACCCGGCGTGCACCTCGTGCGCGCTTCCTCTGATCGACGCCACGGTTCGACCCTACCCGCGCGCTGTTGAGAGGGCCGGAACCGTGAAGGCGCTCGAAGGTGAACGCCCCGGGGTGCTAACGAATTACCAGCTGCCGACCGGCGGGGACACGTGGAAGGATCCGTCCCTGCGAAGGTTGAACGGGGAAGACGTGGTTCCGGGAACTGCGATCACGCCGTCTCGGACCTCGCCTTGGGCATTGATCACGCCATCACCAGCGGACCGCGTCTCGTCCCATCCGCGGGCCTGGCCGGCAGCGGTGCGCCGCAGCGCATTCGAATCGATGATCTGCGCCTGACGGCTGGTCACGACGGGTCGCGGCTTGATGATCTTGACGTCTGCGCTGGCGGTGGCGCTGCTGACGGTCAGAAATGCGGTGGCTGCGGCGAACGTACCGATTCCCAGGACGGTTAGCTTCTTGGCAGCGTGGACAAGGCCTCCGGCATGATCGCCCATCGATTCAGTTCCCCTCCGTTGGATCGGCTCCTGGCAATTCGGTAGCTGCCACGAATGCACGGGACCCTACCAGTCGCAGTTCTGCTGCGGGGGCGGCGGGCCTTACTTGGCAATCTCCTAAATTCTCGGTCGATTCGACCCCGAATGCGGATGGCTCGATCACAAGTAGTCCGAAAGGGTTGGCGGCGGCAAGAACTCGATGCCGCACCGCGGCTCAGTCGGGTTGTGAAGAGGTCCCGGTGGAGGCGAACCCGCTAAGTAGACTGGCTACGCCAAGGTCCCACCGGCGGTCCACCGCATCCTTCGATGTGCCCAGCCAACCCCCACCTTCCTGGACGGCCAACCCCTGTGCCAGCGCGAGCAGCACGTGGGCGATATCGACTGGGTCGCCTCTGAGCTGTCCTTCCTCGACACACCGCTGGACTTTGCTGACAAGAAGGTCGCGAACGGTGGGCGCGGCTGCGAGTTCGGCAGGGCCGGGGGAGAGATCCTGAAATGGCCGGGAGAACATGACCCGTGCCAAAGCCCCATAGTCCAGGCAGAACCGGCGAAAGACGGGAATCAGGCGCTCGAGATCGCCGACGGGGTCGGACGTTTCAGAGACCGCTGCCATAGCCCGCGCGAGTCTGCGGAATCCCTCGAAGTACACCTGGCGCAGCAGGCCGGCCTTATCGGTGAACAGCTCATAGATTGCCGGCAGGGAGGTTCCGGCGCGCTCGGCGACCCGGCGGGTCGTGAAGCCCGACAGGCCGTCTTCCGTCAGCACATCGACGGCGACCGACAACACGCGGTCGCGCAGTTCGGGGGTCCGTTGCTTGGCCCTGGGCATGGCGGTCCCGGTCCGGTGGGGGTCTACTTGATGCCGAACTCGGCCTTCATGTTGGTGATGCCGGCCCGGATCCCGTCCAGGGCCTCGGCGCGGGCACGCAACTTCGAGGCGGCATGTGCGCCCCGGTGCAGGTTGGCGAATGCGCGGGCGGACTCCTCGGCCCGTTCGAGCACCGCGTCCGGAAGGGCGATTTCGTCGATCCATCCGGCGGCGATGGCCGATTCGCCGAAGTAGACCTTGGCCAGGCCGACGGACTGTTGATAGGCGGCCCGGGTCAGACGGAGCTTCATCACCTCGAGGGCGGCGTAGGGCAGCACCATGCCGATGGCCACTTCGTTGGCTTGAATATTGCAGCCCGGTGCGGCTATGCGGTGGTCGCCACTGCACAGCAGAAAAGCACCCATGGCGATCGCGTGGCCGGTGCAGGCCATCACCACGGGCTTGGGGAAGGACAGCAGTCGGTGGGACAACTCGAATCCGCCCTGCAGCATCGCCACTGATGCTTCGACGTCGCCGGATTGAAACACCTTGAGGTCGAACCCGCCGCTGAACACCTTCTGGTTCCCGGCGATCACCACCGCGCCCACCTCGTCGCGTTCGGCGTTGTCCAATGCGTCGTTGATGGCTTGCTGCATCGCCACGCCGAGCACGTTGGCTTTACCGTCGTCGAGGGTGATGACTGCGATGGAGTCGTCGTGCCGGTAGGTGACCGCGCCGCTCATGGCTGCTCCTGTGTCCAGGTGAATGTGTTGACGTTTCGGATCGACGTTACGTAACACGTTTCCGAAACGTCAAGGGTGTCATCCGCCCATGAGCGTGCGCCACTGATCCAGGTTGGAGGCGCGGTACACGTAATTACTGCGCTTCACCTCATCCAGGGGAGCGCTGGGTTCGGCCGAATACCAGTGACCGGGGAAAACGGTGGGATCTCCGCCGAGTTTCGCCAGGTATTGCAGGCTGCGGAACATATCGTCGACGTTGCCGCCGGGGAAGTCCGTGCGCCCACAGCCCTCCAGGAACAGCGTGTCGCCGGCGACCAGTCGGCCATCCAGCAAGAAGCACTGGCTGCCCGGCGTGTGGCCGGGGGTGTGTAGCAGTTCGATTTCGATATCGCCCACGGCGACCTTGTCGCCGTGTTCATGTGCGGTCAGGTCTGACAGCGGGATATCGGTGATGCGCGAAACCCACTGCGCCTCATGGGTGTTGACATGCACCGGGGTCGCCTGGCGTTCCAGGAGCTCGGCCAGTCCTTTGAGGGTGAAGCCCATCATCGAGCCGCCGACATGATCGGGGTGGTGGTGGGTAACCAGGACCCCGGACAGCTTCATGCCGTCGGCCTCGAGGGCATCCACCAGATCGTTGGCGGCGTAGGCGGGGTCGACGACCACGCAGTCCCTGGTCTCTTTGTCGCCGATCAGGTAGGAGAAGTTGCGCATCTGCGTGGCGATCATGTCACCGGCGGCGAAGTCACGCCCGGACAGCAGTTGGCGGAAGTAGAGGCGGTCATCTGTGCTGGGGGCCATGGGGCCACTCTAAGAGGGCGCGTGCGGTCAACGATTGACGGAGGTTGCAATCGCACGTCGTAGTGGTTCACGGGCGGATGCTTAAATCTCGAAGCCCGTACGACCCGGCTATACCCATTGATTCGAACCGTTCGCTGACTGCGGTACCGCCAGGCTGGGTTGGGACTCCGACTGGAGGTGTCGAGTTGGGGCAGTCCTACACCGCCCAGCGTGCCACCAGCGGTGTACCGCGCGCAATGCGTAGTTAGCTTCAAAGGGGGTGCCCGAAGCTTGCCCGGGGCGAGTTTGGGCTGGGACGATTTGGCGGCAGGCCTCGGCTGTCAGGTAGATCACGAGCTGGATGCAACCAGAGAATACATCGCTTTATGAGGTCAGGATAAAAAGCCGATGGGTTTTCGCTTCCCGCCGATAATTGACGCAGGGTCCACGGCAAGCGTAGTAGCCAAGAGTTCACCGTACAGGTCTCTAAAGTCCGTAGTGGTTTTCAGATCGCCGTGCGTAAGGTCCGTCAAACTTGGGTTGTCACCGTAGAACCCGCCTCGCACCGGTGCCCCGGCGACGAAAACAGGGCCGGAAGTTCCGTGATCAGTACCATCGGACGCATTAGCCGCCACTCGACGACCGAATTCTGAGTACGCCATAACGACAACATTTTTACCCCTTGGCGCACCCGATATTTCCTTCAAGAACTTGGTCAGCGATCTATCGAATGCTCGAAGTAGCTTTTCCTGAGCTGTCTTTTCGTTGGCGTGTGTGTCGAAACCGTCGAGCGATACACAGTAAACTTGCGTTGGCAAGCCAGCGCGAATGCAGCGGCTAACTATATTTAGTTGCCCGGAGATTGTATTTACATTGAAAATGTTTGCTGTCTGTGGTTTGTCAGCCCGATTGATAATACCGTCGAACTGACGAGACACGTTAGCGGCGGAACTATAAGAATCGCGGACCGATACCATTGCCTCGGTATCCTCAGGATCAGGTTCGCCGAGCTCGGACATCAAATCAGAATTATCGGTGATGCTTGCCAAACTGTCTGGAGACAAGGTTGCTGCTGTTCTCTGGGAGCCAATTGCGAGAGTGGGAAGTGCACTTCCAACGCTGATTGCGCGTAGTGGGTTGGGGGCTTTCAGATCTAACCAACGTCCGATCCATCCTGTACTTACTCCGTTGTCGGTTGACGCGGTTTGCCAAATGTCCATCGAGCGAAAGTGGCTCCGATCCTGCTCTGGGTAGCCAACGCCGCGCACAACTGCTAGAGATCCGTCGTCGAATAGCTCGCCCAGACCTTTTAATCCAGGATTGAACCCGTACTCACCATCTAGGTCGATAACATCTTCGGCTGAGTAAGCCAGCTCTGGCCGAGAGTCCTGGTAAGCATTGTTCGTGTAGGGAATTAGCGTATTGATTCCGTCGTTGCCGCCGTACAGGGTAACCAGTACTAATATACCCGCGCTGGGCGCTAGTGGCATCTCATTCGAAAGTCGACGCACCTCTTCCCGGGTCACTGGCAGGGACGCGGACACTGCTCCTAGCCCGATGCCTGCGCAGCCGGCTAGGAATGCGCGACGGCCTACTGCGGCCATTGACTTTTCCCTCTCAAGTAGTTAAATACTCAGGTGTATTAGCTGCAGCCACCACTATGGCGGGTGGGTCGCGGCGGTACTTCGTTAGTGTTTTGACCGTGCGGTCTGACCATGCACCAATGCCTAACAAGTAGCCGACGGCGTCTATTCGTTCGTTTGCAGGAACGTCCGTGATTGAGCTGATATCGCCCTTTTCGGCAGCTTTGGTCGCGGCGCCGATGCGAAAGCCGGCTGTTGCTGTCGAAAGCCAGACTTGGCCCCTGGGCCAGCCGCTGACATTCGGTGGCAAGAAGGGCAGTTGTCCAAGTGATCGCAGTGTCCTGGCTGCATAACCGCTCATCTCTGAATCGTCGAGCGATACGTCCAAGGTCCGAAGCAAACCTACGTACCAGTCCACTGGACCATTGATAAGGGTTCCGGGTTCGTCTAGCAACCCAGGATCGGTGAGAATAGCTCGAGTTAAAGCCTTCAGATCGCGGCGAGGGCCGTATGCTTCAACTAAACGGGTCAATGTTTCGGGCGTCGGTGCCGCATCTGAGGCCAGTCGTTGCCATAAACGACTTGCTACAAAGCCCGGTGAATTTGGCTGTTGCAAGACGATATCGCAAAATGCCGATGCATCAAGCGCGCCAGTCACTCCGAGCATGGTCTTGGGTTTCGCATCGTGCCGATTTGGCTCGAAGCGGATTGCGAAATTTTCGTCTAGGGTCCATCCGGTAAGCGCGCGAGCACCTTCGCGGACATCCATCTCCGAATAGCCATTGCCATGCCCCAAGGCGAAGAGTTCCATAAACTCGCGAGACAGATTCTCGTTGGGGGACTTCTTGGTATTCTCGTCGCCATTAAGCCACCGCAGCATCGCTGCGTCGGTAAGCATCGCGTACGAGAGTTCGCGAAAGTCGCCTAGGCAGCGAGTGCGGATAGTTGCGTTCTGGTCAGCCATTAGCTTGGCAGTCCTAACCGCCGCGATCGACGTTGCGAAATGGTTGTGCCAGACAAACGTTAACTTTTCGAGCGCCGGTTGTCCCACTGCGGTCATCCTGCGCAACCACCAGTCGGTCAATTCTGCTGTCTGCTGCCGCCGCTTCTGGGTCCGCTTTTTCATCTCAGCTTCCGAAGGATTTTCCGGCGCTGGGAACCAATCGAATTCCGGGATTGGTGTGGCAAGTGCTCCGGGGTCCTTCTCGAAAGGGGTATCCAATATCGACGCTACGGTCGTGGCGACGTCTCCGACGGATAACTCTGCGTCTATGACAGTCCCAGTGGTGCCAAAACCGATGCGGCGAAGCACACGAGACGTCGTTATCCACTCTGCAGATTGCGTCGACAATGTAAGTCCCCTCAGAGAGCTTGCCGGAGGGTTCGAACCAGACCCTAAGGCCGGTGGCGGCGCAACTTCATCGGTGGCCTGCCCCCCAGCCGATCCTAGCCGACCTCCTGGCCGTGAGGGTCGGTCGGACAGCGCCGGGAAGCGATTGTGACGTTGGGGAGTTGCTGGGCATGTCTGACTGGCCTGCAAGTTACCTGTGGACTGGTTTGGGACTGTGGGCTTCCGACATTGGCCAAATAGTGGCGTAACGACGCTGGAGTCCCAAGCTGAATCGCCGAGGATTGATTGCATCTTGAGGCCTTCGGGAAGGGTGCAAGATCCGATGACTCTCTGGCGGGCGGAAGTTCGCTACCCGTGTGGCCCATAGTGTTTCGGCTAATGAAAGCAGCTAACGTGGCAGGCGAGTCCTTCCTCCGAACGGGAGGCACCCGTTCGCCCTGGGGTCGCAGTGCAACGCGACTTTCGGCTGGACCGCTATGCGCGCGGGGGCATGTTGGTATGCGAAGCCCGATCGTCGTCCATGGCCGCATGCGTTCACCTCGGCAGCCACCACGTGACGGGTGGACGTGTGCCGGAGCGCTGAGCAGGGGCTTCCAGTCCGGTAGGAGGATGGGTGTCCTCCAGGCGCCAGACTCGGAAACTCGCTGCAGCGTTCGCGGCGAGCGTCTTACCGCCCTCGCCCATTTTGCCTATGAGGTTGCGTGCATACACAGTACACAACTGGGATGTCGAGTAGGACGGCTCGATCGAGGTGACGATCGCAATCCGTAGTTGTGTTCGTGTGTCCCATCGGCGGCGGTCCAAGGCGTACATCTGCAGCATCTGAAGCGATTGACCATGGCCCCGTTGTCGCGGCCCCCCCGAGGCCCGCCCCATTGATCTGCCTGCTGCATAACGACTCAATCCATGCACGAATGACGTTGAGCTGAACTGAGATCGCGTTCAGAGTGAAGCATGCGATCGTCAACTGAACACGTTGCGCCACTGCAGTAATTGAGTGCGGCGTGGCACAAGCTGGGACTGCATCCGAGGATCCCTCGAGGACCCCACGAATGCGGCCGAGAACACACGTCCTCGACCGCACACATGTACTCCTGGCCCTCCCGGGGTGCGAAGTTTCCGTCATATCGCTAAGCCGCAACTGACTGAGCGCCTACGGTGAAGTCGTGCTCAAGAAGAAGGGCCCGGTCTAACCGTTGTTGCCGTTTCTCAGCGAACACGCACCACCAGCTGTGATCCGCGCGGGTCCGCGAACCGGTGTGCTAGACCACCTGCAAGCCAGCATCGCGGGTCCCGCCGATCAGGTCGCAGTAACCGAACTGGGGATCCTCGAAGTGGGCGTCGAACGGGGCGGTAGCGCGTAGGTCTCAACGATCTGACCGTCGGTGCTCGGCCAGGCCGCCTGGCGTAAGGCTTGAGTACCCGGCACGTCCACGGGATCCAGTTCGCCGCGGTTCACCTACTAAGGGCCTTCCCAGCAGATGGCGCGCGGCAGACCGGCGGCGGCGCAGCGTTAGGACTCCGTCCTCCTGCTCGACAACGTGACCCGACGCCGCGCATCTCTTGGGTCGCTGGACTCGCCGTACGATGGGTCGCCTTGATGCCTCGTCGATCGGCTGCGCGCTGCAGTGTCCTCGAGCCGACACCGAATTAGGAGCAAGTGTTAGATCGTCAACCATCACCGCGGCCGTGGGTGGCGCGGACGATCTCGTTGCGGAACTCACGGTTTAGGGCCTGGACAGCGCCTCCTTCAGCGCACGAGCAACAGAACTTAGACGTCGGCTACTCAGAGCGACTGCTCGGCTGAATCCGCCTGCTGTGCCAATCCAGGGAGACGCCGGTACTGCACATCCAAACGAGCAGCGACGCCAGGTTCCTCGGGGGCTGCTGTGGGACTCGGAGCCGAATGCGGGAATCGGGTCTACCGCGTGGACGAACCCCCCAACTGATCGCTGGCGTCGCCGACCAGCGCCGCACTGGCCTCTGTCTTCTATCCAGCGCAGTGGCCGTATTTTGGGGCCGAGAGGCCAAGTTTACCAGCGGTTTGGCGCTTAAATGCAGCAGGCTGTACCCTTTCTAAGGCCCGAGCAGCAACGTGTGTTGAGGCGAAGGTGCAGGCCCCCTTAGCTCAGTCGGTAGAGCGTTTCCATGGTAAGGAAAAGGTCAACGGTTCGATTCCGTTAGGGGGCTCGGTGGACATCAGGCGAGCGAAGCGACGGAAAGATTGTCTGGGCGCGGAGCGGCTCCTGGATCCGTCGGGGCGGTGTAGCTCAGCTGGTTAGAGCGCACGACTCATAATCGTGAGGTCGGGAGATCGAGCCTCCCCACCGCTACAAGACAGACAAGACAGTGTTGGAAAAGGACGAATCGTGGCCTCGAGTACTGACGTTCGGCCGAAGATCACTTTGGCCTGCGAGGTGTGCAAGCACCGCAACTACATCACCAAGAAGAACCGCCGCAACGACCCCGATCGGTTGGAGCTGAAGAAGTTCTGCCCGAACTGTGGCAAGCACCAGGGCCACCGCGAGTCGCGCTGACCCCGTACCGGGTCGGCCGGCAGTCGACCCCTGCATACATGCATGAGTCGATCTAGGTAGGTTCAACCCGTGCCGCTGTCCGAGAACATCGTCGGGATGCATTATCGGTATCCCGACCATTACGAGGTGGAGCGCGAAAAAATTCGCGAGTACGCCTCGGCAGTCAAGAACGAAGATCCTGCGTTCTTCGACGACGACGCCGCTGAGAAGCTCGGCTACCAGGGGCTGTTGGCGCCGCTGACCTTCATCTCGGTGTTCGGATACAAGGCGCAGACGGCTTTCTTCGCCAACGCCAATATCGGGATCAGTGACAAGCAGATCGTCCAGGTCGACCAGGAGCTGAAGTTCCTGCAGCCGATCCAGGTGGGCGACAAGCTCTACTGCGATGTGTACGTGCATGCCGTTCGGCAGGCGCACGGCACCGACCTCATCGTCACCAAGAACATCGTCAGCAATCAGGACGGCGAAGTGGTGCAGGAGACCTACACCACTCTTGCGGGGCGAAGTGAAGAAAACGGAGAAAGTGGCTTCAACGATGGCACTGCGTGAGTTCAGTTCGGTCCAGGTCGGCGATCTCTTGCCGGAGAAAACAATCCCGCTGACGCGTCAGGACCTGGTGAACTACGCCGGCGTCTCGGGCGATTTGAACCCGATCCACTGGGACGACGAGATCGCCCAGCTCGTGGGCCTCGACGTCGCCATCGCCCACGGAATGCTCACCATGGGCCTGGGTGGCGGATTTGTCACCTCGTGGGTCGGCGATCCGGGCGCGGTGACCGAGTACAACGTGCGGTTCACCGCCGTGGTGCCGGTGCCCAACGACGGCAAGGGCGCGGAGCTGGTGTTCTCCGGTCGGGTCAAGGCCGTTGATCCCGAGGACAAGTCCGTGACCATCGCGATCTCTGCCACTACCGGCGGTAAGAAGATCTTCGGTCGCGCTGTCGCGAAAGCGAAGCTGGCCTAACCGCATGGCGATCAAAACAGACATCCTGGGGATGGTCCACGAGTATCCCGACTACTTTCTGGTGGGCCGAGAGAAGGTTCGCGAGTTCGCCAGGGCCGTCAAGAACGACGACCCGGCCTTCTTCGACGAGCAGGCTGCCGCAGAACTGGGTCACGACAGTCTGCTGGCGCCGCTGACGTTCGTGTCCACCCTCGCACTGCTGGTACAGCAGGACTTCTTCCGCACGGTCGACACCGGGTTCGAGACCATGCAGATCGTGCAGGTTGACCAGCAGTTCATCTATCACAAGCCGATCAAGGTCGGCGACAAGCTTTTCGCCCAGTTCGAGGTCCAGGACGTCAACGAGCGGTTCGGCGCTGACATCGTCGTCACCCGCAACGTCTTGACCAACGAGCACGGCGAGATGGTCCTGGAGGCGTTCACCACGCTGATGGGGCAGCAGGGCGAGGAGTCGGCGAAGATCAAATTCGACGTTGCCACTGGTCAGGTGACGCGGATCATGGATTAGTAGTTCGCACTTTCCCCGATGTACACTCGGACCTCGGGGTTTCTCCCAGAACAAGCGCGCTGTCCGGCGGTTTGACCGATCGGGGAGCGCGCGAGTTGTGTGGAGCCCACCTTGACGGGTTGGCCTGCCAACCTTTGAAGGGGCGTAGCTCAACTGGCAGAGCAGCGGTCTCCAAAACCGCAGGTTGCAGGTTCAAGTCCTGTCGCCCCTGCTTAACTGAATATCAAGAAGGTGGACACTGGAACTTGACCGATCACAGGGCGGGAACCAGAACCACCAGACAGGGACCACGAAGGAGCATGCGGTGAGCGACGAGCGCGACAACGCCGACGCTGTAGCCGACGGCACCGAGGACCAGGGCGGTAACCCGGGCAGGACTGCTGTGGTGTCGCCACAGCGCCCCACCGGCAAGCGGTCGCGGCAGCGGGCGTTGTCAACGGGCACCACTGAGGCCGAGTCGGCTGAGGTTGGGTCCGAGGCCGGCAGCAACGGTTCCGGGGGCAAGCCGCCCAAGGCCAAGACGGCCAAGGATCGCTCGGACGGTCCGTCCCGGAATCCATTGATGTTCGTCATCAACTACCTGAAGCAGGTTGTCACCGAGCTGCGGAAGGTGATTTGGCCGAACCGCAAGCAGATGGTCACCTACACCTCGGTGGTGCTGGCGTTCCTCGCCTTCATGGTGGCGTTGATCAGCGGGGTGGACCTGGGTCTGGCCAAGCTGATTTCGCTGGTGTTCGGCTAGCGCACGTTCACCGATGACGAACTGCTGAACTTTACGAGAGGACTGACAACCGTGACTAGCTTCGAGGGCGAGCAGCCCGCGGCTGAGTCGGGCGAGTCGACCACGGACATCGCCGAGTCGGCGACGTTGGTCGACGAGACCGAGGACACGGTGGATGCCACCGAGGATGCTGCGGCAGACGCCGAGAGCGCTGCCGACGCCGAGAGCGCTGAGCCCGAGGCACCGGCCGAAGCCGCCGCCGAGGAAGAAGACGAAGATCCTGCCGTCGCGCTCAAGAAGGAACTGCGCAGCAAGCCCGGCGACTGGTACGTCATCCATTCCTACGCCGGCTACGAGAACAAGGTGAAGGCCAACCTCGAGACCCGTGTGCAGAACCTCGATGTGGGCGACTACATCTTCCAGGTCGAGGTGCCCACCGAAGAGGTCACCGAGATCAAGAACGGCCAGCGCAAGCAGGTCAATCGCAAGGTGTTGCCGGGTTACATCCTGGTGCGGATGGATCTGACCGACGATTCCTGGTCAGCGGTGCGCAACACCCCCGGTGTCACCGGATTCGTGGGTGCCACCTCACGCCCGACATCGCTGTCGCTCAACGACGTGGTGAAGTTCTTGCTGCCGCAGGGCCAGCCGAAGAAGGCGGCCAAGTCGACCGGCGGCGCCGCAGCCGGTGCTGCCTCCGAGGCCACGCTCGAGCGCCCGATCATCGAGGTCGATTTCGAGGTCGGCGAATCGGTCACCGTCATGGACGGGCCGTTCGCCACGCTTCCCGCCTCGATCAGCGAGGTCAATGCCGAGCAGCAGAAACTCAAGGTGTTGGTGTCGATCTTCGGCCGCGAAACACCTGTGGAACTGACCTTCACCCAGGTCGCCAAGATCTAGAGACAAGAAGAAAAGGAACAACAGTCATGCCCCCGAAGAAGAAGGTCACCGGGCAGATCAAGCTGCAGATCCAGGCCGGGCAGGCCAACCCCGCCCCGCCGGTTGGTCCCGCGCTCGGTCAGCACGGTGTCAACATCATGGAATTCTGCAAGGCGTACAACGCCGCGACAGAAAGCCAGCGCGGCAACGTCATCCCCGTGGAGATCACCGTCTACGAGGACCGCAGCTTCACCTTCGCGCTGAAGACCCCGCCTGCTGCCAAGCTGCTGCTGAAGGCTGCCGGCGTGCAGAAGGGTTCCGGCGAGCCGCACAAGACCAAGGTCGCCAAGGTCAGCTGGGATCAGGTCCGCGAGATCGCAGAGACCAAGAAGGAAGATCTCAACGCCAACGACATCGATCAGGCGGCCAAGATCATCGCCGGTACTGCCCGCTCGATGGGCATCACTGTCGAGTAGTTCGGCATAACCACCTCGGAAGGCGTGGGAGGGCTGGCATCGGCCCGCAAACCACGACTCCAACGCACCAGATTGGAAACAAAATGAGCAAGACCAGCAAGGCATACCGCGAAGCCGCGGAGAAGATCGACAAGGACAAGCTCTACAGCCCGCTGGAAGCGGCGAAGCTGGCCAAGGAGACCTCGTCGAAGAAGCAGGACGCGACCGTCGAGGTCGCCATCCGCCTCGGCGTCGATCCCCGCAAGGCTGACCAGATGGTCCGCGGCACCGTCAACCTGCCCAACGGCACCGGTAAGACCGCCCGCGTCGCGGTGTTCGCCGTGGGCGACAAGGCCGAGGCCGCCAGCGCGGCCGGCGCCGACATCGTCGGTAGCGATGACCTGATCGAGAAGATCCAGGGCGGCTTCCTGGACTTCGACGCCGCGATCGCCACACCCGATCAGATGGCCAAGGTCGGCCGCATCGCCCGCGTGCTCGGACCCCGCGGCCTGATGCCGAACCCCAAGACCGGCACCGTGACCGCGGATGTGGCCAAGGCTGTGCAGGACATCAAGGGCGGCAAGATCAACTTCCGTGTCGACAAGCAGGCCAACCTGCACTTCGTCATCGGCAAGGCCTCCTTCGACGAGCAGAAGCTCGCCGAGAACTACGGTGCCGCACTGGATGAGATCCTGCGCGCCAAGCCGTCGTCCTCGAAGGGCCGCTACCTGAAGAAGGTCACCGTGTCGACCACGACGGGCCCGGGCATCCCGGTGGACCCGTCGGTGACGCGGAACTTCACCGAAGAAGACTAAGGATTCAGTTGAAACCCCCGGCACGCTACGGCGTGCCGGGGGTTTCGTCGTTTCAGGACGCGGCAGGATCGAGGGGCACCTGGATCGTCGCGAGCAGCGCCCGGTGGTCGGAACCGGGGATGTATACCGTCCGGATCGACGAGGCGGCGGCATTTCGCGTCAGCACGTGGTCAATGGTGAGCAACGGCGGATGCCACGTGCGCGAGGGGAACGTGGGGGAGAAGCCCGCCCCGGTTTGTTCGACGGCGTCGCGGTAGCCGTTGGTGAGCAGGTCACGGTATTGGCGTTCGTCGGGGGTGCTGTTGAAGTCGCCGGCGACGATGACGGCCGCGGGGTCGGTGCCGACTGCGAAGGCTGTCATTGTGGTCTTGATAGCGGCCACGCCTATCCGCCATTCGGCGACTGCGTCTCGGTCAGAGGCAACCGGGGAGCCTACGTGCACGCTGGCGACGAGCGGGTCGAAACGTGCGGCCGGAATCTGGACTCTCGCGGCGGCGATGGCGTAGTTCTGGGGTTTCCCCGAGGGGACCGCGATCAATGGGTACCGACTCCAGAGTCCGATGCCGCCCGCACCAGGGCTGGGGATGAGCATCGAATGAGGGAAGGCCTCGTCGATGCCGGCGCCTTCAAACCGTTCGATCGCCCCCGCTGTCAATTCCGACACGGCGATCACATCGGCTTTGTCTTCGGCGAGTCCCACGAGGGTCGACGGGTCAGCCTGCCCCAGGCGCAGGTTCGACGACAGCACCCGGACATCGGTGTGCTGGGGGAGATCGGCTGCACTGCCGATGTAGTACCAGCCGGCCTGTACGGCCACGGTCGTCACCACGACGGAAAGCGCGCCTACCGACAACCAAACCCGGCGAGACACTACCGCCAGCGCCAGCCCCGTCAGCGCCAACAAGGGGACGAATGGTGAGCCGACTGCCACGATCAAACTGACGAGGTTGGTGATCGGCCGAGCACGAAGGATCAGTGCCAGGACGCAAAACAGGCTTGCGGCGACCGCCAACAATGCCACCGTCAGGCGAGGTCTGCGCGTCACAGCACGCTGCCCTTCTCGATACGCATGCGCAGCAGCATCACGTGCCTATCCCCTCGCAGGTGTATTGACCAACTGCGACGACGTTGACGCGAAGCGGCGACACTTGGATCGCTCGAAGTCCATGCGCCGCTGACCACCGCAGCATAAGGGTGTGGTGTTCATCCGTGCCGTTCCCGTGGAGACGCCCGATGGGCGCGAGCGTTATCTCGGAACCACCGACACGGCCGGTGTGGCATCAATTTCTGCCAGGAGCAACGATTCAACGCCGAGTCAGCGCGCCTAGCAGGCGATGAAACGGAGTATTCCGCCGAAACCGTCCGCAGGAGCACAGAGCGCAGTCGTGGCCTCTCCGAAAATGTTCGTGAGCCCCACGCATGTGGCCGCACACGCAAGCATCCCGCTGCACGGTGGTCACTGTACGCGGCGGGAAGTCCGTCGCTTGAAACCGGTCAGCAGCACTGTGGCTTTCGAGGTCGCCTAGCTACAACTCTGGGGAGCGCACGAATGGCATCTCCAGAATGCGCCACCCTGCGGTCGAGTTTTCTGCCGCTGCCCGTTACCAACACCGCACGTCGGCGCACTGTTGTTCAATATCGGCCGTCGACCATGCAACGCTAGCTGAACGCCAGGGCGTTTCGTCCACCGTTCGCAGCTACGAACATCCGGGGGCATCCTCTCGCAGGCCAACTCAGCTCGTGCGCCTAGACCACGGGATTCAGCGATGAACGATCTAAGGCCCAACCGATCAACCAAATTGCGAGACTTACAACTGGACAACGCCCAAAAGTGGCTGCACTCCGGACCGACTGTTGCTGTGACCCGCGCACCGTGTAGGTCAAGTTTCGAGGGAGAAATAACATTCGTCACTTCCGGTCTCGCGTTTGTGCACCTTCGCGCCATGGCCGTGGGTGTTCGTACCGCGAACACCCTTCGCGGCGCCTCCGGATGAAGCGGCGCAACGGACGAAACCCGTTGTGCGTCGATCTTTGCTGGAATCCCCAGCTTCGTGTTGAAATCCCTGGCTAACAACTCGAAGGCCTGGTTGGGAACGCAAAATTAACCTGGCGGACACGCCGTGAGCTGCTGGTTCGCCTTGACGGGACTCTGAAGGTCTGCGATGCTTACAGCAATCTCAGGCATCACTCAGGAACAACGTTAAGGGGGGGACAATGTCAAACATTGCCGCTAAATTCTCTTCGACCAAGACCAGACTCCAAGTCAGCACTGCCGCTGTGGCGGTTGTAGCCGCCGCGACGCTCACGCCGGCGATCGCCGACGCCACGCCCGGCTTCGCGCCGATCGCGCAGGGCATCGGCAACTCCGTGGACTTCTCGGCGCCGGTCGTGCCGGGCGGTTTGGCTCTCAATTACGCGGCGACTGCGGCGTCCGACCTCTCCCCGGTCAGCGGCGCGGCCATCACCGACTTCAACCCCTTCGCGTTCGTCTTCGACAACTTCGTCAGGCCGATCGTAGGTTGGTTCTACAACGCCCTGACGTTTGTAGCCAACGCGATTGCGGTGTTCTTCAGGGTTGGCCCTTACGACACGTCCACCACGGGATAAGTACACACGTCCCGACGATCTAGTTCTTGCTGTTGTCTCGAAGCGGCGCGGCTCGTCATCTGACGAGTCGCGCCGCTTCGAGTTCGCGCCGCTGTGGATAGGTCCTTTCTGAGAGCTGCCCACACCCGAGCACGGGATTCATTGATTTGAGCATTTTTTCTCGACGTCCGTTCAGTAAGAGACCCAACGGCGACGATGATGGCGATGGTTATTCGGACGACGAAGGAAACGAATCTCGATGGTGGCCCGAGTCACCGGCGGCGCGTCGGGGAATCTGGTCGGGTCTCTTCCTTGTCATAGTGGTTGTGGCGTTCGGATGTTGGCTCGGTATCCGAGCGTTTGAAGCGAAGTCGAACCTCGAGCAAGCCCGGGGCAGCGCCCAGCAGGCGAAAGATGCACTCTTAGAGGGCGACGCCGACGGCGCTTCGCGATTCGCGGGTGATGCCCAGGCCCATGCGCAGGCGGCACGCAATGCGACTCACTCGCTGCCATGGAACATGACGGCGGCCCTGCCGTGGCTCGGTAGCCCGTTCAAGACCGGTCAGCAAATCTCTGATGTAGTACTGGGCCTGGCGACCGATGTGCTACAGCCTTCTGCACGCGCCGGAGCAGTGCTTGCGCCCGACCAATTGATGTCAGGCGGCCGATTGGACGTTGAAAAGCTCCGTAAAGAGGAGCCTCAGCTGAGTAAGATTTCGGCGGATGCGTCGAGCCTCGACGCTGAGGCCAGCGCGATTTCGGAACCCGGTTACGTCTCGGTGCTCGGCGACGCCCGTTCGCAACTGCAGCGGCAAACGTCTGATGTCGCGCACCTGCTGGAGAACACGGCCCTCGCCGCGCGTCTGGCCCCCTCGCTGATGGGCGCCGACGGTCCGCGTACCTATTTTATGGGTTTCCAAACCAACGCCGAGGCCCGCGGTACCGGGGGACTGCTTGGCGGATTTGGAATTCTCCGATTCAACAACGGTGTGCCGACCGTCGACGAATTGGGCCCGAATACCGAACTCGATAAGGAATTTGCCCCGGTTGACCTCGGCCCGGAATACGCGGAAAACTACGGGTTTACAAATCCGTCTACGGACATTCGTAATAGCAACCAAAGTTCGCACTTCCCCTATACAGCCGCTATCTGGAAATCAATGTGGGCGCAGCAGTCGGGCATGAATGTCGACGGCGTCATCGCACTGGACCCCGTGGCATTGAGTTATATACTGGGCGCGGCGGGGCCCATAACGATGCCGGACGGCGAGAAGGTCACCAAGGACAACGTGGTGCAATTAACCGAATCGACCGCCTACATCCGGTTTCCTGATGACCAGGGTGCGCGCAAGCAGTATCTCCAGGATATCGCCACAGAAGTCGTTAAAAAGATCACCGGGCCGCTGGACTCGCCACGCAAACTGCTCGATGCGTTAGGTAAGGCGGTGGGTGAACGGCGTATTGCTGTATGGAGCTCATCGCCGGCCGAGCAAAAGCTTCTCGAGGAGACGCCTCTTGCCCACGTGATTCCAGACGATCCCGCGCCCTATGCGGAGGTAGTCATCAATAACTTGGGCGGTAACAAGCTCGATTACTATCTGCAAAGGGGTATCGAGTACGTGGCAGACGGGTGCGAGGGCGATACCAGAATGTCGACCGTGACCATTCGGTTGACAAACACCGTGCAGGACGTGCCGCTACCGGATTATGTGTCAGGCCAACTGGGCTTCGTCAAAGGAGTTCCGCTGAACGTGCCGCGGGGAACCATGCTGACTTCAGTCCGTCTCCTCGGGACTAAGGGCGCGGAGTTGGTAAGCGCATTATCGAATGGTCAACAGGTTCCGGTTTATTCTTCGACGGAACGCGGGCACCCCAGTTTTGAAGTGCAGGTCGCGATACCGCCCGGGAAATCAGGTGAGTTGAGCTTTCGACTATCTGAGCCGACTTCAGCTGGCGAGCCACGTGTTCCGATCCAGCCATTGGTGGATATCGTGAATCCCAAAGTGTCGGTGCCCGAGTGCTCCGGGTAGAGCAGCTATGCAGTGCATATGAGGAGTGGTTTGAGTCACCGCTTCGTTTGTCGCAGCTCACAATGGTGCGCAGTAAGGAAATTGCGTTTGGGCCACTCACCAAGATCGTGAAGTCGCCGACGTGACGCCGGGGCAGGAAAATTAGTGGTGGAGGGGCGGAATTGAATCTTCAGGATTTCGTAAAAGTGCTGCGTGGGCGGTGGATCACCGTATGCGTGACGATAGTGGTAACGGTCTTGGGCGCCGTGGCGGTCACGTTGCTTACTACTCCCCTTTATCAGGCCTCGACTAGGCTCTTCGTATCTACCTCGGCTGGCTCGTCAGTCTCCGACATTTATCAGGGCAACCGATTCTCTCAAGAACGCGTGGTTTCATACGCAGAGTTACTTAAAGGGGAGACCCTGGCTCAGCGCACGATCGACAAGCTCGGCCTCGATATGAGCGCACGAGAGCTCGGGGAAAACATTAAGGCGAGCGCGAAGCAGGACACAGTCCTTATTGATGTGGCTGTGCTTGACAAGTCGCCTGTGCGTGCTCGCGATATTGCGAATACGCTGTCTGAAGAGTTTGTAGGCATGGTTCGGGAATTGGAGACCTCGGAGAGCGGCGCCGCGCCCGATGCTCGGGTTGTTGTTGAGCAACGCGCCTCGATTCCCCAGCATCCCGTGGTGCCTAAGACGACGCGCAACATCGCAGCGGGCTTCGCGCTCGGTGTGCTTTTGGGTATAGGGCTCGCGCTCTTCCGTGATGTTCTCGACAACACGGTTAAGGACCGCGAAACTCTCGAAGAAATTGCTGGTGCAGCCACTGTCGGCAGCGTCCCCCTCGATAAGGAACGGCGAAAGCAGCCAGCAATATCATTCGACGTAGACAACTCCGCAATTGCAGAAGCATTCCGGAAGCTGCGGACCAACCTGCAATTCCTGGCCGTTGATAATCCACCCCGCGTGATCGTGGTAACTAGTTCGACCCCAGGTGAGGGTAAATCCACTACCGCGATAAATATTGCGTTGGCGCTGGCAGAGGCTGAGCATAACGTGGCGCTCATCGATGGTGACATGCGACGGCCAACTGTCCACAAGTATCTAGATTTAGTTGGTCCAGTAGGTTTCAGCACGGTGCTCAGTGGCCAAGCCACTCTCGATGAAGCCTTGCAGAAAACACGGTTTCCCGGCTTGACCGTCCTCACCTCGGGGACGATTCCCCCAAATCCAAGCGAGCTACTCGGGTCGATGGCGGCCAAGAAGTTACTGAACGAAATGCGTGGGCAATTTGACTACGTCATCGTGGATTCGACACCGCTCTTGGCGGTCACAGATTCGGCGATATTGGCAGCGGGTGCCGATGGAGTGCTCATTATTTCTCGGTTCGGACAGACTAAACGCGAACAACTCGTTCACGCGGTCCGCAACCTCTCGGACGTCGGTGCGACGCTTTTGGGCGCGGTCTTCACCATGACTCCGACACGTGGGGGAGCGTCCTACAGTTACAGCTACAGCTACTACGGGGAGGAGGGCGCCCGGCGATCGTCTCGCCGCGGGCAGCCTGTCGAAGAAGCCGCCGCGCAGGCTCCAGCATCGTCGCCTACCGCAGACCTCGAGGAATCTCGCGTCAGTACGCGTGACAAGGCGCCTGAATGAGAGGCTCGTTCGGGCGGCAGTGATGCGCCCCAACCCTTGGTCTACCTCGGACTATCGGCTGAAGCAATGTGGTTGCAAGACTGGCGATGCTGCCGCCGAGCGCAGGTGTCCGCTGACTCAGTTTCAGATGTCAGTTGTCGACCTGCCGTGACATTTGCTGCCACTTGGAGGATTTCGGCGTGATTACCGTCGCTCATATTGACCATACCGTCGAGCACGGAGGTGCCGAACTCGCCTTGGCGCGACTCCTCGAGAATGAACCGGGGTGGCTTCCGCAGATCTTTGTTCCTCCTGAAATTGATGCCGGAAAGGGGGCCTTCGCCGGGATGCCTGCGGGCTTGGTTACACAGGTGGGCGTCTGGCAACCTGCTGGTGCCATTGAGAGCGGAATTCTAGGGCAGTTCTCCTTGTTTGCGCGAGCTCTCTATCAAGCTGGCGCTCTCAGGGCCAACAGGCGGTTTCGCGACGCGCACGTCGTTCACGCCAACACAAGTCGCGCAGCCCTGATCGGCTGGATCGCATGCGTTGGCTCCTCGCGACGGTTGGTGGTGCACCTCAGAGATGCGGTCGACCCAGATGCAATCGGATCCCGCAATGCAAAGCTGCTGACGTTTATTGTCGGGCAAGCAACCGGCGTCATTGCGAACTCTGAGTACACGCTACGAACCGCGTCACCTCATATGAGGCCAGGAACCCTGGTGCGCGCGATTCCCTCGCCGATCGGACTTGCGGAGCAGAGGGCGAGCAGCCCACTCCGGGAGCAGGTGAGGGTGATCGGCATGCTGGCACGTATCACTGAGTGGAAAGGGCAAGAACTCCTCGTCCGTGCCTTCGCAGATGCGTTTCGCGATTCGTCAATCATCTTGGAGTTGGCTGGTTCTCCTGCTTTTGGCCAAGACAGCTACCTGAAGTACCTCCAGGGGTTGGTGGCGGATCTGGGTATTGGGGGCCAAGTGCGATTCCTAGGGCACGTGGGTGACATCTGGCCACTGTTGGATTCCTGGGATATCTGCGTGCATGCTTCGTTGCACAGTGAGCCGCTCGGACAGAATGTCCTGCAATATCTCGCGGCAGCCAGGCCGACGATTGCAGCGAACTCCGGTGGGCCTACTGAATGGATCGAACACGGTAGGACCGGCCTCCTGTTTGAACCAGGCAGCCAGGAGGCGCTGGCCTCGGCGCTTGAGAGATTGGTACAGGACAACGAGCTGCGGAGAAATCTGAGCGCAACACTGGCCCATGAACGGCCCGTGCCCACTGACCAATGTGTTCGTCGTATGTACCGGGAGTTTTTTGAATCCGTTTGGGCTGCAAGGGGTTCCAGCTGAGACCGGTACTAGGAACTCACTGGGAACGCCGTAGTCGGTTTTCTATCATCTTGTTCTGGCAGTCGGGGATATCGAGTGCCAACACGGATTACCCAGAGGTGCGGCCCAACTTCGCAGCGCAGCTTTCTCTTCTGATTCCGGCGCTCACTGGTCTTGCTTGGAAATCTCCTCAATCAAGCGAGCGGCGAAACGTTCCTCAGAGAACAGTTCGGCCTGCTTCTTGATTACCGCTGGATCCCACGGTTGTTGGCCGCTCTGGACTACCGCCTGACGCACCAGCTCAGATCTGGGTTCGTCGAAGTAGATTCCTGTCTTCCCTTCACGGATGGTGTCGAGAAAGCCGCCCCAGCGCAGCACGATCGACGGCTTCCCGTAGGTTGCCGCCTCGATGGGCGTCAACCCGAAGTCTTCATAACTGGCAGATATCACTGCAGTGCAATGGGCGTACAACCAGCGGATCTGCCCATCGGTAAGATTCTTGACCATCAATACCGACGGCCCTGCGGCGAGCTGCAGACGGCGCTCCTCGGGTCCGGCTCCCACGACGACGAGGGGAAGCGCCAGTGAATTCAAGGCATCAATGACGACATCGACATTCTTGTATGGCAGCAGTCGGGAGATGCACAAATAGAACCCGTTATCGGCGCCTGGGACCGTCGTGATGTCCACTGGCTCTTGGGGCAACGTTGGATCGATCGAGTGCGGGGCTGGTAGCACCTCAGCCTCTATGTTGTACGCATCGCGGATTCGCTGTTGGACGGCCGTCGATATTGCGAAGTACTTCGTGGCAGTGGATGCCTGCCGCTTATCCCACCTCCGGAGGAATGGCGACAAGACGGCCAACGCAATTCTTTTCGCCGTGAAACCTTCCGCACCCAGGTAAGCCTCGGGCTGATAGAGCCAGCGGGCGGGGGAGTAACAGTAGACAATCTTCGAACCAGAAGTGTGGAAGCCGTGTGCCCAGCCGCTACTGCTGACGATGGTGTGTTTGGCGTCCACTTTGGTAGTGCTGGCGGCCCCAGCCAGCAGTGGAAGCGCGAGGCGGTGGAACTTCCGCAAGATGGGAAATCGGTTAAGCCAGCTGACCCTGATCTCATGTTGGTCGAACTCCGGATAGGTCAAGTTGGCGTCGTACAGCGTCGTGTAGATCGGAGCGTCCGGAAAGGCTCGGGTCAGCGCGAGGACCACCTTTTCAGCACCGCCTCGTTGGGTCAGGTAATCATGCGCGATAGCGATCTCCACCGTGGCCACGTAAGTGATGCTAGCAATCATTGCCGTCGGCGAACCGCCCGTACTCCCTGAAACCACTTGCGCCGGGTTAGGCTAGAAGTACGGGGGAACTTCCCGAAAGGCCTGCCACGGGGGACAATTGACTGTACATATGAAGACTGCGCTGATCACCGGGATCACCGGCCAAGACGGTGGCCATCTTGCCGCCCTTTTGCACGACAAAGACTACGAGATCTACGGCATTATCCGGGGCCAGAGCAACCTCAAGAAGGAGAGACTTCTCGAGGAGTTCCCGTACGTGAAGCTGATCGAAGCCGACTTGTTGGATCCCTCATCAATTTTGCGTGCGGTCGATCAGTCTGACCCAGATGAGTTCTACAACCTCGCGGCCATCAGCCACGTCGGCTACTCATTCAAAAACCCAACCCTGACGCTGGACACCACAGCCGGAGGCGTTCTCAACTGCCTGGAAGCAATCCGTATGACAGGCAGAGTGGAGAAGACGCGCTTCTACCAAGCTTCGACTTCCGAGATGTATGGCGGGCTTGACTACAACCGCCCAGGATTGGGATACGACGAAAGCTCGCTGTTCCATCCGCGAAGTCCGTACGGAGTCGCGAAGCTTTACGGCCACTGGATCGCGAAAAACTACCGGGAAAGCTATGGGATTTTCGCGTCGTGCGGGATTCTGTTCAACCACGAGGGCGAACGTCGTGGCGTCGAGTTCGTAACACGGAAGATCACCCACGCAGTGGCTCGTATCCACTTGGGTCTGCAGAAAAGCCTGGACCTCGGCGACCTTTGGCCGAAGCGTGACTGGGGATATGCGGGTGATTACGTCCGCGGTATGTGGCTGATGCTGCAACACGATGAACCCGATGATTTCGTTCTTGCGACAGGTGAGACGCACTCGATCGAGGATTTCCTTACACAGGCGTTCAGGGAAATCGCGATCGACGATTGGTCGCCGTACGTGAACCGGAGTCAGGCGCTGATCAGGCCGGCCGAAGTCGATATCCTGTTGGGGAATCCGGCGAAGGCAGAATCTGTGTTGGGTTGGACACGCGAAGTTGATTTCCCTGGCCTGGTACGCCGGATGGTTCAGCATGACATCGCCGATCAGAGTGCACGATTCGCCGTTCGGGCCGGTATTCCAGAGCGATGAGTCAAGTACAGCCGGGGAATCGAATCGCAGTCACCGGGGCCACCGGGTTTGTTGGGCAGATATTAGTCAAGCATCTAGCCGTTCACGGCTACGAGGTAGTGGGCGTCTCCGAAAGTGCGAAGCCCCCACCGGGAATCGCCGACTATCTGCACGCTTATCGCCCTGCTGACCTGACACGCGGGTGGCCGAAGGTCCGAAATCTCGCAGGACTCGTGCACTTGGCCGGGCTTGCGGCGGTCGGGCCGTCGTTCGACCGTCCGCAGGAGTACATCACCACCAACAGCGCGATGATCACTCATCTCTTCGAGCAAGCCTTGGCTGACGGCTGGCAGGGCCGGGCGATTGTGGTGAGTTCAGGTGCCGTGTACGGCGGTGCAGTAGACCCGAAAGGGTTCACGGAGGAGTCTCCGTTGTTGGCCACATCGCCGTACGTCGTTTCAAAATTATTGGTGGAACGCCAAGCTGAGTATTACCGACGGCGCGGCGTCGACGCGCTTGTTGTTAGGCCGTTTAACCACATCGGGCCGGGGCAGCACCCCGGCTTCATCGTTCCGGATTTGACGGCGAAAGTCGTCGCATGGCAACCCGGAGCGGAGCTTCCGGTCGGAAATCTCGATTCAAAACGCGATTACACCGACGTGCGAGACATCGTTTCGGCGTACCAAGCGCTACTGGAATTGCAGGAGCCACGCGATGCCACGTACAACGTGTGCACCGGGGTGGCCAGGTCAGGGCGGGAGATTTTGGAAGCGATCTGCGCAGCGGTGGGTAAGCCGGTCCCTCCCACAGTGGCGACAGACCATCGAGCAATTGATCCGTCCGTGATCACAGGGAATGCTGATCGCCTCGGAAGCGAAACAGGTTGGGAGCCAAGAATCGAACTCCAAACTTCAATCGACGACTTTGTAGCGTCAACCTGTGTTAACGAACCGCCGATTCAACAAGTCCCTCAATCAGGAGAGTCCGGTAGCCGGTGACGATGCGCTTGTGTTTTGTCGCTGCTCCGCTGATCGCCCGTAGTGGCGTCTACAACTCAGCTATGGAGCTGGCCGAAGGCGGCCGAGCGTGCGGCCTCGACTGGAGCGCAGTCTTGGGAGTCGCGCCCACTGCACAGGGGGAGCCGGTTAGCAATGGGAGCGGGGTATATGAGTTTGAAGCCACCCCCGGGGGGGTTGGTGGCGTGCGTGGGCTCCGAGACCGCTTGTTGCACAACAAATTTGTGCGTGACGCGGATCTCGTCGTGAGCCTCACCCCACAGTCGGATATGGCGCTCGCGACGACCAGCCTGCGTTGGGTCGCCTACTTGCGCGGACTTCCGTGGCCCTCCGCGGGGGAGGCCAGCGCGCTTCGTACGGTCGCCTGGCGCAATCTCGAGCGACTTGCACTACGTCGTGCGTTGGAGACGTGGTCCACCACGACGATCCTGGTAGAGGAGGCGCGAATAGCAAACTGCCGCCTGGTGCCCCCGGGGATACGGGCGCCTGCAGATTCGTCGAAGCCATCTGGCGTGGGCCAGGAGTTCGTCTGGGCTGCAAGGTATTCGGAGGACAAAAACCCCGGATTGTTCTTGAACGTGATGGCCAAGAGTGGCGCGCACGGGGTGATGTACGGCACCGGCCCTCTGGAAGAGAAACTGCGGCTGTCGGCGCCGAGTAACGTCAATGTTGCAGGTTGGCGCAACAAGGCGGATTTGTGGCGTGAGGCTCGAGCTTACGTTGGTACGTCGTTTCGTGAGGCGTTTGGACGGAGCGCAGTCGAAGCTGCAATGTTGGGTCTCCCCGTCGTCCTCTCGGATCGATTTGGTTGTGCGCCGATGCTGTACACGGATCCCGCGCTTGCGTGCCGTTTCGTGCTGCCAACAGACGCGCCCAGTCGTTGGCTCAGCGCGATTGACGATCTGGACAGCGATGAGAGTCTAAGGAAAGAGGCCGCAGCGCATGTGTCGGCGAATGCGCGTGGCCTCACGATTGAAAGCGCCGTGCGCAACGTGCAGAATGCATCGGCAGCCGCCTGCCGAACGCTATCTTCCTAATCACCACATTTGCCTGGCTGCAAGTGAGCAAGTGCAACAAGAAGTTTCATGCTGGCAGCGACAGGGTGCACATTTGGGCAACTTTGCAGTACCTCGGACGGAGCTCGTGCCGTTGAGTGGTCGTGTAGCGGGCAGATATGTAGCCCAGCAACGTCGGCGTCGGTGCCCGTAAGTGCGAGTGGAGTCCACTAAACGACAAGCAAAGTCGCCACTCAAACCGCGCGCGCTGACTGGCCGTATGCGCCTAGGTCCCGCGGGCCCTAGGATCGTCGAAGTCAGATTGCAGCAGGCACAAACAGGCCGCAGAAGTCGTCGTGCGGCCAGAATGTTGCGAGTAGTCGCGACAGTTTCGGGGGTGATGTGAGAGTCCTAATTTATGGCGTCAATTCGCAGAACAAAGGCGCCCAGCTTCTTTTGGCCGCTGCGTCGAAGCGACTCATTGCGATGGGGCATGTGCCGGTAGTCAGTGCGAGAGACGTTGCCCGCGAGGCGCGGCATGCTGCGGGCGCAGTCGGCATGTTCTCAGTGGAGCGATTAGGGCCGCTGAGAAGCATCGGCCTGGATGTTCTTCCGCGGTCGCTCGCCGGAAAGCTTCCGGTTGCAGGGGATGCGGGCTTCGATTATGTTCTTGACGCCTCTGGGTTCAGCCTGACTGATGCTTGGGGAATGGCCCCGGTGACTTCTCGGGCGTCCAGGCTGGCGCGTTGGACGGCTCGTGGAACGGGATTCGCGATGCTTCCGCAAGCATTCGGCCCGTTCTCCAGCCCCGAGATGCGAAACGGGGTATCCCAGATACTGGCTTACGCGGACCGTGTATGGGCTCGCGATCGGGCCTCACTCGGGTATCTCACCGAACTCCACTCGCGGGGCCCGGAAATCAGCGTTGCACCTGACATCACAATTGGGCACGCCGTAGTTGAATCGAGCTCAGCTGCCGCAGGCGCCGTTGTCCTGGTTCCGAATTGGAATCTAGCGACCAGGTCGGGCGCTGACGGTAAGCAGTCATATCTGGCTGCACTGTCTGACATTGCATCAGACCTTGTTCGGCGGGGCCAACCAGTCTTGGGGTTATCGCATGAGGGCAAGCGGGACTTCGACTTGATTGCCGCTGTGGCAGAACGGGTACCGGGTATGCGGATAGCGTCGCCAGCTACTGGGACGGAGGCGAAGGCTGTTCTTGCGAAAGCAGATCTCGTGATCGCAGGTCGTTATCACGCTCTTGTTAGTGCGCTGTCGAGTTGCGTACCCGTGATTGCACACAGCTGGTCGCATAAGTACGCGTCGCTGATGGGCGACTTCGAAGTTGCGGATGGTCTTGCAGACCCGCTTTCTGCGGCGTCGACGCTTGAACGCATTGATGCGCTGGACCTTCCATCAGAGCGCGCTCGACTCGCAGCGGTGAAGCCGGAGGTTGTCGCGCGGGTTGACGTTGTGTGGTCCGAGGTCGCGGAGCTAATTGCTGCCCACGGAACTCGCATCAGTGGCTAAGACTTCCACAAGCAGCGCCGCGCTCCTCTTCGAAAGCATCGCACGAATGGGCGCAGGGTTCGTCGTCGCAATTCTCCTTGCGCGGCAATATGGCCCGGAGGGCCTCGGCCTGATCACCACGGCGAGTGCATCCGTTGTGATTGTGCTGGGGTTCTCTGCATTGGGATTAAGTGGAGTCCTTGTGCGTGAACTGGTCGAGAAGTATCCCAACCGCGGGATGATCATCCTCACGGTCTCTTTGGCGAAACTCGCCGCGGGTGCGGTACTTCTTGGAGCGCTGGTGCTCGGCCTTCGGATGTTTGCCAAAGATCCCAGCGTCGTGAGCCTTGCTCTCATCATGGGGGCCGGCTATTTATTTTCCGCGCTGGACCCAGTCGATGCTCTTTACAACGCTCAGGAAGATTTTGTTCGGCTGGTTGCATTTCGGCTGGCGGCTCTCACGGTGTCGACCGCGGTCAAACTCGGGGCGATCGTCTTCGACTGGGGCCTGGAGTACGTTGCCCTCGGCTACGCGCTTGACTACGCACTCGTATACGTTCTTCCGACTCTGGGCTTCTTGGTGCGTCCGAGGGGCGGTGTGCGGGACCCAGACTTCAGATTTGGGGTTGACTTCCAGGAACTGGTGGCACTCCTGAAGCGCAGCTGGCCTGTCTTGGTTTCAGGTGGATTCGCGCAGATAAACCTTCGGTCCGATGCGTTGCTCATAGCTGCTTTGGCCTCGATCGCGGACGTGGGGCTTTACGCTGCGGCCAGTCGCCTGTCAGAGGCATGGTCCGTGCTCGCGATGGCCCTTGTCACAGCCACTTTTCCGGGGCTCGTGAAGCTCGCCCGGACTGATGTATCCAGCTATGGGGTTCGGTTGTCGAGTCTGCTCCGTCAGCTCATCTGGTTATCGCTCGCCGGCGGTGTTGCCGTCACGCTATTCGCCCACTGGATCATTGAGCTGTTGTACGGCCCCGAGTTCGCCCCTGCCGCGGTAATACTCTCGATTCATATTTTCGGTGGAGTCTTCCTCTTCATCCGCACCGCCGTTTCTCGTTGGCTGATCGTGGAGGAGCTTTTGATGTTCTCCCTTGTTTCTCATGCGGCCGGCGCTTTGGTTAACGTGGCCCTCAATCTCGTGCTCGTTCCCACGATCGGCATCGTGGGCGCCGCTTGGGCCTCTGTGGTGTCATATGCGACGAGCGGGTTCCTTTTCCTGCTGCTGTCGCAGCGGACGCGGACGATGTTCTGGATGATCTGTTGGTCTGCGCTACCGGAACGTTTGGTGCGCGGACGTGTTGAAGCACTTGCAGCCGTGATGGCCGAGCGGAGGGTCCAATGAGATCAATTCTGAGAAATTCGTATCGATCGACCGAGCGATTTTTCATCAAGCGAGCCAACATCGGTGCGTTCAGATTCGTTGCAACCCAGATGGCTGCTCGTGATCTAAGGCGTGAAGCGGCTGCGGTGGTGTGGGGTCAATACTTCAGTTTGCACGGCGACGACCGTGCAGAGCTGACGGCTATCCGGCGCGATGTGCACCGGATTGAAAAGGGCCTCGTTATGCGCCCACGGCGGGTGCCGTTCGGTAAGGACTACGTGCCCGCACTGGTCGAGTCCATCGCACGCCAGATTGACCGTGATGCGTTGCCGCCTGAAGATCTTGCGTGGGCGAACGATGTGTTGAGTTGCTACTTCGACGTTACGTCCGAGGTCTCTGACGATTGGGTGGCCGCCGCACGAACCGGATTCAAGGCGCTTCGTATCAATGCACTGGGTCAAGGGCTCGTGCCCGCTCCTCGCTCCCAGGCGCCTGAGTCTGACGTATCGATTGATGCTCTTGAGTATCTCGCGATAAGGCGACGGTCGGTTCGATGGTTTAAGCCCGATCCGGTGGATCGCGAGGCGGTCGATCGGGCACTTCGCGTAGCAGGCCAATCGCCGAGTGCGTGTAATCGGCAGAACATTCGATTTCACCTTCTGTTCGGCCCTGAGCACACCGAACCGGTGCTGCAAACTGTCGGGGGGACGCGAGGCTTTGCGAGTCAGGTTCCGGCTGCAGCGGTGGTAATCGGTCGATTGGCTGGTTACCGGCACACCTTCGATCGCCACGCCATCTATGTCGATGGCGGACTTGCGTCGATGAGTTTTCTTTTCGCGCTGGAGACTCTCGGTCTCTCCTCTTGCTGTATCAACTGGCCTGACGTGGCTTCTCGTTACGATGCCATTAGGAAGCACGTCGCGCTGGCTCCCGATGAACAGGTAGTAATGCTCATTGCGTTCGGCCATGCTGACCCAGATGGTCTCGTGCCCTCCTCCCATAAGCGAGGGATTGCATATCTGAGGACGCGAGCCTGACATGGTCATCTATTGACCACACGGCAGATCGCCGGCGTCGGCTCAATCGATCGTTTGTCAAGTAAACGAGACCGCATTGAAGGTGGAGAAGCCGCATAACTCGGTCGGCGGCCTGAGAATCGTGAGGGAGGGCCCGTGCAGCGATTTCACCGATCCGTCCGAACGTCATCTGGGCGATCGACTTCCAGTCGATGCTGACCGTGATCACCGAATTTACGCGGGAAGCGCTCGCGATCGACGTCGGTCGCGCCATCAACGCCGATGGTGTCGTCGATGCGCTCGATCGCCTCGCCGTCGCGCACGGCGCACCGGCCTACGTCGTTTCGTCAACGGCCCGGGTTCGTGGCCCATGCGGTAAGCGATTAGTGCCGATTCACCAGCGGCGTTCACTCTCATCGACGCCGGCCCGCCGTGGCAGAACGCCTGGATGGAAGCGTCCAACGGCAGGTTTCGTGAGAATCGCTCAACTCCTGGCGCTTCGACTCGCTGCGCGAGGCCCGCGTGATCATCGAAGACTGGCGCGCCAAGTTACAACGCGAACAGTCCGCACGGCGACACCGATCCGCTTCTTCTTACGGTGCTGCGGGACCGACCCTCATCGCGCCAGAGCCGGCGGATGCGCTTGTTGCTGACTGGCTAGTTGTACTCACCACGGACGTTAGGTACGGCGTGGCGTGGTGACATGAAGAAGACCTCCGAGTGAAGTGCGAGCTGTCTAAGGAACGCACCAACCATCCGGAGGTCTTCGTGTCCCACCGTAATGTCCCGTTGTCTGAAACTGGTCGTCTGCGTCTGGCTCGTTGTGTTGTCGAGGACGGCTGGACGCTGCGCCGGGCCGCTGAGCGGTTCCAGGTCGCGGTCACCACGGCCCAGCGCTGGGCCACCCGGTACCGGGAGTTGGGTCCGGCCGGTATGGCCGATCGCAGTTCGCGACCGCACCGAAGCCCTCACCAGACCCCGACACGCACGGAGCGTCGGATCATCAAAGTCCGGGTCACCCGACGGTGGGGACCGGCCCAAATCGGTTACCTGCGGGGACTACATCCCTCGACCGTGCATCGAGTGCTGACCCGCTACGGGGTGGCCAGGCTGCGCTGGCTGTGTCGACGGCAACTGAATACTGACCGGTGCGCGGCAACTGAAAATTGACCAGCTTCCTGGAGACCCTTGGCTATAGGCCGAGGGAGGAAGCGAGTGTTGAGCGTGGAGGACTGGGCAGAGATCCGGCGGTTGCGCCGGGCTGAGCAATTGCCGATTTCGGAGATTGCACGGGTAATGGGGATATCGCGGAACACAGTGAAGACGGCGTTGGCTTCAGACGGTCCGCCGAAATATCAGCGAGCACCGGCGGGGTCGGTGGTTGATGTGGCCGAGCCGAGGATCCGTGAGCTGTTGGCGGCGTATCCGCGGATGCCGGCGACCGTGATCGCTGAGCGGATCGAATGGTCGTACTCGATCCGAACCTTAAGTGAGCGGGTGCGGGAGTTGCGGCCGGTGTATCTGCCGCCGGACCCAGCGTCACGCACGACCTATCAAGCGGGCGAGATCGCCCAGTGCGACTTCTGGTTCCCCGATGTGAGGGTGCCGGTCGAGTGCGGTCAGGTCCGCACCGCCACACAGTTGCCGGTGTTGACGATGGTGTGCGGGTATTCGCGGTGGGCCTGCGCGATGCTGTCCCGACGCGGGCCGCCGAGGACTTGTATAGCGGTTGGTGGCAGCATCTTCGGATGCTGGGGACGGTACCGCGGGTGTTCGTGTGGGACGGGGAAGGTGGGGTGGGGCGATGGCGGGCCCGCCAACCTGAGCTGACCGCGGCATGCCAGGCGTTTCGCGGGATGCTGGCGGCCAAGGTGCTGATCTGCAAACCCCGCGATCCGGAAGCCAAGGGGCTGGTCGAACGGTTCCACGACTACCTGGAGCGGGCGTTTCTGCCGGCCGGGTGTTCACCTCCCCGGCGGACTTCAACACCCAACTGCAGGATTGGTTGGTGCGGGCCAATCACCGCCAGCACCGGGTGCTGGGGTGTCGCCCGGCGGATCGGATCGAGGCCGACAAGGCTTCGATGCTGAGCCTGCCGCCGGTGCCACCGAGCCTGGGGTGGCGCATTTCGACCCGGCTGCCGCGCGATCACTACGTGCGCTGCGACGGTAACGACTACTCGGTGCACCCGGTTGCGGTCGGGCGGCGTATCGAGGTCACCGCCGATCTGGGTCGGGTCCGCATTTGGTGTGATGGCGCCCTGGTCGGCGACCATTTGCGGAACCTGGGCTAAGCACCAGACGATTTCTGATCCAGACCACGTCGATGCGGCCAAGGCGCTGCGCCGCAACCGGTTCGACGTCTTCACCGCGGCGGCTCACGTCGAGGTCGAACAGCGTCGCCTCGCCGACTACGACGCCGCGCTCGGTCTTGATGGGCCGGTGGCGTGATGGCCACCAAAACCATGGCCGGCAGCCGTGATGTGACCGCGGAGTTGGCGTATCTGACCCGGTCCCTGAAAGCGCCGACGCTGCGCGAGGCAATCGACCGACTCGCGCAGCGGGCTCGCTCCGAGACATGGAGCTACGAGGAGTTTTTGGCAGCGTGTCTGCAGCGGGAAGTATCCGCCCGCGAATCCCACGGCGGTGAAGGACGCATCCGTGCGGCCCGGTTTCCGTCTCGGAAATCGTTGGAGGAGTTTGACTTCAACCACGCCCGAGGTCTCAAGCGGGATCTCATCGCCCATCTTGGCACCCTGGACTTCGTTACCGCCAAAGACAACGTGGTGTTCCTCGGCCCACCAGGAACCGGGAAGACCCACCTGGCGATAGGCATCGCGATCCGGGCCTGCCAAGCCGGGCACCGGGTCCTGTTCGCCACCGCCAGCCAATGGGTCGACCGCCTGGCCGCAGCTCACCACAGCGGCACCCTGCGAGCCGAACTCGTCCGCCTGGCCCGTTATCCACTGCTGGTCATCGACGAGGTGGGCTATATCCCGTTCGAGCCCGAAGCCGCCAACTTGTTCTTTCAACTGGTGTCCTCACGCTACGAACGCGCCAGCCTCATCGTCACCTCCAACAAGCCCTTCGGCCGCTGGGGTGAAGTGTTCGGCGACGACGTCGTAGCCGCCGCGATGATCGACCGCCTCGTCCATCACGCCGAAGTCATCGCCCTCAAAGGAGACAGCTACCGCATCAAAGATCGAGACCTCGGCCGCGTCCCCACCGTCACGGCCGACGACCAATGAACCCAAGCTGGTCAATTTCAATTGCCGACAACTGATCGATTTTCAGTTGCCGTTGACACTGGCTGGACCGCCCCACCGGCCGAGTCGTGCGCCGCATCCATACCTCTGCCGTCGGAGAGCTGGTCCACACCGATGTCAAGAAGGTCGGCAAGATCCCCGAAGGTGGGGGCTGGCGGATGCGGGGCCGCACGATCGGTAACCGCAACGCTCGCGCCGATAAAAAGCCAGGGCAGCGCCGGAACCGACACTTGGTGCGCGGTTACCACTTCCTGCACACGGCCATCGACGCACACTCGCGGCTGGTCTACAGCGAACTGCTCGCCGACGAACGCAAGGAGACCGCCGCCGCGTTCTGGATCCGCGCCAACGCCTGGTTCAAAGAATGCGGGATCACAGTGCGAAAAGTATTGACCGACAATGGTTCCTGCTATCGATCACACGCTTTCCGGGACGCGCTCGGTGATATCGAACACCGACGAACCCGCCCCTACCGGCCCCAGACCAACGGCAAGGTGGAACGCTTTCACCGCACCCTGGCCGACGAATGGGCCTACGCCCGGCTTACACCAGCGACGCGGAACGCTGCGCGGAGTACCCGCGCCGGCTACACACCTACAATTACCACCGCGGCCACACCGCACTCGGCGGCCAACCACCCGCCACCCGCGTACCTAACCTCTCAGGGCAGTACACCTAGCCCGCTCGGCGGGCCATTATGGCGGCCCGTCGCCAGCCCCGGCAAGGACGGTCGGCGGAAAACCGGCGCAGCCAGCCCGGAGTTCCGCCTCTTCGGCGGTGTGTCGGTGGCAACTGAATACTGAATAGGGTGCAACAAGGTGGGTTTTAGTCGACCTCGCAACCACTGACGGACCACTGGAGGCTAACGGCAACGCGAATAGGTCTGCTGGACAACGGTGTCCGAGAACCATGCGCGGGCGGTGATTGAGTTCATCTTTTCGACGGCCAGCAGGTGCTGCGGGGGTGCTTAGCCGGGCTGACGCCCTTGGGGAAGTAGTCGTGCAGCAGCCGTTCGTATTCTCGTTGCTATCACGCTGCCAGGGAGAGGGACTCGCAGAATTACACCGGCGCGCCGAGCTTGTCTGTGGTGGCGAGGTGCGGGCCATCTCGGTGGCCTGATCCCAGGTGATGGACCGCATCACCGTGGGTGGCTGACGGGTCCTGCATGCGTGCCACTAAGGCTGCGTGCAAGGAGTCGCCGTCACTGCGCTGAGGGGGACCCGTTTGGTGGTCCAGTCGCTATGCGGCGCTTGGGGTTGGCCGGTCGTGGTCCACTGTAGAGCGAACTCAGCTGGGGTGAGTTCGCCGTGGCTGGTTTGCGTTGTAATTGCAGCGCCAGTCCTCGATGATCACGCGGCCTCGCGCAGCGAGTCGAAGCGCCACGAGTTGCGCAGTGCATCACGTAGCCTGCCGTTGAACGACTCGATTCAGGCGTTCTGCCAACGGCGAGCCGGGATCGATGAAAAGTGAATCGGCGCCATTGAATCGGCACCAATCGCTCACCGCGTGTGCACGAACTCCGGACCGTTGTCGAAGCGCACGTAGTGTGGCGCCCCGTGTTGGCAGGCCAGGCGATCCAAGACATCGACAACGCCATCGGCGTCGATGGAGCGATCGACGTCGATCGCGAGCGCTTCCCCGGTGACCTCGTCGATCACGTTCAACATCTTGAGAGTGCGCCCATCGGCGGTCGTGTCGAACTGGAAGTCCATCGCCCAGATGACGTTCGGCCGAATCGGCAACACCGCACCCACTGCGACACCAACCCCGGTCAAACGCCTTTTCTTGCGGCGCTGCAGGACCCGCAGACCCTCACCTCAATTGCCGAAGACTCTGACGTTGTGCACAACCGTTTTCGACGGCCCGGGCAATCTCCCCGGCTGCAAAGTCGAACGGCCCGCCGAACGGTGATCGCTTATTGCGGCTGAGTTTGGCTCGTGGTGGAGGTTGGTTCAACGTTTTCCACGTCGTGTGTGGATCCGCGTACGGGTTTAGTTGTCAACCTGCGACCGATTCGAATGAATGGTGTTTCAATCACGCGGACTATCACCTCTGCCGTCAGCAAAGAGAGTGCGAAGAGCATCGCGAATCGGGCCAGCTGCAGATAGACAATGTTCGACCCCGCGGGGATGACTCTGTCGACCACTTCAAGGCATAGGGGATGAAACAGGTACAGGGCATACGCACGGGTTCCGTAGAACGCCAGAGCTCGGTGCGCCAGAAACTTGTGTATCCACGTGTTCGAGAGCAAGACCCCGGGGAGCACAAGGATGGCGGCGATCCCGAACAAGGTGTGGGCATAGCGCGATGTCTCGGCAAGTGGCAGATCTCGATCAAACACCAGCAGGACGACCATGACCGCAAAGAGAAAGTACGCGGCGATAGGTCGGGCGAGCGCGTGAACATAACGGAATCCGGCCCGACTGTTTGCCGCGAGGGCTACGCCACAACCGCCGATGATAGGCAGGTATATGCCAAGGTAACCAACTCCGGGCAGGAAGCTGAAGATCGCCGCCAGTGGGACCAGCACCGCGACGGCGATGGCGCGGAGCCGGCGGCACAGGGGAAGACCGAATGCAAGCAGGGGCCACAGGACATAGAACTTCTCCTCTATACCGAGGGACCAGCTGTGGCTGAATGTTCCGCTTCCTGCGAACTCGCCGTTGAACGTGGCGAGCAGTGGCAATCGGTCGAGATAGTTGCCAGCACCTTGGCCCTGCGCGAATCCCAGCACGAGGACGGAGAAGAGCAGCAACGCCACCGCGTACAGCGGGACAATTCGAAAGATTCGACGAATATAGAAGTTCGACAGCGAGATTCGCGCGTGGCGCTTCTCTTCTCGCAACAGAAGGGTGGTGATTAAGAACCCGCTGATGGCAAAAAACAGCGTGACGCCAAGCGATCCGTTGAACGTGTTCCACAGCTGATCGTGCACGTGAAAAGTCAGAACAAGGACGATGCTCAACGCCCGCAGGCCGTCGAGTGCCGGCCAATACTTCGTCGTTAGAAATTGTGTATGAGCGTCAGTTACCCGTCGCTCGGAAACCCCCCGAGTACCCACCGATAAAACGGTACCACCGCTCTTCGCCGACTTCTCTCGATGCTGGTGTGCGCCCGGGGCACCTTGAATCCCCGCTTGTGGGACACTGTCTTACATCTTCGTGTGGGGTATTTGTGCTGAGGGGTGTGGCTATGCTGGGGGTTATAAGGTTTGACCGTGCTGGTCTCGTCTTCGCGGCCTGCCTGATTGTGGCAGCAGCGGGAGGTGGTCTTGTGACTATATCCCCGCTTCTCGTTGCAGTTCCGTTGGTCGGCATCGCGCTCTACGTGTGCGCGTCGACGGTGGGGCTGGAGGCTGCGTTCATCGGCTTTGCCGTCGTCTCGTTCTCGATTCCGACGTTCCTGGAGGGTTTTTCGAGTGCCGCGGCCTATCTAACACTGGTCTCGACGTTCGGCCTCCTCGCGATCGCAATCCTGAATTTTCGTCACATCCGGGTGGGCACTGCGGCCCGCGTCGGTATTGGTATCGCGCTCGCGGTAAGCGTCCTCTTCCTGCTACTCAACGTGGTCAGTGCCTTTTCCTATGCGATCACCGGTTGGGTATCGCTGACCTTGCCGGTCGCGGCTGCTGCCGCTGGTGCGGGCACGTTTACCGCACTCCGGCACCAGTCGCCGGAAAGGTACTCCCGGGCAGTCAAATTCATCCTCGCAGCGTTGTTCGTCGGCATTGCCGCCAACGCCGCGCTCGGCCTGAAGCAGGCCTTCTTCGGGTACACGCCATACGAACTCGATAGCGTCCTGGCATCAGGAGCGACTTACATTGTCGGGGGGCAAGTCCGACCGATCGGCGGATACGGCAGTAGCCAGGCGTATGGGCTCTATATGGCCCTGCTAGTGCCTTTCCTGCTCTTCTACGCAGCGTCGTTGGAGAAGCATTGGAGGACGATTGCCAATGTTCTCGGTGTTGTGGGACTTGTCGGATTGATGCTGAGTTTGCTCCGCGGATCAATGGTCGGGGGCTTGGCTGCCATCGCAGTCGGCCTGCTACTCCCGGCGAATGCGATGGTTCAGACAAGCCTTCGGCGTGCACGCTGGACTGTTCCGCTCGTTCTTGTTGGTCTGGGAGCCGTCGCCATCACCCAATCTGATAACCCTCGATGGTCGGCAGCCGTCGACCGCCTGATATCGATCTTCAACCTATCAAGCGACACCTCGTATAACGCGCGAGTGTCTACCACCTTCCCGCGTGCACTCGCGGCCTTCGAGAACAACATCTGGGGTCTCGGTGGCGGAGCGAGTGGACCCGTTAGTCAGACATATCCGGACGCCGCGCCACTCGGACCCCTGACCACGGACAACGGATATCTCAATCTCGGCATACAGCTGGGTATTGTCGGCGGCGTCTTCCTGTTCTCCGGCGTACTGGCGATCCTATTCATGCTGCTGAAGGATGTGTCACCTCTTGCGCGGTCCTCCGCATTGATCATCGTCGCACTGCTGGTCGCGATGGTGTTCGGCGGCTATTGGAACCTCGCGGGGCCGATGGCGGTCGCGTCGATCATGGTGGGGCTCGGCATTGCAGACAGCCGACGGAATGCTACTGGCAGGGGCGCCACGGACTCAATACGAAACGCTGAGCCGCTCGCCGCGGCGTAGCGGGTTGCCAACTTGGCTGTGATCAACCTGTTCGCGAAGCGACGCGTCCCGAGCAATCGACGGTAATAGTCGGGACTCCACGGTCTAGCGCTGACCATAGGCGGATGTTCGTGGCGGCATTGCACGTTTAGGACCCAGACCACGCGACAGGGTTTTATGGCGAGGTGGAGCCGCCGCAGCAGTGCAGACAGTGAAACGCGCACGACGGAGCATTTTTAGGAATCATTTGGCTTCACGAGTGCTCCAACGAAGGGAGAGCTGCGACAGTGATCCCCACGAGCTGGGGATCACTGTCGGTTAATGCTCTGCACGGCCAGAAACGTGTCCCATGGGCGCACCGGCCGCTGATTTGTCAATCCTTGCGCTGCGGGTGCTTAGCGCCGGCCCATGCCACGGTATTCCCAACCTGAGCTACGCCACTTGGCTTGGTCAAGGCAGTTTCTGCCATCGATGATGCGCCGGGCCCGCACGATGGGATCCAAATCAGCCGGATTGAGCCGCCGGAACTCATCCCATTCGGTCAGCACGAGGGTGACATCGGCGCCACTGCAAGCTTCGTTTACATCGCTGGCGTAATCCAACGTCGGAAACAGCTTACGAGAGTTCTCCATTGCTTTGGGGTCGTATACGGCCACCGACGCACCTTGTAGTTGAATCTGTCCGGCAATGTTCAGGGCGGGTGAATCGCGAATGTCGTCAGAATCGGGCTTGAAGGCCGCGCCCAGGACCGCCACCCTTGCTCCAATGAGGGAGCCGCCCGCAATCTCCCTTGTCATCTCCATCATCTTTGTCCGACGCCGCATGTTGATGCTGTCGACTTCGCGCAAAAACGTCAGCGCTTGGTTGGCGCCGAGTTCACCTGCCCGCGCCATGAAAGCGCGGATGTCTTTCGGCAGACAGCCTCCACCGAACCCTATACCCGCGTTGAGGAATCGCCGCCCGATCCGTGCGTCGTAGCCAATAGCGTCGGCCAACTCAGACACGTCGGCGCCTGCCGCTTCACATACCTCTGCCATTGCGTTGATGAACGAAATCTTGGTGGCGAGAAACGCATTCGCGGCGGTCTTGACCAGCTCTGACGTTTCGAGATCGGTGATCACGAACGGAACACCCTCTGCGATGATGTCGCTATATACCTCTCGAGCTACCTCTTCGGCTCGGCCTCTACGGTCAGTATCGACACCCAGCACGATACGGTCAGGATGAAGTGTGTCCTGCACTGCAAATCCTTCACGAAGAAACTCTGGATTCCATGCGACCTCAGCGGCATTGCCGACCGGGGCGAGCCGCCGCACCATCTCGCTCAGCCGTGCAGCGGTCCCCACCGGTACGGTTGACTTCCCAAAGATGACCGACGGCCTGGTGAGAAGCGGTGCCAGCTTCGTCACGACCGAATCAACGTAGGTGAGGTCGGCTGCGAACTCGCCGCGCTTCTGCGGAGTCGCAACCCCGATGAAGTGGATGTCCGCGAACTCCGCTGCCGTTTCGTAAGAGGTCGTAAATCGGACACGACCGGAATCGACATTCGCCTTGAGGACCTCAGCCAACCCGGGTTCGTAGAACGGAACCTCGCCGGCAGCGAGCTTCTCGAGCTTTGCCGTGTCAACGTCCACGCCGATTACTTCGTGCCCCAGTTCCGCCATGCATGCAGCATGCGTCGCACCTAAATAACCAGTCCCGAAAACTGCGATACGGCAACCCATTCCGCTTCCCCCTCAGCTTCTCAAATGTTCCGACGCAAGATAGGTGTCCAGTGTCGGCTGACGTTCAACCGAATTGGGATCACCCGACGCGGCCCCGATTGGACCAACATCCACTAATCTGACCACACCCGCAACCCGTCGGCCGCTGAGGTGCTTCGATGGGCTCGGCCTGCGTCTGACTCTCGGGCTGGGGCAGAGTTACCGGATACGACAATCCATGAAAACCACCAGCTGCCGAATACACGCACAAAGCATGCGGCTGCGCACGAAACTGGAACGAGGGATCGCTCTGCACGTACTGTTCGTCTGCACCGGAAATATCTGTCGATCTCCTACAGCGGAGAGGCTCGCCGTCATGTATGGCAATCGTTTTCAGATTCCGGGCTTCAAGGCATCCAGCGCCGGGACCCGCGCAATGATCGCGCATCCGATCCACCAGCACGCGGCGTCTGTCCTGAAGAGCTTGGGTGGCGACCCATCCGGCTTCGCCGCTCGGCAGCTCACACAGAGAATCACAGCGGACGCCGATCTCATTCTCGCCATGACGACGGGTCACCGCGACAACGTGTTGGAACTTGCCCCGCATCGCCTGAACAGAACCTTCACCTTGAGTGAGGCATCAAGACTTGTCTCACAGTGTCACGCGCAAACTGTTGCTGAACTCGTAGCGCTACGCCCGCAATTGGCCTTGGACCAACGCCCGGACATTCCTGACCCAATTGGTCAGAGCGCGGAAGTGTTCGCTGCGGTTGGTTCGCAGATTGCCGACCTTCTCGCGCCGGTACTCGAATTTTGCCGGCGCTCCTCCACTTCGGCAGTCGATTGACATCAGCGGTGATCACTCTGTCAAAGCGGCGGCGGAAAAATCCAGATAGAGTTCGCTATGCGTTGGCGCACAGGATTTTCTTCCGAATCATCCTTGCTAACGGTGCGGCAACAGCCGTATCCGCGCAGCGGAAAGCCTGCGTACGCAACGAATCGATACGTGTCCGGCACGGTGCCGAATTGTTAGGTGCCCGAGCCGAGGCCATGCTCGGGTTGAGATGATTCCGGGGCGTGAGTAACGCTGCAGCAGAGAAAATAGGTCCTTAGGCTCAGATGGCGGCGGTAAACGACCGGCAGGTATCGCCAGCAAATATCGCTGCGGTATCGAACAACTCCGGCGTGACACCGGCTATGTGCGCTGTTTGTTGGCTCTTATGTGGTTGTGTGGTCGGCCATGCGCCGAAGGCACGTCAGAGGCGACCTGCTTCGAGCGATGACGCTTGCGAAGCGGACCGAGTGCTGGAACCAGCCCCACATCGCCTTACCCGGACTTTTGCGGGAGCCTTTTACGGGAGCGAGGCCTCGCGCCAGGTCTCGGAGTGCAGGGCGCAAAACTGCCGCCGACCTCGATACCTTTCGCCCCGGCTGGCGCCGCACGACGGGCCGGATGTCCCCTATCCGATTGGACAAAGCGGGGATGTCTTTCGGCAGTTGGAAGGCAGATCGCTCACCTTTTGACTCCGATACTGGAATTATGTTGTTCATGTCTCGCGCGGCGGCCGAATGACGACGTACGGTAGGCGAAACCGTCTACCTCACATCTGCTAGATGTTGCCGTCGCAGACTTTAGTTACCCCGAGCCCTCGCTTTGGCCGGGTCCTGACCAACGTCGTTTTGACTCGCCGAAATCGACGAATGTACGTACCGCATTCAGGTACTCGGCCGTGCTGCGCTAATCCGCCGCTCGTCTTAGGATATGGACGGGTGGGTAGCCCTACCTGAGAGTTATGCGCCCTGGAGGGAGGGGGAATGGTAACGACCGCCTTGTTCCTCCAGCAAAGATCGTTTTACCTCCAACAAGGATCTTTTCGGCCATGCAAGCAGGGCTATGCGCGCCGATCGGTGGCCCTTACAGCGCCTGGTGTGGTTTTTGGAGGTCGGCCATGCGCGCCAGTGGCGATTGGGCGGACTTGCGGGACCTTGCGACCCGTCAGTTCATCGACTCCCCGAAACTTCCGGTCGCCCTCGCATTCACTGATGGCTGGCCCGTCGTCGACCGTTGCGGGTCCGCGGATCACCGGAGCCTTCGCGGAGGGCTGCTGGCGGTATGGCGGCCGGCCCTCGGTGTTCGGTGGCGTCGTGATTGGACGCGGTTCACGCCGAAGAATCCCGCGGCTGGCGAGCGAACGCGCTGCCGTCTTGAGGATGAAGCTAAAGCTGCGATAAAGTTTCGGTTAAGGGGCGGACTACGTGGGGGGATGCATGACGGCGGTGGATGATCGGCTGGGGCCTTCAGCAAATATCGCGAGGGCTGCGAACAGAGTTCCAACTTGGCAACTCGGGTACGCGCGTCGACTGGTGGCGATCGACTTGTTGGCGGTGGTTCTGTCGGTCTGTCTGGCACAGTGGCTCCGGTTTGGCGAGCTCACTCAGGAAGTGCCTGTTTACCGCTACATCGACTACGCACACCTATCGCTGGCGATCGCAGTTTTTTGGATGTCGGCGCTGTCGATCAATCATTCGCGTTCGCCTCGAATTGTCGGTTCCGGCGCGGAAGAGTACCGCCGGGTGCTGCTAGCCACTCTTTCGATCTTCGGTGGCATTGCGATCATCTCGATGCTTCTCAAGTTAGACATCGCACGGGGCTATCTGATGATTGCCCTGCCCATTGGCCTAGTGCTGCTGGTCGCATTCCGGTGGGGCGCGCGCCGCGTGGTTGTAAGGATGCGCGAGAAGCACGGCCGCTGTATAACGCGAGTTCTGGTCGTCGGCTCCGCACCGGCAGTTCGTGACTTAACCAAGTCCTTTGCCCGCGAGGCTGGTTCGGAGTACGAGGTGGTCGGTGCCTGCATTCCTGGCCCGGTGAGGCGGGCCGATATCGACGTCGCAGGCGTCGGGCAGATACCCGTCTTCGGTGACGAGTCCAACGTCGTCGGCGCCGTTACTGCTACCAACAGTCACGCGGTCGCTGTGACGGCCACAGAGCGTCTTGACGGGCGTGGATTTCGCGATTTGTCCTGGGAGCTCGAGAAACTCGATATTGATCTACTCGTTTCTCCGGGTGTAGTTGATGTGGCCGGTCCCCGCCTGAAAATGCGCCCGGTTGCGGGGTTGCCGTTGATTCATGTGGAAAAGCCGCAGTACCACGGTGCAAAGCGATTTGAGAAACGACTGTTTGACGTTGTGTTCTCGAGCGCAGTACTTCTGTGTGGCCTACCGGTGCTCCTTGCCGTGGCGGTGGCGATCAAACTGACTAGCAGGGGACCGATCTTTTACCGCCAGGAGCGTATTGGGCTCGACGGCAAGCCGTTCCAGATGATCAAGTACCGCACGATGGTCGACGGGGCCGACGGCATGGTCGATAAACTTTCCGACCTCAACCAAAGCGAGGGCGGGGTGCTGTTCAAGATCCGTGAGGACCCTCGCGTCACCACGGTCGGCCGCGTTCTGCGCAAGTTCAGCATTGACGAGCTGCCTCAGTTCATCAATGTAATCAAGCGCGACATGAGTGTCGTTGGTCCGCGTCCGCCACTTGCTAAGGAGGTAAGGTCCTACGACGATTACGCTAGGAAGCGCCTGCTCGTCAAGCCGGGCATCACCGGGCTGTGGCAGGTAAGCGGCCGCTCAGACTTGTCTTGGGAGGATTCCGTGCGGCTCGATCTGTTCTATGTCGAGAACTGGTCGATGGTCTCGGATCTTCTCATTGCCGTTAAGACTCTGAAGGCCGTGTTCAGTCACTCCGGCGCTTACTGATAGAAGACATTCCGCACGCAGCGGGTGACGCTGGTCAACTTGTGATTATTAGGCCTCAGGGGTTAGCACATGGAGTGCTGTCTGGGTGGAGGAGCCGAAGCGCAACTAAGGTGCAATTACGCAAGGGCCGGCCGATCCGTTTTGATACGTCCTAATCGCAATCGTTCACCGCAGCGTAGTCGTTAGGCGAGTGCAGACGTGACCACACATTGGGCGTGGTCCAGCTCGGGAATTCTTGGGCACTGGTTTGGTTGCGCACGCTAGCCAGCGCTATAAGCCGAGCAGACCGCTCGCAGGCGCGACGCGCGACGGGTTGTGACCGGCTCAACACCACCAGCTGCTGCGGACAGAGAACGCACCTCAGCGAGAATTGGTCGAGGGCGCCACGGGGTCGCGTACTGACAGTATCGGCTGCGGGCGGCCCGGAGGTTGCCGTTCGCAGCGGCCGCTACGCCGGCAATGCAGATGTGGAGCCTGTCGGTCAGCCGGGACACGAAGTGCTGAGCACGGGCACGTCAGCAAACTCCCGCTCGCACCACCCCACCTACCACCTGCACCCGCAGGATGAATCCAAAACTCGCCTCGAACTGGCACAGACGTTCGGCCCCCGCCGCGTACCAGAGATTCGCAAAGGGGGCCGAACGTCGTAAGCAAATGCCGACGAAACAGGGTGCGGCGAGTGACCGGCAAGCGCAGCCTTACGCCGCAGCACCCGGCTTCAGGTAGGTCACCAGGCTGACATCGATGCTTTCGTCGATGAAGTAGTACTGGCAACCGTTCAGGTACTTCATGTAGCGGTTGTAGTTCTCCTCGTCGGTCGCGGCGATGGCCGCTTCCTTGTTCTGCTCCAAGCGATTAGCCCAGATGCCGAGGGTCTTGATGTAGTGATTGCGCAGCGAGACGGTCTCGGGCACCACGAAGCCCGCCTTCTCGCCGTGCTCCACCATCATCTTCGTCGACGGCAGGCGGCCGCCGGGGAAGATCTCGGTGATCATGAACTTGATGAACCGGGCCATCTGGAACGTCAGCTTCTTGCCGCGCGCGGCAAGATCGAACGGGTGGTAGGCGACGCTGCTCTGAATCGTCATCCGGCCGTCGTCGGGCATGATGTCGAAGCAGGTCTTGAAGAACTCGTCGTACCGCTCGAAACCGAAGTGCTCGAACGCCTCGATCGAGACGATCCGGTCAACGGGGGAGTGGAACTGCTCCCAGCCTTCCAGCCGCACATCGTAGGTCCGCTCGCTGTTCAGGCCGGCGAGCAGCTGGTTGCAGTACACCTGCTGGTTCTTGCTCAGTGTCAGCCCGATGACATTGACGTCGTACTTCTCCATCGCGCGCTGCAGCGTCAGGCCCCAGCCGCAACCGATCTCCAACAGCGTCATGCCGGGCTTGAGGTCCAGCTTCTCGAGGTGCTGATCAACATTGGCGATCTGAGCCTCGGACAACGTGGCGTCCGGGCTGGTGAAGTAGGCGCAGCTGTATTTGCGCGTCGGATCCTGGAACACCCCGAAGAAGTCATCCGAGAGGTCGTAGTGCGCCTGGATGTCCTCGAAATGCGGCTGCAGGTCTGTGGTTCCCGAAGTCTGGTCGGCCATCTGTCTTAACTTGCCCTTCCTAAATGCATGCACAGCGTGGCACTCACCTCGACTGTGACAGGCACCCTACCTGCATTGGTGACGCGGAAAGCCGAGGCGCGCTGCTCGGCCTCCCGTTCACGAGAATTGAATACGGATTACTTCTCGCAGGTGAACTGGCATACGTCCACCTGCCCCTGGCGGAACAGCTTGGCGCATCCGGTCAGGTACTTCATGTAGCGCTCGTAGACCTCTTCGGACTGGATGGCGATCGCCTCGTCCTTGCGGGACTCCAGCGCCGCGGCCCAATGGTCCAACGTCCGCGCGTAATGCGGCTGCAGGTGCTGCACCCGGCTGACGTTGAATCCGCCCTCGGCGGCCCGCTCTTCCACCATCGGGATCGACGGCAGTCGTCCGCCCGGGAAGATCTCGGTCATGATGAATTTGATGAAGCGCGCCAGCTCGAAGCTGATCGGCACGCCCATCTCCTTGGCGTCCAACGGATTGAAGCCGACGATCGTGTGCAGCAGCATCACGCCGTCATCCGGCATGGCGTCGTAGGCCATCTTGAAATAATCCGGATACCGCTCGTGCCCGAAGTGCTCGAACGCACCGATCGACACGATCCGGTCGACGGGCTCGTCGAAGGCCTCCCAGCCTTCGAGCAGCACCCGCTTGGTCCGCGGACTGTCCATCTCGTCGAACGACCGCTGCACATGCTCGGCCTGGTTCTTGCTCAACGTCAGTCCGATGACGTTGACGTCGTACTTCTCCACCGCACGGCGCATCGTCGCGCCCCAACCGCAGCCAACATCCAGCAGTGTCATTCCCGGCTGCAAACCGAGTTTGCCCAGCGCCAGATCGATCTTGGCGAGCTGCGCTTCCTCGAGCGTCATGTCCTCGCGCTCGAAATACGCGCAGCTGTAGGTCTGCGTTGGGTCCAGAAACAGCGCGAAGAACTCGTCAGATAGGTCGTAATGCGCCTGCACGTCTTCGAAATGCGGTTTCAGTTTTTTGGCCATACCAGGCTCACGTCCTTCTGGTCGTCCCAGAGGCGAGTCATCGCGTCCCCCGCAACGGCTCAACAACCACCCCGATGTCGGGTGGAACTCTACCCTCAGAACCTCAAAGGGCGGAGTCAAGAGCTCCAGGATTCGGTGAACGGCTTTCGTCAAATGTCAGGCACAACTCTCCGACGACTTGATCCCACAGCTGTTCGGGCAGCTCATGGCCCATGCCGGGGAACAGTACCAACCGGGCACCGGGGATCGTCGTCGCGATCGACCGACCACCCGAGGGACGCATCAGTTTGTCGGAAAGCCCGTGGATCACCACCGTCGGCACGCTGATCTGACGGTCGTAATGCAGCAGACTGCCGCTTCCGAGGATGGCGCCGAACTGCCGGGCCACCCCCAGGGGTAGTAGGAGCGGTCATAACCCTCGATGGCCTCGGCGCGGATCCGGTCCGCCGGCGCCGGGTAGCCCGGGCTGCCGATCACCTTGTTCACCCGCACCGCATTGTCGATGATGACGTCGCGCGGTGCGTCCGGCCGCGGCCCCTTGATGACGGCGAACAGGGCCCGCGGATCCGGCGGCGGCAGCGCCGCCCGGTTGTTGCTGGAGAAGATCACGCCCAGCGACTGTGTCCGCGCGGCATGACGGGCGGCGAACACCTGGGCGATCATCCCGCCCATCGACGCGCCGACAACGTGGGCGGCGTCGATGCCGAGGTGGGTGAGCACGGCAGCAGCGTCGTCGGCCATGTCCTCCAACGTGTACACCGACGGGCTCTTCTGCCCGACCAGCGAGCGCGCCATGCTGGCGTACTGGTTGGTCTCCACCTTCTGACCGTCCAGCTTGGTGGACAGGCCGACATCGCGGTTGTCGAACCGGATCACCCGCAGGCCCCGGTCGACCAGCTTCTCGCAGAACCCGTCGCGCCACAGCAGCAGCTGCGCGCCCAGCCCCATGATCAGCAGGACAGCCGGATCCGTCGGCTCGCCCATCTCTTCGAAGTAGATGTCCAGATCGTTGGACCCGCCGGGTTCGTCGAGCGGCGTTTTTCCGCGAGTAAGAGGCCCGGCGTTGGACTTGGCATAGCCACTACGGATTTCCACGTCAGACCTTTTCCGGTGCGTCGAGATCGGACCGGTGCTCGCGGCTGACCTCGACCATGAAGTTGGCGAAGTAGCCGGAGAACTGCGGGTCGTTCATCATCTGCCAGTGCGGCGCCAGCAGCTTCATGTACCGCTCGACATAGAGGAACTGCTTGCCGATCAACACCAGCTCGCGGGGCAGCTTGACGTCATAGGCCTCGGCCAACGTTCCGAGCTGCTTGCCGATATCGGCATAGGACATGTCGCCCAGGGACTTCATGCTCAGCGGCTGCGCGAACGCCTCCAAGTCCTTGGCCGCCTCGGCTTCCGGTTTGACGGTGCCGACGGCCCCGAGCAGCACCACGATCTTGCCGGCGGCGGCGTGGTCCTTCTTGACCAGCAGGGCGTACACCAGTTCGCGCAGCAGCCACCGGGTGCGGGGGTCGATACGGCCCATGATGCCGAAGTCGAGGAACACCACCTGGCCCTCGTCGTTGACCAGCAGGTTGCCGGCGTGCAGGTCGCCGTGGAACAGGCCGTGCCGCAACCCGCCCTCGAACGTCGAGAACAGCAGGGCCTTGACCAGCTCGGTCCCGTCGAAGCCCATCTTGCGGATCGCCGCGACATCGTCGATGCGCACGCCGGCGACGCGCTCCATCGTCAGCACCCGCTCGCTGGTGAAGCTCCAGTGCACGTCGGGCACCTTGATGTTGCGGCCCAGCGGCGACGACTTCAGATGGCTGACCCAGGCATCCATCGACTGCGCCTCGAGCCGGAAGTCCAGCTCCTCGGCCAGGTTGTCGGAGAAATCGGCGACGACGTCCTGAGCGGAGAGGCGACGGCCCATCTTGGCCAGCTCGACGAGTTGCGCGAACCGCTTGAGGATCTGCAGGTCGGCGGCCACCCGGCGCCGGATGCCCGGGCGCTGGATCTTCACCACCACCTCTTCACCACTGTGCAGGGTGGCGAAGTGCACCTGCGCGATGGACGCCGACGCGAACGGCTGATCGTCGAAATGCTTGAACAGCTTGTGCGGCTCGCCGCCGAGTTCCTCGCGCAACAGCTGGTGCACCTCGGCGGGGTCGGCCGGCGGCACGGAGTCCAGCAGGCTGCGGAACTCGCGGCTCATCGGCTCGCCGAACGCACCGGGACTGGACGCGATGATCTGGCCGAACTTGACGTAGGTGGGACCCAGCTGCTCGAAAGCCTTGGGGATCTCTTTGATGACCTTGGCTTGCCAGGGACCTCGGGCGGGCAGTTTGGAGACGACGCGGGCGCCTGCGCGGGTGAGCTGCCAACCCGTGACGCCGATTCGGGCCGCCTCGATGGGCAAGGGCACCCGATCAAGCTTGGCCACCTCGCGGTGTTTGGTTGAACTCATGTCTGCAGTGTCTCAAATTCGCAGGTCTGAGCCCACCCAAGCGGGGCCGGCGGCTTTGCCGGGGCCGAGTTTTCGGCCCCGGCCGCCGCCGCTGCGTCGGGTCGAACCCGCTGCTAGGCGGCCACATCTGGCGTTACACTTCGGGTCTCCAATGAGACGGATATGAAGTGCGTGAGAGCGCTCACGTCACGGGCGATTCGCCCCAGCAGCCACGTGGGTCACCACCGATCAGCTCACCGGTGTCTTGCCCCACGGCGTCAACCACGGCGTGGGCTCCCAGTCCTCCACACCGGCTAACAGCTCATAGAGCGTCGCGCCGTCGATGCTTTCCCGGATGATGTCGGCCTGCCCGGCATGCCGGGACAACTCCTCGATCAAATGGAACAGCACCCACCGCATCGACCACGCCGGGACGTCCTGCGGGAACCACGGGACACCCGGGGGGACGGGCACCGCGGCGCCGAGGTCCACGGCATCGATCAGCGCGAGGGCTTCCTTGTTGCCGGCATCGAACGCGGCCAGCAGGTCGGCCAGCGTCTCGTCCTCGCGCATGACGAACTCGTTCTGATACTCCGATTGCTGCTCCTCCTGCGAGCGCAGATCGGTCGGTGCGAGTTCGGGGGCCGAGCTCACCCGCCGCATCCAGCTGCGCTGGCACTGCGTGACGTGCTTGATGACCCCCCCGATGGACAGTGCGCTGACGGTCGGCGTCTGGCGGGCCTGCTCGTCGGTGAGGCCGAACGCGATGGCGTGGAAGGCGTACTGCTGGGCGGCCAGGTAATCCTTCAGTCCGGCGCGCTCGTCGGTGATGGGAGGCGGCATTGCGGGCATGATCAGTTCTCCTTGTTGTGGGCGTACAGGTCACGGATGCAGGCGATTTCGGCTCCGTGATGAATGACTTCGCGATTGATGTGCAGCACCAGCTCGGACATCGGGTGCTGTGCCCAGTGACCTTCGGCCGGGCCGATGGGCCGGCTCAGGGCGGCCTCGTCCAGTCCGCGCACCCCGGCCGTCCAGGCGCGATAAGCACCGTCGAGCTGACGCAGCGCGGTATCGGCGTCGGTGGCGTAGGTCCAGCTCTGGTAGTCGGCGGGCGGGCCGCCGAAATGGTGGTGCACCCGCATGGCCAGCACGCCGACGATGACGTGCGCCAGCCGCCACGCGATGGTGGTGAACGGTTCCGGTTGCGGCGGCGGGTCGGCGAAATCGGGAAACATTCGCGCGCCGGCCGGACGAATGGTCCAGCAGCCGGGCACCGGTTCATAGAAGTACTCGTCATCGGTGAGCCCATCGAGGCGCGGGCGCAATGCGTGCTGCCAGTGGACGTCCAATTGATCGGCCAGCTGATCAGTCAGGCGGAGGGTCATGGGAACACCCTCTCAGGCATTCAGGACAGATTCGGTCCTAGAAGTGCGACATACTTCGAGGCATGTCCGAAACGACGGGCCGAGTACTGCAACTGCTCGGACTGCTGCAGTCGCGGCGGGTGTGGACCGGCGACGAGCTGGCCCAGCGCCTGCGGGTGACCGGCCGCAGCGTGCGCCGCGATATCGACCGGCTGCGTGAGCTGGGCTATCCCGTCCACGCCAGCACCGGGCACGGCGGCGGCTACCAACTGGGCGCCGGGGCCGCGCTACCCCCGCTGCTGCTGGACCCCGAGGAAGCCGTCGCGATGGCCGTCTGCCTGCGCCTGGCCGCCGGCGGCAGCGTCGCCGGCATCGGCGAATCGGCGCTGCGCGCACTGTCCAAGCTGGATCAGGTGATGCCCGCCCGGCTGCGTTCCCAGGTCTCGGCCGTCCACGAAACGACCGTCACGCTGACGTCGGGCAACGACGCACCAGTGGAACCAGAAGCGCTGATGACCCTGGCCCGCGCCTGCCGCGACCACGAACACGTCGACGCGTCCTACACCGACATCCGCGGCACCGAAACGCAGCGTCGTCTCGAGCCCTACCAACTGGTGACCACCGGCCGACGCTGGTACCTGCTGGCCTGGGACCGCGACCGCACCGACTGGCGCACCCTACGGCTGGACCGGATGAGCGACGTGCGCGCCGGCGGCACCACGTTCACCCCGCGCGAGGCACCCGACGCCGCGGCCTACGTCAGCCGAGCGATCAGCAGCTCGCCCTACCCGCACATCGCCAGGGTGCGTTACCAGGCCTCCAAAGAGTTTCTGGAACAACACTTCTCGCCGGCGTCGGCCACCATCGAAGCCGACGGACCGGACGCCTGCATCGTCACCGCCGGTGCCGACGACCCCGAGAAGATCGCGCTGCACTTCGCCATGGTCGGCCGCGACTTCCAGATCCTGGGGCCGCCCGAAGTGATCGAAGGTGCCCGGGCGGTGGCCGAGCGGCTCGCCGCGGCTACTCGGTGATGCCGAGCCGGTCCGACAGCACCAGGAAGGCCATCGCGAAATCGTTGTCCGCGACGGCGGTGCGGACCTGCTGCCAATCCACCCGCTCGCGCACCGCCCGCACCCCGGGCAGCAGCGCCGCGAAATCGCAGTGATGTTCGTTGAGCGACAACAGCTTTGCGATGATCACCTCGGTGGGTGGCATCACCGGCATCCGGATGGCCAGGACGTCGAGCTCCTCGGCCGGCGCCAACGTCGTCGCATCAACCCGAACCCCGTTGAGGCGGTGCAGCACGTCGATCACGAACTCGTCGCCCACACACGCCTTGAACAACCAGTCCTCAGGTGTGCGCTCCACAACGAAGCCCACCTTCTCCAACGTCAGCGCCGCCGTCTCGACATCGTCCTCGGCAACCACGAAGTCGACATCGTGCACCGGCTCCGGACCGCCGTGCGCCCACAACGCGTAACTGCCGCCCAACGCGAAGTCCGGACCGTGCGCCTTGAACGCCGACGCGGCGCGTCTGAGCGCATCGCGTAACTCGTCATTGCGCACGGGCATGAGTGGGCTCCTGTGGGTCGGCGGGGCGAGGTGGGTAGTACATACCCATGCGGATGGCGACTTTCAACATCCTGCACGGACGAAGCGTGCATGACGGTGAGGTACGACTGGACCGGCTGGCGGCCAGCATCAAAGAGCTCGATGCCGACGTACTGGCACTGCAGGAGGTCGACCTCGACCAGCCGCGCTCATCGATGGCCGACCTGACCGCGCTGGCCGCCGAAGCCATGGGCGCGGTCAGTCACCGATTCGTCGCAGCCATCGCCGGCACCCCCGGAGCCACCTGGATGGCGGCCACCGGCACCGAACAACCCGGCACCGCCGGCTACGGCATCGCGCTGCTGTCCCGCTTCCCGGCGGTGAACTGGCAGGTGCTGCGGCTGCCGCGGATCCCGTTCCGGTTCCCGATGTACCTGCAGGAACCCGGCAAAGTGCTGATGGTCGACGAAGAGCCGCGGGCCGCGATGGTGGCCCGGTTCGAGACACCGATCGGACCGCTGACCGTGGCCAACACCCACCTGTCTTTCGTGCCGGCCTGGAATCGGGTGCAGCTGCGCCGGCTGGTCCGCGACGTGCGGGGCTTTCCCGGACCGCACGTGCTGATGGGCGATCTGAACATGACCCCGCCCGCGGTCGCACGAACCTCGAGGTTCCGGGCGCTGGCGGCGGCCAACACCTTCCCGGCCGACGTGCCGAGCCGGCAGCTGGACCACATCCTGACCGACGACCCGTCGTTGCGGGGGACTCAGACCTCGGCGCCGCTGCTGTCCATCTCCGACCACCGGGCATTGATGGTCGACGTGGTGTCCGACACCGCGCCCTGACCTGCGGAGCCGCGGGAGTTGTGCCACCGCAGTTTCAGCAGCAGAGCGCTTCGGTGTGCTTCGAATCCCAGCGACAGCAGATCGCGAGAGCCGCGCAGCTCACTGGGGCGGATGACTCGATTCCTCACAATGGCTCCACTTTGGCACAGCCCGGCCGACCCGTCGCGACGCAGGCGAGGGGTCCTGGTCACAAGCCAATGAACTCTTGGGCACGATCGGTGAACGGCCGGTGGCGACACCGCCGCCTGGACCACAAGCTAGGAGCCATGGCCCGGCCGATGCATCACCCCGCGACCATGACGGTGTCCGTCGAAGAGATCGACGCACGCGAGGCGCAGTTCCGTGCCACCACCCCCGGGGCGGCATTACCGCTGATCGGGACCCCGCAATGGCGGCAGCTGCGACGCTGGCTGTCCCAGCTGATCCATATCGAACGGGTACTGCGCGCCGAAGCCATCCGTCTCGGGGTCACCGCCGATCACGCTCCCAGCCTGGCGGACGTGCTGCCCGACGGGACCGCGCGCTTCGAGGTCGGCAGCCTCGCCGCCGCCGCACTGGCCGACCCGCTGGCACGTGCGGTGTTCTGGTACGTCACCGAGGACATCGACGTCTCCGAACCCGAGATCCAGGCCTATCACGAACGCAACCCCCGGCGGTTCGCCACGGCGGTGACCTGCGTCGACCGGCGCCGCAGCGGCGGGCAGAGCCCTGCGCTGGATGCCGTGCGGCCTGCAATCGCGGCACACCTGCGCGGCACCGCCCGTCGGCGGGCGTTCCGGCAGTGGCTCGAGACCCGCAGCGCCGACCTCGTCGCGCCTCCCCGCTTTCACGTCCGTCGGCGCTGATGGCCGACCTCACCCTGGCACTGGACATCGGCGGGACCAAGATCGCCGCCGGCCTGGTCGACGACGACGGCCGACTGTTCGCCACCAGCACCACCCCGACACCCCGCGGTGACGCCGAGGCGGTGTGGCAGGCCGTCGAACGGATGCTCAAGGCGACGGCCGCCGAAGCCGACGTGCGCGGTATCGGCGTCGCGGCGGCCGGGCCGATCGACATCCACGCCGGGACGGTCAGCCCCATCAACATCGCCGGCTGGTCGGACTTCCCGCTGCGGGACCGGCTGGTGGCGGTGGCACCCGACGTGCCGGTGCGGATCGGGGGCGACGGCGTGTGCATGGCGCTCGGCGAGCATTGGCGCGGCGCCGGGCAGGGCGCGCCGTCCATGATGGGGATGGTGATCTCCACCGGAGTGGGCGGCGGGCTGGTGCTCGACGGGAAACCGTATGTCGGACGCACCGGGAACGCCGGACACGTCGGCCATGTGGTGGTCGAACCCGGCGGGCCGCAGTGTTCCTGCGGTGCCCGCGGGTGCGTCGAGGCGATCGCCGCCGGGCCGCGAATGGTGCAGTGGGCGCGCGAGCTGGGCTGGGATGCCCCGGCCGAGGCCGGAGGTCCGGAACTGGCCGCGGCGGCCCGAGGGGGAGATCGGTTGGCGCAGCGGGCTTTTGAACGCTCCGCCGATGCGGTGGCGGCCATGGTCGCCTCTGTCGGTGCGGTGTGCGACCTGGATCTGGTGGTGATCGGGGGAGGGGTGGCCAACGCGGGCGCAGTGCTGTTCGAGCCGCTGCGGGCGTCGCTGGCCGGTTATGCCCGACTGGATTTCCTCACCGGTATGCAGGTGGTGCCCGCCGCACTGGGTGCCGACGCCGGCCTGGTGGGTGCGGCCGCGCTGCTGCGGGACTGACGGCGCGTTTTGGCCGATCGGCCCTGATGCGGCTATCCTGGTCAACGATCCACCGAAGACCGTCGGTCACCGAGCAATCGGTTGAAGGTCCGGGAACATCCGGGCGGCCCACGCAGGAGGACGAGGCATCAACTTATCGGGCTTTACCGCCTGGTGATTTCGCGCCCCGACCGCATCCTGCGTCGGGGCGTTTGTCGTTTCCGGCTCCGGTGGCAGAGGGTAAGTAGCTAGACACACCGAGGAGGCATGCATGGCCAAGGCTGACAAGGCCACTGCCGTTGCAGAGATCACCGAGCAGTTCAAAGCCTCGACTGCCACCGTCGTCACCGAGTACCGCGGCCTGACGGTGGCCCACCTGGCCCAACTACGTCGCTCTCTGGGCGCCGGGGCCACCTATTCGGTCGCGAAGAACACGCTCGTCAAGCGTGCCGCGTCCGAAGCAGGAGTCGAAGGTCTCGACGAGCTCTTCGCCGGCCCCACGGCCATCGCGTTCATCCAGGGTGAGCCGGTCGACGCCGCAAAGGCGATCAAGACCTTCGCCAAGGAGCACAAGGCGCTGGTCATCAAGGGCGGCTACATGGACGGCGCGCCGCTGTCCGTCGCGCAGGTCGAGGCCATCGCGGACCTCGAGTCGCGTGAGGTGCTGCTGGCCAAGATGGCCGGCGCGATGAAGGCGAAGACCAGCCAGGCCGCAGCGCTGTTCCAGGCGCCGTTGTCGCAGGTCGCCCGACTCGCGGCAGCGTTGCAGGACAAGCGGACCGAGGCCGAAGGCGCCCCCGCGGCGCCCGCAGCCGAGGCTACGGCCGAGGATGCCGCACCTGCGGCCGAGGCTGACGCTCCTGCCGAGACAACCGAATAACCCCAGAACCAATCTCGATCGACAATCCGGTCAAGGAATTAGGAAAGGACCACAACATGGCCAAGCTCAGCACCGAAGAACTGCTCGATGCTTTCAAGGAACTGACTCTGCTCGAACTCTCGGAGTTCGTGAAGGCGTTTGAGGAGACCTTCGACGTGACCGCGGCTGCCCCCGTGGCCGTCGCCGCTGCCGGCCCCGCCGGCGCCCCCGCCGAGGCTGCTGAAGAGCAGTCCGAATTCGACGTCATCCTCGAGGGTGCCGGCGAGAAGAAGATCGGCGTCATCAAGGTCGTCCGCGAAATCGTTTCCGGCCTGGGCCTCAAAGAGGCCAAGGATCTGGTCGACAGCGCCCCCAAGGCGCTGCTCGAGAAGGTCGGCAAGGATGCCGCCGAGGACGCCAAGGCCAAGCTCGAGGCCGCCGGCGCATCGGTCACCGTCAAGTAGTTCGCAGTTTTCGCAAACCGCCCGGGGTCCACGGACCCCGGGCGGTTTGTTTTGTTCGGGGGGTACCGTAACGGCATCGCTGGACGCCGGTGTCGATAAAGGTAATGACACAACGGCGAACTGACGTAACGCCATACGCTACAGTGACTCAAGCCACAGGCGGGTGGGCTGGAGGCTTGGTGATTTCGAATCGGAAGGATTTCGTGTGGGCATTGGTATCCAGGTCGAGGGACTGACTAAGTCCTTCGGATCCCAGCGAATTTGGGAGGACGTCACCTTCGATCTCCCGCCGGGTGAAGTCAGCGTCCTCCTGGGCCCCTCCGGTACCGGTAAGTCGGTGTTCCTGAAGTCCCTGATCGGTCTGCTGCGCCCGGAGCGCGGCAAGATCATCGTCGACGGCACCAACATCCTCGAATGCTCCGCCAAGGAGCTCTACGAGATCCGGACCCTGTTCGGCGTCATGTTCCAGGACGGCGCGCTGTTCGGCTCGATGAACATCTACGACAACACCGCCTTCCCCTTGCGTGAGCACACCAAGAAGAAGGAAAGCGAAATCCGTCAGGTCGTGATGGACAAGCTGGAACTCGTCGGCCTCGGCGGCGACGAGACCAAGTTCCCCGGCGAGATCTCCGGCGGTATGCGCAAGCGCGCCGGGCTGGCCCGGTCGCTGGTACTGGACCCGCAGATCATCCTCTGCGACGAGCCCGACTCCGGTCTGGACCCCGTCCGTACGGCGTACCTGTCGCAGCTGCTGATCGACATCAACGCCCAGATCGACGCCACCATCCTGATCGTCACGCACAACATCAACATCGCCCGGACCGTGCCCGACAACATCGGCATGCTGTTCCGCAAGCACCTGGTCATGTTCGGCCCCCGCGAGGTGCTGCTGACCAGTGACGAGCCGGTGGTGCGTCAGTTCCTCAACGGCCGCCGTATCGGGCCCATCGGCATGTCCGAGGAAAAGGACGAGGCGCAGATGGCCGAAGAGCAGGCCATGGTCGACGCCGGTCACCACGACGGCGGTGTCGAAGAAATCGTCGGTGTGCCGCCGCAGGTCCAGGCAACCCCTGGCATGCCGGAACGCCAGGCTGTGGGCCGCCGCCAGGCCCGGGTGCGGGAAATCCTGCACTCGTTGCCGCCGGCCGCCCAGGAAGCGATCCGCGAGGACCTCGACGGCACCAACCGGTACGAAACCAATGGGTCCAGCGATGACACCACCTCGCGCCATCGCACCGAGGAGGACGACGCACCTACCGCGTCGATCCCCGCCCAACGCGAAGCCTGATCCGCTGATTCCGCCCTACCCCGTCTGCTGTGCCGTCGGGGTAGGGCGGTTTCTGCTCTGACTGCCGGTTGGTCGCTACCGCCGGATCGGCATGCTGATCAGCTTGTAGTCCAGGAACTCGTCGATTCCGACGCGGCCGCCTTCACGCCCGAGCCCCGACTCCTTCACCCCGCCGAACGGGGTCGCAGGATCGGACACAATGCCCGAATTCAGGCCCACCATACCGACATTCAGGTCCTCGCTGACATTGAAGGCACGGTCGACGTCCTGGGTGAAGACATAACCGACCAGACCCCACGGGGTGTTGTTGGCCAGCGCCACCACATCATCGTCCTCATTGAACGTCTGGATGGCTGCGACGGGTCCGAAGATCTCGGCGCTGCACAGCTCACTGGCGGCAGCGACATCGGTCAGCACCGTCGGGCTGTAGAAGTAACCCGGACCCTCCGGGGCACCTCCGCCGGCGAGCACGGTCGCGCCGCGGCTCACCGCGTCACGTACCAGGCGTTGCACCTTGTCCCGGCTGGCCCCGTCGATCAGCGGACCCACCTGGGCTCCCTCGAGCCACCCCGGCGCCACCCGCAGCGCCGACATCCGCCGCGCGAGCTCCTCGGCGAACGGCGCCGCAACACGCTCGTGGACGTAAAACCGGTTCGCGCTGGTGCACGCCTCACCCATGTTGCGCATCTTGGCCTGCATCGCAGCATCAAGGGCGACGTCCAGGTCAGCGTCGGAGAACACCAGGAACGGAGCGTTGCCGCCCAGCTCCATCGACGTGCGCACCACGGCCGAACCGCATTGCGCCAACAGGATTTTGCCGACGGCAGTGGACCCGGTGAACGACAGCTTGCGCACCTCACCGCCGCGCAGCAGGGGTTCGGTCAGCTCACCGGCACGGGAGGTGGTCACCACGTTGAGGACCCCGGCGGGCAGGCCCGCTTCGATCAGGATGGCCGCCAGCGCCAGGGATGACAGCGGCGTCTGCGGGGCCGGTTTGAGCACCATCGTGCAGCCGGCCGCGATAGCAGGCCCGATCTTGCGGGCGCCCATCGCCAGCGGGAAATTCCACGGCGTGATCAGCAGGCACGGCCCCACCGGTGCGGCGAGCACCAGCGCCCGTTTGTCGCCGGCGGGCACCCGGGTGTAACCGCCGTCGATGCGCACGGCCTCCTCGGAGAACCAGCGGAAGAATTCAGCCGCATAACGCACCTCACCGCGCGCCTCGTCGAGCGACTTGCCCATCTCCAGCGTCATCAACAACGCCAGATCCTCGATCCGCCCCAGCAGCAGATCATAAGCGGCGCGCAGGATCTCACTCCGCTTGCGCGGTGCGGTGCGGGCCCAGTCCCGTTGCGCGGCAACGGCGGCCGCCAGCGCCCGGGCCCCATCGGCGGGTTCGGCGTCGGCCACCACCGTCAGCGTTTCGCCGGTCGCCGGATTCTCCACCGGCATCGTCGCCCCGGCGCCGCCCTCAACCCACTCGCCGCCGATCAGCAGGTTGCGGGGGAACTGCTCGGTGAACCCGGAAAAGTCGGTGAACTGATCGGTCGTCGCGGTCATGGGCGGGGTCCTCTGCGGTTCAGCGCGCTCCACAGGAGCTGCGCGAGATGGGTTGGGGGAGAATCATTGTCAACACTGAGGTGGCTGATCTGGGTCTGGCAGCTGAAGCCGTCGGCCAGCACCGGAGTGCCCGGCGCCGCCGCGTCCAGCGCTGGTCTGAGCGCCAGACCGGCGACCGCGATCGAGGTGTCGTAGTGCTCGCGCTCGAAGCCGAAGTTCCCGGCCAGGCCGCAGCAACCGGTGGCATTGTCGACCGACGAGACCCCCAGCCGGGACAGCAGCCGCTGCTGCAGCGTCGGGGAGAAAACGGCGTACTCATGGCAATGCTGTTGCAGCACCACATCATCGGGCAGTGGTGGCGGCACCCAGCCGGCGTCGAGGCGCTGGTCGAGGTAACCGGCGAAGGTGGTGATCCGGGCCGCGACACGGCGGGCCGCCGCGGTGGGCACCAGCTCCGGCAGGTCCTTGTGCAGGGCTGCGGCGCAACTGGGTTCGAGCACCACGATCGGCGCCGTACCGGTCTTGTCCAGAATCTCCGTGGTGCGGCGCAGTACCCGCTTGGCGATGTCGAGTTGTCCGGTGGTGATCCACGTCAGCCCACAACAGGCGCCCTGGCTGGCGCTGAGGTCGGCGCCGGTGTCGGCCAACACCGCTGCCGCCGCCCCGGCCAGTTCAGGTCGGAAGGCGCGGGTGAAGGTATCGACGAACAGCACCGCGTCGGGCTCGGTACCGGTCGTCACGAACCCGGCCATCGACCGCATGGCAGCGTTGGCGGGAGCGAACTGCGGCACCGCGCGCCGGGTCGTCACGCCGCCGAGCCGCGCCATCACCCGATGCGCAGTGCGGTTGCCGGCCAACGCATTCACCAGCCTCGGCGCGATGCCCGCCACCCGGGCCAATGCCGGCAACCAGCCCAGCGAATAGTGGCTGCGCGGACGGACGCGCCTGCGGTAGTGCCGGTGCAGGAACTCCGATTTGTAGGTGGACATGTCGACGCCGACGGGGCAGTCGGCAGAGCACGCTTTACACGACAGGCACAGATCCAGGGTCTCGCGCACATCGTCGGAACGCCAACCGTCGTCGACCACACTGTGCTCGGTGCGCATCATCTCCTGCAGGGCGCGGGCCCGGCCGCGGGTGGAGTGGTTCTCATCGTGGGTGGCCCGATAGCTCGGGCACATCACCCCGCCGACATCGCTGCGGCACTTGGCAATTCCCACGCACCGGCTGACAGCGCCGGCGAACCCGCCGCGGTCATGCGGGAAGGCGAAACCTGATGTGCTCGGGGTGAGCACCGTCAACGGCAGGGGCCCGAGATCGGCGGTCACCGCAACGGGGTCGACGATGATGCCTGGGTTGAGCAGCCGGGCCGGATCGAAGATCTGCTTGACCCGGCCGAACAGCCCGAGCATCTGCGGGCTGTACATGATGTTCAGCAGCGCGCCACGGGCGCGCCCGTCGCCGTGCTCACCCGAGAGGGTGCCGCCATGGCGGGTGACCAACTCGGCGGCCGCGGTGACGAACGCGGACATGTCCGCCACACCCTCGGCGGTGCCGAAGTCGAAGTCGATGCGGACGTGAATGCAACCGGCGCCGAAGTGCCCGTACATCACGCCCTTTCGGCCGTGCTCGTCGAGCAACTGCCGGAAGTCCCGCAGGTAGGCGGGCAGGTCGGCCGGCGCGACGGCGGAGTCTTCCCAGCCCGTCCACGTCTGGCCACCGTCGGGGGAGCGGGCGGACAAACCGGCACCGTCTTCGCGGACCCGCCACAGGGACGCGCGCTGAGCCGGGTCCGGAACCACCCGTGCGTCGGTCAGATTGCCCTGGTCGCGGAGCCGCCGTACCAGTTCCTCGGCGCGTTGCGCCACTTCGGTGACGTCATCGCCGTCGAGGTCGACGAAAAGCCATGCGCCACCGTCGGGTAGGCCCGCCACCGCGTCCGGGCCGCGGCGGGCACGCATCGCGGTGACGATGCTCTCGTCCATGCCCTCGACCGCTGCCGGCGAGTACTCCAGGATGGTCGGCACATCGTCGGCGGCGGCGACCACGTCGGGGTAGCCGACCGCGATCAGCAGCGCCGTGGGCGCGACGGGCACCAGATCGACCGTGGCCGCCACCACCACCGCACAGCTGCCCTCAGAACCCACCAGCATCTTGGCCACGTCGAACCCGTGCTCCGGCAGCAGATGGTGCAGTTGGTAGCCCGACACCTGGCGGTTGATCCGTCCCAGCTCGGTGCGGAGCGCACCGAGGTTGTCCGACACCAGTTCTCGCAACTGGGCATTGAGTTCGGCCACCCGGTCGGCGTGCTCGGCGGTGGCCGGCCGCAGCCCGTCAGGTCCGGCGTGCACGTGGGTGCCGTCGGCCAGTACCAACTCGAGCTCACGGACATGGGCGACGGTGCGGCCGTGCCGTACCGAGTGGTTGCCGCAGGCGTCGTTGCCGATCATGCCGCCCAGGGTGGCCCGGCTGTGCGACGACGGGTCCGGCCCGAACTCCAGGCCGTGTGGACGTGCCAGCCGCTGCAGGTCGTCGAGGACCACCCCCGGTTGGACGACGGCCAGCCGGCGCTGCGGGTTGAGGTGCAGCACCTCGTTCATGTGCCGGGAGAAGTCCAGCACCAGCCCGGGCCCGATTGCGTTGCCGGCCATGGACGTTCCGCCACCACGCGGGATCACCGGGATCGCGTGCCGGCGGCACACCTCCAGCAGTTCCACCACATCGGTGACGGATCGGGGGAAGGCGACGGCCAGCGGCGCCACCCGGTAATGGGAGGCGTCGTAGGCGAACTGCGCCCGGGTGCGTGCGGTGTGATCGATCGGGACATCCAGCCGGTCCAGAGCCGCGCGAGCGGATGCGGGATCGACATCGGTGGGCCGTAGCTGCTGCGTCATCGTTACCTGAGGGTACGTGGGTGATGTGTGGGGTCACCGGGGCGGTGAGCGCCGCTGAGGTTCTGCAAATCTAGCGAATTGTTCAACAGTAGGACAGTATAGCTAGTGAACGCAATCGCCTATTATTGGGTCATGAATCCTGTCGAAAACCTGACGCTGCGTCGTACCAGTACCGCCCAGCAGGTGGCCGACGGCCTGAGCGACGCCATCATGCGAGGCGAGATGGCGCCCGGGGCGCCGATCCGGGAAAGCACAATCGCTGCGTCCCTGGGTATTTCGCGTAACACCGTCCGCGAGGCGGTGCGGATGCTCGAAGCCGGCGGGCTGGTGCGCCACACGATGCACCATGGCGCCGCCGTCGTCGACCCGTCGCAGGAAGACCTCGCCGAGCTCTACCGTGCCCGCATCTCCCTGGAGCTGTCCGCGGCGGCCACTCCCCGGACCCCTGAGGAGCTCGCGCCGGTGCGCGCGGCCCTGCATGCGCTGATGGCGGCCTACGAAACCCATGACCCCGCCGCCATCGCCGAGAAGGACCTCGCCTTCCACGCCGCGATCGTCTCGATGTTGGGCAGCAAGCGCATTGACGAGTTCTACGCTCAGCTCGCCCGTGAGCTGAGGTTCTTCCTGGTGGTGTTGTCCGTCGAGGACCGCGAATTCGAATCGCAGGAAGGGGTGATCGAGGAGCACACCTCGATCATGGCCGCCCTGGAAACCGGCAATCCCGACAAGGCCCGTGCCGTACTGGAGGAGATCCTCACCGTCAACGCCCAGCGGGTTGCGGCGATCTTCGCCAACCGCTCCTGAGGTCTGGCCGGGAAGCCGAGCCCGCTACAGCCGGCTCAGCACCCGGTCGAGTGCCTCGCAGTAGATGTCGACGTGCTCGCGCTGGAAGATCATGGGCGGCTTGATCTTCAGCACATTGTCATGGACCCCGTTGGGGAAGACGATGACACCTTCGGCCTTCATCAGCTCGGTCACCTCGAATGCTTCGGCCTTGGCGGGCTCTTTGGTGTCACGGTCGCGGACCAGCTCCACCCCGAGATACAGGCCCTGCCCACGCACGTCCCCGATGATCGGCCGGCGTCGCTGCACCTGACGCAGGCTGTCGGCGAAGTAGCGGCCCACCTCGCCTGCATGCTGCTGCAGCCCGTCATCGAGCACGATGTCCAACACCGCGCTGCCGATAGCGCACGACACCGGGTTGCCGCCAAAAGTGTTGAAGTACTTCATGCCCGTGTCGAACGCGTCGGCGATCTCCCGGGTGGTCACCACGGCGGCCAGCGGGTGGCCGTTGCCCAGTGGCTTACCCATCGTCACGATATCGGGGACCACACCGCCGAGTTCGAACCCCCAGAAGGTGTCGGCCATGCGCCCGACTCCGACCTGCACCTCATCGGAGATCACCAGAGCCCCGGCTGCCCGGGCAGCGGCGAACGCGGTCGCCAGGAAACCGTCCGGGAAGACGATATTGCCTGCCGTACCCATCAACGATTCGGCCAAAAATGCCGCAGGCGGGTGACCCGAACTCACCATGTCGTCGAACAGCCGGGCCGCTTCGGCGCCGTACTTACTGCCCGCATCGGGGTCGTCGTAGCCGAACGGTCCCCGGTAGCGGTCCGGGATCATCACCTCGTGAGTCGTCGGGGGAGCGCCCGCGCCACCGGGGCCTTTGTAGCGGTTGGGTGAAAGTCCGGTCACCACACCGGTGTTGCCGTGATACGCGCCGTCGATGATCGCGATGTCGGCGCGGCCGGTGACCTGCCGCGCGATTCGCACGGCCAGATCGTTGGCCTCGCTGCCGGTGCAGACGAAGAACACCACATTCAGCGGGTCGGGCAACGTGTCGGTCAGTTTCTGGGCGTAGGTCGAGATGCCCTCGTAGAGGAAGCGGCTGTTGGTGTTCAGCTTGTTCATCTGACGCCGGGACGCCTCGGCCACCCGGGGATCGGCATGGCCGACATGGGTGACGTTGTTCAACGAATCCAGATAGCCGTAGCCGTCCTCGTCGTACAGCCACACCCCGCGCCCCCGTTGCAGATTCATCGGCGCCCGGTAGTAGGCCCGCTGCGAACTGGCCAGCCGCTCACGCCGGATCGACAGCACGTTCTGGGCGCGCAAGGTACTCGCCGAGGCACGTTCGAGCCCGAGCAGTGCGGCTGGATCCGGAGACAGTTCAGCGAACACCGCTGCCGCACCCGGAGTGACCCGTTCCGGCCAACCGGCCCCGGGACGGTGCCGGCGGGCAAGGGAAACAGACACGCCGACAGCGGTTCCCAGCCCGTCACCCGCGTCGCCGTGCGCGCTGCCCAGTGCGGCGCCCGCGGCAACGTCGGGACCCGAGGCGGTCGGCCTCAACCCGTGCCAGTGGGTGCGAAACGTCAGCGGGCCGTCGTCGTCGACCACATCGTGGCGCAGCACCAATCCGTCACCGGTTTCGATGACGCCGCCCAGCGGGCAGGTCACCGGGTCGCCCTCGCGCAGCAACAGGCGGGTACCGAGGGTGGTGGTCGCGGGCTCGTCGGCCCCGACACCGCGCTGCCCGGCCCACAGCAGATTGGGCCGCAGATGATCGATGACACCGAACCCGTCGGCGCGGCTGCCGAGCAGACCGTCGACGGCCCGGCCGACCTCCGCAGGCTGGTCCCAGTTGATGACGTCGAAAAGATCACTGGCCGTGCCGGTGTCCACGGGCACCGCGGACCTTTCCGCCGTCGACCAGGGTGCCGCAGGCGTGGCAACCGCCGCCGCCACCCGGCGGGCATCCGGATGGGCCGGCCGGCCACACGCCACCCGCAGCGCGGCCTCGGCGTAGTCAGGATCGATGCGGGCGACCTTCGCCAGCGCCGGCCAGGTGTGTTGCATCCGTCGGGCGCCATGGTCATTGCGGGTGTTGGCGTTGCGCTGGGTCCAGGTGACCGCGTTCATGGCCAACCGGGCCGCGGCGAGCGGAAATACCGCGGCCAGTTCATCATCGGTCAACGGGGCCACCGCGTTGAACCCGGCCACCACCAGTTGCGCGACGTGCATCGGATCCTGTTTGCGCACCAGCGCATAACCGGTCGCGACGGCCAGTTCCGCCACCCGCGCGGTATAGAGGGCGTCGTAAATGTCGAGCACACCGCTGATCCGCTGGCGGCCGTCGGGATCGGTGGTCGCCAGGATGTTGGAGTCGTTGAGATCCTGGTGGGCCACCCCGCGGGGCAGGTCGGCCAGCAGGGGCTCGATGGTGTCGAACCACCGCATGACTTCGGAGACATCAGCTTGTTGCTGCGGGTCGTCGACGGCGCCGATGCTGCGGTCCACCACATCGCGGGCCCGCCGCATGTCCCAGTCGTGGGTGATCGCGGTGGACGGCTCCGGCATCGAGGCCAACGCATTGGACACCAGGCCCGCGACGCGGCCCAGCTCGCCGAGCAGTTCGTCGGAGTGCTCCTGCTCGGCCAGCGGCGCTCCGGTCAGCCAGGACAACACCCGGAACATCCGGTCGCCCTTGCTGGTCGGCGCGATGACGTACCGGTGACCGCCGAGGGCCGGAATCAGCCGGGGCAGCGGCAATTCGGGTGCCGTCGTCTGCAAGTGCAGCAGGATCCGCTCATGCCAATCGGCGGTGGACGGACCGGCGTCGGGCAGCGCGGACACCTTCACCAGGTAATGCCGACCCGTCGGATCGGTGACACGCAGGTTCTGGTCGAACTCGCCACCCAAGGTCACCGGGTGCGAAACGGCCAACCCGAAAGCGCTGGAGACCACCTCGAGCGCCTCGTCCGGCTCGAGCGGCTCCGGCCGGCGTAAGTCGACGACACCGTCGGCTGACATGAAACGTCCCTTCGAATATGTTGGAGGACAGCGCAATCAGGCGAGACGGTCGCCCAGTGTGGAGTTCAGTTGCGCATATCGTTGTGGGGAGCGGGCCTTGATCACGTAGGCGCCGATGACGCCGATGGCCAGCGACGCGAACAGCATGCCGGTGAACAGCACCTGCAACCAGCCACCGGCGCCCAGCAGGACGTCCATACCGGTGAGCGCGTAGTACAGGAACGGCAGCAGACCGGCGATGCCGAGCAGCGGGGCGATGAAGGTGTTCCACGGTCGCTTGTCGACATCGGAGCGGCGGAAGAACACAAAGATCGCGATGCTGGCGATGGTCTGCAGCAGGATGATCGCCGCCGCACCCACGCCGGTCCACCAGGTGAACAGTGTGGTGTAGGGATCCAGGCCGAACACCGCGAAGATCGCGACCACCACAGCCACCATGGCGATCTGGACGTAGCAGGCCAGCGCCGGCGACTTGCGGGTCGGATGTGTGGTGCCCAGCTTCGACCAGATCACTCCCTGGCGGCCCAGCGAGTACAGGTAGCGGGCGACGTTGTTGTGGAACGTCAGGATGGCGGCGAAGAGGCTGGTGATGACCAGCAGCTGGAACGCCTCGGTGCCGACCCGGCCCAGGATGGAGTCGCTGACCGCGAAAACCAGGTTGCCACCTTCGGTTCCGGCCAGATCGACGACGTTACCGACACCGACGGCGTTGACGATCAGGAAGGCGGTCACGGCGTAGAACACACCCATGAAGATCACCGAGGCGTAGGTGGCGCGCGGCACCGTCCGCTTGGGGTCCTTGGCTTCCTCACCGTAGATGGCGGTGCCCTCGAAGCCGATGAAGGAGGCATGGGCGAACATCAGCGCCACCCCGATGGCGCCGGCGAGCACCGCTGACGGCGCGAACGGTTCAAACGAGTAGTCGCTGATCGGGGTGGGCGAATTGAACAGGATGCCGATGTTGAGGATCAGGATGATCGCCGTCTCCAACGTCAGCAGCACCGCCAACACCCGCGCTCCGGCGTGGATCTGCCGGATGCCCAGAAACAGTGACGCGCCCATCGCGATGAAAGAGAACACCCACCAGGGGATGGCGACCCCGCTGTGTTTGGTCACGAATTCTGCTGCGTAGTAACCGAACCCGCCGATGACACCGAGCTGGATCGCGTTGTAGGCGAAAATCGCCAACGACGCCGAACCCAGGCCCACCGGCCGTCCCAACCCCCGGGTGATGAAGGCGTAGAAGGCGCCGGCGTTGGTGATGTGTTTGCTCATCGCGACGTAACCGACCGCGAAGATGGTCAGCACCACCGCCACCAGTACGAACGCGCCCGCGATGCCGACACCGTTGCCGGAGCCGATGATCACCGGGAACAGCGCCACCACCACGGTCAGTGGTGCCGCGGCCGCGACGACGAAGAACACGATGCCCAGCACGCCGATCTGATTGCGCGCCAGCGACGAGCCGTCGGGGGAGTCTTTGGCCGTCGCCAGCGGAGTAGCCAGCGACTGGGGGTCATCCTGAGGGAGCATGGCGGGTCCTTTCCGGGTGATTTCGGCGCGATTTCGACCGCTGAGCGACGGCCAGCGCGCCGAAATCGCAGGATTAACGGGGGGAGTTGCGAGAGCTGTCGCTGCGGGCAGCGAACTTGACGACCTTGCGCAGTGCCGGAGTGCTGGCCACGGTGTAACCGAGCTTCTTGCCGGCCTTGGTATCCATCACCGTCTCCATCGCCCTGTCGATGACCCCGGCCTTGGGTGCGGGGCCGACGCGGGTGGCTGTCGGCGCCGGGGTGCCGTTGAGGTCGGCGATGACGACCTTGGCGGCGTTGTGACCGTTGGCGCCCATGACACCGCCGCCGGGATGGGTTCCCGAGCCACACAGGTAGTAATTGCCGACGGTGGTGCGATAGTCGGCCAGCTCCGGGGTGGGCCGGTTGTTGAACAGCTGGTCGAAGAACATCGCGCCGTGGAAGATGTTGCCGCCGGTCAGGCCGTAATCGCGCTCGAGATCCTTCGGCGTGATGATGACCCGCTCCAGGATGTGGTGGCGCAGATTCGGCGCGTACCGGAACAACACCTCGAGCACCCGGTCCGCCCACTCCTCCCGGATCGAATCCCAGTCGGTGCCGGCCAACTCGAACGGAAGTTGTTGCACACCAAGGGTCATGGTGTGCTTACCGGCCGGGGCCAGGGTGTCGTCGTGGGTGGACTGGATGACCGCCTCGATGACGAAATCGTCCGGGATCTCGCCGCGCCGCTGCGCCTCCCACGCCAGTTCGAAGTTCTCGATCGAGGCACCGAGGATGGCCTGCGCCTGATGCTGCGGGCCGAATTCGCCGGCGGTGAAGCCGACGTAGTCAGGCAGCTCGTCGATCAGCAGGTGGATGCGGGCCATGGAACCGCGGGCGTCGTAGTTCTGCAGCTTCGCCGTCAGCTTGGCGTCCACCGCGCCCGGCGGCAGCAGCTCGAGCATGGAGCGCTGCGGGTCGGGATTGGAGATCACCGTGCGCGCCGAGAGGGTCTCGCCACTGACGAGCTGCACACCGGTGGCCTGCCCCTTGGTCAGCACCACCTGACGCACCGGTGAGCTCAGCCTGATCTCGGCGCCGTGGGCCTGGGCGCTGCGGGCCAACGCCTGGGTGATGCCGCCCATGCCGCCCTTGACGAATCCCCACTGGCCCAACGTGCCCTTGAATTCGCCGACGGAGTGGTGGCCGTAGACGTAGCCGGTGCCGGGGGTGGACGGGCCGCCCCACACCGAGATCATCCCGAAGAAGGTGAACAGGCCCTTGATGTGCTCGGAATCGAAGTAGCGGTCCAGCAGATCCTTCGTCGACAACAGCACCATCTCGTTGAAGAGGTCCTCGGCGCCCGCAGCCTCGAAGGCGGCCAACACCTGCGACCGGCTGGGCGCCGGCGACAGCAGGAATGGCGTCAGGATCGAGGCGAACTTCTTCACCCGCAGCCCGAAGTCCAGGAAAGCCTGGGCGTCGCGCTTGGAGAACTTCTCGATCTCCTTGAGCGTGCGGTCCATGTCCTTCCACATGAACAGGTGGCTGCCGTCTCCGAAGATGCTGACCTCGTTGGCCTCGGTCTGATACATCTCCAGGCCGTAGCGCTCCAGCTCCAGCTCGGCGATGATCTCCGGACGCAGCAGGCTGGCGATGAAGGCGCACGACGACCAGGTGGCCCCCGGGATGAGCTCTTCGCTGGTGCACGCCCCGCCCACGACGTCACGGGCTTCGACGACGAGGACCTTCTTGCCGGCTCTGGCCAGGTACCCGGCGGTGATCAGGCCGTTGTGGCCGGCGCCGATGATGATGGCGTCGTACGTCGTCATGGAGTGCCTCCAGAAATTGCGCGGGTGAACCAGGTGCGGACGGTGGTGACGTCGACCAGGGCGTTGAAGCCGTCCATCACGGGACGGAATGCCGGATCGTTGTCGCGGAGCCGCTCCCACTTCGCCCAGTCGGCGACGTGCATCACCTCGACGATGTCGGCGGGCGCACCATCGGGAGCGACGGCGACCCGGAAGGCGTCGAAGGACTTCACGACGTCACCGAAGGCCAGGCAGGTGGGCCGGTCCACGTGGGTGGAGAAGTGTTCGAATTCTTTCGGGTCGGCGCCGGGTAGCAGCGAGAACATGTTGACGGCGAACACTTCACCGTCAAATGCGGGCGAGCTCATGGGTCTCCAAGGTTCTGTCGGGGGACTGCGGTCACGAAGCGAGACGGATCATGACGTGCTTGATCTCCGTGTACTCCTCGAGCGAATAGATCGACATGTCGTTGCCGTGACCGGACTGCTTGAAGCCGCCGTGCGGCATTTCGGCCACGATCGGCAGGTGGTCGTTGATCCACACCGTGCCGAACTGCAGTACCCGGGCGGCGCGCATCGCGCGGGACACATCGCGAGTGAAAACCGAAGCGGCCAAGCCGTATTCGACGTCATTGGCCCAGGAGAAGGCCTGCTCCTCGCCGCGGAACCGGGTGGTGGTGACCACCGGGCCGAACACCTCTTTCTGGACGATCTCGGAGTCCTGCGGCGCGTCGACCACCAGCGAGGGCTGATACCAGAAGCCGGGGCCGGCCGCGGGGCCGCCGGTCGCCAGCGCCGCCGGGCCCGACGCCGTGGCCCGCTCGACGAAGCCGGCGATCCGGTCGCGCTGCCTGGCCGAGATCACCGGCCCCATCTCGGTGTGTTCGTCCTGCGGTGCGCCCATGGCTACCTTGGACACCGCGCGGGTGAGCTCGGCGACGAACTCGTCGTAGATGCCGTCCTCGACGTACACCCGGGACGCGGCCATGCAATCCTGGCCGGAGTTGCCGTACCCGCCCTCGCAGATCTTGGCGATCGCCAGCTCGAGATCGCAGTCGTCGAACACCAGCACCGGGGCTTTACCGCCCAGTTCGAGGTGCAGCCGTTTCAGGTTCGCGGCCCCGGCGCGCGCCACCAGCTTGCCGGTGCTGGTGTCACCGGTCAGCGACGTCATCCGTACCCGCGGGTGCGACACCAGAGCCTGGCCCACGGTGTCGCCGTGGCCGGTGACCACATTGAAGACCCCCGGCGGGAACAGGTCCGCGGCGAGTTCGGCCAGCCGCAGCGTGGTCAGGGGAGTCTGCTCGCTGGGCTTGAGCACCAGGGTGTTGCCGGTCATCAGCGCCGGGCAGATCTTCCAGATGGCCATCAGCAGCGGGAAGTTCCACGGGGCGACGCTGCCGACCACGCCCAGCGGGTCCCGGCGGATGAAGCTGGTGTGTGTCGGCGAGTACTCACCGGCGGCCCGGCCGTCGAGCACCCGGGCGGCACCGGCGAAGAACCGCATGTTGTCGACTCCGAACGGGATCTCCTCCCGGGCCACCGAGATGGGCTTGCCGACGTTGCGGGACTCGAGCTGAGCGAATTCCTCGGCATGGGCGTGCAACCGCTGGGCCAGTTCCAGCAACAGTTCGCCCCGCTGGCCGGGGGTGGTCGCCGCCCACCCGGGGAAAGCATCCTCAGCCGCGGCGACCGCGCGGTCGACGTCGGCGGCGCCGGCGACCGGCACGGTGGCGATCTGCGCGCCGTCGGCCGGGTTGATCACCGGTTCGCAGGTGCCGTCGGCGGCGCCGGTCTGCTCGCCGGCGATGTGCATGAGCTGGACTTCAGCCATGGTTGTGGGTGCTCCCAGGAGGGTCGGGGTGGGCGGATGCGGGGCAGACCACAGGGTGAGCCCGCACACTGTCCTATTGTTGAACAGTTGACATGCGGAGCATAAACACACCGTGTGAAACGGCGCAAGGGAAAACTTTCGAGAATGGGCGGGTGTGTGGGAGCGCAGGCCCGGCCCCATTGCCGATCGGGTGCAATTCGGGGCACCGTCGCAGTTCACGGTCAGATTTCGCGGACACGCGCGTCCCCTCTTGACGGAAGCGCGTCCAGGGTTCAATCTGTTTCGCAGCATGTTTGCAACGGGAGATTCGGACGCCAGCCAGCGCCATATGGGTCCCCGCGTGGGCTAGTTGAGGAATGCGCGTCCGTGCGCTATTGTTGGACGTTGCGCTGGCTGCCTCCTGCCCACTCACCGCCTCCGACCGCAGTACCTAGCCTGAGATATCTCAGTGATCTAGTCGCGTGCCGTGCGTCTGTGATCCGGACATCTGTCAACCAGCCGAACCGACGCAGATAAGCGGCGTGAGGACCGGTGGCATCTCTGTCCCGGGTTTCGAAACGTCGCATGAGGTGCTGGAAGGACGCATCTTGGCAGTCACCCGCCAAAACGCCGACATTAGCTCTAATTCCTCCGTACCCGGAGCTCCAAACCGAGTTTCCTTCGCCAAGCTCCGTGAACCTCTCGAGGTTCCGGGGCTTCTCGACGTACAGACGTCCTCTTTCGAGTGGCTGATCGGTGCCGATCGTTGGCACCAGATGGCCGTCGAACGCGGCGACGTCGACCCCGTCGGCGGTCTCGAAGAGGTACTCACCGAGCTCTCGCCCATCGAGGATTTTTCCGGCTCAATGTCGCTGAGCTTCTCCGACCCGCGCTTCGACGAAGTCAAGGCGCCGGTGGACGAGTGCAAAGACAAGGACATGACGTACGCAGCTCCGCTGTTCGTCACGGCCGAGTTCATCAACAACAACACCGGCGAGATCAAGAGCCAGACGGTCTTCATGGGTGATTTCCCGATGATGACCGAGAAGGGCACCTTCGTCATCAACGGCACCGAGCGTGTCGTGGTGAGCCAGCTGGTTCGCTCCCCGGGTGTGTACTTCGACCACAGCGTCGACAAGGGCACCGAGAAGGACCTGCATTCGGTCAAGGTGATCCCCGGCCGTGGCGCCTGGCTCGAATTCGACGTCGACAAGCGCGACACCGTTGGTGTGCGCATCGACCGCAAGCGCCGTCAGCCCGTCACCGTGCTGCTGAAGGCGCTCGGCTGGAGCGCCGAGCAGATCTCCGAGCGCTTCGGCTTCTCCGAGATCATGATGTCGACGCTGGAGAAGGACAACACCGCCGGCTCCGACGAGGCGCTGCTGGACATCTACCGCAAGCTGCGCCCGGGCGAGCCGCCCACCAAGGAGTCCGCGCAGACCCTGCTGGAGAACCTGTTCTTCAAGGAGAAGCGTTACGACCTGGCCCGCGTGGGTCGCTACAAGGTGAACAAGAAGCTCGGCCTCAACGCCGGGCAGCCGATCACCAGCTCGACGCTGACCGAAGAGGACATCGTCGCCACCATCGAGTACTTGGTGCGTCTGCACGAAGGCCAGACCACGATGACCGCCCCCGGCGGCGTCGAGGTCCCCGTCGAGGTCGACGACATCGACCACTTCGGTAACCGGCGCCTGCGTACCGTCGGCGAGCTGATCCAGAATCAGATCCGCGTCGGCCTCTCGCGTATGGAGCGTGTCGTCCGCGAGCGGATGACCACCCAGGACGTCGAGGCGATCACCCCGCAGACCCTGATCAACATCCGTCCCGTCGTGGCGGCGATCAAGGAATTCTTCGGAACGTCGCAGCTGTCGCAGTTCATGGACCAGAACAACCCGCTCTCGGGTCTGACCCACAAGCGTCGTCTCTCGGCGTTGGGCCCCGGCGGTCTGTCCCGTGAGCGTGCCGGCCTCGAGGTTCGCGACGTGCACTCCAGCCACTACGGCCGGATGTGCCCGATCGAGACCCCGGAAGGTCCGAACATCGGCCTGATCGGCTCGCTGTCGGTGTATGCGCGGGTCAACCCGTTCGGCTTCATCGAGACGCCGTACCGCAAGGTCGTCGACGGTGTCGTCACCGACGAGATCAACTACCTCACCGCCGACGAGGAGGACCGCCACGTCGTGGCGCAGGCCAACTCGCCGATCGATGCCGACAACCGGTTCACCGAAGCGAAGATCCTGGTCCGCCGTAAGGGCGGCGAGGTCGAGTTCGTCACGGGGACCGAGGTCGACTACATGGACGTCTCGCCGCGCCAGATGGTGTCGGTCGCGACGGCCATGATCCCGTTCCTCGAGCACGACGACGCCAACCGTGCCCTGATGGGTGCCAACATGCAGCGCCAGGCGGTTCCGCTGGTCCGCAGCGAGGCCCCGCTGGTCGGCACCGGTATGGAACTGCGTGCCGCGATCGACGCCGGTGATGTTGCCGTCGCCGACAAGGCCGGCATCATCGAAGAGGTCTCCGCCGATTACGTCACGGTCATGGCCGACGACGGCAGCCGGCAGACCTACCGGATGCGCAAGTTCGCGCGTTCCAACCACGGCACCTGCGCCAACCAGCGTCCCATCGTGGACGCCGGACAGCGGGTGGAGGCCGGACAGGTCATCGCCGACGGGCCCTGCACCGAAAACGGTGAAATGGCTCTGGGCAAGAACCTGCTCGTCGCCATCATGCCGTGGGAGGGCCACAACTACGAGGACGCGATCATCCTCTCGCAGCGCCTGGTTGAGGAGGACGTCCTGACGTCCATCCACATCGAGGAGCACGAGATCGACGCCCGCGACACCAAGTTGGGCGCCGAGGAGATCACCCGGGACATCCCGAACGTCTCCGATGAGGTGCTGGCCGATCTCGACGAGCGCGGCATCATCCGAATCGGCGCCGAGGTCCGCGACGGCGACATCCTGGTCGGCAAGGTCACCCCGAAGGGTGAAACCGAGCTGACCCCCGAGGAGCGCCTGCTGCGTGCCATCTTCGGTGAGAAGGCCCGCGAGGTCCGCGACACGTCGCTCAAGGTGCCCCACGGTGAATCCGGCAAGGTCATCGGCATCCGCGTGTTCTCCCGCGAGGATGACGACGAGCTGCCCGCCGGCGTCAACGAGCTGGTCCGCGTGTATGTGGCTCAGAAGCGCAAGATCTCCGACGGCGACAAGCTCGCCGGACGCCACGGCAACAAGGGCGTCATCGGCAAGATCCTGCCGATCGAGGACATGCCGTTCCTCGAGGATGGCACCCCGGTCGACATCATCCTGAACACCCACGGTGTGCCCCGTCGTATGAACATCGGCCAGATCCTGGAAACCCACCTCGGGTGGGTAGCCAAGACCGGCTGGAACATCGACGTCGCCGCCGGAGTGCCGGAATGGGCGGGCAACCTGCCCGAGCAGCTCTACAGCGCACCCGCTGACACCAAGACGGCCACCCCGGTCTTCGACGGTGCCCGCGAGAACGAGCTGACGGGCCTGCTCTCCTCGACACTGCCGAACCGCGATGGCCAGGTCATGGTCAACGGGGACGGCAAGGCGATGCTGTTCGACGGCCGCAGTGGCGAACCGTTCCCGTACCCGGTGACGGTCGGCTACATGTACATCCTCAAGCTGCACCACTTGGTGGACGACAAGATTCACGCCCGTTCCACCGGTCCGTACTCGATGATCACCCAGCAGCCGCTCGGTGGTAAGGCGCAGTTCGGTGGCCAGCGGTTCGGCGAGATGGAGTGCTGGGCCATGCAGGCCTACGGTGCGGCGTACACGCTGCAGGAGTTGCTCACCATCAAGTCGGACGACACGGTGGGTCGCGTCAAGGTGTACGAGGCAATTGTCAAGGGCGAGAACATCCCCGAACCGGGCATCCCCGAGTCGTTCAAGGTGCTTCTCAAGGAGCTGCAGTCGCTCTGCCTCAACGTTGAGGTGCTCTCCAGTGACGGCGCTGCAATCGAAATGCGTGACGGCGACGACGAGGACCTGGAGCGTGCTGCTGCCAACCTCGGAATCAACCTGTCCCGCAACGAATCCGCATCCGTCGAAGATCTCGCGTAGGTCTTCCAGCACCCTCGACCCATTTGAAGTTTCAACACCCGCAAGGGGAAAGGAAGTTACGTGCTCGACGTCAACTTCTTCGATGAACTCCGCATTGGCCTCGCCACTGCGGACGACATCCGCAATTGGTCCTACGGCGAGGTCAAGAAGCCGGAGACCATCAACTACCGCACGCTCAAGCCAGAGAAAGACGGCCTGTTCTGCGAGAAGATCTTCGGACCGACTCGCGACTGGGAGTGCTACTGCGGCAAGTACAAGCGCGTCCGGTTCAAGGGCATCATCTGTGAGCGCTGTGGCGTAGAGGTCACTCGCGCCAAGGTGCGCCGTGAGCGGATGGGCCATATCGAACTGGCCGCACCCGTCACCCACATCTGGTACTTCAAGGGCGTCCCGTCGCGCTTGGGCTACCTGCTGGACCTGGCGCCGAAGGATCTCGAAAAGATCATCTACTTCGCCGCTTACGTCATCACCGCCGTCGACCAGGAGATGCGGCACAACGAGCTCTCCACCCTCGAGGCCGAGATGGTGGTCGAGAAGAAGGCCGTCGCCGATCAGCGCGACGCCGATCTCGAGGCCCGCGCCCAGAAGCTCGAGGCCGACCTCAAGGAGCTCGAGGAAGAGGGCGCCAAGTCCGACGTGCGCCGCAAGGTGCGTGACGGTGGCGAACGTGAGATGCGTCAGCTCCGCGACCGGGCCCAGCGTGAGCTGGACCGGCTCGACGAGATCTGGACCACCTTCACCAAGCTGGCCGTCAAGCAGCTGATCGTCGACGAGAACCTCTACCGCGAGCTCGTCGACCGCTACGGCGAGTACTTCCAGGGCGCCATGGGCGCGGAGTCGATCCAGAAGCTCATCGAGAACTTCGACATCGACGCCGAGGCCGAGAGCCTGCGCGACACCATCAAGAACGGCAAGGGCCAGAAGAAGCTGCGTGCGCTCAAGCGACTCAAGGTCGTCGCGGCGTTCCAGACCAATCGGAACTCGCCGATGGGCATGGTGCTCAACGCTGTCCCGGTGATCCCGCCGGAACTGCGTCCGATGGTCCAGCTCGACGGTGGCCGCTTCGCCACCTCCGACCTGAACGACCTGTACCGCCGCGTGATCAACCGCAACAACCGCCTCAAGCGACTGATCGACCTCGGTGCCCCCGAGATCATCGTCAACAACGAGAAGCGGATGCTGCAGGAGTCCGTCGACGCCCTGTTCGACAACGGTCGTCGTGGCCGCCCCGTCACCGGGCCGGGCAACCGCCCGCTGAAGTCCCTGAGCGACCTGCTCAAGGGCAAGCAGGGTCGGTTCCGTCAGAACCTGCTCGGCAAGCGCGTCGACTACTCCGGCCGTTCGGTCATCGTGGTCGGCCCGCAGCTCAAGCTGCACCAGTGCGGTCTGCCCAAGCTGATGGCGTTGGAGCTGTTCAAGCCCTTCGTGATGAAGCGCCTGGTCGACCTGAACCACGCGCAGAACATCAAGAGCGCCAAGCGGATGGTGGAGCGTCAGCGTCCGCAGGTGTGGGACGTCCTCGAAGAGGTCATCGGCGAGCACCCCGTGCTGCTGAACCGCGCACCCACGCTGCACCGTCTCGGTATCCAGGCCTTCGAGCCGCAGCTGGTCGAAGGCAAGGCCATCCAGTTGCACCCGCTGGTCTGCGAGGCGTTCAACGCCGACTTCGACGGTGACCAGATGGCCGTGCACCTCCCGCTGTCCGCGGAGGCGCAAGCTGAGGCCCGCATCCTGATGCTGTCGTCGAACAACATCCTGTCCCCGGCGTCGGGCCGGCCGCTGGCCATGCCCCGTCTGGACATGGTGACCGGTCTGTACTTCCTGACCACCGAGGTTCCGGGTGATCTGGGCGAGTACGCACCGGCGACCAACGACGGACCCGAGACCGGTGTGTACTCCTCACCGGCCGAGGCCATCATGGCGCTGGACCGCGGTGTGCTGAGCGTGCGTTCGAAGATCAAGGTGCGGATGACGCAGTTGCGTCCGCCGGCCGAGGTCGAAGCGGAGCTGTTCCCGCAGGGCTGGAAGCCCGGTGACGCGTGGAACGCTCACACGACGCTGGGTCGCGTGCTCTTCAACGAGCTGCTGCCGCAGGCCTATCCGTTCGTGGACAAGCAGATGCACAAGAAAGTGCAGGCCGCGATCATCAACGATCTGGCCGAGCGCTACCCGATGATTGTCGTCGCGCAGACCGTCGACAAGCTCAAGGACGCCGGCTTCCACTGGGCCACCCGTTCGGGTGTCACGGTCTCGATGGCCGACGTGCTGGTGCCGCCGCAGAAGGCAGCGATCCTCGATCGTTACGAGGGCGAAGCCGACGGGATCGAGAAGAAGTACCAGCGTGGTGCTTTGACCGCTGCCGAGCGCCGCGAAGCGCTGGTCAAGATCTGGCAGGAAGCCACCGACGAGGTCGGTAAGGCCCTGGAGGAGTACTACCCGGCGGACAACCCGATCACCTTGCTGCCCAAGTCGGGTGCGACCGGCAACATGACGCAGGTCCGCAACCTGGCCGGCATGAAGGGTCTGGTGACGAACCCGAAGGGTGAGTACATCCCTCGTCCGATCAAGTCCTCGTTCCGCGAGGGTCTGACGGTGTTGGAGTACTTCATCAACACCCACGGTGCCCGTAAGGGTCTGGCCGACACCGCGCTGCGTACCGCCGACTCGGGTTACCTGACCCGTCGTCTGGTGGACGTGTCGCAGGACGTCATCGTCCGCGAGCACGACTGCGGCACCGAGCGTGGCATCGTCGTGACCATCGCCGCGCCGTCCGAGGACGGTTCGCTGATCCGGGATCCGCACGTGGAGACTTCGGCCTTCGCCCGGACCCTGGCCGCCGATGCGGTCGACACCAACGGCAACGTTGTGGTCGAGCGTGGACACGACCTGGGCGACCCGGCGATCGACGCGCTCCTGGCTGCCGGCATCACCGAGGTCAAGGTCCGTTCGGTGCTGACCTGCACCACCGGCACCGGCGTCTGCGCCACCTGCTACGGCCGTTCGATGGCCACCGGCAAGCTGGTCGACATCGGTGAGGCTGTCGGCATCGTCGCCGCGCAGTCCATCGGTGAGCCCGGCACGCAGCTGACCATGCGTACGTTCCACCAGGGTGGTGTCGGTGGCGACATCACCGGTGGTCTGCCTCGTGTGCAGGAGCTGTTCGAGGCCCGCATTCCGCGGAACCGGGCCCCGATCGCCGACGTCACCGGGCGGGTTCGCTTGGAGGAGACCGACAAGTTCTACAAGATCACCATCATTCCCGATGATGGTGGCGAGGAAGTCGTCTACGAGAAGCTGCCGCGTCGTCAGCGTCTGCGGGTGTTCAAGCACGAGGACGGTTCCGAGCGTCCGCTGGCTGACGGTGACCACATCGAAGTGGGCCAGCAGCTGATGGAAGGCTCGGCCGACCCGCACGAAGTGCTGCGTGTCCAGGGTCCGCGTCAGGTCCAGGTGCACCTCGTCAACGAGGTCCAAGAGGTCTACCGCGCCCAGGGTGTGTCGATCCACGACAAGCACATCGAGGTGATCGTTCGGCAGATGCTGCGCCGCGTGACCATCATCGATTCCGGTGCCACGGAGTTCCTGCCCGGCTCGCTCACCGAGCGTGCCGAGTTCGAGTCCGGCAACCGCCGGGTCGTGGCCGAAGGCCTCGAGCCCGCGGCCGGCCGTCCGGTGCTGATGGGTATCACCAAGGCATCGCTGGCCACCGATTCGTGGCTGTCGGCGGCGTCGTTCCAGGAGACCACTCGTGTGCTCACCGATGCGGCGATCAACTGCCGCAGCGACAAGCTGCAGGGTCTGAAGGAGAACGTGATCATCGGCAAGCTGATCCCGGCCGGAACTGGTATCAACCGGTACCGGAACATCCAGGTGCAGCCGACCGAAGAAGCCCGCGCTGCGGCGTACACGATCCCGTCCTACGAGGATCAGTACTACAGCCCGGACTTCAACCAGGCGACCGGCGCTGCGGTGCCGCTGGACGATTACGGCTACTCCGACTACCGGTAGTTCGACTAGTAGTTCGTTTCGGGAAGGGCCCTCGCTTTCGAGCGGGGGCCCTTTTCGTTGCGGCTGGCCACGCGTGTGCGGTTTACGACGGGACACGCCGCGGCGGCGTAGTGGGACGCACGACCGTCGAGCGGCCGTGGGTTGGCTGCTGCACGGGTGTGCGGTTTACGACGGGACACGCCGCGGCGGCGTAGTGGGACGCACGACCGTCGAGGCTGTGGGTTGGCTGCTGCACGGGTGTGCGGTTTACGACGGGACACGCCGCGGCGGCGTAGTGGGACGCACGACCGTCGAGGCTGTGGGTTGGCGGCTGCACGGGTGTGCGGTTTACGACGGGACACGCCGCGGCGGCGTAGTGGGACGCACGACCGTCGAGGCTGTGGACAGTGGAAGTTGCGAACCCGTCGCCACTGCAAGAGTCAGCGCATGGAGCCGTTCCTGGCATCCGAGGCGCTGGGCGACGGAGCGCTGACGTTCCGCGAGCTGAAGCTGTACTACCGGTCCATCTTTCCGGGGGTCTGGGTCGATCGGGGAGTCGACTTGTCGATGCTCGGATGGAGCAGGGGAGGATGGCTGTGGTCGCGGCGAGCAGCCGTGCTCGCGGCGCTGTCGGCCTCAGCGGCCTTGGGCGCCAAGTGGATCGATGCGGACTTGCCGGTTGAACTCATCCACACAAACCGTCGGCCGCCGACTGGGATCGTCGTACACACCGACCGGTTGCTGCCCGGCGAGTCGACCATGGCGAAGGGTCTGCCCGTCACCACACCGGCCCGCACCGCCTTCGACCTGGGCCGGCGGCTGCCACTGGAGGACGGAGTTGAGCGCATCGACGCGCTGATGAACGTCACCGACGTCAAGGTCATCGATATCGAGGCTGTCGCGCATCGTCATCCGCGCGCGGGGGGACTTCGTCAACTGCGCGAGACGTTGGCGCTCGTCGACGGGGGAGCGGAATCGCTGTACGAGTCTCGGACCCGATTGTTGTTGGTGCAGGCCGGCTTTCCCCCGCCGGAGACCCAGATCGAGGTGTTCGACGGCTACGGGAAATTTGTCGGGCGCCTCGACCTGGGATGGCGGCAGTATCAGGTCGGCGTCGACTTCGAAGGGGCCCAGCATTGGACGCAGCCGCGGCAGTTCAGCCGTGATGTGGAGCGGTACGCGCGGCTGCCCGAGTTGGGTTGGGTCGACATCCGGCTGACCAGCGGGATGCTGCACAACTCACCGCAGGTGTTCCTGCGGCGGGTCGGCGACGCGCTGATCGCCCGCGGTTGCCCGCGGACGTGGTGACTGTGTGGTGCGCCGCAAGCCGTTGGCGTCAGGCCAGATAGATCTTGCGCAGGGTCTCGGTGACCGTCCAGATCGTCTCGGTGCCGGAGGCCAGGCGCACCACGTCACCGGGGCCGACAGCCAGCGAGGGCGATCCGTCGACGAATTCGATTGTCGCCGAGCCGGATAACACGATGAAGAGCTCTTCCACCTCGACGTCGGTCATCACGCCCGGCGTCATCTCCCAGATGCCGACCTCCAGGCCGTCGAAGTCGGCCAGGGGTTGTGTCCCGGTGCTCGGCTCGCCTCGAAGCGATTGATCAGCGGGGACGGGTTTGTGCGCAACATCGACGGCCAAGGCATGGACGAGGGTGTTGGGCTCTAGGACGGTCACCGGCCCAGCCTGCCCCGCGAGCGTGCGCAGACCACGGTATTGCCGCGGCGTGTCGGGTGGGGACGCGCACGCTCGCGCTGTTTTGGGGGGCAGCGGCATTACGGGGATTGTGCGGGTGTCGCAGGACTGTAATACTTCGGGGATGTCGGACACGCATGTCGTCACCAACCAGGTGCCGCCGCTGGAGAACCACAACCCCGCGACCTCGCCGGTCCTGGTTGAAGCGCTGATCCGCGAAGGCGGCCAGTGGGGCCTCGACGAGATCACCGAGCTCGGCGCCCTCTCGGGCAGTCGCCAGGCCCAACGCTGGGGGGAACTCGCCGACCGCAACCAGCCGATCCTGCACACCCATGACCGCTACGGGCACCGCGTCGACGAGGTCGAGTACGACCCCTCCTACCACGAGCTGATGACCGTCGCCGTCGGCCACGGCCTGCACGCCGCACCGTGGGCCGACGACCGCGCCGGCTCCCACGTCGTCCGGGCGGCCAAGAACTCCGTCTGGACCACCGAGCCGGGTCACATCTGCCCGATCTCGATGACCTATGCGGTGGTTCCGGCATTGCGGGCCAACCCGGAGCTGGCCGCGGTGTACGAGCCGCTGCTGACCAGCCGGGTGTATGACCCCGAGCTGAAACCGCCCGCCACCAAAGCCGGTATCACCGCCGGGATGTCGATGACCGAGAAGCAGGGCGGCTCCGACGTCCGGGCGGGCACCACAGCGGCCACCCCCAACGGTGACGGCACCTACTCCCTGACCGGACACAAGTGGTTCACCTCCGCCCCGATGAGCGATATCTTCCTGGTGCTGGCGCAGGCCCCGAGCGGGCTGTCCTGCTTTTTCCTGCCGCGGGTACTGCCTGACGGCACCCGGAACCGGATGTACCTGCAGCGCCTCAAGGGCAAGCTCGGCAATCATGCCAACGCCTCCAGTGAAGTCGAATACGACCGCGCCACAGCATGGTTGGTCGGTGAGGAAGGCCGCGGCGTGCCGACCATCATCGAGATGGTCAACCTGACGCGGCTGGATTGCACACTGGGCAGCGCCACCAGCATGCGCAGCGGGCTCGCCCGCGCCATTCACCACGCCCAGCATCGGAAAGCGTTCGGCGAGTATCTGATCGACCAGCCGCTGATGCGCAACGTGCTCGCCGATCTGGCTGTGGAAGCCGAGGCCGCGACCATGGTGGCGATGCGGATGGCCGGGGCCACCGACCGCGCGGCCCGCGGTGATCAGCGGGAGGCGCTGCTGCGTCGCATCGGCTTGGCTGCCAGCAAGTACTGGGTGTGCAAGCGTGCCACCGGCCACGCGGCTGAGGCGATGGAATGTCTGGGCGGCAACGGCTACGTCGAGGAGTCCGGCATGCCGCGCCTCTACCGCGAAGCGCCGCTGATGGGCATCTGGGAAGGATCTGGCAACGTCAGCGCGCTGGACACGTTGCGCGCCATGGCAACTCGGCCCGAGAGCGTAGAGGTGCTGTTCGACGAGGTCGCCACGGCCGGCGGGCAGGACGCGCGGCTCGATGCGCACGTCGCCCGGTTGCGTCCCCAGCTCGACGACCTGGCCACCATCCAGTACCGCGGCCGCAAGATCGCCGAGGACATCTGCCTGGCGTTGCAAGGCTCACTGCTGGTGCGCCACGGCCACCCGGCGGTCGCCGAGGCGTTTCTGGCCACCCGGATGGACGGCCGTTGGGGCGGGGCGTACGGCACCATGCCGACGGGTCTGGACCTGGCACCGGTCATCGAGCGGGCGCTGGTCAAGGGATGACGCGCATAACCGGCCGAGCAGACGCAACCTCACCTCAGAATGCCCGAGAAGGGGCGAGTTCGCGGCTGCTCGCGGGAGTGGGGACCACCGTATGACGCACGCCATCCGGCCGGTGGACTTCGACAACCTCAAGACGATGACCTACGAAGTCACCGACCGGGTTGCCCGCATCACGTTCAACCGGCCCGAGAAGGGCAATGCGATCGTCGCCGACACACCATTGGAGCTCTCCGCTCTGGTGGAACGCGCCGACCTCGATCCGAACGTCCACGTGATGCTGATTTCCGGTAGGGGAGAAGGGTTCTGCGCCGGGTTCGACCTGTCGGCCTACGCCGAGGGATCGTCGTCGGCCGGGGGCGGCAGCCCGTACCGCGACACCGTGCTGTCGGGAAAGACCCAGGCGATCAATCATCTGCCCGACCAGCCGTGGGACCCGATGATCGATTACCAGATGATGAGCCGTTTCGTCCGCGGCTTCTCCAGCCTGATGCGCGCCGACAAGCCGACGGTGGTCAAGATCCACGGCTACTGCGTGGCCGGCGGCACCGATATCGCCCTGCACGCCGACCAGATCATCACCGCCGCCGACGCCAAGATCGGCTACCCGCCGATGCGGGTGTGGGGTGTGCCGGCGGCCGGGCTGTGGGCGCACCGCCTCGGTGACCAGCGCGCCAAGCGGTTGCTGTTCACCGGCGACTGCATCACCGGGGCGCAGGCCGCCGAATGGGGGCTTGCGATCGAGGCGCCGGAGCCCGCGGACCTCGACGAGCGTACCGAACGACTGGTCGAACGCATCGCCGCGATGCCGGTCAACCAGCTGATCATGGCGAAGCTGGCACTGAATACCGCGCTACTGCAACAGGGTGTCGCCACCAGCCAGATGGTGAGCACTGTGTTCGACGGAGTGGCCCGGCACACGCCGGAGGGGCACGCATTTGTCGCCGAGGCGCGCGAACACGGCTTCCGCGAAGCGGTGCGCAACCGGGACGAGCCGCGCGGTGACCACGGCCGCAGGACGTCCGGGGTATAGCCGGTGGCTCCCGCGCCGAGCCGGATGACGGCCAGGTCAGTGGTGTTGTCGGTGCTGTTGGGTGCCCATCCGGCCTGGGCCACTCCCGGCGAATTGATCAGACTGACAGCAGATTTCGGTATCAACGACAACGCATTGCGGGTGGCGCTGACGCGGATGGTCGCCGCCGGGGACCTGATCCGGTCAGCTGACGGCTACCGGCTCTCCGACCGCCTGCTGGCCCGTCAGCGCCGTCAGGACGAAGCACTGGCGCCCACGGTCCAGGCCTGGGACCGCAGCTGGAACACCCTGGTGATCACCAGCGTGGGCAGCGCCGCACGGGAGCGGTCCGCGCAGCGAAAAATGCTGCTACAAGCCAGGTTCGGTGAACTCCGCGAAGGGGTGTGGTTACGCCCGGCGAATGTGGAACTCGACCTGCCCGGCGAAGTCGCCGGCCGGGTGCGGGTACTGCGAAGCTACGACGACGCCCCCGCCGACCTGGCAGGCCAGTTGTGGGACCTGCCGGGCTGGGCCGCGACGGGCCGGCGACTGCTTGACGAGATGGCCGACGCCGACGGCGTGCCGGGCAGGTTCGTGGCAGCCGCAGCCATGGTGCGGCACCTGTTGACCGATCCGCTGCTGCCGGCGGAACTGCTGCCGGAATACTGGCCCGGTGACGAATTGCGTTCTTCTTATGCAACATTCGCTGCCGAACTGGCTGACCGGCGGGACCATATGGAGGTGGAGGCGTAGATGAGTGGTGGAGTGCGTGTGGAGCGCAACGGTCCGGTGACGACCGTCATCATGAACCGGCCGCAGGCCCGTAACGCAGTCAACGGCCCGGCAGCCGCGGAGCTGTACGAGGCGTTCGACGAGTTCGACAACGACGAGTCGGCCTCGGTGGCGGTACTGTGGGGTGACAACGGAACGTTCTGCGCCGGAGCCGATCTCAAGGCGTTCGGCACTGCTGACGCCAACCCGGTGCACCGCACCGGCCCCGGTCCGATGGGGCCGACGCGAATGGTGTTGTCCAAGCCGGTGATTGCCGCCGTCAGCGGGTTCGCCGTGGCCGGGGGCCTGGAGCTGGCGTTGTGGTGTGACCTGCGGGTGGTCGAGGAAGACGCGGTGTTCGGCGTGTTCTGCCGCCGCTGGGGTGTACCGCTGATCGATGGCGGCACGGTGCGGCTGCCCCGGCTGATCGGGCACAGCCGTGCGATGGATCTGATTCTCACCGGACGGTCCGTCGACGCCACCGAAGCCCTGCAGATCGGACTGGCCAACCGGGTGGTGCCCACCGGACAGGCCCGGGAGAAAGCCGAAGAACTCGCGGCCCAACTGGCGGCACTACCGCAGCAGTGCCTACGAGCCGACCGGCTCTCGGCGCTGCATCAGTGGGGCGCATCGGAGCAAGACGCGATGGCCGTCGAATTCGCCAGCATGTCGCGCGTCAAGCACGAATCCCTGTCGGGGGCTCAGCGATTCGCGCAAGGCGCCGGCCGGCACGGAACCAGCGAGTGACGCGCTGAGAACCTGCGCCGAGATCGACGAAATGGCGGATTTCACTCGCACTTCGGCGCCCAAACTCACGTTTGGGCGGTCAGTGCTTCTCGATCTTGTTGCCCGAGCCCAAGTTGTCGACCTGGGGGTCGCCAGCGGTGTAGCGGACGGTGTTGTTGATGCCCACGACCGACAGTTTGTTGTCGATCGTGTCGAACGTGAGCCGGTTGTCGGCGCCGCCGACATTCACCGACGCGCACGTCCCTTTGACCGTCAACGTGTTGTTGGAGCCACCGACATTCAGGGATTTGCCGTCGGCGCAGTCGATTTCGGCGGTGGTCCCGAACGATCCGTAGTTGATCGTGTTGCCCACCTCGACCTGGGCGCCCGAGCTGCCCGCCGTGGCTGTCGGGGCGTTGGTGTCCGAAGACTCCGAACCGCAACCCGCCAGGCCGATGGTGCCCACCGCACAGGCAGCGAACAGAAGGGGCCAACGATGGCTGGGCATGGTTCCTCGTTTCGTGTGGGGGCTGGGGGAGTGCGTCGCGTCAGGCGGGAACGCGGGCGATGCGATTGGTCATCCCCAGCTCACGGCCGCGGTCGATGATCGCCGGCGAGCCGTTCTTGTAATAAGCCGTCTGCTCGAAGCCATACACCGTGATGTCGTTGATGACGTTGTCGACGATGACGGTGTTGTACGAGCCCTGCATCGTCACCGCCCAGCAGTTACCGAGCGCGGTGATGACGTTGTTGGAGCCGTTGATGAAGATCGTCGAGTCGTTGCAGTCGACGGTCCGGACCGAACCGACGCCGGTGACGTGGGTGTCGCCGTTCTTGGCGGTCGCAACCGGAGCGCCGGCGAACGAAACCGCGAGCACCGCGCAGCCCACCAGGGCACCTGCCGACGTCCGTTTCACTGTGACCCCTCACGCTATGACGACCGTTATGTGGCCTGAAGCCTACGTGCAACCGCCAGGCCGCTGAACAAGTTCGTACCACTTCTTGTCACAGTGATCCGTCGGCTCGCCGCAGGCCCTTCAGATCAGTACGGTTAGGGACGGTGAAAACGCTTTTTGTGGTGCTGGCAGTCGCCGCTGGAGTAGCGGTGAGCGGATGCTCGCACACTGTCAACGGCAGTGCTCAACTCGCTCAGCCCCAGGCCGACGAGTCGGGGCGCAATTTCGGCTACTTCGACGACAGCTGCGGCCGGCTGACCGACACCACCGTCCGCGACACCGTCCAAGCCGATGAGGTGGTCCGGCCCTACAGCGGTGCGGTCTGTCAGTACGTGCTGAGCCGGCAGGACACCACGATCGACGCCACGTTCTCCTGGTTCGACACCGGCACCCTCGACCGCGAGCGTGCCGCCGCCGAAGCGCGCGGCGCCCAGATCACCGAGACGGTGGTGCAGCGGTACCCGGCCTTCTTGGCTCGCACGTCGAGCACAGGTATCTCGTGCGCGGCGACCACGTCGGCCGATCCGGGTGTGCTGAGTTGGTGGGTGCAGTTCCGCAACGAACTCGACGGCGATCCCTGTGTGGAGGCCAAACAACTGCTGGCCGCGACCCTGTCCTCGGAGATGTAGATGAGGCGGTTGGTACTCCTGCTGTTCGCCGGGGTCCTCGCGGCGTGCGGGGCACCGTCAGAACCGGACGCGACGTCTGCGCAGCCTCCGCCGGGGGCCTTTCACAGTGGTGAGTGCAACCTGGTCACCGACGATGAGGTGGAGGCGGCCGCGGGCACTGCGATCTTCCGCAAGGTGCTCGACGGCAGCGCGGGGTGTTTCTGGCAGGAAGACACCATGCTGGGCTCTGTCGGCGCCGGGATGGGAATCTCGACCTGGTGGTACCGCGGCAGCGACCTCGACCTCGAGCGGCAGCTCGAGCATGATGCCGGCCGCACCATCACCGAACTGGAGATGTCCGGTAACCAGGGTTTCCAAGCCCAGGACGTCAACGCGTGCAGCATCTACATCGACAAGGGCGACGACGTCATCGCGTGGTCCATCCAGACGCTGAACCCGGCCAGCCTGCCCGATCTGTGCAGCATCACCGCGAAGCTGGCGCAGTTGTCCCAGGACCGCGTCAACTAGAGTTGGCCGCTGACCGCCAACCGGTCTGAGAACTCTGGGGGCACCGCCATGGCACCACGGCCCGATCCGTCGTCGACGGGGGCTCGGTCGCGCGCCGGTACCCGTTCACCGGCCCGGCCGGCCAAGCTGAGCCGCGACATCATCGTCAACGCCGCGCTGAGCTTCCTCGACCGCGAGGGCTGGGACGCGCTGACCATCAACGCCCTGGCCAACCACCTCGGCACCAAGGGCCCGTCGCTCTACAACCACGTCACCAGCCTCGATGACCTGCGGCGCACCGTCCGCATGCGGGTGATCGGCGACATCATCGGCATGCTCAACACCGTCGGTGAGGGCCGGGTACGCGAAGACGCGGTGCTGGTGATGGCGGGTGCCTACCGCAGTTACGCCCACCATCACCCGGGCCGGTACTCCGCGTTCACCCGGATGCCGTTCGGCGGCGACGACCCCGAGTACTCAGCGGCCACCAAAGACGCCGCGACACCGGTGATCAACGTGCTGGAGTCCTACGGGCTCGAAGGCCAGGACGCCTATTACGCCGCTCTGGAGTTCTGGTCGGCACTGCACGGATTCGTCCTGCTGGAGATGACCGGGGTGATGGACGATATCGACACCGATGCCGTCTTCTCGGACATGGTGTTGCGCCTGACCACGGGACTGGAACATCGCCGGTGAAAAGAGCGGTAGGCTGACCTGCGGGAAGAGCCGCGGAAATATCCAGGTCTGCCCACCGCCTGGTCAGTGTCGGTGGGCGTCGCCGCGGTTTTGTCGACATGGCTGCCCCTGGTATCGTGGTAGCTCGTGCCTGGCCCAGATGGGCGCATGCCGTCGAGTAGGGCGGTGAGTCTGCGCGCACGCCGGGCCAATTCGCATGTCTTCAGGCATCGAGAAGGTAGCCGACCCCGGTCGGAATCACCGGATCGAGACCGACCGCATGCGACACGCCCGATCGCGGGGTACGCAGACCGGGCGAAACTGCAGTACAGAGACTTACAAAGCGCCCAAGCGCGACAAACGAACCAACGCAGCACAGCACTACACAGGAAGCCGGTAAATGCCAACCATTCAGCAGCTGGTCCGTAAGGGTCGCCGCGACAAGATCGCCAAGGTCAAGACCGCGGCCCTCAAGGGCAGCCCGCAGCGCCGCGGCGTGTGCACCCGCGTGTACACGACGACACCGAAGAAGCCGAACTCGGCACTTCGCAAGGTGGCGCGCGTGAAGCTGACGACCGGGGTCGAGGTCACCGCCTACATCCCCGGTGAGGGCCACAACCTGCAGGAGCACTCGATGGTGCTGGTCCGCGGTGGTCGTGTGAAGGACCTGCCCGGTGTGCGTTACAAGATCATCCGCGGCTCGCTGGACACCCAGGGTGTCAAGAACCGCAAGCAGGCCCGCAGCCGTTACGGCGCGAAGAAGGAGAAGAGCTAATGCCGCGCAAGGGTCCCGCGCCGAAGCGCCCGTTGGTCAACGATCCGGTCTACGGGTCGCAGCTGGTCACCCAGCTGGTCAACAAAGTCCTGCTGGACGGGAAGAAATCGCTGGCTGAGCGCATTGTTTATGGTGCGCTGGAGCAGGCTCGCGACAAGACAGGCACCGACCCCGTGGTCACCCTGAAGCGTGCCCTCGACAACGTGAAGCCGGCCCTCGAGGTCCGCAGCCGTCGTGTCGGTGGCGCCACCTACCAGGTGCCCGTCGAAGTTCGTCCCGACCGTTCGGTCACGCTGGCGCTGCGCTGGCTGGTCAGCTTCTCCAAGGCTCGCCGCGAGAAGACCATGGTCGAGCGTCTCGCCAACGAGATCCTCGACGCCAGTAATGGCCTGGGTGCCGCCGTCAAGCGACGCGAGGACACCCACAAGATGGCCGAAGCGAACCGGGCCTTCGCGCACTACCGCTGGTGACTCAGCTCGCCCGCGGTCTGCACTGACCTGCGGGCGCTCAAGAACACCTAACTAGCAAGCGAAAGAGTGGTTTTAGCCGTGGCACAGGACGTGCTCACCGACCTCACCAAGGTCCGCAACATCGGCATCATGGCGCACATCGATGCCGGCAAGACGACGACGACCGAACGCATCCTGTACTACACCGGCATCAGCTACAAGATCGGTGAGGTCCACGACGGCGCGGCCACGATGGACTGGATGGAGCAGGAGCAGGAGCGGGGTATCACCATTACCTCGGCTGCTACCACCTGCTTCTGGAATGGCAACCAGATCAACATCATCGACACCCCCGGGCACGTCGACTTCACCGTTGAGGTGGAGCGCAGCCTGCGTGTGCTCGACGGCGCCGTCGCCGTCTTCGATGGCAAAGAAGGCGTGGAGCCGCAGTCCGAGCAGGTCTGGCGCCAGGCTGACAAGTACGACGTGCCGCGTATCTGCTTCGTCAACAAGATGGACAAGATCGGCGCCGACTTCTACTTCACCGTGCGCACCATCGAGGAGCGTCTCGGCGCCCGGGCGCTGCCCATCCAGCTGCCCATCGGCTCCGAGGGTGGCTTCGAAGGCATCGTCGACCTGGTCGAGATGAAGGCCAAGGTGTGGAGCGCCGAAGCCAAGCTCGGCGAGAAGTACGACGTCGTCGACATCCCGGCTGAACTGCAGGAAAAGGCCGACGAGTACCGCACCAAGCTGCTCGAGACGGTCGCCGAGACCGACGAGACCCTGCTGGAGAAGTATTTCGGCGGCGAGGAGCTCTCGATCGAGGAGATCAAGGGCGCGATCCGCAAGATGGTCGTCAACTCCGAGATCTACCCGGTGCTGTGCGGTAGCGCGTTCAAGAACAAGGGCGTTCAGCCCATGCTCGACGCCGTGATCGACTACCTGCCGTCGCCGCTGGACGTCGAGTCCGTCAGCGGACACGTGCCGGGCAAGGAGGACGAGATCCTCGTCCGCCGCCCGTCCACCGACGAGCCGTTCTCGGCGCTGGCGTTCAAGGTCGCCACGCACCCGTTCTTCGGCAAGCTGACCTACGTGCGCGTGTACTCGGGCACCGTGGAGTCGGGCAGCCAGGTCATCAACGCCACGAAGGGCAAGAAGGAGCGGCTGGGCAAGCTGTTCCAGATGCACTCCAACAAGGAAAACCCTGTTGAGCGTGCGTCGGCCGGCCACATCTACGCCGTGATCGGTCTGAAGGACACCACCACCGGTGACACCCTGAGCGACCCGAACCAGCAGGTTGTGCTGGAGTCGATGACGTTCCCCGATCCGGTGATCGAGGTGGCCATCGAGCCCAAGACGAAGAGCGACCAGGAGAAGTTGAGCCTGGCGATCCAGAAGCTGGCCGAAGAGGACCCGACCTTCAAGGTCCACCAGGACAGCGAGACCGGCCAGACGGTCATCGGCGGAATGGGCGAGCTTCACCTCGACATCCTCGTCGACCGGATGCGCCGCGAGTTCAAGGTCGAGGCCAACGTCGGCAAGCCGCAGGTCGCCTACCGCGAAACCATCAAGCGCGCGGTCGAAAAGGTCGAGTTCACCCACAAGAAGCAGACGGGTGGCTCCGGCCAGTTCGCCAAGGTTCTCGTCAGCATCGAGCCCTTCTCGGGTGAGGACGGCGCGACCTACGAGTTCGAGAACAAGGTCACCGGCGGACGCATCCCGCGCGAGTACATCCCGTCGGTGGATGCCGGTGCGCAGGACGCCATGCAGTACGGCGTGCTGGCCGGTTACCCGCTGGTGAATCTGAAGCTGATCCTGCTCGACGGCGCATACCACGACGTCGACTCCTCGGAAATGGCCTTCAAGATCGCCGGTTCTCAGGTACTGAAGAAGGCTGCCGCCCAGGCGCAGCCGGTCATCCTGGAACCAGTCATGGCCGTCGAGGTCACCACACCCGAGGACTACATGGGTGAAGTGATCGGCGACCTGAACTCCCGCCGTGGTCAGATTCAGGCCATGGAGGAGCGCAGCGGTGCTCGCGTCGTCAGGGCGCAGGTTCCGCTGTCCGAAATGTTCGGCTACGTCGGCGACCTTCGGTCGAAGACCCAGGGCCGGGCGAACTACTCCATGGTGTTCGACTCGTACGCTGAAGTTCCGGCGAACGTGTCGAAGGAGATCATCGCCAAGGCGACGGGCGAGTAATTCGTCTGCCGCCACCCGCGGCGACTGACAACCGAAGAAATCAACACACTGCTTTAACCAAAGCACCAACAAGTCCAGGAGGACACAGAAGTGGCGAAGGCGAAGTTCGAGCGGACGAAGCCGCACGTCAACATCGGGACCATTGGTCACGTTGACCACGGCAAAACCACGCTTACCGCAGCAATCACCAAGGTTCTGCACGATAAGTACCCGGAGTTGAACGAATCGCGCGCATTCGACCAGATCGACAATGCGCCCGAAGAGCGTCAGCGCGGTATCACCATCAACATCTCCCACGTGGAGTACCAGACCGAGAAGCGTCACTACGCACACGTTGACGCCCCCGGTCACGCTGACTACATCAAGAACATGATCACCGGTGCCGCCCAGATGGACGGCGCAATCCTGGTGGTCGCCGCCACCGACGGTCCCATGCCCCAGACGCGTGAGCACGTGCTGCTCGCCCGCCAGGTCGGCGTGCCCTACATCCTGGTCGCGCTGAACAAGGCCGACATGGTTGACGACGAAGAGCTCATCGAGCTCGTCGAGATGGAGGTCCGCGAACTGCTGGCCGCCCAGGATTTCGACGAGGACGCCCCGGTTGTCAAGGTGTCCGCGCTGAAGGCACTCGAGGGCGACGAGAAGTGGGTCAAGTCCGTCGAAGAGCTGATGGATGCGGTGGACGAGTCCATCCCGGATCCGGTCCGCGAGACCGACAAGCCGTTCCTGATGCCCGTTGAGGACGTCTTCACGATCACCGGTCGTGGCACCGTCGTCACCGGTCGTGTCGAGCGTGGCGTGATCAACGTGAACGAGGAAGTCGAGATCGTCGGCATCCGCCCCGGCACCACCAAGACCACGGTCACCGGTGTCGAGATGTTCCGCAAGCTGCTCGATCAGGGCCAGGCCGGCGACAACGTTGGTCTGCTGGTTCGTGGCGTCAAGCGTGAGGACGTCGAGCGTGGCCAGGTTGTGGTCAAGCCCGGCACCACCACGCCGCACACCGACTTCGAGGGCAGCGTCTACATCCTGTCCAAGGACGAGGGTGGCCGTCACACGCCGTTCTTCAACAACTACCGGCCGCAGTTCTACTTCCGTACCACGGACGTGACCGGCGTGGTGACCCTTCCTGAGGGCACCGAGATGGTGATGCCCGGTGACAACACCGACATCTCCGTCAAGCTGATCCAGCCCGTCGCCATGGACGAAGGCCTGCGCTTCGCGATCCGCGAGGGTGGCCGTACCGTCGGCGCCGGCCGCGTTACCAAGATCCTGAAGTAGTCGGCTCCGCCGACGGCGATCCTCAAGTGATCTAGCTTTACCTGCTCTGCGATTGCGGCGCTCACCTTCGGGTGGGCGCCGCTTTCGTTGTCGGTGGGGTTTGGCTGCTGCTGTAACACCGACGGCCGCAGCGCGATGAACAGGGCAACGTCTGTGGAAGGGTTCGATCCGTGTTACGTCGTCTTGCTGCTCGTCGTCTTGCTGTAGTTACCAGTACCGTCGCGGTCTCCGGCGCGGCGTTCATCAGCGGTGCTGCCGGTACCGCGGCCGCCGAGCCGATGTGTCCCGATGTGCACTGGATCGGCGCCGCCGGCTCCGGTGAGCGTGGGCCCGAGGCGTCGACGAACGCCGGCATGGGCCGCGTCATGTACCAGTCCTTCCTCGACTTCCAGCAGCAGGCCGCTCAGCAGGGCGAGACCGTCACCGGCGAAGCCGTGGTGTACCCGGCCACCGAAGTGCCCCTCGACGGCGGGCTGCTCGACTGGGCCGGTTTCATCGAAAGCGTGGACGAGGGCACCCAGGCGCTGGCCGGCCAGTACACCCGATTCGTGCAGCAGTGCCCGTCCAGCAAGGTGGTGCTCGCCGGCTACTCCCAGGGCGCGATGGTGGTGCACCGCAACCTGCAGGCACTCGACGCCAGCCCCAACCTGTCTGCGGCGCTGTTGATCGCCGATGGGGACCGGCGGCCCGAGGACCCCACGCTGAACCTGGGCTCAGCCGCAGCCACCCCGGACACCAGGCTGGGCGTCGCGCAGGACTGGCCGATTCTGGCCCACGCACCGGCCCCGCTGCCGGTGACGGTCGGGCGGCGCACAATAAGCGTGTGCGACTACGGCGACGCGGTGTGCGACTACGACCCCGAGGCCGACGATGTGACGCCCCAGTCAGTGGCGGTCCACACCAGCTATGCCCGGGGCAGCTACGATTGGGTTGCGCCGTTGAACCAGCTTGTGGCGATGGCGCCCGCCCCGGCGACGCCTGCCCTGGCCGATCCCGCACTTCCGGTGAACCCGCCGGCGCCCGTCACCGGCGCCTGACCCGCGGACGCCGCTGCGAAACGGACTGCTACAGCTGCGCTTTCGTCGACATTGCGGACTCATGCAGATCGTCGTCACCAACGGCGCGGCCACCGCGGGCATCGTCGACGGCGGGTGCGCCGCCGGGCGTCGGCAGATCGTCTCCCAGTCGTAGACGCCCGTTACTAGAACACGTTCCAGTTCGGCTGCTAGCGTGGTCTCGTTCTCACCGTGAGCGTGCGCAAACCACGGAAAAATCCCGGCATGTCGACCGGGGACACGCACGCTCGCCGGAAAGTGGGACGGGCGAAAGGACTGAGCAGATGGCTGCTGACCGACCGTTAGAGGGACGGGTCGCATTCGTGACGGGGGCCGCACGTGGCCAGGGTCGCGCGCACGCGATCCGGCTGGCCAACGACGGCGCCGATATCGTCGCGATCGACATCTGCGGGCCGGTCACCTCGTCCATCACCTACCCGCCCGCCACATCGGAGGAACTCGCCGAGACGGTGCGCGAGGTCGAAGCCACCGGTCGCAAGGTGCTCGCGCGTGAGGTCGACGTCCGCGATCTGCCGGCCCAGCAGCAGGTGGTCGCCGATGCGATCGAGCAGTTCGGCCGCCTCGACATCCTGGTGGTCAACGCCGGCATCTTGAGCTGGGGCCGGATGTTCGAGATGTCAGAAGAGCAGTGGGACAGCGTTATTCAGGTCAACCTCTCCGGGGCGTGGCGGACGGTGCGGGCGGCGGTGCCAGCGATGATCGAAGCGGGCAACGGCGGCTCGATCATCATGGTCAGCTCGTCGGCGGGGCTGAAGGCCACCCCGGGCAACGGCCACTATTCGGCGTCCAAACACGGCATCGTCGCGATCACCAATGCGTTGTCGCTCGAGGTGGGGGAGTTCGGCATCCGCGTCAACTCCATCCACCCGTACTCGATCGACACCCCGATGGTGGAACGCGACGCCATGATGGAGGTGTTCTCCCAACACCCCAACTTCCTGCACAGCTTCGCGCCCATGCCACTGCACCCGGTGAACCATGCCGGTAAGAAGGGCCTGCAGGAGTTCATGACGCCCGAGGAAGTGTCCAATGTCGTCGCCTGGCTGGCGTCGGATGAGTCGATGGCGATCTCCGGTTCACAGATCGCCGTCGACCGCGGTGTGATGAAGTACTAACTCGGAAGCACCAGTACCGGCACCGGGCTGTGCCGCACGATCTTGGTGCCGCGCGAACCCAGGAACACGGTGCTGAGCGTGGGGCGCGGTGTGGTACCCAGTGCCAGGATCTCGCCGTCGAGCCACTCCACGGCGGCCAGCGCCTGACCCCACCCGTTGCCGGTGACCACCTGCAGCTCAACCGCTTCGCCGACGATGCCGTCGACCCTCAACCGCGCCAACGTATTCCGAGCGAGATCGGCCCACTCCGCGAGGATGGAGTCCTCGGCGTGCAGCCCGGCCTCGGGCGGATACATGGTGCGGCCGCGGACGGCGAAGGTCACCACCCGCATCGGCACATCGAGTTTGTCGGTGAGGGCGGCGACCCGCTGTACGACGGGCATGGCTTCCGGGGTGCCCGGGTAGCCGACGGTGACCCGGCTCAGACACCCGGACTCACAGCCGCGGAAACCGCGGGAGCTGATCGCCAGCGGGACCGGACAGGAATGCAACAGCCGGTCCGCCGTCGAACCGATGACCACCTGGCCGCGCCGGTTACCGGCCGCCGAACCGAGCACCAGCGCGTCGGCGTTGAGCTCCTCGACCGCCCGAACCAGCCCGCCGGACACCGATCGGTGCTGGATTGTGTGGAAGTGGACGTCCAACCCCTCGGCGAGCGGGGGGAGGTCACGGGTGGCCTCGCGACGGGAGTCGGCGGCCAACTGCTGCGCCCAGTGCGCGTATTCGGCATCGATGCGGGCCGGCGACGGGGTGAGCCAGGGACGTGGTACGACGGTGCTGATGGTCAGCGACGTGTGCAGGGAACGCGCCATCTCGATGCCGAGGTGAAGCGCGGACACGCCATCTTTTCCGGCCAGGTAGCCCACCACGACGGTCACGGGGCGTCCTCGGCACCGGGCGTGGCGGTGAGGACCCCGCCGTCACCGCCGTCGTTGAGCGCGCTGTGGTGCCGGCCCCACAGCAGGTAGAACACCAGTGCCACGCTCACCCAGATGCCGAACCACACCCAGGTGATCCAATGCAGCCCGGACAGCACCCAGATGCACGCCAGCACCGACACCACCGGGGTGACCGGGTACAGCGGCACCTTGAATGCCCGGCGCAGGTCGGGTTCACGCACTCGCAGGATGATGACACCGAGCGAGACGACGATGAACGCGACCAGGGTGCCGATGGACACCATGTCCAGCAGATGGGTCAGCGGAATGAAGCCGGCCAGGATGCCGGTCACCACGGCCACGATGACGGTGTTGTTGACCGGGGTCATGGTGCGCAGGTTCACCTTGGCGAACAGCGAAGGAAGCAGACCGTCGCGACCCATGGCGAACAGGATGCGCGTCTGCCCGTACATCACCACCAGCGTGACGGAGAAGATCGAGATCACCGCTCCGGCAGCCAGAGTGGTGCTGGCCCAGGTGCTTCCGGTGATGTTCTCCAGAATGACCGCCAGCCCGGCGCTGGCCTGCTCCTCGGAGCCGAATTCCGCGGCGGGTTGTGAGCCCACACCGGCGAACGCCACCAGGACATAGACGCTCGCGACGATCAGCAGCGCGCCGATGATGGCGCGCGGCATCGTCTTCTGCGGATCCTTGACTTCATCGCCGGCAGTCGACACCGCGTCCAGCCCGATGAACGAGAAGAAGATGGTGGCCGCCGCCGCGGTGACGCCATGCCAGCCGGCGTCCATGAAGCCGGCGAAATTGTCGGCGTTGTACGCCGTCAGGGCGATCACCACGAACAACCCGAGCACCCCGAGCTTGATGATCACCATGATGCTGTTGACCAGTGCCGACTCACTGGCGCCGCGGATCAGTAGCAGCGCGCACAGCGCGATCAACACCACCGAGGGCAGATTGACCACACCCGAGGGGTCATCCCACGGTGCCGCTGACAGCGCCTGCGGAATCTGGAACCCGAACAGGTTGTGCAGCAGCTTGTTCAGATAACCGCTCCACCCGACCGCGACCGCAGCGACAGAGACGCCGTACTCGAGCAGCAGGCACGCGGCCACGCCCATGGCGACGAACTCACCCATGGTGGTGTACGCGTAGGAGTAGGTCGAACCGGACACCGGGACCGAGGACGCCAACTCGGCGTAACAGAGTGCGGACAGGCCGGCCGCCACACCCGCGATCACAAACGAGATGATGACCGCCGGTCCCGCTTCGGGTGCGGCCTCGGCCAGCACGAAGAAGATGCCGGTGCCCACCGTGGCGCCGACGCCGAACATCATCAGCTGGAACGTGCCGATACTTCGCTTGAGGTGGTCGGCAGCGCCATGCGCGACGGGTGCCCCGGCGACGGGGCGTCGGCGGATCATCTGCCCGACGAGACCGATACTCGGCCCACCGCCATTGGATGAGGTCATATCGCCTCCCGCTGGTTTACCTCACGCTAGCGCGGTGCGCCCGTTCCTCGGCCAGAACTGCGGTGAACTGCTCGACTGCCCAGTCGATCTCTTCTTCGGTGATGACCAGAGGTGGAGCAAAGCGCAGGGTGCTGCCATGGGTGTCCTTGACCAGCACACCGTGCTGCGCGAGCAGATGACTGAGGTGCTTGCCGGTGCCCAGGGCCGGATCGATGTCCACCCCGGCCCACAGTCCCAGCCCGCGAACCGCCAGCACACCACTGCCGATCAGGGCACGCAGGCGGTCGTGCAGCCGTGTGCCCAATGTCGCTGAGCGAGACTGGAATTCGCCGGTGGCCAACAGCTCCACCACGGTGGTGCCGATCGCAGCGGCCAGCGGATTGCCCCCGAACGTCGACCCGTGCTCGCCGGGGTGCAGCACGCCGAGGACGTCGGCGTCGGCGACGACGGCCGACAGCGGCATCACCCCGCCCCCGAGCGCCTTGCCCAGCAGGTACACATCGGGCACCACGTCCCAGTGGTCGCAGGCGAACGTCCGCCCGGTACGCGCCAGCCCGGACTGGATCTCGTCGGCGATCATCAGGACGCGGTGGCGGCTGCAGATGTCGCGCACCCGGGGCAGATAGTCCGCCGGCGGCACGATGATGCCGGCCTCACCCTGGATGGGCTCGAGCAGCACCGCCACGGTGTTCTCGTCGATGGCCGCAGCGATGGCGTCAGGATCGCCGAACGGCACCGTCCGGAAACCCGGGGTGAACGGGCCGAAGCCGCTGCGGGCGGACTCGTCGGTGGAGAAGCTGACAATGCTGATGGTGCGGCCGTGGAAGTTGTTCTCCGCCACGATGATATTCGCTTCACCGGCAGGCACGCCCTTGACGTCGGTACCCCATTTGCGGGCGACTTTGATGCCGCTTTCCACTGCTTCGGCGCCGCTGTTCATCGGCAGCACCAGCTCCTTGCCGCAGAGCCGGGCCAGTGCGGCACAGAACGGGCCGAGCCGGTCGGAGTGGAAGGCGCGGCTCACCAGTGTGACCGTGTCCAGCTGCGCATGCGCGACGGCCGTGATGGCGGGGTGGCGGTGCCCGAAATTGACCGCCGAGTAGGCCGCCAGGCAGTCGAGGTAACGGCGGCCTTCGACGTCGGTGATCCAGGCGCCGTCCGCGCTGGCCGCGACGACGGGCAGCGGGGAGTAGTTGTGTGCGGTGTAGCGGTCTTCCAGGGCCAGCGCGTCGGCGCTGCCGGCATCAACGAGGGTCACGGTAGATCTCCAGGGTGCAGCATTTGACCGATCCGCCGCCTTTGAGCAGTTCGGACAGGTCGACGCCGATGGGCTCGAAACCGAATGCCCGTAGCTCGGCGGCGAACCCGGTGGCCGCCGAGGGCAGCACCACATGCCTGCCGTCGGAGACGACGTTGAGGCCGAGCACGTAGGCATCGGCGCTGTTGACCTCGATGGCCGCGGGGAACAGGCTTGTCAGGGTGGCGCGCGAGGCGTCGGTGAACGCCGGCGGGTAATAGGCGATGGTGGTGTCGTCGAGCACCGCCAGTGCGGTGTCGAGGTGGTAGAACCTCGGGTCGGTCAGCTCCAACGTGACCACCGGCAGCCCGGTCAGCTCCGCGATCTCGGCGTGGGCGGCCACGTCGGTGCGAAATCCGGTGCCCGCCAAGATCTTCGACCCGACGACCAGGAGGTCACCCTGGCCTTCGTTGATGTGCTCGGTGAACCGCGGCCGGAATCCCGCTGCCGTCAGCCACGCAGCGTAGGCGTCGGCCTCGCCTGCCCGTTCGGCGAATCGGAAGCGCGCGACGACGGCGGTGTCACCGACCACCAGTCCGCCGTTGGCGGCGTACACCATGTCGGGCAGGCCGGGTTCGGGGGAAATCACATCGACGGTATGGCCCAGGCGCAGATACGTCTGCCGCAGTTCTTCCCACTGTGCGGCGGCCAGGGCCGGGTCGACGGGGTTGCTGGTGTCCATCCAGGGGTTGATGGCGTATTCGACGGTGAAGTGGGTGGGCGCGGTCATTGCGTAGTGGCGCAGGGTGGGGACCCGTTCGACGGGGGTGATGTCGCTGGCGATATCGGAGATCGTCATGGTGACGAGGATATTTTCCGCCCCGTGCGCAATCAATCTTCACCCATTGCGTGCCCATGTAGGATTTCTTGCGCAACGGCAGACAATGCGGCGATTTGTTGCGGGAAGAGGGTGGGTTGGATGGATCGGCTCGATGACACCGATGAACTGATCCTCGCCGAGCTCGCCGCGCACGCCCGCGCGACGTTCGCCGAGATCGGCGAACGGGTCAATCTGTCCGCGCCGGCGGTCAAACGGCGGGTGGATCGGATGATCGACAGCGGGGTGATCCGGGGCTTCACCACAGTGATCGACAGACAGGCACTGGGCTGGACCACCGAGGCCTACGTGCAGGTGTACTGCCACGGCACCATTTCGCCGGGCCAGCTGCGGGCGGCCTGGGTGAACATGCCCGAAGTCGTCTCCGCCGCGACCGTCACCGGCACGTCCGATGCGATCCTGCACGTACTCGCACGCGACATGCGCCATCTGGAAGACACTTTGGAGCAGATCCGGTCCAGCGGTGACATCGAACGCAGTGAAAGCATCGTGGTGTTGTCCAACCTGATCGACCGGACGCCACCGGGCAGCTGAGCTTCTGCTCAGAGGGTGGGGAACCACGACGACTCGATATCGTGTAAGAAGCTTGCGTGGGAATAGTCATTGTGGGAGGTGGGCTGGCAGCGACACGTGTCGCTGAGCAGCTGCGCCGCGCGGAGTACACCGGTCCGGTCACCATCGTCAGCGACGAGGTGCACCTGCCCTACGATCGGCCGCCGTTGTCGAAGGAAGTGCTGCGCGCTCAGGTCGACGACGTGACGCTCAAGCCGATGGAGTTCTACGACGAGAACAACATCACGCTGCTGCTCGGATCCGCCGCCACCACCATCGACGGTGACGCCAAGACGGTGCGCCTCGACAACGATGCGCTGCTGCCCTATGACGACCTGATCATCGCAACCGGCCTTACACCCAAGCGAATTCCGTCGTTGCCCGAGATGGAGGGCGTGCGGGTACTGCGTACCGTCGACGAGAGCCTGGCGCTGCGAAAGCATGCCGGGGAAGCGCACCGCGCCGTGGTGATCGGCGCCGGTTTCATCGGATGCGAGGTGGCGGCCAGCCTGCGGGGCTTCGGAGTCGACGTGGTGATGGTCGAACCGCAGCCGGCTCCGCTGGCCTCGGTGCTCGGCGCGCAGATCGGCAACCTGGTGGCCCGCCTGCACCGGGCCGAAGGGGTGGACGTACGCACCGGGATCGGCGTCGCCGAGATCGTCGGGGGCGGTACGCCGGAACGAGTCGAGAAGGTGGTGCTCTCGGACGGCTCGGCGATCGAGGCCGACCTGGTGGTGGTCGGTATCGGCTCCCGGCCGGCCACTGACTGGCTCGAGGGCAGCGGCGTGGCCGTCGACAACGGCATCATCTGCGACAACGTGGGCCGCACCACCGTCCCGCACATCTGGGCCCTCGGTGATGTGGCGTCCTGGCAGGACGCCACGGGACATCAAGCGCGCGTGGAACATTGGAGCAACGTGGCCGAGCAGGCCCGGGTGCTGGTGCCGTCGCTGCTCGGTAAAGAGCCGCCCCAGGCCGTTGTGGTGCCGTACTTCTGGAGTGACCAGTACGACGTCAAGATCCAGTGCCTGGGTGAGCCGGAAGCCGACGACATCGTGCACCTCGTCGAGGACGACGGCCGCAAGTTCCTGGCCTACTACGAACGCGAAGGTGCGCTCGTCGGCGTCGTCGGCGGCGGTATGCCCGGCAAGGTGATGAAGGTCCGGGCCAAGATCGCCGCAGGCGCCGCCATCTCCGAAGTCCTCGGCTGATTTTGCGATTTGGGCGCGCTCATCGCCGCTGAGCGGTCACGAGCGCGCCCAAATCCCTAAAACTCACCCAGGTAGAACCGGCCACCCTGGTCGTCGGTGCACTCGGCCATCCGCCCGTAGGGCTGCCGGCTGGGCTCTTGCAGCACCGATCCGCCGGCCTCGCGCACCCGCGTGACGGCGGTGTCGATGTCGTCAACCGTCCACATCGGCACCGTCGTCGGCTGCGGACTGCCGCCGGCCACCCCGGCCATCGGGTGGGTGCCCCGGATCTGCCAGCCGTCCTCGACACGCCCGGGCTCGAAGGCCCAGAACATCAGCCCGCTGTAGAAGGACCGGAAGGCCGCGGCGTCGGGCACCTCGTAGGTGATGTACGAAAGCTCGCCTGGCCCAGTCCCATTGAGCTCCGGTCGCGGAGTTCCCGGGTTCGGCCGCAACACCGCGAACGGCGCGCCCTGCGGGTCGGTGGCCTCGAGCACGGTGCCGAAGTCGAACTCCTGCTGCGCGCCGACGTCGCCGCCGTGGGCGAGGATGGATTGCCGGGCGCCCTCGAGGTCGGTGACCGCGTAGCAGCACGAGAGGGTGCTGCGGCCCGCCTCGACGATGCCGATGCGCTGGTCGGTGTTGGTGACCTGGCCGGTGTCGGGGTCGACGGCCCAGCCGAGCAGGTGGTGATAGAACGCGGCGGCCCGGGTCTTGTCCGGAGTCCACATCGACACGTAGCCGACATCGCCGTGCTGGATCGGCGTGGCGGCGCCGGTGACCGGGCCGGTGAGCATCCAGCGGTGCCCGAACGGATCGATGATGCTGGCGCTGCGGGAACCGTGGTTTTCATAGGGCTCACGTTCGACGCGTGCGCCGCGGTCGTGGGCCCGGCGCAGGATGGCATCGGTGTCGGGAACCGCCAGCATCAAACTCACCGACGTCGCGCCCGGCGACGGGGCGGTCAACCCCATTTCCGGGTACTCGTCGGCCAGGTACAGGGTGCCGCCCGAGAGCGTCAGCTCGGCGTGGCCAATGCGCTTGTCGTCCATGACAATCGGATCGCCGACGACTGTCGCGCCGAAGGTGTCGACGTACCAGGCGATGGCTGCTCGCGCGTCCTGCACGGTGAGGTACGGCAGGGCAGCGGGGCGGGGGAGTTGCTGGGCGACGGTGGTGGCCAGGTCTGCGATCGCGGTGTCGGTGCCGCTCATGATGACTCCTTCGGTTCCGGCGGGCAGGTTGAGCGCCGACTCGAGGCGGCGGCGCAGGCGCGCGGCGAACTGCGGGTCCGGCGCGACCGGGGGGTCGTCGGCGCGCAGCACGTCGAGGGGATCGTTCATGACGCGCCTCCTTCCGGATACTGCTGTTTGAAGGCCCGGCGGGCCCGCACCAGGAGCGCCTCGGTGGCGTGCACCGTGCGGCCGATCAACGCGGCGCACTCGGGCACCGAGCAGTCGTCCATATAGCGCAGAGCCAGCACCGTGCGGTGCGGTTCGGACAGCCGGGCCAACACACTCTCGGCGACGATGCGGTCCAATTCGGCGTCCCAGTGGTCGGTTTCGTCGCTGGGCTCGGGTAGTTCGGCCACCGGGACGGTGAAGCGGTCGGAGCGGCGCCGGTAGTGGTCGGCCAGCTTGTGCCGGGCCACCCCGAGCAGCCACGGCACGCTGACCGGAGTGCTCTGCGGGTCGTCTTTCCTGGCAAATCGCGGCGCACGGGGCCCGTCCAAGGCGGCCAGGAACGTTTCCGATGTCAGGTCCTCAGCCGTCCCGCGATCACCGCAGCGCCGGACGAAGTACCCGTACACGACGGGAAGGGCCTCGTCGTACAGCGCCAGCAGTGACCGCTGGGCATCGGGTCGTGCCGATTCGGCGCTCACACCCTTATCGTCGCCATCGGAGCACGGACTCCGTCACCTCTTCTGTGATTTCGGCGCGCTCGTCGCCGCGTAGCGGTCGCGAGCGCGCCGAAATCCCTACAAACCGGAGGCCCTACAAACCGGAGGCGACGACGTCGAAGGCTTCGGCCAGGGCGTGGGTCAGCGTCACCGAAGCGTCGTCGAGCCAGTGCTCGTAGGCCGACAGGGCCACTCCGAGCATCATCCACGCGACGGCCTGGGGTCCGATGTCAGCGGGGCGCTGACCTCGCCGGTGGGCCACGAAGTCGGCGATGACGTCGCGCCAGCCGGCATACATCGTCATCGAATAAGCCTGCAGCTCCGCGGTTTCCAGGATGAGCCGCATCCGCTCCCGGTGCCGGACGGACTCCATCTCGTCGAAGGTGTTGAACGCCAGCAGCCCCGAGCGCAGCGCCTCGCGCAGCGGCACTTCGGGGTCGATACCGGCCAGGAGTTCACGCAGCTGCCCCAGATGGGCGTCGAAGTCGCCCCAGGGGATGGCGCTCTTGGAGGCGTAGTACCGGAACAGGGTGCGGCGGGCGATGCCGGCGGCGTGGGCCACGTCGTCGACGCTGACCGCATCGAATCCCCGGGCGCAGAACAGGTCGATGGCCACGTCGGTGATGTGGTCTCGCGTCGTGGACCGTTTGCGTCCGAGCTGGGGTCGCTCCGGCCGCGACGGGTTGTCAGCAGTCACCGACCCTCCTCTTCCTTTTCGGCACTCGATGCCATATTGTGGGCCGAACCCGGCGTTGTGTCGAGTGTCACACTACGAAAGGCAGGTCACCATGGAACGCGATCCTCAGGTCGAGTCCGATACCGAACTGGTCACCGAGACCCTCGTCGAAGAGGTGTCCATCGACGGGATGTGCGGGGTCTACTGATCGTGGGCGGCGCGCCGGCGGCGGTGTCTTTCGACCCGGACCAGGGGTGGCAGCTGCATCCGCAGGTCGCCGTGCGTCCGGAGCCGTTCGGCGCGCTGCTGTACCACTTCGGTACCCGCAAACTGTCTTTCCTGAAGAACCGCACCATCCTGGCCCTGGTCGAGACGCTCGGTGACCATCCCGACGTCCGATCGGCGTGCCGTGCAGCCGATATCGATGACGACGCGCAGGAGCCCTACCTGCGTGCGCTGGCCACCCTGGCGGCCTCGAAGATGCTCGTCCCGAAGGAGATCCCATGACCACCGTGGCCCCGGTACCCCGGCTCGTCGATCAGTTCGAGCGCGGCCTCGACGCGCCGATCTGCCTGACCTGGGAGCTGACCTACGCCTGCAACCTCGCGTGTGTGCACTGCCTGTCGTCCTCGGGCAAGCGTGACCCGCGTGAGCTGTCCACGGCTCAGTGCAAGGACATCATCGACGAGCTGGAACGCATGCAGGTGTTCTACGTCAACATCGGTGGTGGGGAACCGACTGTGCGCCCGGACTTCTGGGAGCTCGTCGACTACGCCACCGAGCACCACGTCGGGGTGAAGTTCTCCACCAACGGGGTCCGGATCACCCCGCAGGTCGCCGCCAAGCTCGCCGCCAGCGATTACGTCGACGTACAGATCTCGCTCGACGGCGCGACCGCCGAGATCAACGACGCGGTGCGCGGCCCGGGCTCGTTCGCGATGGCCGTGCGTGCCTTGGAGAACCTCAAGGACGCAGGGTTCCAGGACGCGAAAATCTCCGTGGTGGTGACCCGCCACAATGTCGACCAACTCGACGACTTCAAGGCTCTGGCCGACCAGTACGGCGCCACGCTGCGGATCACCCGGCTGCGCCCCTCCGGTCGTGGAGCCGACGTCTGGGATGAATTGCATCCGACCCCGGTCCAGCAGGTGCAGCTCTACGACTGGTTGGTCGCCCACGGTGAGAAGGTGCTCACCGGTGACTCGTTCTTCCACCTGTCCGGGTTGGGCGAGCCCGGCGCGCTGGCCGGTTTGAATCTGTGCGGGGCCGGTCGGGTGGTGTGCCTGATCGACCCGGTGGGTGACGTGTACGCCTGCCCGTTCGCCATCCACGACAAGTTCCTGGCCGGAAACCTGTTGTCCGACGGCGGATTCCAGCAAGTTTGGCAGAACGCCCCGCTGTTCCGTGAGCTGCGGGAACCGCAGTCGGCCGGTGCCTGCGGTAGCTGCGGACACTACGACGCCTGCCGCGGCGGCTGCATGGCCGCCAAATTCTTCACCGGGCTGCCGCTCGACGGCCCGGACCCCGAATGCGTCCAGGGTTACGGCGAACCCGCGTTGGCTCTCGAACGCGACAAGCCCAAGTCCAGCGTCGACCACTCGCGTACCGGTAAACGCAAGAACACCCCGGTCATGCTGACCCTGAGCGCCCCGCCCAAGAAATTCTGCAACGAAAGTCCTGTGTAAGAAATGGCTCGTGACACCTGGTTCGAAACGGTCGCCATCGCCCAGCAGCGGGCGAAGAAACGGCTGCCCAAGTCGGTCTACTCCTCGCTGATCTCGGCCAGCGAGAAGGGGGTGACGGTCTCTGACAATGTGGAGTCCTTCGCCGAACTCGGCTTCGCCCCGCACGTCGTCGGCGCCGCCGAGAAGCGTGACCTGTCGACAACGGTCATGGGACAAGACATCTCGATGCCCGTCATCATCTCGCCGACAGGTGTGCAGGCGGTGGACCCCGACGGTGAGGTGGCCGTCGCGCGCGCAGCCGCCGCCCGCGGCACCGCGATGGGCCTGTCGTCGTTTGCCAGCAAGCCTGTCGAAGAGGTCGTCGCCGTCAACGGCAAGATCTTCTTCCAGATCTACTGGCTGGGCGGCCGCGAGGCGATCCTGGAGCGGGCGCTGCGCGCCAAGGAAGCCGGTGCAGTGGGTCTGATCGCCACCACCGACTGGAGCTTCTCCCACGGCCGGGATTGGGGCAGCCCGAAGATCCCGGAGCAGATGGATCTCAAGACCATGGTCAAGATGGCTCCCGAGGTGATCACCAAGCCGCGGTGGCTGTGGAGCTTCGGCAAGACCATGAGCCCGCCGAACCTGCGGGTGCCCAACCAGGGGCGCCGCGGCGAGCCCGGCCCGCCGTTCTTCCACGCCTACGGCGAGTGGATGGGCACCCCGCCCCCCACCTGGGAGGACATCGCCTGGCTGCGCGAGCAGTGGGGCGGGCCGTTCATGCTCAAGGGCATCGTGCGGGTCGACGATGCCAAACGCGCGGTGGATGCCGGTGTTTCAGCGATCTCGGTGTCCAACCACGGAGGCAACAACCTCGACGGCACGCCGGCCTCGATCCGGTGCCTGCCTGCAGTGGCGGCCGCCGTCGGTGACCAGGTGGAGGTGTTGCTCGACGGCGGCATCCGCCGCGGTAGCGATGTCGTCAAGGCGGTTGCGCTCGGCGCCCGCGCGGTGATGATCGGCCGGGCCTACCTGTGGGGCCTGGCCGCCAATGGCCAGGCCGGTGTGGAGAACGTGCTGGACATCCTGCGTGGCGGTATCGATTCCGCCCTGATGGGCATGGGCCATTCGTCCATCCACGACCTCACCCCCGACGACATCCTGATCCCCGATGGGTTCACCCGCACCCTCGGCGCTTGAGTTTCTGTTCTTCACGGAAGGGGTGCTGGTACGGACGGGGCTGGCGTGGCGGAGGTGAACCAGTGGTTCCCGGAGTCGGTGCGACGGTCAAAGAATTGATTCTGCTGGGCCAACAATTGGGGCGCTCCAGGTGAATTCGGCCTACCATCGGCAAGTGCCTGCCCCCATCGAGCTCAGAAACTCCGATCTCGGGAACAGCACTTCATTTCAGCTGCGCGGTACTCACCCGGTGGTGCTCGTTCCGGTGGGTTCCACCGAGCAACACGGGCCGCACCTGCCGTTGGACACCGATACCCGGATCGCCACCGCGGTGGCCCGGTCGGTGCTCGACCGGGTTAACGCAGCCGGGTGCTATCGACTGGCCCCGGCCATCCCTTACGGCGCCAGCGGCGAGCATGAGTCGTTCCCCGGCACCATTTCCCTGGGGACCGAGGCCTTGGAGCGGCTGCTGGTGGAGTTCGGCAGGTCGGCGTGCCGCTGGGCGCAGCGGATAGTGTTCGTCAACGGTCATGGCGGCAATGTCGAGGCACTGCGCTCGGCAACGCGGTTACTTCGCCACGAGGGACGCGACGCGGCCTGGTGTTCGTGCCTCGTCGCCGGTGGGGACGCACATGCCGGGCACACCGAAACGTCGGTGATGCTGCATCTTTCGCCTTCTGACGTCATGATCGAACAGTGCCGTCCGGGAAACAGCGCGCCACTGGCGGAGCTGATGCCCAGGATGCGGAGCGGGGGAGTGGCCGCAGTGAGTGAGGTGGGAGTCTTGGGGGATCCGACCACCGCGACTGCGGTTGCGGGTGAACGGCTGTTCGAGGAGATGGCGCACGGCTGCGCCGACCGGGTGCTGCGGTGGACACCCCGTGCCGACGGAATGCTGTCATGACCAACGAGCTCGACACCACCCCCAGACACGATTGCCCGACGGGTTCGCCGTGCAGGTGGACCGACGGGTCAAGATCCTCGGCTCCGGTTCGGCTTTGCTGGGCGGTTCGCCCACCCGGCTGCTGCGGCTGGCGCCCGCCGCCCAGGTCATGCTCGACGGCGGCCGACTCGAGGTGCACGACGCCACCAGCGCCCAGCTGGCGCGCACGCTGCTCGACGCCACGGTGGCCCACCCCCGGCCCGCCGGCGGCCCCTCGCATCGCGATGTGACTGTGGTCATCCCGGTGCGGGACAACAGCTTCGGTGTCAAGAGGCTGGTCTCCTCGATGCGCGGCCTGCGAGTGCTGGTGGTCGACGACGGGTCCGCCCGCCCAGTGCTGACCAGCGACTTCGACGGCGCCCACTGCGACGTCGAGGTGCTGCGCCATCCGGTCAGCCGAGGCCCGGCCGCAGCTCGCAACACCGGTCTGGCGGCCAGCACCACCGACTTCGTGGCGTTCCTGGACTCCGATGTGGTGCCGCGGCGCGGCTGGCTGGAGGCGCTGCTGGGCCACTTCTGCGATCCGGCGGTGGCGCTGGTGGCACCCCGCATCGTCGGGATGTCGCTCACCGACAACATGGTGGGCCGCTACGAAGCCGTCCGATCGTCGCTGGACCTGGGCCACCGGGAAGCGCCGGTGCTGCCGTACAGCACGGTGTCCTACGTGCCCAGCGCCGCCATCATCTGCCGACGCCGGGCCATGGCCGACGTCGGCGGCTTCGACGAGAGCATGCGCTCAGGCGAGGACGTCGACCTGTGCTGGCGGCTGGTCGAGGCCGGCGCCCGGTTGCGTTACGAGCCCGTCGCACTGGTCGCCCACGAGCACCGCACCAAGATGCTGGATTGGCTGGCGCGCAGGGCTTTCTACGGCACGTCGGCAGCGCCGCTGTCGGCCAGGCATCCGGACAAGACCGCCCCCATGGTGATCTCGACACCCACCATGGTGGTGTGGCTGCTGCTGGCCCTGGGCACACGGCTGGGCTATCTGGCGTCACTGGTGGCGGTCGGGGTTGCCGGGCGCCGGGTGGCCACCGCCATGCACGCCCCCGAAACCCAAGCCCTCGACGTGGCGTTCGTGACGGGCCGGGGACTGGGCGGCGCGGCTCTGCAGATGACCTCGGCGATCTGTCGGCACTACTGGCCGGTGGCACTGCTGGCGGCGACGTGTTCGCAGCGGTGCCGTCGGATCGTGGTGATCGCTGCGATCGCCGATGGCGTGGTCGACTGGCTGAGCCGCCGCCGCCACGCCGAGGCCGACGCCAAACCTCTGGGCCTGATCGCCTACCTGCTGCTCAAACGACTCGACGACCTGGCTTATGGCGCCGGTCTGTGGACCGGGGTGGTCCGTGAGCGCAACCTCGGTCCACTCAAACCGCAGTTCCGGGTCTGACGGGCCACAGACGCTGTTGTCGACTCATAGCGACGTGCTGATCGTCGGCGCGGGCAGTGCCGGATCTGTACTGGCGGAACGACTTTCCGCTGACAGCGCCCGGACGGTCACGGTGCTGGAATCCGGCCCGGGCCCGCAGCAATCCGGGGTCGCCGCACTGACCCGCAACGGTCTGCAACTGCCGATCGGCGCCGCGAGCCCCCTGGTGGCGCGCTACCAGACGGAACTGACCGACAACCCCCAACGGGTGGCGCAGGTCGTGCGGGGGGCCACCGTCGGTGGCTCCGGGGCCGTCAACGGCGGGTATTTCTGCCGGGCCACCCCGGCCGACATCGCCGGCTGGGGACTGCCGGGCTGGTCGTGGGACGACGTGCTGGCGCACTTCCGTGCCATCGAGACCGACCTGGACTTCGGCGACGGTCCCGACCACGGCGACCACGGCCCCATCCCGGTACGACGGGTACGCGAGTTGACCGGTAGTACCGCCGCGTTCGCCGAGGCCGCACAGCGGGCCGGGCTCGACTGGCTGCCCGACCTGAATGCTGCCGAGGCGTTGTCCACCTCCGTTGCCGGTGTGGGCGCGGTACCGCTGAACATCGTCGACGGGATCCGCACCGGGCCGGGGGCGGCGTTCCTGGAACTGGCGGCACGGCGGCCCAACGTCACCGTGCGCACCTCCACCCGGGCGGTCGGGATCAGGATCGACGCGGGCCGGGCCACCGGAGTCGCGGTCATCGGTCCCGATGGGCCGACCACCCTGACCGCCGATCGGATTGTATTGTGCTGCGGGGCAATAGGATCGGCCCACCTGCTGATGCTCTCCGGAATCGGGGAGGAGGCGCAGCTCCGCGAGGCCGGCGTGCCGGTGACGGTCCCGGCCCCGGTCGGGAGCCACTGCGCCGATCACCCGGAGTGGGTGCTGCCCACCAACTGGACCGTGGAACCGAGTCGCGCGGTACTCGAGGTGGTGCTCAACATCCACAACGAGATCGAAATCCGGCCCTACACCGGGGGTTTCATCGCGATGATCGGTGAAGACGGCGGCGGTCGCCCGGACTGGCCGCACCTGGGGGTGGCGCTGATGCGGCCCCGGTCGCGGGGACGGGTATCGCTGGTGAGCGCCGACCCTGCGGTGCCGCCGCGGATCCAACACCGGTATGACAGCGTTGCCGCAGACGTCGAGGCGCTGCGCCGCGGTAGCGAGTTCGCGCGCGAATTGACCAGCGCCGCAACCGAGGTCGGTGCGTCCGCCTGGGCTACGTCGCAGCATCTGTGCGCGACGGCGCCGATGGGCACCGACGACGACGTGCGCGCGGTGACGGACCCGCAGTGCCGGGTGCGCGGTGTTGACGGGTTGTGGGTCATCGACGGTTCGGTGCTGCCCGCGGTGCCCAGCCGGGGTCCGAACGCCACCATCGTCATGCTGGCCCACCGGGCCGCCGAGTTCGTCGCCGGCTGAGGCGACCGTCAGCCCGCCAGCGGGGCCAGGGCTTCTGCCAACAACGTGGCGGCAACCACGCCGTCGATCACCGGCACCCCGAGCCGGGCGCGCAGGGGTTCGGCGAAGCGCGCCATCGCCGCGCACCCCAGCACGATGGACCGGCTGCCGTCGGCCGCCAGTGCCTGCGCGCACAACTGGGCGATCGGTTCGATGGTGGTGGGGTCGGAGTCGATCCGCAGCACCGGGATGTCACAGGCGTACACCCCCAGGCAGGCGGCCGGGGTGTAGGTCTTGGCCAGTTCCCACGCCCGGGGCACCGTCGCCGACATCGAGGTGACCACCGAGAAAGTGCCTGCAGCCAGGGACGCAGCGTGCATCGCCGCCTGGGCGATACCGAGCACGGGTTGGCTCACCATGCGGCGCGCTTCCTCGAGCCCGGGGTCGCCGAAGCAGGCGATCACATAGGCATCCGGCCTGCTGTCCGCTGGCCGGTCGGCCGCGGCTTCGATCTGCGTCAAAAGCCCTGGAACGCTGCGTCGTTCGTCTTCGTCATTCTCGATGCTGGCAGGCCCGAAGGGCGGGTTCAGCGCCTCGACGACGGTGGCCGGGCGGGCCACCGATGCCGCACTGGCCGCGATGGCCGACGTCATGGACGCGGTGGTGTTGGGGTTGACGAGCAGTAGCCGCACGATGACTCAGCGTAGTGCCGGATCGGATCTGATGCTGCCCGGAAGTGTAATGCGCGCAGTGCCAGCATGATCCGGGGTTTCACATCCGGTGCTTGCCGACGTGACGGGTGGTCAGCGCACGCACGACTCGCAGCTGTTTGTCGTCACGCCCGGGCGCCCATATCCCCACGAACACCGCCGCCACCACCAGCACCGCCGACATGGCCAGCAGCGAGGAGTCCATCGCGCTCAGGAACGCCGTCCGGGCCAGGTCGGCCAGCCCGCCGGCGGAAGGTCCGAGCTGGCGGGCGACCTCGAGGGCCTCGGCCAGGGAGTTCAGCGCTGGACCGCGGACCTCGGGGGCCAGATTCCCGAGCGCGGGTGCCAGCGCGTCGTCATACCGGGCGGCCAGCAGGGAACCGGCGACCGCGATACCGAGGGCGGCGCCGATCTCGCGGGTGGTGTCGTTGACCGCCGAGGCCACGCCCTGCTTCTCGTCGGGTGTCGAGCCCATGATGGCCGAAGTGGTGGGCGCAGTGCACAATCCGATTCCGGTGCTCATCACGATCAGCGGCCAGGCCAGATCCCAGTACGACGAGTCCACTTCGAGCAGGCGCATGCACAGCAGCCCGGTCGCGATCAACAGCAGGCCGACGAACAGCACCAGCCGCAACCCGACCCGAGGCAGGTACCAGCCATTGGTGGCGCCCAGTAGCAGTACCGGCACCATCAGTGGGCACAGGGCAAATGCCGTCAGCAGTGCGCTGTACCCCATGACCAGCTGGATGTACTGGATGGCGACGAAGAAGAACCCGAAGTTGGCGAAGAACAGGAAGGTGATCCCGACCGCGCCGGTGGCGAACTGGGGGTTACCGAACAGCCGGACATCCAGCAGCGGGTGCCGGCGGCGCAGCTCGACGAGCGCGAACCCGCCCGCGAGCATCACCCCGGCGGCCAGGCAGCCGCACACCAGCGGATCGGCCCAGCCCCGCACCGGTGCCTCGATGATGCCGAACACAAAAACTGCCACCGCCGCCGCGGTCAGCCCGGCGCCCGGCCAGTCCAACGGCGTGGCGTTCTCGTCGCGCGACGAGGACACCGTGCAGGTGAAGGCGAACAACACCAGCCCGACCACGGTGAACGCCCAGAAGATCGACTGCCACGACCAGATGTGCAGCAGCAGGCCGGATCCCAGGAAGCCGAACACCGCGCCGCAGCCGACGACACCGGCCCAGATCCCCACCGCCTTGTTGCGTTCGGCCTTGGGATAGGCCGCGGTCAGCAGCGACAACGTGGCGGGCATGATGAACGCCGCACCGGCGCCGGCGACGGCGCGGGCGGCGATGAGCTGCAGCGGACTGTCCAGCACCAGCGGTGCCGCCGAGGCCACGGTGAAGACCGCCAGTCCGATCAACAACGCGCCGCGGCGACCGTAGCGGTCACCGATGGCTCCGGCAGGCAACAGCAAACAGGCCAGGACCAGGGTGTAGCCGTCCACCACCCACGTCAGCTGGGTCTGGGTGGCCGACGTGGCCACGGCGATGTCCCCGAGTGCGGTGTTCAGGGCGATCATCGAGGAGATCACGATGCTGACGTCCAGGCACGCGACGATCAGTAGCCACACCCTCGACCGCGTCGACATCTCGGCGAGCGCGGGGTCGGTAGGCTTGTCGGACCGCGCGAGGGTGTCGACCATGCTGTCGCTCCTCTTCGGTGGACGTAGTTTCGAGACTAACAGTCTCGTACCGGGCCCGAGGGTTCCGCTGGTGGAGAAGGGGTCGACGATGACCGCCGGGCGCAGTGATCCGAGGCCGGCACGTTCCCGTGCGCGCCTGCTGGAGTCGGCGACCGCACTGCTGCGCGCGGGTGGCCCCAGCGCAGTGACCGTCGATGCGGTGCTGCGGGGCGCCAACGTCGCCCGAGCCACGTTGTACCGGCATTTCCCCAGCGGCAATGACCTGGTGGCGGCCGCGTTCCACGCACTGATCCCCCCGGCTCCCATCCCGCCCGACGAAGGCTCGCTGCGGGACCGGCTGATCGCGCTGGTGCAGGCACAGGCTGAACTGATTGCCGAGGCGCCCGTCAGCCTGACGGCGATGTCATGGCTCTCGCTGGGCGCCGATATGGAGCAGTACCCGTTGTCGCGCCACGGCGGTGCCGACCACCAGGGGAGTATCTCTGCCAGCCCGGAGGTGAGCACCCTGCGGGAGCGCGTGGCCGAGCAGTATGCCGCGCCCCTCGACGCGATCCTGGGCAGCCCGGAGGCAGTCGCCGAACTCGGCGACGTGGACCGCACCGAGGCCGCAGCACTGCTGCTCGGACCGATCGCGCTGGGCAAGCTGTCGACGTTGCCCGATGTCGATTACCGCCGGCTGGCGGTGCTGGCCGTCGACGGCTATCTGGCCACCCACGTCCGCACCGCCGCCGGTGATCACCTCACCGAATAGCGGATCGGAAGGTGCTTGAGGCCGCCGACGAACGTCGTGGCTGACAACTCCGGCTCGCCGGCCAGCTCGATCGACTCCAGCCTGGGCAACAACTCGGTGAACAGACTGTTCATCTCCATCCGGGCCAGGGCCGCACCCAGACAGAAGTGGACGCCGTACCCGAACGACACATGGCGGTTGGGGTCACGGCCGACGTCGAACCGGAACGGATCATCGAAGATCTCCTCGTCACGGTTTCCGGAAACGTAGGTCAGATACACCGATTCGCCCTCGGCGATGCGCACGCCACGCACCTCGGTGTCGGCCGTCGCGGTCCGCATGAACTCCTTGACCGGCGTGCTCCACCGGATCATCTCCTCGACCGCGGTGGGCATCAGGCTCAGGTCGTCACGCAGCCGGGCCAGCTGATCGGGGTTGTCGATCAGCGCCTGCAGCCCGCCGGAGATGGCGTCCTTGGTGGTGTCATGGCCGGCGCTGGCGACGATCACGTAGTACGAGGCGGTGTCGACCTCCGACAGCGGTTCGCCGTTGATGCGGCCGTTGGCGATCGCCGACGCCAGGTCGTCGGTGGGCTGTTCGCGCCGGGACGTGGTGAGGTTCGAGAAGTAGGCGAAGAAATCGAGCAGCACCGCCATCTGCTCCTCGGGGGTACCGCCGCGTTTGTACTCGTCGTCGTCGCCGCCGAACATCTCCTGGGTCAACATGTGCATGCGGCCGTAATCCTCCTCGGGCAGGCCGAGCAGCGACATGATGACGTAGAGCGGGAACTGCACGGCGATGTCGGTCACGAAGTCGCACTCGGGCCCGATGTCGCGCATCTGGTCGACGAAACGTTCGGCCAGTTCGTCGACGCGGACCTTCAGGTCCCGCATGGCTTTCGGGCGGAACCAGTCCGCGCCGATGGCGCGCACACCGCGATGGTGCGGGTCATCCATGTGGATCAGCGTGCGCAGGCCCATGCCCGCCTCGAGCTGCGCCTTGGCCAGGTCATCGGTTTCGGCGGGGGCCAGCAGCGGTCGGGGCTCACTGATGAACAGGTTGTTGTCCCGCTCGATCGCCATGATGTCGGCGTGTTTGGTGATCGCCCAGAACGGCCGGTACGGCGCCTTGTCCACCCAGGCCACCGGCTCGTGCGCGCGCAGATACGTCAGCGCCGCGTGTAGCCGGGCATCGTCGGCGTAGGCGGTCGGATCGGCCAATACCTGGGCTTGCTGGCTGGCTCTGCGGTCCTGCGTCGGGGTGCTCATGGCGACTCCTGTTGTTACCTGCTCGCGGTGTTGGTCCCGACATCCCGGCCGGCCGACAATCTGTGTCGGGAGTTGACGGGTGTCAGACGGCCAGTGTGGAGGATGCGGGGAGCGCACGGGAGGGATTTGCGGCTATTGTCCGATTACTTTGGTCTCTAGCTTCCGGGGAACTCCGCCGCCCAGCCCCCTGCGTGCCCGGTGGGCTGGGCTGATCGCGGCACTGGTGCTGTCGGTGCTCACCGGCTGCGGCGGTGGCCAGGCCTCGGACGCGTCGCCGGTGCCCTCGCCGGACCCCAACCTCAGCGGCGGCGTGGTCCGGGTACAGGCAGGTTCGGTGCGGGGCCAGGTAGCTCCGGATCATGTTCTGTTCCAAGGCATTCCGTACGCTGCGCCGGCAGAGGGCGAACTGCGCTGGCAGCCCCCGGCGCCGGTGCCGCCCTGGCAGGGGGTGCGCGACGCGACCAAGGTCGGCGCGCGGTGTATCCAGGACTCCGCACGCGACCCCGACTACGGCCGGGGGATGAGCGAGGACTGCCTTTCCGTCAACGTCTGGTCCCCGACGGACGCTGCCGGACTGCCGGTGATGGTCTGGATTCACGGTGGCGCCTTCGTCAACGGCAGCGCCGACGTCTACGACGCCCGATGGCTGGCCACCAGAGGCCGCATGGTCGTCGTCACCGTCAACTACCGGTTGGGTGCCCTGGGGTTCCTCGCCCATCCCGATCTCGGGCCGGCCGATCAACTCGGCAACTACGGCCTGGCCGACCAGCAGGCGGCGCTGCGCTGGGTGCGCGACAACATCGGCGCGTTCGGCGGCGACCCGGCGAAGGTGACGGTGGCCGGGGAGTCCGCCGGCGGGATGTCGGTGTGCGACCACCTGGCCGCGCCCGCATCGGACGGGCTGTTCCGCGCGGCCATCGTGATGAGCGGGCCCTGCCAGGCTCAACTCGACGTGGCGGCGGCCCGCGCACCGAGCCTGGAGTACGCCGCCGACGTGGGCTGCCCGGACCCGGCGACCGCTGCCCACTGCCTGCGTGCGCTGCCCGCCACCGCGCTGACCGAACCGGTGTACTACGGCCACCTCGGCTACGACGGACTGTCCGGGCCCGTCTCCGGGACCTCGCTATTGCCGGTGGATCCGGTGCGGGCCTTCGAAACCGACAGCCCAGCGGCGCGGGTGCCCTTGCTGATCGGCACCACCCGCGACGAGTTCACCCTGTTCATGGCCCTGGAATACCTGCGGCTGGGCCACGAGCCCGCCCCGGCTGACTACCCGGCGCTGCTGGAGAAGACTTTCGGCCGCGACGGCCCGGCGGTGGGGGAGCGGTACCCGTTGAACACCTACGGCGGCAACGTGTCGGCGGCGTACTCGGCGGCCGTGACCGACGGTGCCTTCGCCTGTGTCGCCGACCGGATCGGCGATGACCTGGCGGGCGACGTCCCCGTGTATGCCTACGAGTTCAACGACCGCACCGCGCCCACTCCGGAGCCGCTGCGCACCGTGCCGTTCCCGGTCGGGGCCGGCCATTCCCTGGAACTGCGGTACCTGTTCGACATCGGTGGCACCCCGGCGCTGGATCCGGTGCAGCAGCGGCTGTCCGACCAGATGATCGATTACTTCAGCCGGTTCGTGGCCACCGGTGTCCCGGCCGCGCCCGACGCGCCGGACTGGCCGGTACTCGACGGCGACGCCCGCGATGACGGGCCGCGGATGGCGTTCGACGCCGACGGCAGCCGGGTGGCCACCGGCTTCGAGCAGGAACACCAGTGCGGATTCTGGGACAGCCTCGAGCGCTGAGGCGCCACCCCTCCAGACAGCAGACGACCAGGTAGGAGCGCCGGTGCCCACTCCCGACCCGCAGCGGTTCGCCCGGGCCTGGGCCGACGCCTGGAATGCCCACGACGTGGAGGCTGTGCTGGCACACTTTCACGACGATGTCGTCTTCACCTCACCCGTGGCTGCGCGCGTGCAGCCCGAAACGGGTGGGGTGGTGCACGGGAAGGCGGCGTTGCGCGCGTATTGGAATGCGGCGCTGCCGCTGATCCCCGACCTGCACTTCGAGGTGCTCGGGGTGTATGCGGGGGAGTCCACGCTGGTCCTCCACTACCGCAATCAGGGTGGTGGGCTGGTCAACGAGGTGCTGCGGTTCGACAACGCCCTGGTCGCCGAGGGGCACGGCACGTACCTGGTGGAGCCGGACTGACCGCATCCGTACAGTGGGGGGTAACCGCGACGGTGGCCCACCGATCCCGCAGATAGGCGCTGACCAGCAATTTGGATCGTGCCGGGATCTAGGGCATACTGTTCGGGTTGCCTTGAGCCGGGTAAACGCCCCCTTTGGGGTGTCGTCCGGCACTGGCATACGACCGGCGTCCTTTACGGGCGCGTCCGGTCCCACCTACGAGCGTCACGAGAAATCGACGCGGACGAGGCTGCGTGAGGGCGACACACCCGACCGCGGGGGCCGGTGAACCAGAGACAGGTAAACAGCGGCGGCATCTCGCGCGGGTTCGCGCGGAGAAGACCGGCTTTTGGCAGGCCTACCCAGGCCCAGTGAGTAGTGAAGGTAGGAGAAGCGTGGCGGGACAAAAGATCCGCATCAGGCTCAAGGCCTACGACCATGAGGCGATTGACGCCTCTGCGCGCAAGATCGTCGAGACGGTCACCCGGACGGGCGCGAGCGTGGTCGGTCCAGTGCCGCTGCCGACCGAGAAGAACGTGTACTGCGTCATTCGGTCCCCGCACAAGTACAAGGACTCGCGGGAGCACTTCGAGATGCGTACACACAAGCGGTTGATCGACATCCTCGACCCGACGCCGAAGACGGTTGACGCCTTGATGCGTATCGACCTGCCGGCCAGCGTCGACGTGAACATTCAGTAGAAGCCCCAGGAGAACCCACAGACATGGCACGCAAAGGCATTCTGGGCACCAAGCTGGGTATGACACAGGTGTTCGACGAGAACAACAAGGTCGTCCCGGTCACGGTCGTCAAGGCCGGCCCCAACGTGGTGACCCGCATCCGCACCCCCGAGCAGGACGGCTACAGCGCCGTGCAGCTCGCGTACGGCGAGATCAGCCCCCGCAAGGTGAACAAGCCCGTCACCGGTCAGTTCGCCGCCGCCGGGATCAACCCCCGTCGTCACCTCGTCGAGCTCCGTCTCGATGACGAGACCGCTGCCGGCGAGTACGAGCTGGGCCAGGAGCTGACCGCCGAGATCTTCGCCGACGGCGCCTACGTCGACGTCACCGGCACCAGCAAGGGCAAGGGCTTCGCCGGCACCATGAAGCGTCACGGCTTCAAGGGCCAGGGCGCCAGCCACGGTGCGCAGGCTGTGCACCGCCGGCCCGGCTCGATCGGTGGCTGCGCCACCCCGGGCCGCGTTTTCAAGGGCACCCGCATGTCCGGCCGGATGGGCAGCGACAAGGTCACCACGCAGAACCTGAAGGTGCACAAGGTCGACGCCGAGAAGGGCGTCATCTTGATCAAGGGCGCCATCCCCGGCCGCAACGGCGGGCTCGTCATGGTCCGCACCGCGATCAAACGAGGTGAGAAGTAGATATGGCATCCACCATTGAGGTCCGCACCCCGGACGGCAAGTCCGACGGCACGGTAGAACTACCGGCTGCCTTGTTCGACGCGGAGCCCAACATCGCGCTGATGCACCAGGTGGTCATCGCGCAGTTGGCCGCCAAGCGTCAGGGCACGCACTCCACCAAGACCCGCGGCGAGGTCTCCGGCGGTGGCAAGAAGCCGTACCGGCAGAAGGGCACCGGCCGCGCCCGTCAGGGTTCGACCCGCGCACCGCAGTTCACCGGTGGTGGCGTCGTGCACGGCCCGCAGCCGCGTGACTACAGCCAGCGCACCCCCAAGAAGATGATCGCCGCCGCGCTGCGTAGCGCCCTGAGCGACCGCGCGCGTAACGACCGCATCCATGCGATCACCGAATTGGTGCCAGGTCAGGCTCCGTCGACCAAGAGCGCCAAGACGTTCCTGGCCGCGCTGACCGAGAACAAGAAGGTGCTCGTGGTCATCGGCCGCGCGGACGAGGTGGGCGCCAAGAGCGTGCGCAATCTGCCTGGCGTGCACGTGGTCGCGCCGGACCAGCTCAACACCTACGACGTGCTCAACGCCGACGACGTGATCTTCAGCGTCGAGGCACTGAACGCATACATCGCCACCGCGTCTTCTGCCAACAACGAGCGCAAGGAGGTTTCGGCCTGATGGTCAACGTCACCGACCCCCGCGACATCATCCTGGCTCCGGTCATCTCCGAGAAGTCATACGGGCTGATCGAAGACAACGTGTACACGTTCGTCGTGCATCCCAACTCGAACAAGACCCAGATCAAGATCGCGATCGAGAAGATCTTCAAGGTCAAGGTCGATTCGGTGAACACGCTGAACCGCCAGGGCAAGCGCAAGCGCACCCGGGCCGGCTACGGCACGCGCAAGAGCACCAAGCGCGCGCTGGTCACCCTGGCCCCCGGCAGCAAGCCGATCGACCTGTTCGGAGCACCGGCCTGATCGCCGGGGCCGGGAACTAAGAGGACTTAACAGACATGGCAATTCGCAAGTACAAGCCGACGACCCCCGGTCGCCGCGGTGCCAGCGTCTCCGATTTCGCGGAGATCACTCGTGATCATCCCGAGAAGTCGCTGGTGCGTCCGCTGCACGGTAAGGGTGGACGTAACGCGCACGGCCGCATCACCACCCGTCACAAGGGCGGCGGCCACAAGCGTGCCTACCGCGTGATCGACTTCCGTCGCCACGACAAGGACGGTGTCGACGCCAAGGTCGCTCACATCGAGTACGACCCGAACCGCACCGCCAACATCGCACTGCTCCACTTCCTCGACGGCGAGAAGCGCTACATCATCGCGCCGCAGGGACTCAAGCAGGGCGCGGTCGTGGAGTCGGGCGCCAACGCCGACATCAAGCCCGGCAACAACCTGCCGCTGCGCAACATCCCGGCCGGTACCGTGATCCACGCCGTGGAGCTGCGGCCCGGCGGCGGGGCCAAGCTGGGCCGGTCTGCCGGCGTCAGCATCCAGCTGCTCGGTAAGGAAGGCACCTACGCAACGCTGCGTATGCCGTCCGGTGAGATCCGTCGCGTCGACGTGCGCTGCCGCGCCACCGTCGGCGAGGTGGGCAACGCCGAGCAGGGCAACATCAACTGGGGCAAGGCCGGCCGTATGCGCTGGAAGGGCAAGCGCCCCACCGTCCGTGGTGTCGTGATGAACCCGGTCGACCACCCGCACGGTGGTGGTGAGGGTAAGACCTCCGGTGGCCGTCACCCAGTGAGCCCGTGGGGTAAGCCCGAGGGCCGCACCCGCAAGAACAAGCCGAGCGACAAGCTCATCGTCCGACGCCGGCGCACCGGCAAGAACAAGCGCTAGGCCGGGAAGGAAAGAGCTATGCCACGCAGCCTGAAGAAGGGCCCGTTCGTCGACGGCCATCTGTTGAAGAAGGTCGACGTCCAGAACGAGAAGAACACCAAACAGGTCATCAAGACCTGGTCCCGTCGGTCCACCATCCTCCCCGACTTCATCGGGCACACCTTCGCCGTCCACGACGGTCGCAAGCACGTGCCGGTGTTCGTCACCGAGGCCATGGTCGGGCACAAGCTGGGCGAATTCGCCCCCACCCGCACGTTCAAGGGTCACATCAAGGATGACCGGAAGGCGAAGCGCCGCTAATGACCACCGCAATCGAGTATCCGTCCGCATCTGCGGTCGCGCGCTTTGTGCGCATCTCGCCGACGAAGGCCCGCCGGGTCATCGACCTGGTGCGTGGTAAGTCGGTCGCCGAGGCGCTCGACATCCTGCGCTGGGCGCCGCAGAGCGCCAGCGAGCCCGTCGCCAAGGTGATCGCCAGTGCCGCGGCCAACGCGCAGAACAACGAAGGCCTGGACCCCGACACCCTGGTGGTGGCCACCGTCTACGCCGACGAGGGCCCGACCGCCAAGCGCATCCGTCCGCGCGCCCAGGGGCGTGCCTTCCGGATCCGCAAGCGCACCAGCCACATCACGGTGATCGTGGAGAGCCGTCCGGCCAAGCAGGGCGGCGGCCGCGGCACGGCTTCGGCCAGCGCTGCGCGCACCCGTCGTGCGCAGGCCAGCAAGGCTGCGTCTGCCAAGACCGCAACCGCTCAGACCAAGACCGAGGCTTCTGACGAAGCGAAGGGAGGCTCGCAGTAGTGGGCCAGAAGATCAATCCCCACGGCTTCCGGCTCGGCATCACCACCGACTGGAAGTCCCGGTGGTATGCCGACAAGCAGTACGCCGAATACGTCAAGGAAGACGTCGCAATCCGTCGTCTGCTGGCCACCGGCCTCGAGCGCGCCGGCATCGCCGATGTGGAGATCGAGCGGACCCGTGACCGGGTTCGGGTCGACATCCACACCGCGCGTCCGGGCATCGTGATCGGCCGTCGCGGCACCGAGGCCGACCGTATCCGTACGGATCTGGAGAAGCTGACCAAGAAGCAGGTTCAGCTGAACATCCTCGAGGTGAAGAACCCCGAGAGCCAGGCCCAGCTGGTCGCCCAGGGTGTCGCCGAGCAGCTGAGCAACCGCGTGGCGTTCCGTCGTGCGATGCGCAAGGCCATCCAGTCGGCGATGCGTCAGCCCAACGTCAAGGGCATCCGGGTGCAGTGCTCGGGTCGCCTCGGCGGTGCTGAGATGAGCCGTTCGGAGTTCTACCGCGAAGGTCGGGTGCCGCTGCATACGCTGCGCGCCGATATCGACTACGGCCTGTACGAGGCCAAGACCACCTTCGGCCGCATCGGCGTGAAGGTCTGGATCTACAAGGGTGACATCGTTGGTGGCAAGCGTGAGCTGACCGCCGCGGCACCCGCAGGTGCCGACCGTCCGCGTCGCGAGCGCCCGTCGGGCACCCGCCCGCGTCGTAGCGGCGCCTCGGGCACCACCGCCACCAGCACGGACGCAGGACGCGCCGCATCGGGTGAGGCACCGGCAATCGCTGAGGCGACCGCCGGAACCGAGGCCGCAGCCGGCGCGACCGAGAATACGGAGAGCTGACATGCTGATTCCCCGTAAGGTCAAGCACCGCAAGCAGCACCACCCGCGCCAGCGGGGCATCGCCAGCGGCGGTACCCAGGTCAGCTTCGGCGACTACGGCATCCAGGCACTGGAGCACGCCTACGTCACCAACCGGCAGATCGAGTCCGCTCGTATCGCCATCAACCGGCACATCAAGCGTGGCGGCAAGGTGTGGATCAACATCTTCCCGGACCGCCCGCTGACCAAGAAGCCCGCCGAGACCCGCATGGGTTCCGGTAAGGGCTCGCCGGAGTGGTGGATCTCGAACGTGAAGCCGGGCCGGATCCTGTTCGAACTGAGCTACCCCGATGAGAAGACTGCGCGCGAGGCGCTGACCCGCGCGATCCACAAGCTGCCGATCAAGGCACGCATCGTTACCCGAGAGGAGCAGTTCTGATGGCAGTAGGAGTGTCGCCAGGCGAACTGCGTGAGCTCACCGAAGAAGAGCTGACTGATCGTCTGCGTGAGTCCAAGGAAGAGCTGTTCAACCTGCGCTTCCAGATGGCCACCGGACAGCTGGACAACAACCGTCGGCTCCGTACGGTGCGCCGCGAAATCGCGCGCGTCTACACGGTGCTGCGTGAACGTGAACTGGGTCTGACGTCCGGGCCCGTTGGTGAGGAATCCTGATGGCAGAGAACACAACTGAGTCAACCGGCAAGGGGCCGAGCTACACGCCTCCTACCGACAAGCCCCGCAACCGTCGTAAGACGGCCATCGGCTACGTGGTCAGCGACAAGATGCAGAAGACCATCGTGGTCGAGCTGGAATCGCGCAAGAGCCACCCGCTCTACGGCAAGATCATCCGGACCACCACCAAGGTCAAGGCTCATGACGAGAACGGCGATGCCGGTATCGGCGACCGCGTCTCTCTGATGGAGACCCGGCCGTTGTCGGCGACCAAGCGCTGGCGCCTCGTCGAGGTCCTGGAGAAGGCGAAGTAACGGTCCACTGACCGGCTTTCTTCCCGAGTGTCACAAGCACCCGCTGCGAGTATTCGCAGCGGGTGCTTTGTTTTTTCTGCGAAATGTTTGCGGACGTTTGAATTCGTGCTTACGCTTTCGCAGTGAAACCGGGTGGGCGCGGGGCTTTTCGTGCAGTTGCAGGGGTAATCGGCACGGCGCTCGTCGTCGCTACGAGTGCGCCGCCGGCAGTTGCCGAACCCGCTGAGGGTGGCCTGGTTGCCGACGCCCCGATCCTGAGCCTGGCCGATCTCGGCTCCGACACCACGATCCCGTTCTACGGGGCCCAAGGCGTCACCTCGATGACGCTGCCGGTGCCGTCGGGGCTGGTACCGGCGTTTTTGGACGTGGTGGTGGAGGTCCCGGTCAACCTCGCCACCGGCACGCTGACGGTCATGCAAGAGGATCGGACGTTGGCGCGGGTGCCGTTACCCAATGCCGACCGGGTGCCACTGTCGATCCCGTTGACCGGTGCCGTCATCGTCGACAATGCCGTGACGGTGACATTGCGCAGTTTCCTGGTGCCGACGGACGGTTATTGCCTCGAGCCGTCGAATCCACTCCGACTGGTGAATGCGTATCTTCGCTACCAGGGCTCGGAAATTGCGCCCCAGACCATTGCTGAATTTCTTCCGCCGGTATTGCAGCAACTGAATATGTACGTGCCTGCGCAGCCGACGCGAGCCGAATCCGACGCGGTGCTGCGGCTCGCGACGGCGGTGGTCGCCCGCTACGGACAGCAGGACACGGCGGTCACGGTGAACGCACTGCCGGACGGCCAAGGTGTACCGGCCGGGCCTGCGTCGCCATTCGAACGGCGGGTGGTGATTCGCGAGGGCCCGGACGCCGCGCTCCGGCTAACCGAGGGCCCCGGCGTGCCCACATTGCTGATCGACGGCCCGGCCGCCGAACTGATGAATCAGGCGCGACTGCTGTCCAGCGACATCGGCAGGTTGGCGCTGAGTTCGAAGGCCGTGGTGGGCGCGCTGCACTCCAGCCCGCAGCTGCCGGCGGACGTGACCACCCTGCGGGACCTGGGCCAACCGGGTGTCAACGCCACCGCGCTGTCGCCGCAGGTGAACATCGCCTTGGACCAGACCCGGCTCGGACGGGCCGCCCACGAGGTCCGGGTGCACCTGCAGGGGTCCTACACCCCGTTGCCGCCTTCGGTCGGAGGCCAACTCGTCGCGTCCATCGGAGGCGAGACCGTCGACCGTTGGCAGGTCGACAACGCCGGGGTCATCGACCGCTGGGTCACGGTGCCCGACCGGCTGCTGCAGCGTTACACCAACCTCGGTGTCGCACTGAACATCACCGGAGATGTCGGGGAGTGCGGTCAGTTCCAGCCCGTCACGCTGACCATCGACGGCGGCAGCCCGGTGGAGAGTGTCCGCGCCGACCCGCCGGTCCCCGGCGGCTTCCAGTCGCTGCCCCAGGCGCTGATGCCGCGGGTCAACATCGGCATCTCCGAGGACTTCGATGACACCCGACGTGCCGTCAGCATCCTGGTGGGGTTGCAGCGTCTGAGCTCGTCCCCGATCGACACCGCCGTGATGACAGTGGAAGATGCGATCAACTCGTCGAACCCCGCGGTGCTCATCGATGCGGCCGACTGGACGTACGACCAACTGCGGTTGCCGGTTGCGGGCAACTCCGACGGCGAGATCAGCGTGCAGGATGTCGGCGGCAATGCAGGGGTGACCACCCTGCAGCTGGACCCCGGTGTGGGGTTCGGTTCGCTGCAGACGATCTACGACGGTGGCCGGACGGTGCTGGTCGCCACGTCCAACGGCGCGGCTCCCCAACTCGACGAGCTGCTGAGTTGGTTGGATGCCGATCCGCGGCGGTGGTCGCGGCTCAGCGGAGATGCGCTGATCTCGGCGCCGCTGCGGCCCCCGGTGACGGTGGTGACCTCTGCGCCCGAGCACTCCGATGCTGCGGCCGCCGAGCAGAAGCAGGTGATCCCGACAGTGCTTGCCGGCAGCGCGGTGGCGGCGCTGGTGGTGCTGGGCGGTGGCTGGATGCTCCTGCGCCGCAGGAGAACTCGAGACTCACCATGACGACGGTCAGCGCGCCCCCCGAGCCTGCGCCCTCGGCGACGGCGAGGCTGTCGCAGTGGTACTACGGCCTGCACCCCACCGTCAGACTGCTGTTGCGCTGGCTGCTGATCCTGGCGTCCACCGCCGTCGCCTATCACGAGACATTCGCCAGCCTGGCGCATACCACCAACAGCGACGGTATCGGCGGATACGTGTGGACCGTCCCCGGGGCCGCGGCGCTGGCGGCCATCGGGGTGGCGCGCCGCCCGCGTAACGAATTGCCGATCCACGATCGCCAGACCGACATCATCGTCGGGAGCATGGGCCTGGTCATGGCGGTCCTGATCCAGGGCGTCCTGTTGCAGAGGTTCGGCCTGTACTTCCACCTGCTGCGCCTGGATCTGCTGTCGATGTACCTCTACGTGCTCAGCGCCAGCGTCATCCTGTTCGGCCTGAGACCGGTCTCGCGGTTCGCCTACGTGTGGGGCCTGTTGTTCTACGTGTTCTCCCTGCCGTACTACGTGACGGTGATCCTGCTCGGGGGCGGAAAGCTGGCCGCCGGCGCGGCCACCATGGTCATCGGGGCCCTCGGCACCGGCATCGCGGTCGGGCGCACGGCTCTGCGCGGTTTCTGGGGATCGGTCTGCGCCTGGTTGGTGGCTTTCGTCGTACTCATGGGGCTCTGGGTGCTCTTCCCCGATGCGCCGTTGCTGGTGTATCAGCAGGTGCCGGTGTACAGCGCGATCATCGTGGTCTGCACGGTGATGTTCCTGAGGGCCCGCCGGGGCGTGCCCAAGGCATTCCTGGAACGCGGCGTGGAACCGCTTGCGGCCAAACAGGTCTGGGCCGGAGTCCCGGTGGTCGTCTGCACCGCACTGATTCTCGCGCTGGTAGCGCTGCCGCCGGAGGCACAGACGTCGGTGGTCAACCGCGAGGCCCCCCGCGAACTGGGGTTCGGCCAGCCGCTGGTGGCACCGGAGGGCTGGGAGACCACCGGACGCACCAACTACCGGCAGGCCCGGCGGATGTACGGCGAGAACACAGTGCTGGTACGCCAGGAGATGACCGCGACCGACGGCGATCCGCGTTTCGACAAGTTCGCCCGGCCCCGCACGCTGATGGTGGACAGCATCGCCAGCAACCGGCCGTTCACGTTCGACGTCTACCCCGGGCGGGTCCTCTACGATCTGACCGCCGCCCGACTGAGCCCCACCCGTGAGGTCGATCTCGGCCACGGCGTCACCGGTCAGCTGCTGTCCGTGGTGGACGACAAGCTGCTGGTGACGTGGAACTCGCTGCGTTTCGCCTGGGGCGACGAGCACCTCGCGCAACGCGTCAGCGTCTTCGCGGTGGACAACCACGAACCCGGGGCGCCGTTTCCGCAGCCCTCCCAGAACCTGCTGCTGACCATTCGCACGCTGTTCACCATGCTGTTGCGGGGCAACGCCGTGCTCGACCAACAGGCGCCGACGTTCAAAGACGCCGAGCTGCTCACGGAATTCGGCCGACGGCTCGTCGCGGCGCAGTTCACCCCCTCGGGCGAGGCGGGATGAGCGCACCGGCCTGGCGTCGTGACCCCGACACCGCCTGCGAGGAAGAACGCCGGTATGCCCTCGACCGCGCGATCAACGGCCTGCGCGAGGATGACCCGGTGGCCTCGGCATCGGTGGCCGTGCTGGGCTGGCAGAAGGCGCTGCTGTGCGGGCTGCTGCTCATCGTGATCGGCTGTGCGATCTGGCAACCGATGCCGACGGCGGTGATGTTGATCGGGCTGTGCACCGCAGGCTACCTGCTGACCATGTTCGACCGGGTGCTGATCTTCCGCCAGGGGCTCGCCGCCAGCGCCATCGAGGTCACCGATGACGAGGCGCGCGCGATCCCCGACGACGAGCTGCCGCGATACACGATTCTGGTTCCGGCGTACAACGAGCCCGAAGTCGTGGGCGACCTCATCGGGGCGATGGCGGCCCTGGAGTATCCGTCCGAGAAGCTGCAGGTGTTGCTGCTGCTGGAAGAAGATGACGACGTCACCATCGCCGCTGCCAAGGACTGCGCCCGATCTGACGCGATCACCATTGTCCTTGTGCCGGCGGCTGATCCCCGCACCAAGCCCAAGGCATGCAATTACGGACTGCACTTCGCCAGCGGCGACATCATCACCATCTACGATGCGGAGGACCTGCCGGAGTCGCTACAGCTGCGCCGGGTGGTCGCGGCGTTCCGCAGCCTGCCCGACACCGTCGCCTGCGTGCAGGCCAAACTGGCCTATCACAATGGGCACCAGAACATTCTGACGGGCTGGTTCACCGCTGAATACGGCCTGTGGTTCGGCTACCTGCTGCCGGGGTTCATGCGGACCAGTTCACCGATCCCGTTGGGCGGCACCTCCAATCACCTGCGGCGCGATGTGCTCGACCGGATCGGGGCGTGGGATCCGTTCAACGTCACCGAAGACGCCGACCTGGGACTGCGGATCGCCGCGTCCGGGTACCACACCGCCGTCATCGACTCCCACACCCTCGAGGAGGCCAACAGTGACGGCATCAACTGGATCCGGCAGCGCTCGCGTTGGTACAAGGGGTATCTGCAGACGTGGCTGGTACAGATCCGCCGTCCGGTGCGGCTTTGCCGGACGATCGGTTTCCGCAACTTCCTGCGTTTCAACCTGGTGCTCGCCGGCACCCCGATCATCGCCGTGCTCAACCTGCTGTTCTGGTTGATCACGCTGCTGTGGTTCCTGGGCCAGCCCGCGGTGGTCGAAGACGTCTTCCCGATGTTCATCTACTTCCCGGCGCTGATAGCGCTGGTGCTGGGCAACGCCGCGACGTTGTACATGAACCTGATCGCGCTGCGCGAGGACGACCGCTCGGACCTGCTGGTGCCCGCGTTGACCGTGCCGGTGTTCTGGCTGATGATGAGCATCGCCGCCACCAAGGGTGTGTACCAGATGATCCGCCAGCCGTCGTACTGGGAGAAGACCTTCCACGGCCTGACCACCAAGCCCGCTGAGGCACAGGCCGATTCCCCGGTCGCCTGATGATCGCCACCTGGACTCACCACCGAGTCAAGACGCTGTTCTTCGTGACCACCTTCGCGCTGTACCTCGGTGTCGGCTACTGGCTGCAGGTGCGGCACGGTTTCATCATCGGCGACGCGCTGTCGCGGGTGGCCGCGGCGCAGTCGGTGCTGTTCAGCCGCGACCCGCACCTGGCGGCCATCGGTTTCATCTTCACACCGCTGACCGCGGTGGTGCAGATTCCGGCGATCGCGCTGAACCCGTGGTGGCCCGTGATCACCGAGCGGGCGTTCGCCGGGTCCATCATGTCGGCGTTCTTCATGGCCGCGGCCGTGGTGCAGATCCTGGGCATGGGCACCGATCGCGGGCTGCCGCGGGCGTACTCGATGTCGATCACCGCGCTGTTCGCACTGAACCCGATGATCATCTTCTACGGTTCGAACGGGATGAGTGAGGCGCCGTTCATCTTCTTCATGTCCTGGACGGTGCACCGGCTCATGATGTGGATGATCAACGACGACGTGCACCACCTGGTGGTGGCGGGCGGAATTGCGATGGGGCTGGCTTACCTGACCCGCTATGACGCGGTGGCCTGCGTTGCGGCGGCCGGGCTTCTGGTGGGCGGCACCACTTATGCGCGTGCCCGGGAGAATCCGAGATCCCGACGGGCCCTGCTGGATCTGTTGATGGTCAGCTTGCCGGGTTTTGCGGCATTTCTGGGCTGGGCTGCGGTCAGCTGGCTGATCACCGGGGAAGCGTTCGCACAGTTCACCTCTCAGTACGGCAACACCTCGATCCTGGCCCAGTCCGGCCAGACCAAACCCGAGTTCTTCGACGGTCTGTCATTCGCCGCCGTCAGCATCACGCTGCTGGCTCCGACTCTGCTGCCTTTGGCGGGGTGGGCGGTCGCGCACCGGTGGGGCAGGCCGTACTGGCCCACCGTCCTGGTGCCGCTGGTGATCTACGGGGCGGCGCTGGCGTTTCAGAGCTACAGCTATGCCTCCGGCTCGACGTTCGGTTTCCTGCGCTTCTACATCATCGCGATCCCGATGGCGGCCTCGCTGGCCCTGCTCGCTGTGCCCGACGGGGTGATCATGCCGACCAAACGGCCGGGGCGCCACGCGCCCCCGGCGCTGGTGGATCCGGCCGCATCGTTCCGCGGACCGCGCTCGCGGCCCGCGTATGTCGTTGTGGCGCTGGTTTTTGCGATCTCGCTGCCGGTGACGGCATGGGGGATGGGGAAGTCGACGTACGCGCCGCAGGAGTTCGCCCTCGGCGCCGTGCTGGCGCCGCAGCCGGACAGCCTGACCGAGCAGAAAGCCCACGAGCACCGGATTGCCAACACCTTCTCCACCGAGCGTCGGATTGCCCATTATCTGGACCAGCTGGGTCTGCCTGACAACTCGGTGCTCACCGACACCGTGTTCGGCTTCGCCGTGGTGACGGCAACGACTCGGCCGAGAATGTTTGTGATCCCGTCGGATCCGGACTTCACCAGCAAGCTCAACGACCCGGTCAGCGGTGACATCAGGTACATGCTGGCCGCCCCGCCGACCGGGCGCGGAGCATCTGACGCGCTGAATCTGCGGTACCCGACCCTGTATGAGACCGGCGCCGACATCGCGACTTTGGAGCTCGAGATCCCCAATGACGGTGATGGGCAGCCGGATTGGCGACTGTATCGCGTCAATGAGGCGGTGCCGGTGAGTTGACTCGGGTTCGCCGGGGGTTTCCTCGGTTGCGCACCGTGCCGGATACGCCGGTGACCGGCTGTTTGCTGGTGTACTCTGCACCGCGATCGTCCGCAGTGGCGCGGGCACTGAACGGGATCGGGGCAGCCCATGGAGTTCAAGGGTTCGATCGAACTGGACATCCGCGATTCCGAGCCGGACTGGGGCCCGTTCGCGGAACCGACGGCACCCGAAGGGGCGCCCAATGTGCTGTACCTGGTTTGGGATGACACCGGTATCGCAACGTGGGACTGCTTCGGCGGTCTGGTCGACATGCCTTCGATGAGCCGGATCGCCGAACGCGGGGTGCGGTTGTCGCAGTTCCACACCACCGCACTGTGCTCGCCGACGCGGGCGTCGTTGCTCACCGGCCGAAACGCCACCACCGTGGGGATGGCGACCATCGAGGAGTTCACCGACGGATTCCCCAACTGCAGCGGCCGGATTCCACGTGAGACCGCCCTGCTCCCAGAGGTACTGGCGGAACGCGGCTGGAACACCTACTGCGTCGGCAAATGGCATCTCACGCCGCTGGAAGAATCCAATCTGGCCGCCAGTAAACGGAATTGGCCGCTGTCGCGGGGGTTCGAACGGTTCTACGGGTTCATGGGTGGCGAGACCGACCAGTGGTATCCCGAGCTGGTGTACGACAACCACCCGGTGGCGCCGCCGGCCACCCCCGAAGACGGGTACCACCTGTCAAAAGACCTCGCGGACAAGACCATCGAGTTCATCCGCGATGCCAAGGTGATAGCGCCCGACAAGCCGTGGTTCTCCTACGTCTGCCCGGGCGCGGGCCACGCGCCGCACCACGTGTCCAGCGAATGGGCCGACAAATACGCCGGTCGGTTCGACATGGGCTACGAGGCCTACCGCGACATCGTGCTGGAGAACCAGAAGCGCCTCGGCATCGTCGGAGCCGACACCGAACTGTCCCCGATGAACCCGTACGCCGAGATGACCGGGCCCAACGGGGAACCCTGGCCGCTGCAGGACACCGTGCGGCCGTGGGACTCGCTGACCGACGAGGAGAAGCGGCTGTTCGCCCGGATGGCCGAAGTCTTCGCCGGGTTCATGTCCTACACCGACGCCCAGATCGGCCGGATCCTGGACTATCTGGAAGAGTCCGGACAACTCGACAACACCATCATCGTGGCGATCTCCGACAACGGCGCCAGCGGCGAAGGCGGACCGAACGGATCGGTCAATGAGGTGAAGTTCTTCAACGGCTACATCGACACGGTCGCCGACAGCATGAAGTTCTTCGATCAACTCGGCGGCCCGCAGACCTACAACCATTACCCGACCGGTTGGGCGATGGCCTTCAACACTCCCTACAAGTTGTTCAAGCGCTACGCCTCGCACGAAGGTGGTATCGCGGACCCGGCGATCGTCTCCTGGCCTGCGGGGATCACCGCACACGGCGAGGTGCGCGACAACTACATCAACGTCGCCGATGTCACCCCCACGATTTACGACCTGTTGGGGATCACGGCACCGGCAACCGTCGGCGGAATCCCCCAGAAGCCGCTCGACGGGACGAGTTTCGCGTCGGCACTGAAGGATCCAGAAATGCCCACCGGCAAGGAAACCCAGTTCTACACGATGCTGGGCACCCGGGGGATCTGGCACAAGGGTTGGTTCGCCAACACCGTGCACGCCGCCAGCCCGGCAGGCTGGAGCAACTTCGACGACGACCGCTGGGAGCTGTTCCACATCGAATCCGACCGCAGCCAGTGCCACGATCTGGCTGCCGAGCACCCCGACAAACTCGCCGAGCTCAAGGCGCTGTGGTTCACCGAAGCCGACAAGTACAACGGCCTGCCCCTCGGTGACCTCAACATGCTGGAGACGCTGACCCGGTGGCGGCCCACGCTGTCGGGGGACCGCAGCAACTTCGTGTACTACCCGGGTACCGCCGAAGTGGGGTTGGGGGCCTCGGTGCAACTGCGCGGCCAGTCGTTCTCGGTGCTCGCCGAGGTCACCGTCGACTCCGCAGCCGTCGAAGGTGTGCTGTTCAAACACGGAGCCGGCCACGGCGGGCACGCGCTCTACATCCAGGGCGGCCGGCTGCACTACGTCTACAACTTCATGGGCGAAGACGAGCAACGGGTGTCCGCGCCGGACGCGGTTCCGCTGGGCCCGCACCTGTTCGGTGTCCGCTACGACCGCACCGGCACCGTCGAGGGTAGCCACACCCCACTGGGCGTGGTCTCGCTCTACGTCGACGCCGTGGCGGTGGCGACGCTGACCGACGTGCGTACCCACCCCGGGATGTTCGGTCTGGCCGGTGGCGGAATCGCGGTGGGCCGCAATGACGGTCAGCCGGTGTCGACGGCATTCACCGCGCCGTTCACCTTCACCGGCGGAACCATCACCAAGGTCGTCTTCGACACCTCGGGCGAGCCGTACCTCGACGCCGAACGGGAGCTGGCCGCCGCCTTCTCCAAGGACTGAGCGGGACTACCCTCAGGGCATGCCCACCGAGCTCGTCGACCTGCCAGGCGGCACATTCCGGATGGGTTCGGTGAGCTTCTATCCCGAAGAGGCGCCGGTGCACACCGTGACGGTCGCGCCGTTCGCCATCGAAACGCACCCGGTGACCAACGCCCAGTTCGCCGAATTCGTCGAGGCCACCGGCTATGTCACGGTGGCCGAGAAGCCGGTGGACCCCGCCCTGTACCCAGGTGCGTCGCCGGCGGATCTGTCGCCGGGTGCGCTGGTGTTCCGGCAGACGCCGGGCCCGGTTGATCTCCGCGACTGGCGGCAGTGGTGGCACTGGATCCCCGGCGCCTGCTGGCGGCATCCGCTCGGCCCCGACAGCACCATCGCCGACCGGCTCGACCATCCCGTGGTGCAAGTGGCCTATCCCGATGCGGGTGCCTACGCGCAGTGGGCGGGCCGCCGGCTGCCCACCGAAGCCGAATGGGAGTACGCCGCAGGGGGAGCGACGAGCCGCTACGCCTGGGGTGATGACGTGCGCCCGGGCGGAGTGCTGATGGCCAACACCTGGCAGGGCCGGTTCCCGTACCGCAACGACGGCTGGATGGGCACCTCGCCGGTGGGCACGTTCCCGCCGAACGAACACGGCCTTCTCGACATGATCGGCAATGTCTGGGAGTGGACCACCACCGAATTCGCCGGTCATCACCGCCCCGGTGCGGCCAAGGGCTGCTGCACACCCAGCGCCACCCCGAACCCGGCCGTCAACCAGACACTCAAGGGTGGCTCACACCTGTGCGCGCCCGAGTACTGCCACCGCTATCGGCCGTCGGCCCGGTCACCGCAGTCCCAGGACAGCGCCACCACCCATATCGGGTTCCGCTGCGTGCGTCAGCCTCTCAGGCCGGCGCGGTGTCCAGCGCCCGCGGTGACAACCGGAGGTGGCCGACCCAAGCGGTGATCGCGGTGATCAGCGCGGCAAGCCCGAACGGCACGGCCAGGTGTACCCGTAGCAGCAGGGCCCCGACCAGCGCGCCGGCGAAGATCACCAGGATGGCGCCCAGTCGACGGTTGAACACCACCCCCGCGCCGCGCCGCGACCAGGTTTCCCCGGCGAGTGCGGCCAGCGTCGAGGTGACGACGACGGTGGTCATATCCGCCACCGCGACCGCTCGGGCCACCACGGCCTGCAGGCCCATCGCCGCCGCAGTGGTGGACGCCATCGCGATCTGTACCGCGGTGCCGGGGTGCTCGCCCACCGCCACCGCAACTGCCGTCATGGCACTGAGCGCGAGCGCGCCGACGGCGAGCAGCACGGTGACGCGGTGATGCCAGCCCGGCGGGTTGGCCGCCCGGGGTTTCTTCAGGGCCAGCCCCGCGCCCCACGCGCCGGCGGTGAATGCGACCAGTGCGGTGGCCGGGCCCAGAACCGGCAGCCCGTCGGCCCCCGCGACACCCATGCCGAGGATGACGATGTTGCCGGTCATGTTGCCGGTGAACACCCGGTCCAGTGCCAGGTAGCCCACGGCGTCGACCAGACCGGTGACAAAGGTGAGCGCGATCGTGGCCCACAGTGCCAGTTGCGAATTCGGTTGTCCCATCAGCAGATCAGAAGACGATGATGGCGAACACGGTACTCAGCACCAGGCTGGCCATGACGGGCAGGAAGCACTTGCGGGCCAACGTGAGCACCGGGACGCGGGCGAAACCGGCGACGGCGACCAGCGAAGACCAGGCCACCAGAGTGCCGCCGCCGGACCAGATATTGCCCATCTGCCCGATCGCGGCCAGCGTCGACGGGTCCATGCCCGCCGCCGGGCCCAGCGCCCCGGCCAGTGAACCGGTCAGCGGTAGCCCCGAGAAGCCCGAACCTTCCAGTCCGGCAACAAGTCCGACGAACAAGACGGCGAAGGCGACGATGAACGGATGCGGCGTGACGTTGGCCAGCCCGGCGTTGATCAGGTCGAACAAGAACGCCGGTCCCGCTGTGCCCTCGGGAAGACCGAGGATGGCGGCGGAGAAGTCACCGTTGCCGATGAAGAAGAACCCGGCGATCGGCAACACGATGCCCATGGCCTTGAACGCGAACACCAGTCCGTCGACGACGTGCGAAGAGGATGTTTCGAGAAATTTCCGCTTGTCGTTGGTGGCCGATGCGGCGAACAGGATCAGCGCCGCGAGCCCCCCGACGATGGCTGCGGCGTCACCACCTTTCAGCGGTGGAACCACTGTGGTGAACTTCCCGAGGAGCAAGTAGATGATGAAGACCAGATACACCACCGGTACCAGCATCGCGAAGACCTTGGCGGACAACGTCTTGTGTTCTGCCGGGGGCGGCTCGACCGACGGGGACGATTGCAGGGTGTCGATCTTCGTGAGGATCGCCTCGCTGCGTACCGCAGTGGCTGTTGCGCCGCCGGTCGGCCCGGTGCCGACGACGGTGCCGTCGGGCTGGTCGACGGTGTTGTCCGAGGCGCGTGGGGGAGTCGGAGTGCCGCCGTCGGCGTCGCCTGCCCCGATGCGTTCGGTGGAATTCTCCCAGGCAGTCAGCAACTCCGGCGACGGGTTGTGCCAGGTTCGACGCTGCAGGAAATAGGTGAGCAGCAACGCGGTGAGCCCCACGATCAGCGACAGCACCAGCGCCTTGTCGGCCACACTGTCGGGGTCCACGCCCGCGGCCTTCGCCGAGATGCCCGGTGCGACCTTGATGATGTAGTCCGACGACAGTGCCATGCCCTGGCCGGCGATCGCGATGACCATGCCCACCGACAACGGCGACAGGCCGGCGCGGATCGCGACCGGGATCAGCACTGCGCCCACCAGTGGTACCGCCGGAGTGGGCCAGAAGAACAGCGAGATCACATAGGTGATGATCGCCAGAATGATGAAACTGCTGGTGCCCGTGCGCATTACCCGTCGGAACGGAGTGACCATCAATCGGTCGGCACCCATCTCCCGCAGCGCGCCGAGCATTGCCGTCACCAACGCGATGATCAAGAAGATGTTGAACAGTTCCTTGGCCGCGACCAGGCTGGCATTGAAAATCGAGGACAGGCCGGTGATGATGCTGCCCGAGAACGCCCAGGCAGTCAGCATTGTCGCGGTCACTGCCGGTACCACGATGTTCTTACGTAGCGCCATCGTCATCAAGATCACGACAATGCCGCCAAGATAAATCCAATGTGCCGCGTTGAGTTCTATGTCCATTGGAGATCTTTCGTCACAACTGCTCTCGGGCTGCGCAGTTTGATGCTCGAATGCTCGGCGTGATGCCGTCGTCGGTCAACGACCACTGTGCACACTGCTGCGCACTTCCGCATGTGCAATGTGCTCCGCGGTTGACGGCGATATATCCGCCCGTTTCCGGGAGGTAACGTCACCACGTCCCGGCACCACGGCGGAGATGGCCACACAACACCCACGCCCACTCCGGAGTGCACACCGTCCAATCTCGGCGTGTCGGGATGGGCACGTTGTCACCAGGTGGCGGTGTGGATTCGGGGCGCCCGAATGAGACAGTGGACGAAGTGATTTCGCGTGCGAAAAACGCGGGGTCCACCAACAAACACCCGCCCGCACAGACAGGTCCGATCTCCGCCAGATGACTGGAACACAGCCTCACACGTCGGCGGATCCCGCCGCCCCTGCGCGAGGCGCCGGTACACCGCTGGCCCTGGCCGCGTTGATGGCGGGGACCCTGGTCGGCACGGTGAGCAACAACGTGGTCAACGTCCCGCTCGGAGCGATCCTCGAGGAGTTCGACGCCCCCCTCGGCAGCGGTGTGTTCGTGGTGGTCGGGTTTCTCCTGACCTTCACGGCAACCATGCCGTTGGCAGGCTGGATCGGCGACCGGTTCGGCCGGCGGCGGATCTACATCGTCGCGCTCGTCGCCACGGCGGTGTGTGCCATCGGTGCCGCCACGGCTCCGTCGCTGCAGCTGCTGATCACCTGGCGGTGTCTGGGCGGAGTTGCTGCGGCGGCCTTCGCGCCCGCGGTCATGGGGCTGCTCACATGGATGTTCTCCGGGGACCGCCGAGGCCGGGCCGTCGGGGTGTGGGCGTCGGTCAACGGCGTGGGACAGGCGGTGGGGCCGACGATGGGCGGATTCGTCGCCGATGCCTGGGGCTGGCGCTGGGTGTTCATTCCGCTGGTCCCGATCGCCCTCGCCGGGCTGATCGGCACGGTTCGGCACATCCCGGCCTACCCCGGCACGCGAATGCCGTTCGACCTGATCGGCGCGGGCGCGCTGACCTTCGGCACCGGGCTGTTGATCCTCGGCATCGCGCTGATCCCGCAGCCCGGGACCACCGTCGCGGTGATCGCCGCGATCGTGGCCGCCCTCGTGGTGCTGGCCCTGTTCGTCTGGCGCAGCCTGCGGGTGGCGCATCCGTTCGTCGACGTCCGGCTGGTGGCTGAGGTCCGTTTTGCCCGAGCCACGCTGGCGGCCTATGCCCAGATGTTCTGCCTCGGAGCGACATTGCTGGCGGTGCCGCTGTTCCTGGTGGGCGGTGGCCGATCGGCCACCGTGGCCGGGTTGACGCTGCTGGCGGTGCCGGCCACCATGGCCGTGCTCGGGCCCCTGGTGGGGCGCTATCTCGACCGGCTCGGCCCGCGCCGGGTGATGCGGACCGGCCTGGCGGTGCTGCTGGTGACCCAGATCGGCCTGGGCGTGGTCTTGTCCGACCTGACCGCCGGCTCGTGGGCGTTGCCGCTGCTGGTCGGCATCCTGTTCGTCACCGGGGTGGGTATCGCCCTGGTACAGACACCGGCCGCTACCGGCGCCACGCGGTCGCCGGCAGGCGCGCAGGGCACCGGCCTCGGGCTCTACAACCTGATCCGGTTCGGCGGTTCGGCGACGGGGGCCGCGTGGGTGGCCGTCGCTCTCGACATCGCGTCGTACCCGGTGGTGTTCGCCGCGGCGGCGGTTGTCGTCGCGCTGGGGCTGGCCGGGTCCTTCCTGGGGCCGGACCCCGCGCCGGTCTGAGGTCAGCGGAACCGGGTCTCCCGGTCGACGGCGGAGTGCACCTCGGCCAACAGGTCCAGCCGGATGGCCAGCCACACCGTGAACTGGTTCTCCGGCAGCCGGATGTCCATGCCCAGCATGCGCGAGATCCGGTCCAGTTTGGCCAGCATCGTATTGCGGTGGACGGCCAGCGCTCTGGCGGTGGCGTTGATGTTGCCGCCGTGGCTCAGGTAGCCGCTCAACGTCTCCACCAGGTCGGGCGAGGATCGCAACGGGCCCAGGATGTCTCGCGCCAAGCGCTTGCTGTTCTCGGTGTCGGCGATGTCGGCGAGCACGGTGAAGCTGCGTAACTCCTGATAGGACGTGGCACCGGTGCGATCCAGACGGCGCGCGATGCCCAGGGCCAATCGGGCTTCGCGGTAGCTGTCGGACACCTCGCCGGCACTGTGCGCGGGGCGACCGAAGGCGACCGCCACCGGTGCGCCGCGTCGCCGTTCCAGTTCGTCGGCCATGGTGGCCGCGTACTCGGTCATCTCGCGCCGCATCGCGGCGTCGTCCTGGCCGCACAACGTGCGCACCACCACCAGTACGTCGCCGATGACGGTGACGTAGGACTGGACCGAGGGATCGGGTGCCAGGCCGGCGGCGTAACGCGCCAACCGGACCATGCTGGCGGCAGGATTGTCCACCTCCTGCGGCAGCACCCCGGGTGCGACGAACACCCCGAACCGGGAGTCGACGGAGATTTCGTGATACTCGGCGCGGGCCCGCATATCGTGCTCGCTGGAGAAGCTGCCGTGCACCAATGCCTGCACAAAATCACCCCTGGCGCGCTCCTCGGCCTCGTCGACACTGTGCTGGCGCAGCATCTCCGAACCGATGATGGCCGTGGCCTGTTCGGTCACCACACTGTGCCGTGCCAGGTCGTGGGAACCGGGCTCGGCGCTGGGCACCAGGACCGCCACCCACCCCTCGAAGCTCTTGCCGAGGCGGATCGCGCTGGCGACGGCCGTCCAGACGCTGCCGTGCGGGCCGGCGACGGGTTCGATCCGGGTGTCGTGACCGGAGGCGCGACGGGCGCTGGCCAGCACCCCGGCGGCCAGCATCTCGCACACCGACCCGGTCAGCGCCTCCACGGTCTCGGCCCCGAGGCCGTTGTGGGCCACCACCTGGCCGCGGGCATCGAGGGCCATGGCGGGGTTGCGTGCCAGGTTGGACACCTCACGAATGAGGGTCTGCAGTCCCGCTCCGCGGTGGAACAGTCCGGCCAGTGACGAGTGCACATGCGTCGAGTACCGCATCACGTGCACTTCCTGGCTCAGTGCCCGCTCGGCCAGGAGTCGGTTCAGCGCGGCGAATCCGACGGGGAACGCCAACTCGACGACCACCAGACAGGGTGGCAGGCCCGACCGTGGAAACCCCTCTGGCACAGCGCCGTCGACCAGCAATGTGGTGGCGCCGCGCGCGGTCAGCGCAGCCAGCGTCCCGGAGCTTCCCAGCAACGCCTCCGGGCGGGTGTAGACCGCCACGCCGCTCAACGGGTCGGGTCGAGAGAGCACCTCGGCCAGCGGCAGCACCCACTGGAGTTCCACCCCGAGACGGTCGGCGCCCGCGATCACCCGGGCACCCGACATCAACGACTCGTCGAGCAGTCCCGCGACGGTCATCCGGGAGTCGTCGTGAGGTGCGTCGATATGGGGTGTTGGCATGTGCTCACCTGCGCTGTCCGCCGTAGGGCAGGCGTCACGTCACGCCGATTCAGACGCCCATAAAACAAGTACACCGAAGCCAGAACGACACACTATGTGCAGTTTGACCCAGAGGCCACCTGAATCGGGTCATCATGACCATCCCGTCTGCGGTGAAGCATTGGTAGAAATCACCGCAAGGCAATTCCCCACGAGGCCGGCGAATCCCTTGTCAGCCCCGATCAGAAACGAGGCACGCATGCACCAGATCTACCGGATAACCCTCGACGACGCCCTGCCCTTGCTGGCCGCCGGGCGCGCCAAGGCCGAGGAGATCGGCGTCAAGCAAACCCTGTGCATCTGCGATGACGGTGGCAATGTCCTTGCGCTACACCGACTCCCGGGTGCGCGGCTGACCGGTGTGGACATCTCCATCGCCAAGGCGTTCACCGCCGCCGGCCACGAGCGTGCCACCCATCTGTTCAACGAGCCGCCCAACGGCCCGGCGCTGCCCGGTAACGAGGCCTTCGGTATCAGCCACATGTTGCCGGGCAAGTTCGCGATTTTCGTCGGCGGATTTCCTTTGGTGTTCAACGGTCAGATCGTCGGCGGCGTGGGGATCAGCGGCGGCAACGGCGCCCAGGACAAGGCCGTCGGCGCGGCGATCCTCGCCGAGTTCGAGGCGCTGACCGCCTCGGTTGCCCGCTGAACCTCGATGTGCACCATGCCCCTTCCCGGCCGATCCACACGGTGATTGTGTACCTGGTCACCGGCCACGTCCGCTGGCTAACGTGACTGGTGCACAGACGGATTCGCACCCAGGTGTAGTCGAAGAGCTCCGCATTGACGCGAAACATCAAACACTGCAGCTGTTTTCGTCAGCTCTCAACCCGGAAGGACCGAAGCATGACCACCACCGAAACCACGACCCAACTGCTGGGACGCGACGAGTTCCGCGCCGAACTGGAGAACGCCATCAAGGGCCGGGAGGCCAAGAACGCGTCATTCTCCAAGGCGTGGGCCGAAGGCCGACTGGAGCGCCATCACTTTGCCCGGTGGGCCGAGAACCACTACCACTACGTCGGCCCGTTCGCCGACTACCTGGCCAATATCTACGCCAACACTCCCGACCAGTTCACCGGCGCGAAGGACTTCACGCTGCAGAACATGTACGAGGAGGAGCTGGCCGATATCCGGCACACCGACCTGTTGATCAAGTTCGGCGAGGCCTGCGGCACCACCAAGGAGCGCATCGAGGACCCGAACAACATGAACGCCATCACCCGCGGCCTCCAGTCGTGGTGCTACGCGGTGTCCCAGCGTGAGCACTTCGTGGTCGCGACCGCGGCGCTGGTCGTCGGCCTCGAGTCGCAGGTGCCGAGCATCTACACCAAGCAGATCGTCCCGCTGCGCGAGGTGTACAAGTTCACCGAGGACGAGATCGAGTTCTTCGACCTGCACATCACCTCCGACGTCGTGCACGGCGAGCGCGGTTACCAGATCGTGCTCGATCACGCCGACACCCCGCAGCTGCAGCAGCGCTGCCTGCAGATGGTCCGGTGGGGTGCCGAGATGCGGTTCTCCTACACCAAGGGTCTCTACGACACCTACGTCGCGCCCGAGCTGGAGCCGGCTGCCGTCTGAGGTCCGTTGCGATTTCGGCGCGCTGGTCGCCGCTCAGCGGCGACCAGCGCGCCGAAAATGCAGAAAGGAGTTGTCATGGACGCGGAATGGGTGGCGGTTGCCAGCACCGAGGATCTCGCTCGACGGCGCAAGCTGCGGGTGGAGGTCGACGGTGTTGCGATCGCGCTGTTTCAGGCCGACGGCGAGGTCTACGCCCTGGCCGATACCTGTGTGCACCAGGATCGTTCGCTGTTCAAGGGCACCCTGCTACACGGCAAGGTGATCTGCCCCGGTCACCAGTGGCAATTCGACCTGGAGACCGGCTACGAGGAAGACCAGGATCGCTGCCAGCCCACCTACCCGGTGCGGGTCGACGACGACGGCACCGTCTACGTCAACCCTGTGTCTCGGGGGGATGCAACTGCGCCGTCCGAAAAGGAGCTCAAGGCATGAACCGTCGGACCTACGTCACCGTCGGGGCCGGGCAGGCGGCCGCGGTTGCCGCCCGCAACCTGCGCCGCCGCGGGTTCGACGGCCGAATCGTGCTGATCGGCGATGAGCCCCACGCCCCGTATCAGCGGCCACCGCTGTCCAAAGAATTCCTCGCCGGCACCGATGACGAGGATTCGCTGTGGATCCTCCCGCAGAAGTGGTTGGCCGACAACGACATCGAGATCCTGACCGGGGCCACGGTGACGCGGGTGGATGCCCCATCGCGCACCGTGGAACTCGAAGGGCACTTCCCGATCATGGCCGATGGGGTGCTCTTCGCCACTGGTGGCCGTGCGAGAACGCTGCCGGTACCCGGGCCGCGCCCGGAGCTGGTGCACTACCTGCGCACCCTCGACGATGCCAAGCGGCTGGCGCCACTGCTGACCCCCGGCTGCCGGCTGGTGCTGATCGGGGCAGGCTTCATCGGGCTGGAAATCGCCTCTACTGCAGCTGAGCTCGGCGCCGAGGTGACGGTCTTGGAGGCGGCACACACCCCGCTGGAGCGCATCATCGGCCGACAGATGGGTGAGCTGTTCACCCGGATGCACAACGACCGCGGTGTGGATATTCGAGTCGGTACCACCGTGTCCGGTATTGCCACCACCGGTGATGGCGTGGTGATCGACATCGAAGGTGCCGCAACACCTCTGGAAGCCGATGCTGTCGTCGTCGGTATCGGGATCGTCCCGAACGTGGCCGCCGCAGCAGCATCCGGCCTGCAGATCGACGACGGCATCGTCGTGGACGCAGCCGGCCGCACGTCGATCCCGAACATCTACGCCGCGGGAGATGTCGCCCGCCGGTACTCGGCGCGCGCCGGCAGGCACCTGCGGCTGGAGCACTTCGACAATGCCAGCCGCCAAGGGGTGGCCGTGGCCAATGCGATGCTCGGCAGGGACGCGGTCTCCGATGACCCGATCTGGTTCTGGTCGGATCAATGTGGGCGCAACACCCAGTTCATCGGCGCCGCCCACGGTGACCCGATCATCCGCGGCGACCTCGACGCGCTCGACTTCACCGCCTTCTATCTCGACGGACCGGTGATCACCGGGGCGTTCACCGTCGAACGCGGCGAGGACATCGGAGCGGTTCGCGAGCTCCTGGGCCGTGAGGTCGACAGTGCCGCACTCCGGGACGAGGACACCGACTTGTGGGACCTCGTGTACACCGACACCGAAACCGAAAACGAAGCGCAGGTACTGACATGATCGAAGGTTCGAACTTCGTCGACGGCGGCTGGGTGCCGGCACTGTCCGGTCACACGTTCACCCGGCGCAATCCGGCCGACCCGGCCGACATCATCGGCACCTTTCCCGCGTCAGGGCCCGACGATGTCCGCATCGCCGTCGACGCACTGGAGAAAGCGGCCCCGGAATGGGCGGCGACCTCACCGGAGCGTCGCGCCGCCATCCTGGAATCGGCTGCCGTGCAGCTGGAATCCCGCGCCGGACAGCTGATCGACGAGCTGGTGCGCGAAGAGGGCAAGACGACCGCCGAAGCCACGATGGAGGTGACCCGAACGCCGATGAACCTGCGGTTCTACGCCGCCGAGGCCACCCGGTCCCTGGGTGCGACGTACCCGGCCGCCGGAGAGACGCTGGTGTACACGCTGCGCGAGCCCATCGGCATCGTCGGCGCGATCACCCCGTGGAACTTCCCGCTGAACATCCCGTCCCGCAAACTCGGCCCGGCCCTGGCGGTCGGAAATCCGGTGCTGTTCAAGCCCTCTGAGATCACCCCCCTGATGGGGCAGCGGCTGATCGAGGCGCTGCTGGCCGGTGGGCTGCCGCCACAGGTGATCGCGCTCGTCCAGGGCGACGGCGCAGCCGGCGCGGCCGTAGCCGCCGACGAACGGGTCGCCGCGGTCACCTTCACCGGATCGACCCGGGTCGGCCGGCTCATCCACAGCCAGGTCGGCCCACACCGCCGGGTCCAGCTGGAGATGGGGGGCAAGAACCCGGTCGTGGTGGCCGCCGACGCCGACCCCGATCGCGCCGCGGCGTTGATCGTCAAGGGGGCCTTCGGTTTGTCCGGCCAGGCGTGCACCGGAACCAGCCGGGTGATCGCTACCGAGGAGGTGCACGACGCGGTGCTAGAGCGCGTGATCGCGCTCGCCGAGGGGTTCCAGGTGGGGCCGGGCGGGAAGCCCGGTGTCGACATGGGCGCGCTGGCCAACTCGGATCAGTTCGAGAAGTTCACCGACTACGTGCGGATCGGCGTCGAGGAGGGGGCGACACTGCGTTGCGGCGGCGCCCCGGTGACCGACCCGGAGCATCCGGATGGATATTTTGTGCGGCCCGCAGTGTTCAGCGATACCGAACCGGGCATGCGGATCGTCACCGAGGAGGTGTTCGGCCCGCTGATCGCCTTCCAGCGCGCGGGCTCTCTCGACCACGCAGTCGAACTGGCCAATGCCACCGAATTCGGGTTGTCCGCCGCGATCATCACCGGCGACCTGGCTGCGGCCCAGTCGTTCGCCCGGCGCTCCCGGACCGGGCTGGTGAAGATCAATCAGCCGACCACGGGTATGGCGATGAACGCCCCGTTCGGCGGCTACAAGTCTTCGTCCACCGCAACCTTCAAAGAGCAGGCGGGTGCGTCGATGATGGAGTTCTACCTCAACGAGAAGACCGTTTACCTCAACCCGACGTCCTGACCGGTCAGAAGAGAAATACGGAGTACAACCATGGATTTCGTTCGTGTGGCCCGCTCGGGCCAGGTGCCGGAAGGAATCGTGCGGCGGTTTTACGCCGGCGAGCACGAGTTCGCGGTGGCGCGGCTGCGCGGTAAGGCGTACGCCACCTCCAACTACTGCACGCACCTCGATTGCCTGTTGTCGTCGGGCAAACTGCGTGACGACGGTATCGGATGCTCCTGTCACGGCAGCGCTTTCGACCTCGAGACAGGTGAGCCGATCAGCCCGCCGGCCACCGAACCCATCAAGACGTTCCCCGTGGAGGAACGCGACGGCGAGATCTTCGTCGGCGTGCAACCCGGTGAGGTTCCCGCGGGCCCCACCCGTCGGGCACGTCGGGAAGCTTGATGGTGGTGCGTCCCTCGATGACGACGCGGCCCCCCACGCTGTCGGGAGGCGGAATGGTCACCAGCAGCCACCCCGCCGCCAGCCTGGCCGGGGCGCGGGTTCTGGCCGACGGTGGCAATGCCATCGATGCCACCCTGGCGATGGCGGCCATGACGTGGCTGACCCTGCCCGGCCAGTGCGGTATCGGTGGCGACGCGTTCGCCGTGGTCCGGGAACCCGACGGTCGGGTGTGGACCGTCAACGGATCCGGATACGGACCAGACGGCGGATCAGGCGATTTCTATCGGGCACAGCGGTTCACGAGCATTCCGATGGACGGGCCACTGGCCGTCGCCGTGCCCGGCGCGCCGGCCGCGCTGGCAGCCCTGCACGGCAACGGCGCCAGCCGTTCCCTGGAGGAGCTGTGGGAACCTGCGGCCCGCGTCGCACAGCACGGTCTGCCGTGTTCGGCGCGCACCGCAGGTGATGTCGGACTGGCGCTCGGTGCCCTGCTGGCCGACCCCGGCCTGGCAGCGGTGTACACCCGCAACGGCGGGCCGCTGCACACCGGGGCCCTGATCGCGCAGCCCGACCTGGCGGCGTCGATACGCAGTCTGGGGCGCGACCCGCGTGGGTTCTACACCGGTGAGTTCGCCGAGCGTGCGGTGTCCGCATTGCGCAGTGCTGGAGCGCCTTTCTCCGGCGACGAATGGGTGGCCACCGGTGCTGTGACGCCCGAATCGGCAGTCACCGGACGTTACGCCGGCGCCGTACTGCACCAGACGCCGCTGCCGACACCAGGCTGGATGGTGTTGCAGCAGGCGGCATTGTGCGATGCAGCCGTCGGGTTCTCCGGCTGGCTGTCGGTGGAGGCCGTGGACCGGATGGCCCGTGCCGCGCGGTTGGCTTTCGCCGACCGGCTGGCGCTGTGCGGTAGCCAGAACGACGGCGCGCGTTACGTGCTCGAGCACGAGCGCCTCGACGCGCAACGGCGTGACCTGGCGGACCGATCAGAATTGCGATCGCCCGTCGACGTCCGTGCCGGTGACACCACCTCCACTGTGGCGGTCGACGCCGAGGGCCGGGCGGTGAGCTTCATCCATTCCCTGGCCTTCACGTTCGGCGCCAAGTTCACCGTGCCCGGCACCGGCGTGGTGCTCAACAACCGGCTGGGCCGCGGCGCCTATTTGATTCCCGATCATCCCAATGAGGTTGCGCCACGGCGCAAACCGCTGCACACGCTGAATGCCTGGATCGTCACCGACGAGGCGGGCGAGCTGCTGCACGCCGGAAACACCCCGGGCGGCGACGGACAGGTGCAGTGGAACATGCAGCTGCTCTCGCACCTGCTCGACCACGGGCTCGACCCTGCCGAGGCAGTGGCCGCGCCGCGGTTCACGGTGTTTCCCGGATCGGATGCCGATGTGCTGGCTGCCGACACTGAACTGCGGGTCGAGGAGACCCTGCCGGCGCAGGTGCGTGCCGAATTGGGGCGCCGGGGTCATCACGTCGTGGTGCAGCCGGCTCTCGGCGGGGGTGGCAGCGCCCAGATCATCTCCCGGGACGACCGTGGGATCCTCAGCGGGGCGGCCGATCCCCGTCAGGAAGGTATCGCGCTCGGTGTCGATTGAACGAGCCGAACCGCCTGCACCGCAAGGAGATTACGTTCCTGCGGTGATCCACGGCGGGTTGATCTTCAGCGCCGGGATGACGCCTCGCCGAAACGGGGTGCTCACGGTCACCGGCACCGTCGGCGAGCAGGTCGACCTGGCGACGGCCCGCGCCGCCGCCACGCTGGCCGCCAGCAACGCACTCGCGGCTGTCCGATCGGTCCTGCCCCCGGAAGCCGGCGGCCTGCGGTGTCTGCAGATGACGGTGTACATCGCCTGCGCACCCGGTTTCACCGCGGCATCCGCTGTCGCCGACGGTGCCTCTGAAGCGATCGCCGCGGAACTCGGTGCCGGCGCTTTGCCGGCGCGAAGCGCCATCGGTGTCGCTGCCCTGCCGTCGGGCGCCCCCGTGGAGGTGCAGCTGGTGGCCGCGACGCTGTGACGACGGCGGGGGTGTGGCGCAGGGCACAACGCAAGCGCAGCGCACGATGACGACCCGGTGTTGATCGCCCAGCTCCGACCTGATGATCGGGGTGGCGTCGGGGCTGTCCGCCGAGGGGCCGACGTCTCGGCGGGTGTCAACGCCGTGCGCGCAACGGTCATGGCCTTTCGGGACGTGCGCACCACGATGCGCCACCCGGTGGCGGCCGCGGCGGAGGTGGATGTCGCGGGAGGTCAGACGCGGTCGCACCCCACGACCACCTTGCCGTCCACCGTCGGCGGGGGAGGAGGACGTACCCGGAGGCACGCAGAACCCGTCGCCGTCCAACCAGGCCCGTCCAACAAGGCCCGGATCGTCGACGTCGGCGTGCGCGTTTTCTTCGCCGCCTTGCTGGTCTTCATAGGTGTGCGCACTCGGCCTGCAGATCGTCGGGAGGGCGGCACGCAGACCGGTGTTGCCGACTGCCTTCGGAGCAATCCGCCCGAGCCGGCCCGTGCGACACTGTCCGCAGTGGGCGATCCGTGTCGACACACCAACGTGTGAGCGTGCGCAGACTGTCGAAAAAGGGCGGCGTGTTGGGCGGGGACGCGCCCGCTCGGCGGTGTCTGGAGCAGGGATTTGGCGCATTGCTGCTCGTCACCTAGACTCTAGGGGTTGCCGTGAGCAGACCTCGGCTGTCTTGCATGACTTGAGATGGCCCTGCGTGCCCTTCGGCCTCGAAGTAGTAGAAGACCACGCACGTACAGATTATTCGCCTGCCCGGAATTTTCGGGAGGCTTTGTTCTGGCGTGCACACGAATAAACCAGGTCTGAGGAGATCTAGTGATTCAGCAGGAATCGCGGCTCAAGGTCGCCGACAACACGGGCGCCAAGGAAATCTTGTGCATCCGTGTGCTCGGTGGCTCGTCGCGGCGCTACGCCGGCATCGGTGATGTCATCGTGGCGACCGTCAAGGACGCCATCCCCGGCGGCAACGTCAAGCGTGGCGATGTGGTCAAGGCCGTCGTCGTACGCACCGTCAAGGAACGTCGCCGCGCAGACGGCAGCTACATCAAGTTCGACGAGAACGCCGCCGTCATCATCAAGGCCGACAACGATCCGCGCGGCACCCGCATCTTCGGCCCGGTTGGGCGCGAGCTGCGGGAGAAGCGCTTCATGAAGATCGTTTCGCTTGCTCCGGAGGTTTTGTAAATGAAGGTCCGTAAGGGCGACACCGTGCTCGTCATCTCGGGCAAGGACAAGGGTGCCAAGGGCAAGGTCTTGCAGGCCTACCCCGATCGCGAGCGGGTGCTCGTCGAGGGCGTCAACCGCATCAAGAAGCACACCGCCGTTTCGGCGAACCAGCGTGGCGCGTCCTCGGGCGGCATCGTCACTCAGGAAGCGCCGATCCACGTGTCGAACGTGATGGTCGTCGATTCCGACGGCACGCCGTCCCGTCTCGGCGTCCGCCGCGATGACGAGGCCGGCAAGAACGTCCGCATCGCCAAGTCCAACGGCAAGGACATCTGAGAGACATGACATCTGCAGAGACCACTGAGAAAGTTCAGCCCCGGCTGAAGCAGCGCTACCGCGAAGAAATCAAGGACGCGCTCAACAAAGAGTTCGACTACGCCAACGTGATGCAGATCCCGGGCGTGGTGAAGGTCGTCGTGAACATGGGTGTCGGTGACGCCGCTCGCGACGCCAAGCTGATCAACGGCGCGGTCAACGACCTGGCCCTGATCACCGGCCAGAAGCCGGAGATCCGCAAGGCCCGTAAGTCGATCGCCCAGTTCAAGCTGCGCGAAGGCATGCCGATCGGCGCCCGCGTCACCCTGCGCGGCGACCGGATGTGGGAGTTCCTGGACCGGCTGGTCGCGATCGCGCTGCCCCGTATCCGCGACTTCCGCGGTCTGTCGCCCAAGCAGTTCGACGGCACCGGCAACTACACGTTCGGTTTGACCGAGCAGTCGATGTTCCACGAAATCGACGTGGACTCCATCGACCGCCCCCGCGGCATGGACATCACTGTCGTCACCTCGGCGACCAACGACGACGAGGGGCGTGCGCTGCTGCGGGCCCTCGGTTTCCCGTTCAAGGAGAACTGAGCAGATGGCAAAGAAAGCTCTGGTCAACAAGGCCAACAAGAAGCCGAAGTTCAAGGTTCGTGGTTACACCCGCTGCAACAGGTGCGGTCGCCCGCACGCGGTCTTCCGCAAGTTCGGATTGTGCCGCATCTGCCTGCGCGAGATGGCCCACGCGGGCGAGCTGCCCGGCGTGCAGAAGTCCAGCTGGTAACCCCAAACTCCACTTATCAAAGGTTTGCGGTAGGCCCCCAGGGATTTTGAGCCCAGGGGAACCGCCGCGAGGAAGGTGACACCGCTGTCATGACAATGACGGATCCGATCGCAGACTTCTTGACACGTCTGCGTAACGCCAACTCGGCGTACCACGACGAAGTGACTCTGCCGCACTCGAAGATCAAGGCGAACATCGCCGAGATCCTCAAGGCGGAGGGTTACATCAGCGACTACCGCACCGAGGACGCCCGCGTGGGCAAGTCCCTGGTGGTTCAGCTCAAGTACGGCCCCAGCCGTGAGCGCAGCATCGCCGGCCTGCGACGGGTGTCCAAGCCCGGTCTGCGGGTTTATGCGAAATCGACCAATCTGCCGCGCGTGCTCGGCGGCCTCGGCGTGGCGATCATCTCCACGTCCTCAGGCCTGCTGACCGATCGTCAGGCAGCACGATCAGGCGTGGGCGGCGAAGTCCTCGCGTACGTCTGGTAGCGGGACAGGGAGCTGAATTAACTATGTCGCGTATTGGAAAACAACCGGTCGTCATCCCCAGCGGTGTCGACGTGACCATCAATGGGCAGAACCTCGCCGTCAAGGGGCCCAAGGGCACCTTGACTCTCGATGTCGCCGAGCCCATCTCGGTCTCCCGCAACGATGACGGAGCCGTCGTCGTCACCCGGCCGAACGACGAGCGCCAGAACCGCTCGCTGCACGGGCTGTCCCGGACGCTGATCGCCAACCTGGTGACCGGTGTGACCGAGGGCTACACCACGAAGATGGAAATCTTCGGCGTCGGCTACCGCGTCGTGCTCAAGGGCAACAGCCTGGAGTTCGCACTCGGCTACAGCCACCCGGTCGTGATCACCGCCCCCGAGGGCGTCACGTTCGCGGTCGAGACCCCCACGAAGTTCTCGATCACCGGCATCGACAAGCAAAAAGTCGGCCAGGTCGCGGCGAACATCCGCCGTCTGCGGAAGAACGACCCCTATAAGGGCAAGGGCATCCGCTATGAGGGTGAAGTGATCCGCCGCAAGGTCGGAAAGACAGGTAAGTAGGAATGGCTCAGACAGCTACACAGGCCGCCGCCCGTAAGCCGGTGGGCCAGAACATCTCCGCTACCCGGCGGGTGGCGCGCACGCGTCGTCACGCCCGGCTGCGCAAGAAGGTCACCGGTACCGCCAGCCGGCCGCGTCTCGTGGTGAACCGTTCCTCACGGCACATCCACGTGCAGCTGGTCGACGACCTGACCGGCACCACCTTGGCCGCAGCGTCGTCCATCGAGGCCGACGTGCGTGCCGTTGAGGGTGACAAGAAGGCGCACAGCGTCCGGGTCGGTCAGCTCATCGCTGAGCGTGCCAAGGCCGCCGGCATCGATGCAGTGGTCTTCGACCGTGGTGGCAACACCTACGGCGGCCGCATTGCTGCGCTGGCCGATGCGGCCCGCGAGAACGGACTCGAGTTCTAAATGACTGACAACGGAAGGACCGCATGATGGCGGAGCAGACTTCGGGCGCCGAGGCAGGCGCCTCGAACACCGGCGCCCCCTCGGCCGGAACCCGTACCGACTTTCAGCGTGGCGGACGCGATGACCGCGGCGGCCGTGGCCGTGGCCGCGACGACCGTGGTGGCCGTGGTGGCCGCGACGACCGCGAGAAGAGCAACTACATCGAGCGCGTGGTCACGATCAACCGCGTGTCGAAGGTCGTCAAGGGCGGTCGGCGCTTCAGCTTCACCGCGCTGGTGATCGTCGGTGACGGCAAGGGCATGGTCGGTGTCGGCTACGGCAAGGCCAAGGAAGTTCCCGCCGCGATCGCCAAGGGCGTCGAGGAAGCTCGCAAGAACTTCTTCCGCGTCCCGCTGATCGGCGCGACCATCGTCCACCCGGTCCAGGGCGAAGCCGCTGCCGGTGTTGTGATGCTGCGCCCGGCCAGCCCCGGTACCGGTGTCATCGCCGGTGGTGCTTGCCGCGCCGTGCTGGAATGCGCCGGTGTGCACGATGTGCTGGCCAAGTCGCTGGGTAGCGACAACGCGATCAACGTGGTGCACGCAACCGTAGCCGCGCTGAAGATGATTCAGCGTCCCGAAGAGGTGGCGGCCCGTCGTGGTCTGCCGATCGAGGACGTCGCGCCGGCATCCATGCTGCGTGCACGTCGCGAAAGCGATGCGCTGGCCGCCACGGCCGCGCGTGAAGGAAACAGCTAGCCATGGCATCTGAAAACAATCAGGTCAAGATCACCCAGGTGCGCGGCACCATCGGTGCCCGCTGGAACCAGCGCGAGAGCCTGCGTACCCTGGGCCTGCGCAAGATCCGTCAGTCGGTCGTCCGTGAGGACAACGCGCAGACGCGTGGCCTCATCAAGACCGTGCATCACCTCGTAGAGGTGGAGGAAGTCAAATGAGTGTCATCAAGCTTCACGATCTGAAGCCGGCCCCCGGGTCGAAGACCGCCAAGACCCGCGTCGGACGCGGTGAAGGCTCCAAGGGCAAGACCGCGGGCCGCGGTACCAAGGGCACCAAGGCGCGCAAGAACGTGCCGGTGACCTTCGAGGGTGGGCAGATGCCGATCCACATGCGGCTGCCCAAGCTCAAGGGCTTCCGGAACCGGTTCCGCACCGAGTACGCCGTCGTCAATGTCGGCGACCTGGCTCGGCTGTTCCCCGAGGGCGGCACCGTCGGCATCGCCGAGTTGGTCGCCGCTGGTGCAGTGCGTAAGAACGTGCTGGTGAAGGTGTTGGGCGACGGCAAGCTGTCGGTCAAGCTCGATATCACCGCCAACAAGTTCTCGGGCAGCGCCCGCGAGGCGATCACCGCCGCCGGCGGCACCGCCACCGAGCTCTAGACCCAGAACCACACAGCAGGCCCCGTACGCTTCGGCGTGCGGGGCCTGCTGCGTTGTGCAGGAGCTCGACGTCAGGGAGCCGGTGTCTGCGGCACCACCAGGACGGGCCGGTGGGAATCGTCCAGCACCGAATTCGCGACACTGCCGAGCAACACCCGACGCACCGGAGACCGGCCCCGGGACCCGACCACGATCGCGGCGGCATGGTGCTTGTCCGCAACGGCGATCAGCGCGTCGGCGGTGGCGCCGGCGCCACGGCCGCGGTGCGGTGAGGCGGTGACCAGCGAGACGCCCTCCGGCGGGGCCGACGACGCCCGGCCGGGTTCATCGGCGGCGACCGAGACCGCGAGGAGTTCGCGCCCGGGGAAGAGGTGTTGCGCGGCCGCCACCGCAGCGGACGCACCTTCGGAGTGGTCGAACCCGATCACCACCGGGCCGGCCGCCAACGCTTCGTACTCGGCGGCCAGCATGGTCGGCCGGGACACCAGCACCGGACGAGTCGAATGGTGGACCAGCAGCTCGGACACACTGCCCAGGATCGCCTCGGACCCGCTCAGGCCCCGGGATCCGACGACCACGGCGTCCGGGCGCCGTTCCTCGGCGAGCTGAGCCAGTCCGATACCTTCACCGCTCCAGCACTGCTTGAGCAGCGGTTCGGCGCTCCAGCCGAGGGCGCCGGCCAACGCGACACCGGTATCGACGATCAGCTGCGCCTCGTGTTCGCCCTCACGCTCCACCGCATCCGACAGCTCGGTGATGTTGCGGGCCGACAGCCGCAACCGGCGGCGCAGCTCACGGCTGGCGAATGGCGGTGTGCGCACCAGCGCGATCCAGGCGTGCGCCTCGGGAAACAGCACCTTTGCCACCCGGATTGCGGAGTTCGCAGCCGGCGATCCGTCGTAACCGACGAGCAGATCCATGAAGTCACCCGTTCCCTTCGATCGTGGGGCGCTGACGGACCCATCATGGTCCAGCCGAAGGCGAGCACGCCCCGGTGCCCAGCGTAGTTACCCGCGCGCGGCCCCGGTTCCCCTTCCCGGGACCCCGGCCGATAGCCGAGGTGTCCGTCGGGGCGGTCGGTACGCTCGAAGGATGTTCGCTCTCACCCCCGGCATCCCAGGATTCGACGACGTACGGACGTTGGTCCGCAAGGTGGACACCGCCCGCCACCACGGTGTGCCCAACGGATGCATCCTGGAACTCAACCTCGATGCACTGCCGCCGGAGACGTCCGGGTTCGACCCGATGGCGCTGTTCAGTCGGGGCGGACGGCCCATGGTGTTGCGGCAGGCCGTCGCCGCGATTCACCACGCGGCGAAGGACCCGCGCGTTGCGGGACTCATTGCGCGAGTTCAGATTCCGGCGGCACCCGCCGGTCCGGTGCAGGAGCTGCGCGAGGCCATTGCGGCGTTCACCGCGGTGAAACCGTCGCTGGCGTGGGCCGAGACCTACCCCGGCACGCTGTCGTATTACCTGGCATCGGCGTTCGGCGAAGTGTGGATGCAGCCCTCGGGGACCGTCGGGCTGGTGGGCTTCGCCACCAACGCGCTGTTCCTGCGGGACGCACTGCACAAGGCCGGCATCGAGGCGCAGTTCGTCGCGCGCGGTGAATACAAGTCGGCGGCAAACCTTTTCACGCAGGGTAGCTATACCGACGCCCACCGCGAAGCCGACACCCGAATGGTCGAAAGCCTGCACGCCCAGGTCTGGAAGGCCGTCGCCGAGTCGCGCGGTATCGACGCGGGTGCGATGGATGCCCTGGCCGATCGCGCTCCGCTGTTACGCGACGACGCACTGGCCGGCCGGCTGGTTGACCGGGTGGGGTTCCGCGACGAGGCCTACGCCCGCATCGCCGAACTGGTTGGCGCCGAAGGTATTTCGCCGGAGGCAGGCAGCGCCGACGATGACGGCGCGCCCCCGCGGCTGTACCTGGGCCGCTACGCGCGCGCCGCCGCGCAACACTCGAGCCCCAGCCTGCCGATGCCAGGCCGCAAGAAGAAACCCACGATTGCCGTGGTCACTCTGGCCGGCCCGATCGTCAGTGGACGGGGTGGGCCGCAGGTGTCGCCACTGGGCAGTTCAGCCGCCGGCGCCGACACCATCGCCGCCGCGTTGCGGGAAGCCGCGGCCGATGACGACGTCGACGCGATCGTGCTGCGCGTCGAGAGTCCGGGCGGTTCGGTCACCGGCTCGGAGACCATCTGGCGCGAGGTCGTCCGAGCCCGGGCGGGCGGCACTCCGGTCGTCGCCTCGATGGGTGCGGTCGCGGCCTCCGGTGGGTACTACGTGTCGATGGCGGCCGACGCGATCGTCGCCAACCCCGGCACCATCACCGGTTCGATCGGCGTGGTTACCGGCAAGTTGATCGCCCGCGATCTGAAGAATCGGCTCGGTGTTGGTTCGGACGCGGTGCGGACCAACGCCAATGCCGACGCCTGGTCGGTCAACGCCCCCTTCACCGACGAGCAGCGCCAGCAGGTCGAAGCCGAGGCGGACCTGTTCTACACCGACTTCATCGAGAGGGTGGCCGAGGGCCGCAACCTGGCTGTCGAGGCCGTGGACGCGGTGGCACGCGGCCGGGTGTGGACAGGGGCCGATGCGCTCGAGCACGGCCTGGTCGACGAGCTCGGCGGCCTCCGTACCGCTGTTCGGCGCGCGACGGTACTGGCCGGCTTCGACGCGGATGCCGAGGCGTCGATCGCCAACTACCCGGGCTCGTCGGTGCTGGACGTGCTGCGGCCCAAACAGTCGTCCCAGCCGGCAGCGGCGTCGCTTCCGCAGGCGGTGGCCGCACTGCTGGGCAAGTCGATCGCCGGCGCGGTCAGTAACGCCGAACGCTCGCTCAGTGGCGCGAACGTCCTGTGGCTCGGTGAGACCAGACTCTGAGTTCGGTGTCAGCCTCTGAGTTCTGCACTGATGTAGACGATTTCACCCAGCGGGTCGTGCTCGTCGGGCGGCACCGGAGTGAGGCCGTTGCGGGAGAACAACTCTGAGGTCGTGACCGCGTTGACGTGCCAGCCCCGCTCACTGAGGTAGTCCGCTGCGCTGTGCCGCGGTCCCGGGTAGACCAGCGAGGCCATGTCCAGGTCGAGGCCTTGCGCGGCGAAAGTCGCGGTGCCCGCCCGGGCACTGTCTGCGTCCAGATCCACGATGCCCGGCGCGAACTCGGTGGCGATCCGACTGCGGGGCGTGGACAGCTCGATCAGGGTGTCCAACAATCGGTCCTGGGCCTCCGGCGGCAGGTAGATCAGCAGCCCCTCGGCGCACCAGGCGGTGGGCTGGTCGGCCTGCCATCCAGCCGCCCTCAGCGCGGCCGGCCAATCGTCACGCAGATCAACACCGATGGCGCGGTGCTGGGCGGTCGGTTGCGCGCCCAGTCGGCTCAACGTGGTGAGCTTGAATTCGACGACCTCAGGCTGGTCGATCTCGTAGACAACGGTGCCGCTGGGCCACGGCAACCGGTAGGCACGGGAATCCAGCCCCGAGGCCAGGATCACCGCCTGCCGGATACCCATGTTGGCGGCCGCGATGAAGTAGCCGTCGAAAAATTTGGTGCGTAACGCCATCGCGTCGACGAGGGCGTCCACCCGTTCGGGGGTGAAATCGGCGACCTCGGAGAGATCCAGATCCCCGTCGACCATCCGGGTGAAGAAGTCCAACCCGACGGCACGGACCAGGGGAGCGGCGAACGGGTCGTCGATCAGCGGCTCGCCGGTACGCTGCCCACGGGTGGTGGCCAGCGCACGGGCGGCGGCCACCAACGTGGCGGTAGCCCCGACACTCGACGCGGGATCCCAGCTGTCATCGTCAGAGCGGGCCATGCCTCCTACTGTAGGACGGCAGACAGATACCCGGAGTCTTTACCCATGAACGCCGTGAGCTCGTCGTCAGGCAGCTCGAAACCGTTGGCTGCGTACGCGTCCCGGGCGGGCAATGTCGTGACCCGCCAGCCTTTCGCGGCCAGGTACTCGCCGGCAGAGTTTCGTTCACCGGTGTAGAACAGCTCAGCGAGCTTCAACTCGGAGCCAGCGCGGCGGGACCGCTCGTCGAGTTTCTCCGCCCAGTCGGCAGGCAACGACTGCACATCCATGTGTTCGGTTGCCACCCGGCTACCCGGGGCCGACAACTCGGTGATGTTGTCGAACAACCGGTCCTGCGCGTCGGACGGCAGATACACCAGCAGGCCCTCGGCGATCCACGCCGTCGGCCGGGTGACGTCGAAACCGGCCTGACGCAGGGCCGTGGGCCAGTCGTCGCGCAGATCGATGCCCACGGTGCGACGCTGCGCGGTCGGGTCGGCACCGAGATCGGTCAGCGTGCGGGTCTTGAATTCGATGACCTCAGGCTGGTCCACCTCGAAGACGACGGTGCCCGTCGGCCACGGCAACCGGTAGGCCCTGGTGTCCAGCCCGGCGGCGAGGATGACGGCCTGGGTGATTCCCGCCTTCGCCGCGGTCAGGAAGAAGTTGTCGAAGAACCGGGTGCGCACGGTGATCTGTTCGGTCATCGCCCGGCGATTGAGCACAGGGTCGTCGTCGACTGCGGTCTGGCCCTCGATCATCTTGATGAAATGCTCGTGCCCGACGGCCCGGACCAGGGGAGCGGCCAGGTGATCGTCGAGCAGTGCGTCGGGGCCTTCGGAGGCCAGAGCGCGGCTGGCGGCGACCGCGGTCGCGGTGGCGCCGACGCTCGAGGCGAGGTCCCAGGTGTCGGAGTCGGTACGTGGCATGAGCGGTCCTTTCAGACGCGGGTGGCGATCACTGACAACGAGTGGCGCAGCGGTGCGAGCGCCTCGGTAGTGGGGAAGGTGCGGCCGTAGTCGGCGAACACCTCGGGGCGCGGGCGGGCGGTGACATCCCAGCCTCGGGCGCTGAGGTAGTCGGCGACGGGTTGGCGCTCGCCGCTGTAGGCCAGGTCGGCGAAATCGAGTTCGAACGCCCCGGGGCCCCCTCCGTTGTTGAAGAGCCGGCGGATCTCGGCGGAACGCTGTCCGAGGGCGGCGCCCGCGTCGAGGTGGTATTCGGTGGCCAGCCGAGAGCCGGGCGCGCTGATGGCGGTGATGTTGTCGAAGAGCCGGTCCTGGGCCTCCGGTGGGAGGTAGATCAGCAGCCCTTCAGCGCTCCATGCGGTGGGCGCGGCGGGGTCGAAGCCCTTGGCGATCAACGCCGCCGGCCAGTCGTCACGCAGGTCCACGGCAACGGTCCGGAGCTCGGCCGTCGGTTCGGCGCCGATCCCCGCCAACGTGGTGGTCTTGAAATCGATGACTTCGGGCTGGTCGATCTCGTACACCACGGTGCCCGCCGGCCACGGCAGCCGGTACGCCCGGGAGTCCAACCCCGAGGCCAGGATGACGGCCTGTTTGATGGTGGGCGCGCCTGGGCCGCGCACGGAACTGAGGAAGAAGTCGTCGAAGAAGCGGGTGCGCACCGCCATCACCGTCGTCATCGCGGTCACAGCTTCTCGGGCCTCCGGCGGAGGTTGGAGGTCGCCGTCGACCATCTTGGTGAAGAAGTCGACCCCGACGGCGCGCACCAACGGCGCCGCGAACGGGTCGTCGATCAGCGGATCGGGCTCGGTGCTGGCCACCGCGCGGGCCGCGGCGACCATGGTGGCCGTCGCGCCCACGCTGCTGGCCAGGTCCCAGGAGTCGTCGTCACTGCGTCCTGCGGGGGAGCTCATGGGAACCTCCTGGTCACAACTGTCCCGGTGCGGCTTACTTGGTGGCGGTGATGTAGAGAACCTGGGCAAAGCCGACCGGATCGCCCTCGATCGTGGCCAGGCCGACGCGGCTCAGTAGTTCATTGGTGGTCAGCGCGCTGGTCTGCCAGCCACGTTCCTGCAGGTAGGTCGACACATCGTTGCGGTCGCCGAGGAACGTCAACTCCGAGAAGTCGAGATCGAACCCGTGTTCCTGCCAGCGTTCGGTCAGCTGCTGCATCCGCTGCCGGGCCTCCTGCTGATCGTCGGCGCCGATATTGGGCACACCCTCGGCCGCCAACCGGCTGCCGGGCGGGCTGATCTCGGTGATGAGATCCAGCAGCCGGTCCTGTGCCTCCGGGGGGAGGTAGCCGAACAGGCCTTCGGCGATCCACGCGATGGGCTCGGTGGTGTCGAGCCCGGCTTCGCGCAACGCGGTGGGCCAGTCGTCGCGCAGGTCGATGGCCACCGTGCGGCGGTCGGCGGTGGGTTCGGCGCCCAGATCGCTCATCGCCTTCGACTTGAAGGCGATCACCTCGGGCTGGTCGACCTCGAAGACCACGGTGCCGGCCGGCCAGGTCAGCCGATAGGCGCGGGCGTCGAGACCGGCGGCCAGGATGACGGCCTGCTTGATGCCGTCCCGGGCGGCGTTGAGGAAGAAGTCGTCGAAGAACCGGGTCCGGGCAGCCATCCCGTCGGCGAACCGCATGGCGCCGTCGACGGAGGAGGCGGCCGCGCTCTCGTCCAGGTCTTCGGGCGTGAGCTCTCCGGAGGCCAGCTTGGTGAAGAAGTCGACACCCACAGCACGTACCAACGGCTCGGCAAACGGGTCGTCGATCACGGGGTTGGGGGCCTTGGTGGCCATGGCGCGTGCAGCGGCCACCATGGTCGCGGTGGCTCCCACGCTGGAAGCGAGGTCCCAGGTGTCGTTCTCGGTGCGCGGCATCGTCGTGAATCCCTTCAAGCCGAAAGTTACTTAGCTGATATAAGGAGCTACTACCGACAGTACGCCGCCGAAACTGGTAGACAGCTGGGAAGAACAGCCGGGGAAGCTCGGAAGTGGCAGCCCGCGGATGCGGGCCGTGTGGGCCCCAGCTGTTACTCTCGTACACTGATTCGACGCGCAAGTCCGCTGGCCGCAGTTATCGCTCTGGCCTGCCGGTACCCGGCGTGTACACAGGATTAACCGACGCTGGTTCGGCCAGCCCCATCGGCACGCCGCGATAGAGCCCGGCTGCCCAGGAGGAACAGTGCTCTCGGCTTTCATCTCATCGCTGCGGACAGCCGACCTGAGGCGAAAGATCCTGTTCACGCTCGCAATGGTGATCCTCTACCGGGTCGGCGCAACGCTGCCGTCCCCAGGGGTCAACTACGGCAACGTGCAGCAGTGCATCGAACAGGTCAGTGGTGGCGCATCCGGCCAGATCTATTCACTGATCAACCTGTTCTCCGGCGGCGCCTTGTTGCAGCTGTCGGTTTTCGCGGTCGGCGTAATGCCCTACATCACCGCCAGCATCATCGTGCAGCTGCTCACCGTGGTCATTCCACGGTTCGAACAGCTGCGTAAGGAAGGCCAGTCCGGCCAGGCCAAGATGACGCAGTACACCCGCTATCTGGCGATCGCGCTGGCCATTCTGCAGGCCACCTCGATCGTGGCGCTGGCCGCCAATGGCGGCCTGCTGCAGGGCTGCGCACTCGACATCATCAACGACCAGAGCATCTTCGTTCTCGCGGTCATCGTCATCGTGATGACCGCCGGCGCCGCCCTGGTCATGTGGATGGGCGAGCTGGTCACCGAGCGCGGCATCGGCAACGGTATGTCGCTGCTGATCTTCAGCGGTATCGCCGCAGCCATCCCCGGTGAGGGCAAGGCCATCCTGGACAGCCGCGGCGGCCTGGTGTTCGCCCTGGTGTGCCTGGCCGCGCTGGCCATCATCATCGGCGTGGTGTTCGTCGAACAGGGCCAGCGCCGTATCCCGGTGCAGTACGCCAAACGCATGGTGGGGCGTCGCATGTACGGCGGCACCTCGACCTACCTGCCGTTGAAGGTCAACCAGGCCGGCGTCATCCCCGTCATCTTCGCGTCGTCACTGATCTACATTCCGCAGCTGATCACGCAGCTGATCCAGAGCGGAAGCTCCAACCCCGGCACCGGGCGGTGGGAGAAGTTCGTCGCCGACTACCTGTCGAACCCGTCGGACCCCATCTACATCGCCGTGTACTTCGGCCTGATCGTATTCTTCACCTACTTCTACGTGTCGATCACCTTCAACCCCGACGAACGCGCTGACGAGATGAAGAAGTTCGGCGGCTTCATCCCGGGCATCCGCCCCGGCAAGCCGACCGCTGACTATCTGCGTTACGTACTGAGCAGGATCACGCTGCCCGGCTCGGTCTACCTCGGCATCATCGCGGTGCTGCCCAACGTGTTCCTCGACATCGGTAACAGCGGCGGCGGGGTGCAGAACCTCCCGTTCGGCGGAACCGCGGTGCTGATCATGATCGGCGTCGGCCTGGATACCGTGAAGCAGATCGAGAGCCAGCTCATGCAGCGCAACTACGAAGGGTTCCTCAAGTGAGAATCGTTTTGCTCGGCCCCCCAGGCGCTGGGAAGGGCACGCAGGCCGTCAAGCTCGCCGAGAAGCTCGGGGTCCCGCAGATTTCCACTGGCGACCTGTTCCGGCACAACATCAGCACCGGTACCGACCTCGGAGTCGAGGCCAAGAAGTACCTGGACGCCGGAGACCTGGTGCCGGCCACGCTGACCAACGCGCTGGTCGACGACCGGCTCAACGACGCCGATGCCGCCGAAGGCTTCATCCTCGACGGTTTCCCCCGCACGGTCGAGCAGGCCGAGGCGCTCGAGCAGATGCTGGAAAAGCGCGGCCTGCAGCTCGACGCCGTGGTGGAGTTCCGGGTGCCCGAGGATGAGCTGGTCGAGCGGCTCAAGGGCCGTGGCCGCGCCGACGACACCGAAGACGTCATCCGCAACCGGATGAAGGTCTACCGCGACGAGACCGCGCCGCTGCTGGACCACTACCGCACGAAACTCAAGACCGTCGACGCCGTCGGCTCGCTGGACGAAGTGTTCGCCCGGGCCCTGCAGGCGCTCGGCAAGTAGGTCATGGTTTCTCTTCCGGGCCTGCGTGGCCGCAAGACGGTGCCGCAACGCAGCACCGGTGAGCTCGACGCGATGGCGGTCGCCGGCGCGCTCGTCGCCAAGGCGCTGCGGGCGGTCCAGGACGCCGCGGCGCCCGGGGTCTCCACGTTGGCACTGGACGAGGTCGCCGAATCGGTGATCCGGGACGGCGGCGGGGTGCCGTCGTTCCTGGGCTACCACGGCTTCCCGGCCAGCATCTGCTCCTCGGTCAACGACCGCGTGGTGCACGGCATCCCGTCGGCCGCCGAAGTGTTGGTCGCCGGCGACCTGGTGTCCATCGACTGCGGCGCGATCGTCGACGGATGGCACGGCGATTCGGCCGTCACCTTCGGGGTCGGGCCGCTTATCCCGGCGGACGAGAACCTCTCGGCTGCCACCCGCGAATCGATGGAAGCCGGTATCGCGGCGATGGTGCCGGGCAACCGCCTCGGCGACGTCTCCCATGCCATCGAAAACGGGACCCACGCCGCCGAAGCCAAATACAGCCGCAAGTTCGGCATCGTCGCCGGCTACGGCGGACACGGCATCGGCCGGCAGATGCACATGGATCCATTCCTGCCCAACGAAGGCCCCCCGGGCCGCGGACCGTGGCTGGCGCCGGGTTCGGTGCTGGCCATCGAGCCGATGCTGACGCTGGGCACCGTGCGGACCAAAACGCTCGACGACGACTGGACGGTCATCACCACCGACGGCAGCCGCGCCGCGCACTGGGAGCACACCGTCGCCGTGACCGACGACGGCCCGCGCATTCTCACCCTCTGACGTCTTCCTGCGCACACTGAACCAATCGGCCTGCTGTCTCGTAACCAGGCTGACGGTGTGACGGGCAGCGGGAGGTGGTCGGGCGCGTGGATGATCCGGAAGCCTTACTGCTACGCACTCTCTACACCCAGCACGCCGCCGCGCTGTGGCGTTACGCCACGCGACTGACCGGTGACCGCGCGCGGGCCGAAGACGTAGTGCAGGAGACGCTGCTGCGCGCCTGGAAGCACCCCGAGGTCATCGACGACGCCGAACATCCCGCGCGCGCATGGCTGTTCACCGTTGCCCGGAACATGATCATCGACGAACGCCGCAGTGCCCGGTTCCGCCGGGAGGCGGACTCGCCGGATGTGGGCCACGACGTCGAGAACCCCGGGCCCGACGAGGTGAACGCGGCGCTGGATCGGCTGCTGCTCGGCTATGCCATGGCACAGCTGTCCGTCGACCACCGCGCGGTGATCCGGCGGTCCTACTACCTGGGCTGGAACACCGCGCAGATCGCCGCGGATCTACAGATCGCCGAGGGCACGGTGAAGTCACGGCTGCACTACGCGGTACGGGCGTTGCGGCTGACATTGCAGGAGATGGGGGTGACACGATGACGACCGGTTGTTCTGCCGCCGGATCCGATGCCGCCGGCCCGCCGTACGAGCAGTGGGATGCCGCCTACGTGCTGGGCGCCCTGTCCAGCGACGAACGCCGCGAATACGAATCCCACCTGACGGGTTGCGCGTCCTGCCGGCGGGCCGTGAGCGAACTCGCCGGTATGCCCGCCCTGCTGGCGTTGTTGGATGGCGGGACTGTCACCGACGAGGCCGTCACCGACGAGGTGGCCGGGGATGGGCCGCCGCTGTTGCGCTCGCTGCTGACGACGGTGACCCGGCGGCGTCGGCGGGTGCGATGGGCGGCGGCCGTGGCATCGGCCGCCGCGGTGCTGTTGGCCGTCGCGCTGGTGGTTTCCTTGCAGCCCACCAGCGCGCCCGTTCCGGAAACCACGGCCGCCCCCCTGGAACTCGTCGCCGTCGCGCCGTCGTCGTACCGCGCCAGCATCACCGTCACCGACCACCAGTGGGGCACCGGCATCGCGATGGCATGCCACTATGCGGATTGGGAAGGTGCCAGCTCCACCGACCACGACGTCGACCGGCTGGCCATGGTGGCGGTGGGCCACGACGGCAGCAGGACGCGGCTGGCCACCTGGCTGGCGGTGACGGGCACGATGGCGCTGCCTCAGGCCAGCACCTCGATGGCCCGTGACGAGATCGCGGCGGTGCAGGTGGTCTCCGCGGACAACGATGAGGTGCTGCTGGAGCGCTCACTGAGCGGGTAGCCCGGCTCGCCGGAAGGGCCGACGTGCAGATGACGCGGCGTTGATGCGCTTGAATGGGCGGATGCCTGAGTCCGGCGAGAAGCCCGACCCGATCGCGTCGGCGCGCGCCAACTGGGAGCGGGCGGGCTGGGGCGAGGTCGCCGACGGCATGGTCGCCGTGACGTCGGTGATGCGAGCCCACCAGATTCTGCTCGCCCGGGTCGAGAACGCGTTACGGCCCTACGATCTGAGCTTTTCCAGGTTCGAGCTACTGCGGCTGCTGGCGTTCAGCCGGGCCGGCACGCTGCCCATCACCAAGGCGTCGGACCGGTTGCAGGTGCACGTCACCAGCGTCACCCACGCGGTCCGCCGGCTCGAGGCCAGCGGGCTGGTGCGCCGGGTTCCGCACCCCACCGATGGGCGCACCACCCTGGTGGAGATCACCGAGTTGGGCAGGACGACGGTGGATGATGCCACGGCGACGTTGAATCAGAAGGTGTTCGCCGACATCGGGATGTCGGAACAGGAATGCCGCGCACTGGTGTCCTCGATCGAGACGCTGCGGCACAGCGCCGGCGACTTCTGAGTTTCTCTCGCGCGGGGGGTGTTGCGGGAGACTCAGCGCAGCAGGTTGATGATGGCGCTGAAGTCCAAGTGGGCGTTGTCCGAATCCGAACCGGCGAACTCGGCGTAGATCTCCGCGGCATGTGTGCCGAGCGGGGCCATGGCACCGGTCGAGGCCACGGCGTCCATGGCCAACCCGAGGTCCTTGTTCATCAGCGCGGTGGCGAAACCGGGCTTGAAGTCATGGTTGGCCGGCGACGTCGGAACCGGGCCCGGCACCGGGCAGTTGGTGTGCACCGACCAGCAGTTCCCGGTGGCACCGGTGATCACGTCGAACAGTGACTGATCCGACAGGCCCAGCTTCTCGGCCAACATGAACGCCTCGCCGATCGCGATCTGCTGTACGGCCAGCACCATGTTGTTGCACAGTTTGGCGGCCTGGCCGGTGCCGGCGGCACCGCAGTGAATGATCTTGCCCGCCATGGGATCCAGCACCGGGCGGGCCCGCTCCACCGCCTCCTCGGAACCGCCCACCATGAATGCCAGCGTGCCCGCGGTGGCGCCCTTGACACCGCCGGACACCGGAGCGTCGAGCTGGGCGAAGCCGCGTTCTGCTGCCTGGGCGTTGATCTCGCGGGCGTCGGCCACCGAGATGGTGGAGGTGTCGATGAACAGCGCCCCGCTCTTGGCGGCGGGCAGCGCCTCGGCGTAACACGCCTTGACGATATTGCCGTTGGGCAGCGAGGTGATCACCACGTCAGCCTCGGCCACTGCCCCCGCGCCACTGTCGAATGCCTTGGCGCCGTTGGCTTCTGCGGCCTCCCGCAACGCCGGCACCAGGTCGAACGCGCGCACGCTGTGGCCACCGGCAACCAGGTTGGCCGCCATCGGCCCGCCCATATTGCCCAGACCGAGGAATGCGATTGTCGTCATTGAGTTGTCCTTTTCGGCTGTGTCGGGTCGTTCAAACAGCGGCACGGGCCCGGGAGGCCTCGGCCCGGCCGATCACCACACGCATGATCTCGTTGGTGCCCTCGAGGATTCGGTGCACCCGTAGATCGCGGACGATCTTCTCCAGGCCGTATTCCTTGAGGTAGCCGTAGCCGCCGTGCAACTGCAATGCCTGATCGGCCACGTCGTAGCAGGCGTCGGTGACGTAGCGCTTGGCCATCGCGCACAGTTCCACCTTGTCCGGGTCGCCGGCATCGAGCGCAGCAGCCGCCTGCCACAGCAGGGTGCGGGAGGTCTGCAGGGCGGTCGCCATATCGGCCAGCGTGAACCGGATGGTGGGTTCGTCGAGCAGGGAACCGCCGAACGCGTCGCGATCGCGGACATAAACCGCAGCCTTGTCGTAGGCCGCCTGTGCCCCGCCCAGGGAACAGGCCGCGATATTGATGCGTCCGCCGTTGAGACCGTTCATGGCGATGCCGAACCCGGTGCCCTCGCCTGCGGCGCCACCGAGCATGGCATCGGCGGGCACCCGAACACCTTCGAAGATCACCTGGGCGGTGGGCTGGGCATTCCAACCCATCTTGATCTCAGCAGGCCCGAAAGACAGCCCAGGCGTGCCCTTTTCGACGATGAACGCCGAGATGCCGCGAGGTCCCTCACCGCCGGTGCGGGCCATCACCACGTAGACGTCGGAAACGCCTGCTCCCGAGATGAACTGTTTGACCCCGTCGAGCACGAAGTGGTCACCGTCCCGTACCGCCCTGGTACGCAGTGCAGCTGCGTCCGAGCCCGCACCGGGTTCGGTGAGGCAGTAGCTGGCCAAGGCTTCCATCGAGGCCAACTTCGGCACCCAGGCCTTGCGTTGTTCCTGCGTGCCGTAGGTGTCGATCATCCACGCGCACATGTTGTGGATCGAGATGAATGCCGCGATGGTGGGGTCGGCGGCGGCCAGTTGCTCGAAGATCCGGACCGCATCGAGGCGCCGCAGGCCGCTGCCGCCGACGTCCTCGCTGCAGTAGACCGCGGCCATCCCGAGCTCGGCTGCCGAGCGCAGCACGTCGGTCGGGAAATGCTTCTCGGTATCCCAGTCCAGGGCGTGTGGGGCAAGGCGTTTGGCCGCGAACGCGGCGGCCGTCTCGGTGATGACGCGCTCGTCTGCGTCGAGCCCGAACATCTGCATGGCGCTGCGCCTACTTCATCGTGGGGATGGAGAACTCGGCGCCATCCTTGATGCCGGAGGGCCACCGCGACGTGACGGTCTTGGTCTTGGTGTAGAACTGGATCGACGCCGGGCCGTGCTGGTTGAGGTCGCCGAAGCCGGACCTTTTCCAGCCGCCGAAGCTGTGGTAGGCCACCGGAACCGGGATCGGCACGTTGACGCCGACCATGCCGACCTGGACCTTGGCCACGAAGTCGCGGGCGGCGTCGCCGTCGCGGGTGAAGATCGCCACGCCGTTGCCGTACTCGTGCTTCGAGGGCAGCGCCAACGCCTCGTCGTAGTCGTGCGCGCGCACGATGCACAGCACGGGTCCGAAGATCTCGTCGGTGTAGATCGACATCTCGGGGGTGACGTGATCGAACAGGGTGGGGCCGATGAAGTAGCCGCCCTCGAGGCTGTCGTCGCCGAAAGTCATTTCGTTGCTGGCACGTTCGCGACCGTCGACCACGATCTCGGCCCCGGCTTCCACGCCTTGGCCGATGTAGTTCTTGACGCGCTCGAGTGCGGCGCCGGTGACCAGTGGTCCGTAGTCGGCCTTCGGGTCGAGGCTGTGTCCGACGCGCAGGTTGCTGATGCGTTCAACGAGCCTGGCGCGCAGGCGATTCGCGGTCTCTTCGCCGACGGGCACCGCGACGCTGATGGCCATGCAGCGTTCGCCGGCGCTGCCGTAGCCGGCGCCGATGAGGGCGTCGACGGCCTGGTCGAGGTCGGCGTCGGGCATGATGATCATGTGGTTCTTGGCCCCGCCGAAGCACTGTGAGCGCTTCCCGTTGGCCGCGGCGGTGGCGTAGATGTACTGCGCGATATCGGAGCTGCCGACAAAGCCGACGGCCTGGATGTCGGGGTGGTGCAGGATCGCGTCGACGGCTTCCTTGTCGCCCTGGACGACCTGGAACACCCCGGCGGGCAGGCCGGCTTCCAGGAACAGCTCGGCCAGGCGCACCGGAACCGACGGGTCCCGCTCAGAAGGCTTGAGGATGAATGCATTGCCGCATGCCAGGGCCGGGCCTGCCTTCCACAGCGGGATCATCGCGGGGAAGTTGAACGGGGTGATGCCGGCGACGACTCCGAGCGGCTGACGCAGCGAGTAGACGTCGATGCCGGTGCCGGCTCCTTCGGTGTACTCACCCTTGAGCAGGTGCGGGATGCCGATGGCGAACTCAATGACCTCGACGCCACGTTGGATGTCGCCGAGAGAGTCGGCGACGGTCTTGCCGTGCTCCAGGGAGAGCAGTTGAGCCAGTTCGTCGGCATGGGCGTTGACCAGTTCGACGAACTTCATCATCACCCGGGCGCGGCGCTGCGGATTCCAGGCCGCCCATTCCTGCTGGGCCTGCACCGCGACAGCTACGGCGGTGTCCACGTCGGCACCCGAGGCCAGCAGCACCTGGGCCTGGACCTCGCCGGTGCTGGGGTTGAGGACGTCTGCGGTGCGGGTGGAACCCAGCGTCGCGCGCTTGCCGTCGATGAAATGGGGAATCTGTGTTGTCATGGCCGCGCCCTTCGGCAGGAGTGATCTAGAATACTTGCATATCCTAGTAATTGCGGTCGGTGGACGCAAGGTCGGCACCCGGGGATGCCGGCGCCGGAATCGCCGCTCTCGAAGCGCGGCGGACTTACTGTCGAGTTCCAGACCGGAAGGGGTTTCGGCTGATGACCGTGAATCCTGAGAGCGCGCCGCTGCGTGGCGGCTATCCATTGCCGGGCACCATCGAGCTGGCCTACGAGGCCGTCGACCTCAATCGCGCCGTACAGGCGTATCGCCACTTCTACCGGTCAGTGTCCGGCGCCGCGCTGTTCGACGGCACCGCGGCCGCGGGGGCACGACCGAACGAGGTATTCGGCTACCTGGACGCCCAGCCTCGTCACGTCGGGTTCACGTTGAACTCCGATACTCCGTACGGCGCCGCGCTGCTGGATCTGCACGCCGGGCCGATGGTGATCGATGTGCCCGAAGGGGCATTCGTGGGCGCGGTGTTCGACATCCACCAGCGGTGGATCCTGGACTTCGGTCTGTCCGGACCGGACGCCGGGGCGGGCGGCAAGCACGTCGTACTACCACCGGGCTACGACGCCGACGTGCCCGACGGTCACCACGTCGGCACCGCCGAGGCTTACCGCGTGTTGGCCGCGGTCAGGGCGATCCCGCAGGACGGTGACGTGGCGGCGGCGCTGAAGCGGATCGCGACCGTCACAATCCACCCGATGGAACCGTCGCCCGACTGGTCCGAACCGGTGTGGGTGGACATGACCGCAGCTGATCAGGACACCACCCCGCTGGCCATCGAGACCGGCATGGGCTTCTGGCAAGCGCTGCACCGCATCGTCGACGCCGAACCCGTGCTGGCCGACAGCCGCGCGCAGTACGGCGAGCTGGCCGCACTGGGCATTGCGAAAGGGCAACCGTTCGAACCGGATTCGCGACTGACCCAGATCCTGGAACTGGCGGCCAAAACGGCGAACCTGCAGATGCGGACGGAGTCCTTCGCCGACCGCACCCCGGCACGTCTGGTGTGGCCGGAGCGCCAGTGGGAGTGGGTGGCGTTGCGCAGTGAGGGCAGCACCTTCGACACCCCGGGTTACCGCGATACCTACGCAATGGACAAGTGGTTCTTCCAGGCCATCGCGACCTCGCCGGCGATGTTCCGCCGCGACCCCGGCACCGGTTCCCTGTACTGGCTTGCGCTTTCCGACCGCACCGGCGCCTACCTCGACGGCGCCAACAACTACACGCTGACGGTCCCGCTGCCGGTGCCGGCCACGCTGTTCTGGTCGGTCACCGTCTACGACGCCACCACCCGCAGCCAGGTGCAGACCGACCAGGGCCGGGCGGCGTTGCGCTCGAAGTTCGAATTATCCGATCTCACAGGAGATTCGGTGGTGCTGCACTTCGGTCCCGAACCGCCCGAAGATGCCGGTGGGCGCTGGATCAAAACCATTCCGGACTCCGGGTGGTTCGCCTATTTCCGGATCTACGGGCCCGACGGCCCCGCCTTTGACGGCACCTGGAAGCCGGGGGATCTCGAGCTCAGCTGATCCCCGTGCGACGAGCGGGCGCAGACTACGAAAATGGGTCGGCGCGTCGGGCGGGGACGCGCACGCTCGGCCGGGGTGGTTAGTCAGCAGGTGAGGAGGGGAAGCGGCGGCGCAGACCGGCGACGAATTCCTGGGCAGCGGCCCAGGTCGGCAGGATCCCGGCCGCGCGCGCCTCATCGAGCGACATGGCGTGGCGATCCCGGTCCGAGAGCACCAACTCGGACCCTGCCACCGGCCACTCGATGCCCAGCGCCGGGTCCAGCGGAGAGATGGTGTGTTCACGCTGCGGGGCGTACTCCGCCGAACACAGGTACATCACGGTCGAATCATCCTGCAACGCAAGGAAAGCGTGTCCCAAACCCTCAGACAGGTAGATCGACCGCCGGTCCTTGTCGTCCAGCAGCACCGCGTCCCACAAGCCGAAAGTCGGGGAGTCGACTCGGATGTCGACCACCACGTCGAAGACCGCTCCGTATACGCAGGTGACGTACTTGGCCTGGCTCGGCGGCAGCTGCGCGAAGTGCAGGCCGCGCAACACGCCCGCCGCGGACACCGAACAGTTGGCCTGCCGCAGGTCGAACCGCTGTCCGGTCGCGGCGCTGAACTCCTGCTCGGTGAACCACTCGAAGAACGACCCGCGCCCGTCGTGATGCAGGGTCGGGGTGATTTCCCACGCGCCGGGGATCTTCAGCTCTCGGAAAGCCATGTCACTGACCACGTTTGCGATAGTCGTCTTCCACCGAATCCTTGAGCGGGCCCCACCAGTCCTCGTTGGCCTCGTACCAGTCGATGGTGGCCCGCAGGGCGTCGCGGAAGTCCGGGTGACGCGGTTTCCAGCCCAGCTCGCTACGCAGGGTCGACGGGTCGATCGCATAACGCAGGTCATGCCCGGCCCGGTCGGTCACCTGGTCGAAGTCGTCCGCGTCGCGGCCCATCAGCGTCAGAATCTCCTGCAGCACAGAGAGGTTGCTGCGCTCACAGTCGGCGCCGATCAGGTAGGTGCGGCCCGGCTCGCCAGACTCCAGGATGCGCCGCACCGCGCTGTTGTGGTCCTCGACGTGGATCCAGTCCCGCACGTTGGCACCGGCGCCGTACAACTTGGGGCGACGGCCGGTCAGGATATTGGTGATCTGGCGGGGGATGAACTTCTCGACGTGTTGATACGGCCCGAAGTTGTTGGAGCAGTTGGAGATCGTGGCGTTCACGCCGAAGGAACGCACCCAGGCCCGGACCAGCATGTCGGAGGCGGCCTTGGTCGACGAGTACGGGCTCGACGGGTTGTACGGCGTCGCCTCGGTGAACCGCTGTGCACTGCCCAGTTCCAGATCGCCGTACACCTCATCGGTGGACACATGATGCAGCCGCACCCCGTGCCTGCGCACCGCCTCCAGGACCGTGAACGTGCCGATCACATTGGTGCGCAGGAACGGATGCGGATCGGCCAGCGAGTTGTCGACATGGGTCTCGGCGGCGAAATGCACCACTGCGTCGGACTCGGCGACCAGGCTGTCCACCAGGTCGGCATCGGCCACATCGCCCACCACCAGCGTCACGGCCTGGGCCACCGGGTCCAGCGACTCCCGGCTGCCGGCATACGTCAGGGCGTCGAGCACCGTGACCGAGTCCCCGGGATGGTCGTGCACCGCTGTGTGGACGAAGTTGGCGCCGATGAAACCCGCGCCACCGGTGACGAGCAACCGCATGGGCACCGAGACTAGTCGGCTGAGCTGTTCAATCCCAGCGAACCCGCGAGTTCGGCCAGAGTCGACACCAGTTCGTCCCGGCTGCCCAGCACCTGGATGGCGACGTGATCGGCGCCGGCCTCCAGGTGGGCGTTCAAGCGCTCCGCGACTGCCTCCGGGGTGCCGTGGGCGACCACCGCGTCGATCAGCTTGTCGCTGCCCGGCGTTTCGACATCGTCGGCGGTGAATCCCAGACGCCGCCAGTTGTTGACGTAGTTGCTCAGGCCCAGATAGAACTCGACGGTCTTACGGCCGAGCTCACGCGCGGCGTCGGCATCGGTGGACAGCACCACCTTGTGCTCCGGGGCCAGGAACACCGAGTTGCCGATCAGTTCGCGGGCCTGGGCGGTGTGCTCCGGGGTGGTCAGGTAGGGGTGCGCGCCCGCACTGCGGTCCTTGGCCAACTTGAGCACCTTCGGGCCCAGCGCGGCGATCACCCGACGGCTGGTCGGTACCTTCTTGGCGTCGAGAGCGTCCAGATAGCTCACCAGCGCGTCGTACGGCTTGACGTACTCCTGGGTGTGTTCGGGATGGCCGACGCCCACACCGAGCAGAAACCTTCCCGGATAAGCGTTTTCGATGCGGTGGTAAGACTCAGCGACGGTGTCGGCGTCGGCCGACCAGATGTTGATGATGCCGGTGGCGATCTGCAGTGTCGACGTCTGCTCGAGGATCGGCTCCACGAAGGCCAGATCCGCCGGCGGCGACGCACCCACCCACACCGCGCCGTAACCGAGCTTTTCGATCTCGACCGCCTGCTCGGGGGTGATGGGCCCACCGGTCCACACCCCGTATCGGCCGAGATCAGGCTTGAGTGAAACAGCGTCGGTCATCAGGGGATCCCCATCTCGTCAGCGAAACGTTCAGGTCAAGCCGAGCGGTCCAGCGAGCTCAGCCAGTGCAGGTACCAGTTTCTCAGGTGAGGTCAGCACCTGAACGGGCACATGGTCAGCACCCGCGTCGAGGTGGGCTTTCAGCCTCGCTGCGATCGCATCGGGCTCGCCATAGGCGACGACGGCGTCGATCAGCCGATCGCTGCCCGGTTTGGCGACGTCATCGTCGGTGAAACCGAGCCGCTTCCAATTGTTCACGTAGTTGGCCAGATTCAGGTAGATCTCGAGCACTTTCCGGCCCTCGGCACGCGCCTCTTCAGCGTCGGTGGTCAACACCACTTTGTGCTCCGGTGCCAGAAATGCGTCGGGCCCGATCAGTTCGCGGGCGTGCGCGGTGTGCTCGGGAGTCGTCAGGTACGGGTGCGCGCTGGCGCTGCGGCGCGCAGCGAGCTTGAGCACCTGCGGACCGAGGGCCGCGACCACCCGACGGTCGCTGGGGACGCCGTTGGAGTCGAGCGCATCCAGGTATTCCGTCAGGGCGTCGTAAGGCTTTTTGTATTCGGTCTGCGCTTCGGGGTGACCGACGCCGATGCCGAGCAGGAACCGCCCCGGGTAGGCCTTGTCGATCCGGTGGAAGGACTCCGCCACCGGCCCCGGCGCTGCGGTCCAGATGTTGACGATGCCCGTCGCGACCTTCAGGGTGTCGGTGGCCGCGAGCAGGGGCTCCACCCACGACAGGTCAGCGGCGGGGGAGCCGCCCGCCCAGATGGCGCCGTACCCGAGTGCCTCGATCTCCCGGAGCTGCGCTGCGGACATCTGCTCCCACAGCCAGTAGCCACCGAAGACGCCGTACGTGCCCAGATCAGGTTTGGTCATGTCACAGGCTACCCGGTACTCGGTGAGGACTATTCCGCGTCGCCGGCGGTGATTTCCGCCGGCGGTGCCGATTCCGGGGCCGGTGCCTGCAAGGGCAGGCAGATGATGAAGCGGGTGTCGCCGGGCTTGGACTGCACCGACATGTTCCCGTGATGCTTTTCCACAACAACGCGCCACGCGAGGTCAAGGCCCAGCCCGGTGCCCTGGCCGACCGGTTTCGTGGTGAAGAACGGCGTGAAGATCCGGTCGATGATGTCCTCGGGGATACCGGGACCGTCGTCGCAGATCTCGATGCGGATCATGTTGTCGTCCTGGCGCATGGTGCGCACCGTCAACGTGCCGTGCCCGTCCATCGCCTGAATGGCGTTGTCCATGATGTTGGTCCACACCTGGTTGAGATCACCCGGGTAGCAGAGGATCTCGGGCAGGTCGTAGTCCATGTCCTTGACCAGGGTGATGGGCTTGCCCTTGCCGGCCATGCCGAGCTTGTCGCCGAACATCATGATGGTGCTGCGCAGCAGTTCGTGGACTTTGGCGCTCTGATACGCGCCGCGGTCCATCTGCGAGTACTGCTTGGCGCCGGCCAGCAGTGCGGAGATGCGCTTGCTCGCCTCGGCGATCTCCTGCATCCGGAGCTCGGTGTCGATCGTGTACTTGAGCCAACCGATGGCGCTCTGCAGCATGTTGAGAGCGGACCCGTCGCCGGGACCGTCGGCCACCGCGTCCTCCACCGTTGCCGAGACCCGCTCCAGCCAGTCGATGTCGAGGCCGGCTTCGACGAACGTCGGTGCGTAATCCCACCCGCCGATGATGCCGTGGTCGTCGAGCCAGTCGCCGAGTTGCTCCTCGCGGTCCGAGGACTCCAGTGCCGAGAGCTCCTCGCGGTCGGCCTTGGCCACCTGCTCGGCCACCTCGTCCTGGATGGTGACCAGCACCCGCAACGCTTCGGGCGTGAACTTGCCCTCGGCCACCATCGCCAGCTTGTGCCGCATCTTGCCGGTGCCCTCCCGCAGGTCGGCCACCGCGCGCGCAGTGGCCGCCGCCGGATTGTTCAGCTGATGGGTCAATCCGGCCGTGATCGAGCCGAGCGCCAGCAATTTCTCCCGCTGGTCCAGAATCTGCCGTTGCCGCAGACCCCCGACCATGTGCCCTTCCAGCAGGTGCACCGCCATCGGGAACTGCGACTGCATGAACCGGGCGAAGGCATCGGCGTCGAGGACGAACATCCTGGAGTCCCGGGTGAGACGCACCGAGGCCTGATACTGCTGCTCCTCATTGGGGATGTAGGCCGACCAGGCGCCGCAATACACCCCGCGCTGCGAGGTGCGGTTGGTCTCGATGTCCACGCCGCCGGACCGCTTGGTCATCACCAGTTCGCCGTCGATGAGGACGTAGAAGCAGGTCGCCGGCTCACCCTCGGTACACAGCGGACCCGCCGGAAATGTCTCGATGTGGCCGTCGGCGCACAGCATGTCGAGCTGTTCGGCGGTGAGGTGCTCGAACAGGAACAGGGTGCGCAGTTCGCCGGCCAGGCATTTCTCGCCCATGAGGATCCTTTCGTCGACCTTCCTAGGACCCGGTGTCTGCGGGCTCGGGGACAGCGACAGTGAGAGGCAGTGACGTAATAAAACGCGTATCACCCGGAATTGATTCCGCCCACAGGCTGCCGCCGTGGCGGTCGATGATCCGAACCGCGATGTCCAGGCCCAGGCCGGTGCCCTCGCCGAACGGTTTCGTGGTGAAAAACGGATCGAATATCCGCGGCAGCAACTCGTCGGGAATGCCCGGTCCGGTATCGCCGATCTCGACGCGCACCTTGTCAACGATGCGGTAGGTGCGCACGGTCACGACGCCACCATCGGCGCCGAGCGCGTCCAGCGCATTGTGGAGCAGATTGGTCCACACCTGATTGAGGTCACCCGGGTAACACGGCACATCCGGCAGGCTGAGATCGAAGTCCCGGACGACGGTGACCCCGGGTCCGAGCCGGTGCGACAGCATCGTCAGCGTGCTCTCGATCAGCTCGTGTACGTCCGCGACACGGAAGGGCGCACGGTCCAGCTGCGAGTACTGCTTGGCCTGATCGACCAGCGCGGAGATGCGCTTGGTGGCATCGGCGATCTCGGTGACCAGCAGCTCGGTTTCCACCGTGCAACTCAGCCAGCGCATGGTCCGTCCCAGGGACACCTGCGCGTGGCCGACTTCCTCGATGGACGCCGAAACCCGCTCCATCCAATCGACGTCCAGCCCGGCCTCGGCGAACGTCCCCGCGAGGTCCCACCCGTCGGACACCCCGTGGTCGTCGAACCACTCACCGAGCGCCGCCTCGAGGTCGGATTTCTGCATGGCCGACATCGCACTGGGTTTCGACGCTTGTTCGGCCACCCGGTTCTGCAGCTCCACCATGGAGCGCACCGCACCCGGAGCGGGGGAGCCGTCGGTCAGGTCGGCCACCCGCTGCCGCATTCCGGCGATCCGGTCCCGCAGCTCGGCGGCGGCCCGGACGGCGGCCGCCGCGGGGTTGTTGAGTTCGTGGGTCAGACCGGCGGTCAACTGGCCCAGCTGCACCATGCGGTCGTGCGGGTCGAGGATCCGATGTGCGTGGGACCGGCCGTGTGAATGCCCGATCAGCAGATGGGTCGCCATCGGAAAATCGCTGTGCAGGAAGGTGCCCAGCGAGGTGGCGTCGAGGGCGAAAACCCGCGATGGCCGGGTGAGGCTGGCGGAGTTCTCATAGGTGAGGTCCTGGTCCAGGAGGAACGCCGACCAGGCGCCGCAGTAGGAACCCGGTGCCGACGCCCGCCAGATGTCGATATCCCTGGTGCCGGATCGTTTGGACAGCGCGATCTCACCGTCGAGCAGGACATAGAAGTGTGCTGCCGGCTCGCCCTCCCGGCACAGTGGCCCCGCGGGCAGTGACAACACCTGTCCGGCGCTGCAGAGCCGGTTCAGCTGCTCGTCGGTCAGTCCGTCGAAGATGAACAGGCCGCGCAATTCATCGATGCTGCAACGATCTTCGGCGTGGTCAGCCATGCGCGTCCCGTCGCTCCTCAGGCTTCGGCGAGGTACCGGTGCACCAGCATCACTGCCATCGACCCTTCGCCGACAGCGGCGGCAACCCGTTTGGCCGATTCGGCGCGGACATCACCGGCCACGAAGACGCCGGGCACGCTGGTCTCGAGGTGGTGCGGCGGGCGGTCGAGCGTCCAACCCGAGACGTCGCGCAGGTCGGGCCCGGCCAGGATGAACCCGTGGTCGTCGCGCACCACCACGCCGTCCAGCCAGTCGGTGCGCGGCTCGGCGCCGATGAAGATGAACATCCGGCCGCAGGTGAATTCCTCGCGGGTGCCGGTCTGGGTGTGCTCCAGACAGATGTGCTCCAGATGGCCGTCTCCTTTGACCGCGTGCACGACGGTGTGCGGCATCTCCTTGATCTTGTCGTTGGCCCTGATCTGCTGAATCAGGTAGTGCGACATCGAATCCTCGAGAGTGCGGCGGCTGACGATCGTCACCGACTTGGCGGTGCGGGACAGATACATCGCCGCCTGCCCGGCGGAGTTGGCCCCGCCGATCACGTACACCTCGTCGTCATCACAGTCCGAGGCCACCGACGCGGTGGCGCCGTAGTACACACCGGCGCCGGTCAGGCCGTCACAACCCTCGGCGTGCAGCTGCCGATATTCCACACCCATGGCCAGGATCACCGCCCGGGCGCCGATGGAGCGCCCGTCGGACAGCCGCACAGTGCGTGCGGACCCGTCGACCTCCAGGCCCGTCACTTCGGCGGCGGTGATCAATTCGGCGTCGAATTTCTCGGCCTGCCGGCGGGCCCGCTCGGCCAGTTGCGATCCCGACAGGCCGTCCGGGAAGCCGAGGTAGTTCTCGATGCGGGAACTCTGCCCGGCTTGACCACCGGTGGCCGTCCGTTCGATCAGTACCGTCTTGAGCCCCTCGGATGCTCCGTAGACCGCCGCGGCCAACCCCGCCGGGCCGCCACCGATGACCACCAGGTCGTAGAAGTCCTCCGAAGGGGTGGTGGTCAGTCCGAGCGTGGCCGCCAGCTCAGCGTCCGACGGTTCCACCAGTGTCTGGCCCTGCTCGGTGATCACCACCGGCAGCGTGAACCCGTCCAGGCCGGCCGCGTCGAGCAGCTGTTTTCCCTTGTTTTCGTCGGCGCGAAACCAGGTGTAATACAGGCGGTTTCGCGCCAGGAAGTCACGCACCTCGGCGGACCGCGCGTTCCACGGGTGGCCGATGATCTTGGTGTGCGGGATGGCGTGCTCGCCGGTGGAGCGCCACGCGTCGATCAGCGCGTCGATCACCGGGTAGAGCTTCTCCTCCGGGGGATCCCACGGTTTGAGCAGGTAGTGATCCAGGTCCACCACATTGATCGCGTCGATGGCGGCGTGGGTGTCGGCGTAGGCCGTCAGCAATACCCGGCGCGCCATCGGGAAGATGTCCATCGCGGCTTCGAGGAATTCGATTCCGCTCATCAGCGGCATGCGGTAATCGGCGACGAACACCGCGACAGTCTCGCCGCGCAGCTTCAGTTCATTGAGGGTGGCCAGCGCATCGGGGCCTGATTCGGCGCGCACGATGCGAAAATTCTCGCCGTAGTGACGGCGCAGGTCGCGTGCCACGGCCCGCGACACCGCGGGGTCGTCGTCCACGGAGAGAATGACGGGTTTACGGGTCTGGGTCTGTGATCCGGACATCACCGCCATTATGCGCGTGACCACGACATTCCGTAACCGGGTGTGTGGTCGTTACTCCGCGGGCGAAACCGGATGGGAGTTGGTGGAGGCGGCCGGTGCGTCGGGGACGGCGGGGGACCGGTTGAGCATCTGAGCCACGTCGATCCCGGATGCGCGCAGCGCCTCGACGATCTTGGCCACCGCCAGTGGGCTCACCCCGAGCAGTCCGCTCATCGCGTCCTGGGCGTCACCCGCGCCGCCGATGATGGACAGGTGGTCGATCTCGCCCAGCGGCATGGCCGCGGCCTCGGTGGCTTTCACGACTGATTGCAGGACATCGGGCAGGGTCTGCAACCGGGCCGCCTCAGGGGAGTAGGTGTTCAGCGCGGCTGCGATCTCCTTCTTACCGGCGGCCTCGGCGACCAGCTTGGCCCTGATGCCGTCGGCCTCGGCCTGCCGCTCCACCCGCAGGGCGTCGGCCGCCGCCTTGCGGGCATCGGCCTCGGCGGTGCCGGCCTGGCGGGCCGACTCGGCCGAAGCCTGCGCCGCGAGGATCACCGCTTGCCGCTGCCCCTCGGCACGCACGATATCGGCTTGGCGCTGGGCCTCGGCCGGAGCGATGACATCGGCCTGCAGGGCGGCCTGGGCTTGTTCGCTACGGCGCTGCTCCACCTCGATGCGGGCCTGCACCCGGGCGGCCTCGGCCTGCTCGGTGGCGATTCCCACGTCCTTCTGCGCGCGCGCGTTCGCCAGCGGGCCTGCCTGGTCGGCCTCGGCGTTCTCCGCCTCGGTCTGCGCGCGCAGTCGGGCCAGTTCGACATCGCGGCGTTGGTTGGCGGTGGCGATCGCGGTATCGGCCTCTGCCTGGGCCACCGACCCGGCCTGTCGGGCCTTGGCGGACTGGATCTGGGAGTCTCGTTCCGCCTCGGCTGTGCCCACGGCCGCGTCACGTTTGACCTCGGCAATGCGGCGCTGACCCAGTGACTCGAGATAACCGTTACGGTCCGAGATGCCGGCGATCTTGAGGACGTCGACCTCCATGCCGATACGGGCGAGGTCGCTGCCGGCCTCTTCGACCACACTGCGGGCCAGGGTGTCGCGGTTGGAGTTGAGGTCCTCGACGGTCATGGTCGCGGTGATCCCACGCAGGCTGCCGGCCAGGATCTCGTTGATCTGGCGCTGCAGTTCGTTGAGGTCCGAGGTGAGGAACCGCTGTACCGCGGTCTGTACCGCCTCGTCAGCCGAGCCGATGCGGACCAGTCCGACGGCCTCGACATTGACCGGCACCCCGTTGTTGGACAGGGCGTTCTGCAGGTTGATGCTGACGTTGAACGGCTCGAGGCTCATGATGTCGACCCGTTCGATGCCGGGCATCCGGAACCTGGCACCGCCGCGGACCACCTTGGGGGTGCCACGGCCGGTGAACACCGCCACCTCGTTGGGCGGCACCTTGATGTAGTTCTTCACATAGATCAGCGGCAGGACGACCAGGAGCAGGAACGCCGCGACGGCCGCGACGATGATGATCATGAGCAGGGACACAAGGGTGGGCCTTCCGGGGTCAGTGATCGAGAAGCGGATCGTGGGGAACGGCGACGACGTGGACGTAGTCGGCGTCGACATCGGCGATGTAGATGCGGCTGGCCTTCGGCAACGCGGCGGGTTCGCTGGTCACGGCGCGGGCGCGAACCCGGTTGCCCTCGGCGTCGGCGAACGCCACCTCACCCCAGCCGTCGCTGGGGATGTCGAGCGTGACGGTGCCCAACAGTCCGATGTAGGAGGCGCGGCCGCGTTGGGAGTTGGATTCCTGGCGGCGCAGGTAGGGCAGCAGCACACCCTGAATCGCGAATACCAGCACCACGGCGCACAGCGCCGCGATCGCGCCCACGACCAGCGCACCGGCCCCCGCCCAGATGCTGACCAGGCCCCCGGTTCCGGCGCCGAGCAGCGCCGCGGACAGGCTGGTCAGACTCAGGAACGGCAGACCGTCATGGCCGTGGCCGGCATCTCCGACGTCGGTGAGCAACAACGTCGACAACAACGCAATGGCACCGACGGCGAAAGCGGCCACATAGGCGGCAGTCACAGGACCCCCTCGAAAGCTGATGCGTCACGCAAGTTTGCCTGAGGACGCCGCTGCTGGGACGATCTTCGCATCCCGGACGCAGCAGGTGACGGCAATTTTGGAGCCTGGCCGTAGAGCGGGTATCGTGGACCAACGGTGCGGCTACCGCGCCGACTCTTTGCGTGTCGTTCTGCAGATTCACTCTGAAGAACCCTCAGGAATGTCTCACTTCCGGTCCACGTTCTGTAGTCGGAACGAAGGCTGCGCCGAGTCGGACGCAGTAGATACGAAACCAAGAAGCAAGGATCGCCGAAGCGTATGGCCAAGAAAGACGGTGCCATCGAGGTCGAGGGCCGCGTGGTCGAGCCTCTGCCCAATGCGATGTTCCGCATTGAGCTGGAGAACGGACACAAGGTGCTCGCCCACATCAGCGGCAAGATGCGGCAGCACTACATCCGCATCCTGCCGGAGGACCGCGTCGTAGTGGAGCTCTCGCCCTACGACCTGTCCCGTGGCCGCATCGTGTACCGCTACAAGTAATCAGTCCGACATCTGTTGACCAACATCTAGACAAGACAGGATCGCTACTGCCGTGAAGGTGAACCCGAGCGTCAAGCCGATCTGCGACAAGTGCAGGGTGATCCGCCGGCATGGGCGGGTCATGGTGATCTGCTCCGATCCCCGCCACAAGCAGCGGCAGGGCTGAGCTAACGCTCACGCCACGCACCACCCACAACTGAATGCAGACCTCCCAGCACCACTGAGCGGCTGGCATCTGAAGAGATGGGCCAGCTCATCCACGTCCGGCACGGAGGCCGGACCCCGCGAGGGGAACGGACTGGGATCAGACCTCCGCCAAAGTAAGGAAACACTGCCTGATGGCACGTCTCATGGGCGTTGATCTTCCGCGTGACAAGCGCATGGAGATCGCGCTGACCTATATCTACGGCATCGGCCGTACCCGCTCCCAGGAAATCTTGGCAGCGACCGGCATCGACCGGGACCAGCGCTCCAAGGACCTCACCGATGACCAGGTGAGCTCGCTCCGCGACTACATCGAGGGCAACCTCAAGGTCGAGGGCGATCTGCGCCGCGAGGTGCAGGCTGACATCCGCCGCAAGATCGAGATCGGCTGCTACCAGGGCCTGCGGCACCGCCGTGGCCTCCCGGTGCGCGGTCAGCGGACCAAGACCAATGCGCGTACCCGCAAGGGCCCCAAGCGCACCATCGCCGGCAAGAAGAAGGCCAGGTAATCCCGGATGGCAACAGCAAAAAAGGCCTCGGGCGCTTCGGCTGCCCGGCGCGGCAAGACCACCCGCCGCAAGGAAAAGAAGAACGTTCCGCACGGCGCCGCTCACATCAAGAGCACGTTCAACAACACCATCGTCTCGATCACCGATCCCCAGGGCAACGTCATCGCCTGGGCGTCCTCGGGTCACGTCGGGTTCAAGGGTTCGCGTAAGTCGACCCCGTTCGCCGCGCAGCTGGCAGCCGAGAACGCTGCCCGCAAGGCGCAGGAGCACGGTGTGAAGAAGGTCGACGTCTTCGTCAAGGGCCCCGGTTCGGGCCGCGAGACCGCGATTCGTTCATTGCAGGCCGCCGGACTCGAAGTCGGCGCCATTGCAGACGTCACCCCGCAGCCGCACAACGGCTGCCGTCCGCCCAAGCGGCGTCGGGTCTAAGAGAGAGTCAGGAGAGGAATCAGCTAATGGCTCGTTATACCGGACCCGCAACCCGGAAGTCCCGCCGTCTCGGCGTCGACCTGGTTGGCGGCGATCAGTCGTTCGAAAAGCGCCCCTACCCGCCCGGCCAGCACGGCCGCGCGCGGATCAAGGAGAGCGAATACCGTCAGCAGCTGCAGGAGAAGCAGAAGGCTCGCTTCTCGTACGGCGTGATGGAGAAGCAGTTCCGCCGCTACTACGAAGAGGCGAACCGTCAGCCCGGCAAGACCGGCGACAACCTGCTGCGCATCCTGGAGAGCCGGCTGGACAATGTCGTGTACCGCGCCGGCCTGGCCCGCACGCGTCGCATGGCCCGTCAGCTGGTCAGCCACGGCCACTTCACCGTCAACGGTGTGAAGGTCGACATCCCCAGCTACCGCGTCTCGCAGTACGACATCATCGATGTCAAGGACAAGTCGATCAACACCCTGCCGTTCGAGATCGCACGCTCGACTGCCGGTGATCGTCCGATCCCGGGCTGGCTGCAGGTCATCGGCGAACGTCAGCGCATCCTCGTGCATCAGCTGCCCGAGCGGGCGCAGATCGACATCCCGCTCAACGAGCAGCTGATCGTCGAGCTCTACTCGAAGTAGAACGCGTCTGCCACGGCAACCGCCGCGGCAGAAACCCTAACGGCATCAAATAGCGGGTGCCGAGAAGGAGAAAAGAAACACCATGCTGATTTCTCAGCGTCCCACCCTGGCCGAAGAGGTCATTGCCGACAACCGGTCCCAGTTCGTCATCGAACCGCTGGAGCCCGGTTTCGGCTACACCCTGGGCAACTCGCTGCGGCGTACGCTGCTGTCGTCCATCCCGGGCGCGGCCGTCACCAGCATCCGCATCGACGGTGTGCTGCACGAGTTCACCACCGTCCCCGGAGTCAAGGAAGATGTCACCGACATCATCCTGAACCTCAAGGGTCTGGTCGTGTCCTCCGAAGAGGACGAGCCGGTCACCATGTACCTGCGCAAGCAGGGCCCCGGTGCGGTCACCGCCGGCGACATCGTGCCGCCTGCCGGCGTCACGGTGCACAACCCGGAAATGCACATCGCCACCCTGAACGACAAGGGCAAGCTGGAGGTCGAGCTCGTCGTGGAGCGTGGCCGCGGCTACGTCCCCGCCGTGCAGAACAAGGCCTCGGGTGCTGAAATCGGCCGTATCCCGGTCGATTCCATCTACTCGCCCGTGCTGAAGGTCACCTACAAGGTGGAGGCCACCCGCGTCGAGCAGCGCACCGACTTCGACAAGCTGATCCTCGATGTCGAGACCAAGAACTCGATCACCCCGCGTGACGCCCTGGCCTCGGCCGGTAAGACGCTGGTCGAATTGTTCGGTCTGGCACGGGAACTCAACGTCGAGGCGGAAGGCATCGAGATCGGGCCGTCGCCCGCCGAGGCCGACCACATCGCGTCGTTCGCGCTGCCCATCGACGATCTCGATCTGACGGTGCGGTCGTACAACTGCCTCAAGCGCGAGGGTGTGCACACCGTGGGCGAGCTCGTTGCCCGCACGGAGTCCGATCTGCTGGACATCCGCAACTTCGGTCAGAAGTCCATCGACGAGGTGAAGATCAAGCTGCATCAGCTGGGTCTCTCGCTCAAGGACAGCCCGGCCACGTTCGATCCGTCTGAGGTCGCCGGTTACGACGTCGCGACCGGTACCTGGAACAGTGACGCCAGCTACGACCTGGAGCCCGAACAGGACTACGCCGAGACCGAACAGCTCTGAGCCGGAGCTGAACCAGCTTCAACAATCCGTCCCGGTCCTACCTGATACGGGGACCGGCCCCATTTAGGAGATAGTCAGCATGCCCAAGCCCACAAAGGGTGCTCGCCTCGGCGGGTCGTCTTCGCACCAGAAGGCGCTACTGGCCAACCTGGCCACGTCGCTGTTCGAGCACGGTCGGATCAAGACGACCGAGCCCAAGGCTCGGGCGCTGCGGCCCTACGCGGAAAAGCTGATCACCCACGCCAAGAAGGGCACGCTGCACAACCGGCGTGAGGTGCTCAAGAAGATCCGCGACAAGGACGTCGTGCACGCCCTGTTCGCTGAGATCGGCCCGTTCTACGCCGATCGTGAGGGTGGCTACACCCGCATCATCAAGGTGGAGGCACGCAAGGGCGACAACGCTCCCATGGCCGTCATCGAGCTGGTGCGCGAGAAGACCGTGACCTCTGAGGCCGACCGGGCTCGCCGGGTCGCAGCTTCGCAGCCGGCCGCGGCAGCCGAGACCGAGGACACCACGGTCGATGCCACCGAGGGCGCTACCGAGGACACCACCACCGCTGCGGAAGCGGTTGAGGTGACCGACGCTGCCGAGGCTCCCGAAGCCGAGGATGACGCCAAGTAGCGAAAACGCTGTGACCATGCCCGCCACCGATTCCGGTGGCGGGCATGGTTCTTTCTCCCGTAGTTCAGCTGGCCCGGACGTTCGTCTTCGTCTCGACATCGCTTACGACGGAACCGAATTCGCCGGCTGGGCGGCGCAGACCGGTCAGCGCACGGTGGCCGGTGTGCTCGAGGAGACGTTGTCGACGGTGTTTCGTGTGCCGGTGGTGTGCCGGGTGGCTGGCCGCACCGATACCGGCGTGCACGCGACCGGGCAGGTGGCGCACGTCGATGTGCCCGTGGCTGCGCTGCCGTACGCCCTGCCCCGCACTCCTCGTCCCGGAGAGCCCGAATTCCTACCGCTGGTACGCAGATTGGGGCGGTTCCTGCCCACCGACGTCCGGGTACGTGACGTCGTGCGGGCCCCAGCGGGTTTCGACGCCCGGTTCTCGGCCCTGCGCAGGCATTACCGCTACCGCATCTCCACAGCGCCCTACGGTGTTGATCCGCAGCAGACGCGCTATGTGACCGCGTGGCCGCGCCCGCTCGATGTGGAGGCGATGGCGGAGGCATCACAGCACCTGCTGGGTCTGCACGACTTCGCCGCCTTCTGCCGCTACCGCGAAGGTGGGACCACCATCAGGGATCTGCAGGGGCTGGAGTGGCACCGCGACGGGGACCTGATCACCGCCGCCGTCACCGCCGACGCGTTCTGCTGGAACATGGTGCGCTCGGTGGTCGGCGCGCTGTTGGCGATCGGGGAGCACCGGCGTCCCGTCGACCGGCTCGGTGGACTGCTGGCCGAGACCCGGCGCTCCAGCGATTTCGCCGCAGCACCCGCGCGCGGGTTGACCTTGGTGGGCGTCGACTATCCGCCCGATGACCAACTGGCCGAACGGATTCAGGTCACCCGCGATATACGTCGGCGCTGACGGCTCAGATCCGGCCGGCCACGAAGTCCGCGGCCTGGTTCACCATGCCCGCGTCCAGGTAAGCCGCGGCCAGATGATCGGGCCAGTTGTTCTGCCAGGTGTTCGGGTCGGCCGGGTTGCAGATGGGATCGGCACCGTGGCACAGCTCGATGGTGCGGTCGTTGTAGAGCGGACTGAATCGGGTGATGGGGCCCACCCACGCGGCCCCATTGCCGAACAGGGCGACCGCGGCGATCTTCTGGTCCATGCCGGCCGGCAGGGGTTTGTCGAAACCGAAGAAGCCGAACGGTACCGCCAGCACCACATCGGTCACGGCGGCGCCCAGCGAGTAGCCGCCCAGCACCAGCCGGGTGTCGGGGCAGCGGGCCGCCATGTCCTGGATGCGCGAGCTCATGTCGTTGGCGCCCACGTCGACCTCATTGTCGGCAGGGTAGTTGACCGAGTAGAGGTCGATGTCCTTGTCGCTCTTCTGGCGCAGCGCGTTGACGAAGGCGTTGCCGATCACCCCGGGCCCCTGCGGCTCGATCCGGCCGCGGGCGAAGATCACCTCGACCTGCGGGCAGGGGGCGGCCGCAGCTTCGGGGATGCTGCTCAGCGGTTCCGGCGCGACAGCGGGGGCTGACAGTAACAGCGCGGCGGCGCCCACGGTTGCACCCAATGACCTGATAACGCCCCCGACTCGCATACCGGACATGGTACTGGCCGCCGTCCAGACGGCCAGGGGCATTGACCGAGCGGGATTCAGAGCCGGGCGGCGGCGAACTGCGCCGCCTGGTCGACCATGCCGGACTTGATGTAGGCGTTCTGGAGGTGGTCGGTCCAGTTGTCGGCCCAGGTCTGGATGTCCATGCTGGGGCTGCAGACCGGGTCCGAGGCGTTGCACAGGTCGATGATCTTGTCCCGGTAGCCAGCGACGATGTTCGAGATCGACCCACCGAGCACTTTGCGGGTGCCGTTGCCGAACAACGCGACCGCGGCCACGTGACCGTCACTGCCCACCGGAAGCGGGTTCTTGAAACCGAGCACCGGCCCAGGTACCGCGAGCACCATATCGGTGACGGCAGCACCCAGCGAATATCCGCCGAGGACCAGTCGCGTATTGGGGCAGTTGGGGACCATGTACTGAATATGGGCGCTCATGTCGTTGGCGCCTTGGTCGACGCCGATGTTGGCGTCGTAGTTGACCGCGTAGTAGCCGATCTTCTTGCTGCTCTTGGCGCGCAGCGCGTTGACGAACGCGGTTCCGACGATCCCGGCCCCGGCGGGTTCTTCCCGGCCGCGGGCGAAGACGACCTCGACCTCGGGGCAGGACACCGCCGCTGCCTGAGGCAAGCGGGTCGACAGCACGGGAGCGACCGTCATCAGGGCGGCGGCGAAGATCACCGCGCAGGTGGCCGCCACGACCCGGGTGGTGCGCCGGTGGCCCCGCGTGCCGATGTTCCAGGAGGTACGTCTGTGACAGAAGTGACCCATGATGAACCATGGTACGTGCAGCGCCGTCGAAACCGGCGGTGCTGTCGACCGGCTTTACCTCAGAGTCGGGCGGTGATGAAGCCCGCGGCCTGCGGCACCAGCGGGGTGCGCTCGTAGCTCGTATGGGCGAACGGGTTGCGTCCGTCGGAGCAGATGGGGTCGCCGTCATTGCACAGATCGATCGCCCGGCCGGCGAATGGGCCCGAGTTCGTGACCGGGACGCCGAATTTGGCCGACGGGTTGCCGAACACCGCCACCGCGGCGACATTGCCCGAGACACTGGACGGCAGCGGGGCCGCCGACCCGACTTCGCCCACCCTGTTGCCCAACGGCGGAATGCCCGCGAGCATGTCGACCACCGCCGCGCCCTGGGAGTAGCCGCCGAGCACGATCCGGGTCCCGGGGCACTGCTGGGCCATGGCCAGGACGTGGTTGGTGGCATCGTTGGCGCCGTCAGCGGCGGCCAGGAAGTCGTAGGTCGCCGGGTAGATCACGCCGTAGGTGCCCACGGTTCGACCGCCGGCCTGGGCGCGTACCGCGTCGGCCAATGCCACTCCGACGCGGCCGACGCCAGGTGCTTCGCTGGTGCCCCGGGCGAACACGATCTCCACGTCGGGGCAGGGCGGTTCCGCCGAGGCGACGCCCACACCCCCGAAAGGCGCAGCCGCCGGTGCGGCCAGCAACGCGCCCGCGGCCAGAACCGGAACGGCGGCGCGGGCCAGGCGGCGCGAGAGTGACAGGTGGGGCGTGCGGTCGCTCATGGGGCTAATACTCACATATCACTCGGGGGGAGCAGAATTCATTACGCCCGTCGCTTAATGAGTGCTCAGACGAGCCCAGCGACGAATGTCGCAGCCTGATCGGTGAACCCGGCGGAGCCGTAATTGCTGTGGGCGGCGATGTCGTCACCGCCGGAGCACACCGGGTCGCCGCCGTTGCACAGGTCTATGGAGCGGGTGCCGTAGACGGGGCTGACGGTCAGTGGCAGACCGACTTTGGTCGTCGGATTACCGAACACCGCCAGCGCCGCGATGTGCTCGGGCACGTTGGGGGGCAGCGGCGCGTTGAATCCCACCGCCGGGAACGGGACGGCGGCCAGCACGTCGACGATTGCGGCGCCCTGGGAGTAGCCACCCAGGACCAGGCGGGTGGCGGGGCAGTTGGTCACCATCCACTGAATATGGATGCTGGCGTCGTTTGCGCCGCCGGCGGCGGCCAGGAAGTCGAAGGTTGCCGGGTAGGCGACGGCGTAGGCGCCCACCGATCGGCCGCCGACCTTGCCTCGCAGCGAATCGACGAAGGCGCCGCCGACGCGCCCGAGCCCGGGCGCCTCATCGGTGCCGCGGGCGAAGACCACCTCGATGTCGGGGCAGCTGGGTTCGGCCTGGGCGGCGGGGACCAGTTGAGGAGCGGTCACCGACGCCGCCACCGCGGTGGCCGCGACGGCAAACGCAGCGGCAGCCCGGGTGAGGGTTCGGGACAGGATCTCGATGGGGGCCCGCGCGTCGCTCGTCACAGCAAAAATGCTAGTCGATCGCCACAGGGCCCGGCCGTGTGCTTCCGCGGACGTCACTCGGCACGGCGTATCTGAACCGGCTCCGCGATCTCCAGGGCCCCCGCGTCGGGCCAGCTGGCCGCGGTCACTTCGGCCGACCGGTCACCCGAACGGGCCAGGGCGAGGCCGACCAGGACGACGAAGCCGCCGATGGCCTGGGTGATGCTGACTGCCTCACCGATGAGCAGCCATGCCCACAGCACGGCGAACAGCACCTCCGACAATCCGACGAGCGAGGCGAAGCTCGGCCGCAGCCGGGTGATTCCGGCGATCCCCAGGGTGTAGGCGATGGCAGTGGGCAACAGCGCCAGCAGCACCACCGGCACGATCCAGGAGGTGGTGAAGCCCGCCAGCACGACATCGCCGGTGGTGTACGTCAACGGCATCACACCGGAGAGCCCGAGGGCAGCGACGGCTACCGCGCCGACCGTCAGTCCGCCTGCTGCCAGGGTGATCGCATCGAGTCCGCTGCCGTCCGTGCTCACTTCGTCGCTCATCAGGAAGAAGCAGGCCGCGCAGACCGCCGCGCCCAGGCCCCACGCGATACCGACGGCGTTGACGTGAGCGTTGGCCAGCCCGTCGAACACCCCGAGCACCACCATGATTCCGGCGACCGCGGTGCCCACGCCCGCCAGCGTGCGGTTACTGGGGCGCCGGGAGGTGTTGACCCAGACCCACCCGACCACCAGCAGGGGGGCGGTGTACTCCAGGAGCATCGCCACACCGACGGAGACATGCGAGACCGCGTTGTAGTAGCACAGTTGTGCCCCGGCGATCGGGATCAGCCCGTACAGCACGATGGCCCGGATGTGCTGCAGCGCTTCCCGGATCCAGCCAGGCTTGATGACGGTGGCGAAGACCGCCATCGCGAGTGCCCCCGCGGCCAGTCGTGCGGTCACCGCGGCAGTCGGACTCCAGCCCGCTGTCATCAGTGATTTCGCAAGGGGGCCGGACAAGCCGAACGTGAACGCCGAACCAAGCGCGAACAACAAACCGAGCCGGAACGTCGTGTTGGCAGGCTGGGCCATCAGCATTGAGCCACCCCCTTCGTGTGTAATGAGTAAAATAAACTTTGGTCATGACAATAGGACCGAGGGAGGTCACGAGTCAATTGATTTTCAGTCATGACACCGAGCTCACACTGCGGGCTGCGTGTGCACTGGTCAACACCAATCGGGTGGACGGTATGCAACTGGCAGATCAGGCTGCGCTGGACGACTACCTGCGTGGATGGGGGTGGACCGGACGCCGCGACCACGACGACGCCGAACTCGACGAGGTACACCGGCTCGCGGCCAGGCTGGGCAAGATCTGGACGGTCGCCGACAACGAGGAACAGGCCGTAGGTCAGGTCAACGCCTTGTTGTCCGACACCCGGGCGGCGCCCTGGCTGACTCGGCACCCGGAGATGCCGGAATGGCATCTGCATCTGGCGTCGATCCACGATCCGCTCGCGCAGCGGATGGGCGCCGAGATGGCGATGGCGCTGGCCGACCTCATCCGCGCGGGGGAGCTGCGGCGCCTGAAGATCTGCGCCGCGCCAGACTGCACAGCGGTCCTGATCGATCTGTCCCGTAACCGGTCGCGGATGTTCTGTGACACCGGCAACTGCGGCAACCGTCAGCACGTCGCCGCCTACCGGGAACGGCGGGCCAAGGAGGACTGAGCGCGCCGTCACGGCAGCCACGCCGCGAAACCGGTGAAACCTGCCGCGGCCCAGCAGCGCGTTGGCCGCCTCCAGTCCGGACATCACCGCGGCCTCGATGCAGCCGGCATTCATCCCGCAGTCGGTCCTGTCGCCGGCCAGTGCCGGGTTGTCGTATCCGCGGTGAAGGCCCTATGTATGGGCGCGCTGGCGATGACGGTTGTGGATGGCCGACGGTGACGGCCGGTTGCCCGCCGTAGCGTGAGGCGGTGGCCCGACCTTCCCCACGGCTGCAGCTGAGCAGCAGGCGTTTCCTCATCCTCCGGATGGAACGCGCAATGGCGCGCGGTGATGTGCACGACGATGTAGATTCGCCACGCGCACAGAGTGTTTCGCTGATGGTGGGCGCAGCGGCGGCAGCGGTGGTGGTGACGCTGGGCGCGGTCGTGACCACCTGGCGGCCCTCGCCGTCACTCGGTGACGCCCAGATCGTCATGGTGCGCGACAGCGGCGCGCTCTACGTCCAGGTGCAGGACGTAATGCACCCGGTACTGAACATGACGTCGGCGCGTCTGATCGCCGGAAGCAGTGACGGCCCACGAATGGTGTCCGCGGCTGCACTGACCGACCGCAAACGAGGTGCGTTGCTGGGCATCCCGGGAGCACCCCAGGAGGTCGGGACGCTGATGACAGGACCCAGGTGGACGGTGTGCGACGGCACCGCGACGACGGTGATCGCCGACACACTCGCGCCTCCGGTGCACTGGCTGGGCGACGGGCACGCCCTGTTGGTGGCGGGTCCGTCCGGCACCACCTACCTGCTCTACGGCGGGCAGCGCGCGCGTCTCGACGTCAGCGAACCTGCCGTCGCGAAAGCCTTGTGGCTGGACGGCCTGGTGCCCGCGCCGGTGTCTCGGGCCCTGCTGGACCTGGTGCCGGAGGTGCCGGCCATCACCGCTCCACACATCGCGAACATCGGGTCGCCGGGCCCGGCGGCACTGCCGGGTTTCACCGTCGGCGACGTCGTGCAGGTGCACGGGGCGAGCGGAACAGACTTCTATGTGGTGCTCGCCGGTGGGGTGCAGCCGGTCGGTCAGGTCGCCGCCGAGGTCATCCGGTCCGGCGGCCCCGGCGCGGCGGTGACCACCGTGGCCCCGGCATCGCTGAGCGGACTGCCGACACTGGGTGTGCTGCCGGTGCAACAGTTCCCGGACCATGTGGATACCGTGCGCGGTGCCGATGCCGGCACTGTGTGCGCTTCCTGGCATGACAGCGACGGTGACGGCAGCCAGGTGGACCTGTCATCCGGCGACATCCCGCTGCACCCGTCCCAGCCGCCGGTTCCGTTGGCGCAGGCCGACGCCGCGGGCCCGCGCGTCGACGAGGTGTATCTGCCGCCGGGCCGGGCGGCGTATGTGCGGGCCGACAGGGTGGGCGAGGGCACCGGATGGCTGGTCAGCGATCTCGGGATCGCCTTCCGGGTCGGCGACGTCGACACCGCACGCGTCCTGGGCCTGCCCAGTCCGGCGACGGTGCCGCGCGCTGTGCTGGACGCGCTGCCACGCGGACCGCAGCTGAGCAGATCCGCCGCCCTCACGGCCTACGATGTGGTCGCGCCCGGGTGATCAGGGCGCCACAGAGCAACAAACCCGCGCAGATCGCCGCGCCGGTGATCGCCGTCGCCCTGGCATGCCCGGCATCCGGCCCGGCGGTGCCGGGAGCGTCGGTCACAACGACAGCGGACCTCGGCGAATCCGGCTGTGTGACGGGCGTTTCGGCGCTCATCGCGGCCGCCGGGTCGACGACACCGCGGCCCGTCACCGGATTCCACCCGTCACCGGCGGCCGTCTCCTCGATGCGTCGCATCACCTCACGTGCCGTCAGTTCGGGAAAGCGGGCGCGCACCAGGGCGGCCAGGCCGCTGACCACCGGCGCTGCGTAGCTGGTACCCGAGATCGGCAGGCTGCGCCCGAACGCCGGCAGGGTGTCGAGGACCCCGCTTCCCGACGGGTGCAAGGACACCACCCGTTCGCCCGGGGCCGCAACATCCACCCACGGCCCGGGCAGGCTGAAGGCCGACGGGGCGCCCTCGGGGTCGACGGATCCGACGGTGAGCACGTAGTCGTCGTACCAGCCCGGGCTGGCCGCCACAGTGGCTGTCTCCCAGGTCAACTCGGCACCGTCGGGCTGATCGGGACACCTGCCCGCACCGCCGATGTTGCCCGCAGCGGCGACGACCACCACATCCTTGGTGTCCACCGCATAGGCCAGTGCGGCACCCAGTGCCCCGTCGTGGAGCGCACCGGCGGCGCACGCTATCGACGAGATGTTGATGACGGTGGCGCCCAGGTCTGCCGCGGTCCGGACCGCCATCGCCAGCGTCAGCACGTCGCCGACGCCGACGCCCGTCGGACTGTCGGCCGGGGCGTACTTCGTGCTGGACTGTCGGATGGTCAGTACCGTTGCCGCAGGAGCGATCCCGGAGAAACCCGTCGGGTCCTCAAGATCGGTTGTGGCCGCGATGATTCCGGCGACGATCGTGCCATGCCCGTCGCAGTCGGTGGTCCCGTCACCGGCCACCACGTAGTCGCCGGCGGCTTCCAGATGAGCCAGCCGAGGATGGCGTGTCACCCCGGTGTCGATCACCGCGACGCGCTGCCCCTCGCCGCGGGACAGCGATCGCACGGCCGCGAAGCCGAGCGGATCCGGGGTGGTGTCCGGCACGTCGGCAGCGGTCTCCGGCAGCGTGCAGGTCTCGACCTGCACGCTGGGCTGCCGCGGGCCCGGCGCCGCGGCGGCAGGCAACAGCGTGGGATCGATGGCCGGCGCGGTGAGAGCCCCGGCACTTGGGGCCGTCGCCGACCCGGCCAGAACGACCACCATGACCACGACCACCATGATCACGGCCATCAGGCCCCACGGCGTGGCCCAGCGACGGTTCATGACGGCAGTAGCCCGTGTGCCGCATCAAAGGCCCCCAGGTTCCAGCACGCCAACGGTACCGCCGCGGCCAGCGCCGCCCGTTCGACGACCCGGATCAGCCGGGCGGCGGTGGGGGAGAACGTACCCTGCGGGGGATGCAGCCCGAGCCAGACCGCGAGCATCCCCACCGCCGTGCTGAGCAGGCACAGCAGCCAGGTCTGCGCCGGGACGATCCGGTGGGCGGTCACGACAACTGCGACCCCGCAACAGATTCCGGCGATCAGCAGCGCCGCTGAGGGCAGCACTTCGGGGTGAGCCCGGATACGCAGCAGCAGGACCATGGCGACGGCAGCGGCGAACGCGCAGGCAGGCCAACTTGCCGCACCGAAGGCCGTGACCAGAACCCCGACGCCGGCCCCCGCTGCGGCCCCGGCGACCAAGCCGGCCATCAGGTGACGGGCGCCGGTGACCCGGGCGGGCAGGTCGTCGGCCGCGCCGTCAACCTGGGCCAGGCCGCACCAGCGGACCACCAACCGGCATACCGCCGTCAACAGGATCAGTGACAGCACTGCCAGCGTCTGTCCGGCACCGGGGACGTCCAGGCCGCCCACGGTGCCCACCAACGCCGACGCGGTACCCAACCCCGCCAGGCAGGCGGCACCGGTCCCCACGCCGTCCGCCGAAACCCGCATCGCGAGCACGGCCGGCACTGTCGCCGCCGCTGCGCCCAGCAGCACGTTCGGCAGACCCGGTCCGTCCGGCACGGCCAAGAACCCGGTCAGGCCCGCCATCACCGTGGCAATTCCCAGGCCGGAGCGGGCGGTGATGACGGGGGCCGACCCGGCCCGGGTGATGCCGGCAGCCGCGGCCGCGGCGTCGATCACCGCCGGAGTCACCCGGGGCTTCGCACCCGCGGTGAGCATCAACACCGCGCCGTCACCGATACCATTGTCGGACAGGCTTTTCGACGGATCGACCCGCTGACCTCCCAGTAGCGTCAGCTGCAGCCCGAGAACGGGGGCGGCAGCTCCCACCGTGTCGACCAGCATCGGCACCAGCACCGCCACCGGTACATCGCCGGGCAGTGCCACATCGACGTCGCGGCCGTCCACATAGACCGTCACCCGGCAGGTGCCCGCCACCGGGTTCATCGTTTCGCCTTCGCCACAACCGGACTGTAAGCGGGGCGCGCCTGCGGGCGTGCACACCGATCCACAGGTGAATTGCCAAGCGGCACCGGGCTGCCTACCGTCCGCACACACCACCAGACGCCGCCGGGAACCGGGAGGGATCGTGCACGAGCTGACCGAACCGCCGCATGTCGCGGTGCCGGTGGCAGCACCTCCGCCGGTGCCCACCCCGACCTCGGCCGGACGGCTCATCCCGGTCATGAGCCTGGTGGTCACCGGTGTGATGGTGGCGGTGGTGTTCGCCATGGGCTCCCCGCTCTCGAGTAACCCGATGTTCTTCGCCTTCCCGCTGATGATGGTGGTCTCGGCACTGACCAGCCTGGCGCACGGCGGCACCAGGCGGGCCGAGGCCGAACTGAACATCTCTCGCCACCGTTACCTCGGGTACCTGCACGACGTCGGGCAGCAGTTGGCCGATAGCGCTGCAGCGCAACAGCAGTGGCTTCTTGAGCTGCACCCTCCGCCGGACACCCTGTGGCAGCTGGCCGGCACCCAGAGACGGTGGGAGCGACACCGCAATCACGAGGCTTTCTGCCGTATCCGGTCCGGCCTCGGACAGGTGCCCGCAGGGGCCCGGCCGGTGACACCCGCCGACACCGAGATCCGCGACGTCGACCCGGTCACGTCGGCGACGCTGCAGCGGCTGCTCGACGGTTACTCGGTTCTCCGTGACGCCCCGGTGACCACCGATTTGCGGGCGACCCCGCTGCTGCGGTTGCAGGGCGACGAGCAGACCGTCCGGGCGTGGGCGCGCGCCCTGCTGTGCCAACTCGCCACCTTTCACAGCCCAGGGGATGTGGGCATCGCCGCCGTGCTTGCCGAGGATCGCCAGGAGTGCTGGGACTGGCTCAAATGGCTACCGCAGCACGGTGACCCGCGCAGGGTGGATGACATCGGGCCGGTTCGGTTGACCTTTCGCAACGTGGACACTGCGCTGGCCGGCAACCCCGGCGGGCGGCACACCGTTGTCCTCGTCGACGGTGTGGACGCCACTGCCCCCGACCTACGGGGCCGCACCGATGTCACCGTCATCTGCCTGGGCGGCGCCGGTCGTGCGGGGGAGGCGGTCCTGACGGCGGGCGACGAGGTACCCGACACCCTGTCGGCGGTCGAAGCGGCGACCTGCGCCCGCCGCCTGGCCGCATATCGGGACACCACCGTCGGCCGAACGCCGGGCGACTGGCTGGGGCTGATCGGCGTGTCGGATCCGGCAGCGTTGCCCTCGCGGTGGGGCGGCTCCGCCGGCAGCGCTCTGCGGGTTCCGCTGGGCAGCAGAGACACTGGCGAGCCCCTGCATCTCGACATCAAGGAAGCGGCGCTGGGCGGCGCCGGGCCACACGGATTGTGCATCGGGGCGACAGGATCGGGAAAGTCCGAACTCCTTCGCACCGTCGCGCTGGGAATGATCGCCCGCCATTCGCCGGAGGAACTCAACCTCATTCTCGTCGACTTCAAAGGCGGCGCCGCCTTCCTCGACACAAAAAGTCAATAGTTACACCTATGATGCTTATGTGCGCGCAGCCATCTACACGAGGATCAGTGACGACCAAACCGGCCGCGGATTAGGCGTCTCCAGGCAACTGGAGGACTGCCAAGACCTCGCCAAGCGTCACAGTTGGCAAGTTACGAAACACTTTGACGACAACGATATTTCGGCTTATAGCGGCAAGCAGCGCCCTGGCTTTGAAGCCATGCTAGACGCGATGAAAGCAGGGGAATTCGACGCACTGCTGTGCTGGCACACCGACCGCCTCTACCGCAATATGAAGGACCTCGAGCGGGTAATCGAGCTCGCGGACGCCAACCGCATCGAGATTCGCACGGTCCAAGGTGGGACCCTCGACCTGTCCACCAGTGCCGGCCGCATGGTCGCCCGAATCCTAGGTTCGGTGGCTCGTCAGGAATCGGAGCACTCTTCGGAGAGGCGCAAGCGCGCCAACGTCCAACGGGCCGCGAGCGGAGAATGGGTGACCTCGCGGAGACCGTTCGGCTACACCCAGAACGGCGAACCCATCGAGCCTGAAGCTTCCGCGGTGCGCGCAGCAGTAGCTGATGTTCTTGCGGGGAAGTCAGTGCGGGCCGTTGCAAGGGAATGGAATTCACTCTCACTTGAAACGACCGGTAGTGCGAAGGCTTGGACGTCACCGATGGTGCGACGGGTGCTGATGAATCCGCGATACGCCGCACTGGTCGTTCATCAGGGCAAGGTCGTCGGACCCGGTAACTGGGAACCAATCATTGACGAGGACACGCATCACGGCATCGTCGCGTACCTCAAGGACCCCACACGGCTAAACGCCGGCATCGGAGCCGAGCGCCGGTACCAAGGAGTAGGTGTCTACGGCTGCGGGGTGTGCTCAACCAAGCTGGTCTCGTACTCCGCGGCCGGCGGGAAGCAACATGCGTACAGGTGCCCGAACCGCAGCCATGTCCGGCGACAGAGCGTTGCCCTCGACGCCTACGTTGACGCCATCATCCTGGGTCGGCTAGTGATGCCTGACGCTGCCCAATTATGCAACGCACTCGATAAACCCGGGGTCGACGTTGCTGCACTCCATACGCAAAAGTCGGCGCTTCAGGCCCGCCAAGAAGAACTCGCGGCGCTGTTCGCCGAAGGATCCATACTTGCGCCCCAACTCAAACGGGGCACCGCTGAACTCTCCCGCGCTATGGAAAGCGTGGACCGAGATCTCGCCGCGAGCACACAGAGCAGCCCGGTCGCTGCGTTCATGGCTGCGGGGCGTCAAGGCGAGCAACTGAAGGATCGTTGGGTGGCACTCGCCCCTGATATACGCGGAAAGATTATTGACCAGTTACTAACGGTCACCGTCAAACCGTCTCCGCGCGGGTTGCGCGGATTCGATCCGGAGTACATCGGTATCTCTTGGAAGGTTCACTCATGACCATGATTGAGGTGTTCTGCAAGGGACGAGCACTCCGCGATGGTGGCTACGCACACACCGATAACGTCGCCCTCGTTTGCATATTCGAAGGGGACGAAACCTCGCAGTGGCACCTCACTGGTGAGTGGCGCCAGAAGCTACTGGCACACCTGCAGGGCGACGAGTACATCAGCCCGAGGCGGGGCGGTGAGCTAGGTGCGGCCGAGGCAGCGCGACGGTTTGGAACCCCCACTGATGAGCAGCAGAGGCTTTTGGCGGCGCCGGCTCGGATGAACTTCAATTTGCCCTGCGGTGTTTGCCCGCAGAAGCTGACCCGTCATTGGGAAGACATTCAGCGTGGGCTGCAGCAGACGCTGCTGTTGGCGAGGCAGCAACCGACGGTAGCGCTCGAGATTGGCATTGAACCCCGCGGCAACGACATGGCCGTGTCGCTCCAACTGCTTTCGCGGCTTAGCAGCTACAGTACGTAGCGACCGCAGATTCCATTGGCGCGTCAAAGCAGCCTCCAGACAGAGGGTTAACCCCTCATGCCCGGAGGCATTTCATGTCTTGGACTCGAGAACGAGCCAAACTAGCCGCGCTATCAAGGTCGCGAAAGCCAGACGACCCCGAGCTGCTTGACGCAAAACGGGACTTGCGCGCCGCCCGCCTAGAAGACCACGTACAGAAGGTTCTGTCTGAAGCGCCAGCGCTCTCTGCCGAGCAACTGACTCAGATTGCGGCGCTGCTGCGGGCGGGCGGCAACCAATGAGCAAGAGACGAAGGAGCCCGGGGGGAGAGTCCCGGGCCGCCTCGACAACCACCACAGTCGATACCACCGATCTTACCGTGCTGCCCGGCCGCCAGCGTCATGAAGCACCGTCGCTGGACGACCGGATCGAAGCGAAACTCTTGAATGAGGCCACTGCCTTAGGTTTCCGACTCGCGGTCCAGTGCATCCATTGCGGGCACTGGCTTTCCGCGCCGAGCAGTGTGCGTCGACATGCAGGGCCGAAGTGCTCGGCACGGGCAGGCGGTGCGAAGTGATGAGCGTTTCGCCGTGCAACTCTCAGCAGGTCTCGTTCTACGAGGTCACCAAGTTCGTTGACGAACAGCTTTCGCGGTCCCGCGAAAACGCTTCCTGGCCGATGGTGGGGTCGCCGGCGTGGGCTGTTCTCGACGACTACGACCCGGCGAAGTGGGCGGCGATCTTAGACGCGGCTCGCCACTGGGCTCTCCGCCTGGAGGCAAATCAGACCGCGTGGTGCGACGCGTCGAGAGCCGTTGCAGCAGCCAACGACTGGGGCGGCACGGCCTCAAGCGTTCATCGACGTGAACAGTTCCACGCCTCGAAGCCGTGGATGCGCCGGGAGGTGGTCCGATGAGTGCGATTACCGGTCGAGGCCAGGCCATCGCTGAACGCCTGAATGCGCTCGAGAACGGTACGGTTCCCGGTTCCCGCATAGGGACTCCGGAACCGGGAACCGCTACGGGTACCACCGCAGTTCCTAGTTCCGGGAACCGATTGGGAACCGGGAACTGCGCCGCCGACGAGGTGGTGCAGTCTGCACCACCTACCGGAACTGGCGGCACCCACGAGGTGGCGGTTCCCGGTTCCCAACCCTCTGTGCGGGAACCGGGAACCGTGGACGAAAAGCCGCTCTACGTGGACATTCGGTCCTTGCTCGACGGAACCATGCCGGAACCGCCGGAACCGCAACTCGGTCGGCGAACCGATGGGCACTGCCTGGTCTACGCAGGACAGGTCAATCTGATCTTCGGCGACCCCGAGAGCGGAAAGACATGGCTGTGCCTTGCATGCGCGGTGGAGGCTCTCCAGGCGGGCCGCCGAGTTTTGATAATCGATTTGGATCACAACGGCCCGGCTGCCACAGTGCTGCGCCTGCTGGCACTGGGCGCTCCTACCGAAGCGTTACGCGACCCAAGCCGGTTCCGCTATTGCGAGCCGGAGGACAGGTTAGAGCTACGCCAGGTGGTCGACGACTGCGTGGTCTGGAGGCCGGCGGTCGCGATTGTGGACTCGATCGGCGAGCTGCTGCCGCTGTACGGCGCCAGCTCCAATTCAAGTGACGACTTCACGATGGCCCACTCCAATGTGCTGAAGCCACTCGCAAAGGCCGGCGCCGCTGTCTTAGCCGTTGACCACCTCGCTAAGGGGGCTGACTCGCGTGCGGCGGGCCCGGGAGGCACCGCAGCCAAGCGGCGCGCTATCGGCGGGGTGTCGCTGCGGGTGAAGGTCAAGCAGCCGTTCACTCCCGGACATGGGGGCAGCGCCACACTCCTGGTCAATAAAGACAGACACGGCGGGCTCCGCGCCCACTGCCCGGTTGGGGACCGCGAACCCGTCGCGGGCACCTTCAAACTGTTGGCCTTCACCGAAGGTGTTCTGGAGTGGCAGATCTATCCGCCTGCCGACGGTGAGCGCAACGACGACGAGAACGCACCCGCTGAAGACGTCGCCGCAATCGCTGAGCTGGATCCACCGCCGACGACCGTCGAGGATGCCCGCGAACGACTCAGGTGGCAGAAGCAACGCACCGCCAACGCGATGCGCACATGGCGTAACCAGCAGGGCGGAAACGCAGCATGACCACCACCGACCACCGAATCCTCAACGGCTACAGGCTCGCTGCCATTACAACGGCCGCCGCACTCAAACTCGACCGAACGGAAACGAAATGACTATCGACAAGCCCATCAAGGACAGAGACATGTCTCTCGAGGAGATCGAGGAGGCCAGCCGCGCAGCCCGCGACATCCTGCGGCGCCGCATCGACGAGATGGAACAAGCGAAGGAAACCCAACCCGCGCGTCTCGCCGAGGTGCGGAAGCAGGCCGAAAGAGCTCGGACCCTTTGCCTCTCGGATGAAAACGAGACCTGGGATGCGATGTGGACGGCAGTGCCCACAGTCGGTCTCGACGGCGAGATGAACGGCATGTTCGCAATGCCCAGCATCGATGGAAAAGAGTTGTGGGGCGCTCGATTGGCCTTCGACCTGCTCGGCTGCTGCGCCGACGACGACGACGTAGACAACATGATGAGCGAGTACTTCTCGCAAGTCCGCGAACCCGAGCACATGTTCCTGATCTGCGCCGCTGCTCTGACCACGATCGCCAGCCACGTCGCGCCCATGCTGCTCGAGGTCATCGAGAAGCAGGCCCGTGATTACGACACCCGCGTCAGGCTCGCGGACGCCGCACGCAACGCCTGGGCGACCCGCATCAACGAGGCCCGCGAAATGTTCAACCAAGCAGAAAAAGAGAGCGACGACTGATGGCCTACTTACTTGCCCCGCTCCTCGAAGCCATCTCTGCAGCACCACAACTCGACGGCGCCCAATGCATTGGAATGCACGAGGCATTTGACCCACGCCATCCTGACGAGACGATGGAAGACGCCGCTTATCGCCACGAGACCGGATTGCACCTGTGCCGCACCTGCCCCGCGCTAGCCGACTGCCAAGTGTGGTTCCTCGGCCTGAAACCCTCACGCCGTCCCCGCGGCGTCGTCGCCGGACGCATCAACGAACCACGCCCCGGGCGGCCCAAAGTCAGTGCCTCAGACGACCCGAGTGACAGTGAGTGAACGATGCGACTGTCCAACAGCGAGATTGAGGAAGCACTGTTCTGTGTCAATGAGGTGATCGGCTGGCGGCAACGCTTCCACCAGCCGGCCCCCTCGTGGATGGTGCAACTCGCAAGACGCTTCAACACCGCCTCACTCATGTCTGATACCGGACATGAAACCGGCTGTGATGAACCAGAATTGGAGTCAGAGTTCCTCCTCATTGGCTCCACTGAGGCGGCCGAGATACTCGGCCTGACGACCCGACACCTCGGCCGCCTCGCCCGAGACCTCGACGGCGAGAAGATCAGCAACCGCTGGCTTTTCAACCGCAACACCGTCATCGAATACGCGAAAGAGAAACACCGTGGCTAACCTCTCCGAGGCATTCGAAGATCACCTCCGCAGCCTCAGCGACCAGGAATGGAACGCACTCGAGTCCCGAGTCCGCCAACCCCAACAGACCACACCCCCCACCGCACCACTACCCGGCGAGCGACAGTTCGACAAAGACCCCATCGGATCACTGAAGAACCCCGGGTTCGACGAAGCCGTCCGCCGCGGATACATCGACAAGCACGGCAACCCCGCCGGAAAGGCCACCCGATGACCACCACACAATTCCGCCCCGGCAGCAGCCCACTGCTCCGCGCCGCCACCAACGCCCGCCTGGCAGCCATGCTCGCCGACATCGACGGATTCCGCACAGCACTCGCAGTAGCCGACAAAGCAGCCGAACTGGCCCAACAAATCGCCAACAACCCTGCAACACAATCCAGCCGGCCAGCCACGCCAGAAGACGTCACCACCGACTGGCTCGACGCCGAAGTCGACCGCCGCCGCTACGGCAAGAAAACCGAAGAAAGCCTCGACGTACTCAGGAACCTTGAAATCGAGGCCCGCAGCGACGCCGCCGACCTGATCCAGCAGAACGCCGCCAAACTCGTACGCGGCCTCGCCGACCAACTCAAAACCGTCTGCACCGATGCCGCCGCCGCAGTCGACGCCCTCGGCCCCGACGTCAACGACCCAGCAGCGGCCATCCAAGCCAACGTCGCCGGACACTGGAAGACCCTGACCGAACTCCGAGCCGAATACGACTCCATCCGCAGAGCGCAGCTCGCCCTCTACCGAGACACCGCCGAAGGCGATTTCGACCAACTGCGCTGCGGCAACAACCAACCAAACATCCCCGACCCCGAGGCCCGCCTCTTCTTCCACCGCAATCTACCCAAGGTTGCACCCAAGTGGCGCGGCCACACAGACTCCAACCGACTCGACCGACCCGGCGAAGCGCCCTGGCCCTCGAACCCAGTGGAACAACTGGTCTGGTTCATCCGAAACGACAGCGGCATCTGGTGTCCCACCAGCGACCAGATCAAAGACCACCTCGCCCGAGGCAACGACGGCACACGGCCAGCCGCACCAACCTCCGCAGCACCCGCAGTCCCCAGCAAGTATGACGAACACGGACAGCACCGGACCGTGGACCAAACCGGAGCACGGTTCGACACAGGCAAACCCGACCTCTGGAACATGCCAGTCGGCTCACCCAAGCTGTTCGGCAAGCAGCGGGCCGAAGCCGAAGCGGCCAAGCAGGAAGCCTGATGGAACGGCAGCGGCACGGCGTCAAACCTCACGAGGCAAGGACGCGCCACGACGGCGACGCAGTACTCCTACACCAGAGCGCGCACCTGCGCCCAGCCGCTGCCACAGGCCCCGGCCTCCACCCCTCTCCCGGGGGCCACGAGACAACCCCTGCCCAGCCTTCTCGGGTTGCGAGCACGCATGACGGCAGAGTTCAGAGGAGGATCTGATGGCTGCTAGATCGCCTGAAGCGCGGAAAGTGCTGCGTGAGCTGGACAAAGAGCTTGTGCAGGCGGGTTCCCGGTTGGGTCAAGCCCTGGTGTGGAGTGCTCAGGAAACCGCGATTTTGGCTCAGATTTCGTCGATTTTGGACCGGAAGCATGACTTTTTGGCGGCGTATGAGGCTGCGGAGGACACGCCGTTGCGGTTGAAGATCTCTGCGGAGCTGCGGTTGTTGGAGTCGACAGCTGCGCGGCTGGTGGGTCAGGTGAAGCCCGACGTGCCAGCACTGGTTCGGGAGTCGTTCAGCACAAAGAAGGCGCGCAAGGCTGCGAATGCGAGGTGGGAGCGCGATGCCACGGGTTAGCGAAAGTGGGGCACCGTCGGGGTCGGGTGTGTGGGTTCCCGGGGTGTATCGGGCCATGCTCGATCGGGAGGAGCGGCGTCATCGACACTTCCCGCGGCCGGCGGATCCGGAAGATTCTTCGAAGGGGCTGTTTAATCGGCCCGATGGATTGCTGCGGGCGTTACGGGCGGGGGAGCCAGTGGTAGTGGACGCCATTAAGGTCGGCCACAAGCACTCAGCGCCGCCGGTGACGTTGCCCTGGGATGCGCAGGTCGTGAGGCAGGTCCGGGTGTCGGTGGACGACCGGATCAGACCGCAGTGAGTCGCCTGCAGAACCTTTCATCGATTTCCGCGGGCTAATTCTTCAAACGCCATAGCCGCCAGTATCCGTGGCGATCTGGTAAACACAGTTCCGTGATTCCCGATTTGGTGGATGGCCATCTTCCGCCCGGTCGTTTTCGATGCACGCTCCCGGAGCTAGAAGCGCGATTTGCAGCGCACACAGACTTTTCCGCGTCGACCACCCGTAGCCCCCTGTTTCAGGGCTTCATTCGGTACCTAGCTATGTGGCAACTACTCGAAGAAGAGTCGGGGATTGAATCATCTACCTTGCTGAGGTACGTGTGGGTCGCTGGGAGTTTTGCGTCAAACCGGCTAGACCCGACCGACGTCGATATAACCCCGGTCATCGACGGCGGCGTCGCGGATAATGTGCGAAAGCGTGGCATCAAGCAGTTGACCGGTCATCGCGAATCGATCAAGTCTCGATACGGCGTCGAGGTCTTTCCGATCACGTGGGTGCCGGTTGTGAGCGCCCTGTCGGCGGCGGGTAGATCGGCCCAGGAAGCCGCCTACATTTCAGACCGTGGCAAGCTGGACGACTTTTGGCAGAGGCGCCGAACAAACGAGGATGTTAAGGCGCCGCCGACCGTGGAAGAATGTACGACACGGCGAGGGTATCTGGAGGTGGTCGTGTGAGCATCCGCGATCAGTACCCAGATGCGTTCGATGGTCTAGATGTCGACGATGATTTCTTTGACGACGAGGAAGACCTTCCCTCGAGCTTCCTGAGGGCGGCCCTGCTCGACGGACTCCAGAAGTTCGACACCGGCGCCACGGTGTCGCCGTTCCTCGACGTCAAGCTGACGGGGGAGCTTTTTGACGGTGGCATTTTCAATGCAGAAGCTGCAGACATTATCGTCAGACTTCAGAATGAGATTAACGCCGTCTCACCAGGGGCTGCGGCCGCCGACCTGAAAATCGGCATCGGGCAGTTCAGCCCTGGCAGCCTGATCATGCACGTCCAACCCGGCGCCCCCCTGATGGAAGACGGTCAGCTTAGAGTCCCGTCTCCAGGACCGCTGGAAGGGGCGCTGCACCGGGTCGTCGACATACACGACAGCCTGGAAACGGACCCAGAGTCGCTGGTTCGGCAGACAGAAGGCGAGACAGATGTACACGACCGGGTTCGCCAACTTGTTGAGTCGCTAGATAAGGCGGGCGCCGCGCTTGCCCTAGATCTGTATCAATCAGATGGGAAACGGCGTCAGTCCGTTGTGACTGAGCGTGGACGAGAAAACGCTCGCCGTCTGTTTGAGCGGAAGCCTGTTGAATCTCCCGAGATCATCGCGGGCGGTGTTGACCGGTTAGACGGCGCTGGAAAGGTCCGGCTCCGTGTTGGCAAGTCGCGCCCCGAGATCGAGGACGTTCCGGAATCGGTAGTGCAGTCGCTGCGGATTGGGCAATATCTCCGTGTTCTCGTTACGTACCAAAGGTCGGTAGATTCGTTCAAGGAGAGAACCGACGAGCGGTGGCGATTCATCGAGTTGGCTCAACAAGATGAAATTCTGCCAATCGAGGAAAACTGACCCGCAGTCCAAAGCGTTCGGGGCGAGATGAACTGTTGCCCATGGGTTTAGAGTCGCAGGGGCCAACCGTTTGGCAAGCCGAATACCTTGTCGGCCGCCACCTCGGATTCTTCTGCAACGTACGGTGTTCCGTTGTCGGTGGCGGTGTGTTTCTGGAGGGGCATCTTTCCTGAGAGTGGGCGCGCGGCCCACGGGTTGAGCCAGAGGCTCGGCAAGACGTCGGCAACGTTGTACGGATGTAGGTGCTCGCTGAACATGACAGCGGAGACGTCTGCTCCTCGCGCTGGCGGGCCGGGATGCCAGTAGCCATTTGGTTGTCTAATGGGCTGCGTCGAATCCCGAACATCCTCGTAATATTGGTAGGCGACGGAGCCGTATAGCGCCTCTTCCATGTCGTCGTCGTGGGCGAAAGTGGAATAGTTGTGTACCGCGATGATGAGTGGGGCGTTGACGCCACGGCACTGAGTCGCTTTCGCCTTGAGCAGTTTTCGAATGTCCTCGGTGCTGGTCACGATGTACACACCACTCATGGGGTAGCGACCGACCAGGCGGCCCGGCTCGCCTCTGTGTTGTCGCATCACTGGGACGGCTGTGAGTGTGACTTCCCAGTCGTTGAAGACGAAACGTTGTTCGGTTGCATCCGCAGGGTCGAGTGTCAGTGCCAGTTCGTAGTCCAGTGATTCGAGCCAAGTGTTGACCTTTCGAACGATGTCGGCTTTTCGTGGACGTTGGGTGCCGAACTTGTCGATGTCGACGTCGACCAAGAAGTCGGGGTTGGACATGGTGCTGATGCACTCGAGTAGCCACGCCTGTGCGTCGGGATTTCCGCGCGGTGGACGATTCTGGAACAGCACGACACATTCGACGTACATGCGCGACGTGTCATCAGACACCATGAAGTCTGGATGTCCTGACCCCGCCGGCAGGTCTGGGTGCACGGTGACATCGAAGCCGAGTTGCCTGAACAGGGCGCCTATATAGAGTTCCCACCATGCGGGGGCGTGTTGTCGAATATCATGCTTTCGAAATCTCGAACGAAGGTCGCCGTCAGGGTCTGCGTGTTGTGAATACCACTGTTCGAGTAACTCCCTGACCCTGACCCACTCTGGGTCCTTGGCTCGGTTGAGGAAATGAAAACTGCTTTCAGTCTCGGTGGCAGGTCCGCTATACAACTCGACTTCATCGTCGAAAAGTCGAACCTTGGCCATGCGACACCCTCACCACGAATTGGTCGGTCTTCAGATCTAGCTGGGGTTTAAAGTGACCCTCAATTGTTAGCCGGGAATCATTCCGATCTCGAGGGCATCGTTGAAATTGAACAGCAGTTCCGATCCGTCAGCCAGGATCACGGAAACTCGTCGAGCCAAGCGGCCCCTGAAAAGGCCGTGCGTGGCCTTGAAACTGCTCACCCGCGTCCAGGGGGAGCCCGACGTATGTGGGACGCGGATCAGTAAGTTTTTTCCCTCGTATCCGCCGGCGAATTCGACGGCGCGTAGGCGTTGAATCCTGTGGGGCTCTTCGGGTGTCATGACGTGGAGCTTTTGACGCGCGTCGCTGGCATTCTTCAATGGCAGGTGAGGCTGAATAGATCGCAGACCCGCTTTAGCGGCCTATTTAGATGCGGCTTCTTAATGACGGTTCCGGCGTCGGCTTTGGTGGGCTCGCTACCTACATCCTTGCCGTCATCCACCGCTCTCAGCCACACCGCCCAGCATTCCCACGCTCGGTCGTGCTTCGACATGTAGTAGATGCCGTGCGGTAAGGATCCGTCAAAAAGGACCCCCCTGTGAACAATCCTGGCGATACTCGTCGTCAACGCCCGCTGCTCGCTTGTGACATGGCTTGTTGTTAGGTGCTCCACGCCAGCAGCGGCGAGAACGTCTCCATGGTTCTTAAAGAGGGCCGAGATAGATTCTGCTGCAGCGATATCCACAAAATAGCCGTAGGTTGGAAGGATGAGCTGGTGCATGTTTCGTTCGCTGCGCCATCCAGCGGGAATGCTTCCTGGCTTCATGTGGCTACGCTCGGCCCACTCCTCAGCCACCACCTGCTCTAGTGTCAGGTCGCTGTTCTCTTCGTCGTCGAAGAGATCAGAAATTTGTATGTCAATTGCAGGCCGGAGAGCTGCGAGTGCCTCTGCGTAGCTGCATGATTCATCGGTCGCCCCGTACACGGTACTTCCGTTGGGTACATCCCAGCGGCTCCACTTGGACCGATCGACGGAATTGTCCCTCTGCGGAGGGTTCATCGCGCCGTAGGACGTCTTCGCGATTCGGAAGACGGTCTGACCGGTCGCGGGCACTAGCGCAAACCCAGTGTCTGGGCAGATGATTTGATCTCCGGTCGGCACCGTTTCCCTCCTTGGAGCGGCCAATTGGCGTGCTTTAGTCGTCGGCCCCTTCTACAAATGCTCGAGCAGCACTCATAACTTCAGGCAGTGCGCCTTCTTGTAGCTTCATGACCGGCGAGATTTCACCCAAGCGGGGATTTGCACCGATGAACCACGCCCGGGCGACGTGCTCGTTCTCGGCGCCGCTGATCAACAGCCACACTCGGTGAGCCATTTGGAGCCGCGATTGGGAGTCTGGCCGAGGCACTGGGCCATCGGCCTGCGCCCATTTGGAAGGCAGCTTGCGATCCCTCACGTTCGCCAGAACTGCCACCAGAGTAGGGCCCAGATGCGCGTTCAGGCGGCGCACCAGTTCATGAACACCCAGACGTGCAGTCTCGGTATGTCCCTCTCTTATGGTGTCGATGTCAGGCATGACTGATTCCCCTACACTTATCGGAGTAGTAGAACGGCATTAAACTTCGGTGCCGCGAAACGGTTGGGCAGTGCCCGACCTAGACGAAGAACGCCGACTGGAACGCGATCCATGGCCTTGTGCATGTTGAACGCAGACCGTGCTGCGACATGCTGTCGTTGGCGGCGGTTGTCCTTGTCATGACGTAAGACTACCCACATCGCACCAAAATGCAACCTAAATACCCCCTCGCGGGTTTATGCCTGAAGAATAACTACCGATCGAAACTACCTGTTCAGGCCGTGCCTAGGAGTTTCCTGTGCGCTGTGAACGACATGCCCCAACGTCAAGTGATCATGGCGCGTGCCGCCCAGCAGCAAATTCAGGACAGCTGAGAAAAAAGTTAAAAAATCCCCGTCAACCTCATGCGACGCACAGGGTTCCTCGTGTTGAATCGGCCTGCGGCGACGACCAGGCCGGGTGCTTTTGTCGAACCGAACGGCCCGCCACTGGAGAGTAGTGGCGGGCCGAACTGCATGACTTCGAGTCACGAGGTGAGTGTGGTCAAACTGACCGCAGTCGTCACTTCACCCTGTGGTGGGCGCTGGCGCGACGATTCTGAGCCGGGTCGGGTGCGGTGGTGCAGGCTGTTTGAGTCGCGTCTCAACACCCTCGAGCACGAGCGTGATGTCAGCGATCTCGTCGATGGTGAGGTCGGACATGCAGATGGTGTCCAACAGGTCGCCGAGTCGGCCTGCCAGGTAGTCGCGGCTGCTACTCATGAGCACGGCTGCGTTGGGGTCTCAAAGAACTCGTGGGACGACCGAACACCTCATTCACGAGCGGACACTTCGCAGCGGCACAACTGGGGCATGAGGAGTGAGTTCCGCCCGCCGGCGGTCGTAGACAGGTCGCACTACGGTTACAACGGAGACTATTTCTGCTGTAGACAGATCCTCCAGTTGGATCCGACTCAGGATGTACGTGAGTTCTTTCAAGGCGATGGACCGCACCGCGTTACCTTCGACTGAGGTATCGGTCGACCGTAAGACGGCGGCCTCGGATTCTGTTTTCATAGGCTGGCCCACCCATCAATAACTGTGGCAGCCTCGATGAGGTAGGCGGCGAGCTCGCGCGCCTGTACCGCTGAAAGCGGTTGTCGTCCGGCGTCGTCGACCTCGACGAAGAACTGTTCCAGCTGGCCGTCCAAACGCTGGCGCGCCATCGCGGTAACCAACGGACACTTCATGATGTCGTCGGAAGCGAGGACGGTGCCGATGGCCTGGTAAATATCTCGGGTTTTACAAACCCAGGTATCGGCATCGGCGCCAGGCGGCACCGCGAGGTCTGCGGAAGTGGTGGTTGCAGCGGTCATGCTGATCCTCCTCGTTGTGAGAACCCTCTAAGGGTGTATGAATTACACCTTCCTCGATCTCGACCGGGCACCGCATGTCGCTGCCGTCATCACCAACCTCGCCGACGAGGCGTATCTGGTGGACCGGATGCAGGATGCCCTCGAAGGCGAGATCCATCGCCGTCAGCAGCTGCTGCGGAGCGCGGGCAATCTGCCGACGGCCACCGCCTACACCCAGGCCAGGACCACCCGTACCGAGTTGCCGGCCCTGCCCGCGCTGTTCGTCATCGTCGACGAGTTCTCCGAATTGCTCAGTCGGCAGCCGGATTTCATCGAGGTATTCGTTGCGATCGGCCGCCTCGGCAGGTCGCTGGGCATGCACCTGCTGCTGGCCAGCCAGCGTCTCGACGAAGGCAGGCTGCGAGGCCTGGAGTCCCATCTTTCCTACCGCATCTGCCTGAAAACCCTGTCACCGAACGAGTCAAGGACGGTGATCGGAACGCCCGACGCCTACCACCTCCCCGCCACGCCCGGGGCGGCGTTCCTGAAGGTGGGCGCCGATGAGCCGGTGCGCTTCCAGGCCACGCACGTATCGGGCGCGGTGCCCCGGGCGCCCGGCCGCCGAAGCACCCGACTCGTCGGACCGGTGAGGTTCACCTGTGCCCACTCCGGCCCGGTGCGGCCGGTGACCGGCGAACTGTGCGAGACAGCGACCGATCGGCGGGTACTGGACGCCGTGCTCGACGTGGTGGAGGGGCATGGGCCGCCTGCTCACCGGGTGTGGCTGGCGCCGGTGAGCAGTTCGCCGACGCTGGATTCACTGCTGGCAGACGTACCTGCCGGGTCCTTGCGGATCCCGATCGGTATCGCCGACCGGGCCTTCGAACAGCGCGTGGCGCCGGTGATCCTCGACCTGGCAGGCGCGGCAGGCAACATCGCGATCGTCGGCGCACCACAATCGGGGAAGTCGACGGCGGCGCGGACGGTCGCCCTGGCACTCAGCGGCACCTGCGATCCCGCGCAGGTCCAGCTCTACTGTCTGGATTTCGGTGGCGGCAGCCTGGGCGCGCTGGGCGAGCTCCCGCATGTCGGTGTGGTCGCGGGCAGGCAACAACCCGAATTGGTCCGTCGCACAGTCGAGCACGTAGCCGCGGTGGTCCAGCGGCGGGAGGTGCTGTTCGGCGCACTGGGTGTCGGCTCCATGGCCGAGTTCCGGCTGCGTCAGGCCGCCGGATACGGCGACCCCTATGGCGAGGTGTTCCTGATCGTCGACGGCTGGGCGTCGCTGCGGCAGGAGTTCCTCGACCTGGAGCCGACGATCGCCGGGCTCGCCGCCGAAGGGCTGTCCTATGGCGTCCACGTGCTGCTCACCGCATCCCGGTGGGCCGATATCCGCCCGGCACTCAAAGACCTGATCGGCACCCGGATCGAACTGCGGCTCGGTGACCCCGTCGATTCCGAACTCGACCGCAAACGCGCCCGGCTGGTGCCCCGGGACCGCCCCGGCAGCGGGCTGGCACCCGACGGTTTCCCCATGGTGGTGGCGTTGCCGCGCCTCGACGGCCAGGCCACCGACCGCGGCTTGACGCAAGCACTCGCCGCGGCCGCAGGCCGACTCACCTCCCGGCACGGCGACCTGCGCGCGCCCGTGGTGATGATGCTTCCCGACCAGCTCGACTATGACGACGTAGACCTTCCGCAACACCCACTGCTGGGCCTCGGTGACGACGAATTCACCGTGGTGGCAATGGACTTCAGTGAGCAGGCGCATCTGCTCATCTCCGGGGACGCCGGGTCCGGCAAGACGTCGGCACTGCGGCTGCTCGGCCGGGAGATCGCCAGGACGAGCCCGCCCGGCGCAGCACAGCTCTACCTGATCGACCCCCGGCGGACCCTGCTCGACATCGAGGGTCCGGTCGCGGGATATGCCACCACCACCACGCAGTGCACCGAGTCGGTCGCCGCGCTGACCGCCATGCTGGGTGCCCGCCTGCCGGAGGCGGCCATCGATGCCCGGCAGTTGCGAAGGCGGTCGTGGTGGACCGGTCCGGAGGTGTACGTCCTCGTCGATGACTACGACGTGCTCAGCGGCAACAGCCCATTGGCTGCACTGGTCGAACTGATCCCGCAGGCGCCCGATATCGGTTTGCACCTCATCGTGGCCGGGCGGGGGAGCGCCCGCTCGCTGTATGACCCGCTGCTGAGCGCATTACGCGAATCCGGTGCAGCAACAATGCAACTGAGCCAGCACGCCGACGATGCCGCCCTGGCGGGTGCCGGCAGGCCCCGGCAACTGCGCCCCGGCCGTGCAATGCTGACCCGCCGGTCCGGCCGGCAACTCGTTCAGCTGGCCTGGGTGGCACCGCAGTGACCACCGCGGTCTGCGCCGTCGGTCCGGTGCTGATCAGCAGATTATCCGGCGCCGCAGCCGATCCCGAGCAGGCGCGTGCGGTATTGGACGACGGCGACGGCCGTTTCGTGCTTGTCGGTGATCGGCCGGTGCCGATACACCAAGCCTGGCGCCACGTACTGCGGCCCCTGCTCGGCGGCGCCGATCGGGTGCTGCTGGTCCACCCGTCCTGGTGGCCGGCGCCTCGGATCAACGTGGTGCGCGCCGTGGCCGGCGAGCTGGCCGGCGGATTGCAGATGTGCACCCGAGCGAATGTGTGGGCACGGCGGGCCCCGGCTGCCGTCGTGGTCGAGATCGCGCCGCACGCGGTCGTGGTGACTGCCGACGGGTCGCCGATCACCCTGCGGGAGAGGTCCACGAAGCCTGCGGTGTTGGTGAGCGACATCGTCGACGCAGTGCGGGCCGCGGGACCGACCCGGCCGGTGATCCTCGACGTCGCGGCCGGGGTTCCCGGCGGCGACGTACTGGCTGAGGCCATCGGCGCGGCGCTGGCAGAAACCCGATTGCGTGTGCGGGTCGCTCCGGAGCACGAATTCATCGCGGCCGCAACAGCGTTCGCCGAACCAGCAGAGACGCTCGACGAGGTGACACCGGTGCCCCGGCGGTGGCGCAGACCTGCGCTGCTGACGGCCGGCCTTGTTGCAGCGCTGGCCGTGGTGGTGCTGTTGGTCCGTCTGGGGCCACAGCCGGACCAGGGGGGCGTCGCGGCTCCGGTCACCGCGCTCGTCGAAGGCAGGGCCACCATGCAGATACCCGCTGACTGGGTGGTGCGCAGAGTCACCGAAGGTCCCGGATCTGCTCGGGTGCAGGTGGTTTCACCGCTGGACGGGAATGCGGTCCTGCATCTGACGCAATCCCGGATAGCGAACTCGGACCTGGCCGCCACCGCCGCTGTACTGCGCCGCGCGGTGGACGGTGAACCGCCTGATGTATTCGTCGATTTCAATCCCGCCGGTACCCGGGCCGGCCGACCGGCCGTCACGTACCGCGAAACCCGTCCGGGCCGGGACATCGAATGGACGGTGCTGGTCGACGGCGACCTCCGGATCAGCATCGGCTGCCAGAGCGGTCGAGGCCACCCCGAGGTGGTGGCCGGGCCGTGTGCGGACGCGGTGCGTACGGCGCGCCGGTTGCCATGAAACTGTTGCCCGTCCGTAGGGAACCAAAACGGCTCCAGCACAGACGAATAAAGGTAAGCGCGGATTACGCGGACACCCTCCACCGAAGGCGAAATCATGACGAACGCATCGCTGAGCACCGATTTTGCGCTCATGCGCACTGCTGCCCAGGCCACTGACGCCCGCAGCGCGGAGATCCGCGCGCTGCTGAACGGGTGCATCAACAGACTCACCGCGGTGCCGCCGGCGGTGTGGGGCGGCGCCGCCGCGGCCCGCTTCAAAGACGTGGTGGATCGATGGAACACCGAGTCCGTGCGGCTGTGCCACTCACTGGACGGCATCGCCGCGACCATCCGTCACAACGAGCAGACCCTGCGTGAAGCCGGCCGCCAGCACGCCGAACAGATCTCCTCCGTCGCCGCCGAACTGCGCTGACGCGTCACACCCGAAGGAGTCCCGATGGACGAGATCATCAGCTACGACTTCACCGAGATCGATGTCGCCGTCCGGCAGGAGATCGCGAGTACCGCGGCCCGGCTCAACGCCGCACTCGAGGACCTGAGCGCACGTATCGCCCCGCTGCAGCAGGTGTGGACACGGGAGGCCGCCGAGGCCTACCGGGTGCAGCAGTCCGAATGGCAGCGGTCCGCTGCCGCCCTCAACGAAATTCTGGTTCGGCTCGGCAACGCGGTCCGCGACGGCGCAGGTCAGGTCGCCGACACCGACCGGGCGGCTGCCAACGCTTGGCGCTGACCAGCGGTTGAAGACTCTGTGCGGCCCCGGCAGGGAGGAGAGCCCTGCGGGGGCCGCGCAGCAATCGTGCAGAAGGGTGGCGTGACTTACGTCAAAGAGCAGATAGGGTGCATTCATGGTAGGCGCGTGATCACGTCACCAAGGAGCGATGAAAACCGATGGATTCAATGAGGAATTCCTGCGGGCAGGTATCGGCCCGGGCGCTGCGTGCTGTGCACGAACGATTCATCACCGGTGAGATCGACGCCAAGTTTCTCGATGCCAACCAGGTGCGCCCCATCGTTGCCGAAAGCTGGCAGCGCAGCCTGGCACGTGGCGTCGACCCTGAACACGGCACCGTATCCGCATCGGCGGCGGTCACCGTCGCACGTCTGCGCGACAGCCATCCGCTGGCACCCGCCCTACCGGTGATCCGCCGGCTCCTCGTCGACGATGCCGTCGATTCCGGTGTGGTCGTTGCCGTCAGTGCCGCCGACGGAACGTTGCTGTGGGTCGAAGGCGACCCCGCGGTGCGCCGCAAGGCTGAAGCGATGAACTTCCTGCCGGGCGCGGACTGGAGTGAACGGGCCGCAGGTACCAATGCGCCCGGGACCGCGCTGGCACTTGACCGCGAACTGCAGATCCACGGCGGTGAGCACTTCTCCCGCATCGTGCAGCCCTGGAGTTGCACCGCGGTGCCGGTGCATGACCCCGACACCGGTGCCCTGCTGGGTGCCATCGATCTGACCGGCAACTCCGAGGTCGCTTCCCCGCAGACATTGGCACTGGTCAGAGCGACCGTGGCGGCCGTGGAAAACCATCTGGCGTTGCTGCGGATCACCGGTGGCTGCCCAGAACCCGCACGGCCGAAGGCGCACCTCGTCCTCCTGGGCGCAGGTCGGCCACGCTGGGTGACCACCGGCGAGTACGGGCATCTGCGCGCGACCAGCCTCACCGGGCGACACGCCGACATCCTGGCACTGCTGACCCGTCATCCCGAAGGTCTGAGCGCCGACCATCTCGCGGTGCTGCTCGACGACAAGGACCTCGACGTCGTCACGGTGCGTGCCGAGATGTCTCGCTTGCGAAAAGTGATCGGACCCGAACACCTGGGGTCGCGCCCTTACCGGCTGCAGATGCCGATCACCTCCGATGTGGGGGAGATCTTCGACGCTCTCGACGCCGGTGATGTCGAGTCGGCGCTGACCCGCTATCAAGGACCGTTGCTGCCGCAGTCGGTGTCGCCGGCGATCGCCCGGTTACGTACCCAGCTGTCGACGGCGCTGCGCGGGGTGGTGTTGGCCGAATCGGCCCGCGGTCGCATCGACCTGTTGCGTCGTTGGCTGGACCTGCCCGAGGGCCGCGACGACAGGGAAGGGTGGCAGTTGTTGCGGGACAACGCGGCCGTCGACCCGTTGGCGCGTGCCCAGGCCGGTGGCCATCTGGCCGGCATCGACTTCGACCTCAGCTGATCGGCTGGCCGCCGGCGAAATACCGTTCGACGAGCCCGCGGGCCAACGGGAAATCCCCCAGGCTGGTGGCCACTACCTGGCCCAGCTCGTCAACCAATTCACCCTCCGCCCCGCGCGAATGCAGCACGTCGGCAACCCAGATGGTGGTCTCGGAGATCGGCCGGGGATCACCGGTCAGCAGTACCGCCCATACCGCGTGCAGCACCTGGTGTAGCGCATCGTCGGCGACCTCCCGGGCCGCTTTGAGCTCAGCGCCGCCCGAGGCGGTCAACGACCACCGTCGGCGTAACACCGCCACGAGGCGCTGATGGTCGAGTTCGAGCGCGGCCTGCTCGGCGGCCGCCGCGGCGGGCAATCGCGGCGCCGGTGGGACAACCGTCGGCAGGCCGGCCACCGCGGTGACCGCCTCCTGGGCGTCGCGCGCCCACGCGGTGGCCCCGAGGGCGCGGGCTCGCAGGTCATCGGGCCCGAACGCCGAACCGCCCACCACCACCGGAACCCCGGCCGCGGTGCCGGCCTCGATGAAGTGCCTGCCGGCCGGCAATGAACCCAGCACGGAACAGCTGACCGCCAGCGCCTCCGGTCCGACATCCTGGAGCGCGCGGTTGAGGCGCATCGGGGTGGTCGAAGCACCCAGCAAGGTGCTGTCCCAGCCGTGGGCGCGAAGCGCACAGGAGATGATCATCGCCGGGAGCGCATGCCATTCGCGCTCGGCACAGGCGACGAGCACACTGCCGTGGGTGATCGGCACGGACCCGCGCACGCGTTCGGTGACGACTTCGGTGGCGGCGACGGCCAATGCGGTGGCCGCGTGTTCCTGGGCGACGGTCCACTCACCGCGTTGCCAATGGATTCCGACGGCCCGCTGTCCGGCGGAGATCACCCCGGTCAGTACCTGCACCGGGTTGATGCCGGTGTCGAGAAGGGTGTGTACGGCCGACGTCACCGCGGTGGCGTTGCCGGTCGTCAGGGCCTGGTCATAGGCGGGCAGTGTGAGTGCCGCGAGCCCCTCGGCCGGCGCTGGGTCGGCCGCCCCGCTCATGTCCCGCATGTGACCGCAAGCAACGCCATGTCGTCATGCGGGTGGCCGTCGAGGTGTTCCAAGACGCGCTGTTCGACGGCTTCGCAGACCACCCCGGGAGCCGCACCGGTGTACGCGGGCAGGAACTCGAGCAGCCGTTCGACGCCGAAGAGTCCGTCGACTCCACGCGCTTCGTCGATGCCGTCGGTGTACATCAGCAACGTGTCACCCCGGTCGAGCCGAACCTGCGCAGGCAGGTAGGTGACCGTGGGCAGCATTCCGGCCGCCGCGCCACTGACGTCGACCTGTGTCACGGACCCGTTGGCGCGCAACAGAATCGGTGCCGGATGGCCCGCGGCGATCATCTCGACGTCAGCGTGGTCGCCGGAGGGCTCGGTGTGGACGCGGGCGCACACCACGGTCACAAACGGTGCGGTGCCGGTGTCGTACAGCACCGAATTCAGCGCGCCGGCCACGGCCGCCGGGCTCCTGTCGAAGTAGGCGGCGGTACGGATGCTCTGGCGGGTGCGGCCGGTCAGGGCAGCGGCTTCCACCCCCTTGCCGCAGACGTCACCGATGGTGAGCAGCCAGTCATTCCCGGCGCCGTGCAGGTCGTAGAAGTCCCCGCCCAGTTCGAGGTGCTCCGCGGCCGGGCGGTAACGCGCCGCTATTCGCAACCCCTCGACCTCGGGCAGATTCGGCGGGCGCAGGCCGTCGGTGAGCGCCGAGACCACCCGGCCACTCTCCTCGTAGAGCTGCGCGGAATCCAGCGCCAACGCGGCTCTGACCGCCAGGTGCTCGGCGACGGCGACGTCCCCGTCGGCGAATCCGCGGCCCGGACCCCGCACCAGGATGAGCGCGCCCACGGTGCCGCCCCGGGCGGTGAGCCCGAGGCTCAGCACATCGGCCGGCCGCAGTCCGGCGACCTGCTCATACACCGCGCGGTGGGGGATCATGTCCGCGAGCACCTGATCGGCGGGGGTGCCGAGAGGGACGTGCAGCAATGTTGTCCGGCCGGTGCGCAGCGTGCGATACAGGCCGGTACCGGCGACCGTCGCAGCGTGAATCGCGGCGCGGAAATCCGGCTGGTCGCCGCCGTACACGCTCAAACCGCCGGTTTGGCGGTCCACCAGAACCAGGACCGCCCAGTCGGCGAGCCGGGGGCGGACCATCGAGAGCAGCCGCAACGCGGTGCGGCGCACATTGAGCGAGCCGGCCAGTGTCAGCGTCACTTCCTCGCCGAAATCGTTGGCCAGGGCGCTTGTTGGCTGCGGCGGCTCCTGAGTACGCGCGTCCGGCGGCACTGCGACTGCAGACTTCCGGAACGCCGCTGATTTCTGCCTGGCGACTTTCTGCCTCGCGACCATACGATTCACCCCCCGATACCGCCTCTACGGTAGCTGCACCGGGGGCGGTGCCGACCCCAGATGATGCGATGGTGACTGATCCGTCCGACGATCGGGCCTGCTCGTGTGCCAGGGTGTGCCAATCACCGGGGGCCGGGCAGCCGGTATCGGGCCTGAACAGCACTGACGAATGGCAGAGCCGGCCTGATCGGCTCTCCACCCTGAATCTGCGGGTTTCTTCGCCGATGCAACCGCGCTGCAACGGTTTGGCTCCTAACGTGGTGACGCACGACACAAACGTGGCCCAGCGACAGCTGGGTGAACGACGGTAGGAGACAACCCATGACCATCTACGCCCGGCCTGGTGCTGACGGCGCGCTGATGTCCTTCGACGCGCGATACGACAACTACATCGGTGGTGAATGGGTGCCGCCGAACGCGGGACGCTATTTCCAGAACCCGACTCCGGTCACCGGAGAGGTGTTCTGCGAGGTTGCCCGCTCAGACGAATCCGATATCGAGAAGGCCCTGGATGCAGCGCACGCCGCCGCACCGGCCTGGGGCAAGACCTCGGCAGCCGCCCGGGCCTTGGTCCTGAACCGGATCGCCGATCGCATCGAGGAGAACCTCGAATCCATCGCGCTCGCCGAATCGTGGGACAACGGCAAGCCGATTCGCGAGACCGTGAACGCCGATATCCCACTGGCGGTGGATCACTTCCGGTACTTCGCCGGCGCGCTCCGGGCCCAGGAGGGTTCGCTCTCGGAGATCGACGACGACACCGTGGCCTACCACTTCCACGAGCCGCTGGGCGTTGTCGGCCAGATCATCCCGTGGAACTTCCCGATCCTGATGGCCGTATGGAAGCTGGCTCCGGCCCTGGCCGCGGGTAACGCCATCGTGCTCAAGCCCGCTGAGCAGACCCCGGCGTCGATCCTCTACTTGATGTCGGTGATCGGCGACCTGCTGCCTGCCGGTGTGCTCAACGTCGTCAACGGTTTTGGCGTCGAGGCCGGCAAGCCGCTGGCATCGTCGAATCGGATCGCCAAGATCGCGTTCACCGGCGAGACCACGACCGGGCGCCTGATCATGCAGTACGCCTCCCAGAACCTGATCCCGGTCACCCTGGAACTCGGCGGCAAGAGCCCGAACATCTTCTTCAACGATGTGATGGCCGCCGCCGACAACTACCAGGACAAGGCCCTGGAAGGCTTCACGATGTTCGCCCTCAACCAGGGCGAGGTGTGCACGTGCCCGTCCCGGTCGCTGGTTCAGGCCGAGATCTACGACGAGTTCCTCGCACTGGCCGCGATCCGCACCAAGGCGGTCCGCCAGGGTGATCCTCTCGACACCGAGACCATGATCGGCGCGCAGGCCTCCAACGATCAGCTGGAAAAGATCCTCTCTTACATCGAGATCGGTAAGAGCGAGGGTGCCAACTTGGTGACCGGCGGTGAGCGTGCCGAGCTCGGCGGCGATCTCAACGGCGGGTACTACGTGCAGCCGACCATCTTCACCGGGCACAACAAGATGCGGGTGTTCCAGGAGGAGATCTTCGGCCCCGTCGTGGCGGTTACGTCCTTCAAGGATTACGACGAGGCCATGTCGATCGCCAACGACACCCTCTACGGCCTGGGCGCCGGTGTGTGGAGCCGTGACGGCAACACCGCTTACCGGGCAGGTCGCGATATCAAGGCCGGCCGCGTGTGGACCAACTGCTACCACCAGTACCCGGCGCACGCCGCATTCGGTGGATACAAGCAGTCCGGCATCGGGCGCGAGAACCACAAGATGATGCTTGACCACTACCAGCAGACCAAGAACCTGCTGGTGTCCTACAGCGACACGGCCCAGGGCTTCTTCTGATCGGCCGGCATCTCTGATCGATAGTGCAAAGCAACTACCCTGCGTCGTTCGCGGCGCAGGGTAGTTGCTTTCTACTCGCTAGCTTTGGGCCGGCAGGGCGGCAACTCCCGCTTCGGCGACCGTCACGTCCTGTTCCACGGACCCGGCGCTGACGCCGATCGCCCCGATGGTGACGCCGTCCACCGTCAGCGGGATGCCTCCGCCGAAAATCACCATGCCGCCGGAAGTTTGTTCCAGTCCGTACAGTTCGGCACCCGGTTGGGCGAGCGCGGTGAGCGCCTGGGTGGGAAGGTTCATCAGCACTGAGGTCCGCGCCTTGCGTGTCGAGATGTCGATGCTTGCCTTGATCGCCCCGTCCATACGGGCGAAGGCGACCAGGTGGCCACCGTCGTCGACGACCGCGATGTTCATCGGCTGACCGATCTCGCGGGCCTTTTCGATGGCGGCGTCCAACACCGCAGACGCGTCGGACAGAGTGATGGCACTCATTGATTGACCTTTCGAAATGATTTGTTGCGCAATAGATTTGAGCGCAGATGACCGGATGCTGGTACGTTCACGATCATAGTCTCCTCGGTCGAGCGCCGCACCGGGCTTCGTCCTATCGGTGAGCGCGCGTCGGGACCCTATCCAAAAGCTGTCCTTCCGGGCAGGCGTCAGCCTTCGTCTGGACAGGATGTGGCGTGAACTTCGCAAAACCATTGTCGGAGAAGGTCCGACATCAAAACACTTGCAGGGCGCCTCGGTTGAACCAGCCGGTACCAGTTCGCAGGCGCCATTGCGACAACACTCAAGAGAGGCGGTGAGCGGTGTCGAACGTCGACATCTTCATCTGGGAGTTTTTGGGCACGGCCATCCTGTGTCTGATCGGCAACGGATCAGTCGCGGCGATCGTCCTGAAGAACTCGTACTCTCAAGGGGGTGGCGGGGACTGGCTGATCGTGGTGCTGGGCTGGGGATTTGGCGTTTTTGCCGGCGCCAGCATCGCCGATCCGTCCGGCGGTCACATCAACCCCGCGGTATCGCTGGCTGTGGCCATGTCGGGTGGGATGCCATGGTCCACCCTTCCGGTGTACGTGGCAGCGCAGCTGCTCGGTGGTATCACCGGTGCCGTGCTGTGTTGGGCGGCATTCAAATTGCAGTTCGACAACCACGACGACAATGCCGGTACGCGAGGCATCTTCTGCACGGCGCCGGTGGTGCGCGGGTTCGGGTGGAACATCACGACCGAGATCATCGGCACATTCGTGCTGATCTTCTGGGTCATGACCAATCCGGCCGACGTCAACGGTGCGTTGGGTTATGCAGCTGTCGCCTTTGTGGTGATGGGTATCGGTTTCGGGCTCGGCGGACCCACGGGGTACGCCATCAACCCGGCTCGCGATCTCGGACCCCGAATTGCCTACTCGCTGCTGCCGATACGCGGTAAGGCCGATTCGGACTGGTCGTACTCCTGGGTGCCGGTTGCGGGACCTCTGATCGGTGCGGCACTGGCCGCCTCGCTGGCACTGGCAATCGCGTGAACGTCCCCCCACTCGGACAGGAGATCGACGCATGGCCGTACATCTGACCCGGATCTACACCCGTACCGGTGACGCGGGCACCACTGCCCTGGGGGATATGTCCAGGGTCGCCAAAGCAGACGTCCGGGTGGGTGCCTACGCCGACTGCGACGAGACGAATGCCGTGATCGGACTGGCCGTTGCATGCGGAATGGCCAGTGACCGTACCGTCACGGTGTTGCGGGTGATCCAGAACGACCTGTTCGACGTCGGGGCAGATCTGTGCACACCCGAGGTCGAGAACAGCGAGTACGAACCGTTGCGCGTGACAGACGAGCAGGTGAAGCAACTCGAAACCTGGTGCGACGAGTTCAACGCGGACTTGCCGAAGTTGAGCAGTTTCATCCTGCCCGGCGGCACAGTGGCTGCCGCCCACCTGCACCATGCGCGCACCGTGGCACGTCGTGCTGAACGCAGCGCGTGGTGTCTGGCGGACACTGCCCCGGTCAACAACTGCGCACTCCGGTATCTGAACCGGTTGTCAGACCTGCTGTTCATTCTGGCGCGCTACGAAAATCCCGACGGTGATGTGCTGTGGCGTCCGGGTGGCGAGCGGATGTGATGCTCGGCCAGGCGTGAACCCCGCCACCGCCCCGATCACGGTGGTGGTGGCGGGGTTCCGACCTTGCGCCGCAAGGTCGGAAAGCTGCGCCGTCGCCAGTAGGGGACAGGACTCTGCCACGGTCACCGCAGGAGGTGTTGTCCTCAGCGAGTTCTCGGGTGCGCGCGCAGCGCGGCTGCGACCAGCGCAGCACGCTTGTGCACACCGGACTTGTCCATGATGTTGTGGAGGTGGAACTTGACGGTGGCCTCCGAGATGAACAACTCCGTCGCGATCGCCCGGTTGTCCAGTCCATCGGTGAGTAAGTCCAACACTTCTCGTTCCCGACGGGTGAGCAGGTGCGAGAAGTCTGGCGTCGGCGCGTTTTCGGCTGCGCGCAGTTCAGAGATGAGGGTGTTGGCGCAGTGCGAGTCCAGCGCGGAGTGGCCGGCGACCACCCGGGTGATGGTGCTGAGCAGCTCTGCCGACGACGATCTGCGGTCTACCAGCGCATCGGCGCCTGCTTGGATCAGCTCGAGCGCTCCTGCCGGCGCGTCCCCGCCCTCCATCACCACGATGACCTTGGGCACGTGGTCGAGCTGCACCAGCAAGCCTGACAGGGACAGGTTGTGTTCGGCCCCGAGGATCAGCAGATCAGGCCGCAGTGCGCGCAGCCGGTCCGCCAGTTCGGGGCCATGACACAGATTGCCCAGGAAGTCGATGTCGCCGGCATGCGACATCACGTGTGCCAGGCCGTGCCGCAGCAACTCGTCTGTCATCACCAGGGCGGCGCGGGTACGCGGCGACTCTTGGAGAATCGTTGACGTGTCGGTGATTTCAGGTGAGCGACCGGTATCGGCCGCGTACCGGGCCGGTGTCCAACCCATGGTCGGCTCCTTCCTGAGGCTCAGCGGGGCTGAATGCTAGCGCGGGCTGCGTTGCAGCAAGGTTGCAACGAGACGAACTCAACGCGAGGTGTCCGAGTGTGATCCACCGGCGGACCGCAGCACGCAGTCTCCGCACAACCCCGACCGCGGAGCGAGGTAGAACAAGCAACAGTTTCCCCGGATGAACGTGCCGCCGACGAAACTGCCGGTGCCGGCCAGGGGTCGGCCCGTCAACAGTGCGCGCACCAGGGACCGACCGGCAGCCTCCCGCTGGGGTGCTGACATCGCCAACACCGTCACCGCACCGTTGGCCGCGGAGCTGACATTGCCCCAGGACACTTGCAACGAAAGCGACATCACCGCTCGCAGTGCGTCATTCAACGGTCTCAATATCGTGGTCAGGACCGACTCGGAGATCAGGCGCGCTGCCTGTGCCGCAGAGTCCACAGGCAGCCAATCGATTTCGGCCGTCGCCAACTGGGGAGCATGGTGGTCGGTCGCCTGCCAACGGAGCGCCGCCGAGGTCAACAATGGCACCGCCCCGAAGCAGACCGCAGCTCCGATGGAAGGTGAGAGCAGCCGCGCCGCGATACCCAGCTGAAAAGACGAGGCCGCCAATTTCATTGGGATGCTGGTTTTGTCGCATCCGGCCGAAGATGCGATGGCGGCCCTCGTGCGGTCGACGAAGTGCATCAGGTTGGTCTCGTCGAGCAACGCAGGCAGTTCCTGCCACCGGCCTTCGCCCGGTGCCGGAAGGGAAAAGTACTCGCCCAGTTGCGCGGTCTTTGCGCGCAGCATGGTGTCGTCCGGTGCGGTTGACTCGGCTGGTGACGCGGGAACACTGTCCATGATCGTGTCCACCGTAAACGTTGAGGAAATCTGTCGGGCCCCGATCCCGAAGACGGCCGGATGAGGCCCGACGGCGAGTGCCACCGCCGGTGTCCTCTTCATCCCAAAGCGCACAACGCGCGTAGCCGGCGCCGTCGCAGGCCCCCTACCAGGGATTATTCCCGCAGGCAATCGGTTGCAACGTTGCTGCAACGTGACAACAGACACAATTGGCGGCGCGTGACTGAGTTGAATCACGTTTCGCCACGTTGGGCGACCAGCCCACCCCTCAACTGTTGGAGTAGTACATGACGCAACCGACGCTCGATCCCGCGGTGGACTATCCGTTGAGTGTTCACCGCCGTGATCTGCTGTTCACGCCCACCGGTCGATCGATTGACGACATCACCGTCGAAGCGGTGGTGGCCGGCAACGTCGAAGCCGCGGATCTGCGCATCACGCCCGAAACGCTTCGGTTGCAGGCACAGATCTCGGAGAAGGTCGGCAGGACGCAGCTGGGTGCCAATCTGCGGCGCGCCGCAGAGATGACCGCGATTCCCGACGAGCGGGTCCTGGAGATCTACAACGCGTTGCGGCCCAACGCATCGACCAAGGTCGAGCTCGAAGCGATCGCCGACGAGCTCGAATCGCAGTACACCGCGCCCTTCCTCGCAGAACTCGTGCGAGAGGCCGCAGAGGTGTACGACCGACGCGACATTCTGGCCACGAGCGAATAGGAGTTAATTCATGACGACAACAGTTCCGCAACAGGCCGGTGTCACCGGCGACGGTGTCCGGCACTCCGCACGCACCTTGGTCCTGGAAGGTCGCCCGGTCAACCTCGACGGATTCGTCGAAGAGTGGCCCGAGGTCGGCATGGTGGCGATGGACAGTCCGTTCGATCCCAAACCCAGTGTGCGGGTGGAGAACGGCCTCATCGTGGAGATGGACGGCGTCGATCGCGCCGACTTCGACTTCATCGACCAGTTCATCGCCGACAAGGCTGTCGATGTCGAGACCACCGAGCAGTCGATGGCACTGCCCGCCGACGAGATCGCCCGCATGTTGGTCGACCCGCGGGTGACGCGGCAGGAAGTCCTCGCGGTCACGAAGGGGCTGACTCCGGCGAAGCTTCTCGCCGTCGCAAAGAACCTCAACATCGTCGAGATCATGATGGGCATGCAGAAGATGCGGGCCCGCCGCACGCCGGCAAATCAGGGGCACTGCACGAGCGCCCGCGACAACCCACTCCAGGTTGCCTGCGACGCCGCTGAGGCATCCATTCGTGGATTCGCCGAAGTCGAGACGACTTTGGGAGTGGTGCGCTACGCACCCCTGGTCGCGATGGCCCAGCAGATCGGTAGCCAGGTCGGCACCGGTGGACCGCTGACCCAGTGTGCCCTCGAAGAGGCCACCGAACTGGACCTCGGCATGCGCGGCATCACCGGCTACGCGGAGACCATCTCGGTGTACGGCACCGAGCCCGTCTTCGTCGACGGTGACGACACGCCGTGGTCGAAGGCGTTCCTGGCCGCGGCGTACGCCTCCCGTGGCATCAAGATGCGCTTTACTTCCGGTACCGGATCGGAAGTTCAGATGGGTAACGCCCAGGGCAAATCGATGCTGTACCTGGAGATCCGGTGCATCCTGATCGCCAAGGGCGCCGGAGTGCAGGGCCTGCAGAACGGCTCGATCTCCTGCATCGGTGTCCCGGGTGCGGTTCCTGCCGGAATCCGCGCCGTCGCCGCCGAGAACCTCATCGCGTCATCGGTGGATCTGGAATGCGCGTCCGGTAACGACCAGTCGTTCTCGCACTCACCGATGCGCCGCACGGCGCGGCTGATGCCGCAGATGATGCCCGGTACGGACTTCGTGTGCTCGGGGTATTCGACAATGCCCAACTACGACGACATGTTCGCCGGTTCGAATCTCGACAGCGACGATTACGACGACTTCAACACGATCCAGCGGGATCTGCAGATCGACGGCGGCCTGCGTCACGTGAAGGAAACCGACATCCTCGCGGTGCGCACCCGGGCGGCCAAGGCATTGCAGGCGGTCTTCGTCTATCTGGACCTGCCGCCGATCACCGACGAGGAGATCGACATCGCGGTGTACGCCGACGGTAGTCGTGAACTGCTCGCCAGGGACGTCCTGGAAGACCTCAAGGGCGCCCAGCAGGTGATGGATCGCAACATCACCGGCCTGGACCTGGTGAAGGCTCTGGAGTCCACCGGGTTCCCCGATGTCGCCGGCAACCTGTTGGCGGTTCTGCGCCAGCGCGTTTCGGGAGATCTGCTGCAGACCTCGGCGATCATGACCAAGGATCTGGAGCCCTTGTCGGCGGTCAACGACGCCAACGACTACGCCGGCCCGGGCACCGGGTACCGCCCGTCGGGTGCACGTTGGGAAGAGATGAAGAAACTGCGCCACGTGACGAGCGCATCAAATCCTGAGGAGGAGGTGGAATGACCGTCTCGACTGATCTGCAAGCAGGAAATCGCACGATCTCGTTCAACGAGGTCGGCCCGGCTGAGCGCGGCAAGCGTCCCGACGAGGTGGTGATTGCGATCTCACCTGCCTTCGGAAGTCTGTTCAGCCAGACCATCATCGGTCTGCCGCACGCCGAGGTGATCCGGCAGATGCTCGCCGGCATCGAAGAGCAGGAAGTCGGCGCGCGGATCATCCGCGTCCAACACAGCGCCGACCTGGCGCTGATGTCGCACCTGGCGGCCAAGCTGTCGGGATCCGGTATCGGGATCGGCATCCTGGCCCGCGGAACATCGATGATCCACCAGCGGGACCTTCCACGGCTGTCCAGCCTGGAACTCTTCCCGCAGTGTCCGTTGCTGACGCTGGAGACCTACCGCAACATCGGTTCCAACGCCGCGCAGTACGCCAAAGGTGATTCGCCGGAACCGGTTCCGACGCTCAACGATCAGATGGCGCGTCCCCGCTGGCAGGCCAAGGCAGCACTGCTGCACCTCAAGGAGACCGAGCTGGTGCGCAAGCAGGTTCGTCCGGTCGAAGTGGTGCCGGAGTTCTCTGTCGCCGCGGCCGCCGGTTAGCCGAAGGAGTTGATTCGGTGAATCGGACGGTTGTCGGGGTAGACATCGGCAACTCCACCACTGAGGCCAGCGTTGCCACGATCGGGCCTTCGGGCTCGGTCGGGTACGTGGGCGCCGCTCTGACGCAGACGACGGGGATCAAGGGCACCGTCAAGAACGTCGATGGTGTGGCGAAATGCGTCGCCTGGGCGTTGGAGGGTGCCGGCATCGCGTTGGCTGATCTGGACGTGGTCCTGCTCAACGAGGCGACGCCGGTCATCAGTGGCATGGCGATGGAGACCATCACCGAGACGATCATCACCGAGTCGACGATGATCGGCCACGATCCACGCACCCCCGGTGGCCGAGGTCTGGGAGTCGGCACCATCATCGCGTTCGAGTCACTGGCCGACGCGGAACCCGGCGTTGCGGTCATCGTGTTGGTGCCCAACGGCGTCGATTTCGAGGTCGTCGCCGCTGCGTTCAATGCGGCGGGCGAACGCGGTGTCGAGGTCAGCGGCGCAATTCTGTGCAATGACGACGCGGTTCTGGTCGCGAATCGGTTGCGCACAACGATTCCCATCATCGATGAGGTCTCTCGCATCGACGCGGTGCCGCTGGGCATGCTCGCCGCAGTGGAGGTCGCGGGTCCCGGACAGTCCATTCGTACGCTGTCCAACGCCTACGGCCTTGCGACCATCTTCGATCTGGATCCCGAACAGACAAAGGTGGTTTCACCGGTCGCGCGGGCCTTGACCGGAAACCGTTCGGCAGTCGTCGTGCGGACACCTTCCGGAGATGTCGCTGACCGCACCGTCCCCGCGGGCTCGCTGGAACTGATCGGGATGAACAGGCGTGCTGCGGTTGATGTCTCGCGGGGTGCCGCCGAGATCATGGCCGCAGTGCAGCGGGTCAGCCCGTTGTCCGACGTCCTCGGCGAGTCGGGGACCAACACCGGCGGCATGATCTCCAATGTCCGCCAGAGTATGGCCGACTTGTCCAACCACGCGTTGGCCGATGTCCGTATCCAGGATCTCCTGGCCGTGGACACCGTGGTGCCGCAAGAGGTCCGGGGCGGTGTCGCCGGAGAGGTGGCGCTGGAAAACGCTGTGGCACTTGCCGCCATGGTCCGGACCAAGGAAACCGGGATGCGTGCAGTCGCGGCCGCGGTCGCGGAGCGGCTACGTGACGCGGGCGCGCACCGGGTCGAGGTCATCGTCGGCGGCGTGGAGGCCGAGATGGCGGTGCTCGGCGCACTGACCACACCGGGCACCGACAAACCGTTGGTGGTGCTGGACCTCGGCGGAGGATCCACCGACGCTGCCGTGATCCAGACCAACGGTCAGATCGAGGCGACGCACCTGGCGGGCGCCGGAGATCTGGTCAGCAAGTTGATCGACGCCGAATTGGGGCTGGACAACCTGGAATTGGCGGAAGAGATCAAGCGGTGCCCACTGGGCAAGGCGGAGAGCTTCTTCCACGTCAGGCTGGAGAACGGTACCGCGCAGTTCTTCGACACTGCGCTGCCGGCGACCGCGTTCGCCCGGGTTGTGACCCTGAGCGAGCACGGAATGAACCCGATCCCGACCCGTCATTCTCTGGACCGGATCAGGACCGTGCGCCGAACCGCCAAGGAGCGGGTGTTCGTCGTCAATGCACTTCGTGCTCTTCGCAGTATCGCCCCCGCCGGTGATCTGCGACAGATCGGATTCGTGGTGTTGCTGGGCGGTTGTGCACTGGATTTCGAGATCCCCGATCAGATCGCGGACGCCGTCGCGCCCTACGGGATCGTCTGTGGCACCGGCAATGTGCGCGGTACCGAAGGTCCACGAAACGCGGTCGCATCGGGTCTCGTCGCCTCGTACGCCATGTCGATTCAGGGGTCGATTCAGGGGGACAAGGTGGCGCCCCCCGATGGGGCGGTGCCCGGCGGTGTGGGCGCTCATGTTTGAGGGGGGACAGCCGGAGCGGCCGGCGATCCTGGTGCTCAGTGCCGCGACCGGGCCGATCCAGAACGCGGTGCTGGCCGGAATCGAGGAGGAGGGCGTTCCGTCCACCGTCGAGACGTCGACCACCGGTGAAGATGCTGATGTGCTCGCCGGGGTGGCCGCCGGCCGCTCGTCACTGGATGTCGGCGTCGGCATCGACGGGCAGGGGCGGGTGTGTGTTCAACACGAGAAGCTCACCGGCCCCACTCCCGGATTGGTCTCTGCGGGCCCGGCTGGGCCTAGCTCCGCGCGTATTCTCGGACACAATGCGGCCCGCCTGGTCGTAGGAATCCCGTTGCGCACGGAGACGGTGTCCTGAACGTCGAGGCCGCGGGAGCGAACGCGTTTTGACCTGCGGGGACGCGGGCCGGTAAGCTGCACCGTTGGCGTGCGGTATGTCCATGAGGGCGCATGTCTCCCGGGTCAGTGTCGGTCGCCGGGGGCATTTACCGCTACGCACGGCCGACACCCGGTCAGCCGGGATCCAGCAGCCCGAACAGGGCCCGAGAAGAGAAGGTAAGCGCTGTGCCTACGTACACGCCGAAGGCAGGTGACACCACTCGTACGTGGTATGTCATCGATGCCACGGATGTGGTGCTCGGCCGGCTCGCCGTCGAAGCAGCCAAGCTGCTCCGCGGCAAGCACAAGCCGACATTCACCCCGAATGTCGATGGTGGCGATTTCGTCATCATCATCAACGCCGACAAGGTCGCCGTCAGCGGCGACAAACTGCAGAAGAAGCTCGCCTACCGCCACTCGGGTTTCCCGGGCGGCCTGCGCTCGCGGGCACTGGGCGACGAGCTGGCCAAGAACGCCGACCGAGTGGTCGAACGCGCGATCATCGGCATGCTCCCGCACAACAAGCTCAGCCGGCAGATCCAGAAGAACCTGCGCGTCTACACGGGTGCAGTGCACCCGCATACCGCTCAGCAGCCGATTCCGTTCGAAATCAAGCAGGTGAGCCAGTGACTTCTCCCGAGGAGACCACCGAAGCCGCTGAGGTCCTCGAGGCCGACGGCGCCGACAACTTCGTCGACGAGGTTGTCGTCGAGGTCGAAGAGGCCCCAGCGCGCGAGCCGATCTACATCGACCGTCCGATCCAGACCGTCGGCCGCCGCAAGGAAGCCGTCGTCCGGGTGCGCCTGGTACCAGGCACCGGCAAGTTCGACCTCGACGGCCGCAGCCTGGAGGCGTACTTCCCGAACAAGGTGCACCAGCAGCTGATCAAGGCCCCGCTGGTGACCGTCGACCGGGTGGACGCGTTCGACATCTTCGCCCACCTCGATGGCGGTGGCCCGTCCGGTCAGGCCGGCGCGCTGCGTCTGGCCATCGCCCGGGCGCTGATCATCGTGCAGCCCGAGGACCGTCCGGCCCTGAAGAAAGCCGGCTTCCTCACTCGCGATCCGCGTGCGATCGAGCGCAAGAAGTACGGACTCAAGAAGGCCCGTAAGGCCCCGCAGTACTCGAAGCGCTGATCCGTCAGCACTGCTTCCACACCGATCGCCGAGCACGCACCGCGTGCTCGGCGATCGTCGTTTCAGCGGTGTTAACTCCCACTGTGACGTGTCGCACACTGTTGATTCAGTAAAGCCCGATGGGCTGCGGTCCAGGGGCGACACCCTGGTAGTTACTTAGCCAGCCGCACCGGGTTCGCAGATCAGCGACCCGCCGGTTGAGTTCCGGCTCGAGGGTGCGAAAGCCTGGGACACGGAAGCGCAGGCGTCCATCGACGTCGGCAGACAAGTTTCTGCCTCCGGCCGTGAGCAGATCGCTCGCATGTCGCCGGACTGCGACTTCGCGAATCGGAAGAGGTAACTGATGAAAAACATCAGCAAGAACTTCAAGACTGTTGCCGTCGGCACTGTGTTCGGCGGATCACTGCTGTTCACCGCAGGTCTGGGCGTCGCAGGTGCAGAGCCCGCCGTGACACCCGCAGCTGATGGCCTGGTCAGCGTCGCCGTCGGTGACACCACCATCATGGACAGCGTGCCTGCCGATGTGGCCAGCAACGCCAGCGCCGCCATCTGCGGCACCGCCGCCGCCGACGTGAGCGCTCTGGCTGCCCAGGTCGACGCCCAGGGTGTCAACCAGACCGTCTGCGCCGGGCTTCCCGGTGGTGGCGAGCTGGTGCTCGCCCAGAACGTGAGCTCGGAGACCACCGCCCCGGTCGAGAGCCCCGAAGCCACCGAGGGGGTCACTGACCCGGCTGCTGAGGGTGCCGCGGACGGTTCCGCTGGTGCGCCTGCCGACTCGCAGGAGAGCCCGGCACCTGACACCGCCGACACGGTTCAGGCACCGGCCGCCGAGGGTGGCGAAAACGTCGGTTAAACCGGCCCGCTGAAACGTCGCCGCCCGCATCCTCAGGATGCGGGCGGCTTCTTGTTGTGCCAACCGGTTTGATGTCGCCGAGCCGGGAAACTCCAGCTCTGTACGAGAGCGTGGCGTCACCGTGACGCCGGCATTCGACCTGCTCCGCCCGGACGTGGGTTTTCCCGCGCTTCCCGGGGTCGGACGGAAGGACAACTAACAGATGACAGCAATCAGCAAGAATTTCAAGAGGGGCGCAGCCGGAGCCGTATTCGGCGGGGTGCTGTTCACCGCGGGACTCGGGGTTGCCGGTGCAGAGCCGGTCTCTCCCACACCGGCCCCACCGGCGCCGGCGGCAGACGGTCTGGTGACCGTCACCCAGGGCGGCGCGACCCTTCTTGACGGCGTGCCTGTCATGGAGGCGGTCAGCACCATCACCCAGCTGTGTGGATCGGCGGTTCCGGATGCCAACGGGCTGGTGTCACAGGTCGACACGCAGGGAGCCAGCCAGGTGGCGTGTGCCGGGCTGCCGGTGGGCGAAGTGGTGGTGGCCCAGAATGTCGCGGGCACGGATTCGCCCGTCATCCCCGGGACGTCGGCAGAGGTCTCCGGCGAACCCGCCGCACCGATGCCGCCCGGTAACCCCGGAAGTGCCGCGGGGGATCTCAACGGCGCGGGAGCCGCCGAACCGCCTGCCCCGCACGGCGACACCGGTCTGGGAGGTCAGCAATCGGTGGACGACGAGGACTGATCGCCTGAGTCGCCGCCCGCATCCGTGATGTGGGCGGCGACTGCTTTCCGTCCCGTGGTTTGAGCTTGCGCGATCGGGTCAACAGCGTTCTAGGTAAGAGGCGGGCGTTCGACAGGACGCCGGCAGACGGGGTCACTGCCCTCGGTGGACATCACGGACCGCCGCCGGGGCGCCACTTCGCCGGAGATTCGGAAGGGCTAACTGATGACCGTCAAGAACTTCACAACAACCATCACCCGCGGCGCGCTCGCCACGGCGTTCGGCGGGTCGCTGCTGATCACCGCAGGACTGGGGCTGGCACATGCCGAGCCCGCACCGCCGTCACCGCCGCCGCCGGCGCCGGACGGCCTGGTCAGCGTCGTCATCGGCGGGGCACCATTCCTCGACAGCGTTCCCCCGGCCGACGCCATCGATGCCATCGTCGACAAGTGTTCTGTGGCCGAACAGGCCGCGAACGCGATGGTGGTGCAGGTCGACGCGACGGGCGTGAGCCAGACCGTGTGTACGGAGCAGCCCGATGGGGACGTGGTGCTGACCCAGAACGGGACGACTTCGCCGGTGATCCCCGGCACGTCCGCGGAGGTCGCGGAAAATCCGAGTGCGGAACCGGCCGCGCCGCCGCCCGTGGAGGCTCCCGGCAGTGGCGGCGGCGACGCACCGCAGGTGGGTGGCGACGAGGTGCCGGAGCCGAACAACATCTCCGGGATGAACTGACGCTCGTCCGGTGACGAAGGTCTCGGACCAGCCGAGATTTCTCGATCACGATGGGGGTTCTGGGGCCGTTTGCCCGGTGCGGCAGTTGGCTCCGGAACCACCATCTGTGAGAGGTTTAGGTTCATGGCTCGACTTTTCGGTACCGACGGGGTGCGAGGAGTCGCCAACCGCGACCTGACCCCCGAACTGGCTGTCGCCCTCGGCTCCGCCGCCGCGCGGCGCCTCGCGCGGACCGGTCCGGGAAGACGCCAGGTAGCCGTCATCGGCCGGGATCCCCGCGCCAGCGGCGAGATGCTCGAAGCCGCCGTCACTGCCGGTGTGACCAGCGAAGGCGTGGACGTGTTGCGGGTCGGCGTGCTGCCTACTCCCGCGATTGCGTACCTGACCAACGCGTACGACGCATCCTTCGGCGTGATGATCTCGGCGTCACACAACCCGATGCCCGACAACGGCATCAAGATCTTCGGGCCGGGCGGTCACAAGCTCGACGACGCCGCCGAGGACCGGATCGCCGAGCTGGTGATTGCGGGGCCGGCTGATCGTCCTGTCGGCGCCGGCATCGGCCGGGTGGTGTACGCCGAAGATGCGCTGGAGCGTTATCTCCGGCACGTCGGCAAGGCGGCATCTGCACCGCTCGACGGGCTCACCGTCGTTGTCGACTGCGCTCACGGTGCCGCATTCGCCGCCGCTCCGCAGGCCTACCGCGCGGCCGGCGCCACTGTCATTGCCATCAACGCCGAGCCCGACGGGCTGAACATCAACGACGGCTGCGGGTCCACCCACATGGAGCACCTGCGGGAAGCGGTGCGGGCCCACGGAGCCGATCTCGGGTTGGCGCACGACGGCGACGCCGACCGCTGCCTTGCGGTGGACGCCGCAGGCGACATCATCGACGGCGACGCCATCATGGTGGTATTGGCGCTGGCCATGAAAGACGCCGACGAGCTGGCCTCCCACACTCTGGTCACCACGGTGATGAGCAATCAGGGTCTGCACCTGGCGATGCGTGACGCCGGCATCGCCGTGCGTACCACCGGAGTGGGGGACCGCTATGTGCTCGAGGAACTGCGCGCCGGTGAGTACACCCTCGGCGGCGAACAATCCGGCCACATCGTCCTGCCTGCGTACGGCCCCACCGGTGACGGGATCGTCACCGGTCTGCGGTTGATGTCGCGGATGGCGCAGACCGGGAAGTCGCTGGCCGAGCTCGCCGCGACCATGCACACGCTGCCCCAGGTGCTGATCAACGTCGCGGTCGCCGACAAGACGACGGTGGCCGCCGCGCCCGATGTGCAGATTGCTGTCAAAGAGGCCGAGGCGGAGCTGGGGGACACCGGCAGAATCCTGCTGCGGCCTTCCGGTACCGAACAACTGGTCCGGGTGATGGTCGAGGCCGGCGATGAGGACACCGCCCGCCAGCTGGCCGTGCGCGTCGCCCGATCGGTCAGCCAACACCGCTGACGCCGGTCCGCGGCGGGAACCGGGGCGGCGTCGTGTGCGTCTAACCCAGGTATGGGAGATCCGTATACGACACACGTCGATCCTGCCGCCATGGACGCCGCCGCCGAACAGTTCGACACCGCTGCAGACCTGATCAGCCGCGCGGCACGCGCCCGGCTCGCCTTCGACGGCGCTTCGGCGGGGCGGGCGCACACCGGCGACGGTGATGAATTGCGCCGCGCTCTGGACGGATTGCTTGCTGATCTGAACGTGTGGGCGCGCGCCGCGGCCGAGATCGCGATGGCTCTGCGTGCGGATGCCCGGCGATACCGGACTGCGGATCAGACCGCTGCGGCGCGGATCGGCTGACATGGCCGCGGAGTTCGATGTAGCGGGCCGGTTGGCCGAAGGCTTTGTCGCAGTGGATGATATGCAGACCTACGTATGGGCGTGCGCTGTCCGTGGATATCGGCATCCCGATCTCACACTGCATGGCGGGCAGGTCCGCGACTGGTACGGCACCGAAGACGGCCTGGACTTGCGTGCCCTTGACGCCGACTGCGCAGCACTGCGAACCATGGCCCAACAAGTTGCCGATGCATCCCAACTCGTGCGCGCGCAGACCGGCGTTGTGGCCGCGGCCTGGGCCGGCGAAGGTGGCAGTGCCGCAGGGGTTTTCCTTCGCCGACACGATGCGCAGGCAGTCCAGTTGACCGCCGCGGTCGGGGCCGCTGCGCAATCCTGTCAGCGGTTACGCGATGACCTGTGGCGCATCGTCAACGGCAAAGTGGACTCGACGGTGGCTGCCGATGGTCGGGCGCAGGGGCAGCGGTCAGCGTGGCTGGCCGCGGCCCGCACCCTCACCACCGGTGGTGAGGTTTCCGAAGAGGCTGCCGCCGTGGTGGATTCGGAGATAAAGCCGTTCGTGGACAGCGTGATCGGCGGCGACTGGGTTGCTGACATGCGTGCGGCGGTGAGTGCGGTCAGTGCCGCCTACCGTGCCGCTGTCGATGCTGTGGCGGGGCGGCCCCCGGCTCGGTTCGACATTCCCGGCGAGCTGTATGCCCCGCTCGCCCCTCGGGCTGCCGGGGCAGCGCCGGGGACATCCGGTGCGGCGGTGCACACCGCACCCGTGACGTCGGCGCCCGAGGTGCCGGCCGCGCCGCCGCCCACTCCTGCGCCGCTCACGTCGCCCAGCGCAACTGTGCCCACCAATTATGCTGCGCCGCAGCCGAGTCCGACGGAGACCATGGCCGCCCCGGCGGCGATGGTGCCTCCCGGGGGTCCAGCCTCGGCACCGGCGGATCCTGGCGCGGGTCTCGGCGCACTGCCTGGGCGCTTCGCCGACGCCCTCGGTGGGCTGCTCGGCACCGGTTCGGCCGCGCTCGGTGACCAGGCGGCACTGCCGGAGCCCCCGGAGCTCCCGGACCTCGAGTCCGAGCCCGACCTCGAACCGGACCTCGAGCCCGAGGACGAGCCCGAGGACGAGCCCGAGGACGAGGTAGAGGACGAGGTCGAAGCCGCGCCGGTCGAGGAGGACAGTGCGCCGCAGGCTGGCGAATCCGATGGCACCGAGCCAGGGGAGGATCTGCCCGCCGAGGAGCCGCAACCAGACTGCCCGGACAGCACGCAGCCTCGAGCTGAAGCTGCCGAGGAGCCCGAGCCCACACCGCCGGAACCCGCTCCCGCGGTGCCGCCGGCGGCTGATCCCGCGGCCGTTTCCACGCCGTGTGAGATCGCCGCCGACGAGCTACCGCAGGTGGGTCAGTGACCCGGGGTGGGCAACCGCTCGAGTGAACCCAGCACCAGTCGGTCCCTGGCGATCAAGTGACCACCAGCCCGGCTTCGTCGCTGACCACCGGCAGCTCGCTACTGGTCGACGGGGGTGGACCGCACACTGAGCCACCTCCGAGCGGTGACGTTGGAGTCGGCTAGGAGGTCAGGGACACCAGTTCCTCGACAAAGGCCACAGCTTCACGGTCGTCGGACGCCAGCGGGTGCACCAGCATGGTGGTGACGCCGGCCTCGGCATAGGCGGCCAACCGCTCCTTGACGAATCCCCGCGGACCGACCAGGGAAGTGTTGCGCACCAACTCATCCGGCACGGCGTCGATCGCTTCCTGCTTCTTGCCCGCCAGGAACAGATCCTGAATGTGATCGGCTACGGCACCGAAGCCGTACCGCGTCGCGAGCTTGTGGTAGAAGTTCTGGCCGCGGGCACCCATCCCGCCGATGTAGAGCGCCAGTTGTGGTTTCGCCCAGGCCAGCCGGTCCTCGAGGTTCTCGCCGATGGCCAGGCTGGCTGAAACCATCACATCCAGCGGTCCCAATTCGGGGTCACGTTTGGCAGAGCCCGCCCGCAACGCGTCGCCCCACACCGCGTCAGCCTTCTCCGGGTAGTAGAACACCGGCTGCCAGCCCTCGGCGATTTCGGCCGTCAACTCCACATTTTTGGGTCCCAGCGCGGCGATGGTGATCGGAATACGTTCCCGCACAGGGTGATTGATCAGACGCAGTGGCTTTCCCAAGCCGGTGCCGCGGCCTTCGGGCAGTGGGATCTGGTAGTGCTTACCGTCGTAGGAGATCTTTTCCCGTCGCCACACCTGCCGACAGATCTCCACGACCTCGCGGGTGCGGCCCAGAGGAGCGTCGAACGGTACGCCGTGGAAGCCCTCCATCACCTGCGGGCCCGAGGTGCCGATGCCCAGCCGGAACCTGCCGTCGGAGACGTAGTCCAACCCGGCGGCGGTCATCCCCAGCAGGGTGGGTGTCCGCGGGTAGATCGGTACAACGCCGGTGCCGAGTTCGATGGTCGAGGTCTTGGCGGCCAGATAGCCCAGCTGGCTGATCGCGTCGTAGGAGTACGCCTCGGCGACCAGCGCGATGTCGACCCCGATTTTCTCGAACTCGACGACTTGGTCGGCGGCTTCGCGGAAGCCGCCGGCGTAGCTCAGAAATATCCCAGTCCGCATGAACGAGTTATACACCCAACCGGTTGGTTGATGGTGCCGGACGCGGCATCGGCGAACCGGTCTCCAAGTGATGGGTCGACCCGCGGGCGTCAACAGATGATGACGGCCTGAATACGTCATCGTCCCGGCAGACGCCGACGCTCACGGCTTGAGCAGGGCTACCACCTTGTTCTCGAGATCCACCGGGTCAGAGTTCGGATCAGCGATTTCGGTCTTGGGTAGCACCGCTTCGGGATCGCCGAAGTCCTGGTAGTCCTGGTTGCCGGTGAGCTGAAACAGCAGGAACCCGGTCAGCAGTGCGCGAACCGTCTTCTGAGTGCTGCGGTCCGCGCCGGGGAGTCCGACGGCGCGCGCCAGCCGCCGGCCTTCGACCATGCCGCCGGGTTTACCGCCGCTGACCAGTCGCAGGCTTGCCGACTTCCAGACCCGGGCCAGCTCGACGGCATTTGAGCGCAACGACATCGGGTCGCCCTGGGCCGTGAGCACCAGCCCCGGCGTGGAGAGTCCGGCGGCCGGTGCTTCGGCCCGTGGTGAGGTGGCCGACGGGAACAACGGGGCCACGGCCTTCACTCGGCCCGGCGCGCCCGCGGCAGCGAAAACCGCCGCTGAACCGCCGAAACCGTGCCCGCTGGTGCCGAGTTTCGCCGGGTGCACGCTGATCTGGCCGGGGCCCAGCCGCACGCCGGTGAGAATGTCCAGGGTGGTGCCCAGGTCAAACGCCAGATTCAGCACCGAGGGCACCAGGCTCTTCTCGGTGTCGGGGGCGGCGGCCACGATTCCCCAGGACGCCAGATGTTCCAGGGTGCCCGCGTAGCTCTCCGCGGGTGTGAGCCAATCGTGAGCGAAGGCCACAGCCGGCAGATTCAGCCCCGATTCGGGGGTGTACACAATGCCCGGTAAGCCGGCAAATGCCAGGTCACCGCGGAGAACACGGTGCGGTCCGCGCCGGCGCAGGGCGGTGAAGAGTTTCTTCGTGCTGGCCACCTGTAGACCGTAGCCGAACGGTTCGTATTGGGGTGGTTTCGGGGCGCTGCACTACCCTGATGACTCATGTGCGGAATCGTCGGATACGTGGGCCCCCGTCGCGCCCGCGACGTCGTCGTCGACGCGCTGAGCCGAATGGAGTACCGGGGGTACGACTCCGCGGGAATCGCACTGCTCGACGGCAAGGGCGGGATGACCGTCCGCCGCCGTGCCGGCCGGCTGGCCAACCTGCAGGCGGCGCTGGCCGAGACCGACGACGACTCGTTGGTCGGTGGTACCGGGGTCGGGCACACCCGGTGGGCCACCCATGGCCGCCCCACCGACCGTAATGCCCATCCGCACCGGGACGCCGCGGGCAAGATCGCCGTCGTCCACAACGGCATCATCGAGAACTACGCAACGCTGCGTGAGGAACTCGAGCTCACCGGAGTCGAGTTCGCCAGCGACACCGACACCGAGGTCGCGGTGCACCTGGTGGCGCACGCCTATCACAACGGCGCGACGGCAGGGGATTTCACCGCGTCCGTCCTGGCGGTGCTGCGCCGGCTGGAGGGCCACTTCACCCTGGTGTTCGCCAACGCCGATGAGCCGGGAACCATCATTGCGGCGCGACGCTCCACCCCTCTGGTGGTCGGTGTCGGTGACGGCGAGATGTTCATCGGCTCCGATGTCGCGGCATTCATCGAATACACCCGGGAAGCCGTCGAACTGGGCCAGGACCAGGCCGTGGTGATCACCGCCGACGGCTACTCGATCACCGATTTCGCCGGCAACGACATGACCGGCAACGCACGCACCTTCCATATCGACTGGGATCTGTCGGCCGCTGAAAAGGGTGGCTACGAGTACTTCATGCTCAAGGAGATCGCCGAGCAACCCGCCGCGGTCGCCGACACCCTCCTGGGGCACTTCGTCGACAACCGCATCGTCCTCGACGAGCAACGGCTCTCCGATCAGGAACTCCGCGAGATCGACAAGGTGTTCGTCGTCGCCTGCGGTACCGCCTATCACTCCGGACTGCTGGCCAAGTACGCGATCGAACACTGGACCCGGTTGCCGGTGGAGGTCGAACTCGCCAGCGAGTTCCGCTACCGCGACCCGGTGCTGGACCGCAGCACCCTGGTGGTCGCGATCAGCCAGTCCGGCGAGACCGCGGACACGCTGGAAGCGGTGCGCCACGCCAAGGAGCAGAAAGCCAAGGTGCTGGCGATCTGCAACACCAATGGCAGCCAGATCCCGCGCGAATGTGACGCGGTGCTCTACACCCGGGCCGGACCGGAGATCGGTGTGGCCTCCACCAAGACCTTCCTGGCGCAGGTGACGGCCAACTACCTCGTCGGTCTGGCGCTGGCGCAGGCTCGCGGCACCAAGTACCCCGACGAGGTGGAGCGCGAATACCGCGAACTCGAAGCGATGCCGGCCCAGGTCGCCGAGGTGCTGACCCGGATGGGGCCGGTCGCCGACGTGGCCCGCCGGTTCGCGTCGTCGTCCACGGTGCTCTTCCTGGGACGCCACGTCGGTTACCCGGTGGCGCTGGAGGGCGCGCTCAAGCTCAAAGAGCTGGCCTACATGCACGCCGAAGGCTTCGCCGCCGGTGAGCTCAAGCACGGCCCGATCGCGTTGATCGAGGACGGCCTGCCGGTGATCGTGGTGATGCCCTCACCCAAGGGTGCGGCCATGCTGCACTCCAAGCTGCTGTCGAATATCCGCGAGATCCAGGCCCGGGGCGCGCTGACCATCGTGATCGCCGAGGAGGGCGACGACACGGTGCGGCCGTACGCCGACCACCTGATCGAGATCCCGGCGGTCTCAACGCTTTTCCAGCCGCTGCTGTCGACGATCCCGCTTCAGGTGTTCGCCGCCGCGGTCGCCCAGGCCCGCGGGTACGACGTGGACAAGCCGCGCAACCTGGCCAAGTCCGTCACCGTCGAATAACTGCTCGACGTCGGCACCTCAGCCGAACAACAAGCCTTGGCCGGTCCCGGCCGCTGCGCCGAACAGGTACACCCCGATCACGCAGGTCAGTACGCACAGCGCGAACGTGCCCAGGGCCAGTGGCCACGCCCGTGCGCGCCGTAGGAGCGCCACGATCGTGAAGGTGATACCGATGACGCCGAGCACCGCGGTGATCAGGAGCGTGCCTCCGACCGTGCCGATCACTCCTCCGATGCTGCATGTCGCCGGTGGGCAGGTGTCGAGGAAGGCCAGCAGGAACACTCCGATGAACACCGCGAACACGCTGAACACGACGGTCAAGATGATGCCGACGATCGAAACGCCGAGGTCCACCCCGGAAATCGGTGGTTTGCGCGGGACCGTTGGCGGTGGCGACATCCCGTAGACCATCCGGCGATCATAGGCCGGGTGCGTCAGCCGGTGTGCCGGCAGAGCACCAGTTTCCAGTCCCGTCCGGTGCGCCGGTACACCGAACAGACCGTCGCCACGAACGCGGGATCACCGCCCCCGGGGTAGCCGGTCCCGATGTACTCCACCGCTGCCGCCTTGGCGCCCACGGACAACAGGTGCGCGCCGGCGATCTGATATCCCGTCCACGGCGGCATCCGTGCCTGGGTCGCGCCGAGGGTCTGCGTGAGGGCCACGCGGTCCATGATGACGCCGTCGCCGAGTTCGAGCAGGACGTCCTCGGCCAGGACGTCACGGCAGAAGTCGCCGCCGGTGCCGTCGCACAACGATTGCCAGCCGCGGTGCTCCAGGGCGATCAACACGTCGAACAGCTCGTCCGCCATGCTCTCCGACGTTAACACCGACACGCAGTAACCTGGGCGAATCACGGCAGGAACTCCACTGCAGGGACCAGACTGGGGCTGATGCGGCACTACTATTCCGCCGCGGCGATCCGCGCCGCCGAGGCGCCCCTGCTAGCGAGCCTGCCCGACGGCGTGCTGATGCGCCGCGCCGCCTACGGGCTGGCCACCGCGATTGCCGGCGAACTGCGGGCCCAGACCGGCGCTGTGGCCGGCCGCACGGTGTGCGCTGTGATCGGCTCCGGTGACAACGGCGGCGACGCGTTGTGGGCCGCAACATTGTTGCGCCGCCGCGGGGTGGCCGCCGAGGCGGTCCTGCTCAACCCCGGACGCGCACACCGCGCAGGGTTGCGTGCCTTCCTTGCCGCGGGTGGCCGGATCGTCGAAAAGATCTCGGGCACTGTTGATCTGGTGATCGACGGGGTGGTCGGCATCTCCGGTTCCGGCCCGCTGCGTGCCAACGCTGCCGAGGTGTTCAGCAGCAGTTGCGCCCCGGTGGTCGCCGTCGACATCCCCAGCGGTGTCGACGTCCACACCGGCGCCACCCCGGCTGCGGCCGTACACGCCGCGCTGACGGTGACGTTCGGCGGCCTCAAGCCGGCACACGCCCTGGCCGACTGCGGCCGGGTCCACCTGGTCGACATCGGCCTCCACCTGCCCGAGACCGACCTGCTCGGTTTCGAACCGGCCGACGTGCGAGCGCGCTGGCCCATCCCCGGTACCACCGACGACAAGTACACCCAGGGCGTCACCGGGATCCTGGCCGGGTCCGCGACCTACCCCGGTGCGGCGATTCTCTGCACCGGCGCCGCGGTGGCGGCCACCTCCGGCATGGTCCGGTACGCGGGAAGTGCTCACAGCGAAGTGGTTTCGCACTGGCCCGAGGTCGTCGCCGCACCGGACCTCAGCGCTGTCGGCCGGGTGCAGTCCTGGGTCGTCGGCCCAGGACTGGGCACCGACGAGGCAGGTGCCCGCGCGTTGGTGTTCGCGCTGGACACCGATCTTCCGGTGATCGTGGACGCCGACGCCCTGACGATCCTGGCCGCCCATCCCGACCTGGTGCGAGCGCGCGCCGCGCCGACCGTCCTGACGCCGCACGCCGGAGAGTACGCCCGGCTGGCGGGCCACCCGCCGGGTGACGACAGGGTGGCCGCCGCGCGCAGTCTGGCCGACGCGTTCGGCGCAACCGTCCTGCTCAAAGGCAACGTCACCGTCATCGCCGATCCTGGGGGACCGGTGTATCTGAACCCCGCCGGTCAATCCTGGGCGGCCACCGCGGGTTCCGGTGACGTGTTGTCCGGCGTCATCGGCGCACTGCTGGCCTCGGGTCTGCCCGCCGCCGAAGCAGCAGCGGCCGCGGCGTTTGTGCATGCCCGGGCCGCCGGCCTGTCGGCGCTGGACCCGGGCCCGCGCGGCGCTCCCACCTCCGCCTCGCGCATCCTCGCGCATCTCCGTAGCTCGATCGCCAGCCTGTAACCGGAAGGACGCCATGCCGCACATCAACCGCCCCTCGTCATCGATCAGCCCGGCTTATACGGGGCGGATGTTCAACGCACCCATTCCGTCGCTGCGGTTGCCCGACGAATCGATGGACCCCACCGCCGCCTACCGGTTCATCCATGACGAGCTGATGCTCGACGGCAGCTCGCGGCTCAACCTGGCGACCTTCGTGACCACGTGGATGGACCCCGAGGCCGAGAAGCTGATGGCCGAGACGTTCGACAAGAACATGATCGACAAGGACGAGTACCCGGCCACCGCTGCCATCGAGCAGCGGTGCGTCTGCATGGTCGCCGATCTGTTCCACGCCGAGAACCTGCGCGACGACGACCCGTCTAGCGCCATCGGAGTGTCGACGGTCGGCTCCAGCGAGGCGGTGATGCTCGGCGGTCTGGCAATGAAGTGGCGGTGGAAAGAAAGGGTGGGCGGCGAAGGCAAGAAGGGCTGGAAGGGCCGGACCCCCAACCTGGTGATGGGGTCCAACGTGCAGGTGGTGTGGGAGAAGTTCTGCCGCTACTTCGAGGTCGAGCCGCGATATCTGCCGATGGCCGAAGACCGCTACGTGATCACACCCGAGCAGGTGCTCGAACACGTCGACGAGGACACCATCGGCGTCGTCGGGATCCTGGGCACCACCTACACCGGCGAACTGGAACCGATCGCAGAGATCTGCGCTGCTCTGGACACCTTGGCCGCCGGTGGCGGACCGGACATCCCGGTGCACGTCGACGCCGCCAGCGGTGGATTCGTGGTGCCGTTCCTGCACCCCGACATCGAATGGGACTTCCGGCTGCCGCGCGTCGCCTCGATCAACGTCAGCGGTCACAAGTACGGACTGACCTACCCCGGTATCGGATTCGTGGTGTGGCGCAACGCCGACGCCCTACCCGAGGATCTGGTGTTCCGGGTGAACTATCTCGGTGGTGACATGCCGACGTTCACCCTGAACTTCTCCCGCCCGGGTAATCAGGTGGTCGGCCAGTACTACAACTTCCTGCGGATGGGCCGGGCGGGTTACGGGCAGGTGATGTCCAGCCTGTCGACCACGGCACGGTGGCTGGCCGACGAGCTGGACCGCAGCGAGCATTTCGCGGTGATCTCCGACGGCTCGGCGATCCCGGTGGTGGCGTTCCGGCTGACCGGCGATTTCGGCTACACCGTGTTCGACATCTCCGCCGGGCTGCGCACCTACGGCTGGCAGGTGCCGGCGTACACCATGCCCGAGGGGGCCGAGGACGTCTCGGTGCTGCGGATCGTGGTCCGTGAGGGTTTCTCCGCCGACCTGGCCCGGGCACTCAAGGACGACTTGATCGAGCTCCTGGCCCGGCTGGACAAACTGCAGCCGCGAGGTGGCTTCGATGACTTGCAGCACTTCGCGCACTGACGGAGCCAGACGCCCGCCGAAACCGGTCGCGGCCTTCTGGGACAATCGAGGGCGGTGAATACAACCCCGTCCCGCTCGCAGTCGTTGGCCACCCCGCACGCCGAGGTGGACCTCGACGCGGTCGCCTACAACGTGCGCCTGTTGACCGAGCATGCCGGCTCGGCGGCAGTGATGGCGGTGGTGAAGGCCGACGGCTACGGGCACGGCGCGACACCGGTTGCGCGCGCCGCGCTGGCCGCCGGTGCCGCCGAGTTGGGGGTCGCCACGGTGGCCGAGGCGCTGGCGTTGCGCCGCGACGGGATCACCGCCCCGGTGCTGGCCTGGCTGCATCCCCCCGGCACCGACTTCGCGCCCGCCCTGGCCGCCGACGTGCAGATCGGGATTTCGTCGCTGGCCCAGCTCGACGAACTGCTCGGAGCGGTCCGCCGCACCGGGGTCACCGCGACGATCACCGTCAAGGTCGACACCGGGCTCAACCGCAACGGCGTCAGCGCGCCGCAGTACCCGGCACTGCTGGAGGCGCTGCGACGCGCGGTCGCCGAGGACGCGGTGCGGTTCCGTGGCATCATGTCGCACCTGGCCTGCGGCGACGACCCGGACAATCCGACCAATGACCTGCAGGGGCAACGGCTCACCCAGATGCGTGCGCAGGCCCACCAGGCCGGCCTCGACGTCGAGGTGGCGCATCTGTCCAACTCGCCGGCCGTGCTGGCCCGTCATGATCTTGCCTTCGACATGGTGCGTCCCGGCGTGGCGGTGTACGGGTTGAGCCCGATTCCCAGCCGCGGCGACTTCGGCCTCATCCCGGTGATGACGGTGAAAGCCCCTGTCACACTGGTGAAGTCGCTGCATGCCGGTGACGGTGTGTCCTACGGCCACACGTGGGTGGCTGAGCAGGACACCACGGTCGCCCTGGTGCCGCTGGGCTACGCCGACGGGGTGTTCCGCTCCCTGGGCGGACGGATCGAGGTGATGATCAACGGTCGTCGTCGCCGCAGCGTCGGCCGGATCTGCATGGACCAGTTCGTCGTCGACCTGGGGCCGGGGAAGGTAGACGTGGCCCCGGGTGACGAGGCGATCCTGTTCGGCCCGGGCAGTTCGGGGGAGCAGACCGCCCAGGATTGGGCTGAGCTTGCGGGCACCATCAACTACGAGATCGCGACGAGTCCACGCGGGCGCATCGTCCGCCGCTACCGCGGGGGAGTCGACGGTGACTGACCCCGCGGGCGCCACACGTCGCGCCGCCCGACGCCACCGGGGATGGCTGGCCGGGGCCACCGGACTCGGTGCCGTGGGCGCGGTTGCCGGTGCCACGGTGGCCCGCTCGATGACACGGCGGGAGGTCATCGAAGACCCCCACACCGCAGAGGACTTCGCACTGCTGGAAGCGGACCGGGGCTGCGTCGTCACCACCACAGACGGCGTCAACCTGGTGGTGCGCGAGGTGGGGCCGGTAGACGCCCCGGTGACTGTGGTCTTCGCCCACGGTTTCTGTATGAACATGGGCGCCTTTCACTTTCAGCGCCGTGAACTCAGCCTCACCTGGGGAGATCAGGTCCGGATGGTCTTCTATGACCAGCGCGGCCACGGCCGGTCCGATACCGCGCCGCCGTCGACCTACACCGTGGAGCAGCTGGGCAAGGACCTCGAATCGGTCTTGGCCGTCATGGCGCCGAAGGGGCCGGTGGTGCTGATCGGACACTCGATGGGTGGGATGACGGTGTTGTCCCACGCCCGCCAGTTCCCGGACCGCTACGGTACCCACATCGTCGGAGCCGCGCTCATTAGTACTGCAGCGGAGGGACTTTCGCGGTCCCCGCTCGGTGAGATCCTGCAGAATCCGGCGATGGAGGCAGCCCGCTTCGCGGCGCGCCACGCCCCGAGATTGGTACACCGCGGGCGGGGTGCGGTGCGTTGGGTGCTGGCCCCGGTGTTGCAGGCGGCATCCTTCGGCGACCAACACGTGAGCCCCACCGTGGCCAAGTATGCCGAGGAGATGATCCACGACACTCCGGTGGCCACCATGGTCGGATTTCTGCACGCGCTCGGTGTGCACGACGAAAGTGAGGCGCTTCCGGTGCTGGCCGAGCTGCCGACTCTGATCGCCTGCGGCTCCAAGGATGTGCTGACCACCCAGGAGCATGCCGAGGAGATGGCCGCTGCTCTGCCCAGGGCGGAACTGTTGATCGTCGGCGGGGCCGGGCATCTGGTGCAGCTCGAGCAGCCGAACCCCATTGACGAGGCGCTGGTCCGCCTGGTCGACCGGGCCACCCCGAACAAGCTGGTGGCACTGACGCGGCGGCCGCCGGAAAGGACGCGTTCTCATGGCTGAGTCCGGCCGGCTCGGTGCCGGCACCGCAGAATTGGCCTCACCCGAGGACACCCTGGAGCTCGGCAGGCGTCTGGGGGCAGAACTGCGCGCGGGCGACGTGGTGGTGCTCTCCGGGCCGCTGGGCGCCGGAAAAACGTTGTTGACCAAGGGAATTGCTGAAGCGATGGATGTCGAGGGTCCGATCACCTCGCCGACGTTCGTGCTGGCGCGGCTGCACCGGCCGCGACGGGAACAGGCGCCGGCGTTGGTGCATGTCGATGTCTACCGGTTGCTCGATCACGCCGCGGCTGACCTGCTCGCCGAACTGGACTCTCTGGACCTCGACACCGACCTCGACGATGCCGTGGTGGTGGTCGAGTGGGGTGAAGGACTGGCCGAACGGCTCTCCGACCGTCACCTCGACGTCCGCCTGGAACGCCTCACCGATTCAGAGACCCGCGCAGCGGTCTGGCAATGGAGCACACCGTGAGTCGCACTGTCCTCGTCATCGACACCGCCACCCCCGCGGTCACCGCTGCAGTGGTGGAGGTGGGGGACACCATCACCACGCTGGCGGTCAGCGTTACCGTCGACCCCCGGGCCCACGCCGAGACGCTGACGCCCAATGTGCTTGTCGCCGTTGCCGAAAGCGGTCTGACAATGGCGGACCTGGATGCGGTGGTCGTCGGCGTCGGCCCCGGCCCGTTCACCGGTCTGCGGGTGGGAATGGCCAGTGCCGCCGCCTACGGTCACGCCCTCGGGATCCCCGTGCACGGGGTGTGCAGTCTCGACGGGATCGGCGGCCGGACCGCCGGCGGAACGCTCGTCGTCACCGACGCCCGCCGCCGTGAGGTGTACTGGGCCCGGTACCGCGACGGGGTGCGCATCGACAGTCCCGGGGTCAACGCCGCCACCGAGGTGCCCGTCGACGGAGTGACAGCAGTCGCCGGTTCGGCCGAGCAGGCCGCGCTGTTCGACCTGCCCTTCCTGGGGCCCAACTATCCGGAACCGGCCGGACTTGTTGCCGCCGTGACCGATTGGGACAGCGACCCGGCTCCGCTGGTGCCGCTGTACCTGCGCAGGCCCGACGCCAAGTCCCTGGCCGAGCGGCAGGCCGCTGCGGTGCGGCGATGACCACCGCCGGTGTGGTGCTCGACCCGCTGACCCCCGCCGACGCCCAGCGGTGCGCGGAACTGGAGGCGATGCTGTTCCCCGGCGACGACCCGTGGCCGGCCGCGGCGTTCCTGCACGAACTCGACGCGGGCCACAATTACTACCTGGCGGCGCGGGCCGACGGCAGGCTCGTCGGTTACGCCGGGGTCGCCCGGTTGGGCAGCGAGGCGCCCTTCGAATACGAGGTCCACACCATCGGGGTGGACCCGGCCTATCAGGGGCACGGCATCGGCCGGCGGTTGCTCGACGCGCTGCTGGCCCGCGCGGACGCCGACGCCGCCGAGGTGTTCCTCGAGGTTCGCACCGACAACGTCGCCGCGATCAGCCTGTACGAGAGCGCCGGTTTCGTCACGATCGGGCTGCGCAAACGGTACTACCAGGTCAGTGGGGCAGACGCGTACACAATGCGGCGACCCCGGACGCGGGAGGACACATGACCATCATCTTGGCAATCGAAAGTTCCTGCGACGAAACAGGTGTCGGCATCGCCCGCCTGGACGACGACGGCACTGTCACGCTGCTGGCCGATGAGGTGGCCTCCAGTGTCGACGAACACGCCCGCTTCGGTGGCGTCGTCCCGGAGATCGCCTCGCGGGCCCACCTGGAAGCGCTCGGGCCGACCATGCGCCGGGCCCTGGCATCCGCCGGCCTCCAGGACGGGGCGAAGCCGGACGTGGTGGCCGCCACCATCGGTCCCGGCCTGGCCGGGGCACTGCTGGTGGGGGTGGCTGCGGCCAAGGCGTACGCGGCGGCCTGGGGTGTGCCGTTCTACGGGGTCAACCACCTGGGCGGGCACCTGGCCGCCGACGTCTTCGACCACGGCCCCCTGCCCGAGTGTGTGGGGTTGTTGGTCTCCGGGGGTCACACCCACCTGCTGCATGTGCGCTCACTGGGTGAGCCCATCGTCGAACTCGGGACCACCGTCGACGACGCCGCCGGGGAGGCCTACGACAAGGTGGCCCGCCTGCTGGGGCTGGGATATCCGGGCGGCAAGGTGCTCGACGACCTGGCCCGCACCGGTGATCGCGACGCCATCGTGTTTCCCCGCGGGATGACCGGGCCACGGGATGACCGGTATGCCTTCAGCTTTTCCGGCCTGAAAACGAGCGTGGCCCGGTACGTCGAGAGCCACCCGGATTTCGACACCGCCGATGTCGCCGCAGGGTTCCAAGAGGCCGTCGCCGACGTGCTGACGCTCAAGGCGGTGCGGGCGGCCACCGATCTCGGGGTGTCGACACTGCTGATCGCCGGCGGTGTTGCCGCCAATTCCCGGCTTCGCGAGCTCGCTGAACAACGCTGTGCCGCAGCAGGATTGACGCTGCGGGTGCCGCGACCTCGGCTGTGCACCGACAACGGCGCCATGATCGCCTCCTTCGCCGCGCATCTGCTGGCCGCCGGGGCCCGCCCGTCGCCGCTGAACGTGGCCAGTGATCCCGGCCTGCCCGTGGTGCAGGGCCAGGTCGCGTGACAGCGCAGCCGCGGTGGGCAGACAAGCTGGCGATCACCGAGCTGCTGTACCGCTACGCCGAGCTGATCGACGCCGGCGACTTCGACGGTGTGGGCGAATTGCTGGGCAAGGGCAGCTTCATGGGCGTGGCCGGTGCGGACGCCATCGCGGCGCTGTTCGTCGCGACCACCCGGCGATACCCGGAGTTCGGCAACACCCCCCGTACCCGGCACCTGGTGCTCAACCCCGTCGTCGTCGTTGACGGAGCCGGTGCCGCCGCGCGATCCACGTTCTGTGTGGTGCAGCAGACCGAGACGGTTGCGCTGCAGCCGATCGTGGTCGGCCGCTACGCCGACACCTTCACCTGCGATGACAGTGGCTGGCATTTCGCCACCCGCCAGGTGGACGTCGAGATGGTCGGCGATACCTCTGCGCACCTGATGTTCGACTTGAACAGACCCTGACCTTGAGTGCTAGCACTCGCGTGTATAGAGTGCTAGATGGCAGGCGGACATCCCCTGTGTCGGCTCCCGCGACGACGACGCGAGGGTGTGACCGAATGCCGAACACCTGGTAAATACCAAACCTGGTTCGGGTTACCCGAACCACCGCCAACATCAGTGAAGGGGCTCCATCGTGGCGAGCGTGAACATCAAGCCACTCGAGGACAAGATCCTCGTACAGGCCAACGAGGCCGAGACCACGACCGCTTCCGGTCTGGTCATCCCCGACACCGCCAAGGAGAAGCCGCAGGAAGGCACCGTTGTCGCAGTTGGCCCCGGCCGCTGGGATGAGGATGGCGAGAAGCGGATTCCCCTGGACGTGTCCGAGGGCGACGTCGTGATCTACAGCAAGTACGGCGGCACCGAGATCAAGTACGGCGGCGAGGAGTACCTGATCCTGTCGGCCCGTGACGTGCTGGCCGTCGTCTCCAAGTAAGCGATCCGTGTCCCGCCCCGGAGATCCCCGCATGCGTGCGGGTGATGTCCGGGGCGGAACTCGTAATAGGGAAGAACCAATATGAGTAAGCAGATCGAATTCAACGAAACCGCCCGCCGGGCCATGGAGGCCGGCGTCGACAAGCTTGCCAACGCGGTCAAGGTGACCCTCGGCCCCCGTGGCCGCCACGTAGTCCTCGCCAAAGCCTTCGGTGGCCCGACCGTCACCAATGACGGCGTGACGATCGCCCGCGAGATCGACCTGGAAGACCCGTTCGAGAACCTGGGTGCCCAGCTGGTCAAGTCGGTTGCCACCAAAACCAACGATGTCGCCGGTGACGGCACCACCACCGCCACCGTGCTGGCGCAGGCCATCATCAAGGGCGGGCTGCGCAACGTCGCGGCCGGCGCCAACCCGATCGCACTGGGTACCGGCATCAGCAAGGCCGCCGACGCGGTGGCCGAGGCGCTGCTGGCCGGAGCCACCCAGGTGTCCGACAAGACCTCGATCGCACAGGTCGCCACCGTGTCTTCGCGTGACGAAGAGGTCGGCGAACTGGTCGGCGAGGCAATGACCAAGGTCGGCACCGACGGCGTGGTCAGTGTCGAGGAGTCCTCGACACTGAACACCGAGCTCGAGATCACCGACGGTGTGGGCTTCGACAAGGGCTTCCTGTCGGCATACTTCGTCACCGATTTCGACCTGCAGGAGGCCGTCCTGGAGGACGCGCTGATCCTGCTGCACCGGGACAAGATCAGCTCGCTGCCCGACCTGTTGCCGCTGCTGGAGAAGGTGGCCGAGGCTGGAAAGCCGCTGCTCATCGTCGCCGAGGACGTCGAGGGCGAGGCGCTGTCGACTCTGGTGGTCAACGCCATCCGCAAGACGCTCAAGGCCGTCGCCGTCAAGGCGCCGTTCTTCGGTGACCGCCGCAAGGCGTTCCTCGACGATCTGGCCATCGTCACCGGTGGTCAGGTGGTCAACCCCGACGTCGGTCTGCTGCTGCGCGAGGCCGGCCTGGACGTGCTGGGCACTGCCCGCCGCGTCGTGGTGAGCAAGGACGAAACCGTGATCGTCGACGGCGGCGGCACCGACGAAGCCGTGGCGGCTCGCGTCAAGCAGCTGCGCGCCGAGATCGAGGCCACCGACTCCGACTGGGACCGCGAGAAGCTCGAAGAGCGACTGGCGAAGCTGGCCGGCGGCGTGGCCGTCATCAAGGTCGGTGCTGCCACCGAGACCGCGCTCAAGGAGCGCAAGCACCGCGTCGAGGATGCGGTGGCTGCGGCCAAGGCCGCGGTCGAAGAGGGCATCGTCGCCGGTGGCGGTTCTGCACTGGTGCAGGCCCGCTCGGCGCTCGACGGCCTGCGCGCATCGCTCAAGGGTGATGAGGCGCTCGGTGTCGAGGTGTTCAGCACCGCGCTCTCGGCGCCGCTGTTCTGGATCGCCGCCAACGCCGGTCTCGACGGCTCCGTCGTGGTCAACAAGGTGGAGGGGCTGCCGGCCAATCACGGCTTCAACGCCGCCACCCTGACCTACGGCGACCTGGTGGCCGATGGCGTCATCGATCCGGTCAAGGTGACCCGCTCCGCGGTGGTCAACGCCGCGTCGGTGGCGCGGATGATCCTCACCACCGAGACTGCGATCGTCGAGAAGCCGGTGGAGGAAGAAGAGCCTGCCGGCCACGGCCATCACGGCCACTCGCACTAGTTGGTTCACGGAAGCACCCCCGGTCAGATGAGACCGGGGGTGCTTTTGTTTGCGTCGAAAACAGGGCGGGGGCCGCGATGTGCATCGCGCTCGTTCCAGATCGACGCTTATTGAACGGGCCGGAGCACGACCACCCCGGGAACGGTCCGCAGATAGTCGAACAGGGGAGTGTCGACGACCTTGTTGTCTGCACGCAGTGATGATGCGTTCCGCAGGACAGGCCCCGCCGGTGTGTTGATGAAGATGCCGACATGTGTCACGTCGAGACCGCCGTCCTGGGCGTAGGCACCGAGGTAATCGCCGGTGCGCAGCCGGGCCAGGACGGCGTCGTCCACCCGCGGGCTCGGAATGTAGGAGATGGTTCGCGGAACCACCGGCAACCCGGGCAGGTACACACCGCCGGAATCCTTCATGTTGAGATTCTTCGCCACCTGGATGGTGTGGGGGCTCAGACTCGACGTGACGTCGGTGGCGATCGGCGGGCTCGACACCGACCAGTCCGTGAAGAAGTGTTTCCTGCTGGCGAATCCCACGACGCCGTTTTTGTATCGGACGTCGATCAGTCCGTTGATGAACTGCTGGCGGTTGTCGGCCCGTTTGAGCGCTTCGACATAGTCCGCGTAGGTGAAACAGTCGACCTGCTGCAGTTCGACCACAAGCTCCTCGCGGTGATCCGCCGAACCGATGAGCGTGTTCGCGCGATAAGGAACGCCGAGGAACTGCCGTGACAACAGTTCGGATCGCTCGGACAGGTTTGCCTGCGAGGCACCGTTCCTGACGGTCAGCAGGTGGTGCAGAATCTGCTCGCTCGAGCTGGCGATGCGGACATCGGGTGCCGCGGTCGCGTGCGTCCCCAGGTAGTCGGCGACCGGGATCGGTGCGGTCGTGGCGTAGCCCACGGGCAGCAACACGTCACCGGCACTCGAGTTGTAGTACACCTCCCACCGGTAGTAGCCGGCGAAGGTGGCGGGATGGGCGGCGAGCACCGCCGCGTAGTCGTTGACGGCCCGCACGTATTGGTTGGAGTTGTTGTACCGGTACACGGCGTAATCACGGTCGCGGGCAAAGCCGTTGGCGGCCAGGTAGCGGCCGGCCGCCAGGATGCTGTCACGGGGCGCATGGATATTGCCGCCCCCGCCGTAGGCGGCGAACGTCGACGGCATGAACTGCATCGGGCCCTGCGCGCCGGCGGTGCTCACGCCGGCGACGCGGCCGAAGCCGGTCTCGATCAGGTTGATCGCCGCCAGATAGGCCCACCCGACGCCGGACGCCGATTCCGCCTCGCGGTAGTAACCGAGCAGTTCCTCGGCCGACGGCGGAGCAACGATGCGCCACGCAGGCAGCATGTCACTGGCGTGCCGGCTCATCGCGGTCAGCTGCCGACGCGCGTCGACGTTGCGGTCGTAGGCCTCGAGCAATGTCCCCGGGATGCGTGGACGCACGATCGGGTCCCACTCTGGGTGGCGTCCCAGGGCACGGTAGGCCAGCTGCTGGCGGTGTGCAGCCGTTCTCAACACCGCCTCCGACGACGACGGGTCCCGCAGCGCCTCCTCGTCGGTGACCAGGTCCGCGGCCACCTGCGCAGGGTCGGCCGCCAATCGCGGCGGCGCCGGTGACGTGGCCACTGGGGCGGTCGACGGCGCCGTCGTGGAAGGCGGCGTGGACGGCGGTGTGGCTGAGGGCGCCGTGGTGGACTCCGAGCAGCCGACGAGAACGAAGAGGATCACCGCGACCAGAAGTGGCAGGGCGCGCCGAACCGGGCGGGTGCGTGCGACGGCCGACCCCGGCACTGTGGCGTGGACATATCTGTGGCTTGATCTGGTCATTTCCCAGCGATCCTGTGGATTGTGTGGCCCCGGTGTCGTGGGGCCACCCAGCGAGTGTCCCGTGTGGGGGCCGGTGACATCAACACCGTCGATGGGCAGCAGTCAGAAAGTGAGGTATTACGGCGCACCCGGTCCAGCGTCCTCTCACTATCGCTTTCTGGGAGATGACGCCATGGACAGGATCGACGGCGTGAGGCCGGCTTCACCCCGGTAGTCGACGTGGCCGGCAGTAGTCATGCTGACTGGCGGCGGGCCGGGCCGATCAGATCGAGCAGGGCCGCGACTCGCGGATCATGCGAGTCGGCCGGCCACGCCAGCAGGACATCGATGGGAGCAAGCCCGGTCACCGGTACTGCGGCGACATGTCGGCCGAGCCGGTCTGTCGCACTGTCGCCGACGACCGCAATCAATTGGCCGGTGGCCACCAGATCGACCAGGGCGTCCAGACCAACGGGCGGCAATTCCGCGGCGTAAGCAGGGTCGCGGAGCAGGCGCGTCATGGTCAGAGTCTGCCGGGCTGCGAAGGGGTGGTCTGTCGCCACCAACGCCACCGGGTGTTCGATGGCGACGTTCTGGGCGTCCAGGCCGGTCAGGTCCTCGGCCGAGCACACCAGAGCGACGTCGGCCCGGCCGTCGCGGACCGCGGAGGTCTGCTCCCGGGTGAACACGAGTTCCACGGTGTCGGAGCCGAAGCGGGTGAGGTAGCCGCGGATCAGCTCGCGCAGCAGCCCCGCACCCGTGCCCGGTGGCGTCGCGATGCGCAGCACACCGTGGCCGACCTGCTGCGCCCGGCGGACGGCGTGGTCGAGCGAGCGAAGGGTGTTGCGCGCTTCGGTTTTGAACACCCGGCCGGCGGCGGTCAGGTCCACGCGGCGGCTCGTCCGCTCGAACAGGGTGGTGCCCAGCCGGCGTTCGAGCTGCGCGATCGCCCGCGACAGCGGGGGTGCTGCAGAAGGCGCTCGCTTTCGCCGACCGTGAGGCGGTGCTGGTGCGGCGCGAGGCGATCATGGCGATCATCGGGTCCTGGGCGTTGGACGGGGGTTCGTCGGGGGACGCGTTCTTCGACGATCTCGTGGCGCTCAACCGCGCTGCGGCGGGCTTGCACCGGCTTCTCGGCCCACACGAGTGACCGAGGTGGTCACACGAAAGCGCCCGGCCTCTCCAGAAGCCGGGCGCCTCGACCGTTCGATGGGAAGGTCAGGCAGTGCGACGAATACCGCGTTTGAGCAACATTTCGCGCTCGGACTCCGACAGTCCGCCCCAGATGCCGTAGGGCTCGCCGACGGCAAGCGCATGGGACCGGCATTGTGCGATAACCGGGCAGCGCCGGCACATTTCCTTGGCGCGCATCTCGCGCTGAGCGCGGGCCCGGCCGCGCTCACCGTCGGGATGGAAGAACATGGACGAATCGACTCCCCGGCAAAGTCCCTCCATCTGCCAATCCCAGATGTCGGCGTTGGGGCCAGGTAGCTGCTGCGGCTGTGGCATTAGGAAAACCCCTCTCTCCGCGCACATTTGACTGCACGAGAGTTGTGGACCCGATCCGAGCGCTGTCGCCGATGACTACTCGTGAGGACAAAGTAGGGGCGGTTAGGAAATCCCGTCAATAGCCTAAGGATGTGCTTAATGACATAGCGGTGGCCGCAGAATTTACATCACGTTCATGATTGAGCATGTTCCGCGGCGGAATTCGTGGTAGGGAGCGCGTCTTCGGGGTCATGAATGCCAAAATTCGCAGTTCGCATTCATCTACGACCCCCCGGTATTTCCTAGCGATCAGTAGGGAGTTGACCTATCCGTAACATCCCGACGACAAACTGTTAACCAACACTGCTGTCAAAATGCGCTGGGGATCGTTGACCCCCGAGATTGATAACCTGCCGCCGGTGACCTCGCAATTCGGCAGCACCCTGGCCCGGCCTGTGCTGCAGGCGGCCGCCTTCGGGGCGGGAGTACCGCAATGGCCGCTGCCGGCCGCCAGCACGCCGCACGAACTCTGGCTGCGGGCCGTGGCCGCAGGAGGACAGGGCCACTACGCCAGTGCGCACGCCGACCTGGCTGCCTTACGCAGGCAGTTCCGGCCCGAGTGCGCGTCGGAGCCGTCTGAGCCGGGGCCGCAGGCGCTGGGGTCGCTGGGGTCGCTGGCGCACAGTACCGCCGGCTCCCTGATGCGTCAGCTCGGCTGGCATGACGTGGCACGTCGCTGGGACGGGATTGCGCTACGGCTGGCCGGCGCTGATGTGCAGGCCCGCGGCGACGCCCTCGTCGGCCTGGCCGCCGACGCGCTCGGGGTCGGTCGGTTCACCACGTCGGCGGCGCTGTTGGCGGGTGCTCGCCAGGTCTGTGGGGGCCCGACGCGTCAGGAGGTGCGACTGGAATGGGTCAGCGCCGAACTGGCGATGATGTCCGGCGACGGTGTGGGGGCCGTCCGGCACGCCCGCCGTGCGATAGACCTCGCCGCCGCCGTCAGTTCGGTGCGGCACCAGATCAAGAGCGAGGTGGTGCTCGCAGCGGCGCTGTGCAGTGCCGGCCAACTCAACGAGGCGCGGGCTGTGGCCGACCCCGCACTGATGGCCGCCGAGCGGTCGGGTTTGGTGCCGTTGCGGTGGGCGGTGGCCAGCCTGCTGTCCGGGATCGGCAGCGCCGGGCGCACCGCGGAGGAGATCGCGGCGGCACGGGATGAGGCCGCTGACCTGATAAAGCACCGTGGCGGGGCCTTTGCCCGCTGAAAACCACATGCGGGAGTCCGGCGACGCGCCGGGGGGCCGCGCGGCTGCCGAGGGCCTCAACGGGCTGGCGGTCGCTATTGTTTAGCTGAGCCAATCAGCCGGGAGACCACCGGTTCGTAACGTTGGAGATACCGCCGTCGATGACCATTCCAGGAGAACGTCTCGACGTCGTCGTTGCTGATGCGGTGGCTGGCGATCGAAATGCGCTCCGGGAAGTGCTGGAGACGATCCGTCCCATTGTGATCCGTTACGTGCGGGCTCGCATTGGAACTGCGGAGCGCAGTGGTCTTTCAGCTGATGACGTGGCTCAGGAGGTGTGCTTGGCCGCCATGATGGCGCTGCCGCGGTACCAGGATCAGGGACGACCGTTCCTGGCTTTCGTGTATGGCATCGCAGCGCACAAGGTAGCTGACGCACATCGTGCGGCCGGCCGGAACAAAGCTGACCCCACCGATGTCGTGCCCGAACGACTGAGCGTCGAGGCGGGCCCCGAACAGCTGGCGATGAACGCCGACTCGGCGGCGCGGATGGAGGCGCTGCTGAAGGTGCTCCCCGAGAAGCAACGCGAGATCCTGATCCTGCGGGTGGTGGTCGGGATGTCCGCCGAAGAGACGGCCGAAGCCGTGGGCAGTACCGCCGGTGCGGTGCGGGTGGCCCAGCATCGGGCGTTGGCGCGACTCAAGTCTGAGATCGGGGCGACGGGGTACGACTATGCCTGATTTCGGTTGGGGTGCTGATCGCGGACGACGTGACTTCGGTGGCTCCCAAGGTCCGGGCGACGACTCGCTCGACGCCATCGCCCACAGCGACCAGCTGCTCGATGCGCTCGCCGGGCAGTACCGGGTTCCGCCTTCCGATGCCGGCGAAGCCGAACTGCTGGCGCTGCTCGAAGGCTGGCGTGACGGTGTACGACGGCCGGCGGCGACCAACCTGATCAGCGAATACGACGCCGCCGCAGCGGTGCAGCGAGGCCGCGCGCAGCGGCCCGTCGCGTCCAACGGCACCCGTCGTCACCTCGCGGTGGTCGGCTCGGTGGCGGCGGCAGTGCTGTGCATCGGCGGGTTCGGTGCTGTCGTCGCCGGCGCAGGGCCGGGCGACTCGCTGTACGGCATGCGAACCGCACTGTTCGGCGAGCCGGAGTCGGTTCGCGGCGATCAGGTGGCGCTGGCCGCTCAGACGGAGATGGCCGAGGTGCGACGCCTGATCGACCAGGGCGACTGGGAGCAGGCGCAGCAGAAGTTGGAGACCGTCACAACAGCGGTCGCCGACGTCGGTGACGTGAGCCGCAAACAGGAATTGGTGCAGGAGTGGCACGAGCTCAACGTCAAGGTCGAAAGTCGCGACCCTGCCGCCACGCTGCCTCCGCCGGCGCCGGGTGACCCGGAGTTGACGTTGCCGGTCCCGGTCTCGGTCTCGGAGGCGACGAGCTCACCTGCGGAGACGACCACGGGGGAGACCACCTCGCCGTCGACGACACCCGCGACGACGGAGGACACCTCACCGTCGTCGGCGCCGCAGACCTCGCCCTCGGAGGGCGCACCGGCACCCACGTCGGCACCGGAAACGTCGGCCCCGGAAACGTCGGCCCCGGCGGCCACGAACCCGACCAGCACGACGAACCCGCCGTCCCCGAGCACCTCGCCGACGACGACCAGACCCACAACCACGACGTCGCCGCCCACCACGACAACGACGCCCACCACGACGCCGCCCACCACGACAACAACGACCACGACAACGACGACGCAGGCGCAAGCCGAGGCGCCCACGTCGGCACCGGCGCAGGTCGCGCCGGGATCGACAGTTGTGGAGGCGGACACCGAGACGGTGACCACCGCAGAAGAGGTGCCAGCGAGTTCAGTGCCACCGGGTTCAGTACCACGGAGTGTGGTGTCGCCGACGACCACCACGGTGCCCGTCGGTCCGCTGATTCAGCTGCCCATCCCGGGCCTGAACTGACCTGGGTTACCGACCAGCCGGCGTTCCGTGCTGATTTCAGCGTCGGGAACGTGTGCTTTCAGCGATATCCGTCACTGTCGGAAGTGGCCTCATTCAGTGAGGCGTCCGCGTAGCCGCGGCAGTAGTCCCAGGTGACGTAAGAGTCGGGTTCGGGATCGTAAGCCGGCTCATGCGGACGGACGGTGCCGTCGATGAGCAACTGCAGCAGGTTTGCCCGAAGCATGTCCCAGTCGTGGTAGTGGTCCTGCTGGCATTCGTCACAGCACACCACCAACCCGCGAATTCCTTTGTGCGCCAACAACGCTTCGTATACCGCGAGGTCGGCGAGGTCGGCCTCGACCGCGGTCCGCTCCTGCGGGTCCAGCGGTTGCCCAGGTTCGATCGCGTCAAGGGCCGCCGAAGGATCCGCGGGGTCGTCAGCGAAGGGGTCGGGCGGCAAACCCGGTGGGAGGTGGTCGCGCACGCCTCTACAGTACGCAGCCGTCCTGGTATCGCGCTAGCCGATCGGCCGCCCGCGTGGCGGCGATTGTCGATACCCGGGGGCCGCGGCGCCGTCCGGATCTGTCCGGTGAGCCGATAGGATGGGTGTTTCACTCCGCATGTTCGTGGAGGCACGTTTTTCTTGGAGGCCCCACTGATGGCTCGACCCGTTTCCGATGCCGTGACCAGCGCCGGAACTCTCGTCACCTCATCCGCCGGCGAACGGCGTGGATTCGCCGAAGACCGGGTTCCCACCGGTGGCGACGATCCGCACAAGATCGCGATGCTCGGCCTGACCTTTGACGATGTGCTGCTGCTGCCTGCGGCATCCGACATCATCCCGGCCACCGCCGACACCTCGAGCCAGCTGACGAAGAAGATCCGACTGCGGGTGCCTCTGGTCAGTTCGGCGATGGACACCGTGACCGAAGCGCGGATGGCGATCGCGATGGCCCGCGCCGGCGGAATGGGTGTGCTGCACCGCAACCTGCCGATGGCTGAGCAGGCCGCTCAGGTGGAGACCGTCAAGCGGTCCGAAGCCGGGATGGTCACCGACCCGGTCACCTGCTCGCCGGAGAACACGCTGGCCGAGGTCGACGCGATGTGCGCCCGGTTCCGTATCTCGGGTCTGCCGGTGGTGGATCAGGGTGGGCAGCTCGTCGGCATCATCACCAACCGCGACATGCGCTTCGAGGTCGACCAGAACAAGCCCGTCGCCGAGGTGATGACCAAGGCGCCGCTGATCACCGCTCGCGAAGGTGTCACCGCCGACGCCGCCTTGGGGCTGTTGCGTCGGCACAAGATCGAGAAGCTGCCGATCGTCGACGGCAACGGCAAGCTGACCGGCCTGATCACCGTCAAGGACTTCGTCAAGACCGAGCAGCACCCGTACGCCACCAAGGACAGCGACGGACGGCTGTTGGTCGGGGCTGCCGTGGGTGTCGGTGACGACGCCTGGGACCGGTCGATGGCGCTGGTGGACGCCGGGGTGGACGTGCTGATCGTCGACACCGCCCACGCCCACAACCGTCGGGTGCTGGACATGGTGGGCAAGCTCAAGGCCGAGGTCGGTGAGCGGGTCGAGGTGGTCGGCGGAAACGTCGCCACCCGCGGCGGGGCGTTGGCCCTGGTGGAGGCCGGCGCCGATGCGGTGAAGGTGGGTGTCGGGCCCGGGTCGATCTGCACCACCCGGGTGGTGGCCGGGGTGGGTGCCCCGCAGATCACCGCGATCCTCGAAGCCGTCACCGCGTGCGCGCCGTATGGCGTGCCGGTGATCGCCGACGGTGGCCTGCAGTACTCCGGTGACATCGCCAAGGCGCTGGCCGCCGGCGCGTCGACGGCCATGCTCGGCTCGCTGCTGGCCGGCACTGCCGAAGCGCCGGGTGAGCTGATCTTCGTCAACGGCAAGCAGTTCAAGAGCTATCGCGGGATGGGCTCGCTGGGCGCGATGCAGGGACGAGGGGCGGCGGGTTCGGTGCGCGGCTCCTTCTCCAAGGACCGCTACTTCCAGGACGACGTGCTCTCCGAGGACAAGTTGGTGCCCGAGGGCATCGAGGGCCGGGTCCCGTTCCGCGGACCGTTGACCACGGTCATTCACCAGTTGACCGGTGGTCTGCGCGCCGCCATGGGCTACACCGGCGCAGCGAGCATCGAACAGCTGCAACAAGCGCAGTTTGTGCGGATCACCGCGGCAGGGCTCAAGGAGAGCCACCCGCACGACATTACGATGACGGCCGAAGCGCCGAACTACTACACCCGCTAGGGGTTTCATCGCATGCGTGACATGGTCGAGATCGGCATGGGCCGGACCGCCCGCCGGACCTATGAACTCGAAGACATCAATATCGTTCCGTCGCGGCGCACCAGGTCGAGCAAAGACGTCTCCACGGCGTGGCAGCTGGATGCGTACCGGTTCGAGATCCCGGTCATCAGTCACGCCACCGATGCCCTGGTCTCGCCGGAGTTCGCCATCGAGCTGGGCCGCCTCGGCGGGCTCGGTGTCCTCAACGGCGAAGGACTGATCGGCAGGCACGCCGATGTCGAAGCCAAGGTGGCTCAGGTGGTCGAGGCCGCGGCCAAGGAGCCTGAGGCCGAGCACGGTTTGAAGGCAGCGATCCGGCTGTTGCAGCAGCTGCACGCCGCCCCGCTCGATCCTGAGCTGTTGGGCGCGGCCGTCGGGCGGATCAGGGACGCGGGTGTCACCACGGCGGTCCGGGTCAGCCCGCAGAACGCCCAGGCGCTGACACCGGCACTGATCGCCGCAGGTGTCGATCTGCTGGTCATCCAGGGCAGCATCATCTCGGCCGAGCGGGTGGCCTCCGATGGTGAGCCGCTCAATCTAAAGACCTTCATCTCCGAGCTCGACGTGCCCGTCGTCGCCGGTGGGGTGCTCGATCACCGCACGGCACTGCACCTGATGCGCACCGGTGCCGCCGGCGTCATCGTCGGTTATGGCTCCACGTGGGGCGTCACCACCAGTGACGAGGTGCTCGGTATCAGCGTGCCGATGGCCACCGCGATCGCCGATGCCGCCGCGGCCCGGCGTGAGTACCTCGACGAGACCGGCGGCCGCTACGTGCATGTTCTGGCCGACGGCGATATCCACACTTCCGGCGAGCTGGCGAAGGCGATCGCCTGCGGCGCCGACGCCGTGGTCTTGGGCACCCCGCTGGCCTTGGCCGCCGAGGCGCTCGGCGACGGTTGGTTCTGGCCCGCCGCGGCCGCGCACCCGTCCTTGCCGCGGGGCGCGCTGCTGCAGGTGGAGTCGGGGGAGCGGCCGTCACTGGATCAGGTGCTCAACGGGCCGTCGGATGACCCGTTCGGTTCGCTGAACCTGGTGGGCGGTTTGCGTCGCGCCATGGCGAAGGCCGGCTACTGCGATCTCAAGGAGTTCCAGAAGGTCGGCCTGGCCGTCGGCAGCTGATTTTTTTCCCGCTGTTTTTCCGCGAGCAGACAGAAACTCGGGGTCTAGCGCCCCGAATTATGCGAGTTTGCGACTGCTCGCGGCGTTCAGGTGGTGGTTGATCCGAGCGGCGAGCAGATCCGGGTGGTGCCGGACATCGCTGATGACAATCGGGATCACCAGCCAGTCGAGCTCCTGGATTTCGGCCGATCGCTTTCTGTCCCTGAGCATTTCGACGCGGCCGGAATGCCAGTCGATGCTCTCGTACTCGGCGACCACCCGTGCCTACGGCGCCGAGCAGACGCAAACTCGAGGTTCAGGGTGCCCGATCGGCCGACTTTGTGTCTGCTCGCCGCACTCTTGTTAGGGTAGCCTTACTAGCTGGTTACCGACGGGTAAGTTCATACTGTCGGGATGGCTCCTGATTACGACGTTCTGGTCATCGGGTCTGGGTTCGGCGGAAGCGTGACTGCGCTGCGACTCACGGAAAAGGGTTACCGGGTCGGTGTGCTCGAAGCCGGCCGCCGGTTCGCCGACGAGGAGTTTGCCGAGACCTCGTGGAATCTGCGCAAATTCCTGTGGGCCCCGCGGCTGGGGTGCTTCGGCATCCAGCGGATCCACCTGTTGCGCAACGTGATGATCCTCGCCGGCGCCGGTGTCGGCGGCGGCTCGCTGAACTACGCCAACACCCTCTACGTCCCACCGGAGCCGTTCTTCAACGATCCGCAGTGGAAGGACATCACCGATTGGCGGGCCGAGTTGATGCCGCACTACGAGCAGGCGCAACGGATGCTCGGTGTGGTGACCAACCCGACGTTCACCGACGCCGACCGGGTCATGAAAGAGGTCGCCGACGAGATGGGTGTCGGCGACACGTTCGTGCCCACCCCGGTTGGTGTCTTCTTCGGTCCTGACGGCACCAAAACCCCCGGCAAACGGGTGCCCGACCCCTACTTCGGCGGCGCCGGCCCGGAACGCACCGGGTGCATCGAGTGCGGATCCTGCATGACCGGCTGCCGGTTCGGGGCCAAGAACACGCTCCTGAAGAACTACCTGGGTCTAGCTGAATCGGCTGGGGCGCAAGTTCATCCGATGACCACCGTGACCAGTTTCGGCCAGCGCGGCGACGGGCTGTGGGAAGTCCAGACGGCACGGACCGGCAGGGTGCTGCGCCGGGGACAGCGGACCTTCACCGCCAGCCACGTGGTGCTGGCCGCCGGTACCTACGGCACCCAGAAGCTGCTGTTCAAGATGCGTGACGCCGGCCGGCTGCCGAGGCTGTCGGACAAACTCGGCGTGCTCACCCGCACCAACTCCGAATCCATCGTCGGCGCCGGGCTTCTGGAGGTCCGACCCGATCTGGACCTCACCCACGGCGTGGCGATCACCTCGTCGATCCACCCGACCGCCGACACCCACGTCGAGCCGGTCCGCTACGGCAAGGGTTCCAATGTGATGGGCCTGCTGCAGACGTTGATGACCGACGGCACCGGACCGTTGGGCACCGACAAGCCGCGGTGGCGGCAATTGCTGGAGCAGGCGGCCGAAGATCCGCGCAGGATGTTGCGGATGCTCAACACCAGGCAGTGGAGTGAGCGCACCGTGATCGCGTTGGTGATGCAACATCTGGACAACTCGATCACCACCTACACCCGAAAGAACCGGCTGGGGCTGCGGCGGTTGACCAGCAAGCAGGGCCACGGTCTACCGAACCCGACGTGGATCCCCGCGGGCAACGAAGTGACCCGCCGGATCGCCGCCAAGATCGACGGCGTGGCCGGTGGTACCTGGGGTGAGTTGTTCAACATCCCGCTCACCGCCCACTTTCTCGGCGGCGCAGCCATCGGCGAGGATACCCAGCACGGCGTCATCGACCCGTATCAGCGGGTGCACGGTTATCCCACCTTGTCGGTGATGGATGGTGCGGCCATCTCGGCCAACCTCGGGGTGAACCCGTCACTGTCGATCACCGCGCAGGCTGAGCGGGCCGCCTCGCTGTGGCCGAACAAGGGCGAAGCCGACCTGCGGCCCGCACCGGGTGCGCCGTACCGACGACTGGCGCCGATCGTCCCGAAGAACCCCGTTGTTCCGTCGGGTGCTCCGGCGGCATTGCGGCACTTGCCCATTGAACCGGTGACCTCAGCAGGCTGATCGCGGCCTCAGGGCTGGCGTTTGCGATGGCGACGCATCGGTTCGCGTCCGGGCGGCTGCTGCGGCGGCGGTAGCAACGGTTGCCGCCGCTTTGTCGGCACGGTGGTCGGCGAATGGGTGTCGAGGTTGAGTTCGTCGCCGGCGTGGCGGATGGTCAGTTCACCGTCGGGTCCGTCACGCAGGGTGTAGGTGACGTCGGAATGGTTGACGTCTACCGTCAGGCGGAAGTCGTGCCAGCGCAGCCGGAACTTCAGCCGCGTAATACCTTCCGGCAGTTGCGGATTGAGAGACAAGCAGCCCTCGTCGTCGCGCAATCCGCCGAACCCGACCACCAGGGCCGTCCACCCACCGGCCAGCGATGCCATGTGCAGCCCGTCGCGCGTGTTGTTGTGCAGATTACGCAGATCGATCAGCGCCGCTTCATAGGTGTAGTCATGGGCGAGCTCCAGATGCCCGACGTCAGCGCACATCACCGCCTGGGTACATGCCGACAGCGACGAGTCGCGGGTGGTGCGGCGTTCGTAATAGTCGACGTTGTGTGCCTTCTGCTCCTCGGTGAACGCGTGGCTCTGCCACTGCATGGCCAGCACCAGATCGGCCTGTTTGACGACCTGCGACGGGTAGAGCCGCACATAGGGCTCATTGAGCAACAGCGGGTAGGTGGTGTTGGCCTTGAAATCCCATTCCCGCAGCGTGGTGAAGCCGTCGTGTTGTTGGTGCACACCGAGTTCGGCGTCGAACGGGATGTGTGCGGCGTCGGCGGCGTCGCGCCACGAGGCCGTCTCCTCATTGGTCACACCGAGAGCCTGAGCGGCGTCGGGATGGCGGAGGCAGGCCGCGGCGGCGGCCCGCAGATTGCCCGCCGCCATCAGGTTGGTGAACACGTTGTCGCGCACCACAGCGGTGTATTCGTCGGGGCCGGTGACGCCGTCGAGGTGCCAGATGCCATGCCGGTCATGATGTCCCAGCGACATCCACAGCCGGGCGGTCTCCACAAACACCGCGAGACCGCATTCGCGTTCCAGCGAATCATCACCGGTGACCAGACGATAGCGTTCGAACGCCATGGCGATATCGGCGTTGATGTGCCAGGCGGCAGTCCCGGCCGGCCAGTAGGCAGAACATTCCTGGCCGCTGATGGTGCGCCACGGATAGGCCGCGCCCTTGAGATCAAGTTGTGCGGCACGCTCTTTGGCCAGATCCAGAATGGAGGCGCGCCACCGCAGCGCATCGGCGGCCGCGGCGGGGTTGGTGTAGGTGAGCACCGGTAGTACGAAACCCTCGGTATCCCAGAAGGCGTGGCCGTCGTAGCCGGTGCCGGTGAGTCCTTTACCGGGAATCGCGCGACGCTCGGCCCGGGCGCTGGCCTGCAGGACGTGAAACAGCCCGAACCGCACCGCCTGTTGGCAGTCCGCGTCGCCGTCGACCTCGACATCGGCGGAATCCCAGAACTCGTCGAGATAGGCGCGTTGGGAGTCCAGCAGCCCTTGCCAGCCGCTGTAACGCGCACTGGTGATCGCTCCGGCCGCTTGATCGCGCAGTGCCGGGCGGGACCGCAGGCTCGACCACCCGTACCCCAGATACTTGACGATGCGCAGCTTCTGGCCGGGACGCAGGCCGCAGATCACGGTGGTCCGGGCCAGGTCCTTGTGGGCCACAGTCGACGTCTCCACCCGGCCGGGGACCTCGATTTCGTGATCCATCGCCGCGGCCATCATCAACGAACTGCCCCGGGTCCGGTGTACCAGCAGCGCGCCGTGATTGCTGTGTTCGTGGTGGATGGGTTCCAGGGGATCGGTCAGCGCCGCGGCCACCCGTGGATCGCCGCTCGATGTGGGTTGGTCCTCGTTGGTGACGAGTTCGGATTGCACTGTGATACGGACGAATTCGTCGACCGCTTCGACGATGTATTCGATCGCGGCGACGCTCCGGTGCACCAGCGACACCAGCCTGGTCGAATGCAGCTTGACCTGTTTGCCTGCGGGGGAGCGCCAGTGCGCATCGCGGGTCAGGGTGCCCGCCCGCAGGTCGAGAACCCGTTCGTGGGCGAGGAGTTCGCCGTACCGGACGTCGAACGGCTCGTCGTCGACGAGCAATCGGAGGATCTTGCCGTTCGTGACGTTGACGATGGTCTGGCCGGCCTCTGGATAACCGAATCCTGCTTCGGCGTACGGCAACGGCCGGATCTCGTGGAAGGAGTTCAGGTAGGTCCCGGGCAGCCCGTGTGGTTCACCCTCTTCGAGGTTGCCGCGTAAGCCGAGATGCCCGTTGGACAAGGAGAACAGCGATTCGGCCTCGTCGAGCAGGTCGAGGTCGAGGGTGGTTTCGCGCACCTGCCACGGTTCGACGGGGAAGATGTCCTGGCTGATCAACTGGCGGCCTTCGTCAGGAGGTCGGCAAGATCGGTGACGACGACGTCGGCGCCGTGACTGCGCAGTGCCTCGGCCTGGTTGAGACGGTCGACACCGACCACGATGCCGAAGCCACCGGCCCTGCCGGCCTCGACACCGGCCAGCGCGTCCTCGAACACGGCGGCATCGGCTGCGGGGATGTCCAAGAGTTGGGCCGCCCGCAGGAAGGAATCGGGTGCGGGCTTGCCGGGGATGTTCTCGGTGACCATGGTCACCCCGTCCACCCGGACGTCAACGTAGCGGTCCAGGCCGGTGAGTTCGAGCACCTCATGGGTGTTCGCACTCGAGGAGACCACCGCGATTGCCAGACCGGCCTCGCTGACTTTCTCGAGGTAGCGGCGGGACCCGTCGAACACCACGACACCATCGGTGTGCAAGGTCTCCTGGAACATGGTGTTCTTGCGGTTGCCCAGGCCGTGCACGGTGTCGGCGTCGGGCCCGTCATCGGGTTGCCCGTCGGGCAGGGTGATGTGGCGGCTGGCCAGAAAGGACCGAACCCCGTCCTCCCGCTTCATCCCGTCGATGTAGGTGCGGTAGTCGGCAACGGGATCGAACGCGATGAACGGTTCGCCGGTGTCCGCGGCCCGCTTCCTCAGATAGTCGTCGAACATCCTGGTCCAAGCCTTTGTGTGGACGCTGGCGGTATCGGTGAGGACTCCGTCCAGGTCGAACAAACAGGCGCGCACGTTCTCTGGTAATCCCAACACGCCTACACAGGTACCCCATCGCGGCGTTTGGCATGTGTGACGTCGTAGCACCGGGTTCTGTGGGGGCGGCTCATCGCCGGTCGTGGCCTCTACACTGGCCCGGTGGCAGATCACTCCTCTTCGTCACCGCGCCCGGTACTGGTCATCGATTTCGGTGCCCAGTATGCCCAGTTGATCGCCCGTCGCGTCCGCGAAGCACGGGTGTTCTCCGAGGTTGTTCCGCATTCGGCGACGGTGGACGAGATCAAGGCGAAGGACCCGCAGGCGATCGTGCTGTCGGGTGGACCGGCGAGCGTGTACGCCGAAGGTGCCCCGCAACTGGATCCCGCGTTGTTCGACCTCGACGTGCCGGTGTTCGGCATCTGCTACGGATTCCAGGCGATGGCGCAGGCGCTCGGTGGGACGGTCGCACACACCGGCACCAGTGAGTACGGCCGCACCGAGTTGAAAGTGGTTGGCGGCGACCTGCATTCGGGGCTTCCCGAGTCGCAGCCGGTGTGGATGAGCCACGGTGACGCGGTGACGGCGGCACCTGGGGGGTTCGATGTGGTGGCCACCAGTTCCGGTGCCCCGGTGGCGGCGTTCGAGAACCGGGCGCGACGGCTGGCCGGTGTGCAGTATCACCCGGAGGTGATGCACACCCCGCACGGCCAGCAGGTGCTGAGCCGGTTCCTGCACGAGTTCGCCGGAATCGGAGCCAAGTGGACGCCTGCCAATATCGCCGAGAGCCTGATCGAGCAGGTGCGGGCCCAGATCGGTGACGGTCGGGCGATCTGCGGGCTGTCGGGCGGAGTGGACTCCGCGGTGGCTGCCGCGCTGGTCCAGCGGGCCATCGGCGACCGGCTGACCTGCGTGTTCGTCGACCACGGTCTACTGCGCGCCGGGGAGCGGGACCAGGTGCAGCGAGATTTCGTCGCCTCCACCGGCGCCAACCTGGTGACCGTCGACGTCGAGGAGAGATTCCTCAACGCACTGTCGGGAGTGACCAACCCCGAAGGCAAACGCAAGATCATCGGCCGCGAGTTCATCCGGGCCTTCGAGGGCGCGGTGCGCGATATCGCGACAGGTAATGCCGCCGACGAGGGGTCGGCCGGCGAGGTCGATTTCCTGGTGCAGGGCACGCTCTACCCGGACGTGGTGGAATCCGGCGGCGGGACGGGCACGGCAAACATCAAGAGCCACCACAATGTTGGCGGTCTGCCCGACGACTTGAAGTTCAAGCTCGTCGAACCGCTGCGCTTGCTGTTCAAGGACGAGGTGCGCGCGGTCGGTCGCGAGCTCGGTTTGCCCGAGGAAATTGTGGGGCGCCAGCCCTTCCCGGGCCCGGGCCTGGGCATCCGGATCGTCGGTGAGGTGACGGCCGAGCGGCTGGATACGCTGCGTCGCGCCGATTCGATCGCGCGGGAGGAGCTGACGTCCGCGGGCCTGGACAACCAGATCTGGCAGTGTCCGGTGGTGCTGTTGGGCGATGTGCGTTCGGTCGGGGTGCAGGGCGACGGTCGCACCTACGGTCATCCGATCGTGCTGCGGCCGGTGTCCAGTGAGGACGCGATGACCGCGGATTGGACGCGGGTGCCTTATGAGGTGCTCGAACGCATCTCCACCCGGATCACCAACGAGGTGCCGGAGGTCAACCGGGTGGTGCTCGACATCACGAGCAAGCCGCCCGGCACCATCGAATGGGAGTAGCGGCGCCGCTGACGGGCGCCTGACGGTACGACGACGGTGAGCATTCCGCTGGGCGCAGGCCCGGCGGAATGCTCCGTACAAGGTTGTCCTGGTCCGGTCCCGGTGTCACGCAAACCCCATTTGTCACGTCTGTCAGGGGTGTCTCAGCCCGCTTGATTCTGTCAGTGGGTGGGTGTTTACTCGCTGTGTCGAACATACATTCGAACATCGGGAACATCGGCACTGCTGGGAGGTGAATGGTGACAGCTGCGGTTGCACCCCCTCATGCCGCATCTGAGCGTGCTGAACTGCTGAAACAGCTCCGCCGCCAGATGGCTGACGTGTCGGGCAAGGTCGGGGCAGGCAGTCGCGGTCATGCTGTCAGTCCCGAGGCCGTCGACGTGCTTCCGGACTCGGAGAATTTGCTGCCGGTGCCGGAATCGCTGGCTGAACTGCTCCCCGGCGGGTTGCCCAGGGGGGTGATCGCGGTGTTGTCGGGGGCGCGCTCGCTTCCGTTGAGCATGGCGGCCGCGGTGACGGCGGGCGGGGGACATGTGGCGATCGTCGGCCATCCCGATGCGGGCCTGCTGGCAGCGGTGGAGATGGGGGCCGACCTGAGCAGGCTTGCGGTCATTCCGGACCCGGGCACCGATCCGGTGGAGGTGGCCGCGGTGCTGATGGACGGCATGGATCTGGTGGTGCTCGGATTGGGGGGCCGGTCGGTGGCGCCGGGGCGGGCGCGGGCGGTGACGGCCCGGGCGCAGCACAAGGGGTGCACCCTGCTGGCCACCGGCGGGGACTGGCCCGGGGCATCGATCCGGTTGGAGGCCAGGGTGCGCGGTTATGACGTGACGGCCGGCCTGGTGCCGGGGTGTGGCCGGATCGGCCGGGTGCAGGTGGCGTTGCAGGGAACCGGTCGCGGTGCGCGTGCCCGGACGTTGGCAGGCTGAGATGGCCCGGTCTGGTTCTGCGGCGCGCTCGCCGTCGCGAGTGCTGGCGATCTGGTGCATGGATTGGCCGGCGGTGGCTGCGGCGCAGTCCGCGGAGCTGCCTGCCACCGCACCGGTCGCGGTCACCCTGGCCAACCGGGTGATCGCCTGCTCGGCTGCCGCGCGTGCGGTGGGGGTCAAACGGTCGCTGCGCAGGAGGGAAGCGCAGGCGCGTTGCCCGCAACTGCATGTGGTGACCGCCGACCCGGCGCGTGATGCCCGGTACTTCGAAGGGGTGACGGCCGCGGTCGATGCGTTGGTGCCACGTGCGGAGGTGCTGCGGCCTGGGCTGCTGGTGTTGTCGGTGCGGGGTGCGGCACGATTCTTCGGTTCCGAGGAGGCCGTGGCGGAACGGCTGATCGACGCGGTGGCCGCTGGTGGTGCCGAGTGTCAGGTGGGTATCGCCGACCAGTTGCCCACTGCCGTGTTCGCCGCTCGCGCCGGACGCATCGTCGAACCCGGCGGTGATGCGAAGTTCCTGTCGCCATTGTCTATCCGGATGCTGGCCACCGAGCCGAGCCTGTCGTCGCGGGGTCGCGCGGAGTTGGCGGATCTTCTGTGGCGCATGGGCATTCGGAACCTCGGGCAGTTCGCCGAGCTGTCCCGAAGTGATGTCGCCTCGAGGTTCGGTGCAGATGCGGTGCTGGCGCACCGGCTCGCCCGTGCCGAACCGATGCGCGCGCCATCGGGCCGGGAGCCGCCGGCGGACCTGGCCGCCGTCCTCAGTTGCGATCCGCCGATCGACCGGGTGGACGCGGCGGCCTTCGCCGGGCGGTCGCTGGCGGGAGAGTTGCACCGGAGCCTGGAATCCGCAGGAGTGGGGTGCACCCGATTGGGCATCCATGCGATAACCAGCAACGGCCAAGAGCTGGAACGGGTTTGGCGATGTGCTGAACCGTTGACCGAGGATGCCACCGCCGACCGGATCCGCTGGCAACTGGACGGCTGGCTGAACCGGCGCAATGCCGGGGATCGTCCGAGTGCGCCGATCACTCAGCTGCGGCTGGAGCCGGTTGAGGTGGTCTCCGCCGGGGCGTTGCAGTTGCCGTTGTGGGGAGGCCTGGGGGAGGAGGATCGGCTGCGGGCGCGCCGGGCGTTGGTGCGGGTGCAGGGCTTGCTCGGCCCGGACTCGGTCCAGGTGCCGGTCCTCAGTGGCGGTCGTGGTCCTGCCGAGCGGATCACGTTGACCCCGCTCGGGGATGAACTGGTGCCCCGGGCGGACCCGACGCAGCCCTGGCCCGGGAGGCTGCCGGAGCCGTCGCCGACGGTGGTTCTCGACGAACCGGTGGAGTTGCTTGATGAGTACGGAAACCCGGTGCGTGTCACCAGCCGGGGGTTGTTCAGTGCCGATCCCGCCCGGCTGGATTCGCCGGCCGGGCCTGGCGTGCGGGCGGGTTCCTTCCGCGGCGATCTGCAGTGGTGGGCAGGTCCGTGGCCGGTTGACGAGCGGTGGTGGGACCCCCAGGCGGGGTCTGCCGGTCGCACCGCGCGGGTGCAGGTCTTGCTGGAAAGTGACGCCCGGGCTGTCGAATCCGCCCGGGCGTTGCTGTTGTGTTATCGACGTCGGCATTGGTACGTGGAGGGGGTTTACGAGTAACAGGCCACGCTTATTGACCACAATTGAGTTGTGCGCAATGTAATTGTGCTACGGTGTCGGCATGGCGAAGCTGAGCCTTGACGACCACCTGTGTTTCGCGCTGTACGCGGCGTCCCGCGCAGTGGCGTCCGCTTACCGTCCCCTGCTCACCGAATTCGGCCTGACCTACCCGCAGTACCTGGTGCTCGTGGTCCTCGGCGACGAGGCAGACATAACTGTCAGCCGCCTCGGTGAGCGGTTACAACTCGATTCGGGAACCCTGTCGCCGCTGCTCAAGCGGATGGAATCCAACGGTCTGATCGTCCGGCAACGATCAGCACTCGACGAGCGGTCGGTGCACGTCGCCCTGACCGAGGCCGGCCGGCAACTCGAGCTCAAAGTGCGCTGCGTTCCGGAGCGCCTCGCCGAGATGGCCGGCCCGGAGTGGATGACCGAAGCAGATGTCGTCCGCCTCCGCGATGACGTCAACCGGCTCACCGCGATCCTGCGATCCACCGAACAGCCCGTGGGCCGCTGAACGCCACCGCAGCAACGTATCTCGTTGACAGCACCACCCACCCGAAAGGAACTATCACCATGAAGACGCTCTACACCGCAGAAGCTCTCGCCACCGGTGACGGCCGGGACGGACAGGCCCGGACATCCGACGGCAAGGTCGAGGTCAATCTGTCCATCCCCACGGAGATGGGCGGCGATGGCGTCGGCACCAACCCCGAGCAGCTCTTCGCAATCGGCTACGCCGCCTGCTTCCATTCCGCGCTGCGCATGGTGGCCCGCCAGGACAAGGCCGATGTCAGCGATTCCGCCGTCGGCGCCAAGGTGTCCATCGGCAGCCTCGACGGGACTGGTGGCTTCGGGTTGGCCGTCGAACTGGAGGTGACGTTGCCGCACGTCGACCACGACACCGCCGTCGCGCTGGCGGAGAAGGCGCACCAGGTGTGCCCGTACTCCAACGCCACCCGCGGCAACATCGAGGTTGCCCTGACGGTCACCGACGACTGATCAGACCAGGCCTCTGGCGAACCGGCCAACCCGGTCGATGAACCGATCGAAGAACACGGCCGGGTCGACGTCGACGCCGATCAGCGCGTTGTGCTCCCTGCCCCAGATGCCCGTCCAGTCGGCCACGGTCATCCCACGGGTCAGGGTGCCGGTCAGCTCGACGTCGACCGTCGCGGCCCGGGTGCGCACCAGATCAGGGTCCAGTGCCACCGCCGCCGCCAGCGGATCGTGCAGGTGCGCCAGGTAGCCCTCGCCCTGGTCGAAGTGGAATTCGAAATAGAACCGCATCGCGTCCTCGAGCAGACGGATCAACGGGTTGGCCGCCGCGGACCGGGTGCCCCGGGCGTCGAGCACGCTCATCGTCATGGTCGCTGAATCCGCGGCGGCTGCCAGCCGCGCCAGGATTGCCGGCGTCATGGCGACGTGCTCGGTCAGGTTGAGCCCCAACACAATCGGTAGATGGCTCGGGGTGTCCAGCCCCCACGCGGCGCCCCAGCCGCTGAACACCTCGGCGGCCGCTTCGGGGTCGACGTTGATGTTCCATTCCGACACCGGGGTGGTGTTGCCCTTGTAGCCGAATGCGCCGCCCATGATCACCAGCCGCCGCAGCAGCCGCGGCAGCCGGGGTTCGTTCCGCATCGCCAAGGCCAGGTTGGTCAGCGGGCCGGTCGCCACCGCGATGAGTTCTCCCGGATGGGCATGGGCGGCACGCACCCACGCCTCGGCGGCGTCATAGTCGGTGAGACGACGACCATCGACCGTCGGCAACTGGGCGTAGCCCAAGCCTTCCGGACCGTGGGTGTCCTCGGCGGTGCGCAGCGGAATCACCAACGGACGGGGCGAACCCGCAGAAACCGGGATCTCGGGTGCGTGGCAGAGCTCCAGCAAGCCCAGGTTGTTCTGGCACACCTGGTCCACCCCGACGTTTCCCGCCGTCGAGGCGATCCCGACGAGGTCGACGTCCTCGCTCGCCAGCAAGTACGCCAGCGCCATCGCGTCGTCGACCCCGGTGTCGACATCGACGAAAACTGGGATGCTGTCCCTAGATTCAGCCGCCGTGGTCATTCCGAGGACCCTACCGTCACCCGCGGGATCTGGCCCCATCGCGATCGGCGGGTTCCGATCCCAAAGCGGCACGAGTGCCTGAAATCACCCCAGTCGCTCGATGCCGACGTGTCTGGAGCTCAGCGCCGAGGTGTGCGACAGCCGGTCGATGTCGGCGCGGTCCATCAGTAGGTTGCGGTTGCCGGCGTGGATGCTCGACGGCCTGGGCGGCGTTGCGGCCCTAGGTGCAGAAGTCGTGGCAGCTGTGCGGATTCTGCTTGTCGGCAGCGGTTTTGGCGCTCATGCACCCGGCTGACCGAAACCGTCCCAACTCACCAGGGTCCAGCCCGTCATCGGGTTGCCCTTGATCACCACCTCGCCGACATTGGGTAACGGATGCGACACCATCAACTCGTAATCGGGGTTGGACACATTCATCTGCGTCCACGTCATGATGGCCGCTCCGTGGGAAAACGCCACCGGGTTCTTGTCGCCGCTGTCATAGATCTGTTGCACCGCCGCGCTGAAGTCCTCGTTGAACTCGTTGCCGTCCACCGACCCCGGGATCCGGGCGGCACGCTCGCCCTGCAGCCACTGCGCCGGAGCCAGATAGTAGGTCGAGGCAGCGGCGGCCTCCGGGGTGCCTTCGAACCAGCCCGCAGCGATCTCTCTCAGCCCCGGCAGCACATCGACCTGCTCGCCGAGATCGTCGGCCAGTGGTGCAGCGGTCTGCTGGGTCCGGACCATCGACGAGGCGTACACGCCGTCGAAGTCCTTGCCGCGCAGTTCGTCTGCGAGCTCCTCGGCCTGCTGTTCGCCTTCGGCGGTGATGCCGGGCCCCGGAACTGTGGTGTCGATGAGTCCAGAAGTGTTGCCTTCGGACTGGGCATGGCGGACGAACGTCAGGGTGATCGAGGGCGGAGGCGGTGGTGCTGAACCGCATGCGGCGACCACCGCGGCGGCAGCGAGCGCGATGACCGCTTTACCGAATGTCTCGCCGCTGCCCCTGTTGCGGTCGGGCATCTAGCGCCGCCTTCCCAGATAGCCTTCCTGGGCCACCGTACAGACCAGTTGGCCGTTGCGGTTGTAGATTTGCCCCGTTCCGAGCCCGCGGCCGCCGATGGCGCTCGGGGCGCGCTGGTCGTAGAGCAGCCAGTCGGAGAAATCGACAGGCCGGTGAAACCACATGGCGTGATCCAGCGACGCCATCGTCTCCATGTTCTGCCAGGTCTTGCCCACACCGACCTGCACCGGGTCCAGGATGGTCCAGTCGCTGACGTAGCCGAGCAGGCACGCCGACAGCAGCGGGTCCGACAGCAACTCCGGAGGTGGATCGGCTTCGATCCGTAGCCACAGCCGGCATACCGCTTCGCCGGGGACGCCCACTGCGGGGGCACCGTCCACCGCGACCCGCGGCGGCGGATCGATGTAACGCATCTCGAACAGTCGCAGCCGCACCAGCGCTGCGTAGCCTTCGTCGATATAGGGCGCCAGTTGCTCTTCCAGACTGGGCAGCGACTCCGGAGCCGCGACCAACGGCATCGGCTGCTGGTAGTCGTCGGAGTCGATCGGTTCGATGAACGACACCAGTGCTTCCATCACCACCGTCTCGCCCTGCCGGGTGGTGACCCGCCGGGTGGAGAAGGTCCGGCCTTCCCGCAGGGAGGTGACGTCGTACTCCAACGGGATGTGCGGATTGCCCGGCCGCAGAAACGACACGTGCAGACTGTGCAGATGCCGGCCGGACACGGTGCGGGCGGCCGCCGCCATCGCCTGGGCCACCACCTGGCCACCGAACACCCGGACCCGCTCCACATCGTCGACGGGTTGGCGCCCGATGTAGGTGCCGCCGCCGGTGTCCTCGACGGCGAACAGCTGCAGAACCTCGTGAAGTGTGTGCGGCACGTCCTCTATAGAGCCATGACCGCTCTTGCCCGGCGCAACCGGGTCGGTAAGGTTGCGATTTGTGATGTTTCACCGGCGCTGAAGGGAATTCCATGGCGATCGACCCGACGGCCATCGGCGCGAAGGCAGACCCGTATGTCTTCGAATGGACCGACCGCGACACCATGCTCTACGCACTCGGTGTCGGCTGCGGCACCGCCGATCTGGCCTTCACCACCGACAACAGCCACGACATCACCCAGCAGGTGCTGCCCACCTATGCGGTGATCGCCTGTATCGGTTTCCCCGCGATCGCCAAGATCGGTGAGTTCAATTTCGGAATGTTGCTGCACGGCTCCCAGCAGATCCACCTGTCCGCGCCGCTGCCGCCGGCCGGCAAGCTGGTGGTGGAGTCCGAGGTGGCCGATCTCCAGGACAAGGGCGAGGGTAAGAACGCGATCGTCATGCTGCGGGCCCGGGGCACTGACCCCAGCACCGACCAGGTGGTGGTGGAAACGTTGGCCACCTTCGTCATCCGCGGGGCGGGTGGGTTCGGAGGCGAACCCGGCGAACGCCCCAAGGCCCCGGAAGTGCCTGCCCGCGAAGCGGATTCGCGTACGGCGATGCCCACCCGCGAGGACCAGGCGCTGATCTACCGGCTCTCCGGTGACCGCAACCCGCTGCACAGCGACCCTTGGTTCGCCCAGAACCTGGCCGGATTCCCCAAGCCGATCCTGCACGGGCTGTGCACCTACGGGTTCGCCGGCCGCGCGCTGGTCGCCGATCTCGGTGCCGGCGACGCCGCGCGCATCACCGACATGTCGGCGCGATTCACCTCCCCGGTCTTTCCGGGCGAGACGCTGACCACCTCGATCTGGCGCACCGGGCCCGGGCAGGCAGTGTTCACCACCGAGGCCTCCGCACCCGACGGCTCCGGAGCCCGGCTGGTCCTCGAGGACGGTGTCGCCTCCTACACCTGACGTGCTGGTCGAATCGGGCATCCGCGCTGGCCTGGTCAGGCAGGATGGTCAGCAGGTGCCGGGGGGTTCCGGGAAGGCGGTGGCGCGCGGATGAGGCTCATCGTTGGGTATCTGGCCACCCCCAGTGGGGACGACGGCCTGGCACTGGGCATTCGGCTGGCCAGAACCGTGGGTGCTCAACTCGACCTGTGCATCGTGCTGCCGCCCGACAAGCTGATGCCCGGGCTGGTCCCCGCGGGCGCATACGACGACATCCTGACCGGGCAAGCGCGGATCTGGCTGGACGCCGCCGCCGCCCGGGTGCCCGAGGACGTGGTGGTGACCACTCACATCAGCGTCCACGAATCGTTCGCCGAAGGGCTCATCGAGGAGGCGGCGCGGTTGCAGGCCGAATCGATCGTCGTCGGCGCGGCCGCCGACGGCCTGATCGGGCGGTACTCGATCGGCTCGGTCACCAATGATCTGCTGCATTCGGCCCCGGTGCCGCTGGCGTTGGCCCCCCGAGGCACCAGGCACTCGAAAGTCGAACGGGTTCGCGAAGTGACCTGTGCGCTGGGCCGGAGAAAGGGTGCCGACCTGCTTCTGGAGACGGCGGTACGGGCCAGCGCCGCGGCGGGCACACCGTTGCGGCTGGTGTCCCTGGTGGCGCTCGACCCCACATTCGGCTCGTTGCGGGGGGACGCCGAGGTGGCTCGTCAGCATGCCATGGAGCACGCACGGGAGACGGTCGCGATCGCCAGAGCCAAGCTCCCCGAAGATGTTCCGGTGACGTCGGTGATCGTCGAGGGACCGTCGGTCGAGGCGGCGGTGAACAAGCTGGACTGGCACGACGGCGACCTGATCATGGTCGGTTCCAGCAGGCTCGCGGCGCCGCGCCGGTTGTTCCTGGGGTCGACGGCGGCCAAGATGCTGCGCGTGCTCGAGGTGCCGATGGTGGTGGTGCCGCGGGAACAGTTCAGCGAGGACGACCTGCCCTGACCCGCAGACCCGCGGAAAACAGGTGGTGTCATGTGGCAGTGTGGTGGGGTGAGTCAATGGTCAGTGCGGTCGGCGACCGAGGATGACCAGCAGGCGATAACGCGGCTGGCCGCAACCTGTTTCGTTGCCTACGACCCGCCGGAGCGGCGACCTCCGTGGCAGGTGATGGCGGCCGACGAGGGGTCGGTGGTGGTGACCGAGGGCGCCGAGATCGTCGGGATGGCCCGTTACCTGGACATGCAGCTCACAGTCCCCGGCGACAACGTGTTACCGGTGGCGGGCGTGTCTGCGGTGGCCGTGGCCCCCACCCATCGCCGTCGCGGCGTGCTGCGGGCGATGTACACCGAACTGCACGAACGTATCGCCCGCGCCCAGTACCCGATCGCGGCGCTGACCGCGACTCAAGGCGGCATCTACGGCCGATTCGGCTACGGCCCCGCCACCATCGAACGTGGTCTGTCGGTGCAGCGCCGCCTCGCCACCTTCCACCACGACGTCCCCGACGCCGGCGGGGTGCGGCTGGTGGCTCCGGGTGAGCACCGCGAGCAGTTGATGGACATCTACGACCGGTGGCGGCGGGTGACACCGGGAGGCCTGGAGTGTCCGGGTGTGCTGTGGGACGACCTGCTTGCCGACCGGGAAGCCGACCGTGACGGTGGCACTGCGTGGTTCGCATTCCTGCACCCTGACGGGTACGCGCTCTACCGGGTGCGCCACGGCGACACCATGGTGGCCCGGGTCGAGGCGATGACCGCGGTGACCCCGGATGCGCACGCCGCGCTGTGGCGCGCGCTGGTGGGCCTTGATCTCATCGAGCAGGTGCAGATCGACACCTTCCCAGCCGACCCGCTGCAGTATCTGCTTGCTGATGCGCGCCAGGTCAGGACCGTCTCGCAGGTCGACGCGCTGTGGTTGCGCATCATGGATGTCCCGGCAGCGCTGCGCGCGCGCCGGTATCTGGCTGATCTGGATCTGGTGCTCGAAGTCCGCGATGGATTCCGCAGCGACGGAGGACGATTCGCGCTCCATGTGCGTGACGGCGTGGCCGGCTGCACACCCACCGACGAACCGGCGCACGTGCACCTGGACATCGACGTTCTGGGCAGCATCTACTTCGGCGCCCACAGCGTCACCGAACTCGCTGCGGCACACCGGGTTCATTGCAGCGACGCTGAGCTCCTGACCCAGATGGATCTGGCGTTCCGCAGTGTTGTCCCCGCTGTGCTCGGGTATCACTTCTGAGCGGCAGCAGTGCAGTCCAAGCGCCGCCCTGCTCGAGATCCCACCTCAGCCAGGAGTTTTGGTCAGCACCGTGAACAACTGGCTGATCCGGTCGTCACTGATCAACGCGACGTCGAACCCTGACACGATCGGCGCTTCGTTCCCGGGGGCGAGGATGTTCCATGCCAGATACCCGAATCCTTGTGTCTGATACACCGGACCGGCTTTGGTGAAGGACAGCCCGGCCAGCTGACCTTCCTGCAGTGCCCTGGCCTTTGCCTCGAGCTGGTCCCACCCCACGCTCACGCCTTCATCGTCGGTCCACCGCACATCGGCGCTGTATGTCCGTTCGATGGCGGCCCGACGACGCTGCGGCTCGCGCTCGTTGAAGACGTCCATCAGGTTGGCGGTCATCAGTTCTTCGACTCGGTCGCCCATAGTGTGGTGTCCTTCGCCTCTTCAGGTCTTGGAAAGGGGCGGTGTCACCCTGAATCCAATGTGTACGTCGTAGTTTGCACCGTCGCTGCTGGGCATAGGCGTGTTTTCCGATCTTCACGCCGGCCGGCGCTGGGGCGCGACAGCAGGAGATCACCCCGCTGGCTGATCGAACACCCGTTCGATATGCTGGCACGATGGGCTGGCATAACGGGCCGCCGAGCTGGGGCGAGATGGAGCGGGTGCTCAACAGCAAGCCGCGCCGTGCCGGCATGCCGTTGGGTGAACCGAAGGGCGACGGCGGTGACAGTCCGGCCTGGTCACGCAAGCGTGGAGCCTTCGAGCCGGCCGGGGAGCGACGGATACGTTCGCGCCTGCCGTACGCCGAATTGCACACCCATTCGGCCTACAGCTTCCTCGACGGTGCCAGTACCCCGGAGGAGCTCGTCGAGGAGGCAGCGCGGCTGGACCTGCGGGCGATCGCCCTGACCGACCATGACGGTCTCTACGGGGTGGTGCGCTTCGCCGAGGCTGCCAGGGAACTGGACATCCAGACCGTTTTCGGTGCCGAGCTCTCGCTCAGCGGCGGCGGGGCGCGTACCGAGGTCCCCGATCCGCCGGGCCCGCATCTGCTGGTGTTGGCCCGCGGCCCGGAGGGGTATCGCCGGCTGTCACGACAGATCTCGGCCGCGCACCTTGCCGGTGGCGAGAAAGGTAAACCGCAGTATGACTACGACGCGTTGACCGAAGCCGCAGGAGGGCACTGGCATATCCTGACCGGCTGCCGCAAAGGTCATGTCCGGCAAGCTCTTTCCGAAGGCGGCCCAGATGCCGCGGCGGCCGCGCTCGCCGACCTGGTGGACCGGTTCGGAGCCGGGCGGGTCACGGTCGAGCTGACGCGCCACGGGCATCCCGATGACGACGAACGCAACGCCGTCCTGGCCTCTCTGGCACCCCGGTTCGGGGTCGGACTCATCGCCACCACCGGAGCGCATTTCGCCGCGCCGGAACGTGGTCGGCTGGCCATGGCGATGGGCGCCATCCGGGCCAGACAGTCCCTCGACGAGGGGGCGGGCTGGCTCGCTCCGCTCGGCGGGGCGCACCTGCGCTCTGGTGACGAGATGGCCAGGATGTTCGCCCACCGCCCCGAGGTCGTCACCGCTGCAGCAGAATTGGGGGAGCAGTGTGCCTTCGGCCTGCAGCTCATCGCACCGCAGCTGCCGCCGTTCGACGTACCGGAGGGCTACACCGAGGACAGCTGGTTGCGCGAGCTGACGATGAGAGGTGCGGCGCGGCGCTACGGTCCGCGCAGCGCCGCTGTGCAGGCCTATGCGCAGATCGAGCGGGAACTCGACGTCATCACCCAGTTGAACTTCCCGGGCTACTTCCTGGTGGTGCACGACATCACCCAGTTCTGTCGCGACAACAAGATCCTGTGCCAGGGCAGGGGATCGGCGGCCAACTCGGCGGTCTGCTACGCCCTCGGTGTCACCCACGTCGACCCGGTGGCCAACGAGTTGCTGTTCGAGCGGTTCCTCTCACCCGCGCGTGACGGGCCACCCGATATCGACATCGACATCGAATCGGACCTGCGTGAAGAGGCCATCCAGTACGTCTACCGGCGTTACGGACGGGACTACGCCGCCCAGGTGGCCAATGTCATCACCTACCGGGGCCGCAGCGCTGTCCGGGATATGGCTCGCGCCCTCGGCTTTTCGCAAGGACAGCAGGATGCGTGGAGCAAGCTGGTGGGTCAGTGGGGTGAGCTGTCCGAATCACCTCACGTCGAGGGTATCCCGGAACCGGTGATCGACCTGGCCAAACAGATCAAGAACCTGCCGCGACACATGGGCATCCACTCCGGCGGCATGGTGATCTGCGACCGGCCGATCGCCGACGTGTGCCCGGTGGAATGGGCGCGCATGGCGAACCGCAGCGTCCTGCAGTGGGATAAAGATGATTGTGCGGCAATCGGATTGGTCAAATTCGACATGCTGGGTCTCGGTATGCTCTCGGCGTTGCACTACGCCATCGACCTACTGGCCGAACACAAGGGCATCGAGGTGGACCTGGCCACCCTCGACCTGTCCGAACCGGGCGTCTACGAGATGTTGCAGCGGGCCGATTCGGTCGGGGTGTTCCAGGTCGAGTCGCGGGCGCAGATGGCCACCCTGCCTCGGCTGAAGCCCCGGGTCTTCTACGACCTGGTGGTGGAAGTGGCGCTGATCCGTCCCGGACCCATTCAGGGAAACTCCGTCCACCCCTACATCAGCAGGCGCAACGGTCTGGAGCCGGTGGTGTATGACCACCCGTCGATGGAACCGGCGCTGCGGAAAACCCTTGGGGTTCCGCTGTTTCAGGAACAGCTGATGCAACTGGCCGTCGACTGTGCGGGTTTCTCCGCCGCCGAGGCCGACCAGCTGCGCCGGGCCATGGGGTCCAAACGTTCCACCGAGAAGATGCGCCGGTTGCGGGGCCGGTTCTACGAGGGCATGCGGGAGCGGCACGGCATCACCGGCGAGCTGGCGGACCGCATCTACGAGAAGTTGGAAGCCTTCGCCAACTTCGGTTTTCCGGAGAGTCATTCGTTGAGCTTCGCCTCGCTGGTGTTCTACTCGTCGTGGCTCAAACTGCATCACCCCGCCGCCTTCTGCGCGGCGCTGCTGCGGGCCCAGCCGATGGGCTTCTACTCCCCGCAGTCGCTGGTGGCCGATGCCCGCAGGCACGGTGTGCTGGTGCACGGACCCGACGCCAACGCCAGCCTGGCCTACGCCACCCTGGAGAACCACGGCAGTGAGGTGCGGCTGGGGCTGGGGGCGGTCCGGAACATCGGCGACGAGCTGGCCCAGAAAATCGTTGACGAGCGAAATACCAACGGGCCGTTCATGTCTCTGCTGGATCTGACCGGTAGGGTGCAGCTGTCGGTGCCCCAGGCCGAGGCGCTGGCGACCGCGGGTGCATTGAGCTGTTTCGAGATCACCCGCCGCGAAGGGCTGTGGGCGGCGGGTGCGGCGGCCACCGAACGTCCGGGCCGGCTGCCCGGAGTGGGGTCGTCGTCGCATGTGCCGACCTTGCCCGGCATGAGTGATGTCGAGCTCGCCGCCTCCGACGTCTGGGCCACCGGGGTTTCCCCGGACAGTTTCCCGACGCAGTTCCTCCGCGCGGACCTCGATGCGCTCGGGGTGGTGCCTGCCGGCCGGCTGCTGGATGTGCCGGACGGAACCCGGGTGCTGGTGGCCGGCGCGGTGACCCATCGGCAGCGCCCGGCGACGGCGCAGGGTGTGACGTTCATGAACCTCGAGGACGAGACCGGGATGGTGAACGTATTGTGCTCACCCGGGGTGTGGGGACGGCACCGCAAACTGGCGCAGACCGCGTCGGCCCTGGTGATCCGGGGCATCGTGCAGAACGCCACGGGTGCGGTGACGGTGGTCGCCGACCGGATGGACAAGCTCTCGATGCGGGTCAACTCGAAGTCGCGGGACTTCCGGTAGGTAAGCGGCGTCTACTGCGGCACAGCCTGTTTCATCGCCTCGACCACATCGGCTGTCGAGACGACGCCATGAGCCAGGTAGGCGTAGTTGATCAGGGCGGCCTGGTAGCCGTCTCCCCATTCGGGATGGCGAGGGCCCGCGATCGCGTCACGGACCACGTACACCTCGAAGCCTTGTTCCAGGAGGTCGCGAAGGTGGGATTCCACGCACATGTTCGCCAGCATCCCCCCGAGCAGGACCTTGCTGATGCGCCGTTTACGTAACTGCAGCACCAGGTCGTTGGTCTGCGAGCCGAACACCTTGTGGGGGCTGACCACAACTGTGGCCGGGTCGTTGATGTAGGGCTTGAACTCCTCGAGCCAGTCCGCGCCCGATCCCTGCAGCCCGTCGAGGTTCAGCGGCCCGGGGCGGTCGAAGGTGCCGGTGCGCAGTTCGTCTGCCTCCAAGGCGCCATTGAACAGCCAGTGGTGATCGGTGGGGTAGAAGTAGTGGGGTGAGATGAACATGCCGAACGACGCGGCCTTGGCTGCGACGAAGATGTCCAGCATGTGCCCGACGGTGTTGTTCTCGGTGACACTGGCGCCGGTGGCCGCCCAGTTGATCCCGGTGGGACTCAGCACATCGTTCTGCGGGTCGATGAACACGACCGCGGTGTCGCCTTGGTTCCACTCCATGGGACTGCTTCCTTCTTGACGGGTGAACGGGTACATCCATGATGTCGCGTCCGACGTCGATGTCATCAGTGATTGCCCCCAAACGCGTTACCTGCTGGCGGTACCGGTGCGCGGATTGACTGCGCCGCATCGTCAGTTGGGCCCAAGATGAGAACCGACTCCCGGGAGAACTCATGCGCGCAGCAGTCTTGACCGCCTACAACGCCCCGTTGCAGCTGACCGAAATCCCGGACCCTGTCCCTGGTCCCGGTGACGTCTTGGTGCGGGTCATGGCCGGCGGTGTCAATCCGCTCGACACGAAGATCCGCCGGGGCGAAGCCGCGCACGCGCAGACGGCGCCGCCGGCAGTGCTGGGCATCGACATGGCCGGGGTGGTGGAAGCGGTGGGATCTGAGGTCGACCGGTTCCGGGTGGGCGACGAAGTATTCGGGATGATCGGCGGAGTCGGTGGACTACCCGGCTCGCTCGCGGAACTGGCTGCAGTCGATGCGCGGTTGATCGCCCGCAAGCCCGATGCCCTGACCATGGAGCAGGCCGCGGCCCTGCCGTTGGGTTTCATCACCTCGTGGGAGGGGCTTGTCGACCGTGCGAATGTCGTTGCGGGCCAACAGGTGCTGATTCACGGTGGTGCCGGCGGCGTCGGTTTCCTCGCGGTGCAGCTTGCCCTGGCCCGGGGTGCGCAGGTGTTCGCCACCGGGAGCCCGTCGAGCCAGGAGGTGATCCGCACGGCCGGGGCCACTCCCATCGACTACACGGCGTGCACGGTCGAGGAGTACGTCGGCGCCCACACCGGCGGGGAGGGCTTCGACATCGTCATCGACAACGTCGGTGGCGCCACCCTCGACGCCTCGTTCACCGCGGTGAAGCGCTACCGCGGCCACGTCGTCAGCGCCCTGGGCTGGGGCACTCACGTTTTGCGCCCCTGTCTTTTCGCGGAGCCACCTACTCAGGTGTGTTCACCTTGATGCCGCTGTTGACCGGCCACCGCCGCGAACACCACGGCCACATCGTGGCGCAGGCCGCCGCGCTCGCCGACAGCGGCCGGCTTGTCCCGCGGTTGGATGCCCGGACATTCTCGCTCGAAGAGGTCAACGATGCGTTCGAGGTCATCGAAACCAGCTCCGCCGCAGGAAAAGTCGTGGTGCTGCCCAATGCCTAGCGCGTCATGCCTATGTGGATGTGGTCCAGACCTTGTCGATACTGATCGCGATCCGGGTGCTGTAGTCACCCATCACTTCGGTCAAACCGGCCTGCTCGGCCACCGCGGCGTACTTGGCCCAGTACGGCTCGTCGTGCCGACAGTCGACACCTTCGGCGTCGATGCGTGCCGTCCCGCCGACGACAATGATCCCGCCGCCGCGGCCGTCGGAATCCAGGTTCAGGCTCACCTGCGGGTGCCGCCGGATGTGGGTCACTTTGGCGGCGCTGGGCATCGTGTAGAGCGACAGTTCGGACCCGGTGAAAAGGAACCAGATCAGCCTGGGCACCGGTAGTCCGGATTTTGCCACGGTGGTCAGCCACCCGAAATTGTCGTCGGTGAGTCTGCCGGTCACTTCCGGCGTCAGCTCAGCTGCCATGAAACGAATGTAGTCTCCGGTCATGACCCTCAACCTGTCTGTCGACGAACTTCTGACGACCACACGTTCGGTCCGCAAGCGCCTCGACTTCGACAAGCCGGTGCCGCGCGAGGTGATCATGGAATGCCTGGATCTGGCGCTGCAGGCGCCTACCGGCTCCAACGCCCAGGGCTGGCAATGGGTGTTCGTCGAAGATCCCGAGAAGAAAAGGGCCCTGGCCGATATCTACGCCACCAGCGCGACGCCGTACCTGGACCTGCCGAAGCCGCAGCGCGGCGATGTTCGTGACGAGTCGGCGGATGCGGTGGCGAGTTCGGCCAAGTACCTCAACGATCACCTCCACGAGGTCCCGGTGCTGATGATCCCGTGCCTGGAAGGTCGGCCCGACGGTGCGCCCGCCGGGATGAGTGCGTCGTTCTGGGGTTCGCTGCTGCCCGCGGTGTGGAGCTTCATGCTGGCGCTGCGCTCCCGCGGACTGGGCTCGGCGTGGACGACGCTGCACCTGATGGGCGACGGCGAGAAGCAGGCCGCCGAGTTGCTCGGCATCCCGTTCGACAAGTACAGCCAGGGCGGCCTGTTCCCGATCGCCTACACCAAGGGCACCGACTTCAAGAAGGCCAAGCGGTTGCCGGCCGAGCAGCTGACGCACTGGGACACCTGGTAGTCACTGCGCCGAGATCGACGTTTTGGCGCCATTCACTCGGACTTTGTCGCCCAAACGTGAGTTTGGGCGACTCAGATGGCGCCGGGGAAACCGTGTTGGCGCCACGCCTCGTAGACGGCCACGGCCGCGGCGTTGGACAGGTTCAGCGAGCGCCGTCCGGCCAGCATCGGGATCCGGACCCGGGCGGTGATGTGGGGGTCGGCGAGCGTCTCCTGATCCAGGCCGGTGGGTTCCGGGCCGAACATCAACACGTCCCCGGCGCGGTAGCCGATGTCGGCGAAAGAAGTGTTCGCGTGCGCGGTGAATGCGTAGACGCGCTCCGGTTGCAGCGCCTGCCACGCGGCGGGCAGCGACGGGTGCACCGTGACGGACGCCAGGTCGTGGTAGTCGAGGCCGGCGCGTTTCAATTTGGGCTCGGATAAGTCAAATCCGAGCGGCTCGACCAGATGTAACTCCGCGCCCGTCGCCGCGACCATTCGAATGGCATTTCCGGTGTTCGGCGCGATGCGGGGCGAGTAGAACAGCAGTCGAAACATCACTCGATGATGTCAGTTCAGTCACTGATTGTTTGCTCCGGCCGACGTTCGACGGCTATCGCCGCACCTGAGGGCCGTGGCCGTCAGCGCAGCCTGTGGAGCTGTGTGGGCGGTGCTGTCATACTTCTCCAATTGCCACGCGAATTGCGCTCGCGGCGAATCGCCGTCGGCCAACTTAGCAGGAAGTCCTATGAACGACGCTGAAGCACCAACAGGCAGCGGCGCGAGCAGTCGCGCAGCCCGGGAGACGGACACGTCGAGGTGACGATGTTCGACCGGCCTGCTGCCTACCCCGATCCCGGGGGCCGGCCGCAACCGGCGCCGGCGCCGGCGGAGGTCGAGCCCATCAGCAGGCCGTCGCGCTGGTCCTTGACCAACTGGCCGGTCCGCTGGAAGGTCGTGGCCATCGCCGTGGTGCCGCTGCTGCTGGCTGCGGTGTTCGGCGGCGTCCGCGTCTACTCCAGCACCGTGGAGGCCCGTGACCTCGGCGTCGCCGCCGACCGCGCCGAACTGGTCCCGGCCGTCACGGACTACATGTCCGCCTTGGAGAACGTCCTGGTGGTCACCGCCGCCGGCGGCGACGTCGCGCAGGCGAGGTCGGACTACGACACCCGCAGCGCTGAACTCGAACAACGGATCGGCAGCACCGGACCGGTCTCGGATGTCCGGCTGGCGGCATCGAACCTGGTGGCGCTCGGGACCCAACTGCTGACCAAGGTCGACGCCGGTCAGTCGAACCTGCGGGAGCAGGTCGCCACCTTCTCGCCGCTGTTGCTGACCGCCGAAACCGCCATCACCGGGTCGGCGCGGGTCGCTGACGAGAACGTGCGACTGCAGGCCGAAGGGCTGGCCCGGGCAGTCGGTGCGCGCGGTCAGATGGCGATGCAACGGATGCTCGTCGAATCCGGCGCGGCGCTGCCCGAACCCGAATTGCGTTCATCGATGGTCGCTCTCGCCGGCACCGAACCGTCCACCGTGCGGGGGATGGCCGCGCTGCTCGGCGGCGGTTCCGACGATGCCGCGGCCCTGCGCCGCCAGATGGTGGACCGGACCGAGGCGCTGGCGGACCCGGCGAGTGTCCTCCCGGGCAATCCGGAGCTGCTGCAATCGATTCAGGCCACCGACGAGATCGCCCAGCGACTGATCACCGACACCACCGACAGCATCATCACCACGGTGCGCGACGAGGCGGCCGACGCGCGCAATGACGCTATTCGCGACGCCGCGGTGGTGTTGGCCGTGTTCGTCCTGGTGCTGCTGATCGTGTGGCTGGTCGCCCGGTCTCTGACGCGGCCGCTGAGCCGACTGCGCGACGGGGCGTTGAAGATCGCCCACGAGGATCTGGTGCGCGAAATCGACCGCGTCAAGGCCGGTGACGAGCGGGAACCGGACCCACTGCCCATCCACACCACCGAAGAGATCGGTCAGGTGGCGCATGCGGTGGACGAGTTGCACACCCAGGCGCTGCTGTTGGCCGGCGACGAGGCTCGGCTTCGGGTGACGGTCAACGACATGTTCGAGACCATGTCGCGGCGCAACAAATCGCTTGTTGATCAACAGTTGTCGCTGATCGACCGGCTCGAACGCGACGAAGAGGACCCGGACCGGCTCGACAGCTTGTTCCGGCTCGACCACCTCGCCACCCGGATGCGCCGCAACGGTGCCAACCTGCTGGTGCTCGCCGGCGCGCAGGTGAGCCGCGAACAGCGTGAGCCGGTGCCGCTGGCGTCGCTGATCGGCGCCGCTGCCTCCGAAGTCGAGGAGTACCAGCGGGTGGAGACCGGCATGGTGCCGGACTGCGCGGTCCTCGGGTCGGTTGCCGGTGACGCGGTGCACCTGCTGGCGGAGCTGATCGACAATGCGTTGCGGTACTCACCGCCCACCGAGCAGGTCCGGGTGAGCGCGGTGCACACCAGCAACGGCGGGGTCCTGGTCGACGTCGACGACGCCGGCCTCGGCATGACCGAAAGTGACCTGCGCATCGCCAATATGCGACTCAATGCCGGTGGCGAGGTCAGCCCGGACAGCGCCCGGCACATGGGGTTGTTCGTCGTCGGTCGGCTGGCCGGTCAGCACGGCATGACCGTGCGACTGCTCGCCCCGTCCGACGGCAGCGGCACCACCGCACAGCTGTACGTGCCGCCGGAACTCCTGAAAGAATCCGCGGTCGCCCCGGCGGCACCGCACCCGACCCGGGCGCCTGCAGCCGAGACCCCGCCCGCGCCGGCGCCGTCGTTGTTCTCAGAACCCGTCCGCTCCGGCACCGACACGCCGCCGCAGGCGGAGCCGGCCTCGGTCACCCCGCTGCCGCGGCGCAATCCGGGCTCCAGCGGGATCACCGGCGCCCCGGTCCAGGAAGCCGCCGAAGAGCAGCCGGTCTGGTGGGAAAGCGCCGACGAATCCGAGGAACCGGTGGCGGCGAACGCACCGGCCGACACCTCCGGGTTCTTCGCCTCCCGCCGGCAGGCTCAATGGGAAACGCAGGACAGTGAGCGACCCACGACGCCCGAACCCGAATCAGAACCCGAACAAGAAGAACCCCGTCCCGGCAGCTCCGACGTCGACCTGATCTACCAGAACATGATGAACGAGTGGCTGGTGGACCCGCACGAACTGGCCATACCTCAGGACTGGAAGTCGGTGTGGGACAACGGCTGGGCGGCGGCCGCGGAGGTGGAGAACGTCCCGGTGGAGTCGCACACCGACCACGGGTTGCCCGTCCGTTCGCCGGGCGCCCGACTGGTGCCGGGTGGGACCTCGCCGGCAGAGCGCAGCGCAGGGCCGGTCAACGGGACCGGCCACGAGGATGACGAGCGGGCCGACGTCCGGGACCCCGACGCCATCCGATCCGCGTTGGGCAAGCACTTCTCCGGTGTGCGTGCGGGGCGTTCGCATGCCGGTGGCAACACAACCGAAGGACACGATCACGAATGAGCTCCCCGCCGGGTTCGTCACCCCCGCGTTCGTCCCAGGAAAACCCGCTGGACTGGCTGGTGTCCAAGTTCGCCAGGGACATCCCCGGTGTCGCGCACGCGGTCCTGGTGTCAGTTGACGGCCTGCTCATCGCCGCCAGCGACCACCTGCCCGCGGAGCGCGCCGACCAGCTCGCGGCCGTCACCTCCGGATTGGCCAGCCTGTCCGCCGGGGCAGCGCAGCTGTTCGACGGCGGCCGGGTGCTGCAGTCCGTCGTCGAGATGGACCACGGCTACGTGCTGATCATGCAGGTCGGCGACGGCTCCCAACTGGCGACCCTGGCATCCAAGTCCTGCGATATCGGTCAGGTCGGGTATGAGATGGCGCTGCTCGCCGAACGGGTCGGCGGGGTGGTCTCCTCGACCCGGCGCCGCGCCACCCAAAACTCGTGACCCACGATGGAACCTGCCGACCCGAACCCGCCCCGTGAGGCCAACCTCGTCCGGCCCTACACGCTGACCGCGGGCCGTACCGAGGCCAGCGTCGACCTGCCGCTGGAAGCGCAGATCCAGACGGTCCAGTCGGCGCTGTTCCACCGGTGGCCGCCCAACGGTCTGAACGCCAAGATCATCGGACTCTGCATCAAGAGTCCGTCAGTGGCGGAGATCTCAGCCCGCCTCGATGTTCCGCTGGGTGTAGCCCGTGTCCTGATCGGGGATCTGGTCACCGGGGGTTACCTTCAAGTGCATACGACGTTGACCGACAGCTCCACCAAAGACGAGCGTGTTGAACTGATAGGAAGGACTCTTCGTGGCCTACGGGCGCTCTGAGTCGGGACACCTCCCGCGGGCGGGGGCGCGTGATGCCGCCTCCACCAAGATCGTCATCGCAGGCGGTTTCGGGGTCGGCAAGACCACGTTCGTCGGGGCTGTTTCCGAGATCATGCCGCTGCGTACCGAGGCAATGGTGACCAACGTCTCCGCCGGCGTGGACGAACTGGAGCCCACCCCGGCGAAATCCACCACCACGGTGGCGATGGATTTCGGCCGGATCACCCTCGATGAGGATCTGGTGCTGTACCTGTTCGGCACCCCGGGCCAACGCCGCTTCTGGTTCATGTGGGACGACCTGGTGCACGGGGCGATCGGCGCCATCGTCCTGGTCGACACCCGGCGGTTGGCGGACAGTTTCGCCGCGGTCGACTTCTTCGAGGACCGCAAGATCCCGTTCATCGTCGCGGTCAACGAATTCGACGGCGCGCAGCGGTTCGCCGTGGACGAGGTGCGTAGCGCGTTGGCGTTGGCACCGCGGATCCCGGTGATCGGCGTCGACGCCCGCGACCGCGACTCGGCCAAGCGCGCGCTGATCGCGGTCAGCGAGTTTGCACTGCAGTCGTTGTCCGCTGCAGGCTGATTGGATGTCTGAACCACAAACCTGGGTCGAGCGTGAATTCGTCGAGCACGATTTCCGCGACGGCGACGACCTCGTGGGTCTGCGCACCGAACGAACCGTCTTCGACGGTTGCGACTTCAGCGGTGTCAACCTCGCCGAATCCGAACATCTCGGGTCTGCCTTCCGCAACTGCAAGTTCAATCGAGCTTCTTTGTGGCACAGCACGTTTCGCAACTGCAGTCTGATGGGATCGGTGTTCACCGAGTGTCGGCTGCGGCCGGTGACCTTCGATGAGGTGGATCTGACGCTGGCAGTGCTGGCCGGCGTCGACCTGCGTGGGGTGAACCTGACCGGCTGCCGGCTGCGCGAAGCCGGCTTGGTGGAGACCGATCTGCGCAAGGCGGTGCTGCGGGGAGCGGATCTGTCCGGCGCGCGGGTCAGGGGAGCGCGCTTCGATTCGGCGGATCTGCGCGGGGCCCGGGTGGACCCCGACATCTGGACACTGGCGTCGGTGCGCGGCGCCCGGATCGACCTCCCGCAGGCATTGTCGTTCGCCGCGGCGCACGGACTCGACGTGCACGGGGACTGAATTGCCCACCGCGGCACCGGCGGTTGTAATGCACGGTGATGACAAATGACAACGCTTCCGGTTTCGGTCGACTGGGGTGGCGGCTGACGCAGGCCTGTGCCGGGATCGCCGCGGTCACGCTCGGGTGCGCGGCGGCCCTCGGCGCGTGGAGCCTGACGGCCGCCGGCCGGATCGAGCTCCCGCACGAGCTGACCGCCGAACTCTGGTACCGCACCCCGGAGAGCACCGCCATGACGGCGGTGGCGGTGGCGGTGGCGCTGCTGGTGCTGCTGCTGGCCGCCAGGACCGCGAAACACCTGATGGTCACCATCGCTGCGGCGCTTGTCACCGCCATCGTCGGCATCTACTTCCTCGTCAACAGCGTGGACGTCATCGCGGTGTTGCGGGCGACGTCGGTGGACTTCGTTCGCAGTCAACAGGTACCGGCCGCAGCGGTGGCCTGGCTGCTGGCCGCCGCCGGCAGCTTGGCTGCGCTGTTCGGGATCGCTCCGCCGCCGCGCCGTACGGGTCCGGTAGCTCTGGTCGTCGGATTGGTGCTCGCCACAGCGGGTTCGGCGGGGGCGGTGTGGGCGGCCGTGCGGGCCGGTGACGACAGCCGCTTCGTCGACGCCACCCAGGCCGCCGATGCTCCCATTCCACCGGTGCCGGCCGACCTCGGCGAGCGGGTGTTCTCGATGAAGGTCTCCGATCGCAACGAATCGGAGAGGTCCGACGGCACCGACGTCACCGTCGCCGCCGCCGGTGCCGGTTTCATCGCGGTGCAGGACGGCACGCTGACGGCCTATGACTCCGCAGGCCGGCCCCGGTGGCACTACCGCCGGACCGGGCCGGGGGACTTGGCCGTGCAGCGCGCGAACGTCTACGACGGCGGCCGCACGGTGATCCTTCTGCTGCACGCCGACCCGGACCGGCAGGAGCCTGCTGCGCTGGTCGCACTCGACGCGATGACCGGCGAGCAGCTCTGGATGAGCACTGCCCCCTCGCTGGTGGCGGCGTTCGGTTCAGCCAGCAACTCCGACCTGTGGCCGCACCAGTGGTCCTGGCCGGCGCGTCACCTGATTGCGCGGTCCGACGAAGGCTGGAAGGCCTACGATCCGCGCACCGGTGCCGCATTGTGGAGCATCGACTCCCCACAACGATGCGAGGACGCCGGTGAGCAGGTGGGTGGGGATGTGGTCGAGCGCGCCGACGCCGTTATGGCGTTCACCCAGTGCAGTCAGGCGGGCGCGGTGACGGTCACAGCGCGCACGCTGGATCCCCGAACCGGAGAGGTGACCGCCTCGGTCCCCGTCGTCACCGGGCAGTATCCGGTCCACGGCCGCAGGTACCTCGACATCACGGTGACGCCGGCCGGAGAGGGCGGGGTGGCCTACTCGGTGAAGGCGAAGTCCGGCGAACACCTCGGTTACCTGAGCGCCGAAGGAGCGCTGCGATCCAGCCAGGTGCAGCCGTACTCGATTGTCACAAGCACGGAGTCCGTTCCGGAGTTCCTCGCCGGTCGCGTCGACGACGATCCCGCGCGCACGGTGTACGGCCCGGACGGAGTGCCGCGCTGTAGCACGCCGGCAGGCGTACCAGAGCAGCCGTACTCCGGGACCGACGTGAGTTGGCTGGCCGACCAGTTCGTGCTCTACATGTTCACCGACCTGACCCAGGAGTCGGGGACGCTGCTGCAGTCCTTCGACCGGCAGACCTGCGCGCCGATGACCCGAATCCCACAACCCTGGGGGAGTGTCCGCGGGATCGGTGCAGCGCCGGGCGTGTTATTGGCGGTACGCACCGACCGGACCGGCACTCACATCGACGGCTACTCCGGAGCCGGCGGCTAGGTGTCAGTACGGCTAGCCCGCCTTGAGCCGGATCTTCCACCGGACGAACGTCAGGTACCCCACGCTCAACAGCGCCAGCATCCCCATGTCGAACCACCAGGCCGACGCGGTGTGCTCCCAATGTGAGTCCTTGGGTGTCAGCGGGCCAGGCACCAGGTGGATCAGGTCCACCGTGGACGCCGACGCCGCGAAACCCCAACGGGCCGGCGTGATCCAGGAGAGCTGATCGAGCACCAGCCGGTCCGTCACCGGGATCATGCCGCCGGAGAACACCAGCTGACTCATGACGGCGACCACCAGCAGCGGCATGATCTGCTCATTGGATTTCGCCAGCGCCGACAACGCCAGACCGACCATGGCCGCGGTCACCGTCGTCGCGCCCATCACGACGAACAGCTCGGCGGTCGGGCTCAGGAATGACAGCGACCCCTGCGTCGGAGCGCCCTTGCCGGCGATGGTGATGGCCGTGACGATCGAGGACTGCAGGATCGCGAACACCGCGAAGATGCACACCTTGGCCAACAGATAGGCCGTCGTCGACAACCCGACTGCCTGCTCCCGACGGAAGATGGCGCGCTCGCCGATGAGGTCACGGACTGTCAGTGCGGTACCCATGAAGATCGCGCCGACGTTGAGCAGCACCAGAATCTGGCCGGGCTCGTTGGGAGCGTCGCCCATCGGGTCGGGGACGCCGAAGCCGACGGTGCCGGGCACCGACAGCGACAGCACACCCATGATGAAGGGCAGTATCGCCAGGAAGATGAAGTAGCCGCGGTCGGAGATGGTCAACCGCATCTGTCGCCGGGCGATCGTCGAGAACTGCCGTCGAATACTGGTGCTGGTCGGCTCACCCATGTCCGCGGGGGCGGATGAGGCTTCCGCTTGCGGCGGGGGACCGCTGCGCGCCAAGTACCGCCGGCCCGCTTCTTCGGGGTCGCCGGCGACGGTCGAGAAGATGTCGGCCCAGTTGGTGGTGCCCAGTTCGGCGCCGATCTGGCTCGGCGGTCCGTAGAAGGCGGTCTTGCCGCCGGGAGCCAGCAGCAGCACCTGATCGCAGACATCGAGATAGGTCAGCGAGTGCGTCACCACCAGCACCACACGTCCGGCGTCGGCGAGCTGGCGCAGCATCGTCATGACCTGGCGGTCCAGTGCCGGGTCGAGGCCGGAGGTCGGTTCGTCGAGGATCAGCAACGACGGCCCGGTCAGCAGCTCGAGCGCGACCGAGGCGCGCTTGCGCTGGCCGCCGGAGAGCTTGTCCACGCGGGTCTCGAGGTGCTTGGTCATCTCGAGTTCCTCGAGGACCTGCATGACCACGCGCTCGCGGTCTTCCTTCGTGGTGTCCGGCGGCAGCCGCAGCTCCGCGGCGTACATCAGCGCCTGCTTCACCGTCAGCTGGCCGTGGACCACATCGTCTTGGGGGACCATGCCGATCCGGGAGCGCAGCGAGGCGTACTCGGCGTGGATGTCGTGGCCCTCGAAGGTCACCCGGCCGTCGGTCGGGTGGGTGAGTCCGGCGACCTGCTTGGCGAACGTGGACTTGCCGGCACCCGAGGGGCCGATGATCGCGGTCAGGGTGCCGGGCCGGGCGTCGATGGAGATGTTGTCCAGCAGGGTCTTGTTGCCCTCGATGGTCCACGTCAGGCCGCGGACCTCGAGACCGCCGGTGCGGGTCGCCGCCTGGGTTTCCGAGCGTCGGGCCAGCGTGCCGCCGGTGAAAACCAGGTCGACGTTGCCGATGGTGACCACGTCGCCTTCGCGCAGCGGCGCCTGGTCGACGCGGGTGCCGTTGACGAAGGTGCCGTTGATGCTGCGGTTGTCGACAATTTCGGCGGTCCCTGGCCGATCGGGGACCGGCACCAAGGTGGCGTGATGGCGGGAGGCCAGCACATCGGGAATGACGATGTCGTTGTCGGTGGCCCGGCCGATCTTGATGCCGCCCGACGGCACCTCGGGCGCTCTGCCGGGCCGCAGGATCTTCAGCATGCTGGTCGCCAGGTTCGACCCGTCAGAGGACTTCGGCGGGATCGCCGTGGGCCCCATCTGGGTCGGCATCGCTCCGGACGCCGGTGGCCGCGCCGTCGGCTGCGAGGTGCTCGGCGGTTGGCTGGACGGAGGGTATGGCGCCTGGGGCCGCGCGCCCGTCGGGTAGTGCGGAGGTGGGCCCTGGTAGCCGGACGGCCGGGGCGCCGGCGCCGGCATTCCGGCCCAGGAGCCGCCGGTGGGGTATTGCGGCTGATACGGCGACGGACTCGTGCCGGTTCGCGAGGCCGCCGGAACCGCGGCTGTCTGCGGTGGCATCCCGACCGAACCGGTGTGCCGGCCCACCTCGAACTCCAACCGCGGCCCGTCCGGGTTGCCGATGTTCAACGTCGTCCCGTCGTGCAGTTCGACGTTGGACACCCGGCGGTTGTTGACGAACATGCCGTTGAGCGAACCGTTGTCGATCGCCAGCCAGCGGCCGTGATCGAACCGCAGCACCAGATGCGCACGCGAGATCAGGGGATGCGCGATACGTACGTCTGCGCGCAGATCCCGGCCGACAACAACATCATTGCCCGCGGCGAAGGTTCGCGAAGACCCGTCGTGCCGAACGGTCAGTGCGGGGGCGACTGGTCGTGACATCGCGACAACTCTAACGGTAAGGGGTTCGTGGAGGCCTACGACGACGCGCGGTTGGGGGCAATGGAATACCCGCCAGGTGCCAGGCGGGGCCCGACCTCAGCGGTCCGGTGCCCCCGTCAACACGCAGTGCGTGTGGCTGTAGATCGTCGCCATGCACTTGTTGCAGTGGGTGCACAACGACCGCACCGAGCCCACTTCGTCCTCGTCTCTGATCCGGTTGATCAGATCGGGTTCTGCCAGCAGTGCCCGGCCCATCGCCACGAATTCGAAGCCCTCGGCCATCGCCAGATCCATGGTCTCGCGGTTGGTGATGCCGCCCAGCAGGATCAGCGGCATGGTGAGTTCGGCCCGGAACTGCCTGGCCTTGTCCAGCAGGAACGCCTCCCGGTAGGGGTATTCGCGGAAGAACTTTTTGCCGGTCATCCGGATGCCCCAGCTCAGCGGCGGCTTGAACGCACTGGCGAACTCCTTGACGGGCGCGTCGCCGTGGAACAGGTACAGCGGGTTCACCAGCGAGCTGCCGGCAGTGAGCTCCAGGGCGTCGAGGCCGCCGTCCTCCTCGAGCCACTTGGCGGTCTGCAACGACTCCTCGATGGGGATCCCCGCACGTATCCCGTCGGTCATGTTGAGCTTCGCGGTCACCGCGATCTGTTTCGCCCCGTGCTTGTCGACGGCATCCCGGACAGCCCGCACCACGCCGCGTGCGACCTTGGCCCGGTTCTCCAGCGATCCGCCGTATTCGTCTTTGCGCTTGTTGATCAGCGGGCTCAGGAATGAGCTGGCCAGGTAGTTGTGGCCCAGGTGGACCTCGACGGCGTCGAATCCGGAGTCGATCGCCAGCCGCGCCGCGTTGGCGTGCGCCGCGGTGACCTCGGCGATGTCCTCGCGGCTGGCCTTTTTGGCGAAGCGCATCGACAGCGGGTTGAAGAACCGCACCGGCGCCAGCGCCTTGGCCTTGTTGGTGCGGGAGTTGGCGACGGGGCCGGCATGGCCGATCTGCGCGCTGACGGCCGCGCCCTCGGCGTGGATCGCGTCGGTGAGCCTGCGCAGGCCCGGGACCGCTTCGGGGCGCATCCAGATCTGCCAGCCGTCGGTGCGCCCGCCCGGGGCGACCGCGCAGTAGGCGACCGTGGTCATGCCGATTCCGCCGGCGGCGGGGCGGCGGTGGTAGTTGATCAGGTCGTCAGTCACCACGGCGTCAGGGGTCGCGGCCTCGAAGGTCGCCGCCTTGATGATGCGGTTGCGCAACGTCAAAGGCCCGAGCTTCGCGGGACTGAACACATCTGGGCTGGTGTTCATACTTCGAACCTCAACACGTTGCGGGCGGTGGTGTCAACGAGTTGTTTGCGCGCGGATGGAACAATGGCCGGGTGGCTGCAACGGTTCTGGACGGCAAGGCGACGCGCGACGAGATTTTCGTCGACCTCAAGGAACGGGTGACGGCATTGACCGCGGCCGGGCGTACGCCGGGCCTGGGCACGATCCTGGTGGGCGACGACCCCGGCTCACAGGCCTACGTGCGGGGCAAGCACGCTGATTGCGCCAAGGTCGGCATCACTTCGATTCGGCGCGACCTGCCCGCCGACATCAGCCAGGCCAAGCTCGACGAGACCATCGACGAGCTCAACGCCAATCCCGACTGCACCGGTTACATCGTGCAGCTGCCACTGCCGAAGCAGTTGGACGAGAACGCCGCACTCGAGCGCGTCGACCCGGACAAGGACGCCGACGGCTTGCACCCCACCAACCTCGGCCGGCTGGTGCTCAACGAACCGGCACCGCTGCCGTGCACGCCGCGCGGCATCGTGGCACTGCTGCGACGCTTCGAAGTTCCCATCGCCGGGGCGCACGTGGTGGTGATCGGCCGCGGCGTGACCGTCGGGCGCCCGCTGGGACTGCTGCTCACCCGTCGCTCCGAGAACGCGACGGTCACGTTGTGCCACACCGGAACCCGTGACCTTCCCACGCTGACCCGGCAGGCCGACATCATCGTCGCCGCCGTCGGTGTGCCGCACATGGTGACCGCCGACATGGTCAAGCCGGGTGCGGCCGTGGTGGATGTCGGGGTGAGCCGGGTCGACGGCAAGCTGACCGGGGATGTGCACCCCGACGTGTGGGAGGTGGCCGGCCACGTCTCGCCCAACCCTGGTGGCGTCGGCCCGCTGACCCGGGCCTTTCTGCTGACGAATGTGGTGGAACGGGCAGAAGAAGCGCGGTGACGCTGCGGTCCGCGTTACGCGCTCAGTGGCCGATCCTGGTGGTCGGGCTGATCTTCGTCGCGGCCTTCGTCCTGGTAGCCGCCGGCTTCTGGCGCCGCGGCGCGCTGCTGCTCGGCATCGCCGTGGGAGTCGCGGCAGGACTGCGGCTCACGCTGCCCGATGACCGGGCGGGGCTGCTGGCCGTGCGCACCAAGGGCATCGACCTGGTCACCACCTCCGCCGTCAGCGCGGCAGTCATCTACATCGCCTGGACCATCGACCCGCTCGGCACCAGCTGAGGATTCGGACGTCAAATCCGCCACCGCGGGTCCCCGCACGTCCGTAAAATGCCTCCATGGGGGCATTACTGGCAATAACTGCGGCGGGCGAACCGGGTCCGCCGAACACTCTGCCGCGTCTGCTGCATCTCCTGCACATCGAGGCGCAGTCGGCACACCAGCAGCAGTCGGTGCTGCGGCACTGGCTCGACTATCACGACCCCAGTCCACCGCTGCGGGTCAGTATGCGCGCCAACGGTTTCGGCCTTCTGCTCAATGAGCTGGACGCCGCCCGCCGGGCCACTAGTTCTTGAGGGTGGCCCGGATCCCGACGGTCACGTAGGGCAACGCCAACCCGCTCGAGTTGGCCAGCGCCGGATGGGTGGCCAGTAGTTCGCGCACCTGGTCGAGGGTGCGGGTGCGGACCTCGTCGGGTGAGGTGATGCAGTAACTGCGGGATGCGACGAGATCGATCAATGCTTGCGGAGTCAGGTAACTGGTCCACTCGAAGTGTTTGCGCTCGATGTCGCCGAACGGCGCAGGCAGGCTCACCTCATGGTTGAACGGGTCATGCTCGTGGCCGATGATGCGACCCAGGTCCTTGACCCAACCGAGTCGCTCGTCGCGGCTGTTCCACACCAGCCCCAGCCGTCCGCCCGGGCGTAGCACCCGCGCCACCTCGGGGATGGCACGCTCTGGATCCACCCAGTGCCAGGCCTGCGCGACGAGCACTGCGTCGACGCTGTTGTCGGCCAGCGGGATCTCCTCGGCGGTGCCCAACAGCGCGGGGGTGTCGGGCAGCGCAGCACTGAGCAATTCGAGCATCTCGGCAAGGGGATCGACGGCGATGACATCCAAACCGCGCTCCACCAGCCGGGTGGTCAGCTTGCCGGTACCTGCGCCGAGGTCGAGCACCGTCCGGGCGCCGTCAGGCAGCAGCCAGTCGATCGCCTCGGGCGGATACGACGGCCGGCCGCGTTCATAGGCCGCGGCCGCGGCGCCGAATGACAGCGACAACTCCTGCCACGAGCTGGAGGACCTGTTGGACCCGCTCACCGCGCGGCCAACGCCAAGGCTCGGCGGACCAGCTGGCCGACCGCCTCGGTCTCCACCAGGAACCCGTCGTGGCCGTAGATGGAGTCGACCACCTCCAGGCCGTCGCAGCCCGGCAGCAGGTCGGCGATCTCCTGCTGCAGCCGCAGCGGGTACAGCCGATCGGAGGTGATTCCCCCGACCACCGTCGGTACGGGACAGGACTTCAGGGCTGCCGCCACCCCGCCCCGGCCGCGGCCGACGTCATGATTGGACAACGCATCGCTGAGCACCACGTAGCTTCCAGCATCGAACCGTGCCAAAAGCTTCCCGCCTTGGTGTTCCAGGTAGCTCTGCACGGCGTACCGGCCACCGGCCAACGGGTTTTCGTCGCCCTGCGGGTCGTTGGCGAACCGGGTATCGAGTTCCACCTCGCCGCGGTAGGTGAGGTGGGCGAACCGACGGGCGATCTGCAGGCCGGCATCCGGCGTGCGGCCGGTGCCGTGATAGTCGCCGGACTGCCAGTCGGGATCGGCCTTGATGGCCGCGACCTGCGAGCACTGGGTGCCGATCTGGTCTGCGGTGGCACGCGCACCCACTGCCAGGATCAGCGCGGCCCGCACCGAATCGGGTTGGCTGACAATCCATTCCAGCGCCCGGGCGCCGCCCATCGAGCCACCGACCACCGCGGCCACCTCGGTGATCCCCAGCGCGGCCAATGCGGCCACATCGGCGGCCACCTGATCGCGGACCGAGATCACCGGAAACCGCGAACCCCAAGGCTTTCCGTCGCGGGCCAACGAGCTGGGCCCGGTGGACCCACGACATCCGCCCAGGACGTTGGTCGAGATCGCGCACCACCGGTCGGTGTCGATCGGCGCGCCTGGCCCGGCCACGCCGTCCCACCAGCCAGGGGTGGGATGCCCGGGGCCGGCCGGACCGGTGATGTGGGAGTCGCCGGTCAGGGCGTGGAGCACCATCACCACGTTGTCGCGGGCGGGGGAGAGTTCGCCCCACCGCTGCACGGCGATGCTGACGTCGGTGAGCACCACGCCGCTCTCCAGCGTCAGTGATCCGATGTCGATGACTCCGACTTCACCCTCGGCGGGCAGCGTGGCGGTCAATTCAGGCGAGATCGTCATGGCACACTCCTCGCTCAAAAGGCCGCCACGGCATTGGGATCCGCGGCCCTGATCGTCTTGGCGGCGGCAAAGCCCTGCTCGAGGTCGGCCAGGATGTCGTCGATACCTTCGATGCCGACCGCGAGGCGGACCAGACCCGGGGTGACGCCGGTGCTCAACTGCTCCTGCGGGCTCAGTTGGGCGTGCGTCGTGGAAGCCGGGTGGATCACCAGGGAGCGGACGTCACCGATATTGGCGACATGGCTGTGCAATGTCAGTCCATTGACGAACGCCTTGCCCGCTTCCACCCCGCCGGCCAGCTCGAACGCCAGGACGGCACCGGTTCCCTTGGGCGCCAACGTCTTTGCGCGGTCATGCCACGGCGACGAGGGGAGGCCGGCGTAGTTCACGCTCAGCACGTCGTCGTGCGCGTCGAGGTACTCGGCCACCCGCTGGGCATTGGCCACGTGACGCTCGATGCGCAGGCTCAGCGTCTCCAGGCCCTGGGCTACCAGGAACGCATTGAACGGCGAAGCCGACGAACCGAGGTCACGTAGCAGCTGCACGCGGGCCTTGAGTGCGTAAGCGGGCGGGCCGAGTTCGGCGAACACCACACCGTGATAGCTCGGGTCCGGGGTGGTGAACCCGGGGAAGCGTCCGCTGGAGGTCCAGTCGAAGTTCCCGCTGTCCACCAGCACACCCGCGATCGCCGAGCCGTGGCCGCCGAGATACTTGGTGGCCGAGTGCACCACGATGTCGGCACCCTGGCTGATGGGCTGGATCAGATATGGCGTGGCGATGGTGTTGTCCACGATCAGCGGCACACCGTGTTCGTGGGCCACGGCCGAAACCCCTGGGGTGTCCAGGATGTCGATCTGAGGGTTGGAGATCGTCTCGCCGAAGAACGCCTTGGTGTTCGGCTTGACCGCGGCACTCCATGAGTCCAGATCGTCGGGGTCCTCGACGAACGAGACGTCGATGCCCAGTTTGGGCAGGGTGTAGTGGAACAGGTTGTACGTGCCGCCATAGAGACGTGGGCTGGAGACGATGTGATCACCGGCGGCGGCCAGGTTGAGAATCGCAAACGTCTCTGCGGCCTGGCCAGAGGACAGGAACAGGGCGGCCACACCGCCTTCGAGGGCGGCGATGCGCTGCTCCACGACGTCGGTGGTCGGGTTCATGATCCGGGTGTAGATGTTGCCCGGCTCAGCGAGGCCGAAGAGCGCCGCGGCATGCTCGGTGTTGTTGAAGGTGTACGAGGTGGTCTGGTAGATCGGCAGGGCCCGCGCATTGGTGGCGATGTCCGGGGTTTGGCCGGCGTGGACCTGCTTGGTCTCGAAGGACCAGTTCAGGGTGGGATCTTCAGTTGGGGTGCTCATGATCGGTCTCCTCCGGGTGCCCGGCACGGGCAAGAAAAAGGGTTCGGTGGTCGCGGGGCATCAAGTCAGCGACAGCTACGCGAAATTTCGGGCCTCCATCAGGTTGGGGCCCGTCCCATGCCGGACCCGCGCTTGCCGTGTGGCCGACTGTTTTTCGAATTCCCAGTCGGCTACTCAACCTGGTCGTCTCCCGGGGCACCCCACCGCGGTTGGAGGGTTGCCGGCCAGCAAGCCGGGGCTTAGCGCTGACACTCATGACCGATTAGCACCTTATCGCACAGAGGCGACGGGGTGCCAGCGGGTGAAATGCGCGTCGGTATTCGCGCAGAAACACCAGTAAGAGGGGCGTTCACTCGCGGTGTGGTCCGTAACTGGATCCGCGGGAACGCGGCGTCAGCCCGCGGGCGGGGCGATCGGCTTCGACTCGGTGTTGTCGTCGACGAAATCGATGATCAGCTCGCTCACCTTGCCCGGTGCCTCCAGCATCGGGATGTGCCCGAGACCCTCGAGCCTGGTGATCGTGGACCCCGCGGGCAGGTTGTCGGTGAAATGGCGATTGCCGCGCGGGGTGGGGAACACCCGGTCCTTCTCGCAGAGCACCAACTGCACTGCCGTGCGGACATCGGCCAGTTCCGCGAGGCCCGGCGCCAGCAGTGTCTTCAGCAGCAACGCCACGTAGGCGTGGCAGTGGGTGGCGTCGTCGACCACCGCGAGCAGGTCGGGTTCGCTGGGGCCGTCGGCGGGGCCGCTGACCATCAGGGTTGCGATTCGGCGTCCGAACGGCACGGCGAGGATCCGCGGACCAGCCAGCCGCGCCGCGAGCAGCACCGGACCCATCGCAATGAATTTCGCGACGGTTTCGAACTTCGTCGGCGAGTACCGGGTCCAACCGCCTGCGGGGGCGATCGCGGTGAGGCTGCGGGCCCGGCCTCGCCGTTCCAGCTCGAAGGCCACCCAGCCGCCCAACGAGTTGCCTACCAGGTGTGCGGTTTCCCAGCCGAGCTCATCGAGCTGGCGCTCGACGTGGTCCACCAGAAGGGAGGTGTCCATGAACCACGACGCGACCTTCGGGCCGCCGTGATGGCCAGGCATGGTGGGGGCGAACACCTCGAAGCGGCCGGTGTCGCCGAGTTGGTCAGCGACCGTCCGCCACACGTTTTGTGAGCACAGGAAAGGGTGCAGCAACAGGACCGGTTCGCCGGTTCCCAGATGGATCGGCGGGAGCCCAACGGTAGGGGAATTCATGCCGACCGACCTTAAGGTGATACCGCCGGTACCGCAATAAGCGCGTGGGCAGGGCGGGCGACAACTCGGATAAGGTCGTGGTCCGTGATCGTCAGCACCATCAACGTCAACGGCATCCGCGCCGCCGTCAAACACCGTTCCGCCGATAACCTCGGACTGCTGCCCTGGCTGGCACAGACCCGCTGCGACGTGGTCTGTCTGCAGGAGACCCGCGCTGACGACGAACAGCTCGCCCAGGCCTTGGCCCCCGCTCTCGACGACTGCTGGCATCTGGCCTCTGCCGAGCCGCACCTCAAGGGCCGCAACGGGGTGGCCGTGCTCAGTCGGCATCCGTTCCAGGAGGTCAGGATCGGGTGCGGTGCGCAGGAGTTTGCCCTGCACGGGCGCTATCTCGAGGTCGACATCGACGCACCTGGCGGCGGCATGACCGTGGCCAGTGTGTACGTCCAGACCGGTGAGGCGGAGACGCCGCGTCAGCTGGAAAAAGAGCGTTTCATGCTTGCGCTTGCTCACCGGATGAAGCAATTGAGTGATGAGCCGCGCGACGCAGTGGTGTGCGGTGACTGGAACATCGCCCACACCGAAAATGACATCAAGGCGTGGAAGGCCAACGTCAAGAAGTCGGGATTCCTGCCCAGCGAGCGGCAGTGGCTGGGCGAACTGCTCGAGGCCGGCTGGGTGGACGTCGTTCGGCACATGCACCCCGACATGGCGGGGCCCTACAGCTGGTGGTCCTGGCGCGGTAAGGCGTTTGACAATGACGCCGGCTGGCGCATCGACTACCAGCTGGCCAACCGGCAGCTGGCCGAGCGCACCGTGGCAGCCCGAGTGGAGCGCCCCGAGGCGTATGCGTTGCGGTGGTCGGATCATGCGCCGGTCACCGTGGAGTACCGCTAGTCGCGGCAGCGACCGGGTTACTCGCCGCCGGTGCTGTCGGAACCGCCTGCGCATCACGTCGACGATGTTCTTGAATGGGTTCTGCAGGATCGCAGCGAGGCGGCGAGATAACTGCGAGCCGAAATTTGCATGGATTTCCCCTTGGGCACGACTGTGATCTTGGACGCGATCAAGTGACCTGAGGAAAATCTTTACGACGACGATGTGGGACCGATCGTCGCAAAGGTGCTGGCGGCGCAAACCCCGCAGCAATCGCCAAAATCTGCGCAGGCCGAGGGAAGCGTGCTGGAGAATGTGTACAGCTAACGCGTTAGTGGAGTTGACTTCTTCACACGCAACTACGCGCGCGAAAGTAGAACACGTTCTAGGCGTAGCGGTAGCGCCAGCGGCCAGACGTCTGAGCCGCGCCTGACTCCACGGGCGTTGGACAACGAGTGGACTTCGCTGGATCGGTGGTCGCATCCTGCCGTTGGCCGGGCTCCTGGGTCACAGGCCGTCAACGGTCTGACACGGCCCGCAAAACAGAACTCTGCGTCATGAAATGATCGAACGATCATGAGCGAGCCCACTAACCTGCGCCAGGTCGTCTTCTCCGGCGCGCAGCCCACCTCCGATTCCCTGCACCTCGGCAACGCGTTGGGCGCCGTCAATCAGTGGGTGAGCCTCCAGAACGATTACGACGCCTACTTCTGCGTCGTGGATCTGCATGCCATCACCATCCCGCAGGATCCCGCCGTGCTGCGCCGCCGGACCCTGGTCACCGCCGCCCAGTACCTGGCCCTGGGTATCGACCCGGCGCGCGCCACGGTGTTCGTCCAGAGCCACGTGCCTGCGCACGCCGAACTCGGTTGGGCCCTGGGCTGTTTCACCGGTTTCGGGCAGGCGTCACGCATGACGCAGTTCAAGGACAAGTCGCAACGCGAGGGTGCCGAAGCCACCACGGTCGGGCTGTTCACCTACCCGGTGCTGATGGCAGCCGACGTACTGCTCTATGACACCAACGTCGTGCCCGTCGGGGAGGATCAGCGCCAGCATCTGGAACTGGCCCGCGATGTGGCGCAACGGTTCAATGCCCGGTTCCCGGACACCTTCGTCGTGCCGGAACCGATGATCCCGAAGGCCACCGCCAAGATCTACGACCTGCAGGATCCGTCCGCGAAGATGAGCAAGTCGGCTGCGACCGACGCCGGCCTGATCAGCCTGCTCGACGATCCCGCCAAGACCGCCAAGAAGATTCGGTCGGCGGTGACCGACAGCGAACGCGAGATCAGGTTCGACCGCGACACCAAAGCCGGGGTCTCCAACCTGCTGACCATCCAGTCGGCGGTCACCGGAACCGAAGTCGACACGCTCGTGGCCGGGTATCAGGGGCGCGGTTACGGTGACCTGAAGAAGGACACCGCCGAAGCGGTCGTGGAGTTCGTCACGCCGATCAAGACTCGGGTAGACGAGTTGCTGGCTGACCCAAGCGAACTCGAGGCGGTGCTGGCGGCGGGCGCCACCCGCGCCCGCGAAGTGTCTGCGAAAACGTTGCAGCGGGTATATGACCGGCTAGGTTTTCTTCCGCAACGACTGTGACAGCTCGGGAGGCTGGCAATGACCGAACCGGCCCCACCTGACGACGGCAAGCCCGACACCGACAAACCCAGCATTCTGGAACGCTTCCGTGCGCGCTGGCCGTGGTTCGACCATGTGATGCGCGCGCAGCAGCGCTACACCGACTCCAAGGGTGATTTCTACGCTGCGGGCATCACCTACTTCACCATCTTCGCGCTGTTCCCGCTGCTGATGGTGACCTTCGCCGTCGCAGGGTTCGTCCTCGCGAGCCGCCCCGAGTTGCTCAGCGAGGTCCAGGGCTGGATCCGTTCATCGGTCTCCGGTGACATGGGCGATCAGCTCGTCGCCCTGATCAAATCGGCGATCGACTCCCGGGCCACCGTCGGAGTGATCGGGTTGGCCACCGCCGCCTGGGCCGGGCTGGGCTGGATGGCCAACCTACGCGAGGCACTGAGCCAGATGTGGGGGCTGTTCCGGAACGAGCCGGCCGGCTTCCTGCGCACCAAGCTCTCCGATCTGCTTGCTCTGCTGTCCACCTTCGTCGCCCTGGTGTTGACGTTGGCGCTCAGCGCGCTCGGCAATGGCGGGCTGATGCGGCGCGTGCTCGCCTTCATCGGAATTCGTGATGTTCCCGGTCTCGGGGTGGGCTTGCAGCTGGCTTCTCTGGTGATGTCGTTGGTGGTGTCGTGGCTGCTGTTCACGTGGATGATCGCCCGGCTGCCGCGCGAATCGATCAGCTTTCGCAGCAGCATCCGGGCCGCGCTGCTGGCGGCGGTTGCGTTCGAGATCTTCAAGCAGATCGCGTCGATCTACCTCAAGTCCGTCGTCACCGGCCCGGCCGGCGCCACCTTCGGTCCGGTGCTCGGCCTGATGGTGTTCGCCTACATCACCGCGCGCCTGGTGCTGTTCGCCACGGCGTGGGCGGCGACGTCGAGGGACAACCTGCGCGAAGACGTCGTAGCGCCCCCGGAACCCGCGGTGATCAACACCAGGGTGATGACGCGACCCGGTATCGGACCACTACAGGCCGCGGCCGCTGTGACAGCGGGAGCCGTTGGCGCGCTGAGCTTGTCGCGGCTGGGCAGGCACCGGCCCGACGATTAAACCTGCGGTCGCCGATTGACCGCGCGGGCGGCCAGGATCAGGCCGAAGACGACGATCGTGCCCACGACACCCACCCCGACACGCACCGGCACGGCGTCGGCGGCCGGGACCAGGGTGGCCGCCTGGGCGGCTGCGGCGGCGGCGATGTCGTCGGTGGGTTCCTTGCGGTCCACCAGTGAGGGGTCCGGCTCGACCAGCGTGCCGACGCTGGTGCCCGGCGCAGTCGCGAAGCCGTAGTCCAGCAGGCGGGCGGCCTGTTCCCACGGCGCGATCGGCTGGCGGGTGCCGCGCAACAGCACGGTGACCAGCCGGCGGCCGTCGCGTTCCGCGGCGCCGACAAACGTCTGCCCGGCATCATCGGTGTAGCCGGTCTTGCCGCCCAGCGCGCCGGGGTAGTTGTAGAGCAGTTTGACATCGTTGACGACCTCGTACGGCGGCTCGCCGTCGCGGCCCGGGAAGTCGAAGGACTCGGTCCGCACGATGTCGCTGAACGTCTGGTTCTGCCAGGCGTGGCGGTAGAACAATGCCAGGTCGTAGGCCGAGGTGCTCATGCCGGGGGCGTCGAGGCCGGACGGGGTGGCCGCCCGGGTGTCGCGGCCGCCCAGCTTGCTGGCCAGGGTGTTGAGCTTGCCGAGCGCGGTGTCCCAGCCGCCGAGCTGCATCGCCAAGGCGTGGGCGGCGTCGTTCCCCGAATGCATCATCAGCCCGTGGAGCAGGTCGTTGACGGTGTAGACACCGCCGGGGCCGACGCCGACCTTGGTGCCCTCGGCCGCGGCGTCGTCCTCGGTTCCGGGCACCTGCTTGTTCAGGTTGAGTTCTTTGAGCGCTGCCAGCGCGGTGAGCACTTTGATCACACTGGCCGGGCGGTGCCGGGCGTGGGGGTCGCGGGCAGCGATGACCTCACCGGTATCCATGTCGGCGACCAGCCATGATTCGGCCGATACATCCTCGGGCACCGGGGGGGTGTTCGGCGCGGTGATGACACCGCAACTGCCGAGGGCGTCGCCGCCGACCGCTTTGGCGGGCACCGGTAGCGGTCGCGGCGCTTCCTGGCCCGGTTGAGGTTCTTCGGATGCGTCGACGGCGGGTGGGGTGGTCACCTTGAAGGGACAGGCGTCAGTGGGCTCGGCGTGTGCGAGCGCCGGGCTGCCCAGCATCAACAGGGCCGCTGCCAGCGCGGCAGCATGCCGGAACCGGGCTCGTGAGGTCGCCATCGAGATGGAGATTAGGCGATGGGCACATGCAAATCGTGATGGCGCGCTGTGACTGGTGTGAAAGAAGTGACCAAGCGGCAGGCGCCAGGAGGCGGCACCCGGCGGAAAGAAGGGGGAGGCAATGCAGCGAGACACCACAAAAAAGAGAGCCGGCTGCCCAGGACTCCTGGACAGCCGGCTCCGGTCCTACCTGGGCTCACATTCGCGCGGACGCCTCGGTCAGGACGTTGCGCAGGATGTCGTAGATCGCGTCGAACTCGGCCTGGCCACAGATCAGCGGCGGCGCCAATTGCACCACCGGGTCGCCACGATCGTCGGCGCGGCAGTACAGCCCGGCCTCCCACAGCGCCGGCGTCAGGTAGCCGCGCAGCAGCCGCTCGCTTTCCTCGTCGTTGAACGTCTCCTTGGTGGTCTTGTCCTTGACGAGTTCGATGCCGTAGAAATAGCCCTCGCCGCGGACGTCACCGACGATCGGCAGGTCGTACAGCTGCTCGAGGGTGGCCCGGAACGCCGGGGCGTTCTCTTTCACCCGGTCGTTGAGGCCCTCGCGCTCGAAGATGTCGAGGTTGGCCAGCGCCACCGCCGCCGACACCGGATGGCCGCCGAAGGTGTAGCCATGCCCGAAGACGGTCTTGCCGTCGTTGAACGGCTCGAACAGTCGGTCGCTGGCCACCATCGCCCCGATCGGGGAGTAGCCCGACGTCAGCCCCTTGGCGCAGGTGATGATATCCGGTACGTAGCCAAAGTCGTTGCACGCGAACATCGATCCGATCCGGCCGTAGGCGCAGATCACCTCGTCGGAGACCAGCAGCACGTCGTACTCGTCGCAGATCTCGCGCACTCGCTCGAAGTACCCCGGTGGCGGCGGGAAGCAGCCCCCGGCGTTCTGTACGGGCTCGAGGAAGACGGCGGCGACCGTGTCGGGCCCCTCGAACTCGATGGCTTCGGCGATCCGGTCGGCGCAGTACTGGCCGAACGCCTTCTCATCGGTGTCGAACGGCTTGGGAGCCCGGTAGAAGTTGGTGTTCGGTGCGCGGAATCCACCCGGGGTCAACGGCTCGAACGGCTCCTTGAACGCCGGGATGCCGGTGATGGCAAGCGCGCCCTGCGGTGTGCCGTGATAGGCGATCGCGCGCGAAACCACTTTGTGCTTACCGGGTTTGCCGGTGAGCTTGAAGTACTGCTTGGCCAGCTTCCATGCGCTCTCGACGGCCTCGCCGCCGCCGGTGGTGAAGAAGACCCGGTTCAGGTCGCCGGGGGCATACCCGGCGACGCGCTCTGCCAGCTCGATGGCCGTGGGCGTGGCGTAGGACCACAGCGGGAAGAACGCGAGCTGCTCGGCCTGCTTGGCGGCCGCCTCGGCGAGTTCCTTGCGGCCGTGGCCCACCTGAACCACGAAAAGACCGCTCAGCCCATCGATATAGCTCTTGCCGGTGCTGTCCCAGATGGTCGCGCCTTCACCGCGGGTGATGATCGGCGGGGTGATTCCTGCGCCGTGCCGGGCGAAGTGGCCCCACAGGTGGCGGTCGGCCTTTGCCGACAGAACGCCCGTCTGGTCTTGATTCGTTTCCGAGATTATAGTCATCGCGTACCCCAATTATATTGCTGCTTAACAAGTTTCAGATAAACCAATGTTTCGGTGGATATCACCCCGTCGACGGCGCGGATTTGAGTATTGAGCAGGTCGAGCAAGTCGTCGTCGTCCTCGCAGACCACTTCGACGATGGCATCGAACGAGCCGGCGGTCAGCACCACGTAGTCCACGGACTCGATCTTGGCCAGCTTCTCGGCGACCTTGAGGGTGTCGCCGGTGCAGCGAATGCCGATCATCGCCTGGCGGGCGAAGCCCAGCTGCATGGGATCGGTGACCGCGACGATCTGCATCACACCCGCATCGACCAGCCGTTGCACCCGTTGGCGCACCGCCGCCTCGGACAAGCCGACCGCCTTGCCGATTCCCGCATAGGATCGGCGACCGTCCTGCTGGAGATTCTCGATGATGGCTTTGGACAGCTCGTCGAGTTGCATGTAGGGCGCGGGTGAATCTGGATTGCCCGCGCGAAACCCTGGTCCGCGGAGGCCGCCCGATTCACGCATGCCCCTGATTGTGCACGGAATCAGTTGTCGGGGGCAACCAACACCATCAATATCCTCAGTCTGGCCGCGTCGAGCCGATTGAATACGTATCTGGGGCGGTGGTCTGTCCAGGTCTGGTCGGTTACGGTGACACCATGACTGCCGGCATCACCTCAAGTGCTCTCCCCGCGACGCAGAAGTTGGCTTCCAGCTGGATCGACGGGGCGCCCGTCAGTACCAGCGGCAGCCTGCATCGCGTCATCAACCCGGCCACTGGCGCCACGGTAGCCGAAATGGCACTGGCGACACCGGCAGATGTGGATGCCGCCGTCGCCTCCGCACGGGCAGCACTCAGAGGATGGGCCTCCGCCACCCCGGCGGAGCGTTCGGCGGTACTGGCCAGGCTGGCCGAACTCGCCGAGGCCAATGCCGAACTCTTCATCGCCGAGGAGGTCAGCCAGACCGGCAAACCGGTACGCCTGGCCACCGAGTTCGACGTGCCCGGCAGCATCGACAACATCGCGTTCTTCGCCGGTGCGGCAAGGCGTCTCGAGGGCAAGGCCACCGCGGAGTATTCGGGTGACCACACCTCGAGCATCCGCCGCGAAGCCGTTGGTGTGGTCGCGACCATCACCCCGTGGAACTACCCGTTGCAGATGGCGGTGTGGAAGGTGATCCCCGCGCTGGCCGCCGGGTGCAGTGTGGTGATCAAGCCGGCCGAGCTGACGCCACTGACCACATTGACACTGGCACGCATCGCCAAAGAGGCCGGCCTGCCGGACGGCGTGCTCAACGTCCTCACCGGCGCCGGCCACGATGTCGGTACCGCGCTGGCCGGCCATCGCGATGTCGATGTGGTCACATTCACCGGATCGACGGCGGTGGGTCGCAAGGTGATGGCCGCCGCGGCTGTGCACGGTCACCGCACTCAGCTCGAGCTGGGCGGCAAGGCGCCGTTCGTGGTGTTCGACGACGCCGACCTCGATGCCGCCATCCAGGGTGCGGTGGCCGGATCGCTGATCAACTCCGGCCAAGACTGCACCGCCGCCACCCGCGCGATTGTCGCCAGGGACCTCTATGACGACTTCGTCGCCGGGGTCGGTGAGGTGATGAGCAAGATGGTGGTCGGGGACCCGGAAGACCCCGACACCGATTTGGGTCCGCTGATCTCGGCCGCACATCGGGCGAAGGTGGCCGACATGGTGCAGCGGGCGCCGGGCCAGGGTGGCCGCGTCGTGACCGGGGGTGTGGCACCGGATCTGCCCGGGGCCTTCTACCGGCCGACCCTGGTGGCCGACGTGGACGAGAACTCCGAGATCTATCGGGATGAGGTGTTCGGCCCGGTGTTGACGGTGCGGTCGTTCACCGATGATGACGACGCACTGCGTCAGGCCAACGACACCGAGTACGGGCTGGCGGCCTCGGCGTGGACCCGCGATGTCTATCGCGCGCAGCGTGCCTCCCGCGAGATCAGTGCCGGCTGTGTGTGGATCAACGACCACATCCCGATCATTTCCGAGATGCCGCATGGCGGCGTGGGTGCGTCGGGCTTCGGCAAGGACATGAGCGATTACTCCTTCGAGGAGTACCTGACCATCAAGCATGTGATGAGCGATATCACCGGTGCGCCCGAGAAGGATTGGCACCGAACAATTTTCGCCAAGCGCTGACAGATTTCGCCCGGAACGCTTGATGTGCGGGGCTACACCGCAGAGTATTCGGGCCTGTAGGTGTGTCCAGATGCACAGCGAACACCTCCGCCGGTCGGTACTGTGACCGTCACTGCCTCGTCAGCCTAGGCAACAGGAGGAAAGCTCTTGGTTCTGTATGCATTTCGGTGTGAACAAGGGTGTGGTGTCATCCAACAGAACCACGCTATGGACCTACGTCCAGACGTCGTGGACTGTCCTGAGTGCCTGGGCGTGGCGCGCCGGACGCTGGGGTCGCCGTACGTCGGGCGTGCCGACGGCACTGCCATGGCGTTGCAGGACGCGACGCGTGCCACCGCCGACACCCCGGCAGTGGTCCGGTCGCCGTCGCCCCCGGGTCGTCGTCAACCAGTGACCCGAAACCCCTTGCATTCAAAACTTCCCCGGCCCTGAAAGGTTCTTTATGCCTGATGTCGTTTTTCCGCTGGATTCCACCAAGAAGTTCGTCGACCAGGAGAAGCTCGGCCACAACCGCTGGCATCCCGACATTCCTCCGGCCGTCACGGTCAAGCAGGGCGACTCCTTCCGAGTGCACTGCCGCGAGTGGTTCGACGGCGCCATCGTCAACGACGACTCGGCAGACGACATCCTCAACGCCCCACTGACCACCGTGCACGTGCTGTCGGGGCCGATCGCCGTCGAGGGCGCCCGCCCCGGCGACCTGTTGATCGTCGACATCCTCGACGTCGGCCCCATCCCGCAGGAGGACTCCGGGCCGCTGGCCGGCCAGGGCTGGGGATACACCGGAATCTTCCCGACGCAGAACGGTGGCGGGTTCCTCACCGAGCAGTTCCCGGACGCCTACAAGGCCATCTGGGACTTCTCCGGGCAGAAGGCCACCTCCCGGCACGTGCCGGGAGTCGAGTTCACCGGCATCGTGCACCCCGGTCTGATGGGCACCGCGCCGTCGGGGAAGCTGCTCTCCACCTGGAACACCCGCGAAGCGGCACTGATCGCGACCGATCCGGATCGTGTTCCGCCGCTGGCACTTCCGCCCGAACCCCAGGACGCCATCCTCGGTGGTCTGACCGGCGACGCCTTCACCAAGGCCGCCGCTGAAGCAGCCCGCACCGCGCCGCCTCGGGAGAACGGCGGCAACCAGGACATCAAGAACCTGACCAAGGGCAGCCGGGTGTTCTACCCCGTCTTCGTCGACGGCGCCAACCTCTCGGTCGGCGATCTGCACTTCTCTCAGGGCGACGGCGAGATCACCTTCTGCGGAGCCATCGAGATGGGCGGTTTCATCGATCTGCGCGTCGACATCATCCGCGGCGGCATGGAGACCTACGGAGTCACCGAGAACGCGATCTTCATGCCCGGCAACACCGATCCGCAGTACTCCGAATGGCTGGCGTTCTCGGGCACGTCGGTGACCCTTGACGGTGAGCAGCGCTACCTCGACTCGCACCTGTCCTACCAGCGCGCCTGCCTGCATGCCATCGACTACCTGACGAAGTTCGGGTACAGCCCGGAGCAGGCCTACCTGTTGCTGGGTGCGGCACCCATCGAGGGACGCCTTTCCGGCGTGGTCGATATTCCCAATGCCTGTGCGACGGTGTACATCCCGACAGCCATCTTCGACTTCGCGATCACACCTTCCAAGGACGGACCGACCAAGATCGACCCCGGTATGGGCGCCCCACGTTCGTCGTTCTCCTGACGAAACCGCCTGTGCGCGTCCGGCGGTGTGCCACCGGACGCGCACGGGACGGTTACGGCTACGGGCGTTCTGCGATGTCGCGCATGCCCATGTTGCGCGCCGCCCACAGCGCGATACGGAAGTTGATGCGCTCGGATTCGTCGAACGGGCTGGCCCCGGTCAGTTCGGTGATCTTGGCCAGCCGGTTCCGCAGCGTGTTGACGTGGACGTAGAGCTGTGCGGCGGCGGTGGAGATGTCGTTGTCGGGGGACAGGAATGCCTGCAGCGAGGTCATCAGGTGCGTGTTGTTCATCTTGTCGTGGTCGACCAGCGGTACCAGCAACTGGTGGACGAACGGCACCAGCCGCGTCTTGGGTACCGCGGCCAGTAGCCCCTCCAAGGTGGCCATCTCGTCGATGCGAACGACTCGCCGGTGCCGCAGGCCCTCCTTGAGCGCCTCCAGCGCTTCGGGGATCGCCTGCGCCATCGACGGTGAATCCGGTGCGATCGCCACGCCGCACACCAGCTCGGACTGTGCCAGCGCGGCACTGAACTCGGCGGTGTGTGCACACAGCACGATGATCCGGTCCTCCAGCACGGCCACAGCTCCGGAGAACCCGTCGACCAGGCGGTGCACGTCGGTGTGACGGTCGGCCGGGAAGGCACATACCGCCACCGGCACGCCCGCCAGCCCGCGCAGGGCAAGCTCATGTTCCACCGGCCCGGCGCCCAGTGTTCCGGCCACGAACCAGCGCAGCATCGACCCCAGATCACGTTCCCGGGCGTCGACGGTGCGGTCGGCGGCGCGCCGGCCGTCCACCCAGTCGACGATGCGCCGGAACGGCACTGCCGCACGCTGCGCGAGCAGCGGTAGATCCTGCTCGCGACAGGCCCGCAGCAGCGCCTCGGGTGGGTCGGTGAACAGGTCACCCAGGCCGACCAACAGCGCCGTGACCCGGTGGCTCTTGAGGGTGGTGACGTACTGCTCGATGACGTCATCCGGCTGGTCGGCTATCGGGACGCCCACACTGAGCACCAGTTCTTCACCGCGCAGGTATGGCGACGGGTCTGCCAGTTCGGTGGGGTAGACGTAGCGAACGGCGCGTGCGGTGTCGACGGGTTCGATCAGGACGTCGACGTGCAGCGTCGCCTCGGCGAGCAGCTCCGCCAGGCTGACCGTGCCGTCGTGCGGTGCTGCGATCACCGAGTGGTCTACGGGGTCGACGAGTGTCATCGGAGTGTCGGGGAGGTTGGGGTACCGCACGTTCTGCCGCTCATAAGTCAAGCGACAGTTTAGTCCCGTCCTTGGAGCGCGAAACACAGATCATCATCGTGCCGTTCGCCGCCTGCTCGGCCTCGGTCAACAGGGTGTCACGGTGATCGACCTCACCCGCGAGCACCTTCGTCTCACACGTCCCGCAGAATCCGCTTTCACACGAATAGGGGGTCTCTGGCGCCACCGCCAGCACGGCGTCGAGTACCGTCTGGTCTTCGGTGACGGTCACCGTCACCCCGGTGCGCGCCAGCTCGACGGTGAAGGGGCCGCCCGCTGCGGGCGCGACCGGCTGTTGTTGCGGTTCGGCGGCGAACCGTTCGAAGTGCACCACCAGGTCCGGGAAGCCGGCGCTGATCTCCTGTACCGCCGACAGCATCGCCGGGGGCCCACAGCAGTACACGCGGGTGCCCGGGGGGCTGGCGGCCATCGCCCCGGCGATGTCCAGCAGGCCCGCTTCATCGTGAGCGACGAGTTCCACGGTGTTGGCTCCCGTGGCGACCAGCCGATCGGTGAACGCCATCGCCGCCCGGTTTCGGGCCCCGTAGAGCAGTTGGTAGCTGCCGGCCGGGCTGACGCGAAGGGCATCCATCATGGCGACGATGGGGGTGATTCCGATGCCGCCGGCCAGGAACAGGTAGTGCGGTGCGGGTTCCAGCGCAAAATTGTTGCGCGGTGGCGCGACCTCGATCAGGTCGCCCACCCGCAACTGCTCGTGCACTTCCCGGGACCCCCCACGTCCGTCGCCGACCTTCAAGATCGCCACGGTGTAGGTGTGCGGGTCGTCGAGCGCTCCACACAGCGAATACTGCCTCACCAGCCCACTGGGCAGGGTCAGCGCGAGGTGGGCGCCGGGCGCCCACTCCGGCAGCCGCTGCCCGTGTGGATCGCGCAGCGTCATCGAGATGATCTGATCGGCTTCCAGCCGGATCTGGAGGACTTGTAGCTTCATGGCTTCCTGGTCAGGACGGTTGCGGCGTGCTCACGTGGACCTGGCCGTTGCCGTTGGAGCTCGGTACCAGCCCCCGGGCCGCGGCGATGGTCTGCACTGCGTGCTGGGTGGCGCGCCGGTAGTTGAGCGTGTAGATGTCGGCGGGAGCGGAGACCTCGATCGCCTGTCCGGCCAGCGGAACTTCCTTGGGCTCAAGGCCTTCCAGCACCGGGGTGTCCTCGTTGAAGACCTTGGTCTCGATGGCGAGGATCTCGTCGACGGTGCCGCCGCGGAAATTGCGATCGGTGGCCACCCCCAGAAGATGATGCACTTGTCGTAGCTGACCGGTGACGGGAAGTCGACCAGGTAGCGCTTGCCGATGTCCTCGCCGAAGTCGTAGAGGATCGTGGCGATACCGGGGGCATACGAGTGGTAGTGCATCCAGGCGTCGCCGACGTCGGAGAAATCGGACTCCTGGACCTGCCGGTAGAAGTACGACGCGCTCACTTCGCGCCCGTCCCGCTGGACGTCGAGGTCACCGACCACGGGGTCCACAGCACCCATGGAGGGTTCGTGCACGAACGGGAAGTGGGCCATGTCCCGGAAGTTCTCGGTGGCGGCCATGAATCCGCAGTCGGCGTGGATCGGTTCGGCCGCACGCCACTCGAGTTCGAGATGTTCGATCTCGGGAGGACTCGGCAGGTCGTAGACGGGATCGCCGAGGCAGGTCCACACGTGTTCGAAGCGCTCGATCACCGGGTAGGCCTTGACCTTCGCCTTCGGCGGGATCCGGCCACCTTCGGCCAGTGACGGGATGACCTTGCACTCACCGTCGCCACCATTGAATTGCCAACCGTGGTAGGGGCATTCGATGTTCTCGCCGACCACCTTGCCGTTGCCGAGGTTGCCACCGCGATGGATGCAGCGCTGGTCGGTCACCCGGGCTGTCCCCGTCGCGTCCCGGAACACCACCAGCTTCTGATCGAGCAGCTGCGCCCGGACCGGGGTGTCGATGTCCTGGGAACGTGCCACGACGAACCAGACGTGCTGATACGCCTCACGGAGTTTCTCGGGGGTGAATGCGTCGTGCGCCATGCTCAGTTCTCCTTAACCGGGACGGGGCTGAACTCGGGTCGTGTCAAGGTGCGTGGCGTGAGCTGCTGCTGCCGCACATGCGCCGCGATCTGCGACATGCTGGCGATCCAGACATCGTCCATCGCCTTGACCTCGGCGATGAAATTGCGCAACGCCGCAGCGCGGCCGGGGCGGCCACTGAGGAACGGATGATTGGTCAGAATCCACGCGCCGCCGACGTCGCGCATCGCCTCCAGCTCCGCCCGCCACAGTTCGATGGCCTTCGCGGGGGTCTCGATCAGCCCGGTGCCCGAGAAGTCGGGTATGAAGCAGTACTGCTGCCAGTCGTCGAGCGCCCAGCTCACCGGCAGCTCCACCAGTGAGTCCGATGCGCCGACGGCGAGTTCATAGGGATGGTCGGAATCCATCAATGTCGAGTCATAGGTGAATCCGAACTCGGCGAGCAGTTTCGGGGTGTGCCAGTTCATCTCCCACATCGGCGCCCGATAGCCCGTCGGTCTCACGCCGGCCACCTCGTGCAGCGCATCCAGACCTGCCTGCAGGATCGCGCGTTCGGTGTCCTCGGTCGCGCCGACCAGAGATTCGTGCAGATAGCCGTGGTGGGCGATCTCGTGTCCGGACTCGGCGATCGACCGGATCGGACGCGGATGGCGGTGCGCGGTGTAGCCCGGGACGAAAAAGGTTCCGGGAACGTCGAACTCGCCGAGAATGTCCAGCAGGCGGGGCACACCCACCAGCGGTCCGTACGCCTGATGGGACATCGTCCCCATCCGGTCGGCGTAGGCCGCGTCGGTGGTCAGCAGCGGTGATTCGCCGTCGACGTCGAAGGTGAAGGCGACGGCGCACTTCTTGCCATGGGGCCACTGCACCGGAGCCGCGGCTGTCAGTTCGGTCATCGTCAGGCCTTTCTACCGAACACGGACAACAGTTCCCATGTGACGTTCGCCGCTGCGACGGCGGTGATCTCGGCGTGGTCGTAGGCGGGGGACACCTCCACGACGTCAGCCCCCACCAGATTCACGTCGTCGAGACCGCGGATCACCTCGAGCAGTTCGCGGCTGGACATTCCGCCGGCCTCCGGGGTGCCCGTGCCCGGCGCATGGGCCGGGTCGAGGACGTCGATGTCCACCGAGACGTACACCGGTGCGTCACCGACGCGTTCCTTGATCCGTTCGATGATTCCGTCCGAGCCGATCTTGCTGATTTCGCGGCAGGTGATGATCGAGAAACCCATACCGGCGTCGTTGACCAGATCCTGTTTGTCGTAGACGGATCCGCGCACACCGACATGGATGTTGTTGTCCCGTAACAGTCCTTCTTCGAAGGCTTTGCGGAACGGCGTGCCGTGGGTGATGTCGGCGCCGTACATTCCCTCGAACGTGTCCAGGTGGGCGTCGAAGTGCACCAAAGCCATCGGACCGTGAACCGAGTGCGCGGCGCGCAGCGACGGCAGCGCCACCGAGTGGTCACCGCCGAGAACCACCGCGCGACGGCCGCCCGACAGCAGTCCGGTGAGCTCTCCGGCGATCTGATCGACGGCCTGAGCGATGTCGAACGGGTTGCAGGCGATGTCACCGGCGTCGGCGTACTGACACACCTCGAAGGGTTTGATGTCCAGTTCCGGGTTGTAACCGCGAATCAGCCGGGATCCCTGCCGCACGGCATTGGGTCCGAAGCGGGCGCCCGGCCGGTAGGTCACGGCGCTGTCGAACGGCACACCGACCACGAGGACGTCAGCGTGTGACACGTCCTGCAGGCGGGGCAGTCGCGCAAAGGTGGTCCAGCCGGCGTAGCGCGGTTGCACGGTGGGATCAACCGCACCGACGATGGGGCCGCGCTCGTTGCTGGTACTCACTGTGTTGCCAGTACTCATTGAAATGTCCTCTCTCAGACGCGGTTGCGGGACAACCCGCCGTCCACGTTCACGATCTGACCCACTGCCGCGCCGAGGCGCTGCTGGCACAGGATGCCGATGACGCGGGCGACTTGTTCGACGGTGCCGACGCGCCCGACAGGGGGGAGTGCGCCGCCCGTCACGGCGTCACAGACCGACCATTCGGAGTCCACGGCGCCCACAGCGACGGCGTTGACGCCGATTCTGAAGCGGCCGAAGTCGCGGGTGAGTGTTTTGGTCAATGCGACGATGCCGCCCGCAGCGGTGGCCACTGCGGACAAATTCTGGCCTCCGACATGCCATTTCGACGTGGTGAGCACGATGCGGCCACCCGTGCCGGCTTCGCGCATCGCCTCGGCCGCAGCCTGGGCGTAAAGGAAGCTGCCGGTCAGCGTGCTGTCGACGTGGTGCCAGAAGTCGGCCATCGTCTGCTCACCGAACGGCTGCACCATCGGCAGGGGATGGGCCACCACCAAGGTGTCGAGACCGCCCATCACGGCGGCGGCGGTGTGGACGGCGTCGCGGATCTCGGCACCATTGGCGGGATCGGCGTAGACGGTACGGGCGGTCCCCTTGAGCTGCGCGGTATCGGGACGGCCGGCAACCGAGCCCACCGTGGCAGCCCCCGAGGCGTCGAAGTGGGCCTGCACTGCAGCCCCGAGCGCGGTATCAGTGCCGGTCACCAGTACACGTGACGTTGTTTGCGCCATGCTCAGATCACCGTTCCGCTGTTGACGGACAACACTTCTCCGCAGAGGAACAGGTCCTCTTCGAGCAGCGCCCTGACCAGTTCGGCCACCTCGTCGGTGGACGCTATGCGTCCGGCAGGCAGCGCCTGGACGTATTCGTCGGCGCGCTCCCACGAGTCGGCGGGCAACAAGGGGGTGTCACAGGGGCCGGGTGCGACGGCGTTGACCACGATGCCCTCACCGGCGACCTCGGCGGCAACGCTGCGCATCAGGCTCAGCGCCGCGCCCTTGGCCGACGCGTAGTGGGCATCGTTGTCGCCGCCGCCGATGGCGCGTTCTGAGGCGATGCCGACGATCCGGCCCGCCCCGCGTTCCCGCATGCCCGGCAGGACAGCTCGGCATACGTGTGCGAAACCGCCGACGTGCACCCGCAGCATCCGCGTCCAGGACTGCTGGTCGATCTCGAGAGCCGGGGTTTCCTCATAGTGGCCGGCACAGATCACCGCGGCGTTGATTCGGCTGTAGGTGTTGATGATCCGCGACACCGCCTCCTCGACCGCTGCTTCGTCGGAGACGTCGGCGGTCAGCCACAGATCGGTCTGCGGAGCCGGCTCCCGCGATATCGAGGCGACGACCCAGCCTCGCTGTTTGAGCAGGGCGGCGATGGCGGCTCCGATGCCGCTGCCCGCCCCGGTCACCACTGCGACAGGCATGGTCACGCAGGCTCCTTGATGGCCGAGGAGTCGTGCGGGGCCTGCCCGGTGGGCGGAGTCCCCTTGCCGGAGCGGCGGATCACTGCACCAAGGACCAGGATCGCGCCCATCGCAACGAAGAACGCCCAGTTGATGTACCAGGACTCCGACACATAGCGCGGCCAGACGATGTTGAGGAACGCGAAGCCTGCCCACAGCACTGCGAGCACCGTCACCGGCGTGCTGAACTTGCCGAGATTCCATGGGCCGGGCTCCCAGCGACCCCGAAGGCGCGCAACGAGACCGGTGACGAGCGGGAACAGGAACGCCAGGTAGTAGCCGCCTGCGGTGAAGGTGACCAGCACCGAGTACACGTCGGTGCTGGAGATCAGGTAGACCAGCGCTCCGATCACCGCGGTCACCAGGATCGCCGGCACCGGCTGGGCCTCGGCCTTGGACAGCCGCACCAGCGTTTTCGAACCGGGCAGCACATTGTCACGGGCATACGACCAGATGACCCGCGAGCCGGAAGCCTGCAGTGCCAGGAAGCTGGCCAGGAAGCCGATCACGAACAGGAACAGGATGGGTTTGACGGCGGCACTTCCGAGCGCACTCTCCAGGACGTAATACACCGGGTCGGCCACCTCACCGGAGGTGATGACGTCGAAGTCCGGTACGGCCAGGGTGACGGCCAGGGAGGCGTAGGCGATGACCACGGCGATGAAGCCGACGGCGCACAGCATGGCCTTGGGCACGTTGCGCTGCGGGTCTTGGACCTCTTCGGCGATCGCGCTGGCGCTTTCGAAGCCGAGGATCGACCATGCGGTGAATGCCAACGCCGCCAGGAACGGCCCTGACATGTAGGCCCAGGACCATCCGCTGACCAGGTCAGGTCCGGACAACACGGCGTCGAAGCTGTTGTGGCGGTGGAAGATCAGCAGGTAGGTGCCGAGGCCGATCGAGGCGACGATCTCGGCGATGATGCTGCCGGCCATCAAGATCTTGAGGAAGGTGCGGCCCAGGACGTTGACGACAGACCCGGCGATCAGGATCCCCAGCGCGATGCCACTCTGCTGGGCCGCGGTCGGAGCGTTGATGCCGATGAACTGGGCCAGGAAGCCGGCGCCGCCGTAGGCCACGGTCGCCATGATGATGACCAGCGCCCACATGTAGACCCATCCGGCGAACCAGCCGACAACGTCACCTGCGAGCTTCTTGGTCCATTGATAGATGGAGCCTTCGAGCGGCCAACGCGAGACGAGTTCGGCGAACGCCAGGGCGACGATGAACTGGCCGACGCCGACGATCAGGAACGTCCACCAGAAACCGGGGCCGGCGGTCGACAGCGACAGCCCGTAGATGCCGTACATCGCCACGATCGGCGAGATGAATGCGAACGCAAATGCGAACGCCGACCACAGCGAAAATTCCCGCTTTAATTCTGTTGGTGCCGAGCGCGATTCACTACCGGACACGAACTGGCCTTCCTTTCGACACCCCCGTGACACACCGAGTATGCGGATGGGAGTGACGGAGGGCGCAGTCGAACGAGGAATGCAGGCGCGCCACACAGTGGTGGGCGCGGCGGACTGTAGATCGCTACAACGATGCGTTCGGCCGCGCGCACCACCGCGGTGACCGCCCTACACTCGCAACCGCGCTAGCTTTTTGTCACCACGATCACCGGCACGTCGACGCCGGCCAGGATGCGCGCCGCCGTCGACCCCAGGAACACCCGGCGTGGTGCCGCGAACCGGCTGGAGCCGACCACCAGCAGATCGCCAGGGCCCCACTTCAACTTCTTCAGCGCCGACTCCAGGGTGGATCCCTCGGCGACCAGCGACTGGATGTCAGGGGCCTCCGGCGCAGACCGCGCGGCCAGCAGCAGGTTCTGCTCGGCGGCGGCGATCTGTGCCCGTCGCATCTCGTTGGTCGACATCTCCTGGCCGGTGTTCTCGAGCGTCACCAGCGACATCATCCGGATCGGCAACGCGGCGGCACCGGCCAAGCCGAGTGCGATCGGCAGCGGGTTGTCGGTCCGGTCGGTGGTGGGGACGGCGACGGTGACCTCGGTGATCGCCACCGGCGGATCATCGGCGTAACCGCGCGGGGCCAGGGCCACCGGAATGGGGGAGCAGTGCAGCAGTGCACCGGCCACCGGGCCGATGGTGTGCCCGCCGAAGAAGCCGTCTTTGGCGCCACCCACCACGATCAGATCGGAGGCCTTGCTCTCGGCGAAGCCGATCAGTGACTCGGCGAAGGACTCACCGACCAGCACCGTCGAGTTCGCCGGCACGCCCGCATCGGCCAACCTGGCCCTGGCGCCGGCGACCCAGCCCTCGCCCTTGGCGAGCAGCAGCTCCTGGTACTCGGCCCGCCCCGGGTGGCCGTCGGGCAGCTCTTCGCGCACGATCAGCACCACGTCCACCGCGGCATCGAACGTCTTGGCCAGCGCCGCCGCCAGCGCGACACCGTCGTCGCCGGTGGGGGTCGCCAGGTAGCCGACTGTCAAATGCAAAGCTGTCCCCGCACTTTCAATTCACAATACGTCTGGAACCTTTACTTCGGTTGTTGCGGTGAGTGTTTCGCCGCGGAAGAAGCGCTTGGTGCCGAACGCGAAGCAGGCCAACATCAGCGGGATGCCGAGCACCAGCATGCCAACTCCCAGCACGAACACCCCGCCCACCGGCCCGAACGCGGTGTACCCGTAATCGGGCGCGATCATGTCCACCGCGCTCTGGATGAAGGCCCAGGTCATCGCCAGCGCACCCAGCAGCGGGAAGATGCCGCGAAAGAACAGGTTGCGGGCGGACTCGAACAGCGTCCTGCGGAAATACCAGACACACGCGTATGCGGTCACGCCGTAGTAGAAGGCGACGGCCAGACCCAGGGACGCCACCGAGTCGGCCAGGGCGTTCTCGGACAAGAACGACAGCACCAGATAGAAGACCAACGCGGCCAGGCCCATCACGATGGTGCCGAACGCCGGTGTCATGTAGCGGGGGTGCACGCTGGCGAAGCGCTTGGGGATGGCTTCGTAGACGGCCATCGACAGTGTGCCCCGAGCGGTGGGCAGGATCGTGGTCTGCGTGGAGGACAGCCCGGAGATCGAGACCGTGAGCAGCAGCAGTGAGGCGGCCACCGCACCCGCGACGGGTTCGCCCAGGATGGTCAGCACGTCGTCGCTGTTCTCCTCGTTGCTCAGCCCGATCCCGGTGTCGCCGAAGCCGGCGAACGACTGCACCGCATAGGCGACCAGCACGTAGGTGCAGACCAGGATCAGCGTGGTGATGACGGCCGCGATGCCCGGGGTCCTGCCCGGGTTCTTGGTCTCTTCGCCGACGGCCAGGCAGGCGTCCCAGCCCCAGTAGATGAAGATGCACAGGATGACGGCGGCGGCGATGGCGGAGGAATCCAGTCCGCTGGGCCACAGCCAGGACAATCTGGGGGAGATGGCCTGCTCGCCGGCGCCCCCGGCGACGACCCGGGCCAAGGCGATGACGCTGACCACGATCAGCACCGCGAATTGGATGGCGATCAGCACGTTCTGGACGCGTTCGGACACCACGATGCCGCGGGCGCTCAGCAGCGTCATCGCGACGATGAAGAACGAGCCCAGTAGCACCTTGGCGGGCAGGTTGTCGGCCAGCGAGTCCTGTCCGAGGAATTTGAACAGGTAGATGGCGGCGACCTCGGAGACGTTGGCCAGCACGATGATTGCCGACACCGCCAGTCCCCAGCCGCCGATCCAGCCGATCCACGGGCCGAATGCTTTGGTGCCCCAGGTGAAGGTGGTGCCGCAGTCGGGGGTGTCCTGGGCGAGTTCCTTGTAGGCGAAGGCCACCAGGAGCATCGGGATGAACGCCAGCACGAACATCGACGGCGCTTTGTCGCCGACTGCCAGCACCACGTAGCCCAGGGTGGCGGCGAGGCTGTAGGCCGGGGCGACCGCCGCCAACCCGATCACGATGTTGCCGACGAGTCCCAAGGCGTCGGCCTGCAAGCCCTTGCCGGTGGGGGCGGGGGCCGGCGGTTGCGCTATTGCCATGGTTGCTGAATATACGGTCCAGGTGGGTGCGGCGAGGTGATACGACCGAATGTTTTCCGGCCCGGCGCGGCCGCTCCGAAACCGGTTGCCCCCGCCCACTTCCCGCGAGCGTGCGTGTCCCCGTAAGACATGCCGCCGCCAGCACGTATTGTGCGCACGCTCGTGTCGTCGAGTGCGGGGTTACGCTCGGATTCATGACGTCCTCAGCGAGGCGCACAGAGCACTTCGAGGCGCTGCGGCCGCACCTGCTGGCGGTGGCTTACCGGCTCGCCGGAACATTTGCCGACGCCGAGGATGTGGTGCAGGACGCGTGGTTGCGCTGGGAACGCACCCACACGTCGGGGCCCGAGGTGACCGATCCGCGGGCCTGGCTGACGACGGTGGTGAGCCGGCTCGCCCTGGACCGGCTGCGCTCGGCGACCCGTCGGCGCGAGACCTATCTGGGGCACTGGTTGCCCGAGCCGGTGGTCACCCGCATGGACGAACCGGACCCGTTGGCCGCGGTGGTCGCTGATGAGGACGCCCGCTTTGCGGCGATGGTGGTCCTGGAGCGGCTCAGCCCAGACCAGCGGGTGGCATTTGTGTTGCACGACGGGTTCGGGGTGCCGTTCGAGGAGGTGGCCGACGTGCTCGGCAGTACCGCGCCTGCGGCCCGCCAACTCGCCTCGCGCGCAAGGCGACTCGTCGCCGACGCCCCGGCCCCGCAGCGCCATGCCGGACATGACGAATTGGTGGGCCGGCTGCTGGTGGCGATGGCAGACGGCGATCTGGCCGGTGTGGTCGCGATGCTGCATCCTGAGGTGACGTTCACTGGCGACTCGAACCGTCGTGCACCGACTGCCGTGCAGGTGATCCGCGGCCCTGACAAGGTGGCCCGGTTCATGTTCGGGCTGGCCACGCGCTACGGCCCCGGTTTCGTCACCTCGGCCCAGCTCGCGCTCGTCAACGGCGACCTCGGCGTCTACACCCCGGGCCGGCCGCCGTCGGGCGGCTATCCCGCCATGCAGCCGCACATCATCGCTCTGACCGTCCGCGACGGGAAGGTCGCGGCAGTGTGGGATATCGCCAACCCCGACAAGTTCACGGCCTCGCCGTTGGCGGCGGGTCCCACGGCACCCGGCACGCGTCGCCCGAACTGAAGCCCTGCTCGGTGATACCCAGCGCGCTGTTGACCCGGGCCCGCATGTTCTCCGTGCCGATCTGATATGTCAGCTCCAAGGCACCCGCATCGCCGAAGCGGCGGCGCAGGTCGGCGACCTGCTCGTCGGTGATCCGGTGCGGGTCGGTGGTCATGGCGTCGGCGTAGGCGATCGCCGCGCGCTCGTCGTCGGAGAATGCCGTGGAGGTCTGATAGTCGTCGATGTCCTTGAGCCGCTGCATATCCAGGCCGTCGAGGCGCATCAGCATGGAACCGAAGTCGACACACCATGAGCAGCCGACGGTGCGGGCGGTCCAGTAGACGGCCAGCTCGCGGACGTTGGTGGGCAACGTTGTCGATGCGCGCTCCAGCAGCGTTTCGTGGACCGCGCCCGCCACCATGAGGCCGGTGCGGTGGGCGTAGACGGTGAACGGTTCAGGTACTTCGCCGAACCGCCGCTTGGCGTAGCGATACAGCAGGCGGGTCAGCAGGGGAGCCCGCTGCGGTGGCACCGGGGGAATGCGTGTTGTCGTCATACCGGGTAGACGAGACAGCGCACCGAAGTGTGACAGGGGTCAGTGCTCTTCGCTGGAACGGGCCCGCCGATAGTGTCTGCGGGCTTTCATTCGGTTGCCACAGAGGGCCATGGAGCACCATCGCGCGGTGTTGGGCTTGCTGCGGTCGATGAGGAACAGCTGACACTCGGTGTTGGCGCAGGGCCGGAGCCGACCGGGGCTGGTGAGCCGCAACCCGTCCCAGGCGAGCGCGGCCCGCACCGCGCCGCTGGTGTCGCCGTCGACGACGAGCTGCCAGCGCACGCCGTCCTCCTGGGCGACCGGTTCCAGTCGTGCCGCGGTCAGAAAGGGCTGCAGCGTCGTAGGCGACTGCTCGCCGCGGCTGATGGCTTGCAGCGTCGAACGGGCGCTGACCAGGGCGGTCCATTCCGCCTCTCGGGCCGGGATGTCGTGGTCCTGCATCCAGCGCGCGGCGGTGTCGAAGTCGGCCAAGGCGTCGGTGGGGACGCCGTCGATCACGGGCGTGGTGTTGAGCAGGTCGAGCAGGAGCGCCTCGTCCGCGGCTGTCGTCGTGCACAGATCCATAACTAACCTCCAAGATGTACTTGACAGGTTACATGTTTCCACGTTCACTGGGCTAACTAGAAAAACCGATTTAAGGGGTTAGTCATGGTTTCAGTGCATCACCGCTACGCCACCGTCGCCGGACGGCGGCTCTTCTACCGGGAGGCCGGCAACGTCGACGCACCGGTTCTCGTGCTCCTGCACGGCTACCCGACCAGCTCGTTCATGTTCCGTGAGCTGATCCCGCTCCTGGCCGACCGCTATCGGGTGATCGCGCCGGACATGCTGGGGTTCGGCTTCTCCGACGCCCCGACGGTTGATGAGTTCGACTACACCTTCGACGCGCTGGCCGAACTCACCGCGGGTCTGCTGACTCAGCTCGGGGTCACCAGATACGCGATCTACGTGCAGGACTACGGCGCCCCGATCGGGTGGCGCCTGGCGCTTCGTGACCCGCAGGCACTCACCGCGATCATCACGCAGAACGGGAACGGCTACGACGCCGGATTCGTCGCCGAGGGCTGGACGGCAGTGTGGAACTATCAGCGCGAGCAGACCCCGGAGACCGAAGCGGACCTGCGCACCATGCTCACCATGGAGGCCATCAAATGGCAGTACGTGACGGGCGTGGCGGATCCGAGCGTCGTCAGTCCCGACACCTGGACTCACGACTTCGCTCTGGTGTCGCGCCGGGGCAACGACGCGGTGCAGCTCAAGCTGTTTCTCGACTACGCGACCAACCCCAAGCTCTATCCGGCGCTGCACGAGTACCTGCGCGTCAGCGGGGTTCCGGTGCTCGCGGTGTGGGGCAGCGGTGATCTGATCTTCGGGCCGGACGGAGCGCGTGCGTTCGCCGACGACGCCGCCGATGCCGAGATCCACCTACTCGACGGCGGACACTTCCTGCTGGAGAGCGCCGTGACCGAAGTCGCCGCACTGATCAACGACTTCCTGTCCCGCCGCCTCTAACCAACCCCTTTGGCCGAGCGTGCGTGTCCCCGGCCGGCGCGCCGATCGCATCTCGTGGTTTGCGCACGCTCACGCGGCCGTCCGGCGGAGCCGATGATCAATGCGGCGCACCATTTCTCGGGTCAGGCGCCGCACGTCGTCGGACACTATCGACATCGTCGTCCACCCGACTTCGTGCAACGCAGCCTGCTTCTGGCGGTCCCTACTGAAGTCGTCGGGGCCGGAATGCCAATCGAACCCGTCGTACTCGACCGCCAGTCTGCAGTCAGGCCAGGCAAAGTCGACGCCAGATCCTGCCGTCCCGGTCGACGATCTGGTACTGGAGTTCCGGGTCGGGCAGCCCGCCGTCGTGCATCGCCAGTCGCGCTTCGCTTTCCATCGGTGACTCCGCTTCGGGGCGGGCCAGGGGGATCAGCTCACGGACATTCACGATTCCGCGCCGGCCCTTCTGGCGCGCGGCGGCCAGCAGCAGCTGCCGTTGATCACAGGTACCGCTGCGCAGCGCCGCATCCAGGGTGGCCAGTGCCCGGGGACGATGTAGATTCCGGGCCACCTCGACAGCCGTCCAGGCGGGTGCGGTGGCGGGCCGACCCTCGACCATCGCCAGTGGCGCGCCCTCGCGCCGGTGCACCACCAGGCCGTCACTGTTGCGCAGCTGGTGGCCCGGGGGAGTAAGGACGTGCAGATCGCTGATGTCCTCGACGCCGAAACCATAGGCGTTCGCGGCGGTGCCGAGGCAGATGGCGACCGGCTCGCCGGCACGCAGGTCCAGCCCGCGCAGCCGCAACTCGTTGGTGGGTTCGGTGCGGCTGTAGATGCCCGTCCACACCGCCACCAGGTCGCCGGAGTTGACCTGAGACTCGAACCGCGCGCGGCCGATGACGTCCAGTAACTGGCCGGTGGTCGCGACGCCGCCCTGCGAGTGCAGCAATGCGTCGATGTCGCCATGCATGACGCAGATGCTGCGACGGGTGCGCCGCCGGCGGTAGCCACCGCTGTGGATAGCGCGCTGAGCGGGCGCTGTCTACGGAAAACCGGCGGCGTGTTGAGCGGGGACGCGCACGCTCGCGCTGGGTGGGAGGGGACCCCAGGGTCTAGCGCTAACGGAGGGGACCCCAGGGTCTAGCGCGCGAACAGCAGTGCGCGCTTGACCTCCTGGATCGCCTTGGTGACCTCGATGCCGCGCGGGCAGGACTCGGTGCAGTTGAACGTGGTGCGGCAGCGCCACACCCCGTCGACCTCGTTGAGGATGTCCAGCCGTTCAGCTGCCGCCTCGTCACGCGAGTCGAAGATGAACCGGTGCGCGTTGACGATCGCGGCGGGGCCGAAGTACGACCCGTCGCTCCAGTACACGGGGCAACTGGTGGTGCAGCAGGCGCACAGGATGCACTTGGTGGTGTCGTCGTAACGCGCGCGGTCGGTCTGACTCTGGATCCGCTCGCGGGTGGGCGGGTTGCCGCTAGTGATCAGGAACGGCTTCACGGCGCGGTAGGCGTCGAAGAAGGGTTCCATGTTCACCACGAGGTCCTTCTCCACGGGCAGACCGCGGATCGGCTCGATGGTGATGGTGAGCTGCTTGTCGGCTTTCTTGGGGAGCATGTCGCGCATCAGCACCTTGCACGCCAGCCGGTTGACCCCGTTGATGCGCATGGCATCCGAGCCGCACACACCGTGCGCGCAGGACCGGCGGAACGTCAACGTGCCGTCGAGGTAGCTCTTGACATAGGTGAGCAGGTTGAGCAGCCGGTCCGTCGGCAGGCAGGGCACACGAAAGCTCTGAAAGCCCGCTGCGTCAGGGTTTTCCGGGTTGAACCGGGCGATCTTCAGCGTCACCATCACGGCCTCGTCAGGGACGGGCGGCAACGGCGGATCGCCGGCTTCTGGCTTATCGAGAACAGCAGTCATAGTGATCAGTACTTCCGTTCCATCGGCTCATACCGGGTCTGGACCACGGGCTTGTAGTCCAGCCGGATGTCGCTCAGCAGATCTGAACCCTCTTTGTAGGCCATGGTGTGGCGCAGGTAGTTGGTGTCATCGCGGTTGGGGTAATCCTCGCGAGCATGGCCGCCGCGAGATTCCTTGCGATTCAACGCACCAACGACGGTGACTTCGGCCAACTCCAGGAGGAATCCGAGCTCGATTGCCTCCAGCAGGTCGCTGTTGTAGCGCTTTCCCTTGTCGTGCACGGTGATTCGGGAGTAGCGCTCCTTGAGTGCGTGGATGTCGGTCAGCGCCTGCTTGAGGGTTTCCTCGGTGCGGAACACCGCGGCGTTGTTGTCCATCGACTGCTGCAGCTCACCGCGGATGTCGGCGACGCGCTCGTGGCCGTGCTCGGAGAGGATGTCGCCGACCCAGTCGACCACCATGGATGCCGGCGTCGGGGGCAGCTCGACGAAATCGTGCCCGGCCGCGTATTCGGCGGCGGCGATGCCCGCACGACGTCCGAACACGTTGATGTCCAGCAGCGAGTTGGTGCCCAGCCGGTTGGCCCCGTGCACCGACACACACGCGCACTCGCCGGCGGCGAACAGCCCCGGGACAACGGTGTCGTTGTCGCGCAGCACCTGCCCGGTGATGGTGGTGGGGATGCCGCCCATCACGTAGTGGCACGTCGGGTACACCGGGACCAACTCCGTGACCGGATCGACGCCGAGGTAGGTGCGGGCGAACTCGGTGATGTCGGGCAGCTTGGCCTCGAGTACGTCGGCTCCGAGGTGGCGCACGTCGATGTAGACGTAATCCTTGTTGGGTCCGGCGCCGCGGCCTTCGAGCACCTCGAGCACCATGGAGCGGGCCACGATGTCACGCGGAGCCAGGTCGACGATCGTCGGGGCGTAGCGCTCCATGAACCGCTCACCGTCGGCGTTGAGCAGCCGGCCACCCTCACCACGGACAGCCTCGGAGATCAGGATGCCCAGGCCGGCCAGGCCGGTCGGATGGAACTGGTGGAACTCCATGTCCTCCAAGGGAAGACCCTTACGGAACACGATGCCCAGGCCGTCGCCGGTCAGGGTGTGCGCGTTGGAGGTGGTCTTGTACATCCGGCCCGACCCGCCGGTGGCGAAGACGATCGCCTTGGCGTGGAAGACATGGATGTCCCCGGTCGCCAACTCGTAGGCGACCACGCCGGTGGCCACCGGGCCGTTGGCCGTCTCGGTCAGGGTGATGTCGAGGGCGTAGAACTCGTTGAAGAACTCCACGTCGTGCTTGACGCAGTTTTGGTACAGCGTCTGCAGGATCATGTGGCCGGTGCGGTCGGCGGCGTAACAGGCGCGGCGCACCGGTGCCTTGCCGTGATCGCGGGTATGCCCGCCGAAGCGGCGCTGATCGATGCGGCCTTCCGGGGTGCGGTTGAACGGCATCCCCATCTTCTCGAGGTCGAGTACCGCGTCGATGGCTTCTTTGGCCATGATCTCCACGGCGTCCTGGTCGGCGAGGTAGTCGCCGCCCTTGACCGTGTCGAAGGTGTGCCATTCCCAGTTGTCTTCTTCGACGTTGGCCAGCGCGGCGCACATGCCGCCCTGCGCCGCGCCGGTGTGCGACCGGGTGGGGTAGAGCTTGGTCAGCACCGCGGTGCGGGCCCGCGGACCTGCCTCGACGGCAGCCCGCATGCCGGCGCCACCGGCACCGACGATCACGACGTCGTAGCGATGTTCCTGAATCATGGCTTAGCCCCCGATGTTCGCGTCGAACGTCAGCAATACATAGGTGCCGAGCACCAGCGTGAAGATCATCGACAGCGCCAGCAGCGAGTTCAGCCAGAACCGTGTCGAGTCTTTACGGGAGTAGTCGGCGATGATCACGCGCATGCCGTTGCCGCCGTGGAGCTGAGCCAGCCACAGCAGCAGCAGGTCCCAGATCTGCCAGAACGGCGAGGCCCAGCGCTGCGCGACGTAGTTGAAGTCAATCCGGTACACGCCGTTCTGCCACATCAACATGATGAACAGGTGGCCCAGTGCCAGGAAGACCAGCACGATGCCCGAGAACCGCATGAACAGCCAGGCGTACTTCTCGAAGTTCGGCATGCCACCCGGGCGGCGCGGTGCACGTGGGTTGTCCAGACCTGCCGGACGGTCGTAGCTGGTCTCCAGAACGGGCGCAATGGGCCGTTCGCGGGGCTGATCCGGGGCGCTCACAGGAACCTCTCCGACATGTGCATGCCCAGCACCACCAGTGAGGGCACCATCACCAGCAACCAGACGGCCGCCACAGCGGCCAGCATCTTGCGCTGGTGGCGGGGGCCTTCGGACCAGAAGTCGACCAAGATCAGCCGGACGCCGTTGAGGGCGTGGAAGAGGACGGCGGCCACCAGGCCGACTTCCATCAGGCCGACCAGCGGCGTCTTGTAGGTCTCGATGACCTCGTTGTAGACCTCGGGGCTGACGCGGACCAATGCCGTGTCGAGCACATGTACAAAGAGGAAGAAGAAGATCGTCGCCCCCGTGATGCGGTGCAAAACCCAGGACCACATGCCTGGGTCGCCGCGATACAGGGTGCGCCGGCGTGGCTTCTCCGGCTTGACCGGCTGTGCCGGTGCCGCTGTACTCATCTCAGCGCCTCCAACGCCATCGGTGGACGCCGGGGCGACGCATCGGCCCCCAGCGTGGCGGTGTTTCGATTCCCAATTGTTGCCTTGGGCAACCGTCGGGTGGACTCTAATCCCATTTGTAGTAACCAACTAATTGCCGAACATGCCTCGCGCGGCCAACCAGCGTGAAGTTAGGGTGGCCTTGCTGAAATCGCCTGGTCAGAACAGGGGTGTGGTGAATGCATTCAGAATCAAAGGATTACGGGTTCCGTGACTGCTGAAATCGACTGGAAGATGTTGCAGGACAACGCAATTGCAGTCAGCAAGCGGGCCTACGCACCCTATTCGGGTTTTCCGGTCGGGGCCGCGGCGCTGGTCGACGATGGTCGCGTTGTCACCGGATGCAATGTGGAGAATGTCTCATATGGCCTGGGTCTCTGCGCGGAGTGTGCTGTGGTCTGCGTCCTGCATTCAACCGGGGGCGGACGGCTGGTCGCACTCGTCTGCGTGGCCGCCGACGGCGAACTCCTGATGCCGTGCGGGCGGTGCCGTCAGGTGCTCTTCGAGCATGGGGGATCCGAGCTGCTGATCGCCCACCCGGCCGGGCCCAGGCGGCTGGCCGAACTGCTGCCCGACGCGTTCGGGCCCGACGACCTCGCCCGGGGTTCGGGCGAACCAGGAGACCAAAGATAGTGACCCAGTTCACGTTCGATGCACCGACGGTCATCCGCACCAAGCGTGACGGCGGGCGCCTGACCGATGACGCGATCGACTGGGTGATCGACGCCTACACCCGCGGGACGGTCGGTGACGAGCAGATGGCGGCGCTGCTGATGGCCATCTTCCTGCGGGGCATGGACCGCGACGAGATCTCCCGGTGGACGGCGGCCATGATCAACTCGGGGGAGCGGCTGGACTTCTCCGAACTTCGTCGCGACGGCAGACCGCTGGCGCTGGTCGACAAACACTCCACCGGTGGGGTGGGCGACAAGATCACGATTCCGCTGGTCGCGCTGGTGGTGGCCTGCGGTGGCGCGGTGCCCCAGGCGGCGGGGCGCGGTCTCGGCCACACCGGCGGCACCCTGGACAAGCTGGAGTCCATCCCCGGCTTCACCGCCGAGATCGGCAAAGCCCAAGTGCGCCAACAGCTGTGTGAGGTCGGCGCGGCGATCTTCGCCGCGGGTGATCTGGCGCCGGCCGATCGCAAGATCTACGCGCTGCGCGACGTCACCGCCACCACCGAGTCGTTGCCGCTGATCGCGAGCTCGGTGATGAGTAAAAAACTCGCCGAGGGTGCCGACGCGCTGGTCCTCGACGTCAAGGTCGGGGCGGGTGCGTTCCTGAAGAAGGAACAGGAGTCCTGGGAGCTGGCGCGCACCATGGTGGCTCTCGGCGCGGCACACGGGATCCCGACGCGGGCGGTGCTCACCGACATGTCCTGCCCGCTGGGCCGCGCGGTGGGCAACGCCGTGGAGGTGGCCGAGTCGCTGGAGGTCCTGGCCGGCGGCGGGCCCGACGACGTGGTGGCGCTGACGGTGGCGCTGGCCCGCGACATGCTCGAACTGGCCGGCGTCGACGCCCGCGACCCGGCCGACGCGCTTCGCGACGGCACCGCGATGGACAGTTTCCGCGCGATCGTCACCGCTCAGGGCGGCGACCTGCGAGCGCCGCTGCCGAAAGCCACCCATTCCGAGACCGTGACCGCCCCCCGAGGCGGCACAATGGGGGATATCGACGCGTTGGCGGTGGGGATGGCAGTGTGGCGGCTCGGGGCGGGCCGCACGGCTCCTGGCGAGAAGGTGCAGGCCGGCGCCGGGATGCTGATCCACCGCAGGCCCGGCGAACCCGTCGCCGCGGGCGATCAGCTCTTCACGCTGTACACCGACACCCCGGACCGCGTGGGACCGGCACTCGCCGAGCTCGACGGCGCCTGGAACGTGCAGGACCGGGCGCCCGAGTCACGTCCCCTCATCATCGATCGGATCAGCTCATGACTCCACTGACATTGGACACCATTCAGCAAGCCCCCAAGGCGCTGCTCCACGATCACCTCGACGGCGGGTTGCGCCCGGCGACAGTCCTCGAGATCGCCTCCGAGATCGGGTATGACGAGCTGCCGGCCACCGACGTCGAGGGCTTGGCGACGTTTTTCAGAACGGCCGCACACAGCGGTTCGCTGGTGCGCTACCTGGAACCGTTCGCCCACACCGTCGCCGTCATGCAGACCCCCGAGTCACTGCACCGGGTGGCCTTCGAGTGTGTGCAGGACCTGGCGGCGGACTCCGTGGTGTACGCCGAGGTCCGGTTCGCGCCGGAACTGCACATCGACCAGGGGTTGAGCCTGGACGCGGTGGTCGACGCTGTGCTGGCCGGCTTCGCCGACGGTGAGAAGGCGGCCGGCGCTGACGGCAAGTCGATCACGGTGCGTTGCCTGGTGACCGCGATGCGCCACGCCGCCCGGTCCCGGGAGATCGCCGAGCTGGCCATCCGGTTCCGCGACAAAGGCGTCGTCGGCTTCGACATCGCCGGTGCTGAGGCCGGTTACCCTCCCACCCGTCATCTCGATGCTTTCGAATACATGCGGAACAACAACGGACGCTTCACCATTCACGCTGGCGAGGCCTTCGGGCTGCCGTCGATCCATGAGGCGATCGCCTTCTGCGGCGCCGACCGGCTCGGGCACGGGGTCCGCATCGTCGACGACATCGAAGAGCGCGCCGACGGTACCGCACGGCTGGGCCGCGTCGCGGGCATCGTGCGCGACAAGCGGATTCCGCTGGAGCTGTGCCCGAGTTCGAACGTGCAGACCGGCGCGGTGGCCAGCATCGCCGAGCATCCGTTCGACAAGCTGGCCCGGCTGCGCTTCCGGGTGACGGTCAACACCGACAACCGGCTGATGAGCGACACCACGATGAGCCAGGAGATGCTGCGGCTGGTCGAGGCGTTCGGGTACGGCTGGAGTGATCTCGAACGGTTCACCATCAATGCGATGAAGTCGGCGTTCATCCCGTTCGATCAGCGGCTGGCGATCATCGACGAGGTCATCAAACCGCGTTTCGCCATCCTGGTCGGCTGAGTTCGTCCGACCTCAGACCAGCATCTCGGTGTGGTAATCCGGGGCCAGCCGGGCTGCGGTCTCCTGGCGTGTCCGCAGCTCATCGGGAGACAGCTGCGGCGGCGCAGCGGTGGGGCCGCTTACCGGATCGCCGACGCGGGAGAAGTACTCGTCCTGTCCCGCAGGTGTGCACATACACAACATCCGCGCCGGCGCCCCGGAGGTGTTGCGGAAGTGGTGCGGTGCGTTGGCGGGAATGTTGACCGTCGAACCCGCCTGCACCGACCGCGTCTGCCCGCGGAAGGTGAACTCGATGGACCCCTCGAGGACGGTGAACATCTCTTCGAAATCGTGGCGGTGCGGTGGCGGCCCGCCGCCGTCGGGAACACGCATGTCGATCAGGCAGTACCTGCCGGCCGTCTGCGCCCCGGTGACGAGCATGGCGTAGGTGTCACCGGCCAGCGCCAGCCAACCGCCGGCGGGGTGGTCAGCGTCGACGACGGTGAGTTCCCGCGACAGATCGTCGGCGGGCAGGGGCGCGGAATCTGCAGTCATGTCAACGGTTCTCCTTCTGCTGCCAATTCGTGGAAGTAGTCCTGCAACGTCCGGGGCGGACGCTCGAGCACAGCACTCAGCGTCACCGCGGTACTGAGCAGTCCGGAGTGGTCGTAGTGGTCGAACATCGCGCGCATGGCGGGCTCGAGGTCGGTCATCGCCGCCGGATCGAGCCGTTGCGCGGTGATCGGCCGACCCGCGGCCTGGCTCATGAGGGCCGCGACGTCATGTCGGTTCAGATGTCCGTCGGCGGCGAGTTCGTAGGTGCCGCCGATCAAGCGGTCACCGGTGAGGGCGAGTGCCGCGGCTTCGGCGACGTCACGGTAGTCGACCCGGGAGAACCGGGTCTCGGTGGACCACGGCTCGGCGAACACGCCGCTCTCGGCGGCGCGGGCGAGGGACTGCGCGAAGTTCTGGAAGAACAGCGCAGGTTGCAACACCGCGTACTCCATTCCGGAGTCGTAGAGCGCCCGCTCGACCGGGGCTTTGGCCGCATGGTTGATCAGCTCCAGGCCGGGATGGATCACCGACGAGAAAACCAGGCGTCGCACCCCCGCTCGCCGGCACTCGTCCACGACGCTCACGCCTATCCGGGCTTCGTCGGCGATGAACGCGGGCGCGATGTAGAAGGCCGAGCTCACACCCGCGAGTGCCGAACGGACACTGTCGGATTCGGTGAGATCACCGATGGCCACCTCTGCCGCGCCGCGCGACAGCACGTCGTCGCGACGGTCGGCGTCGCGGATGAAACCGCGTACCCGGGCGCCGCGGTCGGCCAATGCGGAGACGACGTGGCCGGCAGCGTGACCGGCGGCGCCGATGACCAGAACGGTGTCACTGGACATGGGAACCCGCCAGTGCGGTGGGACGGGGTGCCAGACCGGCCAGGTAGATCTGCTTCTGCCGGTGTAACGACCGCACCCACCACTCGTCGGGCGCCAAGGTGTGTGCCAGGAGTGCACCGAAGGCGATGATGTCCTCGGCGGTGGCGTCGTCGCGGATGGTGTGCTCGCGGCGGCCGCGCGTCAGCAGTTCGGCGAGGGTGTCGTGGATCTTCTGTTGCAACCGCCGGGACACACCGGCCAGCTCCTGCGGACCGCCGTGCAGGGGCAGGACCAGCTCGCTGCGGTGCGCGATGGTGTCGTCGTAGAACCCTTCGAGCGCGGCGATCGCGGTTGCCGCGCTGGTGGCAGCCCGTTCAGCTGCGGCGAGGACCATCTCGAACGAACGTTGCGTCAGCGCCTCGAGCAACGACTCCCGTGTGGGGTAGCGGCGGTAGAGGGTGCCGACACCGACACCTGCTTCGGCGGCGATTGCGGCCATCGAGACTTCGCGTCCTTCGCGGCCGAACACCGCTGTGGCAGCGGCCAGCACCCGCTCCTGGTTTTCGGCTGCGTCACGGCGCAGCGGGCGTGACGGCGGCGTTGGGTCGACGGTGTCCGGCGCCGCGGTGGATCGCTGCACGGCATCCCTCCGATCGGCTTATGTGGTGTAAGTGGTGCGATGTCGTCCACTTAACGCGCATATTGAGCGGATTTCGGAGTTTCAATCAAAATCGCGGGTATTAACCGGACTGTAACGTCCGGCTGAGGCGAATCACTCGCGACGGAGGCGCGACTCCAGGAAACGCTCGAGCTTCTCGAACTGCTCGACGGCCTTGGCGTACGGCGCTGCGGGCCGGTCGGCGCTGTCAGGCTCGGCCACATAGGTGACGAACTTGCCCAGTTCCGAATCCGCCGTCAGCGTCTTGCCCACGGTGTCGTCCTCGGAGTAGTCCCCGACGTCCTGCAGCAACTCGACGGCCAGGGCCAGCTGATCGCGGTCGATGGCATCCGGGCCCTCGGCGATTTCGTCGGCCAGCCCGGCGAGCACGTAGATGTTCTCTTTGATCACCTCGATGCCCAACGAACCGTCGGTGGCGGCGGTACGGATGTCGTCGTAGGTGCTCAGGTCTGACAGGTCGTGGTCGTGTTCGTCCGCCAGGTACCGGGCCAGCGCACGTTCGGAGGTGAACACGCTGATGCGGCCGTTGCGGCCGAGGAAGACGGGCTGGTCGTCGAGGTAGCAGCGCAGGGTGTAAAAAGTGCCGGCGCTGGTCAACATCTGCACCGGGTCGATGCCGACCTTGCCCCAGAAGTCGTCGTCGTCGCCGAGGACTCCGGTGCCCGCCTCGACGGCCAGCGCGTGGTCCTCCGCGGCGTCGCCGTCCTCGGCGAGATCGTCGTCGGCGACGAGCTCGCTGTCGTCGGCCGCAGACACCTCCTCGGGCTCCTCGGGCGCGGGCTCGGCCAGCTCCGCGGCGGCCTTCTCCGAGAGCTTCTCGTCGACCTCGGGAGTGGTGATGATGTCGTCGATCGCGGCGATGATGCCGTCCCAGTTGCGCCCGACGATCGCGGCGATGTTGGTCCACCGCTTGAGCCCAGCTTTACCGGTGAACTCGTCGATACCGCCGTTGACGCTGGTCAGGGTGGGGTTGCCGTTGAAGAACTTGGTGACCGCCGGCAGCTCGCAGACCGACCCGATGGAGGACACGATTGCCAGCGTGCGCGCCAGCGTCTGCACCGATTCCTCGGTGGGCTTCTCGGCGAGCAGTTCCTCGACCGAGATCAGATCGAACTGGCGGTCCTCACTGGGATCGAGCTTGTGCGCCGAGCCCTCCACCAGCTGCTCCCAGGCCGGATGGTCGGACAGGTCGTTCTCGGCGCCGCTGCGCACGAACGCCACCAGGTCGGCGACGCTGGCGAACCCGTAGAGGTCCTCGTCCTTGCCCAGCAACGCCTCCCATTCGTCTCCGGCGTCACGCCACCGCGGCGCCCACACGGTGTAGAAGTCGCCCTCGGTCAGCCCGAGGCGGATCGGCACAAGCTCAGCAGCCATGCGGCACACAATAACGACGTGCCCTGGGCGCACCACCACGAGCGTGCGCAAAACGGGTCGATCGCCACAATCGGTGTCCATGCTCGGCACGGCTGGGCACAGGTCCCCTAGGGTTCCTGCCTATGGATGTCCGCGTCATCGACCACCCGCTGGCTGCCGCACGACTGACCACGCTGCGCGACGAGCGCACTGGAAACGCTGCCTTCCGCGCTGCGCTGCGGGACCTGACGCTGATGCTGGTGTACGAGGCCACCCGCGAGGCGCCGCGCGAGCAGCTGACCGTGCGCACGCCGCTGGTCGAGACCGCCGGCTACCGGTTGGCCGCACCGCCGCTACTGGTGCCGGTGCTGCGGGCCGGGCTGGGCATGGTCGACCAGGCGCATGCGCTGATCCCCGAGGCCAAGGTGGGCTTCGTCGGTGTGGCCCGTGACGAGGAGACCCACCAGCCCACGCCGTATCTCGAATCGTTGCCCGAGGACCTGAGCACGTTGCCGGTCCTGGTGCTCGACCCGATGCTGGCCACCGGCGGGTCGATGGTGCACACCCTCGAGCTGCTCAAGGCCCGCGGAGCGGTCGACATCACCGTTGTCTGTGTGGTGGTGGCCCCGGAAGGGGTGGCGGCACTCGAAGCCGCGGCGCCGGAGGTGCGGTTGTTCACCGCGACCATCGACGAGGGTCTCAACGACGCTGCCTACATCGTGCCCGGCCTCGGTGACGCCGGGGACCGCCAGTACGGCCCCCGGTGACGGGTGCGCCGGTTCCTGGTGTGTGCGGTCGTGCTGGCCGTGCTCGTCGCGACGGCTTTTGTCGCCGGGGGATACGTTCTGTTCAGCCGGTCGCAGGCGGATCCGCTGACCGAAGCGGACGCGATCGTCGTCCTCGGAGGTGACACCGACGGCCGGATCGACTACGGGCTGCGGCTGGCCCGCGAGGGCTATGCCCACACGGTGGTGATCTCGGATTCCTACCCCGCCGACGATGTCACCGTGCGCCGGGCGTGCGCGTCGGGCACACCGTCGATCACGGTGATCTGTTTCGTGCCCGATCCGTGGACCACGCAGGGGGAGGCGATGTTCGCGTCCCGACTCGCCCGTGAGCGGGGCTGGTCGCGGTTGATCGTGGTGTCCTGGAACTGGCATCTGGTGCGGGCGCGCTTCATCTTTCACCAATGCTTCGACGGCGAGTTGACGATGCGGCCCGTTCCCCGCACATACGACGACTACGGCCCTGCGCAATGGGTGTCGGTATACGCCTATCAATACGCGGCATTCGCCAAGGCCATGACCCTTGGATGTCGGATGCCACCGCAGTCTCAAGCGAGCAGTGCGCTCACGGCTGAGGTCACGGCCTCGAGCAGCTCCCTGGCCCGGGCCCGCGCGGCCGCCAACTGATCGGAGGCCGGGAGGGCGATCTCGATGTAGCCCTTGATCTTCGGCTCGGTGCCTGACGGCCGGATCGCCACCCGTACCGAGTCGCCGGTGCAGATCAGTGCGTCGGTGCGCTGCTGGCCACGGCGCTGAAGCAGGTCGGTGACGGACACCTCGATGCCGGCCAGCTGGGTGGGCGGCGCAGCACGCAGGCGGCTCATGACGGCCGTGGCGTCGTCGACGCGTTCGGTCACCGCGGCGGTCAGGTGCACACCGTGGCGGGTGGCCAGCTCGTCGAGGGCCTGTGGCACCGAACGGCCGTGTGCTTTGAGGTCGGCCACCAGATCACACACCAGCACCGTCGCACTGATGCCGTCCTTGTCCCGCACCGCCGATGGGTCCACACAGTGTCCGATCGCTTCCTCGTAGGCGTAGACCAGCGTGCGGCCGGGGACGTCGGCGTCGGCGCGGGCCAGCCACTTGAACCCGGTCAGCGTCTGGACGTGGCGTGCGCCGTGGTCGGCGGCGATCGCCGCGAGCAGCTGCGAGGACACCACTGTGCTGGCCACCAACGCATTCTCGATGTGTCCGCGCGCCAAGATGTAATCACCGAGCAGCCAACCGGTCTCATCACCGGAGAGCATGCGCCAACCGCCGTCTGCCGGGATGCCCACCGCGCACCGATCGGAGTCGGGGTCCAGTGCGATCGCCACATCCGCGTCGACCTCGGCAGCCAGGTCCAGCAGCGCGTCGGTGGCCCCGGGTTCTTCCGGATTCGGGAATGCCACCGTCGGGAAGTCCGGGTCGGGCCAGAACTGTGAGGCCACCGTGTGCACGTCGGTGAGCCCCGCCCGGCGTAACACCTCCAGTGCGACGGTGCCGCCGACACCGTGCAACGGTGTCAGTGCCACCCGCAGCGGCGCATCGCCGTAGCGCACTGCGGCGGCGCGATCCAGGTACGCGGTGACGAGATCGATATCGCTGGGCTGCACCGCTATTCGGCCGATCACCTCCGGGGCCCGGCCCATGGCGGCCTCGATCTCGCGGTCGGTGGGGGAGATGATCTGCATCCCGCCGTCGAAGTAGACCTTGTAGCCGTTGTCGTCGGCGGGATTGTGCGAGGCGGTGATCTGCACTCCCGCCGCGGCGCCCAGGTGGCGCACTGCGAAGGCCACCACCGGGGTGGGCAGCGGATCCGGTAGTAGGACTACCGAAAACCCTTCTGCGGCAAAAACTTCCGCGGTAGCCAGGGCGAAGTCGTCGGAGTTGTGGCGAGCGTCGCGGCCGACCACCACGGTGGACCCGGCCAAGCACCTGTCGGTGAGCACCCGGGCCACTGCCCACGAGGCCCGCATCACCACCTCGAGGTTCATCCCATCGGGGCCGTCGCGCATGGGTCCGCGCAGGCCCGCTGTCCCGAAGGTGATCACGACGTCGATTGTGCCGTCATGGTCTCGCCGTCGGCGAGTTTGCGTAGGACGGGTGCCACCAGCATCAGCAGATTGAACTCGAGCTCGGACAGGTTGTCGCGCATGGTGGCCTGCAGCCAGGCATCACGTTCGGCGCGATCGCCGTCGACCAGCCGGCTGCCCGCCGCGGTGATCTCGATCAGCTGGCGGCGGCGGTCGGCCGGGTCGGGGCGCCGGGCCACCAGCCCGCGGGATTCGAGTTCGTTGATGCTGTCGGTCAGCGACTGGGCGCGTACCCGCAGCCGGGCGGCGATCTCGGCGGGGGTGGTCACTCCTGAGCGGCTGGTGTCGCCGAGCAGTTCGAGCTGGCTGAGCGTGAGTCCATTGTCCGGACGGTGTCGTCGCATCTGGCGCGCCAGGGCCATCATCGACTCGCGCAGCTCGGTGGCCTTCGCCGTGTTCAAGGGTGTGTTCGAGACCGTGTTCGAGGGCGGAATCGCGTCCATTGCCAAGGTATACCTTGGTATCAGCTCAGCAATATGTCCGACGCACTCGATTGATGGGAAATAAAAGCAAGCGCATACTTGCCATTGGAGATTCGGGGAGGCAGGGGCGAATGGTGCGCACGGTCGGCAGCTGGTCACTTTTGGCTGTTGTCACCGTCGCTGTCACCGTCGGCCTGACGCTGCTGGGTGTGCCCTCCGCGGCCCTGTTCGCCGCCCTGGCTGTCGGCATCGTGCTGGCGCTGTGCTCGTTGGCGCCCGCCAGGGTGCCCCGCCGGGCCGGACAGGTCGCCCAGGCCGTCCTGGGCATCTACATCGGCACCATGGTGCACCAGGATTCCCTGGCCTCACTCGGGCCGCACTGGCCGATCGTGCTGGCTGTCGTGGTCGGCACTCTGGCCATCAGCATCCTGGCCGGGGCCCTGATGGGACTGCGCCGTGACATCAGCCCGTTGACCGGCGCGCTGGCTCTGGTGGCCGGGGGGGCGTCGGGACTGGTGGCCATCGCCCGCGATCTCGGCGGCGATGACCGGGTGGTGGCCGTCGTGCAATACCTGCGGGTGGGACTGGTCACCGCAACCATGCCGCTGGTGGTGCTGTTCATCTTCCGTCCGGACCGCTCCCACCCGTCCGCGGCTCTGGGTCAAACTGCCACGGCGCCTTGGTACCTGAGCATCGGGCTGATCGCGGTGATCGCCGTCGCCGGTGTCACGCTGGGCAAGCTGGTGCACCTTCCCGGTGGCGGGCTGCTCGGCCCGATGGCAGTGACGGTGCTACTCGAGGTGACCGGCCACGACTTCGGGCTCTCGGTGCCGCAGGCCCTGGTGCAGATCGGGTACGTGTTGATCGGCTGGCAGGCCGGCGTGGCGTTCACCCGCGAGTCCTTACATGCGATCGGTCGCGCGCTCCCGCTGGCAGTCGGACTCATCGCTGCACTGACCGCGGCCACCGCGGGCCTGGGCATGCTGCTGTCCCACGTCACCGGAATGACGCCGTTGGAGGGATACCTGGCCACCAGCCCGGGCGGGGTGTACGCGGTCCTGGCCACCGCGGTCGAAACCGGATCGAATGTCACGTTCATCGTGACCGCACAGGTACTGCGGATCCTGGTGATGCTCTTCGCCGCGCCGTTGGTGGCGCGCGGTCTGGTCGCCCTGACCGGGCGCTTCGCCCGTCGGCGTCAGAGCCGGGAGATCACCGACGACAGCAAGGAACCCATCGCCGTCGCCGACTGACGTCCGGCCTCCAGCACTTCGGCGTGACTCAGCGGCTCGCCCGTCATACCCGCGGCCAGGTTGGTCACCAACGACACCCCGAGTACCCGGGCGCCCTCGGCGCGCGCCGCAATGGTCTCGTGCACCGTGGACATTCCCACCAGGTCCGCACCCAGGGTGCGCAGCATCCGAATCTCCGCCGGTGTCTCGTAGTGCGGGCCCGGCAGCCCGGCGTACACCCCCTCGGTCAGCGACGGATCGATCTCGCGGGCCAGCTCGCGCAGGGCGGGGGAGTAAGCGTCCACCAGATCGACGAACTGCGCGCCCGCCAGGGGCGAGCGGGCCGTCAGGTTGAGGTGATCGCTGATCAGCACCGGCTGACCCACCGTGAAATCACTGCGCAGCCCGCCGGCGGCGTTGGTCAGCACCACCGTCTGGGCGCCGGCCGCACAGGCCGACCGCACCGGGTGCACCACATCGGCGAGATCATGACCCTCGTACGGGTGGATACGCCCGACCAGTACCAGCACCTGATGCTGCCCCAGCGGGATCGACAGCACTCGACCGCCGTGTCCGGCCGCCGTCGGGGTGGTGAAGCCGGGAAGTTCGGACATCGGCACCACAGCTGTGGGCTCGCCGAGCACCTTCACCGCGGGCGCCCATCCGGACCCCAGCACGACGGCGACGTCGTGCTGGTCGATACCGGTGCGCTCGGCGATGGCAGTGGCGGCCTCGGCGGCACGTAAGGCGGGTTCAGTCACGTTGTGTCAGCCTAACCGCGGTCTTTCCGCCCAGACGCCGGGCCGAGGTGCCGGCCGCGTCGGTGCGATACTGCTGTGATGCCCAGTGTCACCGCGTCCTCGGATGTCGAGGACGCCGTTCGTCGTCGCCGCGACGATCTGGTGGCGCTGTCCCACTCCATCCACGCCGAGCCGGAGCTGGCCTTCGAGGAGTACCGCAGCTGCGCCAAAACGCAGGTGCTGGTCGCCGAGCGCGGATTCGAGATCACGCCGGCGGTCGGCGGCATCGACACCGCGTTCCGGGCCTCCTTCGGGGACGGCCCCCTGGTGATCGGCGTGTGCGCGGAGTACGACGCCCTCCCCGAGATCGGCCATGCGTGCGGGCACAACATCATCGCGGCCTCGGCGGTCGGCACGGCGCTGGCGTTGGCCGAGGTCGCCGAGCACCTGGGCCTGACGGTGGTCCTGATCGGCACCCCGGCCGAGGAAGCCGGCGGCGGCAAAGCCGTGCTGTTGCAGGCGGGTGTCTTCGACGACGTGGCCGCGACGGTCATGCTGCACCCCGGTGCGACCGACATCGCAGCCGCGCGCTCGCTGGCGCTCTCGGAAGTGGCGGTGACATATCTGGGACGGGAGTCCCACGCGGCCGTGGCCCCCTACCTGGGCATCAATGCCGGCGACGCGGTGACGGTGGCCCAGGTGGCGATCGGTCTGCTGCGCCAGCACCTGCTGCCCGGCCAGATGATGCACGGCATCGTCACCGAGGGCGGCACGGTGACCAATGTGATTCCGGCCCGCGCCGAGATGCACTACACCATGCGGGCCACGGAGACCTCCGCACTGCGGAATCTCGAGGACAGGATGGCGGCCTGCTTCCGGGCAGGCGCCGTCGCGACAGGATGTGAGTACGACGTGCGAGAGACCTCGCCCATGTATCAAGAGCTGACGCCGGACCGCTGGCTGGCCGAGACCTTTCGTGCCGAGATGCTGCGGGTGGGCCGCACGCCGGTGTCGACCGAACTCGAAGCGGCGCTACCGCTGGGCAGCACCGATATGGGCAATGTCACACACCTGATGCCCGGGATCCACCCGGTTGTCGGTATCGAGGCCGGCGGCGCCAGCGTGCACCAGCAGGGATTCGCGGCAGCGGCGGTGAGCCCCAGCGGCGATACCGCCGTCATCGAGGGTGCGGTCATGCTCGCCCGGACCGTCGTCGCACTGGCCGAGTCGGGCACCGAACGCGACCGGGTGATGGCGCTGTACGAGGCCCGGACGGCGCGCGCATGAGTCTGTCCGTGTACACCGAATCCTGGCTGGCAGCGCACTACGACGACCTGGTGGCGTGGCGCAGGCACATCCACCGGCACCCCGAACTGGGCCGCCAGGAGTTCGCGACCACCCAGTTCGTCGCCGATCGGCTGGCCGATGCCGGTCTGAACCCCAAGATCCTGCCCGGCGGAACGGGGCTGACCTGCGATATCGGTCCCGAGTATCGGCAGCGGATCGCATTGCGCGCCGATATGGACGCGCTGCCGATGACGGAACGCACCGGCGCTCCCTACACCTCGACGGTGCCGGGTGTCTCCCACGCATGCGGCCATGACGCGCACACGGCGATCCTGCTGGGCGCGGCCCTGGCGCTGAACTCGGTACCCGAGCTGCCGGTGTCGGTCCGGTTGATCTTCCAGCCCGCCGAGGAACTGATGCCCGGCGGAGCCCTCGACGCGATCTCGGCGGGTGTGCTGTCCTCGGTGTCGCGCATCTTCGCCCTGCACTGCGATCCGCGGCTGGCGGTCGGCCGGGTGGCCACCACTCCGGGGCCGATCACCTCGGCGGCCGATTCGCTCGAGATCACCCTGCACTCACCCGGCGGGCACACGTCGCGGCCGCACTTGACCGGCGATCTGGTGTACGGGCTGGGGACGTTGATCACCGGTGTGCCCGGGGTGCTGTCGCGCCGGGTGGACCCGCGGCACAGCACCGTGATGGTGTGGGGTGCGGTCAACGCCGGGGTGGCCGCCAATGCCATTCCTCAGCTGGGCACCCTTGCCGGCACCGTGCGCACTGCCAGTCGCGAAACCTGGCTCGAACTGGAAGCCATTGTCGCCGAGACAATTTCGTCGTTGTTGGGCCCGCTCGGTATCGCCCATTCGCTGCAGTACAACCGCGGTGTGCCGCCGGTGGTGAATGAGGAGGTGTCGACCCGGATCATGATGCACGCGGTGGAGGCCATCGGTCCGGACGCACTCGCTGATACCCGGCAGTCCGGCGGCGGTGAGGACTTCTCCTGGTACCTGGAGGAGGTGCCCGGGGCGATGGCCCGGCTGGGCACCTGGAGTGGCCGGGGTCCGCAGCTCGACCTGCACCAGCCGACGTTCGACCTCGACGAGCGCGCCCTGGGTGTCGGGGTGCGCACCATGGTCAACCTGGTGGAGCAGAGCGCCGCTTTCTGACCCTCACGGTCGCTGCGGCGCCGGTGGGTCCTCAGGTGGTGCCGGGACCGATATTGCGTGCCGGGCGGGTGCGTAGATCGCGGACGTACTCGGCGGGCGCGCCGGCGATCTCGGCGGCTTCGGCCATCACCCCGAGGTAGCGCGCCGAGGGCACACCACCTTCGTAGGCATCCAACACATACAGCCATGCGAGCACGGGATCGGTTGTGGTGTCCGATGATTCACGATGCACCCGGCAGCGGATCTTCTTGTGCACCCCGAACTCCGAGCCCTCCCAGCGGTCGAGATTGCTCTCATCGGCCGGAGTCATGTCGTAGAGCACCACGAACACCTTCGACAGCGGATCCTCGACGATGGTCGCCAGGGCACCTTCCCAGAAGATGTCCTCGCCACCGAAGGTCAATCGCCAGCCGTGGAGCCAGCCGGTGCCGGCCATCGGGGAATGCGGGGCCCGTTCCAACATCTGCTCGGGATGCATGTTCGACCCGTAGGCGGCGTAGATCGGCACGAGGAGAGCTTAGTCAGAAACCCCACGGTCCGGCCGGTGGAGTCACCCAGATGCAGGCTCGTGCCTTTGCGGCACCGCCGATGTCCTAGGTTTGACCTGTGCCAACCCGCATCGTGATCATCGGCGGCGGCCCCGCCGGATATGAAGCGGCCCTGGTGGCCGCCGCCCGCGGCCCGCAAGTACACGTCACGGTCATCGATTCCGACGGGATCGGGGGCGCGTGTGTGCTCTACGACTGCGTCCCGTCGAAAACGTTCATCGCGGCGACCGGCGTGCGCACCGAGCTGCGCCGCGCCGAAGGGCTGGGCTACGACATCGGGTTCGACGACGCCAAGATCACCCTGGGGCTGATCAACAACCGGGTCAAGACGCTGGCCCGGTCACAGTCGGCGGACATCGGCAGTCAGCTGCTGAACCAGGGCGTGACCATCATCGGCGGTCGCGGCGAGCTGGTCGACGATGTGCCCGGTATGGCGCATCACCGGGTGCGGGTCACCACCTCCGACGGCAAGACCGGGGTGGTGAAGGCCGACATCGTGCTGATCGCCACCGGTGCCAGCCCTCGGGTGTTGCCCAGCGCCGTGCCCGACGGCGAGCGGATCCTGACCTGGCGCCAGCTCTACGACCTCGCTGAGTTGCCCGAGCGCCTGATCATCGTCGGCTCCGGTGTCACCGGTGCGGAATTCTGCAACGCCTACACCGAACTCGGTGTGGACGTGACGGTGGTGGCCAGCCGCGACCAGATCCTGCCCCATGAGGACAGTGACGCCGCGGCGGCACTGGAAGAGGTGTTCAACGAACGAGGCGTCACGCTGGTCAAGAACGCCCGTGCGCAGTCGGTGACCCGCACCGACACCGGGGTCCGGGTGGCGATGGCCGACGGCCGCGTCGTCGACGGCAGCCACGCCCTGATGACGGTCGGTTCAGTGCCCAACACCCAGGGACTCGGCCTGGAGCGGGTGGGCGTCGAGCTCAAGCCCGGCGGCTACATCCCGGTGGACCGGGTGTCACGAACGCCGGCGTCGGGCATCTACGCCGCCGGCGACTGCACCGGCTTGCTGCCGCTGGCCTCGGTGGCCGCCATGCAGGGCCGCATCGCGATGTACCACGCGCTCGGCGAGGGAGTGTCTCCGATCCGGTTGCGCACGGTGGCCTCTGCCACGTTCACCAGGCCCGAGATCGCGGCCGTCGGTATCCCGCAGACCGCGATCGACGACGGCAGCGTGCCGGCGCGCACGATCATGCTGCCGTTGAACACCAACGCCCGCGCCAAGATGTCGTTACTGCGGCACGGCTTCGTCAAGATCTTCTGCCGGCCCGCCACGGGCGTGGTGATCGGCGGCGTGGTGGTCGCACCGATCGCCTCCGAGCTGATCCTGCCGATCGCACTGGCGGTGCAGAACCGGATCTCGGTGACCGACCTCGCGCAGACACTGTCGGTGTATCCGTCCCTGTCGGGCTCGATCGTCGAGGCGGCCCGCCGACTGATGGCCCACGACGACCTGGATTAATTCGCCACGCCCTTCCGCAGGGCGGTGAACAGCCGCTCGAGGCGCTGGCGGTGGTCGTGCACCACGGGGCCGTGCGGCGCGCCGGCGATGAGCCTGCGAGCGGTGTCCACCAGCACGGTGCCGTAGCCGGCGATGAAGAAGGCCGCGAGCAGTGTCGCATCGCCGGTGAAGGTGGGGTCGTCGCCGAGCTCGTCGGCGAGGGTCTGCTGCAGTTCGGCGCCGATCTCTCTGGCGCGCGCGATGAGCGCCGGTGACGCTGCGACCGTCCGGAAGAACGGCACGGAGCTGTTGTTGACGCCGGAGAGCGGGTGCCGGGTGCCCACCAGACGCAACGTGGTGTCGCGCAGCGACGTCAGCACGTCGACGCCGGCCGGGCGGTCGCGCACCGCGGCGCGCAGCAGATCGACGGCGTCGGCCGTGCGGTCCAGGAACAGGTCTTCCTTGCGGGGGAAGTGCTTGAAGACCGTCACGCTGGACACTCCGGCGGCACGCGCGACCTCGGCGACGGTGACCGAGTCGAAGCCGCGTTCGAGGAACAGCTGGGTCGCGGCGGCAGAGATCCGCGCTCGCGTCTGCGGTCCGCCTCGCTGTGCAGTCCGGGGCATCGGGCTCACTCTCTTGTGTAACTATCTTTAGTCAGATAACTTAGTCGAATAACCTAGTGGTATGTCCGTGCGGACTGCCGCGTCGGCCCTCAGCTTGCACCGAACAGCACTCACCGCGCCGCTGCGTCGTGTTTTCCCGTGCTCCTCCGCTGGGCCCCAATTTCGAATCTGACGTCCGGGAGTTGTCATGAGTGAGCACGTTTCGGGACGGCCGCTGCGCCGTTCCCCGCGATCCCTGCGAGAGGCCTGGATGGCGCTTGCCGGACTGTCGGCGGTGTTTTTGTTCGAGATGCTCGACAACTCCATCCTCAACGTGGCATTGCCGACGATCGGGCGCGACCTGCACGCCTCGACGACCGTGCTGCAGTGGGTGACGGGTGCGTACGCCGTCGTATTCGGCGGGTTGCTGCTGGCCTCCGGCGCCATCGCCGACCGCTTCGGCGGGCGACGGGTGATGCTCATCGGACTCGGCCTGCTCGGCGTGGCCAGCCTGGCCACCGCATTCGTCTCCACGGCCGAACAGCTGGTCGCCGTTCGGGTGGCGACCGGAGTCGCGGCCGCGATGACCACCCCCGGAACGATGGCCTTGGCCTTCCGACTGTTCGACGACGACGGCTTACGGGTTCGGGCGATGACCCTCATCTCCACCGTCGGTCTGGTCGGGCTCGCAGTCGGCCCCCCGCTGGGAGGCTTCGTGATCACAGTTGCGCCCTGGCAGATCCTGCTGCTGGTGAACGTGCCGATCGCCGTTCTCGCCGTGATCGGGGTGCGTTTCGGGATCGCCGCCGACGTCGCCGCCGAATTGCACCGCGACCCGGTGGACTTCACCGGGGCGCTGCTGGGCACGGTGACAATCGTGCTCACGCTGGTCGTACCGACGCTGTTCGTCAGCCACGGTGCGGGGCCGTGGGTGCCGTGGGCCGGGACGGCGGCAGCCGTGGCGGCCGCGATCCTGTTCGTCCTGCGCCAACGCATGGCGCGATACCCGCTGCTGGACCTCGAACTCGTTGTGCGTCCACTGGTTTCGAGTGGTCTGGCATTCAAGGCTGCGGCCGGGCTGGCCACCGCAGGGCTCGGTTACCTGGTGACACTGCAGCTTCAGCTCGACTGGGGGTGGACGCCGGCACTGGCGGCCATCGCCATGCTGCCGCAGGTCCTGGTGCTCGTCGCGGGCGGCGTATTCGTCAATCCCTTCGTGCAACGGGTCGGCCTGCACCGGGCCGGCTGGCTCAGCGCGACCGCGGTGGTGATCGGACTTGCCGTCTACGGCCTGATGGGCCGGCACGGTTATGTGTGGGTGGCCGTCGCACTCGTGCTCGTGGCCGCGGGCCTGCGGGTCGTCGGCGTTGTCGCCGGTCTCAACGTGTTGCGGGGCCTGCCGAAGAACCGGACCACAATCGGCGCAGCGCTCACCGATACCGTCACCCAGGTCGCCTCCGGGGCCGGCATCGCCGTCGCGGGCACCATCCTCGCGGCGCTGTTCACCGGCAACATCGCCACCGCCAACTGGAGCGCACAGCAGACCGCGGAGTTCCGGGAGGCGGTCACCCTTGCCGGCGGCACGCTCGCTGTGGTGGCCGCCGCACTCGTGGCCGGGGGAATCGTCTGGGCGCGACGGGGCGCGGGCGAGGAAACTTCCGCGGTTTCCGCGCCGGCGTCGGCCGGCCCGCAATAATGAGAGTCAGCACCATCCCGAGCCCGCGCCGGGCGGTAAGTGCCGGTTCTTTTCCGTAGCCTGGAAACCGTACTGACTAGTAACAAGGAGTGCGCGTGACCGACGGGCCGCCCGAGTCGGGCTCTTTCCTGAATCCCCAGCAACGCCAACGCGCCTGGGAGCGCCTTGGTGACGAGCAATATGACGTCGTGGTCATCGGCGGCGGCGTGGTCGGCGCCGGCAGCGCCCTGGACGCGGCGACGCGTGGCCTGAAAGTGGCGCTGGTCGAGGCACGGGATTTCGCCTCCGGCACGTCGAGCCGCAGCAGCAAGATGTTCCACGGCGGGCTGCGGTATCTCGAGCAGCTGGAGTTCGGGCTGGTCCGGGAAGCGCTGCATGAACGCGAGCTGTCCCTGACGACGCTGGCGCCGCACCTGGTCAAACCGCTGCCGTTCCTGTTTCCCCTCACCAACCGGATATGGGAGCGCCCCTATGTGGCGGCGGGGATCTTCCTCTACGACCAGTTGGGCGGCGCCAAGTCGGTGCCCGCGCAGAAGCACCTGACCAGGGCCGGCGCCTTGCGGCTGGCGCCCGGGCTCAAGCGGGGTTCGCTGATCGGCGGGATCCGGTACTACGACACCGTCGTCGACGACGCCCGCCACACCCTGACCGTCGCGCGCACCGCCGCGCAGTATGGCGCCGTCGTTCGCACGTCGACGCAGGTGGTGGCCCTGCTGAAAGAGGGCGACCGGGTGGTCGGCGTGCGGATCCGCGACTCCGAGGACGGCGCCGTCACCGAAGTGCGCGGCCACGTGGTGGTCAACGCCACCGGGGTGTGGACCGACGAGATCCAGGCGCTGTCCAGACAGCGCGGCCGATTCCGGGTGCGGGCCTCCAAGGGCGTACACGTGGTGGTCCCACGCGACCGGATCGTCAGCGAGGTGGCGATCATCCTGCGCACCGAGAAGTCCGTGCTGTTCGTGATCCCCTGGGGCACCCACTGGATCATCGGCACCACCGACACCGACTGGAACCTCGACCTGGCGCACCCCGCGGCGACCAAGGCAGATATCGACTACATCCTCGACCGGGTGAACACCGTGCTGGCCACTCCGTTGACCCACGACGACATCGACGGGGTCTACGCGGGGTTGCGTCCGTTGCTGGCGGGGGAGAGCGAGGAGACCTCGAAGCTGTCCCGTGAGCACGCCGTGGCGAGTCCGGCGCCGGGTCTGGTCGCGATCGCCGGCGGCAAGTACACCACCTATCGGGTGATGGCCTCGGACGCGATTGATGCTGCTGCCGAGTACATCCCGGCGAGGGTGGCGCCGTCGATCACCGAGAAGGTGCCGTTGGTGGGTGCCGACGGCTATTTCGCCCTGATCAACCAGACCGAGTCTGTCGGTGTCCGGTACGGCCTGCACCCGTATCGGGTGCGCCATCTCCTCGACCGGTACGGCTCGCTGATCGACGAGGTGTTGGCGCTGGCCACCGAGGACAAGGAGCTGCTCACCCCGATCACCGAGGCGCCGGTGTACCTGAAGGTGGAGGCGGCCTATGCCGCTGCTTGCGAGGGCGCGCTGCACCTCGAGGACATCCTGTCCCGGCGGATGCGCATCTCGATCGAATACCCGCACCGCGGTGTCGACTGCGCCCGCGAGGTGGCGGAGGTGGTGGCGCCGATCCTCGGCTGGAGCGCTGAGGACGTCGACCGCGAGGTGGCCACGTACATCGCCCGGGTAGAGGCCGAGGTGCTGTCGCAGACCCAGCCCGACGACGCCTCCGCCGACGCACTGCGCGTCGCCGCCCCCGAGGCCCGCGCCGAGATCCTCGAACCTGTGCCGCTCAATTGAGGCCTCCGCCGCCGGGGCCGACGCCCCGCGCAGCGAGGAGGAGGGGCGCCTCCGTCCCGCCACTGCCGCAGCGGGACGGGCTGGGCCCGACGCGGGTGCGGCTGCGTGGCGGTGCGGTCCTGGTGGAACTGTCCTCCCGATTCGGTGAGGCTGCCGCGGCCAAGGTGCTCGGCGGTGAAGTCGTCGATGCCGACGGCACTGTGGTGACCGCGGGCACCGTGTTGGCGCCCGGTGCCTACGTGTACCTGTATCGCGACCTTCCCGACGAGGTCGACGTGCCCTTCGACATCCCGATCCTCTACCGGGACGACGACCTGGTGGTGGTCGACAAACCGCACTTCCTGGCGACGATGCCGCGGGGCCGACACGTCGCCCAGACCGCGTTGGTGCGGCTGCGCCGGGAGTTGGAGTCACCGGAGCTGAGCCCGGCGCACCGGCTCGACCGGCTGACCGCGGGTGTGCTGCTGTTCACCACGAGGCGCGAACTGCGCGGCCGATACCAGACGATGTTCGCCCGCGGCGAGGTGCGCAAGACTTATCACGCGGTGGCCCAAGGCGTTCCGTCGCTGGTCCTGCCTACCGTGCTGCGCAGCCGGATCGTGAAGTACCGTGGGCAGTTTCAGGCGGTCCAGGAGCCGGGTGAGGTGAACGCCGAGACGCTGGTGGAAAGTGTTGGCGGGCAGCATTATCGACTCACTCCGTACACCGGACGCACGCATCAACTGCGATTGCACATGGCGTCGATCGGGCTGCCCATCGACGGTGATCCGTTGTACCCGTGCATCATCGACGTCCCTGCCGACGATTTCACCACTCCACTGCAGCTTCTCGCGCACACGCTGGAATTCGACGACCCCCTCACCGGTGAGCACCGGCGCTTCGTGAGCCGCCGGCAGCTGGGCAGTTCCGCCGAGACGTGACTGCGGGCACAGCGTGGGGCTGGGACGTAGGTCTTGACCGAGGTCGTCGCAGATGGTCTGGTGAGGACCCCTGATCACAGTCGAGAGGTAATGCAGATGCGGACGGCGTTGAGTGCGATGACGGTTCTGATGGCCGGTGCGGTGTTGGGAACCGGTGCAGCAACCGCAGCACCACAGCCGCCGACCCCGACCAGTGAGCAACTGCAGGCGCAACTGCAGAAGGTGCTGGACCGCGGGGTCAGCGACGAGGAGCGGGCCGGCGAACTGCAGGGTGGGATGGCCGCGGTGCCGACCGCCAACAACATCGCCGGCGTGATCGACACGTACCGCTCGATGATGTCGTGGCAGGTGCAGAATGCGACGCTCAACGGCGATCAGGTCGACGCGCAGATTGCGGTGACCATTCCGATCTTCGGCACCAAGACCCACCAGATCTACTGGGTCAACCAGGACGGCGCCTGGAAGCTGAGCAACCCGTCGGCCTGCGTGATCGCCACCCAGGTCGCGGGGACCACCTGCACGGTGTGATCGATTTCTGGCAAACGGTCACGCGTCGGCGGCCGGTGCTCGACCATAGAGCGGTGCCCAACAAGATGATCTACTGGATTGCCGCCGCGATGGTCGCCGCCGGCGCCGGCGTGGTGACTTCCCCTGCGGCCCAGGCGGTGTGCGGCTCCATCGGGGGGATGCACGTCGACGTGACGGGTTGCGCGGACCCGCTGTCGGAGATCAACTATCTCGACGCACCGCCTCCGCCGCCGCCACCGGACGCACCGCCACCGCCACCGGACGCACCGCCACCACCGCCACCACCACCGGTGTACACCCCGCACGCGCCGAATGTCGACGTGTGCGCAAACGTGGGCCGGCGGATCAGCGTCAGCGGCTGCATCTGAGGGGGTTCAGCGCTGGCAGTGCGGGCACCAGTAGCTGACCCGCTCGCCGTCCTGGTCCTTCTCGATGCGGGTGCCGCAACGTCGGCACGGCTCGCCGGCGTGGCCGTACACCCACAGATCTCTGCCGCGGTGGGTGTCACCGGTGGTCGTGCGACTCACCCGGGACCGGTTGGCCCACAGCATCTTCTGGGCACGAGTCACCAGCCGAAGCGGGTCGGTCACCGCCTTGGTGGGGGTCGAGGGTCGCAACCCGAAGATGAAACACAGCTCGTTGGCGTAGACATTGCCGACCCCGGCGAGGTTGCGCTGGTCCAGTAGCGCCGCGGCCAGTGGCCGTTCCGGGTCGGACATCAGGTTGGCCGCGGCAGTCGGCGCCGACCAGTCCGCACCCAGCAGGTCCGGCCCCAGATGCGCGACGGCCGCCATGTCGTTGGCGCGATCGAGGACCTCCAGGACCCCGAGGTCCACACCATAGGCGACGCTGTCGGCGGTGCCCAGGATGATGCGCACCTTGTGGATGGGCCCACGGTACCGGCCGATCTGCCAGCTGCCGTCCATCTTCAGGTGCGAGTGCACACTGGCCGGCCCCACCCTGATGAACAGGTGCTTGCCGCGGGCGAGCACCTCGTCGACGGTCTCGCCGCGCAGGTCCACCGTCGCAAACGTGGGCACCCGGATATCGCAGCGCGTCAGCGTTTTGCCCAGCAGCGCGCTACGCAACTTGTCCGCAGTGCGGAAAACGGTGTCGCCCTCAGGCATACCAACGAAGCTACCTCGATGCCGGGGAGTTCCCAGCGATCGGTGCCCGCTTTTCGGTCAGATTGTCGGGTCGGATCGAAAGTCAGCTCACCAATCACCAATGGGTGGTGAGAACTGGAACGAACCGTTTTGCTCCAGGTTGAAGGGAGCGGCGGTGGTGCCGGCGACCGCCTTCACTCCGTCTCTGACCTCCCCCTGCGCGGTGACGACCCCGGCGTCGCCGAGGCCGCTGTTGCCGCCGGCCCCCCGGGCCTCACCGATAGCGGCTGTCCGGAGGGCGTTTTCGTCGACGAGCAGCGCCTGGCGGCTGCTCACCTGAGGCGACGGCGCCATTTCTTCGACGTCGGCGCTGGCCATCGGGGTGCCCACACTCATCAGTGCAACGGCACACGCAAACGAACCGAGGGTAAAAGCGGTAAACCGCTTGGTGCCGACAGTGACACCGGTCTCATTCGCGGCCATCGCGTCTCCCTTCATCGGACAAGTCACTCGGACTGCAGAGCCAGAACGCTACCGGCCCTCAGGTCGGTCGGCCGGTCGTCCCAACGTTCTCACAGGCAACCCGCGACGAGCGCACAGGAGACAGCGTGGCCGCGCAAATCAGTTGGGGGCAAACAGGAGAACTCGGGGCCGCCCGTCGGTCACCGCGGATCGGCGGCCAGTTTCCGATAAAACTCGATGTGGGACGCCGCGGCAGCATCCCAGCTGAAGCTGCGGGCCAGCGCAGCGCCGGAGTCGCGGCGATGAGAACAAGCACCGTTCAACGCCGCGGCCAGCCCAACCGCCATCGCGGGCACATCCGCGGCATAGCTCACCTGATCGCCGAAGACCTCACGCAGCACCGGCAGCTCACGCGCCACCACCGGTACCCCGGCGGCCAGCGCTTCCATGGCCGCCAACCCGAAACCCTCCTTCACGGAGAAGAACGGCAGCACGGCGGCGCCGGCGACCAGGGCAGGCATGTCGGCGTCGTCGACGGTGCCCAGCATCACCGGGGTGACACCGAGCTCGCGTGCCCGTCGTTCGAATGCCGCACGGTAATCGCGATAGTCGAAGAGCGTCTCGCCGCCGGCGAACACCAGCGCACTGTCGGTGTGTCCCAGCCGGGCGTAGGCCTCCAGCAGGTCGATACTGCCTTTGCGGGGCTCGATACCGCCTACCGCCAGTACGTAGCGGCCGAGTCGGGCCCGCCACCGGGCTCCGTCCGCCGACGAGAAGCGTTGCCAGTCAACCCCATTGGGAATCACGTGGGGACGCAACCCCCAGCCTGCGGTGATTTCGCGGGCGACGGCGGCCGAGACGCAGATGTGGGCGTACGGCCGGGTGATCGCCCGCTCGTGGCAGCGCGCCAATTCCGGGGTGGTGAAGGTGTCGAGATGGTGCACGGTGCGCACGCATCGGGTCACCGCGTTGGCGCTGATGCAGTCCTGGGCGTGGACGACGTCGTAGGCGGCGCCGCTGCGCCGGAACGCCGCGCCCAGCACTGTGATCGACCGCAGAATCCGGGGGCCGACGGGTTCACCCTCGATCGCCGGGAACGGCACCGCGTTGACGGTGACAGCCGGATCGACGGGACGGTAGAACGCGGTGTCACCCCCGCGGCCCAGTGTCCACACGGTGACGTCGTGACCGAGCCGGGCCAGCGCTTCGGCCAGCGCCAGGGTGTGCACCACCCCACCGCGGGGCTTGGTGGAGTAGGTCAGCAGCGCGATGCGCATCAGCGCTGCACCACGGTGGGGTGGTAGGAGCCCACCCGTCGTTCCCGCAGATGGTTGAGAACCGTTCGGGCGCGCGCGATCTCGTGAGCGACGTCGATGTCGGTCACAGCCAGCCCGCCTTTGGACCAGGTCTTGGCGACGATGTTGCCGCCGGGGTCCACCACTTTGGCCTGACCGAGGAACCGCAGTGTGCCGGTGATGCCGGTGAGATTCGACGACGCCAGGACCACCTGGTTCTCGGCGGCCCGGGCCATGTCGTACAGGTCGAACAGCCGTGCCTGGCGGTCATTGGGCATTCGGGCGGCGCGGTCGGTGACGCTGGCCGGCCACGCCGAGAGCGCGGCGATCACCTCCGCGCCGTCGAGTGCCAGCGTGCGCGCCGACTCCGGGAAGGTCTTGTCGTAGTCGATCAGCATGCCGATCCGCCCGACCGGGGTGTCGAAGGCGTCGAAGCGGTCGCCGGCGGCGTAGATCAGGCTCTCTCGAGCGGGTTGGTGAACCTTGCGGTGCCTGCCGAGGATGCCGTCACCGGACAGGCACGCGGCAGCGTTGTAGACCACGGGATCGCCGCCCCGGACCGCACGTTCGGTGTATCCCACACACACCGTCATCGGGCCCGCCATCGCGCACAGTGCCCGTAGCTCGGGACCGTCGGGGTCCAGCGCCGGCGGCCGTTCACCCGGTGACGGGTTCGACAGAGACCCGATGTAGCCGCCCAGCGTCGCGTCCGGCAGCACCAGCAGGTCGATTCCCTCGGCACGCAGCCGCTCGATGATGCCGCCGAGCTTCTCCATCGACCGCTCGATATCGCGGCCGAAATGAGCTGCCATCGCAGCGATCTTCATGCTGCCTGGGACTTCTGGCCGGCGGTCATGATCTGGGTGTGCAGGTATTCGGCGTCACGGCCCACCGAGGCAAACCGGCCTGAACCCCAGGTGTGCAGCCACGGCAGACCGAGGAAGTACAAGCCCGGCACCGACGTCACGCCCCGCTGGTGGCAGGCGTGCCCTTCGCCGTCGAACACGCCCGCCCGCAGCCACGAGTAGTCCGTGGCGAACCCCACACACCAGATCACCGACGTGATACCGGCATCGGTGAGGTCCAGCGACGTCGGCTCCGACGGCGGCCGCCACACCGGCGTGTACCGGGCCTCCCCGGGGGCGTCGATGCCTTCGCGCTCGATGTAGGCATCGATCAGATCCTTGATGCCCTCGGCGACGGAATCGGCGTGGTCCAGGTTGCGTTCCAGGGTCGGTTCGAACGTCAATGACGTCCCGGTCGCCGCTGCCAGCCGGCCGTACAACTGCATACCCTCGAGGGCGAACGCGCGCAGGTCGATGTCGCGGCCACCGCCCCGGCCCGTCATGTAATGGTTGGTGTTCTCACGTTTGGCGACGCCACCGGCCTGCGCGTCGATCGGCACGTCGTAGGTGCCCATCTCGGCCAGCCATGCCACGCAGTCGCGGCCGCGGTAGAACCGCGCGCACCGCGGTGCAGATCCGGTGACCAGGTGCACCGGGCGTCCCTCCAGATGCAGGTCCTCGGCGATCTGCGCGCCGGACTGCCCGGAGCCGACGACCAGTACCGCTCCGTCGGGAAGCTGGCGCCCGCCGCGGTAGTCGGCGGAGTGCAGCTGGAATACACTGCGGGACAACCGTTCTGCCATCCGCGGCAGCAGTGGCTTCTGATAACCACCGGTGGCGACCACCACCTGGTCGGCGTGCAGCAGATCTGCCGACCCGGACCGGCGCACGGTGATCTCGAAACCGCCCCCGGCGCTCTGGGTCAGGCCCGTGACCGTCGTGCCGGTCTGCACCGGCGGGTCGAAGGACGCCGCGTAGTCCAGGACGAACTGATGCACCTGATCGCGGGTCATGAAGCCGTGTGGGTCACCCCGGTCGTAAGGGAACCCGGGTAGGTCGCACTGCCAGTTGGGGGTGACCAGGGTGAAATTGTCCCAGCGCCGGTGCTGCCAGTCGCAGGCGATCGCGTCGCGTTCCAGCACCACATGGTCCACGCCGTCCTGGGTGAGATACCAGCTCATCGCCAGTCCGGCCTGCCCGGCGCCGATCACCACCACCGAGTAATGACTCACGGCAACGCCTCTCGTCCTGGCGCCATCGTCACGACGGTGACGCGGCCGTCGCGGTAGCGGGTGCTGCTCTGTTGTAACGCCTCGATCTGGGCCGCCGCCGACGTGCAGTACCTGCCGTAGCGCGCCTTGACCCGCTCGCCGGCCTGCGTCAGCGCCGTCACCGCGCGCGACATGAACTCATCGATGGGATAGCTGGTGTCGTCGGTGAGGAAGTCATGCATGACCAACGACGGCGAGTAGCAGTCCTGGATGGCGCCGTCGGGCCACCGCAGGGTGAACGTCATCTCAGGCATGGACCCACGCGCCGATCTGGTCGGTTGCGTGCTGGTACACGTCGGGCCGGCGGTCCCGCAGGTGATACATCCCGCTGCCGCGGGCCAATCCGATGCGCCCGGTGATGTCGATGCCGGCTGTGGCCAACCCCGCCGCCACCCCGGTGGTCGCCAGGGTGTCACCGCCGGGCCCGACGATCTTGGCGCTGCACACAAACCGCAGCGAACCGAAGGTGCCGGCCTGGTTGGACGCCACCCACACCACCTGGTTCTCCAGGGCGCGGGCGGCGTCGAAGATGTCGAACCGGTGCTTCCAGCGGTCATCTTCGAGATTGGGCACGGTGGCGGTCCGTGCGGTGGGCCACGCCGACAGGGAGGTGATGATCTCCGCCCCGTCGAGGGCCTGGGCCCGGGCCGCTTCGGGGAAGGCCTTGTCGTAACAGATCTGCATGGCCATCCGACCGACCGGGGTGTCGAAGGCCTGGTAGCTGGAACCTGCTTGGTAGCAGAGGTTTTCCCCGAGCGGCTGGTGTACCTTCCGATAGGCGCCCAGGATGGCGTCGCCGGTGAGTGTGACGGCGGCGTTGTAGCGGTCAGCTTCCGGGCCGGGGCCGTCGGCCTCGCAGAATCCCAGGGTCAGCACCAGGTCACCTGCCATCTGGCGCAGGCGGGTGAACTCGGGTGCGTCCAGGGTGAACGCCGGCGGCAGTGCCTTGCGTCGGCGTTCCCGTTCCTCCTCGGTTTCGTCGCCGCCGCCCAGGCTGGGCAGGTAGCCGCCCAGGCATGCCTCGGGCAGGACCAGCAGGTGCGAGCCCCGTTCCTTGGCCTCATCGATGAGCGCGCCGATGGTGGCGAAGCACTGGTCGAGGTCGCGGCCGAATTCGGCTGCGGCAACGGATATCACGGTGTCGGTCATCAGAAGTCCTGTTCTGTGGTGGGCGCGAGTCCGGTGACTGCGCCCGTGATCGCTGTGGTGGTGTCGCCGTCGGGCCAGCGCAGCGTGATCAGTGGCTGCGACGCTGTGACACGGCGGGAGAAGGTGCCGCAGGCCCGCGATACCGCCGGGCCCGGGTCGGCGACGCGGCGGCCGGGCTGGTCGGCGGTGAGCATCGCGAAGCCGGGGAAACAACTCAGCCACTGTCCGCTGAGGGCGCCGTCGGGGCGGGGTACGTCGGCGACGGCGATCTCGGCGGACACCCCGCTGGCCTCGGCCATCATCCCGGCGGTACCCACCAGCCCCGCCATGCTGACATCCTTGGCGGCGTGCGGCCTGGTGCGGGCGACGGTTCCGGCAAGGTGGCGCAGCACGGCAGGGTTCCGATGAGAGGTCGAATCCCATTGCTGTGCAGTGTATCCGGGCCGCCAGCTGCCGTCGATGTCGGCGGTGAGGGTCAGGGTGTCCCCGGCTCGGGCGCCGCCGCCGCGTACCGGAGTGGTGGTATGGCCGAGCGCGGTCACCGACAGCGCCGCCGGCACCCCGACCTGGGTGTGCCCGCCGAGCACCGGCACCCCCCACGCCTGCGCGGCGGCGGCCAGCCCGCGGATGATCCGGGTCAGTTGCGAGGTGGTGGGTGCGCCGACCGCATCCAGCAGGCCGGTGGGCGTCGCGCCCATCGCGGTCAGGTCGTTGATGTTGACCAACACGGCGCACCACCCGGCCCATTCGGGATCGCGGGCCACCATCGACGGGATGATCGCGTCGCACGCCGCGATCAGGCCCGAGGCCGGATCGCCGACGGGAACGCCGTCGTCGCCGCGGTAGGCGTCAGGGCCCAGGCCCAGCGGTTGCCGCGCCAGGGGGCGCAACAGGTCGCCGAGCATCGCCTTGGTGCTGTTGGCCTGTCGCTCGAAGCGGTCCAGCGGCCAGCGCATCCGGCTGTGCGGGGCGCCTCCGAAGTCGGTGTGGCCCAGTAACGTCCAGCCGAGCTCGGTGAACATGGGTTCGTAGCGGCGCTGCACGGTCGCCTCGAACCGCAGGATGTCGTTGGCGTCCACCCAGGCGCACGCGGCGCGCACCAGCGCCCGCCCGACGCCGGTGCCGCGCGCGCCGGGGGAGAGCACCAGCCTGCTGCCGGTCCACCACCCGAGGTCGGGGTTGGTGGCCGGGGCCAGGCGCACACCGCCCAGCAGGTGGCCGTCCGGGTCGGTGGCCACCAGCACCGTGGTGGCCGGGTCCTCGTCGGCGGTGTCCCGGTCGGTGCCGGTGAACAGTGCCTGGGTGTCGACGAACACGTGGTGTCGCAGCGCGACGTATTGGCCGCCGACGTGATCGGGTTGTTCGGCAAGGGTGGTGATCAGATAGTCCGGCCGTGCGGTCGCCGGTGCCTCTCCGGACAGCAGTGCCATCAGCGTGTAGTCGGCCACGTCAGCCTCCTGCCGCGGGCAGCAGGCTACAGGCGCCGCACGCTGCGCAACCCGCCTGCTGGTCTGCACCGCTCATTGCCGCCTGGCGTAGCAGGGTCGCCACCCGGTCGGTGACGTCGGCGACCAGCGCCGCGCTCGGCGGGCCGGCGCCGTCGTGGGCGGCCAGCGAATGCGCCAACGGCCGAAACGGCACCACGAAGGGATAGACGCCCATCGCGATCAATTCGCCTGCTGCGTGGACGATCTCGTCGGCGGTCTCGCCGAGGCCGATCAGTAGGTAGCTCGACACCCGGTTGGTGCCGAAAACCCGGACCGCTTCGGCCCATGCCTGGCGGTACTCCGCGAGTGCGACAGTGGACTTGCCGGGCATCCACGCCCGTCGTACCTCGTCGCTCATCGACTCGACGTGAATACCGATTGCCGTCGCGCCCGCATCCTTGAGCTCGGCGATCACCGCGAGGTCGCCCGGTGGCTCACACTGCACCTGAATGGGTAAGTGCGGCACCGCCTTCTTGACTGCCCGCACGCACTTGGCCAGGTGGGCCGCACCCCGGTCGTTGCCGTTGGTGGTGCCGGTGGTCATCACCAACTGGCGCACCCCGTCGAGGGCGACCGCGGCGGCGGCAACCTCGGCAATCTGTTCCGGCGATTTCACCGCCACGGTGTCGCCCGCATACAGCGATTCCTCGATGGTGCAGAATCGGCAGCGCTGCGACTGGCTGTAACGGATGCACTTCTGGATCACCGTGGTGGCCAGCACATCCGTGCCGTGCAACCGGGCGATCTTCTCGTAGCTGACTCCGTCTGCGGTGCTCAGGTCGTAGAACTTCGGGCGGGCCACCGGCTGGACGTCGATGCCGAGGTCGATACCGTCGAGCAGCACCCTGTCACCGTCGATCACGAAGTCGCTCAACGGATTCAACGGGATGGTGACCCCGGAACCGGCGAGACTGACATGCCCGTCGTCGGAGGGGCCGGCGCCGGACCGGCGCATCACCGGCGCGGTCATCCGCGCTCCGTGGACCGCGAGATCGGCCCGGATGCGCAGGCTCGGACCGCTGATCAGGGGGACTGCAGACCCATGCCGCCGCTTCTCCTCATCGCTCGTACCTCGCTCTGCATCGGCGTGACGGGTGGACATGGTGTCCGCCTAGACCATGTACGTGGAGTTGATGATGGCGCCCTTACGGGCGTAGTGGATCACCGCGTCCTGGACATCGAGCGGGTGCGCGGGGATGACGCCGGCGATCAGGTCTTCTTCGCGGCCGCCGTGCAGTGCAAGCCCGAAGCGGCAGCAGTACACCGTGCCGCCCTCCTTGATGAACGTGCCCAGTGCGTCGTTGATGTTCTGCTCGCCCGGGAATCCGCTGTCACCGGTGGTGGGGAAGCCCCGCGTCGCCAAGCAGTTGATGGCGCCGGGGCCGTAGAAGTAGATCGCGGACTCGAATCCCTTGCGCAGGGCGCGGGTCGCCTGTAGGACGGCCACGAAGCTCACCGAGGATTCGTGCGCGATGCCGTGCACCAGGGTGAAGTAGGTTTCACCGGCGGTGGCCTGGTAGTCGGGGAAGATCTTGGTGCCGCCGTAGATGTTGGTGCCCTTTGGCAACGACGGGTGGGGGATCTCGTTGAGGGACTTCTCGATGTTGGCCGCAATGGTGGCGTCGAGATCGGTGTCCAGGGTGTCGGCGGTATCGGTCATCTGTTGCTCCTCGTGGGGGTGCAGGGGTGTTGAGCACATTTACGTCCTGGATTACTGCCGAATGGTTTCATCGGGAACAACAGCTGATTACCGAGTTCTCACGGGTCGCTGAATGGCCGGAATGGTTGAATGAGCTGTGGGACAACACATTTAGGAGTTTTGTGCGCTGGAGCGGGCTGGCCGCCGTATTGATGATTTACCCTGGGAAACACAAAGCCGGTCGATTCCCGCTGCGGTGTTACGACGGAGACACATTGACCGCCGTGGGGGTTACGGCCGACATATGGCGAGTTAACCCGAGGAAACATTCAGCTGGGCGCGTCGGCGTTGACCGCGCCGCGCGCGCTCAGCGCAGGCGCAACCCTCGTGGGGTCCGGCTGAAACCCGCGCCTGCCAACGCCGAGCTGACCGCGGCGTGCTCGGCCGAGGCCGACGGGTCCAGCACCGCCGTACCGTTGATCCGTTCCACCAGAAGCCCATCCACCCGGCCGCCGGACACCAGGTCCGCCACGGCGGCAGCGGCCGCGTTCAGGGTCTCGCTGCTGTCAGCGAAGCTGAGCAGTGAGCGCCCGCCGCGCTCCAGGAACCACACCAGCTCACCGTCGACGAGCACCACCAGGGCGCCGGCTTTGCGCCCGGGCCGGTGTGCGCTGTCGGCGTCGGAGGCCCGCGCAGGCCAGGGCAGCGCCGCGCCGTACGGGTTGGCGGGGTCGGTGGCGGCCAGGGCCACGGCGCTCATCTCGCCGCGGTCAGCGTCCACGGTGTCGGCATAGGTGCGCAGCCGGTCAACGGTGGCCGCGGTGGAAAACTGTGCTCCGCCCAGTGATTCGACGAAGTAACCGCGCTGGCAACGGCCGGCGTCCTCGAAGGCCGAGAGCACCTTGTAGAGCATGGCGAACCCGCCGGGCAGACGCTCACTGGCCACGGCCCCTTTGGTGAGCACGCCGTAACGGCCGAGCAGCAGTTCGGCAGAGAAATGCGCCCGTACCGTGGAATCGAGTTCGGCTGCAGGCAGCGCCGACCAGCGCCCGGCCACCGTCGGATCGACGCTTCGCGCGTGGGCGTGTGCCACGCTGTAACTCGACAGCCGCGGCGCCCGACGGTGCCGGTGTGCCGGGGTGGCAGGCCTCCGCGAACCGGGACGACGTCCGCCGGTCAACAGCGCGCGCACCGGCGCAAACGTGTCACCGGTGATCCAGCCAGACCAGATGAGCTGCCACAGAGCCTCTTTCAGGGCTTCCGCGGGCACTCCGTCGACGGTGAGTTGCCGGAAGAAAAAGGCGCCGTGCGCGTCACCGGGGCGGCCGAGAATGTCGAGCAGAGCGCGGTGCACATCAGTGAATTCGAGGTCCTCAGGTGCGTTCAGCGTCAGCGGCGCGGTGTCGGCGGTGTGGAACACGACCCAGCCGTCGCCCCCGGACAGTGCCCCCGCCCCCGACCACAGCACCTCGCCGGAGGCCAGCAGCTCGTCGAGCAGTGCCGGACTGTAGCCGCGAACCCGTTGCCCGAAGATCAGCGGTTCGACCGCGGAGGCGGGCATGGGAACGCCGGAGAGCTGTTCGATCACCGAGGCCAGCCCGTCGATACCCGAGGCGTGATTGAACTGCTGCCAGCCGGGCAAGAACCGCGCATAGGCCGCGGTACTGACCGGCTCCACCTGTGCCCGCAACGCCGCCAGCGACCGCCGGCGCAGAATCCGTAGCACCTCGGTGTCACACCACTGGTCACCGCCGACCCCCGTGACCGTGTCGGTGAACTCACCACGGACCAACTTGCCGTCGGCGGCCAGCCGGCCCAGAACATCGGCGGCCACCCGGAGTCCGAGGCCGAACCGGCCCGCCGCGTCGGCGGTGGTGAACGGGCCGTTGGTGCGGGCGAAGCGGCCCAGCAGTTCACCGAGCGGGTCGGCCACCGATTCGGTGAAGGTGGCGGGGACTCCCACCGGGACGGCGACCCCGACGCCATCGCGCAACCGCCCGATGTCTTCGATGGCCAGCCACCAGGTGCGATCGGCGTAGGACACCCGCAGGGCGCGTTTGGCCTCGAGCAGGCCCTCCAGCCAACCGCCCACGTCGTCGGCGGTACTGCGACGTGCCGCTTCCTCTTCGGTCAACGGCCCGAGCAGCCTCAGCAGATCGGCGAGACCTTCGGCGTCTCGGGCTGCCCGCTCCGGCGTCAGATGCTGCAGCTGCCTACTGGTGGAGGCGATGACGTCGGCGTCGAGCAGCTCCCGCAGTTCCACCCGGCCCAGCAGTTCGGCGAGCAAGGTGGAGTCCAGCGACAGGGCGGCCGCGCGGCGTTCGGCGAGCGGGCTGTCGCCCTCGTACATGAACGCCCCTACGTAGCCGAACAGCAGCGACGCCGCAAACGGTGAGGGCGTGGACGTCTCGACCTCGACGAGCTTGATGCGGCGTTGGGCGACCCGGGCCATCAGCTCGGTCAGCGTCGGTACGTCGTAGACGTCCTGCAGGCATTCCCGGACTGCTTCGAGCACGATGGGGAAATCAGGGTATTTGCGGGCCACGTCCAGCAGCTGGGCTGCCCGTTGGCGTTGATGCCACAGCGGGGAACGTTTCCCGGGGTGGCGTCGCGGCAGCAGCAGCGCCCGGGCGGCGCACTCCCGGAAACGGGAGGCGAACAGTGCCGAGCCGCCCACTTCGGCGGTGACCAGCGGCTCGATCTCGTCGGGGTCGAAGACGAAAAGATCAGCACCCGGCGCTGTTTCGTCGGTATCGGGCAGCCGCAGGATGATGCCGTCGTCGGAGGCGGTGGGTTTCTCGTCTATTCCGAAGCGCTCGAAGAGGCGTTTACCGATGGCCAGGGCCAACGGTCCGTGCACCCGCAGCCCGTAGGGGGAGTGCAGCACCACCCGCCAATCGCCCAGCTCGTCGCGAAAGCGTTCCACCACGAGCGTGCTGTCGGTGGGTACGGTCCCGGTGGCTTCGCGCTGCTCTTCGAGCAACCGCCACAGGTTGTCGGTGGCGTAATCGTCGAAACCGATGGTGCGGCAGCGTTCCTCGAACGCGGGGCGGTTCATCCGGGACAGCTCGCCGGTGAAGGCGCCCACCGCGGCACCCAGTTCAGCCGGGCGTCCCACCGCGTCGCCGCGCCAGAACGGTAACCGGGCGGGCTCGCCGGGCGCCGGGATCACCAGCACCCGGTCGTGGGTGATCTCGGTGATCCGCCAGCTGGTGGCGCCGAGGGAGATCACGTCACCGGGTCGGGACTCGTACACCATCTCTTCATCGAGTTCGCCAACCCGAGAAGGCTTTTCGGAATCAGCACTGGACGCCAGATACACCGTGAACAGCCCGCGGTCGGGGATCGCGCCGCCGGAGGTCACCGCCAGGCGCTGCGCACCGGGCCGGGCGGTGACGGTGCCGGTATCGCGGTCATAGACAATTCTGGGGCGCAGCTCGGCGAAGTCGGTGGACGGGTACTTGCCCGACAGCAGATCCAGCGTCGCCTCGAACGCACTGCGCGGCAATGTCGCGAACGGCGCGCTGCGGCGTACGGTGTCGAACCAGGCGTCGGCGTTGAGCGGGTCCAGCGCACAGGCCGCAACAGTGTGTTGTGCCAGTACATCGAGGGGGTTGGCGGGCACGTGCATGGTCTCGATCTGCCCGTTCAACATCCGCTGCACCGACACCGCGCAGCCGATCAGGTCGGTGCGGTGTTTGGGAAACAGCACACCCTCGGAGATCTCGCCCACCTGATGCCCGGCGCGGCCGATGCGTTGCAGGCCGCTGGCCACCGACGGCGGGGTCTCCACTTGGATCACCAGATCAACTGCGCCCATGTCGATTCCGAGTTCGAGGCTGGACGTGGCGACGACCGCCTTGAGGCGGCCGCTCTTGAGCGCGTCCTCGACGTCGGCTCGGGTCTCCTTGCTGACCGACCCGTGGTGGGCCCTGGCGAGAACCGGTTCGGCGCCATAGGTCTGCCCGCTGCCCATGAGGTGCGCAGGCGGCCCGCCCGGCACTCCCGGATTGCGTTCGCTGGAGAGCTCGATCCCGGAGCGCTCGGCATGGATCTCGTTGAGACGGGCGGTGAGCCGTTCGGCGAGTCGGCGGCTGTTGGCGAACACGATCGACGAGCGGTGGGTTTCGATCAGGTCGACGATGCGCTCTTCGACGGCGGGCCAGATGCTGTTGTTCTCCAGGTTGGCCATATCCGGCACCGGTACCTGAACGGTCAGCTCGAACGTCTTGGCCGCCGGCGGGGCCACGATGGTGGTGGGCGCGGATCCGGACAGGAAGCGCGCCACCTCCTCGGGCGGACGCACCGTCGCCGAGAGCCCGATCCGTTGGGCGGGCGTGGCGAGCATGGCGTCCAGACGCTCCAGTGACAGCGCCAGATGCGCCCCGCGCTTGGTGCCGGCCACGGCATGGACCTCGTCGATGATCACCGTCTGGACTCCCGCCAGCGTCTCGCGGGCCGCCGAGGTCAACATCAGGAACAGTGATTCGGGGGTGGTGATCAGGATGTCCGGCGGTTTGGTGATCAACTCCCGGCGCCGCGCGGCCGTGGTGTCACCGGAGCGCACTCCGACGCTGAGGGTGGGCGGGGCGACACCGTTGCGCTCGGCGACCCGCCCGATACCGGTCAGCGGGGTGCGCAGGTTGCGTTCCACGTCGACGGCCAGCGCCTTGAGCGGCGACACGTAGAGCACCCGGGTGCCGGGTTTGTGGTCCAGATCGATGCCCGGGCCCGCGGGGACGGCCAGCCGATCGATGGCCCACAGGAACGCGGCCAGCGTCTTACCGGACCCGGTGGGCGCGATGACCAGCGTGTTGTCGCCGTCGGCGATGGCCTGCCAGGCCTGTGCCTGGGCCGGGGTGGGCTCGACGAACGTACCCGCGAACCACTCCCGCGTCAGCGTGCTGAAACGGGCGAGCGGATCGGTCTTGCGGGGCACCCTTCCATGGTGCCAACGGGGTCCGACAAAACCGTGCGGAAGTGCGCGGACTCACTGCGGGCCAGCGCGCTGGCCGCTTCGGCGGCGCTAGCCGCGCAGGGTGCGCTGGTAGCGCCGCATCCCGGCAATCCACCCGTCGTAGTCGGCGCCCTTGCCGCGGTACATGTCCAAGACGGCGGGGTGGGGGAGCACCAGGAATCGATCGGCCTGCACCGCGTCGAGGGTCGCCGAGACCACATCCTCGGCGCTGATCACCGTGCCCGCCCGCACAATTGACTCCGCAGCCACCCGTTCGGAAAGGTCGGTGGAAGCCCGGACGGCATCGAGCAGGGGAGTGTCCACCCCCAGCGGACAGACACAGCTGACACCGATCCCGTCGTCGCCGTAGGTGATCGCCAGCCACTCGGCGAATCCGACCGCGGCGTGCTTGGTGACCGCGTATCCGGCTGCCCCGGGTTGGGAGAGCAGGCCGGCCGCCGAGGCCACCGACACGAAGTATCCGCTGCCGCGCTGCTGCCATCCCGGGACCAACAGGTCGGCGGCGCGGATGTGGGCGCGCAGGTTCACCTCGAGGATGGTGTCCCAATCCGCGTCGCTGCCGAGCCCGCTGGCGCCGATCACCCCGGCGTTGGCGACGTAGATGTCCACCGGCCCGAACTCGCGTTCAGCCAGCGCGATCAGCGAGGCGATGCCCTCGGCTGAGCTGGCGTCGGCCTGTCCGGCCACCGCTGCTGCACCGATTCGGTCCGCCGTTTCGGCAGCGCCCGACTCGTTGAGGTCACCGACGACGACGCGCGCACCCGCGGTTGCCAGCCCGTGCGCGAGCGCCCGACCGATACCCGAACCGCCGCCGGTGACGATGGCTACCTTGCCCTCGATGTCCATACTGTCTGCCTACCTCCTTGACGAGCGTGCGCAAACTGCACAGATTTCTCGGCGTGTCTGCCGGGGACACGCGCGTTCGCGGGAAAGGGGGTCGGGTCAGCCGAACTTGACGCCCTGGGCCAGTGGCAGTTCCGAGGAGTAGTTGACGGTATTGGTGGCCCGCCGCATGTACGCCTTCCAGGAGTCCGAGCCGGACTCCCGACCGCCACCGGTCTGCTTCTCCCCGCCGAAAGCCCCGCCGATCTCGGCCCCGGAGGTGCCGATGTTGACATTGGCGATACCGCAGTCCGAGCCGTCGGCGGCCATGAACCGCTCCGCCTCCCGGATGTCCGTGGTGAAGATCGCCGACGAGAGACCCTGCGGCACCGCATTGTTCAACGCGATCGCCTCCTCCAGCGTCTCGTAGGTCACGACGTAGAGAATGGGCGCAAAGGTCTCGTCATGCACGATGGGCGTCTGCGACGGCATCCGGACCACCGCCGGGTTGACGTAGAACGCGCCGGCACCTGCGTCACCTCCCACGTCGACGCGCTCACCACCGGTGATTTCACCGCCGTCGGCGCGGGCCTGCTCGAGGGCGCCGACCATATCGCGGTAGGCGGTCTCGTGGATCAACGGTCCGACCAGGGTGCCGTCGGTGGACGGGTCGCCGACCGGCAGACTGCGGTAGGCGCCTGCGATCCGCTCGATCAGGGTGTCGGCGACCGAGGTGTGGGCGATCACCCGGCGCAGTGTGGTGCACCGCTGCCCGGCGGTGCCTGCCGCCGCGAAGACGATGCCCCGTACCGCGAGATCCAGATCCGCCGAGGGGGTGACGATCGCGGCGTTGTTGCCGCCGAGTTCCAGCAGCACCTTGCCGAACCGTTGCGCCACCCGCGGGCCGACCTGCTGACCCATCCGTACCGACCCGGTGGCGCTCACCAACGCGACTCGGGGATCGTCGACGAGTTGCTCGCCGATGTCCCGGCCACCGAGGAGCAGGTGGCTCAGTGCCGGCGGTGCGTCCACATCGCGAGCCGCCCGCTCCAGCAGTGCCTGGCAGGCCATCGCGGTCAGCGGGGTCAGTTCCGAGGGCTTCCACACCACGGTGTCACCGCAAACCAGTGCGATCGCAGAGTTCCACGCCCACACCGCAACTGGGAAGTTGAATGCGGTGATCACACCCACCACCCCCAGCGGATGCCAGGTCTCCATCAAGCGGTGGCCCGGGCGTTCGGAAGCGATGGTGCGGCCGTAGAGCTGGCGCGAGAGCCCGACCGCGAACTGGCAGACGTCGATCATCTCCTGCACTTCACCGAGAGCCTCGGAGGTGATCTTGCCCGCCTCGATGGTGACCAGGCAGGCGAGATCTTCCTTGTGCTCGATCAGCAGTTCGCCGAGGCGGGCCACCAGTGCACCGCGCACCGGAGCCGGGGTGGTGCGCCACACCGTGAACGCCTCGGCCGCGGCCGTGATCGCCGCCCGGGCCTCCTGCGCCGTGGTCTCGACGAGGGTGAACAGCGCCTCGCCGGTGATCGGGGTGCTCGCGTGCACCCCGGGGCCGCCGGGTTCCCCGAGTTCGGTGTCAACCGGCCGCTCGAAGATCGCGGCGAGCGCCTCCCGCGCTCGGGCCTGCAGGTCGTCGACCGAAGGCAGCGTCGTCTTGTTGAGTTCCACAGAGGTCATGATGCCGCTTTCTCGTAGAGCGTGTAAGGGTCGGAGGCATCGCGGCAAAATGTGCCCTGAGCTCTCAGATTTCGGCTACCGGCGGCGGTTCACGTCGACGGGATCCTGCGATAGTCTCCGGCGGTGGGCGACGCCGAGCATCTCGATGACATCGACAAAGCGCTGGTGCGCGAGCTGGTCGCCGATGGGCGCGCGACCTTGGCGCATCTGGCGAGTACGGCCGGGCTGTCGGTGTCGGCGGTGCAATCCCGGGTGCGCCGCCTCGAAGCCCGTGGGGTGGTGCAGGGGTATACCGCGCGGATCAACCCGGAAGCTGTCGGGCACATGCTCTCGGCGTTCGTCGCCATCACCCCTCTTGATCCGTCTCAACCCGATGATGCCCCTGCCCGGCTGGAGCACATCGACGCCATCGAGGCGTGTCACTCGGTGGCCGGCGAGGAAAGTTACGTGCTGCTGGTTCGTGTCGGGTCGGCGCGTGCTCTGGAGGATCTCTTGCAGCAGATCCGGACCGCGGCGAACGTTCGGACGCGAAGCACGATCATCCTACAGACGTTTTACGACGGCAGGCAATGTCTGCCGTAAATTTTCCGGCCTGATCGCCGTTCCAGCGGCATTTTGACGCTGCAGTCCGTCGGCGAGCAGACGCGAACTCATCCGGATCGGCCCTGTTCAACCCGAGTTTGCGTCTGCTCGCGAAGGGGGGATCCAGCCATCATGGCGCGAGGGTGACCGGATGAAATCCGATATGACTGGACAAAGGCCGTAAATATTCCGCTAATATTGCGGCCATGACGGAACTTTTGGTGCCTGCGCTCGATTCTGGAGCGGCGATCGGGCCCACCGATGTCCATCAGGTTCTGCGGCGCAACATCCTGGCCGACGGCATGGACCTCGTCCTCGATCTCGACGAGTCCCGGGGCAGCTATCTGGTGGACGCCCGGGACGGCCGCCGGTACCTCGACATGTTCACGTTCTTCGCCTCCTCCGCACTGGGTATGAACCATCCCGCCCTCGCCGACGATGCCGACTTCCGGGCAGAGTTGGCCGCCGCCGCGATCAACAAACCCAGCAACTCCGACATCTACACCGTGCCGATGGCACGGTTCGTCGACACCTTCGCCCGGGTGCTGGGGGACCCGGCACTTCCGCACCTGTTCTTCGTCGACGGCGGCGCGCTGGCGGTGGAGAACGCGTTGAAGGTGGCCTTCGACTGGAAGAGCCGACTCAACGAGTCCCGCGGCCTGGACGCTGACCTCGGCACCAAGGTGCTGCACCTGCGCGGGGCGTTCCACGGCCGCAGCGGCTACACGCTGTCGCTGACCAACACCGACCCGAACAAGGTCGCCCGGTTCCCCAAGTTCGACTGGCCCCGGATCGACGCCCCATACCTGCGGCCGGGCGCCAATATGGTTGAGCTGGAAGCGGAATCACTGCGCCAGGCCCGTGCAGCGTTCGAAGCAAATCCCCACGACATCGCCTGCTTCATTGCCGAGCCCATCCAGGGGGAGGGCGGCGACCGGCATTTCCGGGCAGAGTTCTTCAGCGCCATGCGCGCACTGTGCGACGAGTTCGACGCGCTGCTGATCTTCGACGAGGTGCAGACCGGGTGTGGCATCACCGGCACGGCATGGGCCTATCAGCAGCTGGGGGTCGCCCCCGACGTGGTCGCGTTCGGCAAGAAAACCCAGGTGTGCGGTGTGATGGCCGGCCGACGGGTCGACGACGTGACCGACAACGTGTTCAGCGTCAGCTCGCGGATCAACTCCACCTGGGGTGGCAACCTCGTGGACATGGTGCGTGCCCGGCGCATCCTGGAAACCATCGAGGCCGACGGCCTGTTCGCCGGTGCTGCCGAGCGTGGCAGCTACCTGCTGGAACGCCTCGGCAAGCTGGCCGCGCAGTTCCCCGACCAGGTACTCGACGTGCGGGGCCGCGGGTTGATGTGTGCATTCAGCATGCCGAGCAAGCAGACGCGCGACGCACTGATCGACCGGCTGTGGCAGCGCGGCGTGGTGATGCTCGCCAGCGGTGACACCAGCGTCCGGTTCCGGCCCGCGCTGACTGTGACGCACACCGAGATCGACATCGCCGTGGCGGCTGTCGGGGACTGCCTCAGCCAGGGAGTTGATCGGGCGAGGTGACCCGGCGGATCTCGGCCCGTAGCCGGGGTAGCTCGGCCCCGCCGACGAGTACGCAGCCATGCAGGTCGGCGAGCCGCCGGGCTGCCGGAGTGAACTCCTGGTTGGACACCACCATGGTGCGGCTGCAGTCCTGCATGGGCGCCCCGGCCACCACCTCCTGGACGGCGCCGGGGCCGACCGGGCGACCCAACCGTTTGCACTGCACCGCAACACGATCCGGCCGCCGGCCCAGTATCAGGTCCACCCCCCAGTCGCCTGTCAACGGGGTCATGATGACCGGAACTCCACAGCTGCGGGCGATACCGGCGACATAGTCTTCGAATTCGGTGCCCGACATGGCCTCGGTGGGGTGTTCGCGTGCACTCGGGGTGGCCGCACCGCGCAGCGCCCCGGCGATGAACCGCGGCGCGAGCAGCAGCACGACGGGCGAGGCGGCGGCGATCAGCAGGCTGCGCCACGGGCTCGCCCCCAGGCAGTACGCCGCGATACCGGCAACCGCGCTGAGCACCAGCAAGACCCGCACCTTGAGCACGGCCACGATCGTAGAGTCCACCCCCGACACCACCGGCGGGTGTCTCGGCCGTGCGCGCCGGGGCGCGGTGTGCCTACTGTGGGGCCATGACTGTCGCCAAGCGCGAGCGCGCCGCACTCGTCGAGACCTTCCGCACAGCCGGACCGGATGCCGCGACACTGTGTGCGGGCTGGAGCGCCCGTGATCTCGCCGCCCACCTGGTGCTGCGGGAGCGTCGCCTCGACGCCGCCCCCGGCATCATGTTCCCCCCGCTGTCCGGGTACACCGCCAAGGTGCAGGACAAGATCGCGGAGACCACGCCGTGGCCAGAACTGGTGGACAAGATCGCGGCCGGCCCGCCCATCTACTCGCCGTTCAAGCTGTTGGACCCGCTGATCAACGTCACCGAGCTGTTCGTTCATAACGAGGATGTGCGGCGGGCCGAACTGGGCTGGGAGCCAAGACAACTGGACTCGGCGACGGTGGCCGCGCTGTTACGGTCCTTGCCGATGCTCAGCAAGATCGCGCTGTCGAAGGTGCCGGCCAGGCTGATCTTGCGCACCCCGGACGGCCGCACCCTGGCCACCGTCGGCACCGGCCCCGAAGTGGTCATCACCGGAGAACCTCAGGAGTTGCTGTTGTACGCCTTCGGGCGCGACGCCGTCCGGGTGGAGTTCACCGGCGACGAAGCCGCTGTGGCGCAGGTGAAATCGGCCAAGCGCGGACTCTAACCCGCGGCTGCCGGGGCTGTCCTCAACGCCCGCCACACCCGGGCGGGTGTCATCGGCAACTGGTGGAGTCGCACCCCCGTCGCATCGCGGATGGCGTTTGCCAGTGCTGGAGCCACCGGGTTGTACGGTGATTCGCTCATCGATTTCGCGCCCATCGGGCCCATCTCGTCATAGGTGTCGGCGAAGAACACCTCGGTCACCGGTAGGTCGGCGAGCTGCGGAATGTGGTAGTTGCGCAGCGTTGCGGTGGTCACCTCGCCGCTGGCACCCACCACCATTTGTTCGTAGAGGGCGCCGCCGATCGCTTGTGCGACACCACCTTCCACCTGTCCGCGGCACTGCTGAGGGTTGATCACCACCCCGGCGTCGGCCGCCTGTACCGACTGCAGGATCCGCACCACGCCGGTGTCGGCGTCGACCGCCACCCGAAATCCCTGCACATTGAATGCCACCGACCGCGGCGTGCCGTCGTGGCGTCCGGCGCCCACGACCGGACCGGCAGCAGTGAGTTCGGCGAAGTCGATGAACCGCTCCCGGCACTGCACACCGTGCGGGCCCAGTTCACAGGCGTTGGCAGACACGCCGGCGATGACCGCCGCCGCCTCGATGAGGCGGGTCCGCAGCTCCGCACAGGCCCGTTGCACCGCCAGACCGGCCACCACGGTTCCGGCGGAACCGAACGCGCCGGTGTCATGGCCTGCCGCGTCGGTATCGGACTGGCGCAACAGGATCCGGTCGACGGTGGTGCGCAGCTCGTTGGCGGCCAGTTGGGTGTGCACCGTAGAGGTGCCGTTGCCGAACTCGGTGGTACCGACCGACAGGGTGTAGGTGTCGTCGCCCGAGGTGGTCACCGTGGCGTCGGCGAAATGTCCGCGCGGGGGAACGGTCGCGATCATCGCCGCGGCCATGCCGGTGCCCACCTGCCATCCGGCGGGTGCCTGCGCGCCGGCACCCGAGTGCAGCTCGGCCTCTACCAGATCCAGGCACTGGTCCAGACCGTAACTACCGAAGGTCAGATCATCGTGGGCGACATGAGAATCGACGAAGTCGTCACCCGGGACCACCACGTTGCGCCGCCGCATCTCGAACGGATCGAGACCCAGTTCCCGAGCCAGCTCGTCGATGGCCGATTCGATGGCGAAGATCATCTGCGACAAGCCGTATCCGCGGAACGCTCCCGAAGGAAGGTTGTTGGTGTAGACGGCCTGGGCATCGACCCGTTTGTTCGGGCAGCGGTACAACGACAGGGATTCTCCGCAGCCGTGGAACATCACCCCCGGGGTGTGGTTGCCGTACGCCCCCGCATCGACCAGCACCTCGACCCCGAGCGCGGTCAGCACACCGCGACCGTCGGCGGCGACGGTGACGTCGATGCGGAACGGGTGCCGACACGGCGCGACGGTGAACTGGTCGCTACGGGTGAACTCGTAGCGGACCGGCGCCCCGAGCTTCAGCACAGCCAGTGCCACCAGGTCTTCGGTGAGCATCTCCTGCTTGGCGCCGAAACCGCCGCCCACCCGCTTGGTGAACACCTGCACCTCGTCGCGGTCGAGGCCGAACAGATGGCACAGCTCGTCGCGCACCAGGAACGGCACCTGCGTACTGCTGCGGATGACCAACCGGCCCCTGGTGCGCCGCTCCGGGCCGTCGTGCGCGGGCTCTTCCAGCCAGCCGGTGCAGCCGTGGGTTTCCAGATGGCTGTGCTGCACCCGCTGGGTGTGCCACCGGCCCGTCACCACCGCGCCCCCGCCGGAGTGCGCTGCGGCCACCCCCGCGTCGAGATCGCCGACCTCGCCGTGTAACTCGGCAACGACATTGCGCGACGGATCGGCAATGCGGCTTTCCGGTCCCTTGCCGGGGTGCAGTTGCGGGGCCTCCGGCCGGCGGGCCAGATCCGGGTCGAAGACCGCGGGGAGTTCCTCGTAGTCGACGACGATGGCGCGGCAGGCCCGCTCCGCGGTCGCCAGATCATCGGCAACGACGGCCGCTACCCGCTGCCCGACGAACCGGACGGTGTCATCGAGGACGTAGGTGTCATCGGGGTCGTCGAGTCGGTTCTCGTGGCGTGCCGTGGAGAACGCCACCGGCGGGCTGTCGCGATGGGTCAAGACCAGGCGCACGCCCTCGATCGCCTCGGCGGCAGAGGTGTCGATGCGGCGGATCCGCGCATGCGCCACCTTGCTGGGCAGTACCGCCAGGTGCAGCAACCCGGGCACGGTGAAGTCCATCGTGTACTGCTCGGTTCCCGTGACGACCCGGATTCCCGCGGGGGCGCCGAGCGACCGGCCGACATCGGCACCCTGCGCCGGCTTCTCGGTGTTGGACGCTCCGCGCAGTGCATCGGTGATCGGCCGGTAACCGGTACACCGGCACAGGTTGCCCTTCAAACTGCGGGCCAGATCGGCCAGCTGTTCCTCCGTCAGCGCGGCGCTGGTGGTCACCATGCCTGCCGTGCAGAAACCGCACTGGAAACCTGCCGCCTCCAAGAACTTTCGCTGCATCGGATGCAGATCCTCGGGTGTGCCCAGACCAGCCACCGTGGTGACATCGTGATCGTCAGCGCGAAACGCCGGGAACACGCAGGAGTGCACCGGCTGGCCGTCGACCAGCACCGAGCATGCACCGCAGTCGCCGGCGTCGCAGCCCTTCTTGACCTCGAAGTGCCCGTTGTCGCGCAAGAACGTCCGCAGGCACTGCCCCGGCCGGGGGCTGCCGGCTGCCGGGGTGCCGTTGATCCGCACCGTCACCTCAGTTCTCCGCAGATCTGCTCCGCCAGCGTCAACGACACACCGCGTCGCCAGTCGGGATCTCCGTGCGCGTCCCGTGTCCACGCGTCATCGGGAATGCCCGCATGCACGCTGCGTAGGTCGCCGACGCCGGGAACGGTGTCGAATCGGAATACGTACGGGCGCACCGTGGCGGCGGTGATGGACAACGTGAACCCGCCGCCGTCCTGCTCGGTGTCACGACGGCCGATCACCACGATCCCGGACCGACCCAGTGCCGAAGGGGCCAGCTGGCGGAAGGCCGTCATCGCACGCAGCGCGTGGGCAGGCACCGAGGCGGCCCGCAGCAGCTCGCCGGGGGACAGGACATTGGTCGCACTGCCGGTGACGAAGTCGGTGATCGCAATCTGGTAGTCCGACCCGTCGGGCCGCCACACGGTGAGGATTCCGTCCAGTGCCGACAGCAACGAGATCATGGCCCCGGCAGGAAGGGACAGACAGACATTGCCGCCCACCGTGGCGGTGCGCCAGATTTTGAATGACGCCAGTAGTGCGTCACAGCAGTGCCGCAGCAGGGGAGCGGCCGCCCATTCCGGGTGCTGCCGGGGCAGTTCTTCGGACAGCTGGGACACCCGGTCGATGGTGCAGGTGGCCGCCAATTCCACCCCACTGCCGGTGACCACCACCGGCGGCCAGCCCAGCCGGGTGATGTCGACCAGGCGCTGGATATCCACCTGCGGCTCGGAAAACAACCAGGTGCCGCCCGCGAGCACGGCATCATGAGCGCCGAGCGGCCAGACGTCTTCCCGTGAGGTCGGTACGACTACGGCCTCGACGCTGTGGAGGTCCATCCGGCCACGCTAGCCAAGCTGCCCCGACGCCGCAGCGCAGCGGATACCCAGGAACCCATAGCAGCGAAGACGTCACATTCGGGCCCGCGACACCGCAACAATTCGATAACTTCATCAGTGAAGGTTTTGGGTCTAGGGATGAGGGGTAAAGGTGAGCACCGGAAGGGACGAAATGGTAGCCACACGCACCTCGGCGACGCGTTCACGTGTCACCCAGCGCCATCGGACGACGCAGACTGCTGGTGGTGCACTGCGGTTCGCTGCAGCGACCGCAGCGGCCGGCGTCGGATTTCTTGTTGTCGCTGCGCTCTGGGTGAGTACCTGCACGGAGGCCCTCGACGTGGACACCGCCGCCTGTGGCATCCCGCAGCGGACCATGTTGGGGCTCGGCGCCCCGTTGATCCTGCTCGCCGGTGTCGCCTGGGCCTTCCTGTCCGCCTACCGCGCGTGGCGCGGGGGCGAAGAGTTCTGGAGTTGGCAAGGCGCCGGGTGGTTCCTGTTGACAGTGATGCTGGTGACCCTGGCAATGGGCTTTCCGGCCCTGGCCGGCCCAGCCCTCGGCGGCTGACGGTTCGGCATTGCGCACTCGCGGATTACCGCGAAGACCTGACACCCGCCCGCGGCGGTGGTGATGACTGCCGCCGCGGGCGCATTTTGCTTCACCCGGCGTGTGACCCGGCGTGCACAAAGAACCCCGGCGGTTGCCCGCCGGGGTTCTTGAATGTGTGGGGAGATCAGCGCTGGAATGCCTGCTGGCGCTTTTCTGCGGCTTTGGCGCCACCGCGGGCGGCCTCGGCTTCGGCTTCCTTCTTCGCGGCTTCACGTTCGGCTTCAGCCTTGTCCTGCTGGGCCTTGCCCTCGTTGATCAGGTCGTCGCGGCCGGTGACCGTGCCGATGGTCTCTTTTGCCTTGCCCTTGACGTCCTCGACGATGCCCTTGATGCCTTCTTCGGGTCCGCTGTTGTTGTCAGCCATCTGCATCCTTTCGTCAGTGCTCGCGCAGCAGGGTGACGAGCTGGTCTTTGTTCTTGTCTGAATAACCCGAAATCCCAAGCTCTTTGGCTCTCTTCTTGAGCTCGGGAACGGTCCAACTCTCGTACGAGCCGGACTCACCGCCCTTGCGTCCCACGCTCGAAGTACCTTTTGCGGCAGCCGCATTGGATATCCGGGCGGCCTTCTCCTTGGAGTTGCCCTGCTTGCGCAGGTCCTCGTAGAGACCCTCGTTCTTGATCGATGAGTTCGGCATCTCTACCTCCTCCTTGCGGATTCGGGGTAACAGATCGGTGCTTCCCTGCGCGGGAAGTGTTCCCAACGGTCAAAAAATCCAAACCGTACCGGCGACGCTGGGGTCGTTGCGGGGATCACCCTGTCCAGGTCATCGCCGTTCATCCTCCGGTTCGGGGTCGTCGAGCGGCTGGTTCTGCTCCTGCCAGTCACCCGGATCGCTTTCCAGTGGGGTGTCGGCGTCGGCAAGGTCGGGGCCCGGTGCCGGGTCGGCCGTCGGCTGCTGTTGTTCGACGGCATCGTCGACGGGAACGTCATCCGGGAAGGGAGTGCTGTCGTACATGGCGTTGGTATAGCCGCGTCGCCGGCGGTGAAACGCCGGGCGCGAAACGCCGGGCGTGGAACGCGGTCGCGGTGCGCAGAAGCAGGCGGCCGGGAGCGCCGTTCGACAAATTCCTTGCGCCCCAGGAGTTACCGATTCGAGCCCGACCGCCGCCCGAGTCTGGACTCGCGCGGGCGAGGCCGCCGGCTCGGGCCGACGGCGGGCGCGATCCCGGAGTTTTGTCCGGGCCGGGATGTGGGTACGGAAGCCTGACCATGACTTCACCGAAGACTGCACTCCCGCCCGCCTGCCAGCGGCGAGACTCCGCGCGCGGAACCCGGATCTCGAGACGCTTGGGCCCACCTGTTCGGCACCGCCGCGACGGAGGGCAGCGCAATGGATAGTTGGGCTGCGTGCTGGGGTAGTCTCGGTGCGATATTGCCGGGAGGCCACTACATGTTCGATGCAAGTTCCGATCACCCGCAAGCGCGCAGCCCCAAGGCTGTAGAGCTGCGGATTGCCGCGCAGTTGGAGAACCTCGCGGTGGTGCGCACCGTCATCGGGGCGATCGGAACGTTCGAGGATCTCGACCTCGACGCAGTGGCTGACCTGCGGTTGGCCGTCGACGAGGCGTGCACCCGGCTGATCAAGTCCGCTGCGACGGACGCCACGCTGGTGCTCGTCATCGAGCCGCGGCTCAACGAGCTGGTCATCAATGTGTCAACGACTTCGCTGGCGGAAGACATTTTGACGCCGGGCAGTTTCAGCTGGCACGTGCTGACCTCTTTGACGGACGAGGTGAGCACTTTCCGGGACGGCGCAGACCTCGATGGAACGGCTCCGGTGTTCGGCATCTCGCTGACGACGAGGCGAGTGAGCCCAGCACGGTGACTCCCTCCGCGTCCCGCGGACCGGCCTCGCGATCGAGTTCTGAATACGCCGACGTCCCGGCCATGTTCCGTCAGTTGGCAGAGCTCCCCGAGGGTTCCGCCGCATTCCAACGCCAGCGCGACAGCATCGTCCAACGCTGCCTGCCGCTGGCCGATCACATCGCCCGCCGTTTCGACGGCCGCGGTGAGCCCCGCGACGACCTGGTCCAGGTCGCACGCGTCGGCTTGGTGAACGCCGTCATCCGCTTCGACGTCGATGCGGGCTCCGACTTCGTGTCCTTCGCCGTGCCCACCATCATGGGCGAGGTCCGCCGGCACTTCCGCGACAACAGCTGGTCGGTGAAGGTCCCGCGGCGGCTCAAGGAACTGCATCTGCGACTCGGCAGCGCCACCGCCGAGCTTTCGCAGCGCCTGGGCCGCGCCCCCACCCCCACCGAACTCGCCGAGGAACTCGGCATGGACCGCGACGAAGTGGTCGAAGGTCTGGTCGCGGGCAGCTCGTACAACACGCTGTCCATCGACAGCGGCGGCAGCGGGAACGAAGATGCCCCCGCTATCGCCGACACCTTGGGCGATGTCGACCTGTCGTTGGATCAGATCGAGAACCGCGAAGCGTTGCGCCCCCTGCTCGAGTCGCTGCCCGAGCGGGAGCGCACCGTCGTGGTGCTGAGGTTCTTCGAGTCGTTGACTCAGACTCAGATCGCCGAACGGATCGGCGTCTCGCAGATGCACGTCTCCCGGCTGTTGGCCAGAGCGTTAGCTCGGCTCAGGGACCAGCTTGAGTAGCTGAGCCTGGTCGCCGTCGACCAGCTGCTTGGCGGCCTCCAACGTGAGTACCACCGGCAACGTGCCGTCCGGGTCGCAGATCCGCAGAATTCGCGCTACCGCCCCGTTCGCGGACACTGCCCACCGGATGTTGGCTGCGGCGCATTTCGCATTCATGGCGTGCAGGCTCGAAAAGCCCGCAGTGCCAAAGAATTCCAGCTGGGTGAGATCGACGATCAACGGTTTCGAATCGTCGAGGTGCTTGAGTGCGTAGTCGGTGAACGCTTCCGCGTTGGCCGCGTCGATCTCGCCGTTGGCGGTGACCACCATGCAGTCGTACAGTCGCTGGGTGGTCGCGTGGGCCGTGCGGCGGATCGGATCGTAAAAAAGCTGGGTATTGGTCGAAACAGACATAATGACCCCTAGTCGCTAGTTCAGCATCTGGGTCGCGTCAAATGCTCGAGTTCTACAAGCCCTCACGGATAGGCCATGCTGCCTACCTGCCGGTTTGACGTTTCCGGTTTCGGCTGTGAACTCAACCTGGTTCGACCATACCCGCCACGGCACCGGCCCACAACGGACGGAAGGATTCTGTGGAAACTCATAGGCCCTGATCAGACGGTGGGCAGGGGCGGTTCAGCGGCCTGTACCCGTTTCAAGGCGCCGGGGTCACGGGTCCGCCCATGATGTTTCCGACGATCCCTCGGATGATGTTGGTACCGTCCTCGTCGCGAAGTTCCCGATACCACTGCGCAGTCTGGGCCGGGTCCTTGGCGTGGGTGACGTCGCAGCGCTTGCGCGCCTTGAGGACAAGATCCGCGGCGCGGTCGGTGCGAGCATCCTGGTAAGTGGTCAGGGCGGCGTGCACGTCGTCGGGGTGATCCCGCAGGGCCCACTGCAGCGCCACCGCGTCCTCCATCGCCGAGCAGCCACCCTGCCCGATATCGGGGGTGGTGTTGTGCGCGGCGTCACCCAGCAGCGCAACCCGGCCCTTGGCCCAGGTGTAGAACGGGTCGAGGTCCAGGATCTCCACCCGGTTGGTGGCCATGGGATCGAGGCTGTCGATCAGCACCTGCACACCGGGTGCCCAGCCGTCGAAATGTTCGCGCAGCACCTCGCGCGCACTGCCCCGCTCGTAGGGCACCCCCTCGGGCAGGACGACGTCGAAGAAAAAATAGAACCGGCCGCCCGCCACAGGCATTACCGAAACACGTTGGCCGTCACCCACATACGTTGTCCATTCGGTGGCAGGGCCGATCGCCTCGTCGATCTGAACCAGTCCGTTGAAGTTGACGTAGCCGGCATAGCGACGGGTCACCGGGGCGCCCAGCACGTATTCACGGGTGATGGAACTGGCGCCGTCGGCGCCGATGATGAAGTCCGCCGACGCGGTGGTGCCGTCGGCGAACGTCGCGGTCGCCGCGCCGGCGCCGTCTGCCACGCTGACCATCTGCATACCGAAGTTGATCCGGTGGACGCCATAGGCCTCCATCAGCATCAACTGCAGTTCACCCCGGGCGATGGGGTAGGGGCGCTGACCCACCTCGTCGATCAACGGCTGCATCGAGAAGCGGCACATGGTGTCTCCGGTGTGGCCGTCTAGGTAACTCATGGTCTGCACGATCCCGCCGAGCGCAGCGGTCTGTTCCTCGAGACCCAGGTAATTGAGGCATTTGACGCCGTTGGACCACACCGATATCGCCGCGCCCACCGGCTTGTTCTCGCTGATCCGCTCGTATACCTCGGTGTCGATCCCGATCTGGCGCAACGCAATCGCTGCCGTCAACCCGCCCATACCGGCCCCGATGATGATCGCTTTCACCCGGTCTTCTCCTGTTCAGCTGCCGCGGTAGGTGGAGTACGCGTACGGCGAGAGCAGTAGCGGAACGTGGTATCGGCCTGCGGGATCGGTGATTTCGAACGAAATCAGCACCTCCGGGTAGAACCCGACGACGGCCTGAGCGGCGAAATACGATGCCGTGTCGAACATCAGGCGGTACACCCCGGTGAGGGAGTCGTCGGTCAGGCTGGTCACCCGACCGTTCTCGTCGGTGGTGGCCTGTGCGATGAGGGTGCCGGTGGTGTCGGTCAACGTCACCGCCACTCCCGCGGCGGGCCGGCCGGTCACGGCGTTGAGGACATGGGTGCTGACATGGGTCATGCAGACGATCCTGCCTGGGCTACCGGCTCAGCCAGTAGCCGCTCCAACCGGAGGCGGTTGATCTTGGCCAGCTCGCTGCGCATCACCCGACGCTCGGTCTCGGGATCGTTGTCCAGGCGCTCGGTGAGGATGGCCAGCAGTTCTTCGGCCGACCGCCCGCTGGCGCACACCAGGTACACGTACCCGAACTTCGCCTCGTACTCCCGGTTCTTGACGGCCAGAGCCGCCTTGACGTCGTCCTGGGCAACTTGGACTGCAGCCTGCTCGCGGGCCGACGCCGGATTGTCGGGCCGCGCCCCGATGCGCGGATGACCGTCGAGCGCGGCGTCGATCTCGGCGTCGGGCAGCTCGGCCAGCACCCGGTCGGCGCGGTCGAGCAGCGCGTCGACGGTGCGAAACGGCGCTCCGGCCAAGACCCGCCGGGCCCAGATGGTTGACGAACACACCCCGAACAGCAGGTTCATCCGTTGGCGGTCGGTCAATTGGTTGAACCCGCCCAAGCCCAGAGCTGGCTGTGCCGGCATCTACTTCAGTTCGCTGGGCCGGTTGAACCGTGCCGCCGCAATGGGATTGGCGTCGGCCACCAGATCTTCGAACCGGTAATTGGCGATCTTCTCCACTTCGATCAACGCAAACGCGCGTTCCGCGGCCGGCGAGTTGTCCATCCGCGACCAGCCGTTGCGCAGCACGCGGTCGAAATGCGCGGTTTCGCGGGCGCAGATGATCAGCGGGAAGCCGAAGTGCTCGCGGTACGCGGCGGCCAACTGCACAACGTCATTGTGGTCGTCGTCATCGAGATTGGACAGTGCCACATGGTCGACCGCCAACGCGGTGCCGGTCTCGTCTTCGGCGCCCAGGTCGTGAAATGCGTTGAGCAGCTCGAGTTGTTCGTCGGGCCCACCCGTCAAGACGGCATCCTGGAACGCCTCTCGCAGGGCTCGGGTATCGGCGAACGGCCGCTGCGCGAAGGCCCGCTCGATTGCCCAGGGCACATCCTGCACGACATGGCCGAACACCTCGGTGAAGCGCTCCCTGCTCATCGCGTTGACCTCGTCGAGGGTGATGGACCCGGCGCCGGCCACCCGCGGACCTCGGGACCCGGTATGGAAGAACACGATGTTCAGCAGGATCGCCGCCACCGCACCGATGCTGATGCCGCTGCCGAAGATCAGGTTCAGACCGGTGGGCATGGCCTGGGCGATATCGGGATACGACGTCACCCACAGTGCCAGCGCCAGGCTGGTGGTGACGATGATCAGGTTGCGGTGGTCGGTGAAGTCCACCTTGCCCAGGGTCTGGATGCCGACGACGGCGACGGTGGCGAACAGCGTCAGCGCCGCTCCGCCGAGCACCGGGTTGGGGATCGACGCCACCACTGCGGCCACCTTCGGCAGGAACCCCAGGATGATCATGATCACGCCCGCGGCGGCCACCACCCAGCGACTCTTGACACCCGTGAGGCGCACCAGGCCGACGTTCTCGGAGAACGCGGTGTAGGGGAACGAGTTGAAGATGCCGCCGATGGTGGTGGCCAGACCATCCGCCCGCAGGACGTTGCCGATATCGGCGGCTTTGACCCGTTTACCGACGATCTCGCCGGTGGCGATCGTGGATCCCGTCGATTCGACCGCGGTGATCATCAGCACGATGATCATGGTCAGACAGGCCACGACGTCGAATTTGGGCATGCCGAACAGGAACGGCGGGGTGAACCCGAAGGCCGAGGCCTCGCCCACCCGATCGAAGCTCATATCACCCAGCGCGTAGGCAACCCCGCAGCCGATGACCAGGCCGAGCAGGACGGCAATGGTGGCGATGAACCCGCGGAACAGTCGCTGAATGCCCACGATGATCGCGATGGTGCCCAGGGCGTACAGGAACCACCGGATGTTGGTGGGGTCCGTCTCGTGGGTGTGCGGATTGGTCACCGCGTCCATCGCCCCGACCGGCACCAGGCACAGGCCGATGATGGTGATCAGCGTGCCGGTCACCACGGGCGGGAAGAACTTCAGGAGCTTGATGAAGACCGGCGCGATCAGGAAGGTGAAGATGCCGGCCACGATCACCGCACCGTAGACGTAGGTCAGGCTGGCGGCGCCCCCGCCGTTGGCCAGCCCGATCGCGATGATGGGGGAGACGCCGGCGAAGGTGACACCCTGCAGCAGCGGCAGTCGCACCCCGATCTTCCAGAACCCGACGGCCTGGATGATCGAAGCGATGCCGCAGGTGAACAGGTCCGCGGTGATCAGCTTGACCAGGTCTTGCGGCGGCAGGCTGATGGCGCCGGCGATGATGATCGGCACCAGCACCGCACCGGCGTAGAACGCCACCACGTGCTGGAAGCCGTAGGTGGCCAGTTGGGGGATGGGCAGCACCTCGTCGACCGGGTGCACACGCTTGCCGTGGGTGGGCTTGGCCGGGGCTGACATCGTCCAAGAATCGGCCAGGTTGACAATGTTCGCATGTCGAGAACGGCTCCCGTGGTGGGTGTGCTGCTGGCCGCCGGTGCCGGAAGTCGCTACGGTATGCCGAAAGTCCTTGCCGCTCAAGGTGAATGGCTGAACCAGGCGGTGGTGGCCCTGGTCGGCGGGGGATGCGACGAAGTTGTGGTGGTGTTGGGCGCCGCCGTGGTGGAGGTGCCCGAACCGGCGCGGCCGGTCATCGCGCAGGACTGGGCCGACGGCATGAGTGCGTCGTTGCGCGCCGGGCTGGCCGCCGCGCAGGCGGCGGACTCGGTGGTGTTGCACCTGGTCGACACCCCCGACGTGGGTGCCGACGTGGTGCGACGAGTGCTGACTGCAGCGTCACAGAGCCCAGCGGGACTGGCCCGCGCGGTGTTTCACGGTCGGCCGGGTCATCCGGTGGTGATCGCCGGCCACCACATCGAGGCGCTGTCGGCATCACTGGCCGGGGACCGGGGCGCACGGCCGTTTCTGGCGGGCCGTGACGACCTCATCGAGGTCGAGTGTGCAGACCTGGCGACCGGGGCCGACATCGATCAACCCTGACAGATGTCAGAGCAGACCCAACGCGGCCACCGCGTCGCGCTCGTCGCGCAGCTCGGTCACCGAGGCGTCGATGCGGGCCCGGGAGAACGCATTGATGTCCAGACCTTCGACAATCTGCCACTCCCCGTCGACGGCGCGGCAGGGAAACGAGCACACCAGACCTTCGTCGACGCCGTAGGCGCCCGGGGAGGGCAGTGCCACCGAGGTCCAGTCCCCGTCCGGCGTGCCGTGCACCCAATCGTCGATGTGGTCGATAGCGCCGTTGGCTGCCGACGCAGCCGAGCTGGCGCCGCGAGCCTCGATGATGGCCGTGCCGCGACGAGCGACTGTGGGGATGAAGTCGTCGGTCAGCCAGTGGGTGTCAGCGGCGTAGTCGGCGCCCGACCGTCCGCCGACGACAGCATGGAAGATATCGGGGTACTGCGTAGGAGAGTGGTTGCCCCAGATGGTCATTCGCGAGATTTCCCGAACCGGCACCTTGGCGTGCCGGGAGATCGCGGAGATCGCGCGATTGTGATCGAGTCGGGTCAGCGCGGTGAACCTGTTGGCCGGGATGTCGGGGGCGTGAGCCGCGGCCACCAGTGCGTTGGTGTTGGCAGGGTTGCCGACGACCAGGACGCGCACGTCCGCGCCCGCACCGGCATTGAGGGCTTTTCCCGCGGTGGCGAAGATCTCGGCGTTGGCCGACAGCAGGTCGGCGCGTTCCATGCCCTTGGTGCGTGGCCGGGCGCCGATCAGCAGAGCGACGTCCACACCCTCGAACGCCCGCACCGGGTCGTCGTAGATCTCGGTGGCCGCCAGGAGCGGGAAGGCGCCGTCCTCGAGTTCCATCACCACACCTTCGGCGGCGCGGACCGCTGTCGGGAGTTCGACCAGGCGCAGGATGACCGGCGTCTGGCGGCCCAGCATCGCGCCGGCGGCGATCCGGAACAGGGCGGCGTAGCCGATGCTGCCGGCAGCGCCGGTCACGGCGACTACCTGGGGTTGAGTCATCGTTGTCTCTCCGGTCCTCGGCGTGGAACGTAGAGCCAGTCTGTCAGGCGGGCGTCGGCGGCGCGGAACGGCGACGGGAATCGATGGCCCCGGGCGGCGGGTATCAGGGAAGCCCCAGTGCGCCTTGGGCGAACCGGCGCACCGCCGCTTCCGCGGTGTCGGCGGCCTCGGCATGACCGTCCCGGGCCCGCGACGTGATGGCGCCGCTGGCGGGGTCCAGGATGGTCTCCGCGAGCAGTTCTCCAGTGCTCGGTTCGCACACCGCCCAGGTGTAGCGGACGCCGGCAAGCCAGTCCTCGGTGCAGCGCCTGACGTATTGGGGGTCCAGCTCACCGATGTCGGCCAGCGCCGGCCGGTCATCAACGCGCTCATCGGCACGCAGGGCACGCAGATACCACGCGCCTGCGTTGATCTCGACGGGTTCCATCCTGTTACCGTCCCCCGCCGAGATCGACGAAATGGCGCATTCCACTCGCACTTTCTCGCCCAAACTCACGTTTGGGCGAGAAAAGGGGAAAGCGGGTCAGTCCTTGAGCTCGACCAGGACGGTGCCCTGGGTGACGGCCGCGCCGGCTTCCACCGACAGGCCGGTCACGGTGCCGTCCTTGTGGGCGGTGACCGGGTTCTCCATCTTCATGGCTTCCAGCACCACGATCAGATCGCCGGTGGAGACCTGCTGACCCTCTTCGACGGCCACCTTCACCACAGTGCCCTGCATCGGGGCAGTGACGGCATCACCGGAGGCGGCGGCACCGCCGTGGGCGCCCCGCTTACGCGGCTTGGGCTTCTTGCGGATGACGCCGCTGGCGCCGGCCGCACCGCCGCCACCGCCGAGAGCGAGATCGCCGGGCAGCGACACCTCGACGCGGCGGCCGCCGACCTCGACGACCACGGTCTGACGCGGCGACGCCTCTTCTTCGTCAACCGCACCGCCACCGGTGAACGGCTCGACGGTGTTGTCCCACTCGGTTTCGATCCAGCGGGTGTGCACCGTGAAGCCGTTCTCATCGCCGATGAAAGCCGGGTCGGAGACGACGGCGCGATGGAACGGGATGACGGTGGCCAGGCCCTCGACGTTGAACTCCGCCAGGGCGCGGCGGGAGCGCTCCAGCGCTTCCTCGCGGGTGGCACCGGTGATGATCAGCTTGGCCAGCATGGAGTCGAACTGCCCGCCGATCACCGAACCGGTCTCCACACCGGAGTCGAGGCGCACGCCCGGGCCGGTCGGCGGCTCGAACTTGGTGACCGGACCCGGTGCCGGGAGGAAGCCGCGACCGGCGTCCTCGCCGTTGATGCGGAACTCGAAGGAGTGCCCGCGCGGTGTCGGGTCCTCGGTGATGTCGAGCGCCTCGCCGTTGGCGATGCGGAACTGCTGGCGCACCAGGTCGAGGCCGGAGGTCTCCTCGGTGACGGGGTGTTCGACCTGCAGGCGGGTGTTGACCTCCAGGAACGAGATCAGGCCGTCCTGGCCGACCAGGTACTCCACGGTGCCGGCGCCGTAGTAGCCCGCTTCCTTGCAGATGCGCTTGGCGGACTCGTGGATCTCCTTGCGCTGCGCATCGGTCAGGAACGGCGCGGGCGCCTCCTCGACGAGCTTCTGGAAACGGCGCTGCAGCGAGCAGTCGCGGGTGCCGGCGACGACGACGTTGCCGTGGGTGTCGGCGATGACCTGGGCCTCGACGTGGCGGGGCTTGTCCAGGTAGCGCTCCACGAAGCACTCGCCACGACCGAACGCCGCGACCGCCTCGCGGGTGGCCGATTCGAACAGCTCGGGGATCTCTTCGAGGGTGCGGGCGACCTTCATGCCGCGGCCGCCGCCACCGAAGGCGGCTTTGATGGCGACCGGGACGCCGTATTCCTTGGCGAAAGCGACAACCTCGTCGGCGTTCTTGACCGGGTCCGGGGTGCCGGGAACCAACGGGGCCTGAGCGCGCGCGGCGATGTGGCGGGCGGTGACCTTGTCGCCGAGGTCGCGAATCGACTGCGGGCTCGGGCCGATCCAGATCAGTCCGGCGTCGATCACGGCCTGAGCGAAGTCGGCGTTCTCACTGAGGAAGCCGTAGCCGGGGTGCACGGCGTTGGCGCCGGACTTCTCGGCGGCGTCGAGCAGTTTCTCGAACACCAGGTACGACTCGGCTGAGGTCTGCCCACCCAGGGCGAACGCCTCGTCGGCCAACCGCACGTGGGGAGCGTCGGCGTCGGGCTCGGCGTACACCGCCACGCTTGTCAGGCCGGCATCTTTGGCCGCGCGGATCACCCGGACCGCGATCTCGCCGCGATTGGCGACGAGAACCTTGGAGATGCTCGAGCTGGCGTGACTAGGCACTGCGCCTCCTACTGGCTAAGTCTTTTGGGCCGCAATGCGGCCTCTCTAAGAAACGTCTTTAAGAATCTATCCGGCAGTTTAAGCGCCCGCCCTGTTGCCGGCGTGAGGCGGTGCCGGTTACTTCTGAGTAAGTTCTGCGGGACCTGCCGCAACCGTCGACGATTCACCCCCGCGCACCGGGTCACCCGGTCCTGAAAGTTCCGACATCCCGAGGCCGACGGACTCCGCGATGTCGCGTCGCCGGCTATGTGGTGGCCGAACCTGGGAAACATCGACGCCATGGCCGACGGTCGCCGAATTGGCTTGGGCGCCAGTTGAACTCGTGACCTGGGGCACCGACTCAGGCGTCGCGCAGCCGCCGTTTGATGCGGGCCAGCATCGCTGACATCCCGCGCAGTCGCAGTGGGCTGATCAGCGCCGCAAGTCCCAACTCGGTGTAGAAGTCGTCGGGAACCGCCAGAATGTCGGCGGCCGGCTGGTGGTCCAAGCCGGTGGCCAGGATCGAGGCGAAACCGCGCGTGGTCGGCGCTTCCTTCGGTGCGCTGAAGAACAACCGAACTTCTGCGGGGTCGGCGGCGTCGACGTGCAGGAACAGCGGCGACTGACATTCCGGTACCGGCTCCATCGCCGCCTCTTCGAGGTCGGCGGGCAACGGTGGCAGCTCATCGGCGAACTCCAGCAGGAGCGTCAGCTTGTCCTGGCCCTGTACCTCGGCGAAGTCGGACACCACCTCGGACAGGGGTGCGGGCATGCTCATGGGTGTCTCGTTCCCGTCTCTTGCTGTGAGGCTCAGGCTTTCGCTTCCGGCGCTTCGCCGGGCGCATCACCGGCGACGATCGGCACCCGCACGGTGTTACCCCACTCCGTCCAGGACCCGTCGTAGTTACGCACGTCGGGGACCCCCAGCAGATAGGTGAGCACGAACCAGGTGTGGCTGGACCGCTCGCCGATACGGCAGTATGCGATCACAGGCTTGTGCGCCTCCTTGACGAAGCCGTAGATCTCGTCGAGCTCCGCGCGGCTGCGGAACCGGGCGTGATCGTCGGCGGCCTTGGCCCACGGCACCGACACCGCGGTCGGGATGTGCCCGCCGCGCAGCGCACCCTCTTCCGGGTAGTCCGGCATGTGGGTGCGCTCGCCGGTGTACTCCTGCGGCGACCGGACATCGATCAGGGTCTCGGTGCCCAGGGTGGCCAGCACGTCGTCCTTGAAGGCACGGATCGGGGCGTCGTTGCGCTCGACCACCGGGTAGCCGCTGGTGGTCTTCGACGGCACATCCAGGGTGGTGTCGCGGCCGTCGGAGATCCACAGATCGCGCCCACCGTTGAGCAGTCGCACGTCTTCGTGACCGAACAGGGTGAACACCCAGAGTGCGTAGGCGGCCCACCAGTTGCTCTTGTCGCCGTAGATGACCACCGTGTCGTCGCGTGAAATGCCTTTGCGGTCCATCAGTTCCGCGAACTGCTCGCCGGTGATGTAGTCCCGCACCTCGGGGTCGTTGAGGTCGGTGTGCCAGTCGATCTTCACCGCGCCCGGGATGTGGCCGATGTCATAGAGCAGGACATCTTCGTCGGACTCGACGATGGCCAGACCTTTTGTGCCGAGATGCGCCGACAGCCAGTCAGCGGTCACGAGACGTTCCGGGTGGGCGTAGTCCTGGAGTTTGGGACTGGGATCTGCAGGTAAAGGCACCCCACGAGCCTACCGGGGCGTACCCGCGGACTACAGCGGGTTCGCGGCCCACAACGCGGCCACGGACACCCCGAGACCGGCCAGTAGCCGTCGAACCAGCGGCAGGCTCAGTCCGATCACGTTGGAGGGGTCGCCGTCGATGCCGTCGATGAACCAGGCGCCCAGGCCGTCGAGGGTGAACGCGCCTGCGACGGACAACGGCTCCCCGCTGCTGATGTAGGAGTCCAGATCGTCCGCAGTCGGGGCGCTGAAATGCACTGTGGTGGAACCGGATTCGACGACCTGTTGACGTCCCTCGGCGGTCATCCTGATGACGCAGTGGCCGGTGTAGAGCGTTCCGCTGCGCCCCGCCATGGACTGCCACTGGGTGTGCGCCGCAGCCGCGGACCCGGGTTTGCCGCGCAGTTGCCCGTCGAGCAGCAGCATCGAATCGCAGCCGATGACGACACAATCGCCGGCGATGGCTGCGGGTAGACCGTTAGCCACGTCCCCGGCCTTGGCTTCGGCCAACGCCGCGACGACCTCGGCCGGCGGTGCGCCCGGAAGTGCGGCGATGATGGCGTCCTCGTCCACTCCGGAGACCACGACATGCGGTTCGACCCCGGCCTGCCGGAGTACCTTGAGCCGTCCCGACGAGGCCGAGGCAAGAACGAGCCGCGTCATCGGCGCAGGTGCGTCCGCTCCAGGAGGGTGACACGCTGCCAGCTGGTCAGGCCGTAGCGCAGCTTGTCCACGGGGTGACCCCACGGGTTGAGCTCCTGGGGCCCGGCCTCACCGCTGCCGCCGCCGGCAGCCGCGAACACGGCCACCAGCGCGGCGATCTCGGCATCGCTGGGCTGACCCTTGAGGATCTTGATCTCCGGGACCGAGGCGTCCGCCGGAGCATCAATGGTCATCTCCCGCGGGTCGCTGACCTCGGTGATGTCGACGTTCTGGGACATATGGTGGCTCCGTTCCTGGGAATTTCGGCGCGCTGAGCGGTCACCAGCGCGCCGAAATCGCGAGATTTACAGCGGAATGTTGCCGTGCTTCTTCGGCGGGATCTGGGCGATCTTGCGCTCCAACAGCCGCAACGACGTGCCGATGTAGCCGCGGGTGTACGAGGGCGGGATCACCGCGTCGACGTACCCGCGCTCGGCGGCGACGTAGGGGTTCACCAGGGTGTCCTCGTAGTCCTGCTGCAATTCCAGCCGCAACGAATCCACGTCCTCGCCCTCGGCGGCCGCCTGCTTGAGCTGCTGGCGGTACACGAAGCCCACGGCGCCGGAGGCACCCATCACCGCGATCTGCGCGGTCGGCCACGCCACCACGACATCGGCACCCATGTCCTTGGAGCCCATCACGCAGTACGCGCCGCCGTAGGCCTTGCGGGTGATGACGGTGATCTTGGCGACAGTGGCCTCGCCGTAGGCGTACAGCAGCTTGGCGCCGCGGCGGATGATGCCGTTGTACTCCTGGTCGGTGCCGGGAAGGAACCCCGGCACGTCGACGAGCAACACGATCGGGATGTTGAAGCAGTCGCAGGTCCGGATGAACCGGGCTGCCTTCTCCGAGGCGTTGATGTCCAGGCAGCCGGCGAATTGGGTGGGCTGGTTGGCGACGATGCCGACCGGGCGACCGTCGACGCGGCCGAACCCGACCAGGATGTTGCCGGCGTAGCCCGCCTGCACCTCGAGGAACTCGTCGTCATCGAGGATCCGGGTGATCACCTCGTGCATGTCGTACGGCTGATTCGGCGAGTCCGGGATCAGCGTGTCGAGCTCGAGATCCTCGTCGGTGAGGTTGTCCTCGACAGCACCGGGGTGCGGCGGCGCCGGGTAGCGCGGCGGCTCGGCGTAATTGTTCGGGGGCAGGTAGGACAACAGATCGCGGACGTATTCGAAAGCGTCCTGCTCGCCGGAGGCGACGTAGTGCGCGGTACCCGACTTCGCCATGTGGGTGTGCGCGCCGCCGAGTTCCTCCATGCTGACGTCCTCACCGGTGACGGTCTTGATGACGTCGGGGCCGGTGATGAACATCTGGCTGGTCTGGTCGACCATGATGACGAAGTCGGTGAGCGCGGGGGAGTACACGTGACCGCCGGCGGCCGCGCCCATGATCAGCGAGATCTGCGGGATCACCCCGGAGGCCAGGATGTTGTTGCGGAAGATCCGGCTGTACAGGCCGAGCGAGACCACGCCTTCCTGGATGCGGGCGCCGGCGCCGTCGTTGATGCCGATCAGCGGGCGGCCGGTCTTGATGGCCAGCTCCTGGACCTTGACGATCTTCTCGCCGTACACCTCGCCGAGACTGCCGCCGAAGACGGTGGCGTCCTGGCTGAAGATGCAGACGTCGCGGCCGTCGATGGTGCCGTAACCGGTCACCACGCCGTCACCGACCGGGCGGTTCTTGTCCAGCCCGAAGTTGGTGCTGCGGTGCCGGGCCAGGGCGTCGAGTTCGACGAACGAGCCTTCGTCGAGCAGCGCGAAGATGCGCTCACGGGCGGTGAGTTTGCCCTTGGCGTGCACCTTCTCCACCGCCGCCTCACCCACTGGGTGCTGCGCCTCCTCGGTGCGCTTGCGCAGATCGGCAAGCTTGCCTGCAGTGGTGTGGATATCGACCTTGCTCTCTGCAGGAACGCCGGCTGTGCTTTCTGAGGGCTCGGTAACACTCGTCATGGGAGTCGATGGTATCGGCTGCGTTCTTAAACTTCCGCCAGGGTTGCCTTAAGAAGTGCGAGTTGCGCAGAACGGGCCGGCCTCCGCGGGCGCCGCGGCATGGCTACAGTGCCACCGTGGGCTACCCGGATAACGTCCTTGCCAACGACGAACAGGTGGTGCTGCACCGGCATCCGCACTGGAAACGGCTGATCGGGCCCATTCTGGTGCTGCTGCTCGCGACCGCGCTGGCCGCGTTCGGCGCTGCGGTGGTGAGCAACACCGACTGGGAGCAGACCGCCAAGAACGTGGTGTCGGTGGTGATCGGCGCGGTGTGGCTGATCCTGGTGTGCTGGCTGACGTTGTGGCCGTTTCTCAACTGGTGGACCACACACTTTGTGATCACGGACCGCCGGGTGATGTTCCGGCACGGTCTGATCACCCGCAGCGGCATCGACATCCCCCTGGCCCGGATCAACAGCGTCGAGTTCCGGCATGGACTGCTGGACCGCCTACTGCGCACGGGGACTTTGATCATCGAGTCCGCGTCCCAGGATCCGCTGGAGTTCTACGACATTCCGCGAGTGGAGCAGGTCCACTCACTGCTGTATCACGAGGTTTTCGACACCTTGGGGTCGGAAGAGTCGCCCAGCTGATCCGGCGCAGGCCGACGGGTGCGACGCAGTGGGGTGACCGTGCCGTTCTTGCCCGGAGCCTCGGCAGGGGCGGCGTTACGTAGCTCGAACTCGTCCTCGAGCGCTTTGGCGATACCGCCGCCGGTGAGGGTGGACTCCAACGCTTTCTCCGGGTTGCGGGCGAACTCGTCGGGGAACACGAACCGCCGGAACGCCCAGAACCGGAACGCCATCTGCAGCAGGTTGCCGATGACATAGGCGGAGATGAAGTCGGCGATGTTCTCCGTCATCAGGGTCACCATGGGAACCCGCAACATCAGCACATAACTCGACACCCACAGCGGAGCCATCGACAGCAACACCCCGACACCGCTGACACCGAAGAACAGCAGGGCTTCGTGGTGACGTTCCCGGCCGCCACGGTCCCGGAAGCTCCACTCCCGGTTCAGGATGTAGGAAGCGATCACCGCGACGATGCCGGCGATGATCTTGGCGGTCACCGGCTTGGGCTCGAGGATCGTGAGCTTGAGGGTGTAGAAAATGGCCGAGTCGACGACGAACGTCGACGCCCCGACGATGGCGAATTTGATGAGTTCGTGATGCCGTTCGGCGAACGGACGTACCGAGCGGGGTAACCGCGCGATCGTGGCATCAGCGAAGGACATAGTTAGGAAGTGTACGGATCTCCCATGGGGGGCGGGTAATCGTCGCTTGTCGCGGGACCCGCGTCGCAGCTCACCGCGGGTAACCCCGGCGAGCCGGTCATGACACCATGTGGGCGTGCCGAGATCTTCCCAACATGCTCCCGTGGTCGCCATGATCGGTGGCGGCCAGCTGGCCCGAATGACCCATCAAGCTGCGATCGCGTTGGGTCAGACCCTGCGCGTGCTGGCCGTTGATCCCGCCGATCCGGCCGCGCAGGTGAGCCCCGATGTGGTGCTCGGATCGCACACCGATTTCGAGGCCCTGCAGCGGGTCGCCACCGGGGCCACCGCCTTGACGTTCGACCACGAGCACGTGCCCACCGAACTGCTGGACAAACTGGTGGCCGCCGGCGTCAACGTCGCGCCGCCGCCGGAAGCGCTGGTGCACGCCCAGGACAAGCTCCTCATGCGGCAACGGCTGAGCGCCCTGAACGCTCCGGTGCCCCGGTTCGCGACAATCGAGACCGCCGACGACGCGGCGGCGTTCGCCGAGCAAATCGGCGGGCCGACCGTGATCAAGACCGTGCGCGGCGGGTACGACGGCCGCGGCGTGCTGATGGCCGACGACGCCGCCGAGGCCCGCGACATCGCCGCCCGCTACCTGGGCGACGGGGTGCCGGTGATGATCGAGGAACGCGTGGCGATGCGGCGGGAACTGTCGGCCTTGGTGGCCCGGTCGCCGTTCGGGCAGGGCGCGGCGTGGCCGGTGGTCGAGACCGTGCAGCGCAATGGCATCTGTGTCGAGGTGATCGCCCCCGCGCCGGACCTGCCTGCCACGCTCGGTGCGGCGGCGCAGGAGCTCGGTCTGCGGCTGGCCCACGAACTCGGAGTGGTGGGCGTCCTGGCCGTCGAGCTGTTCGAGACCATCGACGGCGCGCTGCTGGTCAACGAATTGGCCATGCGGCCGCACAACTCCGGACACTGGACGATGGACGGTTCGGTGACCAGTCAGTTCGAGCAGCACCTGCGCGCCGTGCTGGACTACCCGCTGGGCGACACCGCCGCCCGCGCGCCGCTGACGGTCATGTCGAATGTGCTTGGGGCACCGGAGATTCCAGCGATGAGCGTCGACGAGCGGGTGCACCATCTGTTTGGCCGGATGCCCGAGGCCAAGGTGCATCTGTACGGCAAGGGGGAGCGGGCCGGCCGTAAGCTCGGTCACGTCAACATCGTCGGGGCCCCGGGGCAGGATCTCGCGACGATCAGGGAGCGGGCCAACCGGGCGGCGCACTGGTTGTCACATGCGGAATGGACCGACGGATGGGACGGACACTGATGGCACCGCGAGTCGGGCTGATCATGGGTAGTGACAGCGACTGGACCGTGATGTCGGACGCCGCGGAAGCCCTGGCCGAGTTCGAGATCCCCTTCGAGGTCGGGGTGATCTCGGCCCACCGGACGCCCGGCCGGATGTTGGAGTACGCGCAGGCCGCCGCCGACCGCGGCCTCGAGGTGATCATCGCCGGTGCCGGTGGTGCTGCCCACCTGCCCGGCATGGTGGCCTCTGCGACACCGCTGCCGGTGATCGGCGTTCCGGTACCGCTGGCGCGGCTGGACGGGATGGACTCGTTGCTGTCGATCGTGCAGATGCCCGCCGGTGTTCCGGTGGCCACGGTGTCGATCGGCGGTGCCCGCAACGCCGGGCTGCTGGCGGCCCGCATCCTGGGCTCCTCCGATCCGCAGGTGCGGCAGCGGATGGTCACGTTCCAGGCTGATCTCGAGGCGATGGTGTTGAAGAAGGACGCTGCGCTACGGGACCGATTACTCGGTGGCGCCGAGAACTTGTAAAGTTACCGGTGAGTAGCAAGGAGGCCACCATGGCTGGTTGGGCGGGCGATCCGTCGTTCGATCTGTTCAAGCTCCCCGAGGAACACGAGGAGTTGCGGAGTGCGATCCGCGCGTTGGCGGAGAAGGAGATTGCTCCGCATGCCGCCGACGTCGACGAAAATGTGCGCTTCCCCCAGGAGGCACTCGACGCGCTGAACGCATCCGGTTTCAACGCCGTGCACGTGCCCGAGGAATACGGCGGGCAGGGTGCGGATTCGGTGGCGGCGTGCATCGTCATCGAGGAGGTCGCCCGCGTCGACGCGTCGGCCTCGCTGATCCCGGCCGTCAACAAGCTCGGCACGATGGGCCTGATCCTGCGCGGCTCCGATGAGCTGAAGAAAAAGGTGTTGCCCTCGATCGCCGACGGGACCGCGATGGCCTCGTATGCGCTCTCGGAACGCGAAGCCGGCAGCGATGCCGCCGCGATGCGCACCCGTGCCAGGGCCGACGGCGACGACTGGATCCTCAACGGCGCCAAGTGCTGGATCACCAACGGCGGCAAGTCTTCCTGGTACACCGTGATGGCAGTCACCGACCCCGACAAGGGCGCCAACGGCATCTCGGCGTTCATGGTGCACAAGGACGACGAGGGTTTCATCGTCGGGCCCAAGGAGCGCAAGCTCGGCATCAAGGGTTCGCCCACCACCGAGTTGTACTTCGAGAACTGCCGTATTCCGGGCGACCGGATCATCGGTGACCCGGGCACCGGATTCAAGACGGCCCTGGCGACCCTGGATCACACTCGCCCCACCATCGGTGCCCAGGCAGTCGGCATTGCGCAGGGCGCAGTCGACGCCGCGATCGCCTACACCAAGGAACGCAAGCAGTTCGGCAAGCCGGTGTCGGATTTCCAGGGTGTGCAGTTCATGCTCGCCGACATGGCGATGAAGGTCGAAGCCGCCCGGTTGATGGTCTACACCGCCGCTGCGCGCGCCGAGCGTGGCGAGGGCAATCTGGGCTTCATCTCCGCGGCGTCGAAGTGTTTCGCCTCCGATATCGCCATGGAGGTCACCACCGACGCCGTGCAGCTGTTCGGCGGCGCCGGCTACACCACCGACTTCCCCGTCGAGCGAATGATGCGTGATGCCAAGATCACCCAGATCTACGAAGGCACCAACCAGATTCAGCGCGTGGTGATGAGCCGCGCACTGCTGCGCTGAAACAACCCAGCGGTTACGCGGTGTCCGCCGGTCGCAGATGTGTGATGTCGCCGGCGGCCACCGTGACCGTGGTGGTGCCGTCGTCGATCAGCAACCGGCCGAAGCGGTCGATATCGGTGGCCGTGCCGACCACGGCACGGTCGCCGGGCAGCGTGGCCCGCACCTCGGTACCCAGCGTCAAGCTGCGTGCGCGGTAGTCGCGCACCAACGCCTCGTCCGCTCCGCCTGCCGCCCGCCACGCTCCGATGCGGGTGCCCAGCGCGTTGAGGATGCCGCACGCCAGCTCTGTGCGATCCACGTCGGCACCGTGCTGCGTCAGCGAGGTGGCCCGTGGGTCGGGTGCCTCCTGTGAGGTCAGCGACACGTTGAGGCCCAGGCCCACCACGATCTGCGGTGACGGTGCGGCCACCTCAGCCAGGATGCCGGCCAGCTTGCCGGTGCCCACCAGCACGTCGTTGGGCCACTTCAGGCCCGCCGGCACCGCCGGACACGCCACCGCCAGCGCGTCGACAACCGCGACGCCGGTGAGCAGCGGCAACCAGCCCCAGGCGTCCGTGGGGACGCCCTGGGTGCCGACGCCGACCGACATGGCGATCTGCGATCGTGGGGCCGCCGACCAGCTGCGCCCGTGCCGGCCGCGCCCGGAACTCTGAAACTCCGTCAGCAGGACGGTGCCGGCGATATCCGCTCCGGCAGCGGCCCTGGCGAGCAGGTCGGCATTGGTGGATCCGGTCTCGGCAACAACATCGATGCGCTGCCACGGCGCTGCGACATTGCTCCGCAGCGCGGCGACGTCAAGGGCGGTACGAAGCTCGGGGCTCACAGCAGGCGAGCCTAGACGGCGGCCTAGGGGCGCGGTGTCGGCACGTGGGTCCGGCCGGTCTCGGGGATGGTCTCGATCGATTTCGAGGCACGCTGATGTTGGCGCGGCACGTCGTCGAGCGCGGTGAAGCCGAGTACGAACGACACCATCGCCGCCAGGGCCCAGGCGTTGCCGAACAGCCATTCCAGGCCGGTGTTGCTGGGTGACTCGACGAACCAGTAGACCGCGATGGCGATCATCGGATAGCCGAGGGTGATGTAGAAGCGGGCGTCGGAGCTCAACTTCCACGCTGGGTGCCGGCGCGTGCGCAGGTGCCACCCGCCGAGCCCCACGATCAGCACGAGGGCGGCGACCATGGCTGACGTCGTAATGGCCATCACTGCTCCCGGCTCCGTGGAAATAACTCCTGTGTACAAGTGTGCGCTCGGGGTGGATGTTTTCCGACGTTACCAACGCAACTAATCGGTAACATATCCTGGCGAACAAAGGAAACACCATGGATCAGCCTGAGACTTGACTGAGAAATCCAGTTAGCAGCGGTTGTTCCGATGTGCCTACGTTTGTAGCACCCGCTGGTGCGGATCCAGCAACTAACCGAACGTGACGGAAACCTTCTCGATTTCGCGCCGCCGGTCCTGCGCGGCGGGATCGGGATGCGCGACCTGCACCAGGGAGCCGCCGGCGGCGAAAACCGCGAGCAGATTCTCGATCAGCTGGTCGGCGGTGTCCCAGCTGCCGTCCGACCACACCCGATCGGTGGGTGTCAGCCCACGGCGGGCCGCACTGGCGCGGGCTGCGGCCACCACATCGTCGACCGACCTGCCGGCCAATGCGGCCCCGGGTCGGGATTCGGGCACGATCTGGTCGCCGTGCACCCGGACCGCTGTGGCGTAATCGGTCAGACCGACCGGCAGATCGGCGACGGGCTTGCCGAACGGGTCCAGTGACAACACGGCGATCTCGCCGGTCCCCACGAGATCGTCGGCCTCACCCAACCGGTCGGCGGTGCACATGGCGATGTCGGCTCCACCGTCGAGCACCGCGTCACCGCCGAGAACCACTTCGGCCCCGATCCACCAGATGCCGAACACCACGGCAGCGGTCTGCCAGTGCGCAGGCAACAGGACCGCGACCCTGCTGCCGGGCCCCGCCCCCAGTTCGTCGCGCACCAGGTTCGCGGTCTTGGCTGCCCAGTTGGCCAGCGTGACCGCGGACAGTTCGATCCGCTCGCCGGTGGCGTCGTCGTAGTAGGTGATCCGGGGGCCGACGGGATCGCGGCTCACCAACGGTTCGAGCAAGACTCCGGACACGGTGGCAGGGACAGCGGCCATGGGTCAGTTCACGCACTTGGGGTCATCAGAACCCGCGGTCAGAATGGGCGACGGGGGTGGCGGCGGTGAGGTGATGCCGTCGGCGCTTGCCGAGGCTTGGTCGATCACGTCGCCGGAGAGCGCAGGGTCGGATTCCAGGCCCGAACCGGGGCCGGTGTAGTCGGCTGCCAGCACCACTCGCACAGTGCCCTCCGGCATGGTCGGGTCGGCCACCACCGGCAGCCCGCCGAGTTCCCTGGCCACCGCCTGCGCGCCGAGATCATCGACCCTGGCGGCCTGCACCTGGGTGTTCGGCGGGCGCGACCCCTCGTTGTTGCCCACACTGCCGCCGGTGAAACCCTTGGCCGTCAACACATCTGACACCGCCGCCGCGAGCCCGTTGATATCGCTGTCGTTGGCGACATCGACGGTGGTGTTCTCCGGCGCATAGGCCAGTTCTTCGGTCTTGCCCTGATCCTGGGTCTCCAGCAGGCTGGTGACCCACTCCTTGACCTGGTTGGGGTTGATGCGCACCACGCTCTGCATGCCGTCGTCGCTCCAGCCGGCTTCGTCGAGCACCGGAATGGTCGCGAACGCCACACTGCCGGCGGCGAGTTCCTGCAGTTGCTGGATGAAATTCATGATGTCCCAGCCGTCGGAGAGCACCACCGAACGCTGTACGGCGTCCTGGAGGTGGTTCAGCGTCGTCGGGCTCGAGAGCGTCTTACCTGAGATCACTTGGTGGGCAAGGGAAGCCATCACAGTTTGCTGGCGCACCACGCGGTCGAGGTCACCGCGGGGCAGCTCGTGGCGCTGACGCACGAAGCTCAAGGCCTGCGGGCCGTTGAGCCGCTGCCAGCCGGCGGGGAAATCGGCGCCCGAAAGTGGCTCATATACAGGGGCTTTCAAGCACACATCGACACCGCCGATCGCGTCGGTGATCAACGAGAACCCGAGCAGGCCCACCTCGGCGTAATGGTCGACGGTGACACCGGTCAGGTCGGCCACCGTTTCGATCAGCCTGTCACGTCCGGCTTCGACGCCGCGCCGTTCGCCCTCAACCGGATCCATGCCCTGGTTCTCGATCAGCTCTTTCATGGTGTCGAGCTTGACCTCGCCGTACACGCCGTTGATCTTCATTTTGCCCAGACCTGGCGCCTGCACATACGAGTCGCGGGGGATCGAGATGGCCGTGGCGGACTTCCCGTTGTTCGGGATTCGCACCAGGATGATGGTGTCGGTGTTGGTGGCGACGTCGTCACCGGCACGCAGGGTGGCCAGTTCCTCGGCGGAGAGCGGGTTGCCGTGCGCATCGGTGCGACTGTCGACACCGACGAGCAGGATGTCGATGGCACCGTCTTCGCCACCGCCACCGAGAGCCTCGGCGCTGATGTGATTGATGCCCTCTTCGAAGGACCGAATGGTGCTCCAGGCGACGCCGGTACCCGCGACGATCGCGATGGCAATCAAGGTCGCGACGACACGTATCACTCGGGCTGGCACCAGCACAGGCTACTGGTGTCACCGCCGGGAACCGGGGAGCTGACCTCGGCGTGCCAGACTCTGCGGTGTGGCGAGCATCCCTTCCGTGAAGCCGAGAATCGTGATCACCGGCGCCGGCGGGCAGGTCGGCAGCTATCTGAGCGGTTATGCCGGACAGCTGGGCCATCCCGTCGCGGCCTACACCTCAGCCCAGTGGGACATCACCGATCCTGCCGCCGCCGAGCACCACATCGACGCCGGTGATGTGGTGGTCAACTGCGCCGCGTTCACCAGCGTCGACGCCGCGGAGAACCACCCCGACCGGGCGTATGCCGTCAACGTCGCCGGCCCCGAGAACATCGCGCGCGCGTGCGCCCGGGTCGGCGCCCGCCTGATCCACATCTCCACCGATTACGTGTTCAGCGGCGTGTTCGACGGCCCGGCCCGGCCCTACGAACCTGTGGACGCCACCGGCCCACTATCGGTGTACGGCCGCACCAAGCTCGCCGGTGAGCTGGCCGTGCTGGGAGCGCTGCCCGATGCCACAGTGGCCCGCACGGCCTGGGTGTACACCGGTGCACACGGGTCGGATTTCGCCGCGGTGATGCGCGCCAAGGCCGCCACCGACGATGTCGTCGACGTGGTGGCAGATCAGGTGGGCTCACCCACCTATGTCGGCGACCTGTGCGCAGCGCTGGTCGAGATCGCCGAGGTGGGCCCGGAACCTTCGGTGCTTCACGTCGCCAACAGCGGCCCCACCAGCAGGTTCGATCAGGCCAGGGCCGTGTTCGCGTTGGTGGGAGCCGACCCCGAACGGGTCCGGCCGGTGGGCACCGATGCCCATCCGCGTCCGGCCCCGCGCCCGCCCTTCTCTGCCCTGGGCGGGGAAATGTACGCGCGGGCCGGCCTGACACCCCTGCGGCCCTGGCAGGAGGCACTGGCCGAGGCGCTGAGCACGGCGCGGTGATCTCGGAACAATTCAGCCCGCTACCCTCTACGCCGTGAGTGACGAACTGCCGGTGGTGACAGTGACCTACTCACCGGGGTCACATCTGGAGCGGTTCCTGTCCTCGTTGAGTCTGGCCACCGAGGTGCCGGTGACGGTGGTGCTCGCCGACAACGGTTCCACCGACGGCGCACCCGAGAGCGCGGTCGAGCGCTATCCCAACACCCGGCTGCTGCGCACCGGCGCCAACCTGGGTTACGGCAGCGCGGTGAACCGGGGCGTGGCCGCGCTCGGCAACTCCTCGTGCTCGGAATTTCTCGTCATCGCCAACCCCGATGTGGTGTGGGGTCCCGGCAGCATCGACCACTTGCTCGATGCCATGCGGCGCTGGCCGAACGCCGGCGCGGTGGGGCCGTTGATCCGCGATCCCGACGGCTCGGTGTACCCGTCGGCACGGCACCTGCCCAGCATCATCCGTGGCGGGATGCACGCCGTGATCGGCCCCGTGTGGAAGAACAACCCGTGGACGGCGGCCTACCGGCAGGAGCGCCAGGAGCCCAGCGAGCGGGCCGTGGGCTGGCTGTCCGGCTCCTGCCTGCTGCTCCGGCGCGCCGCGTTCGATGAGATCGGCGGGTTCGACGAGCGCTACTTCATGTACATGGAGGACGTCGATCTCGGTGACCGGCTGGGCCGCGCCGGCTGGCTCAACGTCTACGTCCCCGAGGCGGAGATCCTGCATGACAAGGGTCACTCCACCGGTCGCGATCCCGCCCGCAATCTCGCCGCGCACCACCGCAGCACCTATACCTATCTGTCGGACCGGCACAGCGGGTGGCGGCAGGCGCCGCTGAGGTGGGCCATGCGAGCCGCTTTGGCCGTACGATCTCACCTGGTGGTACGCGTTGCCCGGCAAAAGAGCCGGTGACGTCTTGGGGGGGAAGGGGCAGGTCATGAGTGGCGTTCTCGAGGTGGTTGACCCGTCCAAGGTCGACGCCGTTGTACTGGTCGGTGGCAAAGGCACCCGGTTGCGGCCGCTGACCCTGTCGGCACCCAAACCGATGTTGCCGACCGCAGGCTTGCCTTTTCTGACGCACCTGCTGTCGCGCATCGCCGAAGCCGGTATCGAGCACGTCATCCTCGGCACGTCCTACAAGGCGTCGGTCTTCGAAGCCGAGTTCGGCGACGGGTCCAAGCTGGGCCTGCAGATCGAGTACGTCTTCGAAGAGGAGCCGCTGGGAACCGGCGGCGGCATCGCGAACGTACTTCCCAAGCTGCGTTATGACCGGGCGATCATCTTCAACGGTGACGTGCTCTCCGGTGCCGATCTGGGGGCGATGCTGAACCACCACCACACCAACGATGCCGCGGTGACGCTGCACCTGGTGCGGGTGGGGGATCCGCGGGCGTTCGGGTGTGTGCCCACCGACGAGAACAATCGGGTCGAGGCGTTCCTGGAAAAGACCCAGGACCCGCCCACGGATCAGATCAATGCCGGTACGTATGTGTTCAACCGGGAGATCATCGAAGGCATCCCCACCGGACGCGAGCTGTCGGTGGAGCGCGAGGTGTTCCCGCAGCTGCTCTCCGACGGGGTGAAGGTCTGCGGCTACGTCGACACCACCTACTGGCGCGACATGGGCACACCAGAGGACTTCGTGCGCGGTTCGGCGGATCTGGTGCGCGGACTGGCGCCGTCGCCGGCGCTCCGGGGGCACCGCGGCGAATCGCTGGTGCACGACGGGGCGTCGGTGGCCCCGGGTGCCGTGCTGATCGGTGGGACGGTCATCGGCCGTGGCGCCGAGATCGGCCCCGGCGCGCGCCTCGACGGTGCGGTCATCTTCGACGGTGTGCGAGTTGATGCCGGGTGTGTCATCGAACGTTCGATCGTCGGGTTCGGCGCGCACATCGGGCCCCGGGCGCTGATCCGTGACGGGGTGATCGGTGACGGTGCCAACATCGGTGCCCGCTGCGAGCTGCTCCGCGGCGCGCGAGTGTGGCCCGGCGTGATGCTGCCCGACTGCGGGATCCGTTACTCCAGCGATCTCTAGCCCGGGTCCGGGATGCTGCCTGTGGCGGCTCGTGGGGTCAGCGCAGCGCCGACGCGGCTCTCACGAGCGCGTGTACGGCGTGGTCGGTGCGCACCGGCAGTGCGTCGACCGGCCACCACCGCAGATCCAGGGACTCGTCGCTGATCGTGATCCGGGCATCGGCCGGGGCGGTTGCGACGAACTGCAGATCCAGGTGCCGGGTGGGGCGGCCCAGCGAACACGTCAGTGCGTGCACATCGAGAGCCGCCAGCGCGCCCAGGCGCAGGTCGGCGATGCCGGACTCCTCGGTGGCTTCGCGCAGCGCCGCGGCGGCGATATCGGGATCGTCGGGTTCACAATGGCCACCCAGTTGCACCCAGCGCCCCAGCCGCGGGTGCAGTGTCAGCAGGACGTTCGTGCCGGTGGTGTCCATGACGGCGGTCGAGGCGGTGATGTGGCCGGGCTCGCAGGACCGCTCGCACGCGTCGGGCCGGGCCAGCACAAAAGCCAGGACCGCCTGGCGCAACGCCTCCTGAGCCGGGTCGGGTGCGTGCCAGCCGGTGAGCAGCTCGACCACCGACTGATGCAGCGTCATCGGCGCACCAGCAGACCTTCGGTGTCAGCGGGATCGCGGGGCCCGACGTCTTCGGAGGGGAACCCGATCGCGACGGCGCCCATGGGGTTCCAGTCGGCAGGCAGGTCGAGGTGGTCACGCACCAGATCGGGGGTGAAGATCGTCGACCCGATCCAGCAACTGCCCACGCCGCGCACCGCCAGTGCCACCAGCAGTGCCTGGATGGCCGCCCCCGCGGCGACGGTGAACATGGTGTGTTCGGCGGTGGTGCGAGTGGCATCGGGATAGTCGTGGGCGCCGTCGGGCACCATGAACGGCAGCACCACTTCCGGGGCGTCGTAGAGGATCTGCCCGCGACCGATTCGGCGCTCGACGGTTTCGGCCGGCTTGCCGTCGCCGGAGAGATCGCTGCGCCAGCGCTGCCTCATGGCGTCCAACAGGGTGATTCGCCGGCCGGCGGCCGGCCAGACGAACCGGACCGGCCGGGTGTGGTGGGGTGCCGGCGCGGTGAGAGCTTCGGCGACAGCCTCTTCGATGAGTTCCGGGGGCACCGGCTCAGAGCTGAACCGGCGCACGGAGCGGCGCATCAGCTGGGCCTGCCGACGGCCGAGTTCGATGGATTCGGCGGTGCCGAGCCAGAACAGGTCGTCTTCGCCGGGGCGCAGCAGATCGCGGCCCCGCGAACCGTCGTCGGTCAGGTGCAGTCCGCGCACCACCGCCACGGGAATGCCGGTCAGCTTGCCCTTCACCAGATCGGCCGCGGCGGCGATCTCGTCGGCGACGGCCACCTCGGTGACGAGCAGCTCGTTGCCGTGGCGGTCGACCGCGCCGGCGTAGCCGTGCAGTACCGGTACTCCGGAAGAGCCGATCGCGGCGTCGATTTGGCCGTTACGCCACGCCCGGCCCATCGTGTCGGTGATCACCACGGCGACGTCGACCCCGAGCCGTTCGGCCAGCCCGGCCCGCAGGAGTGCCGCGCTGCCGTCGGGATCGACGGGTAGCAGCGCCAATTCGGTGGTTCCGATATTGGAGCCGTCCACGCCGGCGGCGGCCTGGATGAGCCCGAGGTTGTTCTCGGTGATCAACGTGCGGCCCTTGCGGGCCAGCACACGCACCGCCTCGGCGTCGATCAGCTTACGCCGCAACGCATCTCGTTCTTCAGGGTCAGAAGGTGCGGCCACGATGCGGCCCTCGCACTTGGAGAGCACCTTGCTGGTGACCACCATGACGTCGCCGTCGCGCAGCCAGGGTGCCGCAGTGGCCAACGCCGCCACCAGGTCGTCACCGGGGCGGAATTCGGGCAACCCGGTGACGGGCAGGATTTCGATGGCGGCGGCGGCGCCGTGCTCGGTGCGGCTCATCACAGCGCCGGCCCGGTTGTCGGGATGCCCACGAGATCCATTCCGTCGCGCACCATCTGGGCCGTCGCCGCGGGATCGGTCATCAACAACGGGACGGACCGGACTGCCACACCGTCGATCTCGGCATGGTCCTGCTCGGAGATGAGCCAGCCGTCCAGGATTCCGGTGGCCGACCTGGCGCCGTGGTAGCGGCCCACCGCCTCGGACGTGGAGTCGACGCCGATCACGGTGAGGCATTCGTCGGCCATGCCCCGCAACGGCTTCCCGCCGATGATGGGGGAGTAGCCGACCACGGGAGCGGCAGTGGAGCGCAGCGCCGCCCGGATGCCTGGGACAGCGAGGATGGATCCGATGCTGACCACCGGGTTGGACGGGGCGAGGAAGACGATATCGGCGCCGGCGATCGCGTCCGCGACCCCGGGCCCCAGCGTTGCCTTTTCGGCCCCGACGTAGGCAAAGCTGTGGGTGGGCACCTTCGCGCGGTAGCGGACCCACCATTCTTGGAAGTGGATCGCTTTGCGCTCGCCGGTGTCGGGATCGGTGATCACCACGTGGGTTTCGCAGCGGTCGTCGCTGGCCGGTAGTAGGCGTGCGCCAGGGTTCCAGCGCGTGCACAGCGCTTCGGTGACCTGCGAGAGCGGATACCCCGCCCGCAGCATCTGGCTGCGGACCAGGTGGGTCGCCAGATCGCGGTCACCGAGGCCGAACCAGTCCGGCTGCACGCCGTAGGCGGCGAGTTCCTCTTTGGCGTGCCACGTTTCGTCGCGATGCCCCCACCCCCGTTCGGGGTCGATGCCGCCGCCCAGGGTGTACATACACGTGTCGAGGTCGGGGCAGATCCGCACCCCGTGCATCCACGCGTCGTCGCCGATGTTGACCACGGCGGTCAGTTCGTGCTCGACCTCAGCTTGACCCTCAGGGTCCGGGGCGAACTGGCCCAGCCGCAGCAACTGTTGGACTCCCAACAGAAATCGCGCGCCGCCCACTCCGCCGACCAAAACGGTGACCTTCACACCGAACGAGACTAGGCGTTGTTGCCGGTCGAGATAGCAGCGCGGTCACGACGGCGACACGCCAGCGCACCCGACGCGCCGAAATGTCAGTCCCAAGTGGTATGAAATTCCGTTCTGCGGCTTGACCTGGCCAGCTAACCCGTGTCTAATCACATCAGTGTCATTTCCCGGTTGGCCCCCCGGTTCCGGTGTCGCAGACCGAGATTCGATCACATGTTCGAATTCGTTCGAAACTGGACGGCCGCACGGTCACATCAAGGGCGACATCAATGGATCGACTATCGAAAAGATGAGGAGGCGGAACATGTCCTATCAGCACCTGATCGGAGCTATGGGCAGCATCCCGCACACCAACATCGAGCCGGCGACCAACGGGGGAGAGGATGCGGGGGCACGTCCTCGATTGAGTTTAGTTCCCGACGTTTTTGAGCCCTCTGACGACGACTTCGAGAACCAGTGGCAGGAACGGGCGCTGTGCGCGCAAACCGATCCTGAGGCGTTCTTCCCGGAGAAGGGTGGCTCCACCCGCGAAGCCAAGCGCATCTGCCTGGGCTGTGAAGTACGTGACGCGTGTCTCGAATACGCCTTGGCCAACGATGAACGCTTCGGCATCTGGGGCGGGCTGTCCGAGCGTGAGCGTCGTCGCATCAAGCGCGGCATCATCTAACCGAACCAGATTCAGAGGGACCCCGCGATGCGGTGGGGGCGGGGTGGGAGTCCCGCCTGCACCGGGGCGCCGGCCCAGTCGGCGTCACTCATCTTCGAGTGTTGGATCGATGACAGTCGGTTCGACGCCGAGGTAGGCGGCGACCTGCGCCACCAGAATGTCGTGAAGAAGATCAGTCAATTCTGAAGTGTCTTTCGCTCGCCTTTCGATTGGCTTGCGGAACAACACAATTCGTGCCCGGGTGTTGTTTCCCCGGACGTCCACCCCGGCAGGGATCAGCCTGGCCAACGCGATCGGCCCGTCGGCGACCACCTCGGGTGGGAACTGCACGTTCTCCGGATCCCGCGGGGAAATCCGGGGAATCTCGTCAACCGCCACGTCCAGCGCTGTCACCCGATCGGCGAATCGACGCTCGATGGGTTCGTAGGCTTCCAGCACCGCCATGTCGAAACGTTCGGCACGGCTGCGCCACGCCGGCGCCTCACGGGGCAGCAGTGGGCCGCGAATATCTCGGCCATGCCGGGTCGCCCATCTACCCCCCGACGGTCGGTGCCGCGAATTGCCGGATTGAGCCACCCGCAGATCGTAACGTTGTCATCTCGACAGATAACGGTTCAGTAGTGGCCGCTCCGATCGCGCGTGTCCGCGCCGGTGCGGACGCGGCAGCGCGATAGCCTCACGGGCGTGAATGCTCCGCGTCGTTGCTGCAGGCCTGGGTGCCCTCACTATGCCGTGGCGACGTTGACGTTCGTGTACTCCGACTCGACGGCTGTAGTCGGGCCGCTCGCCACTGTTCGTGAGCCTCATTCGTGGGATCTGTGCGTGACGCACGCCGGCCGGATCACCGCCCCTCGGGGATGGGAACTGGTCCGTCACGCAGGACCTCTGCCTGCCCATCCCGATGAAGACGATCTGGTGGCCCTGGCCGACGCGGTCCGGGAAGGGCGCGAGGGCGTGCCCACCGGAGCCCCGGTGCACGGCTTCTCCGATCCCGGTCATCATCCCGCCGCCGGCGTCGCGCCGGCAGGCAATGTGCTGGCGTCGCCGGCGCACCGGCCGTCGGGCGCCGGCCGTCGGCGCGGGCACCTGAGGGTGCTGCCCGACCCTTCGGACTGAGTTTCGGCCCGGGCCGTTCCGTGACCGTTGGGGTGGTTGAGACGCTGGTGCAGACGACTTTCCCGCCTTCGTGCTCCCGCCGCGGCACTCTTGCCCACCGTTGAGCGGTGGTTCGGACGGCACAACCGGTTAGGCTGGTTGGGGCAACCCAACCCGGCCGTCAGGAGTCCATAGATGCCTCGATCCGCTGAAGCGGTTGCCCGTGTGATCAAGGCGTACGACGTGCGCGGTCTGGTCGGTCAGGAGATCGACGAACAGTTCGTCTGCGAGGTTGGTGCCGCCTTCGCCCGGCTGGTCCGTCCGGACAGCACCCGCGTCGCCATCGGGTACGACATGCGCGAGAGCTCACCGTCACTGGCTGCGGCGTTCGCCTCCGGTGTGACAGCGCAGGGACTCGACGTCGTACGCATCGGGCTGGCCTCCACCGATCAGCTGTATTTTGCCTCCGGCCTGCTGGACTGCCCGGGCGCGATGTTCACCGCCAGCCACAACCCGGCGGCCTACAACGGCATCAAGCTCTGCCGTGCCGGCGCCAAGCCCGTTGGCCGCGACACCGGCCTGGCCACGATCAGCGCCGAAGTGGTCGCGGGCGTTCCGGCATTCGACGGCCCGACCGGTTCGATCTCCGACCAGGATGTGCTGACCGCCTACGGCGAATTCCTCCGGGGGCTCGTCGACGTCACCGCCCTGCGGCCCCTGCGGGTGGCGGTCGATGCCGGTAACGGGATGGCGGGGCACACCGCGCCGGAGGTGCTCGGCGCCGTTCCGTCGTTGACCATGTTGCCGCTGTACTTCGAACTCGACGGCTCCTTCCCCAACCATGAAGCCAACCCGCTGGACCCGGCCAACCTGGTCGACCTGCAGCGCTTCGTCGTCGAAACGGGTGCCGACATCGGCCTGGCATTCGACGGCGACGCCGATCGGTGCTTCGTGGTCGACGAACGTGGCCAGGCGGTATCGCCGTCCGCGGTCACCGCCATGGTGGCCGCCCGGGAACTGACCCGCGAGATCGGTGCCACCGTGATCCACAACCTCATCACCTCGCGAGCGGTTCCGGAGCTGGTGGTCGAACGCGGTGGCACGCCGGTACGGTCGCGCGTCGGACATTCCTACATCAAGGGCCTGATGGCCGAAACCGGCGCCATCTTCGGCGGTGAACACTCCGCCCACTACTACTTCCGGGACTTCTGGGGCGCCGACTCCGGAATGCTCGCCGCGCTCTACGTGCTCGCTGAGCTCGGCGGTCAGGACCGGCCCCTGTCGGAACTGGCGGGTGACTACCAACGCTACGAAGCGTCCGGCGAGATCAACTTCACCGTCGAAGATGCACCGGCGTGTGTGGAGTCCGTGCTGAGGGCGTTCGGCACCGACATCCACTCCATCGACCATCTCGACGGTGTGACAGTCGATCTCGGTGACGGCAGCTGGTTCAACCTGCGCACCTCCAATACCGAACCGTTGTTGCGCCTCAACGTCGAGGCCCGCACCGCCGATGAGGTGGACGCCCTCGTTGCGAAGGTGGCCGCCGAGATCGAAGCGGTCCGGGCGGTGCCATGAGTGCCACCCGCGCCAGCATCGACCTCGACGACAGCGACGGCCTGATCGGCGCGGATCGCGACGGGTTGTTGCACGCCGCTGCGATGTCGGGCGCGCAGGTGCGTGCCACCGCAGCCGCGGTTGAGGAGGGCGCACTCGAAATGGTGCGTACCGGTCAGCGGCCACGATCGTTCATCTGGGTGGCCGGTCGCGGCGCCGCGGAATCGGCGGGCGCCATCCTGGCTGCGGTGCTGGGAGGTTCGGCCGGCGAACCGATCGTCGTCGCGTCCGAGGTGCCGCCATGGATCGGCCCCCTCGATGTGCTGGTGGTCGCCGGTGACGACGCCGCCGATCCGGTGTTGGTGTCGGCCGCTGCCACCGGGGTGCGTCGGGGGGCTCGGGTGGTCATTGCCGCCCCGTACCAGGGCCCGCTGCGCGAGGCCACTGCCGGCCGGGTCGCGGTACTCGAACCGCGACTGTGGGTGCGCGACGAGTTCGGCCTGTGCCGCTACCTCGCCGTGGGCCTGGCCACCTTGCAGGCAGTCGAGACGGGGGCATTGTCGATTCCCACCGATCTGGCCCTGCTGGCCGATGAACTCGACGCCGAGGCGTTGCGCAACAGCGCCGCCCGCGAAGTGTTCACCAACGCCGCGAAATCGCTTGCCGATCGGATGACCGGACGCACCGTGGTGCTCGCCGGTGACAACGCCGCGACGCTGGCACTGGCCCGGCACCTGTCGATCGTGCTGCTGCGAGTTGCGCATCAGAGCACCGCGGCCACCGGGCTCGCTGACGCCCTGGTGGCGCTGCGCGACGGGATGGGCGCTCAGAACAGCTCGGGATCAAGCAATTTCGACGCCCTGTTCCACGACGAAGAGCTTGACGGTCCACTGTCGCAACAACCGCGCGTGCTGGCGCTCACCCTGGCCGCCGAGCGTCCCCAGGTAGGCGCGCGCATCGCCGGGGTGGCCGATCTGGACCTGGTTGGCACCGAAGATGTGCCAGATGGCAGCGGGACCGTCACCCCGGCGGTCGACGCCGGGCGGCCCGAGCAGCAATTGGCTGTTCTCGCTGTCCGATTGGAGATGGCTGCGGTGTACATCAGACTCGCGCGGGGATGACAGGGGGATAGCGGGATCATGCACTTGATGCGGGGAGCGATACGCACCTACGCGTGGGGGTCTCGGACGGCGATCGCCGAGTTCACCGGACGCGAAGTGCCGACGAACCATCCGGAAGCGGAGCTGTGGCTGGGAGCCCACCCCGCCGACCCGGCCTTCCTCGAGACCGGTACCGGCGAAGTGTCGTCGCTGCTGGACGTGGTGCGCAACGACCCGGACGGTCAGCTGGGTGCCACGGTGCGGTCCAGGTTCGGTGATTCCCTGCCGTTTCTGGTGAAGGTGCTGGCCGCCGACGAACCGTTGTCGTTGCAGGCACATCCGAGTTCTTCGCAGGCTGTCGAAGGATTCGCCCGGGAAGAGCGGCTGGGCGTGCCGCTCAACTCCCCGGTGCGTAATTACCGCGACCGCAGCCACAAGCCCGAGCTGCTGGTGGCTCTCGAGAGTTTTGACGCACTGGCCGGCTTCCGGCCGGTTACGCGCACCATCGAGCTGTTGCAGGCCTTCGCGGTCTCCGAGCTCGACCCGTACATGCAGCTGCTCGTCGGCCAACCCGACGCCGACGGCCTGCGGGCGCTGTTCACCACCTGGATCACCGCACCGCAGCCCGATCTCGACGTGTTGGTGCCGGCGGTACTCGACGGTGCGATCAACTACCTACGTTCGGGTGCAACGGAATTCGAGTCTGAAGCCAAGGCCGTGCTGGAACTCGGGGAGCGGTACCCGGGAGATGCCGGAGTGCTGGCAGCCATGCTGCTCAACCTGCTGCACCTCGAGCCCGGGCAGGCGCTGTACATGCCGGCGGGTAATCTGCACAGCTATCTGCGTGGGGTGGGCGTGGAGGTGATGGCCAACTCCGACAACGTATTACGCGGCGGGTTGACGCCCAAGCACGTCGACGTCGCAGAGCTGTTGCGCGTCCTGGACTTCACCCCGGCCACCGCGGACACGCTTCAGCCCGCTGTGGATCAGGACGGATTCGAGCTGACCTACCGCGCCCCCGCCGGCGAGTTCTCGGTGTCGGTGCTGGTGCTCGACGGCGAAGAGCTCGGGCATGAGGTCGATGCGCCCAGCCCGCACGACGGTCCGCAGATCCTGTTGTGCGCGCAGGGATCTGCGATCGTACGCGCAAAGACGGACACTTTGACACTGGAGCGTGGCGCGGCCGCCTGGGTGTCCGCCGACGACGGGCCCATCCGCCTGGTCGCCGAGACCCCGACACGGTTGTTCCGGGCCACGGTCGGGATCTAGGCCTGCGCCGCTGCTCGGCGCTCGGCCCGCCAGAGTCGCATGTTGTGCCGGACCGCGCGGCCCACCAAACGCGGCGACGGCACCATGTACAGGCTGTCGAGCAGGCTGAAGCGACGTAGAAACCATTCAGCCAGAACGGGATCGGACTCGGCCGCACCGAGGAACTGGTCGAACAGCGCGCCCACCGGGCGATACCACCACGGCCGGGCTCCGGCCGCGTTGTGTAGCACCAGATCGCCGATGGCATTCATCGTCCAGACCGGATACGTGGTTTTGGCAGTCAGCTGCGCCAACGGCCGGGCCACGTCGCGGGCGCCCGATTCCAGGACGGTCCGGAGGTTGGCGGCCTGGATGGAGGTCATCGTCATGCCTTGTCCGAACGTCGGGTTGAAGCTGACCACCGAATCGCCGAGGGGAATGATGCCCGCGGGGAAGTCCGCCAGCTTGTCGTAACGGCGCCACCGGCTGGTCGGGTATTTGTGGCGTGCCACCTCACCGACCGGCTCACCGCGACGCAGCGCCTGCGACACATGGTGTGGCAGTATCTGATCTGCCAGCGCGATCATGCCGGCGAAGTCACCAGGAGGTGCCGCCTTGGCGGTTCCGAACGTCGTCAACCCCCACAGCCCGTCTTCGTAGTAGAGCATTCCCAGCCCCAGCGGCTGGCGCCGAGATGCTCCCGCCACCACCACCTTCTCCTCGAACAGCCCGTCGGGAATCCGCACCTGGTGGGTGGCGTAGTCGATCCCGACATCCACCGTTTCCTCAGTCGGTGGTGCAAAACCCCACTGCCGCAACCACACCGGTAATCGCGTTCCCCGGCCTGTGGCGTCGACCACCAGATCGGCGGCCGCGGTGTCCCCGCCTTCGAGCCGCACGCCCGTCACCCGGCGCGTCGCCGGGTCGAACAGCGGTTCCGCTACGCCCAGGTTGACCATGCCGACGTTCGGCAGCGCCCGCACCCGAAGACGGATCTGCCACTCCAGATGCGGCCGGCTCGGCACATAAGCGGTGAACTCGTCACGCAGACGGTGCTTGGTGCCCAGCACGTGACCGGCCGCGCCGAAGTGGATGCAGTCGGGCCGGTTCGCCAGCTTCGGGACGCCGGCACGGACCATGTCGTCGAGCAGTCCTGGAAACATGTTCTCGAATTCGTCGGCGCCGCGGGCCATCAACAGATGGACATGGCGCCCCTGCGGAACCGCTGCCCGGTTGGCCGGTCGCTCGGGCAGATGATCGCGCTCGAACATCGTGATCCGGTCGAAGTGCTCCGACAGCACCCGGGCCGCGCACAGCCCGGCGATGCTGGCGCCGATGACCACCGCGTGTTCTCCAGTCCTCCCCATTGGAGCTCAACGTAGTGGGTACATTGCCGGAATTGGGCCGATCGAGAGGTGACGTAACAATGACGGGAAAATGGCGAACAAAGTCCGTCGAACAATCGATCGCCGACACTGACGAGCCGGGCACCCGGCTACGCAAGGATCTGAACTGGTGGGATCTGACGGTTTTCGGTGTCTCGGTCGTCATCGGGGCCGGCATCTTCACCATCACCGCGTCCACCGCGGGCAATCTGACCGGGCCCGCCATCTCGATCTCGTTCATCTTCGCCGCGATCGCGTGTGGACTGGCGGCGCTGTGCTACGCGGAATTCGCCTCCACGGTGCCCGTCGCCGGCAGTGCCTACACGTTTTCCTACGCCACGTTCGGCGAACTCGTCGCCTGGATCATCGGATGGGACCTGATCCTCGAATTCGCCGTCGCCGCAGCGGTAGTGGCGAAGGGCTGGTCCAGTTATCTGGGCACGGTGTTCGGTTTCGGCGGCGGGACCGCGGTGATCGGTGGGGTGTCTGTCGACTGGGGTGCCCTGGTGATCGTCGCCTTCGTGACGCTGCTGCTGGCGCGGGGCACCAAGCTTTCGGCCGGGGTCTCGCTGGTGGTCACCGTCGTCAAAGTGGCGGTGGTGTTGCTGGTGGTCGCGGTCGGGGCGTTTTTCATCGACATCGGCAACTACACGCCGTTCATTCCGCCCGCAGAGTCCGGTGCAGCGGGATCGGGTACCGAGCAGTCACTGTTCTCGCTGCTGACCGGGGCCGAGGGCTCCAGTTACGGCTGGTACGGGTTGCTCGCCGGCGCCTCGATCGTGTTCTTCGCCTTCATCGGCTTCGACATCGTGGCCACCACGGCTGAAGAGACCAAGAACCCGCAGCGCGACGTGCCCCGCGGCATCCTGGCGTCGCTGGCCATCGTCACCGTCCTCTACGTCGCGGTGACCGTGGTGCTGTCGGGCATGGTGTCCTACACCGTGCTGCGTGACGCCGAATCGCCGAACCTGGCGACGGCGTTCGAAGCCAACGGTGTGCACTGGGCGGCGACAGTGATCTCGATCGGGGCCCTGGCCGGACTCACCACGGTTGTCATCGTGCTGATGCTGGGGCAGACGCGGGTGCTGTTCGCGATGTCCCGGGACGGGCTGATGCCGAGGCAGCTGGCCAAGACCGGCGAGCACGGCACCCCGGTGCGGATCACCCTGATCGTCGGCGTGCTCGTCGCTATCGCGGCGTCGGTGTTCCCGATGGGCAAGCTCGAGGAGATGGTGAACATCGGGACGCTGTTCGCCTTCGCGCTGGTCTCCGCCGGGGTCATCGTGTTGCGCAAGACCAGGCCTGACCTAGAGCGCGGGTTCCGGGCGCCGCTGGTGCCGTTTTTGCCGATCCTGGCGATCATCGCGTGCGGGTGGTTGATGTTGAACCTCACCGGGCTCACCTGGATCCGGTTCCTGATCTGGATGGCGATCGGGGTGGTCATCTATTTCCTCTACGGCCGCCGGCATTCGGTGCTGGCTCGACGCGACGCGTCTGTCTGATCTGCCAGAAGCCGCCTAGCTTTACAAAACAGTGCTCCATGTCTAGACATCCGACAAAATGGTGCTTATAGTCCACATGACGGCTCTCACATGGAGGTGAACCCGCTGTGACCACACAGATCAGCGCCACGCAGGAAACTGAGCAGTGGCGCGACAAGAAGCGCTACCTGTGGCTGATGGGCCTGATCGCGCCCACGGCGATTTTCGTGATGCTGCCGATCGTCTGGGCGTTGAACCATTGGGGCTGGCACGCCGCGGCCCAGGTACCGTTCTGGGTCGGCCCGCTTCTGGTGTACGTCCTGCTACCGGTGTTGGACCTGCGCTTCGGCCCTGATGGGCAGAACCCGCCCGACGAAGTGATGGCGCGGCTGGAGAACGACAAGTACTACCGGTACTGCACCTACGCCTACATCCCGTTCCAATACGCGAGCGTGATCGTCGGTGCCTACCTGTTCACCGCCTCGGACCTGAGCTGGCTCGGTTTCGACGGGGGACTGGGCTGGCCTGCGAAGATCGGTCTGGCGTTGTCGGTGGGCGTGCTCGGGGGCGTCGGCATCAACACCGCGCACGAGATGGGGCACAAGAAGGACTCGCTGGAACGCTGGCTCTCCAAGATCACCCTGGCCCAGACCTGGTACGGCCACTTCTACATCGAGCACAACCGCGGCCATCACGTCCGCGTTGCCACGCCGGAGGACCCTGCCTCGGCCCGGTTCGGTGAGACGTTCTGGGAGTTCCTGCCCCGCAGCGTCTGGGGCAGTCTCAAGTCCTCGTGGGAGCTCGAGGCGGCCCGGTGCAAGCGCGCGAACAAGCCGGTGTGGCACCCGTCCAACGATGTCCTCAACGCCTGGGCGATGTCGGTTCTGTTGTGGGGCGTGCTGATCGCGGCATTCGGACCGCTCGTGATCCCGTTCATGGTGATCCAGGCGGTCTACGGCTTCGCGCTGCTGGAGACTGTCAACTACCTCGAGCATTACGGATTGCTGCGGCAGAAGACCGCCAGCGGTCGCTACGAGCGGTGCACCCCGGAACACAGCTGGAACTCCGACCACATCGTGACCAACCTGTTCCTGTATCACCTGCAGCGCCACAGCGACCACCACGCCAATCCGACCCGGCGCTACCAGACCCTGCGCAGCATCGACGGCGCTCCCAACTTGCCCAGCGGCTATGCGTCGATGATCGGCCTGGCCTACTTCCCGCCGTTGTGGCGCAAGGTGATGGACCACCGCGTGCTCGCGCATTACGACGGCGACATCACCCGGGTGAACATCCACCCGCGAGTGCGGAACAAGGTGCTGGCGCGCTACGGAGTGGCGGCATGAGCGTTTACCGTTGCCCCGGTTGTGATTACGTTTACGACGAAACCAAAGGCGCTCCGCGCGAAGGGTTTCCAGCCGGAACTTCATGGAGCGACATCCCCGACGACTGGTCCTGCCCGGATTGCGCGGTGCGCGAGAAGGTCGACTTCGACACTGTGGAGGCACAGCGATGACTGATCAGGAATTCAAACTCTTCCGCTGCATCCAGTGCGGCTTCGAATATGACGAAGCACTGGGTTGGCCGGAGGACGGGATCGGCCCCGGTACCCGCTGGGACGACATCCCCGACGACTGGTCCTGCCCGGACTGCGGTGCCGCCAAGGCCGACTTCGAAATGATCGAGATCGCACGGTCGTGACCACCGTGTCGTGTTGACGCCGGCGGAAGTTGGTGTCAGTGTCGCCCCTGTGGCACGACGGCGTAGCGACGGTAGGCCAGTGCGCGTTCCGTATGCCGAAGCGTCGCGGGTGCTACTGCGGGACCTGGTGCTCGACGCGATGCGTGACCTGTTGCTGACCAAAGACTGGTCGTCGATCACCCTGGCCGTGGTTGCCAAGACCGCCGGTATCAGCCGGCAGACGATCTACAACGAGTTCGGCTCCCGCCAGGGACTGGCGCAGGGCTATGCGCTGCGGCTGGCGGACCGGCTGGTTGATGCCGTCGACGAGGCCATCGAGGGCAACGTGGGCGACATCTCGGCGGCGTTCCTGCAGGGTTTCCGGGCGTTCTTCGCGGAGTCCGCCGCAGACCCGCTGGTGATCGCGCTGTTGACCGGCGTGGCCAAGCCGGACCTGCTGCAGATCATCACCACCGACAGCGCCCCGATCATCAGCCGGTCGTCTGCGCGGCTCACCGAATCCTTCATGGACAGCTGGGTGCAGGCCAGTCAAGAAGACGCCGGAGTGCTGGCCAGGGCCATCGTGCGGCTGGCGATGAGTTACGTCTCGATGCCCCCGGAAGCAGACCACGACGTGGCCGCGGATCTGGCTAGGCTCATGACGCCTTTCGCCGAGCGGTACGGTGTCATAGACACCGCGTAGCTGTCAGTGCGTTCAATCGCCTGTCCCGCGAGCCCGCAGGTTACGGGTGTCGCCAGCGCACGTCTGTGCGCTCAAAGGCAATGACGAACAAAAAGGGGCTCTATTTTTATGACTGAGTTGACAGTCGACGTCCAAAACGGCATCGACTACAAGGTCGCTGACCTGTCGCTGGCCGAGTTCGGCCGCAAGGAGATCCGCCTCGCCGAGCACGAGATGCCCGGCCTGATGGCGCTGCGCAAGGAATACCACGACGTCCAGCCGCTCAAGGGCGCGCGTATCTCGGGCTCACTGCACATGACGGTTCAGACCGCCGTGCTGATCGAGACCCTGGTCGCCCTCGGTGCTGAAGTCCGGTGGGCGTCCTGCAACATCTTCTCGACCCAGGACCACGCCGCCGCAGCGGTCGTCGTCGGCCCGCACGGCACCCCGGAGGAGCCCAAGGGCACCCCCGTGTTCGCCTGGAAGGGCGAGTCGCTGGAGGAGTACTGGTGGGCCGCCGAGCAGATGCTCACCTGGGAGGGCGAGCCGGCGAACATGATCCTCGACGACGGCGGTGACGCCACGATGCTGGTGCTGCGCGGCGCGGAGTACGAGAAGGCCGGCGTCGTCCCGCCCGCCGAAGAGGATGACTCCGCCGAGTGGAAGGTGTTCCTGGCGCTGGTCAGGAAGCGCTTCGAGACCGAGAAAGACAAGTGGACCAAGATCGCGGCGGCGGTCAAGGGTGTCACCGAAGAGACCACCACCGGTGTGCTGCGGCTCTACCAGTTCGCCGCTGCCGGTGAGCTGGCGTTCCCCGCCATCAACGTCAACGACTCGGTAACCAAGAGCAAGTTCGACAACAAGTACGGCACCCGCCACTCGCTGATCGACGGCATCAACCGCGGCACCGACGTGCTGATCGGCGGCAAGAAGGTGCTGATCTGCGGTTACGGTGACGTCGGCAAGGGCTGCGCGGAATCGCTGGCCGGTCAGGGCGCCCGCGTCTCCGTTACCGAGATCGACCCGATCAACGCGCTGCAGGCGCTGATGGACGGCTTCGACGTGGTGACTGTCGACGAGGGCATCGGTCAGGCCGACATCGTCATCACCTCGACCGGCAACAAGGACATCATCACCCTCGACCACATGAAGGCGATGAAGAAGCAGGCCATCCTGGGCAACATCGGCCACTTCGACAACGAAATCGACATGGCCGGGCTCGAGCGCTCGGGCGCCAAGCGGATCAACATCAAGCCGCAGGTCGATGAGTGGGTGTTCGGAGACGGCAAGTCGATCATCGTGCTGAGCGAGGGGCGTCTGCTGAACCTCGGCAACGCGACCGGCCACCCGTCGTTCGTGATGAGCAACAGCTTCTCCAACCAGGTGATCGCGCAGATCGAGCTGTGGACCAAGAACGACGAGTACGACAACGAGGTCTACCGTCTGGCCAAGCACCTCGACGAGAAGGTCGCCAAGATCCACGTCGAGGCACTCGGCGGCACCTTGACCAAGCTCACCAAGGAGCAGGCCGAGTACATCGGCGTCGACGTCGAAGGTCCTTACAAGCCGGAGCACTACCGGTACTGAGGCTTTCCCGCCGAAGCGTCCTCAAGCCGAAGCGCGGCTGCTGCGAGATCACTCGCAGCGGTCGCGCTTCGCGCGTTGCAGCGGCCGTTTCGGTGCCGACGGTCTGAGGTACCACTGAAGCAACCTCATCCTTCCGCGGCAGGAGTTCTCTGTGACTGCGTCCGCTCATCCGGCCGAGTCGGTGCTCGCCGGCCTGGCCGGCATCAGGGCGTGGCAGGAAGGCCTCTACCGCGACCTGCACCAACATCCCGAGCTGTCGCATCAGGAACTCCGAACGGCGCAACTGGTCGTCGATCGGCTCGGTGACTTCGGCTATCGGGTACACGCCGGCATCGGGGGCACCGGGGTGGTCGGCATCCTCGACAACGGCCCGGGTCCGACGGTGTTGCTGCGCGCCGATATGGACGCGCTGCCGGTGAAAGAAGCCACCGGGCTGCCGTATGCCAGCACGGCACGCAGCGCCGACGCCCAAGGCCACGATGTTTCGGTGATGCACGCCTGCGGTCACGACATCCATGTGACGGCGCTGCTCGGTGCGGCGCAGCTGTTGGCCCAGGGGCGCGATCACTGGCATGGCACGGTGGTCGCCCTGTTCCAGCCCGCCGAGGAGACCGGCGACGGTGCCCGGGCCATGGTCGAGGACGGTCTGGCGTCCGTGCTTCCCAAGGTCGATGCCGCCTTCGCTCAACACGTCTTCCCCATTCCGGCGGGCATCATCGGCACCCATTCCGGCCCGTTCCTGGCCAGCGCGGACAGCATGCGGATCACCGTGCACGGGCGCGGATCGCACGGTTCGATGCCGCAGTCATCGGTCGACCCGGTGGTGCTCGCGGCGATGATCGTCGTGCGGTTGCAGACGATCGTCTCCCGCGAGGTCGCCCCTGTGGAACCCGCAGTGCTCACCGTCGGCAGCATCGAGGCCGGCAGCAAGAGCAACGTCATTCCCGATCACGCGGTGTTGCAGCTGAACATCCGGACCTACAACGACCAGACCAGGACCACCATCCTCGATGCGATCCGGCGGATCGTGACCGCCGAATGCGCGGCCTCCGGGTCGCCCCGTGAACCCGAATTCGTGTTGTTCGACCGATTCCCGGTCACCGTGAATGACATCGAGACAACAGCCCGCGTGAGAGCGGCCTTCTCGGCGTTCTTCGGGGACAAGTGCTGGGATATGCCGGAGGGCACCGGCAGCGAGGACTTCGGCGAGATTCCGTCGGCGCTCGGGGTCCCGTACACGTACTGGGGTGTCGGTGGCATCGACGCCGCTACCTACCAGAAGGCCGTGGCGGCCGGTCGGGTGCTCGAGGACATCCCGGTGAACCACTCGCCGGGCTTCGCGCCGGTCATCCAGCCCACCCTCGACGCTGCCACTTCCGCTCTGGTGGTGGCCACGATGCCCTGGCTGGCCCCGCAGTGACCCCGGATGGCTGAACCGGTTGTGTGACAACGGGATCGAATCGAGCGCGGATCCCGCCGAGGGTCCGCCTGGCGGAACGGCACTGCTTGCACGTGTCCGTGACGGGAACCAGCTCATGCACGGACTGCGGCGGGCGGTTCGGAAACCGGTCGGCTCCGTTAGGCTGCGGCGGTGCTCATCGCGATCGAAGGTGTGGACGGAGCCGGTAAGCGCACGTTGTCGCAGGCGCTGCAGACCGCGTTCGCGTCCACCGGCAAGACCGTGGCCACGCTGGCGTTCCCGCGTTACGGACAGTCGGTCACCGCCGACGTGGCCGCCGAAGCCCTGCACGGCGAGCACGGTGATCTGGCCGAGTCGGTGTATGCGATGGCCATGCTGTTCGCTCTGGATCGCGCCGGTGCCATCGACCAGCTGAGCGAGCTGCGGGTCGCCCATGACGTGGTGATCCTCGACCGCTACGTCGCCTCCAACGCCGCTTACAGCGCGGCCCGGCTGCACCAGGGTGCCGCAGGTGAGGTGGTGGACTGGGTGTATCGGCTCGAATATCAGCGACTGAGCCTGCCGCACCCGGATTTCCAACTGCTGCTTGATGTTTCGGCCGAGGTAGCGGGGGAGCGGGCGCGGCACCGGGAGCGGACCGAACCGGGCCGGGCCCGCGACGCCTATGAGCGTGACAACGATCTGCAGCAGCGCACGGGGGCCGTCTATGCCGAACTCGCCGCCGCCGACTGGGGTGGGCGATGGTTGGTCGCCGGCGCCGATGCCGACCCCGCGACGGTGGCAGCCGAGGTGGCCGCGGCGCGGTAGCGCCCACTGGGTGGGTGACGAAACCCCCTCAGAGGGCGTCCGCGCGCCCTCTTCGCAGATATCCGCCCGATTTGCGCGTGTGGTACCAGAGTTTTGTCGCGTATCGGTGACACCATGGACACCATGAGGCAAAGGATCCTGGTTGTCGATGACGACGCATCGCTGGCCGAAATGCTCACCATCGTCCTGCGTGGAGAAGGTTTCGACACCGCGGTGATCGGTGACGGCACTCAGGCGCTGACGGCGGTACGCGAGCTACGTCCCGATCTGGTCCTGCTGGACCTGATGTTGCCGGGGATGAACGGCATCGACGTCTGCCGGGTACTGCGGGCGGACTCGGGTGTGCCCATCGTGATGCTCACCGCCAAGACCGACACCGTCGACGTGGTCCTCGGTCTGGAATCCGGCGCCGACGACTACGTGATGAAACCTTTCAAGCCGAAGGAACTGGTCGCACGGGTTCGGGCGCGGCTGCGCCGCAACGAGGACGAGCCCGCCGAGATGCTCTCGATCGCCGATGTCGACATCGATGTCCCTGCGCACAAAGTCACCCGCAATGGTGAACAGATCTCATTGACGCCGTTGGAGTTCGACCTGCTGGTGGCATTGGCGCGTAAACCACGGCAGGTGTTTACTCGAGATGTGCTGCTCGAACAGGTGTGGGGATATCGGCACCCCGCTGACACCCGCCTGGTGAACGTGCACGTGCAACGGTTGCGGGCCAAGGTGGAGAAGGATCCGGAGAACCCGCAGGTGGTGCTCACCGTTCGAGGTGTGGGTTACAAGGCCGGACCGCCGTGATTCTTCGCTCGAAGCGGCGCACACGCGGTCGCTGGGGGCGCACCGGCCCTCTGCTACGCGGCCTGAGTGCGCTGAGTCGAGCGGTCGGCGTGGCCTGGCGCCGTTCACTGCAGTTGCGTGTCGTGGTCCTGACCCTGGGCCTGTCGCTGGCGGTGATCCTGGTGCTGGGCTTCGTGCTGACCAGCCAGATCACCGATCGTGTGCTGGACGTCAAGGTGCGTGCGGCCACCGAGGAGATCGAGCGGGCCCGCACCACCGTCAGCGGCATCGTCGGAGGTGAGGAGACCCGGTCTCTGGGCAGCAGTCTGCAGTTGGCCCGGAACACCCTGATCTCGAAGGCGGATCCGGCGTCGGGCTCCGCCCTGGCCGGTGCGTTCGACGCGGTGCTGGTGGTGCCCGGTGACGGCCCCCGCGCGGCCACAGCCGCCGGCCCGGTGGACCAGATCCCCGAAGCGTTACGGGAATTCGTCAAAGCCGGGCAGGTCAGTTATCAGTACGCCACAGTCCACACCGACGGGTTCTCCGGTCCGGCGCTGATCATCGGCAGCCCCACCTCGTCGCGGGTGACCAATCTCGAGCTGTACCTGATCTTCCCGCTGTCGAGCGAGGAGAGCACCATCACACTGGTGCGGGGCACGATGGCCACCGGCGGTGTGGTCCTGCTGCTGTTGCTGGCCGGCATCGCCGTGCTGGTGTCGCGTCAGGTGGTGCTGCCGGTCCGATCGGCGTCCCGGATCGCTGAACGCTTCGCCGAGGGGCATCTGACCGAACGGATGCCGGTCCGCGGCGAGGACGACATGGCGCGTCTTGCGGTGTCGTTCAACGATATGGCCGAGAGCCTGAGCCGGCAGATCACCCAGCTCGAGGAGTTCGGCAGCCTGCAGCGCCGCTTCACCTCCGACGTCAGCCATGAACTTCGGACGCCGCTGACGACGGTGCGGATGGCCGCAGACCTGATCCACGATCACAGCGAGGAACTGGACCCGGCATTACGGCGGTCCACCGAACTGATGGTCAATGAGCTCGATCGGTTCGAGACCCTGCTGAACGACTTGCTCGAGATCTCCCGGCACGACGCCGGGGTGGCCGAGTTGTCGGTAGATGCCATCGATTTGCGCTCCACCGTCAACAGCGCGCTGGGTAACGTCGGGCATCTGGCCGATGATGCCGGCGTCGAGCTCCTGGTCGATATGCCGGATGGGGAAGTGATCGCCGAAGTCGACGCCCGGCGGGTGGAGCGCATCTTGCGCAACCTGATCGCCAATGCGATCGACCACGCGGAACGCAAACCCGTGCGGATTCGGATGGCCGCCGACGAGGACACGGTGGCCGTGACCGTCCGCGATCACGGCGTGGGACTGCGCCCCGGCGAGGAGAAACTGGTGTTCAGCCGATTCTGGCGTTCGGATCCCTCACGCGTGCGGCGCTCCGGCGGAACCGGACTGGGCCTGGCGATCAGCATCGAGGATGCCCGGCTGCACCAGGGGCGGTTGGAGGCCTGGGGTGAACCGGGCAACGGGGCGTGCTTCCGCCTCACGTTGCCGTTGGTACGTGGACACAAGGTGACCACCAGCCCGCTGCCGCTGAAACCCGTTGCCCCCGAACGCCGCGACGCCATCAGGGCGCGGTCCCGCGAACACGCTGGGGAAAGCGTGTGAAGCGTGTCGTAGTCGCTCTGCTGATGAGCGTGGCCCTGCTGGTGTCCGGGTGCGCCAGCGTTCCGAGTTCCTCTGCTCCGCAAGCCATCGGCACCGTCGAACGGTCTGCGCCGCAGAGCCTTCCCAAGCCCACCCCCGGCATGGAACCCGATCTGCTGCTGCGCGAGTTCCTCAAAGCCACGGCCGATCCGGCCAACCGGCACCTCGCCGCGCGCCAGTTCCTCACCGAGTCGGCGTCCAACGACTGGGATGACGCCGGTAGCGCACTCCTGATCGACCGGGTGGTGTTTGTCGAAACCCGTGGTGCCGAACGGGTCTCAGTCATGATGCGGGCCGACATCCTCGGGTCGCTGTCCGACATCGGGGTCTTCGAGACAGCCGAGGGTGCACTGCCTGACCCGGGGCCGATCGAGATGGTCAAGACCTCCGACGGCTGGCGGATCGACCGCCTGCCCAACGGGGTCTTCCTGGATTGGCAGCAGTTCCAATCCACCTACAAGCGGCACACGCTCTACTTCCTGGACCCCACCGGTGCCACCACCGTTCCCGACCCGCGCTACGTCGCGGTGTCAGATCCTGAGCAGTTGGCCACCGAGCTGGTCACCAAACTCATCGCCGGCCCCCGCCCGGAGATGACCAATGCCGTGCGCAACATGCTGGGTCCGCCGCTGCGACTTCGCGGACCGGTGACCCGCGCCGACGGTGGCAAGACCGGGATCGGCCGCGGCTACGGTGGCGCCCGCATCGAGCTGGACAGCCTGGCGACCACCGACCCGCACAGTCGGCAACTGCTTGCCGCACAGCTCGTCTGGACTCTCGCCCGGGCCGATATCAAGGGTCCGTACGTGATCAATGTCGACGGTGCGCCGTTGGATGAGCGGTTCGCCGAAGGGTGGAGCACCTCCGATGTCGCCGCTACCGATCCCGGGGCAGCCGATGGCGCCGCAGCCGGATTACATGCGTTGGTCGGCGGTTCGTTGCACTTCCTGGACGGGCAGAAGTCCGCCCGGGTTCCGGGTGCGTTCGGCCAGATGCCCGACCAGAAGTCGGCCTCGTTGTCCCGCGACGGACTGCAGGCCGCGTCGGTGACAGCGGTGCGCGTCGGCGCCCCCGACGTGGAGTCGACGCTGTGGATCGGCACGCTGGGGCGGGAAGCGCAGAAAGCGACCGTCGGACACAACCTGTCACGGCCCACCTGGGCGCTGGATCAGGCGGTGTGGGTGGTTGTCGACGGCAATGTCGTGCTGCGTGTCATCCGGGAAGCGGCCTCCGGCGAGCCGGCGCAGATACCCGTCGACGCCACCGCGGTGACCACCAAGTTCCCCGGGCCCATCGTCGAGTTGCAGTTGTCCCGGGACGGCACCCGGGCGGCGATGGTGATCGACGGTCAGGTGATCCTGGCCGGGGTGGAGCAGTTGCCTGGCGGCGAGTTCGCCCTGACCTACCCGCGTCGCCTCGGTTTCGGACTGGGTAAGTCGGTGGTGTCGTTGTCCTGGCGTACCGGCGACGATATCGTGGTGAGCCGAAACGACGGTGCCCACCCGGTGTCGTTCGTCAACCTCGACGGCGTGAACTCCGACGGCCCGAGCCAGGACCTGCGCACACCCGTGACGACGGTAGCGGCCAGCCCGTCGACCGTCTACGTCGCTGACCGCACCGGCGTGATCCAGTTGTCGGCGGCCTCGGGCACGGAAAACCAATTGATGTGGGTGGGGGTCAAGCCGCTCATGGTGGCCGGTGCGGTGCCGGTGCTGCCTGGCTGACGCCGACAGCGCGTCGACTCCGGCAAAGGTGAATTGAGCGAAGTCCGTCAAGTCGATACGTTCTGCACTGTGGGCAACTCGGGTGAACAGCTGAGGGCGGATCCGGCGGTGTTGGCGACGACATGCTCCTCGCTGTCCGCTGCAGCGTGAAGCTCGAACCCCCGACTTCGTCAGGTGCGCCGCGCATGCCATCGTCGATGCGATCGAGATCAGAGAGAAGACTGCATGACCACAGGCCTCGAACAAGCACTTCTGCAACTGCCCGCCACCCCGGCGATCACCTACCGAGGGTTGGCCGGTGAGCCCTCACCCAATGCGATCACATTGTCGAGCGTGCTGCCGAGCTCTCTGAGCCCGAGGGTCGCGACGGAGAACTTCACTGCGCAGCGCTTGGTCGCGATCGTCACCATCACCGGCCGTTACATCGCGCCGCTTTCGCAGCACCCTGACGAACACGAAATCGCGTTGCTGCCTGGGACCGTCCTGCTGCCGGTCGGTTCTGTCAACGTCGAGGGCCTCTCAAATCCGGTGGTTCTTCTCGCTGAACCAGGGGATGCGCCGCAGCTTCCGCCCGGACCTGCCGAGTTACGGGCAGCTGTCATCGAGCAAGTAAGCGCTGCATTGGCTGCGCCTGCGGTTCCGATCCATTCCCCGGGTCGATTCACGCCAGCCAGCCGCCCCGCCTGACTTCTGCTCCGGATGGAGATTGGAAGCCGTGGCGCTGAAACGTGGTGCCGTAGCCCGAAATCGTGCGGCCCAACCGCGAAACGGCCCAAAAAAAGACGGGTTGCTCCTCGTGGGCCTGATGCCTGTCTCCATCGAGCCGTCGAATGCGACATTGGGCAGCGGTAGGCGAAGAATCGGTTCGAGCATGACGAATCAGAACTCTTATCGCGCGCACGTGTAATCCGAGGAACAACACCTGGGAGTTGGAGTTGTCCGAACGGGAGCCCTTCGCCGACAATTGATGCAACGCACCGCTCAGCCGTGTGATGCTGTTGTCCTTCGACGAGATCAACCGAACTTTCAGCGCGGGGTTGACGTGACGGGGTAAGGCCGACTTCGCACCTGATGGCGGTAGCTCCGGGAGCGGCGCGTGCCTCGCTCGTTCCCCGGAGGGCGTCTCGCCGGACGCGAATTGCATTGCAGCAGGCTGAAATCCGTGTAGGCGATCTCGAAAACCGACCGACCGCGAGCTGCGCACTCTTCTGCGATGAGCCGGAATCCCGGTCTATGACCGCAGATCTGGTGAGCCGGCGCTCCGAAGAACTCAGCCCACGCCCGCGATCACCTACCAGGAAACGGCCGGGGACCCGTCATCGGACGCAATTTGCATTGTTGGACAAAGCGGCTCAGCGCGTGAGCCAGCGTCTGGCGGAGGGATCCATGTCTGCTCACCTCAATGACGAAGCGCCCCAAGGGCTGTCAAGGTATCGTCGGATCTCGAGACCCAATTTCTGCTGATCGCGTATCGGGCGAGGTATCGCACACCGAGGGTATCCTCAGGGAAACGGCAGAAGGCAATTGAGCGGTAAACTGATGACACCAAACGGAGACGACAAACTCAGTGTGGTGGTGTCTAATCTCGACCATTGGAGCACCTCCTGGAATAACCTGACCGGAACGCCAGAGTGGGACAGTCCCGTGGTCGTCGGCTCCAGGATTTGGTTTCGGAGGGGTTATCCGCATCCGGACTGGAGTGCGTTCGGCATCGATATCAGCGCCGGGGTCGCGACAGTACTTCGTTTGACTACGGAGCGCCGTAGCGCCCCGTTGACGTCAGTCGTGGCGACGTTCACGGACTTGGGCGACGCCGGCAAGTATGTCATTGCCACCGTGGCAGATTTCCTCAGAACAAACAGCGGGCTCGATCCAATCCACTGGGAGTGGAAGCGACTCGGAGTCGATGATCGGATTGACATCACTTCTGCCAGCGACGAGGACATTGCCGCCATGACCTCAATGCCCGATGTCGACAACGCCATTCCTTCCGCCTACCTCAAACGCTATGTGGTCACGAGCAGGCCCACGCAGTTCGCTTGTCTCAGTGATGGAAAGGCGGCCATGAGTCGGGTCATGCTTCTGGACTTCGGCGAAGTCAACAGCATCTTCGGCCGAGGGATGATCTGACCGATGGGTCGCCTCATGCGATAGCGAACGACGACAGGGCTCTACTACAGGTCCCTGAAGCGGTATCGCCGGAGAGATCCTGAAGAAGTCAGGCCTTCCAGGCGACGCGCGGCGGTCTTTCTCGGAGTCGACTCCGTACTGCCAGGTCTTCAGGAAGTCGAGGTCGGCGGCGCAGAAATCAGCATAGAAGACGGGGATGCTGCTGTGAGGAAAGCGTCGGCACCTGGACATAGCTTTCTATGTTCGGCCCATTTCCGACAATTCGCTCAGGATTTCCCAAGCGATCAGAGGGGCTGGCGACGACTATCTTGTAGGTGTAAGCCACGCAAGCACGAGTTTGGAGTTATGCGTTGACGATCCCTTTCAATCCTTCGCTCAACTTAATCGCGTTTTCAACGCAGGCAGGATTTGAGTTTAAGCATGACGAAGCAGGCGCAGGCGTGTTCTATAACATAGGCTGGGCCAATAGACTTTTTATAAGGCCACGGCCAGAAGGATTTCTCCGGATTTCGAAAGCGAGCCGGAATGACGCCGAACAATATCTTCTCGACGCCGAAGTCGCGGCTGCGGCAGAAGCATTCTTCTGGATGACGTTCGGTTCAGACGTGCGAGCAGAAATGGGTCTCCCTGGGGTCCAACTTCCTATTAGTAGGGGCGAGGTTTACCCGCCATTCGTCATATGCGAATTAGGCGAATCGAGTCTGGTCCTCACCGATGGCGAGAAACGGCCGGTAGTTTCGGTTAGACGCAAATGGGATCCGGCCCTTGATATCGGCCGTCTGGTGAAAATCTCTTGTGTGCTCGCGGCCTCACCCGAGGCAGTACAGGCATCCTTTCTCGATCCCACGGGCAGTCCTCTCTTCACGACATAATGCCGTGATGGCTACGGAAGCCCTGGCATCCTTTCGAGACGCTGGCCAGCCGGTTTCGGAGCAGCGCTCGGTGTCGCTGTCGTAGAGCGGGGCGAGCCCCATTCATGCTCGAGAGGTGTCTCGTCTCGACAACTGCACGCGCGAGAAAGAACGAACGCCCACCGGCGCTGAAGAATGTCTCGGTCGCCCCACACGCCTATACAAGCGGCGTGAAAAACCACTTCTGGGATCGCTGCCATGCACCCTCGGATGGAACTCAGTCGGTGGCCTACGGGGATGGTTGGACGATCGAGATTTCCGAAGTCGCTGCTGCGTTCGGCCGCGAGGGTGGAAGTTTGCAGGTCTTGGTTCAAAATAACCAGGGTATAAATATGAGCATTCAAAACATGGATGAGGGGGATGCTGCGGTGACGGATGCGTTTGCGCCCTCAGGAGAGTTGGCGGACTGGGCTCTTCGCGCCGGTTACGTCGCCGAACGCTACGGCGCCGAAGGTGAATTCGTGTTCCATAATGCTGGCTGGGACACAGCTTTCTATGTCCGACCCATTTCCGGCTCTTCGCTCAGGATCTCCAAAGCGGCCAGAGGGGATCGCGAAGACTACCTTGTCGATGTTAGCGACGCGAGAACTGGGGAAGCGTTCTTCATCATGCAGTTCGGGCCCAGTGTCCGCAGCGCACTTCGGCTTCCGAGACTTCGTATGCCCACATCGAAGGGCAAAGCCTACGAGGGGTACAAGATCGATGATGGCGATCCCGGTCATTTGGCTCTGCTGACCGTCGACGATATTGCTGTTGGTTCGATAAAGCGGCTCTGGGATCCGGTTAGCGACGTTGCGATGCTCGTGAAGGTTTCATGGGCGCTTGGGACCTCCGCGTCCGCTTTGATCGAGTCGTTCACGAGTCCACGGGGCGAACCGTTGTTCGAGCTGAGATAGCGCCGGCGTGTCTGACCTGACGCGACTGGCAATCCCGCATCGGTCGCGGACTTGGCACCGAGGGTATTCTCAGCAAAACGCCGGAAGGTGTGGAATTGATGAAGTCAAACGCAGATAATCTTTTCGGTGAATTCGCGCATCGCCTGGAGTAGCCTGACCGGAACGCAAGAGTGGGATAGTCCGGTGATTGTCGGTTCCAGGATTTGGTTTCGGAGGGGTTACCCGCACTCGTTCAGCTGCCGGCCATCGCGGCGATCACGTACCGCAGGTTGGCCGGTGAATTGAGCCGTATTCGTCAGTCGTTATGTTCGTTCCTGTGAGCGATTCCGGAGAGTTACGCGAGTGACATCCCCGTAGAGCGAACGGAAGGAAGTGCGGTGGAGACTAGTTTTGCGGATGAAGTTCACAGGATCGTAGGTCCGACAATGGCAGAGCTTGGATTCGCGTTGGAGGAGGTCGATGATCGGGTAGATGAAGGGGGTCGCAATGGGGTCGCGGTGTTTTATCGTGGGTCTGACTGCAAATTGCAAATATACTTCTCAACTCGCGCAGGTGAAATAAACTGCATGATTGCGTCATCAGATGCGCCCAATGAACACGGTTTGTACGGCAAGGCGCGGAATTGGCGCTATCTCACTGAATTCGTGCCGAGACCAGATCTTCCGTTGGAAGAATTGGTGAGCTTGATGCGCGATCAACGCGAAAATTTCGCTACTTCGACGACTTGGCTGACTTGGCTACGTGAGCAGATTGCCAATAACTTCGAGGTGGCTCGCACTGGGATCCTGGGCTTGAACAGTTGATTGCGGAAAGGAAAAATGCCAACCAAATCGAGGCGGCAAGCATGCTGTATTCCAAGCGTGGTAGGAGCTAAGATTCGAATTGATAGCCGAGTTTAAACGCATTTGGGTGGCCGACGATGATCACCCTTAACACCTTGGAGTTGCACGTTGCGATCACCTTTTGTCCTTCGCGCGACGTAGTTGCGCGGTCGACACGAGCCGGATTCGGATTTAAGCATGAAGAATCAGGCGCACTTCTGATGTCGCACCTACATTCAGCCACCGTTAGCGCACCGGGCAACACCTCCAGGTTCGCGTCGCAGCACCACACCTTCTAGGGCACAGGCGTTGACGTGCCACCCGAATGGGTGGTCAGCCCGGTACGGCCCACCAGTGGGTCGTTGTAGAAGGTCCGACTGGGTTGCTTGTAAACACAATTCGTAGATGGGCGGGGAAAGGTGCAGACAGTCGAGCAACCTCTACAAACTGGAGTGCTTAGATGAAAGGCTTCCTGTTTCCTTCTGGGGATCTCATCGGATGGGCCGCTGAGGCGGGTTACTCATACAGTCGTGTCGAAGATGGCACGACTGCGTTGTTTTATAACCGCGGCGGAGAGGATCGGTATTTCGTAAGGCCTTGGCGGGGAGGTCTGTTGAGAATCACTTCCAGTTCCCGAGCAGGAAGTGAGGAATATGAAGTCGATGCCGATGCCTGCAACCAAGTGGCCGCAGAAGCATTTTTCTGGATGACGTTCGGTCCGACTGTCCGTGAGGGCCTGAACCTGGCACGGCTCATGCCGCCGGTGACCAGAGAATCAGTCGCTTCGCCGTTCAGAATCGATGATTCCGATGAGTCGGAGTTGAGGCTAGTAGGAAAGGACGGCCGGCCGGCGATGGTTGTGACAGGAACGTGGGACCCTGTCAGCGATGTCGCGCGACTTGTCATTTCGTCCTGGGCCCTCAACCGAACACCCGACGAGATAAGGAGTTCGTTCGTTAGTCCCAGCGGACTGCCCCTCTTCTCCTCATGGGCCTGATGATTGTCCCATCGAGCCAGCGAATGCGGCATTCTGCATTCGGCAACGGTAGGCAAGGGATCAGTCTGAGCATGACGAATCGGAATTTCTATGCGCGCACGTGTGACCGTGAAACATGACCTGAAGCACCGCGGGATGGAAATGTCGCTGGGGGGATTCAAAACGATTATCGGTGCGGTTATTCGGAAGCGCTCGGCGTCGCTGGTGTAGAGCGGGGCGGAGGCCCATTCATGCCTGCGATGTCTACAGGGGGTACGCGCTCGATAATGCCGGTCCGAGTCGGTTGGCACTGATGATCGTCGACGGTATGCCGTTGTTCTGATCGAGCGGCACTGGGATCCTGGGAGCGACGTTGCGATGCTCGTGAAGGTTTCATGGGCGCTTGGAACCTCTGCGTCCGCGCTGATCGAGTCGTTCACCAGTCCGCGGGGAGATTCGTTGTTCGGGCTGGGATAGTTCGTTCCGGGGTAATCGTCAGCCCGCACCAGAAGCCACTCAAGTCACCTCGATGACGAAGCGACCCACGGACCGTTCTCCAGATACCGCCGGATCTCGACACCCACTAACCGCATGGCGTCCAGCACCGGGTCACGATGGTTCTCACCCCAGGTCCAGTTCGCCAGTACCGCGTAACCCACCTTGCGGCCGCTGTCGACATGGCCGACGCACCCGAGATCGATCCTGCCGTCGGAGATGGTGCCTGTCTTGTTCCACAGCGTGACGCCGTGGTCGGGTCCGGTGTGCGCCAACGGGTCCAGATGAAACGCCTGGGCCACCATGGACAGGTCGGTGTTCACGCACAACCACCGCCGCATCTGCTCGGACACAGCGGCGTCGTGAATGGCGCCTGACTCGATGCGGGAGACGAGTTCACAGAGTTCCGCGGCGTTGCCCACCGAGAGGGTGCGCGGGTCGTCCCGGGAACGGTTGAGCCGCACCATGTCCCGTAATTCGCTGTGGGTGAAACCAAGGTCCCGGGTGGCGCGTTGCAGCTCGGCCAGCCCGATCCGACGCAACAGGATGTTGGTGGCCATGTTGTCGCTGACCGCCCCGATCAGCAGGCAGAGGTCATCGATCCTGTGGTCCTGCTGGCGTAGCAGGTAGAGGACGCCCGAGTCTGCGACTACATCGTCGGCGGTGGCCACGAGGACTTCGCCCGGCTTCAACGTCCCCGCCTTGATCCGCCGGGCCACTTCGGCCAGCAGGAAAAGCTTTCCCACACTTGCTGTCTTGAGCACGCGGGCCGGCTCGTGCTCCCACAAGGTTTCACCGGAGGTCAGGTCGACGACACGCGCCGACCAGGCCACCGCGGTGGGTAGCCCGGTCAACGCTTGGGTGAACGCTGCACTCATGCCACTTCGTCGAGTTCCGCCTCAACCGGCACTTTCCCGAACCGCTTGCGCAGTGTGTAGGCGACGAGGACGACGATCAAACTGACCACGCTGGTGGCCAGTTGTACGCGCTGATCGGCGTTGAACACCATGGCTACCAGGACAATTGCGTAGGCCACGATGACTGCGATGGTCAGGTACGGGAAGAACCACATCCGCAAGGTCAGCTGCGATGGGTCTTCGCGTTCCAGCGCACGGCGCACCCGCAACTCCGAGACGCCGATCATGACATACATGAAGATGGCGACGACGCCACAGGAATTCACCAGGAACAGGAACAGCGAGTCAGGTGCGATGTAGGCCAGGCCCACGGAAATCCATCCGATCGCCGTGCTGGCGAGGACGGCACGCGCCGGAACACTTCGGGAATCTGTTTTCACGAGCGAGTCAGGCGCGTCACCGTGTGACGCCAGGACCCGCAGGATGCGCGACGACGTGTAGATGGACGAGTTCAGCACCGAGAGCACCGCGGTGAGGATGACGAAGTTCATGATCATGGCGGCCCCGGGGATCTCCAGCTTCTCCAGTGCAGCGACGTACGGACTCGACAGCACGGATCCGTCACCCCAGGGCAGGATGCACACGACCAGGAATATCGAGCCGACGTAGAAGAGGATGATTCGCCAGATGACGCCGGTGGTGGCTTTGGCCACCGACTTCGCCGGCTCGACGCTCTCGGCGGCAGCGATGGTGACGATCTCGGCTCCGCCGAAGGCGAAGATCACCACCACGACGGCGCTCAACACCGCACCCAATCCGTTCGGGACGAACCCGCCGTGCGCAACGAGGTTGCCCAGGCCGCCGGTGTCCCCGGGCCATACCCCGACCACCCACAGCAGGCCCAAGATGATGAAGGCGACGATGGCGGCCACCTTGATGCCGGCGAACCAGAACTCGAACTCGCCGAACCATTTCACCGAGATCAGGTTGACGACGGTCATCACGGCCATCAGCAGCATGGCCATCACCCAGAGCGGTAATCCCACCCACACATGCAGGATCTGGGCGCCGGCCACCGCTTCCACCGCGATGATGATCACGTAGTAGTACCAGTACAGCCAGCCGATGGTGAACCCCGCCCACGGCCCAATTCCCATGCGGGCGTAGTCGGCGAACGACCCGGCCGTGGGCTTGGCTACCACCATCTCACCCAGCATGCGCAATGAGCACAAGACCAGTGCCCCGGCAATGCAGTACGAGATGATCGCTGCGGGGCCGGCGGTCTGGATGACGGCGCCGCTGCCGACGAAGAGGCCGGCACCGATGGCACCTCCGATGGCGATCATGGTCATGTGCCGGGTTTTCAGCGACCTGGCTAGGTCAAACCGGGGCTCTGTGGATGAAGACATAGATCGGTTTCTCGTTTCGGGGATGGGTTGGTGTGGACAGGATTCAGGCGGGCAATGGCACCAGGGACGCCTCGCCGGACTCGGCGAGGATTTGTTCGATGGATTGGGCGCGCCTGGCCAGAGACCAGCGCCGGCGGCCGTGAGGGTCGGATCCGATGGTGTAGATGGCAGGCCGGGGGAGCGCGTTGTACGAGAAGTGGGTGGAGAAGTAGTAGCCACCGGTATCCGGTATCGCCACCAGATCACCCTGGCGGATCGGCGGCAGGTCCCGCCCGACCGCCAACATGTCTCCGGTGAAGCACGCCGGACCGGCCACGTCCTGAACTTGCGGCTCCTCTTCCCGGCGCCGCCCATGAGGGTCGTACACCTCGATGCGCAGCGGCCAGGCATCGGGCGCGAAGACTGTCCGCGTGGCGATTTGGACCCCGGCATGGGTGATGGCGATCGGTCGGCCGCCGGTCTGCTTCGTGTATTCGACCCGGGCGACTATGGTGCCGGTCTTGGCCGTCAGCGCCCGACCGAATTCGGTGACCAGGGTGTAGGTCCCGTCGAACAGCGCCGGAACTGCGGCCTCCAGCACGGCCCGCTGATCCGCGAAGGTCGGCGTGATGTCGTCGGAGCTGAAGTTGACCGATAGCCCCCCACCGATATCGATCCGCCGAATCTGCTGACGCCCAACACGAGTGGTGATCTCCTGCGCAAGGTCGGCAATCAGGCGCACCCCTTGGGCGGCGTGGCCGAGGCTGAGTCCCTGGGAACCGCTGTGTACGTGCAGTTGCGTTATCCACGGTCGGGACGCGACCGCCTCGATGATGCGGTCCCGGTCATCGGACAGCCCGATGCCGAACTTGGATGTCGTGGTTGCCGTACTCATGGCGCCGATGGCACCCGTACCGGTTTGCGGGTTCAGTCGTAGTCCGACGTTCGACCCGTGCTCGCCGAGCTCTGCGATGGCTTCGTCGACCCGCGCGAGTTCCTCGAAGTTGTCGATGTTGAACGACATTCCCAGTTCGAGCGCCCGGGTGATCTCGGTCGTGGTCTTGGCCGGGGAGTCGAACACGATGCGTTCCGCGGGGAATCCGGCCGCCAGGGCGAGCTCGAGTTCGCCGGGGCTGGCCACCTCGCACCCAAATCCGGCGTCCGCGAAACGCGCGAGAACTGGACGCAGAGTTATCGCTTTCGCCGCAATGGTGTGCAGCGCCGGCATGGCCGTCGGATACGCGTCGGTCAACGCAGCCATCAGTTCGTCGAGCGTGTCCAGGTCGATGACTCCGCACAACGGGTGCTCGTCATCGATGAATCCTCGGCCGGCCACATCGGCGACAACCTCAGCCCGGCGGCCCAGCAGCGTGTCCGGACCGGGCGGCGTCCGCCCGGCGCACAGTGGTACGTCAGTCACGTTAGAAAATCTATGCAAAAAATCGGTGTCACCGAGAGTTGCACGGGCGGAGGAATTCTCCGCAGATCTTCGTCGGATTCGGAGATTTCTGCAGCGACGCTGCCACCGGCCTCTCCGAAAGGCACTAACAACATTCTCGGTTTTTGGCTGTTCCGGCGGGGCCGGGAGGTTGCTCCCGGTCCCGTTGCCACAGCAGAAGGCCGAGCGCGGCCCGGAGCCGAGCCGGCGCCGCCTGTAGGTCGATGCCGGAGACCACGTGGATGCGGTCCAAGCGGTAGCGCAACGAATTTGCGTGGATACCCAACTCGCGTGCCGCTTCGGTCAGGTTGCCCGGACGCGCGAGAACCACCGCGAGGGTGTCGACGAACGAGGTTCCATGATCGAGGTCGTGCCGGCGGAGGACCGCCAAAGGCTCGGTGATGGTGGCCGCAATCGGAGCCAGGAGGTCGGTCACCTGAATCAGGGTCAACGCGTCCGGCACATCGGCAGCCGTGAGGACCGTGGGGTCGTCGCAACCCGGGTGCAAAGGTGCGGCACCGTCCAGCGAAGCAGCATCCAGGACCTGTCGGGCGACGTGGGCGGAGTGCCGCAGATCCGAGAGGTCATCGACGACAGGCCCGACCGACACCAGGCCCGCGCGACCGCGAGACACTCGAGCCAGCTGCGCCATCAGCGAGTGGGCAACGTCCGTCTCCTCGACCTCGCCGTCCAGAAGCGGCAGGACAGCAAGAAGGTCGGCTCCTACCTGTGCGGTTCTCGCTCCGGGGCGTAACGCCTGGACGTGGAACATCAGGGAGCGGGACGACGGAGTATCGGTTCCCAAGGTGGCCACGGTATGTCGCGCATCGCGTTGCAGCCCGAGTAGGGACGCGGGAACTGCGGGATCCACTCCACGCGAGAGCAGATCGACCAGCGCCGACTCTTGAAGCCGCCGTTCGTACTGGGCGCGGTGGACTTCCCGAAGCATCATGGCGGCGGCCGTCTGCCGCACTTCCAGGAGTAGCTCTCGCAGTTCCTCACGGTTGGTGTTCTCGTCCAACGCCGCCCAGATCGTGCCCAAGGTCTCGGTCCCGGACTTCAGGGCGATCACCATGCGCGCCGGGTCCTCATCCTCGGAATTGCGCACCACCACATCGTCGGACCGCCAGATCGCGGGCAAAAAGCCATTGGCCATCAGCCGCTCGACCCGCCACGCGGGCACCGCGCCCCCCAGGATCGTCTGGTTCCGGATGGGATCGACGTCATGGCCGACAACTGCGTACGCCAGGACCCGCGAATCCAGGTCCTCGATCGTCACCGGCGCCCCACTTCTGGTGCTGATCCAGCGAGCCAGTGTCTGCAGATTGTCCACCTGAGGGGCCGGGCTGACGATGCGACCAGCGCCGAGAAGCCCGATCAACACCTTGAAGAGCTCAGTCCAATCCACCCACGGGGAACGCCGAAACAGGTGGGCCTGATTGCCTCCCACCAGCGATACGTCTGTGGTCGCGTCCGCCGGGAGTACCAGCGCCGCGGCGGTCCCTACCTCGTCCAGCAAAGACCCGAGGGCAAATTGATCTTTGACGCGGGCGCTCACCAGCACGACGGCGCCCGTGTAGTCCGCCCGGGTGCCGGGCTCATGCAGGGCGACGTCCCGGACCTCCGGATCACCTACCGGTTCGCTCCCTGACCCGAACGGCACCAGCATGCCGGCCGCACCGGAAACGAGCGCAGAGAGCGGTAACGCAGAGTCAGGATCCTGCACGGTCGTCTCGATAGTCAAGTGGCACAACCGAATACCCTACAATGCATATCGGTCATCCGCGCTTCGACCAAAAGCGCTGCACCGTCTGCTGACGACCTCGCTTGTCACCCCAACCCGCCACACTGCACACATGCTCGATCTTGTCCTGCCCCTCGAATGCGGCGGCTGCGGCGCTCCGTCCACTCGGTGGTGCCCGATGTGCGCCGCGGCGCTTTCATTGGGCACCGACGAACCCCACGTCGTCTCCCCACGGCTCGACCCCGGGGTGCCGGTGTTTGCGCTGGGCCGCCATGCCGGCCCGCGCAGGCAGGCCATCGTCGCTCTCAAGGAACACGGTCGCACCGACCTGATCCCGCCGTTGGCGTATGCGCTGGCTATGGGAATCCACAGACTGCTCGCCTGGGGAGTGCTCGACGTGCCGCTCACCGTTGTCCCCGCACCGACCCGCCGGCTGGCCGCCCGCCGCCGCGGCGGTGACCCGGTGACCCGGTTGGCGGCCGCCGCGGTTCAGGCGCACCCGCAGATCGCCGTCGCCCCTGTACTGCGGCTGAAGGCGTCAGCCAAGGACTCGGTCGGACTCGGCAGCGTGGCCCGGCAGCGCAACCTGGCCGGGCGGGTCCAGATCAAGGGTCGCGTGCGAACAAGCGTCGACGTACTCGTCGTCGACGACATCGTGACCACGGGTGCCACGGCGTCGGAGTCAGTAGGTGTGCTGACTGTCGCTGGGGTCAACGTGGCGGGAGTGCTCACGTTGGCGCATGCCTGATTCATCCGTTTGCCGCACCGGGCCTACATCTTGGTTACGGGGGGCGAAAGAACTCGCAACACGTGCGCGAAAAGGGTGGCACGTTTGGGTAAACACGGACTACCTTCGGTTCAACAGGCTGTGATGCATCGCGGCCGGTTTCGCAGAGTCTGACGGACTCGCGGAACCCACTTCGCCCGACGCGGTAGGAGGTGATATTCGACCCCTGGCGCCGCGGGCGTGCGGATTCGCAAACCCCCTCGGCGCAGTACCGACAAGCCAGGCACGCGCCCGCGAACGACGCAGAGGAGAAACGAGTTGTCAAGCATGACAAGCCAATCCGCACAGATTCTGGCCGATCCCGACGAGCAGACCGCACCCGAGCCACGCGCCGAAGTCGTGGTGAAGGGCCGCAACGTAGAGATCCCCGATCACTTCCGGATACACGTCTCCGACAAACTGGCCCGCCTCGAGCGGTTCGACAAGACCATCTACATGTTCGACGTCGAACTCGACCACGAGAAGAATCGGCGTCAACGCAAGAACTGCCAACACGTCGAGATCACTGCTCGCGGTCGTGGGCCCGTCGTCCGCGGCGAGGGGTGCGCCGACAGTTTCTATGCTGCGCTGGAATCAGCCGTAGCCAAGCTCGAAGCCCGACTGCGCCGCGGCAAGGACCGCCGCAAGATCCACTACGGCGACAAGAGGCCTGTCTCGGTTGCCGAAGCGACCGCTGCCATCACGCCGGACTTCGACATCCCGGCCGGCCAAGATCAGACTCCGCAGCAGGGAGCTGCCGAAGATCACGAACCTGGCCGGATCGTCCGTACCAAGGAGCATCCGGCTCGTCCCATGACAGTCGATGACGCGCTCTACGAGATGGAGCTGGTCGGACACGACTTCTTCCTTTTCCATGACCAAGAGACCGACAAGCCCACGGTCGTCTACCGCCGACACGCCTACGACTACGGGCTGATCCGCCTGGCCTGAGTCGTCCAGGACGCATGATGTGGGCGGGATTTCTGAGGGAATCCCGCCCACACTGCGCCGACTCGCCGCAGGCAGCTGAGGGTTCACAGTGGAGTCACCTACGATGGAATGCGCAAAGACTCCAATCCTGTAGGGGATATATCAGTGCTGCAGAAGCTGCTGCGCCTCGGCGAAGGTCGCATGGTCAAACGCCTCAAAGGGGTGGCTGACTACGTCAACACCCTCTCCGACGACGTCGAGAAACTCTCTGACGCGGAGTTACGCGCGAAGACCGATGAGTTCAAGAAGCGGGTTGAAGACGGCGAAAGCCTCGACGACCTGCTCCCCGAAGCCTTCGCGGTGGCCCGCGAAGCGGCCTGGCGGGTGCTGTCGCAACGCCACTTCGACGTCCAGGTGATGGGCGGCGCGGCGCTGCACTTCGGCAACGTCGCCGAGATGAAGACCGGTGAGGGTAAGACCCTGACCGCCGTGCTGCCGTCCTACCTGAACGCGCTGTCCGGTAAAGGCGTGCACGTCGTGACCGTGAACGACTACCTGGCCAAACGCGACGCCGAGTGGATGGGACGCGTGCACCGCTTCCTGGGTCTCAACGTCGGTGTCATCTTGTCGGGCCTGACTCCGGACCAGCGCCGGATCGCTTACGCCGCCGACATCACCTACGGCACCAACAACGAGTTCGGGTTCGACTATCTGCGCGACAACATGGCGCACAGCCTCGATGACCTGGTGCAGCGCGGGCACAACTTCGCCATCGTCGACGAGGTGGACTCGATCCTCATCGACGAGGCCCGCACGCCGCTGATCATCTCCGGTCCGGCTGACAGCGCCTCGAACTGGTACACCGAGTTCGCCCGCCTCGCCCCGCTGATGGAGAAGGACGTCCATTACGAGGTGGACCTGCGTAAGCGCACCATCGGTGTGCACGAACTCGGGGTCGAGTTCGTCGAGGACCAGCTCGGTATCGACAACCTCTACGAAGCGGCGAACTCGCCGTTGGTCAGCTACCTCAACAATGCGTTGAAGGCCAAGGAGCTGTTCAACCGCGACAAGGACTACATCGTCCGCAACGGCGAGGTCGTCATCGTCGACGAGTTCACCGGCCGTGTGCTGGTGGGCCGGCGCTACAACGAGGGCATGCACCAGGCCATCGAGGCCAAGGAACACGTCGAGATCAAGGCCGAGAACCAGACCCTGGCCACCATCACGTTGCAGAACTACTTCCGGCTGTACAACAAGCTCTCCGGCATGACGGGTACCGCCCAGACCGAGGCCGCCGAGCTGCACGAGATCTACAAGCTCGGCGTCGTCAGCATCCCCACCAACCGGGACATGGTCCGTCAGGACCAGTCCGACCTGATCTACAAGACCGAAGAGGCCAAGTACATCGCGGTCGTCGACGACGTGGCGGAGCGTTACGACAAGGGCCAGCCGGTCCTGATCGGCACCACCAGCGTGGAGCGCTCGGAGTACCTGTCCCGCCAGCTGACCAAGCGCAAGATTCCGCACAACGTGCTCAACGCCAAGTACCACGAGCAGGAAGCGAACATCATCGCCGAGGCGGGTCGCCGCGGCTCGATCACCGTCGCCACCAATATGGCCGGCCGCGGTACCGACATCGTGCTCGGCGGCAACGTCGACTTCCTGGCCGACAAGCGGCTGCGTGACCAGGGCCTGGATCCCGTCGAGACGCCGGAAGAATACGAAGCCGCCTGGGACGCCACCGTCACCAAGATCAAAGACGAGGCCAGCGCCGAAGCCGAGGACGTCCGTGCGGTGGGCGGCCTGTATGTGCTGGGCACCGAACGGCATGAATCCCGCCGTATCGACAATCAGCTGCGCGGTCGTGCCGGCCGCCAGGGTGACCCCGGCGAGTCCCGGTTCTATCTGTCACTGGGTGACGAGTTGATGCGCCGCTTCAACGGCGCGACGCTCGAAGCGCTGTTGACCCGCCTGAACCTGCCCGACGATGTGCCGATCGAAGCCAAGATGGTCACTCGCGCGATCAAGAGTGCCCAGACCCAGGTCGAGCAGCAGAACTTCGAGGTCCGCAAGAACGTCCTCAAGTACGACGAGGTGATGAACCAGCAGCGCAAAGTCATCTACGCCGAACGCAAGATGGTGCTGGAGGGGGAGAACCTCCAGCAGCAGGCGCACAAGATGCTCACCGACGTGATCACCGCCTACGTCGACGGTGCCACCGCCGAGGGCTACGCCGAGGACTGGGATCTCGAGAAGCTGTGGGAGGCGCTCAAGACGCTTTACCCCGTGGGCATCGACCACCACGACCTGCTCGACTCCGACGCCGTCGGCGAGCCGGGCGAGTTGACCCGCGAAGAGCTGCTCGAAGCCCTTCTCGACGATGCCAAACGGGCCTACGCCAACCGGGAAGCCGAGCTGGAGGCAATCGCCGGGGAGGGCGCGATGCGTCAACTCGAGCGCAACGTCCTGCTCAATGTGCTGGACCGCAAGTGGCGTGAGCACCTCTACGAGATGGACTACCTGCGCGAGGGCATCGGCCTTCGTGCGATGGCGCAGCGTGACCCGGTGGTCGAGTACCAGCGCGAGGGGTACGACATGTTCCGCGGCATGCTCGACGCGCTCAAGGAGGAGTCCGTCGGGTTCCTGTTCAACGTGCAGGTCGAGGCCGCACCCACCACACCGGCTGTCGCCACCCAGGCGGCCCCTGAGGGTCTGGCCGAGTTCGCTGCGGCCGCGGCCAAGAGGCAATCGGCCACACCGCAGCCGGCTCCGGTTCCGGCGCCCGCTCCGGCCGCCGGTGGTGGCGCGTTGCGGGCCAAGGGAATCGGTGAGGATGATGCGCCTCCGCTGACCTACACCGGTCCGTCTGAGGACGGTAGTGCCGAGGTGCAGCGCCGAGACAACGGCAACGGCAACGGAAACGGAAACGGCGACGGTGCCGGCGGCAGCACCCGGCGTGAACGCCGCGAAGCGGCTCGCCGGGCGGCCAAGTCCCGCAAGGGCTGAGCCGCGGCGCAGTCACCTCACGCACTCACGTCGCGGGCAAACTCACCCGATGTGCAGAGCGACGAGCTGCCAGCGTTCGCCGCGCAGCGTCGGCACCAGTTCGACGCGGCATGCCAACGCATGCGTCCGGGGACCGCGCGAGTACATCGCGGCGACCTCGAAGGCGTTGTTCGTCGGGTCCGCCGCCTGTACCCGGACCCGACGCAGAACGGCTGCGACGCGGCGCGGGTCCGTGGCCCGGCTGAGCGCCACCACGGTGTCGGCCAGGCCGCCGAGCAGCAGTGGCCGCAACTGCGCGGCGGGTCGACGCTGATCGATCACCTCGAGCACGCTGCGTAACGCAGCATCGGCGAAGGCGGCCGCCGCACGCTGCTGCGGCGACACCGGGTCGGGGCTGGGTACCGCGTGCAGGTGCCGCCCCCGGGCAGTGGCGCGAGGTGCGGCGTCGGGCGGACTGCTCGCCGGGGTGCCACACAACGGGGGCTCGTAGTCGACGACGGGGGTGACGACGGGACTCGGGGACACGGTCATGCGGGACCTCCAGTGGACGCGACGCTACGGACGGCCTGCTGGAGAGTGGCAGACGGGCGAGCTGATCATGGCACAGCTGCCCGGTTCGTGTGTGCACCCGTGATGCGTACACACAGCTGCTCCGGTTACGGTGAAATCGTCCATTGACGCGAGGGGGGAGACGCCGAGATGGTGGCAAGGTTGTCGGCGTCCGATGCGTCGTTTTACCAATTCGAGAACACCGCGACGCCGATGTATGTCGGCACGTTGTCCATCCTGAGGCGACCTCGTGCGGGGTTGAGTTACGAAACGCTGCTGGGCACCGTCGAGCAGCGGCTGCCGCAAATCCCGCGGTACCGCCAGAAGGTCCGCGAGGTCACCTGGGGGCTGGCGCGTCCGGTGTGGATCGACGACCGCGACTTCGATATCACCTATCACATTCGGCGCTCTGCCCTGCCTTCGCCGGGCAGCGACGTCCAGCTGCATGATCTGATCGCCCGGCTCGGCTCCCGGCCACTGGACAAGTCCCGGCCGCTGTGGGAGATGTACCTGGTCGAGGGACTGGCCAACAACCGGGTGGCGATCTACACCAAGTCACATCAGGCCCTGGTCAACGGTATGACCGCCCTGGAGGTCGGCGACGTGATCGCCGACCGTGCTCAGAAGCCGCCGCTGTTCGGCGAGGACATCTGGATCCCGGCTCGCGAGCCGGGTACCGCGGAGTTGATGATGGGGGCGCTCGGCGACTGGGTTTCGCGGCCCCACCAGCAGATGCGGGTGGTGCAGTCGGCGATCGCCAGCGTGGTGACCGATTCCGGCGAGATCGTCGACGCCGGCCGGCGGGCCCTCGACATCGCGCGCACGGTCGCGCGGGGCACCGCGCCGAACAGCCCGCTGAACACCACCGTGTCGCGCAACCGGCGGTTCACCGTGGCGAGCGGGCGGCTCGAGGACTACCGGCACTTACGAGCCCGCTACGGATGTGACGTCAACGATGTGATCCTGGCGGTCATCGCGGGGGCTCTGCGCAACTGGCTCCTGTCCCGCGGTGAACCCGTCACCCGGACCTCCACAGTGCGGGCCATGGCCCCGATGTCGGTGTACACCAGCCCGGATCTGGATTCCGGTACCGGCCCCGGGCAGGCGATCAGCGAGGTGGCGCCGTTCCTGGTGGATCTGCCGGTGGGCGAGGGCAACGCGGTGGTCCGGCTGTCGCAGATCGCCCACGCCACTGAATCCCATTCCACTGCCGCCAGCCTCGTCGATGCCCGCACCATCGTCACGCTTTCCGGTTTCGCGCCACCGACGCTGCACGCGATGGGCATCCGGGTGGCATCCAGCTTCTCGGCGCGGCTGTTCAACCTGCTGATCACCAATGTGCCTGGCGCGCAGTCGCAGATGTATATCGCCGGCACGAAGCTGCTGGAGACTTACGCCGTGCTGCCGTTGGTGACCAACCAGGCGTTGGCCATCGGCGTCACGTCCTATCACGGCACGCTCTATTTCGGGATCAACGCCGACCGGGACGCGATGAGCGACGTCGATGTCTTGCCGACTCTGCTTCAGGAGTCTCTCGACGAATTGCTCGATGCTGCGCAGTGACCGCACGTCGGGCCGGTCGCGGCTACGATGCGCTGATGGGCGAATCCCAACCGAAGCTCCCCAAGAAGGTCTACAAGGCCGAGTTGTTCCGCCTGCAAACAGAATTCGTGAAGTTACAGGAATGGACCAAGCACACCGGGGCGCGCGTCGTCGTGGTGTTCGAAGGCCGGGACGCCGCGGGCAAGGGCGGCACCATCAAGCGGATGGCCGAGTACCTCAGCCCGCGGGTGACGCGCGTAGCAGCCTTGCCGGCACCGACTGACCGCGAGCGGGGCCAGTGGTACTTCCAGCGCTATATCGGCCACCTGCCCACCAACGGTGAGATCGTCCTGTTCGACCGGTCCTGGTACAACCGTGCCGGCGTCGAGAAAGTGATGGATTTCTGCACGCCACAGGAACATTCGCTGTTTCTGCGACAGACCCCGATCTTCGAGCAGATGCTGATCGAAGACGGGATCATCCTGCGCAAATACTGGTTCTCGGTGTCCGATGACGAACAGCTACGGCGGTTCCGGTCGCGTCTCAACGATCCTGTCCGGCAGTGGAAACTGTCACCGATGGACCTGGAGTCGGTGTACCGCTGGGAGGACTACTCCCGTGCCAAGGACGAGATGATGGTGCACACGGACAACACCCTGAGCCCCTGGTACGTGGTGGAGTCCGACAGCAAGAAACACGCTCGGCTCAACATGATGAGCCACCTGCTGTCGACCATCAACTACCACGACGTCGACCGTGCGCCGGTAAAGCTGCCGAAAAAGCCGGTGTACAGCGGCAACTATGAGCGGCCGCCGCGTGAGCTGGCCAACTATGTCCCCGACCACGTCGCCGCGCTGCTCGGGGACCGGGAGTAGCTGCTGGCTCGATCGAGGGGCTGCGCCCCACGGCCGCCTGGTGGTGCCGCTAACCTCACTGCTCATGCGGGTCTATATCCCGACGACGCTGGCCATGCTGCAGCGACTCGTCGCTGACGGTTCACTGTTCCCGGTCGGTGGGACCGCTTTCGCCGTGACCCCGACGTTGCGTGAGGCCTACGCCGAAGGTGATGACGACGAACTGGCCGAAGTCGCCCTGCGTGACGCGGCACTGGGGTCGTTGCGGCTGCTGGCATCCGATGACGGCGAGGGCTCTCAGGCACTGCCGTTGCGTCGGTGCGTGCTCGTGGCCGATGTCGAATCGGCCAAACCGCGCCCGGATCTCGATGACGCCGTGGTGCGGGTTTCCGAGCCCGTCGCCCTCGAGGACGTGCTGGCGGTATATGTCGATATCGCGACAGCCGAACCGGCGGTGCGGGCGGCGGTGGAGGTCATCGACGCTGCGGACCTCGGTGATGAGGACGCCGAGTTGGCCGTCGGCGACGCCCAGGACCACGACCTGGCCTGGTATGCGACCCAGGAGTTGCCGTTCCTACTCGACTTGCTCTGACGACTAGATACGGCAGCGTAAGTTACGGTACCGTAGGTTGCCACGGGAGTTTCGCCAGCGGGGGTGGACACCGTTGGCATGCCACCAGTCCTGGCAGGAGAGTTATGGCCAAGAATCACATCAAGGTCGGCGCCAATATCGTCGACACCACGCGCCCCAAGGTCGCCGGAGCGGATCGGCACCCGGCGTTGCACGCGTTGCGCACCATCGCCGGGCGGATCACCACACCACTGCTGCCCGACGATTACCTGCATCTGGCCAACCCGCTGTGGTCGGCGCGCGAACTGCGTGGGCGCATCCTCGACGTGCGGCGCGAAACCGAGGACTCCGCGACCCTGGTGATCAAACCGGGGTGGGGGTTCTCCTTTGATTACGAACCCGGCCAGTACATCGGCATCGGGGTCCTGATCGAGGGCCGTTGGCGGTGGCGGTCGTACTCGCTGACGTCGTCACCGGTCACCGGTACCCGGACCATCACCATCACGGTCAAGGCGATGCCGGAGGGGTTCCTGTCCAGCCACCTGGTCGGCGGGGTCGCGCCCGGCACGATCGTGCGACTGGCAGCCCCTCAAGGCAACTTCGTCATGCCCGACCCCGCTCCACCCTCGGTGTTGTTCCTGACGGCAGGATCGGGGATCACGCCGATCATGTCGATGCTGCGCACGCTGCAGCGTCGCGACCAGATCGTTGACATCGAGCACATCCACTCGGCGCCGACCGCTGACGACGTGATGTTCGCCGACGAACTCGCCGCGCTCGCCGAGGCCCACCCGGTTTACCGGTTCCGAGTTAGGGCTACCCGGACGCAGGGCCGTCTCGATCTGGGGCGGTTGGCAGACGAAGTGCCGGACTGGCAGTCCCGCCAAACCTGGGCATGCGGTCCGGAGGGAATGTTGGACGACGCCGCCAAAGTATGGGCGGCTGCGGGGGTGGCCGATCGACTGCACCAAGAGCGTTTCGCGGTTTCTCGCGCGGCCCCGCATGGGGCGGGCGGCACCGTGACGTTCGGCCGCAGCGGAAGGTCTGTAGCCGTCGACGGGGCAACGCCGTTGATGGACGCCGGCGAGAACGCCGGAGTGCAGATGCCGTTCGGCTGCCGAATGGGTATCTGCCAGTCGTGCGTGGTCACGCTGGTGGACGGGCACGTCCGAGACTTGCGCACCGGCGTCGAGCACGAGCCGGGGACGCGCATTCAGACGTGTGTGTCGGCAGCATCCGGTGACTGCGTAGTGGACGTATGACATTTACCGGCTAGTAACCTACGGAGCCGTAGGTTACGGTAGCGTAGGGACCCGGAAGGAGGGAAACAATGGCAATCACAGACGTACCAGAGTTCGCCCATTTGACTGACGCGGACATCGAGAGCCTGGCCGTTGAGCTCGACGCCATCCGGCAGGACATCGAAGACTCCCGTGGGGAACGCGATTCGCGTTATATCCGCCGCACCATCGCGGCGCAGCGTGCACTCGAAGTAGCAGGTCGCCTGATGCTCACCGCCAGCTCGAAGCGCTCAGCGTGGTGGGCAGGCACGGCGACCCTCGGCGTGGCCAAGATCATCGAGAACATGGAGATCGGCCACAACGTCATGCACGGCCAGTGGGATTGGATGAACGATCCCGAGATCCATTCCACCAGTTGGGAATGGGACATGAGCGGCGCTTCCAAGCACTGGCGCTTCACTCACAACTTCATGCACCACAAATACACCAACATCCTGGGTATGGACGACGACGTGGGCTACGGGCTGCTGCGCGTGACCCGGGACCAACGGTGGAAGCCCTTCAATCTCGGCAACCTGTTCTACAACACGGTGCTTGCCGCCGGGTTCGAATGGGGAGTGGGGCTGCAGCACCTCGAGCTCGGCAAGATCTTCAAGGGTCGCGATGACCGCGAAGCCAGCCTGGTCCGGGTACGGGAGTTCGCCACCAAGGCGGGCACGCAGGTGGTCAAGGACTACATCGCGTACCCGGCGCTGACGTCGCTGTCGCCGAAGGCCACCTTCAAGTCGACGATGCGGGCCAACGCAGTCGCCAACGTGATCCGCAATGTCTGGTCGAACGCCGTGATCTTCTGCGGTCATTTCCCTGACGGCGCCGAGAAATTCACCAAGACCGACATGGTCGGTGAATCGAAGGGTCAGTGGTACCTGCGCCAGATGCTGGGTAGCGCCAACTTCGAGAACGGTCCGGCGCTGCGCTTCATGAGCGGCAATCTCTGCTACCAGATCGAGCATCACCTGTATCCGGACCTGCCCAGCAACCGGTTGCACGAGATCTCGATCCGGGTCAAGGAGATCTGCGACAAGTACGACCTGCCCTACACCACCGGGTCGTTCGCGATGCAGTACGGCAAGACCTGGCGCACCATCGCCAAGCTGTCGTTGCCCAACAAGTATCTGCGCGACACCGCGGACGACGCGCCCGAGACGCGTAGTGAGCGGATGTTCGCCGAGCTGGGACCGGAGTTCGCCGGGGTGGATGACACCTCGGGTCGTCGACGCGGGCTCAAGACCGCCATCGCGACGGTGCGCTCATGGCGCAACTCGGGGCGAGCGGCAAAGGCGCGCAACGACATTCGCAATATCGAGCAGGAGCTCCGCAGCGCCTGACTCAGGCGCCTTCGCGGAGGACGGCCAACAGCCGCCGGGCGGCCAACACCCGCCCGGCGGCGGGCCCCGTCAGCGCGTCGAGTGCGCATCCGGGGTCGGCAGGCGGGCCCATGTGGCCACATCCCCGCGGGCAGTCGGCGATCGCCTCGGCCAGGTCCGAGAACGCCAGTAGCACATCGGTGGTCTCGATGTGGGCCAACCCGAATGAACGCACACCCGGGGTATCGATCACCCAGCCGCCGCCGCGCAATGCCAGCGCGATCGACTGGGTGGAAGTGTGCCTGCCCTTCCCGACGCCGGAGACATCCCCGGTGGCCCGATAAGCATCCGGCACAAGGCGATTCACCAGCGTCGACTTACCGACACCGGAATGGCCGAGAAGCACCGTCAGCTTGCCGGTCAACAATGGCTCCACGGTCTCGAGCGGATCGTCGCGTCCCGCCGTGGTCACCCTCAGATCGAGATCGGCGAATTGCGCCGCGAACGGTTCGGGATCGGCGAGGTCACTTTTCGTCAGACACAGAATCGGCTCCAGACCGCCGGCGTAAGCCGCAATCAACGACCGTTCAACGAACCCCGTGCGTGGCGGCGGATCAGCCAGCGCCACCACGATCATCAGCTGATCGGCGTTGGCGACGACCACCCGTTCAGTGGGATCGGTGTCATCGGCAGTGCGGCGCAACACCGTTCGCCGTTCGCCACGTCGAACGATCCGCGCCAGGCTGTCGGGCCGCCCCGACAGATCACCCACCACGTCCACGTCGTCACCGACCACGATCGGGGTTCGGCCCAGCTCCCTGGCCCGCATCGCGGTGACAGGCCGGTCCGGGTCACCGTCGAGCACACATCCCCAGCGTCCCCGGTCCACGGTGACCACCATCGCCGCCCGCGCGTCGAGATGTTCAGGCCGGGTCTTGGTACGCGGTCGTGAACCTTTGCCCGGACGGATCCGGACGTCGGACTCGTCGTAGACGCGACCGCTCAACGGCGGGTCCCTTGTTCGGCGTCCGGCCTCGTGTTCACAGGCCGAAATCCTGTCCGGCCAGCATGTCCGACCACAGGTGCGGAAACTCCGGCAGCGTCTTGGCTGTCGTTGCGATGTCGTCGATCTCCACTCCGGCAACACGTAGCCCGACCAGGGCGCCGGCCATCGCCATCCGGTGGTCGGCATAGGTGTGCCACGTTCCGCCGTGCAGCTGCGTGGCGGTGATCCGCAGGCCGTCGGCGGTCTCTTCGCACTCGCCGCCGAGTCCGTTGAGCTCGGCGGTCAGCGCGGCCAACCGGTCGGTTTCGTGGCCGCGCAGGTGGGCGATGCCCCGTAGTTGCGACACCGATCCAGGTGTGGCCAGGGCGGCCAGTACCGCCACCACCGGTGTCAGCTCACCGATGTCGCGGAGGTCGACGTCGAACCCCTCATACAGCGCGGTGCCGTTGATCTCCAGATGCGTATCTGCTTGTGTGGCAGTGGCATTGAGCATCTCGAACAGCGAAACAATGGTATCGGCGGGCTGCAGACTCTCCGATGGCCAGCCGGTCAGTCGCACAATGCCACCGGAGACCACTGCCGCGGCCAGGAACGGCGCAGCGCCGGAGAGGTCGGGTTCAACGTCCCAGTGCCGGGCCGCAACCGGACCGGGGGCGACATGCCACTGGTTGGCGGTGCTGTCGTCGACCTGCACGCCCGCCTGCCGCAGCATGGCTGTCGTCATGGCGATGTGCGGCGCCGAGGGCAGGGTGTCGCCGGTGTGCACGACGGTCACCCCCTCCTCGAACGCGGCACCGCAGAGCAACAGCCCGGAGACGAACTGCGAGGACGCCGACGCGTCGATCTCGACCGTGCCGCCCTTGACCCCGCCCGTACCGGCCACCCGGAAGGGCATCGAGTCGTTGTCGATGTCCACCCCCAGGGAGCGCAACGCCCCCAGCAGCGGCGCGATCGGGCGGGCCCGGGCCTGCTCGTCGCCGTCGAACACCACATCAACGGGTCCCAGGGCCGCCAGCGCCGGAACGAACCGCAGGACAGTGCCTGCCAGTCCGCAATCCACGGTGGCGCCCGCGGATGGAGCCAGCGACCCGCTGACCGTCAGTGCCGCGGCGTCGCCTTCGACGGTCAGACCCAGGGTCCGCAGCGCACCGATCATCAGATCGGTGTCGCGGCTGCGCAGCGCGCCGGCGATGGTCGATTGGCCCTGGCCTTGAGCCGCGGCGACCGCGGCCAGGATCAACGTGCGGTTTGTCAGTGATTTCGAGCCCGGGATCGCGACGGTCGCGTGCACGGGCGTCGGGGTGCAGGGGGCCGTCCATGTCGTCACCACTCCATCCTGCCTTGTCTTGTGATTTCGGCGTTCTCTGCCACCATGGGGATATATGTGCGGACGATTTGCGGTCACCACGGACCCGGCGCTGCTGGCCGAGAAGATCAAGGCGTTGGACGAAACGACCGGTGACAACAGTGGGTCCGGGGCGAACTTCGCCCCCGATTTCAACGTCGCCCCCACGCAGACCATCACCTCCGTGGTCAAACGGCATTCGGAGCCCGCCGACGAGTCCACGCGGCGGATACGCGCGATGCGGTGGGGGCTCATCCCGCCGTGGGTGAAGACTGGTGCCGACGGTGGTCCGGACAACAAGGGTCCGCTGCTGATCAATGCGCGTGCGGAGAAGGTGGCCTCGTCCCCGGCGTTCCGTAATTCCGCCAAGAGCAAGCGCTGCCTGATCCCGATGGACGGCTGGTACGAATGGCGACCCAACGGGGAGAAAGCGCCGGGTAAGAAGGCGCCGAAGACGCCGTTCTACATGTACGGCAGCGACGGGGAGATGCTGTTCATGGCCGGTCTGTGGTCGACATGGCGACCCGACGGCGCGCCCAGGGACCAACCCCCGCTGGTGAGTTGCACCATCATCACCACCGATGCCGCCGGTCCGCTGGCCGAGATCCACGACCGGATGCCACTGACCATCAGCGCGCCGGACTGGGACCGTTGGCTCGACCCCGATGCCCCGATCGACGAGGGGCTGCTGCGCGGCCACGGCGATCTGGATCGGATCGCCCTCCGTCAGGTCTCCACGCTGGTCAACAGCATCCGCAACAACGGTCCCGAACTGATCGAGCCGGCCGAACCCGAGCCGGAGCAGGCCACTCTGCTGTAGGACAGCTGGTTCAGCGGCGCACCGCGGTCACCACCACGTAGGACGAGCCGAACGCCACGGCGCCTCCGCTGTCGGTGTGCTGGTCCAGCGCATCGCCGAACGCAGTCATCAGCGCCTCGCGCTGCGCCGGACCGACACGGCCCAGAACGTCCACGTGCATCGGGGATTCGCGCGTGACGAACGTCAGCGCGGCCGCGGGGGAGTCGAACCGCCAGGTGTGCACGTCACGGTGGAACTCGATCCCGTCGAAGTCCCCGGCGAGCCGCTGCTCGACGACTGCGGGGTCGCCCCACTGATCAGGTGAGTGTCCCGTCGCCGGCGGGGTCCCGAGCACCGCCACGATCGGGTCGAAAAACGGGTTCACCGCGTCCCGTACCCATGACGAAAACGCCAGCACAGCACCGGGTTTCAGTAGCCTTGCGAGCTCGGCGACCTGCCGCTGCGGTTCCACGAAGATGATGCCCATGTTCGATATCGCGGCATCGAACGCCCCGGTCGGCAGCCCGGTTTCGGCGGCGTCGGCGGTACGCCACTGCACGGACAGCCCGGCGGCATCGGCCTTGGCGGCGCCGATCTGCAGCAGCTCGGGGGTGATGTCGACGCCGGTGACCTGCGCACCCAGGCGCGCGGCGGCCAACGCGGCGCTGCCCGTGCCGCATGCAAGGTCGACGACGGGGAGTCCGCGCAACGCGCGCCGCCGATCGGCGGAGGTGGCCACGGCTTCGGCGATATGGGCGATCTGTTCGGCCACTGCCTCATAGCGTCCCGCCGACCAGCTGGTTGATGACATACAGCCAAACTATCTGGCGCGGATGTCGGCCGTGACTGCGCTGGTGAGCGTGATCAGATCTGCCGGTGCCACCGCGATCTCCAGGCCACGCTTGCCGGCGCTGCACCAGATGCGGTCCCATGCCAGCGCTGATTCGTCGATGACGGTCGGTAGGGCCTTGCGCTGGCCCAGCGGCGAAATCCCGCCGAGGACGTATCCCGTCGAACGCTGGGCAGCTGCAGGGTCTGCCATCGTCGCCTTCGGCACGCTCAACGCGGCGGCGACGGCCTTGAGGGACAGTTTGGCGGGAACGGGCACGACCGCCACAGCCAGACCTGCGGGCACGGCGACGACCAGGGTCTTGAAGATCTGCTGGGGATCGGCGTCGGTGGCGGCGGCCAGTTCGGCGACCGCCTCGTCGCCGTAGGCCTGACTGCGCGGGTCATGGGTGTAGTGCAGGACCTCATGCGGAACACCGGCCGATACCAGTGCTGCAATAGCCGGAGTTGCCGCGCGTGCCACGGGCCCAGATTAGCCGGGGAAATAGGGCGGTCAGCGCCGCTGTTGACAGAAAGGTCGTACAACGTCGTAGGCAACGGCGTGGGATTGTCGGTTACAGCCTTAGGATTGCGGAAGGGGACTTGGTGTCGTCGGTGTGCTTGGAGCGCCTGGTGTCAGGGCCAGTGGCAGTGTCACTGGAAATACCGGCGGTCATCTGGTCCTCCGCGACGGAAGGGACTGTGTCAATCAAGATGACCGACATCGAGGACAGCGCGGGTGTGCAGCCACCGGAAGTGGCTTCGCCGGCGAAATCCACGGATACCGACGCCGAACTGACGGCGCGGTTCGAAAGGGACGCGATACCGCTGTTGGACCAGCTCTACGGTGGTGCGCTGCGGATGACCCGCAACCCTGCTGATGCCGAGGACTTGCTGCAGGAAACCATGGTCAAGGCTTACTCGGGGTTCCGGTCCTTCCGCGAGGGCACCAACCTCAAGGCCTGGCTGTACCGCATCCTGACCAATACCTACATCAACAGCTACCGCAAGAAGCAGCGTCAGCCCGCGGAGTATCCCACCGAGGAGATCACCGACTGGCAGCTGGCGGCCAATGCCGAACACTCCTCGACGGGGCTGCGTTCCGCCGAGGTGGAAGCGCTTGAGGCGCTCCCGGACACCGAGATCAAGGAAGCCCTCCAAGCGTTGCCGGAAGAGTTCCGGATGGCGGTCTATTACGCCGACGTCGAGGGTTTCCCCTACAAGGAGATCGCCGAGATCATGGATACGCCTATCGGGACTGTCATGTCCCGACTCCACCGAGGGAGACGTCAATTGCGTGAGCTGCTGGCTGACGTCGCCAGAGAACGTGGGTTCATCCGAGGGCAGCAGCTCGATGCCGAGGAGGTGTCCTCATGAGCGGGCCAGATGAGACCTGGAGCGCGCCGGTGGGCCCGGTGGACCCGGAGCACCCCGAATGTGCGGCGGTCATTGCCGAGGTGTGGACGCTGCTCGACGGTGAGTGCACGCTCGAGACTCGGGAGAAGCTGCAGCACCACCTGGACGAGTGCCCGGCGTGCCTGCGCCATTACGGGGTGGAAGAACGCATCAAAGCCCTCATCGCCACCAAGTGCAGTGGCGAGAGGGCTCCGGAGGGACTGCGACAGCGGTTGCGGCTGGAGATCAGCCGCACCACCATCATCAGGGGCTAGCTAGGCGTTGGGGCGCTTGCCGTGGTTCGCCTTGCTGTGCTTGCGGTCGCGCTTCTTACGGCCACGCTTGGCCATGGTGCACCTCCATCGGAGTGATCTGGGTTGGATAGCCCTCCGGCCAACGGCCGGTAGCGGTCACTACCAGTGTCTCACGAGGCCGATGGTGCTCTGTACACGCGGGGTTGTGGTTCGATAAAGGCGGCATAGCGCTGAGGCGCAGGAGTAGCACAGACCGCCGTAGTAGGCGCCAGAAGAGGTGGGTGGAGATGGCCGAGGATGTTCGCGCGGAAATCGTGGCCAGCGTGCTTGAAGTCGTGGTTCACGAGGGCGATCAGATCGGCGAAGGCGACACCGTGGTGCTCCTGGAGTCGATGAAGATGGAGATTCCGGTGCTGGCCGAAGTCGCGGGCACCGTGAGCAAGGTCAGTGTGTCGGTGGGCGATGTGATCCAGGCCGGCGACCTCATTGCCGTGATCAGCTAGGGGCCTCATGTCGACGCTCGGTGATCTCCTTGCCGAGCACACCGTCCTGCCTGGCGAGGCCGTGGACCATCTGCACGCCGTGGTGGGCGAGTGGCAGCTGCTGGCAGACCTGTCCTTCGCCGACTACCTGATGTGGGTCCGCCGCGATGACGGTGTGCTGGTGTGTGTTGCGCAGTGCCGCCCGAACACCGCCCCGACCGGGCTGCTCAGCGATGCGGTTTCCACCAGTTCGGCTGCCGAGGATCTGCCGCTGGTGGCGGCGGCCTTCCGCTCAGGCGCCATCGCCCGCGAGGATGACGACCACTCCACGGGTGAACACACCGGACTGAACGTGGAAGCCGTTCCAGTGCGGCATGCGGGCCAGGTAGTGGCCGTCCTGACCCACCAGACTGCGCTGGCCGCTCTGCGAAAAGCCTCGCCCCTGGAAACTGCCTACCTGGCGTGTGCCGGCGACCTCGTTAACATGCTGTCGGAAGGCACGTTCCCGAACGTCGGCGATGCCGCGATGTCACGGTCGAGCCCCCGGGTGGGTGACGGATTCATCCGGCTCGACGTCACCGGCACGGTGGTGTTCGCCAGTCCGAACGCCCTCTCGGCCTACCACCGCATGGGGCTGAACTCCGAGTTGGAGGGCCACGATCTCGTGGGGATCACCCGGCCGCTGATCTCGGACCCGTTCGAGGCGCACGAGCTTGCCGAGCACGTCAAGGAGTCACTGTCGGGCGGGTCCAGCATGCGGTTGGAAGTCGACGCCGGCGGTGCCGCAGTGCTGCTGCGCACCCTGCCTTTGATGGTGCACGGCAGTTCTGTGGGAGCCGCCGTACTGATCCGCGACGTCACCGAGATCAAGCGGCGGGACCGCGCCCTGCTCAGCAAGGACGCCACCATCCGCGAAATTCACCACCGGGTGAAGAACAATCTGCAGACGGTGGCGGCACTCCTGCGACTGCAGGCGCGACGCACCAACAATGCCGAGGGCCGCGAGGCACTGATCGAGTCGGTGCGGCGGGTGTCGTCGATTGCCCTGGTGCACGACGCGCTGTCGATGTCGGTCGACGAGCAGGTCAACCTGGACGAGGTCATCGACCGGATCCTGCCGATCATGAACGACGTCGCTGCCGTGGACAGCCCCATCAAGATCAACCGTGTCGGAGCGCTCGGTGTCCTCGACGCCGACCGCGCCACCGCGTTGACCATGGTGATCACCGAACTGGCGCAGAACGCCATCGAGCACGCGTTCGGCCCGGAATCCAAGCAGGGCTGCGTCACCATCCGAGCGGAACGATCGGCGCGCTGGCTGGATGTCACGGTGCACGACGACGGCCGCGGCCTGCCCGCTGGGTTCAGCCTGGAGAAGTCCGACCGGTTGGGTCTGCAGATCGTGCGGACGCTGGTGTCGGCGGAATTGGACGGTTCACTGGGTATGCATGAGGCCCCCGGCGGGGGGACCGATGTCGTATTACGTGTCCCAATTGGGCGTCGGACCCGATTGCCACAATAAATGTGTTGGGGCGCACATAAAGAACGGCCCCGGCAAATTATGCCGGGGCCGCTTATTCGTCTTGCGTGTTGCTCAGACTCCGCTACGGGCCTTTGTGCGGGCATTGCGACGCTTGAGTGCGCGGCGCTCGTCCTCGCTCATCCCGCCCCACACGCCCGCATCCTGGCCGGACTCCAAAGCCCAGGCCAGGCACTCGGTGGTAACCGGGCAACGGTTACACACGAGCTTTGCGTCAGCGATCTGCGCGAGGGCCGGGCCGCTGTTTCCCACCGGGAAAAACAGTTCCGGATCCTCGTCGCGACAGACCGCCTTGTGGCGCCAATCCATAAGTATTACTCCTCACTAACGCGCGCAGCGATGCCCGCGGGGTTTTATATTTCTTCGGCTGTTAACGCGTGCACACCAAATGTTTCTGCACTGTTGCATACGATCGTTCCAGAGTCTCGACACAAGTCAATAGCGCGAGTTAACACGTGTGCAATGTCACTCGCTGGGGCCGTTAACGAACCGCATACCCTTTTGTACTACGCTTAACTCACCTGCGCCCTAAATTGAGCGCCCCGATTTTCGGGTGGCGGCCGTTTGCGCAGGTAAACCCGGGTTTATTCGTCCGTGCCCCGGAGTGGCGCGACCACTGCCACGGCGTCGGCCACCGCTCGGAACGTCATCGCGTCGCGGAAACCGATGTAGTCGCCGTCGATCTGCGTAGCGACAGGGATGTCACTCGTCACACGTACAAAATCAACGTCGTCCTCACGGATCAGATGCGCCGCTTTTAACTTTGGTCGCTTTGACAACATTTGCCTCACGAGCCACACGTTGCGCCACACGCTCATGCTGGTTGTCGCGAACACCCCGAGACCGGTGTCGAATCCGGTGCCCGGATTCGTCCACACCGGGCGCTTGTTGGCGTATGTCCACGGGCTCGAGTTGGAGACGAACACGAAGTGGACCCCGGGGACGGGCTCGCGACCGCCGAGTTGCAGTGTCAGTGTCGGCTCCCGACGCGCGCTGCGCAGCACCGTGGGCACGGCGGCACGGATGTAACGCATGGCCGAGACGCCCTTCTGCTTGGCACTGCGGTCGCGTTGCGCCTCCACACTGGCGACCACTTCACCGTCCACCCCCATGCCGGCGGTAAAGACCCCCCACCGTTCGCCGCAGTCCATCAGACCGATCCGGCGCCAGGTTCGCGTCCGGCGGTACTCGCTGAGCAGGTCGATCAGTTGATTGGTGGCGTCGATCGGATCCTGCGGGATGCCCAGGGACCGGGCGAACACGTTCGCCGAGCCGCCGGGCACCACACCGACGGCTGGTATCCGGTGCTGCGCATTGGTCGGCGCTGCCCCGCCGGGCTTGCCCAGCAGCCCGTTGACCACCTCATTGACCGTGCCGTCCCCGCCGTGGACGATCACCACATCCACGCCGTCGAGCACTGCCTGTTCAGCGATCTCGATGGCGTGGCCGCGATGGTTGGTGTGTTCGACGGTGAGCCTGACCCGACTCTCCAGGGCATGGGCGAGTAGATCGCGCCCCGCAGCCGTCGTCGAAGTCGCGTTGGGGTTGACGATCAGCACGGCACGCACGAGCCATGAGCCTATCGGGATCTCCCTTCCTCGAGGCCCGGTGTGTTCAACCGTGGCTGCGGAACCGCTCGGTACCGTACTGAGGTGACCGAACGCCGCCTGCTCCTGCTCAACGGGCCGAACCTCAACCTGCTCGGTACCCGTCAACCCGAGATCTACGGGTCCACCACGCTGGCGCAGATCGAGGACGCAGCCACGGACCTGGCCGACAGCCTGGGCTTTCAGGTGCGCGCCGTGCAGAGCAATCACGAGGGCGAGCTGATCGACGCCATTCACACTGCCAAAAGCGATTGTGTGGGCATCGTGATCAACCCGGCGGCGTTCACCCATACCTCGGTGGCCATCGCTGACGCGCTGACTGCGGTCGAGCTCCCGGTGGTCGAAGTGCACCTGAGCAACATCCACAAGCGAGAAGAGTTCCGGCACCACTCCTTCGTCTCACCCGTGGCCGAGGTGGTGGTGGCCGGTGCCGGTCCGCTGGGCTACGAACTGGCGGTGCGCTACCTCGCCGACCGCCTGGGCGGAAACGAACCGGCGTGATGCAGCCATCGGTGGTGCGTTATGCGGGGTTCCTGGTTGCGGCTGAAGGTGCCGCAGCGCTGATCATGGCCGTCGTGCTGTTGATCCGGGGACTCGGCGGCGCCGACCAGCACATCGTCAGTGGCTATGGCACGGCGCTGTGGTTCTTGTTCATCGGTGCCGGCGTGGTGGCCGGCGGCTGGGCGCTGATCACCGGCCGTCGATGGGGGCGCGGTGTGGCGGTGCCCACCAACCTGCTGCTGCTGCCGGTGGCCTGGTACGTCTTCTCCTCACACCACGAGGTTTACGGGATCCTCGTCGCGCTACTGGCACTGATCGCACTCGGCATGCTGTTCAGCCCGCCCGCCGTGCAGTGGTACGCCGCCCGCCGATGACCTGTGCCGCTAGGAGTTTGGGCTCCGCTCGGCGAGAGTGACCAGCTCCGGGCCCGATACCCGGTACGTGGTCCACTCGGTCTGCGGCTGCCCGCCCACCCCGTCGTAGAGCGCGATCGCATTGACATTCCAATTCAGCACCGCCCAACTGAGGCGACTGTAGCCGTGGTCGACGCATTCGCGCGCCAGCGTCGACAACAACGCTGCGGCGAGGCCGCGGCGACGAAACGCCGGACGCACGAACAGATCCTCGAGGTAGATGCCCGCCACGCCGTCCCAGGTGGAGAAGTTCAGGAACCACAGCGCGGTGGCAGCAGCCTGCCCGTCGACCTCGACGATGTGGCCGTGCACCGTGGGCTGATCGTCGAACAGCGCCGCGCGCATCTGTTCCACGGTGACGACGCACTCCTGCGCTGCGTTCTCGAAGGCGGCCAGCTCGTGGACCATCGCGGTGATCTCGGCTTCGTCGCCGGGCCGGACCCGACGAATCTGTTCACTCACGTGGTGCTCCCAACCCGGTCATGATCGTGCGGAATTTGGTTGTGGTCTCGTCTAATTCGTCAAGAGGATCGGACTCGGCGACGATACCGCCACCCGAGTGTGCCAGGGCGGTGCGGCGGTCCGCAGACAACTGGGCGCAGCGGATAGCGACCACCCAGCGTCCGTCGCCGTCGGCGTCGCACCAACCCGCCGCCCCGGCGTAGAAGCCCCGGTCACCTTCCAGTTCGGTGATCACGGAGGTGGCCTCGTCGGTGGGGTGCCCGCCCACCGCTGGGGTGGGGTGCAGGGTCACGGCCAGATCCATTGCGGTAGTTGCTCTTCGGCGTAGGGTGCCGGTGATCCTGGTGCTCAGATGCCACAGGGCGTCGGTGTGATGCAGTTGTGGTTCAGGGTCGATGTCCAACGTGGTGCACAGCGGGGCCAGAGCGTCCCGAATCACCTCCACCACCAACCTGTGCTCGTGCCGGTTCTTGCCTGATGCCGCCAGCGCCGCACCATTGGCGCGGTCTGCCTCCAGCTCGGTGGCCCGTGGCGCGGATCCGGCAAACGGCCTGCAGCGCACCTGATCTCCGATCCTGGCCACCAGCAACTCGGGGCTTGCGCCTACCAGTGTGCTGCCCAGATACGGGGCCCCGGCCGGGGTCAGATCCACCAGGTAGCCGTAGGCGGCAGGGTCGGCGGCGTGCAACCGGCTCAACACCCCGCGCGGATCCCACGCTGAGTCAGCGACCACGCGCATTGCCCGCGCGAGTACCACCTTCTGCAACGTCGCCGCCTGCGCCTGCAACCGGGCCACAGCGTTGGCCACCCGCTGCCGATGCTCGGCAGCCGACGGGATCAGCTCGGCGACCCGCACCCCGGGGGGCGCCTGCGAGGGCCACTCGGGCAGGCGGTCGGTGAACGTCACCCGCTCGGGAGCATGCAGTGCGGCGGGCCGGTTGAGGTCAAATGGCAAGGCCCCCACCACAATCGGGACACTGCGACGGCGCAACGCCTCATCCGCGGTGGTGACGTCGGCGAAGGGGGTGCCCAGACCTTCGGCCACCACCGTCCCGGCGGGTCCGGACAACACGAATGAGGGGTCGGTACCGCCAGCGCTCACGTCGTGGTGACCGGCTCGCGATGGGCGGTCAACCCCAGCGACTTCAGTTGGCGCAGGCCGTAGTCGAACCCGCATACGGCCACCGATGCCGGCCCGAACCCGTATCTGGCGCCTTCCCGCAGCGGCTGTTCCACCCAGCGGGTGACCACCGACCGGCTGAAATGGCCATGGCCGACGAAGACCACATCCCGGTCGACCATGTGCTCGAGAGCCAGGTCGACCGCCTGATCGGCGCGCAGTCTGACCTGCTCCACGCTCTCGCCACCGGGACAACCGAAATCCCACAGCAGCCATCCCGGCACTTTTGCGCGGATGTCGTGGGTGGTGACGCCCTCGTAGTCGCCGTAATCCCATTCGGCGAGCAGGGGAGTCACCTCATCGACTTCCAGACCTGCCAGTTCGGCGGTGTCGAGCGCACGTCGCCGGGGGCTGGAGAACACCACTGGGTCCTGCAAACCCAGGTGATCGAGCACGAGTGCGGTCCGGCTGGCCTGCTGGCGGCCGTCGGCGGTCAGTTCCAGGTCGGTGGTGCTGGTGTGTCGACCCGATTTCGACCACTCGGTCTCCCCGTGCCGAAGCAGTACCAATCGATGCATCCCGACGCTCACAGTGGACGATTCTGCCCCACTCATGCCCGTTTCCGAGCTGTCACCCAGGACGTGGGCGGTCTCACATGCCAGGATGGACCCCGTGCGGACACACGTGTTGGCCGTGGCCAACCAAAAGGGCGGGGTCGCCAAGACCACCACGGTGGCCTCGTTGGGGGCCGCGCTCGTCGAAAACGGTCAAAGAGTTCTGCTGGTGGACCTCGATCCGCAGGGATGTCTGACCTTCTCGCTGGGTCAGGATCCGGACAAGCTGGCCGTCTCGGTGCACGAGGTGCTGCTCGGCGATGTCGAACCAGGCGCCGCCCTGCTGCAGACCGACGAGGGGATGACGCTGCTGCCGGCGAACATCGACCTCGCCGGGGCGGAGGCGATGCTGCTGATGCGGGCCGGCCGCGAATACGCGCTCAAACGTGCCCTGGCCAAGGTGGGCGACGACTTCGACGTGGTCATCATCGACTGCCCACCCTCGTTGGGCGTGCTGACGCTCAATGGGTTGACCGCAGCCCACGACGTGATCGTCCCGCTGCAGTGCGAGACATTGGCCCACCGCGGCGTCGGGCAGTTCCTGCGGACGGTGAACGACGTGCAGCAGATCACCAATGCCGACCTGACCCTGTTGGGCGCGCTGCCGACGCTCTATGACTCACGCACCACCCACAGCCGCGACGTGCTGCTCGACGTCGCCGATCGTTATGACCTGCCCGTTCTGGCCCCGCCGATCCCGCGGACCGTCCGGTTCGCCGAGGCCAGCGCGTCCGGGGCATCGGTGATCGCCGGCCGCAAGAACAAGGGCGCGGTCGCCTACCGGGAATTCGCCGACGGCCTGCTCCGGCACTGGAAGTCCGGGAAGAAGCTGGCCACGTTCGCTCCGGAGCTCTGAGCTCCGGCGGGTGGGTCAGCCGCCCAGCGCGACGAGGGTGTGGCCGCGCTGCTCCAAGATCGTGGAGCCCACCACAGCGGGCACGATTGCGGTGTCAGCGGCTGGCCGGTCGACGGGAATGATCCGCTCTCTGGCCCCGGTCTCGGGGTTGTAGACGCCGATTCCGCCCGTGACGGGAATCAGCAATTTCTGCGCCATCATCGCGCCGGGGCCCAGCGGCACCACGGTGTCCGAGCGGTCGATGGTGTAGCGGTACTCGACGGCGTTGGCCGCAAACACCATCACACTGTCCCCGGTCCACCAGGTGATCAAGTCACCCGGCTTGGTGACCGAACCGTCCGGGAACGCCGAAGAGGGGGATTTGGGCATCGGGTAGTTGCCCACCTCGTTTCCCGTCTCGTCGATGACGGACACATGCGGCTCCGGTACCGGGACGTACACCGCCGTCGTCTCATCCGAGACCGCCAGCACCTGAGCACCCGAGTCGGTACGCAGACCGGGTTCGGGAATGTCGCGCACCTCGGGTTCGTCTTCCTCGTCGGCGGCACGGACGGTCGAGAGCTTGACGTCCTCTTCGCCGGGGCAGGAGCGCAGTACCGAAATGGTGTCATCGCCGGCCGCCGCCGAGAGCAGCGCACATCCGTTGCCGGTGCCCACATGGACGGGTTTGACCCGGGCGTCGACCTCACCGAAGCTGATCACGCGCACCATGTCGGAGCGCCACAGTTCCAGTCGGGCCTCGCCGACGGACAGCACTGTCGTGCCGTCCGAGGACAGGTCGATGTGCGGGCTGCCCGCGCCGGATCGGGCGGGCCCGCGCTTGCCGGTGGCCGCGTCGATGGTGCTCACCTGCCCGCAGCCCCTGCCGTCGGGGTAGACGGCGACGGCGTAGCTGTACACCCATGTCACACCACACAGCTCGCGGTCACGGGTGTAGGTCCAGCGGGTCCGGCCGGTCACCGGGTCCAGGCCGGACATCGTGGACCCGTCACCGGTGACGACCGTGCCGGCGGCTACCACGGGCACAACGGTGTGGGGGCTCGGCGCCGACCACAGCTGATGCACCGACGACGGGACGGCAGGCGCGGACGCGGGAGCGGTGGAGACGTCGGAGGCCGGCCGGCTGATCGTCGTCCGGGCGTCACTCGTCCACCAGATGATGCCGGCGACCAGGGCCACCACCGCGGCGATGACCACCGCAGCGATGACGTCGTTCCTGGTCCGGCGCTCGGGTCTGACCACGGCGGACGGGTTGGGTCAGCCGGCGTTGACTGAGGTGTCGGGAGCCGCGGTGTCCGGGGTGGAAGCGGTCGACTTGCGGGGGCGACGCCGGCGGCGGCGCCGTCCGGCGTGATCCGCCTCGTCGCCGGCATCGGTGGTGTCACTGGGCGCGGAACTGGGCGCGGCGCTCTCGCTGACCTGCGCAGAGTCCTGCTCGACGTGGCCGGAAGCGCCAGTGCCACCGCGGGTGCGGCGTCGGCTGCGGGGGGTCCGGGTGCGAGGCTTGTCGCCATCTCCGTCGCCGCCGGTGTCGGCGACGCGCTCTTTGCGCTCGGGACGCTTCGAAGACACCTTCGCCGCTTGGCCGACCGTGCCGGTGGCGTCGGTGGGAATGTGAAGTTCGTCGAAGAGGTGCGGCGAGCTGGAGTAGGTCTCGGTCGGGTCCGGGGTGTCCAGGCCGAGGGCGGTGTTGATCAGCGTCCAGCGGGGCAGTTCATCCCAGTCGACCAGCGTGACGGCGATACCGGTCTTTCCGGCGCGGCCGGTGCGGCCGATGCGGTGCACGTAGGCCATCTCGTCGTCGGGGATCTGGTAGTTGATGACGTGGGTGATGTCATCGATGTCGATGCCGCGGGCGGCGACGTCGGTGGCCACCAGGACGTCGATCGCGCCGGAGCGGAACGACTTGAGTGCCTTCTCGCGGGCGATCTGCCCCAGGTCACCATGGACGGCGCCCACTTTGAAGCCACGCTCGGCGAGTTCGTCGGCCACCTTCTGTGCGGTGCGCTTGGTGCGCGTGAAGACCATCGTCGCCCCGCGGCCCTCGGCCTGCAGGATGCGCGCCACCGTCTCGACCTTGTCCAGCGCGTGCGCGCGGTAGACGAACTGCTCGGTGCTGTCGTGCGTGGCCGACGATGCCGCGGACTCGGCCCGGATGTGCGTCGGCTGGTTCATGAATGTGCGGGCCAGCGTGATGATCGGATCTGGCATGGTCGCCGAGAACAGCATCGCCTGCCGAGAGTCCGGGGTCAGTCGCAGGATCCGCTCGATATCAGGCAGGAAGCCCAGGTCCAGCATCTCGTCGGCCTCGTCCAGGACGAGCACCGACAGGCCGCCGAGTTGCAGGTGGCCCTGCTGTGCGAGGTCGAGCAGGCGTCCGGGTGTGCCCACTACGACATCGGCGCCCTTTTGCAGCGATTCGATCTGCGGTTCGTAGGGCCGGCCGCCGTAGATGGACACCACCGACAGCGGACGGTCACCCACCCGGAGGTATTTGGCGGCGGCGGCGAGGTCGCCGTACACCTGGATGCACAGCTCACGGGTGGGAACCACGATCAGGGCCCGGGGCGCGCCGGTCAGCGGCCGCTCGGTGTCACTGGTGATCTTGTGCAGTAGGGGCACACCGAAGGCGAGGGTCTTGCCCATGCCGGTGCGGGCTTGGCCGATCAGGTCGTCGCCGGCGAGCGCCATCGGGAGGGTCAGTTCCTGGATGGCGAAGGGGTTGGATTTGCCCTGCTCGTCGAGCGCGCGGACGATTTCGTCGCGTACGCCCAGCTCAGCGAAGGTCTTTGGAGTATCACTCATACGGAAGGGGGGAGCCTTTCAGTCTCGGTCCGAGATCAGTTCTCATCGTCCAACAAACGTTGTGTCGATCACGGCGTGTAGTTCACGCGCGCACGAGTTCTGAGAGGAACGAGACCGGGCGTCGCGACGGCAAGTCACAAGCCGATCCGCTGGGCCCAGTGCGATGACAGTCAAGCAAATCTGACGGGCCAACTGCGTGCACGCACATTACCTAGGAGTGGAAACACCACGTCCTAATACCATGATAGCCCGTTGGGCAAATCCAGCCGATTCGCCGCGTTGTACTCGTCCTGTTCACCTGTCTCCCGTGGCGGCGAATATTCAGCAACTACAGTGAGCCCATGAGCTCGATGCAGCCCGCGGGCGGTCCCAGTCAGCCGTCGCCGGGCTTGTCAGCCGACCATCCGGGGATCACCGAACTGTTCGCGCTGCTCGCCTACGGTGAGGTCGCCGCGTTCTACCGGCTCACCGACGAGGCGCGGATGGCACCCGATCTCAACGGTCGGATCAACATGGCGACCATGGCCGCCGCCGAGATGGGGCACTACGAGCTGCTGCGTGATGCGCTGGAGCACCGCGGCGTCGACGTGATTCCGGCGATGTCGCGGTATGCGTCCCTGTTGGAGAACTACCACCGGCTCACCACGCCGAGCACCTGGCTCGAGGCGTTGGTGAAGACCTACGTCGGTGATGCGCTGGCGGCCGACTTCTATCTCGAGATCGCCGGTGTGCTGCCCCTGGAGATCGCCGATGTGGTGCGCGGGGTGTTGTCGGAAACCTGCCATTCGCAGTTCGTCATCGAGGAGGTGCGCTCAGCGGTGTCGACCAGCGATATGCAGCGCAGCCGGTTGGCGCTGTGGTCGCGGCGCCTGCTCGGCGAAGCGATCACGCAGGCGCAGTACGTGCTGGCCGAGCGTGACGATCTGGTTGATCTGATGTTGGCAAGCACCGGGGGACTGGGACAGCTGGCCGAGTTCTTCGAGCATCTGCAGCGCACCCACGCCGAGCGGATGACGCAGCTCGGCCTTGCCTGACGGATTCTCACCGCCGACCGTCAGCCGGTGCAGGTCGCGATCATCGAGTTGTTGGTCTGGGCGATCAGCGTGGCCCCCGCAGCATCGGTGACGGCGCAGTTCAGCTGTCCTGAGACGCTGGTGGCGGTCACCGATTGAAAAGTGACCCCCGGATTGAGCGCCACGGTCCTGGTCCAGGGCAGGGTGACGTTGACGTCGGTGCGGGGCAGTCCCTGTTCGTCGGTGTAGATGATGGTGACCAGATCGAACAGCGGTCGGGTGCCGGTGACGCTGTAGGTGATGGTGCGGGTGTCCGGTGCCGGCAAAGCGGCCTCGGGAGGGGCCACCGGCAGGGCCTCGGGTTGCGGGACGGCTGCTGCCGAGGGGGTGGTCGTGATCGTGACGATCGTTTCGGGGGCGAGTTGAGCCGCCGGCGGTGCCGCCGGGCTCGGCGGAATGGTGGCGACGACCGTCCGGGGTGTCGTCGACGTGGCGGGGGCGGCTTCGGTGCCGGCGGTGGGCGTCGTTTCGTCGCTGCGCATCACCATCACGATCGCCAGCACGGCAATCAGCAGTACCGCCACCGCCAGCCCGGCGACCCAACGCCACCGGTTGTCCGAGCGGTAGTGCAGGTCGTCACCGTCGTCGCCGTCGTAATCGTCATTGTGGTGGTCGGAGTGGTCATCGCGGGGGTGACGACCGGAGCCTCTGCGGCGGTATTCGTCGGTGGTGCGGTACCCGCCGCTGCTGTAGAAGCTCGATTCGTAGTCGCCGGGGGCGTACTCGCCGTACTCACCGCCTGAGGTTCGGCGGGTGGGGGATTCGGCGTCATCGAGATAGCTGCTGCCTGTGCGGCCGGTGCCGCTCCAATACGGTTTGCTCATCTGGTCACCGCCGGGGCATCCTTTTCACTTTGATCACTCCCGCCACTCTGTTCACAGGATCGTATCGGCGTGTCCCCAGGCTGCAGCCGTTGTCGTTCGGCGTGTCGGATCACAGTCGTGCACCATCGGGGCAGGTCTGGGGGTCTTGCCCGGCTCCTTCGCTCACCGCGAACGCCGTGGTGTCATGCCAGGCCCCCGCGTCCACTAGCCTTGCTGGCGTAACTGATTCGACGGAAAGGGTGCAGCGTGGAGGTCAAGATCGGTGTCACGGATAGCCCGCGCGAACTCGCTTTCATCAGCGCGGAGACACCAGATGCGTTGGAAAAACAGGTGACCAGCGCACTCACGCAGCCCGACGGCGTGTTGAGCCTGACTGACGACAAGGGTCGGCGGTTCGTGATCCTGGCCGCTCGGATCGCTTACGTCGAGCTGGGCCCGGCTGACAGCCGGCGGGTCGGCTTTGGGATCGGCAGCGGTCCGGTGACGCCGCCGATCACCGACGAGTGAAGCTGCTCAGGATCGAGTAAGCGGGACGTGTGACAACCCGCCCCAGATGAACTGGACGGTGCCCTCGATGGCATCTTCCCGCGTAATGGGGCGGTCATTGTCGAGCCAATACCGTGCCGAGTCGACGCTGATGCTCACCAGACCGACGGCGATCATCCGGGCGCGGTGCGGCTCCAGGCCGGAGTCATGACTGATCAGATCGAAGACCGCGTCGGTGCACGCCTCGGTGGCCAAATTCACTTGATGGGACACCTGCGGTTCGGTCACATAATCGTTGTCGAAGATCAGCCGGTAGCCCTGGCCGTCGTGTTCGATGAATTCGAAGAACGCCTGCACGGCTGCGCGCACCCGCAGTCGGTTGTCCGTCGTCGTGCGCAGCGCCTGGCGCACGCTGGAGACCATGTTGTCGACGTGCTGGGCCAGCACCGCGAGGTACAGGTCAAGCTTGCTCGAAAAGTGCTGGTACAGAACCGGTTTGCTGACCCCGGCGCGGTCCGCGATCTCGTCCATCCCGGCCGCGTGGTAGCCACGGTCGACGAACACCTCACTGGCAGCGCCCAGCAATTGGCCGCGCCGCTCATCGCGAGGCAACCTGCTTCCGCGCCGGTTGGTACCTGATGACCCACTCGTCGGTCGGCCTCGTCCTGCCGGTTCGGCGCCCCGCCGTGCCGCTGTGTTGGCGAGATCGCTCATGTATTCCTCTATCTCACGTGGTGCAAGGTCAACACGCATATTCCTCGGCTGAGTAACTCGCGGAGGCCCGTCGCGACGACATTACTACTCGCGAGCCAGGAACCCACGAATCAACAGCTCGGCTATCCATTCCGGGCGCGCCGGGAACGGCCCCGGCGCACGGTTGTGCCATTCTGGGTCGGTGACCTACGACCCCGGGCGTCGCGGGCCTACCCGCACGCCTGTGTTGCACAGTGAGTGGCGGGAGCCCTTGCGCGCGCAACGCGACCCGCTTGCGGGGGATTCGGGTCGGGTCAGATCCAATCGCGACGAGCGTCAACGCTGGCGCAAGCAAACCTGGCTGGGCCGCTTCGTGTCGACCTACGGCTGGCGGGCGTACGCGCTGCCGGTCCTGGCGGTGGTGACGGTATTGGTGATCTACCAGACCATCACCGGAGCCGAGACGGAGGCGCCCGCGGCCATCGAGCCCGTGCAGGGTCCGCCCACCATCGGGGTGGAATCCACTGCCATCATCGGTGCGCCGCCGAAGGGCCTGACTCAGTTCGACGCCAACCTGCCGACCGGGATCCTGCCCGCCGGCGGTCCGTTCACCGAGTCAGGAGCGCGCACCTGGCACATCGTTCCCGGCTCCGAGCCACAGGTGGGACAGGGCACTGCGAAGGTGTTCACCTACACCGTCGAGATCGAAGACGGGCTGGACACCACATCCTTCGGTGGCGACGACGGGTTCGCCCAGATGGTCAGCCAAACCCTGTCGAATCCCAAGAGCTGGGTGCACAACCCCCAGTTCGGGTTCGTCAGGGTTGATGGCTCGGCGCCTGCCGAACCGGACTTCCGCGTCTCCTTGACCTCACCGCTGACCCTGCGTGAAGGGTGTGGCTACGAGATCCAACTCGAGGCTTCCTGCTACAACCCGGCCTACACCCCCGAGCCGGGCGTCGCCCCGCAACCGCGGGTGTTGATCAACGAAGCCCGCTGGGTGCGCGGCGCGGTGCCGTTCCAGGGTGACGTGGGCTCCTACCGGCAGTACCTGATCAACCATGAGGTCGGCCACGCCATCGGCTATCAATTGCACGAGGCCTGCCCCGGGAATGGTGATCTGGCGCCGATCATGATGCAGCAGACGTTCTCCACGGCGAACAACGACGCTGCCCTGTTCGACCCGGGGCAGATTCCGGCCAACGGGCTGACGTGTCGGTTCAACCCGTGGCCGTATCCGATCGCCTGACGACCGATGCGGGCGAGGTACGAGTCCCGAGGAGGAGTCAGGCACGTCGGGTGGCGCTGACGACCGATGCGGGCGAGGTACGAGTCCCGAGGAGGAGTCAGGCACGTCGGGTGGCGCTGACGACCGATGCGGCGAGGTACGAGTCCGGGCCAGGCTGTCGGGAAGCTGTGCACGGCTATTACCGTTGTTCGTAGAACTCGACGTGTTGTCGGGCGCATCATTCGTGCAATCGAGGAGATGAACGGTGACGTCGTTGCCGCCGCTGGTAGCGCCAGCAGCCGAACTGACACGCGAAGAGGTCTCGCGCTACAGCCGGCATCTGATCATTCCGGACCTGGGTCTTGACGGGCAGAAGCGACTGAAGAACGCCCGCGTTCTGGTCATCGGCGCCGGGGGCCTGGGTTCACCGACGCTGCTGTATCTGGCTGCAGCCGGTGTCGGCACCATCGGCATCGTCGAGTTCGACGTCGTCGACGAGTCCAACCTGCAACGCCAGATCATCCATGGCCAGTCCGACATCGGCCGGTCGAAGGCGCAGAGCGCGCGCGACTCGATCCTCGAGATCAACCCGCTGGTGACGGTGGTGTTGCACGAGCAGCGGCTGGAGTCCGACAACGCTGTCGACCTGTTCGCCCAGTACGACCTGATTCTCGACGGGACCGACAACTTCGCGACCCGCTATCTGGTCAACGACGCCGCGGTGCTCGCCGGGAAGCCGTATGTCTGGGGGTCGATCTACCGGTTCGAGGGCCAGGTGTCGGTCTTCTGGGAGGACGCCCCGGACGGGCTCGGGCTCAACTATCGCGACCTGTATCCCGAGCCGCCACCTCCGGGCATGGTGCCGTCGTGCGCCGAGGGCGGCGTGCTGGGCATCTTGTGTGCGTCGATCGCCTCGGTGATGGGCACCGAGGCCATCAAGCTGATCACCGGGATCGGCGACACCCTGCTGGGCAGGCTGATGGTCTACGACGCACTCGACATGACCTACCGCACCATCAAGATCCGTAAGGATCCGGCGACGCCGAAGATCACCGAGCTCATCGACTACGACGCGTTTTGCGGCGTCGTCTCCGAGGATGCGGCCGCTGCGGCGCAAGGTTCCACCATCACCCCACGCGAACTGCGTGAGCTGATGGAGTCCGGCAAGAACATCGCGCTGATCGACGTCCGCGAGCCGGTTGAGTGGGATATCAACCACATCGAGGGCGCGGAGTTGGTCCCGAAGTCGGCCATCGAGGCCGGTGACGGTCTGGCCAAACTGCCGCAAGACCGGACCACGGTGCTCTACTGCAAGACCGGTGTGCGCTCGGCTGAGGCGCTGGCGGTCATCAAAAAGGCCGGTTTCGCCGATGCGGTGCACCTGCAGGGCGGAATCGCGGCGTGGGCAAAGCAGATCGAGCCCGACATGGTGACGTACTGAGGTAACCGGCGTCGAGCAACGTCGGCGCGCCCTGGTTGGCCGGGCGGATGGTGACCTACTGAGGTAACCGGCGTCGAGCAACGTCGTTGCGCCTTGGTTGGCCGGGCGGATGGTGACCTACTGAGGTAACCGGCGTCGAGCAACGTCGGCGCGCCTTGGTTGGCCAGGCGGGACGGTGACCTACTGAGGTACACAACACGCGCTCGAAGGCGGTCCGGGTTCGCGGGGTCGGCGACGATAGGCTGACGCCCATGACAGTCGATGCGCCGCCGGATCATGTGTTGGCGGCGTTCGGACTCGCTGGCGTGCGTCCCGTCCCGCTGGGCTCGAGCTGGGAAGGCGGGTGGCGCTGCGGGGAGGTCGTCCTCTCCCTGGTCGCCGACCATGCCCGCGCCGCTTGGTCGGCCAAGGTGCGGGAGACGTTGTTCGTCGACGGTGTCCGCTTGGCCCGGCCGGTGCGGTCCACCGATGGTCGCTATGTGGTTGCCGGGTGGCGGGCCGACACCTATGTCGCGGGTACTCCGGAACCACGCCACGACGAGGTGGTCTCGGCGGCCGTACGGCTACACGAGGCCACTGCGACGTTGGAACGGCCGCGGTTCCTGACTCAGCCGCCGGTGGCGCCGTGGGGCGACGTCGACGTCTTCATCGCCGCCGACCGTGCGGCGTGGGAGGAACGTCCGCTGCACTCGCTGCCCGCCGGCGCCCGGGTCTCACCGGGTTCTGCCGACGGTCAGCGGTCGGTGGATCTGATCAATCAACTGGCCACGCTGCGTAAACCGACGAAGAGCCCCAATCAGTTGGTGCACGGTGATCTGTACGGCACCGTGCTGTTCTCGGGGACAGCTGCGCCGGGGATCACCGACATCACGCCTTATTGGCGGCCGACGTCGTGGGCGGCCGGTGTGGCCGTCGTGGACGCACTGGCTTGGGGTGAAGCCGACGACGGTCTGATCGAGCGGTGGAACACCTTGCCGGAATGGCCGCAGATGTTGTTGCGAGCGTTGATATTCCGCTTGGCGGTGCATGCATTGCATCCGCGGTCGACGGCGGCGGCGTTCCCCGGGTTGGCCCGGACGGCGGCGTTGGTCCGGTTGGCGCTCTAGAACTCGTATCTGACCTCGGCGAGCGGGATCCGTCCGTCGGTGGCCAATACCCCCTCGGCGCGCAGCAATTCGAGCTGCCGTGTGTTCAGGTGAGCAGCGGGGCGCCCGGATGCGGTGATCACCCGGTGCCACGGCAGGTCCGAGGAATCGGTGCGCATGATCCACCCGACGATGCGCGGGCTGGAAAGGTCTGCAGCCGAGGCGATATCGCCGTAGGTGGCGACGCTGCCCGCCGGTATCGAGGCCACCAGCGCCCGTACCCGCTCCACCTGATCGTCGGTGATCGGCGCCACGGTCACCGATCCAGGAGGCGTCGGATGACGGCGGCGGTCTCTTCGGGCTTGGCCTGGGGAACCATGTGGTCGCAGTCGATGTCGACCAGTTCGAACTGCTCGCCCAGTCGTTGCTGGAGGCCGTCCAGTAGGGTTTCGGTGACATACGGCGGCGACGTGCGGGTGGCGCGTACCAGGACGGTGGGAGTTCCCTTGTCCGGCAGCACGATCGGGCGCGCCAACTGACTCCAGTAGGACATCATCGCCGGCAGGTTGATCCGCCAGGCGACTCGCCCGCTCGGCAGTGAGATCAGGTGCTCGTCCATCTCGGCATCCAGCTGGTCCTCGTCGACCTCACCCCAGGAGCCCGAGGTCTTCTCGTTGCGCGCTTCCGCCCGGTCGGTGTAGTCGGGGGAGGCGAACATCGAGTCGGCGATCTCCGCCATCCAGTCGCCGTCGAGCCCCATCGCCGGATCCAGCAGCACCAGCCCGGCCACCAGCTCCGGGTGGGCGGCGGCCAGGTGCAGGGCGATCGCACCCCCGAACGAGTGACCAACCACCACAACGGGTTCTCCGCCCTCGGCGCTCGACGTGAGCACTTCTGCCAGTGCGGCCGCATTGGCCTCGATGGTCCATGGGGCCCGCGACGGTGAGCGGCCGTGTCCCAGCAGATCAGGCGCGACGATCGGCACCTCGGCCAGGTGCCGTGTCGCCAGGTACTCCCACCGTCGGCCGTGTCCGGTCAGGCCGTGGACAGCCAACACGCGAGGGGACGTCTCGGGGCCGTAGCGGTAGACGTGCAGTGGTGCGCTCTGGGGGTGGGTCACACTGCCATGGTGCCAGTGCGGGCCGACTTGTCAGACCCCTCTGGTGTCATTCCGGACATGAGCACACCAACCTCGACGGCCGCGCGGCTGCGCGGTCCTGATGTCCGGGCCCGGCAGTGGAGCGCCGAGGCGTCGGTGTTGTTCGGTGCTGACTGCGGTGGCCAGGTTCGGGTGCTGGGTGGCCCGGGGACGGGGAAGAGCAGCCTGCTGATCGACACGGCGGTCGCGCGGATATCCCACGGCGCTGGCACCGAGTCCGTCTTGCTGCTCACCGGCTCTGGGCGCCCTGGTTCGCGGGTACGCAGCGCGCTGACGGCGGCCCTGCTGTCCGCCGGTGCCGAAGGACAGGGCCGTTCGGTGGTGCGTGAACCACTGGTGCGTTCGGTGCACGCATATGCGTTCGCGGTGCTGCGGCTCGCGGCGCAGCGAGCCGGCGATCCGCCGCCGCGGTTGATCACCAGCGCCGAACAGGACGGCATCATCCGCGAACTGTTGGCCGGCGATCTCGAGGACGGAGCGCAATCGTGGCCGCCGCAGCTGCGGGCTGCACTGGGCACGGCCGGGTTCGCCACCGAACTGCGGGATCTGTTGGCGCGCTGCGCCGAACGCGGTGTCGACCCGCAGCAGCTGCAGCGGCTCGGACGCTCCGCACGTCGGCCGGAATGGACGGCGGCGGGTCGGTTCGCGCAGCAGTACGAGCAGGTGATGTTGCTGCGCTCGGCGGTTGGCATGGCCGCACCGCAGGCCACGGTGCCCGCGCTCGGCGCTGCAGAACTGGTCGGCGCCGCATTGGACGCGTTTGCCACCGACCCGGAGCTGCTGGCCGCCGAACACGCCAGGATCGGAACGCTGCTCGTCGACGATGCGCAGCATCTTGATCCTCAGGCCGCTGAGCTGGTGCGGGTTCTGGCCGCGGGAGCCGGTCTGAGCGTCCTCGCCGGGGATCCCAATCAGGCGGTCTTCGGGTTCCGGGGCGCCGATCCGGCGTTGTTGCTCGACGGTGATTCACCGGCGATCACGCTCGAGGTCAGCCACCGCTGCGCGCCTGCGGTGGCGGAGGCGATCAGCAGTATGGCCGCACGCCTGCCGAGCGCCGGGCCGGCCCGCGTCATCAGCGGTAGCGGCACCGAGGCGGGTTCGGTGCACGCGAAGCTGGCCGTCTCCGAGCACGCCGAAGCCGCACTGATCGCCGACACGCTGCGGCGGGCGCACCTGCTCGACGGCGTCGCGTGGTCACAGATGGCGGTGATCGTGCGGTCGGTGCCCCGGGCGGCGGGGCTGCCCCGGATGCTGACCGCGGCGGGGGTGCCGGTCGCTGCCCCGGCCACGCACGCCCCACTGCCGGACAATGCGATCATCCGGGCACTGTTGACTGCCTTGGCCGCCGGATCCGGCGAACTCACGGGTGAACGGGCGCAGATCCTGCTGACCGGACCGATCGGCCGGGTGGATCCGGTGTCGTTGCGGCAGTTGCGCCGCTCCCTGCGCCGGCTCGGCGGCGAGGGGCCGCAGCCGGGCGATTTCGGTGCTCTGCTGGCCCGGACGTTGCGCGACGGCATCCCGGGCGGTCTCGCAGCGGCGCATGCCCGCCCGCTGCGTCGGGTCCGGGCCGTATTGGACGCGGTCACCGAGGGGCAGAGCCAGGATCCGCGGACGGTGCTGTGGGAGGCGTGGCACCGATCGGGGCTGCAACGGCGCCTGCTGACGCTCAGTGAGCGGGGCGGCTCCGGGGCTGCGCGGGCGGCGCGGGACCTCGACAATGTGACCGAGCTGTTCGCCGCGACCGACTCCTACGTCTCGCGTACTGCGGGCGCGTCGGTGGCCGGGCTGGTGGACTACATCGAAGGACTGGGGTTGCCCGTCCGCGCAGCCGAGCCCGTCGAGCAGCCCGACGCGGTGACCATCGTCAGCCCGCACCAGGCGATCGGTGGCGAGTGGGATGTCGTCATCGTGGCGGGATTGCAGGAAGGGTTGTGGCCCAACACAGTTCCCCGTGGCGGCATCCTCGGGACGCAGCGACTCCTGGACGCGCTCGACGGGATCGGAGGAGAGGTGTCCACCAGGGCGCCGTTGGTCGCCGAGGAGCGGCGGCTGTTGATCACCGCGATGGGCCGGGCGCGGCGCCGGCTGGTGGTCACCGCCGTCGAAGGCGACGGCAGCAACACCGACGGATTGGCCATCCCGTCGCCGTTCTTCGCCGATATCGCGGCGTCGGCCGCCGGCGACGACAGCTCCGCTCCGCTGCCGGAGCCGGTGTCGGCGCCACGCGTGCTGTCCGCACCCGCAGTCACCGGTCGGCTGCGTGCGGTGGTGTGCGCCCCGGCTGAGGCCGTCGATGAGCAGACGCGTGCCCGTGCGGCTGCGCAGCTGGCGCGGCTGGCGAAGGCCGGGGTGCCTGGCGCCGACCCGGCCCGCTGGTACGGGGTGACGCCGGTGAGCACCGACGCGCCGTTGTGGCGCGGCGAGGACCACACCGTCACGTTGTCGCCGTCGACACTGCAGACGTTGCAGGACTGCCCGCTGCGCTGGCTGCTGGAACGCCACGGCGGCGCGGATGCGCGCGAGTTGCGTTCCACGATCGGATCTTTGGTGCACGCACTGATCGCTGAGCCGGGCCGCACCGAGGCGCAGTTGACAGCCGAGCTGGACGCCATCTGGCAAGCGCTGCCGTTCGAGGCCCAGTGGTTCGCCCGTAACGAGCTGGTCCGTCACCGGGACATGCTGAGCGCCTTCACCCAATGGCATGACGACACTCGACGGGAGCTGACGGAGGTCGGGGTCGAGGTGGACGTCGACGGCGTGGTCGCCGAGCCCGACGCTGAGGGGCCCGGGGTCCGGGTGCGGGGCCGGGTCGACCGCCTCGAGCGCGACGCCGAGGGCCGGCTCGTCGTGGTGGACGTCAAGACCGGCAAGACCCCGGTCAGCAAGGACGACGCGCAGCGGCATGCCCAGCTGGCGCTGTACCAGCTCGCCATCGCCGAGGGCATACTGCCCGACGGCGACGACCCCGGTGGCGCGCGGCTCGTCTACGTCGGTAAGGTCGGCGCCGCCGGTGCCACCGAGCGCAGTCAGGACCCGATGACACCCGAGAGTCGCGAGCAGTGGCGTAGCCAGGTACGTCAGGCGGCGGCGGCGACGGCCGGCCCGCAGTACGTCGCACGGGTCAATGACGGGTGCGGACACTGCCCGGTCCGGTCGTTCTGTCCGGCGCATCACGCAGGTGAGGAGTCATGCTCATGACCCCAGACGTAAAGGTGCGTTTCAACCCCACGGAACTGGCTGCCGCCCTGGGTCTTCCACCGCCGACCGATGAGCAGGCCGAGGTCATCTCCGCTCCGCCCGGGCCGCTGGTGGTGATCGCCGGTGCCGGTGCCGGCAAAACCGAGACGATGGCCGCCAGAGTGGTATGGCTGGTGGCCAACGGTTACGCCGACCCGGGGCAGGTACTCGGGCTGACCTTCACCCGCAAGGCTGCCGGTCAGCTCTTGCGTCGAGTTCGGTCACGGCTGAGCAGGTTGGCCGGAACCGGCTTGGCCGCAGTCGAATCCGCGGATCCGGTCACCGTCAGCACGTACCACGCCTTCGCAGGCACGCTGCTGCGCGAGCATGGCCTGCTGTTGCCCGTCGAGCCCGACACCCGGTTGCTCTCGGAAACCGAGCTGTGGCAGCTGGCCTTCGACGTGGTGTGCACCTATCCCGGTGAGCTCGACACCAGCAAGACCCCGGCAGCGGTCACGGCCATGGTGCTGCGGCTGTCGGGGCAGCTCGCCGAGCACCTGGTCAGCACCGAACAGCTGCGCGACACTCACATCGAGCTGGAACGCCTGGTTCATACCCTTCCCGCCGGACCGTTCCAACGCGACAAGGGACCCAGCCAGTGGCTGCTGCGGCTACTGGCCGCGCAAACCGATCGCGCGGAACTCGTACCGCTGATCGACGCGTTGCATGAGCGGTTACGTGCTGAGAAGGCAATGGATTTCGGCATGCAGATGTCCGCCGCCGCCCGGCTCGCCTCGGAATGCCCGCAGGTGGGTGCTCAGTTGCGGCAGCGATTCCGTGTGGTTCTGCTCGACGAATACCAAGACACCGGTCACGCCCAGCGGGTCGCGCTCTCGGGACTGTTCGGCGGCGGCGTCGATGACGGCCTGGCCTTGACCGCAGTCGGTGACCCGATTCAGTCGATCTACGGCTGGCGCGGCGCGTCGGCGACCAACCTGCCGCGCTTCACCACCGATTTCCCGCACGCTGACGGCACCCCGGTGCCTGCGCTGGAACTGCGGACCAGCTGGCGCAACCCGCCGACCACGTTGCGGGTGGCCAACGCCATATCCGAGGAGGCGCGTCGGCGCTCGGTGGCGGTGCGAGAGCTGCGTGCGCGTCCCGGCGCCGAGGAGGGCACGGTGCGGTGCGCGTTGTTCACCGACGTCGAATCCGAACGTGACTGGGTGGCCGATCATCTGGCCGGCCGCTACCGTAGCGCGGCCGACCTCGGCACCCCGCCACCCACGGCCGCGGTCCTGGTGCGCCGCAACGCTGATGCAGTCCCGATGGCCAGCGCACTGCGCGCCCGCGGGGTCCCGGTGGAAGTAGTCGGGCTGGCCGGGTTGCTTGCGGTGGACGAGGTGGCCGACGTGGTGGCCATGTTGCGTCTTATCGCCGACCCTGCCGCAGGTGCTGCAGCGATGCGGGTGCTCACCGGGCCACGCTGGCGCCTCGGCGGGGCTGACATCGCCGCGCTGTGGCGCCGCGCCCGCCACCTTGTTGTGTCCCCGTCAACTCCCGGTGGCCCGGCCGGGCCGGAGGCCATCGTCGCGCAGGCCGCCCCGGATGCCGACACCGCCAGCCTGGCCGACGCGATCTGCGATCCCGGTGCCGCCGAGGCTTATTCGGCGGCGGGTTACCAGCGCATCTGCGCTCTCGGCGAAGAGTTGACGTCGTTGCGGGCCCACCTGGGTTATTCGATATCGGATCTGGTGGCCGAGGTCCGTCGGTTTTCGGGCATCGACGTCGAAGCGCGAGCCGGGCACACCGGTGAGGCATGGGCGGGCACCGAACAGCTGGACGCCTTTGCCGGCGTTGTAGACGCTTACGCGGCACGCGGTGCCACCGGTGCGGGCAATGACATTGCGGGCCTGCTGGCCTATCTGGACGTGGCGCAGGAAGTGGAGAACGGCCTTGCCCCGGCCGAGGTGACCGTCGCTGCCGACCGGGTTCAGATTCTGACAGTCCACGCCGCCAAGGGCCTGGAGTGGGAAGTGGTGGCGGTGCCGCATCTGGCCGGGCGGGTCTTTCCATCCACGGCCGCGCGCAGCACGTGGCTCACCGATGCGGGGGAGTTGCCCCCGCTGCTGCGCGGTGACCGTGCAAGTCTCGGCGATCACGGTGTCCCGGTGCTCGACACGTCAACGGTCACCAATCGAAAGCAGCTGTCGGACACCGTGACTGCGCATCGCAAAGAGCTCGACCAGCGCAGGATCGACGAAGAGCGCCGGCTGCTGTACGTGGCCATCACCCGCGCCGAGGACACGCTGCTGCTGTCCGGCCATCATTGGGGTGCCACCGAGAGCAAGCCGCGCGGGCCTTCGGACTTTCTCCTCGAGCTCAAAGCCATCATCGACGGCGCGGCCGCGGACGGCACGCCGTGCGGTGTGATCGAGCAGTGGGCACCTGATCCGGCCGACGGTGAATCGAATCCGCTACGGGACAAGGTTGTCGAAGCGATGTGGCCGGCCGATCCGGCCGGTGTCCGCAGGCCGGACATCGAACGGGGCGCGGCTCTGGTGCAGGCGGCGCTGCAGAGTGGGACGCCCGACCTCGGTGAGGATGACTGGTCTGAGGACGTCGAGGCGCTGCTCGCCGAACGTCAGCGCGCACCCGAGCCGCCCAGCACCGCGCTTCCGGGGCAACTGTCGGTCAGCAGCCTGGTCGAACTGGGCCGTGACCGGGCGGCGGCGCTGCGCCGTCTGCATCGTCGGCTCCCGGTACGTCCTGACCCGAATGCGATGCTGGGAACTGCTTTTCATGACTGGGTGCAACGGTTCTACGGCGCTGAACGGCTGTTCGACCTGGAGGATCTTCCGGGGGCGGTCGACGGCGAACTGGCCAGCGCCGAGGCGGAGGAACTGGCCGATCTGCAGGCGGCGTTCATGTCCTCGCCCTGGGCGGCCCGCACCCCGATCGATGTGGAAGTGCCCTTCGAGATGGCGATCGGAGGGCACGTGGTGCGTGGACGCATCGACGCGGTGTTCGCCGACAAGGATGGCGGCATCACAGTGCTGGACTGGAAGACGGGTACTCCACCGGCCGGTGAGGATGCCCAGCGTCAGGCCGCCATTCAGCTGGGGGTGTACCGCCTGGCGTGTGCCGCGCTGCACGGTTGTCCGGAGTCGGCGGTGCGGGCGGTGTTCCACTACGTCCGCAGCGGTCGCACCGTCACTCCGGAGGTGCTGCCGGGTCGCGACGAGCTGATTGCACTGGTAACGGGACCCCAGCCGGATTCTGGGCCCGATTCCGTCACGACTCCCGCCGGACCTTCAGCGCTGACGTGATCATCGGGACCTGCAGCGGCAGCCGGGCAATCGCCACCAGGCGCATCGGCCACGACTTGTCCCACCACAGCCGCACCATGTTCACGTTGCCCGGGAACACCCCGATGAACAGCACCACCGCGGCCAGGGCGCCCAGGCGGCGGGTGCTCGGCGGCACCAGCAGCGCGGCGGTGCCGAGTTCGGCGACGCCGGAGGCGTAGGTGTAGAACCGTGCGCTGCCGGGCAACTCAGCGGGAATGATCGAATCGAAAGGTTTGGGTGCGACGAAATGCAAGACGCCGATCCCGGTGAGCATGGCGGCCAGTCGGTAGGCGCGGGTGTGGGTGATGCGCTCGAGAGTGTTCGGGGTCATGGTGTCCTCTGCTTCATGGTTACATGATGTCGTGCGCCGGGATGACGCGAAGATGAAGCCGGAATTCGGTCCGGGTTCGGCAGTGGAGCGCCGTGGCCAAGAATAGGCTGCGGCGCAGGCTCGGCCGTCTCGACGAAGCGCTGACCGCAAAGCCGGATGCGGCGCTGGTCGAATATCTCCATATCCCGGAGAACTACATCAGCCCTGCTCGCAAGATCGTCATGCGGGTGCTGTACGCGCTATTGGCGTTGTTCGCCGCGGTTCTGATCGTCTACCTCGATCGCGACGGCTACCGCGATATCGGTAGCGAGCCGGTCGCCGGGGGGCTGTCATTCCTGGACTGCCTCTACTACGCGACGGTGTCGCTGTCGACCACCGGCTACGGCGATATCACGCCGGTCACCCCTGGGGCCCGTCTGATCAACGTGCTGGTGATCACCCCGTTGCGGGTGGCGTTCCTGATCGTGCTGATCGGGACCACCGTCGAAACCCTCACCGCGGCGTCGCGCCAGGCCCTCAAGATCCAGCGATGGAGGAACTCCGTGCGCAACCACACCATCGTCGTCGGCTACGGCACAAAGGGTAAGACCGCGGTGGCCGCCATGGTCGGTGACAACGTCAAGCCCGGCGACATCGTCGTCGTCGACACCGACCAGGCGTCATTGGACCGGGCCAGCCAGGCGGGTTTGGTCACGGTGCGCGGTGACGCCAACCGCTCAGATGTGCTCCGGCTGGCCGGTGCTCAGCATGCCGCCGCAATCATCGTCGCCACCAACAGCGATCCCACCGCGGTGCTCGTCACGTTGACTGCGCGTGAGCTCGCGCCGAAAGCGAAAATCATCGCCTCCATCCGGGAGGCCGAGAACCAGCACCTGCTGCAGCAATCGGGTGCGGACTCGGTGGTGGTGTCCTCGGAGACCGCCGGTCGATTGCTCGGCATCGCCACCACCACACCGAATGTCGTGGAGTTGATCGAGGATCTGTTGACCCCGGATGCGGGTTTCGCGATCGCCGAGCGCGAGGTGGATCCCAAGGAGGTGGGCGGTTCACCGCGCCACCTCAAGGACATCGTGTTGGGTGTGGTGCGCGGCGGCCGGCTCAAGCAGGTCAGCGATCCTGAGGTGGACGCGATCGAAGCGAATGACCGACTGCTCTACGTGCGTAATGCCGAGGAGGACCGTGGCTGACTTCCAGCTCCGCAATATTCCACTGCTGTCCCGGGTGGGGGCCGACCGCTCCGATGAGCTGCGGACTGACATCGACGCTGGCATCGCCGGTTGGGCAGACGCGGCGGTCTTGCGGGTCGACAACCGTGGGCAGGTGCTGATCGCCGACGGGCACGTGGTGCTCGGTGGCACCGCCGGATTGGGTGACACTCCGCCGTCGGACGCGGTGTTCCTCGGGCGGGTCGAGGGCGGTCGGCACGTGTGGGCCATCCGGGCCGCCCTGGAGCCGCCGGAGAACGGCGTCGAGGCCTCAGTGCTCGATTTGCGGAGAGCGGGAACGGTTTTCGATGACATCAGCGCTCAGTTGGTGTCCTCGGCCACCGCGTTACTGAATTGGCATGACAGCGCGCGGTTCAGTGCGGTCGACGGCTCACCGACAAAACCCATCAAGGGCGGCTGGTCCCGGGTCAACACCGTCACCGGTCACGAGGAGTTCCCGCGGATCGACCCCGCGGTGATCTGCCTGGTCCACGACGGCGGCGACCGGGTGGTGCTGGCCCGCCAGACCGCCTGGCCGGAGCGAATGTTCTCGCTGTTGGCGGGGTTCGTCGAAGCGGGCGAGTCCTTCGAAACCTGTGTCGCACGTGAGATCTCCGAGGAGGTGGGGCTCGCCGTACGCGAGGTCCGTTACCTGGGGAGCCAGCCGTGGCCGTTCCCGCGGTCGTTGATGGTCGGCTTCCACGCGGTCGCCGACCCCGACCAGGAGTTCGCGTTCAACGACGGTGAGATCGCCGAAGCGCACTGGTTCACCCGCGACGAGGTGCGGGCTGCGCTGGAGATCGGCGACTGGAGCAGCGCCGCCGCCTCCGAATCCAAACTCCTGTTGCCAGGCTCGATTTCGATCGCGCGCGAGATCATCGAATCCTGGGCGTGGGCCCAGGGCTGATCCGCGGTCGGTGTGGGCCGGTGCCGATGGGATGGGTGACCGGGCCGCGGGGCAGATGCCGGGCAGCGGGGCCTGCGGCGGACTGGAACCGCTCGGTGTCGAGGTCGGCGCGGTTCACGGTGTCCGTGCGGCGGACATCGACGATGCCCTCGGTAAGCCGGCCCAGGTAGCCGGTCAGCGCGGCGACATCGCCGTCGTCCCAGTTGTGCGTGACGCGCTGCAGGCCGTTGACCTGGTAGGCGCGTTGGCCGCGGACCCGGTGGCTGCCCTCCTGCGTCAGCGCGAAGCGCGCGGTTGCGCCGGGTGCGGAGACGGTGTGTACCAGTCCATCACGCAGGAACCCCGATACCCGCCGGCCCAGCACGGCGGCGTCGACGCCGAAGATGGCGCCGAGGTCGTGCAGGGTGGGTGCGCCGGCGTCGTCGATGCGGCGCAGTATCAGGTAGGAACTGCGGTCCAGCCAGCCGCGTCCCCGGAGCACCGGGACATCGCCGAGCAATTCGGTGGCTGATGGCTGTCCCAACACCGCCAGCGCATCCTCGAGGTCATGAGCCTGTGACAGTGCGCCCGCCGCCGAGAATGCCGGCGCCGCGGCAGCCACCGTCGGCGTCGCTGCGAGGGTCGGTGCCGGTGCGGCCTTGGGTGCCGAGGCTTCCGTACGGGCCGCCGGGATCGCCAGGGCTATCAGTGCACCCGCTGCTGCCGCACCCGCGGCGATCAACAAGGTGGTGCGGAAACCGGTCAGCGACGGTAATGCGTGACCGGCGAGGGTGATTGTCATTCCGGCGAGTACGGCGCTGAGTACGGCGCTGGATGTCGAGGTACCCAGTGAACGGGCCAAGGTGTTGATGCCGTTGGCTGCAGCGGTTTCCGATACCGGCACCGCGGAGTTGATCAGTGCGGGGAGGGCGGCGAACGCGAAACCCACACCGAAGCTGACGACGACACTGAAGGCCAGGATTCCGGCTGCGCTGCCCAGCAGCTGGGTGCCCAGCAGATAGCCGGCGGCGATCGTCGCCGAACCGATGATCAGGACGAACTTGGGCCCCCGGTGGGCGGTGATCTTGGCGGCCAACGGCGCCGACACCATCATCACCAAACCACCTGGCGCCATCCACAATCCGGCGGCGACCATGGATTGCCCCAGGCCGTACCCGGTGGCACTGGGCATCTGCAAAAGCTGCGGGCCCACCAGGGTCATGGCGAACATCCCGAAGCCGACGGCGATGGACGTGATGTTGGTCAGCAGTACGGGCTTGCGGATCGTCGTGCGGACGTCGACCAGCGGCGAGGGCGTGTGGAGCTGCCATTTGACGAAGACCGCAAAGACGGCGATGGATCCGATCAGCAGGCCGATGGTGGTGGCGCTGGTCCAACCCCAGGTCGCACCCTTGGACAGCGGCAACAGCAGCATCACCAGGCCGGCGGCCAACCCGACTGCGCCGAGCGGGTCGAAGCGGTCACGTGAGGTGGCGGGGATGCGGGGGACCAGGATGACGAACAGCGCTCCTGAGGCGATGCCGAGCGCGGCCGCGGTCCAGAACAGTGCGTGCCAGCTGAAGTGTTGGGCGATGACTGCCGACAACGGCAGTCCCAGTGCGCCGCCGACGCCGAGTGAGGCGCTCATCAAGCCCATCGCCGCGCCCACCTTCTCCGGAGGCAGGGACGCGCGCAGCACGCTGATGCCCAACGGAATGATCGGTGCGCCGAAGCCTTGGAGGCCGCGGCCGATGATCAGGGGGATCAACGAGCTCGTCAGAGCCGCGATGATGGATCCCGAGGTCAGGGCGATCGCGCAGGCGATCAGGATGGGTTTGGGCCCGTACATGTCGCCGAGGCGTCCCAGCGTCGGCGTGGCGACAGCCCCGGTGAGCAGCGTGGCGGTGATTGCCCAGGAGGCGTTGGATGCACTGGTGTGCAGCAGCGTGGGCAGTTGTGGGACCAGCGGGATGACCAGGGTCTGCATCATCGACACCGCGATACCGGCGGCGGCGAGGACCGCGATCAAAACGCCGGGACGCACAGGTTGCGTGACGGCCCCAGATTGGTAAGACATGCTAACTAGATTAAGTGATTAGTAATCCTATGTAAAACCGGGGCTCAAGTTGCGGGTCAGCGCATACGCTCGTGCCTCGCGCCGGATCGGTCAGCCGACTGGGTTTGATTGTCGGCTTCCTCACCGGCGCTCGTGCCTCGCGCCGGATCGGTCAGCCGACTGGGTTTGATTGTCGGCTTCCTCACCGGCGCTCGTGCCTCGCGCCGGATCGGTCAGCCGACTGGGTTTGATTGTCGGCTTCCTCACCGGCCTCGTACCTCGGCCGGATCGGTCAGCCGACTGAGAGCTCCGCGATCTTGGCTTGTACGTCGCGGATACTCGGATTGGTCATCGTCGAACCGTCAGCGAACTTCACGGTGGGAACGGTCTGATTGCCCCCGTTGACCGACTGCACGAACTTGGCCGCTTCCGGCTCCATCTCGATGTCGACCTCGGTATAGCCGATGCCCTTGGCCTTCAGCGCCGTCTTGAGCCGCTTGCAGTATCCGCACCACGTGGTCGAGTACATGGTGAGTTCGCTAACCGTCATGACTCAATCTTGCCGGATTGTCGCGGGCCGGGCTCAGGCCGGGGTTTGGCCGCGAGGTTGTCCGACCGCACTGCGATGATGAACGCCATGCCGACCGAGAGCGCCCTGACCGCGGGTCTCGACGACGAACAACGCGAGGCCGTGCTGGCCGCTCGCGGCCCGGTCTGTGTACTGGCCGGCGCCGGCACCGGCAAGACGCGCACCATCACCCATCGCATTGCCCATCTCGTCGGCGCCGGCCACGTGGCGGCCGGCCAGGTACTGGCAGTGACCTTCACCTCCCGCGCGGCGGGGGAGATGCGCAGTCGTCTGCGCGGGCTGGACGCCACCGCGCAGACCGGCGCGCGGGTCGGCGCGGTGCAGGCGTTGACGTTCCACGCTGCCGCACGCCGTCAGCTGTCCTACTTCTGGCCCCGGGTGGTCGGCTCCACCGGGTGGCAGCTGCTCGATAGTAAGTTCTCCGTCGTCGCGCAGGCCGCCAACCGGGCCAAGGTGCAAGCCAGCACCGACGCCGTTCGTGACCTGGCGGGCGAGATCGAATGGGCCAAAGCCTCGCTGATCACCCCCGAGCGGTATGCCCAGGCTGTCGCTGAAGTCAGCCGCGACATCCCGATGGACGCCGCCCGGGTGGCCGCGGTCTACGCGGGCTACGAGGCACTCAAGGCTCGCGGTGAGGTGGCCCTGCTCGATTTCGACGACCTGCTGCTGCACACCGCCGCCGCGATCGAGAACGATCCCGGGGTGGCCGCGGAGTTCCGCGACCGGTACCGCTGCTTCGTGGTGGACGAATACCAGGACGTCACCCCGCTGCAGCAGCGGGTACTGACGGCCTGGCTCGGTGAGCGCGACGACCTGACGGTGGTCGGTGATGCCAATCAGACCATCTACTCGTTCACCGGCGCGTCGCCGCGCTACCTGCTCGACTTCTCACGCCGCTTCCCGGACGCCACGGTGGTGCGTCTGGAACGCGACTACCGGTCGACGCCGCAGGTGGTGTCACTGGCCAACCGGGTGATCCAGGAGGCTCGGGGCCGGGTCGCCGGCAGCAGGCTGCATCTGATCGGACAGCGGCCCCCGGGCCCGGAGCCGGCGATGCGCGAGTATCCCGACGAGGTGGCCGAGGCGGCGGCAGTCGCCCGCGCGGTGAAAGGGCTGATCGAATCCGGTACGGAAGCAGCCGAAATCGCGGTGCTGTACCGGATCAACGCCCAATCTGAGGTGTATGAAGAGGCGCTGACCGAGGCCGGAGTGGCCTATCAGGTCCGCGGCGGAGAGGGCTTCTTCAGTCGGCAGGAGATCCGCCAGGCCCTGGTGGCGCTGCAGCGCGCAGCAGAGCGTGGGGACGTCGGTCCCGGCTCCGACCTGCCCGCCCTGGTGCGGGGTCTGCTCGAGCCGCTTGGTCTCACCGCCGAGCCGCCGGCCGGTACCAGGGTGCGCGAACGCTGGGAGGCGCTCACCGCGCTGGCGGAACTGGTCGACGAGGAGGTGGCGACGCGGCCTGATCTGGACTTGGCCGCGTTGGTCGCCGAACTGCGGGTGCGCGCCGACTCCCGTCATCCGCCGGTGGTGCAGGGTGTGACGTTGGCGTCGCTGCACGCGGCGAAGGGGTTGGAGTGGGACGCGGTGTTCTTGGTCGGTCTCGCCGATGGCACGCTGCCCATCTCGCATGCGTTGTCCCACGGCCCCGACAGTGAGGCAGTTGAAGAGGAACGACGGCTGCTGTACGTCGGAATCACCAGGGCGCGAGTCCATTTGACCCTCAGCTGGGCGCTCTCCCGCACTCCCGGCGGTCGCCAGAGCAGGCGCCCGTCCCGGTTCCTCAGCAGCGTCGCCCCGAAACAGGCGCCCGACCGCTCCAACGGGTCGCGCCGCCAACGCGGTCCGGCCAAACGGTGCCGGGTATGTAATGCGGAGCTGAACACACCCGCGGCGATCATGTTGCGCCGCTGCGAAACCTGCGCTTCTGACATCGACGACGAGCTGTTGACCCGGCTCAAGGACTGGCGTTCGAGGACAGCCAAAGAATTGAAGGTGCCCGCGTTCGTCGTCTTCAGCGACAACACCCTGATCGCGATCGCGGAAACGCTGCCCACCGATGATGCGGCGCTGGTGGCTATTCCGGGCATCGGAGCCCGCAAACTCGAACAGTACGGCGAAGACCTACTCGAACTCGTGCGGGCTCGGGGCTAGGCAGCACCTCGGGCGAGTACGACGCCCGCCGGTGGTTGGCTGGATATTGTTTGTGCTGGTCAGAAAATTGCTTGTGCTCGGCTGCGACGACGGTCTAGCCTCGAAACAGCAACGACCCACGGCCGTAGTCGGCCGCACGTGAGAAGGAAGGAGGAGGCCCCACGATGAATGACTTCACAGTATCCGGTTCGGTATTCCGCAGTGCCGGTACGGCGTATGTAGTCGGGGCTTCCGCTGCCTTCCCACATGTCATCCCCACCGGGGCAATGGCAGCACCGTATATCGCGCCGGCGGCTCATGCCGCTTGGGCGGTCGACGTCATTGCGCCCCAGCGCAAGCGCCGCACCGCCGCCGCGACTGCAACGTCCGTGGATCGGGGTTTCCTCTAGAAACCCGAACATCAGCCATATGGCCACGGACCCGAAGTCACCCGGATCCGTGGCCATCAGTGTTTCTCGGGACGATCACCCGAATTCCTGGCCCGGATCTCGAAGCAAAGACGAACGCAAGAGACCAGGAAGCAGGTGAGGACATGTCAGCCCTGACAGTCCGTGCTCTGATCGAAGAGCAAAAGCTGCCGGTGCTGCCGTGCCATGACGGTGACCCCGACTTATGGTTCGCCGAGACCCCCGCCGATCTGGAACGCGCCAAAGTGCTGTGCACTGAGTGCCCGATCCGCCGGCAGTGCCTCACCGCGGCCCTTGAGCGTGAAGAGCCCTGGGGAGTGTGGGGCGGGGAAATCATCGAGCGTGGCTCGATCGTCGCGCGGAAGCGGCCGCGCGGTCGCCCTCGCAAGGATCAGATCCAGGCAGCGTGACCGTCGGCTGTGCGAGGAGTCGCACAGCCGACGGCTGCTGCGGACCTGCGAGCTAGTCAGGATCGGCGAAACCCGGAACCAGCTCTTCGGCGATCTTGCGTACCGGCACGCGTGCGTCGAGTTGGCAGGAGATGGCCACGATCGAGGCGATCACCCGCATCGGGATCGCCAGTTTGGCCGGGACGTCCATCTGCCGGGCCGTTTTGATCTGTCCCGCGGCGCGATCGAAGTCCACCGAGGCCATCTTCTGCAGCCACTTGCGGTTGTAGTGGAACATGTCCACCTCGAGCGGTTGCACGTACTGCTGCAACATGTCGTCGATATCGCGGGCCGAAACCTTCTCACCCTTCTGGATGAAGCCGATCTTCTCCATGGTGGGCAGCAGCTGGTCGTAGTTCTTGTCCACCGCGTAACGCAGCAGGCGCCCCAGTTCGATCGGCATACCACCGGGCAGCGGCGCGACCGCCCCGAAGTCGATGACGCCCATCTTGTCGTCGGGCATCAACATGAAGTTCCCCGGGTGGGCGTCGCCGTGCATCATCTCCAGACGCTGTGGGGCATCATCGGTGAGCTCGAAAAGCCGGTAGCCCATCAGGTCACGTTGCTCTTGGTTGCCGTTGCGAATGATCTGTGCCAGCGGTATGCCCTCAATCCATTCCGCGACAACGACTTTCGGGGCACTGGCCACGACATGCGGTACCACGAAGTGCGGATGACCCTGGTAGGCCTTGGCGAAGGCACGCTGATTGTCGGCTTCGAGTCGGTAGTCGAGTTCCATTTCGGTGCGTTCGATCAACTCGTCGACCACGCCCTGAACGTCGGCGCCGGGGGAGAGCTGCTTGAAGATCGACACCATGCGCCGCATCGTCTTGAGGTCGGCGCGCAGCGCCTCGTCGGCGCCGGGGTACTGGATCTTGACGGCAACCTCGCGGCCATCGGTCCAGATGCCCTTGTGGACCTGGCCGATGCTGGCCGAAGCGATCGGCTCGTCGTCGAAGGAGGTGAAGCGCTGGCGCCACTTGGTGCCCAGCTGCGCGTCGAGCACCCGGTGCACCTTCGAGGCGGGCAGCGGTGGGGCGTCCTTCTGCAGCTTGGTCAGCGCTTCGCGGTAGGGCTCACCGAATTGCTCGGGAACCGCGGCTTCCATCACCGACAGCGCCTGACCCACCTTCATCGCGCCGCCCTTGAGCTCGCCCAGGACGGTGAAGAGTTGGTTGGCCGCTTTCTCCATCATCTCGGCGTTGACTTCGTCTCTGGACTTGCCGGTCAACCGCTTGCCGACGCCCAGTGCGGCCCGGCCGGCGAATCCCACCGGCAACGACGCCAATTTCGCGTTGCGGGCCGCGCGTCCACGTTTGATGTCTGCCACCACACCATCATCCATGACTTCAGCGGACTGCTGCTCACTGATGGGCCGACCGCTGATGTCAGCAAGGACACATCGGGTGGCGCGGCCAGTGCCGCGTCGCAATGGAACTGGTGGAAGCGTCGAACTCCAGGGTCGCCGACAGGGTGGCAGGCCGGGGCGGCCCAGCCGGACCGTGCTCCCCGCGGATCGCGGTCAGCACGGTGTCGATCTGACTCAACGCCAGCGCCGCCGTCGCCAGCACCGTCGCCCGGTTGGCGGCACCCACAGTGTCGCGAAGCTGCGCGGCGACCGCGGGCCAGGCGGCATCACGATCACTGCGATGCAGATCTGCGCAGCCCAGGCAGCTGGTCAACCCCGGCAACACCAGCGGCCCGACCAGGCCCACCCCGTCGCGAACCCGCACCTGCAGGTGCGGAACGCGGGCCTCGTGTAACTCGCGCAGCAGTCGTGGATCGGCGACCAGGAAATCGGTCAGCACCACCAGATCGATACCCTCGGCGTTCACCAGGGCGTGCGGCTGGCTGCTGTGTTTGATCCGGGCACCCGAGCAACGCAGCGCCTCGAGGACCAGATCGGCGAGCGGGCCCCGGCCGTGCACCCGGATCGCCGGCGCGCGCCCGGGCCGGTCCGTACGGCTGGGCCTGGCTACCCCGGCGCCCACCAGCGCGGTGACGAGGCCGTCGACGGACGTCGCATCCGCGGCGCCGTGGCGGACCGCTTCACGCGCCAGATCGTCCAGGCCCGCATTGGCTTGCATCAGGCGTAGAAGGCCGGCCAGCGTGGCGGTGGTCAGCCCCTCGGGTGGCCGCACCATCACCGCGCGTCGCGGATCCCACCCCACCTGGACGGTGCCGTCCGGGCGCAGGAGCACCGGCATCGCCGGATCGAGGCTGTATCGGCGGGCCATGGCGCCGACTGTGACACGCGCACGTCGGCGCTGCGTTTACTTGTCCACAGGGGGATCCCCGGGCTCACCGGGGTTGATCTCTTTCTCGAACTCGGCCAGCGCCTTGTCGATGTCGATGCCACTGGTGTCCCCGCCGATCACCCGGTCGATGAACGCGGCGGGGTCGTCGAGGTCCTCGGAATCGGGCAGCAGGTCCGGATGCTGCCAAACCGCGTCGCGGGCGTCGTCGCCGGCGGCGTCGGTCAGGCGCTCCCACAGCACGGCGGCCTCGCGCAGCTTGCGGGGACGCAGCTCCAAGCCGACCAGTGTCGCGAAAGTCTGCTCGGCCGGCCCGCCCGTGGCGCGGCGTCGCCGCAGGGTCTCCGACAGCGCCGAAGTGCCGGGAATGCGTTCCCCGAGTGCGGCAGTTACCACGGTCTGGACCCAGCCCTCGATCAACGCGAGCAGCGTTTCCAGCCGCTCCAGGGCGGCGGTCTGCTCCGGAGTGGCCTTCGGCTCGAAGACACCCTGGTTGAGCAGCTGTTCCATGGCTGCCGGGTCGGCCATCGCCGCCGGGTTGAAACCTTGGGCGAGCTCTTCGATGCCACTCATATCGATCTGGATGCCTCTGGCGAATGCCTCGACATTGCTCATTAGCTGGCTCGCCAGCCACGGCACATGGGTGAACAGCCGGTGGTGAGCGGCCTCGCGGGCTGCCAGGAAGGTGAGGATCTCAGCGCGAGGCTGCTCGAGGCCGGAGGAGAACTCCTCGATGGCCTCGGGCATCAGCGCTGCCACACCTTTGGGTCCCAGCGGCAAGCCGATGTCGGTCGAGGTCAGCACTTCTTTCGACAGCCGGCCCAGTGCCTGCCCCAGCTGCGAGCCGAACGCCATGCCGCCCATCTGCGTGATCATCGACAACAGCGGGCCCGCCATGCTCTTGGCCTCTTCGGGCAGAGCCGAGGCCCACATGGTGGAGATCTGTTCGGCCACCGGGTCGCACAACCGCTTCCACGTGTCGAGGGTGTTGTCGATCCAGTCGGTGGCCGTCCAAGCGACGGCCTTGCTGGCCCCCGCGGGCAGCGCGGTGACCCCATCGAGCCAGGTGTCGGCCAGATGCACCGCGTCAGCGATGGCTTTGGTGGTGTTCTCGGGGATCGGGGCGACGAACCCGATCGAACTCGACGCCAGTTGGCGGGCCAGGTCGTAGTTCACCGGCCCTGCCGACGTCCCGGAGGCACCCATCGGACCACCGCCGGCGGAGAACATCTGGCCCAGCCGGGTGAAGATCTGGCCGAGGTCGTTCATGTCGAAGCCACCGCCAGCACCGCCGAATCCGAAGGGGTCCGACGGATTCGGTCCGGAGCGGGAACCGGAGTTCGAGTCCGAGTTGTCGTCCTTATCGCCGCGGTCACGATCGTGGTTTTCTCCGGACGAAAAGCCGAAGGGCAGGTCAGCCATGAGTCCAACGGTACTCACCGTGTTGTGCGGGCGCGCGGACCCCACTCACGCTCTCAGTGAACCGGTCCGCGTCTCGGCCCGGCCTTGCTGTTCTGCCGGCGTGCCCTCGTACCTCGGCGTTGGGCCCGGCCCATCGTCACCCTCGTCCCTCGGCGTTACGCCCGGCCCTTCCTCGCCCTCGTCCCTCGGGCTCCTTGACCGGGCGGGGCTCCTCGACCGGGCCGTGATTTCTGGGCCCGGCCCATCGTCACCCTCGTACCTCGGGCTCCTCGACCGGGCCGTCTACTGTGGGCGGCGTGAACAGGCGGATTATGACGCTGCTGGTGGCGCTGGTGCCGATAGTCGCCTTCGGTGTGCTTCTCGCCGTCGTGACGGTGCCCTTCGTATCGCTGGGTCCAGGACCCACTTTCGACACGCTCGGCGAATTCGACGGCAAGCCGGTAGTCCAGATCGAAGGCACCGAGACCAAGCCGACGTCGGGTCACCTGAACATGACAACGGTCTCCCAGCGCGACGGTTTGACCCTGGGGCATGCATTGAGCCTGTGGATGTCGGGCCGCGAACAGCTGGTACCGCGGGATCTGGTGTACCCGCCGGACCAAACACGCGACCAGGTTCAGGCAGCCAATACCGCCGAGTTCGAGAAATCCGAGAACAGCGCCGAGTACGCGGCCCTGGGCTATCTGCATTACGCGCCCGCCCTGACGGTGGCCGAGGTCAACGACCCCGGGCCGGCGTTGGGAGTGCTGCAGAAGGGCGACGCGATCGACGCGGTCAACGGCCGGCCCGTGAAGAGCGTCGACGATTTCACGCATTTGCTGGACGGCACCAAGCCCGGTGACCAGATCGTCGTCGACTACCGGCGTAAGGACGGGTCGGTGGGCACCAGCACGATCACGCTGGGCAAGCATCCCGACAAGGACTCCGGTCTGGTCGGGGTGTCAGTACTGGACGCGCCGTGGGCGCCGTTCACCATCGACTTCAACCTGGCCAACATCGGCGGCCCGTCGGCTGGGCTGATGTTCAGCCTGGCCGTGGTGGACAAGCTGACCACCGGTGACCTCAGTGGATCGAAGTTCATCGCAGGCACCGGCACCATCGACGGCACCGGCCAGGTCGGACCGATCGGCGGGATCACCCACAAGATGCTGGCGGCCAGTGAAGCCGGAGCTACGGTGTTCCTGGTGCCGGCAGACAACTGCGAGGAAGCCAAGTCCGATCCGCAGGACGGCCTGGACTTGGTGAAGGTGCAAACTCTCGAAAGCGCGGTGGACGCGCTGGAAACGTTGACGGCCGGTGGCGAACCGCCACGTTGCTGACGGAGGAGGGGGTGGTTGCTCGAACCTCGTTGCGTACAGTTGGGTCCGTCACAGTACACCTCTGACCATCACCTCACCAGGGAGTAACACGTGGGTATGCGGCCCGCCGCGCGGATGCCAAAGTTGACTCGGCGCAGCCGGATTCTGATTGCCATTGCCTTGGTGGCGGTGCTGTTCCTGCTGGTCGGTCCCCGGCTGGTGGACACGTATGTCGACTGGCTGTGGTTCGGCGAACTTGGATACCGGTCGGTATTCACCACGACGCTGTTGACCCGACTCGTGGTCTTCGTAGTGGTGGCGCTGGTGGTCGGCGCGATCGTCTTCGCCGGGTTGGCGCTGGCTTACCGAACACGGCCGGTGTTCGTACCCACGGCCGGGCCCAACGATCCGGTGGCGCGGTACCGCACGGCGGTGCTGTCCCGGCTCAAGCTCATCGGTATCGGTATCCCGGTGGCCATCGGCTTCTTCGCCGGCTTGATCGCCCAGAGTTACTGGGTCTACGTCCAGTTGTTCCTGCACGGCGGCGAGTTCGGGGTCACCGATCCGCAGTTCGGCCTGGATCTGGGGTTCTACGCCTTTGACCTGCCGTTTTACCGGCTGGTGCTCAACTACGTGATGATCGCCCTGTTCCTGGCCTTTCTGGCGAACATGGTCGGGCACTACATCTTCGGCGGCATCCGTCTAGCCGGCCGTGCCGGGGTGTTGAGCCGTCCGGCCCGCATCCAGTTGGTGGCGCTGGTGGGTGTGCTGGTGCTGCTCAAGGCCTTCGCCTACTGGTTGGATCGCTACGAATTGCTCAGCCATACCCGGGGCGGCAAGCCGTTCACCGGGGCCGGCTATACCGATATCAACGCCGTTCTGCCCGCAAAGCTGATCCTGTTGGCGATCGCGGTGATCTGTGCCGCGGCGGTGTTCTCGGCGTTGGTGCTCAAGGACCTGCGGATCCCGGCGATCGGCCTGGTCCTGCTGCTGCTGAGCTCGGTGATCATCGGCGCCGGCTGGCCGCTGGTGGTCGAGCAGATCAGCGTCAAGCCCAACGCGGCGCAGAAGGAAAGCGAATACATTTCCCGCAGCATCGCTGCGACCAGGGGTGCCTACGGACTCACCGACCAGACGGTCACCTACCGCGACTACAGCGGCAACGCCAATGCCACCGCTCAGCAGGTCGCGGCTGACCGGGCCACCACGTCGAACATCCGCTTGCTGGATCCGACGATCGTCAGCCCGGCGTTCACGCAGTTCCAGCAGGGCAAGAACTTCTACAGCTTCCCTGAGCAGCTGGCGATGGACCGCTACTCTGCCCCCGACGGCGCACTGCGTGACTACGTGGTGGCCGCCCGCGAGCTCAACCCCGAGCGGTTGATCGACAACCAGCGTGACTGGATCAACCGGCACACCGTCTACACCCACGGCAACGGCTTCATCGCCTCCCCGGCCAACACGGTTCGCGGTATCGCCAACGATCCCAACCAGAACGGTGGCTACCCGGAGTTCCTGGCCAGTGTCGTCGGCGGCAACGGTTCGGTGGTCTCGCCCGGCCCCGCGCCGCTGGATCAGCCCCGCATCTACTACGGCCCGGTCATCGCTTCGGCGCCTTCCGATTACGCGATCGTCGGCAGCAACGGCGGCGCGGCCCGTGAGTACGACTACGAGACCAACACCGAGACCCGGAACTACACCTACCAGGGCAGTGGCGGCGTTCCGCTGGGCAACTGGTTCGCCCGGTCAGTGTTCGCGGCCAAGTTCGCCGAGCGAAATTTCCTGTTCTCCAGTGTCATCAACGAAAACAGCAAGATCCTGTTCAACCGTGATCCCGCCGAGCGGGTGGAGGCCGTGGCGCCATGGCTGACCACCGATACCAGCGTGTATCCGGCGATCGTGAACAAGAAGATGGTGTGGATCGTCGACGGCTACACCACGTTGGACAACTACCCGTATTCGGAGCTGACATCGCTGTCGAGTGCGACGGCCGATTCCAACGAGGCCGTCGCCAACCGGCTGCTTCCGGACAAGCAGGTGTCCTACATCCGCAACTCGGTCAAGGCCACCGTCGACGCCTATGACGGCACTGTGACGCTGTACGCGCAGGACGAGAACGATCCGGTGCTGCAGGCGTGGATGAAGGTGTTCCCGGACACGATCAAGCCCAAGGCCGACATCTCGCCCGAGCTCGCCGAGCACCTGCGCTACCCCGAGGACCTGTTCAAGGTCCAGCGCGCCCTGCTGGCGAAGTACCACGTCGACGATCCGGTGACGTTCTTCTCGACCTCGGATTTCTGGGACGTGCCGCTGGACCCGAACCCGACGGCCAGCAGCTATCAGCCGCCGTACTACATCGTCGCCAAAGACGTTGCCGAGAACGATAATTCGGCATCGTTCCAGCTGACCAGTGCGATGAACCGGTTCCGCCGCGACTTCCTCGCTGCCTACATCAGTGCCAGTTCCGATCCAGCCAACTACGGCAAGATCACGGTGCTGACCATCCCGGGGCAGGTCAATGGCCCCAAGCTGGCGTTCAACGCGATCAGTACCGATACTGCGGTCAGCCAGGACCTGGGTGTCATCGGCCGCGACAATCAGAACCGGATCCGCTGGGGCAACCTGTTGACGTTGCCGGTGGGTCAGGGCGGCCTGTTGTATGTCGCGCCCATCTACGCCTCTCCGGGGGCCAGTGACGCGGCATCGTCGTACCCACGCCTGATCCGGGTGGCGATGATGTACAACGACAAGGTCGGTTACGGCCCGACGGTGCGCGATGCGCTCGACGAGATCTTCGGCGCCGGCGCTGGGGCCACCGCGACGGGTCCGGCTCCCACGCCGGGTGCTGCCGCCCCGGCAAACGCGCCCGGTGACTCGCCGCCGCCGAATGCCCGGCCGTCGGAGGCGCCGCCGGCCGGACAGCCGGAGGTGCCGACGCCGGTAGCGGCCATTCCGCCGGTATCCGACGGTGCTCCGGTGACGCTCTCACCGGCCAAGTCCGCCGCGTTGGCTGAGGTGCAGACTGCACTCGACGGTATGCAGGAGGCGCAGACGAGCGGGAACTTCGCCGAGTTCGGTGAGGCACTGCAGCGCCTCGATGACGCGATGAACAGGTACCGCCAGACCCGCTGACCGCACACGAAAGGGACGGCACCCGGTTGTTGCGCGTAGCCCGCGCAACAACCGGTGCCGTCTCTAAACCTAAGCTGTGCGGTATCAGTTGTCTGGGTTCAGTGCAGGTGGTCCACGGCAGAGCTGTGAATAGCGTGCTGGGGCGTCTGCTGATCGCCCAGGGCCAAAGTTGCGGGAACATCACCTATTCCGTACCGCCACGCGCTGGTTGGCTTGGGGCACACCGATATTCGTCGCGACACGCTGGTGTTCGCGGCATTATCACTGTCGGCCACGGCTGACCTGAGCGCGGCGCAGGCGATCGCCGAGCGCACCGGTGCAGAGAAGACGCTGTCGCGGTGCCAGTTGGTTGTTGCCGACGAGGCGGGGCGCCCTGATCTCGCTTGGAGTCCGACGGATCGCCCCGCAGGTCGGCGGGTGCAAGTGTCCGCCAAGTCAAAACCAAGAGCGGTGTCCCATCGTGCTTTCGCGAGCTCAATGCTCGGAACCGCACCCTGGGAAAGGACCCGTCATGACCGTCGCCGACCTCACCGGTGAGCACCTCGACGATGAGCTGGTGGCACCCCTGCGTGCCCGTATCGCCGGCAGCGTTGCGCTGCCCGAGGATCCCGGTTACGAACGCCTCACGCCGTGGAACGTGGCGGTTCCGGTGCAGCCCGCGGCGGCGGTGTTCGTCAGTTCAGCCCGCGACGTCTCCGAAGCCGTACAGTTCGCCGCCGCGCACGGTTTGACCGTTGCCGTCCAGGCCACCGGACACGGTGCGGTGCCCATCGGTCCGACGACGTTGTTGGTGCACACGGGGGACCTGACGGGCTGCCACGTCGACGTCCTCAACCACACCGCCTACGTCGGTGCCGGGGTCAGGTGGCAGCAGGTCCTGGATGCAACGGCGCCGTACGGACTGGCGCCGGCCTGTGGTTCGGCGCCGAGTGTCGGTGTGGTCGGTTTCCTCACCGGCGGGGGGATCGGTCCACTGGTCCGCAGCATCGGGTTGTCTTCCGATCTTGTCCGCGGTTTCGAGTTGGTGACCGGGACCGGCGAAATCCTCTGGGTGACACCACTACAGCATGCTGAGCTGTTCTGGGGTCTGCGCGGCGGCAAGGCCACCTTCGGCATCGTCACCGCCGTCGAGATCGACCTGTTGCCGATTCGGGAGTTCTACGGTGGGGCAGTGTATTTCGATGGTGACGACGCCTCGGTGGTTTTGCATGCCTGGCAGGTTTGGTGCAAGACGCTGTCGGAGAATGTGACGACATCGGTTGCACTGCAGCAACTTCCACCGCTTCCCGATGTGCCACCGCCCTTGGCGGGCCGGTTCACGTTGGCGGTGCGCTACGTGGCGTTGGGTGATGTCAACGAAGCCATCCGGTTGTTGGCGCCGATGCGCGAGGTGGCGACTCCGTTGATCGATGCGCTGGGTGTGATGCCCTATGCGGCGATCGGCGCCGTCCACGCCGATCCGCCCGACCCGGTGCCGGTACACGAGGACCATGCGCTGCTGCGCGAACTCACCCCGGCGGCGGTAGAGGCGTTACTGGCGGTGACCGGCCCGGCGGCCGGGTCGGTCCAGACGATTGTCGAATTGCGTCACCTCGGGGGAGCCATGGCGCGGCCGGCGCAGCATCGGAGCGCCTTCTGCCACCGCGATGCGGCCTTCGCGGTGTCCACTGTCGGGGCACTGGCGCCGGAGATCGCCGCATTGGTGCCTGAGGACGCTGCTCGCGTGGTGGCGGCGGTGGCCCCATGGTCCACCGGCGGGGCGCTGCCCAACTTCGCGCCTGCGGACGACGCGGAGCGGTTGGCGCGCTGCTACGACGAGGCCACGTTGTCCTGGCTGGCCGCCCTGGCGGAGCGCTACGACCCGGCTGGGGTGTTCCGGGTCGGTCAGGTGGCGCGTTACCCACTCTGACCGATCTGGGGCGAGGGTGCGTGTCCCCGCCTCGACACTGCGTGCCGGGGCGGGTCCACGCACCCTCGGAGGCGCAAACTGAGCAGAAACGGGTCCTGACCACCCGATTTGGAGGTTGGTGGCCACGTCAGTAATCTTGTCTTTACCCGACGCGGGGTGGAGCAGCTCGGTAGCTCGCTGGGCTCATAACCCAGAGGTCGCAGGTTCGAATCCTGTCCCCGCTACTAGGTAGAACGGCCCCCGGAGAGATCTCCGGGGGCCGTTTTCATTGGGTTTGTGAACGGATTTGTGAGCGTGGTTAGCAGAACGTCCGCGCGGTTGATTCGTGCGTCAGCCGACCGTAGTGGCGCCGGTCACCGCCGACGGCTTTGATGCGCCGTTCGGTCATGGTCGGGTCTTGTCTTCACCGCTGCGGGCGCCGCGGGCCGGTTCGTGAAATGGCGGTCTTCGATCCAATTCCGCAACGTCGCCTGATTGATCCCGAGCAACTCCCCGACATACCGGCGGACCGCCAGCTTGGGTCGTCGGTCTCAGCGAGCCGGTCCTGGTACATCCGAACCGCCCGCTCACGTGTCTGGGTCGAGCTTCTTCTGCCTAGCCACAACCACATTCTCCTGGTGCGATCACAGACTTCACCACACCCAGGACAGCTAATCCGTCCGTGGGTGGTGACCGCTCGGCCGGCAGGTCTGGCGAGCGTCCGCCTGCCGACTGGGGTGGCGGCCGTCGCCTTACAGGTCCGTGATCTGGGTGTCGGCGATGGTTTCGGCGAACGAGGTGCCGAACAGTGCAGCGGGGGTGTGGAATCCGGGGCGTTGTTCGCCGCTGAGAACACGACGTGCGGCTTCGGCGGCGGCCAGGGGGGTGAAGGTGTATCCGTTCACTGTGTCGAGGACCGAGCGGGCCACCGCGCCGTCCGCCCCGGTGACTTCCACGGCGGCGTGGTAGCGGTTGGCCGTCCGCTGCTCGGCTGAGGGGCCATCAGGGAGGGTGGTGAGGTCACCTTGCGGGAAGGCGTCTCCGGAGACGTACACGAAGGTCTCGATGTGGGGGATGCCCGTGGCCCGCCAGATGGTCACCAGGTCGGGAAGTGTTGCCGCAGAGCAGGATGCCGGTCCGCACCCGAAATCGAATTCGCGTCGGTCGTCAGGGTTTCGGGCCACCAGTTGACCGTCGAGGCGTTGGAGGCAGTCGGAGGTGAGATTCTGGGTGGCGCTGATGGCTGATCCTCGTGACATCGATCCGGCGACATGCAGCGCGATGTACATGTGTTGGGGGTTGTTGACGCGTTGTGCGGCGTGGCCGGCCAGGCAGCCGAGCATGGCGACGCTGCCGCCACTTCCGGGAAGCAACATGACTCCGGCGTCGCGGGCGGCCGAGTCGAGTTCCTCAGCTAGGTGATAGCTGTCGAGTTCGGCTGCGACGTCGAGGTAGTGGGTGTGTGAGCGGATTGCGGCGCCCATGAGTGGTGTCGCGGTCTGCATGAATGGTCCGGCGCAGTTGAGGACGACGGTGATGTCAGACAACGCAGTGTCGATCGCGTCGTCGTTGGCGAGGTCGAACGTTCGATGGTTGGCCTGGAGTTCGTGGGCCAGTGCTGCCAGGCGGGTGCGGTCTCGCCCGCCCAGGACGAGATCGAGTCCGGCTGCGGCCGCGTGTTCGGCGGTGAGGCGGCCGGTGTAGCCGGTGGCCCCGTAGATCATCAGTGTGGGCATGGTCAGTGCTGCCAGCTCTTGTAGACGAATTCGAGGCTGTAGCCGTCAGGGTCGAGCACGTTGGCGGCGTAGTAGCGGGGATCGTAGTGCAGCCGCGCCCCGGGTCGTCCGTTGTCGGTCGCGCCGGCGGCGATGGCGGCCGCGTAGGCGGCGTCGACCTGCGCTGTGCTGTCAGCGACAAACCCGACGTGCGCGGCGCGGCCCTCGACCGTTCCGCTGCGCAGCCAGAAGATCATCCGTCCATGGGCGCCGAAACCTTTGAGGTCGGGGTGCCCTGGTGGGCCGTCCTTTCCGTCATAGTCCAGGCGGCTGGTGATGCCCAAGGGCTCGAGTGCTGCGGTGTAGAAGGCGATGGAGCGATCCAAGTCGCTCACCGACAGGAAGATGTGATCGAGCATGATGGTGGCTTGTCCCTCTCAGATGGCGAAGCCGCCGGCGACTTCGATGTTTTGGGCGTCTATCTAGCGGTTGTCGTCAGCGAGGAGACTGGCGACGGCGACCTCCTCGGGTTCACCGACTCGCCCCAGTGCGGTCTGGGCGGCAAGCAGCGCTTCGAATTCGTCGTTGAGGCCACCGCCGAGTTCGGTGCGGATGGCTCCCGGTGAGATGGAATTGGCGCGGATCCGGCGGTCGCCGAGTTCTTTGGCCAAGTACCGGGTGAGCACTTCGAGGCCGTCCTTGAAGCTGGCGTAGGGCGCCACACCGGCGGTGGCCACGCGGGTGGTGGCGCTAGTCATGTTGACGATGTGGCCGCCGTCGGCGAGGAGTGGCAGCAAGGTTTGGGTGAGGAAGAACGGTCCCTTGAGGTGCACGTTGAACAGTCCATCGAACTGTGCCTCGGTGACGGTGGCGATCGTGTTGTAGAGGCCGTAACCGGCGCTGTTGATCAGGTAGTCGAATTCTGTTCGGCACCAAATAGTTTGCAATGTAGAGCTGACGTGCGTACCGAAGGCTAGGAACGACGCACTGTCTGCGACGTCGAGTTGCAACGCGACCGCGGTGCCGCCGGCGTCGGTGATGCGGTCGACGACGCCGGCAGCGGCGTCGGAATTGTTGTTGTAGGTGAGGATGACGCCGATGCCGCGGCGAGTGCAGGCCAGTGCGGTGGCCGCGCCGATACCGCGGCTACCCCCGGTGATCAGGGCGATGGTCATGGTGGGTGCCTTTCGCAAGTGGTGGTAATACCGAGTCAACCGGCGTCGCCACTGCTGGGGAAGGGCGCGTCTTCCTGGGTGCGCTACACCTAGGAACCATTGCGGGAGAACTAGATGCGTTCGTGACGGCGGGTGGCGTCGAGTGCTCCCAGCAGGGCCAACGCGTCAGCACTCGGTGATCCGGGTGCCGCGGTGGCCACCGTCAGCTGCTGACCGGGAGCGCTTCGGACGTCGAAGGTCTGGTAGCTCAGCTGCAGCATCCCGACGTCGGGGTGGCGGATTTGTTTCTGTGTCACGGTGAGGCCGGCCACGGCGTGGTCGGCCCACAGCTGGCGGAAGTCGGCGCTGTCGCGGTGCAGACGGGCGATCAGCGCGGCGACTTCCGGGTCGGAGGCAGCCGCGCCTTGGGACAGGCGCAGGGCGCTGACCGAAGCTTTGGCGACATCGCCCCAGTTGAGGTAGAAATCCTGGGCGGCGGGGTCGACGAACAGTGCCGCCAGGACGTTGGGGTCGCGCCGCTGGAGAGGGGTGATCAGGGCGGTGGCGGCGGGGTTGGCGATCAGCACCCGGAAAGCTGGGTTGGTGACGTAGGCGGCCGCCTGGGGGAATGCGGCCATAGTCTGCAGTAGCTCCGGGCTGACGGTCTCGGCGGTGCGTTCTGCGGTGGGGGAGAGCTTCGCCAAGCGAGAGGCATGCTCGCGCGCGTCTGCGGTCAGGTGCAGTGCGCGGCAGATTGCGTCGATGACCTGGGCGGAGGGGGAGCGTTCGCGGCCTTGTTCCAGGCGGGCGTAGTAATCGGCGCTAACTCCGGACAAGACGGCGACCTCTTCGCGCCGCAGGCCGAGGACACGTCTGCCCGCGACGGCGGGCAGGCCGACCTCGTGGGGGCTGACGCGGGCTCGTTGCGCTCGCAGGAAGTCACCGAGCTGGTTCGAGGGCGAGGTCTCAGGGGCCACGGGAGGTCTCCACTCCGCTGCCGGTTTCGAATTCGGCCATGGTGTCACGCAGGATGTCGGCGATCGTGGTGGCCGCCAGCGAATCACACAATGCCGCGGTGGCCCGTTCGTACACACGGGTCAGGACCGGTTGAATCCCGTATCCCACATAACATTCGGCATCGGGTGGAGAGGCGTGCATGCCGAAGATCTCACCGCCGCCGACAGCGTTGTAGACATCGAGCAGGGTGATCTTCGACGCATCGCGGGTCAGCGTCCAACCGCGGCTGCGGCTCGATTCCACCAGACCGGCCTCGCGGAGGTCGATCAGCGATCGCCGGATCACCACCGGGTTGGTGTTCACGCTGGTCGCGATGCGTTGTGAAGTGCCCACCTCTTTGTCGGAACCGCGGCGATCGAAGGCGATCCACGTCAGCACGTGCACCGCCAAACTCATCCTGTTGTTCGTGCTCATCCCGAGTACCCGTTCCGCTCCTCGTCGGGCCGTCACGACGTCCGACTTGACTGTAACCAACTCTGTTACGTATGTTACCTGTAACAAGGGCAGTTACAGAACTTTATTGGTCGGTCCGTGGGCAACTCTCGCCTTACCGTCCAGCTCGCCGGCAGCTGGCGCCATCTTGCGGCCGTCAGGTCAGCACCTTCGATCATCCGACGAGGCAAAGGATTCACGTCATGCAACTAGGACTGTTCGCCGTCAATGTCGGTGTCGGAGCCAGCCCAGCGCAGGCCCGCGCCACTGCCGTCCTGGCAGAGGAGCTGGGACTGGAGTCGCTGTGGGCCATTGATCACGTCGTCATGCCGTCGGGCTACGAGACCAACTACCCATACGATGAATCCGGCAAGATGATGGGCGGGGCTGAAGAGGTCGAGATTGCCGACCCACTGACCTGGCTGGCCTTCGCCGCCGCTGTCACCCGCGACATCAAGCTCGGTACCGGCGTGATCGTTCTGCCGCAACGTAATCCGGTAGTGCTGGCCAAGCAGGTCGCCACACTGGATGTCCTCAGCGAAGGGCGCTTGCTGCTGGGTGTCGGGGTGGGCTGGCTCGCCGAGGAGTTCGATGCCGTAGGTGTTCCGTTCGCCGACCGTGGCCGCCGGCACGACGACTACGTGGAGGCGATGCGCGCCCTGTGGCGAGACACCAAAGCCAGCGTGCACAACACCTACACCAACTTCGACAAAGCCATCAGCCTGCCCCAGCCGGCAGGCCGCGCCGTGCCGATCGTCATCGGTGGCCGGTCTAACCGATCGGCACGCCGAGCCGCCGAGATCGGAGACGGCTACTTCCCCAGCATCACCGAACCCGACCAGCTCGGCCCGCTGCTGGACATCATGAATGCCGAAGCCGAACGGCTGCAACGCGATCCAGCTGGTATCGAAGTGACCGTGCCCTACCCCGGTAACCCCGCCGAACTCACCGCCGCGGCCGCCGGTGACACTGCAGCCCTCGATCGGGTCGTCGCGCAGCTGCAGCAGTTCGCCGAGCTAGGGGTGGCGCGGACACTGCTGGCTGGTCTGGGTGAGGACACGCTGCGACTCCTGCTCAAGCAGCTCGCCGACCATATCGACCTCAGCTGAGAGCCGGCACCCACCAACCCCTTCGACCACCCACCACATCGCACGATCACTGAAGAAGGAGACACAATGGGACAACTCGACGGCAAGGTCGCGCTCATCACCGGGGGGAGCTCCGGCATCGGTCTGGAGACCGCTCGCAGCTTCGCCGCGGAAGGCGCCCAGGTCTACCTGACCGGACGCCGCACCGAGGTGGTCGACGCCGCGGTCGCCGACATCAAGTCCGACACCGGCGCAGATGTCACCGGCGTCGTCGGAGACGTCTCCGACCTGACCTCCCTCGACGCGCTGTATGCAACCATCGGCGAACGCAGGGGCCGTCTCGATGTGCTCGTCGCCAACGCCGGCAGCGGACGGCCCATCGGCCTGACCGAGATCACCGAGGAGCATTACGACACCACCTTCGACGACAACGTAAAAGGCCTGGTATTCACCGTTCACAAAGCCCTGCCGCTGCTCCCCGATGGTGCGTCGGTGGTGCTGATGTCCTCCATCGCCGGGATCAGCGGGCAGCCCGGAATGAGCGTGTACGCCGCGACGAAGGCGGCGATCCGCAATTTCGCCCGCTCCTGGGCACTCGAATTGGCCCCCCGCGGCATCCGCGTCTCGGCACTGTGCCCCGGACCGGTAGCCACTCCTGGCATGAGCAATGTCCTGGCAGAACTCGGAGACGAGGGAGCCGCCAGCATCACCACGCCGTTCGGGCGACTCGGCGACGCCGAGGAGATCGCTGCTGGCGCCGTGTTCCTGGCCTCCGACCAGTCGTCGTTCCTCACCGGTTCGGACCTCATCATCGACGGCGGTGCCAACATCTAGAGCCGCCGGACTGAAAGAACCCATCCAGCGGGGCAATATCCTAGAGGCGCAATGATATTCGGTGTATGTACGTTCCCAACCGATCAGGGCATCGGACCCGCCTCTCTGGCACGGGAACTCGAATCGCGTGGTTTCGACTCCCTGTGGGTCACCGAGCACACCCCCGTGCCGGCCATGCGTCGCACCCCCGCCCCGGAGGGCGGTCAACTTGGGCGGAAAGCCGACCGGCTGCTGGATCCGTTCCTTGCGCTGACCGCCGCAGCCACGGCGACGCGACGCCTGCTGCTGGACACCGGTGTCGACCTGGCGGTCCAACGTGACCCATCCTCACCGCGAAGGGAGGCCGCGACCTTGGATCTGTTGTCGCAGAGCCGGTTTCGATACGGTGCAGGCATCGGCTGAAACCGTGACGAGATGGAGAACCTCGGCACCAACCCCAAGACTCGGGCCACGCTCACCGAAGAACGCATCGAGGTGAGGCAGGCCATCTGGAGCAACGAGATCGCCGAGTATCACGGGCAATTCGTTGATCTAGCTGTGGGCTGGTGAACAGCGTGACCCAAGCGGTGGTCCCAGTGGCGGCCGTCGCCGCGGCCGCGTTACTACTGGGAGGCTGCTCGCAGTTCGACGACGAACCGCTGACGCCGACGGCGGTGACGTTCCAGTTCTCTCACCACGGTGAGCACGTTAGCGGCCAGTGGTCGGGTACCGCAGGTGTCGACACCTCGGCCATGCTCACCTCGCCGGGTCCCGGGCACTACCTGCTGACCGCCGCCATGCCCAAACTTGTTCCGCAGCCTGCCCGGGTCTGATGTTCCTTCGCATCGAATTCGATTTCCAGGAAGGCGAATAACGTGGCAGTTGCTTCAAGCCCGTTGCCGCACACCAGATAGAAAACCACTAACCCTGAATGGAGAATTCAATGCAAACCGAAGCTCTCACGCTCGATATCTCAATGGTTACCGTCGACTGCACTGACCCCGAGCGGCTGGCGACGTGGTGGGCCGGCGCCATCGCCGGTGAGATGACGATCGCGGCGCCCGGTGAGTTCGTGACGGTCGTCTCGCCACAAGGTCTGCGGCTGGGATTCCAGAAGGTGCCCGACCCGACGCCGGGGAAGAACCGGTTGCACCTTGATCTGCATTCTCACGACAGGGAGCGCGATGTAGCCCGGCTCATCGCCGCCGGCGCCACCGAAGTAAGTCGGCGTGCCGTAAGCGCGGACTTCGGGTGGGTGGTCCTCGCCGATCCGGACGGCAATGTGTTCTGCGTAGCAGGCGCACCGTAGGACCGTCCGGGCTAGGTGGCCAGTCACCGGCACGGTTTCCGGACCGGTCCGCCCACGCAAACCAGGTCTCACATGTACGGCCATGGCTTTCCGCTCTGCGACGAGCGCCCCTTTTTTGGAGCCTACTTGACTGTAACAAATTCGATTACATAAGCTAGAGGTGTAACCAAACGTGTTACACATGGTGAGCGTTGAAATCGAGCTCATCGCCGGAACCGGCGACGCAAGTACCGACTCATTGGGGCGAAAGATTATGAATCCGTTGACGATTGACGAACGACATGCCAGCGATGTGGCCTCCGGTATGCGCCGGGTGCAGTTCACCCGACTCGGCGGACCCGAGGTACTGAAGATGGTGCCGTTGCAGCTCTCGACGCTGCAGCCCGGGCACGTACGGGTCGACATTCAAATGATCGGGCTAAACCGCTTCGAGGCGCTGTTCCGCCGCGACCACTACGTCATCAAGCCCACCCTGCCGGCGACACTCGGCGTCGAGGCGGTAGGAAAGATCACTGAGACTGCACCAGGGGTAGACGGTTTCCAGATAGGGGATCGGGTGGCGATCCTGCCGATCCAGTCACCGACGGTGGGCACCGGCACTTATGCCACGCAGGCCGACGTACCGATCGAAGCCCTCGCCCACGTCGCCGCCGACCGGTCCGACGAGGAGGAAGCCGCGACGTGGATGGCCAGTCTGCAGGCCTATACCCTCGCTACCAAAGTGCCGATCACCCCGGGCGACACTGTGATCGTGACGGCCGGGACATCCTCTGTGGGCACCGCGCTGATCCAGATCGCACACGACCTCGGTGCCACGGTGATCGCGACGACACGCACTACGGCGCGCAAGCCCGAGATCCTCGCACTGGGTGCCGATCACGCGATCGCCACCGATGACGAAGACCTCGCCGGCGTGGTCTCCACACTCACCAGCGGGCGCGGCGCAAAGTTCGTCTACGACACCGTGGGTGGGCCCCTGCTGGCCGCACTGATCGACGCGACCGCGCAGTTCGGCCACGTGCTGTGCTACGGCGCTCAGACCTCACCCGACATCCGTGCCGCCCGCGTCGACGTGCCCCTCGTGTCGCTGGACCGCAAATCGGTGTCGTTTGTCGACCTCTTCGAACTCGTAGAATTCCCGGATCGTCTCGCGGCCGCCAAGACCTACATCGGTGACGCTCGCGACCGCGGCGCGCTGACGATTGGCGTCGACCGCGTGCTGGCGTTCGATGACGTGCAAGAGGCTCACCGCATCCTCGAATCAGGCCGTCTGGCAGGAAAACTCCTGCTCCGTGTGACCTAGACCCGCCACGGCGGGTGAAGCATTTGAAGCGGCTCATAGACGCCCACGACAGTAAAACGTCTTCACCTGCGGTGCGATGAGGAGGTCGGCCAGACAGCGGCTTGTTTCTCGGCCGCGTCGATCTTCGTGATTAGTGCAACCCGCACCATCGCCGAACTCGGCGAGCGCCGAATCCTGTTGCGCGCCCTACGCGATAGCGTCGATACCGGCACACCAACCGGACGTGCCGTCGCCGCCATCATGGCCACCCTGGCCGAACAAGAACTAGAACTAGAACTAGAACTCGAACTCGAACTCGGCCGCGAACGACGCGCCGCCTCACGCGACTCCCGGCGAGCACGCCGCCTACCATCCACCAAGCCCACCAAACTCACCCTTGATCGACAGCAACAGCTCCGACGTCTCGCCGGGACCGGGGAACCCGTCCACGAACTGGCCAAAGCATTCGGCATCAGCGGAGCAACCGCATATCGGTATCTCTCCGCGCCAGTAAACAACCCAGTGCAGAAGTCGACGCAACCGTGAACCTGACAGAGCTAGGCGCGGCCCGTTGGTGATATCTGAGTTGACGCAACCTGCGTGGGTAGCCTCGCAAGGATGATCTTGTGACCAGCAGGCCCCTCGGCGTCTGGCGGGGGCCAGCCATACGCGGCGCGCGCTCAGTTCTCGGTAGCGAGCACTTTGTCGACGAATCCGCGTACCTTGCGGCGCAGCTCATCAACCCGTTGTGCGCGTATCCCCGCCAGGTCGGTCTCCGCGTGAAAGGCCGGCGGCAACTGCCGGACGTTTCGTGAGCAGCCGAAGTTCGCGCAGATCTGCGTGCCGATGGTGTTTCCCCTGCGACCTGCGGCCCCAGCCCGGCGAACGGTGTAAAGCACCGCGTCGTCAAAAAGATTGACGTCGTTGCACCACGTGCACATGGTTCGCCCACGTGGCGTGACCGCGGCCCGGGTAAGTAACAACGAAATCGGTCCGTCGGGCCGGTCGATCAGCAAGTAGGCCCGGCGCGGAATCTTGGGATCAACCCAACCGTAGAAGTCCAACTCGCCGAACTCGACGGTGTCGAAGTCTGCAGAGAACGTCACCTTTTTGACCTCGCTGCGTGTGGCGCCGCGAAATGCACCCAGGATCTGGGCACGGGTATGGGAATTCATGGGGGTACAAACCATCCTGACAGGGGCGCACCAAGCTGCGCCCGGTGAGTGAGGGCACGACGGCGACGCCGACCAGAACGGGTCGGCATCGGGGCGCGGTCATCTGATGTCGGCGCGAGCGCCGACGACCTCCTCGACTCGGATGTTCACGTCGTCGACAATACCCAGCGACGTATCGGATCGGCCAGTCGATTTAGCGATGCCGGTCACGCAGATTCCCTCAGACCCAGGGAAGTTCAACTGGTCAGCCCGGCTCGTTGCGCGCGTGAAGCAACCGCACTCGTGCCTGAAGCACGACAACTCGACGGCTGAGGTGCTGCTACCGGGTCGTGTCTAAAACCGTCATTTCAGACACACCCCCCGTCACCGGCACTGATTTGCCCGGTGTTATCTATAGGCAACAGAGCTGCGGGAAGTGGCCATTTCGAATGTGCCTGCGGCGGTGGCCTGGTGTCACTTGATCGCGATAACGTCGTGTCATGGCCATGAGGGACCGGCGGCGTCACCGCACCGGGATCACCGCCGCTGCAGCGTCGTTCGTGGTCGCAGTAGGTGCCGTGGTGACCAGCGGCCTGGCCCTCGCCCATCCGGTCGAGCCGAGCCAGCACACGGTCAGGGTGGTTCCCTCGCCGCCGCCCACAGCAACGCGTCAGTTACCGGAGGTGGCGGCCGGCGGAGCAAAGCTGAGCGTCGCTAGGCGGCAAGTAGTCAGAGGTTTGGGGCGACGCGATCGATGTGAACGGATTTGTGAACGAAACCGTGCGCAACGCTGCCGACCGCTTCGACACGGCGTGACATACGAGACGCTAAATTGCAGCCGACCTGCACGTTATCGACGTTGGTGGAAGTGCAAGACCGCAACCGGCCGGCTCATAACCCAGAGGTCGCAGGTTCGAATCCTGTCCCCGCTACCAGGTAAAACGGCTCCCGGAGGCAACTCCGGGAGCCGTTTTCGTTGGGTTTTTTCATTGGGCTTGTGGACCGATTTGTGAACGTCAGGGTGCCTGAGGTTCTTCGACGGGCGACGAACTCCAGTGAGACACAGCCGGGGTACGGATCGGCCTACGTCGCGGCGCTCGAAACGGCTGGGACGCCGGGAACATCACGTTGCAGCGGTTCGCCCTTCACGCGATACCCGTTCATTGCCGTTGACGATTCGCTTCAAGAACGCGAATGAACGATGCTTTCGTCGGCGGCATCCTCCACCGCCCACGGTCCACGGTGTCTGCGAAGGCTGCTTTCAGGCTTTGTCGACGTCGGTCAGGCCAGCGCGAGGAACAGCTTTTCCAATTCCGCTACGGTCATGGGCTTTTCGGCGCCGGATTGTTCACCGGTGACGCAGTCCCGCAATCCCGCTGCGACAATCTTGAATCCTGCGCGGTCGAGTGCGCGCGACACGGCAGCCAGTTGTGTCACCACGTCTTTGCATTCGCGTCCTTGCTCGATCATCGAGATGACGCCGTTGAGTTGGCCTTGTGCCCGGCGCAGCCGGTTGAGGACTGCATTGATGGCTTCTTGGTCGCCGACCATGGCATTTCCTTAAGTTCGTAGGTGCAGTTACGTTGTTCTGCGACCCGAGTGGGTCGGGTGAGGCTGATGTGGTTTGTGCCGGCTTTCGGGACGCCGGCAAGTCGGTGCGTTACCTGGCTGACCGCGCGGTATGGCCGGCCTCGGGAACCTACCGCGGTGGCGAAGCCAAGACCGACGCCAAAGGCGCCCGGGTGATCGCCGATCAGTCGCGCATGCGCGGCACCGATCTGCCGGTGCTGCATCCCCATGACGACCTGATCACCGAACTGCGGATGTTGACCGCTCACCGCGCAGACCTGGTGGCTGATCGGACCCGCACCATCAACCGACTGCGTCAGCAATTCATGGCGGTGTGCCCGGCGCTCGAGCGAGTGGCTCAACTGACCCAGGACCGTGGTTGGGTGGTTCTGTTGTCGCGCTACCAACGCCCGAAAGCCATTCGGCAGAGCGGACGTTCGGGCATCACGAAGACCCTGACCGAGGCCGGGGTGCGCAATGCATCCACCATCGCCAAGGCTGCTGTCACCGCCGCGAAGACCCAGACCGTGCGACTGCCTGGCGAAGAGGTCGCCGCCGCGCTGGTCGCCGAACTGGCACAGGGGGTGATCTTCCTCAATGACCGCATCAAAGCCATTGACGCTGACATCGAGGGCCGATTTCGCCGCCATCCACTCGCCGAGGTGATCACCAGCATGCCCGGCATCGGCTTCCGACTCGGGGCCGAATTCCTTGCCGCCGTCGGCGACCCGGCGCTGATCGGCTCGGCCGACCAACTCGCCTCCTGGGCCGGACTGGCTCCCGTTCCCCGCGATTCGGGGAAACGCACAGGACGGCTGCACACTCCGCAGCGCTACAGCAGACGACGGCGCCGAGTGATGTACATGTTCGCCCTGACCGCCATCCGCTGCGACCCGCACTCTCGGACCTACTACCAGCGCAAACGAGACGAAGGCAAGCCGCCCATCCAAGCCATTATTTGCCTGGCCAGACGCCGAACCCACGTCCTCTACGCACTCATCCGCGACAACCGTGCCTGGCAACCCGATTCACCTCAGATCACCGAATCGGCGGCTTGACATCTTCATTGAGAGTCCTTTCGTTGCCGCTGCACCTAGATTACCCGAGGGGGTATACGGCCTCCACAGGTGAACGCTCCCACCTGCAGCGGCATTCCCGCCGGCAGAGCGTGCGGCCGCAAGTCACCTCTGTGTGTGCGGAGTTTTCGTCAGCTGGTTGACGATCGTGGCGGTATCGCAGGTAAGGCCGGCCCGGTTGTAGGGAAGCCGGGCCAGCAGCATTCCCATGGCGCATGTGTTCGTCAGTGCGGCCACGGTCAGGCCGGCTCCGATCGCCACGGCGACCCATTCGAGGTGTGGAACGCAAAAGCTGAGCAGCACGCTGACGGTGATGATGAGCCCGGCGACCAGACGTACCTGCCGCTCCAAGTCCCAGCGCTGTGTTCCGCGGTTGACGGCGAATCCATGGGCCTCCCACTCGGTGATGCCCCCCTCCAGGATGCGGACGTTCGTCAGCCCCGCTTGCCGCAATGTCTGCTCGGCCTGGGTCGCGCGTTGTCCCGAGCGGCAGATCAGGACGACGTGCTGATCGAGGTGGCTGACGATTTCATCGCGATGTTCCCTCAGGAGGTCTAGCGGCACGTTGTAGGCACCGTCGATGTGCAGGGTCTCGAACTCCGCGGGGGTGCGGACGTCGATGAGGCGTGGCGGATTGGTCGAGGTGAGTAGTTCCTGGAGCGTGGCGGCGTCGATCGTGGCGTTTGTCATGAGACGGGAACCCCTTATCAGTTAATGGACCTATACCCATGGGGGTATAGTAGCGACCGACGTTAGCATACCCACCGGGGTATCTGGCGGAGCCGGAATAAATACCCGTGGGGGTATCGTAGGAATGTCTAGCGGGCCACCACGAACCAGCGCCCGAATACGGGCTGAGAGGAGCTGTCGATGATTCTGGAGCAGTACTACATCGAATGTCTGTCGCATGCGTCATACCTGGTCGGTGACGAAACGACCGGCCGCGCGGTGGTGGTCGACCCGCGGCGCGACATCAGCGATTACGTCACTGATGCCGAGAAGTTCGGGCTGACGATCGAAGGGGTGATCAACACCCACTTCCACGCCGACTTCGTGTCCGGACACCTGGAATTGGTCGAAGCCACGGGCGCCTGGATCGGGTTCGGTGAGGCCGCCGAGACCGATTACCCGATCCGCGCGCTGGCCGGCGGTGAGCACCTGTCCCTGGGCGAGGTGGACCTGGAGATCTTGTCGACGCCGGGGCACACCTGGGAATCGATCAGCGTGCTCGTTCGCGAGCGTGCAGGGGCCCAGCCGGTGGCCGTGCTCACGGGTGACTCGCTGTTCATCGGCGACGTCGGCCGCCCGGATCTGGCCAACATCGGCCACAGCTCGACCGGCGATCTGGCTCAGGCGATGTATCACACGATCCACGACACGCTTATGAGGTTGCCTGACAGCGTGACGGTGATGCCGGCCCACGGGGCTGGCTCGTCGTGCGGAAAGAACCTCTCGACCGAGCTGACATCCACGATCGGTGAGCAGCGGTTGAGCAATCCGTCGGTGCAGCCGATGACTGAGGAGGCGTTCGTTGCGATGCTCACTGCGGGTCAACCCGCTGCGCCGGCGTACTTCGCGTCCGACGCGGCGATGAACAAGCGCGTGCATCCCCTGCTGCGGCCAGACCACACTGTGCCGGAGATGACGCCGCCGCAGATCCGCACTGCGCTCGATGCTGGCGTGCCCGTCGTCGATGCCCGCAGCGTCGAGGATTTCGCCGCCGGGCATCTTCGCGGGACGGTGAACGTGGGCTTTGACGGCCGGTTCGCCGAGACCGCCGGGATGGTCGCCGAAGTTGGTGCGCAGATAGCCCTGATCACCTACCCGGGTGAGGAGCAGCAGGCGGCGCTGCGGCTGGCGCGTATCGGCTTCGATGACGCTATCGGCTACCTCACTGTGCGCGGCGACGGGCAGTTCCCCGCCGAACTCGTCGACCTGGTACAGGCCGCGCCTCGGATGACGGTCGCCGAGTTGGATGAGCTGTTGGCCGAAGATGCGGTGACGTTGATCGACATCCGCAACCCCGGCGAGCGCGAGGGCGGCACCATCCCAGCCGCAGTGCACATCCCGCTTGCGCAGTTGCGTCTTCGCGTTCACGAGGTGCCGACCGACAAGCCGATCGTGGTGCACTGCGCCGGCGGGTGGCGTTCCAGCGTTGCTGCTTCGTTGTTGCGCGCCAACGGAATTGGTCCCGTGTCCGATCTGCTCGGCGGTTACAACGCTTGGGCCGACGCCCACGCCACAGTGTGACGCGACGAGGCCAGGGGAGTTCACGATATGTGTTACCCCAATACCTGCCGGCTGTGCTGCAAGGCGACGTGGGATGGCTGCGGGTTCGCCGCGATGTCGCGGCGCCGGTCAAACAGGTAGGGGAACTGTCATGACGACCGCCCTGGCACTGGCGCTCGGTGCGCTGATCGGCGTACTGCTAGGTCTGCTCGGCGGCGGGGGGTCCATCCTCGCCGTTCCGGCACTGGTCTACGGGATGGGTTTCGATATGGAGCAGGCGATTCCGATCTCGTTGATCGTCGTCGCCGCCGCCTCAGCGGTTGGGGTACTGCCCAGAATCCGCGCCCGGCAAGTCCGGTGGCGGATGGCCGGTATCTTTGCGGCCGCCGGCATTCCGGCGACGGTGGCCGGCAGCGCCCTCAGCCGTCACCTGCCCCAGTCGGTGCTGATGGTCGGATTCGCGGTCGTGATGGTGGTCGCAGGTGTCCGAATGTTGACCGACCAGGGCGCCACCGGCACTGCCTGCAAAATCGATGAGGGGCAGGTCAATTGGCGCCGCTGCGCACCCCGATCGATCGGCGCCGGACTGCTGGTCGGGTTTCTGACCGGACTGTTCGGCGTCGGCGGCGGTTTCCTCATCATCCCTGTACTGGTGGTAGCGCTGGGCGTGGAGATGTCCACGGCCATTGGCACCTCTCTGCTGATCATCATCGTCAACTCCGTCGCCGGCGTCTTCTCTCACTTGCACACCATCAGCATCGACTGGCGGGTCACCGCCGCATTCGTCGCCGCCGCGATGGTGACATCGGTGGCGTCCGGCCACTTCGGCGCCAAGACCGACACCGCCCGCCTGCAACGCTGGTTCGCCTATCTGGTGTTCGCCGTCGCCGCCTATGTGCTGGTCGACACGTTCGTGCTCGGCTGACACGGCAATACCTCCGGCGCCTCGATCGCCACGACGTCCTGCTGATCGGCGGCACTTTCGACCACGCCAGCAAGATGGCGCTGAACGCGCCGTAACCCGCAGGCGCACATGGAAAGTGTTGATAGGCAGGGATATGGTACGTCGGCAGAGACGCACGTGGGGAGCGCTGCCTCTAGCGGAGATACCGAGATGGGCACTCAAACGCGGTGAGCGATGAATCGCCCGCAAACGGATGCGGATCGGCTGGCGGTATTCGTGGCACCGCCGACATCGCCGACGGGGACCTAGCTGTAGGAACTGGTTCTCTTTGAGTCGTCTCCGCCGCGCAGTATTCGAGAACCTGTTATCGTCTATCCCCAGTGTCCAACGTTTCACGATAGTAAACGCAGGCGTGGCGGCTGATGGAGATAGTGATGACTGAGAGCAACGAACTGGCGAGGCTCTGCGAAAACGCGGGGACCACTTTCGTGCTGGCGCTGTTTGTGGATCTCCGCGGAAAGCCTTGCGCCAAGCTGGTTCCAGTGGAGGCGATCGACCAGCTGGCCACCGAAGGCGCGGGATTTGCCGGGTACGCCGTGGGCGCCATGGGGCAGGAACCCAAGGATCCCGACCTGGTGGCGATCCCGGACCCGGCCTCCTTCACCCCGATTCCCTTTATCAAAGAGGGGCTGGCGATCGTCCACTGTGACCCCCATGTCGAGGGCAAGCCGTGGCCATTTGCGCCCCGCAACATCCTCAAGTCACTGATGGCCCAATCGCAGGATGCCGGCTATGAGGTGTGGGTGGGTGCCGAGGTCGAATACTTCCTGCTGAAGAAGGACGCCGAAGGTCGCCTCATCACCGCCGATGGTCAGGACACGGCGGCGCAGCCCTGTTATGACGCCCGAGGTCTTACCCGCATGTATGACCACCTGACGGCGGTGTCGACCGCGATGAACGAACTCGGCTGGGGCAACTATGCCAACGACCACGAAGACGGAAACGGTCAGTTCGAGCAGAACTTCGAGTATTCCGATGCACTGACCACCGCCGATCGTGTCGTCACGTTGCGCTACTTGATCTCGATGATGGCGGCCGAACGCGACATGGTGGCGACGTTCATGCCGAAGCCTTTTGCCGACCGCACGGGCTCCGGCCTGCACTTCCACATGTCGCTGACGACCGGCGGGTCACCGGTCTTCCCCCAGGGCGCCGACGAGGATCCGCGCGGGCTGGGGCTTTCGGCGACGGCATACAGCTTCGTCGCGGGCATTCTCGAGCACGCCTGCGCACTGCAGGCCGTGATGGCACCGACGGTGAACTCCTACAAACGAACTGGGGCCGTAGCCACGAGTTCGGGTGCATCCTGGGCGCCGCGTCGCCCCACATACGGCGGAAACGACCGCACCCATTACATCCGCGTACCGGATAACCAGCGCGTCGAGCTTCGGGGCGGTGACGGTTCCGCGAATCCCTACCTGGCGGTCGCAGCCGCCCTGGGTGCGGGCCTTGACGGCATCAAGCAAGGACTAGATCCCGGCGAACTGGGGACCTGCCCGGCCCACATCTCGGCGCTACCCCGCACGCTCGTCGACGCCATCGACGCGCTCGACGCGGACGCGGTGATCGGCGCTGCGCTCGATGCGGCACTGCCGGATGACCGAGTTCCAGGCCGGCCCAGCGTGTCTGAGTACTTCGCGCAGTTGAAGCGCGACGAGTACTTCGCCTACCACGCCGAGATCTCCAACTGGGAGATCGATCACTACCTGACCGCCTTCTGAGAGAGGAACCACGATGTGTGGAATCGTCGGGCTGCACCTGCGCAGTCCAGAGTTGTATCCGCGTCTCGGTGAGCTGCTGAGCGGGATGCTGTGCGAAATGCAGGACCGAGGTGCCGACTCCGCGGGCGTCGCGGTCTACGGTGACCCGCAATGGTCTCCGCCCGGCCACGGCTGTGTGACACTGCTCGAAATGGTTGGCGGTGAGCAGGATTCGGCCGGGACAATCGGTGCGGAGTTAGGCGCGGACGTCACCGCGCGGCGCCTGGGCGAGGTGCTCGTGCTCACCTCACCGGCATCGTCGGAGGAGCTGCTCGCGGCCGTCCGGTCGGTGTATCCGGAGGCGCTGGTTGCCGGCTTCGGCGCGGACATGACGGTACTCAAGGGCGTTGGTAGCCCTCGTGCGCTGTCCGCGGCCTGGGGATTGCCGAATGTCAGCGGCTGGCAGGGCGTCGGGCACACTCGGATGGCGACGGAATCCGCGGTGACACCGGCGGGTAGCCATCCGTACGCCGTGGGTCCGGGCCAGTGCCTGGTGCACAACGGGTCGTTCGCCAACCACGCGACCATCCGCCGGATCCTGCGTGCGCAGGGCGTGCCGTTCGACAGCGAGAACGACACCGAGGTCGGGGCACGGTTCGTCGCCGACCAGCTGTCGCAGGGGCACAGTGTCGAGACAGCGCTCAAGGAACTGTGCGCAACGTTCGACGGCTTCTACACCTTGCTGGTCTCCAATCACGACTCCTTCGCCGTGGTGCGCGACGCCATCGCGTGCAAACCGGCTGTCATCGCCGAAACCGACGACTGGATCGCGATGGCCAGCGAGTACCGCGCCCTGGCGCATCTGCCGGGCGTCGACTCTGCCCGTATCTGGGAACCCGAACCTGAGGTGGTTTACGCATGGAGACGATGACCGACAACAGCGCGGGGAAGACGCACGCGCACTTCGACCTGGCTGCGACCCCGCTGCGTGAGGTCAATACCGCACTGCACGACCCGAACCTGGCCGGTGAAATCGTCATCGACAACCCGGCCGGTGCGCACAACGTCGCCGTCGGTCTCGATGCGCCGGTGAAAGTGACCGTGAATGGCCACGTCGGGTACTACGCCGCGGGGATGAACCAGCGCGCCGAAGTCATCATCAACGGCAATGCCGGCACCGGTGTCGCGGAGAACATGATGAGCGGAGTGGTGGTCGTGCGCGGCAGCGCATCGCAGTCCGCAGGTGCCACCGCGCACGGCGGTCTACTGGTCATCGAAGGCAATGCCGCCGCACGGTGTGGTATCTCGATGAAGGGCGTCGACATCGTGGTCGGCGGCAACGTCGGCCACAACAGTGCCTTCATGGCGCAGGCCGGACGCCTGGTCGTCCGCGGCGACGCAGGGGAGGGCCTTGGTGACTCCATCTACGAAAGCCGGTTGTATGTAAGGGGTTCGGTGGAATCGCTGGGGGCCGACTGCATCGCCAAGCCGATGGGCGCTGAACACCTGCAAGAACTGGCCGGGCTACTGAAGGCTGCCGGCTTCACCAACGACAACCCCGCCGATTACACCCGGTACGGATCGGCACGCCAGCTCTACCACTTTCAAGCCGACAATTCGTCCGCGTACTGACCCGGCACACCAGATCACCCTCAGGGAAGAAACCACGCGATGACAGACCATCTCAGTGTTGAACAACGCGGCCTGCGCGAATCGGCGACCTTTGACCGCAACACCATTGCCGCGATCCAGCGCGCCGCCCAGACCGGTATCTACGACATCCGCGGGTGGGGCGCCAAGCGGCGCCTGCCGCACTTCGATGACCTGCTGTTCCTTGGAGCGTCGATGTCGCGCTACCCACTGGAGGGCTACCGGGAACGGTGCGGCACCGACGTCGTTCTGGGCGCCCGGCACGCCAAGTATCCGTTGCGACTCCAGACACCGGTCACCATCGCCGGCATGAGTTTTGGTGCACTGTCGGGCCAGGCCAAGGAGGCGCTCGGCCGAGGCGCTTCGGAGGTGGGCACCTCGACCACCACTGGCGACGGTGGGATGACGCCGGAGGAACGTGGCCAGTCCAAACACCTGGTTTACCAATACCTTCCGTCGCGTTACGGCATGAACCCCGACGATCTCCGCCGCGCGGACGCCATCGAGGTCGTCCTCGGGCAGGGAGCCAAGCCCGGTGGCGGAGGAATGCTGTTGGGGCAGAAAATATCTGAGCGGATCGCGTCGATGCGGACCCTGCCCCAGGGGATCGATCAACGCAGCGCCTGCCGGCACCCTGACTGGACCGGCCCCGACGATCTGACGATCAAGATCCAAGAACTGCGTGAGATCACCGACTGGGAAAAGCCGATCTATGTCAAAGTCGGCGCCACCCGCACGTATTACGACGTCAAGCTGGCAGTGCACGCCGGCGCCGACGTCGTGGTGGTCGACGGGATGCAGGGCGGAACGGCCGCCACTCAAGACGTCTTCATCGAACATGTCGGCATTCCCACGTTGGCGGCCGTCCCTCAGGCGGTGCAGGCCTTGCAGGAACTGGGCGTGCATCGGACTGGGGCAAGCGCAGTGCCGGGAGAGGGGGCGGTGCAGCTCATCGTCTCCGGCGGGATCCGCAATGGTGCCGACGTCGCCAAAGCGATGGCGTTGGGCGCCGATGCGGTGGCGATCGGTACCGCAGCCTTGATCGCTCTGGGCGACAACGACCCCCGCTACGCCGATGAGTACGCCGCTCTCGGCTCGGCCGCAGGTTTCTACGATGACTTCCAAGACGGGCGCGACCCGGCCGGAATCACCACCCAGGACCCCGAACTCGCGGCGCGCCTGGACCCGGTGAAGGGTGGACATCGGCTGGCCAACTATCTGCGCGTGATGACCATGGAAGCCCAAACCATCGCCCGCGCCTGCGGTAAGGCCCACCTGCAGCACCTCGAGCCCGAGGACCTCGTCGCCATCACCATCGAGGCCGCCGCGATGGCGCGGGTGCCGCTGGCCGGTACCCAGTGGGTTCCGGGGACATCCCTGTGAGGTCGGAAACAGCTGACATCGTGATCATCGGTGGCGGCCTGGAAGGTGCTGCTGCCGCTTGGGCTCTTGCCGAGAGCGGGTTCACCAATGTCGTGGTGGTAGAACGCAATACCGTCGGGTCGGGCATGACCGGCAAGTCATCGGGCATCGTCCGATGCCACTACGGTGTGAGCTCCTTGGCCGCGATGGCGGCCTCGTCCGTCGAAGTGTTCGAGCAGTCCGAGGAACTCTTCGGCACCGACATCGGATTCCGGCAAACCGGATACGTCGTCGGTGTCGGCGAGGCGAACGTCGTGAACATGCGCAAATCGCTGGCGGCACAGCGGGCGGTCGGCGTGGAGAGCGAGGAGATCGACAAGAGCGAGGTCGCCAAACTGTGGCCGGCTGCGGATCTGGAACCGTTCGGCGCGTTCGGGTGGGAAGCCCGCGGCGGTTACGGCGACGCCTACATGACTGCGCAGGCGTTCGCGGCGTCGGCTCGAGCCCGTGGCATCCGAATCCGGCAGAGCACGTCCGTGACCGAACTGCTGACGTCCACTGACGGCAGCCGCGTGGTCGGCGTGCTGCTCTCCGACGGCTCCTCGATCCACGCCGAGCAGGTTGTCGTCGCCGCCGGTGTCTGGACAAGGCCCTTCCTCGCCAGATACGGCCTCGACATTCCCATCGAGGTGCACCGCGAGCAGATCGTGATGATCGACCCGGGAATGGAGCTCGGAGAGGTGCCGGTGTTCTCCGACCTGGTGTCGCTGCAATACGTCCGTCCCGACGTTCGCGGTGAAATTCTCTTCGGTAACAGCGATTTGAAGGAACTCGACATCGCTGATCCCGATCACTACCTCAACCGCGCCGATGACGACTTCCTCGAGCTGACCGCAGACAAGGTCGGCACCCGGTTCCCGGCTTTCGAGGATGCTCGAATCACCACCAGCTACGCCGGTTGTTATGACGTGACGCCGGACTGGAATCCGATCATCTCGCCGACTCCGATCGACGGACTCATCGTTGCGGCGGGCTTCTCCGGTCACGGTTTCAAGATCGCCCCGGCGGTGGGCCGGCTGATCGCTGATCTGCTGGCCTACCGCAAGAGCAGCGATTCGCGCATCCCCGAAACCGACTTCCGGTTGTCCCGTTTTGCCGAGGGCAACCTGCTCAAGACGCCGTTCCCGTACGTCGGCGCCGGCGAAATGCGCTGACGGACAACCAACATCAGTCATCTTCCCCGGGGTTCCGACAACGGGGGGACGGAAAGGTCGTAGAGGAAATCATGAGTCAGACTGTGCGCGGTGTCGTTTCTCGGTCCAAGGGTGCTCCGGTGGAGGTGACCGACATCGTGATTCCGGATCCGGGGCCCGGTGAGGTGGTGGTCGACATCATCGCGTGCGGGGTGTGCCATACCGATCTGACCTACCGCGAGGGCGGCATCAACGACGAGTATCCGTTCCTGTTGGGCCACGAGGCTTCCGGCACGGTGGAAGCTGTCGGTGATGGCGTCACCAACGTCGCCCCGGGGGACTTCGTGATCTTGAACTGGCGGGCGGTGTGCGGGCAGTGCCGGGCCTGCAAACGCGGCCGCCCACAGTTGTGTTTCGACACCTTCAACGCCACCCAGAAGATGACGTTGACCGACGGCACCGAACTGACCCCGGCGCTGGGGATCGGGGCGTTCGCCGACAAGACCCTGGTGCACGAGGGTCAGTGCACCAAGGTCGACCCCGAGGCTGATCCCGCGGTGGCGGGGTTGTTGGGTTGCGGGGTGATGGCCGGGATCGGGGCGGCGATCAACACCGGCGCCGTGGGTCGTGATGACACGGTGGCCGTGATCGGCTGCGGCGGCGTCGGGGACGCCGCGATCGCCGGTGCCGCCCTCGTCGGTGCCAAGATGATCATCGCCGTGGACCGTGACAACCAGAAACTGGACTGGGCGCGCGAGTTCGGCGCCACCCACACCATCAACGCCACCGACCTCGATGCGGTGACGACCATTCAGGATCTGACCGGCGGTTTCGGTGCCGACGTGGTGATCGATGCGGTGGGCCGCCCGGAAACCTGGAAGCAGGCGTTCTACGCCCGCGACCTGGCCGGCACCGTCGTGCTGGTCGGGGTGCCCACCCCGGAGATGACCCTGGAGATGCCGCTGGTGGACTTCTTCTCCCGGGGCGGTTCCCTGAAATCGAGCTGGTACGGCGACTGCCTGCCCGAGCGCGACTTCCCCACCCTGATCTCGCTGTATCTGCAGGGCCGGCTGCCGCTGGAGAAGTTCGTCTCCGAACGCATCACCCTCGAGGGCATCGAAGAGGCCTTCCACAAAATGCACGCCGGTGAGGTGCTGCGTTCGGTGGTCATCCTCTGATGCCCACCCACATTGAACGCATCGTCACCTCCGGGACCTTCGAACTCGACGGCGGGTCCTGGGACGTCGACAACAACATCTGGGTCGTCGGTGACGACACCGATGTGGTGGTTTTCGACGCCGCGCACACCGCCGCACCGATCATCGACGCCGTAGCCGGGCGCAACGTGGTGGCGGTGGTGTGCACCCACGGTCACAACGACCACATCACCGTCGCGCCCGAACTCGGTGCGGCTCTGGATGCCCCGGTGCTGCTGCACCCCGCCGATGACATGCTCTGGCAGATGACCCACCCCGACAACGACTTCCGGCCCGTCGAGGACGACCTGAGGCTGCGTGCCGGTGGCATCGAACTGGTCGCACTGCACACCCCGGGTCATTCCCCGGGATCGGTGTGCTGGTATGCCCCCGATCTGGGGGCGGTGTTCTCCGGGGACACCCTGTTCCAGGGCGGTCCCGGCGCCACCGGGCGATCGTTCTCCGATTTCCCGACCATCCTCGATTCCATCAAAGACAAACTCGGCGCCCTGCCCGCCGACACCGTGGTCTACACCGGCCACGGCGACACCACCAAAATCGGCGACGAAATCATCCACTACGACGACTGGGCCACCCGAGGCCACTGAGTCAGGCCACTGAGTCGACTGATATCGGCGCCTCCGGCGGAATGGAGGCGCTGGGTGCAGACGCGGACCGACACGTTCAGTTGGTGGGCTGCAGCACGTCGTGGATCGCCGCATCCAAGAATTTTTCGAATTCGGTGTCGTTGCCGGGGTTGGCAACGCAATGGCCGAATGGTGAATCGTAGGGCCGAAGCTCGGCGTTGGGCATCTCGTTGACCTCCAATCGGTTGTCCTCAGGAGGAAAGTACAGGTCTTGCGTACAGGGAATGACGATGGCGCGTGCCGAGATGGCCCGAAGAGCTGATTGAAAGTTGCTCTCGTAGAGGGGATTTGCACTGATGTCACTGCGCTGCCAGCTCCAAATCTTGGCGAGCAGGTCGTGGGCGTTCCAGTGCTGGACGTGATCGTTCTCCCAGTCGACGAGCAGATCCTCGATGGACTCATAACCGAGTTCGCGGTAGTAGCCGTCTCGAAAGAATGTCTGGGAATAGGCCCAGCCGGCGTATACCCGGGCGAACGCCTTTAATCCACGAGTTGACGACGCACCGCCGCGGCCGTCCCAACGGGGGTCGGCCAACAATGCTGCTTTGACGCCCTCAAGGAAGACGAAGTTGTGAGGTGAGGTTTTCGCCGAGGCGCAAAACGGGATGATCGCGTCAACGAGGTCGGGGTACAGGGCTGCCCAGTGATAGGCCTGGCACCCGGCCATGGACCAGCCTGCCACTAGAGCGATCCGCTGCACCCCAAGGTGATCGAACAGTAATCGGTGTTGGCATTGGACATTGTCATAAAGGGTCACCCCGGAAGGCCACGCCCCTTGTTCGCCGCGAGCGGCATGGCTTGGGGAGGTGGACAATCCGTTGCCGAACATGTTGATCGAAACTACGAAGTGATGTTCGGGGTCGATGGCTCTGCCTGGGCCGAAGAAGCCCTCATTGCGTCGGTGCGTCCCGGTGAAGAATGTCGGCAAGACGACGACGTTGTCGCCTGCCGCATTCAGGCGGCCATAGGTCTTGTAGGCCAGCTGTGCATTGGGCAGCGTCTCACCGGAGAGCAGAGGTACGTCACCAAGGTCGAATGACGAATGGCTCGTCAATGACATGATCTCCTCCATCGTTGCGGCATGACGGCACACTCCAGTCCGTCGGCACGCGACGCAATGGCGGCTCCATCGACTGTGGCGTCGCTGTCAGTAAAGTCGAAGGTACTCTTCGACCTCCCAGTCGGTGACGGCCTGGTGATAACGCTCCCACTCATCGAGTTTGTAAGCGGTGTAGGAGTCAATCATCGTCTGCCCTAGTACTTTTGCGATCAGTTCATCTTTCTTGAGATGGCCGAGGGCGTCCATCAAGTTGCGGGGGAGTCGGCGGATGCCGGCCGCCTCCGCTTCCTGTGTCGTCATGGAGTAGAGATCCCGATCGGTCGGGTTTCCCGGGTCGGTTTTACCGACGATGCCCTCAACGCTGGCCGCAAGTGTGCACGCCAGCGACAGGTACACGTTCATGCACATGTCCGCTGCTCGATTCTCGATGCAAAATCGGCTCTGCGGCAGGCGGAACTGGGCAGCGCGGTTGTTGTGGCCGTAGGTGATGTTGGTGGGGGCCCAGGTCACCGTTCCACCTTCGAAGCCGCCCACCCGCGGCACAAGTCCGTTGTAGGAGTTCACCGTTGGGCAGGTTATGGCGGTGAGCGCCTCTGCGTGAGCGAGCAGGCCGCCGACGGCGTACCGGGACTCGTCGCTCCATCCTCCATCACTGTCTTCGAACAGGTTCCCCGCAGGCTCGCGCAGGGACCGCAGGGAGAAGTTGATGTGCGCGCCCGACCGCCAGTCGCCGGTCGTCGGTTTCGGCATGAAGGTGACGAACATGCCGTGACGCTTGGCGACCTCTTTGAGCGCTAGACGCAAGAAGACGAACCGGTCTGCCATCTCGAGGAGATGTGTGTAGTGAAAATCGAGCTCGAACTGCGAATATGCCCCTCCGCAACCACATCGTGCAGACCCCAATCCAAGGTCTCGAGCATGTCCATCATGTCTTTGAGAAAGGGCATGGAGTCCAGTGAGTGTTCCACGTCGTAGCCGAACGCCTGGCGGCGTGAGCGCAGACCCCCGACCTGCTGGGGATCGTTGTCGAAGGCTTTCACCGGTTGCCCGTTGTCGTCCCACCGCATCACGATGAACTCAGGCTCAATGCCCGCGTATCCGACGTAACCCTGCTGGGCGGCTTCGTGAATGGCGCGCTTGAGGGCTTGCCGGGGGCACACGTTGTAGGGCTTGTCCTCCCAGAAGAGGTCCGAGAAGATGATCGCGGTGGTCGGATCCCAGGGGCACACGTACACCGCGTCGAGATCAGGGACTAAAACCTGGTCAGAGTCAGCGGAGGTGAGGTCCGGAACAAACGACACGGAATGGACCGCAAATTGCGGGCCTTTGCCTTTACACAGCGGCTCGAAATCGCTCATCGGCACCGGTTTGGTCTTCGGAATTCCGAAAAGATCGATCCAGCAAGCGAGCACGTACTTGACTCCGGCCTCTTCAAGCTTGGTGCGCACAGCGGCAATCTTCGCGTCGTCCGGCAATGCATCGGCGAACGATTCAGCGTAGCGCGGCACTGGCGGAGCCTGAATGCTGTTGTCGGAGTCGATCGTGGCTGTCATGTCGCTCTTTCGTTGAGGTGGTCAGTGGTGTTGAAGCCGGCGAGGTTTGGCGGGTCACCAGACTGCCGCGGTGTCGTTGAGTTTCCTACGAAGAATCAATGTATCGCGCCATGAAACCGTCCGCATCCTGGAGTGCAGATTTTCAAAGTGTCGGGAAAGCTCGCAGCAAGCCAGGGGCGGGACGGCCGCGGTCCCTCGGGTGCGCCGAGGCCGCTGGCTTCGGCCAACGACTTGCCCTTGGTCTCTGGTGCCATCATCACGGAGACGACCAAGCCCACGAGAGTCATTGTCGCAGCGACCAACATGATGCCGCTCACGCCCCAGGATTCAAGGCCGATGGGGACGAGAAACGTTCCGACTGCAGCGCCCACCCGACTGATCGCGGTGATGAGACCCGTGGCGGTTGCGCGGATCTCCGTGGGGAAAAGCTCGCTGTGTCCTCGCGGGTAGCTGGTTCGCTTCAGGGGGCCCGCGTCGCGTTTTGAAACACCGCCGTCAACCGGGTGGGTTAGGCCACAGCGGGTAGCCCTTCACCATGACAATGGCTGGAGCACCGCTACCTGAACCGCCACCGGCGGTCACGGTCGTACCACCTATGGCCGAGGACGACGATCGTGTTGCCGGCGGACCGGAGGACACCGAAGGCGGCCTTGCCGCCGATCCCTCGGCAGCTGCCGGGTTGTGAACCGGGCTGACGGCGCCGGTAAGAGGGCGGTCGCTGCGTTTGACGTGACGTTTGAGGGGTAATCGGGGCGTCATGTGTAAGGGCTCATGGAGCAGCTAACCCTCCTGCTCGCGCTGTTTCTAGCGACAGTGTTACTAGCACCTGTGTCGAACCGGCTCAAGTTGCCGTACCCGGTGGTGCTCCTCGTTCTGGGGCTGGCAATCGCCTTTGTCCCCGGGTTGCCGACGCCTTCGATCAGCCCCGAGTTGATCCTTCCGCTCGTTCTGCCGCCACTGTTGTTCGCCGCCGCCCGCCGCACATCCTGGCGGGAGTTCTGGGATAACCGTCGGCCAATCGGGTTGCTTGCTGTTGCGCTGGTGGGCGTGACGGCATTCTCGGTCGGCATCGTCTTGCAACAGCTGGTTCCCGGCTTGCCACTCATTGCAGCCATCGCGCTCGGTGCGGCAGTTGCCCCGCCCGATCCGGTGGCGGCCACAGCGGCGGCCCGGGATCTGCGGCTCCCACGTCGATTGCGCACCACGCTCGAGGGGGAGGGGTTGTCGAACGATGCGACCTCTCTGGTCCTCTACGAGGTCGCTGTCGCCGGTGCGATCACGGGGGCGTTCTCCCCGTGGGGCGCCGCGGGCAGTCTGGCTCTGTCTGTTGTTGTCGGTATCGGCACGGGTCTGGTGATCGCGGTCGTGGTGCGCTGGCTGCTCACGAAGCTGCCTGCCCACCCGGCCGGCAGCGCGCTGGTGCTGTTGATGCCATTTGCGGCCTACGGAGCCGCCGACATGGCCCACGGCAGTGGAGTGCTGGCTGTCGTGACACTCGCGTTGGCCTTGAGCCGGTACGCCGACGCCGAATCGGCCCAGACCCGGCTGGTATCCGAAACAGCGTGGGACATCATCGAACTTCTGGTGACCGGCGCGGCGTTCGCGTTCGTGGGTCTTGAGCTGCGTGCGGTCGCCGCGAGTGTCCCCGGCGATCTGGGGGAGTTGGTCGCCCAAGCGCTGCTTGTCACTGCCCTGGTGATCGTGGTCAGGTTCGTGTGGATCTTCCTCGTCGGCACCTTGGACCAGACGACGAGGGCACACAAGAACACCGAGTCCGAGCCGGTGGGCTGGCGAGAGCGGATGATCGCGTCCTGGGCCGGTATGCGCGGTGTCGTCACACTGGCCGCGGTTTTAGCCCTTCCTCCGACCTTTCCAGAGCGCGACCGACTGATCTTCATCGCCTTCGTGGTGATCGTTGTGACCTTGACGTTGCAGGGCACGACGCTGCCCACGTTGGTGCGCCGGCTCGGTGTGCACTCCTCGCCGGACGAGGAGAAGGACATGGAGCACGAGCTGAGTTGTCGGGCGCGTGAGGCCGGCCGTCAGCGCCTCGATGAAATCCGGCACGACGGTGACGTCGATGACTCCTTGATCGAAGAGGCCCACGACAACGCCGAAAAGGTCTGGCGGCGACTCGGTTTTGACCGGCATGATCCCGAAAACCGGCAGACCGCGGACACCTCGAGCCTGCGGGCAACCGACCTGGAAGCCGAGGTGTTGGCCGCCGCACGCGAGGCCGTTGTCTCCGCACGCGCCGAGCAGGGCATGGATCCCACAGTCGTCGATAGTCTGCTGCGGAAGCTCGACGGTCACGGCGCCACACCAGGCTGACCAGCCAACGGTGGTCCTCAGCGTGGGTGGACTTTTCGTACCTGGGTAGCCAGTGAATGGCCGTCGGGTCGTCACGCGGAGCTACACCGAAGGGGAGGACCAGAAGATGTCTGAGGCCGCCTCTGAGCGCGCCGGCAGTGGCGGGGAGATTTCCCGCAGCGACTCCAGGTCAGCCGAGTTCTCGTTCACCTCGAGTACGTACCGCTGGGCACACCGGCCCGTCGACTGGATGGAGCACGTCCGGTAGCAGCCCCAGACAAAGGAGAATCATCATGCGCGGAGCAGTTATGCACGCCCCCGGAGACGTCCAGGTCGAGTCTCGTGAAGACCCTCGAATCATCGAACCGACCGATGCCATCATCCGGGTGTCCGCGGCCTGCATCTGCGGCAGTGATCTGTGGCCCTGGCGGGGTCTCGACGAAGTACACGAGCCCACCCCGATGGGTCACGAATACGTCGGCGTCGTCGAGGAAGTCGGCAGCGCAGTCTCCCGGATCAGGCCCGGCCAGTTCGTCATCGGATCGTTCTTCGCATCGGACAACACCTGTGAGATCTGCCAGGCTGGCTATCAGAGTCGCTGCGAGCACGCGGTGCTGATGGGTGCTATCGGAACGCAGGCGGAGTATGCGCGTATCCCGTTGGCTGACGGCACGCTGGTGGCGACGCCCGACCAGCCGCCGGCGGAGATGATTCCCAGCCTGCTCACTGCTTCCGACGTGCTCGGCACCGGGTGGTTCGGCGCGGTGGCCGCGGAGGTGGGACCAGGCAAGTCGGTCGCCGTGGTCGGTGACGGTGCGGTGGGGCTCCTGGGTGTGCTGGCGGCAAAACAACTGGGTGCCCAGCGCATCATCGCGATGAGCCGGCATGCTGACCGGCAGGAGCTGGCCCGCGAGTTCGGCGCCACCGACATCGTCGAGGAACGCGGCGACGCCGGGGTGGCGAAGGTCAAGGAGCTCACGCGAGGTTTGGGCGCGCACAGTGTCATCGAGGCAGTCGGCACCCAGGAATCGATGTTGCAGGCGATTCGATCAACTCGTCCGGGCGGTTACGTCGGGTATGTCGGGGTGGCCCACGGTGTTGAGCTCCCCGGCGAAGAACTGTTCAGGGCCACAGTGCACTTGCATGGCGGCCCCGCACCCGTGCGCCGTTTCCTGCCCGAACTGATTGACCTGATTTGGACGGGAAAAATCAATCCGGGCAAGGTATTTGATCTGACTTTGCCGCTGGACGCCGCCGCAGACGGCTACCGCGCGATGGACGAACGACGCGCGGTGAAGGTGCTCCTCACCACTTAGGAAGCGCCTCACCAAGGGCCGTCTCAACCGCCGCGGACAGGCTGGTTGGTTTCGCTCGGGTCCATCGTCGCGACGATGCTTGTCCGGGTCAGGCGGCGCTGCGATTACCTCGTCGGACGGTAGTCCGAGCCCGCGGATCAGCGAGGCGAAAAAGTGCAGGCACCGCTCGACAGGAACGGGCGTTCGTAATTCATCCTTGCCGGCAGACTTCGGGGCTGGTCGGCGGCATTGGCGGGTCAGCCGGTCGTTCGCGGAATCCGCAGAGCAAGACTTCGGTTTCAGCGGTTCCCAGCAATGTAACGACTCATTCAGTTGTGTAACCAGAGGTTTACAGTCAGATCCGTACTTGACACAACCGATTGAGCTACGGTCTAAATGCCGCTGCAGAGGGGGACCTCAGGTCCGGACTCAGTAGCAGCCATCGACGAGCACCTCCCCGGCGCTGCGTTGCCTCCAGCACCATTCCTCGGATGGAGAACCAATGAAGATCGCGATCGTGTGTGGCAATCCCAAGTCACAGTCGCGCACACTCGCCGCTGCTGAGGCCCTCGCCCGTCGCCTGGAAGGTGATGGCGCCGCCTACACCGTCGAGTTGAGCGACATTGCCGGCGAGTTGTTCGATTACGGGTCGGCTTCGGTGGCTGAGGCCAAGAAACGAGTCCTCGCCAGCGATCTCGTCATCGTCGCCTCGCCTACCTACAAAGCGAGCTACACAGGCTTACTCAAGTCGTTTCTCGATCATTTCGCCGCCGGGGAACTGGCGGGCATCTTCGCGATCCCATTCATGACGATCGGCTCTGACAAACATTACTTGGCGGCGGAGACGCAGCTGCGTCCGGTGTTGGTCGAGCTCGGCGCTACTGTGGCTACCCAATCCTGCAGTATCACAGTGGCGCAGCCTGAAGATATCGATAGCGCGATCGCCGAGTGGGCCACACGAAATTGGCACGGCATCAAAGTCTTCGAGGCCCTCTCGACGGTGGAGGGGGGTTCGACGGATGCCTGAACGAGCGACCGTCCAGGGTATAGACGGGCGGATGTTTCGTGACGCCGTAGGAGGTTTCGCGTCCGGAATTGTGGTCGTTTCTGCCAACGCGGAGGATCCGGCGGGGATGACATGCCAATCATTTGTGTCGCTGTCGTTGACTCCACCGCTGGTGGGGTTCGCCCCGAGCGTGACCTCTGTCAGCTACCCGAAGATCCGGGATCACGGCCGGTTCTGTGTCAACATCCTCTCAACCAGTCAAGTGTCCTTGTCCGCCAAGTTTTCTCGTCGCACCGATGACAAATGGAATGATGTCAGCTGGTCGGCCAGCCCAGCGGGGAACCCGGTGCTCGACGGGGCTCTCGCCTGGCTGGACTGCACCCTCGAATCCGAACAGATCATCGGTGACCACTACTTCACCGTCGGCCGGGTTGTCGACCTCTGGGTCGGGGACGCTGCCGCGCCAGCTCTGCTGTACCACCGCGGAGGATATTCCGTGAGCACCCCAGTCTGAGCAGTCTCACCCTTACGAGCGACCAGCGCAATGCCGCGCTGGTCGAATCAGTTACGTCCTAGATACCTCAAAGGAACTGATTGTCTATGACAATTCGCGCTCGACTGCACCCAAAAATGACCATCGGAGCAATGCTGATCGCGGTAACCACCGTGATCGCCACCGGCTGCGGCGGTGCCGCCACCGAAGGCGTCACCAGCGGCGCCGACGCTGGTGCCCCGCAGGACGGTGGCACGCTCACCCTGTCCGCCATCGGCGGTGGGCAGGCCGAAACCCTCGACCCGACAAAGTGGCTCAACAGCCCAGACCAGACGCGCATCGGGGCGCTGTACGACCAACTCACCGCGCTGTCACCGGAGGGGAGCCCGGAGATGCTGCTCGCCACGGCGATCACACCGAACGCCGACGGCACAGAATGGACCGTGGCCTTGCGGGAAGGCGTTACATTCCACGACGGATCGCCGATGACCGCCGATGATGTGTTGTATTCGATTCGCCGCGTGAAGGATTCAGGAGCTGTGGCGTCGGCGACGTTGGCCACCGTTGACATGGATCGTTCGGAGAAGGTCGATGACCACACGATTCTGTTCCGGCTGACCACCCCGGTAGGCGATTTCCCCGCATTCTTCGTCGACCCCTCGACGTCGATCGTGAAAAATGGCGCTACAGACTTCGAGCACCCCATCGGGACGGGCCCGTTCAAGTTCAAGTCGTGGACCCGTGGAGACCGCAGTGTCTTTGAGCGCAACGATGCATATTGGGGTCAGAAGGCTCATGTCGACGAGCTCGTGGTTGTCCCGATGGCAGACGAGACGGCACGGACCAACGCGCTGTTGTCCGGCGCGCTGGACATGTCCGTCGATGTCGCGCCCACCGCGGTAAGCACCCTCGAGCAGAGCGGGATGCAGATCACCAGCAAGACGGGTGCGGCCGCTTCGAACTTCTACCTGCGCGCCGATACCGAGCCAACGAAGACTCCAGCGGTGCGGGAAGCCCTTGCCCTCGCCATTGACAGGCAGAAGTGTGTAGATGTCGCGTTGCAGGGCAAGGGAACCGTGGCTTCGGACCTGTTCGGCGCGAACTTTCCGTCGTTCCCCAAGGACGCACCCGAAATTACCTACGACCCAGAGCGTGCTCGAAGTGTCTTGGAGAAGGCGGGCCTGGCCCCTCTGACCGTGACCCTGACCATGGGTCCGGGTGGCGCAGGGATGGTCGAATGTGCCCAGGTCTTCCAGGAGTCGGCAAAGGATGCTGGAATAACCATCAACATCGACACCATCCCGGGCCAGGATGTCTTCAACCCCGACGCGGGTTACCTGTCGTGGGGCTTCGGGATGACCAACTGGATTGGCAACTCCTTCCAGGACGTCGCGCGGCTCACCATGTTGACGAATGCCTTTTTCGATGAGGTCGGCTTCGCCAATCCGGAATTCGACAAGGCATTTGCGCATGCGCAGAGCCTGTTGGATGCCGACGAGCGCAACGCGGCTTATGCAGCGCTGGCTAAACAGGTTCAAGGACAACACATTTACCTCGTCTGGGGTTACGGGGATTTTCTCACCGCGCACTCCAGCCGTGTGCACGGACTGGACGCCTACGCCGGTGGCAAAGCAATGGGGTTCCGGATGGCGGGTCTGAACGAGGCCTGGGTGTCCTGATGGCCATGGGGCAGATACCAGCGCTCGCGCCGTCGGCCGGTGTGATGGAACCGACCCCGACCCAGACGCGGGTGGAGCGCGCTCCGCGGATGACAAGTTTCCTGTGGCGGGTTCTTGCGGCACTCGCGCTGCTGTTCGTGGTCCTCACCTTGGCGTTCTTCGCCACCGCACTACTACCCGGTGACGCAGTAGGTGCAGTGTTGGGACGCAGCGTATCTGCTGATCGAATCGCTCAGATCCGCCAATCCCTTGGCTTGGACGACCCACTTCTGGTCCGCTACTGGTCCTGGATCAGCAATGCGGTCACCGGCGACTTCGGTACCTCGCTGGTTTCAGGTCAGCGGGTCGGCGACATTCTGGGGCCACGCATTTGGAATTCGCTGGTGCTCGCAGGCTTGGCAGCGGTGATCCTGATTCCCGCCGCGGTGATCCTGGGCACCTACGCTGGCGCGAATCCGGGCTCATTGACGGATCGCATCATCTCGAGTTCCACCCTGGCGTTCTTGTCGATGCCCGAGTTCACCTTGGGTGCCCTGCTCGCCTACCTCATAGGGGTGCGCAGTGCCGGCCTGATACCGGCCATCTCGATGTTCCCCGCAGAGGCGGGGCCGTTATCGGACCCGCGGGTGCTGGTCCTTCCCGTCGCGACGATGGTGCTGGTCAACCTCGGCTACGCGATGCGGATCGTCCGGGCGGGCGTCGCGGAAACGATGCGCTCGGAATACGTGAAGATGGCCCGGCTCAACGGGGTCTCGGAGCGCAGTGTGTTGTTCAGCTACGCACTACGGAATGCGTTGGCGCCATGCATTCAGAGCGTCTCCTTCGTCCTGGTGTACCTCATCGGCGGGGTTGTTCTGGTAGAGACCATCTTTCAGTACCCCGGCATCGGCCAGCAGGCCGTCAACTCGACCTTGCAACGGGATTCGCCGGTCATCCTGGGCGTGACCGCACTGATCGCCGCGGTGTATGTGGTGATCAACGCAGCCAATGATGCGCTGATCGTTCTCGTCACGCCTCGGAAGTGGGGTTCGCGATGAGCGGCCGTCGGATTGTCGGTATCGCTCTACTTGCACTCATCTTCGGCACTGCATTCCTGGGCCCCTTCGTCGCACCGCATTCACCCACCGAAGTGCTCGGCGCGCCGTACAGCAGCGGTATGGGGATTCTCGGGTTGGACGGTCTCGGGCGCGACGTGTTCTCCCGGCTGCTGCACGGGGGTGCCACGCTGGTGCTGAGCGGGCTGGGCGTCGCCATCGCTGCCTACCTGCTGGCGGCACCGGTCGGGATGTTCATGGCTTTGCGTGGTGGCCGACCGGAGCAGGGGCTCACCTGGCTCAACGACGTGCTTCTCGCCTTTCCTCCGATCCTGCTGTTGCTGTTGTTGGCCACTGCCAGCGGCAAAGGTCTCATGGTGGTTCTGGTGGCCGTTGTCATCGGCAACTTCCCGCAGGTGTGCCGCCTGACCCGGGCCGCGGCGTCGAATGTCGCTCAGGCCAGCTTCATTGACGCCTCGCGACTGCGTGGAGAGAACACGGTCGCGATCGTGCGCCGTGACATTCTTCCGAACGTTCTTCCCACGCTGGCTGCCGATTTCGGCACCCGCATCGCCTCGTCCATCATGCTGATCGCGGGAGCGACCTTTCTGGGTCTCGGTGAGACGCCGCCGTCGTCGAATTGGGCTTTGATGGTGTCCGAGAACCGGGTGGGTATGCCGGCGCAACCTTTGGCGACACTGGCACCCGCTGTTTTGATCGGTCTGTTCATCTTCGGAATCAACCTCGCCGGCGACCGTGCTACCAGCTCTGTACCGGGTACCAGTCGACTCCGTGCCGCACGTACCGCCCGCACCGCGAAGGCAACCTCATGAGCGCGCGGGCGCTGGTGAGCGTCAGGGGCCTCGAGGCCACTTTGGTCAACGGTGAGAAGATCCTCGACAACGTGTCGATCTCGGTCGGACGCGGTGAAATCGTCGGCCTCATCGGCGAATCTGGCAGCGGTAAAACCACCACCGCACTTGCACTGCTCGGTTTTTCCGCCCCCGGAGTTGAGCTGTCAGGTCAGATTGACGTCGACGGCCATGATGTCCTCGCACTGCGCGGGCCGGCGCTGCGTGAGCTACGCGGAAAGACGATTGCCTACATTCCGCAGGATCCTCCGTCGGCACTGAATCCGGCCATGAAGGTGGAGAAGCTGATCCGCTCGATGCTCACGGCGCATCGTGGGAGGGACGCCAGCCCTGAAGCCATCAAATCCGCTCTGGAGCGGGTGGATCTCCCCACCGCGGATGACTTCCTTCGGCGATTTCCGCATCAGCTCTCGGGCGGGCAACAACAGCGGCTCGCGATTGGGGCCGCACTCGCCGCGGAACCCAAAGCGGTGGTCCTGGACGAGCCCACGACGGGTCTCGACCTGCTGACCCAAGCGGTCGTTCTCCGCGAGATCCGCAAACTGCGAGACACCCTGGACGTGTCGATGGTTTATGTGTCACACGACCTACGCGTTGTCGCGGATCTGGCCGATCGGGTCTGCGTGATGTACCGGGGGACGATTGTCGAAGAAGGCCCTACCGCGCAGGTCTTGCTCAATCCGCAGCACCCCTACACCCAGGGCCTGATCGCCGCGATTCCCGACCATCGCCGGGTCGTCCGGAGCCCGACTGCGGTGTCGGCGGATTCCGGCGACACCGCCGAACGCAGTGCTGAGAGACATTCGCGGCTGCTCGAGATCGATTCGCTACGAGCCGGCTATCACAAAAGGGGTCGCTACATTCCGATCTTGGACGACGTAGCTCTCAAGGTGGGGGTGGCCGAGCGAGTAGCGGTCGTCGGCCAGTCCGGGAGCGGGAAGACGACCCTCACACGATGCATCAGTGGTCTGGTGAAGGCCGAATCCGGCAATATGCTTTTGGCCAACCGTGAGCTGTCGTTGAACATCCAGGGCCGGACCGCCAAGGAATTGCGCGCCATCCAGGTGGTGTTCCAGAACCCAACGCTGTCGCTCAACCCCTCCTTGACCATCGGCGACATCGTCGGCCGCCCTGTGCGGCTTGACCCGGAGCGGCGGTCGGATCGTGGCGCGCTCGTCGAAGAAGTCACCCGCAGCCTCGACCTGGTTGAGCTCTCGCCGTCGTTGGCCACCAAACGCCCCGGAGAGTTGTCGGGCGGACAACGGCAACGGGTGATGATCGCTTCGGCGCTGGCTGCGCATCCACGACTGCTGATCTGCGACGAAATCACCTCAGCGCTGGATGTTTCCGTCCAAGCCAAGATCCTCGCGATGCTGCGACGTCTCAGCGATGAATTGCAACTGGCGTTGTTGTTCGTCTCGCACGATCTGGGAGTAGTCGCAGAAATCGCCCACCGGACCGCGGTACTGCGGGAAGGGCAAATTGTGGAAGACCGCCCGACTGCGGACCTGCTCGCAGATCCGCGGGAGGACTACACCCGACAACTCGTTGCCGCCGCCGATCAACTCAGCGGCGCTGCTCTCGTCTCCGATACCGATGCCTCTGAAAGGACTCCGTCTTGATGACCGAAGACCACGCCGCCGGTGCGGCACCCACTTCCAGTGAGGACCTGGCCTACTTGTCGGCGGTCGATGCGCTGGCAATGTTCCGGAGAAAGGACCTGTCTCCGGTTGAGCTGATGACCGCACTTGTCGAGCGGGCCGAGGCGCTGGAGCCCACCATCAACGCTTTCACCGAGCAGTTCTTCGAACGCGCGCTGGAGCAGGCCAAGGAGGCGGCCGACGCGTATGCCGGCGACGGTTCCGCGGCGCGGCCCCTCGAGGGAATCGCCGTCGCGATCAAAGACGAGGTCTCCATCGAGGGACTGCTGCAAACGGAAGGGTCATTGATCCACGCCGGCGAGTATGCCGATGCCACACATCCATTGGCGCAACGCATCTTTGACGCGGGCGGAATCATGCATGCCCGCACCACGACACCGGAGTTCTGCTGCGTTCCGTTCACGCACAGCCGAATGTGGGGGGTCACCCCGTCGCCGTGGGATCTGTCCAAGTCCGCCGGCGGTTCCTCGGGCGGCTCGGGTGCCGCGCTTGCCGCCGGAACGACCACGTTGGCAACAGGTTCCGATATCGGGGGATCGATCCGGATTCCGGCGGCGTTCTGCGGCGTCGTCGGCCTCAAACCATCCTTCGGCCGGGTCCCGGATGTGACGCCCTGGAACCTGGATCACTATTGTCAGAACGGGCCGATGGCCCGCACGGTCGCCGACACGGCGCTGTTGTTCGGCGTCATGCAGGGCCCGCATCCCGACGACATCGCCACTCTGAGTCCCGGGCTCAGCGTTCCGGCAAGTCTGCCCGACGTGACGGGATGGCGGGTGGCCATGTGCGTAACGCTGGGCGACTACGAGGTCGAGCAGGGTATCGCCGACAACCTGCGCGAAACCGCGGAACTGCTCCGGGAGCTGGGCGCCGTCGTTGACGAGGTCGAGCTGCCTTGGACCCGTGAACAGATCAAGACGATCCTGTTCGCGCACTTCGGCCATATCGCGGGTGCGTCCGCGGCCAGTCTGTCCCGCGGCAAACCCGAGCTGCTCAATGACTATGTGGTGGAATATATTGCGCGCAGCACCAGTCAGGCGTCGGCAATGACGATGGCGGAGACCTTCGACGCCGAGACCGACTTCTACCGCCCGTTGAGCCAGATCTTCGCCGACTACCGGGTGCTGATGTGCCCGACGCTGGCCACGGTGTCTCTCGAGGCCGGGGACTCCTACATCGGCCACGGGCCCACCATCAACGGTCGAGTTACCGGTGATGTAGACGGCGACGGCTTGATGACAGGTCCGTTCAATATTGTGGGCCGCTGCCCGTCGACGGCCCTGCCCTCCGGGTTCGACGTCAGTGGGATGCCGACCAGTGTCCAATTCGTCGGGCGGCCCTATCACGACATCGACTCGTTGGCTGCCGCCGCAGCCGTAGACCAGGCCCGGCCGCTGTACCGCGGCAGTGCCCGCCCCGCTCTCTGATCACTGAATAGAAAGGCTGTACAGCGTTGTCTGTCAAGAAGTTTCATCTCGGTTGGTTCTCCGGCTTTGTTGCCAACGACTTCACCGGTCCCTTTTCGCCGCCCGACGAGCCGTGGGACGGGAAGTTTTATATCGAGATGGCGCAGTCACTGGAGCGCGCCGGGTTCGACTACATCTTGTTCGAAGACACGGTAAGCGTTCCCGATGCCTACGGGCAGTCCTATGATGCCTATCTGAAGCACGCGCTTTGGGTGCCGAAACATGATCCGGTTCCGTTGGCGGCGATCATCGCGGCGGCAACCAGTCGCATCGGTGTTATCGCAACAATGTCGACGGCGTTTTACCCGCCGTACATGCTCGCCCGCACCGTGGCCACTGTCGACCACATCGCCAAGGGGCGGTTCGGTTGGAACATCGTCACCTCCGGGCAGGATCAAGCTGCCCGTAACTTCGGGATGGATCGTCTTCTGCCCCATGACAAGCGGTACGAAGTCGCTCACGAGTATGTAGATCTGGTTCGTGACCTCTGGGACTCGTGGGATGCCGACAGCATCGTTCGGAACCGGGACTCCGGTGCCTACATCGCACCGGGAACAGTTCGGGCTGTCAACCACAACGGTGAGTACTTCCGCTCGGAAGGGCCGCTGACCACAGTGCGGCCTCCCAATGGACAGCCTGTCTTCGTCCAGGCTGGAGGGTCTCCGAAGGGCCGTGATTTCGCCGCCAAGTATGCCGACTCCATCGTCGCCAACCCCGGGTCCGTGGAGAAGATGCGGGAGTTCCGCGACGATGTGCGCAGCCGGGCCCAGGCCCACGGTCGTGACCCCGACGAGATCAAGATTCTCTACATCATCATGCCGGTGCTGGGGGCGACGACCGAGGAAGCCGAAGCCGCTAATCTGCGGAACACCACCAATGACCGCGCCATCGAAAACATCGTGGCGCAAATCTCGTTCGTCACCGATATCGACTTCTCGAAGTTCCCGCTTGACGAAGTGCCGCCCCAGGACCTCACTACCAACGGTGAGCAGTCATCACTGGAGACGTTCCTGCAGCGGGGCAGCGGGAAGACGCTGCGGGAGCTCGCCGTGGACTATCTGTCGCCGGCCATCAAACTCGTTGGAACCCCGGATGATGTCGCGGAACGGATGGGGGAGATCATGGACCAGGTCGGTGGTGACGGCTACCTTCTTTACACCGGCTCCAACTCGGTGACCCGACGGTTCATCGCCGAGATCACGGAGGGTCTCGTGCCGGCGCTACAGCGCCGCGGTAGGACACGGACGGAATACTCCTCTGAGTATCTGCGCGACAACCTTCGCGAGTTCTAGTGGGTTCGTCTGCGGGCCGGCTGCCGGCGTTCGCCGTCGTGGTGGCCGCGTGCCGCCGCACGGCGGCGCTGGATCGCCGTCAGTTCGGCCACCAGCGTGAGCAGGTGATCGTCGCGGGTCAGTGCCGGGACGCCACGGTCGTTTACGCCACCGATCTGGGACGAGCACTTTCGATCGCGGTGACGTTGAGGGGGGAGGGCGACGGATTCGTGCTGCTCGATCTGCACGCCGTGATGGCCGAGTCCGTGGACCACCTTCGCGAGCTGTGTGGCACCGGCGCTAACCACGCGCCGCGAAATCGGTTGGTGTTCTGTGGCACGCAAGCCGGTTTGCGGTCCTACCTGGCCGATATCGCCAGCATGGGGATCGTCGACGGCGTGGTGTTATCGGTTGTGGAGAGTAGTGCACCTACCGGGGAACCGGCACGGTTATGTAGCACGTAAGGGGAGGATCAGGGGAGGATGGGAATGACCACACATATCGTTTCCGGACGCGAGGAGCGCCATGGCCGCCAATGAGGCCGACAGCGGTCATGACCCGCAATCGGCGGCCATCATCGGCATGCTGCGAGAGGACGGGCGCCGGTCGTACTCCTCGATAGCGAAGGAGGTCGGGCTGTCGGAGGCGGCGGTTCGGCAGCGGGTCCAACGACTGATCGAGCAAGGGCACATGCAGATCGTCGCGATCACCATTCCACTCGACGACTTCAAATTGTCTTCGCTACTGCAGATTTCCGTAAGTGGTGACCTCCGATCGACCGCCGCCCAGATCGGGGCTATTCCCGAAGTCAGTTTCTGCGCGATCGTTCTGGGCGAGTGTGAAGTGGTGGCCGAAGTGATGTGCCGAGACGGCCGCCATCTCTTGACCGTGGTGCACGAAGCCATTGAAGAGATCCCGACGGTCACCGGGGTCAAACCGATGGTCTATCTGGAGGTGGTCAAGCAGACCTATCAGTGGGGCACCTGGCCGCTGGGGGAGCACTTCGCCGGCAAGGAAGCGTGATCCGGAACAGGTGCCGCCTGACGCCGGTTTTCAGGAGGCGGCCCGGTGGCTGTCGACCGCCTCGAGGACCCCATCGGCCAGTTGAACGTGCAGTTGAAAGTGGAACACCCGTCAGCGGGGTTCCTCAAGGCAGTGTCGGGGGTACCGACGGACGTTCGTTTGGGCGGGCGTTGCGCGCGTCTCAACTGGTCAGCGAGGACACCTCGATCTGACCGTGCCCCCGATCGTTTCGGCAGGTGCCTTCGGGGAATTCACGGGGAATGAGCCGAGCCGTTTCCAAGGTCGCCGCCGTAGCCGCTTCGGCGGTGGCTGCGGTGGGCCTGCGTGACCTGTTCCAGCGTAAGCACGCGTTGCTGCGCAACTACCCCGTGGTGGGGCACGCGCGGTACCTGCTCGAAGCCCTGGGCCCGGAGCTGCGGCAGTACATCGTCGCCGCCAATGACGAGGAGCGTCCGTTCACCCGCGATCAGCGGCGGTGGGTGTACGCGTCGGCTAAGAAAGAGAACAACTACTTCGGGTTCGGCACCGACAACGATGTGGAGCGCTCGGCCGGTTACCCGGTGATCAAACACCGTACGTTCTCCGATGCGATACCTGCCTCGGCGCCGATGGCCGGGCACGAAGTCGAGCTGCCGTGCGCCAAGGTGGTCGGGGCGGCCCGCAACCGGCCTCAGGCGTTCCGGCCGAAGTCGGTGGTCAACGTCTCGGCGATGAGCTTCGGATCGTTGTCCGGCAATGCCGTCGAGGCCCTCAATCGTGGCGCGGTGATGGCTGATTGCCTGCAAAACACCGGTGAGGGCGGCATCTCGCGCTATCACCGCCACGGCGGCGAGCTGATCTTCCAGATCGGCACGGCGTACTTCGGCTGCCGCGACGCCCAAGGCCGATTCAGCTTGGACAAGCTCAAGGAGGTTGTCGCGGGCGCACCGGTGCGCGCCTTGGAGATCAAGTTGAGCCAAGGTGCCAAACCGAGCCTCGGCGGGCTGCTACCCGCGCCGAAAGTGTCCGCTGAGATCGCCGCCGCTCGCGGTGTGCCGCAAGGGCACGATTGCATCAGCCCGTCGCGACATGCCGAGTTCTCCGATACCGACAGCCTGCTCGACTGGGTGGAGTTACTGGCCGCCGAAACAGGTCTGCCGGTGGGCATCAAGGCCGCCGTCGGCGATCTCGAATTCTGGTACCAGCTCACCGAATTGATGACTGTGCCGGGTCGCGGCGTCGACTTCGTGACCATCGACGGCGGCGAGGGTGGCACCGGGGCGGCGCCGATGATCTTCACCGACAGCGTGTCGCTGCCCTTCCAGCTCGGTTTCGCCCGGGTGTACCGCATCTTCGCCGAACGCGGGCTCCACGAGCAGGTGACCTTTATCGGCGGCGGGAAACTGGGCCTGCCCGACAACGCGGTCGTGGCGTTCGCGCTGGGTTGTGACATGGTCAACGTTGCCCGCGAGGCCATGCTCGCGATCGGCTGCGTCCAGGCTCAGAAGTGCCACACCGACACCTGTCCGACCGGAGTCGCCACCCAGAATGCTTGGCTGGCACGTGGTTTGGTCCCTGAGGTCAAGGCCGAGCGGCTCGCCAACTACGTCAAAACGCTGCGCCGCGACCTGGTCAAGGTGGCCGGAGCCTGCGGAGTGGTGCATCCCGGCCTGATCAGTACTGCGTCAGTGGACATCCTCGACGGCCGCACCACCGCCACACCGTTGTACGAGGTGTACGGGTACACCCCGGATATGGGGCTCCCCTCGGCGGAGGACCGCCAGCGAATCGCGGAGTTGATGGCCGGCGGCGAGCACCACGGAGGAGGTTCGGCTCCGCCGTCGCCGTCTGCGGTCGGTTAGCAAGAGGAACCCACTATCCATACGGGTCCTCGTCGATCACGCGTCGGACGGTGGCCAGCGATGCGCGTAGCGAATCCAAGTCCGTCGACCCCAGCGCCAGTCGAATCGCCTGTGGTACATGCGGAGACATCGCGTACGGTTCGGCAGTGGATACCGAGATCCGCTCGCGCATCAGCCTCGCGGCGACTCGCTCTGCGCGTGCTTCTCCGGGCAGCGGCACCCAGACAAAATAGGACGACGGATGACTCCGATAGCTGAGTCCGGTGAGGGCGTCGTCGACGATCGCTTGTCGCCGTCGCGCGTCTTCGCGCTTGCTCGTTTCGAGGCGACCGACGGTGCCGTCCTCGAGCCAGCCGCAGACGATCGCGGTGGTGATGGCCGCGGTGTTCCAGGTCGTCGCGCGAATGGCCCGCTCCAGCGCAGTCACCAGAGATACTGGCGCACAGAGAAATCCGACTCGCAACCCCGTAGCAATACTCTTTGAGATTCCGGACACGTACACGGTGTTCTCGGGTGCAAGCGCCGCCAGTGGCTCAGGTGCGGTTTCCGCGAGATAGGCGTAGGACCCGTCCTCGATGATGAGTAATTGGTGGCGACGGGCGATGTCGACCAGCCGGGCCCGTGCCGGCGCGCTCATCACCCACCCGAGGGGGTTGTGCATGGTGGGCATCGCGTACACCGCTCGTACTGGCCGGACGGTGCACAGCTGCTCGAGTGCATCGAGATCAGGTCCGTCCACCGTGACAGGCAGGGGTGCGACCTCCAGTCGTAAGGACTGGGCGAGCACCTTGAAGCCCGGGTAGGTCAGCGCGTCGGCTGCCACCACGTCTCCGGGCGCCAGCGTCGCCATGACCGTCGTCGCCAGGCCGTGTTGGGCGCCGTTGACGATCAGAACCTGGTCGGCCGCTACGGAAAGCCCGCGTTGCCGCAGGTACCGGGCGACCGTGGCCCGTTCGGTGGGTCGCCCGCGGTGAGGTTGGTAGCGCAACAGTGTGTCGAGGTCACCCGAGGATGCCAGCTGGCGCAAGGCCTGGCGCAGCATGTCGGCCTGCCCGGGCACCGAGGGGTAGTTGAAGCTGAGATCGACGATATCGGCGGCCAGTGCTTGCTGGTTGTCACCGTGCCCTGGCGGCAGTGCCAATTCGCGGACGAAGGTGCCGCGGCCCTGTTCGCCGCTGACCAGGCCCATGGCTTCCAACTCGGCGTACACGCGTGTCGAGGTGGCCAGTGCGATGCCTTCGCGCGCTGCGAGTTGACGATGGGTGGGCAACCGAGTCCCGGTCGGCAGCCGGCCGCTGCGGATTTCCGATGCGATCCGGTCGACTACGGCCTTGTACCGCGCTGTACCCACCCGCAGATTGTATGCAGGACAATTCGTTGACTGTACGGATAGGAGCCTTCTAGCTTGGGCGCATGCACATCGCCATCCTGACCTTCGACGGTTACAACGAACTCGACTCGCTGATAGCGCTGGGAATACTCAACCGGGTGAAATCGCCCGGCTGGCGGGTGTCGATCGCCAGCCCCTCGCCGCGGGTGCGCTCCATGAACGGTGTCGTGATCGAGTCGACGGCCACCCTCGAAGAGGCATCTGCCGCCGACGCGGTGATCATCGGCAGCGGGATGCAGACCCGTGAGATCGTCGCGGATGCAACGTTGATGGCGCGGTTGTGCCTGGACCCGTCACGCCAACTGCTGGCCGGTCAATGCTCTGGGGCGCTGGTACTGGCGAAACTAGGGCTACTCGACGGGATTCCCGCCTGTACTGACCTCACGACCAAGCCATGGGTAATCGACGCCGGCGTCGAGGTGCTCAACCAGCCATTCTTCGCCACCGGAAACATCGCGACCGCAGGAGGTTGCCTGGCGTCGCAGTACCTGGCCGCGTGGATCATCACCAGACTCGATTCCGCCGAGGCTGCCGAAAGCGCCTTGCACTATGTGGCGCCGGTGGGGGAGAAGGACGAATACGTGGCCCGCGCGATGCGCAACATCAGCCCCTATGTCGACCGGCCGCAACTGACGGCAGCCGGCAGGCCGTGAAAGTCCTCAGGTCAGAACACGTTCGACCAACAATCTGAGTGGGGTTCACGGCAGTGCGTCGACAGCGAAATCTGCGGTTGCACAACGACTCTGTTCAGATGGCGGTGACGCCGGGGATCCGGCCTTCGCGGAACGCCTCGACGAAGTGTCTGTGGTCGTCGCGGACAATCGCGGCGTAGTTCAGGCCGAATGCGGCCATGTCGGCAACGAATTCGGCCTCGTCGTCTCCCACGGCCTCAGTGATCGCATCCTCGGTCTGAAAACCCACCAACGACTGGTCGCTGTCGGTGTCGCTGACGCAGTGCATCTTGGCTACCGCTTGGCCAAGCTGTTCGATGACTTCGGCGAGCTCATCAGGATCGGTCAACTCACTCCAGTCCAGATCTGCTTCATAGGGGGAGATCTCGCTGACGACAAAACCGACTCCGTCGATATCGGTGTAGCCGAGCAGCGGGTCGGCGTGTGCCTGTAATGCGCGCTGTGACACCGCGGTGCGGTGCCCGTGGTGTTGAAAGTATCGCTGCACTTCGGAATCGTCGATAACCCGGCTGGGCGCGGCCACGTTCCCCTGTTTCATCGAAAGCACCGCGTCATTGTCCAAGGCCTGATTGAAGCCCTCGATCAGAACCGTGTAGGCGGGCAGGCCGGCGCTGCCGATTCCGAAGCCCGTCTTGGCGATGACGTCCTTGACGTCGTAAGCGATTCCGCGAAATCGCTGGGTCTGCGGGATGGTATCGAGGTAGCGGGAGAACGCCTCGAGCACCTTCTCGCGTTCAGCAGCGCCGAGCCGCACGACCCCGGGAAGGTCCCGAAAACGGCGGTCCCACTCATCGACCACAGTAAGGCGGTCCAGCATCTCGGCGCGGGTGGACAGCCGTGCCGACTGCAGCGCGGAGAGTACCGCTCCCCGCGCGGTCAGCAGATTGAGGGAGAATTCGGAATCGTCACCGGTGTCGTCGTCGGCGAACCACCGCACCTGCCGCAGATACGCGCGGGCAAACGTCTCGATCAGTCTGGTGATCTCGCGGTCGGAAAGCGCCTTCTGCCAACACATCAGCGCGATACTGGCCGCGAAGCGCTGCAGATCCCAGGTGAAATGCCCGACGTACGCTTCGTCGAAGTCGTTGACGTCGAAGATCAACGTTCCTGAGCCGTCCATGTAAGTTCCGAAGTTCTCGGCATGCAGATCGCCCTGAATCCAGACCCGGCCGGTCCGCTCGTCGGCCCATCTGTCCTCGCGCCTGGATACGTCGGCGTAGAACAGGCAGGCGCTTCCACGGAAGAACGCGAAGGGGTCCGCGGCCATCTTGCGGAACTTGGTCCGAAACGCCCCCGGGTCCGCTGTCATCAAGTCGGCGAACGCGTCGACAAGGCTGTCAACGATGAACGATTCCCGGTCGCCGCCGTCGTCGTGGCGGTCACTGCTCATTCTTGAGGGCAACATGCCACAGCATAGAGGTGCAGGCCCGGGTTCTCGGCGGCACGAGCTTTGCGGCAAACGTCGTCCCGGTATGGTCGCGCCATGGCAGGCGGGCACAAACACAGCGGAGCCAAACAGGCGCGACGTGAGGCACGACGCAGAAAAGCGCGCCGCCGGGAGACAGTGGTCCAGGAAACACCCGACGAAGCTCCGTTGATCGACGAAGTCCGCGAGGCGCTCGACGGCGGGCAACCGCTGGATCTGTTGGGCCTGGTCAGCATGCTGATCGTGGCCGCCACACCGCAACGGTTCGCCGCGCTGCAGCCACCCGAGGAGGAGCGGCTGCCCAGCCTCGACGAACTTGTCGCCGCATTCACCGAGATGGAGTCACCGGAGACCACCGCCCTGCTGGCGGCGTTGGGTGAACTGCTGGTCAACGAGGACGTGCTGCGCGCGCAGTGTCGGCGCGCTGCACAACAACGCCACGACAGCCTGCCGGGCTGGCTCGGTGACCTGGCGCAGACAAGGGTGTACCGGGCAGTCCGGATGACCCATGTGCTCGGCGATGGCGACGAGTTGCTACTCGGTGTCCGGCTCGCCGACGGTCAGGAATTCACCTGCGCGGCCTACATCGACCACCTCTGGATGTCGGAGGTGAAGGACGCGTTCTTCGTGCCGGACTCGATCGACGCGGTACTCGCGCTGGCAACCGCAAGCAACGACGATCCTGACACCAGTTTTGCCGAGGTAGACCCAGCCGATGCCCGCGCCGGTTTGCAGCAGGCACTTGACCACGACCTGCTGCCGGTGGCGGAATCGGACACGTGGCCGAGCTGTCGTGCGTTGGTGCAATGGCTGGTCACGTTGATGCCCCCAGGTGGCTCGGTGTTGTCGGGACTGCCCCGGCCGGACACCGAGGACGTGCTCAACCGGTTTTTCGCGTCGCCGCAGGGTCTGCCGTTCACCGGCGGTCACCGCGAGCTGCTACGCCTGTGCATCGAGGACGGCACCGGCGACCCGGTGCGCTGGAGCGAGGGCCGCCTGCAGCAGCTGCTGAGCGCCGCCGTGGACGACGTCGTTTCGGCGGACGTGCAGCTGGATCTGCCCGACCTGCTGCGCGCGTACGTGCCGTTCGCCCACGCCGAGGCGGGCATCCGGCAGGAGTTGACCGCCGAAGCGCTGGCGGCGATCGACGACGTGGCTGACCACTACCGGGCGGCCGTGCTCGAGGATGAAGGCGGCCCGGCGAGCGTGTGATGTTGGTCGCCCGGGTGGGCATCCAGCTGGCATCGCGGTACCGCCAGTGCCAGCATGGCAACAGTGATTGACCGACATACCGGACCCCAGACGGGGCCCCGTTCATGAGGGTCATGTCGTCTGCCCGGTGGTATCTGCGTGCGTTGGGACGCAACCCGCTGGTGCGCCTCAGCGACCGGCTCGAATCGCTGGCGGTTCTCGCAGTGTTCGTCTTGGCGCTGCTGGCGGTCCCCGTTGCGATGCAGGCCGGCCACCTTGCTTACGACGCGCGCATGCAGACCGCTGTGGAACAGGCGCACAGTCGCCACTCAGTGGAGTCCGTAGTGCTCGAGGGCAGTAGGGGCCTTCCTGCCGACTTCGACAGTCCTGCTTATGTACGCGTCCAGTGGCGGGAGGGCACCCGGTTGCGTACCGAGCAGGTGGCCAGCGCCGCGACGGTGGAAACCGGTGCGCCGCTGACGATTTGGCTCGACCAATCCGGCAAGGTGGTCAGTGCGCCCCTGACGGCGACCGACGCTGAGTTGGGTGCGGTGGCCGCTGCGGTGAGCGTCTGGGTCACTGCCCTGGTCGGCAGCGTGCTCGCCTCGGTCGTTGTCCGGCGGGGGCTGGATCGCGCCCGCGCCCGCGCGTGGGAACACGAACTGCACGTGCTCGCGCACAACGACGACGGCTGGGCGAACCGGCACATCTGAGCGCCGGTCAGACCAGTACCCAGGGGTACGGCTGGCCGTCACGCTGCGCCGTCGACGGGGACGTGCTGGGCGGGATGACCCCGGCGCCGGTCAACCGGCCGACGATCTGTGCGAGGAGATCCGTCAGCGCGTACACGACGTCGCCGGTGAGTTGCACCGGGAACACTGCGATCGCCGCGAGGTCGCTGATCACGAAGATGCCCTGACTGGCGACCTCCTGCAGTTGTGAGGTCACGCCGGTGAAGAAGTTGTCCACGTAATAGGGCACCGTCGCGACGATGGTGCGCACGCTGAGCGCGACATTGGTGGCGATGTCGGGCCAGCCGTACATGTCGATCGCGTCGTTGACGGCCTGCTCCAGATCCACGGGATCCACCTGGCTGTCGCCGTGCTGGGTCAGCGGCACGCCGTCGGCGTCGACGGTGGGAGCGATGCCGAAAAGGCTCACCACGGTGGGGGTGATGTCGGCGATCGAGTACTTCAGGTTCATCTGTCCGTCCGCGAAGCCCGGGCCGTCGACGATGACGAAAGTCGCTGTCTCATCAGGTGATTGGAAACCGTGGCCGAATCCCTGCTGCGGCTGGTGCCCGTGGTCGGTCACCACGATCACCGTCCAGTCCTCACCGGTGGCGGCTTCGCGCTCGGCCACCGCGGCCAGGATCAGGCCGATATTGGTGTTGGTGCGTGCCAGGGCCGCCGCGTACTCCGGAGACGCCCCGCCGTACTGGTGTCCGGCCTCGTCGACCTGGGCCAGGTAGGTGAACAGGAAGTTCGGGACGTCCTCGTAACCGGCGGTGCCGCCCACGATCGAATTAACAGTCTCCGCCGTCACCGCGGCATCGGATTGTGACCAGGTGGGGTCGGCCGGGTTGTTCGGGATGTAGACGACGGTGTCGGCGGGGTGCGAACCGGCGCCGGCGATGTCGGTGATGACCTGCCAGTTGGCGATGGCTTTGGTGTTGAGGTTCGGGTTGGCCGCTTCGAGCTGATTGAACACGGTGGGCCAGGTGTCGTAGGTGCGCGGAGTGAAGACGTTGTTGATGACGCCGCTCTTGGTGTCCCAGACCCCGGTCAGGATGGTGGTCCACGACGGGTTGGAGATGGTGGTGTGGCCGACGATGCTCGCCGGACCGGTGGTGCCGGTGTTCATCAGCTCGAGGAAGTGTGCGTTGCCCGGATCGTCGAGGACCCTGCTCAGGTTCGTGCCGTCCACGCCGATCACCAGCACGTGCTGGGTTGTCGGGTCGGCAATCTGCGAGGCGACGTCAGCGGTGCTGGTGCTGCGGTTTCGAGTGGTGGAGCTCGATGAGGTACTGACACTGGTCGAACTCGCCGGCGCCGCGGGGACGAACGGCACGGGCAGCGGCGGCTGTTTGGGGGAGCGCGTCGGGGTGTAGGGCGACGGGGTGTAGGACGACAGGACGACCGGGCGGGGTGCGACGGCCACGCCATCCGAGGCGTCCTCGACGTCCTCGTCCGCGGCTGGGGCTGGGCTCGCGGCGGGCTCGGGTCCGGGGTCGGTGGAATCGGAGTCGGAATCGGCGTCCTGTCCGGATTCGGGGTCCGGGTCACCGGGGTCTTGAGAATCGGTGTCCTCGGCCGCGGCGTCGGCGTCGGCCTCCTTGGCTGCGGGCGACGCCCGCCTGACGCGAGGTTTGTCGATCTTGTCGCTGTTGTCAGCGGCGTCGGTGTCGCTGGTAGCGCTGGTGGCGTGCGTGTTGTCCGTCTCGTCGGCGCGACGCTCCTTGCGTGACCGCTTGTCGGCCTGACGGGATGAATCAGCCGAGCCGGAGTCGGCGGTGCTGGGTGAATCAGATGCGGTGGGCTCGGCGTTGGCGACCGCGGTCGCACACACTGAGCCGGCGCCGGCAACCACACCGGCCACGGCGACACCGAGGCATATCTGTTTCACCGTCGTCACGAGACGATCTCCAATCGGAAGTTGAACCGGCTGGGTGCCTTCGTGTGCAGCGGCGGCCCGGGTGCAGAGGTTACAAGCCGACAGGGGGCGGCGGGTCGGATTCGACGGCTCCAGAACGGATAATTTTCGAATCCGACAATTCGGCTGAGTGCACGTTGCCACCGGCTCCCCAGGCCGGGACCCGGTACATGCAAGGCTTCAGCGCCGTCCGGGCGGATCCCGCGGCACCGGTGACACTCCCGTGAAGGGCGGTGCCAGGGCCGGTAGTAACCGAACCTCCTGTGCTTTCACCACGAAGTAGGCATCCCGGCCAGGAGTCAGGTCGAGGTCGGCCGCAGCGGCCGCGGTGATGTCCGCCGCCAGCCCGGGGCTGCCGTCGGGTTGCTCGCCGCCCCGGATACGCACTGTGCTGCCGTGAACTTCCATCTCAGCGATCCGCACGGGAAGGCTGTTGCGGGGGCTCCCGTGCGGGGAGTCCAGGTGCACCGACACCGCCGTCGGTGAGAACAAAGCCACGGCGGCGGCGTCGACATCGGTATCACCCAGACCCGAAACGGCCGCGCCCCAGGACGTCGTGATCATGCCGGGCTCGCGGACAACGCCGGAGATCAGGTTCACCCCGGCGATTCGAGCGGCGAAATCGCTGCGCGGCGAGGCCAGGATGTCGCGCACCGGACCGCTTTCGGTGATCCGCCCCCGTTCGATCACCACCACTTTGTTGGCCAGTGCCAGCACGTCGAGCAGGTCGTGGGTCACGATCACCGCGGTGCGACGCTCCGCGCGCAGGACAGTACGCAACAGCCGCCGGATCGCGGGGGCGGCGGTGACGTCGAGCGCGGCCATCGGTTCGTCGAGCAGCAGCACCCGCGGTTGCGCGGCCAGCGCCCGGGCGATCGCGATCCGCTGAGCCTGCCCGCCGGAGAGTTGGGCGGGCCGCCGGTCCGCGAGGTGTTCGGCGTCCACCGCCTGCAGCCACCGCTGCGCGGCGGCGTGCGCCTGCGACCGGCTCTGGCCCTGGCAGCGCGGAGCGTACCCGACATTGGCGGCGACACTCATGTGGGGAAACAGCAGCGCCTGTTGGGCCAGCATCGCCACCCCGCGGGCGTGGGGGCGGACGAACAGACCTGCGGCGGTGTCGGTCACCACCGTCTCCCCGAGGGCGATGCGGCCGTCGTCTGGCCGCAACAATCCGGCGATCAGCGACAGCAGGGTGGACTTGCCGGCGCCATTGGGGCCGAGGACGGCCACGACGTCACCGTCGTCGAGGGAAAGCTCGAACTGGGCATCACGATGTCGGACCCGGGCATGTACCTCGAGCGCGCTCACAGCGGCGCCAGTCGCCGGGACGCCGAGGCCACCACGATGATCGCGGCGACGACGATCAGCAGCAGTGACAACGCCACAGCTGCGTCTGGGTCGGTCTCTCTCTGCAGGTAGATCTCGAGCGGCAAGGTGCGCGTGACGCCTTGCAATGACCCGGCGAACGTCAACGTGGCGCCGAATTCGCCCAGCGAGCGGGCGAAGGCCAGCACCGCTCCGGACATCAATCCGGGCAGCACCAGTGGCAGTGTCACCGTCCGCAACACCGTGGTGGGTGGCGCGCCGAGCATGGCGGCGATGTTCTCGTATTGTTGGCCGGCCGACCGCAGTGCCCCTTCGAGGCTGACAACCAGGAACGGCAGGGACACAAAGGATTGGGCCAGTACGACGGCCGTCGTGGAGAACGCGATGTGGACCCCGAGTGCGTCGAGGTGCTGGCCCAGCAGACCGTGGCGGCCGAAGGTGTAGAGCAAGGCGATACCACCGACAACAGGTGGCAGCACCAGGGGCAGCAGCACCACCGAGCGTAGGATCGACGTGCCGCGAAAGGTGCTGCGCGCCAGCACCACCGCCATCGGCACACCCACCAACACACAAACCACGGTGCTCGCCGCCGCGGTCTTCAGGCTCAGAACCAGTGCTGCGCGGGCCGACTCCGAGGTGATCAGCGGGATGAAGTTCGCCCAGTCGATCGATACCAGGATCGCGACCAACGGCACGATCACGAACAGTGCACCCAGTGCGGCGGGCAGGTAGATCCAGCTCGGCAGGCTGACCTGGGTGACTCCACCGGCTCGCGGTCGTGCAGTCATGGTGCGGTGAAACCCGCCTCGGACAACACTTTCCGACCAGTCGGACCGGTCACGAAGTCGACGAATTCCTGCGCGGTGGCGGGGTGGGTCGAATCGGTGAGCACGGCGATGGGGTAGGTGTTGACGGCCTGGCTGGACTCGGGGAACGCGACCTCGGTCACCTTGTCACCCGCGCCTCTGGCGTCGGTCACGTACACCAATCCGGCGTCGGCCTGTCCGGAGGTGATCTTGCCCAGCACATCGGTGACCGCGGATTCTTCGCTCACCGGGTGCAACTTCACACCGGTCACGTGCTCGACCGTTTCGGTGGCGGAGCCGCACGGTACCTGAGGCGCGCACACCACTACGGACGTGCCCGGTCTGCTCAGGTCCGCAAAGGCGGTGATGCCTTTCGGATTACCGGGTGTAGTGACGATGGTCAGGGTGTTGGCGGCGAAGTCGATCGGTGGTCCGGCCGCCAGTCCGGCGTCGACCGCCTTGGCCATGTTCTTGACGTCGGCGGAGGCGAAGACGTCTGCGGGCGCGCCCTGAGTCAACTGAGTGACCAGCTCCGAGGAACCGGCGAGGTTGAAGGTGACCCGCGTGCCGGGGTGGCTGTCCTCGAACAACGTGCCCAGCTCGGTGAAGCTCGCTGTCAGCGACGCGGCGGTGAACACCCTGATCGCGCTGGGCGTTTCGGTTGCGTTCTGGTCGGTTGCCGTGCCGGAGCAGCCGGCGTTCAGTGCGGCCGCGGCGAGAATGCCTGCTACGACGGCGAAGACCCGTGTCACGAACTTCCCCTCGGGGTCTCGACGACAACCGTCGTCGCCTTGACTACCGCCACGGCCAACTTGCCGGGTTCCAGGCCCAGATCCGTTGCGGACTCCCGACTCATCAACGACACGACGGTGAACGGGCCGCATTGCATCTGCACCTCGGCCATCACGCCGTCCGCTGTCACCCGGGTGACCAGACCGACAAAGCGGTTTCGTGCCGAACTCGCAACGCCCAGCGGGTCGGGGGGAGGTGCGGCGTGCTCTCGAGCGAACTCTGCGAGGACCTTCCCGGCGATCACCTTGCGGCCCGCTTCGTCCTTCTCCGCGATGAGGCTGCCGCTGTCGACCCAGCGGCGCACCGTGTCGTCGCTGACCCCCAGCAGGGCGGCGGCGTCCTTGATCCGGATGGTGGTCACGATGGCCTCCCGGGGTGGCGGAACGTGCGTTTAAATCCGTGTATGCGGAGAGCAATAGTATCTGATCGGGTATCTGCGGACAGATCGAGCTGCAGTAACCGCAGGTTCGGTCTCGTGCCCGCGTGCAAAGGGTTGGTGTCCATCCGGTCCTGAGGCGAAGCCCCAGCCGATTTCGCCGTGGGCACAAAACTCTCCGACTTCGCAGAGGAAGCTCTCAGTCCGGTCTCAGTCGTCCCCGGCATTGTGTGCTTAACCAACTGTGCGCTTTAGGGATTCAGGAGACAAGAGCACGATGACGAACCCACCGAGGTACCCCGGCCACCGCCCGGATCCGAGTCACTCTGCGGCACAGCAATACCCGGACGCCCCGGCCGAGGGGGCATACCGTCACCCCTACGACTGGCGCTATGCGCAGCAGCCGTCGACGCCACACTACGCCCCGTATAACACTGCGCAGCAACCGATTCCGGCCCCCGCTGGACGTAGCCAGAAGCGGTTCCGTCGGGGCGCACTGGTGGTCGGCGCGGTGGCGGTGGCCGTGGCCGGTGGTGGCCTGGGTGCGGCGGCGGTCATGGACCGGCCCGACCACTCCGCGGCGATGCAGACCGCCATCGCGCAGGCCCCTGCCGGCGCTCCCGCAGCCAAGCTGCCCGCCGGTTCGGTCGAGCAGGTCGCGGCCAAGGTGATGCCCAGTGTGGTGAAACTGCAGATCGATCTCGGTCGCCAGGGCGGTGAGGGTTCGGGTGTCGTACTCAGCCCGGATGGGCTGATTCTCACGAACAACCACGTCGTTGCCATCGGTGCCGGCTCCCAGGGCGCTCAGCCGGCGTCCACTGAGGCCGGCGGGATCAAACGGACGGTGACGTTCGCCGACGGCACGTCGGTGCCATTCACTGTGGTGGGAACCGATCCCGCCGGCGATCTGGCCGTTGTGCGTGCCCAGGGCGTTTCAAACCTCACCCCGATCGCACTGGGGACCTCTGCCGACGTGAAGGTGGGCCAGGACGTCGTGGCCATCGGTTCTCCGCTGGGCCTGCAAGGAACGGTCACCACCGGCATCGTCAGCGCACTGGACCGGCCGGTAGCCGCCGGTGGTGGCCCCGATGACGGGGTGGCGGTGCTGGACGCCATCCAGACCGACGCCGCGATCAACCCGGGCAATTCCGGTGGCGCACTGGTGAACATGAACGGCGAACTGATCGGGATCAACTCCGCGATCGCGACGATGGGCGGTGGGGAATCGGAAGCGCAGAGCGGTTCGATCGGACTCGGCTTCGCGATCCCGGTCGATCAGGCCAAGCGCATCGCCAATGAGTTGGTTTCCACCGGTACCGCGACCCATGGCGCCCTCGGCGTGCAACTGAGCGGCGACCCCAGCACTGAGGGTGCCGCGATCGCCGAGGTGGCCGCGGGCGGTCCGGCCGCGGCGGCGGGGCTACCCAGTGGAGCCGTGATCACCAAGCTGGATGGGCGGGTCATCGACGGGCCGGAGGCGCTGGTCGCTGCGGTGCGTTCGAAAGCGCCCGGCGACAAGGTGTCGCTGACCTATGTCGACGGATCCGGTGCGGCTCAGACCGCTCAGGTCACTCTCGGCCAGGCATAACTTCAGGTCGGCCACACGCGGTCGCCGTGACCCTCCCCGGGGAGTGGTTGCGGCGGCCGTTGTGGTGTCGTGGCCTAGACGGGTAGCTGGTCACCCTCGGCGATCTTCTTGATGGCCGCGAGGGTTTCGGGGATGCCACGGTGGGCGGCGTCGGTACGTTCGGCGATCTGATTGTCCGCGTCGTCGCCGAAACGCTCGCGGAAACCGTTTTGGCCCTCCGGGGTGAACGTCCACGATTCGGTCAGTCGGGTCCCGCCGCCAACGGGCTCGAGGGAGAATTCCCACCGTACCCAGCCGCCGTTGACCTCCCAGGCGAACAGCCGGCCGGGTTCGGCGGCCACCACCTGACTGCGCGTCTCCCAGGTACGCGCCGGGGTCTCATTGCGACCGGTGAAGAACGCGCCGACCCGCGGGCCGTCTCCCTCATCCCACCAGCAGGCCCGGCAGACGGGGCTCCACTCGCCGGTGCGCGTTACATCGGAGACCAAGGTGTAGAGCGATTCCGGGTCCACTGACACGTCGATGGAGTGCGAGAACTCGAGTGCGGCCACGGTTTCTGAGTATGCCAGCGGCGGACTACCCAGCCGCGCCGATCGCATGTTTTCGGCGCGCAATGCGAACGAACTTGACGGCTGTCAAGTATCCTCGAGGGACGTCTCGGAGCGACGATGCCCGGGTCATGTTCGCAAAGAGGTCTGACGATGACTGCAAGCGGTTCACGACGCATCCACCTGCCACCCGGCCGGCCGGCTATCGTCCGCGGTGCGGACGGTACCCGGCTGCACACCGAGGTGTTCGGGCCCCAGGACGGTTATCCGATCGTGCTCGCACACGGCATCACCTGCGCCATCAGTGTCTGGCACGAACAGATCAACGACCTGGCCCGCGATTACCGCGTCATCGCGTTCGATCACCGCGGGCACGGGCGCAGCGGTGTTCCTCCCCGCGGCCACTACAGCCTCGACCACCTCGCCTCCGATCTGGACGCGGTACTCGAAGCCACCCTGGCGCCGGGGGAGCGGGCGGTGATCGCAGGACATTCGATGGGCGGTATCGCCATCACGTCGTGGGCCGAACGGTATCGCCACAAGGTCGCTCAACGCGCGGACGCCGTCGCGTTGATCAACACCACCACCGGAGAGATCATCCGGCAGGTCAAGTTCTTGTCGATGACGCCCCGAATGTCGCGTGGCCGGGTAGCCGTCGGTTCCCGGATCATCAAGACTTTCGGCGGTGTGCCCGCACTGCGCGCCGCGGCTCTGCCCAGTCGTCGGGTCGTGGCAGCGCTGGCGGTCGGGCGGGACGCCGACCCGGCGGTGGCGCAGCTGGTTTATGACCTGTACGCCACCACACCGGCGGCCGGCAGGGCCGGTTGCGCACGCATGCTGGTCGACTCCATCGAGCGGCGACACATCAGGTTGCACGGTCTGACCGTGCCCACCTTGGTCATCGGCAGCCAGAGTGATCGGTTGCTGCCGATCGATTCCTCACGCCGGATCGCTCGCGACGCCCCCAATCTGGCCGGTCTCGTCGAGCTGCCGGGCGGGCACTGCGCCATCCTGGAGCAGCCCGCCGAGGTCAACCAGCATCTGCGCCAACTGGCTGAAAGTGCCACCAAACGAACATCTTTGAGCGGATAGTCAGGTCACCACGTCGAATTCGATCGGCAGTGTCAGCGGCCCGCTGATACCGACCAGGGCTCGGCGGAGTGACGCCGCGGCACGTGCTTGGACGCGGTGACCGACTCTTCGTCCTGGCCCCCGCGGCGTTCTCCGTACCGTCCTGGCTGCCGGTACCGGGCGGCGTAACCGCTGTTAGGCCAAGGCTGGCGCTCATTCAGCGGATCGCGTCGATGACCTCCGAGGCGGCGCGCTGACCAGACCGCACGGCGCCGTCGAGGAAGCCGGTCCAGATATCTGCGGTCTCGGTGCCGGCCCAGAAAATTCGCCCGACCGGTTCGCGCAGCCACCGGCCGGCGGAGGTCCAGGAACCGCACGGCACCGCAGCTGTCGGACCGCCCGCAGAGAACGGCTCATTGCCCCAGCTGAAGTCCCGATAGTCCAGGGGATGACGGGCCGTATCCCCGAAGAGGGCGGCGAAGCCGGCCAGAGCCTGCGCTCGACGTTGGGGGGCCGAGAGGTCGTCGAACCCGCGGGCGTCGACGAAGCCCAGCAGTACCCCCGGCCCGTCGTGGCCCGGCGGGCTGACATCGAAGGTGATGAACACCGGCCCGCTGTCCGACAGAGCCTGCCCCGACCGGCCGTCAGCCCGCCAGAACGCAGTGTCGTAGACCGCGTAAGCCTTGCTGAGGGAACCCTGCGGCCACCGGTCGGCGACCTGGGCAGGTCCGGGTGGCAGGGCCGGGGAGAAGCTGATCCCAGCGCGGTGTTGCGGCGGGACCGCGATGACGACTGCGTGCGCGTCGACGGTGCCTGCGCTCGAGACGACGGTGACCCCGGTGGAGCAGTGTTCGACGGCGTGTACCGCGGCGGACAGCACCACGCGGTCGCCCAACTCCTCGGCCATCCGTACCGCCATCTGCGCGGTTCCTTCGGGGAAGTGGTCCTGTTGGGCACCGCCTTGCACATCGAGCATGCGGTCGAGTCCGCCGGCAGCCTTGACGTAGCGCAGCGCGTGCAGCAGCGACACCGCCTCCGGTTCGGCCCCCCAGGTCACCCGCGACATGATCGCCAGCAGATCCCGGGTGCTCGCGGTGGCGCGTACCGACTGCAGCCACTGTCCGAGGGACTGACCGTCCAGGACGTCGGCTCGGGGTGCGGTCCACGGGGCGCTCACCGCAACGGTTCTCGCGAGCCGGGCGAACTGCCAGCGGATCCGCGCCACATCGATCAGGTTCACCGGTGACAGCGCGGGCACGGTGCCGGAGTAGGAGCGCAGCCTGCCGCGCCAGTGGATCAGGTTCGCCCCGTGGTGGTACGTGGGCGTGGTCGGGCAACCCAGTTCGGCGGCCAGCGCCAGCACCGCATCCTGGGTCGGCCCGACGAACGCTGCACCCAGGTCGACCGGAAGCCCGGCCACCTCGCCGGTGCAGCTTCGGCCGCCCACGCGGTCTCGGCCTTCCAACACCAGCACGTCGTAACCCGTTCCGGCCAACGCCCGGGCGGTGCTCAAACCGGCGAAACCTGCTCCCACCACAACCACGTCGACACGATCACGCACGCACTCCAGTCAAGCACTCCGCAGACCCCTACGGCGCGACGGTAAGCCAGTCGGCGAAGCCGGACGGGTCGTGGCGGCCCAAGGCGCCGTGCTCGAACAGACCCCACCCTTCGCGCTCGGTGGCGCCGTCACGGCACACGGCTCGGCCCACGTGGTCGATCACGCCGAAGCCGGCCCGGCTGATGATGGCGGGATCGGTCATGTCATAGGTGAGGCGTTCGGTGAAGTTCTCGCCCTTCCAGACGCCGTGGATCCAGTCGGAGTCGCCGCCGTATCCGCCTCCGACGTGAATCGGCACCGCCAGTTTGGATTCCACCTCGAGGCGCACGGCCGAGCCGTCCGCGGCGGTGGCGTCGATGGTGGCGCCCGTCGGGATTCTGGTGCCGGAGCGGTAGTGGATCTTGACCCGCGGCCAGCCGAGCTGTTCGATGCGGCCGTCCTTCCAGATCCGGGTGCAGTCGTTGAGTGAGCGGAATCCGCTGGGTTCCTCCTGGATGATCAGCACGATCCCGAAATCGTCGAACGCCATGGGGACATACAGCCACCACATGCCTTCGAACGGAGGGTCGGCGGGCCGTCCGGCCGGCTCGGCTTCTCCGATCGGGCGGATTCCCCACGACCGGTCCCTGGTACCGATCCAGCGCGACGGGTCCACGGCGATGTCCTCACCGTCGATCGCGAGAGTGCCACTCCAGGAACCGACTTGGGCGAAGCGCTGGGCGTCGAGGGTGACCCGGTTGCCGGCCCGCAGGACGTGTCGCTGTTCCTGCACAACGTCGAACAGCCCCTCCCAGGTCAGGTCGGCCGCGATTCCCTCGGTCTCCTCCAGCACGATTCGAAGTTTGTGCAGCGGCTCGTCGACCTCGACACGGTAGTTGCCGACGTGTTGGTTCAACCTGTCGGAATCGATGGCGTCGGACAGGTGTACCGCAGTCTGGGTGTCACCCCGCCTCGCCAGGAAGAAGGCATCTTTGACACCCAGATTGGGGTAGTAGCCCAGGCCGGTGATGACAAAGATGTCGCCGGTGCGGTCATGGGCGTTGAAATACGAACGGTCGTAGAAGTTGCGGTCGCTGGATCCGGGCCAGGCGATGGGCTGTGGAATCTGGTGGACCGGGAATTCGTCGAGCGGACCGAGCATCAGTGTGTTTCTCCGATCAGCCTTTTCAGCAGGGTGCCGTGGTAAAACAGCGCTTCGACATCGTCGGGTTTGTCGAGCTCGCCGAAGTGCACGCGGCGAGCGCCGGTGCGCATGAACACACACGCCCACACCACGGCGGAGTACGTGTAGAACCACGTCAGGTCACCGAGTTCAACGCCGGTCAGCTCGCGATAGGTGGCGCGTACGTCGGCTTCGCGCAGGACGTCCGGCATCCCGGGCAGCCCTGCCAGTCCGCACAGCTCTTGGAAGACCATGTGCGCGAATATCATCCACGCTGCGTCGAGTTCTCGCGGGCCGACGGTGGCCATCTCCCAGTCCAGTACGGCCACCGGCCGGAAATCCCGGTAGAGCACATTGCCGACGCGGGAGTCGCCCCACACCAGGACGGGCTCTTCTGCGGCGACGTCGGCGGGGAAGTTGTCCTCCAACCAGGTCAGCGCCCGCTCCACCAGAGAGGATGGGCCGATATCGGGTACTGAGAACTCGTACCAGTCCTTGAGCCAGCCGAGGCGGCGGTGCAGCGCCGTGTCGCCGGGCGGATCGATCTCGGACAGGAAGCTGAATGTCTTGGCTCCGTGGGGAATCGAGTGCAGTTTCGCCAGCACCTCGACAGTGGTGTCCTGTAGTTGCCGCTGCTGCTCGGGTGTGGCGTCGAAGAACCAGTTGCCGCCGAAGGTGTAGGGCATCACGTCGGGTGGGACGGCACCGTCGACGTGATCCATCAGAAAGAACGGTGTGCCCAGTACCGAGCCGGTGCTCTCGAGCCAGCGCACGGTGGGCACCGGGATATCGGTGAGTTCGCCGGCCAGTCGCATCACCTCGAACTGGTGGTCCAGCCTGTAGGACGAGAACACCGGTACGTCGTCCTGGGTGGGGGCGACGCGCGCCACCCACCGTTGCTCGACCTGCGCGCCGTCCTGTTCCCACCGGCCGGTGAGCACGATGGTCTCCGAGGACATTCCATTGGTGTCGATGCCGCTTTCCACCGTGATGTCCGGGACGGTGCCGTCGGGCAGCAGAGTGGACATCCACTGCGCCAGCACCGTGGGCAAGGTGGTGACATCCCGACTGGAGCGTTGCAGTCGACCGACATCTTCGACGGCCCGTTCTGTGGCCATTACTGATCCTCCGCGACACTAATTACGATACGGTAGGTAGCGTTATGAAAGCAGACCCGTACCCCGAAGACAAGACTCCGGGTGCTGGACGTCCTCGCGACCCACGCATTGACGCTGCCATACTCGCCGCGACGGCGGACCTGCTTGTCGAAATCGGCTACGCGAACATCACCATGGCCGCCATCGCCGAGCGCGCCGGCACCACCAAAACCGCGGTGTACCGGCGCTGGTCGAGTAAGGCCGAGATCGTGCACGAAGCGGCCTTCCCCGCCACGCCCACCGCGCTGCAGATGCCGGCCGGGGACATCGCCGCCGACGTACAGGCCATGCTGGCAGCCACCCGCGATGTCTTCGTCAGCCCCGTGGTGCGTGCCGCTCTGCCCGGACTGATCGCCGACATGGCCGTCGATGCTGAACTCAACGCCACGGTGATGGCGCGCTTCGCCGAACTGTTCGGAGTGATCCGCAGGCGCGTCGCCGATGCGGTGGAACGTGGTGAGGTACATGCCGACATCGATCCGGACCGCCTTGTCGAGGTCATCGGTGGAACGACGATGATCCGGTTGTTGCTCAGTCCCGAAGGCGATCTCGACGACACCTGGGTGGAACAGACCGCCGCCATCGTCGTTCACGGTGTGCAGAAGTAGGGTCGGCGACCATGGGACGACTTGATGGGCGCGCAGCGATAGTGACCGGGGCCAGCCGGGGCCTGGGCCGGGCAACAGCCTTGGCGCTGGCGGCCGAGGGCGCGGCGGTGGCCGTGGTGGCCCGCACCGAAAAGGTGTGGGATGAACGGCTGCCCGGCACCATCGGCGACACGGTCGGACAGATCGAGGCCGCCGGCGGTCGCGCGGTCGCGATCCGGGCGGATCTTTTGGACCGCGAGGCCATTCCGCGGCTCGTGGAACAGGCCCGCACGCAACTAGGGCCGATCACCGTCCTGGTGAACAATGCCGCGTTCACCGCCCCGGGCCGCCCGCCGACACCGGGAGCTGCACCCAAACCGAAAGCGGCCGCCAAGCCGGCGACACAGACACAGGCGGATTTTCCGCCCTTCGTCGGCACTCCGCTGACCGCGTACCGGCGGCACTTCGAGATCGCTGTGTTCGCCGCCTACGAGCTGATGCAGCTGGTGGCACCGGACATGATCGAAGCCGGTCGCGGCGCGATGATCAACATCAGTTCGGTGGCATCGCGGATCCCGGGGTCGGGTCCGTTCACCGACTTCTCCGGCGGCATTCTGCCGGGTTATGGCGGCTCCAAGGCGGCGTTGGAACACCTCACGTCGTCGGCGGCCTACGAACTGCAGCGCCGTAACATCTCGGTCAATGCGTTGTCACCGTCCCAGGCGATGCTGACACCCGGATTGTCCTACTACCGAACAGATTTCGACGATATCGGTTCGGAAGAGGAGTTCGCCGAAGCCGTGGTCCGGCTGGCGGTGGTGGACCCCGATCAGGTGACCGGCCGCACCGTGGGGCACCTGGATGTGCTCAACGGCAGCTACCGTCCGTTCGAGATCGGCTAGCGCGGGCGGTCGGCGAACTTGCCCTGGAGGAAGTGCAGGTTCGCCACTGCGGTGGACATCCCGCTGCCGATGGGTCCCCGGGTGTCGAACAGGCTGGCGGTGCCCGTCGCCACCCCGTCGTCGCTGTAATGGGTCAGCGCCGCCAGGCCGATGTATGGGCCCTCGGGCAGCCTGCTCAGCGTCAGCGTGTAGTCGGCATTGATGAACGCCAAGCCGGTGGTCGAGAAGTTGGTCATCGAGCTGGTGACGTCGACGGCCATGGCGGCCCGGATGAACGGTGACATCTGTTCGCCCTCCACCAGCGCCCGCACCTCGCGGATCCAGGCGTACCTGGGGCCGTCGACCTGCCACTGAAAACCATCACCGCCGTTGCCGTCAGTGCCGTATGCGCGGATGAACATCGGCAGCTCATCACTGAAGTGTGCCGGCTCCTCCGGCAGCGGCGGCATGGTCAACGGCGTGGTCCAGATCTGGCCGTCCGGCTGGGTGCTGCGGCGCAGGTACAACGCCGAAGCCCGCGCCACCACCTCGCCGTCCTGGGTCATGGTCGCATCCACCGACTGCATCCGCCGCCCGATGCGCACCACCTCGGCGCAAACGCGCACCGGTGCGGTGGCCACCCGGCGCAGGATGTCGACGGTCAGCCGTGCCGGAACCAGCTCCTCATCGACGACGTGCTGTTCGATCCCGCGGGCCAGCAGACCGCCTATCACCTGCCCGCCGAGTGTGGGTCCCCAACCGCCCTGGGCGATCTCATTGGGTACCAAGCCATCGTCACGACGCACCGTGAACGGCGTCAGGCTGCTGAACTCCATGGCGGATGACTGTACTGGAACCATTACCGTATGAGCATCTGGCCCTTGTTCCGGGCGGCCACCTCGCCCCTGCGGCGGGCCAGATCGCTGAGGTCGGGGCGGACCGGGTCTGCCGGTCAGCACCACCGCGCTCGACGTCAACTACCGGACGAAGAAGGCGGAGTCCCCGGCCAGGTCCAACAACGGTTGCGGCAACGCTCCCAGGGCGAAGGTGACCGCCGCGGTGACGGTCAGGGTGGCCAGAGTCAGCGAGCTCGGGGTGACGACCTCCGGTGCGTCTTCGGGCGGTTCGGTGAAGAACATCAGCACGATCACCCGCACGTAAAAATAGGCGGCGATGGCGCTGGCCAATACACCGACAATGACCAACGGGATGGCGCCGCCCTCGCCGGCCGCCTTGAACACCGCGAATTTGCTGACGAACCCACTGGTGAGGGGGATGCCGGCGAAGGCGAGCAGAAACAGCGAGAAGACCACTCCCACCAACGGATAGCGGCGGCCCAGTCCCGCCCACTGAGCCAGGCTGGTGGCTTCCTCGCCGAACCGGTCACGGACCAGTCCCACCACGGCGAAGGCCCCGAGGGTGGAGAAGCCGTAGGCGAACAGATAGAACAGGGTGCCTGACAGGCCGGTCTCGTTGAGTGCGATCACGCCGGTGAGGATGAAGCCGGCGTGCGCGACGGCCGAATACGCCAGGATCCGTTTGACGTCGGTCTGTGTCACCGCCGTGAGGGTTCCGACCACCATGGTCAGGATCGCCACGGCCCACATCATCGGCCGCCAGTCGTGACTCAACTCCGGCAGCGCGACGTAGAAGATGCGCAGCATGGCACCGAATGCCGCGATCTTGGTGCCGGCCGACATGAACGCGGTGATCGCGGTGGGTGCACCTTGGTAGACGTCCGGAATCCACGAATGGAAAGGCACTGCACCGACTTTGAACAACACTCCGACTGCCAGCAAGCCGCTGCCGATCAACACGATCGCCGAGGTGCCACCCGCGGACGCGGAATCCGAGGCGACGGCATCGGCGATGCCGGACAGGGCAAACGTGCCGCTGTAGCCGTACATCAAGGCGATGCCGTACAGGAAGAACGCCGAGGAGAATGCGCCCAGCAGAAAGTATTTCAGCGCCGCCTCCTGGGAGAGCAGCCGCTGACGGCGGGCCAGCCCACACAGCAGGTAGAGCGGCAGCGAGAGCACTTCCAACGCTACGAACATCGTCAGCAGGTCTTCGGCGGCCGGGAACAGCAGCATGCCGCCGACGGCGAACATCGTCAGCGGGAATACCTCGGTCTGGATGAGGCCGGCCTTGACGGCGACTTTCTCTGCCACGCTGCCGGGGATCGCGGACGCTTGAGGGGTGAACGAATCCAATCCCGCGCCGTTGGATTCGCCGGCGAGCGACGGGGATCGGCGCTCGGCGATGAGCAGCATGCCGAGCACACTGACCGCCAGGATGGTGCCCTGCAGGAACAGCGTGACCGGGTCGATCGCAACGGCGCCCAGCACCGCGAGTTGGCCCACTGAGCCGTCGAGGTCGCGGTACAACACGACAACGGCCACCAACGCTGCAGCCAGTCCGCCGAGCGCGAGGGTGACCTGGGCGCCGTAACGGAGCCGGCGCGGCAGGAACGCCTCGATGAGCACACCGGCGACGGCCACTCCGAACACGATGAGCATGGGGGAGAGCTGAAAGTATTCGACGCTGGGCGCGTTCATCGCACCGGTCCTTCCGCGACGCGGGGAGCGGGGTCCTGCTGGTTGATGGTCGTCAGGGTGTGGTTCACCGCGGGATTGATGATGTCCAGGGCGGGTTTGGGATAGACGCCGAGAACCAGCAGCAGCGCGATCAAGGGTGCGACGACGGCGATCTCGCGGGGAAGCAGGTCACGTACCTCACCGTTGCCCTCCTTGACGGGTCCGGTCATCATGCGCTGATAGAGCCACAGGATGTAAATGGCCGACAGCACCAGAGCGGTCGAGGCGACCACCGCGAACACCGGGTAGCGGGTGAATGTGCCGATCAGCACCAGGAATTCGCTGATGAACGGAGCCAGACCAGGTAGCGACAACGTGGCCAGGCCGGCGACCAGGAATGTGCCGGCGAGTACCGGGGCGACCTTCTGGACACCACCGTAGGCAGCGATGAGTCGGGAACCGCGTCGCGAAACCAGGAAGCCGGCCAGCAGGAACAGGGCGGCGGTGGAGATGCCGTGATTGACCATGTACAGCGTCGACCCCGATTGCCCCTGGCTGGTCATCACGAAGATACCCAGAATGATGAAGCCGAAGTGGCTGATCGAGGTGTAGGCGATCAGTCGCATCACATCGGTCTGCCCGATCGCGACGATGGCGCCGTAGACGATGCCGATGACCGCCAGCGTGATGATGAACGGCCGGAACAGCGTCGAGGGTTCGGGGAACAACTGCAGGCAGTACCGCAGCATGCCGAAGGTGCCCACCTTGTCGACGACCGCCATCATCAGCACGGCGGTGGCGGGGGTGGATTCCACGGCGGCATCAGGAAGCCAGCGATGGAAGGGCCACAGCGGGGCCTTGATGGCGAAGGCGAACATGAACCCGAGGAACAGCGCGTTGAGGATCGCTGGGCTGACGTCGAGTTCACCGGATGACACCGCGGACACGATGGCGCGGAAATCGAACGTCCCCGCGGCAAAGGCGTCACTGCCGGCGGTCACCACGTACAGACCGACGACGGCGGCCAACATGACCAGTCCGCCGAACAGGTTGTACAGCAGGAACTTCACGGCTGCTCTGGAGGATTCGCCTCGGCTTCCCCCGAATCCGCCGATGAGGAAGTACATCGGGATGAGCATCGCCTCGAAGAACACGTAGAACAGCAGTACGTCCAGGGCTACCAGTGAGATCAGAACCATGCCCTCGACGGCCAGCGTCAACGCCACGTAAATGTGCGTCGACCGTCCCGACAGCGCCGAGACGTCGGCGGCGTCGTTCCATCCGGCCAGCAGCAGTACCGGCACCAGAACGGCGGTCAGGACCACCAGTGCCAGCGCGATCCCGTCGAGGCCCAGGATGTAACCGGTGCCGAACGACGGGATCCACGGGTGGTCTTCGACGAACTGATACTGCGCGCCGGCCGGATCGAAGTGCACTGCCAGCACGACGGCGACGGCAAGTACTCCCAGCGACACCGCGATGCCGGCGTATTTGACGAACCCTCGTGCCGTCGCAGGCATTACGACGATGATGGCCGCGCCGACCAGGGGAATGGCCCACAGCACGGTCAGCCAGGGAAAACTCATGGCGTCACCACACCCTCACGATGAGAACGGCGCCCAGGACCAGTGCCGTGCCTGCCAGCATCGACAGCGCGTAGGAGCGGGCGAACCCGGTTTGCATGGTGCGCATTCGTCGCGATGCCCCGGCCACCGCCGCGGCCAGTCCGCTGGCCACCCCGTCGACCCCCTTCTCGTCGATGATCACCAAGTCCTCGGTCAGTTGGCGGCCGGGGCGCATGAACGCGCCCTCGTTGAATGCGTCGCCGTAGAGGTCGGCTCTGGCGGCCACCGTGAGGGCGGACACGTCGGCCGGCGCGATGTCGGGCACCCGGCGGGTGGCGTAGCTGCGATAAGCGATGCCGACACCGACCGCGACGACTGCCAGGGTGATGACCGTCATCGCCCACGCCGGTATGACGTGGTGGGTCTCGTGGGTGCCGACCACCGGTTCTAGCCAGTGGGTGAGGGTGCCGCCGATGGCCAACGCGCCACCGGCCCCGATCGAGCCGACGGCCAGGATGATCATCGGCCAGGCCATGACGGCCGGGGATTCGTGCGGATGGGTGTCCGGGGTGAAGCGCCTTTCGCCGAAGAACGTCAGGATCATCACCCGGGTCATGTAGAAGGCGGTGATGCCGGCACCGAGCAACGCTGCCCCGCCGAGGATCAGTCCTTTGAGACCGCCTGCGGCGAAGGCGGTTTCGATGATCGCGTCTTTGGAGAAGAATCCGGCGAACGGCGGCACCCCGATGATCGCCAGGTAGCCGAGGCCGAAGGTGGCGAACGTGACGGGCATGAGCTTGCGCAGTCCGCCGTAGCGGCGCATATCGGTTTCGTCGTTCATCCCGTGCATCACCGATCCCGCGCCCAGGAACAGCCCGGCCTTGAAGAAACCGTGCGCCAGCAGATGCATGATCGCGATGGCGTACCCCGCCGGCCCGAGGCCGGCGGCGAGCACCATGTATCCGATCTGGCTCATGGTCGACGCTGCCAGGGCTTTCTTGATGTCGTCCTTGGCGCAGCCGATGATCGCCCCGAACAGCAGGGTCACGGCACCGACGGTCACCACCGCCGTCTGCGCCACCGGAGCGAGGTTGAACACCGGCCCTGAGCGCACGATCAGGTACACCCCGGCGGTGACCATGGTGGCGGCGTGGATCAGTGCGCTGACCGGGGTGGGGCCTTCCATCGCGTCGCCGAGCCAGGACTGCAGCGGGACCTGGGCGCTCTTGCCGCACGCCGCCAACAGCAGCAGCAGCCCGATAGCGGTCACAGTCCCCGAAGACAGTTCCGGCGCCGCGGCGAACACCCCGGCATAGGACAGCGTTCCGGCGTCGGCGAACATCACCATCAGCGCGACCGCCAGCCCGATGTCACCGACGCGGTTGACGACGAACGCCTTCTTGGCCGCGGTGGCCGCTGACGGTTTGTGCGACCAGAACCCGATCAGCAGATACGACGCCAGGCCCACGCCTTCCCAGCCGACGTAGAGGCCGAGGTAGTTGTCGGCCAGCACCAGTAACAGCATCGCGGCCACGAAGAGGTTCAGATAGGCGAAAAATCTTCTGCGGTCGGGGTCGTGGGCCATGTAGCCGATGGAGTACAGGTGGATCAGCAGCCCAACCCCGGTGATCAGCAGGACAAAGCAGACCGACAGCGCGTCGAGTTGCAGGCCGAAGTCCACGTGCAGCTCGGCGACCGGCACCCAGGAGAACAGCCGCTGGTCGATCACCCGGTCCTCGGGCGCACGGCCCAGCAGGTCGACGAACTGCACCACACCCCAGACGAATGCGGCGGCTATGGTGGCGCAGCCCAGCAGGTGACCCCACGCATCGGTGGCGCGCCCGCCCAGCAGCAGTATGGCCGCACCCGCCAAAGGCAGTGCGATCAACCAGATCAGCTCCACGTTGATGTCCCTAATGCCTCAGCAGATTGGCGTCGTCGACATTGGCGGATTGCCGGGTGCGGTAGATCGTCATGATGATCGCCAGGCCCACCACCACCTCGCACGCAGCGACCACCATGGTGAAGAAGGCGACGACCTGGCCGTCGAGATGACCGTGCATCCGGGAGAACGTCACGAACGCGAGGTTGCAGGCGTTGAGCATGAGCTCCACACACATGAACATCACGATCGCGTTGCGACGCAACAACACTCCCGACGCCCCGATGGTGAACAGCAACGCAGACAGATACAGGTAGTTGTCGGGGTTCATCGGTACCCGTTCCTCCCCGTCGGCGGCGAACTGCCGTCGGTCTCGTCGTCGATCGATCGCGGGATGAGAATCTCGCTGACCGACAGCACTGCCTCGGACCCGTCCGGCAACCGGGCGGCCATGTCCACCGCGTTGTGCCGCGCATAGACGCCGGAGCTGGGCAGTGTGGTGGGGTGGCCACCGGGCCGGAACCGTTCCACCGCGAGTTCTCGTTGGGACTTGCGGCGTTCGAAGCGTTCCCGATGCGCCAGCACCATCGCTCCCAGCGCCGCGGTGATCAGCAAGGCACTGGTGACTTCGAATGCCCACAGGTACTTGGTGAAGATCAGTGCCGCCAGGCCCTGCACGTTTCCGCCGGCATTGGCCTCGGCCAGGCCGGCGAAGCCGCCGCCGGTCAGTGAGGTGGCTACCGCGCCGATGCCGGCGATGAGCAGGATCCCGAAGCCGACCCCGGCGACGAGTGCTGCGATGCGCTGGCCCCGAATTGTTTCCACCATCGATTCCGAGGAGTCGACGCCGACCAGCATCAGGACGAATAGGAAGAGCATCATCACCGCGCCGGTGTAGACCACGACCTGAACCACGCCGAGGAACAGTGCGTCCTGCGCGACGTACAGCATGGCCAGCGCGATCATGGTGGCAGCCAGGAAGATCGCCGAATAGACCGCCCTGGGTGCGGCCACCACCCCGACGGCGCCGGCGAGCGCCACGGCGCCCAGGATCCAGAACGCGACCGCCTCACTGGTCGAGGTGTGCGTGAACGCCTGCGCCAACAGCAGCGTCTGGGTGGTCACTTCACCTGCCCCAGGTAGTAGTCGTCGTCGGTGGCGCCCTCGGCCATGGCGTGCGGCGGCGGTTCCATGCCCGGCTGCAGCGGCGCCAGCAGCTTGTCTTTCCCGTAGATCAGATCCGAGCGGTTGTCGTCGGCCATCTCGTAGTCGTTGGTCATGGTCAACGCCCGCGTGGGGCAGGCCTCGATACACAAGCCGCAGCCGATGCAGCGCAGATAGTTGATCTGATACACCCGGCCGTACCGTTCGCCCGGCGAAAAGCGTTCCGCCTCGGTGTTGTCGGCGCCCTCGACGTAGATCGCATCGGCGGGGCACGCCCAGGCGCACAGTTCGCAGCCGATACATTTCTCCAGCCCGTCGGCGTAACGGTTCAACTGGTGGCGGCCGTGATAGCGCGGCGCGGTGGCCTGCTTCTTCTCCGGATACTGCTCGGTCATCGGCTTCTTGAACATCGTCGAGAACGTCACGCCGAAACCGGCCAGGCCCTTGAGGGAACCGAAAACTCTAGGCATGGGTCTTCTCCTTGCTGCGCAGCTGCCCGGGCAGCGGGGGTACCGGGAAGCCGCCCGGTTCGGGTGGGGCCGGCGGCGGGGCAGTATCACGGAACCGTTTACGTCGCAGTGTCTTCCAAACCGACAGTGCGGCCACGACCAGCGCCAGGAAAGCGATGTAGATGACTGCCGTGACCCACGGCGGTGCACCGTCAGCGCGCAGGGTGTGGGTGACCGCGACGGTCACGATCCACGCCAGCGACACCGGCATCAGCAGCTTCCAGCCCAACGCCATGAACTGGTCGTAACGCAGGCGCGGCAGGGTGGCACGCAGCCACATGTAGAGAAACAGGAAGCCCCACACCTTGGCGACGAACCAGATCAGCGGCCACCATCCGGAATTGGCGCCGTCGATCATGCTGATCGGCCAGGGTGCCCGCCAGCCGCCGAGGAACATCGTGGTGGCCAGCGCAGAGACCGTCGTCATATTGACGTATTCGGCCAGCATGAACATCGCGAATTTCAACGACGAGTACTCGGTGTGGAAACCGCCGACCAGTTCACCCTCGGCCTCCGGCAGGTCGAACGGGGCACGGTTGGTCTCGCCGACCATCGCGGTGACGTACACCAGGAAGGAGGGCAGCAACAGCACCACGAACCAGGTGTGAGCTTGGGCGGCCACGATGCCTGACGTCGACATGGTGCCCGCATACAGGAACACCGCGACGAACGACAACGCCATTGCGATCTCGTAGGACACCACCTGTGCCGATGACCTGAGGCCGCCCAGTAGGGGATAGGTGGATCCGGAAGCCCAGCCCGCCAACACGATTCCGTATACCCCGACCGACGTGACGGCCAGCACGTAGAGCACCGCGACGGCCAGGTCGGTCAGCTGCAGCGCAGTGGTGTGACCGAACACCGAGACGGTAGGCCCCATCGGGATGACGGCGAACGCCATGACGGCCGGGATGACCGCGATCACCGGTGCCATCAGGTAGATCGGTTTGTCTACCCCGGCCGGGGTGAGCCCTTCCTTCAACGCCAGCTTCACCCCGTCCGCCAGCGACTGCAGCAACCCGAACGGCCCCACCCGATTCGGGCCGTAGCGCATCTGCATGCGTCCCAGCACTTTCCGTTCGACCAGGATCGCCACCAGAACTGTCAGCAGCAGGAACACGAAGACGCCGAGCGCCTTGACGAGGATCAGCCACCACGGATCATGGCCGAAGACCTGTGGGTCCGGATAGGTCATGACACGCCCCCTCGTTCGATGCGGACGACGGTGCCGGGCCCCACCGCGAGCTGTTCGGGCACGCAACTGCCCGGGGAGTTGGCCGGCACCCATACCACCCGATGCGGCATGTCGGTGATCACCAACGGCAGACTGATCGCGCCGCATCCGGTGCTCACGGTCACCAGATCGCCTTCCGCCGCGCCGACCTCGGCGGCGGTGGCCGAGGACATCCGGACCACCGGTGCTCTGGCGGTACCCGCCAGGTGCGGCTCGCCATCCTGTAACCGACCGTCGTCCAACAACATTCGCCAGGTGGCCAGGACGGCCTCGCCGGCGTCGGGAGCGGGGGCGCCGACCGGCTGCACCTCAGGTGTCGGCACCGGGGCTCCGTCCCACAAGCCGAGCCGGGCCAGCTCCGCCAGCGCAGCGTCCGGTGAACCCAGTCCGAGATCAACACCGAGCTCGTCGGCCAATGTCTGCAGCACCCGCCGATCCGAGGCGGCGTTGCTGGACAACGCGGCGCCGAACGGCCGCAGCCGTCCCTCCCAGTCGGCGAACGCGCCGGATTTCTCGGCCACGGGCGCGACCGGGAACACCACATCGGCCAGCGCGGTCACCTCACTGTTGCGCAACTCGAGACTGACGACGAAGGGAGTGTTCTCGAGCGCGACCCGGGCCAGCGCTGGGTCCGGCAGGTCGGCCGGCTCGACGCCACCGACCAACAGGGCGGCCAGCTCACCGGCGGCAGCGGCCTCCAGGATGCCCGAGGTGTCCCGGCCTTCGGCGGCAGGCAGCTCACTGACGTTCCAGGCGTGCGCGAGCTGCCTGCGGGCAGCGGCGTCGCGCACGGGCCGGCCGCCGGGGAGCAGGTTGGGCAGGCAACCCGTTTCCACGGCGCCGCGTTCACCGGCACGCCGCGGAATCCAGGCCAGGCGCGCACCGCTGGTGTCGGCCAGGCGTGCCGCGGCCGACAGCGCGCCGGGTGAGCCGGCCAGGCGTTCCCCGACGAGAATGACTGCGCCCGGTAGCAGTTCGAGTCCGGCCAGCCCAGCCGCTTCGTCACCCGGCACGGTCATCACCAGTTGAGCGCCGATCTTGGCCAGGCCGCGGCTGACGAAGGGGGCCACCGCGACGACCTTGAGACCGCGGCGGCGGGCGGCCTTGCGCAACCGGAGGAACACGATGGGTGATTCCTCTTCCGGATCGAAACCCGCGAGCACCACCATCGGGGCCGCTTCCAGATCGGCGTAGGTGACTTCCATCGCGTGCCCGGCCACCCGGGCGGCCAGGAATTGTGACTCTTCGGCCGAATGTGCGCGGGCGCGCATGTCGATGTCGTTGGTGCCGAGGACCATTCGGGCGAACTTCGCGTACGCGTAGGCGTCCTCGACGGTGGCGCGACCACCGACGAGCACCCCGGTCTGCGTGTCGGCGGCAGCCAGCCCGGATGCGGCGGTGGTGATGGCCTCGGACCATGACGCCGCCCGCAACTCGCCATCCTCCCGGACCAGGGGGGTGAGGATGCGGTCGCCGACCCGGGGATAGGTGAACGCCCACCGGCCTTTGTCGCAGTTCCACTCCTCGTTGACCTCCGGGTCGTCACCGGCAAGTCGGCGCAGCACGGTGCCGCGGCGGTGATCGGTGCGTTGGGCGCATCCGGAGGCGCAGTGTTCGCAGACACTCGGGCTGGACACCAGATCGAAGGGGCGGGCGCGGAATCGATATGCCGTGCCGGTCAGGGCGCCGACCGGGCAGATCTGCACGGTGTTTCCGGAGAAGTAGCTGTCGAATGCCTCGCCGGTGGCGATGCCGACCTGCTGCAGGGCTCCGCGTTCCAGCAGCTCGATGAAGGGGTCGCCCGCGATCTGGTTGGAGAACCGGGTGCAGCGGGCGCACAGCACGCAGCGCTCCCGGTCCAGCAGCACCTGCGAGGACAGGTTGATCGGTTTCGGGAAGGTGCGCTTGACGTCGGTGAAGCGGGACTCTTCCCGGCCGTTGGACATCGCCTGGTTCTGCAGTGGGCATTCCCCGCCCTTGTCGCAGACCGGGCAGTCCAGTGGATGGTTGATCAGCAGCAGCTCCATCACCCCGTGTTGGGCCTTGTCGGCGGCGGGGCTGGTCAGCTGGGTGCGCACCACCATGTCGGGGGTGACGGTGGTGGTGCACGACGCCATGGGCTTGCGCTGGCCTTCGACCTCGACGAGGCATTGCCGGCAGGCGCCCACCGGATCGAGGAGCGGGTGGTCGCAGAAGCGGGGGATCTGCACACCCATCAGTTCCGCGGCGCGAATCACCAACGTGCCCTTGGGAACCGACACCGCTACGTCGTCAATGGTCAGCGACACCAGTTCTTCCTGCCGAGCAGACGCAAACTCGGGTGAATCGGGCCCTGACTGACCGAGTTTCTGTCTGCTCGCAGTCATAGGGTGACCTCCTGTGGTGTGACGAGCATCGAGGCGTACGGGTCGAACGGGCAGCCGCCATCCAGGTGCGCCTCGTAGTCGTCGCGGAAGTGCTTGATCGACGACGTGACCGGGGACGCGGCACCGTCGCCGAGCGCGCAGAAGGACTTTCCGAAGAGGGTGTCGGAGATGTCGAGCAGCTTGCCGATGTCCTCGGCGGTGCCCCTGCCGGTCTCCAGCCGCTCATAGATCTGAACCAGCCAGTACGTGCCTTCTCGACACGGCGTGCACTTGCCGCAGGATTCGTGGGCGTAGAACTGAGTCCAACGCCGCACTGCCCGCACCACGCAGGTGGTCTCGTCGAAAATCTGCAGCGCCTTGGTGCCCAACATCGAACCCACCGAGGCCATGCCCTCGTAATCCAGTGGCACGTCGAGGTGCTCGGCGGTCAGCAGCGGTGTGGACGAACCGCCAGGTGTCCAGAACTTCAACTCGTGACCGGCGCGGACACCACCGGCGTACTCGAGCAGCTCCCGCAGGGTGATGCCCAACGGTGCCTCGTACTGCCCCGGTGTGGTGACGTGGCCCGACAGGGAGTACAGCGTGAAGCCGGGCGACTTCTCCGACCCCATCGACTTGAACCAGTCCACACCGCCGCGCACTATCGGCGGCACGGACGCGATGGACTCGACATTGTTGACCACCGTCGGGCATGCATACAGCCCGGCGACGGCCGGGAAAGGTGGGCGCAACCGGGGCTGGCCGCGACGGCCCTCCAGGGAGTCCAGCAGCGCGGTCTCCTCGCCGCAGATATAGGCACCGGCCCCGGCGTGCACGATCAACTCGAGATCGAAGCCGGAGCCCAGGATGTTCTCACCCAGGTACCCGGCCTGGTATGCCTCGGCGACGGCGGCCTGCAGTCGGCGTAGCACCGGCACCACCTCGCCGCGCACATAGATGAACGCGTGGTGGGCCCGGATCGCGTACGCCGCGATGATCGCACCCTCCACCAGGAAGTGTGGCGTGGTCATCATCAGCGGAATGTCTTTGCAGGTACCGGGTTCGGACTCGTCGGCGTTGATCACCAGATAGTGCGGTTTGGCTGCGGCATCCGACGGTGACCCGGCCGACTCCTGCGGGATGAACGACCACTTGGTACCGGTCGGGAATCCCGCGCCCCCGCGCCCGCGCAGGCCCGATTCCTTCACCAGGGCGATCACGTCGTCGGGCGGCATGGCCAGCGCTGTGGCCAGCGCCTGATACCCCTCGTGCCGGCGGTAGGTCTCTAGCGTCCAGGGCTGCTCGTCGTCCCAGAACCGGCTCAGTACAGGTGTCAGCGGGGTGGCGGGTGTCATGTCAGGCCCCTGAATCCGTGGTCGACGGGTCGGTTTCCTCGGTCGACGGTTCCGCGGGGACGGTCGCCGACGGTGCCGGTGCGGGGTGGTCACGGGTGGATTCCACTGCGGCTTCGTCGGGGTCGGAGTCCGACCGGTCTGTGTCGGTGCCGGTGTCCGGGACTTCGGCAGGCTCGGGAGCGCGCATGCCCTGACTGTTGGCGATCTGCAGCCCCGCCAGCGTGGCGGGGCCCGGCCCGGTCGCCGCTAGCTGCGGTGCGGTCAGGCCGGCGAGTGTGCGGGCGGTCTCGGAAAAGGTGCACAGGGGTGCCCCCCGGCTCGGCGGGGTGGGCGTGCCGGTTCGCAGGCTGTCGACGAGATCGGCTGCGCTGGAGGGTGTTTGGTTGTCGTAAAACTCCCAATTGACCATGACCACCGGTGCGTAGTCACAGGCGGCGTTGCATTCCACGTGTTCCAGGGTCACCGCCCCGTCGTCGGTGGTCTGCCCGGCGTGCAAACCGAGGTGACGTTCCAGGTGGGCGAGGATCGCGTCGCCGCCCATGATGGCGCACAGGGTGTTGGTGCAGACCCCCACCAGGTAGCGGCCGGTCGGCGTCCGGCGGTACATCGAGTAGAACGTGGCCACCGAGGTGACCTCGGCATCGGTCAGTTGTAACTGCTGGGCGCAGAAGGCAATACCGGCAGCGGTGAGATAACCGTCCTCGCTCTGCACCAGGTGCAGCAGGGGCAGCAGCGCCGAGCGTGGATACGGGTACTTGGCGAGGATCGACTTCGCGTCCGCCGAGAGCCGCGTTTCGACATCGGAGGGGTAGGCAGCCGGTCCACCCACCGGCGGGCCGGCCTCGTCGGGATGCTGGCCCAGGAAAAGGTCGACGGTAGTCATCGATCAACACCCCCCATCACCGGATCGATCGAGGCGACCGCGGAGATCACGTCGGCGACCATGCCGCCTTCGCACATTGCCGCCACGGCTTGCAGATTGGTGAACGACGGGTCGCGGTAGTGCACCCGGTACGGGCGGGTGCCGCCGTCGGAGACCATGTGCACGCCGAGCTCACCGCGTGGCGATTCCACCGCCACGTAACACTGGCCGGCAGGCACCCGGATACCCTCGGTGACCAGTTTGAAGTGGTGGATCAGCCCTTCCATGGACCGTCCCATGATCTTGGCGATGTGATCGGGGCTGTTGCCCAACCCGTCTGGGCCCAGCTTCAGATCGGCCGGCCAGGCCAGCTTCTTGTCGGTGATCATCACCGGGCCGGGCAAACCTTCGAGGCGCTGCACACACTGGGCCACGATCTTCAGCGATTCGTTCATCTCGTTGACGCGGATGACATAGCGGCCGTAGCAATCACAGCCGTCGTCGGTCATCACGTCGAAGTCGTAGGTCTCGTAACCGCAGTACGGCTGCGTCTTGCGCAGGTCGTGCGGCAGACCGGTGGAGCGCAGCACCGGACCGGTGATCCCCAACGCCATGCATCCGGTCAGGTCCAGGTAGCCGATGCCGACCGTGCGGGCTTTCCAGATGGCGTTGTTGCGCAGCAGGTTCTCCAGCTCGTGCAACCGGCCGGGCAGAATTTTCAGCAGGCGCCGAACCCGGTCCAGCCCGTCGTCGGGCAGGTCGGCGGCCAACCCGCCGGGCCGGATGTACGCGTGATTCATTCGCAGCCCGGTGATCGCCTCGAACACTGTGAGGATCTCTTCGCGCTCACGAAAACCGAAGAACATCGCCGACATGGCACCGAGTTCCATGCCGCCGGTGGCCAGCGCCACCAAATGTGAAGAGATGCGGTTGAGTTCCATCAGCATCACCCGGATCACCGATGCCCGCTCGGGGATGTCGTCGGTGATGCCGAGCAGTCTCTCCACCCCGAGGCAGTACGCGGTCTCGTTGAAAAACGGCGAGAGGTAATCCATCCGGGTGACGAAGGTGACGCCCTGGGTCCAGGTGCGGTATTCGAGATTCTTCTCGATTCCGGTGTGCAGATAGCCGATCCCGCACCGGGCTTCGGTCACGGTCTCGCCTTCGATCTCCAGGATCAGCCGCAGCACGCCGTGTGTGCTGGGATGTTGGGGCCCCATGTTGACCACGATGCGTTCGCCGGCTTCTCCGGCTGCCCCAGCGACGCGGGCGTGTTCGGCCGCGGTGGCCACCACGTCGTCCCAGTCCTGGCCACCGAGGGTGACAACTGTCTCGGTCATCAGGTGTAGGACCTCCGTTGATCCGGGGGTGGGATCTGCGCGCCGTGGTACTCCACCGGGACCCCACCCAGCGGATAGTCCTTGCGCTGTGGGTGGCCCACCCAGTCGTCGGGCATTTCGATCCGCGTCAGCGCGGGGTGGCCGTCGAAGATGATCCCGAAGAAGTCGTAGGTTTCCCGCTCGTGCCAGTCGCACGTCGGGTACACCGAAAACAGCGACGGCACATGAGGATCAGAGTCCGGACAGGCCACTTCGAGCTGAATTCGCCGGTTGTGGGTGATCGACATCAGCGGGTAGACCGCGTGCAACTCGCGGCCGAACTCCTGCGGATAGTGCACGCCGGAAACGCCGGCGCACAACTCGAACCGCAGCTTCGGGTCGTCGCGAAGCACCTGGGCGATCTGCAGCAACCGGGTGCGGTCGAGGTCCAGGGTCAACTGGCCACGATGCACGACCACCCGGTTGACACCGGAGGCGAACACGTTGGCGCCCAACACCTCCGCCAGCCGGTCGACCACCGCGTCGAAGTAGCCGCCGTAGGGGGGTGGGGTACCGCCGGGCAACGTGACCTCACGAATCAACCGGCCGTAGCCCGATGTGTCGCCGGTGCCGGAAATGCCGAACATGCCCCGACGCACACCGATGACCTCTGCGGACTCGGGCACCCCGGCGCCTCCCTCGCTCATCGCAACAACCCCTTGAGTTCGATCGTGGGCTTGGCGCTCAGGGCAGCGCGCTCGGTGGCGGCGATGACCTCGTCGCGGTGCACCCCCAGCGGCATCTCGGCGATCTTGGCGTGCAACGTCAGGATCGCGTTCAGCAGCATCTCGGGACGGGGCGGGCAGCCCGGGAGATAGATGTCCACCGGCACCACGTGATCGACGCCCTGAACGATGGCGTAGTTGTTGAACATGCCGCCCGAGCTGGCGCACACCCCCATCGCCAGAACCCACTTGGGCTCAGCCATCTGGTCATAAACCTGACGCAGCACGGGCGCCATCTTCTGACTGACCCGGCCGGCCACGATCATCAGGTCGGCCTGCCTGGGAGTGGCGGAAAACCGTTCCATTCCGAATCGGGCGATGTCGAACCGGGGCCCCGCGGTGGCCATCATCTCGATGGCGCAGCAGGCCAGCCCGAATGTCGCGGGCCACAGCGAGCCCTTGCGGACGAAGCCGGCGACTTTCTCGACCGTCGAGAGCAGGATGCCCCCGGGCAGTTGCTCTTCCAGGCCCATGTCAGTCCCAATCCAGCCCGCCGCGGCGCCACACATAGGCATACGCCACGAACACCGTCGCCATGAACAGCAGCATCTCCACCAGCGCGAAAGTCCCCAGCTGGTCGAAGGAGACCGCCCACGGGTACAGGAACACGATCTCGATGTCGAAGACGATGAACAGCATCGCCGTCAGGTAGAACTTGATCGGGAACCGGGCCGAGCCCATCGGCTGCCGCGCCGGTTCGATCCCGCACTCATAGGCCTCCAGCTTGGCGCGGTTGTACCGCCGTGGGCCGATGACCAACGCGATTCCGACTGAACCCACCGCGAACACGGCCGCAATGGCTCCGAGCACCAGGATGGGTAGATAGAGATTCATGCTTGTTCGCCGTCCATGTCGTCGGCTCCCTAGGCTGTGGCTGTTTTTCGCTTCGGCTGTCGATGTGAGCTACAACACAGCCTAGCGATCTCCAGTGGCACCTTGGCGCGTTTCGCTAGGATCAGTCCATTGACCGGCGACCGGTGTCCCGGGTTGGTCATGGCGGTGAACTGGCAAGTGCCCCAGCGAAATTGGCGCTGCCACGCCAATTCTGCCGTGATGTCTGGTTACGTCACTGTCACTACGCGGTTTTACGCGCGCAGCAATCCGACAACCGCCTCGCCCAGCTTGATCGGATCGATGGGGTGGGGGACCGCCGCCTCGGCGCGCGACCAGTTCGCCAACCACGCATCGTCGGGTCGGCCGGTCAGGACCAGAATCGGTGGGCAGTCGTCCAGCTCGTCTTTGAGCTGCTTGGCCACCCCCATACCGCCGGTCGGTGACGCTTCGCCGTCGAGGATTGCCAGATCCACATCGCCGGAGTCCATGTGCTGGATGACCACCGGGGCCGTCGCCACCTCGAGGTAGCTCAATTCGGGGAGCTCGGGGTGAATCCGCTTGCCCAGCGCCAGCATCACCTGTTCACGGGTGCGCGCGTTGTCGCTGTACACCAGGACGCGGACCGGGGCAGAGGCATCGCGGTGGCGGGCGGGCACGTGCCGATGCTACAACTCGAACTCGCGACAACCGGGTCGTTCAGTCCACTTCCGTTCCCGTCAGCCGGTTTTGACGAACACCGTCCGAGCTACCAGTTCGGTGGGGCGGCGCACCATTCCCAGCAGGTTCCCACTGACGTCCCAGTGGGTGCGGTCGATGGTGCCGCGCGCCTCGATCTGCAGAGCCTCGTCGTCGAGCACGGTGACCGTCGCCGTCAGCGGCAATGGATGTGTCACGTCCCGGACGGTCAGTGCGGCACGCACCTGCGCGCCCTCGGGCGCCGGTTCCACGGCGGTGACGACGACGCTGATGGTGGGGAAACGTTCGACGGCGAAGAAGTCCTCGGAGCGCAGGTGTTCGTCGCGTTTGGCGTTACCGGTGGTCAGCGACCCGGCGTCGATATCCACCCGACCGAACGCGGTGCCCCCTGCCACCTGGCCGTCGCCGCGCACCGCGGTGAACCTACCCCTGACCGGCAGCAGTCCCCAGAAGGAGCGGCACCTGAACGTGATTTCGCAGCGTTGGGGCGCCAGCGTCCACACCGCTTGGTCGCCCGGTTGGGACAGCAGGTTCTCCAACGCACTCACGAGTCCTCCGTCGCAGGTCGGTCGATCAGTGGGGCCACCTCCGCAGGATCGAAATACTCGTCGATCCGGGTGATCAAGCCGGCGCTGTCGAGTTTGATCACGATGCACACCCGCATGGCAATCGAACCGTGTTCGCCGGTCGCGTGCAGGATGTGCTGCTGGACGAAGCCGGGCGCGGATCCGTCGAACGGCTGTCGGTCCAGGACCTCGTAACGGCGTTGGCCGGTGCGGCCGACGAACCAGCGGATCACCCGCAGCGCCCTGTCGTGGTTGTTGTCCTGGTGGTCCCCGCTGTGCCAGACCGCGATGTCAGGGCTCCAGAGGCGCTGCACAGCGGCAATGTCACCGGCCTCGATTGCCTGGAAGAGGGTGTCGGCGATAGCGGAGACGTCCATGCGGTCTACCTTCTGGTCTATTGGGTGTCGTAGCCGGGGTGCGCGGCGGCCAACCGGTGGGCGACCAGGGTGCGCAGGCAGTCCGACACCTCGACGGCACGATCGTCGAGGTCACCGCGGCGGATGGCAGCGGCAAGCGCGGCCTCGTCGGTGTATCCCAGCCGCTCTAACGCAGCCAGGACGGGACCGGCGTCGGCCCCGGCCAGCTCGCGCTGCACCGTCCGCAAGGCGTTGGCTGCCACCCTGGCGTGGAAGTTCACCTGGCCGGTGGTCGCATCGCGGACGTCGCCGTCGAGGAAGTCCGCAACTGCGGCCACCAACTCCGCGGCCGTGGGCCGGCCGTGCAACCCGGTCACAGGCCCACCTCCTCGTCCATGAGTTCGAGCAGGTCCCATTCGTTCTCACACACCCGACGGCCGATCGTGGCCAGTTCCACCGACGGTGTCTGCCCGGACAGGTGCCGGTGGGCCTGATAGCGGCAGATGATGCCCCAGCTCAGCGTCGCCTGGACCAACCACCAACGGAACGCAGCCCGGTCGACACGTCGGCCGGAGGCTTCTTCGTAGGCGCCCAGGAAGTCGTCGATACTGCCCAGACCGCCGGCGCCCCGTGCCCGCGGCGCGCCGAAGCGCCAGGCCCGGACACAGAACCAGGCGAGGTCTTCGTAAAACTCGCCGCAGTGCACCAGCTCCCAGTCGAGGACCGCGGCCAACCCGGTGCCACCGTCGACGTCGACGATCAGGTTGCCCATCCGGAAGTCGCCATGCACCAGAGTGGGCTCCGGAGCGGGCAGATCAACCCGGTGGCGGTCCAGCCAACGGAAAGTCCATTCGAATGTGGCTGTGGTGTCGCCGATTTCGTCGAGCTGGCCGCGCCATTGGGCGAGCTGGTCCTGCGGCTGTAGATCGGCTGCCCCGGGATCGGCGCGGTGGATCGCCGCCAGGGCAGCCGCGCACTGCCCCAGCAGCTGAGCCCGCCCGGCGTCGTCGAGGCCACGCTCGATCCGGCGCACGATGGTCTCCCCGGCGATGGCACTGCAGATCAGGTACGCAGTGCCGAGCGCGGCGGCGGAGTCGTCGGCGGTCAGGATCTCCGGGACGGGCGCCCCGGCGGCCGCCGCGAGCGACTGCACCCGGGCTTCGAGTTCCATACTCGCGTGCAGCTCGTCTCCGGCTGGGCTGGTTCGCAGGATCAGCGGCCGCCGCGCGGTATCGGTCACCGCGGTGAAAGCCCAGGTGGTGCGGCTGGCGCCCCCGGTCAGCACCCGTAACTCCTCGACCGCCACGTCGTCGCCGAGCACCGGCCGCAGCACCGGGGTCAGTGCCGAGCGCAACTCCTCAGGTGTCACGGGACCGGCCGAACTTGAGCATCCGCTGCGCGACCCGGCGGATCTGGATCTCCTCCGCGCCTTCGGTGATCCGGTAGCGGCGGTGGTGCCGGTAGATGTGTTCGAAGGGTTCGTGTCTGCTGTAGCCGATACCACCGTGAACCTGCATGGCACGGTCCGCGGCCTCGCAGACCAACCGGTTGGCCCGGTAGTTGGCCATCGACACCTTGTCGGAAACCTCCATGTGGTGGTCACGGTCGAGGTGCCACGCTGCGTAGTACACCAGCAGACGGACCATCTGCGCCTCGGTCTGGAGTTCGGCCAGCGGCCACTGCACCGCCTGGTTCACCGACAGCGGTTTGCCGAACACCACCCGTTCACCGGCGTAGGTGGCGGCCCGGTCTATGCAGTACTGGGCTGCGCCCAGGCTGCTGGCCGCCTGTCGAATCCTGTTCTCGTGCAGGAACGTCTGGCCGACCTCCAGCCCGTGGTCCACCTCGCCGAGTACCGCATCTTCGGGGACGCGCACATCGTTGAGTACCACTTCGCCGTGATCGCTTGGCATGTTGAAGGTCCACCAGTAGTACGGGACCTCGAAACCCGGTGCGTCGGTGGGCACCAGGAACGCGGTGATCCCGACAGCTCGCCCGGGATCGCCCGAGGTCCGGGCGAACACCAGATCGTGGGTGGCCCGGTGCACGCCGGTGTTCCAGCGCTTGGCCCCGTTGATCACCCACTCGTCACCATGGCGCTCGGCGCGCGTCTCGAGCCACGTGGCATCCGAGCCGTGGTTGGGTTCGGTCAACCCGAACGCCATGGACCGCTGCCCGGTGAGCATCGCTTCGATCCAGTCCCGCTTCTGCGCTTCGGTGCCGAACCGGTCCATCATGATCACCTGCGGGAAGTTGCCCACGATGGAGGACTCGTCCTGCAGGTCGTTGTGCAGGCCGAGCCCCTTGTGCGCCAGGTGCTCCCGGATCACCGCCATGTCGAGGTTGGTGCCGTCGCGGCCACCGAACTGCGACGGCAGCCCGTACCGCAGCCAGCCCGCCGCATCGGCGCGGCGGCGCATCTCGTCGAGCAGGTCTTCCCACTCGCGGGCCGGCACACCACCGTTGTCCAGGTCTGTCCTGGCGAATTCCCGGCGCCGGTCGAAGTACTGCAGGTTCTCCCGCTCGAGCGGCTTGATCTCCGCTTCGATGAACGCGTCCATCTCGGCGAGCAGCCCCGGGAGATGGTCGGGCAGGGCGAAATCCACGGTGTTTCCTCTCTGGTCAAAACTCAGTAGCCGTACAGGGTCTTCTTCCAGATCGTCGCCAAGGTGCGCACCGCGTCCCGGTCGCTGGTCCGGATCCCCAGCGCCGCGGCGTCGGAGCGTAGGTACACGGTGGTGAACTGCTCGAACAGCAATGCGATGGCCAGTGCGATGTGCTCGGGATCGAGCTCGCCGCCGAAACCCTGTTCCTGCGCGCGCAGAACCGAGGACCTGACGATGTCCATGCCGAACGTACGGAATTCGTTCTGCACCTCGGCAAATCGCGACTGTCCGGCGGCCAGTTGATCGACGGCCACCATGATCCCGATGTTCTGCTTGAACATGTTCCAGTAACCCGTCACCGCGCTGGTGAAGAATTCGGTGTCATCGGGTGAGCCCGGTAGCGCCCTCTCGAGGCCCCCCGGGACGGAGTTCTCCAGCACATCGTGCAAGAACGACTCGGCCAGCACTGCCAGCAGGTCTTCCTTGTCATCGAAGTACCGGTAGAAGGCCGCTGAGGATTTGCCTGCCGCCGACGTGATGTCCGCGACCGTGGTCGCGTGAAAACCTCGTTCGGCGAACAGCTTCCGGGCCGCCTGCGCAATGGCTTCCCGGGTTTGGCGGCCCTTGGGGGACAGTTCGGCGGGCACGGCCTCAGTCGTCCAGGATGCGGTCGCCGGCCCGCAGCAGCGCGCTCGGCAATTCGTGACCCACCAGCCGTTGCGCCACCGCCGCGGCCTCGATCGCCGCAGGCAACGCCACGTCGGTGTGAATATCGCTGTCACGCAACAGGTACACCAGGTCCTCGGTAGCGATGTTTCCGCTGGCTCCGGGCGCGAAGGGGCAACCGCCGAGGCCGCCCACCGAGGCGTCGAGGCGGGTCACTCCGGCACCGACCGCCGCGTAGGCGCTTGCCAATCCGGCGCCCCTGGTGTTGTGGAAGTGTGCGCCCAGCGGTAGGTCCCCGATGACCGGCCGAAGCTGCGCGAGCAATGACCGCACCCGGCGCGGGGTGGCAGTGCCGATGGTGTCGGCGACGGCCACTCGGTCGACGCCGGCTTCGGTGGCTGCGGACACCACGTCGAGCACCCGCTGTGGTGCGGTGGGGCCGTCGAACGGGCAGTCCCACGCCGTGGCGATGATCACCTCGACCGCGACACCACTGTCGTGGGCGATGGCCACGATCTCGGCGATCTGTGCGCTGGCTTCCGCGGTGCTGCGTCCCACGTTGGCCCGGCTGTGCGCGTCGGCGGCCGACACCACGTATTCGACGGTGCCCAGCCCGGCGGCGATGGCGCGTCTGGCCCCGTTGGGGCTGGCCACCAGCGCCGAGAACTGCACGCCGTCATCGAAATCGGCCAGCGCTGCCGCCAGTTCCGGTGCGTCGGCGAGTGCGGGGACCTTGGTGGGGGAGACGAAGGCGGTGGCCTCCACCTCGCGGACACCGGTGGCGACAATGGCGTGGAGCAGTTCGATCTTGGCCGACAACGGGATCGGCGTTTCGATCTGCAGGCCGTCGCGCAGTGCGACCTCCCGGATGGTGACGTGGCTGGACAACTCGCTCACAACACCCCCTCCGCGGCCAGCGCAGCCAGCTCCTCGTCGGTGTGTCCGAGCAGGTCCCGGTACACCTCGTCGTTATCGAGGCCGGGGCGGGAAGGGCCTGAATTGCGGACGGTGCCAGGTGATTCGGAGAGCACCGGGACGACGCCGGGGCCCAGCACGGACCTGTTCACCCGGTCATCCCAGTGGTCCACCAGCATGCCGCGGGCGCGCAGCTGCGGATCGGTGACCACCTCGGCCACGGTATTGATGGGTCCGGCGATCACGCCGGCGGCCGACAGGGTTTCGATGATGTCGTTCGGTTGGCGCTGCGAAGCCCAATCGCCGATCAGCTTGTCGAGTTCGTCCTGGTTGCGGCCTCTGGCTCGATGGTTGGCGAACCTGTCGTCATCGGCCAGTTCCGGCTGGCCCATCGCGGCGCACAACCGGCGGAACACCGTGTCCTGGTTGGCGGCGATCACCACCCAGCTGCCGTCGGCGCTGCGGTAGATGTTCGACGGTGCGATGCCTTCGAGCCGGGTGCCGGACGGTCCGCGCACCACCCCGCCGACGTCGTAGTCGGGAATGGTGGATTCCTGTATCGCCAAACAGGATTCGGTGAGCGCCGCATCGACGACCTGGCCCTCGCCGGTGACGGTGCGTCGGTACAGCGCAGCCAGGGCGCCCTGCGCGGCGAACATCCCGGCCAGGCTGTCACCCAACGACAATGCCAGCCGGGGCGGCGGCCCGTCCGGGAAGCCGTTGAGATGGCGCAGTCCGCTGGCCGCTTCGGCGACCGAGGCGTAGCCGGCACGGTGGGCATCGGGACCGGTCTGGCCGTAGCCCGAGACGCGCACCAGGATGATGCCGCGATTGCGTGCGTGCAGTACGTCATAACCGAGGTTCCAGCGCTCCAGCGTGCCGGGGCGGAAGTTCTCGACGATGATGTCACTGCAGTCGACGAGTTCCAGGAACAGCTCGCGCCCGGCCTCCGTCCGCAGGTCGAGGGTGACGGCTTTCTTGTTGCGGGCGTGCACAGTCCAGAAGAACCGGTGCCCCTCGAGTTCGGCCTGCCCCCAGGTGCGTAACGGATCAGGCATGCCCGGCGGCTCGATCTTGATGACCTCGGCACCCATGTCGCCGAGCAGCCGCCCGGCGAACGGCCCCGAGATCAGCGTGCCGATCTCCAGTACCCGGATGCCGTCCAGCGCGCCTGTCGTCATGTCACCTCCGGAGAGAAGCCGTGTCGGTCCAACCAGTCGGTGCAGAGGCCGACGGCCTCCAGTAGCGTCTCACGCTGCGTCGGCCCCGCGTAGTAGTGGTTGGCACCGGCGATTTCGTGCATCTCTTTGTCCGGGTGCCCGATCGCCTCGAACAGCCGGCGGGTGTGGCTCGGCGTGCAGGCGTCGTCGGCGAGGTTGCCGATCACCAGTGCCGGCACCGCGACGTCCGGACCCGCCTTGACCGCGTCTCCGTTGGCATCGTCGTAGCTCCACTGCGACAGCCAACTGCGCAGCGTGCAGAATCTGGCCAGACCCACCGGGCTCATGTTGACCACCCGGGGGTCACCCAGATAGCAGGTGCCCGGTTCGCGGTCATTGGGGTCGACGGTCGGGTCCAGCCAGCGCGGGTCGGCCATGGTGCCGTGGACGACGAAGGCGAACTCCTCGTCGGGCCGCCCGGCGCTCCTGAGCTCGGCCAGCTTGTCCTTCACCCATGCGGTGATCCGCCGGTTGCGGGCGATCTGGGCGTCGCGGTAGCGCGCCAGGAACTCGCTGGTGTAGGGCGGCTGGTTCGGATTGTCCGGGTTGTAGAGGTCGAGCTCCGGGTCACGTTCGGTCGGGTCGAACTCGTCGAGAATCGAGGCGTCGAGCCACTCGGTGAGGGTGCCGTGGCGGCTGATGTGCGCGGCCAGCAGCATGATGGCGTCAGCCGGTATCAGGCCCAGCTTCGTCAGGTCGGGTCCGTCGCCGGACGGGCTGGCCGTGACCGTCGGCCGCTGCGCCTGTTGCTGGTAGAACACCGACAGCGAACCCCCGCCGCTCCACCCGGCCAGCACCACCTTCGAATAGCCCAGCCGGTTCTTGGCATCCTTGATGCACTCGCCGAGGTCTTCGACCACCTTCTCCATCAGCAGCGCCGAGTCGGTGCCGCGGAATCGGCTGTTGCAGTAGATGACGTGGTGGCCGGCCCGGGCCAGGGCATTGATCATCGGCAGGTACGCGCCGCCACCGATCGGGTGCATGAACACCAGCACGGTATCGGAGGGTCTCGCCTTCGGCCGCAACAGGTAGCTTTCCAGCACGACGAGTTCGGCGACGCCGCCGTACACGTCGCGTACTGCTGAATTATTCTGGTAGGCAACAAGATACGGAACCCGGTCGTACTCGTGCCGCACCGGTGGTTTCACCGTGGTCATCAGTGCTGCCCCAGATCGTTGGCCACTACCTCGGCCGAGGGGACGAGCCGCTTGCGGGTATCGATTGCGATCACCTTCCAGTCGACGTTGGTGAACTCGTCGAACTTGCGGCGCGCCCGCTCCCGGGCCTTCTCCGGCGCGCCGTGGTGAACTCCCTGCGGTGCGTGGCTGATCAGGCCCGGCGGCATCGGGATCCCGTACAGCGAGCCGCCGTGGAAGAAGGCGATCTCGTCGAAGTCGACATTGCGGTGATACCACGGCGTGCGCTCGGTGCCCGGCACTCCTTCGGCGGGCCTGGGCAGGAAGTTCATCACGTAGACGCCGGTGGCTTGCATGAACAGGTGGACCGTCGCCGGCAGATGCACACTGTCGGACATGATGACGTTGTAGTCGGCGATGTTGAAGGTGAATGCGAAGTTGTCGCCCTGCCAGCCCTCGACGTCAAGCGGATTGTGTTGGTAATACAGCGTCGTCGGTCCGCCGTCGTGGATGAGCCGCACGTCGTATTCGGCTCGGTCGTCATCGTCGACGGGCTGTGGCTCGGGAATGACGGCCAGGGAGGGATCGAACGGAAAATGCCGTCCCAGCTGCCCGGGAGGCGGCACTCGGAACTCGTCGGTGGCCTCGATCATCAGCAGCGTCGTCTGGTCTCCGGGGCCGGGGATCTGCCGCCACGTACACCCTTTGGGGATGTACACCCAGTCGCCTTCGCGGTAGGGCAGGGGCCCGAACTCGGTCTCCAGCAGGCCCGAGCCCTGATGCACGAAACACAGCAGGTCGCCGTCGACGTGGCGGGCGAAGTACGGCATCTCGTGGCTGCGCTGCGACAGGTAGATGCGGCAATCGTCGTTGGAGAACAACAACATCGGGCCACCGTGCGGGTCGGTGGCATCACTGGGTTTGAGCTCGCCGGCCAGGACGTCGAGCGGTCGCAGTGGGCCGACGGCTCGGAATGCGGTCGGGTCGTGACGGCGGTACAGGCTGGCGGTACGTCCGGTGAAGCCGCCGCGGCCCAGTTCGTCGTCCTTGAGGCCGTTGAGATCGGCGTGCATCCGCCGAGGTGTGACGCCCTTGCGCAGATGGGTGAACGACTCCATGGGTTGGCCCCCTCGTTTGACTGACCGCTAACTGAAAGTGACGTTAGCTTCACTTTGTGACGTACGTCAACGGTGTGGGCGCGTCAGGGCCGGGTCATCAGGTCCAGGAAGCGTTCGCGCTGCACGGTGGTGAGCGGCCGGGGTTTGGCGCCGGCCAGGTGCAGAAAACCGATACCGGCGGCGAACGTCGTCGCCGCACGGAGTTCCGCATCCTGGGGGTCGAAACCGAGGTCCCGGAACGCCTGCCGGACCGCCGCCTGCACGCGGCGGTCGGCGGCATCCACGCCCGCTGCCGCGGCGTTGTCCGAACGCGCCCACTCCCGCATCGTCCGCTCGAGCTTCCAGTGCTGGGGGGATACCAGCCCGGCGATCATCATCGAGAGCCGCTCGCGTGGTGGTAAGTCGGAGTTGTGCCTCTGAGTCTGGTGCTCCTCACCCCGCTGTTCTGCCCAGGATTCGATGAGCGCAGCGCGGTAGCCGGCCATATCGCTGAAATGCCAATAGAAGCTGCCCTTGGTGACGCCGAGACGGCCGCAGAGGCGGTCGATCTTCAGGGCCTGGAGCCCGTCCTCGGACAGGAGGGAATAGCCGGCCTGGATCCAGTCCGCCACCGACAGGCGGGTGGTGCCGGGGGTGTGTGAGGCCATGATCAGAGGATCGCCGTCAGACCATCGCGGTCGGTGAGATCCTGGCGCCGAGCGACAGGGCCCCGGCCAGTTCGCGGCTGGTGTCGTAATCGAAGATGACGTGACCGGCCAGCACGTCGACATCGCGTTTGGCCCGTTGCAGCGGATTGTGCTGGAAGTGGGCGCCGGCGCCGGAAGCGCCCAACAACAGGCCGATGACCGCTCGCGATTCGTGCACGATGTGCGCCGCGGCCATTCTGGCCTCGGCCCGCCTCACACGCGGAATGCGTTCGCCGGCAACCACAGCCGACTCGATGGTGCTCACGGTGTCGGCCAGCAGCGCTGACAGCGCACGCAGCCGCACCTGCGCTTCGCCGAGGTGGGCCAAGGCGATCGGTTTGTCCTTCTGGATGACGCCTTCGTAGGCGAGCACCCGTTCCGACAGGCGCTCGGCATACACCTGTGCGACACGTTCGGCACTGCCCAGGGCGGGCATGGCAGCCAACAGGGACAGGGCGGGCACCATCGGCCAGCGGTAGGTCGGGTGGTCGTGCAGAGCCGCCCCGGGCGCGGTGCCTGCGTAGATGTCGGCCACCCGCACCAGCCGGTGGCTGGGAACGAAGACGTCCGAAATCACCACGTCATTGGACCCGGTGGCGCACATGCCGTCGGTGTGCCAGACGTCGTCGACGGTGATCTCCGTCGCCGGTAGCAGGACCAGCGCCGGGTAGATCTCGTGGTCCGACCCGCACAGTGCACCGACCATGATCCAATTCGCGTCCATCACACCCGTGGCCCAGGACCAGCGTCCGCTCAGCCGGATGCCGCCGTCGGCGGGCACGCCGCGCCCGGTAGGGGCCAACGGGGCCGGGGCCAGAAACGGGCGGGTGGCGAACGCCTCGGCCTGCGCCTGCTCGTCGAACAGGGCGAGCATCCAGTTGTGCAGCGTGTAGAAGCCGATGGTCCACGCGCTCGACGCACAGCCGTGCGCCATCCGCCGGATGGGATCCAGGATCTCCGGGAAGCAGGCCTGCGCACCGCCGTAGCGGGCCGGTACCAGGAGGTCGGTGAACCGAGTTTCGAGCAGATCGGCCACTGTCGCGGCCGGCAGCCGGCGTAAGGCCTCGGCCTCCTGCGCACGTTCGGCCAGCCGGCCGACGAATTCCGGCCCGATGGCGGGCGTGGCATCGACGGCTGTGGCCATCGCCGGACCGTACCATACTGTTTGGTATGGAAACTGCGCCTTTCCGATACGGCCCGTGGGCGGCATGATCGACGGTGGTGATCTTTTCCCGATTGCCTGACACTGTGAGAGGAACGTCCCGATGACCCTGGTCGACCAGTTCGATGCCCTGGTGGCGCACGAGGACGCTGAGGGCGGCATCGTGCTGCGGCACGAGGTGCTCGATACCGCGGAGCTGCCCGACGGTGAGGTGCTGATCTCCGTCGAGTACTCCGGTGTCAACTACAAGGACGCGTTGGCTGTCACTCCCAAGGCCGGAGTCGCCCGGTCTTATCCCCTGATCCCCGGCATCGACGTCGCAGGCACGGTCGCCGCGAGCTCGTCGTCCCAGTTCGCCGTCGGCGACAAGGTGGTGGCGCACGGCTACGACATCGGCACCGGCAGGCACGGCGGTTATGCGGCGCTGGCCCGCTATCCGGCCGAATACCTGGTGAAGCTCGGGAGCCTGTCCACGGCGCAGGCCGCGGCGATCGGCACGGCGGGGTTCACCGCCGCCATGAGCGTGAGCGCCCTCATGAGTTACGGGGTTGCTCCCGGTGACGGCCCGGTGCTGGTGACGGGGGCGACCGGGGGAGTGGGCAGCCTCAGCGTGGACCTCCTGGCCGGCCTGGGTTACGAGGTGGTGGCCTCCACCGGCAAGTCCGAAGCGCACGATCTGCTCCGTGACCTGGGTGCCGCCGAGGTCATCGACCGGGTGCCCGGACCTGACGAGGTGGTGCGTCCGCTCGGCAAAACCCATTGGGCGGCTGTGATCGACTGTGTGGGAGGCAAGACGCTGGCCTATGCGCTGAGCACCCTGAAATACGGTGGAATCGCGGCGATTTCGGGCCTCGCCGGTTCTGCTGACCTGCCGGCGACCGTGCACCCGTTCATCCTGCGCGGGGTGACGCTGGCGGGCATCGACTCGGTGCAACTGCCCATCGACGCGCGGCGGATGATCTGGCAGCAGATCGAAGGTCAGTTGTTGCCGCTGCACCTGGATCGGGTCACCCGTGACGTCTCGGTGCTGGACGTGCCCGACGTGTTGAAGACGATCATCGGCGGCGGGGTCACCGGACGCACCCGTGTCGTCGTCCGGAATGGATTCTGATGTCACACGGTTGCCACTTCGCATGACCAACGACCGCTATCCGCTTGCCGGGTTCGACGTCCATCGTGTCGGCTTCGGGGCCATGCAACTGCCCGGACCGGGTGTCATGGGGCCACCGCGTGACCACGATGAGGCGATCGCCGTCCTCCGGCGCGCCGTCGAGGCCGGCGTGGACCACATCGACACCGCCCAGATATACGGCCCCGACGTGGCCAACGAACTGATCCGTGAGGCGCTGCATCCCTATCCGGAGAACCTGGCCATCGTCAGCAAGGTGGGTGCACGCCGGGATGAGGCCGGGGGGTGGGTGCCGCTGGAGGATCCGGCCGACCTGCGCACCGACATCGAGAACAATCTGCGCACCCTCGGTATCGACCAGTTGGCGGCGGTCAACCTGCGGGTGATGGACAGGACCGCCTCTGATTCGTTCTTCGACGATCAGCTTGCCGTGATGGTCGCCGCGCGCGACGCCGGGCTCATCGGCGGGATCGGTTTGTCGAATGTCGATCTGCGGCACCTCGAACGCGCAGCGGCCCAGACCGACATCGTGTGCGTGCAGAACCCGTACAACCTCGTCGACCGCAGCGCGCAGGACCTTCTGGACGAGTGCGTGGCCCGCGGTATCGGTTTCGTGCCGTTCTTCCCGCTGGGATCGGCATTCACACCGGACAATCCGGTGCTCGGCAATCCCGTGGTGCGACAGGCTGCCGGCGAGCTTGATCGCACTCCGGCGCAGGTTGCGCTCGCGTGGACATTGGGTGTGGCACCGAACGTGCTTCTGATACCGGGCACCTCGTCGGTGGCGCATCTGGAGGAGAACCTCGCGGTGGCCGATGTCGAATTGAGTGACGACACACGGGCGCAGCTGGACGCTGTTGGGTCAAACCAGCTGGCATGACGCCGAACCCGATCAGCCCCCGGCGGTAGGTGCAGCAGGATCGATCGAATACCGTGGCGTGGTCCCCGGCGGGTCAGTCAGCAGACTGCCGACTTGTTCCAGCGGAACCGGCGGGGCCACCAGATCGGCCCACGGGAATTCATCCCGTGTTCGTTGCAGGAAACTCAGCGCGTGCTGCAGATGCCGTGGCTCGTAGTTGTGCACTCCGAAGATGGACAGGTACCGTCGCACAACCGATTCCGGGTCCAACGCGACATCGCCATCGGGTGCGACGGAACCGGCGAACACGGCCACACCCTGAATGTCGAGCTTGCGCAATCCTTCCTGCAGCGCCGCCGACGAGCCGGAGAACTCGAGCAGCACATCGCAGGTGTCCACGTCGGCCACTGCCGACAGCGCTGCAGTCGCGCCGAATTGTGTTGCCAGTTGCCGCCGCTCGGCAGCGGGGTCGACCGCGATCACCGACGATGCCCCGGCGGCCGCGGCGGCCGCCACCGCGGTGATGCCAAGCATGCCCGCGCCGACGACCACGACCCGCCTGCCTGCAATTTGGGCTGCGCGTTCGATCACCGCCATGACCGTCGCGGTGGCGCAGGCAGCGGGTGCGGCCAGCGCGTCGGCCACCTCGTCGTCGACCACAGCGATCGGCATTCCGCGGGGCAGCAGTACATGCTGGGCGTACCCACCGGAGAGCCCCCAGCCGGAGTCCAAGGCCTCGTGACCGGCCTTGCGTAGGGTGCGGCACTTGGCGGTGATGCCGGCGAGGCACCGGTCGCAGCTGCCGCAGGGCAGTGTCACCGACCAGATGACCCGCTGGCCGAGCTGTAACCGCTGTCCGTCCACGGCATACATCTGCTGGTCGCCACCGAGTTCCACGATCTCCCCGACGGTCTCGTGGCCGAGGATCGACGGGCAGGGCTGCGTGCGTCGTCCGCTCACGGTGTGCCGGTCGCTACCGCACACCGTGGACAGGCGTACCCGCACCAGTGCCTCGCCGGCCTGCAGCGCAGGTACCGGCACCGATTCGAGTGATACCTCACGACCACCGCGCCACACGGCCGCGAGCGTCTGGGTCTGTTGCGGCAATTGATGATTCACGACGCGCGCGCCACGCCGAGCAGTGCGGGAAGTTCAGCCACCGATGCGAGCAGGTGAGTGTGTGGGTGGGCACTGAGCTCATCCTTGTCGCTGGCACCGCTGAGTACGCCGACGACGAATGCGGCGCCGGAGTTCATACCGGCTTCGAGGTCTCGTGGGGTGTCGCCGGCGACCAGCACCCGTGAGACATCCTGCACACCAACCTCTTCCATGGCATGGAAAATCATGAAGGGTGCAGGGCGGCCTGTCCGCACATCACTGCCGCAGACCACCGCGTCGGCCACGGTGTCGCCGTCCCAGCCGAGTGCGGACAACAACGAGTTCACCACGTCGCGGTCGAATCCGGTGTTGAGAGCGACCCGGATCCCCGCGGCGCGAAGCTCGGCAAGTGCTTCGGGTACGCCAGGCAACGGGACCGGCGGGCGTTCGACGTAGGCGGCGGTGAGCCGGGTCCGGAAGTCGTCGACGATCGGTGCCAAGAGTTCGTCGCTCAGTGGGGCGCTGCCGGCCGGTGTGAGCAGCGCGCGAAGCGCCTCATGTTTGGCGGCGCCGTGCCATTTGGCGATCTCACCCTCCGAGGGCGCCCCGCCGTGGGCTCGCACCGTCTCTTCGAGAACGCGGTAAACGGCCAAGCCGTCGTCGATCGTGGTGCCCGCCATATCCAGTACGACCAGTTCGGGTCGAGCTGTGGTGTCCGTCATGGGTGGATCTCCGTCCGTTCAGGGATTTGCGTGCCGCGCCAGGGGGGTGCGGACATCGAGGGTGTTCTCCAAGGTGAAGCTGACCATCTCGGGCAGATACCGATCGTCGTGGCATTCGACGACTTCACCGTCGGCGTCGCGAGTCGAGCGCCGCTGCCGTAGCAACGGAAACCCTTCGGCGACTTCGAGTTGCAGCGCGTCAACCGGGTCTGCGCCGACCGCATCGATGATGTGTGAGGCAGTCGCCAGCGCCACGCCGCGTGACTGCAGGTACGCCCAGATCGACCCGGAGTCGCAGTCGAAGTCGAACAACAGGCGACCGACGTGTTCGACAAATGTGGCCCGCTCGAGCATCGCGGGTTCACCGTCGAGATATCGCAGCCGCAGGAACTGCACCACCGGCGTGCCCTCGTCGACGCCCAAGCTGGACGCCGCACGTTCGTCGGCCCGGCGGAGCGTGAGTTCGAGAGTGCGCTGCCCGGGGGTGCGCCCGATCGACTGTGCCCACGCGGAGTACGACAGCAGGGTGTCGAAGGGCTGGCCGATGGACGTGGAACACACCACCGGCGGCTTGCCGGGGCCGCCGGCGATGACCCCTTCGGCACGCAACGTGGCCAGGGCTTGCCGTACCGGGCCCCGTGACGACTGCCACCGATCGCAGAGTTGCGATTCCGACGGCAACGCGGCTCCGACGGTGAGTTCGCCGTCGCGCACCCGCTCTCGGAGATCGCGGGCGATCTTCACGTGCAATGCCTCAGACACAAACCTGACTATACAGGTGGCTTCCGGTGTGGCAACGGTCCTCGCTGGAAGGGCCTGGTGAATATCCTCTTACGCCCAAATGAACGGACTACCAACCCGCGTCGGCGCTAACCTGTATGCATAGGTAAGGGGTCGACGCAGGAGGTTCTCATGGGCCACGAAGTGTCTGTGGTGCGCGCGGGCGTTCTCGATATCGCCTACGAGCGCCGCGGCAGCCGGCAAGGTTGGCCGGTGGTGCTGCTGCACGGCTTTCCCTACTCGCCGCGATGTTATGACGGCGTGGTGCCGTCCCTCGTCGCAGCCGGCGCCGACGTGGTGGTGCCGTATCTGCGGGGCTACGGCGGCACTCGCTTCGTCGACGCGGCGACGTTGCGCTCCGGTCAGCAGGCGGCACTTGCCCATGATCTGCACGAGTTGATCGCGGCGCTGGGTCTGCGCCGGCCGATCGTCGGTGGGTTCGACTGGGGTGGTCGAGGGGCCTGTCTGGTCGCAGCGCTCTGGCCGGACTCGGTGTCCGGCTTGGTGACGGTCGGCGGTTACAACGTCCAGGACATTCCGGGTGCCGTCAATCCGGTTGCGCCAGAACAGGAATGCGCCCACTGGTACCAGTTTTACCTGCACGGCGAGCGTGGCCGTCGTGGACTTCAGCGCTACCGCCGCGAATTCGCACAGTTGCTGTGGCGGCAGTGGTCACCGCGCTGGACCTTTACCGAAGACGAGTTCGCGGCGACGGCGGAGTCGTTCGACAATCCGGACTTCGTCGATGTCGTGGTGCACAGCTATCGGCACCGCTACGCGCTGGTGGACGGCGACCCGGCCTATGCGGCCGCCGAGACACGCATTGCCTCCAAACCGGTCATTCCGGTTCCCACGGTGGTGCTCGACGCCGCGCATGACGGGCTCGGAGCACGACCGGTGACGGGTCACCACGACGATTACTTCACGCGGCTGGTCGACCACCGTGTTGTCGACGGCGGCCATGGACTTCCGCAGGAGAACCCTGCCGCGTTCGCCGAGGCGGTATTGCTGCTGGCGGGCCGGTGAGGTAAATCAGGCCGCGCTGTGTTGGAACGCGCGCCGGTATGCAGTCGGGGTGGTGCCGATGCTCGCGCGGAAATGGGCTCGCAGGTTCGTGGCGCTGCCCAGTCCGCACCGCTTGGCGATGAGCTCCACGCTCAGGTCCGTATTCTCCAGAAGTTCCTGGGCACGGTTGATGCGCGCGGTCAGCAGCCAACGGTGCGGGCTGACACCGGTTTCGCGGCGCCAGATCCGAGTCAGAGTGCGGGTGGACACCGCCGCGTGGTCGGCGAGTTGCTGGATCGTCAGGTCGTCCTCGAGCCGGCCCAGGGCCCACTCGCGGGTGCCGGCGAGTGTGGTCGCGCTGGGGTCGGGAAGGCTGTGGGCGATGTACTGAGCCTGCCCACCGTCACGGTGCGGGGCAGCGACGAGTTCGCGGGCGATGTCGTTGGCGACCGAGGTGCCGAGATCCTTGCGGACGATGTGCAGGCACAGATCGATTCCGGCGGTGACACCTGCCGAGGTCAGGATGGTGTCGTGATCGATGTAGAGCACCTCGCGGTTGACCTGCAACTGCGGATAGAGCTCTTCGAGATCGTCGGCGCTGGCCCAGTGGGTGGTCACCGTGTGCCCGTCCAACAGGCCGGCCGCGGCCAACGCGAACGCTCCTGTGCAGATGGAGGCGATCCGCACTCCGGTCCGGTGGGCGAGTTGGAGTGTCGCGGTCACGGTGTCCGACGGCGGGAGCCGGTAGTTCTGGTAGCCCGGCACGATGATGGTGTCGGCGTCGGTCAGTGCGTCGAGTCCGGCGGTCAGTCCCAGGGTGAAACCGGCACTGGTGGTGATCGGTTGCGCGGTCTCGCCGCACACCACCATCTCGTATGGCGTGCTGGGACGGTCATTGAAGATCTGTGTCGGGATGCCCAGGTCGACCGGCAGGACGCCCTCCAACGCCAGGACTGCGACGCGATGACGGCTCATGGCGCAAATCTTACGGACATACCGGAAAAAGACATACCCGAGCAGCGCTTACACCGAGGACCGCCCGCCGCCGATCAGCCGGGCGCGCTGGGAGTCACCCGGCACGGCACTCCGTTGACCACCTGGGTGTTGCTCGGAACATCAATCAGCTCAGGAGGATTCAGCACGTTGGAGTTGACACCCGGGTGCTGATTGGCGACGCCGAGCCGGGTCCCGGGCACACCGTGTCCCCAGCCATGCGGCAGGCACACGACGCCGGGCATCATCTCGTCGGTCACCTCGGCGGGCACCGACAAGGTGCTTTCGCTGGTCGATACGTCGACCAGGTGCCCGGAGCGAACCTGATTGCGGGCGGCATCGTCAGGGTGGATCAACAAGGTGCAGCGGTCTTTACCGCGCATCAGCGCGGGTACGTTGTGCAGCCAGGAGTTGTTCGACCGTAAGTGCCGACGGCTGGTGAGCACCAGCTCGTCCTCGTCGCGGTCGATCCGGGTGAGCAGTCGGCCGACGTCGTCGGTGAGGATGGGATGCGCCAGTTCGATCTTCCCCGACGGCGTGCTGATCACCTCGTCGAGACGCCCGCCGTCGAGTTCTTCGAGACGCAGTCCGTCGGGGTGACGGCGCACTTCGGCCAGCGTCAGACCGCCGGGTCGCCGTCCGAAGTCCTCACCCCAGGGCCCCAGGCGGATCCCGAGGTCCATCAACCGCTCCGGGCCGCGACCGCTCAAGGACTCGATCACCTCCGCCGGATCGCGGCCGGCGAGCGGGTTGCCCGAACCCTGGCACATCGTGGCGATCATGCCGTGCACATACAGGTCGTCGAGCATGCCGATGTCGGTGTCGGGCACGGGAATCCCGACCATCGCCCCGGCAAGGCGCAGGAGCACCTCCCATTCGGACGGACGAGAAGCGGCCGGTGGGAACACCGGTTCGGACCACTTCACACAGGACGCTGTGGAGTACATCCAGTAGAGATCGTCGCAATGCGCCCGTTCCAGCGGTGAGGACCCGGGGAAGATGACGTGGGCGTGCCGGGTGGTTTCGTTGAGCCAGTTGTCCACCGAGATCATCGCGTCCAACCCGGGCAGGGCATCGTCGAGGCGGCGAGCCGCGGGCGACGAGATCACCGGGTTGCCCGCAACGGTGATCAAAGCCCGGATCTGTCCCTCGCCGGGGGTATCGATCTCCTCGGCCAGACAGCTGACGGGGAACTGCCCGAGCACCTCCGGGGCGCCGCGCACGCGGCTGTGGAACCGCCCGAACTCCCAGCCCGGCCCGACTTGATCCGGAGGCTTGGCGAACATCGGCGACCACACCGCCGCCTTGGGAAACAGGGCGCCACCGGGCCGGTCCACCGCACCGAGTGCGACGTTGAGAACAAATACCAGCCAGGTGGCCAACGTCCCGAATTCCTGTGTGCAGGCGCCGATCCGGCTGTACAGGACGGGGTTCGCCGCGGCGGCGAGGTCGGCCGCCAGCTGCCGGATCACCTCGGCGGGCACACCGGTGGGGCCCGCCACCCGTTCGGGAGTGAACGGTTCGGCAAGTGCCAGCACCTCGTCGAGCCCCAGCACACGCCCGGCCAGGTGCGCCGGCCGTCGCACCGCGCCCGTGGCAGCCAGAGTGTGCAACACGGCGAACAACAGCAGGGCATCGGTACCCGGCCGGATCGGCACCCATTGGCTGGCGCGGTGTGCTGTCTGAGTCCGCCGCGGATCGACCACCACCACCCGGCCACCGCGGGCGCGAATGGCCGTCAGCTTGCCCATCACATCTGGGGTCGACAGCATCGAGCCCTGGGATGCAGAAGGATTGGCGCCCAGGACGACCAGGTGATCGGTGCGCTCCAGATCAGGGATCGGCGCGTTCCACATCCCGCCGAACAGTAGGGCGCCGACGACATTCAGCGGCCACTGATCGACGGTGCCGGGGGAGTAGTAGGCAGGCATCCCGGCTGCGCCGGCCAGCCCTACCAGGGCCCCTACGTAGGTTTCCAGATCGAGGTTGTGGGCCACCGGATTGCCGATGTACACGGTGACCGCGCGGGCTCCGTAGGTGTCGAGCACCGGCCGCAGCAGGCGTTCGGTTTCGGCGAACGCATCATCCCAGCTGACCGGGACGTGTTCACCGGAGCTGTTGCGCACCAGGGGTTGTCGAAGTCGATCGGGGTCGCTGTGGATCGTGCCCAGTGCGGTGCCTTTGGGGCACAGGTGACCCTGGGACCACACGTCGTCGCGGTTGCCGCGGATACTGGCCACGTCACCCTCAGCGACGGTGACCCGCAGCCCGCACATGGCCTCACACAGCGGGCAGGTGACCCGGTGCTCGGTGATCACGCTGCCGGCTCGTATCGCAGCATCGTGACACCGTGCTCGGGGTAGTCACAGAACACCGGTTGCACCCGCATCCCGATCTTCAGGTCGTCGGCATCCACATTGACCATCTCAGTGGAAAACCGCGGCCCCTCGTCCCATTGCACCACCGCCAGCAGCTGGGGGACGTCGGCGGCGAAGTGCGGGGCGACTGGGCGTTGGGCCACGGTGAACGTGTACAGCGTTCCGGCACCGGAGATTTCGCGCCATTCCAGGTCGTCGGCGAGAGTCCGTGGTGCGAGAATTCTGGGATAGAAGACGTACTGGCCCAGCGACGGCGAATATTGGATGCGGATCCTGTGCTCTGCCAAAGCATCCCAGAAAGGTGCGCTCACCGGCGTCTTGACCGGCATCGGTTTCTCGAACTCGCTCATCTCAATCACCCTGCAGGATCAGTGCGGTCTGCTCGGACAGGATTCCGCCGTTGCCGGAGACGAACGCCCGGTGCGCGTCGGGTACCTGCGCATCCCCGGCCCGGCCCATCAACTGGCGGGTGGCGTCGCAGACATGGTGCATCCCGCCGGCGTTGCCGGCCTGGCCGTAGCCCAGCTGACCGCCGGCGGTGTTGACCGGAAAGTCTCCCCGAAACGTCATGTCGTGGTCAGCCACGAATCTCATGCCGGTGCCCTTGGCGCAGAAGCCGGCATCCTCGAGGCTCAGCAACACCGTGATGGTGTAACAGTCGTAGATCGACACCAGATCCACGTCAGCGCGGCCGATGCCCGCCATCGAGAACGCAGTCTCGGCGGCCCTGGTCATCGGGGTGGTCAGCAGATCATCGGCGTAGGTGGGGGTCTTGTAGGGGACGTGCTCGCCGAATCCCTTGATCCATACCGGCCGGTTGCGCGACCGCCGGGCCAGATCGGAATTGGTCACCACGACCGAGGCGCCACCGAAGCACGGCATCACGATCTCCAGCCGGTGCAACGGATCCGCGATCATGGGGCTGGCCAGCACGTCCTCGACGGTGATCGGGGTGTCATGCCAGACCGCGCCCTCGGTGTGGTTGGCGTTGACACGCTGGTCGACGGCGATCTTGGCCATCGCGCGTTCGTCATAGCCGTAGGTGGCACCGTAGAGCCGCGCCACCTGGGCGTACGGGCCGTTCTGCCCGAGATTGCCGTAGGGAATGTCGAATTCGGCCTGTGGTGAGCCGTATTGGTTGCTCGAGGCGCCGAAATACAGGGCGTCGCCGTAATTCTTCGGTTTCTTGTCCGACATCGGCGTCATGTACTGCGCGGGGATGGTGCACAGCACCGCCTGGCAGATCCCCAGTTCGACTGCGGCGGCTGCCCGCCACACCATGGCCGCCGCCGTCGCACCGCCCAGGTCGACGAACTCGGCGAAGTTGGCCCGGATCCCGAGGTATTCGGCGACGGTCGACGGGACGAAGATCTCCGACTCCATCAGCGGGGAGCAGACGATCCCGTCCACTTCCGTCGGGGAGATCCCGGCGTCGGCGAGCGCGGCAGCGCTCAACGCGGCCCACTGTTCCAGGGTGAAGGTCAGCGGCTCCGTGGGGGCCCGGGTGGGCGCCAGTTCGGTGAAACCGACGATGGCCGCCTCGCCGCGCAATCCCATATCAGCCCTATCTGGAAAACGATGTTTTCCGCTACGGTAGCAACCAGGGTAAAGGAGGGCAACGGTGTGATTGATCGTTCGACCACCGCCGATGCCATCTACGCACGCGCGCAGGAACTGCTCGATGCCGAAGGGCTACCGGGAATCAACGCGCGCCGACTTGCTGCCGAGCTCAGGTGCTCGACCAAGACGCTGTATCTGCATGTGGGCAGCCAGGAGCAGCTGATTCGCGAACTGGTGGCCCGACACTTCGCCGCACTGCGCGTGGAATTCGAGGAGGCCGATACGTGGCAGAGCAGCGCGCTGCGGTGGTGTCAGGCGGTGCGTCACCAGCTGCTGGCCCACCCGCATCTGTCGGAGCTCATGACTTTCGACGACCGCACCGCCGTCATCAGCTATGTGAACCGGCTACTGCGCATCCTGCTGGAAGCAGGGGTGCGCGACCAGTTGGCCCGAGAATGTTGCCGCGTGCTGGTCCACACCACGATCAGCATGACCAACGCCGAGATCCGGTCGTCGTCGCTGGCGGTCAAGGCGGGGTTACCGGCTCAGACGCCCGATATCTTCGATTCGGCGATCCGATGGATCATCGCCGGAGTCGACGCCGAAAATCGCGCTGCTACTTGAGTTCTGCCGACGTCATGCCGAGCAGCCGACGAGCGATCACCAGCTGCTGGATCTGCTGGGTGCCTTCGAAGATGTCCAGGATCTTGGAGTCGCGCGCCCACTTCTCCAGCAGCGTCTGCTCGGAATAGCCAAGGGTGCCTGCCAGTTCGACGGCCTTCAGTGTGATGTCACTGGCGACCCGCGCAGCTTTGGCCTTGCCCATGGAGGCTTCTTTGGAGTTCGGGATCTTGTTGTCGGCCTGCCAGGCCGACCGCACGGTCAGCAGGTAGCCGGCCTCCCAATCAGCTTCCATCCGCAGGAATTCCGCAGCCGGAGCGCTCTGTGCGTGGGCCGGCTTGTCATAGGAGATCTCGACGCCGGCTTCGGTGAGGATCTTGCGCAGATCCTCCAGAGCGGCGCGCGCCACGCCGACGGCCATCGCCGCAACGATCGGCCGGGTGTTGTCGAAGGTCTCCATGACTCCGGCAAAACCCTTGTCCACCTGGATTTCCGGGCTACCCAGCAGGTTGTCCTTCGGGATACGCGCATTGTCGAACCGGATGACGGCGGTATCGGATGCCTTGATGCCGAGCTTGTGTTCCAGGCGCTCGACGGTGACGCCCGGGTGCTCCCGCGGGACGATGAAGGATTTGATGGCGGCCCTGCCCAGCGACTTGTCCAGTGTCGCCCACACCACGATGTGGGTGGCACGGGATCCGGCCGTCACGAAGATCTTCTCGCCGTTGATGATGTACTCGTCACCGTCGAGCTTGGCGGTGGTGGACACCGCGGCGGAGTCCGATCCGAATCCAGGCTCGGTGATCGCCATCGCCGCCCAGACGTCGCTGCCCAGCCGTTCCAATTGCTCCGGGGTCGCCACCGACGAGATGGCGGCATTGCCCAGGCCCTGCCGTGGCACCGACAGCAGCAGCGCGACATCGCCCCAGGCGATCTCCAGGGCATTCAGCAGCGCAGACATGTTGCCGCCGTTGATATTCGGGGCCTTGCCGGAGTTGCTCAGCTCGCCGTCGCGGAACGCCTCGGCGCCGGCGAACGAGATCGTCTTCGCCTCGGAGATCCCTTCGAACAGGTCGGCGAGGGTGTCGAGTTCAACCGGGTAGGCGTGCTCTTTGAGGTCGTACTTGCGCGACACCGGCCGCAGCATCTGGGCGGCGCCCTGGTGGCCCTTCTCGATGACTGCTTGCAGCTTCTTCGGCATTTCGAGGTTGATTGCCATGGGGAGTCCTCTGTTCTGGTCTGGCCGTGGGAGCGCTTGTTAGAGAACGACAACACCCTCGGCAACGCCGATGGCCCGTAGATCGCGGTACCAGCGCTCGACCGGGTGTTCCTTCGTATAGCCGTGACCGCCCAGCAACTGCACGCCGTCGAGGCCGATCTGCATGCCCTTGTCGGTGCCGAGTTTCTTGGCCAGCGCCGCCTCTCGTGCGAATGGCAGCCCCTGCTCTGCCCGAGCGGCGCCGCGCCAGGTGATCAGCCGCAGGCCATCGAGCTCGATCGCGATGTTGGCGCACATGAACGCCACCGACTGGCGGCGGGCGATCGGCTCGCCGAACGCCTGACGCTCTTTGACGTAGGGCACAACGTAATCGAGCACGGCATGCGATGTACCGACGGCCAGTGCCGCCCACCCCAACCGCGACAAGGCAATGGCTTCGGAGTAGTCGCTGTCTGCGGCATCATCCTCGCCGAGGCGGGCGGCCAGCGGGACGTTGACTTTCGTGAATTCGACTTTGCCGAGTGCCGCCGCGCGGATGCCCATGCTCGGATCGGGTGTCACGGTCACGCCGGGGGTCGCGGCCTCGGCGATGAACATGGCTGGTTTGCCGTTCAATTGTGCGGCAACAACGAACAATTCGGCATCAGCAGCCGCGGGCACCAGGGACTTGACCCCGTCGATGCGATAACCACTCGGTGTGCGGACCGCGGTGGTCTTCAGCGCGGTGGGGTCGAACAGCGGGCGTGGCTCAGCGATGGCCAGGCACGCCTGCGGCACGTTTTCGCCGGCGAATTCCTTGAGATAGGTGGCTTGTTGGTCGGCGCTGCCCCAATGCGTCAGTGCCGCGGCCACGCCGGCGGGCGCGAGAATGGGCAGCGCCAAACCCATGTCGCCGTAGGCGAGGGCTTCGGCGACCAGCGCGTTGGTCACGGTCGCGCGGTGGGAGGCGATCCCGTCGAAGTCCTCCGGGATGTTGATCGCCGTCACTCCCAGTTCGGCGGCCTTGGCGATCAGATCCGATGGGTAGGCCGCGGCGTCGTCGGCGTCGTGCGCCGCTGGGCGCAGGATCTCCTCGGCGAACTCGTTGACCGTGTCGACGATCATCTTCTGCTCGGCGTCAGGGGTGAGGTCGAAGTAGTCGGCCCCGCTCGCCTTCAGGCGCGTCGGCGGTTTGCCCAGGCCCTGGATGCGTTTGAACTGGCGGGTGGAGGCGCCAGCGGCGGAAAACATCGTCCTGGCGCCCAGCCGCAACCCGCGATTGAGCGGGTCGCGCAGGTTGTAGCGGTCCAGGAACTCCCGGCCGACGATCGGCGTGATGATGGCCAGCCCGATATCGGTCATGCTGCGTTTGTGTTGCTGCAGCCCGACGGCGGATTCGGACCTGGCGGGAAGGGTGTTGGTCATGTCGGCAGCCTCAATGTTGGGAGCGATCCTGCGATCTTACTCCAGAGTAAGGTTGGCCGACGCTGTTACTTAGTTCACACTCCCCAGCCGGGCGAGCACCTGCTCATGGAGCAACCCGTTGGTGGCCACAGCGCTGCCGCCGTGTGGCCCGGGCTGGCCGGCGAGATTGGTGAAGGTCCCGCCTGCTTCGCGGATGAGGATGTCCAGTGGTGCGAGGTCCCATAGGTTCACCTCGGGCTCTGCGGTGATATCGACCGCGCCTTCGGCCAGCAGGCAGTACGACCAGAAGTCGCCGTACGCCCGCACCCGCCACGCATCGTCGAGCAGCGCCAGGAAGTCGGCCCGCCGCTCACCCCAGCCGACCAGGTCCGAGTACGACACGCTGGCCGACTCCAGTTCTGCCACTTGGGAAACCGACAGCCTGCGGGTCGCCCCGTTGAACGACGAATGTGCGCCCAGGCCAGTGGCGGCCCACCATCTCCGGCCCAATGCCGGCGCACTGACGACGCCGACGGTGGGTACGCCATCTTCGAGAAGCGCAATCAGCGTGCACCACACGGGGACTCGACGTACGAAGTTCTTGGTGCCGTCAATCGGGTCGAGCACCCATTGCCGACCGTTGAAAGTAGGTGTACCACCGAACTCTTCGCCGAAGACCAAATCGTCGGGGCGTTCTCGAGACAGGGCGTCGCGCAGTTCTGTCTCCGCCGAGCGGTCCGCGTCGGTCACCGGCGTCAGGTCGGGTTTGGTGTCGATGCGCAAGTCCAGCGCGCCGTATCGGTCCATCGTCACCGCGTCGGCGCGATCCGCCAACTCCAGCGCCAACGCAAGATCATTGTCTTGAGTCATGGCAGCAGTCCTACCATGGCCGGGTGTGGGAATTCTTCATGATCTTGCTGGTAATCGGCGCGTTCGCCCTGTTGATCGGGCCCCGATTGATGAAACGAGGTCCGCGACCTGGGCAACCGTTGGCCGACGGCACCCTGCTGGTGACGGGCGTCAGCCCTAAGCCGGAGGGTGTGGACGGTCAGCAATTCGTCACCATCACCGGGGTGATCAGCGGTCCCACGGTGGGGGAGCACGTCGTCTACCAGCGGATGGCTGTGGACGTGCACCAGTGGCCGACCATGGGTCAGCTCTTTCCGGTGGTCTACTCGCCGAAGAACCCCGACAAGTGGAACTTCGCACCGCCGTCGGCGCCTCCGCAGCCGCCGCCCTACGCGCCGCCGGGGTCAGGCGGCGTGTAGGTCGTAGAGGGTGATGCGGGCGTGTTTTTCGACTTCGCTGTAGTCGAATTTGTAGCGTCCGGGCAGGATCGGTGGGGCCAGGCTGTGGTGATGTCCGCCGGTGGGGGTTTCGACGGTGGTGCGGTGCCGACCGGAGTCTTGGGCTGCGGTGCGCACTGTCCAGTTGTCGAGTTCTTTGAGGTAGTTGCACTGCTCGCACAGTCCTTGGCCGTTGTCGGCGCTGGTGGCACCGGATTTGGCCCACGGGGTGATGTGGTCGATGTGGCGGACCGGGGCATCGCAGTACGGGGTGCGGCAGCGTTGATCACGCAGCCCGATGAGCTGGGCCAAACCTTTCGGGAACCGGCGGGCTCGTGACTCCATGGCCACCAACGCCGCACTGTCAGGGCGGGCATAGAGCCGCCGCAGCGTCGCAGTGGACCCCGGGTCGGTCACGGCTTTGTCGACGAGGCGGCAGGCGACCGCGGCCGGGATCGGCCCGTAATCGCTGATCAGCGCCGGCTCGTCACCACCGAGCAAGGTGTCATCGGAGAGCACCAGGTTGACCGCGATGGGCGTGGCCTCAGCGGCGGCGCATCCGGTGACCCGCGCCACCAGGGTGTCGGCCATGACCTTGCCGCGGCTGCGGTCATCGACGGTGGTGTCGGCAGCTCTTTTGAGGCTGGCGTAGACCGACACCCCTTGGGCGACCGGCAGCAGTGCCGTCACATAGGTCATGGTCTCGGGTGCCGGGCGGATGCTGACTGTGGCGTCGGCGTCGGCTTTGGCCGCCCGGTCCACCACCGCCCTGGGGTCGAGCCGGTAGGCGATCGCTTTGGCCTCGGCGCTGATGCGGGCATCCCCCCAGCCGTCGAGCTGGGAGACCTCAGCGCACAGTTCGGCATCCAGAGTGCGGCGGTCGGTCACGGTCAGGCAGGCCGATTCCTGCACGATCAGGGTGGCCCGCCATTGGCGAGAGGGCCCCGGTTTCCAGGGCGGCCAGGGTGTGGGGCATCTCGTTGACCAGCGCCGTGGCAAACCCCAGATGTCGGTTGCCGCGGGCCGGGCTGTCGCGGCGGGCCAGCGCGATCTCCGCTCCCAGCCCGCGACCCCGTCGCCGCGCCGGCACCCCGGCGGACTGCTCAGCAGCGCAGCGGGCGCTCTGCAACGTCACCGCACACCGGGCCTGCTCTGCGGCAGCGCCGGCCTTGAGCCGTTCCAACTCCGCGATCCGGGCAATCAACCCGGCCTCATCCATCGCATCGAACATGCGTTCGATCATGCCACGCCCGGGTGACAAAACGCCGGGCTCAGCGCGGCTCGTGCCTCGCCGCGCATCGGTCGCTCAGCCGGGGTCGGATTGCTTCGCTCCTCAGCGCGGCTCGTGCCTCGCCGCGCATCGGTCGCTCAGCTGTGCCCGATCTTCAACATTTCCGCCACACTCGACAACTTCACCCGCGGCCGGCCATGTGGCTCACCCGCGGTGCGCTCGTGGTCGTCGATCAATCGCCAGTGGTCATCGGTGACCAATTTCGGCTGCCGCGACAGCAACCACATGACGAGTTCGTTGTCATAGTCGTCGGGCCGTTCCGGCAGGTCCGCCCCAGCCAGGTCGCCGAGCAGTGTGTCGACCGTCGCCTGCGAGTCCTTTTTGTTGCTGCCGATGACACCGGAGGGCCCGCGTTTGATCCAGCCGACGACGTATTCATTTCCACGGCCAGACACCCGGCCGTCGGAATGCGGGATCGTTCCCGTCGTCTCATCAAACGGCAGTCCCGGCGTCGCGACACCGCGATACCCCACCGCACGCACCACCAACTGCGCCGCCAGCTCTTCGCGCTCGCCAGTGTCTTTGGCCACGATCCGGCCGCCGTCTTCGACGAGTTCGTTTCTGCCCAACACCACCGACTCCACCCGGTCGGTGCCGTGGATCGCGATCGGCGAGGTCCGGAACCGGAACACGATCCGCCGATGCCCCGGCGTCGTGGGCCGGTCGAGAAAGGCGCGCAGCGCCTTGATGTTCTGCTTCACCGTCTTGCCTGCGGCCTCCAGGTCGGCGTCGGTGATCCCGGCGAAGTCCTCGGGGTCGACGATGACGTCGACGTCGGCGAGGCCTTCCAGATCCTTGAGCTCACGCAACTCCAGGGTGGTGAAGGTGGCCTGTAGGGGCCCGCGCCGCCCCACCACGACAACTTCCTCCACGCCGCGGCCATGCAGCGACTTCAGCGCATGATCGGCGATATCGGTGGCCGCCAGCGACGACGGATCGGTCACCAGGACCCGCGCCACGTCCAACGCGACGTTTCCGTTCCCGACGACAATCGCCCGCCCGCCGCTGAGGTCCGGGGCGATCTCCTCGAAATGCGGATGTGCGTTGTACCAACCCACGAAGTCGACCGCGGCCACACTGCCCGGCAGGTCCTCGCCGGGAATGTTGAGCGGGCGGTCGGACTGGGCGCCGACCGCGTAGACCACCGCGTCGTAGCGTGCTGCCAGTTCGGCGGCCTGGACGTGATCGCCGACGGTGATGTTTCCGAAGAAGCGGAAGCGCGGATCCTGGGCGATGTTGTCGAACTGCGCGCTGATCGACTTGATCTTCGGATGATCCGGGGCCACCCCCGAACGCACCAGGCCCCACGGCGTGGGGAGCATTTCGAGCATGTCGACCCGTACGTCGGGGTCGGCTTTCAACAATGAAGCGGCGGCGAAGAATCCGGAGGGTCCTGAGCCGACGATCGCCACGCGGTGGGGGCGGGTCTGAGACATGACAAGGCGCTTTCTGTCCATACCCGTCGTTGCGCGAAGGGGCTGTCACGCACCGGCCGGGACTCCACACGCAGACCGACACAACCGGTGTTTGGGCTGCACCGGTGGGGCTGTGTTGGACGCGCGGTACACATGCTGGTTACGAAACCGATGGTAAACGTCACAGCCATGCGCCGCCGGTAGTCGCAGCGATCCCGCGCGCCGGTAACCTGAACTCCTGTGGACCTCGACCGGCAAGCCGATATCAGCGCACTCGACACCACCCTGACGACTGTGGAGCGGGTGCTCGATGTCGAGGGTCTACGTGACCGGATCGAGAAACTCGAACACGAGGCCTCTGATCCGAATCTGTGGGACGACCAGACCCGCGCCCAGAAGGTGACCAGCGAGCTGTCCCACGCCCAGAACGAACTGCGTCGTGTCGAGGCGTTGCGGCAGCGAGTCGACGACCTGCCGGTGCTGTACGAGATGGCCGCCGAGGAAGAAGGCGCCTCCAGCACCGAAGCCCTGGCCGAGGCGGACAACGAACTGCACTCGCTGCAAGAGGACATCGAGGCGATGGAAGTGCGGACCCTGTTGTCCGGCGAGTACGACCAGCGTGAAGCCGTCGTCACCATCCGATCGGGTGCCGGCGGTGTCGACGCCGCCGACTGGGCGGAGATGCTGATGCGGATGTACATCCGCTGGGCGGAAAAGCACAACTACCCCGTCGAGGTCTTCGACACGTCCTACGCAGAAGAGGCGGGCATCAAGAGCGCGACCTTCGCGGTGCACGCCCCGTACGCCTACGGCACGCTCTCGGTCGAGCAGGGCACTCACCGCCTGGTGCGCATCAGCCCGTTCGACAACCAGAGCCGACGACAGACCTCGTTCGCCGATGTCGAGGTGCTGCCCGTGGTCGAGACGACCGACCACATCGAAATTCCCGAGGGCGATCTCCGGGTCGATGTCTACCGCTCCAGCGGTCCGGGTGGGCAGTCGGTGAACACCACCGACTCCGCCGTCCGGCTCACCCACATCCCGACCGGCATCGTGGTGACCTGCCAGAACGAGAAGTCGCAGCTGCAGAACAAGGTGTCGGCGATGCGGGTTCTACAGGCAAAGTTGTTGGAGCGCAAGCGTTTAGAGGAACGCGCCGAGATGGACGCGCTCAAGGGTGACGGCGGCAGCTCGTGGGGCAACCAGATGCGCTCCTATGTTTTGCATCCCTACCAAATGGTCAAAGACCTACGTAACGAATACGAGGTCGGTAACCCGACCGCAGTGCTCGACGGCGACATCGACGGGTTCCTCGAAGCGGGGATTCGCTGGCGTAATAGGAAAGATGACTGAAACCCCTTCGAACACCACATATCTGGCCTTCAGTTGGGGTCAGCGCTGGCATGACTTCTGGGCCGACGACATCGGCGTGTGGATACTCACCCGCGGGCTCCGTATTGCTCTGCTGGTCGTCGGGGCTCTGCTGGCGGCCCGGTTCATCAGCTGGATAGCCCGGCGGGTGACACGGAGAATCGACGCCGAGTACCAGGAAAGCGACCAGCTGGTCCGGTCGGAGAGTGCCAAGCACCGGCAGGCGGTCGCGTCGGTTATTTCCTGGGTGTCGATCGCGCTGTTGATGGTGGTGGTGCTCGTCGAGATCACCGACATCCTGGCGGTACCCATCGGGTCACTGGTCGCGCCCGCGGCAGTGCTGGGCGCCGCGCTGGGCTTCGGCGCGCAGAAGCTCGTTCAGGACCTGCTCAGCGGCTTCTTCATCATCACCGAGCGGCAGTACGGGTTCGGCGATCTGGTTCAGCTCAGCATGAATGGTGCACCGTCGGATTCGATGGGCACCGTCGAGGAGGTCACCTTGCGGGTGACCAAGCTGCGAACCTCCGAAGGTGAGATGTACACCGTCCCCAACGGCAACATCGTCCGATCACTCAACCTGTCGAAGGACTGGGCGCGCGCAGTCGTCGACATCCCGGTGCCCACGGCGGCCGACCTCAACCGGGTCAACGAGTTGTTGCATGACGTGTGTGAGAACGCAATGGAAGACCCAGCACTGAGCGCCCTGTTGCTCGACCAACCACAGCTCATGGGTGTGGAGAGCATCGAACTGGACACGGTGAATCTGCGAATGGTGGCCCGCACGCTGCCCGGTAAGCAGTTCGAGGTGGGTCGTCGATTGCGGATCAAGGTCGTCTCCGCCCTGGCCCGCGCCGGCATCGCGACCGCCAAGGACAACGCGCCCAGGGTCGTGGGCACCATGGCTCCCGCTGCTGCCTCCGAGAGCGCCCGGGTTGAGCAGAAGTGACCAACTACGCCCCACGCCTAGTTTCGGTGTTGAAGAAGTGGCGACGTCCGGACCGCGGCTGGCCGAACTATCTGCCTGGTGGACGCGTGCGCACGTCCACGGCGGCACTCGTCGTCGCGTTCTTTGTGCTCCTCTGGCTGTACCAGACCTATCAGCCGGCGCCGACGCCCCCCGAGCCCGCCCCGGGGACCCAGATCGTCCCGCCGGGGTTCGTTCCCGACCCGGCGTACACGTGGGTGCCCAGGACCTCGGTGCGGCAGTACCCGCCGAGCACCACCAGGACCACGACCACCACCACGCCGCCGGAGACCACCACCACAGCACCCACGCCCACGTTCAGCCCGCCGACACCGACAACGACGTCGCCACCGCCGACGTCCACGACGCAGAATCCGTTCCTGCCGACGCCGCCCACCCCGGAGACCACTCCGACCACGGCGGAACCCGGGCCCGGTCCCACCCCGACCCCACCCATGCCCGAACAGTGACGCTCAGTGGACGGTTTCATCATTTGCTGAGGTTGCACCGCTACACTGGCGTGCCGTGATGATCACCCTCGACCATGTGACGAAGCAGTACAAGCAGTCGGCGCGCCCCGCGCTGGACAACGTCAGCGTCAAGATCGACAAGGGTGAGTTCGTCTTCCTGATCGGACCATCAGGGTCGGGCAAATCCACCTTCATGCGCCTGCTGCTTGCCGAAGAGCACCCGTCTTCCGGCGATATCCAGGTATCGAAGTTCCACGTCAACAAACTCGCCGGCCGTCATGTCCCGAGCCTGCGCCAGGTGCTCGGGTGCGTCTTCCAGGACTTCCGTCTGCTCCAGCAGAAGACGGTCTTCGAGAACGTCGCCTTCGCACTCGAAGTGATCGGCAAGCGCGCTGACACCATCAACCGGGTGGTTCCCGAGGTCCTGGAGATGGTCGGATTGTCCGGCAAGGCAAACCGGCTACCCGGCGAGCTCTCCGGCGGCGAGCAGCAGCGAGTGGCGATCGCGCGGGCGTTCGTGAACCGGCCGTTGGTGCTGTTGGCCGACGAACCCACCGGGAACCTGGACCCCGAAACCAGTAAAGACATCATGGATCTGCTCGAGCGGATCAACCGCACCGGAACCACGGTGCTGATGGCAACCCATGACCACCACATCGTTGACTCGATGCGCCAGCGCGTCGTCGAGCTGTCGCTGGGCCGACTGGTCCGCGACGAGCAGCGCGGCGTTTACGGAATGGATCGTTAAGTGCGCTTTGGCTTCCTGTTCAACGAGGTCGTAACCGGGCTTCGTCGCAACGTCACCATGACGATCGCGATGATCCTGACGACCGCGATCTCGATCGGTCTCTTCGGCGGCGGCCTGTTGGTGGTGCGCTTGGCCGACCAGTCGCGCAACATCTACCTCGACCGTGTCGAGACCCAGGTCTTCTTGACCGACGACATCTCCGCCAACGACCTGACCTGCGATTCCGAACAGTGTCAGGCGCTGCGGGAGGCGATCGAAAGTCGCGACGACGTGAGCTCGGTGCGGTTCCTCAACCGCGACGACGCCTACGAGGACGCGGTTCGGCGCGTTCCGCAGTACCGGGATGTCGCCAGTAAGGACGCCTTCCCGGCGTCGTTCATCGTCAAGCTCGACAACCCCGAACAACACGCCGATTTCGACGCGGCGATGGTCGGGCAGCCGGGTGTGCGCAGCGTGCTCAACCAGAAGGAGCTGATTGATCGCCTCTTCGCGGTGCTTGACGGTTTGTCCAATGCCGCGTTCGCGGTGGCGTTGGTGCAGGCCGTGGGTGCGGTGCTGCTGATCGCCAACATGGTCCAGGTGGCCGCGTACACCCGACGCACCGAAATAGGCATCATGCGTTTGGTCGGCGCCAGTCGTTGGTACACGCAGCTACCGTTCCTGCTGGAAGCGGTGATCGCCGCGACCATAGGTGTGCTCATTGCGGTGCTGGGATTGATCGTGGTGCGCGCGTTGTTCCTGGAGCGGGCACTCGACCAGTTCTACCAAGCCAATCTCATCGCGCGGATCGACTACGCCGACATCCTGTACATATCCCCGATACTCTTCGCCCTGGGAGTGGCGATGTCAGGTGTCACGGCGTACGTCACACTGCGCCTCTACGTACGTAGGTAAACATGGCCAAGTCAGCGACCAAAGCCGGCGCCAAGAAAGGCGTCGGTAAGGACGGCAAGCAGATCGTCGCGAGTAACCGCAAAGCGCGGCACAACTACGCGATCCTCGACACCTATGAATGCGGTGTCGTGCTGCAGGGCACCGAGGTGAAGAGCCTGCGCGACGGCCAGGCGTCGCTCGCCGATGCGTTCGCCACCGTCGACGACGGTGAGGTGTGGCTGCGCAATCTCCACATCCCGGAGTATCACCTGGGTACCTGGACCAACCACGCCACGCGGCGCAACCGCAAACTGCTGCTGCACCGCAAGGAGATCGACAACCTGGTCGGCAAGATCCAGGACGGCAACCTGACGCTGGTGCCGCTGTCGCTGTATTTCTTCGACGGCAGGGTGAAAGTCGAGTTGGCCCTCGCCCGAGGTAAACAGGCACACGACAAACGTCAGGACATGGCGCGCCGGGATGCCGAACGCGAGATCACGCGGGAGCTGGGTCGACGCAACAAGGGCATGCGCTGACCGGAATTCTCTTCGCGTTGGTGTGCGCTCTCGGGTTCGGCGTCAGCGACTTCGTTGGTGGTGTGGCATCACGTCGGGTGGCCGCGCTGCGTGTCGTCATCGTGTCGTATCCGCTGGCGATGGTGCTGTTGGCGGTGCTCGCATCCGCGATCGGCGGCGACATTTCCGCTGACGCCGTGTTCTGGGGCGCCTTGTGTGGCGTGAGTCAGGCGTTCGGCGTGTGGTGGTTCTACGCCGCGTTGGGCTCGGGGCCGATCTCGGTGGTGTCGCCGTTGACGGCCATCCTGGTCGCCGGGGTCCCGCTGACGGTCGGTGTCGTGCTGGGGGAGCGGCCCACTCTGATCGCCAACCTGGGTATCGCGCTGGCGCTGCTGGCGGTGTTCCTGGTCAGCCGCGATGCCAGTGACGCCGACAGCACACCGCACCGGTTCACCGCCAAGGTCGCCTGGTTGACGATCGGTTCCGGTCTGGCGTTCGGAATGAATTTCGTGGTGATTGCTCAGGCGCCCCACGAGGCCGGGCTGTGGCCACTGGTGTTCGCCCGGACCTCGGCGACGGTGTTGGTGCTCGTCATCGCGGTCGCCTCGCGCAAGCTCGTCCTACCCCAGGGCCTGCCGCTGAAGATGGCGCTGCTGGCGGCGGTCCTGGACACCATTGCCAACGTGGCCATGCTGCTGGCGTTGCAGGCCTCGTTGTTGTCGCTGGCGGGGGTGCTGATCTCGCTGTACCCGGCAGCGACGGTGCTGTTGGCGATCGCGGTACTCAAGGAGCGGGTGACGCGGTGGCAGGTGCTCGGCATGGTGCTGGCCGTGGGCGCGGTCGCCATGATCGCCACAGGGTGAGCAGCGGAACCGCTGGTGCGTGCCACCGCGCCGGATAACATCTCGGAATGGCCAGCTCCCCACGTCCGGTGACCGCGCTCGACAAAAGTGACGTCCTGCGAGGGCTTTTCGCGTCGTGGAAAGCCATCGAGCAGTTGATGACCGGGTTGTCCGCGCAGCGTTGGCAGGTGGCGACGGCATTGCCGGGCTGGCGGGTGCACGATGTGGTCAGCCACGTGATCGGCACCGAATCGATGCTGGCGGGCGTTCCGACACCGGAAGCCGACTGTGACGTCTCGGCCTTGGACCACGTGCACAACGACATCGGCGTACTCAACGAATGTTGGGTGCGGCATCTGGCCACGCAGACCCCGGACGACATGCTGGCGCGTCTCGGCGACATCACCGCCGAACGCACGGCGACGCTCACCGCCATGACCGACGCGGCATGGAACGAACCGACGGTCACGCCCGCAGGTCCCGACAGCTACGGCCGGTTCATGCGGATCCGCACCTTCGACTGCTGGATGCACGAGCAGGACATCCGCGAGGCGTTGGGCTGCCCGGCTTCCGATGATGAGCTGACCGGGCCCGCCGCCGGCCAGGCGATGAACGAGATAGCCGCGGGCATGGGATTCGTGGTCGGCAAGCGTGGGCAGGCGCCCGACGGCGCCCGGGTCGCCATCGAGCTGACCGGCCCAATGACGCGCACGATCCGGGTAGCGGTCGACGGCCGCGCCGCGGTGGTCGATGATTTCGGCGGCGCGGAGCCGACGGTGTGTATCCGGCTCGACGGGCTGCAGTTCACCAGGCTCTGCGGCGGGCGCCCGATGACCGCGGCTCGACCTGCAGACGTGGACATCACTGGTGACCAGGAAGCGGGCCGGCGGATTGTGGACAACCTCGCCTACGTCATCTGAGACCGCGACGTGACTCCCCGGAATGAATTAATCGTTCGCGCACGTTGAACGAGCCGGTATAGTGGGTTTTCCTGCTGCAGTTCGGCAGGGATGCGAGGGGCTGATCGGTTTCGACTTCGCGCATCGAATCAAGGGAAGCGTGCCGGTGCAGGCAAATGACCACCGTAAGCGTCGTTGCAACCAATTAAGCGCCGATTCCAATCAGCGCGACTACGCCCTCGCTGCCTAAGCGACGGTGTGTCTGTCAGACCGGGAGCGCCCTCGGCCCGGACCCTGGCATCAGCTAGAGGGACCCACCCATGGGTTCGGTCGCGGGACCTATGGGGACATCAAACAGCGACTGGGATCGTCATCCTGGCTTGTTCGCGTGATCAGGAGATCCGAGTAGAGACATAGCGAACTGCGCACGGAGAAGTCTTGAGGGAATGCCGTAGGACCCGGGTTCGATTCCCGGCAGCTCCACTGATAGGAACAGGCCAGGACGAAAGTCCTGGCCTGTTCTTTGTTTCGAGGGCTATGACAGTGAGTGCCGACCGCTGTCGTCGTAGCGGATCGCCCACGAGGCGGAGAAGGTTTCGCCGGGTTGCAGCCAGCGGATTCCGACTCCGTTGTTGAGTGCGTTCGCCGGGGCGGTCATCGGTTCCAGCGCCACTGCAGTCACAAAACCGTCGGCGCTGGGGAACTTGCGCGTGATGAACACGTGCACAAACCCCATGTTCTCGTCAGCCCACAGCGAGACGGCGCGCCCGTCGGGCGCGCGCAAAGTGTGGACGCTGCCGCCGCCCTGCCCATCCACAACGGACCACGAGTCGTCAAGGTCGAGGTCCGCGATGACCCGCCCGGCGCGCAGGTCCCATTTGGTGCCTTCCACCGCAGTGGTGCGAACCGGTATGAGTCGGTCGTCGACGTCGAAGTGCCGGCCGCCCTTGACCACAAGAGTCAAACTCTCGGTCGCCGCGTCGCCGACCGACAGGAAAGGGTGGGCGCCGAGAGCCACCGGCGCACTATCTGAGCCGACATTGCGAATCGACTGCGTGGTCAGCAGCCCAAAGGCCGTCAGCTGATAGCAGACTGTGGTCTCGAGTTCGAACGGATACCCGCTGTGCCGGGCAACGGGCGCGCTGAGCGTAATCGACGAGGCCGAGCGTGCGATGGGTTGATACTCGGTGGCGCACAGCAAGCCGTGCAGCGCGGTGCCGAATTCAGGGTCGGTGATGTCGAGTTGGAGTGTGTGCCCGTTGTGCGTCCACTGACCGTCGCGGACGCGATTAGGCCACGGAGCCAGCACCTTGCCGCAGTAGAACGGCGCCGGATCACGATCGCCGAAGCCCGGGGTGAGCTTGACGCCGCCAACCGCGAGGTGCCGAAGCGCGGCGCCCACACCGGTGATCGCACCGCGTATCCATCGCCCGTCCGCCCACAGGGCCAGCTCGTACTGAGTCCCCAGTACACCAGGCATGTCGCTAACCGCCGGCGCCGTGGCCCGGATGGGTGCGGACGACGGTCGGCTCACGAAAACCGGCGCGCCGCACCGAGTCGCGCACCGCGCCTGCGACTATGCCCACCGCAGCGGCATCAACCAGCGCGATCACGCAGCCACCGAAGCCGCCACCGGTCATCCGTGCCCCCAATGCGCCTGCCTGCACGGCGGTGTCGGCGATCAGATCGATGTGGTCGGTGGTGATCTCGAAGTCGTCTCGCATGGAGGAATGCGAGGCGGTCAGTAACCGACCCACCTCGGAAAAGTTCGAATCATGCAGTGCGTCAACAGTATCGAGCACACGTTGGTTCTCGGTGATGATGTGCCGGGCCCGGCGGGTGTCCTCGGGGTCGGGCACCACGTGCAGCGCCGAGGCACCCCGATCCTGTACTTCGCGCAGCGAGGTGACGCCCAGTGCGGCGGCGGCGCGCTCACACGACGCGCGGCGTGCGGCGTATTCGCCACCGGCGTGCTGGTGTGTGGCATGCGAGTTGATCAGGAGCAGGGCAAGGTCGTGGGCATCGGGGTCGAAGGTCACCGAACGCGCGGTGAGGTGCTGAAAATCGATCAACTGCGCCCGTCGGGGTTCAGCAAAGAGAATCGCCAACTGGTCCATCAGACCGGTTGGGGCACCGACGTATTCGTTCTCTGCCCGGCGGGCGATCTGCGCCTGTTCCACCCGGTCCACGGCCAGGCCGGCAGCGCTGAGCAACGCGCCCAGGGTGGCGCACTCCAGGGCCGCCGACGATGCCAGCCCCGAGCCGATGTCGACACCGCCGGAGACCGACATCTCCCCGCCGGGTACGGCGTAGCCCGCGAGTTGCAGTGCCCAAACCACCCCCGCTACGTACGCCGCCCAGCCGGTCACCTCACCCGGAATGGTGTTGAGCGGGAACTCAACCGGGTCGGCTTCGCGGTCGCTGCGCACCACCAGCGAGTCGCCGGAGCCAGGAAGGAAGGTCACCAGGGTGCGTTCGGGTAGCGCAATCGGCAACGCATAACCGAAGTTGTAGTCGGTGTGCTCGCCGATGAGGTTGATCCGGCCCGGTGCTGAGTACCGGACGGTGCATTCGACCTCTGTCACCCTCACAGCTCTCGGAGCAGTTGGGCCAGGGATTCGGGACTCACGTCGTTGATGAACGCCTCCATGACGGATTCGGAGCTGGCGAGGTACTTGAGTTTGGTGGCGCTGCGCCGGGTCGAGATCAGCTGGACGTGGAAGTACCCTTCGCGTTGGGCATCGGTGTATTGATGCAGCGCAGACATGTACGGCAGCGGCTCGCCGTACATGCGGTCCAGCCGTGTCAAGACCGTCTGGTAGATCTCGGTGAAGCCATCGAGTTCGGCGTGATCGAGTTCCATCAGGTTGTGCACAAACCTGTTCGGGTAGATATGCACCTCGACCGGCCAGCGTGCGGCGAACGGTACGAATGCGGTGAAAGTTTCGGTGCGGGCGATGATCCGGGACCCGGATGCCACCTCGTGGTGGAGGATGTCGGCGAACAGATTGGTACCGCGAGAAGCGCGGTGCGCGTCGGCTTCTCGCAACATGGTCGCCGTCCGGGGCGTCACGTACGGGTAGCCGTATATCTGACCGTGCGGGTGGGTGAGGGTCACGCCGATCTCCTCGCCGCGGTTCTCGAAGCAGAACACCTGCTCGATCCCGGGTCGGTCCATCAGGTCGCGGGTACGGTGCCGCCATACCTCGACAACGAGTCGGGCGTGCGCATAGTCCAGATCGGCGAAGGATCCGCTGTGATCGCTGGAGAAGCAGATCACCTCGCAGCGGCCATGACTCGGCGCGGACACGAAGTCCTCGCCGGATGGCTCGGGCAACCGGAACGGGGATCCGTCGGCGCCGGACAGGCTGGCGAAGCGGTTTTCGAAGACGGCGACGTCGTAGTCGGCGGCAGGGATTTCACTGGTCAGCCCGGACGGCCCCGGGCACAGCGGGCACTGGTCAGCCGGCGGCTTGTAGGTGCGCTGTTGGCGCAGTGCCGCGATGATCACCCATTGGCCTGTGGTCCGGTCGAAACGTAACTCCGACTTGCTATCTGCGTTCCGGGGGAGCGGCCGCCGGTCGGGGACCGGGGTGACGCTGTGACCGGGCAGCTCGAAGAACAACAGATCGCGTCCATCGGAGAGCTTCCAGTGTGTCGGGGTGGGGGTCGTCGTGGGGGTCACCGGGGGCGCAACGCCGTCCAGGGCTGTCTCCGTAACTGCTCGCGCCGGGCTTCCTCGGTCGCCAGGATCAGCCGGTAACGCTGCGCCAGCTGGTCTCGCGTCAGCCCGAATTCCGGCAGTACCTCGTCGGCCGGCGGCCCCCCGTAAGGCGCCCAGTTGCGCATGAAAGTGACGATGTCGTGTGCGAATCGGTCAGCGATACCACCATCGGGCATGTCAGGACCCACCCTTCTTCTTGTTGTAGACGTCGAAGCCGACTGCGGCCAACAGCACCAGACCCTTGATGAGCTGCTGCACATCGCTGCCGATACCGACCAGCGACATTCCGTTGTTCAGAACGCCGAGGACGAAGCCGCCGATGATGGCGCCGAACACCGTGCCGACACCGCCGTTGGCTGACGCTCCGCCGATGAATGCCGCCGCGATGGCCTCCAGTTCCATGCCGATACCCGCCTGTGGCGTTGCGGAGTTGAGGCGGGCGGCGAAGAGCAGCCCGGCCAGCGCCGACAGCAGCCCCATGTTGACGAATACCAGGAAGGTGACCCGCTTGGTCTTCACGCCCGAGAGTCGGGCAGCGGCCACATTGCCCCCGACTGCGTAGACCTGTCGGCCGAACACCGTGGAACGCATGACGAACGCGTAGATGACAAAGGCGATCGCCAGGATGATGCCGACGACCGGCACGCCGCGGTAGCTGGCCAGCAGGAGCGTGAAGGCGGCGAGCGCAGCGATGATCGCAGCGCATTTGGCGATGAACCACCCGGCAGGGAGTACGTCGAACCCGTACTGAGCCTGCGTCCTTCGCTGCCGCACCTGCTGCCATACCGCGGCCACCATGACGAGGCCGCCGAGGATGATAGTGGGCCAGTGGTAGAGGCTGCTACCGCCGATCTCCGGCAGGAAGCCGCTGCTGACTTGGCCGAAGCCGCGCGGGAACGGTGCGATCGACTGACCCTGCAGCAGATACTGCGTCGCTCCGCGGAACACCAGCATGCCCGCCAAGGTGACGATGAAGGACGGGATGCCGACATAGGCGATCCAGAAACCCTGCCACGCGCCGATCAGCGCTCCCAGCAACAGGCAGACCACCACGGCGACCGGCCACGGCATGTCATGACGGATCATCAGGACCGCGGACATGGCTCCGATGAATCCGGCGATCGAGCCCACCGACAGGTCGATGTGTCCCGAGATGATGACGATCACCATCCCGATCGCCAGGATGAGGATATAGCCGTTCTGCTGCACGATGTTGGTGACGTTGAGCGGCTTGAGCAGAATGCCGCTGGTCCAGGCCTGGAACAACACCACGATCAGAATCAGGGCGACAACCATGCCGTACTGCCGGAAGTTGCCCCGCAGCGCCGTTTTCAGCCGGTTGACCGGGGATTCCGGTGGCGTCGACGGCGGCGTAGCCGACGTTGTGGTCACCGTCGGAGTGGTGGTCATGCAGTTCGTCCCTTCATCATGTAACGCATCAACGTCTCCTGCTTGGCGTCCTCGCGGGCCACCTCGCCGGTGAGACGACCCTCGTTGAGGGTGTAGATGCGGTCGCACAAGCCGATCAGCTCGGGGAGTTCGGAGGAGATCACGATTACCGCTTTACCCTGTGCGGCAAGGGAATTGATGATCATGTAGATCTCGTACTTGGCGCCGACATCGATTCCGCGGGTGGGTTCGTCGAGGATCAAGACGTCCGGGTCGACGAAGATCCACTTGCTCAGGACCACCTTCTGTTGGTTACCGCCGGACAGGTTGCCGGTGGTGGCCTTCACGGAGGGAGCCTTGATCTGCATGTCCTTGCGGAAACGCTCGGCGACGACTGTCTCTTCGTGCTCGTTGATGATCGACATCTTGCTCACCTTCGGCAGCGAGGCGAGAGTGACGCTACGGGCGATGTCGTCCATCAGGTTGAGGCCGTAATGCTTGCGGTCTTCAGTGGCGTAGGCGATCCGGTGGCTGATGGCCTCGGAGACGGTCCGGGTCCGAATCTCCTTGCCGTCCTTGAAAACCTTGCCGCCAGCCTTCTTCCCGTAACTGCGGCCGAACACACTCATCGCCAGTTCGGTGCGGCCGGCGCCCATCAGCCCGGCCAGGCCGACGACTTCTCCGCGGCGAACGTTGATGGAGACGCCGTCGACGACCTTGCGTTGCTGGTCCAGTGGGTGGTACACCGTCCAGTCCTCGATGGCGAACGTGACGTCGCCGATGGGGTGAGCGGTTCGTTCGGGGAAGCGGTCCACCATGTCGCGGCCCACCATCCCGCGGATGATGTGTTCCTCGGTGAGGCCGTGTTCGACCGGCAGGGTCTCGATGGTCCGGCCGTCACGCAGGATCGTGATGCTGTCGGCCACCCGTGTCACCTCGTTGAGCTTGTGCGAGATGATGATGCACGTCAGACCCTGGTCCCTGAGCTCGACGATGAGGTCGAGCAGGTGCCTGCTGTCCTCGTCGTTGAGTGCCGCCGTCGGCTCGTCGAGGATGAGCAGCTTCACTTTCTTCGACAGCGCCTTGGCGATCTCGACGAGCTGCTGCTTGCCCACTCCGATGTCGGAGATCCGGGTACGCGGACTCTCGCGCAGACCCACCCGGTCCAGGAGCTGCTGGGCGTGGGTCATGGTCTGGTGCCAGCTGATCACCCCGGCGGAGGCGTGCTCATTGCCGAGGAAGATGTTCTCGGCGATGGACAACACCGGTACCAGCGCGAGCTCCTGGTGGATGATCGCGATGCCGCGCCGTTCGCTGGTGCGGATGTCCTTGAAGTGACCGGGTGTCCCGTCGAAGACGAACTCGCCCTCGTAACTGCCGTGCGGGTAGATCCCGCTGAGCACCTTCATCAGCGTCGACTTGCCCGCGCCGTTCTCACCGCAGATGGCGTGGATCTCGCCTTGTCGCACAGTGAGATTGACCTGGCTCAGGGCGGTGACATTGCCGAATCGTTTGGTGATGTCGCGCATTTCCAGCAGCGGTGCCCCGCTTTCGGCCATCAGGTGAGCTGCGCTGACGTGTAGTAACCCGTGTCGACGAGTGCCTTTTGGTAATTGGACTTGTCGACGCTGACCGGGTCGAGCAGGTACGCCGGGACAACCTTGACCCCGTTGTCGTAGGTGGTGGTGTCATTGACCTCGGGCGTGCCGCCTGTCAGCAATGAATCCACCATCTGCACAGCAGATTTGGCCAGTTCGCGGGTGTCCTTGAACACCGTCTGGGTCTGCTCGCCGGCGATGATCGACTTCACCGACGCCAGTTCGGCGTCCTGACCGGTGACGATGGGTAGCGGATTGGCGGGCGTGCCGTAGCCCGCGCTCTTGAGTGCCGAGATGATTCCCAGTGACATGCCGTCGTAGGGGGAGAGCACCGCATCCACCCGTCCGCTGGTGTAGGCCCGGCTCAGCAGATTGTCCATGCGCGACTGTGCCAGCCCGCCGTCCCAGCGCAGGGTCGCCACCTGGTCGAATGACGTCTGGCCACTCTTGACCACCAGCTTGCCGCTGTCGATGTAGGGCTTGAGCACACTCATGGCGCCATCGAAGAAGAACGTCGCATTGTTGTCATCGGGCGACCCGGCGAAGAGTTCGATGTTGAACGGCCCCGGGTTCTGCGCGACACCCAGCTTGTCGACGATGTAGGTGGCCTGCAGGACGCCGACCTTGAAGTTGTCGAATGTCGCGTAATAGTCGACGTTTTCGGAGCCACGAATCAGCCGGTCGTAACTGACCACGGGGATGTCGGCGTCAGCTGCGCGTTGCAGGATGTCGGTGAGCGACGAACCGTCGATCGGTGCGATGACCAGCACCTTGACACCCTTGGTGATCATGTTTTCGATTTGCGACACCTGGTTCTGCACCACGTCGTCGCCGTACTGCAGGTCGGTGTCGTAGCCGAGCGCCTGGAACTGCTTGGCCATGTTGTCGCCGTCGGCTACCCAGCGTTCGGACGACTTCGTGGGCATCGCGATGCCCACCGTTCCTGTGTGTTCGCCGCCGCTGTCGGCGCCTTCGGTTGTGGTCGAGCGGCCGCAGCCGGCGCTCGCGAGCGTGGCCGCCACAGCCAGCGCGCTCACGACTCGAACAAGGCTTTTGCGCATGAATCCTCCGGTTTGGTCTGCTACGCATCGCAGTCGCGCAATGAGTGACCGCAGGCGATGTGAGCGCTAACATCGATGATCTTGTGACGCGCCTCACTGTTTGTCAAGACCTGGGCGCCGCCAATGTGAGCGCTAACGAAACCATTGACTTTCGCCAAATGTGAGCGTTAACATTCGACCGATGTAACGCCGGTCACATCGGCTCCACCCCTCTCTCACATGGCTGGCGACGCCTCGGCGGAGGCGTGACCTCGGTGAACAGCCCATCTAAGGAGTTGTCGTGAAAAGAGTTCTCACTGCGGTGCTAGGCATCGCGGCGGTCGGTGTGCTGGCAGCGTGTGGCAGCGGGCCGGCCCCAACAGACGGCACCAACAGCGGTTCCGGCGACAGTGCAGTGGGCGGCCAGATCACCATGGGGTTCTCCCAGGTGGGGGCGGAGAGTGGCTGGCGCACGGCGAACACCGCCTCGATTCAGGATGCGGCCAAGACTGCAGACGTCGACCTGAAGTTCTCTGACGCAAACGGGGAACAGGAGAATCAGATCTCGGCGATCCGCTCCTTTGTGCAGCAGGGCGTCGACGTGATTGCGTTCAGTCCGGTGGTTCGCACGGGCTGGGACGCGGTCCTCCTGGAGGCCAAGAACGCCGGCATCCCGGTCATCCTCACCGACCGCGCGGTCGACACCGACGAACCCGACGTTTTCAAAACGTTCCTGGGCGCGGACTTCGTGCGTGAAGGTCAGTGGGCCGGCGATTGGGTGGTCAAGGAATACGCCGCGGCTCCGGGGCCGGTGAACATCGTTCAACTCGAGGGGACAACGGGTTCTGACCCCGCATTGGAACGAAGCAAAGGGTTCGCAGACGCCATCGCAGGAGACCCCAAACTGAATGTGATCGCCTCTCAGACAGGCGATTTCACGCGGTCCGGCGGCAAGCAGGTGATGGAGGCATTCCTCAAGGCGAACCCGAAGATCGACCTGGTGTTCGCCCAGAACGACGACATGGCCCTCGGTGCGATGGAAGCCATCGAAGCCGCCGGCAAGAAGCCGGGCCAGGACATCAAGATCGTTGCGATCGACGCCACCCACGACGGCATGCAGGCGCTCGCCGACGGCAAGTTCAACTTCATCGTGGAGTGCAACCCGCTGCTCGGCCCAGAACTGATGGACCTTGCGAAGAAGGTCGTCGCCGGTGATCCCGTCCCGCCCCGCGTCGTCACCCCGGACGAAACGTTTGACCAGCAGCAGGCCGCGGCCGTCCTCCCGGACCGCAAGTACTGACACAGCAGCGGCAGGGATCCCTTGATGACTACACCGGTTCCCCGGGGCGGTGACGCCCCGGTGGTCGACATGCGGGGCGTCACCATCAGCTTCCCCGGGGTGAAGGCGCTCGATTCGGTCGACTTCCGCCTGCTCCCGGGTGAGATCCACGCGCTGATGGGTGAAAACGGCGCAGGGAAATCGACGTTGATCAAGGCGCTGACCGGTGTCTACGACATCGACTCGGGCAGCATCACCGTGGCCGGCGTCGAGCAACGGTTCAACGGGCCGCGGCAGGCACAGGACGCCGGCATCAGCACCGTCTACCAAGAGGTCAATCTCTGTCCGAACCTCACCGTGGCAGAGAACATCCTGCTGGGACGGGAGCCGCGTCGCCTGGGGCGCATCGATTACCGTGCGATGAATCGGCGAGCGCAAGAACTGCTCGGCGAGCTCGACCTGACCATCGATCCCGGTTCCACCCTCGGCGACCACCCCATCGCCCTGCAGCAACTCGTCGCGATCGCCCGCGCGACGGCGGTGTCGGCACAGGTTCTGATCCTCGATGAACCGACGTCGAGCCTCGACGCCGACGAGGTGGCCGAACTGTTCCGGGTCATCCGTCGACTCCGAGATGGCGGCACGGCGGTGTTGTTCGTCTCGCACTTTCTCGACCAGGTGTACGAGATCTCCGATCGGATGACGGTGCTGCGCAACGGCCGCCTGGTCGGCGAGTATCCGACGGCCGCGCTGGACAGGGTGCAGTTGGTGGCCGCGATGCTCGGCCACGAGCTCGACTTGCTGGAGGAGATCGAGGACACCGATACCGGCAGCTCCCGCCGCGACGAGACGGTACTCAGTGCCCAGAACCTCGGACGCGCGCCTGCGGTGCATCCCACCGACATCGACGTCCACCGCGGTGAGGTGGTCGGTTTGGCGGGACTGTTGGGTTCGGGTCGAACCGAGTTGGCACGACTGCTCTTTGGTGCAGACCGTGCTACCAGCGGACGGCTACTGGTCAATGGCAAGGCGACCTCCGTGCGTTCACCGCGTGCGGCCATCGCCAAGGGTTTCGCCTTCTCCTCCGAGGACCGGAAGGGGGAAGGGATCATCAGCGAGCTCACGGTCCGCGACAACCTGGTGCTGGCCCTTCAGGCGCGGCGGGGGTTCGCCCGGCCGCTGCCGAAAAAGACCAAGGACGACCTGGTGCAGCGCTATATGCAGGCCCTCGACATCCGGCCGCGCGACCCCGGCGCGCTGGTGAAAAACCTCAGTGGCGGCAACCAGCAGAAGGTGCTGCTGGCGCGGTGGCTGATCACCGAACCGCAGCTGTTCATCCTCGATGAACCCACCCGCGGTATCGACGTCGGCGCCAAGGCGCAGATCCAGAAGTTGGTCACGGACTTGGCGGCCGACGGTATGGGGGTGGTGTTCATCTCCGCTGAACTCGACGAGGTGGCCCGGATCAGCGACCGGATCGCAGTTCTGCGTGACGGGCACTGCATCGCCAAGGTCGGAGCGGAATGCACCGTCCGGGAACTGACGGCGCTCATCGCCAGCGGGAGCCACCAGTGACCACCAACATGACGACCACGAACATGACGACCGTGAAGAAGCTCGCGGCCTCCCCGCTGCTGTGGCCGGCGCTGGCACTGATCCTGCTGCTCGCCGTGAACCTTGTTCTGACACCGAGCTTTCTGAGCATCCGCGTCCAGGACGGACACCTCTTCGGCAGCGTGATCGACATCCTGCGTAACGGTGCCCCCACCATGCTGGTGGCTTTGGGTATGACGCTGGTGATCGCGTCCCGCGGCATCGACCTCTCCGTTGGGGCGGTCGTCGCCGTCAGCGGCGCCCTGGCCTGCGCTCACATCGCCGCCTCAGCCGATCCCGCCGGCGCCGGCACGGTCATCACCGCGATGGGTATCGCCCTGGGTGTCGCGGTGGGGCTGGGGTTGTGGAACGGCATGCTGGTCTCGGTCTTCGGAGTTCAGCCGATCATCGCGACCCTTGTTCTCATGACAGCCGGGCGCGGGATCGCGCTGTTCATCACAGACGGTCAGATCGTGACCATCACCAGCGCGCCCTTCAAAGTTCTGGGCGCCGGGTATGCGTTCGGGCTGCCGGTGGCGATCCTGGTGAGTCTGTCGGTGTTCGTGCTGATAGGTCTGCTGGTGCGCCGGACCGCCCTCGGCATGCTGCTGGAGTCGGTCGGCATCAACCCAGAGGCCAGCAGGCTGGCCGGTGTTCGTCACCGCTCCATCGTTTTTGCCGTCTACGTCTTCTGCGCACTCTGTGCCGGGGTCGCCGGCCTGATGATCTCCTCCAACATCTCGGCCGCCGACGCCAACAACGCCGGGCTGTGGATCGAGATGGACGCCATCCTGGCTGTGGTCATCGGGGGCACGTCGCTACTGGGTGGACGGTTCAGTCTCACCGGAACGATCCTGGGGGCCCTGATCATCCAGACTTTGACCACCACGGTGTACACCGCGGGAATCACCCCCGAGACCACTCTGGTGTTCAAGGCCCTGGTCGTGATCGCGGTATTCCTATTGCAGGCACCGAGATTCCGGGCGATGTTGTCGCGCCGCCGATCCCGACCGGGCGCCCCGGCTGAAAGCCCAGTGTTGACGGATTCTGCTGCTGCGCAACCTCTCTCGATACCTGACCCGACACAAGGTGACACCGGAATCCGCGACGGTAATGAAATGAGCCGACTGTGAGTACCCAGACGCCGGTGAGCCCGCAGAAAACTCCGAAGACCGGTACCGTGGCGCAGTCCCACTCCTTCGTCGCCGAGCTCCTGCGGCGCGCTCGCGGACGCTATCTGTCACCGCTGGCCTCGCTGGCGCTGTTCGTGGTGATGTTCACCGCGATTGTCCTGCGCTACGACTTCGCCAGCCCCACCCAGGTCTTCTTGAACCTGTTGGTCGACAACGCCCACCTGATCGTCCTCGCCGTCGGCATGACGTTCGTGATCCTCACGGGCGGGATCGACCTCAGCGTCGGGTCGGTGGTAGCGCTGTCGACGGTGATCGTCGCCACCGCGCTACAGGACGGCTGGCCGGCGCCGTTGGCCGTGGGTGCCGTTCTGGTGGTGGGACCGCTGCTCGGTCTGTTGATGGGTTTGGTCATCGAATACTTCGACGTCCAGCCGTTCATCGTGACCCTCGCCGGGATGTTCCTGGCCCGCGGGTTGTGTTACGTGATCAGCGTCGACACCCTGCCGATCAAGGATCCGCTGTTGCGCCAGTTCGGGCTGAACTACGTGTACCTGTACGAGGACAAGTTCATTCGCTGGACGGTGGTGATCGCGCTCGCGGTCGTGGTCATCGCCGCCTACATCCTGCACCAGACCCGATTCGGCCGGACCGTGTACGCGGTCGGGGGAAACCGCCAGTCTGCCCAGTTGATGGGGCTCAACGCGTCCCGTGCCCGGGTGTCGGTGTACGCGATCAGCGGCTTCTGTGCGGCTCTGGCGGGGCTGTTGCTCGCAGTTCAGAAGCTCTCCGGGTACAGCCTCAACGGCATCGGCATGGAACTCGATGCTATTGCCGCCGCAGTGATCGGTGGCGTATTGCTCTCCGGGGGAGTCGGTTTCGTGTTCGGTTCGCTGATCGGCGTGCTGGTGCTCGGCACCATCCAGACGTTCGTCACCGCAGAGAATCTCGACTCGTACTGGACGCGGATCATGACAGGGGTCCTGCTGCTAGTTTTCGTTCTCGTTCAGCGACTAGTGGTGAGGAAGCCCGGATGAGTAGCCAGCCATTGCCCCCCAGCCCGCAGAAGCCGGTCATGGCCGATGTCGCGCGACTGGCCGGGGTGAGCCACCAAACGGTGTCGCGCGTGATCAACGGGTCTTCCAGCATCCGCCCCGCCACCAAGGCGCGGGTCCAGAAGGCCATCGATGAGCTCGGCTACCGGCCCAACACCGCGGCGCGTGCTCTGGTGACGCGGCGCTCCGGGATCATCGGGATCGTCGGGTCCAGCAGCGGCCTGTACGGCCCGTCGAGTATTCAACGTTCCGTGCAGGAGGCCGCGCGAGCCGCCGGCTACTTCTCCAGCCTGGTGCCGCTGACCGAGGTCACCCTCGAGGCGCTGCGTGATGCACTGGATCACCTTGCGCGCCAATCGGTTGAGGCCATCGTGATGATCGCGGCGCAGGAGGAGGCACTGGCCGTCGCGCACTCCGCCGACACCGGGCTCCCGATGATCGTCGTCGAGGGGGATCTGTCGGGGCGGGGACTCAGTGTCGGCGTCGACCAGATCGACGGTGCCCGCCAAGCCACCCGACACCTCATCGACCTCGGCCATCGAGCGATCGACCATGTGGCGGGCCCACTGACCTACACCGAGGCGAAGGGGCGCCGCACCGGGTACGAGGCGGCGATGCGGGACGCCGGGCTGTCGCCGGGGGAGCTGTGGGAGGGCGACTGGACGCCGGCAAGTGGTTACCAGATCGGCCGCGAACTGGTCCGAGCCGGCAGCACCGCGGTGTTCGTCGCCAACGACCAGATGGCCATCGGGGTGTTGCACGCCTTCGCCGAAGCGGGGCAGTCGGTTCCGCGCGATGTCAGCGTTGTCGGATTCGACGACATTCCCGAGGCCGCTTATCTGAACCCGGCCCTTACCACGATCCGGCAGGACTTCCAGGCCATCGGCCAACGTGCGATCGACCTGGTAGCGGCCACCCTGGACGGGTCTCCCGCCAGTATGCCGTTGCTTGCCCCCGAACTGATAGTCCGTGACAGCACGGCACCGCGTGAGGAGACGCCATGAGTGGTGAAAAATACACCGTAGGAATAGATTTCGGGACCCTTTCGGGCCGGGCGTTGGTGGTGAGAGTCAGTGACGGCCATGAACTGGCCAGTGCCGAACACGCCTACGAGCACGGGGTCATCACCGAAGCACTACCGGGTGGCGGTGGTCGGCTGCCCTCGCAGTGGGCCCTGCAGGTGCCCGCGGACTACGTCAGTGTGCTGCGCACCGCCGTTCCCGAGGCGATTGCCGCAGCGGGCATCGACGCAGGAGACGTCATCGGCATCGGCACCGACTTCACCGCCTGCACCATGGTTCCGGTGCACAGTGACGGCACGCCGCTGTGTGAACTCGACGGTTTCGCCGACCGACCGCACGCCTACGCCAAGCTCTGGCGCCACCACTCGCCGCAACCCCAAGCCGATCGCATCAACACCGTTGCCGCCGAGCGTGGCGAAACCTGGCTGCCGCGATACGGCGGCTTGATCTCCAGTGAGTGGGAGTTCGCGAAGGCTCTGGAGATCCTCGACGGGGACCCTGAGGTGTATCAGGCCATCGACCACTTCGTGGAGGCCGCGGACTGGATCGTCTGGCAACTGTGCGGCACCTACGTCCGAAACGCGTGCAGTGCCGGCTACAAAGGTATCCGTCAAGATGGCCGTTACCCGTCGCGGGACTTTCTCGCTCAGGTGCGTCCCGGCTTCGCCGATTTCGTCGACGACAAACTCGATCATCCGATTGGCCGACTCGGCGACCGTGCCGGCGCACTGACCGCGGAGGCGGCGCAGTGGACCGGTCTGCCGCAGGGAATTCCGGTGGCGGTCGGCAACGTCGATGCACATGTGACGGTCGCTGCGGCTGATGCGCTGGAACCCGGTCAACTGGTGGCGATCATGGGGACGTCGACCTGCCACGTGATGAATTCGGATGTGCTGCGCGAGGTTCCCGGAATGTGCGGGGTCGTCGACGGTGGCATCTCCGAGGGCAGCTGGGGATACGAAGCCGGGCAGTCCGGGGTGGGCGATATCTTCGGATGGTTCGTCGACAACTGCGTACCGGAGAACTACCACGTCGAGGCGCGCCGCCGTGGCATCTCGCTGCACGGGTACCTCACCGAGTTGGCCAGCCGTCAGCGTGTCGGCCAACACGGGCTGGTCGCCCTGGATTGGCACAGCGGAAACCGCTCGGTGCTGGTCGACCACGAGCTCTCCGGTGTGATGATCGGGCAGACCCTGGACACCACCTGCGTCGACATGTATCGAGCGCTGTTGGAAGCCACTGCGTTCGGCACCCGGATGATCGTGGAAACGTTTGTCTCCAGCGGGGTGCCGGTCAACGAGTTGGTGGTCGCCGGCGGCCTGCTCAAGAACGAGCTCCTGATGCAGATCTACGCCGACGCCGTGGGGCTGCCGTTGTCGGTAGTGCCCTCGACGCAGGCCCCGGCGCTGGGCTCGGCGATCCACGCAGCGGCAGCGGCAGGCGCCTTCGCCGACGTTGCGGCCGCCGCCAAACAGATGGGTAGGCGAAACCGTAACGCCTACACACCGATTCCAGAGAATGCCCGAGCCTATGACCGGCTCTACCGCGAGTATGTGGCGGCCTACGACTGGTTCGGCCGGGGTAACGACATGATGCGCCGACTTCGGCGGATCGGATCACGAGAAGCTGTGGGAGTGCTGTCATGACCATCACCACTGAGGTCAGCCGAGTCATCGCCGATCTACGCCAACAGGTGTGCGACCTCCATGCACAGCTGACCCATTACGAGCTGGTCATCTGGACCGCGGGCAACGTCTCCGCCCGGGTGCCCGGCCGCGACTTGATGGTCATCAAACCCTCAGGCGCCAGCTACGATTCGCTGACCGCCGAGGACATGGTGGTGTGTGATCTGCACGGTAACCTGGTCGACGGTGCGCTCAACCCGTCATCGGACACCGCAGCGCACGCCTACGTGTACCGCCACATGGCCGAGGTGGGCGGGGTGGTGCACACGCACTCCACCTATGCCACCGCGTGGGCCGCCCGAGGTGAGCCCATACCGTGCGTGCTCACCATGATCGCCGATGAATTCGGCGGTGACATCCCGGTGGGGCCGTTTGCGCTCATCGGGGATGATTCGATCGGCCGGGGCATCGTCGAGGTGCTGCGGGACAGCAGATCCCCAGCGGTGTTGATGCGCAACCACGGGCCATTCACCATCGGCCGTACTGCTCGCGATGCCGTCAAGGCCGCGGTGATGGTGGAGGACGTGGCACGCACCGTCCACATCAGCCGTCAACTCGGTGCCGCAGCACCCATCGACGCCGCCGACGTGACCGCCCTGTTCGAGCGTTACCAGAACGTCTATGGCCAGAGTGGCCAAGATGCCGAGCAGTCTGAGGAGAGCCAGCGATGATCGCGTCCCGAGTCGTCACCAGTCAGGTATGGCTGATCACCGGCAGCCAATCCTTGTACGGACCGGACATCCTCGAACAGGTGGCCCACCAGTCGCGCCAAATCGCCGGACAACTGGATGGAAGTAGTGAGATCCCGGTGGAGGTGCGTTGGCTTCCGGTGGTGACCGATGCCGACCAGATCGCCCGAGTGTTGAGTGAGGCGAACACGTCCGACGAATGCGTCGGGGTCATCGCCTGGATGCACACGTTCTCCCCGGCGAAGATGTGGATTCGGGGGCTCAAGACACTGCAGAAGCCACTACTGCACCTGCACACCCAGTTTGACGTCGAGCTGCCCTGGCACAGCATCGACATGGACTTCATGAACCTCAATCAGGCGGCCCATGGGGATCGTGAGTTCGGGTACATCCAGTCGCGACTGTCGACGTCCCGCAAGACGATCGCCGGGCACGTCAGCGAACCGGGTACCCGGGCGCGGATCGGCTCGTGGGTACGCGCGGCGCTGGGCCGCGCCGAGCTCTCGACCCTCAAAGTCGCGCGATTCGGTGACAACATGCGTGGTGTCGCGGTGACCGAGGGCGACAAGGTGGAGGCCGAGGCGCACTTCGGGACGTCCATCAACGCCTACGGCGTCAACGATCTGGTGGATGTCGTCGAACGCATCCGCCCCGCCGATATCGACAAACTGATCCAGGAGTACGAGAACACCTACGAGATTGCCGCGGAACTGCGTGCCGGCGGTGACCGGCACGCTTCCTTGCGGCACGGAGCGCAGATCGAACTCGGATTGCGGAAGTTTCTGCAGGACGGTGGCTTTCATGCGTTCACCACGAACTTCGAAGATCTCGGCGGGCTGCGCCAGCTGCCGGGTTTGGCAGTGCAGCGGTTGATGGCCGACGGTTACGGGTTCGGTGGCGAAGGCGACTGGAAGACGGCGATCATGTTGCGCGCGATCAAGGTGATGGCCGAGGGGCTGCCCGGCGGCACCTCGTTCATGGAGGACTACACCTACGATCTGACACCCGGACGGGAGCGCATCCTGGGGGCGCACATGCTCGAAGTCTGCCCCAGCATTGCCGCCGGGACTCCCTCGCTGGAGGTGCATCCGCTGTCGATCGGTAATCGGGAGGATCCCGTCCGGTTGCGTTTCACCGCGGCACCGGGCGACGCGGTGATCGTCGGCATCTGCGATATGGGTTCGCGATTCCGACTGGTGGCCAACTCTGTTCGGGTGGTCGAGCCGACAGCAGAACTGCCGAATCTTCCCGTCGCCTGCGCTGTGTGGGAGCCGCTACCTTCCTGGGCCACGTCGGCGGAGGCATGGCTGATGGCCGGTGCCCCGCACCACACGGTGCTGACCACCGCTGTTGACGCCGAGACGATCGACGACTTCGCCGAGATGACGGGCACCGAACTGCTGGTCATCGACGAGGCCACCACGGTGCGCGGCTTCCAGCACGAGCTTCGGTGGAATGACGTGTACCACCACGTCGCCGCCGGACTCTGAGCGGAAGGTGAGTTGATGATCGCCGCCCGCCTACATGCCGTCGGGGATCTGCAGGTGGCTGCCGAACCGGATCCGGGGGAGGCCCCGCCGGGCTGGTCGTCGCTTGCTGTCACCTCGGTGGGTATCTGTGGCTCGGACCTGCACTGGTTCACCGACGGCGGCATCGGCGAGAACCGCATCGCGCAGCCTGTGGTGCCGGGACACGAATTCGCGGCGGTAGCCATGACCGGGCCCTACGCCGGCCGCCGGGTGGCCGTAGACCCCGCGATTCCCTGCGGCACGTGCGAGATGTGCCGGCTGGGGTACCACAACCTCTGTCCCACCGTGCAATTCGCCGGACACGGCGACCTCGATGGGGCGCTGCAGGAGTATCTCGTGTGGCCGGATCACCTGTTGCATCCGCTACCCGACGAGCTCAGTGATGACGCCGGCGCGCTGCTCGAGCCGCTGGGCGTCGCGATCCATGCGACGGGAGTCGGTCACGTGCGTCCGGGCTCTGATGTGCTGGTGGTGGGCGCAGGACCCATCGGTGTACTGGCGCTTCAGGTGGCGCGTCTGGCCGGCGCGCGGCGGGTGTTCGTCGTCGAACCCCTCGAGCACCGGCAGGGGACCGCCCTTCGCAGTGGCGCCGACGAGGTGTGGTCACCGGAAGAAGCCGCAGCAGCAGTGTCGGATGCGACACACGGCCGCGGGGTCGACGTCGTGATCGAGGTGGCGGGAACCGATGCCGCGATAGCAACCGCCGTGGCCGTCGCCAGGCCGGGCGGCCGGGTTGCCCTCGGTGGTATCCCCTCGGAGGACACGTCGTCGTTCCCGGCCGCCGCGGCTCGCCGTAAAGGCCTGACCTTTGCGATGGTGCGGCGGATGAACGACACCTACCCGCGGGCGATCGCGCTGGCCGCCGGCGCTGTCGATCTGGATTCGCTTGTCACCGAACGTCATCCGCTTGCGGAGGCGCCCAAAGCGTTCAGCGCGGCTGCACAGCGACTGGGTGACAAAGTGGTGGTGGCGGTGTCGAGTAGTTGAGCGTCAGGGCATTCGCGGATCGATGAGGGTGACACCGGCAGGAGCCGCAGTACCGAACCCGGGAAGAAGGCGCGCACCCTCGGTCAGGCCGACGACGCGTTCGACCAGAGACCCCGGGCGCAATGTGCCCGCCTCCACCAGATCCAGCATGGCCGGATAGTCCGCGCGTGCCATGCCGTGACTGCCGAGAACGTCCAGTTCCCAGGCGATGACGCGGTCCATCGGCACCGGAGGATGTCCGTTGATGTTGGGGAGCAATCCCAGCTGCACGTGACGTCCGTGGCGCCGCAGACTGTGGATGGCCTCGCCACAGGTAGCCGCCGAGCCCACCGCATCCACCGAGACGTGGCTGCCGCCGTCGGTGAGGGCGTGCACTCGTGCGGCGACATCGGAACCGTCGGCGAGCACGGTGTGTTGTGCCCCCAGGCTTGCTGCCAAAGTGAGCGCCGCCGGGGTGCGGTCAACGGCGACCACGTTGGCGCCGGCGGCCACCGCCACCTGCACCGCGCTCAGACCGACACCGCCGGCCCCGATCACCGCGACCCACTCGCCGCGGCGGACGCGAGCGCGGGCGGTCAGGGCCCGGTAGGCGGTGGCGAACCGGCAACCCAGCCCCGCGGCGGCGGCGTCATCAACGACGTCGGGGACCGCGACGAGGTTGGTGTCCGCAGCATGCAGGGCCACGTACTCGGCGAAGGAGCCCCAGTGGGTGAACCCCGGCTGAGTCTGGTCCGGGCACACCTGTGCCTGCCCGCTGCGGCACCACACGCAGGTGCCGCAGCCGCAGACGAACGGTGTTGTGACGCGGTCGCCGACCGTCCACTGTCGGACGCCGGCGCCGACCGCAGCGACCACGCCGACCAGTTCGTGCCCCGGAACGTGAGGGAGTGCCACGCCGTCGTCGTGACCGGCCCACGCGTGCCAGTCGCTACGACACAGGCCGGTGGCGTGCACCTCCACGACTACTCCCTCGGGAGAGGGCACCGGGTCGGCAACGGTGCGGACGTCGACCGCCCCGCCGAACTCTTCGAAGACGATTGCGCGCATCAGGCGTCTTTGCCGAGGATCGAAAAGAACTGGTACGACGGGTCGTTCGCGTCCGGCGCTCCTCTGGGGGTGCCTCTGGTGATGGGGTGGCTGATATCGAGACGGGACGGGTCGTCGACGTTGGCCCAATCGGTGACGATCTTGCGCTCGACGAATTTCCACGTGTCGTTGCGCTTTTCGTACTTGTCCAGGTATCGCCCGCCGACGATGACGTCCACATCGCGGTCACCTGCCATGAACGTGTGAGTGGCGATGTTGTAGATCTCACCCTCGGCGTGGTCACCGTCGACGGCGAAGTTCACCGTGGTGATGTGGTGTTGCATCGCCCGCAGGTAGGGCCGGGCGGCCGCGAGCTCCTGGAGGAAGTCCTCGACAGCGCCCGCTGAAAACGCGCCGTGGTCGTCGCGGGCGTCGTGGTGGTACAGGCCGCGCAAGGCGGCGATGTCGCCCCGATCGACGGCGCGGCTGTAGCTGTGCACCAGCTTCTGTAACTGGAACTCATCGACCATCTCGGGTAACAGCGCATCGGAACTCACATCGACACGGTGCCATACCCACGAACGCACTCGCGCTAGCTTCGCCTGACCGCGGTGAGCAGTCGCAGTCGGCGACGCCGCTGCGGCAGGATGATCCCCACCGCCGAACCGCACAGGAATCCCAGGAGGAAAGCCCCGCGTCTGCGCCGGCTACGTCGCCGCACGGCAACCGAGCCGATGTACCCGAAGGTCGCTGCCACCACCGCCACCGCGACGAGCAAGAGGAAAAGCTGCAGCATCCCCACTTCTCACCTCCGGTCCCGTCGTCGGCATGTGGCCGTGTTGATCGAACCACGACGCGGGCGGGCGACACCGGCCGTGACCGAACCGAGCGGGAAGCGTTACTCCGCCGGTAAAGCCGTTCCCGAAGGTTGTCGCACGGCAACCGCGCGTACCGTGCTCAGGATCGGGTGAGGCCCGAGGATCAGCCGGTCATACGGATTGCATGTTGTTGAGCACCCGCTGGGCGATCGCCGCGTGGCCGGCATCATCGACATGGACCCGGTCGGGCTCGAGCATCGCCGGGACGATCACCGGTGTCGGGCGGTTCAACGAGATGAACTGACCGCCCACCGCTCTGACGGCATCCCGCACGGCGTTGTCGAAGGCGTAGCGCTGTGGTGTCAGCGCGTCGGGGAACGACGGGCCGATGCCGATGATCCGTGCCTGGGGCAGGCGGGAACGCAGCTGAACGAAGAAGTGGCTGACCGCGGAGAACAACGCAGGGTAGTTAGAGGTCAGGGTGTCCTGGTCGTTCTGACCGCCCGCGACCACCACGATGTCCGGGCGCATGGCGGCGGCCTCGTCGAGTTGGCCGAAGTAATTGGGCCTGCCCTCGATGGTCTTCAGATAGCCGGTCCCGCCCTCCCCGAGGTTGGACTCCATCCACCCCATGCGGCCGGCGACCAGCGTGGTCCACCGCTTGTCCATGGTGGAGGCGCCGGACCCCCAGGTGTACGAATCGCCGATGAAGGCCGCGACCGGGAGGGGGCCGGGGCGACGACCGGGTTCCGCGGCGGCGGTGTCCGCCAGCTGCACCTGCATGCCACCCAGCAATGCGCATATGAGTAGCACGCCAAGGAATCTGAATAGCTTCATCGCGGGTCATCATGGCAGATCCCGGAGCCGGACGCGGTGCGGCACCACGCGTGTGCGGATGACCCGGCAGATGTCGGGGACTTGCCCACCATTGCAGGCGGTGCCAGGGTGATTAAGGACACCAAGCCGCGCCGCGGTCTACGGGGAGGATGCTCCATGTCAGCTCGTGAGGCAATGTCGATGTTGACGGTGCTGTTGCTGACGCTCACCGGATGCGGCGGGCAGAGCCAGGTGCCGGCCACCCCTGCGGGACCGTGCGAGACCGTCTCAGAAGGAACGGCGCCCAGTTCCGGTACGGAGTCGACATCCTCCGGTGAGGCCGACATCGGCACCAACCCCGAGGTGGCGACCGGGTACCGCGACGCTATGACCGCGGTGCGCACAGGGCACTACAGTGTGGTCTCCGCGAACCCGCTTGCCACCCACGCCGCGTGCGAAGTGCTGCGCGACGGCGGGACCGCCGCCGACGCGGTGGTCGCCGCGCAGGCGGTGCTGGGTCTGGTGGAACCCCAGTCCTCCGGAGTCGGCGGCGGGGGCTTCCTGCTGTACTACGACGCGCTCTCGGACACGGTCCAGGCCTACGACGGGCGGGAGACCGCGCCGGCCGCAGCCACTGAGAACTACCTGCGCTGGGTCGACGCCGTCGACCGCACCGAGCCCAAGCCGGACGCCCGCGCTTCGGGGCGGTCGATCGGGGTGCCCGGTGTCGTCCGGATGCTGCAGGACGTGCACGACGAACACGGCAAGACCCCCTGGCCCGAGCTGTTCGCCCCGGCAGTCACCCTGGCCGACAACGGCTTCGACATCAGTGCCCGGTTGGCTGCCGCCATCGCCGACGCGGCGCCGGAACTGCGGGTCGATGCTGCGGCCGCGCAGTATTTCCTCAACGGCGACGGCAGCCCCAAAGGCGCCGGTACCCGACTGACCAATCCCGCATACGCGAAGACATTGGGCGTGATCGCCACAGGTGCGCAGGGTTTCTACACCGGGGACATCGCCGAAGCGATCGTCACTGCCGCCGCCGACACCTCCGGTGGCCGGACCCCGAGCCTGATGACCGTCGACGATCTGGCCGGTTACACCGTGAAGAAACGGGAAGCTCTGTGCAGCCCGTATCGCGGCAAGGAAGTCTGCGGAATGCCGCCTCCGTCCTCGGGCGGTATCGCGGTGGCCGCCACCCTGGGAATTCTCGAGCATTTTGCGATGAACGAACACGGGCCCACCGACGTCGACCCCAACGGGGGACGCCCTTCGGTGCTGGGCGTGCACCTGATTTCCGAAGCGGAGCGACTGGCCTACGCCGACCGCGACAAGTACGTGGCGGACACCGATTTCATACCACTGCCCGGCGGCACCCCTGAAACCTTGCTGGGCGCAGACTATCTGGCCGGCCGGGCCGCGCTGATCTCCGAGCAGCGAACGATGGGCACAGCCGAACCCGGCGAATTCGGGGCGCCGTCGGCCCCGCCGCCGCCGGTCCAGGAGCACGGCACCAGCCATATCAGCGTGGTCGACTCGCACGGCAACGCCGCTTCCTTCACCACCACCGTGGAGTCGGCCTTCGGGTCATTCCACATGGTCGACGGTTTCCTACTGAACAACCAACTGACCGACTTTTCCGCCGAGCCCGCGGGTCCTGACGGGGTGCCGGTGGCCAACCGGGTTGAGCCGGGCAAGCGTCCCCGCAGTTCGATGGCTCCCACCCTGGTGTTCGACGAAGCGGCCACGGGCCGGGGCCCGCTCTACGCGGTACTGGGGTCGCCGGGCGGGTCTGTGATCATCCAGTTTGTCGTCAAAACCCTTGTCGGAATGCTGGATTGGGGACTCGATCCGCAGCAGGCGGTATCCTCGGTGGACTTCGGCGCCGCCAACACACCGGAGACCAACGTCGGTGGTGAGCATCCTGCCATCGACGTCTCCGACAACGGTGATCACGACCCGCTGGTACAGGGCCTGCGCGAGCTCGGACACCAGGTCGACCTGGCAGACCAGTCCAGCGGCCTGTCGGCGATCGTGCGTGCTGATCCCGGCTGGATCGGCGGCGCCGACCCGCGACGGGAAGGTGTGGTGATGGGTGACCCGTCGTGAGTCGCTGCCCAGGATGTCAGCGCTTGACGGCAGTCACCAACAGGTACTCCGCGTCGTAGGCGGTACGTCCGGGTTCGGTCGCGCGGTTCCAGTTTTCCAGCAGAGCCAGGAAATCGCGATCCAGACCGGCGAGCTGTTCGGGTTTGTCTGCGTTGAACCGGTAGGCCGCGATGGTGGGCCCGTAGTTCCGTTTCCAGTACTCGCGGAACTCCAGCGGACTGGTGCAGTGCTCCATCTGCACCGTCTCATGGCGCAGGGTCAGGTCGATCACCTTGTCGCCGAACAGTTCTCGAACATGCTGTTCGTCTCCCCACAGCGGGGCGGGGCTGGCGCCGGGTGGCGGTGGTGGGGCGTACGGCTTCATCGTCGCGAAGAGAGTGCCGATGAAGCCGGTGGGCGTCCAGTTGATCATCGCGATGGTTCCACCGGGCCGCGTCACCCGGATCAGTTCGTCGGCCGCTGCCTGGTGGTGTGGCGCGAACATCGCTCCCACGCAGGACATCACGACGTCGAACCGGTTGTCGGCAAAAGGCATTGCCTCAGCATCGGCCTCCACCCACTCCAGTTCGACACCGTGGCGCGCGGCGTTGGCCCGTCCCGCCTCGAACAACTCCGGTGTCAGATCACCGGCAACCACCGTCGCCCCGGCAGCGGCGGCGGGCACCGCAGCATTGCCGGAGCCCGCGGCCACGTCCAGCACCTGCTGACCCGGCCCGATGCCGCAGGCTGCCACCAGTCGCGGCCCGAGTGCGGGGATCAGGTCCGCGGCCACCGCCGGGTAGTCACCCGAGGCCCACAGCGCGCGGTGCTTGGCTTTGAGCTGCCGGTCGGCGGTCTGCTCGGTCACGACGGTGGGATCCGGAGTGCTCATCGACGTACTCCTACTGCTCGAGGTCGAGAGTCTCAGGCGGCGAGCTGGTCGGGTTGTGGGCGGCGCCCGGTGAGCACCGCACGCCCATTCTATCGCTGAAATATAGGCCTGAACAGCCCAGATGTGATCGAGTTACGGTCCACCCAGACCCAACAGATCGGTGACGTGGTGATCACGCCCTGCCGTGTACCCGCCGTCGACGGCGATGGCCTGGCCACTGACGAAGCTGGCGTCCGACGAGACCAGGAACGCCGCGACCGCGGCCACTTCACCGGCCTGCCCGAACCGGCGCAGTTTGTGCTCATACCGCAGACCTTCGCGGGCCTGCTCCATTCCCGGCATCCCGACAACCGAGTCGAACAGCGGAGTCTCGATGAAGCCGGGACAGACGGCGTTGGCCCGGATCCCACTGGGTCCGTAGTCGATCGCGAGGTTCTTGGTCAGCACCACCACCCCGCCTTTGGCGGCGTTGTAGGAACTGCCGCCCGCAGTTCCCTCGAGGCCCTCGACGCTGGACAACGTGACGATCGCGCCCCGTTCACCGCCTACGCGGTCCTGCTGCAGCATCTGTGTCAGTGCGGCGCGGGCGACGACGAACGTGCCCTTGAGGTTGACGTTGATCACCCGGTCCCATTCCTCGTCGGGCAACAGGTGGACCGGACCCCCGCCGGCCACTCCGGCGGCGTGCACCACGGCGTCGAGGCGCCCCGCGCCGGCCACCACGGCGGCCACTGCGGCGCCCACCGCACCGGCGTCGAGGATGTCGCCGCGGTGGTAGGTGTAGCCCCCGGTGTCGGGTGACTGCTCGGCGAGATCCAAACCCACCACCGTCGCCCCTTCGTCGAGCAACCGCGTCACCGTGGCGTGCCCGATTCCCGACGCGGCCCCGGTGACCAGAACCCCTTTGCCCTCAAACCGCTTCATTGGATGCCCTTTTCGCGCTGCATTGTGGTTGCGGATTTCGCACCACCGGCTCGGCACAGTATGTAGGGTCAGACTTCCGACCAGGGAGGTATCACCATGACCACTGCGCCCACACGGGTCGACCTCGTCGGGCAGGCGCGTGCATTGCGCGACCTCGTGCGCACCGAGGCCGCCGAATCCGAGCGGCTCCGCACGTTGTCGCCGCCGGTTGTCGAGGCCATGTGGGACAGCGGATTGATGACGGCCTTCAACCCGGCCGCCGCCGGGGGAGTGGACCCCTCGTTTGCCGAGATGATCGAAACCTGGATCGAAATGGCGTGGCAGGACGGCTCATTCGGATGGACCGGGATCGCGAACCTACCGGCGTCGTTCGCAGCGGCCAGCTACCTACCCGACGAAGGGTTCGCCGAGGTCTTCACCGCCAACAACAACCGGGTGACGATGGGCGGGCAGTTCGCCCCCAACGGACAGGGCCTGGTCGTCGATGGTGGCTACCGGCTGACCGGATCCTGGAACTTCGGGTCGGGCACCGGGCATTCCGAATACGTCGCGGCCGGTTTCATCCCGATGGAATCCGGGGAGATCCGCTGGATCAGCGACGGGGTGCCCGAACTCATGGTGGCACTGCTGCCACGGGCGGAGGTCGACTTCACCGACGGTTGGCATGTCCAGGGGCTGAAAGGGACCGGGTCCTACGACTACAACGTCGCTGACGTGTTCGTGCCGGCGTACCGGGCGTTCCGGTTGTTCAGCCGGGAGCCGGTGCGCGGTACCTCCGCTGCGGGCCGTATGGGGATGATGCCGGTGACCGCGGCCGGCCACGCAGCGTGGGCCCTTGGGGTCGCCAAGAGCATGCTCGACGACGTGCAGGAATTGGCGGCCACGAAGTTCCGGATGTCGGATATGGCCGCGCTGGCCAGCCGGCCCACTTTCCAGAAGGATCTCGCCCATCACGTCGCAGCCTGGCGCGCGGCCCGGCTGCTGGTACTCGACGCCTTCGGATCAGTGGAAGCCGCGGTGGAGGCGGGTCAGGAGCTGACGCCGACGATGCGCGCCGATATGCGGATAGCGGCGGTGTACACCACCGATGTGGCGCGGGCCTGCGCGGAATGGGCGCACCTGGCTGCGGGCACCACCGCCATCCGCGAGGGCAGCCGACTCGAGCGCGGGTTCCGCGACATCTACACCGGGACCCAGCACGCCTTCATCAGCGAGAAGGTGGCCATCGATTCTGCTCAGGTGTGGCTGGGTGTGATGGACGACCACTTTTCGCTGTGACTGCGTGGCGCATGCCTGGTTGCACCCGTACCGTCGAAGTGTTCGCACGTCCGCGGCGAACATCTGGAAGGCAGCCGATGAACAGCCAGACGACGTATCTCTACCAGGACCGCGACCTGACGCGAGCGCAACTCAAGCACGAAGTCGAGGCCGACGCGGTCGGTCAGGACCCCGAGCAGTGGGTGGACGGCGAATTCGACTTTGACGACTGGTTGGCCGACGCGCTGGTCACCGGTCGGGTCACCAAGATCCACACCGACCAGTAGCGGCTGCTACTGCGTGCTCTCTTCCCGTCGGGCCTTCGCTCGACGTTTGCCTTCGTGCATGGCGGCCACCCGCGCAACCGGGATGGTGTGCCCCTCCTCGATCAGATCAGCCGGCAAGGTTTGGGCCTCCGGCATTGAGTCCGCCCACGGGTCACCACCGGCCAGGGCGCCGATCGCGCTGTGGACGGTGAAGTCGGCCGGTGTGATCCGATCCAGATCTGACCATGCCAGTGGGAACGACACCGGGGTGCCGGGCCGCAACCGCGGGCTGTAGACCGCCGCCACGGTGGCGCCGCCGGCGCGGGTGGAGTCGACGAACACCTTGCCTGCCCGGTCTTCCACGATGAACGCCGTGGTGGCGATGCCCGGATCCAGTGCTTCGGCACGGGCGGCCAGCGCGCGAGTGGCTGCGGCCACGTCCTCCACGGGTGCGGTGTCGTCGACCGGAACGAAGATGTGCACTCCGCGGGATCCGCTGGTCTTCACCGCCCCGGCCAGGCCGCTGTCGGTCAACGCCTGGCGGACCAGGTGGGCGACGGCGACGACCGCGGCGAAGTCGGCGCCGTCGGGGGATCGAGATCCAGGATCAGATGGGTGGGCCGGTAGATGTTGGCGGCCAGCCCCAGCGTGGGGTGGTATTCGATGGCGCGCTGGTTGGCCAGCCACAGCAGAGTGCGGCGGTCGTTGCACAGCGCGTAGTGGATTTCGCGTTTGGATGCTTCAGCCCAGACCGGCACCGTCTGCACCCAGTCCGGGGTGTACTTCGGGACGTTCTTCTGCATGAACGGTGCCCGGCCCCGCAAGGCGCGTAACACGGTCAGCGGGCGATCGACGAGTCCGGGCAGCATCCGCTCGGCCACCGCGTCGAGGTAGTCCACCAGGTCTCGTTTGGTGGCACCGGCGTCGGAGCTCAGTGGCTGATCGAGATTCGTGAGGTCGACTCCGGCCCGCTGCTCCCCGGCGCTCATCCGTTCACCCTACGGCGGGTGGGACGATCTCATGATGACTGTCGTCCTTGCTGTGAAATGTGCCAACGGGATCGTGCTGGCATCGGATTCCCAGATCACCGACCCCGGCCGGGGCCTGAGCTATCCGGCGCAGAAACTGCATGCGATGGGCGAGTATGCGGCCTGGGGTGGCAGCGGATCACGGGCGGTGCTCTACGACGTCGAGCAGATCTTCGACGCCGAGGCTGAGGCGGTGATCGAAGCCAAGAACATCGGCCACGCGTTGCAGGACAGGATCCTGCCGGTGTTCAAGCATCACTACGCGAATTTCATCGAGGGCGTGCCCGGCCAGGAGAAGGCCGGCACCCCGGCCACCTACATCCTCGCCGCGGGGTATGCCGGACAGACACCGTTCATCATCGATGTCGACCCGAACGGCCTTGTCGGACATCACGAAGAGACGGGGTTTCAGGCCGTCGGCAGCGGCGCGCCGATGGCCCAGCAGGCGCACGCTCTGTTGGCGCACTTTCGGATGACCGAACGCGATCTCGATTACGGAGTGGTTGCCGCCCTGCGCGTGCTCGACGCGCTGGACGCATCGTCACCGAGTGTCGGTGGTCCGATGGACATCTGCCGGCTCACGCCCGCCGGGGCCCACCATCTGAGTCCCGAGGAGGTCGACGACGTCCGCGGCCACGTCACACGTTGGGTGCAACTGGAACATCACGCTCTCGACGGATTATTCGACTGACGCCGCGCGTAGCGCGTAGAGACGCTCTGCGTACGCGAGGTCATCGCGCCAGAGGCGGTTCGCGGCGTACCGCATGAAGGGGACGACCAGGCCTGAGGCGCGCAGGGCGTTGACGAAGCCGGGCCGCTCGGAATGTGCGATCACCGCTTCGATGACGGTGGTGCGCGGGCGGCCGTCGATGCCGGGTCCAACCGGCGTGGCATGTGTCTCGACGACACTGCCCGCTCCTTCGCCTTCCACGATGTGCATCACGATGGTGCGAGGTTCCGGACTGGTGAACTCGGCGATCACCGGCACACCGAATCGGCCGACCCGGAACGTGACGGCAACAACGAAGCGGTCCAACGGATCTGGGTTGTCGCCGTCAGCCGGGGGAGCGTCGAGTACCTCGAGGCGAGTGAACGAGTACGGGTGAAACCAGGCACCGTGCCACGGGTCCATCCGGTTGGCGATCACGTCTCGCGGTTCGCATACCCCGGTCGTCCGCGCCACCGCAGCGATCCTGGGCTGGGCGGGACGCTGCGGCAATACCGGTGTCTGCGTTGGTGCTTCATCACCGACGTGGTCAAGGCGCACCCAAGCCAGGACACCGTCGTCGTAGGCCGGAAACGGTTCCCAACCCGTGCGCGGACGGCCGGTGAGCCGCAGACCGTGCCAGGGGCAGACCACCGAGCCACGGTCGATGCTGCCGGTGCACAAGTCGGCACCCAGATGCGGGCACGCCGCCGGGCCGACATGGAGCCCCTGCTGGTCATCGCGCCAGGCGACGAGTTCGTTGCCTGCGACGGTGGCACCGAAAGGCCGCGTTCGGATATCGGTGCCGGCGGCGAAGACGTACCAGTTACCGCCGGGTCGGCGCAGGGTCCGTGCCAATGCCGAATCGATGATGGCCGGATCAGCGTCGCGGTAGGTCGCACGCTGCTCGGCCCACCGTTGCCGCGGTAGCACCTGAAACGGTGAGGCTTTCGACGCGCGGCGCAGCCACGAAGCCGGGTTGCTCAGCTGCTTGTCACGTGCGGACACCGGCCCATTATCCAGCCAACGGCGGGGTGGCGTTGTCACCTTTCGCGCACCGGCACGGTGGGGCGGTCCTGGGCGGTCCGCAGGGCGTAGCCGATCACGACCGTCGTTCCCCGCTGCGTTCCCGGAGCCTGCGCACGCGCGCCAGGATGCCTTGGACGGCGGAGTAGGTCAGTAGGCCGCAGATCGGAATCACCAGGAAGAAGAGCAATTCCTCCAGGGGGAGCGGACCGATCCGGATTCCCGTGAGGTACTGCGGGTCATAGGTCCAGACATCGGCGAGAATCGCCGCTACGTCCCACACGAGGAAGACGGCGGCAACCGGCAGAATCGCCCGTGCGGCCCGGCCGAGCTGCCGGTACACGCCGGTGCCGAGGAATTCGAGCGGAATGGTGATCGCCAGGCAGGCGCCCAGCACAAGGAGGTACTGCCAGCGGTCCATGTCAGGCCTTCACCCGGCGCTGCCGGCTCCGCCACGCCCGGACCAGGCCGGCGGCGGCCACCTGCAGACGGCGTCGGTTTCCGACGGTGGCTCGCTGGTCGAAGACCGCAAAATCGAGCTCCTCGACGCTGCCTCGACCGCGCTTCCAGCATCGAAATTCCTTGGCGTGCCGTCGATGAGCGTTGATGGCCCGACAACAGCGGTAGGCATCACGCAGTTGCGGGTCGCGGACCCCGGCTGCGTCGAGTTCGGATTCCAGCATCAGCGCAGGGCCGGTGTTGGTCGGCGGGTCGCGGCGGGTCCGGTGAGGCGCTCCGCGGCCAGGCGGCCGGAGATGACGGCGGTGGGGACCCCCACGCCTGGGACGGTCGACGAGCCGGCCAGTGCCACGTTGTCGACGCCGCGAACTCGGTTGGCCGGGCGGAAGGGCCCGCTCTGGGAGAACGTGTGGGCCAACGCGAAGGGTGTCCCCGCGGCCAAGCCCTGGCCGGCCCAGCCGGCGGGATCCACGACGTCGAGGATTTCGATGTCCTCGCCCAGTTCGGGTAGCTGCTCGGTCACCGCCTCCACCATCTGCGCGGTGTAGGACGGGCCGATCGTTGCCCAGTCCACGGCGCCGACTTGGGCATTCGGCGCGGGTGCCAGGACATAGAGCAGGTCGCGACCCTCCGGAGCAAGGGTGGGGTCGCTGGCGGTCGGCCGCGTGACCAGCAGCGACGGATCTGACATCAACCGACCGTCGCCGGTGATGTCACGGAAGCACTCCCGCCACGCTTTGCCGAAGATGATGCTGTGGTGGGGAGGCGCTGAATGGGAAGCGCGACAACCGAATTGGGCGACAACCGCCGAGGGTGCCGGGCGTGGCGGGAACAGCTGTCGCGGTGTGTGACCCAGCAGGCGATAGGTGTCGGGTAGTTCAGTGGTCAGTACCACGGCGTCCGTCGCCAGCCGATCGCCGGTGTCGGTCAGCGCCGCCACCACTCGGCTGCCGCTTCGCTCCAACGCCGTGACCGCGGTGCCGAAACGGAATTGGACGCCGGCGTCTGCGGCCGCAGCGGCCATCGCGTCCGGAATCGCACGCATCCCGCCGCGCGGAAAGTACACGCCGGCAACGGTGTCCATGTAGGCGATCACCGCGTACACCGCGAGCGCACGTTGCGGCGGGACACCTGCGTACATCGCTTGGAAGGTGAAGACGCGCTGCAGCCGTTCGTCGGCGAGGAAACGGCGAACCACCTTGTCCCAGCGGCGGAAACCGCCGATCGCGAACAGACGTAGCAAATCGGTGGAGAGCTGCGACATCGGGGAGTCGAAGGCCGATCCGATGAATCCATCGAACTCCACGCGGCAGAGCTCGGTGAGCCAGTCGCGCAGTTGCAGATATCCCTGAGCCTCGTCGCGCCCGGCGAAACTTTCGACGGCGTCCGCCATCGCCATGGCATCGCTGTGGACGTCCAGCTGACTGCCGTCGGCGAACGACGCCCGGAAGGCCGGAGAAACGCGCATCAGATCGAGCCGGTCCGCCGTCGACTCGCCCAGTGCGGCGAAGGCGTCGTCGATGATCTCCGGCATCGTCAGCACTGTGGGGCCGGTGTCGATGCGGTAGTGCCCGATATCGGCACGCCCCATCCGACCGCCGGGGGTCAGCTGCCGCTCGATGACCGTCACCTCGGCGCCCCGCCCGGCCAGATGCATCGCGGCCGACAGTCCGGACAACCCGGCGCCGACTACGACGATTTTCGTCGGGTGGGTGTTCATGAGCAGCCGCGTCGTGGATCGGGCGGGAAGTTGCCTGACGTCATCGGTGGCTCCTTCCGTGATGGTGGTCACACCGGTACGGAGCCGACATTCCCGTTCTCCACACGCTGAAAACCGGGGCGCTTCGATTTTCTGCCGCAGGTGCGACACGGCCGGGCGTGGCTGCGATGGTGAGCGCAGTCAGTCGTCGCTGCGCCGCCGGCCCGCGAGGAATGCGAGCAGTGCCGGATCCGCGGACTGCACCCTGCCCATCTCCTCCCCGCCGTCGCAGCGGTACAACCCCACGGTGACCGCGCCCGTGTCGGGGTGGCGCCCGATCACCCGCCAGTGCCCGCCGGCGTCCTCCCAGCGCTGCACCACCTCTGTCGGGCTCTCCGCCATGAGCGCCAGTCTCGTCCGCGGGGCGAGCGCCCGGAAGTGCCGTGGTGGACTGGGCCCATGGCTTCGTTGGCGACGGCGGCAGTGTTCGTGTGGCTCGGCATGGTGCTGGCGATTTCGTTCCTCGAGGCGCCACTGAAGTTCCGCGCCCCCGGGGTGACGTTGGCACTGGGCCTGGGGATCGGCCGCTTGGTGTTCCGGGCGCTCAATGCCTGTGAGGTGGTGTTGGCGGCTGTGGTGCTGAGCGCGGTGCTCGTCAGCCACCAAGCTGCGCCGGTGCTGACGGCCTCGTTGGCGACGGCCGCGGTCCTCGCGATCCAGCTGGTGTTCGTTCGGCCGGCGTTGACCCGGAGATCTGATCAGGTGCTGGCGGGCTCCGACGGGCCACGGTCACACGCGCACTACGTTTACGTGGCGCTCGAGATGGTCAAAGTAGTAGCGCTGCTCATAGCGGGCACCCTGTTGCTCAACTGACGTTGCTCAACCGATGACGTTGCTCAAGCACCGATGCCGAGGAGAAAACCATGGATGCGATATCACTGACGACGGTCATCGAGGAGTTGACGGCTGCTGCCCGGAGTGCGGACGCGGGGCGGGCCGCACGTACCGTGCATGGCGGCCAGGATCATTTTCTGCGGCAGACGTTGATCGCCCTCAATGCCGGCCGCGAGCTCGGCGAGCACGAGAGTCCAGGCGAGGCCACGTTGCAGGTGCTGAAGGGCAACGTCAGGCTGACCGCGGGGGATGTCAGCTGTGAAGGCGTGGCGGGTGACTATCTGGTGATCCCGCCGGTGCGGCACGGGTTGACCGCAATTGACGACTCGGTGGTGCTGCTGACGGTGCTCGCCGACCGGGACAAGGCCGTCGACGCCCGGGTTTAGGTGACAGCCTGGGTTTAGGTAACCCTAGCCTCACCAGCTCCGGTAGGCTCTGCGGTCACCATGACTGACGCGCTGCCCGTTCTGCCTCGCGAGCTCACCGACATCGCCGACGACGTGCGGTCGGTGCCGCCGCCGCCGATTCCGGAACTGTCCGAGCCTTATTCGATCCGCCTCGTCGATCCCGATCGCGACGCCGCGACCATTTCGGAGTGGATGAACCGGCCACACCTGGCGGAGGCCTGGGAGTACGACAGGCCCGTCCAGTGGTGGCACGGTTATCTGCGCGCGCAGCTCGCCGGCAACTATTCGCGGCCGCTGATCGGCAGCTTCAAGGGCCAGGAGCACGGGTATGTCGAGGTCTACCGCGCGGCCAAGGATTCGATTGCGCCCCGCTACGACGCCGACCCTTGGGATCTCGGGCTCCACGCGGCCATCGCCGACCTCAACATCGTCAACCGTGGGTTCGGGCCGATCCTGCTGCCGCGGCTGGCCGCGAGCCTGTTCAAGATCGAACCCCGGTGCCGTCGCATCATGTTCGACCCCGACCACCGAAATACCGGGGCGCGCCGGCTGTGCGAGTTCGCCCGGTGCGACTTCCTCGGCGAACACCAGATGTCGAACCGTCGGATGGCGCTCTACGCGATGAACCGGCCGGGCTAGACGGTGGGCGCACCGATCATCTGCTCGTAACCGTCGTAGTCCGGTCGCATGGCCGCGGCCACGAGCTCCCACAGCACCTCGTCGGTCCCACCGCCCACCCGGGCCAACTTCATATCGCGCCACCACCGGCCCAGCGGTGTCTCGTCGACCAGATAGCCGGAACCGCCGAAGATGTGCATGCACTCCGAGAGCACCTCTTCACCCAAGCGCGCGGCCGTCACCTTGACCGCGGCCGCCGCACGCAGATCCAGCTTGCCTTGAGCGGCAATGCCATTGAGGCCGTGCCGGAGAAGGTCGACTCGTGCCTGCAGGTCGGCCATCCGCAGTCGCAGCGCCTGATGCTCGAACAATGTCGCCCCGAACTGGCGTCGCTGCATCATCCGGGCGTGCGTCACGCCGAGCACCTTCTGGCATGACGACGCCACCTGACCGGCGATCGACATGCGCTCATGGGCCAGTCCCCACGAGATCGCGGCCAGGCCGGTGCCCGCTCTGGCGACGAGATGGTCTGCCGGCACCCAGGTGTCGATGTGCACCGCAGCGGTGTCCAGTGGTCCGGCGCCGACCTTTCGCCACGGCGCCTGTACCTGGACCTGCGTGGTCGGTACCGCGATCACCGCGACATTGCCGTGTCTGCTGGTGGCGTCGTGATCGACGCTGCGGGCCACCACCATGATGTGGTCGGCGATCGGGGACAGTGAAACGAACTTCTTCACGCCTTGGATCTCGAAACCATCGCGCGCAGAGCGCATTTCGGTTTCGACGATCTGCAGGTCGGAGCCGCCGGACTCTTCGGACGCGCCGATGCACAGCACCGCTTGACCGTCGATGGCTTGCTCACAGACGGTCTTGAGGTGCTCGGACTTGCCGAATCTGCGCAACAGAGCGATCGCGGAGTCGTGCAGACTGACACCGACGCCGATTCCGGCCGAGCCCAGACGACCGAGGCTGAATGCCAGTTCGACGAGCTTGGCGACGTCGGGGTGCTGGCCTCCGGCCGGACCCCATTTACTGCGGAACACCCCACTGGCACCCAGGTGCTCGATCAATTTGCGCGGGAACTGTTCGGAGTCTTCGGCTTCGGCGGTCCACGAGACGATCTGTTCGTCGAACACCTCCTGCAGTAGCTCCCGGTACCCGGTGATGTCGTTCACGGTCATGCGCGCGCAGCCTCCAGATTCTGTTTGACTTCCAGGCGCCGCAGCTTGCCCGAGGAGGTGCGGGGCAGGGAGCCCGGCGCGACGAACACCACGTCGGCGGGCATCACCCCGCACTGCGACGCCACGCGCTGCACCAGATCGCTTCGGGCCCCTGCCTCGTCGGGTCCACGGAATTCCGCGGTGATGACCAGGCCCGGTCGGGCGGCATCCGCGGTGCCCACCGCGACGACGGCGCCCTCGCGCACACCGCGGACCTGGGCGGCGACCCGTTCCACCTCGCTGGGGAAGATGTTGCGGCCGGCCACCGTGATCAGTTCTTTCAGGCGTCCGCACACCACCAGGCCGGCGTCCGTCTGGTAACCGAGATCGCCTGTGCGGAACCACTCGTCGTGCGCCAAGGGTTGCTGTCCCAGGTATCCCGACATCATCGACGTTCCACGGATTTCGATCTCGCCGATGTCGCGGGGGCCGTCGGAATGCTCGGTGGGGGCGATCCGTACTTCCATCCCCGGGATGGGGTCACCGAGAACGGCGTGCCTGCGGACGGAATCGGTCTCTGGGTCGATGATTTCGTCGAACAGCAGGCCGGTGCCCGGGGTCGGGGAGGTGACGGCACAGGTGGACTCGGCCATCCCGTAGGACGGCGCGGCGGCGTGCGGGTCCAGGCCGAAGCGGCCGAGTTCGGACAGGAACAGTTGGAACCCCGCGCAGTCGATGGGCTCCCCGCCGTTGAGGCAGAACCGCAACCTGCTCAGGTCGACGTCGGGTACCCGGCGGGCGTACTTGCCGATCACCGAGTAGGCGAAGTTGGGTGCGGCGGTGAGGCTTGCGCGGCTCTGGGACAACCAGGTGAGCCACCGGAAGGGGGACGCCGAGAAGGCGGCGGTGGGAGCCAGCCACATGTCGGCGCCGGAGAGGAAACCGGTCAGCAGGAAGGTCAGCCCCATGTCGTGGTACAGCGGCAGCCAGGTACAGCCGATGTCGACGCTCGGGTCGACGCGGGTGTGCTGCAGTAGAGCAGCGATGTTGTGCAGCACCGCCTCTGGCGACAACAGCGCGGTGCGGGGTGTGCCCGTGGACCCCGCGGTGCCCTGTAACACTGCAGGAGTGTCTGCCGAAGCGCCCTGCTGGGGCAGGGTTGTCGACCGCTGGCAATGGCCGACCGTCGCGACGTCGTGGACGATGATCCCGGATGTGTTGGGGCGCAACAACTCCAGGTAGTTGTCCAGGCTGAATACCTGGGTGACGCCGATTGCGTCGAAACGCTGCGCCGTGGCAAGTGCCCATTGCTGATCGTCTGCGCCACGGACCGGCCCGGGCAGAATCGACAGCGAGCGGCCGGCCAGCCAGGCGCCCTGGATAGCTGCGGCGAATTCCACGGTGGGCTCGCCCACGAGACCGACCGCGCCGTCGGGTCCGTCGAGGATGCGCTCGGCGATGTTTTCGGCGCGGGCATGCACCTCTTGCCAGGGGTGGGGATTCCACTGCCCGCTGGCCCGGTCCAGCACCACGAGGTTGCGTTCCGAGGTGGTCATCGCCTGCGACAGTGCGGTCGCGAGCGTGTTCACTGGCCGGCCGGCACCTTCGCCAGGATTGCCGCCTCGAGGTCGCCCACGGTGTCGCAGGTCAGTAGATCTTCTTCGGTCAGCGCCACGCCCATCTTGTCTTCGATGGCCACCATGCCCACGGCGAAAGCCACTGAATCCAAACCCACATCATCGATGAGGCGGGAGTCCCGCGTCACGCGGCTGAGGTCGACATTCAGGTCGTCGCGCAGGATCTCCTCCAGGGCGGCGCCGACGGCTTCCGGGCTTGACGTCTCCATGGCGTGGGACGTTACACCGCGAGGTAAAGCAAGGCTACGCTTACCTCCGCTGGCGGGGTGTGATGTCAGCCGAGCCGCAGTGTTCCGCGGCGTTGCGTGTGCTGCAGCGCCATCATTGCCGGCACCACCTCGCAGGTGACCAGGCCCTGGCCGCTGGTCAGCTCGTCCACGATCGCAAAGCTGGCCATGATGCTGGGTGGGGTGTCGACCATCACGGTGTTCACCGGGACGCGCCGGGCGAGCTGGAAAAGGCGGTCGCCGTGCGGGCGCTGGTTGTCCCGGAACCCCCAGATGCCGCGCAGCGCCGTGGCGCCGTTGGCGTGGTCACCGGCCTTGAGCCGCCGGATCAACTCGCGGTGAATCGGCCGACCGTCATGGCGGGAGTCCTCAGCGGTGCGCACAGTCAGTTTCAGATATTGCCCCGCCGGCGCGTTCCGGGGCTCGGCCAGCAGCTGGCCGGCGTTCTTGCACACCTGGATCCGTTCGGTGGTGACCAGCGCCCCGGGCAGTATCGCCGCGAGTTCGGCAGCCGCGTTCGCCGCCTGCGCAGGGGTGCCGACCCCACTGATCAGCAGTGGCACGTCGGCGTTGCGATTGAAGAAGCGTGCGCGGCGGCGCTGTCCGGCAACGGTGCCGTCGACGCCGAGGAACACTTCGGCGGCAACAAAACCGAGGCGGTGCAGCACCTCGGACACGGCAAGAAAGCCTGGTCGGCCGCCGACTCGGTGCCGACGACCAACGTGGAGCGTGAGCCGCACTGAGCCGTCGTCGGTGAACGCGGCCGTTTCGACGGGTGCCTGCCGGCCGCGCTCGAGGGTGATCACCCCGCGGCCCGTCATCGCCGTCACGGCGTCGGTCAGGCCGAGGATGCGGTCGGCGGTGTCGACTGCGGTGATGGTCACCGGCGGGTCTTCGGACAGGCTCAGTGACCGGTCGCTGCGCACGACGTTGGCGGGGCCGAAACTGGCGATCCCGCGCAGCATCACACTGCTGGCCACCCGGTGGTCGCCGAACAGGTCCAGCATTGCCTCGGCCAGGAAGCGGCCGTCGGTGCGCTCCCGTTCGGCGAAGTATGCGGTCAGCGTCAGGATCTCACCGGCAGTCACAGGACGCCCGCAATCCATTGGCCCAGCATCGCGGCGGCGACCCCCAACACGATGCTGATCACGATGTTGGCCACCGCGGGCCAGATTTGGCGTTCCTCGGCCAGCCGGTGGGTCTCCAGCATCCAGGTCGAAAACGTTGTGTAGGCGCCGACGAACGCGGTACCGACCAGCAGGGTCGCCTGGTGGCTGAGACCCAGCGCGCTGACGAATCCCAGCAGCACCGCGCCGCTGATGTTCACCGCGAGCGTGCCGAACGGGAAGGGCCGCCCCACTCGACGCGACACCGCGCGGTCCATCACGAACCGCGCCACTGACCCCACCCCGCCGATGACCATGACGCCGGCCCACACCACCGGGCTCATCCGCGCACCCGCACCCGTCGTACCAACGCGGTGGCCAGGTGCACCGCAGCGAAGCCGGCCACGACACTGGCCGCGACATAACCGGCCGCCAGGCCGTACTCGTGGTGCTCGATCATCTGCAGCGTCTCGACCTGCATGGTGGAGAACGTCGTCAACCCGCCGCACAGCCCGGTGCCCAGCAACGGCCGCCGGTAGCTCGACAACGGCAACCGTTCCAGCAGCCGCGTGGTGAAGTAGCCCAGCAGGAATGCGCCCGCAATATTCACCACGAAAGTCGCCCACGGCCACTGGTCGGGGTGTGGTGCGGCGACGGTGGCCAGCACCGCGCGCGCCAGTGTGCCCAGCGCACCTCCAACGAATACGGCGAACAGCTCGCGATTGTCGTGGCCGAACACAACGCACAGTATGCAAGGGGAAGGGCAGAATCGAGGGGTGGCTGCTAATCCGCGCGCCGGGCAGCCGGCGCAACCAGAAGACCTGATCGACGTCCCGCACCTCGTCACGGCGTATTACACCGTCGAACCGGACCCCGAGGACATCGCCCAGCAAGTGGTGTTCGGCACGTCGGGTCACCGCGGCTCGGCGCTCGACGGCGCGTTCAACGAGGCGCATATCCTGGCGACGACGCAGGCGATCGTCGAGTACCGCAAGGCGCAGGGCACCACCGGTCCCTTGTTCATCGGTCGCGACACCCACGGGCTCAGCGAGCCGGCCTGGGTCTCCGCGCTGGAGGTCCTGGCCGCCAACGACGTGGTGGCGATGATCGATTCGGCCGACCGCTATACCCCGACCCCGGCCGTCAGCCACGCCATCCTCACCTACAACCGCGGGCGAAAGAGCGGCACGTCCGACGGAATCGTGGTGACCCCGTCGCACAATCCGCCTCGAGACGGCGGGTTCAAATACAACCCGCCCAATGGCGGGCCCGCCGACACCGACGCCACTTCGGTAATCGCCAAGCGCGCCAACGAAATTCTGCGCAACGGCCTCAAAGATGTGAAGCGGGTGCCGCTGGCGCGCGCGCTGCAGACCCACCAGCGCCACGACTACATGGACGCCTATGTGTCCGACCTGCCCAACGTGGTGGACATTCACGCGATCCGCGCCGAAGGGGTGCGCATCGGCGCCGACCCGCTAGGCGGGGCCAGCGTCGACTACTGGGCTGCCATCGGTGAGCGCCACAACTTGGAGCTCACCGTCGTCAACCCCTTGGTCGATGCGACGTGGCGGTTCATGACCCTGGACACCGACGGCAAGATCCGGATGGACTGCAGCTCGCCCAATGCGATGGCCTCACTGATCGGCAAGATCGGGCAGTACCAGATCGCCACCGGCAACGACGCCGACTCCGACCGGCACGGCATCGTCACCCCCGACGGGGGACTGATGAACCCGAACCACTACCTGGCTGTCGCCATCGACTACCTCTACACCCACCGCCCCGACTGGCCCGACAATGTGGCCGTCGGCAAGACGGCGGTCAGCAGCTCCATCATCGACCGGGTGGTGGCCGGCATCGGACGCAAACTCATCGAGGTGCCCGTCGGCTTCAAATGGTTCGTCGATGGATTGATCACCGGCACAATAGGTTTCGGTGGCGAGGAGTCGGCCGGGGCGTCGTTCCTGCGACGCGACGGTTCGGTGTGGACCACCGACAAGGACGGCATCATCCTGGCACTGTTGGCCTCGGAGATCCTGGCTGTCACCGGGTCCACCCCGTCGCAGCATTACGCGGAGATGGCCGACAAGTACGGCGCACCCACCTACGCCCGGGTCGACGCGCCGGCGAACCGGGAGCAGAAGGCCAAGTTGGCCAAGCTCTCGCCCGAACAGGTCACCGCCACCGAGTTGGCCGGCGAGCCGATCACCGCCAAACTCACCGCCGCGCCGGGTAACGGAGCGGCCCTCGGTGGGCTCAAGGTGACCACCGAGAACGCCTGGTTCGCCGCGCGCCCGTCCGGAACCGAGGACGTCTACAAGATCTATGCCGAGTCCTTCAAGGGGCCCGAGCATCTCGCGGAGGTCCAAGACGCTGCCCGCGAAGTGGTGAATACAGTCATCTCGTGAGTTCTGTCTCGGAGGGCGATTGTTCCACTGACACCGGATCCGAACCGGGCGCACCGAAACTGCCCGGTGAAGTCTGGGTTCTGGTCGCGGCGAACGCGGTCATCGCGCTGGGGTACGGGGTTGTCGCTCCGGTGCTGCCGGCGTATGCGCGTCACTTCGGGGTGAGCATCAGCGCGGCGACGTTCGTGGTGACCGCGTTCGCGTTGATGCGGCTGGCGTTCGCGCCGGCCAGTGGGGCGTTGATCCAGAAGCTGGGGGAGCGGCGGATCTACGTCAGCGGCCTGCTGATCGTCGCGTTGTCCACCGCGGCGTGTGCGTTCGCCCAGACGTACTGGCAGCTGCTGCTGTTCCGCTCGCTCGGCGGTATCGGCTCCACGATGTTCTTCATCTCGGCGCTGGGGTTGATGATCCGGATCAGCCCCGCGGACGCGCGCGGTCGCGTGGCGGGGTTGTTCTCCTCAGCGTTCCTGATCGGCTCGGTCGGTGGGCCGGTGCTGGGCAGCCTGACCGCGGGGCTCGGGCTCTCGGCACCGTTCGTCATCTACGGCGCCGCCCTGTTGATCGCCGCAGCCGTGGTGTTCATCAGCCTTCGGCACTCGTCACTGGCCACGCCCGCGGCGGAAATCACCGAAAAGATGGGCCTGCGGCAGGCGCTGGAGAACCGGGCCTACCGGGCGGCACTGCTGTCGAACTTCGCCACCGGCTGGTCGGCATTCGGTCTGCGCATTGCGCTGGTCCCGCTGTTCGTCACCGAGGTGCTGCACCGGGGCGCCGGCATCGCAGGTCTGGCCCTGGCCACCTTCGCCATCGGCAACGTCTCGGCCGTCATCCCCAGCGGGCGGCTCTCGGACCGGGTGGGCCGGCGACGGCTGCTGATCGTCGGCCTCAGCGTGGCCGGGGTGGCGACGATGGTGGTGGGGCTGGCGGACAGCCTGACGCTGTTTCTGATCACCGCCTACGTGGCGGGCTTCGCCACCGGCATGTTCTCGGCGCCGCAGCAGGCCGCGGTCGCCGACATCATCGGTAACAAGGCCCGGGGCGGCACCGCGGTGGCGACCTTCCAGATGACCGCTGACGTCGGCTCGATCGGCGGGTCGCTGCTGGTCGGGCTGATCGCCCAGTACCTGTCCTTCGGGTGGGCGTTCGCCATCAGTGGGGTGATCCTGCTCATCGCGGCTGTCGGCTGGTTGTTCGCCCCGGAGACCAGGCCCCAGCCGGTCGAAGACGAGCACACCCCGTCGCGTCCACTCGGCCCAGAGGGCGGAGGGGAGCTGCCCTGAACAGCGATTTTGAGTCGCGTTCACCAGTGGTGTAACTTCTAACCGCACGACATCGCGGGGCTATGGCGCAGTTGGTAGCGCACCACACTGGCAGTGTGGGGGTCAGGGGTTCGAATCCCCTTAGCTCCACCGCAAAACCCGCTCGGACCTCGGTCCTGAGCGGGTTTCTTCGTTTGCGGGGGAGTGTCCCCGGCAGGCCAAATGTCCTAACTCTGTCCTATCGCCGCCGCGAGCTTTGCGGACGCGGCGATGAGCCGGTCGTCGGTGTGTGCACCGGGCCTGCAGCGTTAGCTGCAGTCCATCTTGGTGTGATGTGTGACACGCCACCGCGTCAGCGGGCCTCCTTCGGCGTCGACGCGCTGAGCTGCGACGACGACGATACGAGGTCACGGTTTGGTAACGGTGCCGATCTCGACCCTGTATTGAGCGGCGTTCGCAACCAGATGGGTCGACTTCGTATTTAGTCTGCCTACCGATAGATTGCTGTTTGCTCTAGCAGCTATAACGCCTGATCAGAAGGGTAGACTGGCCGCCGTGTGGTTTGCCGTACCGCTGGGATGCTAGGAACCCCGCCAGGCGGTCCGGCTTCCGCAGCCTCGGCGGATGGCCTGTCACCGGGGTCCGGTCTCCATGAGGAGGTGAGCCATGAGCGTTCGTGAATACGACGGCCATGGTGAGGGCGACTGCCGCGAATGCGGCAACACCGCGACGCAGGACATCTGCGACGGTGTGAGCCTGTTCCTGAGCTAGTAGCTCGAAGCCGGAGGGGTGAGCCGGGCCGTCGATCCTGACGGACCCCGGCCACTCCGACGGTCATCGGCTGTCGGGGGCGCGTGCTACTTCTTGGCAATGCCCCCGATCCAGCTTCCGGCCGAATCGGCCCGCTCGGTGCGCGTCGAGATGGTGTATTGCCCCGACGGTCCTGACGTAGACGCCGAGCAGGCCAAGAATCGGCGCCTGCTGGCCTTCGGCAGCGCCTTCATCTTCGAACTCGACGGCCAGCAGTTTCTGGTCACCGCGCGGCACAACGTGACGGGTCGTCACTGGCAGACGGGTGAGTTCCTTGGCGGGTACTCGATGGCCCCGACGCACATCGTAATCAATCTCTTGGCCAAGCCGCCCGAGGGCGGCTGGCGGATCGGGCCTTCCGAGGTCGGCGAGCACGTCGGCAGCACGCAGATCAAGCTGAGGTCGTTCCTGGTTCCGCTCCTCAGCGAGGACTGGAAGCCCGGCTGGCTGGAGCACCCGGTATTCGGCTCCGACGTGGACGTCGCGGTGTTGCCGGTCGACTTCACCGACCCCGAGGCGTTCGTCGTCGCCTGGAAGACACCCGTGGTCGAAGCGCGCGAGCCTCACCAAGCGCCGTGGCCCAACCTCGCCGCCGGTGAGGAGGTGTTCGTGGTCGGCTATCCGAACGCGCTGATGACCGGACCGATGTTTCCGCTCTGGATACGGGGCAGCATCGCCTCCGAGCCGCACTTCGGCTACGGCGTCGCCGAGAAGCACCTGCCGCTGATGCTCATCGATGCGCGGACCCGCCAGGGTCAGTCGGGCTCTGCCGTCATGCGTCACCGCCCTGCGGGCACCGTGATCACTCGGAACAACGGTGAGCTGGGGGTGACGACCGCGCCGGTCTCGCAGCTCGTCGGCGTCTACTCGGGCCGGACGAGCGATGAGTCGGACCTCGGGTTCGTCTGGCGCATGGACGAAGTCGAAGTGATCTGCCGCGACGGCGTGCCGGGAACCGCGTAGGGCCTCGCGCCCGGCTGTGGCGGTCGCCGCGCCGTGCTCGTCCAGCAGCCCCGTCGATCAGGTGAGGGCTCGGCGCTGTGCCGTCCGCGGCGAGCGCCGTACGGCGCACGGCGGCAAGTAGCCGAAGCTTGGAGTCGATCACGTCGAGGCTGCGCACACCCCGAGCTTAAGGCCGCTCGCCAGCGCTCCTGCGCGGCAATTGCCCGCGAGCGCTGACGCGTTCTGCCGATGTCGAATTGTCTACTGTGTTCATGAAATCCATTGTGTGACAATGTGTCTAATTGACACGCCGATGTGCTCAGCGTGGCAGCCCGGCTGCACGGTCGTGTGCTCTCCTGATGACGTGACGGCGACGATTGAGTGCAAGTACGCGACCGACCCCGGCGCGCTGACCCCGGCCCAGTGGTCGGGCAAGCTGGCCGCGCTGCGCAGCCGTGGCGCGCCCAACACCGACCCTCGGGTGGCCGAATGTCTTGCCGCCCTCGCCTACTGGCGGGTGCGGCGGGTACTCGACGCCGACCGCGAGCACCTCAACCCCGCGCATGTTCCGGCGCTGGCCGACATGCTGAAGCACGCGGCGGTGTCGGTATGACCGTGCCTGCTCGCAACCGCACCTGGGCCGCGCTCGCGCCGCTCGGGCTTCCGCATCGTGCCGCCCGTCGGCGCGAATCAGCCCGTGCCCGCCTGACCCCAGATGCCGCTGCCAACAACCACGTAGGTCTTCCCGCCGAGCAACACCAGACGACGCCGACAACTCCAGGAGACAGACTATGACCGTGACCACCGAGCCCACGCTCGAACCGACCGACGCCGAGATCGACGCCGCAATCCTTCGCGCCATCGACCAGACCGGCGAGGAGCTGGTGCCCTGGGCGACAATCCGCCAGCAGGTGCCGGGCACGTTCTGGCGCAAGGCTGGAGCGTTCGGGCGGCTGTGGTGCGACGGACGCATCTTCGCCATCAAGATCGGCGGGCGCAACTACGTCGCGCGCGGTGACGAGGCCGACGCGCTGCGGGCGGCGCGGGACAAGGCCGCTGGCCGGGTGCGGGGCGTGCGGTGCCTGTGACCGCCGACCCGACCCGCACGCTCGCCGCCGTCGGCGCGATCCAGGCGACGCGCGCTCGTCGGCGACCGGCCAGCCCGGCGGAACTCGCGCGCCGGCTGATCCCCGGCTACGTCGTGACTCCGACAATCCGGCTGATCAGCGACGAACTGGAGCGGGCGGCGACCGAGCCCGACTCGCGGCTGATCCTGACCACACCGCCTCGCACCGGGAAGTCGGTACTGGTCAGCCAGGTGTTCCCGGTCTGGCTGCTGTCGCGTTTCCCCGACTGCGAGATCATCGTCAAGAGCTACGGCAACAGCCTCGCCGAGGAGCACAGCAGCGCCGCCCGGCGGATGATCGCCGAGAACGCCGCCCTGCTCGGCATCGAGCTGGCACCGGACAAGCGGCGGCGGGTCGTTGGCGCGTGGCCGGTCACCGAGGCGGCATGTTGGCAGGCGGCATCCTTTCCAGCACTACCGGTTTCGGCGCGAACACCCTGGTGCTGGACGACCCCGTGAAGGGTGCCCAGGAGGCCGACAGCGACGCCTACCGGCGGCGCCTGGTGGGCGAGTTCCGCGCGTCGCTGATGACCCGCCTGATGCCCAACGGGAGCGCAATCGTGGTGCTGACGCGGTGGCATGAGCACGACATCGCCGGGTCGCTGGTGGCAGAGCCCGGCGGTCGGTGGCGGTGCGTCAACATCCCGGCGGTATCTACTGCGGGCGTCCCCGACGCCCTGCGCCGCGAGCGCAGTGGCGTGGCGATGACGTCCGCGATCGGGCGCACCGCCGAGCAGTTCCGCCAGATCGAGGCCGAGGTCGGCTCGCGCGCCTGGGCGGCGATGTACCTGGGCACGCCCACCGCGCCCGAGGGCGGACTGATCAAATCGGCCTGGTTCGATGACTGGCGGCTTCCCGCTGCGCCGTCTGGTGCCATGAAGATCGTTGTGGGCGTTGACCCGCCGACTCCGGCGAGGGCGACGAGACCGGCATCATCGCCGCCTCGCTGAGTGCCGACGGCGTGGTCGCGCTCATCGCCGACGTGTCCGGCCACATGACCAGCGACCAGTGGGCGCGCCGGGCGGTCGAGCTGGCGATCGACGTCGGGGCCAGTGAGATCAGCGTCGAGGGGTTCGCCGCACGGGCTACCTACACCCGCCTGGTCACCGAGGCGCTGCCGAAGTACCGCACCACCCGTCCGATCAGGGTCACCGGCTGGCCACCGAAGGGCACCGACCGAGGCAAGGGCGACGCGGTGACGCGGGCGACCGGTCTGCTGGCGGCGCTGGAGACCGGGCGCTGCCGCGTCGCCGGGTACCTGCCCGACTTCGAGCGCCAAACCGTGACGTGGCAGTCCGGCGCGCATCAGCCCGACCGGGTGGCGGCGGCGGTGGTCGCCTTCGACGTGCTCAGCCACTCCATCGGCCAGCAGATGCACGTTGTGTCAATAGTCGACATCGAGCGCCGAGCCCGCGAAGGCAAGCTTCCTCCTCCACCCGCGTGGATGCGTCGGAGGATTCTCTAAACGTGTGCATCGGCTGTCGCCACATCGCCGGTCCTCGACAGCACCCAGTGAGAACATGGCGAACGTGGTCTTCATCAACGGAAGTCAGCCGTCTGTGTGGATCTGGCTTGGGCCGGTTCTGGGTTTAGGCGGGTCTATCTTGGTCGCGTTGCTCGCCCTAGGGGGAGTGCTCTGGACTAACAGCCGTACAGATCGACGGGAGTTTACTAAGTGGCGGCGGGACACCCTTCTTCGAATCGCCGCCGAGGCGCTCGAATCGTCACTTGATGCCCAGGCTGAGTACAGGATCTTCGCCGAGTCCGAGGAACGCCGCACACGGAGGGAACTGAGGACAGCGATAGAGACTTCGGTCCGGCGGATCAACTCAGCCGCCGGGACGTTCGCGCTAATTGACGCAAAGGATTCAGCGGCCAAATGCTCCGAGCTTCATGACTCGCTTCTAAGTGACGGCCTGGAGGAAGCCGCTCTAGAAATCAACTCCGCGCGAGCGAGCGCAGACCCGCAAGCCGCGACGAACACTCTGCTGAAAGAAAGTTTCTAGAGCATTGGGACAAGATCGACTTCGCCCGTTCGGCGTTCGGGGACAGCGTTGAAGCGGAGTTAGCGAATCCCTAGGCGAACCGGTGGTCCACTGCGCCGAACACTCGTTCGGCGTGTCCTAACGGTGTCCTACGACGCGCGATCACGGGCAAAAACGCACTAGACAGATGAACACGTATTAGACCCGGCGACCTGGACATATGCGCACGGGGTGGACGCTGAGACACGCGCCAGCACATTGACTTTCACACTGGCAGTGTGGGGGTCAGGGGTTCGAATCCCCTTAGCTCCACCGCAAAACCCGCTCTGACCTCGGTCAGGGCGGGTTTTTTGGTGTGTAGGAGTTTCTGGGTCGTGAACCCCGAGGGCCCGATGCAGCGGATATCACTGGCGGCGCTCCCTCCAGGAACTCAGCCGACCGGCCACCCCGTGGCGCTCGGACCCCTACGTCGAGCCCAGAGTGTTGATCAGCCAGCGTCACAAGAACGGTAGACCGCGGCCCCGCGACTGATCAGTTCTACTTGAGGCCTGACTCATGGTTCTGGACGAGCCAGCGTGCGACTTCCACCAGTTTCACGTTGGTCTCCTGGGAGGCCTTGGTGAGCATTCGGAAGGCGTGCAGGCCGTCGACGCCGTTGCGCTGCATCAGCAGCCCCTTGGCCTGGCCGATGACGTCCCGGCTGTCGATCGCGCGTTGGAATTGGGCCTCGGCAGCGTCGCCGGCCATTGCCACCGACGCGTGCTGAGCAAGCACCTCACCTGCAAATATCGACTCGTCGTCGAACACGCCCGCTTTGGCGCCGTAGAGGTTGAGGGCTCCGAGGGTTCCACGACGGATGAAGAGACAGAACGACAGGAGGCTGTTGGCGCCGCGTTCGACCGCCGCCTCTGAAAAGCGAGGCCACCGCTCGTCGGCGGCCATGTTGTCGATCCTGACCGTGTGCTGTTCGCGCAGGGCGCTCAGGCATGGGCCTTCGTCGAGCTCTGACTGCAGTTTGTCCAGCTCGGCGACGAGCTGATCCGTGGGGGCCCGCACTTCGATTTGCGTTCCCTCGATGTAGGAGATGCCTGCCCAGCACGTCCCCGGCACAACCTCGATCGAGCTTTGAACGATTTCGCGCAGCGTTGACTCGGCATCCGATTTGTCTTCGAGCTCAATTGCGAAGTCGCCAAGTAACCGCGCAAGATCACCCTCGGGGATCGGTAATGTGGTCACTGAGCCGACTTTATGCCATCGTGCGGGGCGTTGCATCTGCCTGCACTGCAGCAAACCGTCAGGACTTGGCGCGGCATCGTCTGTGGCGCCGGTATACGGTGAGGCGGCTGCTCGCGTGTGTTCCTGCGAGAGGCGACTCTGCTGTCTTTGATCACGGCAGAGATTCATAGTGGGCGCTTGTTGGTCTTACCGGCCAGCCAAGAGCCCTCCGTCAATGACGATCTCCGCGCCAGAGACGTACGACGAACGGTCCGAGGCCAGGAAGACGACGACTTCGGAGACCTCATCCGCCCTCGCGAAGCGCCGTAGCGGTATCTGCTCGTGAATCGTTTCAACGGACCCCGCGGGCAGTTCACCCAGTTCCTTGTCGAGCATCGGGGTTTGTATGTAACCCGGATGAATGCTGTTGCATCGGACACCTTCCGGTCCGTAAGTGAATGCCATCGACTTCGTCATCGTCGACACCGCTCCCTTAGAGGCGGTGTAGGCGATGTAACCCGTGCCGCCGACCAAGCCAAAGATCGACGACACGTTGATGATGGACGGCGACTGGCTGCGACGCAGGAGCGGCAAGGCGGCCTTGGTGCCGAGGAAAACACTGGTCTGATTGACGTCGATGGTCCTGCGCCAGGTGTGTTCGGTCGCGTCGTCAAGGCCCGCCATGTCGAGGATGCCTGCGTTGTTGACCAACGCATCGACCCGGCTGTCGGATTCGTCCACGGCTGTCATGATGCGTTGCCAACTTTCCGAATCCGTCACGTCGAGGTGATGGAAGACAACATCCAATCCCTCGCTGGTGAGCGTTGCGCACAGCTTCTCTCCGAGGTCGTCCTCGATGTCGCCGAAGTGGACTCGCGCGCCTTCTTCGGCAAGTCTCCGGACGTGCGCGGCGCCCATGCCCCGCGCACCTCCGGACACGACGATCACTTTCCCGCCGAGCATCTGTCCCGCAGTAGAGATCGGTGTCAATTCATTCTCCAATCGTGATGGTGTGCGTCTCAGCGCGGCGGACTGTCGAAGGTCACGGGGCGAGGTGCGAAACCAGTTGCGCGACCTTTGATCCAATGAGTTCGAAGCTGCGCCGGTAGACCTCTTGGTCGTTGGCGTAGTCGTGGCCGAACGACACCAGCGTGCCGAACCCGCCGACCTGCTCGTAGAGTGCCTCGATCTTGTTTGCAACGGTCTCAGGAGAGCCAACAATGTGGAAATTGTCGAGCATCCATTCGGCGCTGAGGTCTTCCTTAGCGATGGTGCCGCCCGAGATGAGGTCGCCGATGCCGAGTTGAATAAAGGTCGGGATGTTGTAATTGCCCCATAGATCGCCCATGGCGCCGTTGAGGTAGGCGTCGCGAGCCTCTGCATCGGTGTCGGCCACCAAGACGTCACGGCAGATCCGCCACGTGCCACGGTCGGGTTCGTATCCCGCCGCCGACGCTGCGGCCTCATACGTGCTCCAGTGCTGGCGAAGCACTGAGTCGTGGACCTGCTGGCTCATCGGGAAGTACCCGCGCTGACCGGCCGTGGTCAGGGTGGGTGATGTCGCCTGCATTCCCGTCATGATCACGGGTATCCGCTGCTGACGCGGTTTAAGGTGCGGTCCGTGAATGTCGTCGCTGTAGGCCGGCATATCCACCGTCCAGTACTCACCTTCGATCCGGAAGGGGCCGTCCTTTGCCCAGACGGCGTCGAGGATGTTCATAGCCTCGACCATCATCTGAGCGTTCTTCTTGCCGGTGTTGAACAACTGCGCGTCGCTGGGAAAGGCGCCGGGCGCAAATCCCGCGATGTAACGGCCGCCGGTCATGTGATCCAGCCACATGATGCGGTGGGCTAGCGAGATCGGATTATGGTAGGCGAGTAGGTGGGCGGCGGCTCCGAGTTTGATGTTCGTCGTGAGCTGCGACGCGGCCGCGATCATGGCATCTGGTGCTGGGCTGGGCTCTCCGCCCAGTGTGTAGTGCTCCGCGAAATAGGCTTCCTCCCAGCCACATTCGTCAGCCCATCTGGTGAGGGTGAGGTCCCAGTCGATGACGTCTTTGGCCATTCGCCGGCCAGCTGCGTAGTCGCGTGAATAGGGGATGTTGAACAAGCCGAACTTCATTGCGGTTGCCTTCCAGTTGATGTTGACGGGCTGGGCGAGGGGCCGACGTCTTGCTGGCGGTCAGGGCCATGGGGCGTGAGCCAGGGCAGTATCAGTCCGGTTAAGAAACATCGCTATCGCCTTCGATTCATTTGAAGTGCTTCGTGTTCAACGGATTCCAATCTGGGTGAGCGACGCGGTGGCCACGAACCAGACTTTGAACATTTGTTGAAAAATGGCGATGTGGAGCAAGTTAGCGCTGGGCGGCGGTGGTGTCAACCCCATGGTTTGCGCCGGCGAGACCCTCTGGGCGATCGCCGGCTGAAGCGGTTGCGGGGGCCGTGTGCCCGCTGCGGGCGACATCTGTTGACAGTCTTCAGGAGTGGGGTTAACGTGACGCCACTTCCATCTTTCAACAAATGTTCAAAGTACGTTTCCGTCGACGAAGACGGGCCAAGTCAACTCGATGGGAGTGCCTGCCGCCGGCCTAAAGTCGCGCGGTGATCGAGTACGTACATCCGCCCGTGGAAGGAAGCGCGCGATGACAGAATTCTTGGATCCTCCCGATGCGGCAGTGCGTGGTGATGCCCCGGAACCCGAGAAGTTCAAGCGATCGATTGGACTTGTTTCCAACTTCTCGCTCGGCTTCACCTACCTCTCGCCAGGTGCGGGAGTGTTGTCGATCTTCGCCCTCGGACTTGCGACCGCGGGACCACCGTCCATCTGGTGGTTCCCGATCGTCGCGTTGGGGCAACTCCTGGTAGCGCTCGTCTTCGGAGAGGTGGTCTCGCAGTACCCGATCACCGGTGGGGTCTACCCGTGGGCTCGGCGGCTGTGGGGCAAACGCTACGCGTGGATGGCGGCCTGGATCTACATTGCCGCACTCGTGGTCACGACGACCTCGGTGGTCCAGTTCGCAATTCCGTTCTTGGCCAACTTGTTCCGTATCGGACTGTCGCCCGGATCCGGAGTGGTCATCGGACTTAGCCTCTTGGCGGTGGCGTTCGCGCTGAATAGTACGGGAACCAGGACACTCGCACTGGTCGCCCGTATCGGGTTTTACTGCGAACTCGTCGGTGTCGTCGGACTCGGCGTCTATCTTCTCCTCTTCGAGCGCCGCAACTCGTTCGGCGTTCTCTTTGACTCGATGGGGATCGCGGCTGACGGTTCGTACACATGGGCTTTCATGCTCGCTGCCTTGGTCGGATTGTGGCAGTTCTACGGCTTCGAGGCGTGCGGCGATGTGGCAGAGGAGGTGAAGAACCCCGAGCGGCGGGTACCGCTGGCGATGATCCTGACGATCGTCGTCGGATTGGTTGCTGCTTTCATCGCCTACGCCGGGTTCATTCTCGCCGCGCCCAACTTGCAGGACATCATCGACGGCAACGTCGCGGACCCAATCCCCGAGATCGTGCGCGGCAGCGCGGGAGACTTGGGAATGACGATGCTGCTCATCGTGGCAGCGACCATCTTCCTCTCGGCGGCCCTGTCGCAGCAGGCGGCACTGAGTCGCCTGCTGTACAGCTTTGCGCGTGACAACATGCTCCCCGCGAGCCGTTGGTTGTCCACCTTGCACGAGGAAGTGGGCGGCAGCGGTGCTGTGCCTCGCAATGCGATGATCGTGTCCTGCGTCGCACCGATGCTCATCACCGTGTGGCTGTACTTCAAGCCGGACAGTGTGGTCGCGGTGACGGCGTTCGCGGTGCTCGGAATCTATGTGTGTTTCCAGATGGTGGTGCTCGCGGCGCTGCGCCAGCGGATCAAGGGATGGAGCCCCGGCGGGCCGTGGTCGCTGGGTCGTGCCGGGCTGGTTGTCAACGTCTTGGCCTTGGTGTACGGCATCGCCGCGATGGTGCTGCTCGCCGTGCCTGGCGATCCCACTCTCGGTTTCGCGGAACGGTGGATCGTGCTCATTGGACTGTCCGTCGTGCTGGTGGTGGGGGGCAGCTACATGGTGTTGGCCCGCCCATACGGAAGCTCAGACGCTCCAGAGGACGATGCCATCGAGGTGGCAAATCAGCTCAGGCGGAAGCAGAGTTCGGCAAGTGGCAATTGACGACTGTTGATTGACGACACCACATTCACCCAATGCCGCCGCGGCTCACGAAGTCGCGGCGGCAGTGGTCTTTAGCCCTCGTCGTGAACGTGTCGTACGGTCTGCGGCCCGCCGGTGGGAGGGCGGGCTCATCTCGGCTGGGTATGACCTGGCAGTGTCCAGTCGAATGATTGCAAGTACGACATCGCGCAGATCTGGGTCAGAAAGGTGGGTCTCTCCCAAAATGCGCTGCATCACGGCGCCATCCCACAGCGCCTCGAGTGCCGTGGCAGTGTTCGATGCACAGAACCGCTCAACGCCCGACTTTGCCCGCTGGGACCACTTGCGGACCAGTCGGCGGTAGGATTTGTCCCGGCCTGCCTCGGCATACAATTCCCACATCAAGATCGCGCTGTTGGTGTCCTCTGAGAGTGCGGCGACCAGTCGTAGTACGGCATCTGCCAGATCCTCATCGTCATGCACAATTGGAAAGCTGTCCTCGTACTTTGCCGACACCTCGTCCACGTGAAATGAGAACGCATCCAGCAAAAGTTCGTTGAGGTCCGCGTAGTGATAGTTGACCGTTCCCAATGACAAATTGGCTGCAGCGCAGACCTTTCGATGGGTCACGCTCTTCACGCCGGTCTCGGTGATGACCTGGAGGGCGGCTGTCATGAGGGCAACTCGTGTTGGCTCCGAACGGCTGGACGAGTTCTTGGCCTTCATGGCGCCGACAACCTCATTCGTTGAATTTTCTGCGGTAGCAGGGCCCTGCGGTACTCGTCCACCGAGTATACGGACACCCACCCGCCGCTTTGGCGGACCACTCGACGAATACCGCCGATGACACAAACAACATCGCTCCTCGTGCTTCGGAGCCCATAGGTGCCGTCAACGGGACCAATTTCAGCCGAAAGTCCACGTAACACACTGCGCCGCTGCCACTCCCGCGTTCGGCGACGGGGCGCCGCAACCGCCGCGCCGCAACCGCCGCCCGACGGTACCCGATGCCCCTGAAATCGAACGGTTTCGTGACGTCACCGAAGGCATTGTCACCCTGATTTTCCGACAAAACCGCTGGCCGGGGGCCCTGCAGTGCCTCGCGCCGACCGGCTCGGCGATGCGTACCGACGTTTATGACTTCGTGCGCGGGGCACCATGGCCGACGTCCCCACCCAGCCCGCAAGGGAGGTTGATCGTGCTGCGACGGATCACCTTGCTGGCCATCGCCGCACCCCGGCGGGTACTGGCCGTCGCGGCCGTGCTGATGATTGCGGCCGCGGTGTTCGGAGTTCCGGTGGCACAAACCCTGTCCGCGGGCGGTTTTCAAGATCCGTCCGCGGAGTCGTCGCGGGCTACGTCGTTGTTGACAGAGAAGTTCAAGCAACCGGCCGTGCAGTTGACCATCACCGTCACCGCGCCCGAAGGGGTCCGCAGTCCCGGGGCCCGCGCCGCGGGGCTGGCGATCGTCAACTTCCTCGAGGCGGCCCCCGACACGGTGACCGTCATTTCGCCGTGGACCGCCCCGCCGCAGGCCGCATCCGACCTGACCAGCACCGACGGCACCGCCGGACTGATCGTCGCCGGTATCTCCGGTGGCGAGCAGGAAGCGCCCCAGCGCGCCGAAGCGCTCGCCGAGAAGCTGTCAGAGACGGTGCTACCCGAACACCGCGACGTGACGGTGTTGGTCGGGGGGTCGGCGATGGTCTTCGCACAGATCAACTCCCAGACCCAGCGGGACCTTCTCGTCATGGAAGCCATCGCTCTTCCGGTCAGTTTTGTGGTGCTGATCTGGGTGTTCGGCGGGTTGGTGGCGGCGGTGCTGCCCCTTGCCGTGGGCGGCATGGCCATCGTCGGGTCGCTGGCCGCCCTGCGGTTGACGGCAATGGTCACCGATGTCTCGATCTTCGCGCTGAACCTTTCCACCGCACTGGGTCTGGCCTTGGCCATCGACTACACACTGCTGATCGTCAGCAGATACCGCGATGAAATCGGAGGCGGGGCCCCACCGCGGGACGCACTGGCCACCACCATGGCCACGGCGGGACGCACGGTGGTGTTCTCCGCGGTCACGGTGGCACTGTCCATGGCGGCGATGGTGCTGTTCCCGATGTACTTCCTGAAATCGTTCGCCTACGCAGGTATCGCCACCGTGGTGCTGTGCGCAGTCACCGCACTGGTGGTCACGCCGGCGGCCATCGTCGTACTCGGGCCGCGCCTCGCGCCCGCCGTGCAACACCGGTCGCAGCCGCCACCCACACCCGCGCAGGAGCTGTTCTGGTATCGCTGGACGAAGGCCGTCATGCGCCGGCCCGTGCTGATCGGCGTGGCGGTAACCGCCGTCCTGGTACTGCTCGGCGTGCCTTTTCTGGGGATCAACTGGGGCTTCCCCGATGACCGGGTGCTGCCCACCTCCGCCTCGGCCCATCAAGTCGGTGACCAACTGCGCGACGACTTCATCGACGATGCCGCCACCGCGGTGACGATCGTGGTGCCCGACGCCGAGGGGCTGGCGCCGGCCGCCATCAGCGGCTACGCGGCCTCGCTGTCGCAGGTCGCCGACGTGGTAGCCGTCAATGCCACTACGGGCGCCTTCGTCGACGGTGCGAAGGTCGGCCCCCCGGTGCCCGGCACCGCCGCGGTCACCAAGGGCAGCACCTTTCTGACCGTCGGCACCACTGCGCCGCTGTACTCGGAGGCTTCCGAGGCACAACTCGACGGGCTGCGCGCGGTGCCGACACCGGGCGGACGGGCGGTCGAATTCACGGGCATGGCGCAGGTCAACCGGGACAGCGTCGCGGCCATCACCTCGCGGCTCCCGACGGTCCTTGCCGTCATCGCCGTGGTCACCTTCGTGCTGCTGTTCCTGCTGACCGGAAGTGTCGTGCTGCCGATCAAAGCGCTTGTGCTCAACGTGCTGTCGCTGACGGCCGCGTTCGGCGCACTGGTGTGGATTTTTCAGGATGGGCATCTGGGCGCCTTCGGGACCACGGCCACCGGGACGCTGATCGCCAATATGCCGGTGCTGCTGTTCTGCATCGCCTTCGGGCTGTCCATGGACTACGAGGTGTTCCTGATGTCGCGGATCCGTGAATTCTGGCTGGCCAGCCCCCAGGCCGACAGTGACAACGACGAGAGTGTGGCGCTGGGGCTGGCCCGCACCGGCCGCGTTGTCACCGCCGCCGCCCTGGTCATGTCCATCTCTTTCGCTGCCCTGATCGCCGCGCAGGTCGCGTTCATGCGGATGTTCGGGGTGGGGCTGACGCTGGCGGTGTTGGTGGACGCCACCCTGGTGCGGATGGTGCTGGTGCCGGCGTTCATGCACATCCTCGGGCGGTGGAACTGGTGGGCACCCGCACCGCTGACCCGCCTGCATCAGCGCCTCGACATCGGTGAGCGAGTGCGCTGAAACTACTGGTCAGCGGGTTGCAGAATTTTCTTCCCCGGCAACCCAACCAAAGCGGGCCGGGCTCCGAATGACTTACGCACAGCACCAGCCGGTGCACACGGACGCGTGCGGACTGCGCAAACCGACCGAGTGTGGGTAAACGCGGAGTGAGGGACGGGGAAGACGTTGCGAAATCTAGCTTTCGACACGCCGGGGGACACGCTCGCCGGAGGGAACTCCAGTGCCCAGCGCTGAGCGCGTCACGCGCGAGCTGACACCGCCCTACCCTCGTCTCAACGGTTTCCGAAGCCGTGCCCCGGCCGGGATCTCAGCCGACTGGCGGGCCCGGGTGCGCACCGAGGTGCGGGCACATCTGGCTGACTTCGTCACGGGTCAGTGCTGCACCGAGCTGGGCAACACCCGAGTCGACGTCGCCGCTGACGTGCTGGCCGGGTTCGTCGACGGCGGAAAATACGTGCGCTCGACGTTCATGTACCTGGGCTGGACGTGTGGTGCACCGGAGGACGACGCGGCGCTGCGCGCGTCTGCCAGCCTCGAACTGCTGCACGCGTTCGCACTCATGCAGGACGATGTGATGGACGAATCCGAGCTGCGCCGCGGCCGCCCGGCTGCCCACGTGCGATTCGGCCAGTGGCACAGCGACCGTCAGATACCCGGTGCCGCAGACAGATTCGGCGAATCGGCGGCGATCCTGCTGGGGGACCTCTGCCTGGTGTGGGCGGGCAAGATGCTGCGGGAAAGTGGTATCTCTTTTGATGCCCTGGCCAGGGTGTGGCCGCGCTACGACGACATGCGTATCGAACTGGCCATCGGCCAGTTCGCCGACCTGGTGAACGGTTCGCGCTCCTTCCCGACACTCGATGAGGTGCTCGACGTGTTGCGGCGTAAGTCCGGCAATTACACGGTGCGCCGCCCGCTGGAGATCGGTGCGGAGATGGCCGGCTGCACCCCGGAGGTACTGCACGCACTGGGCGCATACGGCACCGCCATCGGGGAAGCCTTCCAACTGCGCGACGACCTGCTGGGGGTATCCGGGTCGCCGACAGTGACCGGCAAGCCGGCCAGCACCGACCTCGCAGCTCAGAAGGCCACCAGCGTGGTCGTGGCCGCGCACCAACTGGCCGACACCGGGCTTCGACGCCAACTCAGCGAAGTCATGAGCAGCCCGACTCTCGGCCCCGCCGACACCGAGCGCTGGCGGGCGATGATCATCGCCAGCGGGGCCGTCGAATGGATCGAGCAGCTGATCCAAGAACGCCTCACGCTGGCCCTGGACAGCCTGGCAAGTACCAACATCCCCCGATCGACCAGGGAGGCGCTGGCAGAAATGGCCGTCGTCTGCACCGAGAGGACCGCGTGATGCGCACCGTGCAGGGGAGAACCGACCGGGTGGTCGTTGTCGGTGCCGGTCTGTCCGGGCTCTCGGCGGCACTGCAGCTCGCCGGCCGTGGCCGCAACGTCACTGTCGTCGAACGCGGTGAGCATCCAGGTGGGCGAGTCGGGCGAGCCGACATCTCCGGCTACCGCCTGGACACCGGGCCCACCGTGCTGACCATGCCCGACATCATCGACGACGCGTTCGCCGCGGTAGGCGAGAAGCTTGCGGACCGGCTGGAACTGCAGCCGGTGCACCCGGCCTATCGGGCATCTTTCGCCGACGGCAGCACCATGCAGGTGCACACCGAGCCGGCGGCGATGTACCGGGAGATCGAACGGTTCGCCGGGCCGCAGGAGGCCGAGGGGTATCTGCAGCTTCGCGCGTGGCTGACCAAGCTGTACCGCACGGAGTTCGACGGCTTCATCGGTGCCAACTTCGACTCGCCGTTGTCGCTGGTGACGCCTCAGCTGGCCAAACTGCTTGCCATCGGCGGTTTCCGGCGCTGGGAGAAAATGATCCGGCGCTTCCTCGACGACGAGCGGTTGCTGCGGGTGTTCACCTTCCAGGCGCTCTATGCCGGTGTTCCGCCGCAGAGTGCGCTGGCGGTGTATGCGGTGATCGCCTACATGGACACCATTGCCGGGGTGTACTTTCCGCGTGGCGGCATGCGGGCCCTCCCTGACGCCATGGCTGCCGCGGCTGCCGACGCCGGAGTCGAATTCATCTACCGCGCTGCGGTATCGGAGCTCGAGTGGAGCGGCTCGCGGGTCACCGGGGTGCGCACCAGTGGTGGGGACCGGGTGGCCGCGGACGCCGTGGTCCTGACCACCGAGTTGCCCGACACCTACCGACTGCTACGCCGTACACCGCGCCGTCTGCTTCCGTTGCGGCCCGCACCCTCGGCAGTGGTGGCGCATGTGGGGTGCCGTTCGGTCGGCCCCGATATCGGACATCACACCATCCTGTTCGGCGACGCCTGGCAGCAGACCTTTCGCGACATCATCGACGACGGGAAGGTGATGGGGGATCCGTCGCTGCTGGTCACCCGACCCACCGCCGGCGATCCGAGTCTGGCGCCACCGGGCCGCGACCTGCTCTACGTGCTGGCGCCTGCGCCCAACACCCAAGTGGGCACAGTGAATTGGGATACCACGTCGTCTTCCTACGTCGAGCAGATGCTGCGCACCGTCGCCGAACGGCTGCCCGAGTTCGGTGATGATGCCGAGCTGCTTCACGTGGTCACCCCTGCCGACTGGGGCCGGCAGGGGATGGCGGCAGGAACCCCGTTCGCACTAGCCCACACGTTCGCCCAGACCGGGCCGTTCCGGCCGGCCAACACCGTGCGCGGTGTCGACAACGTGGTCCTGGCCGGTTCGTCGACAGTGCCCGGAGTGGGCGTGCCCACTGCTGTCATGTCGGGTCGCCTGGCCGCGGACCGGATCACCGGAGTGCAGATCTCCCACTCGAATCATGAGGTGTATCAACGATGATCGGATCAGAGCTGGACGCCGCTGGAGTCAAAGAGCCGTCGCTGCGGTCTGCCTACCGCCAGTGTCGGCAGATCAACGCCAGTCACGGCAAGACCTTTTTCCTGGCCACCCGGCTGCTTGCGCCCAGGCAGCGGCCCGCCGTGCACGCACTGTACGGGTTCGCCCGCCGCGCCGACGACATCCTGGACGACTTCGATACCCGCCGCGATCACGAACTGCGCGCCCAGCAGTTGCACCAGCTGTCGGATCATCTGTTCAACAGTCTGGTGGACAACCGGACCAGCAGCTACGATCCCACGCTGGCCGCAGTGGTACACACCGCCCGCCGGTATCAGATCGGCTGGGATCTCTTCAACGACTTCCTGGCGTCCATGCGGATGGACCTCACCGTCACCGATTATCCTCACCGGGCGGCGTTGGAGCGCTACATGTACGGCTCCGCGGAGGTGATCGGACTGCAGATGCTGCCGATTCTGGGGACCATCGGTCCGCGCGAGGAAGCCGCACCCTTTGCTGCCGCACTCGGAAAGGCATTCCAGCTCACCAACTTCCTGCGTGATGTCGACGAAGACCTACGACGTGGACGGGTGTACCTACCCGCCGATGAACTCGCGGCGCACGGCGTGGACCGCGATCTGCTGCACTGGTGCCAGGCGCGTCGACAGACCGAACCGCGCGTCCGTCGGGCCCTGGCCGAGCAGCACGCCATCGTACGGCGGATTTACACCCAGGCCCGCCCAGGCATCGAGATGCTGGATCCAGCGTCACGTCCGTGTGTCACGGCGGCATTGACGTTGTATTCAGAGATCCTGGAACGGATCGAAGACATCGATTTCGAGATCTTCAGCCAACGCGCTTCAGTCGGCAACGCCAGGCGGCTCTCCGTCGCCTGCTCGGGCATCACCCGCTCGTGGGGCGCGCGGTTGCGCTACGGGAGCAGGTGAGCGTGGATCGCTGGCAGTACCTGATGGTGTTGGGGGCGTGTCTGTTGGTCACCGCGCCGCTGGAGATGTTCGGCCGTGGGGTCTACCGGCAGCCCCGCCGACTGGCCGCAGCGGTGCTGCCGGTGGCGGCGGTGTTCCTGGTCTGGGATGTGATCGCAGTCGGAGCCGATGTGTGGTGGTACAACCCGAAATACATTCTGGGACTGTTCGGACCAGGTGCTCTGCCGGTGGAGGAAGTGCTGTTCTTCATGGTGATCCCGGTCTGTGGGCTGCTCACGTATTCCGCTGTCAACACGATGTTGTCGATGCTGCGGCGTCGGCGCGAGGAGGTGAAGCAACGGTGACCGGCCTCGGCTACACCTTGCCCGCGGTGCTGTCCGTGATCGTGGTCTGCGTGCTGGAACTCGCGGTCTTCCGGACTGGCCTGTTCCGCCGCCCGGCCTACTGGATCTCAATGGTGATCGTGACCGGCTTCCAGATCCCGGTGGACGGGTGGTTGACCAAACTCAGTGCACCCCTGGTCATTTATGACAACAAGCACACCTCAGGCATCCGGTTCCCGTGGGACATCCCGATCGAGGACTTCCTGTTCGGATTCGCGTTGGTCACCGCGGTGCTGTTGTTGTGGGAACGGTACCGTCCGAGCGTCGAAGCGGCGGATCACACATGAACCAAGTGGACAAATTGCGTGAAATACTGCCCGCTGCACCAGGTCTCGACCATGCAAGGGCCCTTCCGCGGGTGCCGCGTGTCGTCGTCGTCGGTGGCGGGATCGCCGGGCTGTCCGCTGCGGCCGGGCTCAGCGAGCGTGGCGTCGGTGTCGACGTGGTGGAGGCGCGGGATTATCTCGGGGGCCGGGTCGGCGGTTGGTCGGACGCCCGGCCCGACGGTTCCCCGCTGCCCATGAACCGGGGATTCCATGCCTTCTTCCGCCAGTACTACAACCTGCGGACATTGCTCCGCCGGGCGGATCCGCACCTGACGGCGCTGAGCCCGGTTGAGGACTACCCGCTGATCGATGCTCACGGCCACCGGGACACCTTCCGCGGGCTGCCGCGCACGCCACCACTGAATGCGGTGGCTTTCGCCTTGCGCAGCCCGACATTCCGGCTGCGCGACCTGGTACGGCTGGACGCCAGGGCGGCGGCGCCGTTGGCAACGGTATCGGTGCCGCAGACGTACTGGGATCTCGATGACCTGGACGCCGAGACGTTCCTGCAGGACATCAACTTCCCCGAGGCCGCCCGTCATCTGGCTTTCGAGGTGTTCGCCCGCAGCTTCTTCGCCAAGCCGCAATACCTGTCGGCCGCCGAGCTGGTGACAATGTTCCACATCTATTTCCTCGGCTCCAGCGAAGGGCTGCTCTTCGATGTGGCCAATGCCAATTTCGATGTGGCACTGTGGAACCCGTTGCGGCAGTATCTCGAAGGCAACGGGGTGCGGTTTCACACCGGCCTGACCGTCGACCGTCTCGAAATGGGACCGCAGGTGCAGGTGGTGTGCGGGGGCGGGCAGGATTTCACCGCCGACGCCGCGGTGCTGGCCACCGATATCGGCGGCCTGCAGCACATCGTGGCGGGATCACCTGGTCTCGGTGACGACGACTGGCGCCGCCGCGTCGCGGACCTGCACACCGCGCCACCGTTCATCGTGCTGCGGCTGTGGTTGGACCGCCCGGTCCGCGCCGATCGCGCGCCGTTCGTCGGGACCGGCGGCCGGCCCCCGCTGGACAATGTCAGTGTCCTGGAACGGTACGAACGCGAAGCGGCGGTCTGGGCGGCGCGCACCGGCGGTTCGGTCGTCGAGCTGCATGCCTACTCGGTCATCGACAGTGACGCCGATGTCCGCGACGCCCTGGTAGCGCGCATGCACGAGCTGTACCCGGAAACCGCGGCCGCGACGATCGTCGAAGAACGACTGCTCCGCCGCGACGACTGTCCCAGATTCGCTCCGGGGGACTTCGCCAGGCGCCCCGGTGTGCAGACGCCGGATCCACGAGTCGTGTTGGCCGGTGACGGTATCCGGATCGACCTGCCGGTGGCGTTGATGGAGCGCGCGGCCACCACCGGATTGGTCGGTGCCAACCACTTGCTCAATGGTTTCGGGCTGGCGGGACACGCGGTGCACAGCGTTCCCAATCGGGGTCGTTCGCCGCAGTTACGGCGATTCGCCGCGCGGGTGGGAGTCGAAGGGTGATGAGGATGCTTACGGAATTACGCGACAAGGCGGCCAAAGCCTGGCCTTTCGAGACACTTCCACCGAGCCGGTGGTCGACCCAGGTGCCGAGCTTCGCCGCGGCGGACCCGGCGGTGATCCGCTCGGCACTGGTGCGCGCGCAACGTCGTCCGAGCGGCAATTGGTATGCGTTCGCGGCCAGTTCACAGATCGGCGCCAAGGCATTCGGGACGTCGGTGGCCGGGGTGCAGATCGTCGCCTGGCGCGGCGCTTACGGCGAGCTCCTCACAGCACCACGCGCGTGCCCCCATCTCGGTGCGGACCTCGCCACCGCCCCCGTGGAGTGCGGGGCGTTGATCTGTCCCTGGCACGGTCTGCGGTTGACGGGGCGGCCCAACCGCAGCTGGCAGCCGTTGCCGGCGCACGACGACGGCGTGTTGTGCTGGGTGCGTCTGGATGCCGTCGGCGGGGAGGCGCCGACCGACGAGCCGATGGTTTCGCCGCGTCCAGACCACCCACGAGTGGCTGCCGTCGCCAGGGTCGAAGGGGTCTGCGAACCGCGTGACATCGTCGCCAACAGGTTGGACCCGTGGCACGGGTCGTGGTTCCACCCGTACTCGTTCACACGGCTCGAAGTGATCAGCGCGCCCCCGGCCGACGACGACCTCAGCGAGGAACTCGACCGTTTCGTCGTCGCGGTGACGTTCCGGATCGGCCGCCTCGGCGTCCCGGTGATCGCCGAATTCACCACCCCGGACCCGCGCACCGTGACGATGCGCATCATCGACGGTGAAGGGCTGGGCAGCGTGGTGGAAACACATGCCACTCCGCTGGGGCCGGGCCGGGACGGACTGCCCCGTACGGCGGTCGTCGAGGCTGTCGTGGCCCATTCGGACCGACCGCACTTCGGCACTGCGTTGCTGGCGGCGTCGCCGATGATCAAGTTCGTGATGGGACGCTCGGCCAAGCGCTTGTGGCGCGACGACTTGGCTTACGCCGAGCGCCTTTTCGAGCTGAGGTCCTGATCGCCGCGTCCGACACCGGCGGCGTCGAGCAACGGGACCTGCTTGATCGCCCACGGGCTGATCGCCCACGGGAGTGTCACTGCCGTCCGCAACTGCGACCACGGCACCCAGGCCCAGTCCATGATCTCCGCCGGTGCCGGACCCAGGGGCCCCAGCGCACGCGCGCAGAACACCGGGCAGATCTCGTTCTCCACGACACCAGAGGAGTCGACGGCGTGATAGCGGAAATCTGGCAGCACACAGCGCAATTCGGTGACCTCGACGCCGAGTTCGTCGCGGGCGCGGCGCGCCACGGCCTGCTCCATCACCTCGTCGGGACCCGGATGCCCGCAGAACGAATTGGTCCACACCCCAGGAAACGCCCGCTTGCCCAGCGCCCGCCGAGTCAGCAGCACCCGGCCCGCAGCGTCGAAAAGATAGCAGGAGAAGGCCAGATGAAGGGGAGTCGAGGCGTGATGTACGTCTGCCTTCGGGGCCGTGCCGATGCCGCGGCCGGCATCGTCGAGAAGGACCACCAGCTCCTGGTTCTCGATGACCATTTCCACCACCACTTTCGTCGGGACACGTTCTTGGTCGATTCGTCGCCGCGGCCGGCGCGGATTGGTCCCAATGACGTTGTCACCGGAGGTGGACGATGGCGGTAGTGCTGGCCTACACCTCGCCGGCCATTGGTCACTTGTTTCCGTTCTGTGCGTTACTGGACGAGCTGGCCGCACGTGGGCACCAGATTCATGTCCGGACCCTCGATTCGGGCGTGAAGCTCTGCCGTAGCCGGGGATTCGTGGCTCAGCCGGTTGACCCCCGGTTGGAACTGCTGCAGAGTGCGGACTGGACTACCGGTAGCGCCCTGCGGGTGGCCGACAAGACCGTCGACGTTCTGGTCCGCCGCGCCGCCTTCGAGGTGTCCGATTTCAATGCCGCAGTGGATCAGGTGGCACCGCACCTGATACTTGTCGACGCCAATTGCTGGGGGGCGATATCGGCCGCGGAGACCGGACGAACGCCCTGGCTGATCTTCAGCCCCTTCATCCCGTACCTGCAGGGTCCGGGTTCCCCGCCGTTCGGACCGGGCTACACACCCCGCGCCGGCCTGGTGGGCCTGATCAGGGACGCCGGTGTCAAGTCTGTCACCTCGACGATCTTCGACCGCCCCTTCCGCAACGGGCTCAACCCCGTTCGTGCCCGCCTGCAACTGGCTCCGGTGCGGTCAGCCGACGCATTGTTACGCCGCGCGCCGGGTGTGCTCGTCGCCACGGGTAAACCGTTCGAGTACCGGCACACCGACTGGGGCGAGTCCGTCCATCTGATCGGACCGGCGAACTTCGAGCCGCCCGCGCCGCCGCCTCATTGGCTCGACGACATCGACCGTCCATTGGTGCTGGTGACCACCTCGTCCGTCCGCCAGGCCGATGCTGCCCTGGTGCACACCGCGATACGTGCCCTCGAGGGTGAGGACGTACACGTGGTGGCGACGGCCCCGGCTGGGACCGTCCACCTGGAGTCGGGGTCGCACCGGCACGCCACGCTGACGGAGTTCGTGCCGCATTCGGCAGTCCTCGAGCGTGCGGTGGTCGTGGTGGCGCACGGTGGAATGGGGATCACCCAGAAGGCGCTGAGCCGGGGGATACCGGTGTGCGCAGTGCCGTTTGGGCGGGACCAGTTCGAGGTGGCGCGCCGGGTCGAGGTCGCCCGGTGCGGCACCCGGTTACCGGCGCGCAAGCTCAATGCCCGGCGGCTACGCGAGCGCGTCCTGTCCGCGATGCATATGACCGAGGGTGCGCGTGCGGTGGCGCGAGGATTCGCCGAGACGGGTGGGATGGCCCACGGCGCGGACATCGTGGAAAGCCACCTCAGTGCCTCGTCGGCTCGGCGCAGCGCATGAGATTGGTGTCAGCCGAAGTCCAGTAACGCATACACACCCCGGTATTGCTTGATCGGCCCGAACCGCCAGACTGCGGGGAAGACTGTGTGAAAGAACGTCCCCCGCCCGCGGGGCATCGGGATGTCATGCACCGCACGCACTCCGGGCATCGTGTGCACCAGATCGGACAGCTCACGAAGCGACAGGCTGAACGGCATGGGTGGCACCCGGTAGCGCTTGGATGACCTCATGCCCTTCGGGGCGAACTTCTTGACCATCACCGGAGGCAGATCGAAGAACATCTGCGCTCCCGGAAAGCGCTTGGCGCACTGCCGGATAAGGTCCATCGCCTCGTGGGGTTGCAGATACATCAGTAACCCCTCCGCGGTGATGAAGACCCCGTGGGCATCATCGACCCGGTCCATCCAGGAGTAGTCCAGCGCGGACTGAGCCAGGTTGGTGATCCGTGGGGAACTCGGCAGCAGCTCGTCCCGCAGTGCGATCACCGGCGGCAGATCGACGGAGAGCCAACGGAACTGCGCGTCGGGAATTGCGTGGTCGAGTCGCCAGAAACTGGTCTGCAGGCCTTCGGCCAGGGCGACGACGGTGCATTGAGGGTGATCCCGGATGTAGGAGACTGCGCAGCCGTCCACAGCCAGGGAACGCAGCGCCATCTCCTGGCCCTTACGCCCGAACTTGGCGAAGTCGAAGTCGATCGAGTTGACGAGCCGTACTGCCATGGGATCATCGATGATCGCATCGGGTCTGCTGGCCTGGTACGCCCGGCCGTTGAGGGTGAGCAGTGCCGTTTCCGAGACGCCGGTCAGGGAATCGCCGCCGACTCGCTGCTGCGCGGGCTCGTTCATCGGGTCCAATCTACCGAACGCGCCCGCCCGGCTCCCGCATTCAGTCCGGTGCGATCAGTGCACTTCGGTGAAAGCCACGATCGGGATCCGGCGATCACCGGCCAGTCGCTTGTAGTCCGCGTAGGACGGGATGAATTCGACAACGAGGTCCCACAGTCGGTCGCGTTCGGCGCCGGTGATCTCCTCGCCGATGAAGTCCGCGGTGTAGCCACCGGCGGAGATCGTGACGCGAGGGTTGGCCAGGACGTTGTAATACCAGGCCGGGTGCCGGGATCCGCCGTAGTTGGAGGCGATCACGATCACGCGATCGTCGTCGGTGAAGTACGTCAGCGGGGTCGTGCGGCGTCTGCCGGTGCGGGACCCGGTGTGGAAGAGCAGCAGCTCGGGCGTCACCAGCGCCGAGGACAGCCGCCCGCGGGACAGGCGCAGCAGAGTGGGGTCGATACGCGGTGCCACGCGGCGGGCCAGCCAACGGCCGGGCTTGGTTCCGGTCAGTCGGGCACCTGCGCGCAGTAGCGGTGAGCCGGCGGTCGGATCGACTGAGGGGATACCCATCGTGCCGATGATAGGGGCCACTGTCTGCCGAGGTCAGCGCGCCGCGCATTGCCTGTGGTCCGACCACGCAGTAGCCTATATCGGACCCACATCTGGCACGTGCAATTCCCGTGCCGTCTGGCAAGGATGGAACGATGATCAGACGACAGCTTCCCAAGCCGCACGACCTGGCTCCGCTGATGCAGTTCAAGAAGCCGAGTCTGGATTTCAAGGCCAACCGGCTGGCCAAGGCGCAGACGGTCTACGACCTGCGCAAGATCGCCAAACGCCGCACCCCGAAGGCGGCGTTCGACTACACCGAAGGCGCCGCCGAAGCCGAGATCTCCCTGGCCCGCGCCCGCCAGGCGTTCGAAGACATCGAGTTCACCCCATCGATCCTGCGCAACGTGGCTGACGTCTCGACAGGGTGGGACGTGTTGGGCGCGCCGGTGTCGCAACCGTTCGGCATCGCCCCCACCGGCTTCACCCGGATGATGCACACCGAAGGGGAGATCGCCGGCGCCCACGCGGCAGCCAAGCATGGCATCCCGTTCTCGCTGTCCACCATGGGCACTACCGCGATCGAGGATGTCAAAGCGGCAAATCCGAACGGACGCAACTGGTTCCAGCTCTACATGTGGAAGGACCGGGACCGGTCCATGGCGCTGGTCGAGCGTGCCGCGGCAGCCGGTTTCGACACCTTGCTGGTCACGGTCGATGTCCCCGTCGCCGGCGCGCGCCTGCGTGACAAACGCAACGGGTTCTCCATTCCGCCCCAGCTGACCATGAGCACCGTCGTCAACGCCATTCCGCGGCCGTGGTGGTGGTTCGACTTCCTGACCACCGAGTCGCTGTCGTTCGCCTCGCTCGACCGCTGGTCGGGGACGGTAGGGGAGCTGCTCGACTCGATGTTCGACCCCACCGTGGACTTCAACGACCTCCGCTGGATCCGCGACCAATGGCCGGGCAAGGTTGTGGTCAAAGGCATTCAGAGCTTGGAGGATGCCAAGAAGGTCGCCGAGGTCGGTGTCGACGGGATCGTGCTGTCCAACCACGGCGGCCGCCAGCTCGACCGGGCACCCATTCCGTTCCACCTGCTTCCCGACGTCAAGCGGGAGGTCGGCAGTGAGTACGAGATCATGCTCGACACCGGGATCATGTCGGGCGCCGACATCGTGGCCGCGGTGGCGCTCGGGGCACGGTTCACCCTGGTGGGACGCGCGTATCTCTACGGTCTGATGGCCGGCGGCGAGGACGGGGTGAACCGGATGATCGAGATCGTCAGCGAGCAGGTGGCCCGCACCATGCGACTGATCGGGGTGGGCTCACTGGAGGAACTGGGGCCGGAGCACGTCACACAACTCGTGCGCTTGGTGCCCCGGTCTGCGGCGGCGGCCGTCGTGCGGTGAGCTGACGAGCAAGTCGTCGACAAGTGCGGTGCAAGTGTCCCGGTCGATAGTCGGTCTGCACAGCCCGACTCGACCAGGAGGCCCCGATGACCGCCGATCCCAGCACGAGCAGCCCCGCCGATGTACCGGACATCCTCGGCATGAAGATCGCCCACCGCGTGATGCTGCGCGACCTCGACCGCACCACCGGTGTCACGATGGCGATGGCCGATGGGGGAGTGCCCATCACGCGCCGCCGGGTGCGGGCGCTGGTCCGCTATCTCGAGTTGCTGGGTGAGTCCATCCACCATCACCACCACGCCGAGGACGACATCCTCTGGCCCGTCATCGAGCAGCGGGCCGGCTCGGAGATCGATCTGACGCCGCTGACCGAGGATCATCAAGCACTGGGCCCCAAGCTCGACGGGCTGCGGGTGGCGACGGGCCTTTTCGGGGACGACCCGTCCCGGCGGACGGCTTCGGTGCTCGCGGCCCGGCTGGTGGAGATGCGTAGCATGCTCACCGAACACATCGCCGAGGAAGAGCGTGACACCTTCCCTGTGATCCGGCGCTACCTGACGGTAGCCGATTGGCAGGATGTCGAGAGCCGAATCCGAAAGGCCGGCGCCCGAATGACATTCGAACTTCCGCGGATCGCCGCCGCGGTCACACCCGCCGAGTTGAAGGCGCTCAAAGAACAGGCCGGCCCGATGATCGACGTGATGCTGGCTTTGGTCAAGCCGAAGTATCGCCGGATGGAGAAGGCCATCTGGGGCTGAGATCAGCCGCGACGCGCGCCCGGACCACCTCGGCGTCAGCGCGGTGCCGGGCCGCGTCCCGCGGTCGGCCGAGCGCGTCGGCCAGCAGCGCTAGCGCCTCATCTACAGTGCCGAAAGCCACTGAGCCCGAGTCGATCCCGGCTATCCGGCCGGACCACGGCAGCAGTTCGGCATAGGCGTCGGCGCAGGCATCCCGGTCGTCTACGCGCACCGCCGCCCGCGCGAACAGTGCCATTCGGGCCAGCCAGTAGTAGTTGCGGCGCAACGGTTTTCGCTCTTGCCAGCGCTGCCGGGCCTCCTGTTCCCGGCCCGCGTCGAAAAGGCACAGCACCAGCGCTTCGCACATGGCGTCCGGGTGGACCTCGTGCAGAGCGACCAGCACGTCCGCCAGCCCGGACATGTCGCCGCGGGCGAAGGCCAGCACCAGTTCGAAGACGATCGCCGCCTCGGCTGCGCTCGACATCCCGGTGTCGGCCATCTGCTGAGCCAGCCGGCGATACTGCTGTTGGGCCTCCTCCAGCCGTCCTGCCAGCACACCCAACACCGCCCGGTACACCTCGAGGACCTGCACCAGGGCCGCCAGCTGTCCGCTGGTGGAATGCTCCACGGCGAGGTCGGCCTGCCGGATTGCTTCGGCCAGGTCGGTGCGGGCCGAGGCGCACAGGAAGGAAAACCAGTGTGCCAGCGCCTGGTAGCCGAGTAGGCCCTGCTGCTGGGACACCGAGAGCAACTCGGAGACAAGGCCTTCCCGTTCATCAGCCAGGTCCGGTCCCAGCGACAGGTAGGCCCGGGCGTTGAGCGCCGCACAGAGTGCGACGGCGTCACCGGTGGTGCGGGCCAGCGCGAGGGCCTCCTCGGACCAGGCGAGCACCTCAGCCATACCGTAGGCGGCGGCGTCGTTCTCGGTTTCGAAGATCACGGCGATCAGCAGCCACACCCGGGTCACCGGGTCGGTATCGGGGGCTGCCAAGGCTCGGCGCAGCGGCTTCTCGATATCGGTGTCGTCGGCTGCCAGGCCGCGCACGGTCCACGAAATCGGTGCCCGGTAGGCGGTCAGCGCCGCGAACAACAGGGCTTCGTCGCCGGTGTCGGCGGCCAGCTGCACCGCCCTGGACCGCGCCGGGCGCGCAGTGGAGGTCGCCCCTGCCTGTGCCGCCGCGCGCGTCACCTGGATGAGCATCTTGATCTTCGTCTCTGCGGGTACCCCGCCGTGCGCCAGGTCGGCCATGCGCACTGCGGCGGCGGCCAACTGCAGGGCTTCGGCGGGGGCGTTCAGCGTCATCGCCTGCTCAGCGGCCTCCGCTGCCAGCCCGGCGGCATCGGCAGCCGTTGCCGGGGTGGCCGCGGCCAGACTGTGGTGGGCCAACGCGGCCACATCCGGGGCCGGCGCAGCGTGGAGTTCGGCCAGCGCGGCGGCGTGCCACCGCGCGCGGCGTAGCGCCGGAGTGTCCTCGTAGAGGGTGTCGCGTACCAGGGCGTGGGTGAAGCGGACCTGCCCAGGGCCCGGCTCGCCGAGCAGGCCGGCCAGCACGGCAGCCTCCAGCCCGTCGAGCACCTCGTCCTCATCACGGCGGGCGATGCGCAGCAGCAGATCGACGTCGAGTTCGCGGCCCAGCACCGCCGCCTGCTGCAATACCGTTCTGGCTGACCCGGGTAACCGGGAAAGCCTGCGGCGCAACACGTCCCGAACCCCGGCCGGCACGCTCGCCAGAGCCGTGTGGCGGCCTTCGGCGGCCAGCAGCCGGGCGAACTCGGTGACGAACAGCGGATTGCCGCCCGTCCGGTCGATCAACCGGTCGAGGAGCTCGGTGTCGTGATCGTGATTGCCGTCGGGTGCGTGTTCGCGGATCAGGGCCGCAACTCCGGCCCGGCTCAACCCGCCGAGTTCCAGGCGCACCGCGGTCGCCGCGGCCAGTGCGGCGAAGGTGGCCGTCAGGTCGGGCCCCACCTCGGTATCGCGGTAAGCCGCCAACACCAGCAGCGGCCGGTCGGCCAGGTCGTGAGCGAAACCGCGCAGTAGTTGCAACGTGGCGCCGTCGGCTCGGTGCAGGTCGTCGAGGACCACCAGCAGTGGGCCGTTCGCAGTTGCCGCACGTAGTCGATTCCCCACGGCCACAGCGAGTTCGAACGCCGAACCCAGCGTCGGAGGCGCGTCGCCCAGTGTCTGCACCACTTCGGACCACGCCCACGCCGGCGGGGCGCCGTCGACTTCGGGACACCGCCCCCGCGCGACCGTCCACCCGCGTCGGGCCAACCGGTCGGCCATCACTTCGGCCAGCGTGGTCTTGCCGGCCCCCGCTTCGGCGCCGACCCAGGCGACCCGCAGGCCGTTGGCGATGACCGTGCCGGCGGCGGTGTCGAGCCGGCCTAGTTCAGGTGATCGGCCGATGACGGTGGCGTGGTGGGGTGCCCGCGGTGCGGCGGCGGCAACTACCACCGGCGTGGCCGCCACGGGTGGCGCGGAGCTCGGCGCGAAGAGTTCGGCGGAGTGTCCGAGGATGTCGGCCTCCAGCGTGCGCAACGCCGGGCCGGGGTCGAGGCCCAGCTCGTCTGCGAGCCGGTCACGTGCGGCACGCAGATGGGCCAGGGCTTCGCTCTGCCGGCCGACGCGATAGAGGGCCAGCGCCAGCAGCCGAACGGCCTCCTCGCGTAGCGGCTCCTCGCTGAGATGGCGCTCCAGGTCGGGGATGATCGTCGACTCCCAACCCAGGTCCAGACCGGCGGCCGCGTACTGCTCCACCGCGGTGGCACGCAGACCCTGCAGCCGTGCTGCCTCGACCGCGGCCCACTCGGCGTCGGCGAACTCCGATAACACCGAAGCCGTCCAGCAGTCCAGTGCGTCGCGGAGTCGGCCGGCGCGCAGCCGCGGATCTGCCGCTGCTGCGGCCTCCCGCAGCAGCGCTTCGAATCGCCAGGCGTCCACCGCGTCCTCGGGAAGGCACAGCGCATAACCGGGTGGCGAACTCACCAGCACCTGCGCCGGAGCTCGCCGGGGCCGCTGCGGTTCCAGCCCGCGCCGCAGGTGTGAGACGAGTACCTGCAGGCTGCCCAGCGCTTTCGGCGGCGGTTCGCCGGCCCAGATGTCGTCGATGATCCGGTCGGTGGAGACCACCTCGCCCGCCGCCAGCGCCAGGCGTGCCAGCACCGCTCGCAGCCGTGAACCCCGGAGTTCGACGAGCTGACCCGCCACGCGGACCGTCAACGGCCCGAAGAGGGTGATCCGGATCTCGGTCATCGCCGAGTCAGGATAAGCACCGATGGCTCTCGTCGGCACCTCGCAGGTGCCGTCTGCCGCCTTGTGGTGGTTTGCCGAAGGCTCCGACGGGTCATCATGACGGGCGTGAACCTTCTGCCCACGCCCGACGTGGCGATTGCCGATGCCGATGTCGCCGATGCGTTGAGCCGCGCCGTGCGGATCATCGGTCCGTTGCTCGACGTCCTGTGGGGCACCGATCCGCTGCAGGTGAAACGACGTTCCGGTCGAGGAGACGGCGACAGCGGCCCGGTGCACAAGGTGGCCGATGGCATCGGCCGGGCGCTCAACGCAGCCGAGGTTCCCGGGACCCGCGCCTGGGACCAGCTGGACACCGATGCGCGCATCCACTGGTGGGTCCGGCGGATCGGGGCGTTGAACACCGTCGCGGTCGCCTTTCCGGGCTTTCTCGGAGTGCTGGCGAACCGGCTGCCGATCCAGGATCTGCTCGGCTTCACCAACCAGGCTGTAATCCTGTGCGCGGTGGCTCGCGAGCTCGGTGTCACTGATCACGATCAACAGGTGCGGCTGCTCGCGGCGGTGCTGTGCGGCCGCGATCTGTCCGCCGCGCCGGGCAGTCGGGTGTCGGACCCGATGTCGGACCCGATGCCCGACATCCCGCGAAACCCGGCAGGTATCGCCAAGGCGGTGTGGAAGCTGGTGGGGCTGTTGAATGCCATCTCCGAGGAGCTTGCGAAGCGGCCGCATCCCCGTGCGCCGTTTCGGTACCTGAGCATGCTGCCCGTGGTGGGAGCCGTCGCCGCCTATTTCGGCGAAATCGGCGCGCTGCAGCGCGCCGCCGGAAAAGGCCGGAAATGGATCGCCGGCAATCTCGGACAACGGGCCCTGCAGGCCTAGTTGTTCAGTTCTTCTTGAGGATGCGGGGCGACAACTGGACCACTTCGGGCACCACGCTGGGATTGGCGTGCGCGATCTCGACCAGTGAAACAAGAGTCTCGGCAACGTCTTTGAGCGCCGACATCCGGGCGGGCAGCTGCCCCTGTTTCTTCCAGGACTGCAGGAGCTCCGGCAACAGATCGCGATCGGCGCCGCGCAAGATCTCGGTGTCCTCGGTGGGCCCGACGCCTACCCGCAGGATGGACAGGTCCGGGTGCTCGTTGCGCCACGAATGCAGGATCTCGTCGAGCGCAGCCTTGCTGGCGCTGTAGGCCGCGACTCCGGCGCGGGGGCGCCCGACGTCGAAGCTCGACGCGATCAGGACGACGCCGTGGTCGGACAGGTGCGGTCGTGCGGCGCGCAGCACGTTGTTGGCGCCGAGGGTGTTGACCGAGAAGGCGTGCACCCAGGTGGCGACGTCGGTGTCCTCGATGTAGGCGAAGGGGATGACGGTGCTGGTGAACACCACGGCGTCCAGGCCGCCGAGAGCCTCCACCGCGTCACCGACGACGCGGGTGATCGCCGCGGGGTCCTCGACATCCAGGTCGAAGGCGAATCCGCCGACCTGGTCCGCCAGCGCGTCGAGCAGTTCACGGCGCCGCGCCGCCACCGCCACCCGGGCGCCGCGCGCGGCCGCACTGACCGCCACGGCGTGACCGATTCCCGATGACGCGCCGACGACGAGAAGTCGCAAGCCGGTGACATCCGCAGGTGCGTTCATGGCTGACCGCTTTCATTCGCTGATCGGAAGGGGGTTAGGTGACCCTTCCTACCCGGTTAGTGTCCGGGCGACATTACACCGAACCCACAATCTGTCTTCGCGATGATTCTTCGACGCGCCGCCAGTCAACACTGCTGAACAGCTATCCGATGCTGGGAAGGGTGGGAAACATGTCCGCGGAAACCGTCACCGCACCCGGGAAACCTCCCGTGGTGGATGCAGCCACCTGGCGTAGCGCGCTCGACGAGCTGCGCCGCCGGGAGAAGGCCGCCACCAGAGAACTGGACGCCATCGCCGCGCAGCGTCGCCGACTGCCCATGGTGGAGCTACCGGACTACGTGCTGGAGGGAGAGGCAGGTCCGGTCCGTCTCGTCGACGTTTTCGACGGGCGTTCACAGCTGATCACCTACCACCACATGTGGACCGACGGTGCGCTGTGGCAGTGCGGCGGCTGCACCGGCTTCACCTCGCAATTCACTCGGCTGGACTTCCTGGACAACTACGACGCTCGCTTCGTGGTGGTCACCAACGGGCCCATCGACGAGGCGTTGGCCTACCGGGACAAGGTCGGCAACACGATGCAGTGGTATTCGTCGGCGCAGAGCTCGTTCGGCGCCGACGTCGACGCCCCGGCCGGCGGTGGATTCGCGGTGAACGTGTTCATGCGCGACGGGGACACCGTCTATCGCACGTGGCACACCAACGGGCGGGGCACCGAACAGCTCAGCTACACGTTTGCGCTGATCGACCTGTTGCCGTGGGGACGGCAGGAGGAATGGCTGGACTCGCCCGACGGCTGGCCGTCCCGGCCGACGTACTCGGGTTGGCTCGATAGCCCCGACATCGCGAAAGCCTATGGAAAGGAACCGGAATGACACGGTCAGACACCCGCGAGCGTTACGTCGTCACCCGTACCGTCACCGCCACCCCGGCCCGAGTCTTCGCTGTCCTGGCTGATCCCGATCAACATCGGTACACCGAGCCCGGCGACATGGTGCGCGACGCGGTCGACCCGCAGCCCATCACCGGCGCGGGGCAGATGTTCGTGATCAACATGTTCCTGGAGCAGGCCGGCGGACACTACGTCATGCACAACCTGGTGACGGAATTCGAGCAGGACCGCACCTTGGCGTGGCTGCCCGGCCAGCTCGACGACGCCGGGTCGCACGCACCCGGTGGCTGGTGGTGGCGTTACGACCTCGAACCGGACGGCGAGCACACCGAGGTCACACTCACCTACGACTGGACCGAGACCTCGCCGGATTTCCGGCAACAAGTACCGATGCCGCCCTTTCCCGAGGAGTACCTCGCGGAGTCCCTTGCCGCACTGGATCGTTCGGTTTGCGCCTGACTATGCCTGTGTTCCGTAGCCGTCGATCAGTGCGGTCAGGATCCGGGTCAACCGCGCCCCGACGTCGAAGACCGCCAGGCTGAGTAACGGGTCATTGCGATAGAGTTCGGCCACTTCGGTTGGCGGAGTGGCCATTTGCCACATCGCTCCGGCCATCGCAGTGGCGGTGGCGATCACGTCGACGGCCTCCACTTCTGACAGTGCCGGACGCAATCTGCGGAGCTCGCCGGCGATCGCCTCGACCTGGGCATGGGTGACGAGCTTGAATGCCCGGACCTGCTCCACTGACACGTTGCGCTCCAGATTCAGCGGCGTCTGGGCCAGCAGATCGCAGAACAGGGGTCGGCGGACGAGGGTTTGGGAGAGTGCCTCGGCGATGGCACCGGTTGCAGTCGCGGGAGCCATCTCCCGCGTCCGGGTCAGCAGGGTCGAGGTCCACTCTCGCCATTCCGATGCCGACAGCTGCAGAAAGATCTGTTCGCGCGTCTCGAAATACCGCAGCAGCGCGGATTTGTGCATGTCGACCGCGGCGGCGATGTCGGTCAGGGTGATCTGGCGGATGCCGTGCTGGGCGCCCAATCGGGTGGCGGCCGCCAGGATCGCGGCCTCCCGTTGCTGTTTTGCCTCGGGGGAGCGCGCCCGCTGGAAACGGGTCTCGGAACCGGCGGCGACCATGCCTCATCCTAAACAGCCGGCCGCAGAGTTAACAAAACGACGTTGCGTTATTACCGCAACGATGTTGTACTAAATGGATGAAAACCTGGTTCATCACTGGCTCCTCCCGTGGCTTCGGCCGTGAACTCGTCACCGCTGCGCTGGCCGAGGGCGATCAGGTGGTCGCGACCGCCCGCAAGCCCGCGGACCTGTCCGACCTCGTCGACGCCGGAGGCGAGGCGATATTGCCGGTCGCCCTCGATGTCACCGACCCCGTCGCCGTCCAGGCGGCCATCGACGCCGGCGTGGACCGATTCGGCCGACTCGACGTCGTGGTCAACAACGCCGGTTACGCCAACGTCGCACCGATCGAGACCGGCGACGTCGACGACTTTCGCACCCAGTTCGAGACGAACTTCTGGGGCGTGTACCACGTCTCGCGTGCAGCGATCGCTCAACTGCGGAGTCAGGGTGGCGGCACCATCGTCCAGTTCTCGTCAATCGGCGGCCGCGTAGGTGGATCGCCGGGCATCGCTTCCTATCAGGCGGCCAAGTTCGCCGTCGACGGACTCAGCCGCGTACTGGCGGCCGAGACCGCACCGTTCGGCATCCGGGTGATGGTGGTCGAGCCCAGTGGCTTCGCCACCGACTGGGCCGGCTCGTCGATGTCGGTGCATGAGGTACCCGGGCAGTACGACAGCACTGTCGGCGAATTCAACCGGAAGGTGCGTGCCGGCGGGTCAGGACCAGCGGGCGATCCGGCACGGGCTGCGCAGATCATCGTCGGTGCGGCCAAACGCGAGTACCCGCCGAGCCATTTGTTGGTCGGTGTCAACGCCGTGGAGATGGCGCTCGACTACTCCCGACGGCAGGTGCAGGAGGCGCAAACGTGGGCGGCAGTGGGTCGCTCAGCCGATTTCGGTCAGCCCTTCCCGGTGGCGTTCCCGCCAGACGCACCACCAGCCGATTGAGCGGCGGTAGGGTCTCTAACGTTCGGGGGCCGACAAGCTGGGGGAGTACGGATGGCCACGGGTACCGATACCGATATCGGCAGGTTGCTGCTGCGCTGTCCAGATCAGCCGGGCATCGTCGCGGCGATCAGCAGCTTCATGACCGCAGCCGGTGCCAACATCGTATCGCTGGATCAGCATTCGACCGCTGCTGAAGGCGGAACGTTCCTGCAGCGCACCATTTTCCACTTGCCGGGGCTCAGGGCGGTGCGTGACGAGCTCAATGACCGCTTCGCCCGTGAAGTCGCCGGCCGCCTCGACATCGACTTCCGGCTCACCGAGGCTTCGCGTCCCAAGCGGGTGGCCATTCTGGCGTCCCGGGAAGACCACTGCCTGTTGGATCTGTTGTGGCGCAACCGGCGCGGCGAGCTCGAGATGTCGGTGGTGTTCGTCATCGCCAATCACGCCGACCTGGCCGATCAGGTTCGCCCCTTCGGCGTCCCGTTCATTCACGTTCCCGCGCACAAGGACATCCGCGCCGAGGCGGAGGGTCGCATGCTCGACCTGTTGCGGGACAACGTCGACCTGGTGGTGTTGGCGCGTTATATGCAGGTGCTGACACCCGCCTTCCTCGACGAGGTGGGTTGCCCGGTGATCAACATCCACCACTCGTTCCTGCCGGCGTTCATCGGCGCCGCCCCGTACCGCCGCGCCCGGGAGCGCGGCGTCAAACTCGTTGGAGCCACCGCCCATTACGTCACCCAGGATCTCGACGAGGGGCCGATCATCGAGCAGGATGTGGTTCGCGTCAACCATCGCCATGATGTCGCCGACCTGGTGCGGTTGGGTGCGGACGTCGAGCGCGCCGTGCTGTCCAGGGCAGTGCTGTGGCATTGCGAGGACCGGATCATCAGGCACGGCAATCAGACCGTCGTATTCTGATCAGCCGTCGCGGTCCGGCTCGCCGAGCACCAGGACCACTGCGTCGTCCAGCTGTCCGGCGATCTGATCGAAGGACAGAAAGCGCGCAGTCATCAACGCGCCCGCGAACGTCATCAACAACGTGGCGCTCACCGCAGGCGGCCATCCCGGCCCCAGCGCCGCCCGGATACGGGTGATCACCTCCGCCGCGATCTGCTCCCGGACCGGTGTCACCGCAGGATCGTCAGCCATCAATGCCGCACCGCACGCGGCGGTGAGTTCCGGTTCGTCGGCCACCACGAGCGCCATCTCGCGCAGGGTCGTGGTGACTCGGGTCCTGGTGGTCTGGTTGACGTCGGTGTGCACCGGGGCCGCTCGCAGGAGCTGTAGGTACACCGCGGCCACCAGGGCGCTCTTGGACGGAAAGTAGGTGTAGGCGCTCGCCGGCGACACCCCGGCCCTGGCGGCCACCGCCCGCATCGTCAAGCCGCCGAAAGAGCTGCGGCGCAATTCCGCCACGCCGGCGTCGAGCACCTTGCGGACAGTTTGTTCGGGGCGGCGATCACGCCTGCGACTGCCGGCCGCTACCGGTTGCGGGTCGGCTACTGCTTCGCTGGACACGCCTCCAGAATAGCCGCGTGACCAAACCCCCTGGGGGTGGTTGAAAACGGTTGCCGAGCTTGCTGTTCAGCGACCATCCCTTGTCACCACGAGGCGTGGACGGCTAGCCTCGGGATATATTTCATACACCTGTCCAGAATTGTTGAGTGTGCGGTGCGGAGTGGGGGAGAGCGCGATGACGGTCACCGACGGCAGCCACCGGTTCGGAGAGGGCTTCGATTTCACCTCGCCGACAGTTCTGGAGAACGGTATCCCGGTCCAGCAGTTCGCCGAGCTGCGCCGGACGTCGCCGGTATGGTGGAACCAACAACCGCCCGGTGTGTCGATCTTCGGTGACGACGGGTACTGGGTCATCACCAAACATGAAGACATCAAACAAATTTCGCGTGACGGTGAGCTGTGGTCAACCAACGCCAAGGGTGCTGTCATGCGGCTGCCCGACAGCGTCACCGCCGACCAGCTTGACCTCACCAAGGCGCTTCTGGTCAACCACGACCCACCCTCCCATACGCGGCTGCGCAAACTGGTGTCTCGGTTGTTCACCCCGCGGGCGGTGGCTGCCCTGGAACGCAAGCTCGCGCAGACCGCGCATGAGATCGTCAGCGCCGCCGTCGCGAAAGGAACCGGTAACTTCGTCGACGACATCGCCATGGGCCTGCCGTTGGCGGCGATCGCCGATTTGATCGGTGTCCCGGATGCGGACCGGCGCAAGCTGTTCGACTGGACCAACTCGATCATGAACACCGACGACCCCGACTTCAACGATGTCGACCCGGCGGTGGCCAACGCCGAACTGATGGGCTACGCCTACGCGATGGCCGAAGAGCGCCGTCGAAATCCCGCCGACGACATCGTGACCCGGCTCATCGAAGCCGATGTCGACGGTGACTCCCTCGGAGACGTCGAATTCGCGTTCTTCGTCATCCTGCTGGCGGTCGCCGGCAATGAAACCACCCGCAATGCCATCACCCACGGCATGATGGCGTTCGCCGACAATCCCGCCCAGTGGCAGCTGTACAAGCGGGAGCGTCCGGTGACGGCAGTAGACGAAATCGTCCGCTGGGCGACCCCGGTACATTGTTTCCAGCGCACCGCACTGGCTGACACCGAGGTCGGCGGGGTCGCCATCGGCGAGGGCCAGCGCGTCGGATTGTTCTACAGCTCGGCCAATTTCGACGAAGACGTGTTCAACCGGCCGTTCGAGTTCGATATCACCCGGAACCCGAACCCCCATTTGGGATTCGGCGGCAACGGCATCCACTACTGCATCGGCGCGAACCTGGCACGCACCGAGATCCGGCTGATCTTCGAGGCCATCGCCGACCTGGCGCCCGATATCGAAGTCATCGGGCAGCCACGGCGGCTGCGGTCGGGCTGGATCAACGGGATCAAAGATCTGCAGGTCGCCTACCTCGACTGACGCACTCCCGCCGGTGGGGCCTACGGTGCCGGGGTAGCCCCGAGCACCCGCTGCAGATCAGGTTTCATCGCTTGCAGTTGACCGCCCCAGTAGCCCCAGCTGTGGGTGCCGTTGGCCGGGAAGTTGAACACTCCGTTGCGGCCACCCGCTGCCTCGTACCGGGCCTCGAACTCCCGGTTGGACCTGGTGGTGACGCCCTCGAGGAACTGCGCGGGGATCAGGGCGTTACCCAGGCCGGCATCGAGGTCCGAGGGGTTGCCGTTGCCGCAGTAGACCCAGATCCGGGTGTTGTTGGCGACCAGCCTGCCGACTTGGACCGTCGGGTCATTGCGCTGCCACGCGCCGCTGCCATACGGACCCCACATGTCGAGGGCGTTGAACCCTCCGGCATCGGCCATCGCGATACCGACCAACACCGGCCAGAGGCGGTCCGAGAGGTTCAGGAATCCGGACAGCGACGCCGCGTACACGAACTGACCGGGGTGGTAAGCGGCCAGAATCAACGCCGCACTGCCGGACATCGACAACCCCACCACCGCGTTGCCGGTAGGACTGATCCCGCGGTTGGCGGCAAGCCAGCCCGGCAGTTCGGAGGTCAGAAACGTCTCCCACTTGTAGGTCTGGGTCATTCCATTACCGACGGCGGGTCGGTACCAGTCGGTGTAGAAGCTCGACATCCCCCCGACGGGCATCACCACCGACAGCCCCGATCCGTTGAAAAAGGAGAACGCCCCGGTGTTGATATCCCAGCCGTTGCGGTCATCCTGAGCCCGCAACCCGTCGAGCAGATAGACCGCGTGCGGGCCGCCGCCCTGGAATTGCACCCGGATATTGCGGCCCATCGCCGCTGACGGCACTTCCAGCACTTCGACGGTATCTGCCCTGGCGGCCGGCGGACCGAGCACCGGCACGAATGCCGCGAGCATCAGTGCCGTGAGCGCGGCGCCCAGCAGACTTCGCATTGTGACAAGCATGTCTTCACACCAATCACCCCAACCCGAACTTATACAGTGCTATCGCACGTTCGGGATCCCCGAGTTACAGGCCTCCAAACACAGGGAGTGTGCGCGACGACAACGACCGAAGAGGCGCTGCAGATGGTGACGGCCGATCTCGCGGCGCTGCGCCAGGCCGGAGCCTCGCGGGTACTGGTCGGCATCACCGGTCCGCCAGGTGCGGGCAAGTCCACCTTCGCCGAGACGCTGGTGCGCACGCTGGGTGCGGCTTACGTGCCCATGGACGGCTTCCATCTGTCCAATGTCCAACTGCGCCGGCTGGGGCGCCACGATTGCAAGGGTGCGACCGACACCTTCGATGTCGACGGATATGTGGTGACGTTGGCGCGGATCGCCCAGGCGTACCGCCAGGCCGACGTCTATGTTCCCGGTTTCGACCGCGCCATCGAGGAGCCCGTGGCAGCCACCCACGTGGTCCCGGCCGACGCGGGTCTTGTCGTCACCGAGGGCAATTATCTGGGGCTCGATCAGCCAGGATGGCGGGCGGTGCGCCCGCTGTTACAGCGGCTGTACTACGTCGACTGCCCGGCAGCCGTGCGTCGTGAGCGGTTGGTGGCCAGGCATGTCGCGGGCGGCCGCAGCCTCGCCGATGCGCAGAAGTGGGCCGACGAGGTGGACGAGCCCAACGCGGTGCTGATCGCCACCACCGCAGCGGAGTGTGACCGCGTGTTCGAAATCGATGAGTGAAAATCACTCCACAGCCGTCACGGCTTCGTCAGCTGGGCGTACCTACTCAGATGTGATGCCGTACTTCCGAATTCATGCTGCATGGCAGTGAGGCGTTTGAAGTAGTGGCCGATTGCCAGTTCCTCGGTCATGCCCATCCCGCCGTGCAGTTGCACCGCGTTCTGGCCGATGAAGCGCGCCGCCCGCCCCGCGGTTGCCTTGGCTGCGGACACCGCCCGCGCCCTGGTGTCGGGCTCGGCGTCGAGGTTGAGCACGGCGAGGTATGCGGCGGCCACTGCCTGCTCGAGTTCCATGTACATGTCGACCATCCGGTGCGCAAGCGCCTGGAAGCTGCCGATCGGTTGGCCGAACTGATGGCGTTGCTTGCTGTACTCGACGGTGTCGGCCAGTACTTTTCGCATTCCACCGACCGCCTCGGACACCACTGCCGCGGCACCCTCGTCGCGCGCACGCCGCAGCGACGGCTCCGCCTCACCTACGGCACCGAGGAGGGCCTCAGCAGGCAACCGCAGACTGTCGAAGGTGAGATCGGCCGCGCGGCGGTCGTCGACCGTGCGGTACGGATGGACCTCGAGGCCGACGGCCGGGTTTGCCGCGTCGAACTCGGTGAGAAACAGCGAAAGCCCCTCGGGGGTCTGTGCGGCGACCAGTAGATGAGTGGCGATCGGCGCGTTCATGACGACGATCTTCGTTCCGGTCAACGTCCATTCGCCGCCGTCGGGTGTTGCGGTGGTTGAGATCTCGGCCAGGTCATCGCCGGAAGTGGGTTCGGTGACCGCCAGCGAGACCACCGCGGTGCCCTCGGCGATCTGTTGCAGTATGCGGCCCGCCTGCTCCCCGCCGGCGCGCTGCAACAGCCCGCCGGCGACCACCACCGTGTCGATATACGGCTCGATGACCAGGGCGTAGCCCAATGCTTCAGCGATCACCATCGCTTCGACCGGCCCGCCGCCGAGTCCGCCCGCCGACTCCGGCAGGGTGGCGCCCAGGATGCCCAACTCGTCGGCGAAGGCGCGCCAGATGTCAGGCTGCCAGCCGACACCGGCCTTGGCCGCCGTCCGGCTCTTCCGTAGGTCGTAGCGGGTGGCCAAGAACTTCGCCAGTCCGTCGCGCAGGAGCTCTTGTTCGTCGGAGAGTTTGAAGTCCATCTACAGCCCCAATGCTGCTTTTGCCAGGATATTTCGCTGAATTTCGTTGCTGCCGGCGTAAATTGAGCCAGCGCGGTCGTTGAAGTACTTCAGCGGCGCGACGGCCTGCCACGGCTCGCCGGAGGTGTAGCCGTCAGTGGGCGGTTCGTATTCGGTGACCGGCCCGCCGGGACAGGTGGCATGCGGCTGATACACCCGGCCGCGTGGGCCTGCGGCCTCCAGCGCCAGCTCGGTCAGCGTCTGGCTCAGCTCGGTGGAGAGCACCTTGAGCATCGAGGAAGCGGGCCCGGGGTTGTGGCCCTCGGCGACGGTGGCGAGGGTGCGGAACTCGAGAATCTCCAACACCTCGGTGCGGATGCGGGCATCGGCGAGTTTGAGGGCGAACGACGCGTCGTCGATGAGCCGGCCGCCGGCCGGGCCGGGTTGTTCGGCTGCGGCGGCGGCGATGTCCTCGCCCATCACCTGTAGCCAGGGCGCGGTGGCCCCGCCGCCACGTTCGAACTCGAGCAGGTATTTCGCGACGGTCCAGCCGTCGTCGATCTCGCCGAGCACATTGGATTTCGGTACGCGGACGTTATCGAAGAAGACCTGGTTCTGTACTTCTTCACCAGAGGTCATCACCAGCGGGTGAATCTCAATACCTGGGCTGCTCATGTCTATCAGCACGAAGGTGATTCCCTGCTGCTTGCGCTCCCGGCGGGAGGTGCGCACCAGCGCGAACATCCAATTGGCTTCTCGCGCATGGGTGGTCCAGATCTTGCTGCCCGTGCACACCAGATCGTCACCGTCGCTCACGGCCGCCATCTGCAATGAGGCAAGGTCGGAGCCGGACTCAGGCTCGGAGTAGCCCTGGCAGAAGAACACCTCGCCGCTGAGGATTCGCGGCAGGAAGAACTCCCGCTGTTCGGGGGTGCCGTAGCGGATGATCGCGTGCGCGACCATCTTGATGCCCATCGGCGACAGGGATGGCGCCCCGGCCAGGGTGGATTCGCGGGTGAACAGGTAGTGCTGGGTGAGCGTCCAGTCGCACCCGCCGTACTCGACGGGCCATGCCGGCGCCGCCCAACCGCGGTGGTGCAGGATCGCCTGCCACGCCATGCTGGCCTCGTGGTCGGCGTAGACGCTTGTCATCAGCCTGCCGGCACGGCGCAGCTCCGGGGTGAGCTTGTCATCGAGAAAGGCACGCACCTCGTCGCGGAACGCCAGGTCCTTGTCTGACCACTGCAGATCCATAGCTGTCCTTTGCTGGCCTGTCGATGGCGAAACCGTACGACTGGTGATCAAACCACTATTCAACGGGAGGGCATCGCGATCGGCGTGACCAGGTCGCCGGTGGCCAGGAAGCTCTCGAGATTGCGCAGGGTCAGCTCCTCCATGGCGGCACGCGTCTGCACCGTGGCGCTGCTGACGTGGGGGAGCAGCACCACGTTGTCGAGGCCGAGCAGCGCCTGCGGAACGTGGGGCTCATTGGCGAAGACATCGAGCCCGGCGCCGGCGAGGCGCCCGTTGACGAGTGCATCGACCAGCGCGTCCTCATCCACGACACTGCCGCGCGAGATATTGATCAGGTAACCCTCGGGGCCAAGTGCCGCAATGGTTTTCGCGTCTACCAGGCCGCGGGTCCCTGGGCCGCCCGCAGCCGCCACGACGAGTACGTCGACACCACCGGCCAGCTCCTGCGGCGACTCGACATAGGTGAAGTCCGAATCGGGGACCGGCTTGCGGTTGTGATAGGAGATGCGGCAACCGAACGCGGTGAGCCGCGCCGCTATCGCCCTGCCGATCCGGCCCATCCCCACGATGCCGACAGCGGTGTTGCTGACATCGCGGGTCAGCGGATAACTGCCCTTGGGCCACGAGCCTTCGCGCACAAAGCGATCCGCGGCCGAGAACCGCCGCAAGGTGTCGATCATCAGGCCCACGGCGGTGTCGGCCACACTATCGGTCAGCACATCGGGGGTGTTGCTCACCGTGATGCCACGCTGCGCGGCAGCGGCGACGTCAATGGTGTCGTAGCCGACACCGAAGTTCACGATGGCCTCCAGATGGGGCAGTTGGGCCATGAGTGCAGCATCGAAGGCGGCGCCGCCGGAGGTCACGGCAACGGTGACCCGCTCGCCGTGCTCGGCCAAGAACGCGGCGCTCTGCTCAGGGTCGGTGGGCAGCACCAGGGCGTCGTAGGACGTGCGCAGCGTGTCTTGGAGGGAAGGTTTGAGCGGGCCCACCTGCAGGACTGCGCTGGTGGTGCGTTCAGCTGATCTGGTCACAGTTGTCCTCCCGCGTGCATAAGAGCACGTTAGGTGGCCGCACCCAGGGTGTCCAACGCTGCTTCGTCAACGAGGTGACGCGCTAGCGGGCAGACTGCAACGACGCGTCGATGGCCTCGGGGTCCAGGATGGTGTCCAGGATCAGCGCGACGGTGCCGATCACCGATGAACGTTCACCGTCTGTTGCGGGTACCACCTGCAGTGTCCGGGTAGCCAACGCGGTTGCGTTGCCATACAGGGCTTCTCGCAATCCAGCGACCAGAAGGTCGTATGCGCCGATCATGTCTCCGCCCACCACCACCACGGCGGGATTGAGCAGGTTGACCAGAGGGGCCACCACCTCGCCCACATGCCGTCCGCTTTCCCGGATCAGTCGGCGCGCTTCGGCGTCGCCACGATTGGCCAGGTCCACGACGTCGCGCAGGTGGCCGACATCGTGCCCCTGCTCGCGCAGGGTGCGCACCAGTGCCCAGCCGGCGGCAATCGTCTCCAGGCAGCCGGTGTCGCCGCAGCGGCAGGTGAGCCCGTGCGCGGCGGCGGTTTTGTTGTGCCCGAATTCTCCTGCTGCACCGACGGCACCGCGCTGCAGGACCCCGCCGCAGATGAGACCCGCGCCGAGACCAGTGGAGATCTTGAGCAGGATGAGGTCGTCCATGCCTCGGTACTCGCCGTGTCGTTCAGCGAGAGCCATCACGTTGGCGTCATTGTCCACCAGCACGGGGGCCGCGGTCAGATCCTGGAAGTAAGGCGCCAGTGGCACGCCGTCCCACCCGCTCATGACCGGGGAATCCAGGCTGCACCCGCGTTCTCGGTCAACGGTGCCGGGCAGGCTGACCCCGACACCGTGCACATCGGTGGGCTGTAAACCGGCATCGGAGATCAGCGCCTCGAGCCGCTTGACCAGCTGCGGCATCAGGTCGTCGGGACCGACACCGACGTGCTCGTCGATATCGGTGACCGCCAGCACCCGGCCCGCCAGGTTGCACACCGCCAGATGGGTGCGGCTACGGCCGATGGCGGCGCCGAGAACCGCCCCGGCGTCGGCGTTGAACGCCAGTAAGGTGGGCGGCCGTCCGCCAGTGGAGAGACCCTCCTGACGTTCGACGACGAGGCCCCGCTGGGCCAGCTCGGCGACCCGGGCTGCGACCGCGGTGCGGGAGAGCCCGGTGAGATGGCGGATGTCGGAGCGGGTGGTGGCCACCGAGTCGCGGATCAGCGCAAAGATCTCGCCGGCGCTGGCCGGCGTTCCTGTGGATGTTGATCCGGATCTCGATCGTCGGATGACCTGGCTCCTTTCGAGGAAACGCGATTACAACCATTGAAACAACCTGAACAAAGGATCGCCAATAGTTGTAAGAATCCTCACTTCGTCCTTAAAAAGACGTAAGTCGATTGGGTGGCGGGCCAAAGTGCCGATAGGCTCAGGGCAGACGGAAGCGCCCTGCAACGCAGCGGGTGCCTATCCGGAGCCGCGGTGATGACCTCGGCTCCGTACGACAGCCCACCACGAGGCGCGAAAGTTGACTGTGACTCTTACTGCTGGCCGCCCAGGCTCTCCTGGCCGACCGTCCACCTCGGCCGCCGTCGTCGCACCACCACCACCGGTGTTGCGGCTGGCGGTGTTCGCCCTGGCACTCGGTGGCTTCGGCATCGGCACCACCGAGTTCGTCGCCATGGGTCTGCTGCCTGATATCGCCGCCGGAATGGATGTCTCCGAACCGATAGCCGGGCACGTCATCTCTGCGTATGCCCTCGGTGTCGTCATCGGCGCCCCGGTGATCGCGTCATTGACGGCGCGGGTGTCGCGCAGGGTGCTGCTGATGAGCCTGATGGTGGTGTTCATCGTCGGCAACCTGGCTTCGGTCCTGGCGCCCAACTATGAAGCCCTCATCGGCGCCCGCTTCATTGCCGGGCTGCCGCACGGTGCGTACTTCGGTGTCGCTGCCCTGGTGGCGGCCCGCATGCTCGGACCCGCCCGGCGCGCCAAGGCGGTCGCCCAGGTGATGACCGGCCTCACCGTGGCCACCGTCGTCGGCGTACCTGCCGCGTCCTGGCTGGGGCAGGCGCTGGGCTGGCGAAGCGCCTTCGCGCTGGTGGTGGTGATCGGCCTGGTGACACTTGCGGCGATCTGGGCATGGTTACCCGAGATCGGCACCGATCAGGTCAGCAGCCCGCTGACCGAACTCGGTGCGCTCAAACGCCCACAGGTGTGGCTGGCCCTGGCGATTGGCATGGTGGGCTTCGGTGGCATGTTCGCCGTTTACACCTATGTCGCGACCACCATGACCGATGTCGCCGGCATGTCCCGGGGACTGATCCCGCTGGCATTGATGGTCTTCGGCGCCGGCATGGTCGTCGGCAACACCGTCGGCGGGCGGATGGCCGACCGTTCGGTGGTTCGCAGCCTGTACATCACGATCACCGCACTGGGGGTCATGCTGGCGGGATTCGTTGTCGCGGCCCATAATCCGTGGTCAGCGCTGATTCTGCTGTTCGGAATCGCCGCCAGTGGTGCGGCGATGGCGCCCGCGCTGCAGACCCGGCTGATGGATGTCGCCGCGGATGCGCAGACGCTGGCCGCCGCCTTGAACCACTCGGCCCTCAACATCGCCAATGCCGCGGGTGCCTGGATCGGCGGTCTGGTGATCGCTGCGGGCCTCGGATACACCGCCCCCGCGGCCGCCGGCGCGGTAATGGCCGCCAGCGGCCTGGTGGTGCTGACCATCGCAGTGCTTCTGCAACGGAAGGAAAAGAAGGTCCGCGATGAATGAGATGAACCGGACCGACGACACCGAACGAACCCGGGTGGAGCTCTTTCTGCCCGGGGGTCGAAAGTTCACCCTCACCCTGCCGAGCCGGGGATCACTCAAAGTTGCCACCGTAGGCAGATAGTCGTCCCCTGGCATACCGGTAGGACGAAAGGAACCGAAACACCATGACTACCAACGAAAATGTGGTCTTCCGCAATCATTCCGACCAGCAACCCGGCATCACCTACAGGTCGCTGCCCAGCCACTGCGCTGGTGCGGCGGACACGATCGCCGAGGCGCGCGCGTCCTACCGGAATGAGCTGACCAGTCGGCTCAACGTCGACCGCCACGAACTACCGCGGGTCATCGAACACGTCGAGGCCAAAGTTGCCGGCATCTGGGTACGGAGCAAGGTCGGTGCGGTACACCGGGACCGGCTCAGCGACCGAATGTTCTTGCAGCGAGTGCTTTCCGCCGGTGACGTGCAGGACGAAGTGCGTGCCCATCTGGGCGCCGCCACAGAACGCGGTGCCGAACCCGTCATTGTTCTCGCCGAGCCCGAGGACCCGGTGGGGACGGTGCTGGATCAGATGACGCCCGATGACGCTCTGGTGGTCACGTTTCCCGACGAGCGCCGCGGGCTGGCCTGGGCTGCGATCCACGGACCGCACTCGGCGGGATTCGATGAGCTGCCCGTGGCCCGGTTTGACACCGGGATACGCGAGCTGCCCATCGAATCGTTCGCCGAATCCTGCATTGCGGAGCACCGGTTGCGCGCTGTGCGCGTCGAACCGTACGTGCTGGCCCGCGCGAGTTAGCGGGTGCGAGCTCCGTCACGACCGCTGGTCTGAGTGCGTCCACCGCGACGACCGCGTGCGGAGCTGCCCGCACCGCCGCCGCTGCGGGGGGCTGCGCCCTGGCCACCGCTGCGTCGAGCAGAGCCGGTGGCGGGACGGCGGGTGCGGGTGCTTTGGGGTGCTTGAGCGACCACGGGTGCCGGAGCCTGGTACGGGGCGATTTCTCCCACGAGTGCCTGCACCGGCGCGGAATCCGACACGACGTCTTGGGGTTTGACGTTGATCCCGGCCTTGCGCAGCAGCGCCTGGGTATCCCGGCGCTGCTCGGGCAGCACGACGGTGACCACATCACCCGAGCTGCCCGCGCGTGCGGTGCGGCCCGAACGGTGCAGATATGCCTTGTGTTCCATCGGGGGATCGACGTGCACCACCAATTCGACGTCATCGACGTGCACGCCGCGGGCGGCGATGTCGGTGGCGACGAGGACGCGCGCCTGGCCTGAGGTGAAGGCCGCGAGGTTGCGGTCACGGGCCGGCTGAGACAGGTTGCCGTGCAGGTCGACTGAGGGCACACCGGAGTCGGTCAGCTGCTTGGCGAGCTTGCGCGCCTGGTGTTTGGTGCGCATGAACAGGATCCGCCGTCCGGTTCCGGAGGCGAGCTGCTGTACCAACTTGCGCTTGGCTTCGACGCCGGAGACGTGGAACACGTGGTGTGTCATTGCTGCGACCGGCGAGTTGGCCTCGTCGATCGAGTGCATCACCGGATTGGTCATGAACCGGTTGACCAGCTTGTCGACTCCGTTGTCCAGCGTCGCCGAGAACAGCATGCGCTGACCTCCGGAAGGGGTCGCGGTCAGGATGCGGGTGACACCGGGCAGGAAGCCCAGGTCGGCCATGTGATCGGCCTCGTCGATCACGGTGACCTCCACCGCGTCGAGGTTGATCTCGCGCTGCCGCATCAGGTCTTCGAGGCGACCCGGGCAGGCGACGACGATATCGACTCCGGCACGCAGGGCGCTGACCTGACGGGACTGCGAAACACCGCCGAAGATGGTGGTGACGGTCAGGCCGTTGGCGGTGGCCAGCGGCTCGAGGGTCGCGGTGATCTGGGTGGCGAGCTCACGGGTGGGTGCCAGCACCAGGCCGGAGGGGCGGCTGGCCCGGCGACGTCCACCGTTCAGGCGGCTGATCAGGGGCAGCGCGAAGGCCAGCGTCTTGCCGCTGCCGGTCTTGCCGCGACCGAGCACGTCACGACCGGCGAGGCTGTCGGGAACGGTCTCGATCTGGATGGGGAAGGGATGGGTGATTCCGCGCTCGGCGAGGCTCCGGACGAGGGACTCACGGATGCCGAGGTCAGCAAAGGTAACGGGAACAGCGGAAGGCGAAACGGGAACAGCAGAAGTCACAGTGGGTGGTGCCTTTCGGGCATCGAGTGGCGACATTGCCTCATGGCAAGATCGTTCGCCGCGAAAGGAGCCGTGTGTATGCGCAAATAACCGGGATCGGGTATCGAGACATTTCATCGAATACTCGTGACGTCTCGGCGCGCTCGTTCAGCGACGTGCTGGTTTGCGCAGTTGCGAAGCCAGCGTTGACACCAGGTTACCGCACGTGTGGCCGATAACCGCCACCGGAGCGCCAGGTGTGATCTATCCGGCACTTGTCGGCCGGTCAGCAGCACCGCGTATTCGGGTTCGATTCGGTGGCCGCATGGCGCATGCGCCAATATTGGCGTTCATTGATCACCGGCTCGCCGGGGTGGGTGCGCTCCCGGAGTGCAACGTAGCGACGGTAGTGGTTGTCGCCCATCAATGTCGCGCAGTACCAACTGATTTGGCGTGCGAGTTGGCGTACTCTTCCCAAAGCTTGCTCACCTCCTTCTCGGCGGCTGTCGGAATCATCCCTGAAGGGGCGAAGATTCGGGACGGCACCGGGTCATCCTCCGAAAGCGGCCGGCCACCACCGCGGATCGCCTGCAGCGCGGCGACCACACCCGCGATGAACACGATCACCACCAGGACAGCGAACAGGATCGACAGCGATCCCTGGATGAAGGTGTTGCGCACCACATCGGCCAGTTGATCGGCGTTCTTGGCCGACCCGAACGCGGTCTCTCCGGCGTCCTGAGCAGCTTTGTACTGGAAATGCTGGGTCCAATAGCCCAGTTTGGGATCGCCGGAGAAGATCTTCTGCCACGACGCGGTCAGTGTCACCACCAGATCCCACAGCAGGGGGACGCCGGGAATCCACGCCCACTTCAGCAGGCCCTTCTTGATCACCACCACGGTGACCAAGGTGAGCGCCATGGCGGCCAGCAGCTGGTTCGCGATACCGAACAGCGGGAAGAGTGTGTTGATGCCACCGAGGGGATCGCTGACCCCCATCAGCAGGATCGACCCCCACGCGGCGACAACCACGACGCTGCAGATCCAGGCGCCCACCCGCCAGCTGGGATTGCGCAGCTTGGCCATTGGACCGCCGAGGTTGGCCAGGCCGTCGGACAACATGAACCGGGCGACCCGGGTGCCGGCGTCGACGGTGGTGAGGATGAACAGCGCCTCGAACATGATCGCGAAGTGGTACCAGAACGCGCGGAGGGCCTGCCCGCCGAACACCTGGTGCAGCACTTCGGACATACCGAACGCCAGTGTCGGCGCGCCACCGGTACGCGAGATGATGGACGTCTCGCCGACGCTGGCGGCGGCCTGGTCGATGTCCTCGGGTGTGATGGGCGCACCCGCGAGGCCCAACCCGTTGACGTACTCAGCGGCGGTCTGCGCCGTGGTCCCGGTCTGCGCGGACGGTGCATTGATCGCGAAATACAGGTGCTGGTTGAGGATGCACGCGGTGATCAGCGCCATGATCGCCACAAACGACTCGGTGAGCATGCCCCCGTAGCCGATCAGCCGCATCTGGCCTTCCTTCTCCAGCATCTTCGGTGTGGTGCCGGAGGAGATCAGCGAGTGGAAACCGGACAGCGCGCCACACGCGATCGTGATGAACAGGAACGGGAACAACGAGCCGGCGAACACCGGACCGGTGCCACTGCTGGCGAACGACGACACCGCCGGTGCCTCCATGACCGGTCGCGCCACCAGGATGCCGATGGCCAGCAGGATGATCGTGCCGACCTTCATGAATGTGGACAGGTAGTCGCGCGGAGCCAGCAACAACCACACCGGCAGCACGGAAGCCGCCAGGCCGTAGATGATGATGCACCACGACAGCGTGACCTTCGACAGTGTGAACCAGTTGACGCCCCAATCGGTTTCGGCCACCCAGCCGCCGGCCACCACCGCGAGCAACAGCAGGGCCACACCGATCACCGACACCTCCGACACCCGCCCGGGCCGCAGGAAGCGCAGGTACAGGCCCATGAAGAGGGCGATCGGGATGGTCATCGCGATGGAGAAGACGCCCCACGGGCTTTCGGCGAGCGCGTTGACCACCACCAGCGCCAGCACGGCCAGCAGAATGACCATGATGACGAGCACCCCGACGATGGCCGCGGCACCGCCGACGGCGCCCAGTTCATCGCGGGCCATCTGGCCCAGCGAGCGCCCGCGGCGGCGGGTGGAGATCGCCAGTACCAGGTAGTCCTGAACGCATCCGGCGACGACGGCGCCGACGATGATCCAGATGGTGCTCGGAAGATAGCCCATCTGGGTGGCCAGCACGGGGCCCACCAGCGGGCCGGCCCCGGCGATCGCCGCGAAATGATGTCCGAACAACACGCGGCGATCAGTCGGCAGGTAGTCGGTACCGTTCTCGAACACCTCGGCCGGGGTCGCGTGGTCGTCGCGGGGCTTGACGATCTTCATCTCGATAAGCCGTGCGTAGAAACGGAATCCGATGACGTAGGTGCAGACGGCGGCGATCACGAACCACACGGCGTTGACGGTCTCACCCCGGAAGAACGCGATCATCGCCCAGGCGGTGGCGCCGACCAGCGCAATGATGCCGAAGATGGCGCGGTGCTTACCGGTGATCGGCGAACGGTCGATGATCGCGACCGGTGGCAGGTCCTTGTCGGTTCGGATGAATGTAATTTCGCCGTCGCGTTCCTCGAGCTGCCCCGACGGTGCGGCAGAAGGTGAAGACATTCAGTGATCCTTTCACCGCCGTATCGCCGATTGGGCGAAACGGGGGAGTTGATACCCAATCGCCTGAACTGACCGACGCGACGCTGGACCGGGCAGGCAATACCGGGCCCTTGGTCTCGGGGTGCGCCTGGAGAAACGGGCCGGATATGTCGCCGACGATTCTCCCCGTGCCGGGCCCCGGGAGGGAGGCCGTCTTACTACTAGGAGTAACCCTGGCGGGCCAGGCGAGATCTCTGCCGTGTCAACAACGCAACGGTCAACACTCAGTCGCGCTCCACTCAGTCGCGCTCATAGAACGCGCGGACCGACTCTTTGGTGTCAGCGTCGGCCGGACTCTTGTCGTCTCGGTATCGCAGGACACGGGCGAATCGCAGCGCCATGCCTCCGGGATATCTGGTGGAGCCCTGTACGCCGTCGAAGGCGATCTCGACGACCTGCTCGGGTCGGACCTGCACCACGTAACCTGCGGTGCCGTTGACTGCGAGTTCAGTGAAACGTGCTGTCTGCCAGTCGAGCATTTCATCGGTCATGCCCTTGAATGTCTTGCCCAACATCACGAATTCGCCAGTGGTCGGATCGAGGGCACCGAGGTGGATGTTCGAGAGCTTGCCGGTACGCCGGCCGGATCCCCACTCGACTGCGAGGACCACGAGATCGAGGGTATGGACCGGCTTGACCTTGAGCCAGCCCGACCCCCGCCTGCCGGCTTCGTACGGCGCAGTCAGAGATTTGGCCATCACACCCTCATGCCCGGCAGCGAGGGTTGCGTCCAGGAACTGCTGTGCAGCTTCAGGATCCGTGGTGATCAGGCGGTCCACTCGGAACCGATCAGGGACTATGCCGTCGAGTGCGGCGGCCCGTTCAATGGCCGGCGCGTCCAGCAGGTCGGCGCCGTCAAGATGCAGCAGGTCGAAAAAGAAGACCGACAGCGGTTGATCAGAGCGCTCGGCGCGGCCGAAACGGGATGCGGTGACCTGAAATCGGTGTGGCCGTCCATCCGGTCGCAGTGCGATGGCCTCACCATCTGCGATGAGGTCGGTAACCGGTAAGGCCAAGGTGGCTTCGACGACTTCAGGCAGCCGTGTCGTCACATCGTCGAGACTGCGGGTGAAAATGGAGACGTCGTCTCCGCGGCGATGGATTTGGACTCTGGCCCCGTCGAGTTTTGCCTCGAAAATGGCCTCACCGCCCAGCTTTTCGAGCGCATCGGCCACACTACCGGCGGTCTGGGCCAGCATGGGACCCACCGGTCTGCCTACCTGCAGGGTGAAGGCCGCCAATGCCTCGGGGCCGTTGCCGATGGCAGCCGCCGCCACCGCGGGCAGGGCGCCGCCGAGCATCGCTGCCCGCCGCACTACCGGGGCTGGGATGGCTGCGGCTCTGGCGACGGCGTCGACCATCACCCCGATCAGTGCACCCTGCCGCAACTCGCCGGCGAGGAGACGACGTAAAAACGTCTGCTCGGGTTCGGTGGCCGCGGCGAACAATGCGGCGATCATTTGCGAACGGCGGGCTTGCGACCCTTTGCCCGTGACGGCGCCGATCTGGGTGAGCATCGTGTCGACCTCGGCCACCGTCAACGTCGATGCCTCAGCCGGCTTCGGTAACGACTTCAGAGCCGCCCGGCCCACTCCGATCTGGCGTTGCGGTAACTCGCCGGACAACCAGGACACGACTACAGAGATCAGATCAGCGTCGTCATGTCCGGCGACGCCGAGCAACGTGGCAATCCGCGCCACCTTCGACAGCCGAGACGACGTGGCACCGACGTCCGAAGAAGCGTCAACGACATCACTGAGCAACACCCTGCCAGCCTGACACGTCCGGCCGACAGGAACCGCCCGCACTCAGCGGCGTGCTACCAGGCTCAGAGCGCCTCCACCGGGTCCACGAGCAGGTCGCCCAGAATCTCGGCTTCCGCGCGCAACGTTCCCGCCCGCATGTGTTCACCGTGGGCCCGGACAGTGTCGGCGGCGTGCAGCCGTTCAGCGATCTCGGTTTCGAGCAGTCCGCGAATCTGGGTGTCCGTGAGCTCCCGGCGCAGCGCTTCGGTCGAGTTCAGCCACACCGTCGACGCAGCGTCCGGGGTCTGCGCGTTGTCGATGGCCGCAAGTGCACAGCGCAGTGCGGACATCCGAGCGGGATGCCGCGCCTTGCGGGCCGCCATCAGGTCGGAGCGCAACCGCGCACGCCATGCGGCTGTCGGGGACAGTGGTTGCTGAGCCATGCCGTCCAGATTACTGAGGGCCGCAACCGATTTAGCGCATTCAGCGCACCGAGAAACTCACTTCATGCCAGCCGGTGGCGCCGTCGGGTAACACCCACGCCTGCTCTTCGGTCTGGACCTGCCCGGTGTTGTCGGTGGCCCGCACGGTGATGGTGTGCGGCCCCTCCGTCGTGGCCTGCCACGGGAAGCTCCACAACCGCCACGTCTCGTTGGAATAGCTGGCGCCGAGCTCTGCGGGCTGCCAGATGCCGGGCCCGGCGGGTCCGTCGATGCGTACCTCGACGGCGCGCACCCCGCGGTTCTGCGCCCAGGCCACCCCACCGAATGTCACCGCACCCGGGGCCACCTCCTGGCCGCTGCGGGGCACGTCGATGCGGGATTCGGTCTTGATCGGTCCGCGCGCAGCCCAGCCCAGCTTCGTCCAGTACGCCTCGGCCCGGTCGAATCGGGTGAGTTCGAGGTCGACGACCCACTTCGTCGCCGAGACGTAGCCGTACAGGCCGGGCACCACCAGTCGCGCCGGGTAGCCGTGCCGGTCGGGCAGCGGCTCGCCGTTCATGGTGATCGCCAGCAGTGCATCCCGCTCATCGGTCATCGCCTCGACGGGTGTGCCCGCGGTGAACCCGTCTGAGGACATCGACAACACCATGTCGGCGTCGGGCCGCACACCCGCTCCCGCCAGCAGATCGCGCACTCGGTACCCGGTCCAGACCGCATTCGAGATGAGGTCGCCGCCAACTGGATTGGACACACACGCCAGGGTCACCACCTTCTCGATCAGCTCGAACTGCTCGAGATCGTCGAAGGTGTAGGTGACCTCGCGGTCGACCATGCCGTGGATCCGCAGTTCCCAGCTGCCCCGGGAGAGCTGGGGCACGCTCAAGGCGGTGTCGATACGGTAGAAATCGTCGTTGCCGGTCACGAACTTCGGCAGGTCGACACCGCTCGGCTGCACCTGGGGCGGAATCGGGGGAGAGGGCACCTTCGGCTGGGGTACGGCGAAGCCGGCGCGGTCGGCGTCAATGGAATGAAACCGCCGAGTGAGTATCACTCCGAGCACCCCGGACAGCACTCCGGCCCCGAGAAATCCGATGGTCATCAGGGACAACCGACGGCCGGGATCAACGTGGACGGCGTCCCCCGGCCTGCGTTCACCGTTGGTGATCCGACCCGACGTCAGCAGGCGTAGCACGGCGATACCGCAGGCGGTGCCGATCACGGTGGGAATGACGTCGAAGGCGTCGGCTTCGGGCCGGGACAGCACTGCGATGCATCCGGCGACCCCGGCCAGGCCGATGGCGATGCTCCCGATCGGCCGTCGGGGCGTTTCGGCAAGCGCGGTGACGGCGGCGATCACCGCGATCACCGCCAGCACCGCGGCCGCGAGGAACAGTTTGTCCGCGGTGCCGAAAGTCTGAATCGCCCATTCCTTGACCGGTCCGGGGGTGAAGTCGATGACAGCGGACCCGATGGCGGTGCGGGCATCAGCGGCGGAGCCGAACGGGATCGCCACCAGCTGCGCCACCCCGAGTGCGGTCGCTGCGGCCGCGATACCGCTCATCATCCGCGATCCGGGCGCGGGGGCAGGCATGCCGCCAAGCTACCTGTGGCAGCGCCGCCGACGCGGAAACGAACTGTGAAGAAATGGTGACGTGACGTGAACCTGATACTCAATTGCCCCGGCGTGTGTGTCGACTCGTCCAGGGGTCGAGTTCCCGGACGTGACACGACCCGCTAACTTTGTAACCCAACCACGCAAGGGAGGCTCGGAATGGAAATCAACGGCAAAAAGGCGATCGTCGTCGGCGGCGCATCCGGTATGGGACGCGCATCGGCAGAACTGCTGGCGGCCAAGGGTGCCAGTGTGGCGATCCTCGACCGCGAAGGATCCGACGGCAAGGACGTCGCCAGTGCGCTCGGCGGTGAGTTCTATGCCGTGGATGTCACCGATTTCGAGGGCACCGAGCAGGCGCTGGCCAGTGCGGTCGACGGGCTGGGCGGCCTGCATGTCATCGTCACCACCGCAGGCGGCGGTATCGGCGAGCGGACCCTGGGCAAATCGGGGGTGCACAGCCTGGACTCGTTCCGCAAGACCATCGACCTGAACCTCATCGCCACCTTCAACATCAGCCGGCTGGCCGCATCGCACATGGCCAAGAACGAGCCCGAAGACGAGGAGCGCGGCGTCATCATCAACACCGCGTCCATCGCGGCATTCGAAGGGCAGATCGGCCAGGTCGCCTACACCGCGGCCAAAGCCGGTATCGCCGGGATGTGCCTGACCATGGCACGCGACCTGGGCTCGCTGGGCATCCGGGTGCTTGCGATCGCCCCGAGCCTGTTCGCGACCGGGCTGACCAAGGGCATTCCCGACGAGTTCGCCACGGCACTGACCAAAGACGCTGCGTTCCCCAAGCGTCTGGGCCGCCCCGAGGAGTACGGGAAGCTTGTCGCCGCGATCGTCGACAACCCGATGCTCAACGGTCAGTGCCTTCGCCTGGATGCCGGACAGCGTTTCGCGCCGAAGTAAAAAGTACACTCTTTGCCATGGCCATCGCCCTGACTGACGATCACCGTGAACTCGGCGAAGTCGCCCGCGGATTCCTGACAGCGCAAAAAGTCCGGGCGGCTGCCCGGGAACTGCTCGATGCCGACGATGAGGTGCGCCCGCTGTTCTGGGGTGACCTGGCGGCGCTGGGCTGGCTGGGACTGCACATCGCTGAGGAGTACGGCGGTTCGGGCTACGGGTTCCCCGAACTCGTGGTGGTGGTCGAGGAGTTGGGGCGGGCGGTGGCGCCGGGTCCGTTCGTACCGACTGTGGCGGCGGCTGCGGTGGTGCAGTACGCCGGCTCGGACACGCAGAAGGAGCGGCTGCTTCCGGGTCTGGTCGACGGCTCTGTCGTGGCCGGAGTCGGCTTCGGCGGTGACGTGGTGCTCGATGCCGAACGTGCCAGTGGATCGGCCGGGGTGGTATTGGGCGCCGGGTTGGCCGACCTACTGGTGATCGCTGCCGGCGAGGACGTGCTGGTGCTGGACCGCAGGCGCGAAGGCGTCTCGATCGAGGTGCCCGAGAACCTCGACCTCACCCGGCGCTCCGGCCGGGTGCTGTTGGACAACGTGGCGATATCCGAGGCCGACATCCTGCCCGGTGCACGGGCCGCTGCGGTGGCGCGGGCGCGGGCCCTGTTCGCTGCCGAGGCCGTTGGTGGAGCGGTGGACTGCCTGGACTCCGCTGTCGAGTATGCGAAGGTTCGACAGCAGTTCGGCCGCACCATCGCCACCTTCCAGGCCGTCAAACACCACTGCGCCAACATGCTGGTCGCGGCCGAGTCGGCCGTGGCCCTGGTGTGGGATGCCGCCCGCGCCGAATCCGAGGACGAGCAGCAGTTCCGGCTCATGGCCGCAGCCGCAGCCGCTTCGGCCCTGCCCGCCTACGTGCGCAACGCCGAGCTCAACATCCAGGTTCACGGCGGCATCGGGTACACCTGGGAGCACGACGCGCATCTGCACCTGCGGCGGGCCCTGGTGCTACGCGCTGTTCTCGGTGGTGACGGCCCCGCCGATGACGTGTTCGCCTTGACCGCGGCCGGCGTGACCCGGCCCAACAGCCTGGACCTGCCCGCCGAGGCCGAGGAGCTGCGGGCTCAGATCCGCGTCGACGCCGCCGAGATCGCCGCCCTCGACACCGATCGTCAGCTCGACAAGCTGATCGCCACCGGTTACGTCATGCCGCACTGGCCCAAGCCGTGGGGCCGGGCAGCAGATGCCGTGGCGCAGTTGGTGATCGAGGAGGAGTTCACCGCTGCGGGCATCACCCGGCCGGACTACTCGATCACCGGGTGGGTGATCCTCACCCTGGTGCAGCACGGAACCCCCTGGCAGATCGAACGATTCGTCGAAAAGGCGTTGCGCAAAGAAGAGATCTGGTGCCAGCTGTTCTCCGAGCCGGACGCCGGGTCTGACGCTGCGGCGGTCAAGACCCGGGCCACCCGGGTCGACGGGGGCTGGTTGATCAACGGGCAGAAGGTGTGGACCAGCGGCGCGCATTACTGTGCCCGCGGACTGGCCACTGTGCGTACTGATTTCGACGTGCCCAAACATGCCGGTATCACCACCGTCATCATCGACATGAAAGCGCCGGGCGTCGAGGTCCGGCCACTGCGGATGATCACCGGCGGTTCGGAGTTCAACGAGGTGTTCTTCAACGACGTCTTCGTGCCCGACGAAGACGTGGTGGGTGAGCCCAATACCGGCTGGACGGTGGCGCGGGCCACCTTGGGCAACGAGCGGGTCAGCATCGGTGGCGGGTCCGGCGTCAACGAGATGGCTTCTGCGGCGTTGGTTCCGCTGGCTCAGCAGCACCAGAACCGGTTGGCCGGAGCGCGTACGCGGGTGGGGGACTTCCTGGCCGACGACCACGCCATGCGACTGCTGAATCTTCGTCGGGCGGTGCGCAGCATCGAGGGCGCCGGCCCGGGCCCCGAAGGCAACATCACCAAACTCAAACTCGCCGAACACATGAACGAGCACGCCGCGATCTCAGCGGCGCTGGTGGGTGCCGACGCCGCGCTGATGGACGGTCCCGCGCTGATGGTCAATCGGATGACCATGGGTGCCAGGGGCATGGCGATCGCCGGCGGCACCTCTGAGGTGACGCGTAACCAGATCGCCGAGCGGATCCTCGGCATGCCGCGCGATCCGCTCATCAAGTAACCATCGTCGTGGCCGGCGCTGTGCACCGTGGCCTGGTCGGCGAGGAACGCCACGGTAAGGCTGCCCACGTCGCCAGGCGAATCGAGGCCGACGTGATCCGGCGGGGCTGGCCGGTCGGTGCATCGCTGGGCTCGGAGCAGGAACTCCAGCAGCAATACCAGGTGAGCCGGTCGGTGTTGCGCGAAGCGGTTCGGTTGGTCGAGCACCATCAGGTGGCCCGGATGCGGCGGGGCCCGGGCGGCGGGCTGATCGTGACGGCACCGGACGCCGGCCCGGCGACCCGTGCGGTCGTCCTGTACCTCGAGTACCTCGGGTTCTCGATCGACGAATTGCTGGCTGCCCGGGTGTTGTTGGAGCCGTTGGCCGCGCGGCTTGCCGCCGGCAGCATCGACGAAGCCGGGATCACCCGACTTCGCAACACCGTCGGTGGTGGCCTCCCGCGGCACAGCAGCGAGGACTTCCACGTCATGCTTGCCGAGTCGGCCGGCAATCCGGTGCTGGCGTTGTTCATCGACGTACTGATCCGGTTGACCGCCCGGTACGCCGTGCAGTCGCAGCCCCCGCAGGCCCATATCGGCGCCGCCATCAGCCAACTGGCGGTCGATCACGCCGGGATCGTCGAAGCGGTCACCGCAGGCGACGGTGCGCGTGCGCAGACGTTGACCGAACACCATGTCCAGGCTGTCGCCGGCTGGCTGGACAAGCACCATCGGCCGCAACTCCGACGTGGCATCGCGGACCGGGGCGTCGAGACAACAGCGCCGAAGAAGAAGATGGCCGAGGTGCTGGCGACTGCGATCCATGACGACATCGTGTCGGACGGCTGGCCCGTCGGTGCGGCGTTGGGGACGGAAGTCGAACTGCTGCAACACTATCGGGTCAGCAGGTCGGTTCTGCGGGAGGCGCTGCGAATACTGGAATACCACGGGATCGCGCGAGCGCGCCGCGGCCCGGGCGGGGGGTTGTTCGTCACCGAGCCGGGGCAGCAGGCCAGCGTCGACGCCGTGGCGCTGTATCTGGAGTACCGCAGACCCACCCGGGCGGACCTGAGCCTGGTGCGCGATGCGATCGAGGTGAACAACGTCGCCCACGTGGTCCGGCGGCGCGGTTCGGCCGAGGTGGCCGGGTTCCTCGCCGCCCACACGGCGGTGGCCGGCGACGGGCGCGACCCACACAAAGCCGGTCTGGCCGAGTTCTTCTTCCACACCGATCTCGCCGAGCTGGCAGGCAACCGGGTACTCAACCTGTTTCTGCGGATTCTCATCGAACTGTTCGGCCGACACTGGGGTTCCACGATGGATCCCATGCCGGGACCCGACGATGCGGCCGACGTGTACCGCGCACACGCCCGGATCGTCGAGGCGATCCGCGATGGCGACACCAGCATCGCCCGGCACCGCTCGCGACGTCATCTGGAAGCCCTGTCGTCCTGGTGGGGATGACTAAGCTGGCTCAGGACGCACAATCGAAGGAGCTCCGATGGCGACCGTAGCCGACCAAGTCATCGCAACGTTGCAGGGCAGCGGGGTGCAACGGGTGTATGGACTGCCCGGCGACAGCCTCAACGGATTGACCGACGCAATCCGTCGCGCCGACGATGTCACCTGGGAACAGGTCCGTCACGAGGAAGCCGCCGCCTTCGCCGCGGCTGCCGACGCTGCGGTGACCGGCCGCCTCGCCGTGTGCGCCGGCAGTTGTGGACCCGGCAACCTGCATCTGATCAACGGCCTGTTCGATGCGCAGCGCAGCCGCGTTCCGGTGCTGGCGATCGCCGCCCACATCCCGCGCTCGGAGATCGGTTCGGACTACTTCCAGGAAACGCGCCCGCAGGAGCTGTTCAAAGAGTGCAGCGTGTACTGCGAACTGGTGAGCACGCCGGAGATGCTGCCGCGGATCCTGTCGATGGCGATGCGGGCCGCTGTCGAGGAGAACGGGGTGGCGGTGGTCGTCGTTCCCGGCGAGGTGTTCCTCGCCAAAGCGAGCGGGTCTGCGTGGGCCGGGCCGGTGCTGCCCACCCGGTCGGTCGTGTGCCCCGACGATGCCTCGCTGGCTCAGGCCGCGGCAATCCTCAATGGCGCCAACAACATCACCATTCTGGGTGGCGCAGGCGCCGCCGGTTCACACAGTGAACTGGTCCAGTTGGCCGCCACTCTTCAGGCGCCCATCGTGCACGCCCTGCGGGGCAAGGAGTACATCGAGTACGACAATCCGTACGACGTGGGAATGACCGGCCTTCTCGGCTTCGCCTCGGGGTACAAGGCGATCAAAGAGGCCGACGTCCTGTTGATGCTGGGCACCGACTTTCCCTACCAGCAGTTCTACCCGGAAGGCGCCACCGTGATCCAGGTGGACGTGCGAGGCCGAAACATCGGTCGGCGCACGCCGGTTGACCTGCCCCTGGTGGGAACGGTCGCCGACACCCTGGCGGCGCTGCAGCCCCTGCTGAGACCCAAAGCCGACGGCACGCACCTGCAGCGCTGCGTCCACCATTACGCCAAGACCCGCAAGTCGTTGGACGCCCTGGCGGTCAACGACCGGGACAAGGCGCCGATCCGACCGGAATACGTTGCGGCGCAAGCGAGTCGGTTGGCCAGTGACGATGCGGTGTTCACCGTCGATGTCGGTTCCCCGGTGGTGTGGGCGGCGCGCTATCTGCAGATGAACGGCCGGCGCCGGTTGCTCGGCTCGTTCAACCACGGGACCATGGCGTGCGCGCTGCCGCTCGCCATCGGCGCCCAGACGCCTGATCGGGCCCGGCAAGTCGTGGCGTTCTCTGGTGACGGTGGGCTCACGATGCTCTTCGGGGAGTTGCTCACGCTCATGCAGAACCGGCTGCCGGTGAAGCTGATCGTCTTCAACAACTCGTCGCTGAACTTCGTCGAATTGGAGATGAAGGCCGCCGGCTTCGTCAATTTCGGCACCGACCTGCAGAACCCGGACTTCGGCGCCGTTGCCCGGGCAATGGGGATGTTCGGCCGGCGCGTTGAGCAACCCGGCGACCTGGATGCCGCGCTGCAGGATGCGTTCGCCCACGACGGCCCGGCCGTCGTCGATGTGGTGACCGCGCGACAGGAGCTGTCCATCCCGCCTGCGATCACCGTCGAGCAGGCAAAGGGGTTCTCGCTCTACGCCATCCGCACCATTCTTGCCGGACGCGCCGACGAGCTGCTCGATCTGGTCAGCACGAACGTGGCCCGGCGGATCCTGGACTGAGGATGACCGCTGATCACAAGGTCGCGGTGGTCACCGGAGCCAGCCGCGGCGCGGGTCGCGGTATCGCGGTGGCCCTGGGCGCCGCGGGGTGGCGGGTCTACATCACGGGGCGCTCCGATGCCGACTCGGGCAGGCGGACCACCATCGAGGCCACCGCCCGGGCAGTGACCGACGCCGGCGGGCACGGTGTAGCGGTGCGCGTCGACCACGCCGATGACAGCGACGTGGCCCGGCTGTTCGCCCGGGTCGCCGAGGAGTCCGGCCGGCTCGACCTGCTGGTGAACAATGCGGCCGCGGTACATCGCGACCTCACCGACCCGGCGCCGTTCTGGGAGAAGCCGATTGAGCTCGGTGATGTCCTCGATGTAGGGCTGCGATCGGGCTATGTCGCCTCCTGGCACGCGGCCCCGTTACTGACCGAGAGCGAGCGCGGCCTCATCGTTTTCACCTCCTCGCCCGGATCGGTCTGCTACATGCACGGCCCCGCCTATGGGGCGCAGAAGGCGGGCATCGACAAGATGGTCGCCGACATGGCCGTCGACTTTCGGGGCACCGGAGTGTCCGTCGTGTCGATCTGGATGGGAATCCTGCTGACCGAGAAACTGCGACGCGCCTTCGACGAGAATCCCGAAGCCCTCGCCAAGACGGCTGAGAACGCTGAAACACCGGAATTCACCGGATATCTCGTCAACGCGCTCTACCACGATCCGGAGTTGGCCGAACTCAGCGGGCAGACTCTGATCGGTGCCGAACTCGCCGTCACCTACGGCATCACCGACGAGGGCGGGCGTCGCCCGCCCTCGCACCGGGAGTTCTTCGGTTCCCCGCGTGTCCCGCACCCCGCAGTGGTGCGCTGAGAGAGCACGACATGCCCCCCACAACCAGCGACACTCTGACCGACCACGAGGTGGCAGCGCTGGCCCGCTGGGTACGGGCACAGGGGATCGGCTCGGATGTCGAGGGCGTGGAACCGCTGACCGGTGGGACGCAGAACATCGTGGTGCGCTTGACGATCGACGGGCAGTCGGTGGTGCTGCGGCGTCCACCACTGCATCCGCGGCCCAACAGCAACCGCACCATGCAGCGCGAGATCGCCGTGCTGACGACGCTCGCCGACAGTGGTGTGCCGCACCCGAGGTTTGTCAAGGGTTGCGAGGACCTCGACGTGCTCGGGGTGGTGTTCTATCTGATGGAGGACGTGGACGGGTTCAACCCGGGAACCGAAGTGGCCGACGCCTATGTCCAGGATCCCCGGATGCGGTATCAGGTCGGCCTGAATTACGCCGCCGACCTCGCCCGCCTCGGCCGGGCACAGTGGCGGGGCCTGCCGTTGGAGAGCCTGCAGCGGCCGGGGTCGTTCCTGGCCCGCCAGGTGCCGGGGTTTGTGAGTCTGCTCGACAGCTACGGCAAGCTCGGTGGCTATTCGGCAGAGGCGCTGCCCGCGGTCGGGGAGCTGGCGCAGTGGCTGCAGGACAACCGGCCGCCGGACACCGAACCGGGAATCATGCATGGTGATGCGCACCTGAACAACGTCCTGCTGCGGCGGGGCCGGCCGGAAGTGGCGGCCTTCGTGGACTGGGAGATGTGCACGGTGGGGGACCCGCTGCTGGACCTGGGCTGGATCCTGGTCTGCTGGCCGCACGATCCCGACCCGATCAACGCCGGAGCGGAACTGGCGGCACTCGGGGGACTGCCGGAACGGACCGAGCTTCTGGAGGCCTACCGCGCGGCGGGCGGTCGCAACACACAGAACCTGGACTGGTACATCGCGATGGCCTGCTTCAAGCTCGCGATCGTCATCGAAGGAACGTACGCGCGCTACCTGGCGGGTTTGGCGCATCGCGAGGCCGGTGAGCGTCTGCATGACAACGCCGCCAACCTGATCCGGCTCGGCGGACGCGTCGCCGCCGGTGACCACCCCTTCAGCTGATCCCGGGAAAGCCGGTTGCGCGCTCCCGCGGCGAGCCGTTACTGTCGCAGGCGTGCATCACATTCTCGTAGTAGCTCCCCACAGCGGGGTCTGATCCAGACCGACCCCCCGCTGTGGGTCGGAAGCTACTACCAGTCGGTCGCCTCCTTCGAGTCGAGAAGACCGACACATGACACTTTCGAGCACTTTCCCTGACGCCCGCTTTCACGACCGTTTCCGGGACCTCTGCCACGCTCCGCTGCCTCGCGGGCTTCGCGACGAGGCCGACGGCATGTCCTGGGACGGTTTCTTGGCCGCCTATGGAGACACCGCCGGGCCCCTGAGCCTGGATAGCTGGGAGTGCACCGACACCGGCCGCCTGGGCCTGCAGGCCCGCACCTACCACGCCACCCTGACCGTCGGGGACCGGATCGCCACGTCGTGTGCGTCGGCGACCGGCCCGATCGGCGCTCTCACCGCGATGCTCTACGACAACGGAATTGCCCTGGAGCTGCTGAACTTTCATCAGCTGCAGATGGGCCGTGACACCGTGACGTTCATCCGGGGCACCGACGGCAGCGCCGACGAGTGGGCCATGGCCTGGGCCGAAGACGCCACATCGTCGGCGTTGCGCGCGGTGATCGCGTGTGCCAACAGACTGAGCTGCCGCTGAGCTTCTAGCGCAGTGGTCGCAGGATGACCGGCATACCGTCCTTGGGCACCGGCATGCCGCCGTAGTCCAGCTTCGCTTTGTAGCCCTGGTGGGGTGGTTCGAGCCGGTAGCGGCGCAGCAGTCGGTGCATGACGGTCTTGATCTCCAGCTGGCCGAACACCATGCCGATGCACTTGTGCGCGCCACCGCCGAACGGCGCGAACGCGTACCGATGCTGTTTGTGTTCGTTACGCGGTTCGGAGAAACGCGCCGGGTCGAACTTCTCCGGATCGGTCCACAGCTCGGGCAGGTGATGATTCACCGACGGCCACGTCACGACATTGGTGTTCGCCGGGATGTAGTGGCCGAGCAACTCGGTGTCGCGCACCGTCGAGCGCACGTTGAATGGAAGCGGTGTCACCAGGCGCAGTGCCTCGTTGATCACCAGATCCAGGGTCTCCAGCTTGTCCAGGGCGTCGATGTCCAGCGGCCCGTCACCGAGGCGGTCGGACTCCTCGCGACAACGCTCCTGCCACTCCGGGTTGGCGGCAAGGTGATACGCCATCGTGGTCAGCGTGGAGGTCGACGTGTCGTGCGCCGCCATCATCACGAAGATCATGTGGTTCACGATGTCCTGGTCGGAGAACGTGTTGCCGTCCTCGTCCGCGGTGTGGCACAGCACGGTGAGCATGTCCGTGCCGTCTGAGCCGCGCTTCTCCTTGACCCGCTGCTCGAAGTACGTGTCGAGGACCTTGCGTGCCTGCAACCCTCGCCACCACTTGAACGGCGGCACCGGGGTGCGCACGATCGCACCGCCGGCGCGGGTGGTCATGGTGAACGCGTCGTTGACCTTGGTGACCAGTTCCTTGTCGGTGCCGGGCTCGTGGCCCATGAACACCACCGAGGCGATGTCGAGGGTCAGTTCCTTGACCGCGGGATAGAACAGGAAGCGTGCGTCGTTCGCGACCCAGTCGTTGGCGATGACCTGCGCGGCCACCCGGTCGATGTGCTCGACGTAGCCGGCCAGGCGGGTGCGGATGAACGCCTCCTGCATGATCCGGCGGTGGAACATATGCTCCTCGAAGTCGAGCATCATGAGGCCTCGGTTGAAGAACGGGCCGATAACCGGATCCCAGCCCTTCTGCGAGAAGTCCTTGTTCCGGTTCGAGAAGATCGCCTGGGTGGCGTCCGGGCCCAGGGCGACCACGCTCGGCAGGGCCGGCGAGTACGAGTAATGCAGTGGGCCGAACTTCTTGTAGACCTCGAGCAGATAGTCGGGGCCGGAGCGGAAGGTCTCGATCATGTGGCCGAGGACCGGCACGCCAGAATCGCCCATCACGGGCTTGAGTCCGCTCCCGGGTGGCGGTTCGGCCAGGACGAACTGCTTGAAGTCGTGTTCACGCAGCCGTTTCTCGACCACGTTGAGACCCGGCATGTTGTTCAACGTGGGGGTGAGGCGGCGCTTCGCCTGGTCGATCAGGTACTCGGAGGTGTTGATGGTGGCGGGCATGGGCACTCCTTGAGAAGCTCCGTGCGGCTCCGAAGGCCTTCGGACCGAAAATTGACTGTGGCGTGAGCCACTCATGTCATATTCTCTGGCTTACTTGACGGCTGTCAAGTTTCACTACGAAGGGGGTGTGGTGCATGGTTGACACCGTGAGCATTTCCCAGCAGTCCCCGGACGGTGCGGCAGCGCCGCGGCGCCGCGGTGACAGGCAGCGACAGGCCATCATCGCCGCCGTTCGGGATCTGCTCCAGGAAACACCGTTCGCCGAATTGTCGGTGAGCACGATCAGTGACCGGGCGGGCGTGGCGCGGTCGGGCTTTTACTTCTACTTCGACTCCAAGTACGCCGTCCTGGCCCAGATCCTCGCCGACGCCACCAAGGAGCTCGAAGAGCTCACCCAGTTCTTCGCCGCGCGCGGTGTCGACGAATCGCCGGCCTCCTTCGCCAAGCGGATGGTGGGTAGCGCCGTCGTGGTGTTCGCCCACCATGACCCGGTGATGGCGGCGTGCAACGTCGCCCGCACCGCCGATGCCGAGATCCGCAAGATCCTCGATGACCAGATCACCACCATCGTCAACGAGATCGCCCGCAATATCGAAGCCGAGGTGGCAGCCGGTACCGCCCACCCGATCAGCGACGACATCCCGATGCTGGTGCGATCCCTCGGCGCCACAACCGCGTGGACGCTCTCCGGCGACTCGACATTCCTGGGCCCCGACGGCGACGTGCAGCGCTGCGTGGCCGTTCTCGAACAGCTCTGGCTGCACGCGTTCTGGGGCAAGAGCCCCGTTTGATCCCGTGCCGGGCCGCGACCTGTCGGTATCGTCACGCGCATGGCTGACATGTTCGCGGGAAAGCGCTGTTTTCTGACCGGAGCCGCCAGTGGCATCGGCCGAGCGACCGCGTTACGGCTGGCCCGCGACGGTGCCGAGCTGTATCTGACCGACCGCGACGCCGACGGCCTGGAGCGCACCGCCGCCGATGCCCGCGCCCTGGGCGGCCGGGTCGCCGAATGCCGGGTGCTGGACATCTCCGACTACGAGGCCGTCGCGGCCTTCGCCGCTGACATCCACGCCGCGCACCCGCCGATGGATGTGGTGCTCAATATCGCCGGCGTGTCGGCATGGGGCACCGTCGACCGGCTCGCCCACCACCAGTGGCGATCGATGATCGACATCAACCTGATGGGCCCGATCCACGTCATCGAGACCTTTGTCCCACCGATGATCGCTGCGCGACGGGGCGGTCATCTGGTCAACGTGTCCTCGGCTGCGGGCGTGGTGGCGCTGCCGTGGCATGCCGCCTACAGCGCGAGCAAGTACGGGCTGCGCGGCCTGTCCGAAGTGCTGCGTTTCGACCTGGCCAAACACCGCATCGGGGTGTCGGTGGTGGTGCCGGGTGCGGTCAACACGCCGCTGGTCAAATCCGTCGAGATCGCCGGTGTGGACCGTGACCACCCGAAGGTGGCGCCGTGGGTCGACCGGTTCTCCGGGCACGCGGTGTCGCCCGAGCACGTCGCCGAGCGAATTCTGGCCGGCATCAGCAGAAACCGGTTCATGGTGTACACCTCACCCGATATCCGGGCGTTGTACGCCTTCAAACGCGTCGCCTGGTGGCCCTACAGTGTGGCGATGCGCCAGGTGAACCTGCTGTTCACCCGGGTGCTCAAACCGGCGACCGCCCCGCCGCTCAGCGCGAACCCCAGTCCCACGGCGGAGCACTGAGCGGGGTCTGTCCGGCAATGCGCGTCTCACCGCAGTCCTTGTAGAGCTCGACGCCTTCAGCGCGCCCGAGGCTTTCCAGCAGGGCCTGCGAGTGGGTCACCACCAGCACCTGCGTGGCCCGCGCCGCCGAACTGATGAGCGTGGCCAGTGGGCGCACCAGTTCCGGATGCAAGGACGTCTCCGGTTCGTTGAGCACCATCAGCGACGGCGGCGACGGACTCAGCAGTGCGGCGGCCCACAGCAGGAAACGCAGTGTGCCGTCGGATAATTCGGCTGACCGAAGCGGGCGCAGCATGCCGGGCTGCTGCAGTGCCACATCGAAGAGGCCATCGGTGACGGTGACGGTCACCGTGGCACCCTCGAATGCGTCGGCGACGGCGCGCTGCAGGTCGTCGAACCCGGCCTCGATGATGGTCTGGATGGCGGCGGCCAGGTCGCTGCCGTCATCAGCCAGCACCGGAGTGCGGGTGCCGACCTGCGGACGACGGGCCGGTGCGCCGGCATCGACTCGGAAGCCGTCGTAGAAACGCCAGGCGCGCAAGCGATCTCGCACGACAGCCAGTTCGGGGAGTTCGCCGGGGTGGGCGAATTCGGCCAGGACGCTGCGGTGAGCGGGCAGACCCCTGGTCAGCTGGTCGAACCCCCGGCCGTCCTCCGAGCGTGCTTCGGCCAGCGGGCCGCCGCGCCGCACCAGCATGCTGTTGGGCCGTGGTGTCGGGCCGGCGAACACCGCCTCCCGTTTGATCTCCGGGTCACGGGCGAAGGCAGATTGGACACCGGCCATCTGCGGAAGACCGAGGTCGACGAGATAACCGAAATCATCTGCGGCGAAACCCATCTCCAGAGATATCGATCGGGTGCGGGTGGTGCCCTCGGTCTTACCGGTGCGTCGGGTGCCGCTGAGTTGCTCCGGTCCGGCCCACAACGCCGACTGCAAGCCGCCTTCTCTGGCCAACGAGCCGATGACGTCGCCACGGCCGCAGTCGGCCAGCAGGCGCAGCGCCCGGTACAGCGAGGACTTGCCCGTGCCGTTGGCGCCGGTGACGACGGTCAGTTGGCGCAACGGCAGGACGATGTCCCGCAGGGACCGGTATCCGCGGACCGCGACGGTGTCGAGCATGCCGCCGACGCTAACTCCTCGCCCCGACACGCTGCGGGCCGGCCGGTGGCCGGCCCGCAGCGACGGTGCCGGCTACTCGCCGCCGCGGTCGATCCCGAGCGCGTCCGTCATCGTGAAGAACAGGTCGGTCTGATCGGTCAGGCCGACCACGTTGCCGGCCCGCGGTCCGAAGGCGGCCACCCGGACCTGGGTTCCGGTGTGACCCTCGTCCTCGACGTCGACGTCCGCGGAGGTGCCGTAGCTGACGATCATGTCCGTGTCGTCGGCAGTGGTCAGCTTGCGGGTCAGGCCCGGGTACATCACGTCGCGCACCCGTTCGATCGGCTGTCCGCTGTCTTCTGCCAGGCCCTGCAGATCCTCCTCGGTGTATTCCTCGACGATCTGGCTGGAGTGACCGTGATCGGCCGTCGCGATCACCAGGGTGTTGCCGTCCTTGCGAGCGAACTCCAGCGCTTTCTGCACGGCCTCGTCGAAGTCGACGGTCTCACCGATCTGGCCGCACGGGTCCGCGGCGTGGTCGCGTTTGTCGATCGAGGCGCCCTCGACCTGGAGGAAGAAACCCTTGTCCTTGCCCGCCTGGTTGCCCGAGAGCAACTCGATGGACTTGGCCGTCATATCGGCCAGCTTGGGGACTTCGGTGCCCCGGTCGGGATTGTCGGTACAGGTGGCCGCATCCTGCAGGTAGCCCTGCCGAACCGCCGGGGGGCCGGCCCAACGCACCGGCATGTTGCCGTCGGCGAACAGCCCCAGCACCGGGGCGTCCTGGTCGGCGGTGCTGACATCGGCCAATTCGTCTGCCGTGCGGACGATCTGGAATCCGCGCTCTTTGGCCTGCACCTCGAGGGTCTTGCCCTTGAAGTCGCCGCCGGTGGCGGTCTGGGCGAAGGTCTCGGCACCACCGCCCATCGTGATGTCGGGGCGGGCGGCCAGCAGCTGCTCGGTCACCGAGCCCGGACCGCCCTTCTCCAGCGTCTCGTCCTGGCAATCCGTGGCCATCTCCTCGGGGCCGTAGCAGTCCCGCTCGGTGATGTGGCTGAACTCCGAGGCCGGAGTGGCGTCCTGGATCTCGGAGGTGGTGATGTCGCCGGTGGCGAACCCCTGCTTCTTGGCCAGCTCCAGGATGGTGGCGTGCTCGTCGTCCTTGATGTCGATACCCAACGCGCCGTTGTAGGTCTTGGTGCCCGTGGACCAGCCGGTCGCACTGGCCGCCGAGTCGGTGACGTAGTTGGGTTTGCTGTCCTTCTTCAGTGCGTAGGTGGTGTACTGCCCGGTCAGCGGAAAGGCGTCCAGACCGTCGAAGGCACCGCCCGCGCCCTTCTCGTAGTTCCGGGCGACAGTGATCTCGGAATCGCCCATCCCGTCGCCGATCAGCAGGATGATGTTGCGCGCGTTGTTGTCGGCGATGGTTTCGCGCAGCGCACCCGACTGATCGCCGTCGAGCCGGCGTGCGCCACCGTTTGCGCTGAGATCGCCGCCGGCAGCCCGGGCCACGGTGTCGCCGATCGAACCTTTCTGGTCATCGCTGCCGCAGGCCGCAAGCGGCAGAACCGCCACGGCGCCGACAATCGCCGCCACCTTGAGATATGTCTTGACCGCCACCTGAACTCCTCGTTTACCGGATATCGCCTGGGATTGAACGGGGGGTCGGGTGAACAGTCGTCGACGGTGAACGAACATTCCGGCTACGGCGGCGTGGCTAGCTCCAGTCGCACTCCGAGCAGCCGGATCGGGCGATCGAGTTCGAAGAGGTCGAGCACGGCCAGGGCTGCGGCGGTGATGACCTCCCGCTCGGTGCTCGGCTGCTCCAGCTTGCGGATCTTGGTGCGGGTGTAGAACGTGTTTGTTCGCACTGTCACCGCCACCCGGGTCACCGTGCGCGACTGCTCGACGACTTCGTGCAACGCCCGGGTGGCCAGGTCGATGACTGCGTTGTCCATCTCGGTGCGGTCGGTGATATCCGTCGGGAAGGTGACGACGTGGCTGCGCGAGCGTGGCACCCACGGTTCGGCGCGCACGTCGTCGTCGCCTCCGCCCTTGGCCAACAACAAGATCCACAAACCGGTAGTGGGTCCGAATGTCGCCGTGAGCACGGTCGAATCGGTGGCGGCCAGGTCGGCGACCGTCGTGATTCCCAGGCCGGCAAGCTTTTTCGTGGTTTTCGGTCCGACGCCCCACAGGGCATCCACCGGCCGATCGCCCATCACCGCCATCCAGTTGGCGTCGGTGAGGGTGAAGATGCCGCCCGGCTTACCGAAACCGGTTGCCACCTTGGCGCGCTGCTTGTTGTCGCTGATGCCCACCGAACAGGACAGGCCGGTCTCGGCGGCGATGACGGCGCGTACCCGCTGCGCCAAGCCCGCCGGATCGTCGGTGTCCGCCCCGAGGTACGCCTCGTCCCAGCCCCACACCTCCACGGGATGGCCGAGGTCACGCAGCAGCGCCATCACCTCGTCGGACGCGGCGTCGTAGGCCGCGGAATCGGATGGCAGAAAGGTGGCATCCGGACAGCGCTTGGCGGCGGCGCGCAACGGCATACCGGCATGGACCCCGAATTCGCGTGCCTCGTAGGAGGCGCAGGTCACCACCTTGCGCGGCTCGGCAGGATCGCCGCTGCCGCCGACGATCACCGGCAGGCCCACCAGTTCCGGGCGGCGCCGCAACTCGACCGAAGCCAGGAACTGGTCGAGGTCGACGTGCAGTACCCAGCGCGGTTTCATCGCTGCTACCGCCCGCAGAGCTTGCGCGCCAGGCTCTCCCATGCGTCACCGAGTTGGTCGAGGGTCCGGCCCCGATCGGTGACCTGGTGCTCCACGTAGTCCGCGTCCAGCAGCGCCAGCAGGGCGTCCACCTGAGCTTCGAGGTCGCCGGTGGTGTCGGCTGCTTCCAGGAGCACCCGGACGTGGCGGTGCAACACCATCGCCGGAGCGCCGTAGCGGTTCTGCGGATCCCGGCCGACATCGGCCAGCAGTGCGTGATGGGCATGGGCGAACCGGATGCGTTCGCGGCCGAAGGCGATCAGTCGCACCAGCGGGGGTGCCCCCGGGCCCAGCGGGGGAGGGCCGAACAGGAAGGCCTGCTGGCTCGCCCGCTCATCCTCGTCCAGCAGCACCAACATCAGCCCGGCCCGGCTGCCGAACCGCCGGAACACGGTGCCCTTGCCGACCCCGGCCGCCGCGGCGATGTCGTCCATCGTGACCGCTTCGGCACCGCGCTCGGCGACCAATCGCCGGGCGGCCGCCAACAGCAGTAGCCGGTTCCTGGCGGCGTCGCCGCGTTCCTGCGGCGTGTCCGACACCGGCAGCGCCCCGGGGAACTCCACAGTGGCCATCTGTGCACTTTAACTCAAGCGGAATTATTCGGACCGCAGTCCGGTTAGATGGTGCGATGTTGAAACCGGAGCGGAAAGGATGGCTACTGTGCCAGAAATGAAATCTGATGTCGTCAATGTCTTGGTGTTGGTGGGCAGTCTGCGGGCGCAGTCGGTCAACCGGCAGCTCGCCGAGGTCGCGATCGCCAACGCCCCCGCCGGGGTTCGCTTGCAACTGTTCGACCGCCTCGGTGACCTGCCGTTCTACAACGAGGACATCGACATCGATCCAGCACCGGAGGCGGTGCAGGCACTCCGCGACGCGGCGGCGGAGGCGGACGCGGTGTTGGTCGTCACCCCCGAGTACAACGGCAGCATTCCCGGAGTGCTGAAGAACGCCATCGACTGGGTCTCGCGGCCCTATGGAAACGGTGCGCTCAAAGGCAAGCCCGCAGCCGTCATCGGTGCCGCTCTGGGACAGTACGGCGGAGTGTGGGGCCACGAGGAGACGCGCAAGTCGTTCGGGATCGCCGGCCCCCGGGTCGTGGAGTCGATCTCGTTGTCGATCCCCACCAAAACCCTCGACGGAAAGCATCCCCGGGAGAGCGCCGAGGTGGTTGGCAAGGTGTGCGAAGTGGTGGAGAAGCTGGTCGCCGAGGTCGGCTAGAGTCTGAACGCGACACAGGGCCGCCGACAGGTCAGAAATGACCGGTCGGCGGCTTTGCTGTGCTATGGGCCTGCGCTGCGAGGCGGGCGGGGTTGTCGGTGGGGGCTGGTAGATCTGTGGGACGACAGAGTTACCGCGACGGGTGTGACGTGCGACACGCCGCGGGACGCGCCGATGAAGTGCCGACCACCAGGGAATTCCATGAATGTTGTTCAGAACATGTTGTATCTCTTCTGATTGTCGGCCACTAGGTGTAGTGTCTGACGAGCCGACAGACCCCAACCCCTAGAGGTCGCCGGAGTGCTGAGATCGACCAATCTCCCCAGGAGAAGTCGGGACGCAACTTCTGGCAGACAACTGGAATTTCGGGGCCCGGCGGCCTGCTGAACAGTAGTGAGCCCAGCCCATATCAGGTCCAAATCAGTTTCGCTGTGTGTCGAAGAGGGAGTCGAGCCAATATGAGCGTCACCGTGTACACCAAGCCCGCATGTGTGCAGTGCAACGCCACCTACAAGGCGTTGGACAAGCAAGGCGTCGAGTACAACGTCGTCGACATCACCTTGGACTCCGATGCCCGCGACTACGTGATGGCTCTCGGCTACCTGCAGGCCCCCGTCGTGGTGGCCGGCAATGACCATTGGTCGGGCTTCCGGCCTGACCGGATCAAGGAGCTCGGCGCAGTCGCGGCCCCCGTCGCGGCGACGGCCTGACGATCAATCGAACAGGGTGCGGACCGACTGGAGAGGAGCCCGGGATGGCTGAGACCGAACACGCGTCGGCATCCAACCTCGTCTACTTCTCCAGCGTGTCCGAGAACACCCACCGTTTCGTCCAGAAGCTGGGTCTGCCGGCCATCCGTATCCCGCTGCGGGACCGGATCCAGGTGGACCACCCCTTTGTGCTGGTCCTGCCCACCTATGGCGGCGGGCATGCGAATGGACCCGATCCCGACGCCGGGGGATACGTTCCCAAGCAGGTGATCGCGTTCTTGAACAACGAACACAACCGATCGCTGCTGCGTGGGGTCATCGCCGCCGGCAACACCAACTTCGGGGCCGAATACGGATACGCGGGCGATGTGGTCTCGCGCAAATGCGGCGTCCCCTATCTCTACCGCTTCGAACTCATGGGAACGACGGACGACGTCTTCGCCGTCCGCGCCGGCCTCGCAGACTTCTGGAAGGAACAGACGTGTCCCCAACCGTCACAGCTGCAGAACCAGTAACCACCGGCGTGCATGCGCTGCCTGGAGAAACTGATTACCACGCGCTGAACGCGATGCTCAATCTGTACGACGCCGACGGCAAGATCCAGTTCGACAAGGACCGGGAAGCTGCAAATCAGTACTTCTTGCAGCACGTCAACCAGAACACGGTGTTCTTCCACAATCAGGACGAGAAGCTCGACTACCTCGTCCAGAAGGAATACTACGAGCGCGAGGTGCTCGATCAGTACTCCCGCAACTTCGTCAAGACGCTGCTCGATCGCGCGTATGCCAAGAAGTTCCGGTTCCCGACCTTCCTCGGCGCGTTCAAGTACTACACCAGCTACACGCTCAAGACATTCGACGGGAAGCGTTACCTCGAGCGCTTCGAGGACCGTGTGGTGATGGTGGCCCTCACGCTGGCCGCCGGAGATACGACGCTGGCCGAGAAGTTGGTCGACGAGATCATCGACGGCCGGTTCCAGCCGGCCACCCCGACGTTCCTGAACTCCGGGAAGAAACAGCGTGGCGAGCCGGTCAGCTGCTTCCTGCTGCGTATCGAAGACAACATGGAGTCCATCGGGCGCTCCATCAACTCGGCGCTGCAGCTGTCCAAGCGCGGTGGCGGAGTTGCGTTGCTGCTCACCAACATTCGTGAGCATGGCGCCCCGATCAAGAACATCGAGAACCAGAGCTCGGGTGTCATCCCGATCATGAAACTGCTCGAAGACTCGTTCTCCTACGCCAACCAGCTCGGGGCCCGTCAGGGAGCCGGCGCGGTCTACCTGCACGCCCATCACCCCGACATCTACCGCTTCCTCGACACCAAGCGGGAGAACGCCGACGAGAAGATCCGGATCAAGACGCTGAGCCTGGGCGTGGTGATCCCGGACATCACGTTCGAGCTGGCGAAGAAGAACGAGGACATGTACCTGTTCTCGCCGTATGACGTGGAGCGCGTCTACGGTGTGCCGTTCGCCGACATCTCGGTCACCGAGAAGTACCACGAGATGGTCAATGACGGTCGAATCCGCAAGACCAAGATCAAGGCGCGCGAGTTCTTCCAGACTCTGGCCGAGCTGCAGTTCGAGTCCGGCTACCCGTACATCATGTACGAGGACACGGTAAACCGCGCGAACCCGATCGCAGGCAAGATCACCCACTCGAACCTGTGCTCAGAGATCCTGCAGGTGTCCACGCCCTCAGAGTTCAACGACGATCTGTCCTATTCCAAGGTGGGCAAGGACATCTCGTGCAACCTCGGCTCGCTGAACATCGCCAAGACCATGGACTCGCCGGACTTCGCCCAGACCATCGAGGTGGCGATCCGCGGGCTGACCGCAGTGAGCGACCAGACCCACATCAACTCGGTGCCGTCGATCGAGCAGGGCAACAACCAGTCCCACGCCATCGGTCTGGGTCAGATGAACCTGCACGGCTACCTCGCTCGTGAACGGATCCTCTACGGCTCTGAAGAGGGTATCGACTTCACCAACATTTACTTCTACACCGTGCTGTATCACGCCCTGCGCGCCTCGAATCGTATTGCGATAGAACGTGGTTCGAAGTTCGGTGGGTTCGAGAAGTCGAAGTACGCCTCAGGTGAGTTCTTCGACAAGTACACCGACCAGGTGTGGGAGCCGGCCACCGAGCGCGTGCGGCAGATCTTCGCCGACGCCGGTATCCGCGTCCCGAACCAGGACGACTGGCAGCGGTTGAAGGAGTCGGTGCAGACCCACGGCATCTACAACCAGAACCTGCAGGCCGTCCCACCGACCGGGTCGATTTCCTACATCAACCACTCGACGTCCTCGATCCACCCGGTGGCGAGCAAGATCGAGATCCGCAAGGAAGGCAAGATCGGGCGCGTCTACTACCCGGCGCCGTTCCTGACCAACGACAACCTGGAGTACTACCAGGATGCGTATGAGATCGGCTACGAGAAGATCATCGACACCTACGCCGCGGCCACCCAGCATGTGGATCAAGGCCTGAGTCTGACGTTGTTCTTCAAAGACACCGCCACCACGCGCGATGTGAACAAGGCGCAGATCTACGCCTGGCGCAAGGGCATCAAGACGCTGTACTACATCCGCCTTCGCCAGATGGCTTTGGAGGGAACAGAAGTCGAGGGTTGCGTCAGCTGCATGTTGTGACGCTGAACTATCAGCTCGATAGTGAAGGAAATGACAGCTGGTTTAGTCAAGGCGCGATGAGGCAGAAGCTGCGCTGTGGCTGGCCGTAGGCCAACACCTCGGCGTCGGCGCCACACGCTGCGTCCTCGGCGGTACCCTCGACGCGGCTGGCGACTTTCACGTTCGCGGTGGGATCGGTGCAGTCCACCGGAACCGCGGCGCGGGCAACGGCATAGCAGTGTGCCTCAATCAGATTGAGGATGAAGCACTGCGTACGGGCGTCGTTGGTGAGCATCGGATACTGGCCGCCCTGCCGATTGCCGTCGGGGCAGGTTGCGGTGGAGTCGCCTTGGGACACCAGTTGCAGCGTGGCATCCGTGCGGCTGCAGTCCGCGGCTTCAGCGTTCATGCGGCCTTGGCTATATGCCTCGGCGGTAATGCATTGTCCGACATCGAGTTCGTTGGCCACCGACGAGGGCCGATGCGCGGCGAGATAGGACAGGACGTGCCCTGCTCCTAGCATGAGCGCCACCACGCCGAGGATGATGAACACTGTCCCCCGGCCCGGTGGCAGGGAAGGCGGCACTTGGTCATCGTCACTGCCCGGATGGAGCAACCGCTCGTCATCGCGGCGGTTCCAGCGGTGGTGGGCACGGCGGCGGCGGATGCCAATGGCCAGCAACACCGCTCCAGCGAGTGGAAAGGTCAATGCTGCGGTTGCCTGGCCCAGCCGGTAGGCCCCCAAGCCGTCAGCAACCACTTCGACCAACACACTGTTCCCCTCGTTCGGTACGCCCGGAGTGCGGCGCGGTCACTCGTCCAGATTCCGCTCCGCACGCGGCGCCGTCAGGCATCGCTTCTGGCGCAGTACATTCTGTTACCACTCGCTCTCGAGGACCAGTCAGTCGGGCTTCTCCTCGGGTGATGACGACGTGGCTTGGTGCAGGCGCCGGGTCGGAGGCATTCGCGGACCTACGGTGACACCGTTGCCGGTGCCTGGTTCGTCGACTGGCGACACTTTGCCGTGGCGACAATTTCGAAGGACTTCAACAGCGGGCGGTTGGGATCGTCTATCACAACGATCGCAGTGCCTGTGATCGTGAAAGTGTCGCCGTTCCGAATGACATTCGCGGAACCAGATGCGCCACCACCGGTAACGTAGGTCAAGCTGGGTCCACTGGAACCACTCCCGCCGAACCCGATCATGTTTACTTGCGTCGCATTATTTGTCAGCGTGACACGCACCGGCCGAGTGTTGACCAATTCTATTTTCGTGACGCCATTGTCGTAGGCCACGCAGTCGACGATATTGCTGCTTTGCTCGTATTGATCAGCGATGCGGAATGTTCCTGCCACAGGCCCGGAATCGGGAGCTATGTCGCTGTTCTCCGGCGCGGGTGAACAGCTGGGCACTAGCGTCGTGGCCGTGATGAAGGCGACCGCGGCCGCCGTTCCCACAATGACATGTCCACATACCTTCGTGCGATTCTTGGTTGTTAGACGCTCTGCCACGCGACGGCTCCTATCTCGTGACGGCGGAAATGCGTGTTCCCGAGTTGGTCCGAGCCTCGAGACCGCCTCAATTTCATTTTTTTGGTGATGCGCCACGCTCAAGCGCAGCAGCGTGTTGACGAAGCCGGTCCGAAACCTGCTCCAACCACTCGTGATAGGTCAGTGGCGCTGGGTAGAAGGAGCACAGAGCATCGCGGTACATGACTTCTTCCAGCTCGTCCTCGGCATACGCCGCACCCAGCTTGTCAATCTGCTGAGCCAGATTGATCAACACTGTTGAGGTCTCCCCGACCGTGAAGTTGTCCACAGAGGTCTGCCAATCCTTCGCCTCGAGGGCCCAGTCCTGGTGAAAGTATCCGCCAAAAAACTGCCTTATGGATTCGGAAACAATTGCGTCATTCATCGATTCATGTACCCCGTCAGTACGTACCAACCACCCGCGCCGTCGCCCCGCAGCACCACTAGAGCCTCCGTTCCGTGGACAATTTCGTTCTTACCCCTTACCAGAACCTCGCCGCCATCGAACGGGGCGGTCAGAACCAAAGTTTTCGCGGCTCCATTCGATACCCAAGATTCAATCGCGGACTCATTGTGCTGGAGAGTCGTGCTCACTGCGGCGGCTGCTTCGTCCGTGGTCGCGAATGTAGAGACGGCCTTCGGGAGAGGCTCCGCCTCCAAGCGCGCCGCCAAGTCATCAAACGTCTGCCCAACATGCTTCTCAATGAGATGCCCACCGGACGCTTCGCTGGCTGTGAGCAGTGCATTGGTGTCCTCGATGCCGTAAGAACCGACGGATCCAATGTCGTCGGCTGCGCCCTCTGGTAAATCCGTGTGCGGGACATCTGGGCTGCTGGGCACGTCGTCGACATCGACGTGCGGTGTGGGGATGTCGTCGGCGTGGCGACCGAGGACTCCCAGAGCGTCGAGGCCGTGCTCCACTCCCTCGGTGACCAGCTTGCCGCCTGGGAGAGGGACCGACCCGGCGATGTCGAGAATGGCGCCGGTTTGTTCGGCCCCTGAGTGCTCACCCCAGTTGGTGAGTACGTCAGCGGTTTCAACGTAGCCCGGGATGATGCCGAAGCTGCCTTCGCTGATTGCGCGGCTCGCTTCCGCCAGTTTCGACGGCTCCGGCGGGAGGGACTGGACGTCGGCGTTTGGTGGCAGCGCGGGAATCGCGGCGCCTCGACCACCGGATTCTGTGACGGCGAAATCAAGATCTTCGAGGATCTTCGTCTGGTCGGTGAGCTCGCGGCGGGCGTCGAACAGCTTCTGGGTCAACAGGTCGGTAACACCGCGGCCCGGCCCGTCGCCCGCGCCTGCCGTGTAGTTCTCGGCGGCGGCATCGTTGAGCGCCGCTTGCGCCGCGTCCACGTTCTGCTTGGCGGCTTCAACCTTTGCGAATTGCCGATTGACCACGGAGGGGTCAGCGGCCGCGATGGGTCCAGCCAGCGGCGACAGGGTATAGGGGGTGCCATCTTCGGGCTCACCGGTGAGTTGACTGAGTACTCGGTCCGCGGCAGTGGGCGGCACCGGTACGGGTTGTCCGGCGACGTCGGTCAGCGCGTCGTCGAGGTTCTCGAGTTGCCGGGGATCGGTGGTAGTACCGCCGGCGAGGATCTCGCTGGGCGTCCTACCCTCGCCATCGGCCGACCCGCGAGCTGGCGGCGGTGCCAGCATGTCTTCCAGGCGGTTGGGCGCACCAGTCTGGTCGCCGGGCGGCGTTTCCGCGGGCGGCTTCGTGCTGGCTGATGGCTGGCCCGGGGCCGGCGTTTCCCCGCTGGCCATGTCGATGGCGTTGGCCAGCGCCAGGTCCACCAGGTTCGCCTCGCCGATCAAGACGTCGACCCGCGGCTGCAATTGCTGCTGCTTGAGCAGCAGTTCCATCGGAGTGCCGCAGAAACCTGGTCCGGCCACCACTTGACCAGACACCGGGTCGATTTCCATGCCGAGGGCGGCGGCGTCGGCCTTGAGGGTGGCCAGCTCTGATCGGAGGCGTTCGATCTCGTCGGCGGCGCTGCGGGCGGCATTGGCCACCGCCAGCGCTTCGCGGCCATGGGCGTCCAAATCAGCGCGGGTTTTGCCGATGGCTTCTTTGGCGGCTTCGGCGGCTTCGCCACCCCAGGTGGTGAACGCCGGCAGCTGCGCCAGGCCGTTGGCCGCGTCCTGCACGGCTTGCGCGCGGGTGGTGGCGGCGTGGAACACCTCGCGGACATCGCCGGCATCCCAGCGTTCGATGTCGGCGATGGTGAGAGTCATCGCGGGTCGTTACATCCGGGTGGCGATCGAATCCGCCTGGCGCCCTGGCTCTTCCAGCGCCTCGGCGTGGCGTTCCTCCATGGCGCAGAACTCCTGCGCGCAGGTGTGCAGGCCTTGGGCGTGATCGCTGAGCCGGGTCAGCAGCGCGGTCGTTGTCGTCGACCAAGCGGCCAGCCGCAGCGTCATCGAAGCCGCCGAGCGGCCCTGCCAACCGCCCTGCGCAGTCTCGATACGGGTGTCGGCAGCGTTGTGCTTCATCGCCACATCTTCACCGTGGCCGGTGACCGTCACACCCGACGCCACCAAGTCCTCGACGTTCACCTTCAGAACCACCGCGACCTCCGACCCTTGCTGCTCTGCAGACATACTTAGCAGCAAACTTCGTCGGGTGGTAGTCAGCCCTCGCGAGCCTGGTCCGCGTGCAGCGCCTTCAGGCGTCGCTCCTCGCGCAGGACGTTCTGGTAACTCTCGCGCTCCGCGATCAGCCACTCGGGCTTCTCCTCGAGCAGCGCCTCGATCTGCTCGGTGGACAGCGCCTCGGTTACGCCGCCGCGCGCGAGCCCGGCGATCGAGACGCCCAGCTTGGCCGCCACCAGGTTCTTCGGGTGCGGCCCGTTCTTGCGGAGGTCCTTGAGCCACTGCGGCGGGTCCGCCTGCAGGGCGGCGAGTTCGTCCCGGGTAATGGGCTTTTCCTGGAACTCCGCAGGCGTCGCGGGCAGGTACACGTCCAGCTTCTTCGCCGCCGTGGCGGGTTTCATGGACTGTGCGTTCGGCCTGCTCATGTATTGAGCTTATCGGTAGCCTGATGCGGTGACCCAGCTCAGTCTCACCCTCGGGTACGTCCCTGGCGGGACGCCCGCGAAGTGGGCCCGGACCTGGTCCGAACGCCACCCTGAGGTGCCGCTGGAGTTGCGCTTGATCGCCGCTGCGGACGCGGCAGCCGCGGTACGGGCCGGCACCGTCGACGTGGCGGTGCTCCGGCTGCCTACCGACACCTCGGGGCTTGCCGTCATCCCGCTCTATGAGGAGACGACGGTGGCCGTGGTGCCGGCCGATCACGTGATCAGTGCCGTCGACGAGATCGCCGCCGCGGACCTCGACGACGAGCCGATGCTGGTGCCACTCGACGACGTCCTTTCCTGGGCGGACGCCCCCGGCGCCCCGGTCCAGCACCGCCCCGAAACAACCGGCGATGCAATAGAACTCGTCGCTGCTGGAACGGGCGTACTCATCGTTCCCCAATCGCTGGCGCGGCTGTATCACCGCAAGGACCTCACGTACCGCCCGATCACGGACGCGCCCAGCTGCCCGGTCGCACTCGCTGTCCCGGAAGGCCCGCAGCCGGCGCTGGTCGAGGAGTTCATCGGCATTGTGCGGGGCCGCAAACCCGGATCGTCGCGGGCGCAGGCCCAGCCGGTACCGAAACGCACCGCACGGGAGAAGACCCTCGCCAAGCAGGCCGCCCGCGCCGCTGCCGGCAAGGTCGCGGCCAAGCCGGGTCGGGCCGGGCGCGGTCGACGCTGACGTAACCTGCTTCGACGGGATCCGAAGTAGGGTCAGGCAATCAGGTCTGACCAGAACTCGACGGTGGGCCGGGCGGGAGCGAGATGTGCCGCCTCTGAACCGAATTCGAGGTCGATGTAGTCCGCCAGGTGTGCACCGCAAGCGGTGACTTCGGTCTGAATTACCGACAACACCGGATGGCCGAACGAACCATGCCCGGCGGGTAGGTACCGGTGCGAATACACCGGGACCAGCCGTGGGACGCGGGCAAGGTAGTAGTTCGCGGAGCGCAGCGCGTCCTTCATCCGGGCTGGGCGCGGTCCCCAGCCGTCGGCCCAGAAGTTGTTCCACTCGACGGCGAACAGAATCCCGTCGATCGGCAGTTGCAGGCGCTTCTGCAGGCTCTTACGTCCTTCGCTGCGCCAATTGGGCCAGGACGCTCCGACCGGTAACCCGGCCGCGAGGAAAGCCCGGTGATCGTCGGCGAATTCGAAACCCAACAGTTGCTCGATGTGCTCGAACTCGGCATCGGTCAGACCCGCTTCGATGCTCACCTTGCCGAGCGCCTTGAGGCGGGCAGCAGCGTCGGCGCCGAGCTGGGCCGCGTGCGTCACCGGGTCAACGTCCCGTCGATCCCGGGCTGACGCGCTGTTTCATGGCTGCGAGGCTAGTCCGTTGGCCGCTGAATTGAATGAAACGTTTCAAGATCACTCAATTTTCGCTAGGGTCTCTGAGGATGGGGTTGTGCGCCCGGTCACACGCAGGGGCCGGGGCAGCGGGCTCGCGTCATGTTCTCGAACCCGTACGTGCTCACAATGGAGACCACCAACGATGACTGCCGTGACCTCCGGGGCGACATCCGCATCCTTCTTCAGCCGCGAACGCATCATCGCCCCACCTGGCTGGAGTCGGTGGCTCGTCCCGCCGGCCGCATTGTCGATCCATCTGTCCGTCGGCGCGGCGTACTCGTGGAGCGTTTTCAAGAAACCCCTCGAAGGTGCGCTCGGCATCTCGGGCACGCTCAGTGCCCTGCCGTTCACCATCGGCATTGTCGTACTGGGACTTTCGGCAGCGATCTTCGGCACCTGGGTGGATCGCAACGGGCCCCGGATGGCGATGTTCGCGGCGATGTGCTTTTTCTGCGGTGGCTGGCTGGTGGGGGCCGCCGGGCTGGCCACCCGTCAGTACTGGCTGGTGTTACTCGGCTATGGGGTCTTGGGGGTATCGGCTGGGGTATCGGCTACATCTCGCCGGTGTCCACCTTGATCAAGTGGTTCCCGGACAAACCGGGCATGGCCACCGGGTTGGCAATCATGGGGTTCGGCGGTGGCGCGCTGATCGCGTCGCCCTGGTCAACGGCCATGCTGGACGCCTTTGGAGCCGACTCGAACGGCATCGCCAAGACCTTCCTGGTGCACGGGCTGGTGTATGCCGTGTTCATGTCACTGGGCTGGCTGCTGGTGCGGGTGCCCCGCCCGGACTGGAAGCCGCACGGCTGGACGCCGGCGGCGCCGAAGGTGGGTTCGATGGTCTCCGTCGGGCAGGTCTCGGCCAACAATGCGATCAAGACGCCGCAGTTCTGGCTGCTCTGGATTGTGTTGTGCTTCAACGTGACCGCGGGCATCGGCATTCTCGAGAAGGCCTCGCCGATCTATCAGGACTTCTTTCCGGCGACGGGAGCAGCAGCCGCCGGACTGGCGGCGGCCGCCGCGGGCTACGTCGCACTGCTCTCGCTGGCCAATATGTCCGGCCGCATCGGGTGGTCGAGCCTGTCGGACAAGATCGGCCGAAAGAACGCCTACCGGATGTACCTCGGCGTCGGAGCGTTGCTGTATCTGACCATCACCCTGATGCAGAATTCCAACAAGGTGGTGTTCCTGGTCTGCACATTGCTGATCCTGTCGTTCTACGGCGCCGGCTTCGCCACCGTCCCGGCCTACCTTCGCGACCTGTTCGGCACATACCAGGTCGGAGCCATTCACGGCCGGCTGCTCACCGCATGGTCGGTGGCGGGCATCGTCGGGCCGATCATGGTCAACGCGATCGCCGACAGCCAAGCCGACGCCGGCAGATCCGGCCCGGCCCTCTACACCCTGTCGTTCTCGATCATGATCGGACTTCTGCTCGTCGCGCTGGTGTGCAACGAACTCCTCAAGCCGGTCAAAGACAAGTGGCACGAACCGGCCGCCTCAGGTGAGGTCGCCCCGGCATCTCAAGGGAGCCCGCGATGACCGACCAGACAGGTAGTGAACTACACGACTACCGACCTACCGTGCCGCGGGTCTTCATCGTCCTGGCGTGGTTGTGGGTGGGCATTCCCTTTGCTTACGGCCTCTTCGAACTGATCCTGAAGGTCAAGCAGCTATTCCAGTGAATGCTGGCTGCGCAGCCCGGCGACGAGTAAGCCGACCATGCTGCGGGCGTCGTAGCGGGAGTCGCCGTCGGCGCCGACACACAGGTTGCCGATAGCGCGCATGAAACCGTAAGCATCGGTGCCGGAACGGATTTCGCCGGATTCGGCTGCGGCGTCGAGCAGTTGGGCGCACACCGGCAAAAGCCGGTCCACAAAATAGGCATGCAGGGTCTCGAAGCGGTCATTGTCGGACTGCAAGGCCGCGGCCAACCCGTGCTTGGTCACCAGGAAGTCGACGAACTGATCCACCCACAAGGTCAGCGCGTCGTAGGGCGGGTGCTGCGCCAGCAGTGTGGGTCCGGCGTCGGCGCAGGCGTCGACCTGATGGCGGTAGACGGCGATGACGAGGTCCGCCCGGGTGGGGAAGTGGCGGTAGATCGTGCCCATGCCGACGCCGGCTCTGGCGGCGATGTCGCGTACGGGCACGTCCACACCCGAGGCCACGAACGCGGCCGCGGCGGCGTCAAGAAGTGTCTGCTCATTGCGGCGGGCGTCGGCCCGTTTCCGCGGCACTGCCTTTTCCCGGGCGGTTTCGGGCACCGCGCACGTCCTTCCGTCGACGCCGTTTGACTAAACGGAACAACGCTCCATATATTGAGTCGGAGCGACGTTCCGTTTCATCATGCCAGCCGCCGAAAGGACCGCAGAATCCATGTCGGATAAAACGCGCACACAATTCGGGATCATGACCGCTCCGCACCAGGTGGGGTACCCCGACCTGCTGCGGGTATGGCGGGAGGCCGATGCGATTCCAGAGATCGAACACGCCTGGCTGTTCGATCACCTGATACCGATCGAAGGCGAGGTCACCGGACCGGTCTTCGAAGGATGGACCCTGCTGTCGGCCCTGGCCGCACAAACCGAGCGACTGCGACTCGGACTGATGGTGACCAGCAACCGTTTTCGCCCGCCGGCCATGCTCGCCAAAATCGCCACGACCGTGGACGTCGTGTCCGGTGGCCGGCTCGAGTTCGGAATCGGGGCGGGGTCGCGGCCCAGCCATCCGATCGCCCGCCATGAGTACGACTCGCACGGAATGCCCTACCACGACGCGGATTACGCGGTCGCAAGTCTCGCCGAGGCGTGCGCCCTCATCCGGCGGTTGTGGACTGAGGAGAAGCCATTCGATTTCAACGGCGACTACCACCAATTGCGCGGCGCATTCGGCAATCCCAAGCCGGTGCAGCGACCGCACCCGCCCATCGTCATCGGGGGACGCGCCAAGGCGACCCTGCGGGTGGTAGCCGAGCACGCCGACGTGTGGAACATCCCCGGCGGGGACATCGACGATGCCGTCAGTCGCAGCGCGCTACTGGACCGCTACTGCACCGACATCGGCCGTGACCCGGAATCGATCACCCGGTCCATGGTTCTCTCGGTGTCCTACGACGAGGCCGATGCGACGCGCGCCGCGATCGCCGAAGCGCTGGGCGGCGGTTTCACTCACATCGTGTTGAACCTGCCGTCCCCATACCCGCCCAACGTCGCGCGCTGGGTAGCCGACGAGCTCATTGGCCGGGCCACGGGGTAGCCCGAACGAAAAACGCAGGGTGCGAACCGAAGTCCGCACCCTGCGTGGTGCCGAAGATTCGGCGGAGTTCTCAGAACTTGTGCTGCGGGCCCTGTTCCTTCTTGTACAGCGACTTGAGCATGCGATCGCGGAAGAAGGCGTTGTCGATCAACTTGATCCCGGTGTTGGCGACGGCCGGGATGCCGGCGAGCTTGTGGAAGTAGCGTCCCCGCTTGTACTCCCGGCCCCACGCCGCTTCCATACGCTGCGCGTAGTTGGTGAAATCGTCGGGTCCGCCGTTCTGCAGCGCGGCAATGGCGCACTCCCCGGCGGCCAGCCCCGACTCCAGTGCCTTGGAGATACCTGCACCCGAAGCCGGCTTGCCTGCCCCCAGCGAGTCGCCGGTGAACAGCACACCCGGACGCCAGGGCGGCCACGCCGTGAAGCCCATCGGCAGTCGCCAGGCGCGCACACTCTTGTTCTTCTTCAGCTCTTCGATGGCCGGCAGATCCCACTCCCGCGGCAGGGTCCGCAGGAAGTCGCCGAGGAACTGGGTGGCATTGATCGCTTGCCAGTTCTTGTAGCTGTTCACATAGCCGAGGCCGATGTTGAAGATGCCGTCGCCCATCGGGAACACCCAGCCGTAGCCGGGCAGCTGGTCGCCCTGGAACTGCAGCTTGAGGTAAATGTCGAGGCTGTCGGAATCGACCCGGTTGGCCGGCATCTCAGAGCGGATCGCGATGGCCGAGTAGCCGTTGTGCTCGGAGTCGATCTTGAGCGCCCGCTTGATGGGGGAGTAGGCGCCGTCGGCGGCGATCACGGCGTCGCCGTAGACCTTCTCGCCGCCCTTGAGCGTCACGCCGATCACGCGGCCGCGCTCGTCCTGAATGGGCGCGCTCACCTCGGCGCCTTGGCGGACCTCGGCGCCGGCGGACTCGGCGTGCTTGAGCAGCACCGTGTCCAGGTGGGTGCGGCTGACGGTATGGCCGTGGTCGGGCATGCCGGGACGCTTGGGGAACGACAGCTCCCATTCGGTGGGGCTGAAGACCGTGACCCGGTTGACCCGGTGATAGGTGGCCACCTCGTCGGCCAGACCCATCTTCTGCAGGTAACTCACCGCGCGGGCGGTGAGGCCGTCGCCGCACGGCTTGTCGCGCGGGAACTCCGCCTTGTCCAGGACCACTACTTTGGCGCCCGTCTGTGCGGCCTGCCACGCGGCGGCCGAACCCGAGGGACCCCCGCCAGCTATGACCAGGTCATATCGCTGCGTCACTAATGCTTCTCGTTTCGGTTATCGGGGCTTTTTGAGGTGATGCTAGCCGACTGAGCTGTGCGCGGACGCGCAGGTTTTCCCGTTGCCGTGGGGCGGACAGCCAATTCGCTTGCGTATCAATACCCCTCGCGCTCAAGGATGCTCGTGTGACTGTGATAACAGTACGGCCCGCCCGCAGTGTCGCTGCGGTATGCGCAGGTCAGCACATACCGAGCGAGTAGAGTGCACACGTGCGTAGAGGGCCGAAGAGTCGATCCGGCGGCGATCCCGCCGACGTCAGGGTCGACGCACGCAGCGAACGATGGCGGGAACACCGCAAGAAGGTGCGCTCGGAGATCGTCGACGCGGCGTTCCGGGCGATCGACCGGCTCGGGCCCGAGGTCAGCCTGCGGGAGATCGCCGAGGAAGCCGGCACCGCCAAGCCGAAGATCTACCGCCACTTCACCGACAAATCCGACCTCTTCCAGGCCATCGGCGAGCGGATGCGCGACATGCTGTGGGCCGGCATCTTCCCGGTGATCAACCTCGCCACCGACCCGGCGGGAGAAGTGGTGCGGCGCAGCGTCGAACAGTACGTGTACCTGGTCGACGAGCACCCCAATGTGTGTCGCTTCCTGGTTCAGGGCTTTGCGGAGCAGTCGGAGTCGACGATGCGCGCACTCAACGAGGGCCGCGAGATCACCCTGGCGATCGCCGAGATGTTCAAGAACGAACTGCGCGACATGGATCTGGATCGTGAAGCCATCGAGCTGGCGGCCTACACCACCTTCGGGTCCGCCACCTCGGCCACCGATTGGTGGCTCGGCACCGATCCGACCAGCCCCCGGCGGATGGAACGTGCCAAGTTCATCGAATACCTCACCACGATCATGCTCGGTTCGATCCACGGCACGACGGCCCTGCTGGGCATCCGCATCGATCCCGATCAGCCGATCGGCAAGGCAGTGCCCCGCCTTCACGGCTGAGAGTCCTCTGGAGGGCGTGTCCACTGGGCGGCGGTGTCCGGTTGCGTCGCTACCCTGGTGACGTGAACCCCGGCACAGCCCCCCGCGCACCGCGGCAGCGGCGCCTGCGGGCCGACGCCGCGCTCAATCGGGACCGCATCGTCGAGGCCGCAATCGACCTGTTCGGCGCGCGTGGGATAGCGGTGCCGCTCGATGAGGTGGCACGACGGGCAGGTGTCGGCATGGCCACGTTGTACCGGCGGTTTCCCACCCGCGCTGACCTGGCCGTGGCCACCTTCGAGCGCAACCTGTCCCGCTACACCGAGGCCGTCGACCGTGCGCTGGAGAATCCCGATCCCTGGCAGGGTTTCCGCGCATTGGTGTATGAACTGTGCGAACTCCAGGCCAGTGATGCCGGCCTGCGGGAACTACTCACCGCGTCGCTGGCGGCCAGCAGCATCCTCGAGGAGCGCTCCGGTGGAGCGCTGGCCAGACTGGGCACGCTGATCGAGCGAGCCCAGGCTGCCGGTTCGCTGCGCCCGGATGTGGTCCCGGGTGACGTGGTGGTGGTACTGCTGGCCAACGCCGGCGTGGTGTCGGCTACCTCGCGCACCGGGTCCGACGCCGAATCGACCGCCGGGGCCGAGCCGTGGCGCCGGTTTGCGGCGCTGATCATCGACGCTTTCGCCGTCGTACCGTCGGAAGCCCTGCCGCCGGCGGCGCCGGAGCACCAACTGCGCCGCACAATCGCGATGCTGGCGGAGTGACAGGCGGAGCACGTAGTACCCAGTACCGTTGGTCCCATGACGATCACACAGACCCGCGCGTTGATCATCGGCACCGGGTTTGCCGGCCTGGGTATGGCAATCGCGCTGCAGAAGCGGGGCATCGATTTCCTGATCGTGGAGAAGGCCGACGACATCGGCGGCACCTGGCGGGACAACATCTACCCGGGCTGCGCCTGCGACGTGCCCTCGCACCTGTACTCCTTCTCGTTCGAGCCCAAGCCGGACTGGTCACAGATGTTCTCCCCGCAGCCGGAAATCCTGGACTACCTGCGGGGCGTCACCGACAAGTACGGCCTGCGCCGACACATCCGGTTCGGCGCCCGGGTGGAGCGGGCGCACTGGGACGATGACGAATGCCGATGGCATGTGTTCACCGACGCCGGTGACGAATTCGTCGCGCAGTTCGTGGTCTCAGGCGCGGGTGCGCTGCACATTCCGTCGATACCCGACATCGAGGGCCTCGACGAGTTCCGCGCCGCCGGCAAGCGGGCGTTCCACTCCGCGCAGTGGGAACCGGACACCGACCTGACCGGCCAGCGCGTCGCGGTCATCGGCACCGGCGCCAGCGCCATCCAGATCGTGCCGAAGATCGTGCACCAGGTGGCCGAACTCCAGCTTTACCAACGCACCCCGCCGTGGGTCTTCCCCCGCCCCAATCAGTACATCTCACCGCGATTGCAGCAAGTGCTGTCGCGGGTGCCCGGTGTCCGGGCCGCGCTGCGCGCCGGCATCTACTGGTTCCTGGAAGCCACCGCCTACGGCCTGACCCGGCGCCCGGGTCTGCTGCGCATCTACGAAGCGATGGGGAAGTGGAACATCCGGCGCGCCATCTCCGATCCGCAGCTGCGCCGCACCCTCACCCCCGATTACCGGGCTGGTTGTAAACGGATCCTGTACTCGACCAACTACTACCAGGCATTGGCGCAGCCGAACGCCCAGGTGATCACCGAGCCCATCGAACGGGTCACCGCCCGCGGTGTTGTCACCGCCGACGGTACCGAGCGCGAGGTGGACGTGATCGTCTTCGCCACCGGCTTCCACGTCACCGATTCCTACACCTATGTCGACGTCAAAGGTCCCGGCGGCGAAGACCTGGTGGATCGGTGGAATGCCGAAGGGGTGGCGGCCCACCGCGGGATCACGGTGGCCGGCATGCCGAACCTGTTCTTCCTGCTCGGACCGAACACCGGCTTGGGACACACCTCGGTGGTGTTCATGATCGAGTCGCAGATCCATTACGTCGTCGAGGCCATTGCGGCTGTCGATGCGGCCGGTGTCGAGGCACTGGCTCCGCGGCGCGCGGCCCAGGACCGGTTCAACGAAGGTCTGCAGCGGGACCTGTCGCGTTCGGTGTGGAACACCGGAGGCTGCCGCAGCTGGTATCTGGACTCCCACGGCAACAACCGCACGTTGTGGAGCGGATTCACCTGGCAGTACTGGGCCGCAACCCGCTCGCTGGACCTCGACGAGTACCAGATGATCGGGGCAGAACCACAGGGGGCGGTGTCGTCGACGACGACGTGAGAGAAACACAGGCGACACAACGTGTTGTGTTGCTCAGTGTTGTCACACCCCAGTTGTAGTGTTGAGTCACGAGTTCGACATCGCCACGATGTTGTTGCAGAAGGGGTCCCTGTGTCTGATGGAATCAAACTGATCGATCGTGTTTCGGCCATCAACTGGAACCGCCTGCAGGACGAAAAAGACGGCGAAGTCTGGGACCGGCTGACCGGCAATTTCTGGCTGCCGGAGAAGGTGCCGGTGTCGAACGACATCCCTTCCTGGGGCACCTTGAACGCCTACGAGAAGCAGCTGACCATGCGGGTGTTCACCGGGCTCACCCTGCTGGACACCATTCAGGGCACCGTCGGCGCGGTCAGCCTGATCCCGGACGCGCTGACTCCGCATGAAGAGGCCGTCTATACCAACATCGCGTTCATGGAGTCGGTGCACGCCAAGAGCTACAGCAACATCTTCTCCACGCTGTGCTCGACGGTGGAGATCGATGAGGCGTTCCGCTGGTCGGAGGAAAACCCGAACTTGCAGCGCAAGGCCGAGATCGTGATGAACTTCTACAAGGGCGACGACCCGCTGAAGCGCAAGGTGGCCTCCACCCTGCTGGAGAGCTTCCTGTTCTACTCGGGCTTCTACCTGCCCATGTACTGGAGCAGCCGGGCCAAGCTCACCAACACCGCCGACATGATCCGGCTCATCATCCGCGACGAAGCCGTGCACGGTTACTACATCGGCTACAAGTTCCAGAAGGGTCTCGCGCTCGAGGACGAGACCCGCAAGGCCGAGCTCAAGGACTACACCTATGAGCTGCTGTTCGAGCTCTACGACAACGAGGTCGAATACACCCAGGATCTCTACGACGGGGTGGGCCTCACCGAGGACGTCAAGAAGTTCCTCCGCTACAACGCCAACAAGGCGCTGATGAACCTCGGCTACGAAGCGCTGTTCCCGAAGGACGAGACCGACGTCAACCCGGCGATCCTGTCGGCGCTGAGCCCCAACGCCGACGAGAACCACGATTTCTTCTCCGGCTCCGGGTCTTCCTACGTGATCGGCAAGGCCGTCAACACCACCGACGAGGACTGGGACTTCTAACTGGAGTCCTTGCACGACCAGACACACAATCGCGCGGAATCCTCGGATTCCGCGCGATTGTGTGTCTGCTGGGCGTGGGGGTCAGTCGCGCTCGTGCGCATCCTCCATGACAGTCCGGCCGATCGCGGTGTAGACGTCCGGGCGGGAGAACCGTAGCCACAACGCATACACCAGGCCGATGACGAAGACGGCCAGGATCAGGTACGGCGCCGATTTGAACACCAGTGAATCCGAGGCGTAACCGGCGGCGAAGGCCCGGTTGTCCCACAGCAACCACACCACGTACAGCATCGCCACGCCACCGATCAACGGGCAGATCAGCGTGGTGATCACGTTGCCGCGGTGAGTCTTTCGCACCCAGAAGTACCAGATCACCGCCATCGAGCAGATCGCCTGCACCAGCAGGATCGCCGCGGTGCCGATCAACGCCAGCAGTCCGTAGATGTTGGTGTAGGGCACCAGAGCGGGGGTGTCGACGGGTACACCGTCGGCGTCGGGCACCTGTACGGCGGTGAACACCGCGAACAGCACCACCACGACCAGGGTGATCACGCTCTGCACCGCCGAGGCGATGTACGGCGAGCCGTGCCGGGGGTGTGCGGCGCCGATGCTCTTCTGCACTGCCGCCGAGGGGATTTCGCGACCGAGGGCGAACAGGTACCGCGATGCGGCGTTGTGGAAGGCCAGCGCGCAGGCAAACGACCCGATGACCAGCAGGACCTTGTAGATATCGAGTGGCACGGTTCCGAGATTGGCCTGCACCAGACCGAAGTACAGATCCAGCGGCGAGGCGCTGATGGAGGCCTCCACCGATACCTTGGCCCCGTTGCCGGCCAGCACCATCGACGAGACGAAGGTGTAGAACAGGCCGAGGCCGACGACCGCGATCAGCGTCGCGCGGGGAATGATCTTCTTCGGGTTGCGGGATTCCTCGCCGTAGACGGCGGTGGTCTCGAAACCCACCCAGGACCAGAACGCGAAGAACAGGCCGATCGCCATCGACCCGGACGCCGCGGCGGTACCGAACGCCCCCGCCGGAAGGCTCTCGAAGGCGTTGTTGAGCAGCACCGTCTGGTCGAGCATGAAGCCGTCGGGACCCCCGCCGGAGAAGATGACCGAGAAGGCCAGCGAGAACAGGATCAGCACCTCCGCGACCAGGGTGACTCCCAGGATCGCCGCTGTCAGGCTGATGTGGAAATGACACAACGCGGCGATGATCACCACGGCACCGATGGCGAAGACCAGCCACGGAATGTCCACTCCGACAATGGTGTTCACCGCGTCATTGGCGAAATAGGCGCAGCCGCCGATCAGCGAACCTTCGAACACCACGTAGGCGAACGTCGCCAGCATGCCGCTGGCCATACCCCACACCTGGCCAAGGCCGTGTGAGATGAAGCCGTAGAAAGCGCCGGTGGTGGTGATGTGCTTGGCCATCGCGACATAACCGAGTGCGAACAGCGTCAGGATGATCGTCGCGAACAAGAACCCGGCAGGAGCGCCCAGGCCGTTGCCGAACCCGACCGCGATCGGGGTGTTGCCGGTCATCGCCGTGATGGGCGCGGCATTGGCGACCGCCATGAAGATGACGGACATCATGCCGATGGCGCCCTTTTTCAACCCTGACGGGGTGTCCGTCGTCGTAAGGGGTGCGGATTCAGTACTCACCGCGGGACCTCCCGGTTGATCACGAAAGCGGATGGGCCCGCGGCGTTGCGAATCCGCAGCGAGCGTCGCATCGGGTGGGACAGCTCACAACTCGAGGTGAAGGTTTGGCAGCAAGTTGACAGGTTGAGTTGTGCGGGTGCGCACGGTTAACTCGGAAGCCTTATGTGGCGTCGGGGTGGGAAATTCGTTCTGGTGATCGTTTCGGTGGTCGGACTGCTCTTCGGGATGGTGAGCTGCTCCTCGCGTCCAGATCCCGAAGACGTGTTCAACTCGTTCGCCACCGCCATCGGGCACAGAGACGCCGGCGCCGCCGCTGCGGTGACGACCGATCCCGCTGCCGCCGAACCGGTGATCGCCGCGATGTTCGACGGGATGGGGGACAACGCGGTCGTGACCGCCGACTCGGCACAGGTAGCGGGGGAGGATGACGCCTTCACCATCTCGTACCAGTGGTCACTGGGCCCGGACCGCGAGCTGCGCTACGACACCGACGGCGTCGCCACGAAGGTGGGCGAGGACTGGCGCATCACCTGGGCGCCCACGCTTCTGCATCGGGACATGCAGCCGGGCTTGAACTTTGAGTACAGCCAAGACAGCGATCTGCAGACCCCCGTGCTGGACCGCAGCGGTCAGCCGTTGCTGACCTGGCAGCCCGTGGGCGTGATCACCTTGGAACGGGCCCACCTCACCTCGGCAGCCGCACTGGCCCCGCTGCTGGTGCCCTTCGACCCCGACGTCACTGCGGAGTCCATCATCGCGCTGTTCGACGGCAACACAGACGACCGGGTGACGGTGATGAAGCTGCGCGAACCCGACCTTGCCACCGTGGCCGACGGGCTGGCCGGTATCGCCGGAGTCGCCGTCATCCAGCAGGGTGAGCTGCTGACCGCAGACCCGGTGCTGTCCTCACCCGCGCTGGCCGGGATGGCCCAGCTCTGGCACGACCGCGTCACGGCGGCCTCCGGGTGGTCGGTATCTCTGGTCGACGAGACCGGGGCGCTGGCGCAGCGGGTGGTGACGACACCACCGCGGCCCACCGACCCGATCCGCACCACACTCGACCTGCGACTGCAGCTGCTGGCACAACAGGCGGTGGCGGTCGAGGCCCGCCCGACGATTCTGGTGGCACTCTCGGGTGCCACCGGCGGCATCCTCGCGGCCGCACAGAATGTCGCCGCCGATGCCGAAGGGCCGCTTGCGTTTTCGGGTCTCTACCCGCCTGGTTCGACGTTCAAGACCATCACCACCGCGGCGGCCCTGAAGGCCGGGTTGGTGACTCCGGACACCCAGGTCGCGTGTCCGGGTGAGCTGACGATCGAGAACCGCACGATTCCCAACGACGACAGTTTCGATCTCGGCACAGTGCCGTTCGCCACCGCGTTCGCCCGGTCCTGCAATACGACGATGGGTCGACTGGCCGACCAGTTGCCCGCGGATGCGCTGACGTCCACCGCCCGCGATTTCGGCATCGGAATCGACTACGTGGTCCCCGGACTCACCACCGTCACCGGCAAGGTGCCCGCCGCCGACACCCCGGCGCAGCGGGTCGAGAACGGCATCGGCCAGGGCAATGTCACCGTCAGCCCCTTTGGGCTCGCGGTGGCCGAGGCCAGCCTGGCCCACGGTTCGACGATCACGCCCAGCCTCGTCGAGGGGGACCAGACCACGGCCGACTCCCCGTCGGTTCCTCTGCCGCCCGGCGTCACCGACCCGCTGCGGGCGATGATGCGCCAGACGGTGACCGAAGGCACCGCGGCCCAGTTACAGGACATCCCCGAACTCGGCGGCAAAACCGGCACCGCCGAATTCGGGGACAACACGCACTCTCATGGCTGGTTCGCCGGAATCTCCGGGGACATCGCGTTTGCGACGTTGGTGGTCGGTGGCGACTCGTCGGCGCCTGCGGTCACCGTCTCCGGAGAGTTCCTGCGAGCGTCCTAGATCGTGCTGGCGTCGATGACGAACCGGTACCGCACGTCACTGGAGAGCACGCGCTCGTAGGCCTCGTTGACATACGACGCCTCGATCACCTCGATCTCCGGGGTGACTCCGTGCTCGGCGCAGAAATCGAGCATGTCCTGGGTCTCGGGGATGCCGCCGATCATCGAACCGGAGATGCTGCGCCGTCCGCCGGCCAGCGGGAAGAACGGCACCTCGAGCGGCTGTTCCGGGGCGCCCAGTTCCACGAGGGTGCCGTCGACCTTCAGCAGGCTGATGTAGGCGCCCATGTTGAGGTTGGCCGAGACGGTGTTCAGGATCAGGTCGAACTGTCCGGCCAGCTTGGCGAAGGTGTCGGGATCGCTGGTGGCGTAGTAATGGCTGGCGCCCAGGCGAAGGCCGTCTTCCATCTTCTTCAGCGACTGGCTCAGCACCGTCACCTCGGCACCCAGCGCGGCGGCGAGCTTGACGCCCATGTGGCCGAGACCGCCGAGACCGATGATGGCGACCTTCTTGCCGGGTCCGGCATTCCAGTGCTTCAGCGGCGACCACAGGGTGACACCGGCGCACAGCAGGGGAGCGGCCTTGTCCAGCGGAATGGAGTCCGGGATACGCAGCACGAACTTCTCGTCGGTCACGATGGCCTGGCTGTAGCCGCCCTGGGTGGGTGTGCCGTCGCGGTCGGTCGCGTTGTAGGTCCCGATCATGCCGGTGCCGAGGCAGTACTGCTCGAGCCCGGCCTTGCAGTTGTCGCAGTTCTGGCAGGAACCGACCATGCAGCCGACGCCCACGTGGTCGCCCACTTTGTACTTGGTCACCTCGGAACCGACCTCGGTCACCACGCCGGCGATCTCATGGCCGGGGACGACGGGGTACTTGGCCGGACCCCACTCGCCCTTGACGGTGTGGATGTCGCTGTGACAGATACCGGCGAACTTGATGTCGAACGCGACATCGTGGGGGCCGACATCGCGGCGTTCGATGGTGGTCTTGACCAGCGGCTCGGTGGGGGACGTGGCGGCATAAGCGGAAACGGTCGTGGTCATGTGCAACTCTCTTTACTTCGTAATTCTGATTGGTCGATCGGTACTGCGGCATTGCAAGGCCCGAGGGATGGCAAACGAGGACCGGTGACGGGTTGGTCCCGATTCTCGGTCAGCGTCGACATTAGAGACCGGGAGCACGTAGCGCCGCCTGGAAGCCGACGCGCTGGTAGGTCACCAACCCGGCGAGCGTGTACGGATCGTTGGCGATCAGCTCATCGGCGGCTTCGACGGGGATGTCGCCGGTGATCAGCACACCGCCCTGCTGCGACTCCTGCCTCCCGGCCAGGAGTAACCGGCCGGCGGAGATCTCCTTGTTGATCCATTCGACATGGGCGGGCCGGGTCTGGTCGACGACGTCGAGCGGCTTCTGGTAGGTCAGCGTGAGTACGTGGAACACCTGCTGATCCTAGTTGCCACCCTAGTTGATGGGCGCGTTGACCATGCGCAGGTCTTCGACGATGCCGCGGGCGGCGATCAGACCCTGGCCGGTCTGCCATTCCTGGTTGTTGACGACGTAGACGCGGTGGTCCTGGGTGGCCGAGAGGCCGCGCCAGGGCCCGCTGTTGAAGACATCGGTAGCACGGTCCTTGGCAGCGGGGGAGGCGAACGAGACGTAGATGATGTCGCCGTCGGCCGCGGCGAGATCCGTGTCGTCGAGATCCAGGTACGGCTTGTCGGTGAACCGTTGTGCGGCCGGACGGTCCACTCCCACGTCGGCCAGCACGCTGGCCGGGAAGTTCGCCGCGCCGAACACTCGCACTGCGGTGTCTGTCAGCTGCACGACGGACACCTGGTAGTGAGCGGCGTCGTTGCTGCGGCCGACTTCCTCGGCCTCGTCGGTGAAACGGGCCAGCAGGTCCTCGGCCGCACCGCCGCGTCCGGTCGCCGCCCCGACCGCGCGAACGGTGTCCGCCCAGTGGGGCCCGGCAGCACCGGTGAACACCGTCGGAGCGATCGCCATGAACTCCCCGTAGGACTGCGGGGTGAGTGCACTCGAGCCGAGGATCAGGTCCGGGTCCGCCGCGGCGATCGCGGAGCCGTCGGGTGCGCTGCGCGGGCCGACAGCAGGCAGATCGTGGATGACGGTTCCCAGATAGGACGGCTGCTCATCGGAGCCGTCAGGCAGGGCGGCGGCGACCACGCGGGACTGCAGCCCGAGCGCGCACAGCGCGTCGAGTTGATCGCCGGACAGGGCGACGATGCGTGCCGGGTCGGCCGGGACGTCGACAGCCCCCCGTTCGGTGCCGCTGTTGACCACGCGCGTCGGCGGCCCGGGGTCGAGGGGCGCCGGTTCGGGTGCGCACGACTCGTCGGGACGGCGAAGATTCCCGAGAACCCCGGCGTCGGCGATCTTCGTGGTGCTGGTGATCACACTCCGGGAGGGCTCCTGCGGCGTCATGCCCTGAGGGCTCGAACATCCCACGGACACCGCCGCCGATACGACGGTGAGTAGGGCCGCGCAGGCAGCCTGGGGAGAGGACACCACACCCGGACTCACACGCCTGAACTGCACGGCCAGACGTTAACACCCGGCCCCCGGAGGGGATCTACGACACTTTGTCGGACCCGGGCCGACACCGCCGGAAACGGGGGATAGGATTCAGTCCAGAAAATCACGGCATCTGCCTGGATTGATTTGGAGGAGCTCTTGACTGCCGAAGCGCCCCCGCTTGGAGAACTCGAGGCCACGCGACCTTACAAGGAGCGCGTAGGCCCCAAGGGCAACCTGATCTACAAGCTGATCACCACCACCGATCACAAGTTGATCGGCATCATGTACTGCGTTGCCTGCTTCGCCTTCTTCCTCATCGGCGGATTGATGGCGCTGTTCATGCGTACGGAGCTGGCCCTGCCCGGGCTGCAGTTCCTGAGCAATGAGCAGTTCAACCAGCTGTTCACCATGCACGGCACGGTGATGCTGCTGTTCTACGCGACTCCCATCGTGTTCGGCTTCGCCAACCTGGTGCTGCCGCTGCAGATCGGTGCCCCCGACGTCGCGTTCCCGCGGCTCAACGCCCTGTCTTTCTGGCTGTTCCTGTTCGGTGCGCTGATCGCCCTCGGTGGTTTCATCACCCCCGGCGGCGCCGCGGACTTCGGCTGGACCGCGTACTCACCGCTGACCGATGCGATCCATTCGCCCGGCGCCGGTGCCGATCTGTGGATCATGGGCCTGGCTGTCGGCGGTCTCGGCACCATCCTCGGTGGCGTGAACATGATCACCACCTGCGTCTGCATGCGTGCCCCGGGCATGACGATGTTCCGGATGCCGATCTTCACCTGGAACATCCTGGTGACCTCGATCCTGGTGCTGCTGGCCTTCCCGCTGTTGACCGCCGCGCTGTTCGGACTGGCCGCCGACCGCCACCTCGGTGCCCACGTCTACGACCCGGCCAACGGTGGCGTGTTGTTGTGGCAGCACTTGTTCTGGTTCTTCGGCCACCCCGAGGTCTACATCATCGCGCTGCCGTTCTTCGGGATCGTTTCGGAGATCTTCCCGGTGTTCAGCCGCAAGCCGATCTTCGGTTACACCACGCTGATCTACGCGACGCTGGCGATCGCCGCGCTGTCGGTGGCGGTGTGGGCGCACCACATGTACGCCACGGGCGCGGTGCTGCTGCCGTTCTTCTCGTTCATGACATTCCTGATCGCGGTGCCGACCGGTATCAAGTTCTTCAACTGGATCGGCACGATGTGGAAGGGTCAGTTGACGTTCGAGTCACCGATGCTCTTCTCTGTCGGCTTCATCGTCACGTTCCTGCTCGGCGGTCTGTCGGGCGTGCTGCTGGCCAGCCCGCCGCTGGACTTCCACGTCACCGACTCCTACTTCGTGATCGCGCACTTCCACTATGTGCTGTTCGGCACCATCGTGTTCGCCACCTACGCCGGGATCTACTTCTGGTTCCCGAAGATGACGGGCCGGCTGCTCGACGAGCGGTTGGGCAAGCTGCACTTCTGGCTGACGTTCATCGGCTTCCACACCACGTTCCTGGTGCAGCACTGGCTCGGTGACGAAGGTATGCCGCGCCGCTATGCCGACTACCTGCCGACTGACGGGTTCACCAGCCTCAACGTCGTCTCCACCATCGGTGCCTTCATCCTCGGCATCTCGACCCTGCCGTTCCTGTGGAATGTGTTCAAGAGCTGGCGTTACGGCGAGGTCGTGACCGTCGATGATCCGTGGGGTTACGGCAACTCGCTGGAGTGGGCGACCAGTTGCCCGCCGCCGCGGCACAACTTCACCGAGCTGCCGCGGATCCGGTCCGAGCGTCCGGCGTTCGAGCTGCACTACCCGCACATGATCGACCGGATGCGTGCCGAAGCTCACATCGGGCGCTCGCACGGACCGTCCGATGGGGACGTCACCCGGATCGATGATCAGAACGTCCGTACCTGACCGCACTCGGTAGACCCAGGCATGCCGAGCTAGCAAGCGGGGGGATTAGCGTGCCGAAGGCGTCGGTGTTGATCACCGTCACCGGAGTTGATCAACCTGGCGTGACGTCGGCGCTGTTCGAGGTGTTGGCGCAGCACCGGGTAGAACTGCTCAATGTCGAGCAGGTGGTCATCCGGAAGCGACTCACACTGGGAGTGCTGTTGTCCGGCCCGTCGGAGGTGCTCGACGGCCGGGAGTTCCGCGGTGCGGTCGAAGCTGCGATTCACGGTGTGGGACTGGATGTCTCGATCGAGCGCAGCGATGACCTACCCGTCATCCGGCAGCCGTCCACACACACCATGGTGTTGCTCGGACGGCCGATCACCGCCCAGGCGTTCGGGGTGCTGGCCACCGAAGCGGCCAAGCTCGGTGTCAACATCGACAACATCCGGGGAGTGTCGGATTACCCGGTGACCGGGCTCGAACTCCAGGTGTCGGTTCCCCCGGGCATCGGCAAGCAGCTGCAGACGGCGATGGCCGCGGTGGCTGCCGCGGAGCAGGTCGACATCGCCCTGGAAGCTGCCAGTCTCAGTCGGCGCGCCAAACGGCTCATCGTCTTCGATGTCGACTCCACGTTGATCCAGGGCGAAGTCATCGAGATGCTCGCCGCCCGCGCAGGTGCGGAGGCGAAGGTCGCCGCGATCACCGAGGCCGCGATGCGGGGTGAACTGGACTTCGCGGAATCACTGCGGGAACGGGTGGCCACTCTGGAGGGGCTGCCCGCCAGTGTCGTTGACGAGGTGGCCGACGAACTCGAGCTGACCCCGGGTGCGCGCACGACGCTGCGGACCCTGCGCCGGCTGGGTTATCACTGCGGAGTGGTCTCGGGCGGTTTCCGCCAGGTGATCGATCCGCTGGCGCACGAGTTGATGCTGGACTATGTGGCGGCCAATGAACTCGAGATCGTGAACGGCAAGCTCACCGGTAGGGTCGTCGGCGAGATCGTCGACCGGCCGGGAAAGGCCAAGGCGCTGCGCGACTTCGCGCAGCAGGCCGGGGTTCCGATGGAGCAGACCGTCGCGGTCGGCGACGGCGCCAACGACATCGACATGTTGTCGGCGGCGGGACTGGGTGTGGCATTCAATGCCAAGCCGGCACTTCGAGAGGTTGCCGACGCCTCGCTGAGCTATCCCTACCTGGATACGGTGTTGTTCATCCTCGGGGTGACCCGCGGAGAGATCGAGGCCGCAGACGCGATGGACGGGACCGTGCGGCGGGTCGAGATTCCGGGCGAGTAGTCCCCTAGACCACGACTCCACCCACGTCGGTGACCCCGGTGACGGAATGCCAAGCGCGGACCATCAATTCGACGGCGGCATCGAGCTGTTCCTCAGGCAGTGCGTAGGGGACCCGGACAAATCGCTCCAGGGTTCCGTCGACGCCGAACCGGGGTCCGGCGGGCAGATCCAGCCCCAGCCGGGATGCGGACGCCGACAGTGCCGTGCTCATCGGGGTGGGCAGCCGCACCCACAGCGACATCCCGCCCCGGCCGCGGCCCAGCTGCCAATCGGGCAGGCGGCGGGCCAGGAGATCGACCAGGAACGCGCGTCGGGCCCGCAGGATGTCGCGGCGTTCCGGCAGAATCGCGTCGACATCCCGCAGAAGCGTTGCGGCGACCAACTGTTCGAGAATCGCGGTGCCCAGGTCGAGGGCGGGACGTAGCGATGCGAGCGTCGCGATGACGGCGGGCTCGGCACGGACCCAGCCGATGCGCAGGCCACCCCAGAACGATTTCGACATCGATCCGATGGTCAGCACCAGGTCGCGCCGACCGCTCAGCTCTGCGGCCAGCGGTCGTGGCGCCGGTTCGTCGATCCACATGTCGACAATGGTCTCGTCGATGATGGTGCGCGTCCGGGTCTCGGTGATGATGTGCGCCAAGCGTTTCCGGTCCTCGGCTGCCATGGTGAAGCCGGTCGGATTGTGGCTGTCGGGAATCAGGTAAGCCAGATTGGGGGCCAGTTGCCGGACCGTGGAGTGCAGAGCGTCGAGGTCCCAGCCACTTTCGGTCATCGGTACCGGTACCGCGCGGGCGCCCGCGGTGGAGATCGCCGACAGCGCACCGTGATAGGTGGGTTGCTCAACGAGCACCCGGTCACCGGGCTCGGTGTAGGCGGCCAGGACGAGGCTGATCGCGTGCTGGGCCCCACTGGTGATCAAAATGTTCTCGGGATCCGTGGGAAGGCCGCGCTGGCAATACCTTTCGGCGACGGCCTCGCGCAACATGTGGACCCCGATGAGTTCGTGTCCCTGGGTGTGCAGATAGGGCATCACCCGCGCGGTGGCGTCGCCGAAGGCCGCCATGACCGCGGCGGGCGGCGCGGGCAATGCGGCGGCGGCCAGGCTCACCGTGGCGGGTGTGGCTGCGGTCTGTACTGCGGGTAGCACAGGTAGGGCGGTGACGCTGCGGGCCCCACGGCGAGCATGGAGGTAGCCGTCCTCGCCCAGTTCGGTATAGGCGGCGGTCACGGTGGTACGTGACACTCGCAGTGCGTCGGCCAGGGCCCGCTCGCTGGGCAGGCGTACTCCGACGGGGACACGTCCGTCCACGATCAGCAGGCGGATCGCATCGGCAAGGCCCTGATAGGCGGGCCCGGCCCGGTTCGCTGTACGCCAGTTACCCAGTTCGCGCGCCAAGAGGTCCGCATCCAGCGCCCGCCGGGCCACTTCCACCGTCATAGTGAAGCCAGTATCGCCCAACTGGCTATTGAAGGGCAAGCCAGTTGCCGAAATCATGGTGTCATGGCATGGGACTGGATACCACGTTTGGCACGCAATCTCGCGGATCTGTACGACGCCACCACCGTGGCCGGAAACACCTTGTGTACTTCCCGGGCCGACGATTGGGACGCCGACGCCCGGCGGCTACACGCCGACCTCGCCGCGATGCGCGTCCGCTTCCCCGACCACGCGTGAGGGTCCGACTGGCCGTACTGCTGCTGGGGCTGCTCGGCTACGGCATCTCCATGGCGGTGATGGTGCGCGCCGGAGTGGGGCTGGACCCCTGGGACGTCTTCCACCAGGGGCTGGCCCGCCACACCGGCATGACCATCGGCATCGCTTCTGCGGTGGTGGGAGTGGCGGTACTGCTCGCGTGGATCCCGCTGCGCACCCGACCCGGCGTCGGCACCGTCGCCAACGTCATCGTCATCGCCATCACCGTCGACGCCGCTCTGGCGGTGCTGCCCACACCGACCTCGCTACCGGTGCGCGTCACGATGATGCTTGGCGCAGTGGTGCTCAACGCGGTCAGCACCGTGCTCTACATCGGCGCGGGGCTGGGCCCGGGACCCCGGGACGGGTTGATGACGGGTCTGGTCGCCCGTACCGGATGGTCAGTGCGATTGGTACGCACCACGATCGAGGCAACAGTGCTGGCGACCGGTTGGCTGCTCGGTGGCAACGTCGGGGTCGGCACCGTGGTGTACGCATTCGGGATCGGCCCGCTGGTGCAGCTGTTCCTGCGAATCGCGCCGACGCGCGTGCTCGGAGAGTTCGGGTCCAGGGAGCGCATGACTACCATGACGGAGTGTCCGACGCAGACGACCCCACCGACCCCGACCTGCTGATCGATTTCCGAAAGGTCTCGATCCGCCGCGGTGGGCGAGTGCTGGTGGGCCCGGTGTCCTGGCAGGTCGAACTCGATGAGCGCTGGGTCGTGATCGGACCCAACGGTGCGGGTAAGACCTCGCTGCTCCGTATCGCCGCGGCGATGGAGTACCCGTCCACGGGTCAGGCGTACGTACTCGGCGAACGCCTGGGGCGGGTCGACATGTCAGAGCTGCGGGCCCGAGTGGGTCTATCGAGTTCAGCTCTGTCGCAACGCATTCCCGATGACGAGGTGGTCCGCGACCTGGTGGTCTCGGCGGGCTACGCGGTGCTGGGCCGGTGGCGGGAGTCCTACGAAGACGTCGACTACGCCCAGGCCGTTGACATGCTGGAGAGCATCGGCGCCGAGCACCTCGCCGAGCGCACCTACGGGACGTTGAGCGAAGGGGAGCGCAAACGGGTGTTGATCGCCCGCTCGTTGATGACCGATCCGGAACTGCTGCTGCTCGACGAACCCGCTGCGGGGCTGGACCTCGGCGGTCGGGAGGAACTGGTGGCCCGGTTGGCCGACCTGGCCGCCGACCCCGAGGCGCCTGCCATGGTCTTGGTCACCCACCACGTCGAGGAGATCCCGCCGGGCTTCTCGCACGCGCTCATTCTCGCCGAAGGTCAGGTGGTCGCGGGTGGCCTGCTGTCGGAGGTGTTGACTGCGGAGAACCTGTCCAAGGCATTCGGCCAGTCGATCGCACTCGACGTCATCGACGGCCGCTACTTCGCGCGGCGGATCCGTAGCCGCGCCGCACATCGGAGACGCGTATGACCGAGAACCCGGAGCAGTCCCACGTTCCGCTGCCGACCCGGCCGGCCGCAACGGTGATGCTGCTGCGCGAGGCGCCGGACGGCAGTGAAGTGTTCCTGATGCGGCGGCACCGGGCCATGGAATTCGTCGGCGGCGTCATCGTCTTCCCCGGGGGCGGGGTCGACGACCGCGACCGTAATGCCGACATCAACTGGCACGGTCCACCTCCGTCGTGGTGGGCAAAGCGGTTCGGAGTCGATGAGGACCTGGCACTGGCCCTGGTGTGTGCGGCAGCGCGGGAAACCTTCGAGGAATCCGGGGTGTTGTTCGCCGGGGCCGCCGACGACCCGGACATGATCGTCGACGACGCCAGCGTGTACCGCGATGCCCGACATGCGCTGGCTGATAACACGCTGTCTTTCGGCGAGTTCCTCCGTCGCGAAGGCCTGATGCTGCGCGCCGATCTGCTGCGACCGTGGGCCAACTGGATCACCCCCGAAGAGGAGCGCACCCGCCGCTACGACACCTTCTTCTTCGTCGCCGCTCTACCCGACGGGCAACGCGCCGACGGGGAGAACACCGAGTCGGACAAGGTCGGATGGGCGACGCCGCAGCAGGCGCTCGACGATTTCACGGCCCAGCGCACCTTCCTGCTGCCGCCCACTTGGGCGCAGTTGGATTCCCTGACGGGGCGCACCGTCGCCGACGTGCTCGCCGACGAACGACCCATCCAGCCCATCCAGCCGACGCTGAACCTGGGCCGCGGTAACTGGGGGATCGAGTTCTTCAACAGTGAGCGCTACAACGCCGCCCGCGCCGGACGCGCTCCGTGACACGCGAATTCGACAGTGAGTTCGTCACTGTCCACACCAACGCCGAGTTCCCCGGTGTCGGCACGATCTTGCTGTCCAGGCCGCCGAACAACGCCTTGACCCGCCAGGTGTACCGCGAACTCACCGACGCGGCCGCCGAGGTTTCCGGCCGCAGCGACATCACGGCGGTCATCCTGTTCGGTGGGCATGAGATCTTCTCCGTGGGAGACGACGTCCCGGAACTCCAGACGCTGACTCCCGACGAGGCCGGGGCGGCAGCGCAGGTGCGCCACGACGCGATCGAGGCCGTCGCCGCCATCCCGAAGCCGACCGTTGCCGCCGTCACCGGTTACGCGCTGGGCGCCGGGCTGACCCTGGCGCTGGCCGCCGACTGGCGGGTCAGCGGCGACAACGTGAAGGTCGGTGCCACCGAGATCCTGGCCGGACTGATCCCCGGCGGGGGCGGGATGGCCCGGCTGGCCCGCACGGTCGGAGTCAGCCGCGCCAAAGAACTGGTGTTCAGCGGTCGCTTCGTCGACGCGAAAGAGGCCGTAGCCCTGGGTCTGGTCGACGAGCTGGTGGCTCCGGACCACGTGTTCGACGGGGCGATGCGGTGGGCGCAGCGCTTCGTCGACGCTCCCACGGAGGCCCTGGCCGCGGCCAAGGCGGTGATCGACGGGTCCTTCCAATTGGGCGACACCGACCGGTCCACCCGCGTTGCCGACGAGCAGCGACGCTACGTCGAGGTATTCGCCGCCGGACAGGTCGACAGCCCCGCGCGTTAGGCTGCCCTCCATGACGAGCACGCACGAAAGCCCGGCCCCCAACCCGCACGCCACCGCGGAGCAGGTCGAAGCTGCCCGCCACGACACCAAGCTGGCCCAGGTGCTGTATCACGACTGGGAAGCCGAGTCCTACGACGACAAGTGGTCGATCTCCTACGACCAGCGCTGCGTGGAGTACGCCCGTGGCCGGTTCGACGCCATCGTCCCTGAGACCGTGCAGCGCGAACTGCCCTACGACCGGGCCCTCGAGCTGGGGTGTGGCACCGGATTCTTCCTGCTGAATCTGATCCAGGCCGGGGTGGCCCGCCGCGGGTCGGTGACCGATCTGTCGCCCGGCATGGTGAAGGTGGCCACCCGCAACGGCCAGGCCCTCGGACTCGACATCGACGGCCGGGTTGCCGACGCCGAAGGCATCCCTTACGAGGACAACACCTTCGATCTCGTGGTCGGTCACGCGGTGCTGCACCACATCCCGGACGTCGAACTGTCGCTGCGCGAAGTCGTCCGGGTGCTCAAGCCGGGGGGCCGGTTCGTGTTCGCCGGGGAGCCGACCACGGTGGGTAACACCTACGCTCGCCGGCTCGCGGACCTGACCTGGAAGACCACCGTGGCAGCCATGAAGCTGCCGTTTTTGAGCAGCTGGCGCCGGCCCCAGGAGGAGCTCGACGAGAACTCCCGGGCAGCCGCGCTGGAGTGGATCGTCGACCTGCACACCTTCGATCCGGCTGACCTGGAGAAGATGGCCACCAACGCCGGTGCGGTCCAGGTCGAGACCGCCAGCGAAGAGTTCACCGCCGCGATGTTGGGCTGGCCGGTGCGCACCTTCGAGTCGACCGTGCCGCCGGGCAAGCTGGGCTGGGGCTGGGCGAAGTTCGCCTTCGGCGGCTGGACCACCCTGAGCTGGGTGGATTCCAATGTGTGGCGCCATGTCGTGCCGAAGGGCTGGTTCTACAACGTCATGGTCACCGGGGTAAAGCCGTCCTGACGTTCACCCTCGCCGACGTCGGTTACCTGACGTCGGACGAGGGGGTCGCCGCGCTGGCGGAGGTCGCTGAACTGCCGCTTACCGACCGGGTGGCGGCGGTGGCCGCTGTGCGCGCCCGCTATGGGGAACGCGCTCCCGCACTGATCGAGACCACGCTGCTGCGCCGCCGGGCCGCTGCCAAGCTGCCTGGCGCAGCGGGGTGGCTGTTCACCGATGAAGCACTGCAGCAGGCGACCGCCTCGGCAGTGGCCGAACACCGCGGCCGCAGGTTGGCCGGGCGGGCCGTGCACGACGCCACCTGCTCGATCGGCACCGAGCTGGCCGCACTGCAGGGCGTCGCCGACGTCCTCGTCGGCAGCGATATCGACCCCGTCCGGCTGGCGATGGCCCGGCACAATCTCGGCGCCGCGGGGCCACTGCTGTGCCGCGCGGATGCACTGCGGCCCATCACCGCCGATACCGTCGTGATCGTCGACCCGGCACGCCGCAGCGGCGGGTCGCGGCGCTTCGATCCCAAGGCCTACACCCCAGGTCTGGACCAGGTGCTGGAGGTGTACCGAGGACGCGATCTGGTGGTGAAAGTGGCCCCCGGGGTCGACTTCGCGGCCATCGCCGAGATGGGCTTCGCCGGTGAGATCGAGGTGACCTCGCTCGGTGGGTCCGTTCGGGAGGCGTGCTTGTGGGGTGGCGGTCTGACCCAGGCGGGGGTGCGGCGGCGGGCGTCGGTGCTCGATACCGGCGAGCAGCTCACCGACGCGGACCCCGACGACTGCGCCGTGGGGCCGGCGGGCCGCTGGATCGTCGATCCGGATGGGGCCGTGGTGCGAGCCGGACTGGTGCGCCAGTACGCCGCCCGACACCGACTGTGGCAACTCGACCGTGATATCGCTTACCTCACCGGCGACACGGTGCCGGACGGGATGCGCGGATTCGAAGTCCTCGACCAGCTTCCGTTCACGGAAAAGAAGTTGCGGCAAGCACTTTCGGCCCTCGACTGCGGGGCGCTGGAGATCCTGGTGCGTGGGGTCGGGGTCGATCCGGATGCCCTGCGACGCCGGCTGAGGCTGCGGGGATCCCAGGCGCTGTCGGTGGTGATCACCCGGATCGGGACGGGCCGCGACAGCCGGGCCAGCGCATTCGTCTGCCGGGCGTCGCGTTAGCGACGTACGCTGTGGGCACATTCGTTGTCGGGCGCCGGTGCTCTCTGCGCACCCCTGGTCAGCAAGGAATAACCGCGATGCGCACACTGGTGGTCGCCGCTACCGCTGTCATGCTCTCCGGTGCCGGCCTCGTCGGCCCCGCAGTGGCCACGGCCGCGCCCTTGTGCGCCGAGTTCGGCGGCGGCGTGGTCGCCGACCAGATGTGCGAGGTCCACATCTCCGACCCGCAGTACGTGCTCGACATGACGTTCCCGGTGGACTATCCCGACGAAATGGCGCTCACCGACTACCTGGCGCAGACCCGCGACGGTTTCGTCAACGTCGCCGAGATGCCGGGTAACTGGAACCGGCCTTACGCCCTGGACGTCAAGTCCACCCGCTTCAGCACCGGCCGGCCGAGCACCGGCACCCGGTCGGTGGCACTGGAGGTGTATCAGAACGTGGGAGGTGCGCACCCCTCGACCTGGTACAAGACGTTCAACTACAACGACGCGACAAAGGCGCCCATCACCTTCGGCACGCTGTTTCCCGGCGGTGCCGACGCGGTGGAGGCCATCTATCCCATCGTGATGCGCACCCTCAGCCAACAGGTGGGTCAGCCGTCGATCGTCCCCGTCGTTGACGGCCTGGACCCGACGCACTACCAGAACTTCGTCCTCACCGACGACGCCGTGATCTTCTACTTCGGCCAGGGGGAGTTGTTGCCCGAGGCAGCGGGCGCGCTGCAGGCCAGCGTGCCGCGCAGCGCCCTCCCGCCACTTCAGGTCTAGGTATTCGCGGAAGAGATCCGCTCCTTGCCGGTCAGCGGATCCCGGGTCTCCCAGAATGTCGCATTCGGGATGCCGAGGGCTACGGGATCGAAGATCGGGTTCACCCCCTCTTTCTGTTGCTTTTCGTAGTCGCGTAGGGCTTTGTAGGCGGGCTGCTGCAGGATGAGGATGCCGATGATGTTGAGCCACGCCATCAAACCCACGCCGATGTCTCCGAGTGTCCAAGCTTCGCTGGCGGTCGAGACTGCGCCGAGTGCGACCGACACCAGCACGAGCGCCTGCAGCAGCAGGGTGGCGTTGGATCCGACGGTGCCGCGGATGACCGGGACGTTGACCGTTGAGTGCGTACCCAGCACGAACCGCAGATTGGTCTCCGCCATGTAGTAGTAGGCGATCAGCGTGGTCAGGCAGAAGAACAGCAGCGAGATCGCAACGAATGACGAGCCCGCGCCGCTCCAGAGGGTGTCGAATCCCGTCTGAACGAAAGTCGGCCCGACTGCGACGTCGGCCGGCAGGAGGCCACCTTCTGCAATGACAGCGCCATCTGCGGTCTCGCCCTCGAACACCCGGTAAGCGCCGGTGGACAGGATGAGGAAGCCGGTGGCGCTGCAGATGAACAGGGTGTCGACGTAGACCGCGAACGCCTGCACCAGCCCCTGCTTGGCGGGGTGTGACACCTCCGCGGCGGCAGCAGCATGCGGACCGGTGCCCTGGCCGGCCTCATTGGAGTAGATACCGCGCTTGACGCCCCACATCACCGCCGAGCCGACAATGGCGCCGAATGCCGAATCAAGGCCGAAGGCACTGGAGAAGATGGTGCCGATGATGCCCGCCACCTCGCCGGCATTCATGACCACGATGATCAGCGAGAGCAGGATGTAGACGATGGCCATGAACGGCACCACGATCGAGGCGAAGGTGGCGATGCGTTTCACACCGCCGATGATGATGAAAGCAAGCACGATCACCGTGCCGATCGCCACCCACCATTCGGAGATGCCCCAGGCGTTGTTCATCGCTACGGCCATCGAGTTCGACTGCACGCTGGGCAGGAGCAAGCCGCAGGCCAGCATGGTGACTGCTGCGAAGACGAACCCGTACACCTTGAAGGCCGGAGCGGCCGCGGTATGCGCCCATGCCCGGCTGAGGTAATAGGCGGGGCCGCCGCGGTATTCGCCGGTGAGGGGGTCGCGGATCTTGTAGATCTGGCCGAGCGTGCATTCGACAAAGGATGTCGATGCGCCCAGGAACGCGACCATCCACATCCAGAACATCGCGCCGGGTCCACCGAACGCGATAGCGGTGGCGACACCGGCGATGTTGCCGGTGCCGACGCGCCCCGCAAGCGACATGGTGAGCGCCTGGAAGGAGGAGACACCGGCCGGCGATTTCTCACCTCTGACCATCAGCCGGAACATCTCGGGTATCTGCCGGACCTGGACGAACCTGGAACGGATGGAGAAGTACACCCCCGCGGCGAGACAGAGATATACCAGAGCGTTGCTCCAGATGTAGCTGTTGATGGTATTCAGGAATTCGGTCACTGTGCCCCGCCCGTCGTCGGATATTTTCCGCTGCGCATAGTCGCAAGCCGATGAAAATCGCGTGTTACGCAACCATCACAGGCAGGTAAGGCCGCACAGCGACCACACAGCCTACTGACACCGGCGCCGCATCCGAAGCGGAATCCGGTCAGGCCGGGGCGAAGCTGTACACCTGGCCATCGCTGGTGGCGGCGACGACGCGGCGGTCGGCGCCGATGGACACCCCGACCGGAAAGCCGGTGGCCTCCGGCAGCGGATAACGGTTGATGCCGCGGCCGTCTTCGGGATCGAACACGGCCAGCGCAAGGCCGCCCCGATCATCGGGGCCGTCGCGAACCACCGTGTAGGCGACATCCCCGGCGCGGCCGGCCGTGGTCAGCGGCTCAGTGTCATCGTCGCGCCACACCTGTTCCCCGCGGTCCCCGCCGTCGCGGAAGGCGACCAGCGCGGCACCGGGCCCGCCGCCGGCGATGATCAACCCGTCCGGGGCTACCGTCGGTGGCGTCTGAGCCAGGAAGCCCAGTGGCGCAGTCCATTTCACCGTTCCGTCAGCGGCGTCGAGGGCCCACAACTGCTGGTCCCGGCCGTTGACGTAGACGGTGTTCCCGTCGGCGGACAACACCGGCGCGCCGAGCACCCCGTCGGTGACGGCATCACTGGTCCACGCCCGGGCCAGCAGCGGATTCTGACCCGGCTGGTAACGCAGGCCGACCAGCGTCGCCGCCGGTGCACGGGGTTGCCACACCCCCAACACGATCATGTGAGAGGCCGTCGAGAACGCCGGCGCCGCGGCCACGGGGCAGCCGGACCGGGCGGGCCCGCAGTCGGCCAGGCCCCGTTGGGAGTCCCGCGGGTCGAGGTCGGACACCAGGTCAACCGGGTTGCCGTCGACGGTGCCACGGTGGGCGTCGAACACCAGCACCTGGCCGAGATGAGTGACCACCAACAGCTGTCCGTTGCCGAGAAGTCTTGGTGTCTGCGGCATTCCGATGACCTGACTGCGCCACCGGATCCACTGCGTGGTGGGGTAGGAGAGGATCGTGCCCGGCTGACCGACGTAGACGTTGTTGAAACCGTCGAGCAGCGGACCGCCGAAGCCGCCACCCTGGATCAGACGGGTGCACCACCGCTGACGGCCGTTGTTGTCGTTCTCCCACAGCATCAGCGAGCAGCCGGCGGGAGTCTGCGCGTTGGCGGCGAGTTCGTTGATGGAGTTCAGTGCGACGGCGGCGCCGAGTTCGCCCTTGACCGACCGGGTCCAGGCGAACTCGAGGTCCGCGGCCCCCGTGGTGGGGGTGTAGCTGCTGTTGGCGGCGTCGGCGTACTGGGCGGGCCAGCCCGCCGACGGCGCCACCTCGACCCAGGAGTCGCCGTCGCTGCAGCCCGTGATCAACAGCGGCACGACGCCCAGCAGCGCCACCGCCAGCGTGACGAATCGCCGGTGCACCCGTGTGGTTCCCTTCTGTCGATCCCACGATCCCCGAAAGCCCACCGAGGGTAACCCGAGCCGTCGACGCGCTCGCGTAGGCTTTCCGGCCATGACGACCATGTGGGGTGCGCCGATCCACAAGCGTTGGCGGGGTTCGCGGCTGCACGACCCACGTCAGGCCCGGTTTTTGACCCGCGCATCGCTGAAGTGGGTGCTGGCCAACCGCGCCTACACACCGTGGTATCTGGTCCGCTACTGGCGTCTGCTGAAGTTCAAGCTGGCCAATCCGCACATCATCACCCGCGGCATGGTCTTCCTGGGCAAGGGCGTCGAGATCCAGGCCACCCCGGAGATGTCGCAACTCGAGATCGGCCGCTGGGTGCACATCGGCGACAAGAACACCATCCGCTGTCACGAGGGGTCGCTGCGGATCGGCGACAAGGTGGTGCTGGGCCGTGACAACGTCATCAACACCTACCTCGACATCGAGCTGGGTGACTCGGTGCTGATGGCCGACTGGTGCTACGTATGTGACTTCGATCATCGGATGGACGACATCAACACCCCGATCAAGGACCAGGGCATCATCAAGGGCCCGGTGCGGATCGGCCCGGACACCTGGGTGGCCGCCAAGGTCACTGTGCTGCGCGACACCGCGGTGGGACGCGGCTGCGTGCTCGGTGCGCACGCCGTGGTCAAGGGGGTCATCCCTGATTACTCCATCGCAGTGGGCGCACCGGCGAAGGTGGTGAAGGACCGCAAGCTGGCGTGGGACACCTCCGCGGCCCAACGTGCCGAACTCGCTGCGGCTCTGGCCGACATCGAACGGAAAAAGGCGTCCCGCTGACCGTGGTGGCCGACGCGCGCAGCATCACCCCCGACGTGTTCGGCGCGTGGGTGATCAAATGCAATCCGGGCAAGACGGCTCTGGGGCCCATGCTGAGCGCCGGCGCAGCGTCTGAACTGTGGTGCGTCGCCGACAACTACCGCTCGCAGATGATGGCCCCACCCCAGCCCGTGCTGTTCTGGGTGTCAGCACATCCCGAGCGTGGTTTCTGGGGCGCCGGCCGCATCACCGCCGTGCCCGTGCGCCACGGCGACACACTTCGGGTGGCCACCCGCATCCCGCTGTTCGACGCGCCGTTGACCGCTGCTGAGTTGAAGAACCACCCCACACTGGCGGCGATGGAGGTGCTGCGCGCTCCTCAACAGTCCAATCCGTCGTGGATCAGCGCACCGGAATGGGCGGTTCTGCAGCCGCTACTTCCGCTCTAGGCTCAGCGGCCCGGCAACGGTCGTTCCACCACCGCGCGTCGCGCGTGCGGCTCCCGTTCCCGTCGCTTGGCCGCCAGGTACACCTGCGCGGTCTCCGAAGCCACTGTCTGCCAAGAGAACTCAGCGGTAAGGCGGTCGCGGGCGGCGAAGGCGCGCTGCTGGGTGGCCGCGGGATCGTCGAGTACGGCACGTACCGCGGCGGTCAGGGCGGCGATATCGCGTGGGGGACATGACATTCCGGTCTGACCGCTGATCACGGCCTCGCCGAGGCCGCCGACGTCGGAGGTGACCAGGGGCGCACCTGCGGCGGCGGCCTCCAGTGCCACGATGCCGAACGGCTCATAGTGGCTGGGCAGCACCACGGCCGCCACGCGGTGCAGCAGGGTCAGCAATCCCGAGTGGTCGACGTGGCCGATGAAGTTCGTCGCCTTGAGCACTTTGTGCTTGCGTGCCTGCGCCACCAGCCAGTCCTGCTGAGTTCCCTCGCCGGCGATGGTCAGTGTGGTGCCGGGATGGGCGCGGCGGATGCGGGGCAGCGCGGCGATCGCGTCGTGCACCCCCTTCTCGTACTCCAACCGTCCGAAGTACAGCAGTTCGGCTGGGCCGGTCCGCTTCGCCCGGCGTGCGAAAGGCCAACCAGCGGTGTCTATTCCGTTCCGGATCACCCGCACCTCGGCCAGGTCCGGGCCGAACAGTGTGGTGATCTCGTCGCTCATCGACGCCGAGCAGGTGATCAGGGAGTCCGAATCGCGCACCAGCCACGATTCGACCGCGTGCACCTGGCGGCTGATGGCACCCGAAACCCATCCGGAATGGCGCCCCGCTTCGGTGGCATGGATGGTGGAAACCAGTGGTACGTCATGAAATTCGGCCAACGCGATGGCGGGGTGAGCCACCAGCCAGTCATGGGCGTGAACAATGTCGGGGCGCCACGTCCGGCCTCGCGACTTGATCGACAGCCCCGCCCGCAGCATGGAATGCCCCATCGCCATGGTCCAGGCCATCATGTCGGTGCCGAACGTGAATTCGTGTGGGTCCTGCGCCGCAGCCACCACCCGGACACCTTCGGCGAACTCGTCAGTGGTGGGGTGAGAGCTGGGGTCGGTGCCGGTGGCGCGGCGGCTCAGGACCACCACTTCATGCCCGGCGGCGACGAGTTCTGTTGCCAGGTGGTGGACATGGCGTCCGAGGCCGCCGATGACGACCGGCGGGTACTCCCACGAGACGATCAGGATCTTCACGGCCGTGGCAACCTGCGCGCATCGAGGGCGCCGAAAAGGCCATCGGCGCGGTTCCAGCCCTGGGCCAGACGTTGCGCGGCATCACGACGCCCCGAGGCCAGCGCGCCGGCGATCTCCCGGGTGGCGTGCGCGTGCAAGTGGGCGCGGTAACGGGCGTAGTCGGCCGCGGAGTCCTTGCTCACCATGAACGGCCAGTCGCTGGAGACCGTCAGCAGCGTTTCCCGCAGGATCTGATCGGCGACGAAATCCCGCGGCGACGGGGCCCCGGGCGTAGCCGACTGCTCCAGTGCCTTGTCCACCGCTGCCAGGGCGGTGTCGACGACCTCGACGTTGAGTTGGACCAGATCCGAGACCTGCTCACCGTTCCAGACCTGCCAGTCCTTACCGGAACCCCAGGAGCTCGGTGGCAGCTGCACCGGCGTCCCGACGAAACCGGCTGCGGTGGCGTCGCGCAACGTCCCGAGTTGAACGCCGGCCGCGGGCAGGGCCCGCAGCACCCGCTCGAGCCACACCGGCCCTTCGTACCACCAGTGGCCGAACAGCTCGGTGTCGAAAGCGGCCACCACGTGGGCCGGGCGGCCGATGCGCTCGCTCTCGGAGATCAGCCGGCGGCGGACGACGTCGACGAAATCGGCGACGTGGCGGTCCACTGCGGCGTCGGCGCGCTGCGGGTCATACGGCGCCTTCTCCTCGGAGGGCACGTTGCGGCCGGTGACGCGGGCCGGCTTGAGACCGGTGGTGTGGTCATAGGTGTGGAAGTCGCGGTAGGCGGGGTGACCGGGGTAGCCGGACTTCGGTGACCAGACGCGGTAGCTGACTTTGAGGTCACGGCCGAACGCGACCACCCCCGAGTCGCCCACCGGCCGGCCGAGAGCGGTGTCACCGTGCAGGGACGGGCCGTCGACCATGAAGTGGCCGACCCCGGCCGCGGCGTAGCCCTGCTCCATCCCGGGTGCGTACGCACATTCGGGCGCCCAGATGCCGGTGGGGGTGTGCGCGAACCGTTGCCGGGCGTCGGCGAGGCCCTCGCCCAGCGCGAACTCGCGCAAACGGGGCGGCAGCAGCGGCTGGAACGGGTGGGCCAGCGGCCCGCCCAGCAGTTCCACGGTGCCGGCGTCTATCAGCTGCCGCACAAGCGGGCCGGCGCCGTGGCGCCAAAGCGTGTCGAATTCCTCGAGCGCTCGACCCGCTTCGGCATGTTCTCGGGAACCGAAGTCGCGCAACGCTTCCTGGTCACGCAGTGTGGTCGCTTCCAGGGCACGCAACTGCCAGTTGGCCAGCCAGTGCTGCATGCCGTCGAGGCAGTACGGGTCGTCGAGTTGGGCGGTGACCACCGGCGTCAGCCCCAGCGACACCACCGACTGACGGCCCTCGGCGGCCAAGGTCCGCAACACCCTCAGCAGCGGCAGATAGGACGCCGCCCACGACTGGTACAGCCACTCCTCGCCGACCGGCCACCGGCCGTGATGAGCCAGCCACGGCAGATGCGTGTGCAGGACGAGGGTGAACAGCCCGGGAACTCTCACGGGCACACCGCGATCGCCACCAGATCGAGGCTCGTATCGATGTCGGCGGACTGGGCATCCAGGAGATCGAAGTCGTCGGTGGCGACGGCGGCGACGTCGGCCAGCAGGTCGTCGGGCCACGGCGCGTCGGCCAGTGCCCGCTGAATCTGGGCGTCGATGATCGACCCGCCGTGCTTGGCGTCGAGCTCGCGCAGCCGGGGGCCGTGGAACACGCCGAGCATCGTTTCCATGGCGAACCCGCCGGTGACCAGCAGCTCGGTCAATTCGCCCGCGTCGAGTTCGCGGGTATGGAACGGGTTGATCGGGGTGTCGCGGCCGGGGGAGAAGGTGATCCGGTTCGGGGTCGACATCAGCAGTAGCCCGCCGGGTCGTAACACCCGTCGGCACTCGGCAACGAACTGTGACTGATCCCACAGATGCTCGATCACCTGGAAGTTCACCACGACATCGACCGCGTCGTCGGCCAGGGGAAGCGCGGCGAGGTTGCCCTGGAGGGCCTCGACCCGGGGATACCGGGCCCGAACGTGGTTGACGGCGGATTCGTCGTAGTCCACCCCGGTCACCGATCGGGCCACCTGTGCCAGCAGATCGGCGCCGTAACCCTCGCCGAAACCGGCTTCGAGCACGTCACGACCGGTGCACCGGTGGGCCAACCGCTGATAAACCACCTCGTGACGGCGGAACCAGTAGTTCTCGATGTCCAAGCCGGGCACCGTGCGTTCCCCGGTCAACGCCAGGCCGGCGTCAGAATTGGAACCTGTTCCAGTCGGGGCGTCGCGGCCGGGGCCGTCGGTGACAAAGGCGCTCATTGGAAGGCAGGCTAACCCGAAGCTAACCCAATCCCTAGCCCTCGGGACTCCGGCAAGGGTGACGCGGGTGAGAACCTGCAGGACGACCCGCTATGGTGGACGAACGGACCACCATAAGTTACCCACGAGTAACATTGCGGGTGGGACGAATCCCGGCTGTAGACAACAGGTTTTTCGGCACCGCCGGACTGAGAAGTCCGGTTGCGTCTGAGACCCGTCAAGGAGGACGAAACAGAGTCATGACGAACATCGTGGTCCTGATCAAGCAGGTCCCAGATACGTGGTCGGAGCGCAAGCTGTCCGAGGGTGACTGGACCCTCGACCGTGAAGCCGCCGATGCGGTACTGGACGAGATCAACGAGCGCGCCGTCGAGGAAGCGCTGCTGATCAAGGAGAAGCAGGGCGGCGACAGCACCGTCACCGTTCTGACCGCTGGTCCCGAGCGTGCCACCGAGGCAATCCGCAAGGCCCTGTCGATGGGCGCCGACAAGGCCGTCCACGTCAAGGACGACGGCCTGCACGGCTCGGACATGATTCAGACCGGATGGGCACTCGCCCGCGCGCTGGGCACCGTGGAAGGCGTTGAGCTGGTGATCGCCGGCAACGAGGCCACTGACGGGGTTGGCGGCGCGGTTCCCGCGATCATCGCCGAATACCTGGGCCTGCCGCAGCTGACCCACGTGCGCAAGCTGTCGGTCGAGGGCGACAAGGTGACCGCCGAGCGGGAGACCGACGACGGTGTGTTCACCCTGGAGGCCACACTGCCGGCCATCGTGAGCGTCAACGAGAAGATCAACGAGCCGCGCTTCCCGTCCTTCAAGGGCATCATGGCGGCCAAGAAGAAGGAAGTCACCACCCTCTCGCTGGCCGAGATCGGTGTGGAGCCTGAAGAGGTCGGCGTCGCCAATGCCGGTTCCAGCGTGCTCACCGCTACGCCGAAGCCGCCGAAGACCGCTGGCGAGAAGATCACTGACGAGGGCGAGGGCGGCAGCAAGATCGCCGAGTACCTGGTCGGCCAGAAGATCATCTAAGACTCCCACTCACCAGAGACAAAGAGGCTGAACAACCATGGCTGAAGTACTTGTGCTCGTTGAGCACGCCGAGGGCGCCCTGAAGAAGGTCACCTCCGAATTGATCACCGCGGCCCGCGTTTTGGGTGAGCCGTCCGCCGTCGTGGTCGGTGCCCCGGGCACCGCCGCGGGTCTGGCTGACGACCTCAAGGCCGCCGGTGCTGCCAAGATCTACGTCGCCGAGTCCGACGATGTGGACAAGTACCTGATCGTCCCGCAGGTGGACGTGCTGGCCGCCCTGGTCGAGCAGGCCACCCCAGCGGGTGTGCTGCTGGCGGCCAACGCCGACGGCAAGGAGATCGCCGGCCGGTTGGCCGCGCGTATCGGCTCCGGTGTCCTCACCGATGTGGTCGAGGTCAAAGAAGGCGGCAAGGGCATCCACTCGATCTTCGGTGGCGCGTTCACCGTCGAGGCCCAGTCCACCGGCGACACCCCGGTGATCACGCTGCGCCCGGGCTCGGTGGACGCCGAACCCGCCGCCGGCGCCGGTGAGCAGGTCACCGTCGAGGTGCCCGCCACGGCCGAGAACGCCACCAAGATCACCAAGCGGGAGCCGGCTGTGGCCGGCGATCGTCCGGAGCTCACCGAGGCCTCGGTGGTTGTCTCCGGTGGTCGTGGTGTGGGTAGCGCCGAGAAGTTCGGTGTCGTCGAAGAACTCGCCGACTCCCTTGGCGGTGCGGTCGGTGCCTCGCGTGCCGCGGTCGACTCCGGCTACTACCCGGGCCAGTTCCAGGTGGGCCAGACCGGCAAGACCGTCTCCCCGCAGCTGTACATCGCCCTGGGTATCTCCGGGGCCATCCAGCACCGGGCCGGTATGCAGACCTCGAAGACGATCATCGCGGTCAACAAGGACGAAGAGGCGCCGATCTTCGAGATCGCCGATCTCGGCGTTGTCGGTGACCTGTTCAACGTCACCCCGCAGCTGACCGAGGCGGTCAAGAAGCGCAAGGGCTGAGCCCTGGCGTAACTCGTCATCGTCACGCAAAACCCCGGCGCACAGTGCGCCGGGGTTTTGTGCGTCACTGGTGACAAGTCGTCATCTGCCGTGCACAGACACGTCATGCCCTGATTGCTCTGCCGCCCAACGGCTGCGCGACCGTGCTGGGTATGAGCACTGCCTCTGTACTCATCCCCGCCGATCGGTCCATGGCATCGGCGGACACCCCGCGCTACACCCTGCTGCTGTCGACCGACGCCGATCTGATCGAAGCAGCCCAACGCCTCCGCTACGACGTGTTCACCACCGAGCCGGGTTTCGCCCTGACCACCCGCGCCGACGGCAAGGACGCCGATCGCTTCGATGAGCACTGCGACCACCTCCTGGTCCGCGACGACACCACCGGTGAACTGGTCGGTTGCTACCGCATGCTGCCGCCGCCGGGAGCGATTGCCGCCGGCGGGCTGTACACCGCAACGGAATTCGATGTCCGGGCCCTCGATGCGCTGCGCCCTTCGCTGGTGGAGATGGGCCGCGCGGTGGTGCGCACCGAGCACCGCAACGGCGCGGTGGTCCTGTTGATGTGGGCGGGCATCCTGGCCTACCTGGACCGCAGCGGCTATGACTATGTGGCCGGCTGTGTCTCGGTGCCCACGCATCCGGAGAACCCCGTCGGCGAGCCCGGCAGCCAGGTTCGCGGGGTCCGCGATTTCGTGAGGCGACGGCACGCCGCTCCCGCCGAGTTCACCGTCCGGCCCTACCGGCCGGTGATGCTGGACGGCAAGACCCTCGACGAGATCGCACCGCCGGCGCGCCCGACGGTGCCGCCCCTGATGCGCGGTTATCTACGACTGGGCGCACAGGTGTGTGGGCAGCCGGCCCACGACCCGGAATTCGGGGTGGGGGACTTCCCGGCGCTGCTGGGCAAGCGGTACGCCGACACCCGCTACCTGACGCGGCTGCGATCGGTATCCGCCGCCGAGCAGGCGATGTCATGAGCAGGTGTGACGGCGTACCGCACGCCTGGCTGCCGCGGGCCTCGTGTGACGAGAGTTGCATGGACGCCGGGGCCGCCGACGCCGGGCGCGCCGCGGTGGTGGCACTGCGCACCACCCTGCGGGTGATGTTGACGCTGGTGTTGGTCCCGGCGCTGCCGCTGCTGGCCGTGCCGATGCCGGGGCGCTCGCACATCCAGCGCGGGTACTGCCGGCTGGTGCTGCGCTGTCTGGGCGTCCGCATCACCATCTCCGGGGGTCCGATCCGAAATCTCCGCGGAGTTCTGGTGGTCAGCCCACACGTGTCCTGGGTGGACATCTTCGCCATCGGGTCGGTCCTGCCGGGCTCATTCGTTGCCCGTGCCGATCTGATCGACTGGCCTGCGCTGGGTCGGCTGGCCCGGTTGATGAAGGTCATCCCGATCGAGCGGGCCAGCCTGCGCCGCCTGCCCGAGGTGGTGGCCGCCATCGCCGCGCGCCTGCGTGCCGGCCACACCGTCGTGGCCTTCCCGGAGGGCACCACTTTCTGCGGCCTGGCGTACGGGACGTTCAAACCGGCGATGTTCCAGGCCGCTGTCGACGCCGGAAGGCCGGTGCAGCCCCTCAGGCTCAGTTATCACCACCGCGACGGCCGCACCTCGACCGTGCCCGCGTTCATCGGCGCGGACACCTTGCTCGCCTCGATCCGCAGGCTCATCGTGGCGCGCCGCACGATCGTGCACGTCCAGGTCGAGTCACTGCAGCTCCCGGCCGGTGGTCGGCGTGCCCTGGCATTACGGTGCGAAAAAGCGGTCCGCGGCGGCGCGCACCGTGACACTGCGCACCATCACCGTCTGGCCGCCTGAGCCCGGAGGACAGCCAGACGGATCCTCGGCTGCAAGCTCACGCCCGTTCGGCGGCTATCCTGGATGGGTCATGAGCCCCGCAAAGCCGGTCTACCTCGATCACGCTGCCACCACCCCGATGCACCCTGCTGCCATCGAGGCGATGACGGCTGTGCTCACCACGGTGGGCAATGCCTCCTCGCTGCACACCGCCGGCCGGGTGGCCCGGCGCCGCATGGAGGAAGCCCGCGAGGCTCTCGCCGCCGTTCTGGGGGCCCGCCCGTCGGAAGTGATCTTCACCGCAGGCGGGACCGAGAGTGACAACCTGGCGATCAAAGGCATCTACTGGGCGCGCCACGACGCCGACCCGCAGCGGCGCCGGATCATCACCACCCCGGTGGAGCACCACGCGGTCCTCGACGCGGCGGCGTGGCTGGTCGAACACGAAGGTGCCGAGATCACCGTGCTGCCGACAGAGGCCGACGGTTCGGTGACCCCGGCGTCCCTGCGCGCAGCCCTCGAGGAGTACGGCACGTCGGTGGCGCTGGTCACTGTCATGTGGGCCAACAACGAGGTCGGCACCCTGTTCCCAATCGCTGAACTCGCCGCTGTGGCTGCCGAATTCGACATCCCGATGCACAGCGACGCCGTTCAGGCTGTCGGTCAGGTGCCGGTGCGTTTCGCCGAGTCCGGGTTGTCGGCCATGAGTGTGGCTGCGCACAAGTTCGGCGGTCCGACGGGTATCGGTGCGCTGCTGCTGCGCCGTGATGCCGCCTGCGTGCCGCTGACTCACGGTGGCGGTCAGGAACGCGACGTTCGTTCCGGCACACCGGATGTGGCCGGTGCAGTGGCGATGGCGGCGGCGGCGAAGATCGCCGTCGACTCCATGGAGGTCAACAGTGCCCGGTTACGCGGGCTGCGGGACCGGCTGATCGAGGGCGTCTTCGCCGAGATCGACGACGTGGTGCTCAACGGGGCCCGTGAGTCCCGACTCCCGGGCAACGCACACTTCACCTTCCGTGGGTGTGAGGGCGACTCGCTCCTGATGCTGTTGGACGCCAATGGCATTGAATGTTCCACAGGTTCTGCCTGCACCGCCGGGGTGGCCCAGCCGTCACATGTGCTGATCGCCATGGGCGCTGATGCGGCTACCGCCCGCGGATCGATCCGGCTGTCGCTGGGGCACACCAGCGTCGACTCCGATGTTGATGCCGCGCTGGAAGTGTTGCCGGCTGCCGTCGAGCGCGCCAGGCAGGCCGCGCTGGCCGCCGCGGGGCAGGTGCGCTGATGCGGGTACTGGCTGCAATGAGCGGCGGCGTCGACTCGTCGGTGGCCGCCGCCCGGATGGTCGACGCCGGCCATGACGTCGTCGGAGTGCATCTGGCCCTGTCGTCGGCACCGGGCACCTTGCGCACCGGTTCGCGTGGCTGCTGTTCGAAAGAAGATGCCTCCGATGCCCGCCGCGTCGCCGATGTGCTGGGAATCCCTTTCTACGTCTGGGATTTCGCGGATCGTTTCAAAGAAGACGTGATCGATGATTTCGTCGAGTCCTACGCACGCGGCGAGACCCCCAATCCATGCGTGCGGTGCAACGAGCGCATCAAGTTCTCCGCGCTGTCCGCCCGGGCGCTGGCTCTGGGCTTCGACGTGGTCGCCACCGGGCACTATGCGCGCCTGGAGGACGGCCGCCTGCGTCGCGCCGTCGACGAGGACAAAGACCAGTCTTATGTGCTGGCGGTGCTGACCGCCGAGCAACTGCGACATGCGGCGTTCCCGGTCGGGGACACCCCGAAGCCGCAGATCCGTGAAGAAGCCGCCCGCCGCGGGCTCACGGTCGCCGACAAGCCTGACAGTCACGACATCTGCTTCATCCCGTCCGGCAACACCCAGGCTTTCCTCGGTGCGCGCATCGGTGTCCGCAAAGGCGCCGTGGTCGACTCCAGTGGAACCGTGCTGGCCGAGCACGACGGCGTGCACGGCTTCACCGTCGGTCAGCGCAAGGGCCTCGGAATCGCCGGGCCCGGCCCGGACGGCCAACCCCGCTACGTCACCTCCATCGACGCTCAGACCGGCACGGTGCACGTCGGCGATGCCGCCGAACTCGAGGTCTGGGAACTCCTGGGCACTCAGCCGGTGTTCACTTCGGGCATGCCGCTTTCCGGGCCCGTCGAATGCGAGGTCCAGGTACGGGCCCACGGGGGTCTGGCTCCCGTCGTGGCCGAGGTGGTCGACGGCGCGATCCACGTGCGGCTGCGCTCAGCGCTGCGAGGTGTCGCCCCCGGTCAGACGATGGTGCTGTATCGGCCTGACGCTGACGGCGACGAAGTGCTGGGCAGCGCCACCATCACCCGTTAGAGGCGGGCGACCACTGATCCATCGCCGTGTGCAATTCAACCTGGGTGAGTGCGTCGACGGCCAACCTCTCCTGTGCTGGGCGACAACGCATGCCCTCCAACAGGATTGAGACATAGCGTCGCCACAGGTCGGCCGACACGTCGCCGGAGTACTCACTCACCGCGCCCGTCATCAAACCGCACAACGGCATGTCCGTCGACGACACCTCCGGCCGTAGGTACCCGTCACGCTTGGCCCGCTCGACCAGTTTCGAAATGCGCGGTTCGAGCTGGGTGCGGCCCAGGTCGACGCGGCCCCCGCAGTACGCCTTGCTGAACGCGATCTCACGCAGCCCGCGGTCGGTTGCGGTCAATTCGCACATCGACCACACGAACCAGGCGAATCCCTCCCAGGAATCCTCGGCCTCCAGCGCGGCCTCGGCGAGCGTGACGAGCTGGTCGATGCCGTCGAGGAAGATCGCCTCGAACAGCGCCTCCTTGGTGGGAAACCGCCGGTAGACGGTGCCGACGCCGAGGTTCGCGTGATGGGCCACCTCGTTGAGCGTCGCTTCCAGCCCGCGCGTCACGCAGAGTTCGCGGGCGGCCTGGATGATCCGGCATCGGTTGCGCTCGGCATCCTTGCGGAGGCCCGATGCCTCCGGATCCGCAGCAGTCATGACGCCGAGTGTACGGACGCCGCACCTGACGGGTTTGTCAAATAAAAGTCCAATTCAGTGATGTGCCTTACCAAACCGCGGTAACCGGATTGACTCTATCCACTTGCAGGCTTAGATTCTCACAGGATCGCATGCCGACGGTTGGCTCGCGGCGTCTCTCATCGAAAGGCACGACCTTGCCTGTTGTCGTCGCGCGCGCTTGTCTCGCCGCGAAACCGTTGTGCGGCAACGTTGATCACTCGGGGTGCCCGAAATGATCACCGCCGTCAAGCGGGTGTGGTTGCCCGTCCTGGTGGTTTTTGCGGTCGCGATCGGGGCGGTCAGCGTCGCGAATCTGCGGTCCGTCTTCGGCTCCGAGCAGGCCCTTGTGACGCCGGTGGACGCCGATACCGCCGAGAGCTTCAATCCCAAGGTCGTCACCTACGAGGTGTTCGGCTCGGGATCCACCGCGATCGTCAACTACGCCGATCTCGACGGGAAGCCGCAGCGCACCGGTGAGGTGAGTCTGCCGTGGTCGATGACCCTGGAGACCACGCTGCCGTCGGTGATGCCCAACATCATGGCCCAGGGCGACGGCCAATCCATCAGCTGCCGCGTCACCGTCGATGACGAGGTGAAAGACGAAAGGACGGCGCACGGTGTGAACGCCGCCACCTACTGCCTGGTGAAGGCCGCATGAGCACGTTTCCAGTGGGGGAGCGGGCGGGCGAGAACCCGGCCGACGCGCCCACCCACCCGATGCCTCCGGCGCGGCACGCGGCCCGCCCGAAGCTTCCCCGCTTCATCCGGATGTTCGCGGTGCCGATCGTGCTCGTGTGGATCGCCGTCGTCGCGCTCCTCAACACGGTGGTCCCGCAGCTCGAAGAGGTCGGCAAGCTTCGCGCTGTGTCGATGAGTCCCAACGACGCACCGTCGCTCATCGCGACCAAACACGTCGGGAAGAAGTTCCAGGAGTACGACACCAGCAGCTCGGTGATGATCGTCGTGGAGGGTGACGAGCCGCTGGGCCCGGACGCGCACACGTACTACGACGAGGTGGTCCGCGAACTCAACGCCGACACCACCCACGTCCAGCACGTCCAGGATTTCTGGGGCGACACGCTGACCGCGGCCGGCGCCCAGAGCATCGACGGCAAGGCCGCCTATGTGCAGGTCTACATCGCCGGTGACCAGGGCGAGGCGCTGGCGAACGAGTCGGTGCAGGCGGTGCGCGACATCGTCGACGGAAACCAGGCGCCACCCGGCGTGAAGGCCTACGTCACCGGACCCGCGGCGCTGACCACCGATCAGAACATCGTCGGCGACGCCAGTATGAAAACCATTGAGGGCGTGACGATCGCGATCATCATCGTGATGTTGCTGATCGTCTACCGTTCTTTCACCACGATGCTCGTCACCATGGCGATGGTTTTCGTCGGGCTGTTGTCGGCCCGTGGCATCGTGTCATTCCTGGGGTTCTACGAGGTGTTCGGGCTCACGACCTTCGCAACCAGCATGGTGGTGACGCTGGCGATCGCGGCCGCGACCGACTATGCGATCTTCCTGATCGGCCGGTATCAGGGAGCCAGACGATCAGGAATGGACCGAGAGTCCGCCTACTACGACATGTTCCACGGCACCGCCCACGTGGTGTTCGCCTCGGGCATGACGATCGCCGGTGCCACGCTGTGCCTGCACTTCACCCGGCTGCCGTACTTCCAGAGCATGGGGATCCCGCTGGCAGTCGGTATGACGATCGTGGTGGCCGCGGCGCTCACACTGGGACCGGCGCTGATCTCCATCGTCACGCGCTTCGGAAAGATCCTGGAGCCCAAGGGAAACGGGCGCGCCCGAGGCTGGCGCAGGCTGGGCTCGGCAACGGTCCGCTGGCCCGGCGCCATCCTGGTGATGGCCACCGTGTTGTGCATGGTCGGTCTGCTGGCTCTGCCCGGCTACCACACCACCTACAACGACCGCATCTATCTGCCCGGCGACGTGCCCGCGAACGTGGGCTACGCCGCGGCCGACCGGCACTTCTCCGATGCCAAGATGAATCCCGATCTGGTGATGGTCGAAGCCGATCACGATCTGCGCAACCCGGCGGACTTCCTGGTGATCGAGAAGATCGCCAAGGCCCTGGTCCGGGTGCACGGAATCGCCTCGGTCACCACCATCACCCGGCCGGACGGTAAGCCGATCAAACACGCTTCGCTGGCGTACACGGTGAGCCAGAGCGGCACCGGACAGCTGATGAACAACGATTTCCAGCAGACCGTGCTGGAGAACACCCTGCAGCAGGCCAATGAGATGCAGGTGACCATCGACTCGATGGAAAAGATGCAGAGCATCACCCTGGAGCTCGCCGGTGTGACCCGCCGGATGGCCGACAAGATGAGCGACACCTCGGCGAATCTCAACGAGGTGCGCGATCATCTGGCTGATTTTGATGATCAGTTCCGCCCGATCCGCAATTACTTCTATTGGGAGCCGCACTGCTTCGACATTCCGATGTGCTGGTCGCTGCGCTCGATCTTCGAGAGTCTCGACGGCATCAGCACCATGTCCGAAGACTTCACCGAACTGGTTCCCGACATCGAACGGATGGCCCAGCTGACGCCGCAGATGGCGGCACTGATGCCGGCGATGATCCAGACGATGAAGAACCAGAAGCAGATCATGCTGAACCAGTACCAGGCGCAAAAGATGCAGCAGGACCAGAACATCGCCATGCAACAGGACAACACGGCGATGGGTGAGGCATTCGACACCGCCCGCAACGACGACACCTTCTATCTGCCGCCGGAGGCTTTCGGTACCGCCGACTTCCAGCGGGGCATCAAGTTGTTCATGTCCCCGGATGGACAAGCAGTGCGGTTCACCGTGTTCCACCAAGGTGATCCGCTGACCGAGGACGGCACGGAGCGCATCGAGCCGATGCGCATCGCTGCCGCGGACGCCATCAAGGGCACGCCACTGGAGGGATCCACCGTCTACGTCGGCGGCAGCGCGGCGATGTACAAGGACATGCAGCAGGGTGCCGACTACGACCTGCTCATCGCGGCCGTCGCGTCACTGATCCTGATCTTCTTGATCATGGTGCTCCTGACCCGGGCCGTCGCGGCGGCAGCCGTCATCGTCGGCACCGTGGTGCTGAGTCTGGGCACGTCCTTCGGACTGTCGGTTCTGGTGTGGCAGCACATCATCGGTATTCCGCTGAGCTGGATGGTGTTGCCCATGTCTGTCATCGTGCTGCTCGCCGTCGGCGCCGACTACAACCTGCTGCTGGTGTCTCGGATGAAGGAAGAGATCCACGCCGGGGTGAAGACCGGAATCATCCGGTCGATGGCAGGCACGGGATCGGTGGTCACCGCAGCGGGGTTCGTGTTCGCCTTCACCATGATCGGCATGATCGTCAGCGACATGATCACCATCGGACAGGTGGGCACCACCATCGGTCTGGGCCTGCTGTTCGACACCCTGGTCGTGCGCTCGCTCATGACGCCATCCATCGCGGCGCTCATGGGCAAGTGGTTCTGGTGGCCGACGCACGTGCGCCCCCGCCCGAAGCCGATGCCGTGGCCCAAACGCGAAGTGGCGGAGGTTACTTCATGATCAGACGGCATATAGGCAGTGTGCTGGCCGCCGCGGTCCTGGCGCTGTCCCTCGCTGCCCCTGCGGGCGCCGATGCCACCGACGAGTACCCCATCCCCAGCCGGATCCTGAAAACCACCTGCACTGTCGACCAGTACATGGCCGCCGTCCGTGACACCGACCCGGTGTACTACGAGCGCTACATGACCGACTACAAGAACAAGACCCCCGACGTGCAGAAGTGGGCCCGCGACCGAATCTACTGGTTCTGGTCCATGGACTACACCGGCCGGCGTGCCTACTCCGAAGAGACGGCCACCAACGCCTTCTATGAGACCCTGGCCTGGAACTGGCCCAACTGGGCGAAGCTGTTCTTCAACAACAAAGGCGTCACCGCCCACGGCACCGACGTCTGCATGAACTACCCACCCAGCGACCCCACCGTCTGGACCTGGTGAGCCTGAGTTAGCCTGGCTGTCAAGGATTTTGGCGGGTCTGTGGATAGATTACCGGGGTGTGGATAACCGATATTTCCGTCGGTGGTGGGGCTTAGACTCGCTTGTATGTTCGATAGTTTGCCGGTGGAGGTCAGCGTCTTGCGGGGCAGCGGTGACGCCGCTCCGCTCGTTGACGCCGCGGTGGGCTGGGGCCGGGTGGCTGCCGCTGCCGAAGCCCAACGGCTGGCATGTATCGCTGAATGGGCGGCTTTCTTTCTGGCCCAGAGTGATGACGACACCGCGTTGTGTGCTGTCGACGAGGAAGACGATGTGGTCGCCCAGATCGGCATCGCTTTCGGAGTCTCCGTCCGCTGGGCGATGAATGATCTGCAGATCGCTGCGGCCATGAAGGAACGCTTCCCCGGCCTGGCGGCTTTGTTTCTGCGGGGGGAGATCTCGGCGAAGGTGATGGCCACTGTCGTGGAGCGCACCATGTTGGTCTGGGATCCCGAGGCGCTGGCGAAGATTGACGCCGCGTGTGTGAAGGCGGCCGTCGAGTGCGGCTGGTCCGGGCTGTCGTATTACAAGTTGAAGAACGCTGTGGATATCTGGATCGAGCGTCACGACCCGGCAGCGGTGCGTCGGGCGCGGCAGACCATGCAGGGTCGCTGCGTGAAAGCCGGCGACACCAATGACAAGTCCGGCACCACCGCGGTGTACTGCCGGTTGTCGGCGCCGGGGGCGGCGCTGTTGATGGGTCGGTTGCGCAGGATGGCCAAAGCCGTCTGCAAAGACGATCCGCGCACCCTGGATCAGAAGATGGCCGACGCGCTGGAGGCCCTCGGCGCTGATGCCGATCACCTGAAATGTCTGTGCGGATCGCAGATGTGCCCGGCCACCGCTGATGACGGGGTGGCGTCGCGGTTCGTCATCCACATCTACGCCGAGGCCGCCGCCCTCGACGGCGAGGCGGATCCGATGCTTCACGGGGACGGTCCCACCGACACCGAGCAGCCGCTGAACGTGACGACTGCACCGAAACCCGCGGAGACAGTTGCGAACACCGGCGAAGCCGAGCCACCGGAGAACGCCACAAAGGCCGAAGCGGCTCCCGAACGGCCGAAGATGTCGACTCCTCGGCAGCGACCGATCTCGGCTGTACCGCCACCGACGATGACGAATCCGTCAGCAGGCGTAATCCCGGGGTTCGGAGTCGTACCGAACGCTCTGATCGCTGCGCTACTGGTCGCCGGCGCCACCGTCAGCTACGTCAAACCCCCCGCGGTGGAACCAGAGAACCATCCTTGGATTTCGAAGGCGCTGCGGGAATTCGTGAAGTCCCGTGACCTGACGTGTCGGATCCCGGGATGTGACCGCGCCGCGGACTGGGGCGATCTGGACCACAGCATCGCCTGGGGCGAGGGTGGACCAACCCATGGGTCCAATCTCAACGGGAAATGCCGGCACCACCACATGATCAAAACGTTCCGCGATGGCTGGTCGGAAATCCAAAAGCCCGACGGGACAATACTGTTCACTACTCCCACTGGTCACACCTACGTCAGCGAACCCACCAGTCGACTGTTCTTCCCGACGGCCGACACCACCTCCGTTACCGTCGAACGCGGCAGTCCGAGGAAAGAACCGGCCGCCGACAAAACGGTGAAGATGCCGAAACGAAAACGCCCGAAAGCCAAAGAACGCGCCTACCGCATCGCCGCAGAGCGCGCACTCAACGACGCCGCCGTCGCCGAACGCAACAAGCCCCCGCCGTTCTAACCCGGCACACCTTGAAGGAGGTTCACCATGACGAGTTCGGACACGGATTCGGGGAATGCGCAGAACGTCACCTCGACCAGCACCGCGGACTTCACGTGGTAATTGCCGCACGCGGTCGCTGCACCGACCAGATCGTCGAGTGCGGCGCGCGCGGTCTGTGGATCGCGATAGGCGCCCGCACCTTGGGAGATGATCGCGCCGTCGGGCGGATTCTGATAGGTGGTCTTGTGAAAGTTGGACAGGTCCGGTCCGAAGGTCTCGGTCTCGGCGAAGATGAAGCGACACGGCGCCGGGGCGTCCCGAGCCAGCAGATCGATATCCACCGGGGACTTCCCGTCCATGCTCGGGATGATGGTCAGATCCTCACCAGCGCCGGTCAGAGCCCGCATCCGCGGCAGGTCGAGCATCAGGGCGTCGACGGCGCCGGAGGGGGTCGGCCGCTCGGAGAGCGGCATCACGGCCAGCCCGCCCACCGGCCGGCTACAGCCTGCCAGCAGCAGTAGCGCTACGCAGCCGGCTCTTGTGCGCGCACCCGGGCCCATCACCCCAGGCTACGGTTGCCCCATGAGCACTATCGCGCCGTCAGTATTCGCGACGGCAACAGGAATCGGTTCGTGGCCCGGAACTTCTGCCCGGGAGGCGGCCGGGGTGGTAGTCGGCGAGCTGCACACCTTGACTCACCTGGTCGAACTGCCGGGCAGGGGGGTGGGCGCAGATCTCATCGGTCGGGCCGGCGCCCTTCTGGTCGACATCGCCATCGATACGGTCCCGCGCGGGTACCGCATCACCCCCCGGCCCGGAGCGGTGGCGCGCCGCGCGTCGAGCCTGCTGGGTGAGGACCTCGACGCGCTGGAAGAGGCGTGGGAGAAGGCTGGATTAGGCGGATCGGCGCGTCCGGTCAAAGTGCAGGCCCCCGGGCCCATCACCCTGGCTGCCGAACTCGAGACGGGCAGTGGTCACCGGGCGATCACCGATCTCGGTGCCTTGCGTGACCTGACGGCTTCACTGGCCGAAGGTATCGCGGTGCATCGGGCAGAGGTGGCCCGGCGACTGGGCACCGACGTCGTGGTGCAGTTGGACGAGCCGTTGCTCTCCGCGGCTCTGCTGGGCCGGCTCACGGGTGTCACCGGCATCACGCCTGTCCATCCGGTCGATGAGGCGCTGGCCGTCGAGCTTCTCGACACCTGTGTCGCCGCCGCCGGCACCGCGGTGGCAGTGCACAGCTGCTCAGCCGAACTGCCGTGGAAGCTGTTCCAGCGCAGCACAATAAGTGCAGTATCGGTGGACATCTCCACCCTGGCGGCCGCGGATCTGGATGGCATCGGCGAGTTTCTGGAAGCCGGCCGTACGGTACTGCTCGGGGTGGTGCCGGCGCTGGAGCCCGCACCACGCCCCACCGTCGACGAAGTGGCGGCAGCCGCCGCCCAGATCACCGATCGGCTCGGTTTCGCGCGGACGGTCCTGCAGGAACGTGTCGGCGTGACGCCGGCCTGCGGCCTCGCCGGGGCGACGCCGGGGTGGGCGAGGACCGCCGTCGGGCTGGCGCAGAAGGTTGCCGACAGATTCGAGCAGGATCCCGAAACGAACTCCTAAGGCGTACGCAGATCCTTGCGCAGGATCTTGCCCGAAGCCGACTTGGGCACCGTGTCGATGAACTCGACCCGGCGCACCTTCTTGTACGGCGCGACGTGTTCGGCGACAAACGACATCACCTGGCGGTCGTCGAGCTCAGCGCCGGGTTGCTTGACCACAAAGGCTTTCGGGATCTCCTCGCCATCCTCGTCCAGCACACCCACCACAGCGGCGTCGGCGATGTCAGGGTGGGTCAGCAAGAGCAGTTCCAGTTCGGCGGGCGGTACCTGATATCCCTTGTACTTGATCAGCTCCTTGAGCCGGTCGACGATGTAGACACAGCCGTCTGAGTCGACACAGGCGAGATCACCGGTGTGCAGAAACCCCTCTGCATCAATGGTTTCGGCGGTCGCCTTGTCGTTGCCGAGGTATCCGGCCATCACATTGGGGCCCTTGAACCACAATTCACCGGGCTCGCTGCGGCCCGACTCCGGGACACCGATCTCCGCCCTGGTGGCTGGATCGACGATCTTGCTGACGGCGTTGGGCACTGTCCAGCCGACGGAGCTCAGCGGGGCGATTGTCTGCATCGACTTCGCGCCGCCGTCGAAGGGTATGCAGTGGCTGACCGGGCTGAGTTCGCTCATGCCATAGCCCTGCACCATCCGGCAGCCGATGCGCTTGGCCACCGCGTGGCCGAGGTCCTCGTCCAACGGCGCTGCTCCGGACATCACAGTCTGCAGTGACGTCAGATCGAACTCGTCGACCATGGGGTGCTTGGCCAGCGCGACGGCTATCGGCGGGGCGATGTAGCCGACGGTGCAGCGGTGGTTCTGGATATTGCCGAGGAAGGCCCGCAGGTCGAACGACGGCATCACGACCAGGCGGGCGCGCGCGTGCAGGGCCGCGTTGAGTAACACCGTCATGCCGTAGATGTGGAAGAACGGCAACACCGCGATCACCACGTCGTCAGCCGTGACGCCCTGAATGGGACGTATCTGGGCGACATTGGCCACCAGATTGTGATGGGTGAGCATCACGCCCTTGGGGTTACCGGTGGTGCCCGAACTGTAGGGCAGTGCGGCCAGGTGGGTCACCGGGTCGAAACTGACGGCGGGCACATCCGCACCGGAGGCCAGCAGGTCATCGAGGCTGGGGTGGCCGGCGGAAGCGGCATCTGCCTCGCCGCCGCCGTCGAGCACCACCACCTCGCTGGGGGACAGGCCGGCGTGCTCGGCGCCCTCGCCCGCCTGGGGTAGCAGCGCCGAGGTCGTGATCAGCATCTTGGCGTGCGCATCGCCGAGCTGCTTGGCGATGTCTTTGGGGGTGAACAAGGCGTTGATGGTGGTGGCCGTCGCCCCGGCACGAAGGATGCCGTGGAAGGCGACCGCGAAGGAGGGGCTGTTGGGCGACAGCAGGCCCACCACATCGCCGACGCCGATGCCGCGGTCGGCCAGCGCACCGGCGAAAGCGTCGATCCGGGTCACCAGATCGCGGTAGGTCAGCTCCGAGCCGGTTGTGGCGTCCACCAGGGCGACGCGATCGGCGTCGGCATCCGTGAGGTCGGCGAACAGGTACTCGTAGACCGGAATCTCGGGGATGGCGACTTCCGGGTACGGACTGGCAAAGGTCACGTCGTTCCTTCGGTTCGGTGATCCAGTCGGCTTATCAGTGTCGCGGTGGCCACAAGCCGAAATGACATGTCGATCAGCTCGGCGATCTCGTCCCAGTCCACCTTTGCCGCGGTCAGATCCAGGCCCAGCCAACCGTAGGGGCCAAGATACATCGGGTAGAAGAAGCGACCATCCTGTTCCAGCGCGGGCCGCTCCGTTTCGCTCGGCTTGATGATCACCGAATGCGGGAACGCCACGATCTCGCCGGTGGCCTTGGAGTTACCGCCGTACCAGGTGAGATCTTTTTCGGGGCGCAGAAGACCGGCCTGCCGTGAGAGCACTTCTCGGAGGCCTGGGGGAAGCCCAGGGCGATGCGTCGCACGTCAGCCAGCCCGAAGTCGTCATCGCGGAACATGACCGGGTGCGGCATATCGCTCAGGCTAGCCAGACGGCGATCGGTGTCGGCCCCTTTCGATAACGTGACAAGGTGAGCTCTCCCGAGACAGAGGCGGACCCCCAGGCCGCCGACTTACGCCGCCGGTGGCAAGAGTTGGCCGACGAGGTGCGCGGTCACCAGTTCCGCTACTACGTCAAGGACGCGCCGGTCATCTCCGATGGCGAGTTCGACAAGCTGCTCGGTGAGCTCACCGCCTTGGAAGACCAGCATCCCGAACTGCGCACCCCGGATTCCCCGACCCAGCTGGTCGGCGGGGCGGGATTCGCCACCGAATTCGGGGCGGCCGATCACCTCGAGCGGATGCTGTCGTTGGACAACGTGTTCAATTCCGAGGAACTCGCCGCCTGGGCGACGCGGGTGCGCACCGAGATCGGTCCGGACGCGCACTACCTCTGTGAACTGAAGATCGACGGCGTGGCGCTGGCGCTGGTCTACCGCAACGGACGGCTGGTGCGGGCGGCGACCCGCGGCGACGGCCGCACCGGGGAGGACGTCACCCTCAACGCCCGCACCCTCGATGACGTCCCCGAAAAGCTCACCGCCAGCGCCGACTACCCCGTGCCCGAGGTACTGGAAGTGCGCGGCGAGGTGTTCTTCCGCATCGCCGACTTTGAGGCACTCAATGCCAGCCTCGTCGAGGAGGGCAAACCGCCCTTCGCCAATCCGCGTAACTCGGCAGCGGGGTCGCTGCGGCAGAAGAACCCCGCGGTCACCGCGCGCCGGAAACTGGGGATGATCTGCCACGGCCTCGGGCATACCGAGGGCTTTGCGCCGCCCACCCTGCACGACGCCTATCTCGCGCTCAAGGCATGGGGTCTGCCGGTGTCCGAGCACACCGCGCGGGTGCAGGGGCTCGACGCGGTGCAGGAGCGCGTCGACTACTGGGGAGAACACCGCCACGACGTCGAACACGAGATAGACGGTCTGGTCGTCAAGGTCGACGAGGTGTCGCTGCAGCGCCGGCTCGGCGCCACGTCACGCGCACCGCGCTGGGCTATCGCCTACAAGTACCCGCCGGAGGAGGCGACCACCAAGCTGGTCGACATCCGGGTCAGCGTCGGACGCACCGGCCGGGTCACCCCGTTCGCCTACATGGAACCGGTGAAGGTGGCCGGTTCGACGGTCGGCTTGGCCACCCTGCACAACGGCTCGGAAGTGAAGCGCAAGGGCGTGCTGATCGGGGACACCGTCGTCATCCGTAAGGCCGGAGACGTCATCCCCGAGGTGCTCGGGCCGGTGGTCGACCTGCGGGACGGTTCGGAGACCGAGTTCGTCATGCCGACCGAATGCCCGGAGTGCGGCACCCCTCTGGCTCCGGCCAAAGAAGGGGATGCCGACATCCGGTGTCCCAATGCGCGGTCGTGTCCGGCCCAACTTCGGGAGCGGGTGTTCCACGTCGCGGGCCGCGGGGCCTTCGACATCGAGGGCCTGGGCTACGAGGCAGCCACCGCCCTCCTGCAGGCCGGCGTGATCACCGACGAAGGCGACCTGTTCACCCTCACGGCCGACGATCTGTTGCGCACCGACCTGTTCACCACCAAAGCCGGTGAACTCTCCGCGAACGGGAAACGCCTGCTGGCCAACCTGGGCAAAGCCAAGGCGCAGCCGCTGTGGCGGGTACTGGTCGCGCTGTCCATCCGCCATGTCGGACCTACCGCGGCACGGGCGCTGGCCGCGGCGTTCGGCAGCCTCGACGCCATCACCGCCGCCTCCACCGAGGAGCTCGCTGCCGTGGAGGGGGTCGGGCCCACCATCGCCGCCGCGGTCACCGACTGGTTCAGCGTCGACTGGCACCGGGCCATCGTCGACAAGTGGCGCACCGCCGGTGTGCGGATGGCCGATGAGCGCGATGCCAGCATCGAGCGCACCCTCGAGGGGATGTCCATCGTGGTCACGGGCTCCTTACCCGGGTTCTCTAGGGATCAGGCCAAGGAGGCCATCCTGCTGCGGGGCGGCAAAGCCGCGGGCTCGGTGTCGAAGAAGACGGCCTATCTGGTGGCCGGCGACGCGCCGGGCTCGAAATACGACAAGGCCGTCGAGCTGGGAGTGCCCATTTTGGACGAGGACGGGTTCCGCCGGCTGCTGGAAGGTGTGTTGCCAGAAGACAAGCCTGACGTTAGCTAAGCGAAATGGTGGGTAAGCCCTAGCGAGCAACCCGGCAGGAAGGGAGCATGACTACAGCTCGCACACGACCCGACACCCCCGCGATGGACGACGCCAACCGCGTCGTCGACGCCATCTCTCGCGCGTTCGCCGCGAAGGTGGTCGGCCAGGATTACCTACGCGAGTCGCTGCTCATCGGGCTGCTGACCGGTGGGCACATCCTGCTCGAGGGTGTCCCGGGTCTAGCCAAGACCATGGCCGCTCGCACCATCGCTCAAGCCATCTCAGGTGGCTTCCGGCGTATCCAGTGCACCCCGGATCTGTTGCCCAGCGACATCGTCGGCACCCAGATCTACGACTCGTCGACGCACTCGTTCACCACCCAGCTGGGTCCGGTGCACAGCAACATCGTGCTGCTCGACGAGATCAACCGGTCCAGTGCCAAAACCCAGAGCGCCATGCTGGAAGCGATGGAGGAACGCCAGACCACCATCGCCGGCGTGAATTACCCGATCCCGGAACCGTTTCTGGTGATCGCCACTCAAAACCCGGTCGACCAGGAGGGCACGTACCCGTTGTCGGAGGCGCAGACCGACCGGTTCATGCTCAAGGAGGTGCTGCGCTACCCGTCACCCGACGAGGAGGCGGAGATGATCTTCCGCAGCGAAGCCGGTGTGTACGACGCGGCCGTAAAGCCTTCCCCGGTGGCATCTCTCGAGGACATCCGACGGGTGCAGCACACCGTACGCACTGTGCACATGGACCCGGCGCTGGTGCGTTACGTCAGCCAGTTGGTGCACGTCACCCGCGAGCCCCGCCGCTTCCTGCCCCAGCAATTGGCGCGCCTTGTCGAATACGGGGCAAGTCCGCGGGCCACCATCGCCTTCTGCCGGGCCGCCAAGGCTCAGGCCGTGCTGTCGGGTCGTAGTCACGTTCTCCCCGACGACATTCGCACGCTCGCACACCGGGTCTTGCGTCACCGCCTGATCCTCGGATTCGAAGCGGTCAATGTCGACGTGACCCCGGAAGCCGTCATCGACGCCGTTCTGCACGCGGTCCGAGTGCCCTGACCATCTGATGGGCAGGCACCTCAACCGCGCGAAATCCCACTTCGGCACCGACACCCGCGGACTCCTGGAAGGCGGCCGATATGCACTGCTGCACACCAGGAGTCTCGAGCTCGACGAACTGCGGCCCTACGTTCCCGGCGACGATGTCCGCGACATCGACTGGAAAGCCTCAGCGCGGTCCGGCAACAGCGACGTCCTGATCCGAAAGTTCGTCTCGGAAAAGCACCACAAGATCCTGTTGGTCGCAGATTCGGGCCGCAACGTCTCGGCACTGGCACCCAGCGCAGAGGTCAAGCGCGACATCATCGCCAACGTGATGGGCGCGATCGGGCTGATCGCGTTGAGGCGCAGCGATGAAGTCGGGCTGGTGTACGGCGACGCCCGCGGGTCGGTGTTGATCCGCAGCCGGCGCGGGGAGACCCATCTGGAAAGCCTCTTGGACCGCTACAGCCACCACAGTGGCGGCCCGAGCGGCGCCAGCGACATCGCCGCCCAGCTCGAGTACGTAGCCCACGCGCACCGCACGCGGTTGTTGCTGATCGTGGTGTCCGACGAACCCGACGTCACCCCGGAGTTGGAACGGGCCCTGCAGCAGTTGACCCGCAGGCATGAGGTGTTGTGGCTGTTGATCTCCGACATGCCGGCGATCGGCGGCGAACAACAGGACGATGCAGACGGATTCGATGTCGCCACAGGGCGTTTCGTATTGAGTGAGGCCGTCCTGGGCCCACGGGTGCTGGCCGCATACCGTGCCGCCGAAGCTCGCCGCACGGCCAATCTCGACTCGTTCCTCACTGCCAACAGAGTGCGCTTCACCCGGATCGGCGCCAGCACCGAGATCCGCACCAAACTGGTGGAGATCAGCGAGGTCTACCGCCATGCCGGCTGAGGACCTGTTGCGGTTCATCGGCGAACCACTGACGTACTCCCACTGGTGGTTGGTGCTGGGTGTGCTCGGTGTCGTGGCGGTGATCGCCTGGTGTGTCGGCGTCTATGTGTGGACGATGCCGACGGGCCGACTACGGCAGCTGCCGGCCGTGGAAGGGCTGCATGCCCGGCTCATCCGCCGTCGATTCGCCGGCGCCGTCCGCAGCATCGGTGACCGGCACCGAAGAGGCGAGCTGACCTCAGCGCAAGCCTGCGCTGAGCTCAGCCACGCGGTCCGCAGCTTCCTGGCGGTGGCCACCGGCACACCCGCTCAGTACATGCATGTCAGCGAGATCGCCGACTTTCCAGCCGATTCCGTGGCTGCTGCCGCACCGCTGCTCGACGAGCTCACCGCGGCGCAGTTCGATCCGGCCAGGCGGGCCGACGTCGGTGCCCTGGAGCGCGAAGCCGAGGAGTTGATCTCGGCATGGAACTGAAATGGTGGCCGGTCATCCTCCTGGGGATCGCGGCGCTGATCGCGGCAGGCGCGGCGGCATGGGTACTCCCTTTCGCCACCGGCCGCCAGCAGTTGCGGCCGCTGGCCAACGTCCACCGGCTCACGACACTGCCCGAATACGTGCGGGTGTACCGCGCCTATGTCGTGTCCATCATGGCTACATTGCTTCTGCTGCTGGTGGCCTTCGTTGCCGCATTGACTGCCAGTGCGCGCCCGACGGGGCTGCCGGCCTCGACGCGGGCATTCGACGCCGCGTTCCCGCAGGACACGATGTTGTGTGTGGGACAGGACGTCACCGACCCCACCAGTGCCGAATTCTTCAATTACTATGCGCAACAGGCGGAGTCATTCGACCGGCAACGGTTGGGTCTGACGTCGGAGACCTTGCGTGTCATCCCGCTGACCCGGGATCACACCTATGTCAGCGACCGGCTGCAGGGTCTGGCACGCTTGGCCCGCATCCAGCAGGACCTCGATGAAGACAAGCCGGTGCCGGAGGCCGACCGCGCCGAATTGCGGGCCCGCGCCGCTGAGTTCTCCCGGCCGGTGGACTACACCGACTATGCCCGCAGTGTCGAAGACGTTCTGGCTCTGTGTATGACGGGCTTTCCCCAGTCCGAGCAGGACAGCGCCCACCGTCGCCAGCTGATCTATCTGGGGTCCAGCTCGCTGCGCGATCCCGCCGACGGACGGCCGGCACTGTTCACCGCCGACGCCGTACGGCAGCTCGCTGCCGATGCCGACGTGCAGGTCAATGTGATCTCCCGCGCGGATGTCGTCCAATCGACACCGCAGAGCGTGGATTCGCTGCGCGCGATCACCGAGTCCACCGGAGGGATCTTCCAGTTGTACAACCCGGCCCGGTCCGGGTCCGGTATCGACCCGATTCTGCAACAGCATCTCGATGCGATCCGGGACAACCCACCGTCGGCTCAGCTGCCCGACGGTGAGGTGGTCACCAGCGCCTCGTGGGACACCCCGCAACCGGTGTTGGCCGCTGCGGTGGTGGCCGTTGTCCTGCTCAGCCTGTCACTGGTGGTGCTTCGCCGATGACGTTCGCCCCGGTGGGTTCACCGACCCTGTTGTTGATCATCGGCGTTGCCCTGGTGATCCTCAGAGTGTCTGCGCTGTACCGTATTTCGCGTCAATCGGCGTCACCACAACGCCGGCGTACACTGCTGCGCTGGTGCGGCCTGACGGCCGCGGTGCTGCTCATCCTGGCTGCGGCGGCGCGACCCGGCTTCGAAACCGGCCGAGACGTGACCGCCGCGGCCGACCCGACGGACGCGCCGACCTCAGCCCTGAACGTCTTCTTCGTCCTCGACCGATCTGTCGACGCACCGGTGTCGGCAATGCGCCCCGATGTTGCCGCGCTGATCGACCAATACCCCGACGCCCGGTTCGCGGTGATCTCGTTCGCCACCCGCGCGACAGTGGACTGGCCGCTGTCCGATGACGTGTGGAGCCTCGATTCGGTGGTCGCCGGGCTGTCGCCGTATATCGCGAGCACGCCGGACCCGGTGGCGCAGGCCAACGCCTTCGCAGCGCGTGATGTGCTGCGTGCCAAAGCCGAAGCCGCCCTGGACGACTACCCCGGGTCGCAGAACCTGGTGTTCTATCTCGGTACGGGTGATCCGGAGTCGCTGGTGTCGCGGGGTTCGTTCGACATGCCGGAGGGGACGGTCGCCGGCGGTGGGGTACTCGGCTACGACGCCGCGGGCGGGGTCGATGCGGGCAGGCTCCAGGAGATAGCGGATCAACTCGGTGTGCCCTTCTCGCCACCCGGTACGCCCATCACCGAGGTGGTGCCGACGGTGGCGGGCGCCGGTTCGGCCGACACGCTGCAGGTGGCAGATCGGCGCGAGTTGTATTGGCTGCTGACGGCATTGGCGGCCGCACTGCTGCTCGCAGAATTCGCCTTGACCCTGCGGGAGTACCGCAAGAACAGGTTGTCGCGGCGGGAGGTCACGCGATGAGCAGACGACTGCGGCTGCGTCGCCGCCTCTATCTGCTCTCAGCGCTGGTCTGCGTTCCTGTCCTGCTGGTGAGCCTGAAAATGATCAGCGTGGTGCTCGTGGGCGGCGCCGCGCGCGAGGATTTCACCCGCCACGACATCGGGGCACTCGACTCCGACGTGTCGCTGCTGCAGGTGGCGAACTTCATCGACCCGGGCCGGACCGCATTCGCCGCCGGTGATCTCGATGTGCTCACCGGGCGCCTTCCCGACGCGGAGCGCCGGTTCACCGAGGCGCTCGAGCGGATTGACGCGGGGGAGTCCTGCCCGGTGCGTATCAATCTGCTGCTCGTTCGGGAAACGCTGGGAGACCTGGCATTCGAAGACGGCGACCGCGACGAGACGATCCGGCGCTACCAGGACGCGATGACCGTCGCGCAGGAGGCGCCGCAGGATTGCTTCGCGGGCAATGACGATCCCGACGAGCAGCGCCGCGCGGTCCGCGCCGAGACGATCCCTCGACTCCAGCGCAAGCTCGATTTCGTCAGCGGGCCGGTGGTGGCCCCACCACCGGCACCGCCGCCGGTTGCGGCGCCACCGCCGGTCGCGGTCCCGCCGCCCGTCGAGTCGCCGCAGACCACACCGCCGGATTCCGAGCAGCCGCCACGAAGCCTCGGTGGCGGCGATCCCGGTGGGCGGTTGCGTCGGCTGCTCGACGATGCGAACGCGTCCGGCAGCACCAGTGAGTGACCGCTAACGCAGGATGGTGGCGACGATCCCGGCCAGGTAACCCAGCCGCGCCACCTCCGAGGGCCGGAAATCGGGCCCGCCGGGTCGGCCGAGGATGACGGCGGTATTCGGGTCGCCCAGCGGCGCCGCCGCCAGCGTGGTGTCCATATCGCGCCACACCTGCGGCACCCAGTCGCCGGAACCGTCCAGTGTGGTCGCCCGCTCGATCGGCAGCCAGGGTGCCGACTCCGCCTGGGTTTCGGGTGCCGCCGGGCTGCCCACCACCCGTCGCAGGCCCGATTCGGACAGTTCGGCGACGGTGCACCAGCCCACCCGCAGCACCCGGGGGGCTTCGTTCACCAGCACCTGCAGCATGGCGGGCGTGTTCTCGGCCGCGGCGATGTGGTCGATCAACTCGAGTTCGCGGTGCGCTTCCAGCAGGCCGGTGTGCGGACGGATGCTGTCGACGCGCACCCCTTTGAGCGTCTCGGCGGCGGTGATCAACATGTCCGGCATCGCGCCCGGGGGCAGGTCGACCACCAGATCGTCGATGGCATAACCCGAGGTGCGTTCCACGACGTCGAGGGAAAGAATGTCAGCGCCCACCGACCCCAGCGCCACGGCCAGCGAGCCGAGACTGCCCGGTCGGTCGTCCAGCTGGACCCGGAGCAGATAGGAAGGCACGGGCAACACTGTTGCACAGCCGGGGGAGGCGGGCACTCCGGGCGGAGGTCGCCACCCTGCTGATCTGTAGGCTGAACGCTCGTGTCTCAGATCTCCCGAGAAGACGTGGCCCATCTGGCCCGATTAGCGCGGTTGGCGCTGACTGACAGCGAGCTCGACAGCTTCTCCGGCCAGCTGGACGCCATCCTCGAGCATGTCAGCCGGATCCAGGCCGTGGACGTCACCGACGTGCCCCCCACCGGGAATCCGCTCACCGAGGTCAACGTCACCCGCGCGGACGTCGTCCAACCGTGCCTCACCCAGGAGGAGGCGCTCGCCGAGGCGCCCCACGCCGTCGACGGCCGCTTCGCCGTCCCACAGATCCTGGGGGAGAGCCAATGAGCGACCTGATCCGACGCACTGCCGCCGAACTGGCGACCGGCATCGCCGAGAAGCAGTTCTCAGCGACCGAGGTCACCCGGGCGCACCTCGACCAGATCGAGGCGACCGACGGGCAATACCACGCGTTCCTGCACGTCGCCGCCGACAAGGCGCTGGCCACCGCGGCCGAGATCGACAAGACGGTGGCCGCGGGTGCGGACCTGCCGTCCGCGCTGGCGGGCGTGCCGTTGGCGCTCAAGGACGTCTTCACCGCGACGGACATGCCCACCACCTGCGGCTCGAAGATCCTCGAGGGCTGGACCTCGCCGTACGACGCGACCGTGACCACTGCGCTGCGCAAGGCCGGCATCCCCATCCTGGGCAAGACCAATATGGACGAGTTCGCGATGGGCAGCTCGACCGAGAACTCGGCGTACGGGCCCACCCGCAACCCGTGGGACACCGAGCGCGTCCCGGGCGGATCCGGCGGCGGCAGCGCCGCGGCGCTGGCCGCGTTCCAGGCGCCGCTGGCCATCGGCACCGACACCGGCGGGTCCATCCGTCAGCCCGCCGCGCTGACCGCGACCGTCGGCGTCAAACCGACCTACGGCACCGTGTCGCGCTACGGCCTGGTGGCCTGCGCGTCCTCACTGGACCAGGGTGGGCCGTGCGCGCGCACCGTGCTCGACACCGCGCTGCTGCATTCGGTGATCGCCGGCCATGACCCGCGGGACTCGACGTCGGTGAACGCCGAGGTGCCCGATGTGGTGGGAGCGGCGAAGGCGGGCGCGGCCGGGGACCTCAAGGGTGTGCGCGTCGGCGTCGTCAAGCAGCTGCGCGGTGAGGGCTACCAGCCCGGCGTGCTCGAGTCGTTCAACGCCGCCGTCGACCAGTTGCGGGCTCTCGGCGCCGAAGTGAGCGAGGTGGACTGCCCCAACTTCGACCATTCGATGGCCGCGTACTACCTGATCCTGCCGTCGGAGGTGTCGAGCAACCTGGCCCGCTTCGACGCGATGCGCTACGGCATGCGGGTCGGCGACGACGGTACCCACAGTGCCGAAGAAGTCATGGCGCTCACCCGCGCAGCCGGGTTCGGTCCAGAGGTGAAGCGGCGCATCATGATCGGAACGTATGCCCTGTCGTCCGGGTACTACGACGCCTATTACAACCAGGCGCAGAAGGTCCGCACCCTGATCGCCCGGGATCTCGACGAGGCCTACAAGAAGGTCGACGTGCTGGTGTCCCCGGCGACGCCGACCACCGCGTTCCGGTTGGGTGAGAAGGTCGACGACCCGCTGGCGATGTACCTGTTCGATCTGTGCACCTTGCCGTTGAACCTGGCCGGGCACTGCGGAATGTCGGTGCCGTCCGGGTTGTCCCCCGACGACAATCTGCCGGTCGGGTTGCAGATCATGGCCCCTGCGCTGGCCGATGACCGTCTCTACCGGGTGGGTGCGGCCTACGAAGCCGCCCGGGGACCACTGCCGACTGCAATCTGAGAGGGCAGGATAGGGATATGCGGATCGGAGTTCTCACCGGTGGCGGTGACTGTCCTGGACTGAACGCGGTCATCAGGGCGGTGGTGCGCACCAGCGACGCCAGATACGGCTCGTCAGTGGTCGGGTTCCTCGACGGCTGGCGTGGTCTGCTCGAGGACCGGCGTATCCAGCTTCGCAACGACGACCGCAACGACCGCCTGCTCGCCAAGGGCGGCACCATGCTGGGTACCGCTCGGACCAACCCCGACACGCTGCGGGCGGGTCTGGACCAGATCAAACAGACCCTCGAGGACAACGGGATCGACGTGTTGATCCCGATCGGCGGTGAAGGCACTCTGACCGCTGCGAACTGGCTCTCCGAAGAGGGCGTGCCCGTCGTCGGGGTGCCCAAGACCATCGACAATGACATCGACTGCACGGATGTGACGTTCGGCCACGACACCGCCCTGACCGTGGCGACCGAGGCCATCGACCGGCTGCACAGCACTGCGGAATCGCACCAGCGCGTCATGCTGGTCGAGGTGATGGGCCGCCATGCGGGCTGGATCGCACTCAATGCGGGCCTGGCCTCCGGCGCGCACATGACCCTGATCCCGGAGCAGCCCTTCGATGTCGAAGAGGTGTGCCGGCTGGTCAAACGGCGTTTCCAGCGCGGCGATTCGCACTTCATCTGTGTGGTGGCCGAGGGCGCGAAGCCGGCCGAGGGGTCGATGCAGTTGCGCCAGGGCGGGACGGACGAGTTCGGCCACGAGAGGTTCACCGGCGTGGCCCAGCAGCTCGCGATCGAGGTCGAGAAGCGCATCAAGAAGGAAGTGCGGGTCACGGTGCTCGGCCATGTGCAGCGCGGTGGTACGCCCACGCCCTACGACCGGGTGCTGGCCACCCGGTTCGGGGTCAACGCCGCTGACGCCGCCCATGCGGGCGAGTACGGGATGATGGTGTCGCTGCGCGGACAGGACATCGGCCGGGTTTCGCTGGCGGACGCCACCAGGGAACTCAAGCTGGTACCGCAGAGCCGTTACGACGATGCGGCGGCTTTTTTCGGCTGAGTTCAGCCTGATCCGGGTCCCCACTAGAATCTCCTTTTATGACTGTCGCTTCTGCCGAACTGCTGGACTACGACGAGGTCATCGCCCGTTACGACCCCGTTCTCGGTCTCGAGGTGCACGTCGAGCTGTCGACCGCGACGAAGATGTTCTGCCCGTGCTCGACCACCTTCGGGGCTGAGCCGAACACTCAGGTGTGCCCGGTGTGCCTCGGTCTGCCCGGGGCGCTGCCGGTGCTCAACGAGGCCGCGGTGGAATCGGCGATCCGGATCGGGCTGGCGCTGAACTGTCAGATCGCCCCGTGGGGACGATTCGCCCGGAAGAACTACTTCTATCCCGATCAGCCGAAGAACTATCAGATCTCCCAGTACGACGAGCCGATCGCGGGCAACGGGTACCTCGACGTGCCGCTGGACGACGGCAGCATCTGGCGGGTGGAGATCGAGCGTGCCCATATGGAAGAGGACACCGGCAAGCTGACCCACCTGGGCAGCGACACCGGCCGAATCGCGGGCGCCACCACATCATTGGCCGACTTCAACCGCGCCGGGGTTCCGCTGATCGAGATCGTCACCAAGCCCATCGAGGGCACGGGGGAGCGCGCGCCGGAGATCGCCCGCGCCTATGTGACCGCGCTGCGCGATCTGCTGCGCGCCCTCGACGTCTCCGACGTCCGGATGGATCAGGGCTCGATGCGGTGCGACTCCAATGCCTCACTGAAGCCCAAGGGCGCCAAGGAGTTCGGTACCCGCACCGAGACCAAGAACGTCAACTCGCTCAAGAGCGTCGAGGTCGCCGTCCGTTACGAGATGCGCAGGCAGGCTGCGGTCCTGGAAGCCGGCGGCACCATCACCCAGGAGACCCGGCACTTTCACGAGGACGGCTACACCAGCCCGGGGCGCACCAAGGAGACCGCGGAGGATTACCGCTATTTCCCGGAGCCCGACCTCGAGCCGGTAGCGCCCAGCGCGGAACTGGTGGAACGGCTGCGTGGCACCATTCCTGAACTACCGTGGTTGTCGCGGAAGCGGATTCAGGACGACTGGGGCATCTCCGACGAGGTGATGCGCGATCTGGTCAACAACGGCGTGATCGATCTGGTGACGGCCACGGTGGCCGCGGGTGCCTCCAGTGAGGCTGCGCGTGCCTGGTGGGGAAACTTCCTGGTGCAGAAGGCCAACGAAGTCTCGGTGGCCGTGTCCGACCTGGCCATCACCCCGGCGCAGGTGGCCGCGGTGGTGAAGCTGGTCGACGAGGGGAAGCTGTCGAACAAGCTGGCCCGACAGGTCATCGAAGGGGTGCTCGCCGGCGAAGGCGAACCGGACGCGGTGATGTCCGCTCGCGGTTTGGCATTGGTGCGCGACGACTCGCTGATTCAGGCGGCCGTGGACGAAGCGCTGGCCGCCAGCCCGGACATCGTGGAGAAGATTCGCGGTGGCAAGGTGCAGGCCGCGGGTGCGATCGTCGGAGCGGTGATGAAGGCGACCAAGGGTCAGGCCGACGCCGCCCGGGTGCGCGAGTTGGTGTTGGCCGCCTGCGGCCAGAGCTGACTCGGCTTGGTCAGGTGTTGTCGGCGTTACTGCGCGGGAATCCGCCGCCCTGCGGGAACAGCGGGAAGACCACATCGTCGAGCTTGCCGGCGTCCCCGGCGGTCTTGTTGACCGTTGCCGCCCAGACGTTTCCGTCGGGTGAGAGCTGCAACGCCCAGGCGTGGCCGTGCTGATCCTGGCGGACCACCTCGGGATCGCCGGTGACCGCGCCGGTGCCCTGTGCCAGCCGGACCGCCACCGTCTGCTTGGTGTTGACCAGGTTGACCAGCACGGTGCCCTCCAGCGCGGCACAGCCCGCCACTCCCGGCTTGGTCGGCCATTCCCACACCATGGTGGTCTGTGAATCCTTGGTGATGCGCTGCAACCGATCCGCCGACGGGGTGCGATCGGTGATGTAGAGCGCGCCGTCGGCGGGATCGATGCACATGCCGCCGCCGGCGCCCAACCCGGACAGCGCCGTGGTGGTCGGGGCCTGATCCACGGTTGTGGGCTGTTCGATGCGCAACACCTTGCCTGCCAGCGAGCCCGGGTCGGCAGCCATCGCGGGGCTACCGGCGTCGCCGGTCTGGACCAGCAGCGTGGTGGGGCTGGTGAAGATCAGCGAACCGGAGTTTCCGGTGGCGCCCTTGGGGATGCCGGTGAGGATCTCCTTGGGGATGTCACCCTCGGCGATGCGGACCACCCGGTTGTCGGTCGGGGTACTGATGTAGGCGTACATCAGGCGGTCCTGGGAGTAAGTGGGGGACTTCACGATGTCCAGCAGGCCGCCGTCGCCGGAGCCGTCGACCGGGATCGTCAGCGCCACCTTGGGTTCGGCGCTGATCGAGACCTCTTTGATGACGCCGGTGGTGCGCTCGGCGACCAGGGCCGTCTTGCCGGTGTCACCCATGATCAGACCGCTGGTGCTCTCCAGGCAGCCCTGCATCACACCGGGCGCCGGGCATTCCTTCGGGAACGGCTTGGCCGGCAGCGGTGGTGGGGGCGGCGGCGTCGAGGGCGGGGGAGGTGCCATCTGCGGCTGGGTGGTGAACGGCTGGGACTGGGCGTCGTCGAACCGGGCGCATCCGGTGGCCACCGACAACGTCGCCGTCAATGCCACGCACGACGCAGCCATCACACCTCGTTTACTCAACGAGAAGACCGGCCGCCGCATCACCATGCCAGTCAGGTTACGGATCGTCTGCCGCACCGCGCCACGCGCGCACCGGTAGCCGAGCCCGCGCCGGGAGGATCGTCACCAATTCGGCATACAAAAGGGCCGCTCAAATCCCGGATTCCCGCAGAATTCCCCTTACCCTGGCACGCGTGACGAGTCCATCGCATGACCCTCTGTGGCAGCGGCCTGACGCGACGTCCGGTACTTCGTCGGGGACGGGCACCTCGACACCCGGCTCGGCGAGTCTGGTCGACCCCGAAGACGACCTGCCGTCGGCGACGTACGGCGGCGACTTCGAGACCACCACCATCCCGCATTACGGATCGGTTGGCTACAGCAGCCAGCCGGCCAGCAGTGACTCCACCTACGGGTTGGGCCTGCTCAATGATCCCGAGCCGCTGCCGTACGTGCAGCCGCAGTCGGCTCGCGGCCCGATGATCGGTCCCACCGAGATCGAACCCGAGGACTACGACCGCGTCCGAGATGAGCATCGCCGCGGCACCCAGGACCTGGGTTTGATGGTTCTGCGGGTGGGCTTCGGCGCCCTGCTGATCGCGCACGGCCTGCAAAAAGTGTTCGGCTGGTGGGGCGGGCAAGGCCTCGGCGCTTTCCGTGAGTCCATCGAAGGGATGGGCTACCAGCACGCGGACATCCTCACCTATGCCGCGGCCGGCACCCAGATCGTCGCCGGCGTACTGCTGGTTCTCGGGCTGTTCACCCCGGTGGCCGCTGCGGCCGCGCTGGCCTACCTGGTCAACGGGGTGCTCGCGACGATCGCCGCGCAGGACAATCCGCGGGACTTCGCGTTCTTTCTGCCCGGCGGCCAGGAATTCCAGCTGACGCTGATCGTGGTGGCGGCGGCGATCATCCTGATCGGTCCTGGCAGATACGGCTTCGACGCCGGCCGCGGTTGGTCGCGGCGGCCGTTCATCGGCTCGTTCGTGGCGTTGCTGTTGGGCATCGGCGGCGGCATCGCGGTGTGGGTGCTGCTCAACGGCGCCAATCCGCTCGCCTGAGCTCGTCTACTCGTAGGGATTCGGCACCCGGCCGCCGCTGGCCTCCGTCAGCAGTGGCAGTGTCGCGAACGTCACCGCGGGCAGCCGCAGTCGGGAACCGTCGGTGAGCTGCGCGCGGGCCCACGCGCTCTTCTCGAAGCGCAACCCTTTGATCTGTTCCCAACGGACCGTGGTGCTGCCCCACAGGGTCCGGACCGTCACGGTCTCCCGGTCTGCGACCGTGCACCACCGGATGATCGACGCCGACAGCAGGACCGGGATCACCAGCAGCGGAAAAGTCCACGTCCACGTGAGGACCGGCACCAGCAGTCCGAGGGTGAAGAACCCGACCGCGAAGTGGGCCATCTGCGACATCCTGATCACCACCGGTGTGCCGGTCTCGGCGGTGCTGCGGGCGGCGGGACGTGACTTCACCCGGCCATTGTTTCACGCGGCCGGAATTTGACTGTTGACCTGTGCGGAAGCTAACGTCGTCTGTTATGCGGTCTCTCGGAATGCTTGTAGTAATTGGTCAGCGCGTTGGTGCGTGACCGCACGTAGCTACCGGCACACCAACGCGCAACCCTCGTACAGCAGCCTGCTGACGGGGGTTTTTTGTTGCCCACCGACGAGAACGTAACCGAAAACAGCCGAAGAATATGACAACTCAGACTATGAGGACACCGTGAGCGCACCCACTAGGCGAGCACCGGAACCCGCCGCGACACCTAAACCGGCGAACGGGACACCGGCCCAGACCGGCAAGCCGGCAGTCACCGCAAGCGCATCGAAACGAGTTGCGCCGCACCAGCTCACGGGAGCCCAGTCGGTAATCCGGTCGCTCGAGGAACTTGACGTCGACACCATCTTCGGGATCCCCGGCGGTGCCGTGCTGCCGGTTTACGATCCGCTTTTCGATTCACAGAAGCTGCGCCACGTGCTGGTGCGTCACGAGCAGGGCGCCGGGCACGCCGCCAGCGGCTACGCCCACGCCACCGGCAAGGTCGGCGTGATGATGGCGACCTCGGGTCCCGGCGCCACCAACCTGGTGACGCCGTTGGCCGACGCGCAGATGGATTCCATCCCCGTCGTCGCGATCACCGGGCAGGTCGGCCGTGCGCTGATCGGCACCGATGCCTTCCAGGAAGCCGACATCTCCGGCATCACCATGCCGATCACCAAGCACAACTTCCTGGTTCGCGACGGGAACGAGATCCCGCGGGTGATGGCCGAGGCGTTCCACATCGCCAGGTCGGGCCGCCCGGGCGCGGTGCTGGTCGATATCCCCAAGGACATCCTGCAGGGCGAATGCACCTTCAGTTGGCCGCCGGAGATGGATCTGCCCGGCTACAAGCCGAACACCAAGCCACACAGCCGCCAGATCCGCGAAGCCGCCAAACTGATTGCGGCCGCCCGCAAACCGGTGCTCTACGTCGGTGGCGGCGTGATCCGCGGTGAAGCCGCCGAGCAGCTGCTGGAGCTGGCCGAGCTCACCGGCATCCCGGTCGTGACCACGCTGATGGCCCGCGGGGCGTTCCCCGACAGCCACCCGCAGAACCTCGGTATGCCGGGCATGCACGGCACCGTCGCTGCCGTCGCGGCCCTGCAGAAAAGCGATCTGCTGATCGCGCTGGGCACCCGCTTCGACGACCGCGTGACCGGCAAGCTCGACTCGTTCGCGCCGGACGCGAAGGTCATCCACGCCGATATCGACCCCGCCGAGATCGGCAAGAACCGGCACGCCGACGTCCCGATCGTCGGTGACGTCAAACAGGTCATCACCGACCTGACCGACATCCTGCGCCACGATTCGGTGTTTGGATCGTCTTCGGCTGGACCGGCCTACGACAGCTGGTGGGAGTATCTGTCGGGGGTCCTTTCGACCTACCCGCTGAGCTACCCGCCGCAGAGCGACGGCAGCCTGAGCCCGGAGTTCGTCATCTCCAAGTTGGGCCAGATCGCCGGACCCGACGCGGTGTACGTCGCCGGCGTGGGCCAGCACCAGATGTGGGCGGCACAGTTCATCTCTTACGAGAACCCGCGCACCTGGCTCAATTCCGGTGGTCTGGGCACCATGGGTTTCGCCGTCCCCGCGGCGATGGGGGCGAAGTTCGGCCGGCCCGAGGCCGAGGTGTGGGCGATCGACGGCGACGGCTGCTTCCAGATGACCAACCAGGAGTTGGCGACCTGTGCCATCGAGGGCGCGCCGATCAAGGTTGCACTCATCAACAACGGCAACCTCGGCATGGTGCGGCAGTGGCAGACGCTGTTCTACGAAAAGCGGTACAGCCAAACCGATCTGGCGACGCACAGCCGTCGCATCCCGGACTTCGTGAAGCTGGCAGAAGCACTGGGTTGTGTCGGCTTGCGTTGCGAGCGTGAGGAAGACGTCGAAGACGTCATCAACCAGGCGCGCGCGATCAACGACCGTCCCGTGGTGATCGACTTCGTGGTCGGTGCGGATGCGCAGGTGTGGCCGATGGTCGCCGCCGGTGTGAGCAACGACGAGATCCAGGCCGCTCGCGGCATCCGACCGCTGTTCGGCGACGCGGAAGAGGGGCACGCATGACCGTCACGACGCACACCCTCAGCGTTCTGGTCGAGGACAAACCCGGTGTGCTGGCGCGCGTCGCCTCGCTGTTCTCGCGACGCGGTTTCAACATCCAGTCCCTGGCTGTGGGTGCCACCGAGCAGAAGAACCTGTCGCGGATGACGATCGTGGTCTCGGTCGACGACTTCCCGCTCGAACAGATCACCAAGCAGCTCAACAAGCTGATCAACGTGATCAAGATCGTCGAGCAGGACGAGGACAACTCGGTGTCCCGTGAGCTCGCGCTGATCAAGGTCCGCGCCGACGCCGTCACCCGCGGGCAGATCATCGAGGCGGTGAACTTGTTCCGGGCCAAAGTCGTTGATGTCTCTGCGGAGTCACTGACGATCGAGGCCACGGGCACGCCCGGTAAGCTCGAGGCGCTGCTGCGCCTGCTGGAGCCGTACGGCATTCGCGAAATCGCCCAATCCGGAATGGTCACACTGGCGCGCGGACCGCGCGGGATCGGCAAGTAGCCGCGTTCAGCGGCATCCACAGCACCAAAGAGACATAGCACCAAAATAGAAAAGGAATTCAAAAGTGGCAGTTGAGATGTTCTACGACGATGACGCCGACCTGTCGATCATCCAGGGGCGCAAGGTCGCCGTGATCGGTTACGGCAGCCAGGGCCACGCCCATTCGCTGTCGCTGCGCGACTCCGGCGTGCAGGTGAAGGTGGGCCTGAAAGAGGGCTCGAAGTCGCGCGAGAAGGTCACCGAGCAGGGCCTCGAGGTCGATACCCCGGCCGAGGTCGCCAAGTGGGCCGACGTGATCATGCTGCTGGCTCCCGACACCGCGCAGGCCGAGATCTTCAAGAACGACATCGAGCCGAACCTCGAAGACGGCAACGCGCTGTTCTTCGGCCACGGCCTGAACATCCACTTCGGTCTGATCAAGCCGCCGGCGAACGTGACCATCGGCATGGTGGCACCCAAGGGCCCCGGCCACCTGGTGCGCCGCCAGTTCGTCGATGGCAAGGGTGTGCCCTGCCTGATCGCCGTGGACCAGGACCCCAAGGGTGAAGGTCAGGCGTTGGCGCTGTCGTACGCGAAGGCCATCGGCGGAGCGCGTGCCGGTGTCATCAAGACCGACTTCAAGGAAGAGACCGAGACCGACCTGTTCGGTGAGCAGGCCGTGTTGTGCGGTGGCACCGAGGAACTCGTCAAGGCCGGCTTCGACATCATGGTCGAGGCGGGCTACGCCCCGGAGATGGCCTACTTCGAGGTGCTGCACGAGCTCAAGCTCATCGTCGACCTGATGTACGAGGGTGGCATCGCCCGGATGAACTACTCGGTGTCCGACACCGCGGAGTTCGGCGGCTACATCTCCGGTCCCCGCGTCATCGACGAGGGCACCAAGGACCGGATGCGCGGCATCCTCAAGGACATTCAGGACGGAACCTTCGTCAAGCGCCTGGTCGCCAACGTCGAGGGTGGCAACAAGGAGCTCGAGGCGCTGCGTAAGGCCAACGCCGAGCATCCCATCGAGGTCACCGGCAAGAAGCTGCGCGACCTGATGAGCTGGGTCGATCGCCCCATCACCGAGACCGCCTAGTAGTTGTGATTTCGGCGCGCTCGTGACCGCTCAGCGGTCACGAGCGCGCCGAATTCGTAAGATCAGGCAGCTTCTTGATGCCGAACTCCCGGCGCAGCACGGTGCGCGCAGCGTAATACCCCGACATGCCGTGCACGCCGCCGCCCGGGGGAGTCGCCGACGAGCACAGGTAGGCCCCGGAAATCGGGGTGGACCAGGGATTGAGCCGGATCGCCGGGCCGGTGATGGCACCGAACATATTGTTGCCGCCGACGCCGATGTCCCCGCCGATCAGGTTGGCGTTGTGGTCGGCCAGCCGATTCGCCGGAGTGCTTCGCACCGCGACGATCAGATCGCGGAATCCCGGTGCGAACCGTTCGAAAATACGTGTGACGGCCTCGGTCTGATCGACCGGCGAACCGTGCGGGACGTGCGCGTAGGACCACAGCGGCCGACGGCCCGCCTCGTCGATGCGGCTGGGATCGGCCAGATGCGGCAGGGCCGCCAACACCATCGGCCAGTCGGCGTGCCGACCCGCGGCGATCTCCTTCTCCGCCAGCGCCATCTGGTCGCGGGTGCCGCCGAGATGCAGGGTCGGTGCCTGGGCCAGCCGCGGATCCGTCCACGGGATGTCGCCGGAGAGCACGAAGTCCACCTTGGCCACGCCGGGCCCGAACTGGTACTCGCGCAACGTCTTCGCGTACCGGTCGGGCAGGTCGTCGCCGTAGATGTCGAGCAGCGCGGTAGGGGAGGTGTCGTAGAGCACCACGCCGCGCGGTGGGGTGGTGACCGGCTCACCGGCGAACAACACACCGCCGTGTGCCCGTAGATCAGCGATCAAGGCATCGGCGATCGCCTGGCTGCCGCCCACCGGCACCGGCCAGCCCACCGAATGGGCGAGGGTGGCCAGCATCAACCCCGCGCCGGCGCAGACCAGCGACGGCATCGGCGAAATGACGTGTGCGGCAACCCCACTGAACAGGGCCCGAGCGTCGTCGCCACGCAACAGGTTCCACGCCGGGGTGCCCTGCTCGGCAATCCGGCGGGCGACGTACACCGCAGCCACCAGATCCGGCGGGATGGAGCGTTTGTCGCCCAGCAGGAGCCCGACGACCCCGGGGGAGCGTTCGGCCAGCGGTCCCAGCAGGTGCTGCCACGAGTCGCCGTCGGACAACTCGGCGCAGGTGCGTTCGATATCGCGGTACCCGATGGCCGCGGGCCGGCCCGGCAGCGGATTCCCATAGGAGATCTCCGGCACCATCAGCTCGACTCCGCGGGCCGGCAGATCGAACTCGGCGAGGAACGGCGAGGCCAGGGCCAGGGGATGGATCGCCGAGCAGATGTCGTGGCGGACGCCGGAATACTCCGGGTCGGCCAGCGTGCGAGAACCACCGCCCAGGGTGCTCTGCGCTTCGAAGACCTGCACGGACAGCCCTGCGCGGGCCAGGATTACCGCAGCTGCCAACCCGTTGGGGCCACTGCCGACGATGGTGACGTCCACTAGGTAATTAGAGCCCACTACGCTGTCCTGCGTGAGCTTGCCTGTTGTACTGATCGCCGACAAACTCGCCGAGTCCACCGTCGCCGCACTCGGCGACCAGGTGGAAGTGCGGTGGGTGGACGGACCGGACCGTGAAAAACTGCTGGCAGCGGTGGTGGACGCCGACGCCCTGCTGGTGCGTTCAGCCACCACCGTTGACGCCGAGGTACTGGCGGCAGCGCCGAAACTGAAGATCGTCGCCCGCGCCGGCGTCGGGTTGGACAATGTTGACGTCGACGCCGCCACCGCCCGCGGCGTGCTGGTGGTCAACGCCCCGACCTCGAACATCCACAGCGCCGCCGAGCATGCCTTGGCGTTGATGCTGTCCGCCGCCCGGCAGATCCCCGCCGCTGACGCCACGCTGCGGGAACACACCTGGAAGCGGTCGAAGTTCTCCGGCACCGAGATCTACGGAAAGACCGTCGGCGTTGTCGGGCTCGGCCGCATCGGTCAGCTGGTCGCCGCCCGGCTGGCGGCCTTCGGCACCCACGTCGTCGCCTACGACCCCTACGTCTCGCAGGCACGCGCCGCGCAGCTCGGCATCGAGCTGCTGACCCTCGACGAACTGCTGGCGCGGGCGGACTTCATCTCCGTGCACCTGCCCAAGACCCCGGAAACGGCCGGGTTGATCGGCAAAGAGGCACTGGCGAAGACCAAGCCCGGGGTGATCATCGTCAACGCGGCTCGCGGCGGTCTCATCGATGAGCAGGCGCTCGCCGACGCCATCACCAGCGGCCACGTACGCGGCGCCGGCCTGGACGTGTTCGCCACCGAACCGTGCACCGACAGCCCGCTGTTCGAGTTGCCGCAGGTGGTGGTGACCCCGCACCTCGGAGCATCGACCGCGGAGGCGCAGGACCGGGCCGGTACCGATGTCGCGGCCAGCGTGAAGCTCGCCCTCGCCGGTGAATTCGTGCCGGACGCGGTCAATGTCGGCGGTGGTGTGGTCGGCGAAGAAGTGGCGCCGTGGCTGGAGATCGTGCGCAAGATCGGCGTTCTGGTCGGCGCCCTGTCGCCTGAGCTGCCGGTCTCGTTGGCGGTGCAGGTCCAAGGTGAGCTGGCCTCCGAAGATGTTGAGGTCTTGCGACTTTCGGCGCTGCGGGGGCTGTTCTCGGCGGTCATCGAAGATCAGGTGACGTTCGTCAACGCTCCCGCGCTGGCCGCTGAGCGTGGCGTGGTGGCGGAGTTGACCACGGCTACCGAGAGCCCCAATCACCGCAGCGTCGTCGATGTACGCGCGGTCGCGGCCGACGGCTCGTCGGTCAACGTCGCGGGCACGTTGTCGGGGCCACAGCAGGTGCAGAAGATCGTTCAGATCAACGGGCGCAACTTCGACCTGCGCGCCGAGGGCGTGAACCTGATCATCAACTACAACGATCAGCCCGGGGCGCTCGGCAAGATCGGCACACTGCTCGGGGGCGCGGGGGTCAATATCGTCGCGGCGCAGTTGAGCCAGGACGCTGACGGAACCGGCGCGACCATCATGCTGCGGCTCGATCGTGATGTTCCCCAAGACGTTCGGGCTGCCATCGGTGCTGCCGTCGACGCTGTCACCCTGGAAGTGGTTGATCTGTCATGAGTTCACCGATGAGATTGGCGATCATCGCCGGCGACGGTATCGGCCCCGAGGTCATCGGCGAAGCCGTGAAGGTGCTCGACACGGTACTTCCCGGTGTCGAGAAAACCGAGTACGACCTGGGCGCCAAGCATTACCACGCCACCGGTGAGGTGATGCCCGACGGGCTGGTGGACGAGCTCAAGGGTCACGACGCGATCCTGCTCGGGGCCATCGGCGATCCGTCGGTGCCCAGCGGGGTGCTCGAACGCGGCCTGCTGCTTCGGATGCGTTTCGAACTCGACCACCACGTGAATCTGCGCCCGTCCAAGCTCTATCCCGGGGTGAGCAGCCCGTTGGCCGGCAATCCCGACATCGATTTTGTCGTCGTCCGTGAGGGCACCGAGGGCCCGTACACCGGAACCGGTGGCGCCATCCGCGTCGGCACCCCCCACGAAGTGGCCACCGAGGTCAGCCTGAACACCGCATTCGGTGTGGAGCGGGTGGTTCGGGATGCGTTCACCCGCGCCCAGGCCCGCCGCAAGCACCTGACCCTGGTGCACAAGACCAACGTGCTGGCGTACGCCGGCAAGCTCTGGTCGCGGATCGTCGCCGAGGTGGGGCAGGAGTTCCCCGACGTCGAGGTGGCCTATCAACACGTCGACGCCGCGACCATCCACCTGGTCACCGATCCCGGCAGGTTCGACGTCATCGTCACCGACAACCTGTTCGGTGACATCATCACCGATATCGCCGCCGCGGTAGCCGGCGGAATCGGGCTGGCCGCCAGCGGCAACATCGACGCCAGCGGGACGAATCCGTCGATGTTCGAGCCGGTGCACGGCAGCGCGCCCGATATCGCCGGCCAGGGCATCGCAGATCCCACCGCGGCCATCATGTCGGTGGCGCTGCTGCTCGGTCACCTCGGCCAAGCCGAAGCCGCTGCCCGGGTGGACAAGGCCGTCGAGCAGCATCTGGCGACGCTGGCCGCTGAGCACGGTGACGAGAAACTGTCGACCTCGGCGGTCGGCGATCGGATCGTGGGAAAGCTGTAGCCGACGAACTCCCGGTTCGCGTCGCTGTCGCGGCAGTGCTGGCTGTTCGTTGTCGGATCGTCGCTCTTCACGACTGCGGGCTGGCCGGGGCGTTCGTGTACACCAGCGGCGCCGCCGCCGACCGCGGACTGGCCGATCTCGGCACCGTCGTGGTGCGCTGTGCTTCCCGGCTACGGCGTTGCTGCTGGTGCCGCGCGATTGAACGGGTCCGCGTCGACGGGCACCAAGGGAATGGCAGCCAGTGGGAACAGTGCGCACACCGCAAATGCCACCGGATAGCCGGCGATGCCGATCAGCCCGCCGAACAGCGGAGCGGCGATCGCGGACGTCAGATGCTGGCTGGTGTTCTGAGCGCCCAGAGCGCGGCCGCTCCAGAACGGTCCGGCGATCTCGGCGATCGCAGTGAACGCCAACCCGTTGTCGGCAACGGTGATCGCCGACGCGACGAGCATGAAGCCAATGCTGATGCCGGAATCGAGCCAGTCCGTCAGCCCCAGCAGTGCCATGGTGGCCGCGGCGGCCCAGGCGATCGACCGAATCGGCCGCAGTCGTTGCCCCAACCGATCTGACCAATAGCCGGCCGCGATGCGACCGCAGGCACCCAGCAGCTGTGCCGTGCCCACCAAGATGCCCGCCGAGGTGGGGGACCAGTCCCGGTCGGTGATCAACCACGTCAACGTGAAGGTCCACACCAGGGCTTGCGGCACCACGAGCAGTACCGAGGTCGCATGGATCCGTGTCAGGGTCGCGGTGCCGCGGTACGGATTGGCCAGTTCGGCCGCGGGTGCCTGCGCGCGGGGCAGTCGCGGCGGGTCGAGCACCCACAGGGCGCAGATCACCGCCGATACCGCGCAGACGACCGCGGGGAACAGCAGCGCACCCGAGACCCCGTGACTTTCCGCCAGACGCGGTATCACCAGGGCTCCGAGCCCCACCCCGAGCGGTACGGCCGTCTGCCGGATGCCCATCACGAGCCCACGCTGGTGCGGCGGGAACCACCCGACCACCAGGCGGCCGCTGGCGGCGTTCGAACTCGCTGCCGCCATGCCGCCAAGGAACAGGAAAACGCCCACGCTCAGCAGGGTGTCGGCCGACGCCGCGGCGAAGGCTGCCGCTGCCGTCAGGGCCGATCCCACCGACAGGACGACGCGTTCGCCGAGCCGATCCACGGCGTAACCCCACCCGATCAGTGTCATCACCATGCCGAAGCTGGGCAGTGTCGCCATCAGGCCGGCCTGGGCCAGGTCGAGCCCGAGCTCGGCGTGCAGCGTCGGGATGAGAAACGCCACACCGTTGATGAAGACGTTGGCGAACATCGTCGAGGACAGGGCGAGGGCCAGCATCGACCAGCGTCGGGCCGGCCCGATCGACGAGCGTGACATACCGGTCATCGTGCCACGACCATCTCAGGATGCTGAACATGTGTCTCGATATATGAGACATGGTGGTCGTAGTATCGTGCCTTCGTGCAGCTCACAGTGATCCCGCGTTCCGCAGCAATCGCGTTGGTGTGCCTGTTGGTACCGATCGCCACCCCGGTGGTGGCTCCGGCAGCAGCGCAGTCAGACACCCCCAACTGGTCCGGGCTGGACGCCCGCTCCTACAGCGCACCGATTCCGCCGGCCGGCGGGCTGATCAGCTCGGTGCCGCTGGATCCAACTCTGTCGATCAGCGGCGCCGCCGACGCCTTCCGGATTCTGTATTCGACGATCGGCCAACACGATTCGCCCGCAGTGAGTACCGCGGCGGTGTTCGTGCCGCGCGGTGCGGCGCCGGCGGGCGGCTGGCCGGTGGTGGCGTGGGCGCACGGCACCGTGGGTCTCGGTGACGACTGCACGCCCTCGGCGTTGCCGCGCAGCCAGCGCGACGACGAGTACCTGTCCCACTGGCTCGATCAGGGTTATGTCGTGGTCGCGACCGACTACGTGGGGCTGGGCACTCCTGGGCTGATGAGTTATCTCAACGGAGTTCCGACCGCGCGCGGCATCGTCGACTCCGTGGTCGCCGCGCATCACCTGGATCTTCCACTGTCGCCGCAGTGGGCCGTCGTCGGTCAGTCTCAGGGCGGTGGTGCCGCCGTCGACACTGCCCGTCGAGCCAGCGAGTTCGGCCGCGGGGCCGGACTGGACTACCGCGGTGCGGTGGCCACCGGAACGCCGGCCAACATGCAACGGATCATCGAGGGAGCCGGGCCCGATCTGGTGATCCCGGAAGTGGGGCCGGTGGCCAGCGCCTACACCGCCTACATCCTGGCCGGATTGCGCGACGCCCGCCCGGATCTGGATATCGACTCGGTGCTGAGTCCGGAAGGTCTTGCCGCCGTGAAGCGCGCGGAGACACTGTGCCTGGCGCCGCTGGCCGACGAACTGGCCACCCTGACGCCCGCTGCGTTCTTCAACGCCCCGCTTGCATCCATCCCGGGCATAACCGGTGCACTCGACTCCTACATGGGCACCGCAACCAGCGGGTATGACCGGCCGCTGTTTCTCGGGGCCGGACTGCTCGACCGCGACGTGCCGCCGAGTTCGACGCTGGACCTGTACAACCAGCTGGTCGCGGCAGGCCAGATCGTCGAATTGCGGATCTATCCCGACCAGGATCACAGCGGCACCGTGTTGGCATCGATGGCGGACTCGACCCCGTTCCTCCAGCGCATGTTCGCCCCTCACTAGGCTGGCCTCATGCGTTTGGGTCGAATTGCCAGCCCCGATGGGGTCGCCTTTGTCAGTATCGAAGGGGATATCGGGGACGGTGACGCCCCGGGCGACGCCATCGTCCGCGAAATCGCCGAGCACCCCTTCGGTTCGCCGACCTTCACCGGGCGGAGCTGGCCGCTGGCCGATGTCCGCCTACTGGCCCCGATTCTGGCCAGCAAGGTCGTTGCGATGGGCAAGAACTACGCTGCACATGCCGAGGAGATGGGCGGCGTGGCACCTGAGGACCCGGTGATCTTCCTCAAACCCAACACCGCCATCCTCGGCCCCAACGCGCCGATCGTGTTGCCTGCGGACGCCTTTCCGGTTCATCACGAGGGCGAGCTGGCCATCGTGATCGGGCGCCCGTGCAAAGACGTGCCGGCCGCCAGAGCCGCCGAGAACATCCTCGGCTACACCATCGCCAACGACGTCTCGGCCCGGGATCAGCAGAAGCAGGACGGTCAGTGGGCGCGGGCCAAAGGCCACGACACGTTTTGTCCGGTGGGGCCGTGGATCGTCACCGACCTCGACCCGAGTGATCTGGAACTGCGTACCGAAGTCGTGCGCAACGGGGTCAGCGAGGTGCGCCAGCGCAGCCGGACCTCGTTGATGATCCACGACATCGGCGCGATCGTGGAGTGGGTGTCGGCGGTCATGACCCTGCTGCCGGGAGATCTGATCTTGACCGGCACACCGGAGGGTGTGGGCCCGATCGAGAATGGCGACACCGTCAACATCACCATCGAAGGGATTGGCACGCTGACCAATCCGGTGATCAGAAAACCATCCAAATCCGGTGTGGCATAAAGGTAAATGATGACGAACGTAAGAGTGCGGTTCTGCCCTTCCCCGACGGGGACCCCGCACGTGGGGTTGGTGCGAACCGCGTTGTTCAACTGGGCCTACGCCCGCCACACCGGTGGGACGTTCGTGTTCCGCATCGAGGACACCGACGCCGCCCGCGACAGTGCCGAAAGCTATGCGGCCATTCTGGACGCGCTGCGGTGGCTGGGCCTGGATTGGGACGAAGGGCCGGAGGTCGGCGGCCCGTACCCGCCGTACCGCCAGTCTGAGCGCGGCGACATCTACCGCGACGTGGTGGCCAGGCTTCTGGCCGCCGGTGAGGTCTACGAAGCGTTTTCGACGGCCGAGGAGGTCGAGGCGCGCCACGTGGCGGCGGGGCGCAACCCCAAACTCGGCTACGACAACTACGACCGCGACCTGACCGAGGACCAGCGTGCGGAGTTCCGCGCGCAGGGGCGTAACCCGGTGCTGCGGCTGCGGATGCCCGACGAGGAGCTGTCCTGGAACGACCTGGTGCGCGGCCCGACGACGTTCGCCGCGGGTTCGGTCCCGGACTTCGCGATCACCCGCGGCAACGGGGACCCGCTGTACACCTTGGTCAATCCCGTCGACGACGCCCTGATGAAGATCACCCACGTGCTCCGTGGTGAGGACATCCTGCCGTCGACGCCGCGCCAGATCGCGCTGTACCAGGCGCTGATCCGCATCGGGGTGGCCGATCGGGTGCCCGAATTCGCCCATCTGCCAAGCGTTCTGGGAGAGGGCAACAAGAAGCTGTCCAAGCGGGATCCGCAGTCGAACTTGTTCCTACATCGTGATCGCGGGTTCATCCCCGAGGGTCTGCTGAACTACCTGGCGCTGCTGGGCTGGGGGATCGCCGACGACCACGATGTGTTCAGCCTCGATGAGATGGTGGCCGCGTTCGACGTCCGCAACGTCAACTCCAATCCGGCGCGCTTCGACCAGAAGAAGGCCGACGCGATCAACGCCGAACACATCCGCCTCCTCTCGCCGGAGGACTTCGCGGGGCGGCTCGGTGCGTTCTTCGCCGAGCACGGTCACGACACCGGCCTGGACGCCTCTGGGTTCGCGGAGGCGGCTGCCCTGGTGCAGACCCGCATCGTCGTGCTCGGCGACGCCTGGGGCCTGCTGAGGTTCCTCAACGACGCGGAGTACGCCCTGGACCCGAAGGCGGCAGCCAAGGAACTCGGACCGGATGCGGCGCCTGTGCTCGATGCCGCGATTGCGGCGCTCGAGAACGTCGTCGACTGGACGACGGAGAACATCGAGACCGCGCTCAAGACCTCGTTGATCGACGGGCTGGGGTTGAAGCCGCGGAAGGCGTTCGGTCCGATCCGGGTTGCGGTCACCGGGTCGACGATCAGTCCGCCGTTGTTCGAATCGTTGCAGCTACTCGGCCGTGAGCGCAGCCTCAGGCGGCTGCAAGGGGTGCCCCGGTAAATCGGCGCCCAAATCTTTGGTAGTCTGCTCCTCGGCCCACAACAGCCGGCACAGCGCCCGCCCTCCGCCCGCACAATGCGGAAAAAGGCGCTGACCAGCAGTTACAGGCCAAATTGGGGTATGGTGTAATTGGCAACACAGCGGTTTCTGGTACCGCCATTCTAGGTTCGAGTCCTGGTACCCCAGCTGGAGCAGGCAATTAGGTCGGCGCATCTTGCTGAGCTATGCTGGCTCTCCGGTCCACTCGGAAGTTCTCGAGCGGACCACACAGATTGGTTCTGGCCCCGTCGTCTAGCGGCCTAGGACGCCGCCCTCTCACGGCGGTAGCGTGGGTTCGAATCCCATCGGGGCTACCAATCTAGTTGTCGCTCTTCGGAGCGGTCGATCCGGCCATCGGCATGGCGGGCATCCCGAGCTTGCGGTGATCCCAGGATCGGGTGCGCGTAGTGACCAGGCGCACCGCCACCCTCTTGTTCATCATCATTTCCACACCCGCCTTCATGTCCTCGCTGTAGGGCCCGGTGTAGCGCTCCCAGACGCTGACCCCGACTTTGAAGCAGGTGTCGGGGTCGTCGATGACCTCGGCGTGGCCTTCGAAGGACACCCCGCGCAGGGTGTCGTAGGTGTCGCCGTCCTCGATCAGGAACGTGAATCGCGGGTCGCGCAGCAGGTTGACTGCCTTCTGCGACTTGACCTTTGTTTCCAGCCAGATTTCGCCGTCGAGCACGCCGTACCACATCGCCACCAGATGGGGCTGGCCGTCCGCGCCGACGGTGGCGAGCGTGCCGGTACGACTGTTGACGACGAAATCGGCGATCTCATCACTGGACATCACGATCGTGGAGCGCTGCTTGGTTCCCATCGGGTGAGTGTCGCAGAGCCGCCCCGGTAGCGCCTCAGAGCCTCCTGGTGAGCGCCTCAGCGGCCGCCAGCAGGTCGGCGGCCCAGCGGGCACCCGGGCGCCGCCCCATCCGGTCGATCGGACCGGACACCGAGATCGCCGCGATCACCGAGCCCTTGGCATCGCGCACCGGCGCGGAGATGCTGGCCACACCGGGTTCTCGTTCCGCGGCGCTCTGGGCCCATCCGCGCTTACGCACCTCGGCCAGGGTGCGGTCGGTGTACTTCGCCGTCGGCAGCACCGCCTGCTGCGTGGCGAGATCGCTGAAGGCCAGCAGCACCTTGGCGCCCGAACCGGCGGTCAACGGCATCCGGGTTCCGACCGGCACCGTATCCCGTAGTCCGGCAGGCGGTTCCAGTGCGGCGACGCAGATGCGCGCGGTTCCGTCGCGGCGGTAGAGCTGCACACTCTCGCCGGTGATCTCCCGTAGCCGTGGCAGCACCGTCGCACCTGCGGCCAGCAGTGGGTCGTTCACGTGGGCAGACAGCTCGCTGATGGCCGACCCGAGAACCCAGCGGCCTTCCTGGTCGCGGGCGAGCAGGCGGTGCACCTCCAGGCCCGCAGCGAGCCGGTGGGCGGTCGCTCGGGGCAACCCGGTGCGCTCGCACAGATCCGCCAAGCCGCAGGGGGACTCGGCGATGGCATGGAGAACGCCCATCGCTTTGTCGAGGACGCCGATACCGCTATCCTGTCTCACAGAGAGATACTAACGTCCCGCATACTGAGATAACCAGCCCGAGCATTCTGTCCCTGCGGACGCCCGAACGAATCGAGATGTGATGGCCAACGAGCAGCAGCCCAGGACCATGGCCGAAAAGGTGTGGGCCGACCACGTGGTCGCCTCCGGCGACGGCGAACCCGACTTGATCTACATCGATCTGCACCTCGTTCACGAGGTGACCAGTCCGCAGGCCTTCGACGGACTCCGGCTGGCGGGACGCCCGGTTCGACGCCCGGACCTGACCATCGCCACCGAAGACCACAACGTCCCCACCATCGACATCGACAAGCCGATCGCCGACCCGGTGTCGCGGACTCAGGTCGAAACGCTGCGCCGCAACTGCGCCGAGTTCGGTATCCGCTTGCACCCCATGGGCGATGTCGAGCAGGGGATCGTGCACATCATCGGCCCGCAACTGGGCCTCACCCAGCCGGGCATGACGGTGGTGTGCGGCGACAGCCACACCTCCACCCACGGTGCGTTCGGCTCATTGGCAATGGGCATCGGCACCTCCGAGGTCGAGCACGTGCTGGCCACCCAGACATTGCCGCTCAAGCCGTTCAAGACCATGGCGGTCAACGTCGACGGCCAACTGCCCGCCGGAGTTACGGCCAAGGACATCATCTTGGCGGTGATCGCCAAGATCGGCACCGGCGGTGGACAGGGCCACGTCATCGAGTACCGCGGCAGCGCCATTGAAGCGCTGTCGATGGAGGGCCGCATGACGATCTGCAATATGAGCATCGAAGCCGGGGCACGCGCCGGCATGGTCGCCCCGGACGAAATCACTTATGAATTCTTGAAGGGACGCCCGCATGCGCCCACCGGAGCCGACTGGGATCACGCCGTCGCCGCGTGGGATCAGCTGCGCACCGACGAGGGCGCCGAATTCGACACCGACGTCTACATCGACGCGGCGTCGTTGAGCCCGTTCGTCACCTGGGGCACCAACCCGGGTCAGGGTGTCGCACTGTCGGCGTCGGTGCCCGATCCCGAGCTGATGACCAGCGACGGCGACAAGCAGGCCGCCGAGAAGGCGTTGGCATACATGGACCTTCGACCGGGTATGCCCATGCGAGACATCACCGTCGACACCGTTTTCGTCGGGTCCTGCACCAACGGCCGGATCGAGGATCTGCGCGCCGCTGCGGAGGTCTTGCGCGGGCGAAAGGTGGCCGACGGCGTGCGCATGCTCGTGGTGCCCGGCTCCATGCGGGTCAAGGCGCAGGCTGAATCCGAAGGTCTGGCTGAGGTATTCCTCGCAGCCGGCGCGGAGTGGCGGCAGGCGGGTTGCTCGATGTGCCTGGGAATGAACCCGGACCAGCTCGAGCCCGGCCAGCGTTGCGCCTCTACGTCCAATCGCAATTTCGAAGGCCGCCAGGGTAAAGGTGGCCGCACACATCTGGTGTCGCCGTTGGTGGCTGCTGCCACCGCCGTGCGCGGCACCCTGTCGTCGCCGGCCGATTTGGCCTCCCGCTAGACATTCGGCCCCTGCACAGCCCTTTTGAGGAGAATTCGATGGACGCATTCCACACCCACACCGGCATCGGTGTTCCGCTGCGCCGGTCCAATGTCGACACCGACCAGATCATTCCGGCGGTTTACCTGAAGCGCGTAACCAGAACGGGTTTCGAGGATGGTTTGTTCGCGGCATGGCGAAATGACCCGAGCTTCATTTTGAATCTCAGCCCGTTCGACAAGGGTTCGGTGTTGGTCGCCGGAGCTGATTTCGGGACGGGCTCATCTCGGGAGCACGCCGTCTGGGCGCTGATGGACTTCGGGTTCCGGGTCGTCATCTCGCCGCGGTTCGGCGATATTTTTCGGGGGAACGCCGGCAAGGCCGGTCTGTTGGCGGCAGAAGTCACACAAGATGATGTGGAGCTGCTGTGGAAGCTGATCGAGCAGAACCCGGGCATGGAAATCACTGTGAATCTTCAAGATCGGAATATCACCGCCGGAACGGTGGTGGTGCCGTTCAGCATTGACGATTACACGGCCTGGCGACTGCTGGAGGGCCTGGACGATATAGGCCTTACGCTGCGGAAACTCGACGCCATCCAGGCTTTCGAGGATTCTCGTCCGGCGTGGAAACCGCGCACTCTGCCAGCTCGCTGAGGGCGGTGAAAGCCCCGAATTCGGGGCGCCCGAGCGTCGTTCGGGTCCTGTTCTGATTGCCCCCGGAATGGTCGGTTGACCGTCTAAGGGGGGCAACCAGATTGCGAAAATTCCTATCCAAAGTGCCTCAAATTGCGCGTGGCTCTTGGAAATCAGCCTTGACAGGGTTTACCGTATCCACTAGTCGGTTCAGACAGGACCACTGGCTTCGGAGGAATTGAATGAACAAAGCAGAGCTCATCGACGTACTCACGGAGAAATTGGGCTCGGATCGTCGGCAGGCGACCGCTGCCGTCGAGAACGTTGTCGACACCATCGTGCGCGCCGTGCACAAGGGCGACAGCGTCACCATCACGGGCTTCGGTGTTTTCGAGCAGCGCAAGCGCGCCGCCCGCGTCGCGCGTAACCCGCGCACCGGCGAGACCGTGAAGGTGAAGCCCACCTCCGTACCCGCATTCCGACCGGGTGCTCAGTTCAAAGCGGTTGTCTCTGGCGCGCAGCGTCTCCCGGCCGATGGTCCCGCCGTGAAGCGTGGTGTGGTCGCCGGACCCGCGAAGCGGACTGCCGCCAAGAAGACCACCGCCAAGAAGGCGGCTGCGAAGGCTCCGGCCAAGAAGGCCGCAACCAAGGCGGCTCCGGCCAAGAAGACCACCGCCGCCAAGGCAGCGCCGGCGAAGAAGACCACGCCGGCCAAGAAGACCACGGCCACCAAGGCTCCGGCCAAGAAGGCCGCAACCAAGGCGACTCCGGCGAAGAAGACCGCACCGGCCAAGAAGACCACGGCCACCAAGGCGCCGGCCAAGAAGGCCGCAACCAAGGCGGCTCCGGCGAAGAAGGCCACCGCGGCCAAGAAGACCGCACCGGCCAAGAAGACCACGGCCACCAAGGCTCCGGCCAAGAAGGCTCCGGCCAAGCGTGGTCGCAAGTAGGTAGCGTTCGGCTCAAGCACTATTGGACACGCCGCGGGATGAGCTTCACTCCCGCGGCGTGTTCATGTGTGGGGTGAGTCAGTCAGCGGCCAGCGGGCTGCCGATGTGATCGGCGGCCACCAGTCGGAACCCTGTTTCCGAGGCTGCCAGTGACAGCACCCAGGTGCTGCCCTTGCGGTTACGCGACTTGTCCGGTCGCACTCCGTCGCGTTCGCACCACCACTGGATCAGCCCGGGAATCACCTTGCCCTGGCTGCAGATCACCCTGGTGCCCGGTTCTCTGGCGATCTCGAGCAGCCGATGTCGGGCAAGTTTTCGGTTAACGGCATAGGCCTCTTCGGTGAGTGCCGGCTCCTCGTCGACCGTCACACCCAGCTCATCGGCCAACGGTTCCAAGGTCTGCACGCAGCGGACCCGGTCCGCGGCGTGCAGGTCGGTGGCACCGAATGCCAGAAGCACACTGACCAGTGATTCGGCTTGCGCGCGACCATGCTTGTCCAACGGGCGTTTTCGGTCATCACCTTTGTAGCGGCTCTTACGGCCGGCAGTGGCGTGCCGGACAACGAGCACGGTCTTGGTGTCGGCGGGCTGTTTGACGAACCGGCGTAGCACCTTGACGTCATGCGGGTAGCTCACCCTGTCCATCGCGTCGGACACCGGTAGCCACAGCAGCTTGTCTACCTCGTCATTGGGCGTGAAATCCCCGGCGAACGCCGGGTCTACCCGCGCTGCCCAATACCAAACCTTTTTGGTGCCCGCCTCGATCGGGTAGTTCACCGACATCAGGCGCCGACCGAGGTGGGCCCGAAAACCCGTCTCCTCCTCGATCTCCCGCGCGGCGGTCACCGGTTCGATTTCGCCCGGATCCACTTTGCCCTTCGGCAGCGACCAGTCGTCGTACCGTGGCCGGTGAACGACGGCCACCTCGAGATCGGCCGATCCCGCACCGGCACCGCCGTCCAGGTTCTCCAGCGGTCGCCACAGCACCGCGCCGGCGGCGCGCACAACTGCGCCGCGTCGGTTCGCGGTGTCAGCGGCCGAGCGCTTCGGGTTCTTCGACACCCTCACTCCTGCAGATCGAATGGTGCCGGGTCAGGGCTGACGGTGCTTTTTCATCAACGAGACCTGGTGGTCGCGCACCGTTTCGCCTTCATACGGCTGGGCAGTCCAGTGACCGTCAGCCCCCAGCTCCCAACACCGGGTGGCGGGATCCATGGCCGACTCGAACACCTCGTCGAGTTGTGCGGTCAGTCGTGGATCCTTCACCTGAGCCATCACCTCGATCCGACGGTCGAGATTACGATGCATCATGTCGGCACTGCCGATCCAGAATTCGTTGATGGCGCGGAAATGAATAATTCGCGAATGTTCGAGGAACCGGCCGAGAATCGAGCGCACCACGATGTTCTCCGAGAATCCCTCCACGCCCGGCCGCAGCGCGCAGATTCCACGTACCACCACCTCTACCCGCACCCCCGCCTGTGAGGCGCGGTACAGCGCGTCGATCACCTGTTCGTCGACGAGAGCATTGGCTTTCACTCGGATCCGCGCATCGGCGCCGTCAGCGGCCGCGGCGACTTCCCGTTCGATACGTTCGATGATGCCCCTGCGCACACCGTACGGAGCCACCAGCAGGTTGCGGTAACTGACTTTTCGCGAGTATCCGGTGAGCGAATTGAACAAGTCCGTGAGGTCGGCGCCGATATCGGGCGCGGCAGTGAGCAATCCGACGTCTTCGTAGAGCCGGGCGGTTTTCGGGTTGTAGTTGCCGGTGCCGATGTGGCAGTAACGGCGGATCGCCGAACCTTCTCGGCGGACCACCAGACACGTCTTGCAGTGTGTCTTCAGACCGATGAGTCCGTAGACGACGTGCACGCCCGCCTTCTCCAGTTCACGCGCCCACTTGATGTTGGCCTGTTCATCGAAGCGCGCCTTGATCTCCACCAGCGCCACCACCTGCTTGCCCGCCTCGGCGGCGTCGATGAGGGCGTTGACGATGGGGGAGTCACCGGAGGTGCGGTACAGCGTCTGTTTGATGGCAAGGACATTCGGGTCGGCAGCGGCTTGCTCGATGAAGCGCTGCACGGTGGTGGAGAAGGAGTCGTACGGGTGGTGCACCAGTACGTCGCCGTCCCGCAGTGTCGAGAAGATGCTCTTGGGTGTCTCACGTTCCCCGAATGCCGGCGGCGTTGCCGGGACGAAGGTGCGGTCCTTGAGCGCCGGCCGATCCACGCCGTAGATCTGCCACAGCGACGACAAATCCAGCAGTCCGGGAACCTCGATGACGTCACCGGGATGGACGTCGAGCTCTCGGAGCAGGAGTTCCATCGTGTTCTCGGTCATGTCATTGGCGACTTCGAGTCGCACCGGAGAACCGAAGCGTCGCCGGGCCAGTTCCCGCTCCAGCGCCTTGAGCAGATCCTCGTCGCGGTCTTCCTCGACCTCGAAATCGGCGTTGCGGGTGATCCGGAAGGCGTGGTGCTCCACGATGTCCAAACCGGGGAACAGCACGGGCAGGAACGCCGCGATGAGTTCCTCCATCGGGAGGAACCGGACGATCTGCTTGTCGGAGTCCACATCACCGTCACGGCCGGCCAGCTCGACGAACCGGTCGACGTTGTCGGGGACCTTGATACGAGCGAAGTGTTGGGTGCCGTCCTCGGGTTTGCGCACCGTGATCGCCAGGTTCAGGCTCAACCCACTGACAAAGGGGAACGGGTGCGCCGGATCGACGGCCAGTGGAGTCAGCACCGGGAACACCTGCTCGTGGAAGTACGTCGACAACCGGATCCGCTCGGCCTCGTCGAGATCGGCCCAGGTGACCACGAAGATGCCCTCTTCGGCCAAGGCCGGACGCACCGCGTCGAGGAAGACCCGAGCGTGCCTGTTGGCGATCTGCTGCGTGCGTTCACCGATGCGGCGCAGTTGTTCCCGCGGTGAGAGCCCGTCGGCGCTGCGCACCGACAACCCCATCTCGTCGCGGCGCTTCAAGCCCGCCACCCGCACCATGTAGAACTCGTCGAGGTTGGAGGAGAAGATGGCGAGGAATTTCGCGCGCTCGAGCAGCGGCAGTGACGGATCGGCAGCCAGCGCCAGGACGCGTGCGTTGAAATCCAGCCAGCTCAGTTCCCGGTTGAGGTACCGGTCCTCCGGCAGCGCGCTGTCCGCGGCGGCGGGCGTCGCCGCCGGGGGCGACTCCGGGGTCGCGTCACCGCCGATCCAGCCGTTGGACGAAGTGTCCGCGCTGCGTTCGTCATTGTCGGTGGCATCGCTGGTCTGCGGGGCGTCGGTCACGTTGTCGATCATTCCTCATCGCGGTAACCGCCGCTAGCACCTGCCGACGACCCTGTCGGTCGCGCGTTGAGTGATCGGACCCACCCCCAGCAGTCGGGCGGCCTGCAGGTCGTCGGGGGTGTCGATATCACAGCGCAGACCCGGCCAGCTGCCTGTCAACTCGACCGCACCTGAATTACGGTGCACCGCAGCAGAATCGATGCCGAACCGGGGATCGAGCGGGACGCCGAAGGCGAACAGCGCCGACGTGCCGCCGCCGTGGCGATCGGAGACGAAACTGCGGGGCTGTCCGAAGGCCGCGGCGATGGCCTCGGCCAGCTCCCGCGGTTGCAGCGCAGGCAGATCGCCTTGGAGGGCAACGATATTCGGCGTCGAACCCCTGACGAAATCCTCGGCCGTGCGGATGGCGTTGTTCAACGGATCGGGGTGCCCCTCGGGGGTCCGGTCTGCCAGCACCGCGGCGCCCAGCTGCGCCGCCGCGGCGGCGGCGGTGGCATCGGGGGTCACGACAGTGACCGACCCCACGGCGGCAACCTGGCGTGCGGCAGAGATGGTGTCCAGCAGCATCGCGAGAACCACCTGCTCACGCGTCTCGGCAGAGAACACCGGCGCCAGTCGGGTCTTGGCGGCAGTGAGCCGTTTGACCGCGATGATCAGCCCGGCCGATGCCGAACCACCCGACTGACTGCCACTCATGCAAACCATCCTGCCAGCGTTGCTCGCTAGGCTGACGCAGGGTAGTTCCACGGATGAGGGGTTTCGATGACAGCATGACCGGCACGGTGGGCACCGCAGCGGTGATGGGGGCTGGCGCTTGGGGCACTGCGCTGGCCAAGGTCCTGGCCGACGCCGGCAGCGAGGTGCGGCTCTGGGCGCGCCGGGCCGAGGTCGCCGACGAGATCAACACCACCAGACGCAATGGCGAATACCTCGGTGGAGTCGACCTGCCCCCGAGGATCCGGGCAACCGCCGACGCCGGGGAGGCGCTGGACGGAGTGACGACCGTGTTGTTGGCCACTCCCTCCCAACAACTGCGGGCCAACCTGACGGGGTGGACCCCGATGCTGGAACCGAGCGCGACGCTGGTGAGCTTGGCCAAGGGCATCGAGCTGGGGACGCTGATGCGGATGAGCCAGGTGATCGCGCAAGTCAGCCGGGTTGATCCGGCGCAGGTGGCGGTGCTCTCGGGGCCTAACCTGGCCGCCGAGATCGCCGCTGAACAACCCGCTGCGACCGTGATCGCCTGCCTGGACTCGGGGCGGGCGGTGACGTTGCAGCGCTCGCTGAACACCCGGTACTTCCGGCCGTACACCAATTCCGACGTCATCGGCACCGAGATCGGCGGGGCATGCAAGAACGTCATCGCCCTGGCCTGCGGAATGGCCGCGGGTGTCGGGCTGGGCGAGAACACCGCGGCGGCCATCATCACCCGCGGACTGGCCGAGATCATGCGGCTCGGTATCGCGCTGGGCGCCAAGGGGGCAACGCTGGCCGGGCTGGCCGGTGTCGGGGATCTGGTCGCCACCTGTTCCTCGCCGCGTTCGCGCAACCGAGCCTTCGGTGAGCGACTCGGCCGCGGCCAGACCATCGACGAAGCGCAGCGCGCGGGCGGCGGTCACGTCGCCGAGGGCGTCACCTCATGCGAATCGGTGTTGGCACTTGCCTCCAGCTATGACGTCGAGATGCCGTTGACCGACGCGGTGCACCGCGTGTGCCACCGGGGACTGTCGGTGTTCGAGGCCGTGGCACTGTTGCTCGGCCGCACCACCAAGCCGGAGTGACGAATATGACCGAACCCATCGGCGCTTCGACACGAAGTGTGAAAGCGGTCTCCTCGCAAAAGGTTCCCGGTCAGCCGGTGGCGCCGCCGCTGGTGCCGGCGACCACCTACCACCTGGCCTCAGATGCCACCGAAGGGCTGGATTTCTACAGCCGCGTCAGCAATCCCACTGCGCGCCAAGCCGAGTCGGCACTCGCCGAGCTCGAAGGGGCCGCCTCTGCGCTGGTGTTCGGTTCCGGCATGGCCGCTATCACCGCGGCGCTGCGAGTGCTTGCCGCACCGGGTGCCACCGTGGTGGTGCCGGCGGACGGTTATTACCAGGTTCGCACATACGCCACGGAATACCTTGTGCCACTGGGCGTAACGGTTCGGGAGGCGACCTCGGCGCAGATGTGTGACGCGGCGGAAGGTGCTGACGTCGTGCTGGCCGAGACCCCGGCGAACCCAGGTCTGGACGTCGTGGATCTGCCTCGGTTGGCGGCGATCTGCCGCGCCCGCGGCGCACGCCTGCTGGTGGACAACACCACCGCCACGCCGTTCGGCCAGCAACCGCTGGCGCTGGGCGCCGACCTGGTGATGGCCAGTGCCACCAAGGCGCTTTCGGGCCACAGTGACCTGTTGGCCGGTTATGTCGCCGGCCTCGACGCCGAGCTGATGGCGGCGGTGGCCCGCGAACGGCTGCTGTCCGGCCCGGTGCTGGGCGTGTTCGAGGCGTGGTTACTGGTGCGCAGCCTGGGCAGCGCCGGGCTGCGCCACGAACGGCAGTGTCACAACGCGCTGGCGTTGGCGACAGTGCTCGCCGAGCACCCGGCGGTGCGGTCGGTGCGGTACCCCGGGCTGGTGTCGGACCCGGCCTACGCCGTCGCCGCGGCACAGATGCAGCGGTTCGGCGGCCTGGTGTCCATCGAGCTCGCTGACGCCGCCGCTGTGCACCACCTGACCGAGCGCAGTGAACTGCTGGTCGCGGCGACCAGCTTCGGCGGCATCCACACCTCGGCGGATCGGCGGGCGCGCTGGGGTGACCCCGTGTCGGACGGTTTCGTCCGGATCTCGCTGGGAATCGAGGACACCGCCGACGTGCTGGCCGACTTCACCCGGGCGCTCGGTTAGCGCCGCGGATCGCTGTCGGCTGTGCAGTTCGGGATGCCGGGACGGTAGCCTCTCTAGGTTGTGACTGCCCGCTCGCACCCTCCCGGCCGCATCCGCGTCGCTGTCGTCTTCGGCGGGCGCAGCAGCGAGCACGCCATCTCGTGCGTGTCGGCGGGCAGCATCCTGCGCAATCTCGACCCGGCCCGCTATGAAGCCGTGCCGGTCGGTATCACCACGGATGGCTCGTGGGTACTCAGCGACGCCACCCCTGCGAGCCTCGCGATCACCGAGGGCCGGTTGCCCGAGGTGACCGACGGCTCCGGCCAGGCGCTGGCGCTGTCCACCGACCCCCGGCGTAGCGGTCAGCTGGTGTCGATGAGCCCCGCCGAAGGGGCGGGCGCCGGGGAGATCCTGGCCTCCGTCGACGTCGTCTTCCCGGTACTGCACGGCCCCTACGGCGAAGACGGCACCATCCAGGGGATGCTCGAACTCGCCGGGGTGCCCTACGTCGGGCCCGGCGTGCTCGCCAGTGCGGCCGGCATGGACAAGGAATTCACCAAGAAGCTGCTGGCGGCCGAGGGGCTGCCCGTCGGAGACCAGGTGGTGCTGCGGCCCAGCCAGTCGACGTTGGAGCCCGAGCAGCGGGAGCGGCTGGGCCTGCCGGTTTTCGTCAAGCCGGCGCGTGGCGGCTCGTCGATCGGTGTCACCCGGGTAGCAGCCTGGGATCAGCTCGACGCTGCCATCGCCGCCGCCCGCGAACACGACCCGAAGGTGATCGTCGAAGCCGCCATCGTGGGCCGCGAGCTGGAGTGCGGTGTGCTGGAACTCCCGGACGGCCGCATCGAGGCCAGCACAGTCGGTGAGATCCGCGTCGCCGGTGTCCGCGGCCGGGAAGACGGTTTCTACGACTTCGCCACCAAGTACCTCGAGGATGCCGCCGAGCTCGACGTGCCCGCCAAGATCGACGAGCACGTGGCCGACGAGATCCGCCAACTCGCCATCCGGGCGTTCCAGGCGATCGACTGCCAAGGGTTGGCGCGGGTGGACTTCTTCCTCACCGACAACGGGCCGGTGCTCAACGAGATCAACACCATGCCGGGATTCACCACCATCTCGATGTATCCGCGGATGTGGGCGGCCAGCGGGGTCGACTACCCGACACTGCTGGCGGCGCTGGTGGACACCGCACTGGCCCGTGGCACCGGCCTGCGCTGAGGCCCGGCTACCGGGGCGGTCCGGGCGCCAACGGCTGTGCGGGCAGCGTCTCGGCGATGGTGCCGGAGATCTCCTGGATCGGGGTGGGGCCCGAACCTTCCGGCAGCGTCAACGCGACGTACACCGGTCGGTCCACGGCGAACCACGTGGTCATGGCGCCGGAGGGGTCCGAAACCCGGAACCATTGCACGGCATCAACCAGCTGTAGCGGCGCTCCGACCACGAAGTCCGCGGGGCGGTCCAGCCCGCAACGCAGGATCACCGGTTCGCCGTCGGGTTCGGCCTGCCAGGCGGCGGTGCCGGCGGGAACCGGCTCGACCGCGGCAGCTCTGCGGTAGTCACCGAGGCGGTCCGGCACGGCGTCGAGCAGTCGGGTGCATTCGGGGCTGTCGGCTCGGGGCGCCGGCGCCGCCGCGATCGCCACCGGCGACGGTTCGGAAGTGCGCGTGGCGGCAATCGCCAGCACGGCGACCACCGCGGCCACGGCGATGGCCAGTGCAGCGATCACCACACCCCGGGGTGGCCCGTCGCGATCGGTATCGCCCATCAGTTCAGTGTGAAGTCCCGGCGATCGGACAGGTCAGGGTGCGGGTGATGCCGTCGACACCCTGCACTGCGGCCACCGCGGCGCGAATCGCCTCATCGTCGTCGGCGGCTACCCGGACCACGACGTCGTAGGGCCCGGTCACGTACTCCGAGGACAGCACGCCGGGCAGCGCAGCGATCAGCTTGGCAACGACTTCGGCGCGGCCCACCTCGGTCTGGATGAGCATGAAGGCCTCGGCCACCCGGTAATCTCCCTGCCTCGAAGTTGTCGTCACCTACACTGACGGTCCTGTCGCGCGTGCCCGCCGCTGGCCACGTCGACAGGCAATCAACCTACCGCAGGTCGCCTGTGCCAACAGCTCACACGGTTGCCGCCGGGCGCGGTCCGAAACAAGCCGAGGGCGGGGTAGCTGTGAGTGGAAAGACCTTGCGTGAACTGGGCGAGTTCGGCGTCATCGGCCGGCTGACCGCCGGACGGTCGTACCCCGGAAGTGTCCTGCTGGGTCCCGGCGATGACGCCGCGGTGCTGGCAACTCCCGATGCGCGGGTGGTGGTGTCCACCGACATGCTGGTGCAGGGCAGCCACTTCCGCCTCGACTGGTCGGCACCCCATGACGTCGGCCGCAAGGCAATCGCCCAGAACGCAGCCGATATCGAAGCCATGGGTGCCCGGGTCACCGGGTTCGTCGTCGCCTTCGGGGCGCCTCCCGACACCCCGGTGCAGCAAGCAGAAGACCTGATGGACGGAATGTGGTCCGAGGCCGGGCTCACCGGAGCACCGATCATCGGCGGTGATCTGGTGTCCAGCCCGCACTGGGTGGTGTCGGTGACGGTCTTCGGCGACCTCGACGGACGCGAGCCCGTCACCCGGGCAGGGGCGCGGCCCGGAGCCGCCGTGGCCGTCGTCGGGGATCTCGGCGTCTCCGCGGCCGGTTACGCGCTGTGGGCGGCGGGGGTCGATGACTTCGACGAGTTCCGCAACCGGCACCTGGTCCCGGTACCGCCGTACGGCCAGGGCCGGGTCGCGGCGCTGGCGGGAGCGACGGCGATGACCGACACCTCCGACGGTCTGGTCGCCGACCTGCGCCACATCGCACAGCTGTCCGGGGTCGACATCGAACTCTCCGAGAAGGCGCTCAAACCCGAGTGGGCGATCCTGTGGCCGCCGGCCGAGGAGGTTGGAGCCGACCCGAAGGACTGGGTGCTCGGCGGTGGCGAGGACCATGCGCTGGTCGCGTGTTTCCCCGCGGACGTGCCCCCGGGCTGGCGGGTGATCGGCTCGGTGGTGGAGAAGGACGCGGGCACCCCGGCGCGCGTGCTTTTCGGTGGTCACGAATGGTCCGGCGCGGCGGGCTGGGAGTCCTACTGAGTGCTTTCGGAGGCGATTGCTAGGTTGTCCAGCGTGACGGCGCGCCCTTTGAACGAGCTCGTTGACGACGGTTGGGCGCGGGCGCTGGCGCCGGTGAGCGAACAGGTCGCCCAGATGGGGGAGTTCCTACGCGGCGAGATCGCTGACGGCCACGGATATCTGCCCCCCGGCCCGAACGTCTTGCGGGCCTTCGAGGCACCGTTCGATGCGGTGCGGGTGCTGATCGTCGGACAGGACCCCTATCCGACCCCGGGTCATGCGATCGGACTGAGCTTCTCGGTGGCACCGGACGTGCGGCCCCTACCGCGCAGCCTGAAGAACATCTTCACCGAGTACACCGCCGACCTGGGGCACCCGCAGCCGTCGTGCGGAGACCTGACCCCGTGGTCGACGCAGGGTGTGATGCTGCTCAACAGGGTTCTCACGGTACGTCCCGGCGCCCCGGCCTCACACCGTGGCAAGGGCTGGGAAGCGGTCACCGAATGCGCGATCCGGGCGTTGGTGCAGCGACCCACCCCACTGGTGGCAATCCTGTGGGGGCGGGACGCATCGACGTTGAAGCCGATGCTGGGGCCGCAGTGCATGGCGATCGAATCACCACACCCGTCACCGTTGTCGGCGTCGCGGGGCTTCTTCGGATCACGTCCGTTCAGCCGCGCGAACGCCCTGCTGACAGGGATGGGCGCCGAGCCTATCGACTGGCGCCTACCCTGAGCTGCGGCTGAATCAGCCGCGAACGATCTTGCCGGCCTTGATGCACGAGGTGCAGGCATTGACGCGCTGCTTGTTGCCACCCGGGCGGGTCACGGCGTGCACGACCTGGATGTTCGGATCCCAGCGACGGCTGGTCCGGCGATGGGAGTGCGACACCGACTTACCGAAGCCGGGGCCTTTCCCGCAGATATCGCATACGGCAGCCATGTAGAACTCCTCATCCAAGAATCGAGACCGTACTGGGGGTCAACAACCACAGCGGCACAAGACCGCGGCATGGGTGACCCGACAACCTGAACAGAATACCGACGCGGGCGGTGATCACCAAAACGCCGTACACACCCGCGCCACACCCCGCCGCGTTCGACCGACCGCGTCGGTGGCACTGACTAGGCTAGCGCCCGCACGCGACAGCGGGTGGCTAGGGAGGCACGGATGGCGGATCGTCGGCTCGACGGTGCCGCGCTGCTGTCGTGGGCACATACCGCCGTGGGAGACCTGAGCGCGCATACCGACGAGATCAACAGCCTCAACGTCTTCCCGGTGGCCGATGCCGACACCGGCACCAACATGCTGTTCACCATGCGCTCGGCGCTGGCCGAGGCCACCGGACCCGACGGAGCCACCGGCCCGGCCGAGATCGCCGCCTGTCTGGCCCGTGGTGCGGTCCACGGGGCCCGCGGCAATTCGGGAATGATCCTGTCGCAGATCCTGCGCGGTCTGGCCGACGTCACTGCCGCCGCGGAGGCGGACACCGGTGGCCCGCTGCTCGAGATCGATGCCCCGCTGCTGGCGGTGGCACTGCGCCATGCGCTGGGACTGGTGGTGTCCTCACTGGGTGGCGATGTGGTGCCCGGAACCATCGTGTCGGTGCTGCAGGCGGCCACGGCGGCAGCAGAACATGCCGGCGCAGCCGGAGCTGACCTCGGTGCCGCGGTGGCCGCAGCCGGGGATGCGGCGCTGGTCGCCTTGGACAAGACCCCGGAGCAACTGCCGGTCCTTGCCCAGGCCGGCGTGGTCGATTCGGGAGGGCGCGGGTTCCTGGTGCTGCTGGACGCCTTGCACACGACTCTCGGCGGACGCCCGCCGGAGCGCCCGGTCTACCGGCCGCGCGGCGCCGGGCCGGCCGTGCCCGCCGCCCGTGCGCCGGCACCCCAGTTCGAGGTGATGTATCTGCTGACGGGCTGCGCGCCCGGAACCGCCGACCAGCTGCGCCCGCAGCTGGAATCGCTGGGGGACTCGGTGGCGATCGCGGTGGCCGACGGGGGTGTCTCCGTGCACGTGCACGCCGACGACGCGGGTGCCGCAGTCGAGGCCGGCCTGGTGTACGGCATACCGCAGCGAATCCAGATCTCGGCCCTCAGCTCCGGGGATGCCAGGACCGTGCCCGGTGGATTCAACATCGAGCGGGCAGTGTTGGCCGTCGTCGACGGCGACGGTGCCGAAGAACTCTTCGCCGGGGAGGGCGCCGCGGTACTGCGTGCCGCCCCGACCCTCGGGGTAGCGGTCAGTGCCCAACAGTTGGTGCAGGCGGTGGTCGACACCGGCGCAGCCCAGGTGATGGTGCTGCCCAACGGCTACGTGGCGGCGGAGGAACTCGTCGCCGGGTGTACCGCGGCCATCGGCCGGGGCGTCGACGTCGTTCCGGTGCCCACCACGTCGATGGTGCACGGACTGGCCGCGTTGGCGGTGCACGATCCGGGCCGACGTGCTGTCGACGACGGCTACACCATGGGCGCGGCGGCCGGGGCGACCCGGTACGGCTCGGTGCGGGTGGCCGGTGAGGACGCGCTGACCTGGGCGGGTCCGTGCCGGCTCGGCGACGGCCTGGGTCTGGTCGGGGGCGAGGTGCTGGTGGTCCGACATGACATCACCGCGGCGGCCCGCGGGTTGATCGACCTGATGCTGGGTATCGGCGGCGAATTGGTGACGGTGCTGCTCGGCGCGGGGGGTGATCCGGCCATCGGAACGACGCTGGCCGCGCACGTGCACCGACACCACCCCGGCACCGAACTGGTCAGTTATCAGACCGGCCATGCCGGGGATGTCCTGATCATCGGGGTGGAGTGAGATGGCCCAACTGGGTGACCCGCTGGACTTCATCGTCGGCAAGAAGGCCGCGGCCAAACTCGATGAGGTGTTCGGTATCCGGACGGTGAACGACCTGCTGCGTCACTATCCCCGCAAATACAGCAAGGGCGCCTCGGTGTTGGGCGAGGATGCTGAGCCTCCGGAAGCCGGCGAACACGTCACGTTCGTCGACACCATCAAGAAAGCGGACCTGCGGTGGGCCAACCGCACGCCCAAACGGGAGTACCTGGTGGTCACGCTGACAGACCGGCCCGTCACCGCCACCTTTTTCAATGCCAAGTATCTGAAGAAGAGTCTGGTCGAGGGCGTCCGGGTCATGATCTCCGGTGAGGTCGGCTACTTCCGGAACAACATGCAGCTGACACATCCGGCGCATCTGGTTCTCAACGCGCCCACCGGTCGGCTTCGGGGGAGCGCGAACTTGAAAGCCCTTGCCTCCAAGGATGATGACGGGGAGGTGGACCTGTCGGTCTTCGAGCGCGACTTCTTCCCGATCTACCCGGCCAGCGCCAAAATGCAGAGCTGGGACATCTACGCCTGCATCCGGCAGGTGTTCGGCGTGCTCGACCCCATCGCCGATCCGTTCCCGGAAAGCTTTGTGCGACTTCATAATCTGATGTCCGAAGACGAGGCCTTGCGGGCGGTCCACCTGTCGGAGAACGCCGAGGAGCGAGAGCGGGCCATCGAGCGGCTGCGTTTCGACGAAGCCGTCGGCCTGCAGTGGGCTCTGGCCGTGCGCCGCCACAGCGAACTCGGCCAGTCGGGGCCGCCCGCACCCCCGACTGCGGGCGGGCTGCGCGACCGGATGCTCGACCGGTTGCCGTTCCAGCTGACCGCGGGCCAGATCGAGGTGCTCAGCGACATCTCCGACGACTTGGCAGCCAGTCGGCCGATGAACCGCATGCTGCAGGGCGAGGTGGGCTCCGGCAAGACCATCGTGTCGGTTCTGGCGATGTTGCAGATGATCGATGCGGGCTACCAGTGTGCGCTGCTGGCACCCACCGAAGTGCTTGCCACCCAACATGCCAGGGCGATCCGCGAGGTGCTGGGCCCGCTGGCGACGGCGGGTGAGCTGGGCGGTGACGACGCGGGTACCCGGGTGGCGCTGCTGACCGGATCTCTGTCCGCGGCGCGCAAACGGGGCGTCCGCGAGGAGGTCGCCGCGGGCGAGGCCGGCATCGTGATCGGTACCCACGCCCTGCTGGAGGATGCGGTGGAGTTCGATCGCCTCGGCATGGTGGTGGTCGACGAGCAGCACCGGTTCGGCGTCGAGCAACGGGATCGGTTGCGGGCCAAGGCTCCAGCCGGGATGACTCCCCATCTGCTGGTGATGACGGCGACCCCGATTCCGCGGACCGTCGCGTTGACCGTGTACGGGGATCTGGAGACCTCCACCTTGCGCGAACTGCCGCGGGGACGCCAGCCCATCGCCACCAACACGGTCTATGTCGCGGACAAGCCGAAGTGGCTGGACCGGGTGTGGCAACGCATCGTCGAAGAGGTGCGGCAGGGCAGGCAGGCTTATGTCGTCGCCTCCCGCATCGACGACAAGGAATCAGATGCCGCGAAGGACGACGAGTCCGGGCCGCGGGCGATCCCCGTCACCACCTTGTTCGAACATCTGAAACACGGCCCCCTCCAAGGTTTGCGGCTGGGCCTGATGCACGGTCGGCTGGCGCCCGAGGACAAGGACGCGGTGATGAACGCGTTCCGGGTGGGAGAGATCGACGTCCTGGTCTCCACCACCGTCATCGAGGTCGGTGTGGATGTGCCGAACTCGACGGTGATGGTGGTGGTGGACGCCGACCGGTTCGGTATCAGCCAGCTGCACCAGCTGCGTGGCCGCATCGGTCGTGGCAAGCATCCGAGTCTGTGCCTGCTGGTGTCTCAGCGGCCCGAGCTGTCCAACGCGGGTCGCCGGTTGAATGCCGTCGCCTCGACGCTCGACGGGTTCGAGCTGGCCGATCTGGACCTCGCCGAGCGTCGGGAAGGCGATGTGCTGGGCAGACACCAGTCCGGTCGGGCCATCAGCTTGCGGTTCCTGTCCTTGGCCGAACACCGCCAGATCATCGAGGATGCCCGGACACTGTGCGTGGCGACCTATCCTCAGATCCCGGATGACCCGGAATTGGCCTTTCTCGCCGCGACTTTCACCAACACCGACCGCGTCGAGTACCTGGACAAGTCGTGAAACGGTCGACGCTGGTGTGGTTGGCGGTGGTGGCCGCCCTGTCGGTATTCGTCAGCTACCAGACGATCTCCGATGCCGAGGAGCGCCACGGATCGTTTGTCGCCGAGGCGGACATCCCCAGCGTGGCGCCGGGTGTTGACGTGCTCGCGGGGGTGGTCCAGGTGCCCGCCCGGGTCCGCAGCCACGACTATCGCCGGGCCGCGTTCGGGGACGCGTGGACCGATGACAATGACGCCCCCGGTGGACACAACGGCTGCGACACCCGCAACGACATTCTCGATCGGGACCTGATCGAGAAGACCTACGTTGCCATCAGCCGTTGCCCGACTGCGGTCGCGACCGGCACTCTTCGTGATCCTTATACGAGCAAGACCATCTCGTTCGTGCGGGGCAACCAGACCGGCGCCGCCGTCCAGATCGAGCACATCGTGCCGCTGGCCTACGCGTGGGATCAGGGGGCGCGCAACTGGACCGACGAGCTGCGGGTCCGGTTCGCCAATGATCCCGCCAACCTCGTGGCGGTGGACGGGCCGGCGAATCAGGCCAAGGGCGACGCGGAGCCCGCACTGTGGATGCCGCCCAACGGTGCATTCCATTGCCAGTACGCAATACAGTTCATCGCGGTGATGCGAGGTTATGGACTGCCGGTTGACGCGCCGTCGGTGCCCGCGCTACGGGATGCAGCGGCAACATGCCCCGTTGCTGGAGTGGGCTGACCGCCTGGGATTCGGGCGGTGTGCACTCCGTTCGCGAATTCGAAAATGCCGACTCCGGATTTAACTGTTTCCGGAGTCGGCATTTTTCGATAGACGAATGTGTCGTGGGCTGTCAGCCGGTGTAGGTCTCCGGGTCGGGACGGAACCGGGTGCCCTCGTCGAGTCCGTTCAACGTGTCCATGTCGTCGGTGCTGAGTTCGAAACCGAACACGTCGAGATTCTCGGCGAGACGTTCGGGCGACGACGAGCGCGGAATCACCACGTTGCCCAGCTGCAGATTCCAGCGGAGCAGGACCTGGGCGGGGGTCTTGTCGTACGACGCGGCGATGGTGGCCACCGCCGGGTTCTGCAGCAACTTGCCGACCCCCAGGGGGCTGTAGGCCTCGGTGACGATGCCGTGTTCGGCATGGATGGCGCGCAGTTCGGCCTGGTTGAGCAGCGGGTGCAGCTCGATCTGATTCACCGCAGGCACGAAGAACGCGAGGCTCATGATGTTGGACAGGTGCTCGGCGTTGAAGTTGCTGACACCGATCGACTTGATCAACCCGTCGGCCTGACAACGCATCATGCCGCCGAAGCTGTCCACATATTTGCCGTGTTCGGCTGCCGGCCAGTGGATGAGGTACAGGTCCAGGTAGTCCAGGCCGAGACGCTCGAGGCTGGCCTTCACCGCGTCCTGCGAGGACTGGAAACCCTGGTCGGCCACGGCCAACTTGGTGGTGACGAAGATCTCGGCACGAGGGATGCCGGATGCGGCGATCGCGCGACCCACGGCGGCCTCGTTGCCGTAGGCGGCAGCGGTGTCGATGGACCGGTAGCCGATCTCCAGCGCCGTGGATACGGCACGCTCGGCGTCGGCCTCCGAGAGTTCGCCGACACCGAGGCCGAGTACCGGCATCGTGTTGTCGTCATTGAGCCCGATCGATGGAACAGTGGCGCCCGGCTGGCTGGTCAACGTCATCTCACCTACCTTTTGAAGTCAGAATCTCGCGGATCGGGTCCCCGGTCGCTTGTCGTTCACGGCCACGATCGATGACATTTCTGCGCAGTGCGCGGTGTGTCGATACTTCGCCGTTCCTCGACAATTCGGTCGGGATTCACCGATTGCGCGCTCACGATATTACCTAGTTGCATAACTGACCTAATCAACGCTCGAGGTGTGGCCTCGAATCGATGATCCGCGAAACTCCTCCTCGGAATGGAATTGGCACCATGACAGACGTGATCGCGCGTATGGGTGGCCGGCGACCGTTGGCCCGGGAAGCGCCGAGGGCCATCAGGCTCGTCGGCAAGGTACTGACGGTGCTGCCCGCCCGGCTCGCGGTGCTTCTCTCGGGCCGTCGGCCGATCGTCGTCGACGGCAACCCGCTGGATCCGACGCTGCAGCTGTTCCTGACCCTGCTTCGCCGCACTGGGGTGACGGGCATGTTGACCGGGTCCGGTGACGCCGTCGATGTCGCGAAGAGTCGTGCCGGCATGCGTGACACCTGCATCGGCCTGGGCGGGCCGGGCGCGCCGGTCGAGGTCGAGAACCTGTCGGCACCGGGCCCCGCCGGGCCGCTGGGGATCCGCCGCTATCGCAGCGACCCGGCTGCTGTCGGCGCGGTGCCGGCCCTGGTGTACTTCCACGGTGGCGGGTTCGTGGTGGGAGACCTCGATTGTTACGACGCGCTGTGCCGGCGTCTCTGCCGCGATCTTGGTGTCGACGTCTTCTCCGTCGACTACCGGCTGGCTCCCCAGCACAAGGCGCCCGCGGCGGTCGAGGATTGCTGCGCGGCCTATGAGTGGCTCGTCACCCACGCTGCCGACCTGGGCGTGTGCGCGGACCGGATCGTGGTCGGCGGGGACAGCGCGGGGGGCGCGCTGACCGCGGTGGTGACGCATTGGGCCCGCGACCAGGCCCGTAACCGCCCGCTGGCTCAGCCGTGCCTGCAACTGCTGATCTACCCGGTCACCGTGATGACGGCCCAGACCCGCTCACGGACACTTTTCGCGGCCGGTTACCTGCTCACCGGCGCTGATATGGACACCTTCGCGCGCCTCTACGTCGAGGGCTCGGGCCTGGCAGGCACCGACCCGCGGGTGTCCCCGTTGCTGGCCCGAGACCTGTCCGGTCTGCCGCCGGCCATTGTGATCACCGCCGGTTACGACCCGCTGCGTGACGAGGGCGAGCAGTATGCCGAGGCGCTGGTGCAGGCGGGGGTTTCGGTGACACACCTGCAGATGGGAGGGATGATCCACGGCTTCATCAACTTCCCCGGCCTCGGCGGTGGGGTGGAGCGCAGCCTCGCCGAAGTGATCTCCACCGTCGGAGCGCATCTGCAGGGGTTTGAGGCGGGATGAACCAGCGGTTTCGCCGCGCCGGTACGCTGGAGTGGCCAACCCGCGAGCACGAGGATCCCTGAACCTGTGGCCAAACCCAAACGTCCCGTCAAGTACAACCTGAAAGCTGCCGACCGCAAAGGCAACCTGGCGATCCAGATCGGACTGACCGCCGTCGTGGTCGTCTTCGCCGTCGCCCTGGTGCTCTACATCGTGATGTCGAGCGACAAGAAGCAGGCCGGCGAAGTCCAGGCGGTACGCGTCGCCTCCAGCAACGTCGTCACCGACGAGGGCAGCAGTGATCCCAAAGCGGTGATCTCGCTCTACGAGGACTTCCAGTGCCCACATTGCCGCAGCTTCGAGCAGGCAATGGGCCCGACGCTGAACAAGCTCATCGACAGCGGAGCCGTGGCCGTCGACTACAACATGGTTGCGATCCTGGACACACCGATGAACGACAACTACTCCACCCGGGCCGCCAACGCCGCGTACTGCGTCGCCGAGGAGGACACCAGCCCGAATAAGGACGCGTTCCGTCGCTTCCACGGGGCGCTCTTCGCGCAGCAGCCCGACGAGGGTGCGCCGGCACCGGACAATGCCGCGCTGATCGAGACCGCGCGTCAAGCCGGCGTCGCCGGTGCGGTTGCCGACTGCATCACCAAGGGCAACTACAACGACATGGTGGCCGGTCTGGCGGCAGCCGCCGGTATCAACTCCACCCCGAGTGTGCGTATCAACGGCGACGACTACCAGTACAGCACTCCCGAAGAGCTGGTCGGCAAGGTCCGTGAGATCGTCGGCGACGTCCCGGGACTCGACACGGCGGCGACACCCGCGGCATCGTGACCGCCATGCCCGAAGCCGACGTGACTCCGGTGCGTCAACCACCGGAGCGCACGGGTGTCGGCGTCGCCCGGCCCAGTGCGCTGTGGGTCCTGCTGGCCGGCATCATCGGGCTCGTCGCCGCGGCCACGCTGACCATCGAGAAGATCGAGCTGCTCAAGGACCCGTCCTACGTGCCGTCCTGCAGCCTGAACCCGGTGCTGTCGTGCGGTTCGGTGATGGTGACACCGCAGGCAGCGCTGTTCGGCTTCCCCAACCCCCTCATCGGGATAACCGGCTTCACCGTGGTTTTGGTCACCGGTGTGCTTGCAGTGGCCAAAGTTCGTCTGCCCCAGTGGTATTGGGTCGGACTGGCGATCGGGACAGCCCTCGGTGTGGTCTTCGTGCACTGGCTGATCTTCCAGAGTCTGTACCGCATCGGTGCGCTGTGTCCGTACTGCATGGTGGTCTGGGCGGTGATGATCCCGCTGCTTGTCGTGGTGGCCTCGATTGTGTTGCGCCCGTTGGCGGGAAATGCCGTGCTGCGCACCCTCCACCAGTGGCGGTGGTCGATCGTCACACTATGGTTCACCGCGGTTCTCCTGATGATCCTGATCCGGTTCTGGGACTACTGGTCGACCCTGATCTGATCGCCGGCCGCTGGACTTCCACAGATAGGGCTGCATGTGATGAAGAAGGTTCTGGTCGCCAATCGTGGTGAGATCGCCGTTCGGGCGTTCCGTGCAGCCTATGAGCTGAATGTCAGCACCGTTGCGGTGTACCCGTACGAGGACCGCAATTCGGTCCACCGCCTCAAAGCTGACGAGTCGTATCAGATCGGCGAGGTCGGTCATCCCGTCCGGGCGTATCTGTCGGTCGACGAGATCGTGGGCACCGCGGTCGCTGCCGGCGCTGACGCGGTGTACCCGGGCTACGGATTCCTCTCCGAGAACCCGGAGTTGGCGTCGGCGTGTGCCGCGGCCGGGATCACCTTCGTCGGGCCATCGGCCGACGTGCTGGAGCTCACGGGCAACAAGGCACGGGCCATCGCGGCGGCGCGGGAGGCCGGCCTGCCGGTGTTGGCGTCCTCGGCGCCCTCGGCAGATGTCGAGGAGTTGCTGGCCGCGGCCGAGTCCATGGAATTCCCGTTGTTCGTCAAGGCGGTTTCCGGCGGCGGTGGCCGCGGAATGCGCCGGGTCGCCGAGCCCGGGCAGCTGCGGGAAGCCATCGAAGCGGCCTCGCGGGAAGCGGAATCGGCGTTCGGTGACGCGACAGTGTTCCTCGAGCAGGCCGTGATCAACCCGCGCCACATCGAGGTGCAGATCCTGGCCGATACCTACGGCAATGTCATCCACCTCTTCGAGCGGGACTGTTCGGTCCAACGGCGTCACCAGAAGGTGATCGAGTTGGCACCGGCGCCGAACCTGGATCCCGGTCTACGGGAACGAATCTGCAGCGACGCGGTGGCCTTCGCCCGACAGATCGGCTATTCGTGCGCCGGGACGGTGGAATTCCTGCTCGATGAGCGCGGCAATCACGTGTTCATCGAGATGAACCCGCGGATCCAGGTGGAGCACACGGTGACCGAGGAGATCACCGACGTCGACCTGGTGTCCTCCCAATTGCGGATCGCCGCGGGGGAGTCGCTGACCGATCTGGGCTTGAGCCAGGAGGCGATCGTCCCCCACGGCGCAGCACTGCAGTGCCGGATCACCACCGAAGACCCCGCCAACGGGTTCCGCCCGGACACCGGCCGGATCACCGCCTACCGGTCCCCGGGCGGTGCGGGCATCCGGCTAGACGGAGGCACCCTGCTGGGCGCTGAGGTGTCCGCGCATTTCGATTCCATGCTGGTCAAGCTGACATGCCGCGGACGGGACTTCCCGACCGCAGTGCGGCGGGCGCGCCGGGCAGTGGCGGAGTTCCGGATTCGCGGCGTGTCGACGAACATCCCGTTCCTGGCGGCAGTGCTCGACGATCCGGACTTCGTGGCCGGCCGGGTCACCACCTCGTTCATCGAAGAGCGGCCCGGGTTGCTGACTTCGCGGTCGTCGGCGGATCGTGGCACCAAGATCCTGACGTACCTGGCGGATGTGACGGTCAATCAGCCGCACGGGCCCCGGACTTCGACGGTGTACCCGCACGACAAACTGCCCGATATCGATATCAGCACGGAGCCGCCCGCGGGGTCCAAGCAGCGGTTGACCGAACTCGGACCCCTCGGTTTCGCGCAATGGCTCAAGGATTCGCCGGCTATCGGCGTCACCGACACCACTTTCCGGGATGCGCACCAGTCGTTGTTGGCGACCCGGATCCGTACCAACGGGTTGTTGATGGTGGCCCCCTATATCGCCAGGATGATGCCGCAGCTGCTGTCGATGGAGTGCTGGGGCGGGGCCACTTACGATGTGGCGCTGCGCTTCCTGAAGGAAGATCCGTGGGAGCGGCTGGCGGGGTTGCGGGAAGCGTTGCCCAACATCTGTTTGCAGATGCTGCTGCGGGGCCGCAACACGGTGGGCTACACCCCGTATCCGGAGACGGTCACGTCGGCGTTCGTCGACGAGGCCACCGCGACCGGGGTGGACATCTTCCGAATCTTCGACGCGCTGAACAACATCGAGTCCATGCGGCCGGCCATCGACGCCGTGCGTGCGACCAATACCGCGGTCGCCGAGGTGGCGATGTGCTATACCGGCGATCTGTCCAACCCGGCCGAACAGCTGTACACGTTGGACTATTACCTGCGGCTGGCTGAGGAGATCGTCGAGGCCGGTGCCCATGTGCTGGCCATCAAGGACATGGCAGGTCTGCTGCGTCCGCCGGCGGCGGCCACGTTGGTGAGTGCGTTGAAATCCCGGTTCGACCTGCCCGTGCACGTGCACACCCACGACACTCCCGGCGGCCAGTTGGCCACATATCTGTCCGCCTGGCAGGCCGGTGCGGACGCCGTCGACGGTGCGGCGGCGCCGTTGGCGGGCACGACCAGTCAGCCCGCGTTGTCCTCGATCGTGGCCGCTGCCGCTCATACCGAGCGTGACACCGGGTTGTCGTTGGACGCGGTCTGTGAGCTGGAGCCGTACTGGGAGGCGCTGCGAAAGGTCTACTCGCCCTTCGATGTTGCCGCGTCGGGCCCTCCGGCCCCGACTGGCCGGGTATACAGCCACGAAATTCCGGGCGGACAGTTGTCGAATCTGCGGCAACAGGCGATCGCCCTGGGATTCGGGGACCGCTTCGAAGAGATCGAAGCCAACTATGCGGCCGCGGACCGGATCCTGGGCCATTTGGTGAAAGTCACACCGTCGTCGAAGGTGGTGGGGGACCTGGCCTTGGCGTTGGTCGGTGCCGGTATCACCGCCGAGGAGTTCGCCGCCGACCCGGCCAAATACGACATCCCCGATTCGGTCATCGGGTTCCTGCGCGGTGAACTGGGAGATCCTCCCGGCGGCTGGCCAGAACCCTTGCGTACCAAGGCTTTGGAAGGTCGCGGGCCGGCCAAGCCCGAACAACACCTGTCGAGCGAGGACGAGGCGGCGCTGGGCAAGTCCGGGCCCGAACGACAAGCCACGCTGAACCGGCTGCTGTTCCCCGGGCCGACCGCCGAGTTCGAGGCCCACCGCGAGCTCTACGGCGACACCAGCCAGCTCAGCGCCAACCAGTTCTTCTACGGGCTGCGGCAAAGTGATGAGCACCGGGTGCAGTTGGAGAAGGGCGTGGAGCTGCTCATCGGGCTGGAGGCGATCTCCGATCCGGACGAGCGGGGCATGCGCACCGTCATGTGCATCATGAACGGCCAGCTGCGCCCCATCGTGGTGCGTGACCGCCACATCGCCTCGGCGGTACCCACCGCAGAAAAGGCGGACCGCGGCAATTCCAGTCATGTCGCAGCTCCCTTCGCCGGTGTCGTCACCGTGACGGTCGGGGAGGGTGACGCCATCGAGGCCGGGCAGACCATCGCCACGATCGAGGCGATGAAGATGGAGGCAGCGATCACCGCCCCCAAAGCCGGCACCGTCGAGCGCGTCGCCGTATCGGAAACCGCACAGGTCGAAGGCGGTGACCTGCTGGTGGTCGTCAGCTGACCCGCATCATTGCCGGGGCGGCCGGCGGGAGGCGGCTGGTAGTGCCACCGCGCGGTACCAGGCCGACCACCGACCGGGTGCGGGAGTCGCTGTTCAACGTGCTGGTGGCCCGGCTGGACTTCACCGGCCTTGCGGTGCTCGATCTCTATGCCGGGTCGGGGGCGCTGGGTCTGGAGGCACTGTCACGCGGTGCGCGCTCGGCGCTGTTGGTCGAAAGCAATCAACGGGCCGCTGCGGTGATAGCCCAGAACATCGCAGTGCTGGGGTTGCCGGGTGCCACGGTGCGGCGCGGATCGGTCGACGCGGTGCTCGCCGGTGGCGCGGCCGGGCCGATGGACGTGGTGTTCGCCGATCCGCCGTATGACGTGAGCACCGCCGACCTCGAGGCCACCCTGGTCGCGTTGGTCGAGAACGGGTGGACGGCGACGGGAACTGTGGTGGTGGTCGAACGCCCCTCCGGTAGCGCACCGATCACCTGGCCGGCGGGGTTTCAGGCCTGGCGCCAGCGCAGTTACGGCGATACCCGGCTGGAGATGGCCGAACGGCTCGACACCGAAACGCCCTGCTAGCGTCGGGTGCCATGAGTGGCGCCGTGTGCCCGGGTTCCTTCGATCCGGTGACCCTTGGACACATCGACATCTTCGAGCGCGCAGCAGCGCAGTTCGACGAAGTGGTGGTGGCGGTACTGGTCAACCCGAACAAAAAGGGCATGTTCACCCTCGAGGAGCGGATCGCTCTGATCGAAGAGTCGACGACTCATCTGCCCAATCTGCGGGCCGAGTCGGGGCAGGGCCTGGTGGTCGACTTCGTGAAGAGCCGCGGCCTCACCGCCATCGTCAAGGGGTTACGGTCCGGAACCGACTTCGAGTACGAGCTGCAGATGGCGCAGATGAACCGGCACGTCGCGGGGGTGGACACGTTCTTCGTCGCCACCACACCGCAGTTCTCCTTCGTCTCGTCATCGTTGGCCAAAGAGGTGGCGTCGCTGGGCGGCGACGTCAGCGACCTGCTGCCGGCACCGGTGAATGCGCGCCTGCAGGACAAACTGCGCGGCTGACATAATGAAGCCAGGGTGCCGGTGGGGAACCTGCAGGTGGCGAGTTTGATCATCAAAGTGCGACACACCGTCCGGGCAGCGCAGTCACAGGCGCAACACCAGGCACACTGGTAACAACCACGAGGCCTGGAGGGTGCGCTGTGTACCGAGTATTTGAAGCGCTCGATGAGTTGGGTGCCATTGTCGAAGAGGCGCGCGGCGTGCCCATGACCGCCGGGTGCGTCGTGCCACGCGGCGACGTCCTCGAACTGATCGACGACATCAAGGACGCCATCCCTGGCGAACTCGATGACGCCCAGGACGTGCTCGACGCCCGCGACACGATGTTGCGCGACGCCAAGCAGCATGCCGATGGCATGGTCGCCTCGGCGACGGCCGAAGCCGAGTCGACGCTCGGTCACGCCCGCGGTGAGGCCGACCGGCTGCTCGCCGATGCCAAGGCCCAGGCCGACCGCATGGTCACCGAGGCGCGGCAGCACTGCGAGCGCATGGTCGGGGAGGCGCGCGAGGAAGCCAATCGGCTGGCCGCCAACGCCAAACGCGACTACGAGACCGCAGTCGGCCGCGCCAAGGCCGAGGCCGACCGGTTGGTGGAGAGCGGCAACATCTCCTACGAGAAAGCCGTCCAGGAAGGCATCAAAGAGCAGCAGCGACTGGTCTCGCAGACCGAGGTGGTGCAGTCCGCGCACGCCGAATCGTCGCGGCTCATCGATGCCGCTCACGCCGAAGCCGACCGGCTGCGTGGCGAGTGTGACATCTACGTCGACAGCAAACTCGCCGAGTTCGAGGATTACCTCAACGGCACGTTGCGCTCGGTCGGACGTGGCCGCCATCAGCTGCGCACCGCGGCCGGCACCCACGACTACGCCCAGCGCTGAGCGGACGCGCGCCCGCAACCGCCTGCGGGCGCGCCGTAGAATCACAGTATGTCGGTGTCAAAAAAAGTGTCGTCCAATAACTCTGCAAGACATCGGCATACGCCCTCGACGTTGACCTTCGACATCTCGCGGTTGGGTCGCCGTCCCGGGTCCATGATGGCGATCCGCGAAACGGTTCCCAGTCCGTCCCGAATCGGCGTCGACCTGGTGGCCATTCAGGCGGGTGCGCCGCTGACGCTGGACCTCGTCCTGCAGTCGGTGTCCGAAGGCGTCCTGGTGACAGGTACCGTCACCGCGCCGACCACCGGCGAGTGCGCCCGATGTCTGACGCCGATCACCGGCTCGGTGGAGATCGAGCTGACCGAGCTGTTCGCCTACCCCGACAGCACCACGGAGGCGACGACGGAGGAGGACGAGGTGGGCCACGTGGTCGACGAGACCGTCGCCCTCGAGCAGTCCATCATCGACGAGGTGGTGTTGCAGCTGCCGTTCTCGCCGGTCTGCACAGAGGACTGTCCCGGACTCTGCCCCAACTGCGGCGTTCCACTGGCCACCGCCGGACCCGACCACCACCACGACGTGATCGACCCGCGCTGGGCGAAGTTGGCGCAGATGATGCCCGACCAGAACTCGGGGGAAGCCGGGGATCAGCAGTGAGTGAGCACCCAGCCGGCGCCACCGACAGACAGCCGCTGATCGGGGCGCTGGGGGTCGACCTGAGCCCGGAACTGCTGACGCTGGCGCTGACCCACCGCAGCTACGCCTACGAAAACGGCGGCCTGCCCACCAATGAGCGACTCGAATTCCTCGGGGACGCGGTGCTCGGACTCACCGTGACCGACGAGCTGTACCACCGCCATCCCGACCGCAGCGAAGGTGACCTCGCCAAACTGCGGGCCCACGTGGTCAACACCCAGGCACTCGCGGACGTCGCTCGCCACCTGACTCCCGACGGCCTGGGGTTCTATCTGCTGCTGGGCCGCGGGGAGATGCACACCGGCGGGCCCGACAAATCCAGCATCCTTGCCGACGGCATGGAGTCGCTGCTGGGGGCGGTGTATCTGCAACACGGGATCGACACCGCACGCAAGGTGATCCTGCGGCTGTTCGGGCCGCTGCTCGAGACGGCGCCGACACTTGGCGCCGGCCTGGATTGGAAGACCAGCCTTCAAGAACTCAGTGCGTCGAAGACTCTGGGTTCGCCGGCGTATCTCGTGACCTCCACCGGACCCGATCACGACAAGCAGTTCACCGCCACCGTCGTCGTCAAGGACGTCGAGTACGGCACCGGAGTCGGCCGGTCCAAGAAAGAGGCCGAGCAGAAGGCGGCGGCGATGGCGTGGAAGGCCCTGATGGAACAGGAATCCCCGCCCGAAGAGAAGGCATGAGCGTAACCGTGTCGGATGCCTGAACTTCCTGAGGTCGAGGTCGTCCGGCGGGGATTGCAGACGCACGTCGCCGGCCACACCATCTCCGCGGTGCGCGTCCATCACCCGCGGGCGGCACGCCGCCACGTTGCCGGCCCGGCTGACCTTGCGGCCCGGCTGCTCGATGCCCGCATCAGTGGGACCGGTCGTCGCGGCAAATACCTCTGGCTGCTGCTCGATGGCGACTCCGACACCGCCGATCAGGCGTTGGTGGTGCACCTCGGGATGAGCGGGCAGATGCTGCTGGGCACCGTGGCCCGCGAGCAACACATCCGGATCGCCGCGCTGCTCGATGACGGCACGGCGCTGAGCTTCGTCGACCAGCGGACGTTCGGTGGGTGGCAGCTCGCGGACATGGTGAACGTCGACGGCACCCCGGTTCCGCTGCCGGTCGCTCATCTGGCCCGCGACCCGCTGGATCCCCTCTTCGATCGGGACGCGGTGGTGAAGGTGTTGCGCGGCAAGCATTCTGAGATCAAACGCCAGCTGCTCAACCAGACCGTGGTGTCCGGCATCGGCAACATCTACGCCGACGAAGCGCTGTGGCGGGCCAAAGTCCACGGCGCCCGGACCGCGGCCAACCTGACCCGTACTCAGCTGGGCAATCTGCTGGACGCGGCCGCCGAGGTGATGCGCGAAGCGCTGGCCCAGGGCGGCACGTCCTTTGATTCGCTCTATGTCAATGTCAACGGTGAGTCCGGATACTTCGACCGGTCGCTGGACGCGTACGGCCGCGAAGGTGAGCCGTGCCGCCGGTGCGGGGCGGTGATGCACCGGGAGAAGTTCATGAACCGGTCGTCGTTCTACTGCCCGAAATGCCAGCCGCGGCCCCGCGGTTGAATACCCCGACACGCCGAGATCGACGTTTCACCCGTTCGCTCTCGCACTTTCCCGCCCAAACGTGAGTTTGGGCGGATACCGGAAGGACAGCAGCAATGACCGAACTGTGGGTCGAACGAACCGGGGCCCGGCGCTACACGGGCAAGAGTTCGCGCGGCGCGGAGGTGCTGATCGGCTCGGAGGACGTCGAGGGCGTCTTCACCCCCGGCGAGCTGCTCAAGATCGCGCTCGCGGCGTGCAGCGGAATGTCCAGCGATGTGCCGTTGGCGCGACGGCTCGGCGACGATTACCAGGCCACGATCAGGGTGTCGGGCCCGGCGGACCGCGAGCAGGAGCGCTACCCGCTGCTGCAAGAGACCATGGAGATCGACCTGTCCGGGCTCTCGGCGGAGGAGGCCGCGCGTGTCCGGACGGTCGTCAACCGCGCGATCGATCAGGTGTGCACCGTCGGACGGACACTGAAGGCGGGCACCGAGGTCACCTTCGAGATCGACGACCGCCGCCATGAGTGAGGCGAACCCGGACGACGTCCGGCTCACCGCCTGGGTGCACGGGCACGTCCAGGGTGTGGGATTCCGCTGGTGGACGCGCGCCCGGGCACTCGAACTGGGGCTGACCGGCTATGCGAAGAATCAGCCCGACGGCCGGGTGCTGGTGGTCGCCCAGGGGCCGCGACCAGCAGGGGAGCGGCTGCTCGAACTCCTGAACGGGGACACCACACCCGGACGTGTCGACAAGGTGATCGCTGACTGGTCGGCTTCGGGCGAGCAGATCCAGGGATTCAGCGAGCGCTAGTTCCTTCCCGACTAGCGGTACGCTGGCACGCCATGCACCTCAAGAGTCTGACGTTGAAGGGCTTCAAGTCCTTCGCGTCGCCCACGACTCTTCGCTTCGAACCCGGTATCACCTGCGTGGTGGGCCCCAACGGCTCCGGTAAATCCAATGTCGTCGACGCGCTGACCTGGGTGATGGGGGAGCAGGGCGCCAAGTCGCTGCGCGGCGGCAAGATGGAAGACGTCATCTTCGCCGGCACCTCGACGCGGGCACCGCTGGGGCGCGCCGAAGTGACCCTGACCATCGACAACTCCGACAACGCCCTGCCCATCGAGTACGCCGAGGTGTCGATCACCCGCCGGATGTTCCGGGACGGCGCCGGCGAGTACGAGATCAACGGCAGCACCTGCCGGCTGATGGACGTCCAGGAACTGCTGAGCGACTCCGGCATCGGCCGGGAGATGCACGTCATCGTCGGCCAGGGCCGGCTGTCGCAGATCCTGGAATCACGACCCGAAGACCGGCGGGCCTTCATCGAAGAGGCGGCCGGGGTGCTCAAGCACCGCAAACGCAAGGAAAAGGCGGTCCGCAAGCTCGATGCGATGGCCGCCAACCTGGCGCGACTCACCGACCTGACCACCGAGCTGCGCCGACAGCTCAAACCGTTGGGCCGGCAAGCCGAGATGGCCCGGCGGGCCCAGACCATTCAGGCCGACCTGCGCGACGCGCGGCTGCGGCTGGCCGCCGACGACCTGGTGCGCCGCCAGGCCGAGTTCGACGGCGTCGGGGGCACTGAGGCGGCGCTGCGCAAGGAACACGAAGAGGCCGTCGAGCGGCTGGCCGTCGCCACCGACGAGCTGACCGCCCACGAAACCGCCGTCGGCACCCTGACCGAACGTGCCGAGCACGCCCAGCAGACCTGGTTCCGGCTTTCGGCGCTGGCCGAGCGGGTCAGCGCGACCGTCCGGATCGCCACCGAACGTACCCAGCTGTTGGCGGCCGAGCCGGTACACAGCGGCGGGCGCGATCCCGACGAGCTGGACGCCGAAGCCGACGAGATACACGAACTCGAACAGCAGCTGCTCGCCGAGCTGGCCGAGACCCGGGCCCGGCTGGAGTCCGCCCGCGAGGAGCTCGGTGAGGCTGAGCGGGCCGCCGCCGAGTCCGAGCGCGCGCACCTGGCCGCCGTGCGCGCCGAGGCCGACCGTCGGGAGGGGCTGGCCCGGCTGGCAGGTCAGGTGGAGACCATGCGGGCCCGCGTCGAGTCGACCGATGAGCGGGTGGCCCGGTTGTCGGAAGGCATCGAAGAAGCCGGGCAGCGTGCCGAGCGTGCCAAGGCCGAGTTCGAGACCGTGCAGGGGCAGGTGGACGAACTCGACGAGAGCGAAGTGGGACTCGACGAGCAGCACGACCGAAGCGTCGCCGCGCTGCGGGTCGCCGTTGAGCGGGTGACCGAACTGCAGGCCGCCGAACGCAGCGCCGAACGTCAGGTGGCCTCGCTGCTGGCCCGCATCGATGCCCTCGCCGTCGGGTTGGAGCGCCGCGACGGGGCTGCCTGGCTCACTGAGAACCTTGGTGGCGACGGGCTTTTCGGCCCCGTTGCGACGATGATGAAGGTGCACACCGGGTATGAGGTGGCAGTGGCGACCGTGCTCGGCGCCGCCGCGGATGCGGTGGCAGCTGATGATTTCGACGCGGCACGCTCCGCGGTGGCGGCGCTCAAAGACGCCGACGGGGGCCGGGCGGCGATCGTGCTCGGGGACTGGCCCGACCAGGACTCCCGGCCCGGGGGAGAGTTGCCCGTCGGCGCCCGGTGGGCATTGGACCTGGTCGAGTTGCCGCAGCGGTTACGCGGCGCGCTGACCGCGCTGTTGGCAGGTGTGGTGGTGGTCGACGACATGGCTGCGGCGGTGCAGACGGTGACGCGGCAGCCGCAGTTGCGCGCCGTGACCGTCGACGGCGACCTGGTGGGTCCGGGCTGGATCCAGGGCGGATCCGACCGCAAGCCCAGTACTTTGGAGATCGCCAGCGAAATCGACAAGGCGCGAAACGAGTTGGCGGCGGCCGAAACTCAGGTCGAAGAGCTCAGTGCGGCGCTTTCAGGTGCGACGGCCGAGCAATCTGCCCGCCAGGATGCCGCTGAGCAGGCGCTGGCGGCATTGAACGAGTCCGACGCCGCGATCTCGCAGATCTACGAGCAGCTGGGCCGCCTCGGTCAGGAAGCTCGGGTCGCGGATCTGGAGTGGCACAGGCAGATCCGGCAACGTGATGAGCTGGAGACCAGCCGGGCCCAGACACTCGCCGAGCTCGCCGAACTCGAGGAGCGGCTGCACAACGCTGAAGAGTCGCCGACGGTCGAGGCCGACGAGCCTGCGGATCGGGAGCGGTTGACCGCTGTGGTCGAGACTGTGCGTGCTGCCGAAGTGGAGGCCCGGCTGGCGGTGCGCACTGCCGAGGAACGTGCGAATGCTGTTCGTGGACAGGCGGATTCGCTGCGTCGCGCGGCGACGGCCGAGCGGGAGGCCCGGGCCAGGGCGCAGCGGGCCCGCGCGGCACGGGCGCACGCCGCCACCGTGGCGTCGGCGGTCGGCGATTCCGGCCGCAAGCTGGCCGAACGGTTGGCGGCGGTGGTGGGTGTCGCCTCCCGCAGCCGCGACCAGCTCGCAGCCGAGCGTCAGCAGCGCGCCACGGCGATGACCGCCGCGCGCCAGGAGGTGGACGCCCTCAAGAACAGGATCGCCACGCTCACCGACTCGCTGCACCGCGACGAGGTGGCCAAGGCGCAGGCAGCGCTGCGCATCGAACAGCTCGAACAGACGGTGCTCGAGCAATTCGGTATGGCGGCAAGCGATCTGGTGGCCGAATACGGCCCGCAGGTCGGGTTGCCGCCCTCAGAATTGGAGATGGCCGAGTACGAGCAGGCCCGTGAGCGGGGTGAGCAGGTGACCGCCCCGGCCCCGATGCCCTTCGATCGCCCCACTCAGGAGCGGCGGGCCAAACGCGCTGAACGCGAACTCGCCGAGCTGGGCCGGGTCAACCCGTTGGCGCTGGAGGAGTTTGCCGCGCTGGAGGAGCGCTACAACTTCCTGTCCACGCAGCTCGAGGACGTCAAAGCCGCCCGCAAGGACCTGCTCGATGTCGTAGAGGATGTCGACGCCCGCATCCTGCAGGTCTTCGCCGAGGCCTACGCCGACGTCGAACGCGAATTCACCCAGGTGTTCGCCTCGCTGTTCCCCGGAGGCGAGGGCCGGCTGCTGCTGACCAACCCGGGTGACATGCTGACCACCGGCGTCGAGGTCGAAGCGCGGCCGCCCGGCAAGAAGATCAAGCGATTGTCGCTGCTCTCCGGTGGCGAGAAGTCCCTGACGGCGGTGGCGATGCTGGTGGCGATCTTCCGGGCCCGGCCGTCGCCGTTCTATGTGATGGACGAGGTGGAGGCCGCCCTCGATGACGTCAACCTGCGCCGCCTGCTGGGGTTGTTCGAGCAGTTGCGGGAGAAGTCGCAGCTGATCGTGATCACCCACCAGAAGCCGACGATGGAGATAGCCGACGCGTTGTACGGCGTCACCATGCAGGGCGACGGCATCACCCAGGTGATCTCTCAGCGGCTGCGGGGCCAAGAGCTGGTCAAGAGCTGACTCCGACGGTGCGCAGCGCCGCCAGATCCACGGCGTCACAGCCGTGCAGGCAGATGCGCAACTCCTCGATGAAACGGCCCAGCCAGTCGACCACCGCGTCCGCCGATTGCACGGCCGGCGCCAGCAGGGGCCGGGCTACCGCGACCGCGCTCGCGCCGAGCGCCAGCGCCTTGCCGGCGTCCATGCCGTTGCGGATGCCGCCGGAGGCGATCACCGGCATGCCAGGCAGTTCTCGCAATGTCTCACACAGCGCCACCGCCGTCGGCACGCCCCACTCCGCCAGGGCCGGGTAGCGGATCTCGCCGTAGCGCACCAGCTGCTCGACCCGGGCCCAGGAGGTGCCACCGGCGCCCGCCACGTCGACCGCGGCGATCCGGCTGCCCCGTAGCTGTCGGGCCGCGGCCGCACCGATGCCGTGACCGACTTCCTTGACCAGGATCGGATAGTCCAGCGAGTCAGTGAGGTCGGCGAGGCGACCCAGCGTGCCACTGAAATCGGTGTCGCCGCCGTCCTGCATGGCTTCCTGCAACGGGTTGGTGTGCACGGCCAGCGCGTCGGCGCCGACCCGGCTCAGCGCCTTGTCCAGGTAGGGCACCGATGCCGGAGACAGCTGCGCCAGGCCGATGTTGCCGATCAACAGCACGTCCGGTGCGACGTCACGGACGTCGAAGCTGACGGCGGCCGAGTTGTCGTCGAGCATGATGCGCTGCGATCCCAGCATCATCGCCACACCGAGCTGCTGGGCGGCGGCGGCCAGGTTCCGGTTGATGACGCCGGACAGGTCGGCCCCGCCGGTCATGGCGCCGACGAGAACCGGCGCGCGCAGGGTCGCTCCCAGGAACTCGGTGCGCAGATCCACCGCGGCGAGGCTGGTCTGGGTGAGCGCGTTATAGGGCAGTCGATAGCGCTCGAAACCGGTCGTGACGTCGACGTAATCCACCTCGCCGGACAGGCACGCGTCGATGTGCCGCAGCTTGCGCACGTGGGTGCCGTCGTCGGTGGGACCGGGCTGCATCATCACCGCATACCCGCTTTGGGAGAATGTCCGAGTGTCTGAAGGTCTCTGGATCGCAATCGCGGTTGTCGCCGTCCTGCTCGTCACTGCGCTCGTCGTGGGGTTGGTGCGCTACCGACGGCGGCGCATCAGTCTGGCGCCGCCGCCGGATCCGACGAAACCGATAGACCGGTCGGGAGGCTACACCGCGTCCTCGGGCATCACCTTCAGCCAGTCCGCGCCGCCGGCGCCGGAAAAGGTGCGGCCGCCGAAACAGCCCGACACCAGCGGATTGCCCGCGGTCGGCGACGACGCCACCGTCCCGCGTGACGCGCCGAAGAGGTCGATCGCCGACGTCCAACTTCCCGAACCGGACACCCTGGCGCCGCCGGAACCGAAACCGGCACCCGTCCCCGAACCAAAACCCACCCCGGAGCCTGAGCCCACCCCGGAGCCTGAGCCCACCCCCGAGCCTGAGCCCACCCCCGAACCAGAACCAGAACCGGTAACCGAAGCTGCACCGCCGGCCCCGGTACTCGACACGATCGCCCCGTCCGAGGGCAGGCTCGACCGTTTGCGCGGCAGGTTGTCCAAGTCGCAGAACGCGCTCGGCCGCAGCGTGCTCGGTCTGCTGGGCGGCGGCGACCTCGACGAGGACTCCTGGGAGGAGGTCGAGGACACCCTGCTGATCGCCGACCTCGGGCCCGTGGTCACTGCGGCGGTGATGGCCTCGTTGCGCGGAAAGCTCGCCGCCAGCGGAGTGCGCACCGACGCCGACGCCCGGCAGGTGCTTCGTGACGCCCTGATCGCCGAATTGCATCCCGAGTTCGACCGGTCGATCAAGGCGCTGCCACACGAGCAAGCGCCCTCGGTGCTGCTGGTCGTCGGCGTCAATGGCACCGGCAAGACCACGACCGTCGGCAAGCTGGCCCGCGTCCTGGTGGCTGACGGCCGCCGGGTGGTCCTCGGTGCCGCCGACACCTTCCGGGCCGCGGCCGCCGACCAGTTGCAGACCTGGGGTTCCCGCGTGGGCGCCGAAGTGGTGCGGGGGGCCGAAGGGGCCGACCCGGCATCGGTGGCCTTCGACGCGGTGGACAAGGGCATTGTCAACGGCGCCGACGTCGTCGTCATCGACACCGCGGGCCGGCTGCACAACAAGGTCGGTCTGATGGATGAGCTCAGCAAGGTCAAGCGCGTGGTGAGCAAAAGGGCGTCGGTCGACGAGGTGTTGCTGGTGCTCGACGCGACGATCGGACAGAACGGACTGGCGCAGGCCCGGGTGTTCGCTGACGTCGTTGAGATCACCGGTGTGGTGCTCACCAAGTTGGACGGCACGGCTAAGGGCGGCATCGTGTTCCGCGTGCAGCAGGAGCTGGGTGTCCCGGTGAAACTGGTGGGTCTCGGCGAAGGGCCGGACGATCTGGCGCCGTTCGAGCCGGGCGCCTTCGTCGACGCGCTACTCGGGTAACCCGCAAAGGTCGGCGGATAAAGCGTTACATTCTGGCACGTTTGCGTCAATTTCGCCCAATGGCGGCGACGAAACACGAGCGTAACGCTTAGCGGCCGTGCGTTCACCTGTCGGAAACACAACAGAATCACTGGGGAAACCACAGCCATCGAATCTTCTCGGGAGGCCGATCCGATCGGCGTACTCTCCAAGGAGGTTCACACAAAGTGGTCTTAGCCTTACCAGACGAAGCCTTCCTGCCCTTTGGGCCGGAGGGTCTGAGCGCCGGCGATACCGCCTGGGTACTCACTTCCGCGGCCCTGGTGCTGTTCATGACGCCGGGGCTGGCGTTCTTCTACGGCGGTCTGTCGCGCCAGAAGTCCGTCCTCAACATGATGATGATGTCCTTCGGCTCCCTGGGCGTGGTCAGCGTCATCTACGTGCTGTGGGGATACTCGATGTCGTTCTCTTCCGGGCACACCGGCGAGAGCGACATCCTGGGTATCTTCGACAATCCGTTCTCCCTCTTCGGCCTCAGCCAGCTGCTGGAGACCCGTGAGGTCGACGGAGTGAGTACCTACGTGCTGGGCGGTTTCGGCACCGTGCCCGCCATCGTCTGGGTGGCATTCCAGTTGACCTTCGCGGTCATCACCGTGGCCCTGATCAGTGGTGCGGTCGCCGAGCGGATGAAGTTCGGCACCTGGCTGGTGTTCGGCGGCATCTGGGTGACGCTGGTGTACTTCCCGCTGGCACACATGGTTTGGGGTGGCGGCCTGTTGTCCGCGTCCGACGGTGGCCTTGCGGCAATGATGTTCGGTGTTGACGACGAAGGCGCTGCCAATGTGGCTCCGATCGACTTCGCCGGTGGCACCGTGGTTCACATCAACGCCGGTATGGCAGCTCTGGTGCTGGCGCTGCTGATCGGCAAGCGCCGCGGCTTCGGCAAGACCGCCTTCCGCCCGCACAACATCCCGTTCGTCATGCTCGGTGCGGCCATCCTGTGGTTCGGCTGGTTCGGCTTCAACGTCGGATCCGAGGGTGCGGCAGACATGATCGCCGGTCAGGTGTGGGTGAACACCACCGCGGCCACCGCGGCGGCGATGCTGGCCTGGTTGGTTGTCGAGCGCATCCGTGACGGTCATGCCACGAGTGTGGGTGCGGCGTCGGGTATCGTCGCCGGCCTGGTTGCGATCACCCCGGCCTGTGGGGCACTCACGCCCATCGGCTCCTTGATCCTCGGCGCGGTCGCCGGTGTCCTGTCGGCTCTGGCCATCGGGCTGAAGTACAAGTTCGGCTATGACGATTCGCTCGATGTGGTCGGCGTGCACCTTGTCGCCGGCCTCTGGGGCACCGTCGGAATCGGCCTGCTGGCCAGCGAGACCGGACTGTTCTACGGCGGCGGCATCGACCAGCTGATCGTGCAGATCGTCATCGCCCTGGTCGCAGTGATCTTCACCGCCATCATGACTGTGATCATCGCGTTCATCGTCAAGCCCTTGGGCTGGCGGGTGACCGAGGAGGACGAGGACACCGGCATCGACGAGACCGAACATGCGGAAACTGCTTATGAACTCGCCTGATCGGGAAGTATTGGACAGTGACATTCACAGTGACCTGGAAGGAACCGTCTAAATGAAGCTGATCACTGCGATCGTCAAGCCGTTCACGCTGGAAGACGTCAAGACCGGCCTCGAGCAGACAGGTATCCTGGGGATGACCGTCAGCGAGGTCCAAGGCTACGGACGCCAGAAGGGACACACCGAGGTATACCGAGGCGCCGAATATTCCGTCGACTTCGTGCCGAAGGTACGGGTGGAGGTGGTCGTCGATGATTCCGCCGTGGACAAGGTGGTCGACGTCATCGTGCAGGCCGCCCGCACCGGCAAGATCGGTGACGGCAAGGTGTGGGTCAGCCCGGTCGAAACCGTGGTTCGAGTTCGTACCGGCGAGCGGGGGGCTGACGCCCTTTGAGTCGCAACAACTTCTGAACGTCCTCTTTCGGGCCGTGCACCGAGTGAGCGTTTGTCGGTAACGGAAAACAAGAGGACGAGATGAAGCAGATACCAGATCCCGCCGCCGGTGCCTCCCGTAAGGAGGCCCCGGCGGCGGGTTCATTCAGTGCCCCTCCGGTGTTCACCGAGCCGCCCCGGCCGGCCACCGATCTGGCCAAGGCAGTGCAGCAGCTGCTCGCCGGCGGCACCCGACAACTGGATTCCGCTGCGCTTCGCGACGCACTGCTCGATCTGCACGAATTCTGGTTGAGTACCAAGGCCACCGAGATCGGCATCACCGCCACCAGTGGATTCGCCATCGTGGCCACCGGCGGGCTCGGACGTGGCGAGCTGGTGCCCTACTCCGACCTGGACCTCACCCTGGTGCATGACAACATGCCCACCGATGTGGTCGCCGCGGTGGCGGAGCAGCTGTGGTACCCGTTGTGGGACGCCAACATTCGCCTCGACCACAGCGTGCGCACTGTTCCCGAGGCGCTCAAGGTGGCCAGTGAGGACATCTCCGCCGGGCTGGCGATGCTCGAGGCCCGACACATCGCCGGCGACCCCGCACTGTCGTCATTGCTGATCGGCGGCGCCCGGCGGCAGTGGCGAACCGGAATCGCTTCCCGCTTCGAAGAACTCGTCGAGCACACTCAGGCCCGTTGGCATCGCAGCGGTCAGATCGCGCACCGCGCCGAACCCGATCTCAAGTGCGGCCGCGGCGGATTGCGTGATGTCCAACTACTCAACGCGCTGGCGATCGCCCAGCTCGCCGACGTCCATCCCAATCACTCACTGGCGTCACCGACGGGTTCACTCGGTGGAGCCCACCTCGCACTGCTGAACGTGCGCACCGAACTGCACCGCAGCTCGGGACGCGGTCGGGATCAGTTGCTGGCCCAGCACGCCGACGAGATCGGTGCCGCGCTGCGCATCGGTGACCGGTTCGACCTGGCCCGGATGCTCTCCGATGCCGCCCGGACCGTCAGCTACTACGTCGATGCAGGTCTGCGTACTGCGGGTAATGCATTGCCCCGCAGGGGATTTGCTGCCCTGCGCCGTCCGGTGCGCCGGCCCCTCGACGAGGGTGTGATCGAATTCAACGGCGAAGTCATCCTCGCCAGGGACGCTCGGCCCGAGCGGGACCCCGGGCTGATCCTGCGGGTCGCGGCCGCATCGGCGACCACCGGTCTGCCGATATCGGGGTCCACGCTGTCCCGGTTGGCCGATTCGGCGCCGGAGTTGCGCACGCCGTGGCCGCGCCAGGCCCTCAAGGACCTGCTGGTGCTGCTGGCCGCCGGTGACAGCGCAGTGGCGACGGTCGAGGCGCTTGACCGGACCGGGTTGTGGGGCAGGCTCTTTCCCGAATGGGGAGCGGTGCGTGACCTGCCGCCGCGCGACGTCGTGCACATCTGGACCGTGGATCGCCATCTCGTGGAGACGGTGTCGCGCGCGAGCGCTCTCACCACCCGGGTGTCGCGCCCGGATCTGTTGGTGCTGGGTGCGCTGGTCCACGACATCGGCAAAGGCCGCGGCGGTGACCACAGCATCATCGGAGCCGAACTGGCCACTCAGATCGGCACCAGGCTGGGCCTGTGGCCCTCCGATGTGGAGACCTTGTCGGCGATCGTGCGCTATCACCTGCTGTTGCCCGAGACGGCGACCCGCAAAGACCTGCAGAACCCGGACACCATCGCCGCGGTGGCCAACGCCCTGGGCGGTGACTCGGTACTGCTGGAGCTGCTCCACGCCCTGGCCGAGGCGGACTCGCTGGCCACCGGACCCGGCGTGTGGGGCGACTGGAAAGCGTCGCTGATCGGCGACCTGGTGCGCCGCTGCCGGCTGGTGATGGCGGGGGAACCGCTGCCTCAGGCTGACCCGGTTGATCCCCGGTACCTCGAGCTCGCCGCCGATGACGGGGGCGTGCACGTCGATCTCACCGCCGGGGAGAGCGCGCACACCTACAACGTGACGATCATCGCCCCGGATCGTCGGGGCACGCTGTCCAAGGCAGCGGGTGTGCTGGCGCTGCACTCGCTGCGGGTGTATTCGGCCTCGGTGAACAGTCATCAGGGCTCGGCGATCAACACCTTCCTGGTGTCACCCCATTTCGGTTCACCGCCTGCCGCTGAACTGCTGCGCCAACAGTTGATCCTCGCGGTCGACGGGGACCTCGACGTCGCCGGTGCGCTCGAGCGCAAAGAAGCCGAGAACGCCTCCGTGCCCGGCCGTGCCGGGGAGGTGCGTGCGGCCGTCCCGATCAATCCACCGGCGGCTCCGCCCCGCCTGCTCTGGCATGACGGCCGCATCACCGAACATGGCGGCAGGGAGGTGACGGTCGAGATCCGCTCGACCGACCGCGCCGGCCTGTTGGCGACGCTGACCGCGGTGTTCGAGCAGGCCGGAGTGGACATCGTGTGGGCGAAGGTGACCACCCTGGGGTCCTCCGTGGTCGATGCGTTCGGCATCGTGGCGCCCACACCCGACGAGGACGGCTCGTTGCGTGCATCGTTGGAGAAGGGGCTGTTCGCGGTGCTGCCCGCGCCGCCACCGGCAAAACCGGTGCAAGAAGCCGGCTAGGCCACTGCACCTGCGGCGGGCATCGAGAACGGCCCGGGGCGCGATGGGCGCTGCGGTGGCCAGGCCAAGTAGGCTTGCCCCGTGTTTGAATCCCTGTCCGACCGGCTCACCGGTGCACTGTCCGGCCTGCGCGGCAAGGGTCGGCTCACCGACGCCGACATCGACGCCACGGCCCGGGAGATCAGGCTGGCGCTGCTGGAAGCCGACGTCTCGCTGCCCGTCGTCCGTGCCTTCATCAACCGGATCAAGGAACGCGCCAAGGGCGCCGAAGTCTCCGGTGCGCTGAACCCCGCCCAACAGGTCGTCAAGATCGTCAACGAGGAGCTCATCGGCATCCTCGGCGGCGAGACCCGCCAGCTGCGGTTCGCCAAGACGCCCCCGACGGTCATCATGCTGGCCGGTCTGCAGGGTGCCGGTAAGACCACGCTGGCCGGAAAGCTTGCCAAATGGCTTCGCGGACAAGGACATACCCCACTGCTGGTGGCGTGCGACCTGCAGCGTCCCGGCGCGGTCAACCAGCTGCAGATCGTCGGCCAGCGAGCCGGCGTCGCTGTCTTCGCCCCGCACCCCGGAACCGCGCCGAGCGCCGACGAAACCGACGGTGCCGGCCCGGGTGATCCGGTCGCGGTCGCCGCCGCGGGTCTGGCCGAGGCCAAGGCCAAGCACTACGACGTGGTGATCGTCGACACCGCAGGCCGCCTCGGTATCGATGACGTACTGATGGCCCAGGCCGCCGGCATTCGCGACGCCGTGCACCCGGACGAGACGCTGTTCGTACTCGACGCCATGATCGGCCAGGACGCGGTGGCCACCGCGGAGGCCTTCGGTGCCGGTGTCGGCTTCACCGGTGTGGTGCTGACCAAGCTCGACGGCGACGCCCGCGGTGGTGCCGCTCTGTCGGTCCGCGAGGTCACCGGCGTGCCGATCCTGTTCGCCTCCACCGGCGAGAAGCTGGAAGACTTCGACGTCTTCCACCCGGACCGGATGGCCAGCCGCATCCTCGGCATGGGCGACGTGTTGTCCCTCATCGAGCAGGCCGAGCAGGTCTTCGACGCCCAGCAGGCTGAGGATGCCGCCGCCAAGATCGGCTCGGGGGAGCTGACCCTGGAGGACTTCCTCGAGCAGATGCTGGCGATCCGCAAGATGGGTCCGATCGGCAACCTGCTGGGGATGCTGCCCGGCGCCGGGCAGATGAAAGATGCCCTGGCCGCCGTCGACGACCGATCACTGGATCGCCTGCAGGCCATCATCCGCGGTATGACCCCCGCCGAGCGCGCGGATCCCAAGATCATCAACGCCTCGCGGCGGCTGCGCATCGCCAATGGCTCCGGGGTGACGGTGGCCGAGGTGAATCAGCTTGTCGACCGCTTCTTCGAAGCCCGCAAGATGATGTCGCAGATGGCGGGGCAGATGGGCCTGCCCTTCAGCCGCAAGGGCACCACCCGCAAGGCCGCCAAAGGCAAGAACAAGCAGTCCGGCAAGAAGAAGGGCAAGGGTCCGACGCCGCCCAAGGTGCGCAATCCACTGGCCGCCGGCCTGCCCGGCGGTTTCCCTGACCTGTCGCAGATGCCCAAGGGACTCGATGAATTGCCGCCGGGGCTGGCCGACTTCGACCTGTCGAAGTTGAAGTTCCCGGGGCAGAAGTAGGCGTGCGGCTACACCTGCGGGGCACCTCGCTGCCCGAAGGCGAGCCGGTGCAGTGGTGGGTGGTCGACGGAACGCTGTCCGCGGAGCCGGTTTCCGGCGCCGACACGGTGTTCGACGGCGGCTGGATCATTCCCGGGCTGGTAGACGCGCACTGCCACGTCGGGCTCGGGCCGGGCGGCCCCACCAGCGATGACGAGGCGATCAGTCAGGCCGAAACCGAGCGCGCCGCGGGTGCGCTGCTGCTGCGCGACGCCGGATCGCCCATCGACACCCGCAGCCTCGACGACCGCGAGGATCTGCCCCGCATCATCCGCGCCGGACGGCACCTGGCCAAACCCAAGCGGTATATCCCTGGGCTGCCGATCGACATCGAGGACGAGTCGCAGCTACCGGCAATGGTCGCCGAGCAGGCGCGGTTCGGGGATGGCTGGGTAAAGCTGGTCGGCGACTGGATCGACCGCGGAGTGGGCGATCTGGCCCCGCTGTGGTCTGACGACATCCTGAAAGCGGCGATCGACGCCGCGCACGCCGAGGGTGCGCGGGTCACCGCCCATGTCTTCGGCGAGGACGCGCTGCCCGGCCTGATCAAGGCGGGCATCGACTGCATCGAGCACGGCACCGGGCTCACCGAGGACACCGTCGCACTGATGCTCGAGCATGGGACCGCGCTGGTGCCGACGTTGATCAACATCGAGAACTTTCCCAATATCGCCGCGGCGGCCGCGAAGTATCCGACCTACGCCGCACACATGCGCGATCTCTACGCCAGCTGCAGTGCTCGGGTGGGCGCCGCGCTGGACGCGGGCGTGCCGGTCTACGCGGGGACCGACGCCGGCGGCATGATCGCCCACGGCCGCATCGCCGACGAGGTGGAAGCGCTCAAGGGGGTCGGAATGAGCCCGACGCAGGCGCTGGGTGCGGCCTCGTGGACCGCACGAACCTGGCTGGGGCGGCCCGGACTGGAGCACGGTGCGTCGGCCGATCTGCTGTGCTTCGCCGAGGATCCGCGGCAGAGCGCCGCCGTGTTGAGCAACCCTGACCTGGTGATCCTGCGGGGCCGGGTGTTCAACTAGGTTTCACCTCGGCTGAGGCGAAGCCCCAGTCCAGCAGCTTCGCGGCCTGATCGTAGAGGTCGCCGCTGCCCTTCATCTGCACGACCACCAGCCGACGGTTTCCGCGCTGAGCGGCGCCGACATAGGTCTTGCCCGCCAGATTGGTGTATCCGGTCTTGCCGCCGAGCACGCCGGGGTAGCGGGCCAGCAGTTCGTTCTGGTTCTCGATGGTCTTGTAGCCGTTGCGGCCGGGAAACTGCGTAGACGGCTGCCGCAGGATCTGCGCGATCAGCGGATAACCGAGCGCGGCCCGGAAGAGCACGCCCAGGTCGCGGGGGGTGGTCACCGACGCCCAGCCGGGGCCGTCGAGACCTGAGGGCGACATGGCTGTGGTGCTGCCGGCGCCCAGCGCGTGGGCCTTGTTCGTCATCCGTACGATCGCGGCGCGATAGCCGCCCAGCATGTCGGCCAGCAGGGTGGCCGCGTCGTTGCCGGAGACCAGCAGCAGGCCTTCCAGCAGCTGGCGGGTGGTGTACACCTGGCCGGGCACCAGGCCGACGCAGGAACATTCCACCTTGGTGTGCAGGGGTGCGGCCCGGGCGGCTGCCCCGGGGTTCAGATGGTCCAGCACGGTCATGGCCAGCAGCACTTTGATGGTGCTGGCCGGCGCGAAGGCGCCGCCGGGATTCTTGGCGGCCAGAATGGTGCCGGTGTCCATGTCGGCGACGAGCCAGGCCTGGGCCGGACCATCGGGTGCGGCGATGGCGCCGGCCGGAGCGATCTCAGGTGCCGCCGCGGTGGGACCGGCCCCCAGAACTGCGAACGTCAACAGGCTCATGACCAGCGCGAGCGGACCTAGGGGCACGAGGGCCGAGCGTAACCACGTGCGGTCGGAACGCGATCTCGAACAGGTTGCGAATCAGCAACTCTCGGTGATCACCGGCGTGGTCAGGGGTGATCTCGAGACTGCCTCACAGCACTCCGACGTTGGCGCCGGTGTTCTGCGCGAAGCCCCAATCCAGCAGTGCGCCAGCCTGATCCCAATAGGTGGGGCCGCCCTCGACGACCAGCCCGTACATCATCGCGATGACCAGCCGCCGGCCCCCGCGCTGGGCGGCGGCGACAAATGTCTTGCGCGCCAGGTCGGTGAAACCGGTCTTGCCGCCGAGCGCGCCCGGATAACGGTGCAGCAGTTCGTCCTGGTTCACCAGCACCCGGTCTCCGGTCGCGGTGGGGAACACCGCCGTCGGCTGCGCCACGATCTGGGCGAACACCGGGGATGACATCGCCGACCGGAAGATCACCGCGAGGTCATGTGGGGTCGAGAAGATGGTGATACCCGGGCCGTCGATTCCGGATGGGGATCCGGCGCTGGTACCCCGGGCGCCCAGCGCGGCGGCCTTGGCATTCATCTTCGCCACGGCCGCGTCGGTGCCCCCGACCATCCGGGCCAGAGTGTTGGCGGCGTCGTTGCCCGACACCAACAGCAGCCCCTCCAGTAGCTGGCGGGCGGTGTAGGTGTGCCCGGGAACCACGCCCACACAGTTGCACTCCACCCGGGTGTCGGCCTCGTCGGCGACGATGGTCGCCTCCAGCGGCACCTCGTCGAGGATCACCTGCGCCAGCAGCGTCTTGATGGTGCTGGCGGGGGCGTAGGTGTTGTTCTCGTTGCGACCGGCCAGGATCTGCCCGGTATCCATGTCGGCGACTATCCAGGCCTGCGCCGGGCCGTCAGGGATCGGTACCGACCCCACGCTGAGGGGTTCGCCGTCGGCCGACGGCGTGAACGCCACCAGCAACAGGACCACCGCCAAACTCAGGGTTATCGACACACTCGCCAACAGCCTGCGCATGAAGACGGAGCCTAACCCCATCCCCGAAGTGCGTCAGAGTGGCCGGTAAAGCGGCGTCCATCTGCTTGAATCGAATTCATGCTCAGCATCGAGGAGATCTCCGATCGCCTGGAGATCCAGCAGTTGCTGGTCGACTACTCGACCGCAATCGACAACCGCCGCTTCGATGATCTGGACGCGGTGTTCACCCCGGATGCGTATATCGACTATCGGGCCATGGGTGGCATCGACGGCCACTACCCCGAGGTCAAGGCCTGGCTGGCCGAGGTGCTGCCGCACTTTCCGGCGTACTCCCACATGCTCGGCAACTTGTCGATCACCTTCAGTGGTGACACCGCCACATCCCGGGTGATCTGCTTCAACCCGATGGTGCTCGGGGGAGCAGGAGAGGGGGAGCAGGCGCAGGTCCTGTTCTGCGGGCTCTGGTACGACGACGAGTTCATCCGGACGCCGCAGGGGTGGCGGATGACACGTCGCGTCGAGACCAAGTGCTTCGACAAGGTGGTCTAGCCGCCCCACATTCGGCGTCATTTTTGTCTGACGTGGGAGTTCTGGCAGAATGACTCGCTGTCTGGCGCGCGACCAAGGCTGCGCACCGGTCACACACGTGAGGCAAAACCGGATCCGGGCAACCTGCCCTGGTCGCCGAATTGCAGCGTGGCAATCCAACAGGAGATTTCTTTCACCATGGCTGTGAAAATCAAGCTGACCCGTCTCGGCAAAATCCGCAACCCCCAGTACCGCATCGCTGTCGCTGACGCGCGCACCCGCCGCGACGGCCGCTCGATCGAGGTCATCGGCCGCTACCACCCCAAGGAAGAGCCGAGCCTGATCGAGATCGACTCCGAGCGCGCGCAGTACTGGCTCAGCGTCGGCGCCCAGCCCACCGAACCGGTCCTGGCGCTGCTGAAGATCACCGGCGACTGGCAGAAGTTCAAGGGCCTGCCGGGCGCCGAGGGCACGCTGAAGGTCAAGGAGCCCAAGCCCAGCAAGCTGGATCTGTTCAACGCGGCGCTGGCACAGGCTGACGGCGCACCCACCGGCGAGGCCATCACGCCGAAGAAGAAGAAGGCCCCCAAGGCTGACGCCGCCGAAAGCGCCGAGACCCCGGCCGAGACCGCGCCCGCCGGCGAATGAGTGCTGTCGTCGTCGACGCTGTGGAGCATCTGGTCCGCGGAATCGTCGACAATCCCGATGACGTCCGCGTCGACATGGTGACCAACCGCCGGGGCCGCACGGTCGAGGTGCATGTGCACCCCGACGACCTCGGCAAGGTCATCGGTCGGGGCGGCCGCACGGCCACCGCGTTGCGCACCCTGGTCGCCGGTATCGGCGGCCGCGGTATCCGCGTCGACGTGGTGGACACCGACCAGTAGGGACCGCTCATGGAGCTGGTCGTCGGCCGTATCGTCAAGGCGCACGGTGTCACCGGTGAGGTAGTCGTCGACATCCGTACCGACGACCCCGACGGCCGCTTCGTGCGGGGGAAAACGCTGCGCGGCAGGGCCTCTCGCGGTGGTGGTGAGCGGGAGTTCGTCATCGAATCGGTGCGGGCGCACGGTGAACGTCTTTTGGTGCGCCTCACCGGTGTGGCCGACCGCGATACCGCCGATGCGTTGCGGGGCACCCTCTTTCTCGTCGAGTCCGACGAGCTTCCACCGATCACCGAGCCTGACGAGTTCTACGATCATCAGCTCGAAGGGCTGACGGTGCGCACTGTCGACGGTTCCGATGTCGGCATTGTCGCTGAGGTGTTGCACACTGCAGCAGGGGAATTGCTCTCGGTGAAGACACCGGAGGGCGCCGAGGTGTTGGTCCCGTTCGTGGCGGCCATGGTGCCCACGGTGTCGCTGGCCGATGGGCTGATCGAGATCGACCCACCCGCCGGTCTGCTGGACCTCGAGTAGCTTCGGGTACGACTGTGCGTATCGACGTCATCACCATCTTCCCGGAGTATCTGGCGCCATTGCGGCAGGCCCTGCCCGGGAAAGCCATCGAGTCGGGCCGGATCGAACTCGGCGTGCACGATCTGCGCCGCTGGACCCACGATGTGCACAGATCTGTCGACGACTCGCCCTATGGCGGCGGCCCCGGCATGGTCATGAAGGCGCCGGTCTGGGGCGACGCGCTGGATGAAATCTGCTCGCCGGAAACGCTTTTGGTGATTCCCACCCCGGCGGGGACACTGTTCACGCAGTCGACCGCGCGGCGCTGGAGCACCGAGAAGCACCTGGTGTTCGCGTGCGGCCGATATGAGGGCATCGACCAGCGCGTCGCCGACGACGCCGCCACGCGGATGCGCGTCGAGGAGGTGTCCATCGGCGACTACGTGCTCAACGGCGGTGAGGTGGCGACGCTGGTGATGTGTGAGGCCGTCGTGCGCCTGCTCCCCGAGGTGATCGGCAATCCGCTCTCACACCAAGATGATTCGCATTCCGAGGGCTTGTTGGAAGGTCCCAGTTACACCCGTCCGCCGAGCTGGCGCGGCCTGCAGGTGCCGGACGTGCTGCTCTCCGGTGACCACGCCAAGGTCGCGCGGTGGCGCCGGGAGGCAGCCGAAGAACGCACCCGGACGCGGCGTCCCGACCTGCTCGACTAGATGGTGCCGGTCGGGAACATCGTCTTGACGGCCTGGGTGATGGTGGCGCGGGCGGTTTCCGAACCGGTGGGCTGCAACGAGTAGATCACCATGATGTAGCGCCGATCGCGGCCCACCACGCCCGTGGACAAATGCATCCAGTTCGAGTTGATGCAGCACATCCACCCTTGTTTGACCGCGACCGGCTCACCGGGCAGGCCCTCGGGGATGCCGAATCGCTGCGGATAGATCCCGCCGGGTTGAGTCCCGTCCGGAGCGGTCGGTGTCGACGCAGCCAGGTTGTCGACGATGAAGTTCGCCCGCTCGGGGGCAGGCCGCCCGCACCGGAGAGCAGCATGTCGTAATACCGCACCAGATCCTGCGCCGAGGTGATGGTGTTCCACCAGCGGCCGTTGCCCGGTGGGGCAGTATCGTTCAATCCGTAACGGGCTGTGACCCGGTTGATGATCGCGCTGCCGCCACCGCGGTTCCAGAAGACCTCGGCGGCACTGTCGTCCGAGGAGCGCAGCATCACGTTGAGGGATTTGCGGTCCTCGGGGGACACGTCCGGCTCCCGCAGCAGCAGATCGTCGGCGATGAACAGCTTGACCACGGAGGCGGTCGCCCACCGGGTAGTGTTGCCGGCGGCGACCTGCTGACCGGTCTCCCGGTCGTGCACCATGACGCCGATGGTGGCGCCCTGGTCGGCGGCCTCGTCTACCGCCTGCTGGGCGCGGGCCGGCAGGCCGTCGAAGGAGGGGGCGCTCTGAACCGGAGGCGGTGCAGGTGGTGCCAACGGCGGCGCCTGCGGGGTGACGACGGTCAACTGTGGCGCAGCCGGGTTGTCGTCACCGGGGGAGGCGAACACATGGGCTTCGCAGCTTGCGCAGCAGGCGAGTAGCACGGTGCTGGCGACTGTGACTGTCACCTTCACCGCGTAGGACGGCCGCCGTCGCATCGTTCTCCTCGAGGCCCAAGAATCGTCGGGAACGGGTACCCACAGCCTGGGAATCGAAGCCGGCCCGTGTGATCAGCGTAATAGGTGTCGATCATGTCCGCGTAGTTAGGCAAGCTTGGTACCTGGTCCGCGAGGCGTCCGGGGAGGCGATTTCTCTGCGTGGCGTCCGTCTGGCACAATTGACAAGTTGTCTGCGCGGGCTGGAATCATCGCCTGCTGCGGCAAAGACCGAAAGCCCGACCCATCGGCTACGGATCCGCCTCGCACGTGTGCGTCGGGCGCCGTCTGTAACCGCGACCGCAAGGAATACTCACGATGAACACGCTGGACTTCGTCGATCAGGCGTCGCTGCGCGACGACATTCCGGCCTTTGGCCCCGGCGACACCGTGAATGTGCACGTGAAAGTCATCGAGGGCACCAAGGAGCGTATCCAGGTTTTCAAGGGTGTCGTCATTCGGCGTCAGGGCGGTGGCATCCGCGAGACGTTCACCGTCCGCAAGGAGAGCTACGGCGTCGGCGTCGAGCGCACCTTCCCGGTGCACTCGCCCAACATCGACAAGGTGGAGCTGCTGACCCGCGGCGACGTGCGTCGCGCCAAGCTGTACTACCTGCGCGAACTGCGTGGCAAGAAGGCCAAGATCAAGGAAAAGCGCTGACGTTGCGTACACCCGGATGCCGCTTGCGCGGTATCCGGGTATCGCTGACTACGCTGACTCCGTGACCGCAACCGAGGACTCGGCCGAATCCGATCGGGAAGCCGTGGACGCAGCCGACGAACACGACGAGCCGACCGAGAAAAAACACTCCGCGCTACGCGAAGGCGCCATTCTCGTCACCGTCGCGATTGTCCTCTACTACGTCATGCTGACGTTCGTCGCGCGGCCGTATCTGATTCCCTCGGAATCGATGGAGCCGACCCTTCACGGTTGTGCTGGTTGCGTCGGCGACCGGATCATGGTGGACAAGCTGAGCTACCGGTTCACTGAACCCGGGCCCGGCGACGTCATCGTCTTCAAGGGACCGCCGTCCTGGAGCGTGGGGTACAAGTCGATCCGCTCCGACAATCCGGCCATCCGTGCCGTACAGAACGCGTTGTCCTTCGTCGGGTTTGTTCCGCCGGACGAGAACGATCTGGTGAAGCGCATCATCGCCGTCGGCGGTCAGACCGTGCAGTGCCGTGCCGACACCGGGCTGACGGTGGACGGCAAGCCCCTCGACGAGCCCTATCTCGATCCGAACACCATGATGGCCGACCCTGCGGTGTATCCCTGCCTGGGTAATGAGTTCGGTCCGGTGACTGTCCCCGAGGACCGGCTGTGGGTGATGGGCGACAACCGGACCCATTCAGCGGATTCCCGGGCGCATTGCACCAATGCTCCGACCGACGCCCAGAAGGGCTTGATCTGCACTGGTGACCCCACCAACGGGACCATCCCGGTGGACAACGTCATCGGCAAGGCGCGGTTCATCGCGTGGCCGCCGTCGCGCTGGGGTGGTGTCACGACTTTCGATCCCCAACAAGGCCACTAAGTGCCTGCTGCCTGGCCGCCGCGCACCGTGATCCGCAAATCGTCGGGTCTGCGAACGCTGGAGTCGGCGTTGTACCGCAGCGGGCTCGGGCCGGTTGCCGGGGTGGACGAGGTGGGCCGGGGTGCGTGCGCGGGTCCGTTGGTGGTGGCGGCGTGTGTGTTGGGGCCCAACCGGTTGACCAGCCTGGCCCGCCTCGACGACTCCAAGAAGCTCACCGAGAAGGAGCGGGAACGGCTGTTCCCGCTGATCCGGCGGTACGCGCTGGCCTACCACGTGGTGTTCATCCCATCGACGGAGGTGGATCGGCGCGGTGTGCACGTCGCCAACATCGAAGGCATGCGGCGGGCAGTGGCCGGCCTGGCCACCCGGCCCGGTTACGTGCTGTCGGATGGTTTCCGCGTGCCGGGACTGGCGACGCCGTCCTTGCCGGTGATCTCCGGTGATGCCGCCGCCGCCTGCATCGCCGCGGCGAGTGTGCTGGCCAAGGTGAGCCGGGATCGGCTGATGGTGAACATGGACCGGGAGCATCCGGGGTACGGTTTCGCCGACCACAAGGGCTACAGCACGGCGGCGCACAGTGAGGCGTTGTCGCGGCTGGGGCCCTGCGCCCAGCACCGGCAGTCGTTCATCAACGTGCGACGCGTCGCCACCGCGACCGGCACCCGGTTGGTGACGGAGTTGAGTTCCGGCGAAGTGGACGATCCTGTGCTGGAGCAGCACAGCGATCTGGGGTAGGACAATATGAGGGGAACCGACCGACATGAAGGACAGCTGGCCCGATGAGCGCTGAGGATCTCGAAAAGTATGAGACCGAGATGGAGCTCTCGCTGTACCGCGAATACAAAGACATCGTCGGTCAGTTCAGCTACGTGGTGGAGACCGAGCGCCGGTTCTACCTCGCCAACAGCGTCGAACTGATCCCGCGCAACTCCGACGGCGAGGTCTACTTCGAGCTGCGGTTGGCCGACGCCTGGGTATGGGACATGTACCGGCCGGCCCGGTTCGTCAAACAGGTGCGCGTCATCACATTCAAGGACGTCAACATCGAAGAGGTCGAAAAGCCCGAGCTTCGGCTTCCGGAGTAGAGCTGCCGGTAGGTGGCTGCCGGTGGGTGGCTGCCTGTGGGTGGCTGCCGGTGGGTGGCGATGTCACCAGCCGCCGACCCAGCCTTCGAAGATGGCGTCCGGTTCGTCCTCCGGGCGCTGCGAGCGTCCGACCAGGAAGTCGAAATCGCATCCTCGGTCCGCTTGGAGTACCCGGTCCACATACATCGCGGTATAACCACGCGCAGCGATCGCGTGTGGCGGCTGCGATCTGAACTCTGTTCGGCGAGTGGTCAATTCGTCGTCGCTGACCAGCATGTCGAGCCTGCCCGCACGAGCGTCGAGGCTGATGATGTCGCCGTCACGCACCAACCCCAGGGGACCACCCGCGGCCGATTCCGGGCTCACGTGCAGCACGCAGGTTCCGTAGGCCGTTCCGCTCATCCGGGCATCGGAGATGCGGACCATGTCGGTGACGCCCTGCCGGAGCAGCTTGCTGGGAATCGGCAGTTGCCCCCATTCAGGCATCCCGGGAGCGCCCCGTGGGCCCGCCGATCGCAGGACGAGCACAGAGTCCGGTGTCACGTCGAGATCCGGGTCGTCGAACCGCGCCATCAGGTCCTTCATGTTCTCGAAGACGACCGCGGGGCCCTGGTGCACCAGCAGTTCGGGACTGGCGGCGCTGCACTTGATCACGGCACCGTCGGGGGCGAGGTTGCCGCGGACGACTGCCAGGCCGTTCGGTGGCTGGAACGGTGAGTCCAGGGCGGCGATGACGGACGTATCGGTTGCCGCAGTGGTGGGGAGGTTGTCGGCGACGGTTTTCCCGGTGACCGTCAAGGCATCGGGGTGGAGTAAATCCTCGACGGCCTTCATGACTGCCGGTATCCCACCGGCATGGAAGACCTGCTCGACCAGGTGCTCTCCTGCCGGCCGCACGTTGACCACCAATGGTGTGCGCGCAGAGAGTTCGTGGAAGCGATCCAGGTGCAACGGGATCCCGACTCGGCCGGCAATGGCCAGCAGATGCACGATGGCATTGGTGGACCCCCCGACCGCCAGCATCAGTGTGATCGCGTTGTCGAAGGCCTCGGCCGTCATGATGTGCGACGGGCGCAGTCCCTCGGTGGCCAGTCCGACGGCCCGGGCTCCGCACTCTTCGGCTACCTGGAGTCTGCGTGAGTCCATCGCCGGCACCGCCGCCGTCCCCGGCAACGTCATGCCGAGGCCTTCGACAAGTGTGGCCATCGTGGACGCGGTCCCCATCTCCGGGCAGTGGCCCCGCGACGGGCCGGCGGCGGCCTCGAGTTTCTCGTAGTCGGCCATCGACATCCGTCCGGCGCGAACGTCGTCGATGTACTCCCAGAGGTCGGTGCCTACGCCGATTTGTTTGCCCCGGAACACCGCCGGCGCGGCCGGTCCGCCGGTGAGCATGATGGCCGGGACGTCCGCGCTGGCAGCGCCCATGAGCTGCGCCGGTACCGTCTTGTCGCAGCCACCCAACAGGACTACGGAGTCGAACGGATATGCCCGGATGGACTCTTCGACATCCATGGCCATGAGGTTGCGGAACAGCATGGTGGTCGGTTTCATCAGCTGCTCACCCAGCGAAATGGTGGGGAACTCGAGAGGGAACCCACCTGCTGTCAGAACGCCCCGGCGGACCGCATCGGCCATGCCGCGGAAATGCATGTTGCAGTTGACCACTTCAGACCACGAGTTGCAGATCCCGACGATCGGGCGGCCCTCGAACGCCATCCGGGAGAAACCGGACGCCCGCATGGCGGAGCGGTGAACAAACCCGGGAACATCCTGCCCGGCAAACCATTTGGCGCTTCGCAATCCGCCCGGCGATGGTGCCACGGATCATCCTCCTTCGATTTCGGTGGTGTCGGCCGCTAGCGAACGCGGGCGGCGTAAGCGGTGATCCTGCGCAACGCAGGTTGGCGAGCGGCGTGGTAGCCCACCCACCTGCCGGATCTGGTGGCCATCAGGGCACCGACGAGGCGCTGCTGCCACGGCTGTTTCTCGCCGCGCGGTTGCTGCGTCCCGGGGCGATCCGGCGTGGTGACGCCTGCTGCATCTGCCAACGCCACCTTGGCTGCGTTGTGACCGTTGGCGCCCATCACGCCACCGCCGGGGTGGGTGCCGGACCCGCACAGGTAGTAATTGCTCACCGGTGTCCGGTAGTTCGCCAACTCCGGGATCGGTCGAGCTCCGAACAGCTGGTCGAGCATCATGCTGCCGTGGAAGATGTTCCCGTCGGTGATCAGGTACTCGCTGTCGAGATCGTCGGGTGTGATGACCACCCGATCGACGATGTGGTCACGCAGATTGGGCGCATAGGTGAAGAGATCCTCGAGAACCAGGTCAGCCCACTTGTCCTTCTCTGCCGCCCACGTCGTTCCGGTGAGCTCAGAGGGGAGTTGTTGTATCCCCAGTGACATGGTGTGCAGCCCCGCGGGCGCCAAGGTGTCGTCGGTGACGGACTGCGTGACGGCCTCGATGACGAAGGTGCTCGGGAAGGTCCCGCGGCGTTGTGCCTCGGCGGCCTCCTCGAAGGCCTCCCGGCTGGGTCCGAGCAGCTGGTGCCCGTGATGTTGCGGGCCGGCGGCAGCATCGGAGAACGGAAGATATTGCGGCAGTTCGTCGATCAGAAGATGAATCCTGGCCATCGAGCCCCTGGTGTCGATGTTCTCCACATCGCGCACCAGCCTGGACGGCAGCACACCGGGTTCGACGAACCGCAGCAGGGAGCGCTTCGGGTCGGCGTTGGAGAACACCTGCCGCGCGGTGATGACCGTGCCGTCCTGCAGTCGGACGCCGGTGGCCACGCCCCGCTCGACCACTACCTTGTCAACGGGCGACGATGTGCGGATGGTCGCCCCATGATGGCGGGCGCCGGCGGCGAGCGCCTCGCTGATCGCACCCATTCCACCGCGGGCCAGGCCGAATTGACCGAAGGCGCCGTTGAACTCACCCCAGGAGTGGTGGCCGTACGTGTAGGCCGTTCCCGGGGTGGACGGCCCGCCGAAGATCGAGACCATCCCGAAGAAGGTCAGCATGCTCTTGAGCCGTTCGTCCTCGAAGTAGCGGTCCAGGAGATCGCGGACCGACAACAGGGTGAACTCGTCGAACAACGTCTGTTCCCCGGCGGCCTCGAAGGCGGCGAGCACTTCCGATCGCTCCGGCGGCGAGGTGAGCAGGTAGGGCGTGACCAGTCCGGCGAAACGTTGAAGCCGCACTCCGAAATCGAGGAAGGCCTGTGCGTCCTTCTTGTTGATCTTCTCGAGCTCACGAAGAGTGCGGTCGGTCTCTTTCCACATGGTGAACGAGCTGCCGTCGCGAAAGAGGCTGAACGACAGTGCATCACCCTGGTAGAGGTTCAGGCCGAACTTCTTCAGTTCCAGTTCCTCGATGATTTCCGGCCGTAACAGGCCGGCGATGAACGCGCACGAGGACCACTTCGAGCCGGGGATGAGTTCCTCGGTCACACAGGCGCCGCCGACGACGGAGCGCGCCTCGAGAACCAGTACGCGCTTACCGGCGCGGGCGAGATAGTTCGCGGTGACCAGTCCGTTGTGCCCGGCGCCGATCACGATGGCGTCGTAGTCCGGTGTTGTCGACATGTCAGATCTCCTGTGGCAAAGGCGAATTACGGGTGAGCACGGTGGTGACGCTGCCGGGCTCGACGAGTTGGTCGAATCGTTGTACTACTGCCTCGAGTTCGGGTGCGTGGTCGCGCACCCGTTCCCATTCCGGCCATGACGCCACCGTCATCACCTCGATCACGTCGAACCCGGAAAGGCCGGCGTCATGCACCAGGTAGACGTCGAAGTCGAGAACGACGTCCAAGGCAAGACACGTCGGCCGGTCCAGTTCCACCGAGAACTTCTCGAACTCGTCGCTGCTGACGCCGGGCCTCAGCCGGAACATGTTCACCGCACTCACTGCCATGTCAGGCGCTCTCACGGTTGATCATCACGTGCTTGACCTCGGTGTACTCCTCGAGCGCGTACACCGACATGTCTTTGCCGTTGCCGGACTGCTTGAAGCCGCCGTGCGGCATCTCGGGAGTGACGGGCAGATGATCGTTGATCCAGACCGTACCGAACTGGAGATCACTGGCCGCTGTCATCGCCCGCGCGAGGTCATTGGTGAACACCGACGCCGCGAGACCGTATTCGGTGTCGTTGGCCCAGGCGATGACATCGTCGTTATCGCCGAATCTGGTCACCGAGGTGACCGGTCCGAACACCTCGGTGCTGACGATCTCGTCGCCCTGACGGGCCCCGACGACGACAGTGGGGGCGGTGTAGAAACCGGTGCCGGGGTTGTCGCCCTGGATCAGCTCGGTGTGGCCTGTCGCCTTCGCGCGGGCCACGAAGCCCTCGACTCGATCCCGGTGGGCGGCGGTGATCACCGGGCCCATGGAGGTGTCCTCGCTGGCGATGTCCCCGAGATCGAGTTCTTTGACCGCCTTTTCGAGACCGGACACCAGATCGTCGTGTACCGCATCGTGGACGTACAACCGCGAAGCCGCCATACAGTCCTGACCGGAGTTGCAGAACGCGCCTTCCATGATCTTGGCGACGGCCAGTGAAACGTCGGCGTCGGAGTACACCAGGACCGGCGCCTTGCCGCCGAGTTCCAGATGCAACCGCTTGAGGTTGGAATCAGCAGAGGCGTGCATCAAGGCGCGCCCGGTCTCCACCGATCCGGTCAGCGAAGACATCCGCACGGTCGGATGGGCGACGAGCCTGGCGCCGACGTCTTTCCCGTCGCCGGTGACGACGTTGAACACACCGGCGGGGAACAGGTCTTGTGCCAGCTCGGCGAGGCGCAGAACGGAGAAGGGGGTGTGCTCAGAGGGTTTGAGCACCAGCGTGTTTCCGGTCAGCAGCGCCGGGGAGATCTTCCAGATCGCCATCAGCAGCGGGTAGTTCCAGGGGGCCACAGAACCGACAACACCCAACGGGTCGCGGCGGATGATGCTGGTCTTGCCCCGGACGAACTCGGCCGCTGCGCGACCTTCCATGGTGCGGGCGCCGCCGGCGAAGAACCGCAGATGATCGGGAATCATCTCCATCTCTTCGAGTGCCAGCCCGATCGGTTTACCGACGTTCTGCGATTCGATTTCGGCGAGTGTGCGCTGGTCTTCTTCGATGCGGTCGGCGAGCTTGAGGAACGCCCGGGCCCGCTCGCCCACCGGTGTCCGGGCCCAGTCGGGAAATGCAGCGTGCGCGGCGGCTACTGCACGATCGACGTCGGCTGCGGTGCCGTGAGCGATCTCTGCGAATGCCTCCCCGGTGGCGGGGGCAGGCACCTGGTCGACCGCGCCTCCGGACGCATCGGTCCAGCTGCCGTCGATGAACATCTTGCGGTGAAAGGTCATGGTGACTCCAATTCAGTGGTTGCGATGGCTGGTTCGGGCAGGGTGGTGCCGGCGTTGGCGGCCGTGGTCAGGAGTGCGCGTACCGCATCCTTCGAAATCGGTTGTTGGGCAATGGACACGTGGACCATCAGGCCTTCGATGACGACGTCCAGCAGGCGTGCGGTGGATCGGTCGAAGTGTTGAGCCAGGGCGTCTTCCGCACGTTCCATCCAGGCCTGGGTGAGGCGTTTGGTGTCAGCTCGCCGAACCGCGTCGCCGTAGAGTTCGTAGGTGACGGCCAGCTCGTTCGGATTCGCGGCGAGATCGTCGGTGACCGCCGTGACAATGCACTCGATCAAATCGGGCCCCGGTGCACACGATGCCAACCGCTCCTCGAAACGCGCTGCCAACCTCTCGACGTGCGTCTGAAACGCGAGCTGGACGATGTCGTCCAGCGTTGCAAAGTGATACGTGATCGAACCGAGAGGGATGTCGGCTTCTTCGCCGATCGCACGATGGGTGATACCGGCGACGCCGTCGCGAGCGAGCACCGTCAGGGCTGATTCCACGATGCGCTCCTTCCTGTTCGGATCGTGACGACGGGCGCGCCGGGGAGCGGGGGGCATGATCGACCTTCCGTTAGGAACGTTTGTACGTATCGATACGTACAAACGTACCTAACCGCCGGCAGGTGTGCTGGGTTTCTGCGAGGTTGCCGACTACCCGGCTTCGGGCGCCGGTTCGGCCAGTTCCCGCTCGTTGAGCGCTTTACCCACGAGCGCGTACCTGTCCGGGGCGAAGTAGCGCAGGTACACGCCGTACCCCATGCCCGCCAGGAGTGCCAGGAAGACCAGCGACAACATCAGCACCGCCGTCACGCCTTGCACACCCAGCAGGATGTCCAGGCTGTCCAACGTCAAGATGAAGAAAGCGCCGAGGCCGATGACCGCGAGAATCGGTGCCACCACGGTGTTCCACGGGCGCTTGTCGACGTTCGACCTGCGGAAAAAGACGAAGATCGCTATCCCCGCCACCAGCTGGGACAAGATCACCCCGATGGTGCCGATACCGGTCGCCCACGTGAACAACGTGGCGAACGGGTCCTGGCCGGCGATTGCGAAGGCGGCGATGACGATCCCGACCATCGGGCTCTGCACGATCGAGGCCACCCAGGGTGTCTGACGCCGGGGCAGCGTCCACCCCAACGGCTTCCACAACAGCGACTGGCGGCCGAGCGAGAACAGATACCGCGAGACGTTGTTGTGGAAGGTGACGATGGCAGCGAAAGTCGCAGTCACGATGAGAATCTGGAAGAGCAGCGAGATGTTGTGGCCGATGATGGTGTCGCTGGCGACGAAGATGAAGTTGCCACCGGCGTCGGTGGCGATCGCGACCACATTGTCCAGCCCCAGCGCGTTCATGATGAGCCAGCCCGACACCGCGTACAGAATGCCCATGAAAGCGATCGAGAGGTAGGTCGCTCGTGGAATGGTGCGCGCGGGGTCGCGGGCTTCCTCCCCATAAATGGCTGACCCTTCGAAACCGATGAACGATGCGTGGGCGAACATCAGGGCCACGCCCAAGGCGCCACCGAGCACCACGCTCGGGTTGAAGGGCTCCAGCGAGAAGTTCGATACCGGCACGTCGTCGCTGAACAAACTGAAAACGCTGAGCACGGTGATCATGGTGACTTCCAGCGTCATGAACACCCCGAGCACTCGCGCCCCGGAGTGCACGCCCTGTACGCCCAGGCCCAGGCAGAGCACCAATCCGACGAATGCGTAGAGCCACCACGGGATGCTCACGCCGAGGGCGGGGTTGAGCAGTTCGGCTGCGTAGTAACCGAACCCGCCGTACAACCCGGCCTGAATGGCGTTGTAGGCGAAGATGGCGAGCGACGCCGACCCCAGGCCGGTGATCCGGCCGAGCCCGAGGGTGACATAAGCGTAGAAAGCGCCGGCATTGGTCACGTGCCGGCTCATTGCCACGTAGCCGACGGCGAAGATCATCAGCACCACGGCTGCGATCACGAACGCGCCGGGCATGCCGACGCCGTTACCGGCTCCGATGATGATCGGGAACAGCGCCACCACAACCGTCAGCGGCGATGCCGCGGCGATGATGTAGAAGAAGATGCTCGGAACACCGAGGGTGTTCTCTTTGAGGCCGTGGTTTCGCCGCCCTCCGGGTGGGGAGGTGCCGGCGGGTGGCGCTGACGGGGTTATCGGACGTCGTGGTGGTAAAGATTGAGTGACGTTCTCCATAGTCGTTCATCTCTCGTGGATTGGGAGGATCGCGTGGGCCAACTGCGTGTCCACGTGCCCGGCAGCCGTTGCGGAGCACATAGGCGGGGAAGAACTGTTTTCACCTCCTCATGTCGAGTGCGAGATCGATGAGTAGGTCCTCTTGTCCGCCGACCATTGATCGGCGGCCGGCTTCGACGAGGAGCTGGCGGGTTTCGACGCCGACCTCGGCAGCAATGCGCTCGGCGTGCAACAGGAAACTCGAGTAGACGCCGGCGAATCCCAGGGTGAGCGTCTCGCGGTCGACTCGAACTGGCCGTCGCTGCAGGGGCCGAACGATGTCGTCGGCGGCATCCATCAGGGCGAACAGGTCGCACCCGTGCTGCCAGCCGTTGAGCTCGGCGACGGCGACGAACACTTCCAAGGGGCAATTTCCGGCACCGGCGCCCAGCCCGGTGAGCGACGCATCGACGCGGTGCGCACCCTGCTCCACTGCGGTGATCGAATTGGCGACCCCGAGCGCGAGGTTGTGGTGGGCGTGGACGCCGATCGAGGTGGCCGGATCCAACACCGTCCGGTAGGCGTGCACCCGGTCGCGCATGTCGGACATCGTGAGCCGGCCACCGGAGTCGGTGACGTACACGCATCGTGCACCCGCGTCCTCCATGATCTTCGCTTGTGCGGCAAGCCGATCCGGATCGGTGAGGTGCGCCATCATCAGGAAGCCGGCCACATCGAGACCCAGGTTCCTTGCGGTGGAGATGTGTTGAATTGCGATGTCGGCTTCTGTGCAGTGCGTGGCGATCCGCACGGAGGTGACGCCCACATCGACGGCCGCCCGCAAATCCTCCAGCGTGCCGATACCGGGAATCAAAAGGGTTGTCAGCCGCGCATTCTGGATGACATCGGCGGCGGCGGCGATCCACTCGGCGTCACTGTGGGCCCCGGCTCCGTAGGTCAGGCCACCACCGGCCAGTCCATCGCCGTGTGCCACCTCGATCGCGGCCACCCCGGCTTGATCGAGGGCCCGCGCAATGCGTTTGGTGTCCGACAGGGACAACGAGTGACCGACCGCATGCATCCCGTCACGCAGCGTCACATCCTGGACATAGATCTCCGTGGTCATCGTGTCAGCTCCGACAGGTGTGTGGCCGACATTGCCTGCTCGGCGACCCGGACGGCAGCGGCGGTCATGATGTCGAGGTTTCCGGCGTACGGGGGTAGATAGTCACCGGCACCTTCGACTTCGAGGAACACCGTCACCTGCGCGAGTTCGCTGCCCCGGCCGGCGTCGCCGACGAGCCTGCGGCGCGAGTCCTGCCGGGGGACGGTGGAGATCCGGACGTCCTGCCTGAGCCGATAGCCCGGAACATACTGTGCGACATCGGAAACCATGGCAACAACGGCTGCGGTGATAGCCGACTCGTCGGCTTCGGATACCAGAGCGGCCACGGTGTCGCGCATGATCATTGGCGGTTCCGCCGGGTTGAGGACGATGATGGCCTTGCCGCGGGCCGCCCCGCCGACGGTCTCGATGGCCTGCGCGGTGGTTTCGGTGAACTCGTCGATGTTGGCCCGGGTGCCTGGGCCCGCTGAGCGGGACGAGATCGACGCGACGATCTCTGCGTAGTGCACGTGGGTGACCGCCGACAGTGCGGCGACGATCGGGATGGTGGCCTGGCCGCCGCAGGTGACCATGTTGAGGTTGCGGTGGCCCGTCAGGCCGGCCATGTTGACCGCCGGCACGACAAACGGCCCGATGGCAGCAGGGGTCAGGTCGATCACCAGCCGGCCGGTGGGCTCGAGCCTCGCGTAATTGGCGTGGTGGGCTTCGGCGCTGGTGGCGTCGAAGATCACGTCGATGTCGTCGAAGGCGCTCATCTCCAGAAGCCCGTCCACTCCCGCCGCGGTCACTGCCACATCGAGGGCGGCAGCTCTGGCGAGACCGTCACTGGCCGGGTCGATCCCGACCATGGCGGCGACATCGAGAACCGTCGATTGCCGCAGCTTGTGCATCAGATCGGTACCGATGTTTCCTGAGCCGATGATGGCTGCCCGAGCATGCTGTGTCACGTCGTGCCCGTCGTCAGTTGGTGAGTGCAGGGGTGGCCGTACGCGGCACCGGTGACACTGCCACGTCGGGGGCGCTGGTGCGGACCAGTTCGTTCAAGATGGCGGCGTGGCGCACCTTGTGACGGACCAGCTCTTCATGGAACTCGGGCCGGACCCAGCCGTTGTACATGACGGCTTCGGACTCTCCCGGCTCGATCTTGAAGTAGACCGGCCCCGCAACGCGGGCGATGTCACCGGCCTCCCACAGGCGGTTCATCCCGCCGAAGGATTCGAACGTCTCGGCCCAGACATCCAGTGGTAGATCGACCGAATGGCGGATCGCGGCGAGCATCGGGCGGCTCAGATCGCCTACCGGGTTGACGCTGTCGGCACCGAGATCTTGCAGGATCCTGATCGAGGCCGGGTTTGCGTGGCCGGCGTACACGGAGATCTTGAATTTCGCGTCGGCGGGGATGTGTCCGGCGTCGCGTGCCTTGTTCAGGATGTCGAGAACTCCTTCGTCCCAGACGAGTACGCCGCGGATACCAGTCGAGAACACCCGTAGGTAGTCGTCGAGCAGGTACCGGATGTTGTCGAGGCCCCGCACCCGGCGGCCTCCGGCCTGGCCTTCGGTGCTCAAGGCTTGTCGGCCCAGGTCCCATCCCGTGCGGGGACCCGGAACGGCGATCAGTTCGATGCCGTTGTCCGCAGCCAGTGCAGCCACGTCGCTGAGCTCGCCGGTGTTGAGCAGTGTGGTTCCGCCTCCGAAGGCGATGATGCGGTGAATGAAGACATCCTGTTTGCCGGCCTCGTCGAGAAGCGCCTCGAACGTCGAAAGGCGTTCCACACCTGAGATTTCCAGCCGGTACTTACCGCCGTCGTCGAAGGACTTCGGCGACGGAGCCAGGGTGTAGTCGTCGGCCGTCAGGAGACCTTGCGACGCAAGGATGCTCGCGCCATCGACTTTTGACGACGGGTGGCTTGCTGCGGTGGACATTGTGTCTCCTTCGACGGCGAGGCGCGGTACAGAACGTAATTTCACTCAGTGATAGGTGATTGCGCTGAATGAAACCTAGAAGAACGATGGGGGTGTGTCAACAGGAACGGGGAAACTCGCGAGGTTGGTAGGGGTTCATTGGGTGCTGGTAACCTTCACTGGGTGAAAAAAGAGGCGGCATCCGACAAAGGCTCGAATCTGATCGGAGTTGAGCGAACGGCCCGGATCCTCACAGCTGTTGCGGAAGCGGAATCCGGAAACCTCACTGAAATCGCCAGGCGCACAGCACTGAACGAAGCAACTGTGTTGCGGTATCTGAACAGTTTGGTGTCATTGGGATACATCGAGCGGTTCAACTCGACCCAGTATCGGCTCGGCTGGGAAATGTTTCGGCTCGGCCAACGCGCCTTCTCCGGACAAGTGCCCTCCGACGCGATCCGGCCGACAATGGAGCGCCTGGTGCTGGAATTCAACGAGACGGTGAACTTCGCGGTGCACAAGGATCGCAAAGTCCTCATCCTCGACGTCGTTGAAGGTCGCCGCGCGGTGACGAAGGTGAGCGACGTAGGGCAGTCGGATCCCTGGCACGCATCGGCGCTGGGAAAGGCGCTGTTGGCGAGCATGCCCGACAGTGTCTGGCGCGACCTCGTGGCATCCGGGGGGATGCCGGCGCTGACTCCGCACACCATCACCGCGATGAAAAAGATGGCGGCCGAGATCGCGGACATTCGCGATCAGGGTTTCGCCGTTGACCGGGAGGAAGCCGCTGAAGAGCTGACCTGCGTGGCCGCTGCCGTACCCACAGCAGGGGGCGAACCCTCCCGCTACGCACTGAGCATCAGCTTTCTCACGCACCGCCTGACACCCGAAAATCTGCAGCATGCGGGCGAACAGGTGATTGCAGCGGCTGCCGAGATCGCCCACAAACTCCCGTGACGTCGGACGGGGCGGCATAGTCACCGCTCTGCGAGATCGGCTGCGAGCGGTTCTGGTCTGTGGATGGAGCCGGAACTGTGGATAGCCACCGGTTTCGGTCGGGGAGCGACGTCGTTCTGTCGGGGTGGGGCCGCAGTCTGCGTCCATGACTATTCGGAGTTCGTGGAGTCGCGCTGAGCTCGGTGCCTTCGGTGAGCAGGTCGCCGTCGATCACCTGCAGGCCGCGGGTTTCCAGATCGTGTGTCGAAACTGGCGTTGTCGTTACGGCGAACTTGACATCGTGGCCACTGACCCGGCTTCACGCACCGTGGTGTTCGTCGAGGTGAAGACCCGATCCGGAGACGGGTTCGGCGGGGTGGCCGAAGCGGTGACGCGCGACAAGCTGCGGCGGCTACGGCGGTTGGCCTCGTTGTGGCTGGCCGGTCAGGACAGGGGATGGGCCGGTGTACGCATCGACGTGATCGGGGTGCGGGTCGGAAACTCGCCGGCACCGGAGCTCACTCATGTGGTGGGGGTGGGGTGATGACGTTGGGGCGGGCATTCTCGGTGGCGGTGCGGGGGCTGGCCGGTGAGACGGTGGAGATCGAGGCCGATATCAACGCAGGGCTGCCAGGGGTGCACCTGGTCGGGCTGCCGGACGCGGCTCTGCAGGAGTCCCGGGACCGGGTGCGCTCGGCGATCACCAACAGTGGCGGCAAGTGGCCGATGGCGCGGTTGACGTTGGCGCTGTCGCCGGCCACGTTGCCGAAGATGGGGTCGGTCTACGACGTGGCGCTGGCGGCAGCGGTGATGTCGGCAGAGTCCTCGACGGCGTGGCATCGACTCGAAAAGAGCGTGCTGCTGGGCGAACTCGCGCTCGACGGCCGGGTACGTCCGGTGCGTGGGGTGTTGCCGGCGTTGTTGGCGGCCCAGCGTGACGGGTGGAAGTCGGCGGTGGTGCCGATGGGCAACCTCCCCGAGGCCAGCCTGGTCGACGGTATCGAGGTGTTCGGGTTGGGCAGCCTCACCCAGTTCAAAGCGTGGCTCGACGGTGCGGCCCAGCTGCCGGGCCGGGTCGCGGTCGCGGCGTCGGTGCCGGAGACGGCGGTGGATCTGGCTGATGTCGTGGGCCAGGCGCAAGCGCGGTTCGCGGTCGAGGTCGCTGCTGCGGGCGCGCATCACCTGATGCTCACCGGCCCACCCGGAGTGGGAAAAACGATGCTCGCGCAACGACTCCCGGGGCTGTTGCCGGCGCTGACCGAATCTGAGGCGCTGGAGGTGACGGCGATTCATTCGGTGGCCGGGGTGTTGTCGGAGTCCACACCACTGATCACTCGGCCGCCGTTTGTGGCCCCGCATCACACCTCGAGTGTGGCCTCCCTTGTCGGTGGGGGATCGGGGCTGGCCCGACCCGGTGCGATCAGCCGCGCCCATCGCGGTGTGCTCTTTCTCGACGAATGCGCCGAGATCGGGGTGAGCGTCCTGGAGGCGTTGCGTACACCGTTGGAGGACGGCGAGATTCGATTGGCCCGCCGTGACGGCGTGGCACACTATCCGGCTCGTTTTCAGTTGGTGCTTGCGGCCAATCCGTGTCCGTGTGCGCCCACCGATCCCCGAGAGTGCATCTGCGCGCCTGCGGCCAAACGCCGCTACCTGGGCAAGCTGTCCGGACCGTTGATGGACCGGGTGGACCTGCGGGTTGAGCTGCAGCCGGTACGCACCACTGCGTTCAGCACCGAGGACAGCGAGCCGACCGCGGCGGTGCGCGCCCGGGTGGCGGCGGCTCGGGACGCGGCCACCGCGCGCTGGAAGCGACACGGGATCAGCACCAATGCCGAAGTCAGCGGCGCCTTGTTACGGCGCCGCTATCGTCCGGCCGCCTCGGCGATGGCTCCGTTGCGGACCGCACTGGATCGCGGCGTGCTCAGCATTCGCGGTGTGGATCGCAGCCTGCGGGTCGCGTGGACACTCGCCGATCTGGCCGGACGAACGATACCCGACCTCGATGATGTCGCCACCGCGTTGAGCTTTCGGCAGCCGGGAACCGCACGGTGAACGAGGCGCGGGAGCGGACGTTGGCATGGGCCTACCTGTCGCGGGTGGTGGAGCCGCCGTGTGCAGCGCTGGCGGCGCTGGTTGCACAGTGCGGTCCGGTGGCGGCAGCACAGCGGGTGCGTCGCGGGGAGGTGGCCGACGACCTTCGGACTCGGACCGAGGCCCGCCGCCACACAGACTGTGCGGCAGAAGATCTGGAGGTGCTCGCTCGGCGCGGGGGGCGACTGATCACTCCGGATGACCACGAGTGGCCGGTGTGGGCGTTTGCGGGGTTCAGCGCGGCCAGGGAAGACAAGTCGAAGGCCGAACATCATCCACCGTTGGTGTTGTGGGCGGTCGGGCCGGACAACCTGACTGAGGTATCGCAACGGGCGGCCGCGATTGTCGGGACCCGGGCGTGTACCGCCTACGGGGAGCAGGTGACCACGGATCTGGTCGCCGGTCTGGTCGAACGCGATGTGGCGGTGATCTCCGGCGCAGCCTTCGGAATCGACGGGGCCGCACACCGGACTGCGCTGGCGTGTGACGGTGTGACGGTTGCGGTGCTGGCCGGGGGGATCGACGTGCCGTACCCGGCCGGGCATTCGGCGTTGCTGCATCGCATCGGCAACAGCGGGGTCCTGGTCACCGAGTATCCGCCAGGGGTGCGGCCGGCACGGCATCGCTTCTTGACGCGAAACCGGTTGGTGGCGGCGCTGTCTGGAGCGACGGTGGTGGTCGAAGCCGGACTTCGCAGTGGAGCTGCCAACACCGCGGGGTGGGCGAGGTCCCTGGGTCGGGCGGTCTGCGCGGTGCCGGGTCCGGTGACCTCAGCGGCGTCGGCGGGCTGCCATGAGCTGCTACGCCGGGAGGGCACGGTGTGCGTGACAAGGGCGGCCGAGATCGTCGAGGTGATGGGCCGCATCGGTGAGCTGGCCGATGAGCCGGTGCGGCCTACGACCGCGTTGGACGGGCTCAGTGCGGTCCAGCAGCTGGTGTATGAGGCGCTACCCCGGCGAGCGGCCCGCACGTCCGAGGAAATCGCCGTGGCTGCGGGCGTGCCGGTGGGGCAGGTGCTGGCCCAGCTCGCTCTGCTGGAGATCGATGGTCTGCTGGAGCGCCACGAGGGGAGGTGGCGCCTGACCCGGGCGGGCGCGAGCAGCTAGCCTGGCCCCTCAGCCCCCGACGCCTCAGCCGGCCATCGGTCGCCGAAACGTTTCCCGGTAGCGCCTGGGAGACACGCCGGACAGCCGACGGAACTGCTCGCGAAAGTTGGCAGCCGAGCTGAACCCCACCCGGCGCCCGATCAACTCGATCGCGAGATCGCTTGTCTCGAGCAGTTGTTGAGCGTGACGCACCCGGACACCGCTGACCCACTGCATCGGTGTCTGGCCGAGCTCGGTTTGGAAGCGGCGGTTCAGCGTGCGGATGCTCACTGTTGCCTGTCTGGCGATGTCGTTGAGTGTCAGCTCGCGGTGAGCTTGGGTCTCTATCCAGGCGAGGACGTCGGCGAGGTCGTGGCGGGCGCCGAGACTCGCTGCGGGCACCCGGCTGGGAACGATGAACTGTGCCTGCCCACCGCTGCGGTGCAGTGGGGCCACCGACAACCGGGCGGCTTCGGCGGCGACCGCCGCGCCGTGATCGCGCTGCACCAGATAGAGGCACAGATCGATGCCCGCCGTAGCGCCGGCGGAGGTCAGCAGCTGCCCTTCGTCGACGTAGAGCACCTCGGGGTCGAGATGCACAGCAGGGAACATCGTCCGGAATTCGTCAGCGCCGGCCCAATGCGTGGTGGCGCGGAGACCATCGAGCAGACCGGCGGCCGCCAGCGTGAACGCGCCCGTGCAGATGGAGACGATCCGGGTCCCCGCGGCGAACGCGGCCTGCAGGGCGATGGTGACCTCGGCCGGTGTGGCAGCCCGCGCATCGCTGCGTCCGGGCACCACGATGGTGTCGGCCTCGGCGAGGGCGTCGAGACCGCGGTCGGTGGCGATGCGAAACGGCCCGGCGTCCAGCACCGGCTCGGATCCGCAGACGACGACCCGGTACCCGAGTTCACCCGACGCCAGCCTGACGCGGCCGAACACCTCCAGGGGCGTACTCAGGTCGAAACCCACCGTGTCGGGAAGGGCCAGGACGGCTATCGTGTGCATCACAGCCTCTCTGGTGTCGAAGTAATCTGGCGGGCAATCACTTCCAAGGCGGCGCGCAGCTCAGTGGCCGCCGCATCTCCGTTCAGGGGCAGCCCGGCGTCACAGGCGGCGGCGATGTCCGCGGCGACCACCAGTAGGTGACGCCCGTGCTCGGTGAGCTGCGGGTAGTTTCCGCGGCCGCGGGTCTGTGTGACGACGGCACCGAGTTCAACCAACTGCACCATGGTGGCGTGCATGCTCTGCGGGGTGATGCGCGCGCGGCGTGCCAGGTCGCTGTACGAGAGCCCCGGCTGGCGCGCCAGGTGACCGAGGGCACCGAGGTGTCGCAGTGTCAATCCGTGCTGGGCCAGTGCGTCCTCGAATCGGCGCTGCGCCACCCGGCCCGCCGCGACGAGCAGCATGGTGGTGCTGGTGAGCAGGTCGGTGGGCTCAGACATTCCTTCAGCCTAACTGTAAGTTGGGCTGAAGGACATTCTTCGCCGGTGCCGATCGGGTGGTGCCTGCCGCCCCGCTGAGGGACCGGCCACCGTGCGGCGTCCGGCTCGTATAGTCGGTGACGCAGACGAGCAACGAGGGGAGGCGATGTGGCGGGCCGACCACTACACGCGTTCGAGGTAGTCCGTACCGAGCAGCTGTCACCGCATATGGTGCGAGTGATTCTGGGCGGCAGCGGTTTTGACACGTTCACCCCGAGTGAGTTCACCGACTCCTACGTCAAGCTCGTCTTCATCCCCGCAGGTGTGGACATCGCAGCGCTGCCGAGGCCGTTGACGATGGACAACTTCAACGATCTGCCCTCCGCCGACCACCCGGTACTGCGCACCTATACCGTGCGCTCGGCGGACACCCAGGCGCGCGAACTCACCATCGATTTCGTGGTGCACGGCGAACATGGAGTGGCCGCTGCTTGGGCCGCCAAGGCCGGACCTGGCGAGACCGTCTACCTGCTGGGTCCCAGTGGCGCCTACGCACCGGATCCCGCCGCCGACTGGCATCTGCTGGCCGGCGACGAAGCTGCCATCCCTTCCATCAGCGCCGCCTTGGAGGCGATGCCCGTAGACGCCATCGGCCAGGTGTTCATCGAGGTCGCCGGCCCCGACGACGAACTGGCGCTCCCTGCACCCGACGGGATTCAGGTGCGCTGGATCTACCGCGGTGGCCGTGCCGACCTGGTGCCCGAGGACAGAGCCGGCGATCACGCGCCTCTGATCGGCGCGGTGAAATCCGCGCCGTGGTTGCTCGGTCAGCCCCAGGTCTTCATCCACGGTGAGGCGCAGGCCGTCATGCACAATCTGCGGCCCTACATCCGCAAGGACCGCGGTGTCGACGCCAAGTGGGCGTCCATCTCCGGGTACTGGCGCCGGGGCCGCACCGAGGAGACCTTCCGGCAGTGGAAGCGGGAGCTCGCCAAAACCGAGGCCGGCCAAGACTAGACACGCGGCCACACCTGGGCCCGTTCGGCGCCGGCGTCTGACACCGTAGAGCAGTGCCACGACCCTCCGACAACTTCGCCGGGCTACTCGAGGAGTTCGCTTCCCACCTCGAGCTCGAACGCGGCCGGTCGCCGCACACCCAACGCGCCTACCTGGGCGATCTGCGGTCACTGTTCGATTTCGCCGGCGAGCGCGCCCCCGGCGCGGGGGTGCGGGCACTGACTCTGCCGGTATTGCGGGCCTGGCTGGCAGCGCAGGCAGGCGCCGGGGTTGCGCGCACCACACTGGCCCGGCGCACCTCGGCGGTCAAGACCTTCACCGCGTGGGCGGTACGCAAAGGGCTGCTCGACACCGATCCGGCGACCCGGCTCCAGATGCCCAAAGCTCGGCGGACGCTACCGTCGGTGCTGCGGCAGGATCAGGCGCTGGCCGCGATGGCCGCGGCCAAATCCGGTGCCCAAGAGGGTGATCCATTAGCACTGCGGGACCGCCTCATCGTCGAACTGTTGTACGCGACGGGTATCCGGGTCAGCGAACTGTGTGGGCTCGATATCGACGATGTGGACCTGTCGCGCCGGCTGCTGCGGGTGCTGGGCAAGGGGGACAAGGAGCGCACCGTCCCGTTCGGTGAACCCGCCGAGGATGCCGTCCGCGCGTGGCTCGCCGACGGCCGGCCGGCGGTGGTGACCCGCGAGTCCGGTGCGGCGCTGCTGCTGGGTGCTCGCGGCCGTCGGCTCGACGCCCGGCAGGCCCGCACCGTGGTGCATCAGACCATGACGGCAGTCAACGGTGCCCCGGACATGGGTCCGCACGGACTGCGGCACAGCGCGGCCACCCACCTACTCGAGGGCGGTGCCGACCTGAGAATCGTCCAGGAACTGCTCGGTCATTCGACGCTGGCCACCACCCAGCTCTACACCCATGTCACGGTGGCGCGGCTGCGCGCGGTGCACGATCAGGCGCATCCGCGAGCCTGAGGCTGTGCTCATCTCGCCGGTACCGGCTCGTTGACCCGGTACAGCCGCCAATCTGGTTGACCGTCACCGTCGTTGATGAACTCCATCTCCAGCGTGGACACATCCGAGCCGGTGTTGTACAACGTCGGGTACCGCAGATTCAACGCATCCGCAGTGCCCCGGCCGGCCGTGGGAACCGCAAGCAGGTATCTGATGCCGTTGCCTTCGGGTTCGTTGAGCAGCTGGGTGAAGTCCGGGTCCGAGGGGATCACGAAGACCCGGGGACGCCGAGTCGCGGCAAGAATCGCGAACCCGTAGATCGTATCGGTGATCACCGAACCGTCGGGCAGGTCGAGTCGGTCGAGGAAGGCGGCGATCCGCCGCTCCGTGGTGAACGTGCGCGCAATGCGGTGTTCGCGTGCCTTCTGCGCGGACACGTTGTCCGGCTGGGGCGCCAGCACGGCGCCGAGTCCGAATTCCTGCGGCGCATAGTGCGGCTGGCCCATCGCCCAGGTGGTCACCGGGATCGTCACCGCCATGGCGAGCGCAGCGGGGGCGTAGGCCGCCCAGGGCCGCGGGCCTGCTGCGTTGCCCGGGGAACGCTGGGCATATCGACCGGGCCGGACCGGGGTGGCGAACTGCCCGTCCGGCACGGCGAGCAGGGCCAGGGACGCGGTCAGCGGAATGGCCACGATGAAGAAGCGCAGGAAGGGAAATGTGGTCCCGGTCGCATGGCTGATCGCCTGGAACACCAGCGCGGCACCGAAGACCGTCAGCGGAACCAGGACCAGCTGGCGGGTCGGCCACCGCCAGCGCAGCACCACCGCCCATACCAGGAGCGGTATCAGGGTCGGCGCCAGGAGAAGCACGCAGGCGCCGGCGAAACCGAGACCGACGAAAAACGACGAGGCGGTCTGGCCGGATTGCTCCAGGATCGCGGTGTTGCCGTACTGGGAGGTGAACTGCGCCAGCGCTTCTCCGGTGATCAGCCAGCTGGTGAGGGCCCAGCCCAGGAAGGCCAGGACACCGGGGCCCGCGACCAGAAGCATGTCGAGCAGCGCGCGCAAGCCCCGCGGCGGCGATTGCGCCCGCCGATATGTCGTCACGAAAACCAACACCCCGGCGGCAGCTACGCACGCCAATCCGTCGTAACGGGTCAGGTAGGCCAACGTCATCGCGACGGCGCCGGTGACGATGAGGTGATGGGGGTCGTCGTCGCTCATCCACAGGATGAGCCGACGGACCGCCAAGGTGATGAAGAAGAGGAACGGCGCCTCGGTCATGCCGTTGGAGCCGTAGAAGATGATCATCGGGTTGAGCGCGAACAGCGCGGTGATACCCCACGTGTAGTCCCGGCGCAGGCCACGGTCGGCACCCATCGCGAAGATCTGCACAGCGGCACCGGCCATGAAGGGGGCCGACATCAACGTGCCGGCAAAGGCGCGGCCGGCGAGGTCAGGAAACCAGGCATCGCCCAGCATCGGCAGGATCTGCACCATTCCGGCAAGTGGCGGGAAGATGAATCCGAGAGCCGCCAGGTGCGGGTCACGGCTGAACAACACCGCCTGAGTGGCCGCCACACGAGAAAGCGTGTCGCCCATGATGAAACCGTGGGTCACCTGCAACCAGTAGCCGACGGCCACGTAGATCGCCAGGCAGGAGACGAACACCGCCACCTTCGGGCCGCGGTACCAGGGCCGGGTCGCGCTGCTCATGCGGAACTGGCCAGCTCGGCTTCGGCCTCCCCGTCGTGCGGCTGGATGTCCAATCCGTGAAACGTCTTCTCCCAGTAGGACGCCTGCCGGATCAGCTGGTAGATCCCCTTCGCGGCCGCGACGCTCATCAACACCCAGTACAGGGGCACGATCAACGCGGCGTACATCAGGTCTGCGCGGTCATCCTCGCGGAGGGCGACCATACCCATGTAGATCGCGGTGAAGTTGCCGATGACCATGGAAAAAAGAGCGGGAAAGTAGACGTACCAAGGGAACACAGCGGTGACCGCAGCCGGATGGCCGAGCAACCAGAGGGCGGTGACGAGCCAGAAGATCAGATTGACCAGCGCGATCAGGGGTGTGCCCGCCCACACCAGGTGGTAGCGGATGAAGTTGCGCAGTCCCAGTGCCTTCAGCAGCAGGCCCGGGCGGCGGATATGCACCAGCCAGGTCTGCAGGTAGCCCTTGTACCAGCGGGACCGCTGACGGACCCAGTTCACCAGGTCGCTGTTGGCCTCCTCGAGGGTCACCGAGTCGACGACGGCGGTGCGGTACCCGTATCCGGCCAGCCGCAGACCGAGGTCGGCGTCCTCGGTCACATTGAACGGATCCCAGCCGCCGATCCTTCGCAGCACCTCGCGGCGGAGGTGATTGGAGGTGCCGCCCAGCGGTATCGGCGAGTTTCTGGCCATCATGCCGGGCAGCAGGTAACCGAACCACAACGCGTACTCGGCAGTGAACCAGGCCGTCAGCAGGTTCTGCCTCTCATTGCGGTACGCCAGCTTGGCTTGAACACAAGCCACGTCCTCAGGTAGCTGACCGAAGGCGGCAACAACACGGCGCAGTTGCAAGGGTTCGGGTAGATCCTCGGCATCGTAGATCGTCACGATGTCACCGTCACTGAAGTGCAGTCCGTAGTTGCACGCCTTGGGTTTGGTGCGTGGCTGGGCCGGTGGCACCGCCACTATGGTGATGGCGTCACTGCCGGTGGTGGCGCAGGCTGCCGCGATGGTCGCCTCGTCGTCGGCCTCGAGCAGAAGCAACACCTGCAACCGGTCGGGCGGATACTCCAGGGCCGCCATCGCACGGATCAGGTTGCCCACCACCTCCGGTTCGTGGAAGGCGGGCACCAGGATCGTGTACGGCGGCAGCTCGGCATCGGGGATTGCGCGCGCCTCGTCGTCGGCAATGGTGATCGGACGCGAAGCCAGGCCGCGCCGGAAGATCAGCACCCGGTCGCACAGTGTGAGCAGATATCCCAAGACGGACAAGGCGACCAGCGCGACAGCCGTGCCCACCGGCTGCCACACCGCTGACCCGATCAGCGCCACCGCCAGCGCGGCGAAAACCGGTTTCTGCCAACCCATCAGAGCCACCGAAGCGGAGTGCACCGGGTCGTCGACGCGCAGGCTGTTGATCGCGCGGTCGAGCGCCAGGGTCCGCTCTGTGTCGGTGACCACCAGTTCGGACGTCATCGTGTTGACTCGGCCGATGTGAACTGAGCGGCGACCAGCCCCTGGCCGAACTCGGTGAGCAGCTCGGCATCCTTGAAATCAGGACGGCGCTGTACCACAACGGCGTTGCCGCGCAACAAGACCGTGAACAATGTGTGCAGGGTCGACATCAGCCCATTCGCAGGTCGCGGGAACGGGGCGTCGGCCTCGTGGTTGTCGACGGCGAACACCGTGACGGTCTGCTCCTGGCCGTCCCCGCCCCAGGCGAACAACAGTACGTCCCAGGTGACCAGCAGGCGGTCGTCCACCACCGAGATGATGCTGCCGCGCACCCCGTCGCCGAGGTCCACCATGCGAGGAGCACTCAATCGCGCCCCGGTCGTGTCGTAGAGCACCCGCGCGGGGTAGGCGTCGAAGGCGAAAGGCCGGTCACTGACGATGCTGTCCACTACCAGCGTGCGCGCAGCGGAGTGCTTGTCGAAACGCGGATCGCCGGTGTCGGCGGTCATGCGCTGTCGCACCAACACGGCGTCATCGCCGTAATACCGTTGTACGTCGATGAATTCGGGTGGCGCCGAGATCGACCAACCCGGTGGCGCGGTCAGTGCGCGCCCCGGTGTCAACGCATAAGGCGCGGTTCTGCTCACATCGGTGGTCGTGAGCTGGGTCGGCAGACCGATGAGCGCCAGTGCGACGGCCACTGCCGTGACAACGGTTATCTCCGCCCAGACATTGGGGGCGTTGACCTGCGGGGCCGGCCGGGTCGACCCCGTGTCGGCGCGGCGCAGCTGCTGCTCCAGCAGTGCCGCACCGCCGACAACCACGATCGCCGACAAGGTCGGGACCTGTTGGTACACGGGCAACGGCGCACCGGGGATGACGAGCCGCAGGATGACCAACACCACCGCGCCGAATGCGAAAGCGGCCGCCCCGCCGATGGTGGCGCGGCGGCGGGTCCGCCCGGCGGCGACCGCGGTGGCGATGGCACCGATCACCAGAGTCACCAGGCCGGCGACGAACTTTCCTCCGCCGAGGGTGGTCACGGCGACCTGGTAAGGCAGCATGAAGACCGCGGCCGACACGAACCATGCCCAGCCGAACCGCAGTACCGGACGGATGCCGAACAGCACGATGCTCGAGCTGCCCACGAACAGCCACATCGCCAGCAGATCGAGTCGCAGCAGGTGGAAGTAGTCGGCGTAACGCGGCAGCAACACACCCTGCACCATCAGGGAGAGGCCGAACCCGATGGCTCCGAAGATGATGTCTGTCTGCCGGTCATAGATGGGAGGGTCTGTGCGTCTGCGCATTTGGAGACCCGCGGCGGCCAGGGCGGTAGCCGCCGGCACGGTCCAGACATATCCACCGATACTGCCCGCGGCGGTGGTCTGAACCAGGTTGAGCAGGCTGCGGTGAAAAGCCAGCAGCGTCAACGCTGCGATCAGCGTCCAGCGCAGCGCAAGGCGAATCGCGGGGTGCCGGTTGTAGTACCAGTCCGACTGGTGCCGATGTGCGCCTGCGGGCGCCGCGGTGGTGATCACGCGGGTTCCCGGGAACGCCGACGGCGCCACCACATCCACCCCAGGCCGGCAACCAACAGGGCCGCTGCCGACGCCGCGATACCCACGATCACCGCGTTGTCACTGTCGTGTTCTGCCTCTTCGGGGGTTGCTGTCGGTGTTGTGGTGCGCAATGGCACCGAGACCGGTGCTCGGCCCGGGATCGCCAGGACGGCGGATCCGGACAGCCGCTGCCAGCGGGCGACGTCGGCATCCAACCACGCCAGTAGCCGGTCCAACTCGGTGGCGGCGCCGTTGGACGTCGCGACGAGCAGGGTCCGACCGTCCTGCTGCAACGTCTGCAGTGAAGCGGCACGCACCGCGGGCGTGAGCCGCACCGTGCCTACTTGCCCGGACTCGTCGAGATTCTGCACCGAGACCTCACCCTCGGATGCGAACGTCACCGGCAGCGTGATGTCGTCGTACGTCCAGTCGTCCGGGCTGATGATCACCGCCGGATTGGGGGATTCGACCGCTTCTGACACCGCCATCAGCACGGTATCGAACGGCTGGGCGCTCAACCGCTGGAGACCGACCAGCAGTTGCACCGCGCGCCGGGTGTTGTCGAAACCTTCGTCCACGCCGATCTCGATGCGTGGCATCAGTGCCTGCGGCAACGACCCGAACCCATCGGGAATGGGCGGGTCCGCCGGGCTGGTGGACACCACGGTCTCGCCGTCGATGGTCAAGGTGACCGGCTGGAATTCCCCGCACAGTCCGGTGTTACCGGCGGTGTCCACCCCCACCACGAGGTTGGTGTAACGCTCAATCAGACGGTCCGGTATGTCAACCCACCGGTCGATTCGGCCGGTGCCGTCTGTCGGCCAGCTGTCGATCGTGTCATCGCCGACGCGCACCACCACCAATCCGCCGATACCCGTCGGCAGCGGGGTGTAGGTACCGAGCAGGTGCACTCGGGCGCCCTGCACGGGACGGCCGATGCGAGTCTGGTCGAGCACCACAGTGACCTGCGGGTTGACCAGCGATGTGGCGGTGAAGCCTGGTTGGCCGAGCTCGCGGATGGTGGTGACGTCGCCGATCACCGTCGCCGCCGGTGGTAGGGGACCGGCAACCGCGTCCACGGTCACAGCGAGCTCGACGATATCGCTGGACAGCAGTCGTGCCTGATTGTTCAGCTCAGCCCCGGCGCCCGAAATGACGAGCGCAGGAACGGGATTCGTGCCGTCCAGTCGGACGCCGGGTTCGTCCGACTCCCGGATGACGATCTGTCGCTCCAGGGGTCGCGGCGGCGGGATCGGCGACGAGCCCATCGCCACGACGTCGATATCGGTGAATTGGGGCCCGTAGTGCACGGCCGTGCTGGTTGCCAACCGGATCGCGGCATCGGTTTCGGTGCGTGTGGGGTCCGTCGGGAGGAACAGGGTGAGTTTCTCCAGGACTGGGGGCAGAAAGTCGGCGACGGTGGTCGGCGGTGTCTCGTCGCCCGCGTACCGGACGGCGGTGTTGATCAGGCGCAACGGGTGGTTTGGGTTGTAGACGCAGTAGCCGTCGGGCAGCCGCAGAAAGCTACGCACCTCAACGGTGATGGCGTCGTTGATGACCTCGGCTGCGGTCAGCGGAAGCGTCACCGGTGATTCGTCGGCGTCAGGTAAGACCACGCGGGAGACCACACGGTCTTCCTGGTCGATCTCCAGGATGGCGCCCCGTACGTTCACCGGCAAAATGGCGGTGGCGGTCAGCTCGGCCGGTTCCAGGCCGGGTGGAACCGGAATGGTCACCGTCTGGACTCCCTCGACGCCGTACAAGGCGATCATTGGATTGATGCCAAATGCGCGAAGCCCCAACGTCAACGATGTCGTGTCAGCGGGTGCAGGTGCCGGCGGCGGCGGTTCGGCTGCGGCGGGCCCGGGCACCGCAGAGCCTGCAGTCAGCACGGTGGCGATCGCCGCTGCGGCCAGCAAACCTGTGCGATTGGGCCTCACCCCTCTCATCATCGCCCCGGACGGGGTTGCCCGACCTCCTGTTTCGCGTTTTCTAAGGGTGGCGCGGGCCCCGGCTGTCGCCCGCGCACACGTTAAACACCTGTCCTAGTGGGCGTTTACCGCCCAATGCGTGCACCTCTGGTCATCGAGCAAAGTATGGCCATTCGTGGAACCTGAGGGTTCCACGGGTGTCTTTCAAGATCAAATCGGTTGCGGAGCAGATGTTTACAGTGACGCCGCACGGGTACTCGCGGCACCGGCCACAATTCGGCCCGGTAGTTCCCGGCAATGAAATAGGGTGAATGTGCAGCGCCGTATCGGCGACCCGCCGAGTGTCGGTGCATCGACAGGGGGCGTCATGGCGCTACAGGAATCGACTCGACGAACACCGACCCTGGGCAGTCGCCTGTGGAAGGTGGCGATCCCGATCGTGGTCGCCGTGGCGGTGTACTTTCTGCCGGTCCCCGAGGGGGTTGCTCCGACCGGGATGCGGATGCTGGGCATCTTTCTGGGCACCATTGTCGCGTTGATTCTGCAGCCCCTGCCCACCGGAGCCGTCGCCGTGATCGGTATGACGGTGGCCATGGTCACCAAGACCGAAAGCGCCGGACGCGCCCTTGCAGGATTCGCGAACACCACGGTCTGGTTGATCGTTGCCGCCTTCTTCATCGCAGAGGGCTTCCTCCTCACCGGCTTGGGCCGCAGGATCGCGCTGCACTTCGTCGCCAGACTCGGACGGTCGAGCTTGGGGCTGGCGTACGGGATGGCGCTGACGGACCTGATCCTGGCGCCTGCCACGCCGTCGAACACTGCGCGCTGCGGCGGTGTCGTGTATCCCATCGTGACTTCCCTGGCTCAATTGGAGGATTCCCACCCAGAACCGGAGGAGTCGCGTAAACGGTTGGGGGCCTTCCTGATCCTGACCGCGTTGCAAGTCAACGTCGTGACCTCGGCGATGTTCGTCACCGCGATGGCGGGCAATCCCGTGGCTGCAGAGGTGGCGGAGACACTGGGGGTGGAAATCTCTTGGGGCACTTGGGCTCTGGCGGCGATTGTGCCGGGTCTGGTCAGCCTGGCTGCGGTGCCATGGGTGATGTCGAAGATCTATCCGCCGTTGGTGACCAAGACCCCGGAGGCGCCGGGCCAAGCACGCGACGAGTTGCAGACCACGGGCGCGATGTCACGTGACGAGTGGTTCATGGCAGGCACGTTCGTGCTGCTGCTTCTGCTGTGGTGTCTGGGCAGCGTCCTCGGGGTGGACGCAACGGCAGCGGCATTCACCGGTGTCGCGATACTCCTGATCACGGGCGTGCTCTCGTGGAAGAACGTCGTGGAGAACACTTCGGCGTGGAGCACGCTCGTGTTCTTCGGTGTGCTGGTGGGAATGGCGAGCGAACTCAACGAACTGGGAGTCATCGAATGGGTGGGGGATTCGGTGGCGGCATCGGTCGGTTCGCTGTCTTGGCTGGCTGCGTTCGCGATTCTGACGGTGGTGTTCTTCTATTCGCACTATCTCTTCGCGTCCAACACGGCGCACATCATCGCGATGTACGGGGTGTTCGTCGGCGCGGCGATCGTGAGCGGCGCGCCTCCGCTGTTCGCTGCGCTGGTCTTCGGGTTCATCGGTAGTTTGTTCGGTGGGCTGGCGCATTACTCGTCCGGGCCGGCAGGTGTTCTCTATGGCTCCGGGTACATCAAGACAGCCGAGTTCTTCCGGATCGGCTTCATCATGAGCGTGGTCATCATCGCCATCTGGACAGTCGTAGGCGGTGCCTGGATGAAGCTGATCGGCGTCTGGTAGGCCCGAAGGAGCCCGACATCACCGCATCCCGATCGACCGTCGACCTGTACCGGTGCTGATCGTGCACGGCGACAAGGACACCGCGGCAGACTGACCGAACCGGTGGCTGTCGGGTCACCGGCGCCGCGCTGAGGGCACTAGGGGCCGACGGGTTTGAGGCGGATCGGGGTCGAGGCCAACAGGCCGATCGGGTCTACATAGTCGGCCCGCGCGGCCGGGCCCCACATCGCGCCCCAGTGCAGACATGCCCGTGCCGCGCAGCCCGCGTGGCCGGGCTCCAGCGTGCCGATCGGCGTGGCAGAGTCCACCTGCTGACCTGGCCGTACCACCGCGGTCACCGGCTCGTAGCTGGTGCGCAGCCCGCCGAGATGTGCCAGCGACACCACTGGGCGCCCGGCCAGCAATCCCGCGAACACCACCGTCGCCGCTCCCGAGGCGTACACCGGCTGCCCATCGATCCCGGCCAGGTCCACGCCGCGATGCCCGGCAGTCCAATTCGGCCGAGGTGCATCGAACACCCGCACCACCGCGGGGCGGGGCCGCAGCGGCCACTGCAGGCGAGCGTCCTGGGCATGGGCGGGTCCCGCGGGCAGGAGAGCCGCAATCGCGAAGACGAACAGGTGTGATCGCATCACCGCAGTTCAGCGCGCTGACGTCCGCTGCCGCCAGTCGCGGTGCCCGGCCTGGGGATCCGCGGCGTTCTGTGGACAAAGCACCTGCTGGCAGGGTGTAAACTTCAACCCGCAACTCGCATCAGTGAGTTGACTTCGCGCGCCTGTGCGCAACCCTCGTTCTTCAGGGGTTGTACCAGCATGCCGGGCGGTCCCGCCTCCGGAGTTATTCGGATGTGGGTCCGGTCTGCCGCAGACGCCAGGGTCCGGCTTCACCGAAGCCGGACGACAACCGACAAGGTAAGGAATGGCCGAAATGGCTGTTGTGACCATGAAGCAGCTGCTTGACAGCGGCGCGCACTTCGGGCATCAGACCCGTCGTTGGAATCCCAAGATGAAGCGGTTCATCTTCACCGACCGCAACGGCATCTACATCATCGACCTGCAGCAGACGCTGACCTATATCGACAAGGCGTACGAATTCGTCAAGGAGACGGTTGCCCACGGTGGCACCATCCTGTTTGTCGGTACCAAGAAGCAGGCGCAGGAATCCATCGCCGATGAGTCCACCCGCGTCGGCATGCCGTACGTGAACCAGCGCTGGCTGGGCGGCATGCTCACCAACTTCTCGACCGTCCACAAGCGTCTGCAGCGCATGAAGGAACTCGAGGCGATGGAGCAGACCGGCGGGTTCGAGGGTCGCACCAAGAAGGAAATCCTCATGCTGACGCGTGAGAAGAACAAGCTCGAGCGCAGCCTCGGCGGTATCCGCGACATGCAGAAGGTGCCTTCGGCCATCTGGGTCGTCGACACCAACAAGGAGCACCTCGCGGTTGCCGAGGCCCGCAAGCTGAACATCCCCGTGATCGCGATCCTGGACACCAACTGCGATCCCGATGTCGTCGACTACCCGATCCCGGGTAATGACGACGCCATCCGTTCGGCCGCACTGCTGACCAAGGTCGTCGCTTCCGCGGTTGCCGAAGGTCTCAAGGCCCGCTCCGGTGGCTCGAGCGCCGACGGCAAGCCCGAGGCCGGCGTCGTCGAGCCTCTGGCCGAGTGGGAGCAGGAGCTGTTGGCTTCCGCCACCACCGGTGCCGCGGATGCCCCCGCCGCTGCCGTCGCTGCTGAACCCACCACTGACGCTTCTTAATATTTTTCAGGGAAGGCTTTTATGGCTAACTACACGGCCGCCGACGTCAAGCGCCTGCGGGAGCTGACCGGTGCCGGAATGCTGGACTCGAAGAACGCCCTCGTCGACTCCGACGGCGACTTCGACAAGGCAGTCGAACTGCTTCGCATCAAGGGCGCCAAGGACGTCGGCAAGCGCGCGGAGCGCGCTACCGCCGAGGGTCTGGTTGCGGCCAAGGGCGGCGCGCTGATCGAACTCAACTCCGAGACCGACTTCGTGGCCAAGAACGCCGAGTTCCAGGCACTGGCGGACAAGGTGCTCGAGTCGGCGCTGGAGTCCAAGGCCGCTGACGTCGACGCACTCAAGGCGGCCAAACTCGGTGACTCGACCGTCGAGCAGGCCATTGCCGACCTCTCGGCCAAGATCGGCGAGAAGCTCGAGCTGCGCCGGGCCGTCTACTTCGACGGCACCGTCGAGACCTACCTGCACAAGCGGGCCGCTGACCTGCCGCCGGCAGTCGGCGTGCTCGTCGAGTACACCGGTTCGGACACGTCCGCGGCGCACGCCGTGGCGCTGCAGATCGCCGCCCTGAAGGCCAAGTACCTCACCCGTGAGGACGTGCCGGAGGACATCGTGGCCAACGAGCGTCGCATCGCCGAGGAGACCGCCAAGTCCGAAGGCAAGCCCGAGCAGGCGCTGCCGAAGATCGTCGAGGGCCGGCTCACGGGTTACTTCAAGGACGTCGTGCTGCTCGACCAGCCGTCGGTGTCGGACAGCAAGAAGTCCGTCAAGGCGCTGCTCGACGACGCAGGTGTGACCGTGACACGGTTCGTCCGCTTCGAGGTTGGCCAGGCCTGAGTCACGCACGGCCACCACAGCTTGACCGATAGATCTTGAGCGGCGAACCAATCCGCTCAACATAGAGACCCCGCGTCCTGAGCCGGTGATCCCGGCTGGCGCGGGGTCTCTTTTGTTGTCAGCTCAGTTGGGGATCTTGTCGAGAATCTCGCTGACGATGGTCGCACTCGAACCGGCGCTCTCGTCCTCGCCGCAGGCGGCCACGTCGGCGACGATGTTTGCGCGCGCACCGAGCGAACGGGAGCATGCCCAGCCGTCTCCGCCCTCCTGCAGATTGACCACAGACACCACGCCGTTCTCCGCTGTCGTCTCACCGATGGTCCAGGTGTCGGTCACGCTGTCGGACTGCTTGATGCTGATCGGCTTGCCTGCGCAGGCCCGCCACGTGGTCTCGGACTCCCGGCGGAACCGCTCGGCTCCGCCGCCCGGCGGGTACAGCGCCACGAACTGGAACGCAATGTGGCCCGAGCTGTCGCCCGGGTCGGCGATCCGCTGGCCGAGCGCGGTGATGTAACCGGTACCGCGGTACACGTTGGCCATGGCCGAGAAGGCGGCTCCCAGGCAGCTGGCATCCCCGGTGACCGTCTGCCCCGGGTCCAGTGCCACGGCGCGTTCAGAGGTATCGCTGATCGCCATGTGGGCGGTGCTGAGAATGTCGTCGAAGTCCGCCGGTTTGAGCAGGAGCTGCGGTAGATCGTTGACGGTGACGTCGCGGTAGAGCCGGTTGTTGCCGCCCTCGGCCACCGGCGCTCCCGGCACGGTTGTGCTGCAACCCGCCACGCAGCACGCGACCACTGCTGCCACCAGGCATGGGATCCGTCTCGTGCGGGCCACGTCGACACCGTACGCGACGGGCTCAGCGCAGCCGCGTGTTGCTAGCGTCGGATGATGACCCGGATCTCGGCATTCGCCGATGACGCGCTGGCCGACCTGGATGCGGTCGGGGTCGCCGAAGCCATCGCCGGCGGAGCCATCAGCCGGACCGAGGCCGTCGAAGCGGCGATCGCTCGTACCGAGGCGGTGAACCCACAGCTCAACGGCGTGGCCTATCGCGCCTTCGAACCGGCACGGGCCCGGGCGGCCGCGCCCAACCCGTTCGGCGGGTTCTTCGACGGCGTGCCGACCTACCTCAAGGACAACGTCACTGTCGCGGGGATGCCGACGATGGAGGGCACCGATGCGTGGCTGCCCCGGCCGGCGCATGCCAACGGCGACTTCGCTCGCGAGTTCCTGGCAACCGGACTCGTCCCGCTGGGCAAGACGCAGATGTCGGAGTTCGGGCTCAGCGCCTCCGCCGAACACCCGCGGCTGGGTCCGGTGCGGAATCCGTGGCATCCCGAACACACCGCGGGAGCCTCGTCCTCCGGCGCCGCAGCATTCGTCGCTGCGGGTGTGGTGCCGATTGCCCATGCCAACGATGGTGGCGGGTCGATCCGCATCCCCGCCTCCTGTACCGGACTGGTCGGCCTCAAACCCACCCGTGGCCGCCTACCGCTGGACAAGAACATGCGTCAGATGCCGATCCGCATCGTCGCCAACGGCGTGGTGACCCGCACCGTCCGCGACACCGCGGCGTTCTACCGCGAGATCGAACGGTCGTGGCGCAACACCCGGCTGCCTGCCATCGGCGACGTGACCGGCCCCGGGCGCGCCCGGCTGCGGGTGGCGGTGTTCACCACATCGGTACGACGGGAGTGTGCCCCGGAAGTGCGGGACCTCACCTTGAAGACCGCAGCGCTGGTCGAGAGCCTCGGGCACCGCGTCGACCTGATCGACTCCGCGCCCCCGATCCCGTCGTCGTTCGCCGATGACTTCCTCTTGTACTGGGCTTTACTCGCAATGGCATTGGTACGCGGAGGCAAGCGGACGTTCGGCGACTCCTTCGACCGCAACAAGTTGGACAACCTGACTCTTGGACTCGATCGCTTCGCCGCCCACAATCTGCACCGGCTGCCGCTGGCGATGGCGCGTCTGGCGCGCATCCGCAGGCACACCGCCCGGCTGACCCGTGACTACGACATCCTGCTCACCCCGACACTCGCCGATGAACCGCCACGAATCGGTCATCTCGATCCCACCGCGGACCACGAGCAGATCATCGGGAGGCTGTCGGACTGGGTGGCGTTCACCCCGCTGCAGAACGTCAGCGGAGAACCGGCGATCTCGTTACCGCTGGCACAGTCGGCGGCCGGACTGCCCGTCGGCATGATGTTCTCGGCGCCGGCCGGAGCAGAAGCCAGGCTGCTGGAGCTGGCCTACGAACTGGAGCAAGCGCAGCCATTCGCCACACTCGCGCCGCGGGGGCGCTGAGGTTTCTGTGCACTGGAGTGTCGGCCCGCAACGAAATCCGTTGGCCGCTCGATACACCGACTTAACCGGGACCCGCCCGAGTTAACGCGTTCGACATTCCAGGCTGCGATTGGCGAAACAGGGCGATCTCACCATTCGAGCTGTGGAGACCTCTGCGCCCACAGCGACACCCTCACGATCGCCGGACATCGCCACTGCGCCCGGTAACACTTTCCTGTGTCTCGTGCGGTTCGCCCTGGCAAATATCCGTCGACGGCCCGAACGCTTCGCGCTGTCCGTGCTCGGCATCGCCCTGGCCATCGCCTGTGTGGTGGTGGTGCGGACCATCGCTGCGAGTTTTGCCATCACCGGGGCGGATTCGGTGACCGATGTCCTGGGCGAGTCCCAACTCTGGGTCGTTCCCGCCGCCGGTGTGCACTACGAGCAGGACGCTCAGGCCCTGGTGGCCGGCGGTCCGGTGCCGGCGATCACCATCCCCGACGGATGGCGGGGGGTACGCACCATCTCCGGGGTCACCGAGGTCAACGGTGCGCCGGTATCACTGCGTGGAAGCGACAAAATCGATTCGGGCCAAGCGGTCCTGAGTTCTGAACTGGCGCAGCACCTCGGACTCGAGGCAGGCGCACACGTGGCCGTGGGCGGCCAGGATCTGACCGTTGCCACCTCCGGAAGCGGTCAGTCGCTCTGGGTGTCGACCGCGCTGGCGCAATCGGTCGTCGGCGACAACGGGTGGTGGACCGTCTACGCACCGACGGGGCAGGAGGCGCGACGCGACCTGGCCAAGGCGTTCAGCGCCGCGGTGGGCCTGCCCGCCACCGCAGACCCCTCGGTGCAGCCCGCCGCAGACGGATCCGGGCTGATCTATGACACCGTGGGCGGCTCGGGTCCGTTGTCGTTCGAGCAGAAGTTCTCCGCACTGTTCTCCGGCAAGGTCACCAGTTCCACCCTCGGGTTGATCTCGATCGTCGGACTGGGCCTCGGGTTCATCATCGCCGTGTCGTCGTTTCTGGCCGCGGTCCAGGAGCGCAAGCGCGAATTCGGGATCATGGCCAGTATCGGTCTCGCCGACGAGGTGCTCTACTTCTTCCTCGTCGAATCGGCCGTGGTTTTCGTCGCGGCGTACGTCATCGGCGTACTCGGCGCCGGAGCCGCTGTGGCACTGGTGATTCCCGGTATCGCGACCGTGACCGCCTGGCTGCAGGCATCGGCCATGGTTGCGGCGTTCCTGCCCGCGATGGCGATCGTCGGTGCGCTCGTTCCCGTCCACCGCCTGCTGCAACAGCGGCCGGTTGCCCTTCTGGAGGCGCGCTGATGATCAGCAAAGGCCTGGCCTACGGCTACCTGTCAGCCCGGCGGCGGGTCGGGGAGATGATCCTGCCGATCGTCACCACGGCGACCGGGGCGTTCCTGGTCGTCCTGGTGTTCGGGATGTCCGCCGGTATCACCGCACAGTCGGCGACGTTGGGGCATGCCGACGAGATCAACCGCGCGGTCGTCCTGATCTCGGTCACCGTGCTGCTCGTCGGGGTGGTGGAAGTGGCCGTGGCGACCACCCGGACGGTTGCGCACCGCACCCGTGAGCTCGGTGTGCTGAGCGCCAACGGAATTCCCCGGGGCCCGGTGGTGGCGGCGCTGCTCGTCGAGCCGGTCGTGGCCGCAATTCTGGGCGCCGCCCTGGGAGCGATGCTCGCTGTGGTCGCCGGCATCGTGATGGCGCTGGCCGGCATGGTGGCCACCGGCATGAGCTACGGCGGGCTGGCCCTCGGAGTGGGGATCGCCATCGTGGTGAGCATCCTGGCTGCGATCGCCACCAGCATCTTTCCCACGTGGAACGCGGCCTCGCGTCCACCTATCCGATCTCTGACAGCAGGAGGTTAGTCAGCGTATGACCGCACTGGACGAGTCAGCGAACTCCGCGAGCACCCCAGCGAGCGTCAACACCGAGGTCGCCAAGAAACCGGTGATCGAGATCAGCGACGTGTGGAAGTTGCACAAGCTGGGTGATGAAGTGGTCAAGGCCCTCGTCGCCGCCGAATTACAGGTGATGCCAGGCGAATTCGTCTGCCTCATGGGGCCCAGCGGCAGTGGGAAGTCAACGCTGCTGAACATCATCGGCGGCCTCGACCGGCCCACCAAAGGCACGGTGAAGCTGGCAGGGCAAGACACCGGGCAGCTCACCGAAAGCCAATTCGCCGCGCTGCGCCACGACACCATCGGGTTCATCTTCCAGAGCTACAACCTGATTCCGTTCCTGTCGGCGGTCGAGAATGTCGAGCTGCCACTGATGTTCGAGCCCTATGACCGCAAGGCGCTGCGTAAACGGGCCACCGAGTTGCTGGAACTGGTGGGGCTGCACCACCGGGTGAACCACCAGCCGACCAAGATGTCCGGGGGAGAACAGCAGCGCACCGCGGTCGCGCGGTCGCTGATCAGCAATCCGACGCTGGTGCTCGCCGACGAGCCCACGGCGAATCTGGACCACCGAACGGGGGAGACGGTGGTGCGCATGCTGCGTGACCTGTGCTCGACGCTGGGCGTCACCGTGGTCGCGAGCACCCACGATCCCACGGTGGCCGACGAAGCGAGCCGTGTTGTCCGGATGAAAGACGGACAAATCATCAACTGAACCAATGTGACTTGGTTCCTTACTCTTTCGGAGAATTGATGACACAAGCAGAGGCTGCGCCGCCAGCAGACCGTGATCGCCTCATGACCACCGAGCTCGTGCCCGAGCAGATCCTGCCCAAGGTGATGAGCACCTTCGGGCTGACCGCCGCGTACGTCTTCATCATCTGCTGGGTGACCGGCTCATCGGTGATGGCGGGCGGCGGGTGGACGGCTATCCCCATGTGGGTCCTGGGCATACTCACCTTCCTCATTCCGGCCGGCATGGCCGTCGTGGAACTGGGCAACCTGTGGCCCGGGCAGGGCGGTGTGTACATCTGGGCGTACCGGACCATGGGGGAGACCTGGGGGTTCGTCGGCGGCTACCTCTCGTGGGTGCCGGTGATCCTGAACGCGGCGTCGTCGCCGGCGGTGGTACTGCAATTCCTGCTGCTGGCGTTCCACACCGAACTCGGGTTGACGACGAGCATCATCTTGCAGCTGGTGATCCTGTGGACCGTCATCGGTTTGGCCTTGGCCAAACTCGCCGCCAACCAGAAGATCATGAACATCGTCTTCGTCGTGTACGGCATCCTGACGCTGACCATCTTCATCAGTGGCCTGCTGTTCGCGGTCGAAAACGGCTCGGCCACACCGTTCAGCTGGGCTGAAGCGACGATCCCCAACTTCGCCGTCGCCGGCTTCCTCTACGGCACCGTGCTGCTCTACCTGCTGGGTGTGGAGACGCCCTACAACATGGGCGCGGAGTTCCTGTCGGTGCGCCGGAGCGGGCCGCGGATGATCCTGTGGGGCTCAACGGCACTGGTCGCCATCTATCTCATGACCACCCTTGGCACCATGATGGCGCTTCCCGGTGACGAGATCGACCCGGTGACCGGCATCATCGGCATGCTCGATGTGGCCGGATTCCCGGGCCTGATGGAGATCTGCGCCATCGTGCTCGCGGGCATCATCATCGTGGCGCTGATGACCTACCAGGTGGCGTATTCGCGACTGATCTTCGTCTCCGGCCTGGAGCGCCACCTGCCCCGGATCTTCACCCACCTCAACCCGCGCACCCGTAACCCGGTGACTGCCATCCTGATTCAGGGTGTGTTGTCCTCGCTCATCCTGGTGGGGCTGTATTCGCAGAGCAGCATGGCCAACGTCACCATCTACCTGCAGGGCGGGCTGAGCACCGTGTGGCTGCTGTCCGGGTTCTTCTTCCTGATCCCGGTGGTGGTGGCACGGAAGAAGTACGCGGATCGGTATACGACGGAACAGTTCTGGCGTATCCCCGGTGGTATGGTGGGCGTCTGGCTCGTCGTCATCGTGGGCTCCCTCGGGACGGTCGGCGGCATCTACTACTCGTTCGTCACCCCATGGATCGACGTGCCGCAGGCCACCTGGATGACGTGGGTGGGCAGTATCAGCCTGGGCATGTTCGCCCTGGGCCTCGTCGTCTACATCTTCGGCCGGCGGTCGGCCCACAAAACCAGCCAGGAGGATTCGCTGGCCCATCTAGCAGTGTTCGACCTCTCCAACAAAGATTCGGAAGGATCAGATAAATGACCATGGACAGCACGGTACTGAGCACACCGGGTACCGGTGATTCAGTCCGCTATCCACTGGACCCGCTCTCCGGCAGCGAGATCGAGTCAGCGGCACGCATCATCACGGAGTCCGAATATGGCACTCCCACACTGAAATTCGTGATGATCCAGCTGGCAGAACCGGAGAAGACGCCGGAGCTGCGGTTCGATCCCGCACTGACGGTTCCTCGCCAGGCTTTCGTGTCGATGTACGACGGGGCAGCCAAGATGATCTACGAGGCGGTGGTCGACATCCACGCCGGAACCATCGATTCGTGGACGGCGATCCCGGGGCGCTTCCCGTCTTACCTGGTCGAGCACATGACCGGGGTGGAGGAGAAGGTTCGCGAGGACCCGCGCTGGCAGGAAGCCATGCGCAAGCGCGGGGTCACCGACTTCAGCCTGGCCATGATCGACCCCTGGCCCGCCGGCTATTACGGTGCCCAGGACCATTACGACAATTCACCGCTGATCTGCCGTCCGTTGACCTTCATGAGGGCCGCGCCGTCCGAGCACGGGTACGCCCGGCCCGTCGAGGGCCTGATCGTGACGTTCGATCTCGACTCGATGACCGTCGTCGACATCGAGGACCACGGGGTGGTGCCACTACCACCCAAGGCGGGCAACTACTCCGAGCAATTCATGTTCGACCCCGACAACCGCCCGGCGTTCACCCAGTTCCGTGACGACGTCAAGCCCATCGAGATCACCCAGCCCGACGGCCCGAGCTTCACCGTTGACGGCTGGCAGGTGAGCTGGCAGAAGTGGTCCATGCGGGTCGGATTCAACCCGCGTGAAGGCCTCACCGTGCACGAGGTGACCTACACCGACCGTGGCGAGACCCGGCCGATCCTGTACCGCGGCTCGCTGTCGGAAATGGTTGTTCCCTACGGGGATTCGTCGCCGACGCACTGGAACAAGAACGTCTTCGACATGGGCGAGGTCGGGATGGGCTTCTCGGCCAACCCGCTGACCCTGGGATGCGACTGCCTCGGCGAGATCCACTATTTCGACGGGACGGTCAACGATTCCAGCGGCAACGCCGTGACGATTCCGAATGCGATCTGCATGCACGAGGAGGACTACGGAATCTCGTGGAAGCACACCGACTTCCGTACCGAGGAGGTCGAGGTGCGGCGGTCCCGCCGGCTGGTGATCTCGATGATCTGCACCGTCGGCAACTACGAGTACGGCTTCTTCTGGTACTTCTACAACGACGCTTCCATCGAGGTCGAGGTGAAGCTGTCCGGCGTGCTCACCACCGGTTCGGTGCCCGAGGGAGAACTTCCCCGGTGGGGCAAGATGGTGGCTCCCGGCATCTACGGCCCCAATCACCAGCACTTCTTCAACTTCCGGTTGGACATGAGCATCGACGGAGCCGGAAACAGTGTCTACGAAGTGGATTCAGTGCCCGAGCCGGATCCCACGCTGAACCCGCACAAAAACGCCTGGATCACCCAGGACACGCTGGTGGCCTCGGAAGGTGAAGGAGCGCGGGACTGGAACTGGCAGACGGGTCGGTACTGGAAGGTCACCAACCCGTCGAAAATCAACGAACTGGGCGCGCCGGTGGCCTACAAGTTGACCCCCAAGGACGTCGTTCCGGTCATGGTGCAGGAAGGCTCCTACATCTACGACCGTGCCCGGTTCGTCCAGCACAACCTCTGGGTGACCAAGTACGACGCTGCGGAGAAATTCGCCGCGGGCGACTACATGTACCAGTCGGCCGAGATCCAGGGGTTGCCCGAGTTCATCGCCGATGACGCTCCGCTGGAGAACACCGACGTGGTGCTCTGGTACACCGTCGGTGCTCACCACGTGGTGCGGCCGGAGGACTGGCCGGTGATGCCATGCGCCTACACCGGCTTCCACCTCAAGCCCGTCGGCTTCTTCGACGGGAACCCCGCGTTGGACCTTCCGCCGTCACAGCCGGCGGCCTGCCATCACCACAGCGCCGGCCTGCCGGTGGCCGACCGCGCAATGGAGTCATAAGCCGAACCGAAGTCTCGAGCCACACCAGCCGCGTGTCCGTCCCGGGCACGCGGCTGGTGGTGCACGCGGTAACCGGTGGCCGAGTTCCAGCAACGCGTGGCCCCGATTGCCTGACGCCCCTTTTCACTCCGGATGGCCCCTTGTTGCCGCCGCCGCGAGTGCGATGAGGCAGGATAGGTTGAGCCGTCCCGGCACTGGCCTGGATGGCGCTTGTTTGCCCGAAATCGACATCTCTGACGGGGGAGGCTGATGATGACGAACCACACCGGAGCGTCCCCACGGACCGTGATACCACGACCCAAATACGCACGCGTCCTACTCAAATTGGGCGGCGAGATGTTCGGCGGTGGCCAGGTCGGCCTGGACCCCGATGTCGTCGCGCTGGTGGCACGCCAGATCGCCGAGGTGGTCCGCGAGGGTGTCCAGGTGGCCGTCGTCATCGGCGGCGGCAACTTCTTCCGCGGCGCCCAGCTGCAGCAGCGCGGGATGGAGCGCACCCGTTCGGATTACATGGGCATGCTCGGCACCGTGATGAACAGCCTTGCGCTGCAAGACTTCCTGCAGAAGGAAGGCATCGACACCCGGGTGCAGACCGCGATCACGATGGGCCAGGTGGCCGAGCCGTACATTCCGCTGCGTGCCCGGCGCCACCTGGAGAAGGGTCGCGTGGTGATCTTCGGCGCCGGCATGGGCCTGCCCTACTTCTCCACCGACACCACCGCTGCCCAGCGTGCCCTGGAGATCGGCGCCGAAGTGGTGCTGATGGCCAAAGCGGTCGAGGGTGTGTACACCGACGATCCGCGGACCAATCCAGATGCCGAACTGCTCGCGACCGTCACCCACCGGGAGGTCATCGACAAGGGGTTGAAGGTGGCCGATGCGACCGCGTTCAGCTTGTGCATGGACAATGGCATGCCGATCCTGGTTTTCAACCTGTTGACCGACGGCAATATCGCTCGGGCCGTTGCAGGTGAGAAGATCGGGACACTGGTCACCACTTGACCGTGCACGTCAAGGGCGAGCGTTAGGGAGAGAAATACCGTGATCGACGAGGCTCTCTTCGATGCCGAAGAGAAAATGGAAAAGGCCGTGACAGTGGCCCGCGACGACTTGGCGTCGATCCGCACCGGCCGGGCCAACCCCGGCATGTTCTCCCGCATCAGCATCGACTACTACGGATCGATGACCCCCATCACCCAGCTGTCGAGCATCAACGTGCCCGAACCCCGCCTGGTCGTGATCAAGCCCTACGAGGCCACCCAACTGCGGCAGATCGAGGACGCGATCCGTAACTCCGACCTCGGCGTCAACCCGGGCAACGACGGCAACGTCATCCGCGTGGCGATCCCGCAGCTGACCGAGGAGCGTCGTCGCGACCTGGTCAAGCAGGCCAAAGCCAAGGGCGAGGATGCCAAGGTCTCGGTACGCAGCGTCCGTCGTAAGACGATGGAAGAACTCGGCCGGATCAAGAAGGACGGCGAAGCGGGCGAGGACGAAGTGACCCGCGCCGAGAAGGACCTGGACAAAAGCACCCAGCAGTACATCAGCCAGATCGATGAACTGGTGAAGCACAAAGAAGGTGAGTTGCTGGAGGTCTGACGGCTTCCAGCGATCGCACCCGTGGCCAACACCGACACCGGCGCTCCCGACGGCGGCAGCCCCCCGGCACCCAAGTCCTCGCGCGCCGGCCGCAACCTGCCCGCCGCGATCGGCGTCGGCTGCCTGCTGGGCTTCTCACTGATCGCGATCCTGCTGTACGCGCCGTACATCTGGATCCCGGTCGTCGCCGTGGCGATCGCCTTCGCCACCTACGAGGTGGTGAGCAGGCTGCGCGAGAGCGGCTTCGTCATCCCCGTGATCCCGCTGCTCGTCGGCGGTCAGGCCACCATCTGGCTGACGTGGCCGTTCGGCGCCGCCGGCGCGTTGGGCGGGTTCGGTGGCACCGTTCTGGTCTGTCTCATCTGGCGGCTGCTGGCGCAGGGGTTCAAGAGCGCGCCGTCGAACTATCTGCGCGACGTGTCGGTGACGGTGTTCCTGGCCGCCTGGATTCCGCTGTTCGCCGCGTTCGGCATCCTGCTCGTCTACCCGGAAGACGGCTGGGCGCGCGTCTTCTGCCTGCTGCTGCCGGTGGTGTTCTCCGATATCGGCGGTTATGCAGCCGGTGTGCTGTTCGGCAAGCACACCATGGTGCCGGCGATCAGCCCCAAGAAGTCCTGGGAGGGGTTCGCCGGCTCGCTGCTGTTCGGCACCGCGGCCGCCGTCGTAGCAGTGGAATTCCTACTCGAGAAGCCCGCGTGGGTGGGTATTCCGCTCGGGCTGCTGTTGGTCATCACGGGCACCCTCGGTGACCTGGTGGAATCCCAGGTCAAGCGGGATCTCGGAATCAAAGACATGGGCACGCTGCTCCCGGGCCACGGCGGCATGATGGACCGGATCGACTCGATCCTGCCGTCGGCCGCCGCCACCTGGATCGTCTTGTCCCTGCTGGCGTGAGGATCGCACCGCTCGGGCGTTGAGCCAGCACGCTGCGGCGCCCACCACGATGCCGATGCCGGTACCCACGTCGACGTGCTCGCCGAGCAGCGCCCACGACAACACTCCCGCAACCCCGGGAATCAGACAGAACAGCATCGCCACCGCGGCGGCGCCGTGCAGGCTGATGGCGCGCACATACAGCGACACCGTGAGGGTGGCGTTCACCAGCACCACCGCAGCGACGGCTGCCACCGCGTGTGCACCGTTGTGGATCACCAAGGGCGAGAGCGCGGCCAGCGCGAGCGTGGGAACGAGGGCGACGGCGTTCTGCACGGTGCTGGCGGCGCGATAGTCCACGCCGGCGCAGAACCGTTGTTGGTACACCCCGCCGGCCGCCAATCCGAGTAACGCGACGAACAGCAGGAGCACTGCCGGGTCGACGCCACGCTGGGCGATCAGGCGGCCGGCGCAGGCAGCGAGAACGGCGAGCACACCCAGAACCAGGGCCCAGATCCGCTGGGCACCCAGCCGTTCGCCCAGGAACACCGAACCGAGCACACCGGTCACCACAGGGTTCATCGCGATGATGACGGCGCACAGCACCGCGGGTGCCCCGTGCTGGATGCTGGTGTAGAGGCAACAGAATTGAACCGCCTGCATCAGCAGTCCGGTGACGACGACATGTCCGAGTGCGCGTCCGCGCGGCCACCGCACCCCCGACAGTTGTGTCCAGGCGCCCAGAATGGCGGCGGCCAGCCCGAAGCGGAACACCAGCACGGCCATCGGGGACATGGCGGCCACCGCGACATTGCCGACCGGGTAGCCCAACGCGTAGAAGAACGTGACTGCCGAAGCAGTGTGCGCGGGCATGCGGACGGGTGCCATGACGAGGATCGTGTCTGCCGCGACGGCCCGGCGTCCAACGAATTACTCCGATCGGTACTGATCGTGACTGCTGATCAATCTGCTGGAGTTTGTCGCCAAAATGGCGGAAAATTGATCGGGTTTCCTGATCGGAGTACCTTGGCACGGTGACTCAAGTGCTGGATATCGCACCGCTGCGCAGTGTCGTTGCGGTAGCCGACTGTGGCGGATTTCACCGCGCGGCGGCTGTCCTGCACCTGACCCAGTCGGCGGTCAGTCAGCACGTGCGTCGCATTGAAGCTGTCGTCGGTGGCGCGATCGTCGAACGGTCTGGCCGCGGCATGGCGTTCACCGAACTCGGTCACCGGGTCCTGGGCCACGCCCGCACCATCCTTGCTGCCCACGACCGTGCGCTCCGCGATCTGGGTGCGGCCGCGGGGGAGAAGGTTCTGGTGATCGGGGCGACCGAACACGGCGCGGATGTCATGTTGCCCGGCTTGACCGCCGCGCTCGGGGGCCAGCTGTCGGACTGGCGGATCCGCTTCCGGTTGGACCGCAACGTGCACCTGGCCGATGCGATCGACCAGGGCCAAATCGACCTGGCGGTGCTACTCGACGGCTCAGGCTGGAACCGCGCCGGGGCATCGGGAATGGTGTCGCTGAAATGGGTTTCGGCACGCGGATTCGACCCGTCGGCCCAGGTACCGCTACCGGTTGTCGTCTACACCGAGCCCTGCACACTGCGGGAACCGACGTTCGCCGCGCTGGAGAAGTTGGGTGTGCCCTACCAGATCGTCGCCGAGTGTTCGGATCTGTCCGGGTTGCTCGCCGCCGTGCGTTCGGGTCTGGGTGTGGCGCTGTTGCCGGCGATCGGTCGGCTCCACGACGGGTTGTGTCTTGCCGACGGCATGGCGCCCGCCAACGCCGCATCGGTGTTCGTGCGCGGTCGCAACGGCGTCGACTCCGAGGTGCTGGCCACGGCGGAAGGTGCGGTACGGGCGGTCCTCGACGGAAAGTTTGATCTAGAGAAAGTGTCGGCATGAAGCAACAGTTGATCTTCGAGGCGCCCAAACGTGGGCTCCCGCCGCGACACTTCGCCGATCTCGACGACGCTGCGCGGGCGGCCGCAGTCGGCGAGCTGGGTCTGCCGGCGTTCCGGGGCAAGCAACTGGCCTCGCAGTACTTCGGCAGGTTGATCAATGACCCGGCGCTGATGACCGATCTGCCTGCCGCGGTGCGCGGCCCGGTCGCGGAGGCGCTTTTCCCCCGGTTGCTCGATGTCGCCAAGCAGATCCAGTGCGATGCCGGCGAGACCCGCAAGACGTTGTGGCGGGCGATCGACGGGACGACGTTCGAGTCGGTGTTGATGCGCTATCCGGACCGCAACACCGTCTGTATCTCGTCGCAGGCCGGCTGCGGCATGGCGTGCCCGTTCTGTGCCACCGGCCAGGGCGGCCTGATGCGCAACCTGTCCACCGGCGAAATCGTCGAACAGGTCCGTGCTGCCGGGGCCGCAGTGCGCGACGAGTTCGGCGGCCGGCTCTCCAATGTGGTGTTCATGGGCATGGGGGAGCCGTTGGCGAACTACAACCGGGTGGTGGCCGCGGTGCGTCGCATCACCGAGCCGTCGCCGCACGGCTTCGGTATCTCCGCGCGTTCGGTCACCGTCTCCACGGTCGGGCTGGCGCCGGCGATCCGCAAACTTGCCGAGGAAAAGCTCGGAGTGACGCTGGCGCTGTCACTGCACACCCCTGACGACGAACTGCGCGACACTCTGGTGCCGGTGAACAACCGGTGGAACATCGACGAAGTGCTCGATGCGGCACGGTTCTACGCCGATAGCACCGGTCGCCGGGTGTCGGTGGAGTACGCCTTGATCCGGGATGTCAACGACCAGCCGTGGCGGGCTGACCTGCTGGGCAAGAAGCTGCACGCGGTGTTCGGCCCGCTGGTGCATGTCAATCTGATTCCGCTGAACCCGACGCCGGGCAGCGAGTGGGACGCAAGTCCCAAACCGGTGGAACGTGAGTTCGTGAAGCGGGTGCGGGCCAAAGGTGTGTCGTGCACGGTGCGGGATACCCGCGGCCGCGAGATTGCGGCCGCCTGTGGTCAGCTGGCCGCCGAGGGCGCCTGACGTAGCACCGAGACCGACGAAATGGCGTCGGCTTCTCGAACTTTCCCGCCCAAACGTGAGTTTGGGCGAAGATCAGCGGAGCCAGCCGCGGCGGCGGCCCCACCAGTCGCGGATCAGGAAGAACGCGCCGATCAGGGCGAAGCCGATCAAGAAGTAGTCCTCGACGCGGCCGACGTGGTTGCCCCGCAGCATCGCCAGCAGGAACAGGATTCCGCACAGCCCGGCGATGTGCCAGGTGCGGTAGTTGATCTTGCTCCAGCCCCACTGCGCGGACGGCACATCGGCGGGGTCGACATCGGTGTAGCGATCCACCTCGGTGCTGACCACTGCTGAGCTCCTCACGATCGGGCCGGTTTCCTGCCGATATTCTGGCATACCCCGAATTCTCGGTTCAGCCGAGCGCGTTGTACCGGCGCAGTGCCTCGGTGCGTTCCCTGCTGTGGTCGACGATCGGCTCGGGGTAGGCGGCAGTGCCGTACTCGGGCACCCAGCGCCGAACGTAGGCCCCGTCAGGGTCGAATTTCTTGCCCTGGGTGTCAGGGTTGAACACCCGGAAATAAGGGGCGGCATCGGTGCCGCAGCCGGCGGCCCACTGCCAGCCGTGCTGGTTACTGGCCATATCCCCGTCGAGCAGCTGCTCGAGGAACCACCGCGCGCCCCACTGCCACGGCAGATGCAGATCCTTGACCAGGAATGACGCAGTGATCATCCGTACCCGGTTGTGCATGAAACCCGTGGTGCTCAGCTGCCGCATGCCGGCGTCGACGATCGGAAAGCCGGTACGGCCCCCTTTCCACGCGGCGAAGGATTCCTCCGCGGCGTCGTCGTGGTCGAGTTCGATCCCGTCGAAGTCGGGATTGAAGTTCCACCAACTGCTGCGCGGCCAGTGCGCCAGCACCGAGGCGTAGAAGTCGCGGAACGCCAGCTCCCGCAGGTACGCGGCGGGTCCGGATGCGGCTGATCCGAGGTCGGCGGCCAGGGTGCGCGGATGGATGTTGCCGAAATGCAGGTAGGCCGACATCCGGCTGGTCGCGTCGAGATCGCGGTGGTCGGCGTAGTCGTCGAGGTGTTCCTCGACGAACCGTGTCCACTGCCGCCGGGCGGCCCGCTCACCCGCCGGGTACGGCAGTTCGGTGCCCGGGTCGGGGATCTCGAGGACGCGATCCGTCCCCGTCACCTCGGCGGGGTCCACCCAGCGCGCGGACGTGTGGTCGGTTCTGGCCGGGGCCCGCCAGCCGTGGTCCCGCCACCTGCGGAAGTACGGGGTGAACACCTTGTAGGTCGAGCCGTCGTCCTTGGTGACCCGGCCCGGAGTCACCAGATACGGCGATCCCGTCACCTCCAGGGGAACAGCCCCGAGGGCGGCGGCGACCGCCTCGTCCCGGGCCATTCCGAACGGGGTGAACTCCGCGGAGACGTGCACCGCCTCGGCGTCGACGGCCTTGGCCAGTGCGGGGATGGCCGTGTCGGGTCGGCCGCGGGTGATCAGAAGCCGGCCGTCGAGCGCCTCTTGCAGCTCACGGAGCGAGTCGTAGAGGAACTGCAGCCGACGGGGCCCCGCGGAGTCCGTCAGCCGCGGATCGAGCACGTAGCAGGCCAGCACGTCGGCGGCGTCGCCACCGGCGTCGAGCAGTGCCGGCAGATCCGCCAGGCGCAGATCACGACGAAACCACATCAGCCGGGTCATACCTGCAATGCTGCCCGGTTTCCCGGCGTGCACGGCCCTGATGGTCATGACGCCCTGATGACGCCGGATGCGCCTCGCTGCAAGCCGATGCGCGGTCCGGCTGACACAATTGCCGCCATGACACTGCAGGACTATCCGCGCGACATGGTGGGGTACGGGGCCAACCCTCCGAATCCGCAGTGGCCCGGCGGGGCCAACATCGCCGTGCAGTTCGTCCTCAACTATGAAGAGGGCGCCGAGAACAACGTGCTGCACGGCGATGCCGGTTCGGAGATATTTCTCTCCGAAGTGATTGGCGCACAATCATTTCCGAACCGGCATATGAGCCTGGAGTCGCTGTACGAGTACGGCTCGCGCGCCGGGCTGTGGCGGGTGCTGCGGGTTTTCGACCGCAGGCAACTGCCGTTGACCATCTTCGGTGTGGCGCTGGCGCTGGCCCGCAATCCTGCCGCCGTCGAAGCCTTCCTGGCCCGCGGCGACGAGATTGCCTGCCACGGTCTGCGCTGGCTGAGCTACCAGCTGGTCGAGCCCGAGGTGGAGGCAGCGCACATGGCCGAGGCGGTCGCGATGCTCAAAGAGCTGACCGGAGCGGCGCCACTGGGTTGGTACACCGGGCGGGACTCACCCCAGACCCGCCGCTTGGTCGTCGAACACGGCGGGTTTCTGTACGACTCCGACTCCTATGCCGACGATCTGCCGTATTGGACGAAGGTCGGCGACCACGACCATCTGGTGGTGCCCTACACCCTGGACACCAACGACATGAAGTTCGTCGCGACCAGTGGATTCCCCTCCGGTGACGAGTTCTTCGCCTACCTGCGGGACGCGTTCGACGTGTTGTACGCCGAAGGTGCCGCGGGCGCCCCGAAGATGCTGTCGGTCGGTTTGCACTGCCGGCTGGTGGGCCGTCCGGCCCGGATCGCCTCGCTGGAGCGCTTTCTCGATCACATCCAGGCTCACGACAAGGTGTGGGTGACGCGGCGGGTCGACATCGCCCGGCACTGGGCGCAGCATTTCCCGCCCGGTCCGGCCGACGGTGCGTAGCCGCTCAGGATGAGCGGGGTGGTTTGACTCTCCGGTAACCGGAGACCCGACGATGACGACATGATCCAGGTGACCGAGATGACCGAGCGATTGTCCATCGGCGACTTCTCCCGGATGACCCAGCTGAGCGTGAAGGCGTTGCGGCACTACCACGACGTCGGGTTGGTCACGCCGGTGTACGTAGATCCGGCGACGGGCTACCGCTACTACTCGCAGCAACAGATCCCCACGGTCCAGGTGGTCCGCCGGCTTCGCGAGCTCGACATGCCGGTCGCCGAGGTGCGTGCGGTACTGGCAGCGCAACCCGCTCAGCGCCATTCGTTGATCAGTGAGCACCTTCGCCGCCTGGAGGCCGAGCTGGCCGCCACCCGCGGCGCCGTCGAGTCGCTGCGGGCGCTGCTGGAACGGCCACAGGCCACCACGCGTGTCGAGCACCGCAGCGTGCCGCCCACCCCGGCGGTGGGAATCACCGACACGGTGGATCGCGACGACCTGGTGGTGTGGTGGCAGGGCGCGGTTGCCGAACTGCAGGCGACGGTGACCTCCCAGCGCCTGTCCCAGACCGGCGTGTTGGGCGCGTTGTTCGGCTTCGAGATCTTCTCGCAGGATCGCGGTGAGGTGACGGCGTTCATCCCGGTCCGCGAGGCCCCGCGGGCGGTGGGCCGGCCGCAGCAGCTGCTGGTGCCGCCCGCTGAACTGGCCGTCCTCCGCCACCACGGACCGCACGACGACGTGGACCTGGCCTACAGCGCACTCGGCGATTACGCCACCCGGCACGAGATCAGTGTCGACGGGCCCCTGCGCGAGTACTACCACCGGTTCTATTGGGACACTGAAGATTCCGCACAATGGGAGACTGATTTGTGCTGGCCGGTGTTCCGGTCCGATGCGACGGAGGCGGACGCGTGAGCACGCTGGAGGGGCGGCGCGGCGACAGCGGCTCCTAGGCGAAGATGTTGGCGCGGGTCAGTTCGGCGAAGTCCTCCAGGAGTTGTCTCTGCCCACTGGACCACCGGTGAGGGTGCGTATCCCAGGCGCACAACGTGCCGACCGCCTGCAGGGTGTCACTGAGGAGCAGGACACCGGCGAAGGCGAGCACCTCACCACTTCGCACCGCCGGGTTGTTGCCCAGCAGAGGGTGCACCGTGGCGTCGGCAACGAACAGTGGATGTCCGCTGGCGACGACGAACCTGCTCACCGAGACCTCGATGGGGCGCCGTCGCACATCGGCCGCGGCGGCGGCCACGCTGCATCCGGCCAGGAATTGACTGTCGCTGTCGACCAGGGTGATCGCTGCGTACCCGGTGCCGAGGGCCTCGGCCGTCAGTTCGGCGATGCGGTCGAGCCGACAGGTCGCCCCACCGCTCATCAGCCCGGTCTCGTGCAGTGCGGCGAGTCGGTCCGGATTGCGCAGGGACGCCTCGATCACCTTCTCGACCGCGCCGCGGTGCTTGGAGAGCTGCTCGGCGAACCTGCGCGCGACGGGGGCGTGGTTCTCGTCGGCCGGGTCCGCCACCGCTGCGATCAGACCCTCGAGGATGTCGAGGCTCGGAGCCTCGCCGGCCGAGGTCCAGTCATCCACACGGCAAGAGTAGATGCTGCACGCGACGGATGCAGCGCCAACCCGCAAATGTGGCAACATTGGCGCGGACCGGTGCGAGGCCCTGTGGACTGGTATTTTGGATCCAAATTATTGCGGAGGCAAACAGTCGACGGACCAGCAGCCCGCCGAACGGGCCGGGCTGCTGGGCTCGCGTCCGCCGGAGTGCCGGTCAGGCAGGCGGCATCAAAACGGAGTCGATGAGGTAGACGGTCGCGTTCGCCGTGCCGACCCCACCGCAGACCACGGACGCGTCGTTGACCCGCAGGCCACCGTCGGCCGCGGTCACCGTCACCGGTGCACCCTGGACGGTGGCGTGTGTGCCGGCGATCTGGTCGGGACTCACGCGGCCCGGAACCACGTGGTACGTCAGGATGTTCGTCAGCATCGAGGCGTCGGTTTTCAGCGTCTCGATGGTGGCAGGAGCGAGCTTGGCGAACGCCTCATCGGTGGGGGCGAAAACCGTGAACTCACCTCCGTCGAGGGTGTTGACCAGATTGACGTCGGGGTTCAGTTTGCCGGAGATGGCAGCAGACAGCGTGGACAGCAGTGGGTTGTTGGCGGCGGCGACGCTCAGGGGATCGCGCGCCATCCCCGCGACTGAGCCGGGTCCGGTGGGGACCTGCTGGGCGTAGGCCGCACAGCCGGGACCGACGAGCCCCATCGGCTCGGCGGCGGCAGTCGGCGCGGCGCTGACGGCCAACCCCACCAGGGCTGCGGCGGCGAATCCGGTCGCGACTGATTTCTTGAAAGTGCTCATTGGCGTTTTACTCCTCATGCGTTGTCGGCGGCATCGGTGCGCCGCCGGTTGAACTTCAAATTGGTCGGGATCGTGATCGGTGTCGTTGTGCACCAACGGCATCAGGAATGCGTGGCGCGGAGATGGCGCGTCATGCGGTGGGTGGCATCAACACGGTGTCGATCATGTAGACCGTGGCGTTGGCGGTACCGACCCCGCCACAGACCAGCCCGGCGTCGTTGACGGTGAGGTTGTCGCCGGAGCCGGTGACGGTCAACGGTGCGCCCTGCACGGTCTGGTGCTCACCGCCGACCTGCTCGGGCCGGGCCTGACCGGGCACCACGTGGTAGGTCAGGATCGAGGTCAGCAGGTCGGAATCGGTTTTGAGCTGTTCGATGGTCGCCGGGTCGAGCTTGGCGAAGGCGTCATCGGTAGGAGCGAACACCGTGTACTCGCTGCCGTTGAGGGTGTCCACCAGATTCACCTCCGGATTGAGCTGGCCGGACAATGCCTGCGTCAGTGTCGTCAGCATCGGGTTGTTCGACGCGGCGACCGTGACGGGCGCGACGGCCATGCCGGTCACTGAACCCGGCCCGTCGGGCACCTGCTCGGCGTAGGCGGCGCAGCCGGAGCCGATCAGGTCCGCGGCCGGGTCGGCGGCGACGGAGGTGCTCGTCGAGGTCTCGGTCTGGGTGGACTCCGCGGCGGTGTTCGGTTTGTCGCTGGAACAGGCCGACATTGCGAGCACTGCGACCGCAGCAAATCCGGCGGTGACATATCTTCGATGAGCTGAATTCATGGCGAGCGACTCCTGTGTCTGCTTCGGCGGGTGATAACAGTCATTCGGATCACCGGCCGTAGCGGAGTGGCGCGGTGTACGCCGTGTCACAGTTGCGTCATATTTCGCCGGGGCCGGGCTCGGTAGCAGGCCGGTTTGCGCGGGCGCGGCACAATGGTGCGGTGGTCACCAACCGCCTTCGGGTACTGATCCTCGGCAGCACCGGGTCCATCGGCACCCAGGCGCTGGACGTGATTGCCGCCAACCCGGACCGATTCGAGGTCGTCGGCCTGGCCGCGGGCGGTGCTGACCCCGCACTGCTCGCCCGGCAGGCGAAGCAGACCGGCGTCGCCAATGTCGCGGTCGCCGACCCCGCTGCCGCCGAGCGGCTCGACGAACTCGGTGTCCCCGCGCGCTACGCCGGGCCCGACGCCGCCACCAGAATCGTCGAGGACACCCCGGCCGATGTGGTCCTCAATGCGCTGGTCGGCGCGCTCGGGTTGCGGCCCACCCTGGCGGCCCTGGCCACCGGCGCCCGGCTGGCCCTGGCCAACAAGGAATCGCTGGTTGCAGGTGGTCCGCTGGTGCTCAAAGCGGCCGCTCCCGGGCAGATCGTGCCGGTGGACTCCGAACACTCCGCCCTGGCCCAGTGCCTGCGCGGCGGTACCGCCGACGAGGTGGCCGCCCTGGTGCTGACGGCCTCCGGCGGACCCTTCCGGGGTTGGCGCGCTCAGGACCTGTCTGCGGTCACCCCGGAACAGGCCGGCGCCCATCCCACCTGGTCGATGGGTCCGATGAACACGCTGAACTCCGCGTCGCTGGTGAACAAGGGCCTGGAGCTCATCGAGACCCATCTGCTGTTCGGTATCCCGTACGACCGGATCGAGGTGGTGGTGCACCCGCAGTCGATCGTGCACTCGATGGTCACCTTCTGCGACGGCTCCACACTCGCGCAGGCCAGCCCGCCGGATATGAAACTGCCCATCGCCCTCGCGCTGGGCTGGCCCGCCCGGGTTCCGGGCGCGGCACTGGCGTGCGACTGGAGCACCGCCTCCACCTGGGAATTCGAGCCGGTCGACAACACCGTGTTTCCTGCGGTCGACCTCGCCCGGCACGCCGGGGAGGTCGGCGGCTGCATGACCGCGGTGTACAACGCCGCCAACGAAGAGGCGGCTGCGGCGTTTCTCGCGGGCCGGATCTCGTTCCCGACGATTGTCGCGACAGTGGGTGACGTGCTGCACGCTGCCGATCAATGGTCGGTGGAACCGGCTACCGTGGACGATGTACTCGACGCGCAGAGTTGGGCCAGACGCCAGGCCCTGGAACAGATGAAGCGCGTCTCACGGAAGGTCCTCACCACAAAATGATGTTTGCGTTAGGCATCGTGCTGTTCGCGCTGGCGATCCTGGTCTCGGTGGCGCTGCACGAGTGCGGGCACATGTGGGTGGCGCGCGCCACCGGGATGAAAGTGCGTCGCTACTTCGTGGGATTCGGGCCGACGGTCTGGTCGACATTCCGGCCGAACCGCCTCGGCCAGACCGAGTACGGCCTCAAGGCAGTGCCGTTGGGCGGGTTCTGCGATATCGCCGGCATGACGTCGGTGGAGGAACTCGAGCCCTCCGAGCGCCCGTTGGCGATGTACCGCCAGAAGACCTGGAAGCGGGCTGCAGTGCTGTTCGCCGGACCGGGGATGAACTTCGTCATCGGTCTGGTGCTGATCTACGCCATCGCCGTCATCTGGGGCCTGCCCAACCTGCATCCCCCCACCACCGCGGTCGTCGGGCAGACAGCCTGTGTGGCACCGGAAGTCGCCAAGGGTCAGCTCGGCGAGTGCTCCGGACCGGGGCCGGCTGCGCAGGCGGGCATCCGGGCCGGCGACACCATCGTCAAGGTGGGCGACACCCCCGTCGCCAACTTCGACGAGATGGTCTCCGCCGTACGTGAACTCAAGGCGCCCACGACATTCGTGGTGGAACGTGACGGGCAGACCTTCAGCACGGTCGTCGACGTCACGCCGACGCAGCGCATCAGCACTGGCGACGACGGCTCCGAGCAGGTCATCAACGTCGGCGCCATCGGCGTCGGCGCCGCGCAGTTCGGGCCCACCCAGTACAACCCACTCTCGGCGGTGCCCGCGACGTTCGCGTTCACCGGGGACCTGGCCGTCGAGCTGGGCAAGTCGCTGGCGGCGATCCCCACGAAGGTGGGCGCCCTGGTCGACGCCATCGGCGGCGGCGAGAGAGACCCCGAAACGCCGATTTCGGTGGTGGGCGCATCAATCATCGGCGGCGATACCGTCGACGCCGGGCTGTGGGTGGCGTTCTGGTTCTTCCTGGCGCAGCTGAACTTCGTGCTCGGTGCGGTCAACCTGGTGCCGCTGCTGCCCTTCGACGGTGGGCACATCGCGATCGCGGTGTTCGAGAAGATCCGCAACGTGTTCCGCACAGCGCGCGGACTGGTGGCCGCCGGACCGGTCAACTACCTCAAGCTGATGCCCGCCACCTACGTAGTCTTGGTGGTGGTGGTCGGCTACATGCTGCTGACCGTGACCGCCGACCTGGTGAACCCGATCCGGCTGTTCCAATAGTCGGCTCACTTTTCGAAAAGAGAGACAACCATGTCCATGTCCATCGGTCTGGGTATGCCTGCGGCCCCCGCGCCCACCTTGGCGCCGCGCCGCAAGACGCGTCAGCTGATGGTGGGCGACGTCGGCGTCGGCAGTGACTACCCGATCGCCGTGCAGTCGATGTGTACCACCAAGACCCACGACATCAACGCCACCCTGCAGCAGATCGCCGAACTCACCGCGTCCGGCTGCGACATCGTCCGCGTGGCCTGCCCCCGCCAGGAAGACGCCGACGCGCTGCCGACGATCGCCAAGAAGGCGAACATCCCGGTCATCGCCGACATCCACTTCCAGCCGAAGTACATCTTCGCCGCCATCGACGCCGGGTGTGCCGCCGTGCGCGTCAACCCGGGCAACATCAAGGAATTCGACGGCCGGGTCAAAGAGGTGGCCAAGGCTGCCGGTGCCGCAGGCATCCCGATCCGCATCGGGGTCAACGCCGGATCGCTCGATCCCCGGTTGATGCAGAAATACGGCAAGGCGACCCCCGAGGCGCTGGTGGAGTCAGCCCTGTGGGAGGCCTCGCTGTTCGAAGAGCACGGGTTCGGCGACATCAAGATCAGCGTCAAGCACAACGACCCGGTGGTGATGGTGGCCGCCTACGAGCAGCTCGCCGCACAGTGCGACTACCCGCTGCACCTCGGCGTCACCGAGGCCGGCCCGGCCTTCCAGGGCACCATCAAGTCTGCGGTCGCCTTCGGCGCACTGCTCTCCCGCGGGATCGGCGACACCATCCGGGTCTCGCTCTCGGCGCCGCCGGTCGAGGAGATCAAGGTCGGCAACCAGATCCTGGAGTCGCTGAACCTGCGCCCCCGCGGTCTGGAGATCGTGTCGTGCCCGTCCTGCGGACGCGCCCAGGTGGACGTCTACACGTTGGCCAACGAGGTGACCGCCGGGCTGGAGGGGATGAACATCCCGCTGCGGGTCGCGGTGATGGGGTGCGTGGTGAACGGACCGGGCGAGGCCCGTGAAGCTGACCTGGGTGTCGCGTCCGGTAACGGCCGCGGGCAGATCTTCGTCCGGGGCGAGGTCATCAAGACCGTGCCCGAGTCGCAGATCGTGGAGACGCTGATCGAAGAGGCTTTGCGAATCGCCGATGAGCGTGGCAACGAGCTAACTCCCAGCGGACCGCCGGTCGTGACCGTAAGCTGATAGCTGGTTTGCGGCCATCTTGGGCCGCTGTTTTGAGAAAGAGTCCTGATGTCGGCTCCACCGCTGTTTCGTCTGGTCGACGAGAGGCGGGTGTCCGTGGTGCGCGACGCCGCGGCCGTCCACCGGGTGTTCGACGACGATCCAGTGGGCTCCTGCATGGTGGCCGCCCGGGTCGCCGACCACGGAATCGACCCACATGCCATCGGTGGTGAGCTGTGGACACGCCGCCGCGCCGAAGAATCCCTGTGTTACGCCGGTGCCAACCTGATCCCACTGCGCGGCTCCGGTCCTGATCTGCACGCCTTCGCGGACAAGGCTATGAGCACGGCACGACGCTGCTCGTCGCTGGTGGGCCGGACCGAGCTGGTGATGCCGATGTGGGAGCGCCTCGAAAGTGCTTGGGGCCCAGCACGAGACGTGCGCGACCGGCAGCCGTTGCTGGCGCTGGCCGCCGCGCCCGACTGCCCGGTGGACCCGGCGGTGCGGCGGGTGCGTATCGACGAGTTGGACGCCTACCTGGTGGCGGCCATCGACATGTTCATCGGCGAGGTCGGCATCGACCCGCGAATCGGCGACGGCGGCCGGGGATACCGTCGCCGGGTCGCCGGGCTGATCGCGGCGGGGCGGGCCTGGGCACGGTTCGAGCACGGTGAGGTGGTGTTCAAGGCCGAGGTGGGCTCACAGTCCCCGGCGGTGGGTCAGATCCAAGGTGTGTGGGTGCATCCGGAGCGACGCGGCCAAGGCCTGGGCGCGACGGGCACTGCCGCGCTGGCTGCTGCTGTGGTGTCCGGCGGGCGGGTGGCCAGCCTGTACGTCAACAACTACAACACCGTGGCGCGTGCGGCCTACGCCCGGGTCGGCTTCACCGAGGTGGGGACGTTCGCCACCGTCTTGCTCGACTGAGCCCCGGTTCGCCCGAACTTCAGCTGGACAGGGTTGAATCCTGGGCGAGATCCGACCGTTTTCGCACCCTCCGTGGTGTCTGGGCGTCAGTGATTCAGTCTCGCCGCGGCACGGCGGTGTCGGTCCACCAATTCGCCTCCCGACCGATCTAACATCAGCCTCAATGGTCACAATAGGATCACTAGTAACACGCGTAACGGCAACACTGGCCGTCGCGGGATTGGTTGTCGGGCTGTCGGCATGCACGCCGCGACCCGACGGTCCCGCCCCTGCCGCCGAACGCTTCTTCGCCGCCCTGGCCACCGGCGACACCTCCGGGGCGTCGTTGTTCACCGACAACCCCGACGAGGCGCGCGCTGCGCTTAACGCCGCGTGGGGCGGGCTGCAGGCCGAACACCTCGACGCCCAGATCCTCGGTGCCAAGTACACCGAGGACACCGGCAGCGTGAACTACCGCTACACCTGGCATCTGCCCAAGGGACGCACCTGGGCCTACGACGGCCAACTGAACATGGTCCGCGACGAGGGCCAGTGGGAAGTCCGTTGGGCTGCAACCGGTTTGCACCCCAAGCTCGGCGAGAACCAAACCCTCCAGCTGCGCTCCGACCCGCCGCGCCGCGCATCGGTCAACGAGCTCGGCGGCTCGGATGTGCTGGTGCCGGGCCACCTGTACCACTACCAACTCGACGCCGCACAGGCCGGCAGGTCGTTGATGACCACGGCCCGTGCCGTTGCCGACGCGCTGCGGCCGTTCGACAACACGCTCGATCCACAGCGCCTCGCAGAGGAAGCCAGCTCGGCCCCCGGCGCGCTGAGCCTGGTCACGCTGCGTAAAGACGACAACGACCGGGTGTCACCGGCCATCGGTGCACTGCCCGGTGTTGTCATCACCCCGCAGTCCGACCTGCTGCCCACCGACGACGGTTTCGCCCCGGCCATCATCAACGAGGTCAAGAAGTCCGTCATCGACGAACTCGACGGCGACGCCGGTTGGCGGGTGGTGAGCGTCAACCAGAACGGCGTCGACGTCGACATCTTCAACGAGGTCCCACCGGCGCCGGCACCGTCGATCTCGATCACGCTCGACCGGACCGTGCAGGACGCCGCACAGAAGGCGGTCAACGGGCAGGGTCTCAAGGCGATGCTCGTGGTGCTCAAGCCGTCGACGGGGGAGATCCTCGCCGTTGCGCAGAACACGGCGGCCGACGCCGACGGCCCGGTGGCCGCCACCGGGCTGTACCCGCCGGGGTCGACGTTCAAGATCGTGACAGCGGCGGCGGCGATGGACCGGGCGATGGCGTCGCCGAACACGCTGCTGGGCTGCCCGGGAACCGCCGAGATCGGGCACCGGATCGTGCCCAACTACGGCGGCTTCGACCTCGGGGTGGTCCCGATGTCGCGGGCGTTCGCCAGCTCCTGCAACACCACCTTCGCCGAACTGGCCAGCCGGATGCCGCGCGACGGCCTGACAGTGGCGGCCGCCCAGTACGGCCTGGGCCAGGACTACGAGGTCGAGGGGCTCACCACATTCACCGGCTCGGTACCACCGACGGTGGATCTCAGCGAGCGCATCGAGGACGGGTTCGGTCAGGGAAAGGTGCTCGCCAGTCCCTTCGGCATGGCGCTGGTGGCCGCGACCGTCGCCTCCGGTAAGACCCCGGTGCCGCACCTGATCGTCGGCCACGAAACCAAGGTCAACGGCGACGCCCGACCGATCAGCCCGGAACTGCTCGACGGGCTGCGCTCGATGATGCGGCTGGTGGTGACCAACGGCACCGCCAAGGACATCGCCGACGCCGGCCTGATCTACGGCAAGACCGGAGAGGCGGAATTCGCCGGCGGCTCGCACTCCTGGTTCGCCGGATACCGCGGCGACATGGCTTTCGCGTCGCTGATCGTCGGCGGCGGCAGTTCCGAGTACGCCGTGCGGATGACCAAGCAGATGCTCGACAGCTTGCCCTCTGATTACCTGGCCTGACAGCGGTACCTTGGATGACGATGACCGGACTCGACGAACACATCGCGGCGTTGCGGGTATCCGACGCGGACCGCAATGGCACGCTGCGGCGGCTGCACAACGCCGTCGCACTCGGGCTGATCGACATCGAGGAGTTCGAGGAGCGCTCGGCCCAGGTGTCCTCGGCGCGCCTGCAGCCAGAGCTGGACGTGCTGGTCGGAGACCTGCCGGGACCCGGCGCCATCGTCACCTCCGCGGCTGACCGGGTGGAGCTGCGGGGCGTGCTGGGCTCTCTCAAACGTCACGGCGAATGGACTGTCCCGACCCGGCTGGCGCTGGTGCGGCGAATGGGATCGGTCGACCTGGACCTGACCAAGGCCAAATTCGCCGGCCCGATCGTGGTGATCGAACTGGATCTGCGCGTCGGCGGACTGGATTTACGGCTACCCGAGGGCGCCAGTGCGTCCATCGATGACGTCGAGGTGATCGTCGGCAGCGCCCACGATCACCGCAAAGACGCACCCGCCGAAGGCCGGCCGCACGTCATCCTCACCGGCAAGGTGGTGTGCGGTGGTGTCGACATCCGTGGGCCGCGTAAAAGCTGGTTGCACCGCAACGGTTGAACCCCGTCATCGGCGAAGTGGCGCCCGGGTTCTCGTCTCCCGAGATCAGCGTTCTCCCGGTTACCCTGACGTCATGTCTGTTCGCACCGCACTCCGTTCCGGTGACGTATCCCCGACGTTGCCGGTGCCCAAGGCGATTCCTCGGCCCGAGTACGCCTGGAAACCGTCCGCCAAAGAGGGCACCGAGCCGTGGGTGCAGTCACCCGAGGTGATCGAGAAGATGCGGGTGGCCGGCCGGATCGCCGCCGGCGCACTCGCCGAGGCCGGCAAGGCCGTCGCCCCCGGTGTCACCACCGACCACCTCGACCGGGTGGCCCACGAGTACATGATCGACCACGGCGCCTACCCGTCGACCTTGGGTTACAAGGGATTCCCGAAGTCGTGCTGCACCTCGCTCAACGAGATCATCTGCCACGGCATCCCGGACTCCACGGTCGTCGAAGACGGTGACATCGTCAACATCGATGTCACCGCCTACATCGACGGTGTGCACGGCGACACCAACGCCACCTTCCTGGCCGGCGATGTCGCCGAGGAGCATCGGCTGCTGGTGGAGCGCACCCATGAAGCGACCATGCGCGCCATCAAGGCGGTCAAGCCGGGCCGACAGCTCTCCGTCGTCGGGCGGGTCATCGAGTCGTACGCAAACCGATTCGGCTACAACGTCGTTCGTGACTTCACCGGCCACGGCATCGGTACCACCTTCCACAACGGCCTGGTGGTGCTGCACTATGACCAGCCGGACGTCGACACCGTCCTGGTACCGGGTATGACGTTCACCATCGAGCCGATGATCAATCTGGGCTCGCTGGACTACGAGATCTGGGCCGACGGCTGGACAGTCGCCACCAAGGACAAGCGCTGGTCGGCGCAGTTCGAGCACACGCTGGTGGTCACCGACGACGGCGCCGAAATCCTGACGCTCGCGCCCTGACCGACCGCGCGGCGCGCGCCGTCGCGACCGGTTGTGGCCCCGACGCCGGCCAGTAGTCTGATGCGGTGAGTCGCCGCCGCACCCTGGTCTTCGTGTGCGCCAGTCTGGTCGCCTACCTCGCCGCGTGCAGCACCGTGATCCCGGGCACGCCTACCTGGCCCGGGGCCACCCTGGAAAAGGTGGTGCTGACTGCCGGGGATTTCCCCACCGGCGTGCGTTATGAGCGCATCACCTTCGCGCCGGGCCGCCCCGACGGTGCCGGCGGCCCGCCCGCCATGTTGTCCAAGCCGCCGGGGTGCACCGACGCTCTGACGAACGTGATCGCCAAGTCGGCCGAACGCGGACCGGGCAGCGCCGTCCAGTACAGCGCCACCTACGACGGTGCCCGGGTGGTGATGACGGTGCTGTCGTGGCAACTCGACCTCGACGCCCTGGCGCAGACCGCGGACCGCTGCCAGGAGTTCAACACCTACTTCGACCCGGTGTCGCCGGGCATCCCGATGACCACCACAAAACTGCCATCTGAAGATGGCACGCTGGTGTACCAGCAGACGATGCACCTCAACGGTGACCAGAACAGCATGTACATGGCGTTCGCCAATGTCGGGTCGATGGCGATGTTCGGCCTGACCCTGCCGATGACCAACCCGGAGATCAGCGTCAAAGCCGCTCTGCCACAGACCTTTCTGGACGTCGTCGCCAAGCAGGCCGAGCGCATCGCCGCGGCGTGATTCGCTCTCGGAGAAATCGCAGGCCCACTAAAAGTGCGCGCCGCCGGGGCCGATCCCTGTAGCGTGGCACAATGCCCGCGACGATGATCCCGACCGTCGAGGGATTCCCCATCCCGGTTGAGGTCGCCGGTCCCGAGCGTGGGCCGGCGGTGGCGTTGCTTGCCGCCGAAGGTGTGGGTCCCGCCGCGTACGAGAGTGTGTGCACCCGTCTGCACACCGCCAATCTGCGAACGGTCGTGCTGGGTGCCGATTCCCGCCTGACGCCGAAATCGGTGCTGGGCATCCTCGACGTCGTCGGGGTTCGCTGGGCCGTTGTGGTCGGCGACCGCGCGGGCGCCGACCTGGCATGGGAGCTCGCCGCCTCCCGGCTGGACCGCTTCACCGGGCTGGTGGTCGTCGACCGCGGCCACCCCCGCGTCCCTGACATCACCGGCGCGGTCCGTGACGACGACTGCCCCGCGGTCGAGATGAACACCACCGCGCTGGTCAGCTCCGCGGCAGCGCGGGCGGTGGCCAACGCCAGCCAGCGCTTCGTTTACGGCGATTACCGAGTGGTCGACATGCTGGCCAGACGCAACGCGCACGAGGCGACCGCCCAGCTGGCCGGCGAGATCGTGCTACGCACCAGCACCTGGTGACACCGCGTCCCGTTCGCGTGGGTCACCCCGGTGCGTGCTCCGGCGTCCAGGCCTGGGGGAGACCCGGCTGACCCGGGAACAGGAAGTCGATGAACGCCGCCGCCGTCGGCTGCGGTTCGTGATTGGCCAGCCCCGGACGCTCATTGGCCTCGATGAACACATACTCCTCGCCGGTCACATCGGGTACCAGCAGGTCGATACCGGTGACCGGAATGCCGATCGCTTCGGCCGCGGTGACAGCCACCCGGCACAACTGCGGGTTCACGTCGGCGGTGACGTCGTGGATGGTGCCGCCCTGATGCAGGTTGGCGGTGCGACGAACCCGCAGCCGCTCGCCCTCGGGCAACACATCGTCAAACGACCAACCGGCTTCGGCCACGGTGGCCGTGGTGATCTCGTCGATCGGGATCACCGACTCACCGCCGGTCGCTGCGGCGCGTCGTCGGCTCTGCGCCTCGATCAACTCACCGATGGTGTGCTTTCCGGTACCGATGATCTCGGCGGGTTTGCGCAGCGCCGCGGCGACGACTCTGCCGTCGATGACGACCAGACGTAGGTCATCGCCGGGGGCGCGCTGCTCGATGAGCACCTCGGGGTGCTCTTCACGGGCCCGGGCCAGGGCACTGTCGAGTTCCTCGTCGGTCGTCACGCCCACGGTGATGCCCTTGCCCTGCTCACCGCGGGTCGGCTTGACCACGACATCCCCGACCTCGGCGAGGAAGTCATGGTCACCGTCGTCGAAGGTCGCCAGCCGGCCGCGGGGAACCACGACCCCGGCCTCGCCGACGATCCGACGGGTCAGCCGTTTGTCATCGCACCGGCTCATCGCCACCGCAGAGGTGTACTCCGACAACGATTCCCGGGTCACCACGCTGCGTCCACCGTGGGACAACCGCATCTCGCCGGTCTCGGCGTCGAGTACCTCGACGTGGATACCGCGCCGGGTGGCTTCGTCGGCGATGATCCGGGCGTAGGGGTTGAGATCGTCGACGGTCTCGGGGATCGGGGTGAACAGAGGTTCGTTGATCGCGTTCTTGCGTTTGATCGCCAGCACCGGCACCCGGTGGAATCCGAGTTTCTCGTAGAGCGCGATCGCAGCGGCATTGTCATGGGCCACCGACAGGTCCATGTACGCGCGGCCGCGCCGGGCGAATATCCCCGCAAGTTCCCGGGTCAGCGCTTCGCCCACCCCGGGCAGGCTGGCCGCCGGGTCGACGGCCAGCGTCCACAGGCTCGAACCCTGCTCCGGATCGGAGAACAGCCGTTCGTGATCCACCCCGGTGACCGTGCCGATCACGGTGTCGTCGTCGTCGCGCACCGCCACCAGATACTCCACGGCGTCGGCGTTTTCGTGGTTGTACCAGATGACCTCGGTCGGGGCCGGCACCATGCCACAGCGCACGTAAACCCGGTTCATCGCATCGGCGTCGGCGATACTGCGCAGCGACCGCACGGTGATGGCCACCGGCGACTTCTGCGCCTCCTGCTGCTCACCGGTGAAGCGCAGACGGTAGGTGTGGCTGGGGTCGAGGAACAGCTCGTGCGGCGCCATTGCGACCAGCACATGAGACTCTCGGGCGTAGATGCAGATGTCGCGGCGGCCCGGGCCCTCCCGGCGCAACGCCTCGGCGAGCTCTGTGGGCTCGGCGAACGTCTGGCCGAAAATCAGCCTGCCCCAACCGAGTTCGAGTTCCACATTGTCAGCCATGGCATCCACGAGATGCTGTGGGGAGGCGTCGTGCAGGCCGAGGGTGATGGCCTCAGTGGTGGTATGAGGCTCAGTGGTGTCCGCCATCGTGTGTTCAGGGCCGAGTTCGGTGCTCATTGTCGCCTACTCCCCGATTGTTCCACGTACCGCTCAGGCCGCGGGCCCGGTGATGCCGTGGCGCTGCAGCCATAGCTCCAGCAGCGCGATCTGCCACAACTCGTTGCCCCGCAACGGCGTCAGCTTGCCGTTGGGATCGGCGAGCAGCCGTTGAACCGCCTCGGGCCGGAACAGGTTGCGTTCCTTGGCCGCCGGGGTGAACAGCGCGTCGCGCACCATGTCGAGATAGGGCCCTTCGAGGTGGGTGAGCGCGGGGACGGGGAAATACCCCTTCGGCCTGTCGATCACCTCGGACGGGATCACTTTCCGGGCGGCCTGCTTGAGGACGCCCTTGCCCCCGTGCGCGGTCTTGAGCTCAGGCGGGCAGGTGGCCGCCAGTTCCACCAGGTCGTGGTCCAGGAACGGCACGCGGCCCTCCAGGCCCCAGGCCATCGTCATGTTGTCGACACGCTTCACGGGGTCGTCCACCAGCATCACGGTGGTGTCCAGCCGCAGGGCCCGGTCCACTCCGGTCTGCGCACCGGGCCGGGCGAAATGGTCGGCGACGAATTCGGCGCTGGGGTCGCCGTCGGCGGCGAACGCGGACGTGATGAGCTGGCCCACCCCGGTGCTGTCGCGGTCGAAGAACGCCGCGCGGTACGCCGCGAGCGAACCATCGAGGGAGGCGGCCGCGGGATCACCCATCGGGGGGTACCAGTGGTAGCCGGCGAACACCTCGTCGGCGCCCTGACCGGATTGCACCACCTTGACGTGTTTGGAGACTTCCTGGCTCAGCAGATAGAAGGCCACACAGTCGTGGCTGACCATCGGCTCGCTCATCGCACCGATCGTGTCGTCCAGTGCGGGCAGCATGCGGGCGGTGTCGATCCGGATCTGATGGTGATCGGTGTCGAAGCGTTTGGCGATGATGTCCGACCAGACGAACTCGTCGCCGGACACCCCACCGACTGACTCGAAGCCGATCGAGAACGTCTTGAGACCGGTCTGCCCGGCCTCGGCCAGCAGACCGACGATCAGGCTTGAATCCACCCCGCCCGACAGCAGGCACCCGACCGGGACGTCGGAGACCAGGCGCCGCTTCACGGCCAGCCGCAGCGCTTCCAGCACCGCGTCCTCCCAGTCGTTTTCCGTCCAGTCGGCGCGCTCGGCGCAGCGGGAGAAGTCCGGCTCCCAATACGTGGTGGCCACCCGTCGACCGTCGGGCTCGATGGCCAGCAGCGAGGCCGGCGGGACCTTGCGCACCCCCCGCAGAATCGTCAACGGGGGCGGGACCACCGAGTGGAAGCTCAGGTAGTGGTTCAGCGCAATCGGATCGATGCGGGTGTCGACTCCGCCGCCGGCCACCAGCGCCGGGAGTGAGGAGGCGAACCGGATCCGGTCGGGAGTCTCGGAGATGTAGAGCGGTTTGATGCCGAGCCGGTCGCGGCCCAGCAACACCCGGCCGCTGTCGCGTTCGACGATGGCGAAGGCGAACATGCCCTTGAGGTGGTCGACGAACCGGTCGCCCCAATGGTGATAGGCCTTCAGCAGCACCTCGGTGTCGCTGTGCGAGAAGAACCGGTAGCCGCGGCCGGCCAGCTCGGCGCGTAGGTCCTCGTAGTTGTAGATGCAACCGTTCCACGCGATGGACAGCCCGAGGTCGGAATCGACCATGGGCTGGGCGCCGGCTTCGGAAAGGTCGATGATCTTGAGCCGACGGTGACCCAGCGCTACCCGGCCCTGTGACCAGACGCCCGAACCGTCCGGGCCGCGCCGGGACATGACCTCCGCCATTGCAGCGACGGCGCCGATCTCTGGGGTTCTTCCGTCGAGGCGGACCTCGCCGGTGGCTCCACACACGTTTTCGACCCTACTCTGTGTCGGCGGTTCGACAACCGGACGCTGCTGGCCATCGTGCCGGGCGCCATGCCCGGCGATTGTCACTCTTTACCCAGCTGCAAACGGCATCCAAACCGACCGAGACGCCCGTCACAGTCCCGGTCCAGCGTGGGCGATCACGGTGATTCCCTCAGGAGACGTCCTGCTTCATTTTTCCCGGACCATCGTCGCCGACGTCGACCTGCTTGATCGGGCCGGTGAACCAGTGCTTGACCGACACGTGCCAATAGATGAAGAGCAGGATCAGCACCCCGCCGACCAGCAGGGGGGTGTAGTTGACGTATTTCCACTCGAAGCTGTCGCCCCACGGGACGCCGCCCGAGGACGTCGGGAACATCGCGATGATCGAGGTGATGATGATCTCGATCACCGCGACCGGGGCCATCCACTTGTGGTGGCCGCGCAGATTCCACCGACCCACCTTGAATGCGTCGCCCATGCGCCAGCGCAGAAAGATCGGCACTGCGAAGCACAGGTAGAGCCCCACCACGCCGATCGAGACCACGGCGAAGAACGCCACCGGAACCGGGGCGCCGTTGATGTCGACCTCGACGAGCGCGGGCAGGGTGATGATTGCCGCGAGCACGGCGGTGATGATGACGCCGTTGGCCGGGATCCTGTTCTTGCTCACCTTCGACCACAGTTGATGGCCGGGCACCGCACGGTCGCGGCTGAACGCGAACAGCATCCGCGACGCGCTGGTCTGACAGGCCGTGGTGCAGAAGAACTGGCCTGCCGTGGAGATCAGCAGGATGACGGCCACCCATTGAGAGTCCAGCGCCTGGGTGAAGATCCCCACGACGGCGCCGCCGCCGGCGGACACGGCGTCGGCGTCGTTGACGGCGAACAGGAAGGTCAGCAGCAGGATCCAGCCGCCGATGGCCGAGTAGAAGATGGAGCGCCAGATGCCTTTGGCGGCACCGTCGGCGGCGCTCTTGGTCTCCTCCGACAGATGGGCCGAGGCGTCGTAGCCGGTGATCGTGTACTGCGTCAGGATCGCCGAGATGGGCAGCACGAACAGCAGTACGCCGATCCCGGACGTCTCACCGCCGAACATGCCGCTGTTGTTGATGGTTCGGGCGAAGACATCACCGAAGGTGGCGTGCTGCGCGGGCAGCAACCACAGGATCAGGATCACCGCAGCGGCGCCGGCCACGTGCCACCACACCGAGATGTTGTTGATGATGGCCAGCAGGTGCGACGAGAAGATGTTGATGGTCGCCGAGGCCGCCAGGATGACGACGAACAGGATGAAGGTCCTGGTCAGGCTGTACCCCTCCAGCCAGGTCTCACTGAAGGTGCCCAGGGTGAGGTCGAGGAACGTCGCGCAGCCGTAGGCCACCGACGCCAGGATGGCGATCAGCCCGATCAGATTCAGCCAGCCGGTGTAGAAGCCCGCCTTCGGACCGCCGAGTTTGGCTGCCCACCAATAGATTCCGCCGGAGGTGGGGTAGGCGGAAACCAGCTCCGACATGCACAGGCCGATCATCAGGATGAAGACCGAGACGATGGGCCAACCCCAGGCGATGGCGGCCGGGCCGCCGTTGTTCCAGCCCAGGCCGAACGAGGTGAAACAGCCCGCCAGGATCGAGATGATCGAGAAGGAGATGGCGAAGTTGGAAAAACCTGACCAGGAGCGGTTCAGCTCCTGGGTGTAGCCGAGGCTGGCGAGGTGCTGTTCGTCTTCGTCCAGTATTTCGTGGCCCTCTGGCACGGTGTTCTCCTTACCGGTGGTCCGGGCCTGACGGCCGAGACGATGCGTGAGGGCACTCGAAGACACAGGTGTGACCCAGCTCTCACTGAGCAGCACAATAGAACTGCCAATGGTCTGTTGTCCTACCTTTGGCACTTCATTTCGGTAAAACTTCGGGGTGTATTCGGTGGTGCTGGTCATCCAATGGTTGACTTCTCCACATATCCGACGAGGGAGCGTAGGTGGCTGAAACATCGCGGGGCTCATCAAGAGGACCGTCCAGGGGGCGGTTGTCCCAGTCCGAGCTCGAAGAATTGGTGGCTGCCGGCGAGATCGACACGGTCATCGTCGCGTTCACCGACATGCAGGGCCGGCTCACCGGCAAGCGGATCTCGGCGCGGCTGTTCGTCGAGGACGTCGCCGCGCACGGCGCCGAGTGCTGTAACTACCTGCTGGCCGTCGACGTCGACATGAACACCGTCGACGGTTACGCGATGTCCAGCTGGGAAGCGGGCTACGGCGACATGGTCATGACGCCGGATTCTTCGACGTTGCGGTTGCTGCCCTGGCTGCCGGGCACCGCGCTGGTGATGGCCGACCTGTCCTGGGGCGGCGGGGCGCCGGTGGTTCCCGCGCCGCGCAGCATCCTGCGTAAGCAGTTGGACCGGCTCGCCGACCGTGGATTGACCGCGGTGGCCGCCACCGAACTGGAGTTCATGGTGTTCGACGACACCTATCGCGACGCCTGGAAGGCCGGCTACCGCAACCTGACTCCGGCCACCGATTACAACATCGACTATGCGATGTTGGCCTCCACGCGGATGGAGCCGCTGCTGCGCGATATCCGCCTGGGCATGGAAGGCGCCGGGCTGTATTGCGAGGGTGTCAAGGGGGAGTGCAATCTCGGGCAGCAAGAGATCGGCTTCCGTTACGACGAAGCGCTGGTCACCTGTGACAACCACACGATCTACAAGAACGGCGCCAAAGAGATCGCCGACCAGCACGGCAAGAGCCTGACGTTCATGGCCAAATTCGATGAGCGGGAGGGCAACAGCTGCCACATCCACATCTCGCTGCGCGGGACCGACGGTACGGCCGTGTTCGCCGACGACGACCAGCCGTCCGGGATGTCGGAGATGTTCCGCAGCTTCATCGCCGGCCAGCTGGCCACCTTGCGAGAGCTGACCTTGTTCTATGCACCGAACATCAACTCCTACAAGCGATTCGCCGACGGTAGCTTCGCGCCCACCGCGGTTGCGTGGGGGATGGACAATCGCACCTGCGCGATCCGCGTGGTCGGTCACGGTCAGGGCATGCGCATGGAGCTTCGGGCACCCGGGGGCGACGTCAACCAGTACCTGGCCGTGTCGGCGCTGATCGCCGGCGGCCTGCACGGCATCGACGCGGGGCTGCAGCTACCCGAACCCACCACAGGCAACGCCTACACCAGTGGGGCAGAGAAACTTCCGACCACACTGGCCGAGGCGGCGGAGTTGTTCGAAGGCTCCACGGTCGCCCGCGAAGCTTTCGGTGACGAGGTGGTCGAGCACTATCTGAACTATGCCCGAGTGGAATTGGCGGCGTTCAATTCCGCGGTGACCGATTGGGAGCGGGTGCGTGGCTTCGAACGTCTCTGACCCGGTGTGCAGACCCGTCCTGGGGCTGACCACCTACCTCCAGCAGGCGCAGACCGGCGTCTGGGATGTGCGCGCCAGCTTCCTGCCCGCCATCTACCTCGAAGGGGTGACCCGGGCCGGCGGCATCGCCACCCTGCTGCCTCCGCAGCCGGTCGACGAGACGATCGCCGCACGGGTTCTCGACGGGCTGGACGGACTGATCATCACCGGCGGCCGCGACGTCAACCCGTCGGCCTACGGGCAGGGCGCGCACCCGACCACCGACCAACCCGCGCTCGACCGCGACGCCTGGGAATTCGCCCTGGTGCGTGGCGCTTTGGCGCGAAATATGCCGGTGCTGGGAATCTGTCGAGGTGCTCAGGTGCTCAACGTCGCACTCGGCGGAACGCTGCACCAGCATCTGCCGGACCTGCTCGGCCACACCCGCCACCAGGCCGGCAACGCGATCTTCAGCACCTCGGCGGTGCGCACCGTGCCGGGGACCCGGACGGCGTCGCTGATCGGGGAGACCTCAGACGCGCAGTGTTACCACCACCAGGCGATCGCCGAGCTCGGCCGCGGGCTCATCGTCAGCGCCCAGGACAGTGTCGACGGCGTGATCGAGGCCGTCGAACTGGACCCGGTGCAGTACCCGAACGCCTGGGTGGTGGCCGTGCAATGGCACCCGGAAGAGCGCCTTGACGACCTGCGGTTGTTCGCCGGTGTCGTCGGCGCGGCTGGGAGCTTTGCCTCCCGTCGTGGAAAAGAAACAGAGAGGGTTACATGAGTTCATCGACGCTGATCAATCCGGCGACCGAGGAGGTGCTACGCGACGTCGAACAACTCGATGCCGCTGCCGTCGACGACGCCGTCGCCCGGGCGCAGGTCGCGCAGCGGGTGTGGGCTGCCACCGCCCCGGCGGAGAAGGCCGCCGCGTTGCGCGCGTTCGCCGCAGCGGTGGACGGGCATATCGATGAACTCGCCGCACTGGAGGTCGCCAACTCCGGGCACCCCATCGGGGCCGCCGAATGGGAGGCCGGCCATGTTCGCGACGTGTTGCAGTTCTACGCCGCCAGTCCGGAACGCTTGTCCGGCAAGCAGATTCCGGTCGGCGGCGGGCTGGACGTCACGTTCAACGACCCCATCGGGGTGGTGGGCATCATCACCCCGTGGAACTTCCCGATGCCGATCGCCTCGTGGGGGTTCGCTCCGGCACTGGCGGCGGGCAACGCGGTGCTGATCAAGCCTGCCGAGTGGACTCCGTTGACCACCATCCGGCTGGGAGAGCTGGCGGTGGAAGCCGGTCTGCCGCCGGATCTGTTCCAGGTGTTGCCGGGACCGGGCTCTGTGGTGGGCGAGCGCTTCGTCACCCACCCCGGGGTGGGCAAGATCGTGTTCACCGGCTCCACCGAGGTGGGCACCCGGGTGATGGCCGGCGCCGCCCAACAGGTCAAGCGGGTGACTCTGGAGCTGGGCGGTAAAAGCGCCAACATCGTGTTCGACGACTGCGACCTGGAGCGCGCCGCCGCGACAGCGCCGTACGGGGTATTCGACAACGCCGGCCAGGACTGCTGTGCGCGAAGCCGGATCCTGGTGCAGCGCAGTGTCTTCGACCGCTTCATGGAGCTCTTCGAACCCGCTGTCAAGAACGTCGTGGTCGGTGACCCGGGCGCCAGAGACACCGAGATGGGACCGTTGGTGTCCAAGAAGCACTGGGAGTCCGTCGCCTCCTACGTGCCCGACGACGCGCCGGTGGCGTTCCGGGGCAGCGCGCCCACCGGACCCGGATATTGGTTCCCGCCAACGGTGTTGATGCCGACACGCACCGACCGCACCGTCACCGAGGAGATCTTCGGCCCGGTGGTCACGGTGCTGCCGTTCGAGGATGAGGCCGACGCCATCGCGCTGGCCAACGACACCAACTATGGTCTGTCCGGCTCCATCTGGACCGACAACCTGTCCCGCGCGCTGCGGGTCTCCCGTGCTGTGGAAGCGGGCAACCTCAGCGTCAACTCGCACTCCTCGGTGCGTTACAGCACCCCCTTCGGCGGCTTCAAACAATCCGGGCTCGGGCGCGAGCTGGGACCGGACGCACCACTGCATTTCACCGAAACCAAGAACGTCTTCATCGCGATCGGAGAACACTGAATGGCCCAGATCGATCTGACCCAGCGGCTCGCAGGCAAGGTCGCCGTCATCACCGGCGGTGCCAGCGGTATCGGCCTGGCCACCGCCCAGCGGATGAAGGCCGAAGGGGCCACCATCGTCATCGGTGATATCGACCCGGCCTCCGGAAAGGCCGTCGCCGACGAGCTCGACGGGCTGTTCGTGCCCGTCGACGTGGCCGACCAGGTGGCCGTCGACACGCTGTTCGACACCGCGGCCACCACCTACGGGTCGGTGGACATCGCCTTCAACAACGCCGGGATCAGCCCGCCCGAGGACGACCTGATCGAGAACACCGGCCTCGACGCCTGGGAGCGGGTGCAGGACATCAACCTCAAGTCGGTGTACCTGTGCTGCAAAGCCGCGCTGCGGCACATGGTTCCGCAGCAGAAGGGCGCGATCATCAACACCGCCTCCTTCGTCGCGGTCATGGGCTCGGCGACCTCTCAGATCTCCTACACCGCATCCAAGGGCGGTGTGCTGGCGATGTCGCGCGAGCTGGGTGTGCAGTTCGCCCGGCAGGGCATCCGGGTCAACGCGCTGTGCCCCGGACCGGTGAACACCCCGCTGCTGCAGGAGCTGTTCGCCAAGGACCCCGAGCGCGCCGCGCGCCGGTTGGTGCACATTCCGTTGGGCCGATTCGCCGAACCCTCTGAGCTGGCCGCCGCGGTCGCCTTCCTGGCCTCCGATGACGCCTCCTTCATCACCGCCTCGACGTTCCTGGTCGACGGCGGCATCAGCAACGCCTACGTGACGCCGCTGTAGCTCCCATGTCAGCCGGACCGGACATTCCGAGCGCAGCAGAGGCCGCCGCGGCCCTGCTGCGCCCGGTCCGGCCGGGCAACGCATTCGAAGACACCGTGGGCCGGCTGCTGCAGACCATTCGGCTCGGAGTGCTGGCACCGGGGGAGTCGCTCCCTCCGGAGCGCGAGCTGGCCGCCCGCCTGGGTGTGAGCCGCGACACCGTCCGCGAAGCCATCAAGTCGCTGAGCGACGCCGGCTACCTGGTGTCTCGGCGCGGCCGCTACGGCGGCACGTTCCTGGCCGAGGAGATACCGGCGCTGCCGGCCGACGACCAGCCCGCAGTCGGGGGCGACGAGATCGACGACGCGTTGCGGCTGCGCGACATCCTGGAGTCCGGAGCCGCCCGGATGGCCGCCATGCGGACTCTGACGGCGGCCGAGCGCGAAGAGTTGTGGTCGCGCCTGGCCGACGTCCGCGGCGCGACGCTCGAGGACTATCGCCGGCTGGATTCCCGGCTGCATCTGGCGATCGCCGAGGCGGCCGGGACCCCCTCGCTGGTGCCGCTGGTCGCCGAGAACCGCATGCGCCTCAACGCGCTGCTGGACCGGATTCCGCTGCTGGCGCGCAACATCACGCACTCGAACGAGCAGCACGAGGCGATCGTGATCGCCATCCTGGCCGGGGACGGGGAGTCAGCCGCAGCTGCGATGCGTGCCCATGTCGCGGGATCGGCGGCCCTGTTGCACGGGTTCCTCGACTAGATTCGGGGAATGGCCACCGAGGGGGACACGTCACCGGCGACCGCCGTGTCGTCGGCGCTCACGGATGTCGACATCGCCGGCTGGACGCTGCGGTTCGATCTGCTGTCCGATCCGCACCGCCTGGAGATCCTGCTGGCTCTGCACCGGGCGCCCGGAATCTGTGTCGGTGATCTGGCCGCTGCGCTGGGGCGCTCGGAGAACGCCGTATCGCAGGCGCTGCGGATTCTGCGCCAGCAGGGCTGGGTGAGCTCGACCAGGGTGGGCCGCCAGGCCAGCTACCGCCTCGAGGACCACACGGTGCACGACCTGCTGCACTGGATCGGCGCCGCTCACAACGGCTGACCGCGGCTCCCACATCGTGAGCTGAACATCTGAACAGCTAGACAGGTATTCCTGAATCCGCCTAGGCTCGTGGCAACTGCCCCGTCCCCGAACCCAGGAGTTGCCAGTGGCTGTCACCACCGTGGCGATGCATATGAGCGACGGGATCGTCAACGCCCCGGTCTCGATGCTGTTCATCGTCATCGCCGTTGCGGTCCTGGCCATCTGCGTCTGGCGGGCCCGCGCCGAACTCGACGAACGCACGGTGCCCCTGGCAGGACTTGTCGCCGCCTTCATCTTCGCGGTGCAGATGGTGAATTTCCCGATCCTGCCCGGTGTCAGCGGCCACCTGCTCGGCGGCGCGCTGGCAGCGATCCTGGTGGGGCCGTTCACCGGCGCCATGTGCATTGCGATCGTGCTGGTGGTGCAGGCGCTGCTGTTTGCCGACGGCGGGGTCACCGCGCTGGGAACCAACATCGTCAACATGGCCGTGATCGGTGTCGCTGCCGGTTACGGCACTGCGCTGCTGCTGCACACCCTGGCCAAACGACGGTTCGCCGGATCCGTGCCCGCGGTCGGGGCCATCGCGTTCGTCGCCGCGCTCGTCGGAACCGTCTGCGCCGCAGGCGGATTTGTTGTCGAATATGCGATCGGCGGGGCTGCGCAGACCGCGCTGACGACGGTCGCGGGGTACATGTTCGGCACCCACGTGTTGATCGGCATCGGGGAGGGCGTGATCACGGCGCTGACGGTGATGGCGGTGGTACGGGCCCGCCCGGACCTGGTGTACCTGCTGAGAACGACCCAGCGCACCCGCAGCCACGAGGTGGTGGACGCATGAGCACCGGCACCGCCGAACGCACCCGCGGCCGGACGTTCTGGGTGGTCTTCGTGGTGGTCACCCTGCTGATCGCCGGTGGGGTGTCGTATTTCGCGAGTTCGAGCCCAGACGGCCTGGACTCGGCGACGTTGCAGGGCTGCGAGGTGGTCGACACCGACGGTGGTGAGGAGCTCACCGGCTCGTGCATCGCCCAGCACGCCGACGACCATGCCCTGGCCGACTCGCCGCTGGCCGACTACTCCATCGGCGGTGGGGAACACACCGGCGGTCTGGCCGGCATCATCGGCGTCGTCGTCACCCTGGCGCTCGCGGGCGGGGCGTTCTGGCTCATCGCGCGCTCCCGCAAGCCGAAGGCCTGACGGGTGGGCGCGGGCCACGCGCACCCGCTCTACCGCCACGGGGACTCGCTGCTGCACCGCCTGCCCGCCGAGGTCAAAGTCGCCTGCCTGGTGCTGTTCGTGTTGGCGGTGGTCGCCACACCCCGCGAGACCTTCTGGCCTTACGCCCTGTTCGCACTGACGATCCTCACCGTCTGGAGCATCGGCAGGATCCCGCTGCGCTGGATCCTGCCGAGGATGCTCATCGAGGTGCCGTTTGTGGTGCTGGCGGTGCTGTTGCCGTTCGCCGAGGGGGTGAACGCATCGCCGTTGCGGGCCTGCACTTGTCGGTGCCGGGGTTGTGGGCGGCCTGGGGATAGTCGTCAAAGGCACGCTGGGGGTCGCCGCGTCGCTGACCGTGGCGGCCACCACCACCGCGCGCGAACTGCCCCTGGCGCTGAGTCGCCTCGGTGTGCCCGCCATGATGACCTCTGTGCTGGTGCTGATGATCCGCTACCTGGATCTGCTGTCGGCCGAGGTCGGCCGGATGCGGATGGCGCGGCTGTCCCGTGGCGATTCACCGCGGGCCCTGCACCAGGTGGGTGCCATCGCCAAGGGACTCGGCGCGTTGTTCCTGAGGTCCTACGAACGCGGGGAACGGGTGTACCTGGCCATGCTGTCGCGCGGGTTCGACGGCCGGATGCCGGAGCTGGCCGGCGTGGCCGCGGTGCCGCGTGCCTCGGTGTCCCAGTGGGCCCTCGCCCTGCTGCCCGCCGCGGCGGCAGTCCTGGTCGCCGCCGGCGCGTGGGTGCTGCGATGAGTCCCGCCGCGGTGTGTGTGCGCGGACTGTCCTACGCCTACCCGGACGGACAGCCGGCGCTGGACGGTGTCGACCTGACGGTGGCCGCCGGAGAGCGGGTGGCATTGCTCGGGCCCAACGGCGCCGGTAAGACCACGCTGATGCTGCATCTCAACGGAGTGCTCACCGGATCGGCCGGCAGCGTCGAGATCTCGGGGATCACGCTGTCACGCAAGACATTGCGCGATATCCGGCGGCGCGTCGGGCTGGTGTTCCAGGATCCCGACGACCAGTTGTTCATGCCGACGCTGGCACAGGACGTCGCCTTCGGCCCGGCGAACTTCGGTGTGCGCGGCGAGGAGTTGGCCCAGCGGGTGCACCGTGCGTTGGAGGCCGTCGGCATGGCGGAACTGGCCGACCGCAGCCCCGCGCATCTGTCCGGCGGGCAGCGCCGCCGCGCCGCGCTGGCCGCGGTCCTGGCGTGCGAACCGGAGATCCTGGTGCTCGACGAGCCGTCGGCCAACCTGGATCCCGTCGCCCGCCGAGAACTCGCCGAGACCTTGCAGAGCCTGACGGCGACCATGTTGATCGTCACCCATGATCTGCCCTACGCGGCGCAACTGTGCGACCGTGCTGTCGTCGTCGACCACGGCAGGGTGGTCGCCGACGGTGACACCCGCTCCGTACTCGCCGATACGGCGCTACTGGCCGCGCACCGGCTCGAGCTGCCCTGGGGTTTCGACCTCGACGCCGCGCTGGCCCGGAAAGGCTAGTGCCGCTTTGCGGGTGGCCAGGGCGGCTCGCCGCACAGCGCCAACAGGGCGTTCTCGATGACCTCCGGTAGCGCCGGGTGGATCCAGTACTGACCGCGGGCCATTTCCTGGCCGCCCAGGCCGAAACTCATCGCCTGAACCAACGGCTGGATCAACGACGAGGCCTGATGGCCCATGATGTGGGCGCCGAGGATCTTGCCGGTGTCGGCTTCGACGATGATCTTCGCGATACCGGTGGTGTCCTCCATCGCCCAGCCATAGGCGACATCGCCGAAGTCCTGCACCTTGGAGCTGACGTTGTATCCGGCTGCCCTGGCCTCGTTCTCGGTCAGTCCGACCATGGCGATCTGCGGGTCGGTGAACACCGCCGAGGGCACGAACCGGTGGTCGGTGACTGCCAGCGAGTCGGTGTCGTCCCAGTCCGCCAGCAGGTTGTGCCGCACCACCCGGGCTTCGTGATTGGCGACGTGTTTGAGCTGATAGGGCGAGCTGACATCGCCGAGGGCGAAGATCCCGCGGGCGGTCGTGCGCTGGTACTCGTCGACCTTCACCAGCCCCTCCTCGTCCACCTCGACTCCTGCGAGGTCGGCAGAGAGCAAGTCGCCGTTGGGGATTCGTCCGGTAGCCACCAGCAGCGCGTCGCCCTGGAGCACCGAGCCGTCATCGAGGAGGAGCTCCACCCCGGACTCGCAGGGCCGCGAACCGGTGACGTTCCGCCGGCTGTGAATCTCCCACTTCTTGGCGGCGATATCGGTGAAGCGTTCGCAGATGGTGTCGTCGCAGTGCGTCAACAGCGTCGAACCGCGGATGACGAGGGTGACACGTGTTCCCAGCGAGGAGAATACGTGCGCGAACTCCGCAGCGACGAAGCCGCCACCGATGATGATCAGGTGCTCGGGCAGGTCCGAGATCCGCATGATGGTGTCGCTGGTGTAGAACTGCACACCGCATTCGGTGACCGCCTCCGGCACGACGGCGCGGGCGCCGGCGGCGATCACCACCTGGTCTGAGGTGAACTCATCACCGGCTTCGGTGCGCAGCAGGTGGCGTCCGTCGGCCTGGGTTGGGCCGAAGCGGGTGTGGCTGTCGAACACCGTGACATTCGGCGACGAGCGCCGGTACCGTTCGCCGCCGAGTGCGAGCGGGTCGATCCTGCCGAACACGCGGGAGACGATGTCGTTCCAGCGCACCTTGTCGATCCGGGCGTCGATCCCGAACTTTTCCGAATCCCGAATGGTCGCAGCGACTTCGGCGGCGTAGACGAACATCTTCGTCGGAATGCACCCGACATTGAGGCAGGTACCGCCGAAGGTGCTCTGTTCGCAGATCGCGACCTTCTTACCCTCGTAGCGCTCGTCGAGAATGCTGTTGCCCGATCCGGTGCCGATGATCGTGAGATCGAAATGTTCCACGGGTGTCAGTCCTGTCTAAGAAGGTGTGGTCGGGTCGGCATGTAAGGCGCCGAGGTAGAAGTCGAGCCAGCGCGCCAGCTCGCGGTAGGACGCCTGGCGAGGGGCCGGAAGGGAGAGGAAGACATCGTGTTTGGCATCGACGATCGGTGCCACCGTGGTGTGGCTGCCGCCCACGCAGCCTGCCCAACGGGCGATCTGGCGGACGTCGAGCACCGCGTCACCGGTCTGGATGGCTGCCGGGTCGGCAACTTCGGCGACGCTGTGATCCGAGCGCAGGATCAGGTTCGGCACGCCGACGTCGAGACCACGATGCAGGCGCGCCTGTCCACGGCGGACGGCGTTGATCCAGCCGAAGGTCACCGGGAAGCCGCCGACGGGTTTCCAGGTCAGGTCGTAATCGAACTCGCCGGCGTAGTCGCGGTGCAGTGAGGTCCCGTACCCGCCGGGGGTGGGCCTGCGGATGACGTGGCGTTTCCGGAGACGGGCCAGGCCCATCAGCGCGGCCCCGGTGGGCGGCGTGCGCAGGATTGCCGGCCCCTGTAGATCGAAGAAGGGGCTGTTGAGGATCAACCCGCCGATCCCGAGGGCTGCGGTGAGGCCACGCCGGCGCACCCGGTCGAGCCACAGTGTCACGATCAACCCGCCGGCAGAGTGGCCGTAGATACACACCGTGGCGGAGTTCGTCTCGGCCCGGATGAGGGCCAGTGCCCGTTCGAGTTCCGCTTCATAGCGCACCAGATCGGTGGTGAAGTGCGGGGTTTGGCCTTCCCGCCAGGACCGCCCGCACTTGTGCAGGTCCAGGGCATAGAAGGCAAAGCCCTGCTCGGCGAACCGGTCGGCGAGTTCGGTGTTGAAGAAGTAATCGGTATAGCCGTGCACCGCCAGCACGGCGTGCCGGGCAGTCCCGGGCGCATCGGTGTGCTCGGGCCGGATCAGGGTGGCTACCAGGTCGCCTTCGCCGTGTGGGTCGGCGCCCAGTTCGATGGTGGTCTGGAGGTAACCCGGGAGCACATCGGGATCCCATGCCGTCACGGCTTCACCTTAGCCGCGACGGCTCCGGGCGGGTCAGAGTTGCAGTGCGGCAAGCAGCGCGGTGGTACGGGCGACCGTCTCGGGACCGCCGTGCAGTGTGGCGGCGAACTCGGTGACCCCGATGTCGGCGAACTGGCGCAGCGCAGCCTCCACGTGGCTCTCGTCGCCGACGATGCAGACGTCGGCGACGCCGCCGACACCTTCGGCCTCGAGGACCGCGCGGTAGGCCGGCACCTGCTCGGCGATGGCGAACGCCGTGGCGATCGACTCCCGCGCCGCCGCTTCGTCGGAGGTGACCATCACCAGCAGGCCGGCGATCACTTGCGGGTCGGGTCGGCCCGCGGCGGCAGCCGCCTTGGTGATCCGCGGAACGACGGACTCCTCCAGTGTTTTCCGGCCGGCCCAGGCGGTCACGACACCGTCGGTGAGCGATCCGGCCAGGTCGAGCATCCGGGGGCCGAGCGCGGCCATGACGACCGGCGGTGGGGGCGCCCCGGGCAGGTCAACCTGTCCGACCGCGGTGAGCTGGGTGCCGTGGTAGTCCACCGGTTCCCCGGCCAGCGCCGGGTTCAGGATCTCCAGGTACTCACGCAGGAACCGGACCGGGCGCTCGTAGGAGTAGCCGAGGGCCTCGATCATCGAGGGGTGGCTCACTCCGATGCCGAGGGTCAGCCTGCCGACCCCGTCGGTCGTGAGGGCCGCGTTGGTGGTGAGTGCCTGCCGGGCCAGTGTCAGCGGGTGCTGGTGGTAGGCGATGGAGACCCCGGTCGCCAATTCGATGCGGGTGCTCTGCTGGCCGGCCAACGCCAGTGCCAGTAGCGCGTCCCATGCGGCCAGGCCGGGAATGAAGGGCAGCTGCGGCAACCAGGCGCGGGGAAAGCCGGCCTGTTCGGCGGTGGCCACCGCCGAGAGCACGCCTGCCAGCCCAGCCGGGTCGGCGGGATCGGGCGTGGGCATTGCGGTGATTCGCATGGTTCTCCTCGGGTAGAGATAGGATCGCCACGACGATGTGGAGACTATCTCCGGTCAATATATGGAGGATGTCTCCGTTTGTCGAGAGGAGAGTCATGAACGCCCCGGCACGCCCGTTACGCGCCGACGCCGCCCGAAACCGACGCCGGGTGCTCGACGCCGCGCGTGATGCGTTCCTGCGATCGGGGGTGACCGCGTCGCTGGACGACATCGCCCGTGCCGCCGGCGTCGGCCCCGGCACGCTGTACCGACACTTCCCGACCCGCGACCAGTTGGTGCTGGCGGTGATCGAGGACGGCCTGCGCGACAGCGCCGCCCTGGGTGCCGAACTGCTGCAGCGGGCGGATCCGGTGGGTGCTCTGCAGCAGTGGTTGATCGACTACATCTCCCAGGCCGGCGTGTTCGACGGGTTGGCCCGCAGCCTGGTTGCGCTGCCAGACGGCGACAGCGCCGGCAAGGATGCGTGTAATGCGGCCAAGGGCGCCGGTGCCGCGCTGGTCCAGAAGGCTGTCGAGGCCGGCGAGTTGCGCGCCGACGTCGACATCAACGACGTGCTCGACCTGGCCGCCGCGATTGCCTGGGTGGGGGAGCAGCCCGACCGCGACGACGGGCAACAGAGTCGGCTGGTAAGGATTCTCCTCGACGGACTGCGCCGGACTCCGGCCCGAGGTGAACCGGCGACTGAAATCACCTGACTCGCCCGGTTGAGGCAAAGCTGCGCGGGATAACCTTGCAGTACAAGCGTCGCCGATGCGCAGACATCGCGACGACGACCGCTCGATTCGAAGGACGAACGTGTCAGACGCGCAAGTAGCCAAGACGGACGTCGTACTCGTCGGCGCCGGAATCATGAGCGCCACGCTGGGTGCGTTACTGCGCATCGTGGAACCGAACTGGTCGATCACCCTGATCGAACGCCTGGACGGGGCCGCCGCCGAAAGTAGTGACCCCTGGAACAACGCCGGCACCGGCCACTCGGCGTTGTGCGAGCTCAACTACACGCCGGAGAAGTCCGACGCCACGATCGACATCACCAAAGCGGTGCATGTCAACGAGCAATTCCAGGTGTCGCGGCAGTTCTGGGCACACGCCGTGGAAAACGGGATGCTTCCCGACCCGCGTAGCTTCATCAACCCCGTACCGCACGTCAGCTTCGTCCAGGGACCCGAGCGCATCGACTACCTGCGCAAACGGCGGGACGCGCTGGCCTCCAACCCGCTGTTCGCCACCACCGAGTTCATCGACGACGCCGACGAGTTCGCCCGTCGGCTGCCCTTCATGGCCGCCAAGCGCGACTTCTCAGTGCCCGTCGCGCTGAACTGGACCACCGACGGCACCGACATCGACTTCGGTTCCCTGGCAAAGCAACTCATCGGCTACGGGGTGCGCAGCGGCACGTCGGCGCTATTCGGCCACGAGGTCCGCGACCTGTCCCAGCAGTCCGACGGCAGCTGGAACGTCAAGGTCACCAACCGGCGTACCAACACCAAGCGCACCATCAACGCAAAGTTCGTCTTCGTCGGCGCCGGTGGCGACGCACTGCGGTTGCTGCAGAAGTCCGGGATCAAGGAAGCCAAGGGTTACGGCGGCTTCCCGGTCGGCGGGCAGTTCCTGCGCACCGCGAACCCGGTGATCACCGCCGGACACCGGGCCAAGGTCTACGGCTTCCCGCCGCTGGGTGCTCCGCCGATGTCGGCCCCGCACCTGGACACCCGGATCATCAACGGCAAGCCGTGGCTGCTGTTCGGCCCGTTCGCCGGCTGGTCGCCGAAGTTCCTCAAACAGGGCCACGTCACCGACCTGCCGTTGTCGGTCAAACCACACAACCTGTCCTCGATGCTCGGCGTCGGCATGTCGCAGATGAGCCTCGTCAACTACCTGATCCGGCAGTTGCGCCTGTCGGAAGCCGACCGGGTGGACGCGCTGCGGGACTTCGCGCCCAGCGCCGTCGACGCCGACTGGGATCTCACGGTGGCCGGCCAACGCGTGCAGGTCATCAAACCGGCTGAGGGCAAGGCCGGCGGCACGCTGGAATTCGGCACCACGGTGCTGGCTGCCTCCGACGGCAGCATCGCCGGCTTGCTGGGCGCTTCGCCCGGTGCCTCCACCGCGGTGCCCGCGATGCTCGACGTGATGCAGCGGTGCTTCGGCGACCACTACCAGGGTTGGCAGCCGCGCCTGCGGGAGATGATCCCGTCCCTGGGCACCGAGCTCTCCCACGAACCCGAACTGTTCGCCGAAGTATGGAACTGGGGGACCAAGGTGCTGGGGCTAGAGGCCGGCGGTGGCGCAGGTGCTGCCGCGTTGCGGGCAGGTGCCGACACGTCGGTATCGGCGTCGGACACCGACGATCCGGAACCGGCGGGAGTGGCGTGACTGTCGCGCTGCGCCGGACCTGGGCGCAAGACCTGAGCGCGACCACCCTCTACGAGTTGCTGAAGCTGCGGGTCGAGGTGTTCGTCGTCGAACAGGCCTGTGCCTACCCGGAACTCGACGGCCGTGATCTGCTTCCGGAGACCCGGCACATCTGGCTGGAGACCCCGGACGGGGAAGTGGTCAGCACCCTGCGCCTGATGGAGGAGCACACCGGCGGCGAGAAGTCGTTCCGCATCGGGCGGGTCTGCACCAAACAGTCTGCGCGCGGCCAGGGGCACACCACGCGGCTGCTGCAGGCCGCACTGGCCGAGGTCGGCGACTACCGCTGCCGGATCGACGCGCAGACCTACCTGGTGGACATGTACTCCGCACATGGCTTCGTCCGCGACGGTGATGAGTACCTCGAGGACGGCATTCCCCATGTGCCGATGCTGCGGACCGGATCCCGCACCGAAGCTCAGGAGTGAGTTCGGTCACGAATTCCGTTGCGCCACAGTCCATTCAGCCACCAAATGCCGCCCGGCCCGGACCGGGCGGCACACCTCCGCGCAGTGCGGCGGTTCGTCGGCGGCGCTGCAGCCTCTAAGCTCGCCGGGTGACCGAGAACGCCTACCTCGTCGGACTACGCCTGACCGGTAAGAAGGTCGTCGTTGTCGGGGGAGGGTCGGTGGCCCAACGTCGTCTGGGCCTGCTCGTCGACTCCCGGGCCGACGTCCACGTCATCACCCGCTCGGCCACCCCGGCCGTCGAGGCGATGCCAGGTATCACGCTGGAACTGCGCGACTACCGCGACGGGGATCTCGACGGCGCCTGGTACGCCATCGCGGCCACCGACGACGCCGCAGTCAACGCCGCGATCGTCGACGAGGCCGAACGCAACCGCATCTTCTGTGTGCGCGCCGACATCGCGGTCGAGGGCACCGCGGTGACACCGGCCACCTTCGATTACGCCGGGCTGTCGGTCGGCGTCCTGGCCGGCGGTGAGCACCGGCGCTCGGCGGCCATCCGCACCGCCATCCATGAAGCGCTGCAGAGCGGGGTCATCGCCACCGAAGAGGCGACTACGGACGGCGTCAAAGGCACCGTGGCACTCGTCGGCGGCGGGCCGGGGGATCCCGAGCTGATCACCGTGCGCGGCCGACGGCTGCTCGCCCAGGCCGACGTGGTGGTCGCCGACCGGCTCGCCCCGCCCCAACTGCTCGCCGAGCTGGGCCCGCACGTAGAGGTCATCGACGCCGCCAAGATCCCTTATGGGCGCGCCATGGCCCAGGAAGCGATCAACGACGTTCTCATCGACCGGGCGCGCGCGGGCCAGTTCGTGGTGCGCCTCAAAGGCGGCGACCCGTTCGTCTTCGCCCGGGGCTACGAGGAGGTGCTCGCCTGCAGCGCCGCCGGAATCCCGGTGACAGTGGTGCCGGGAGTGACGAGCGCGATCGCGGTGCCGGCCGCCGCGGGGGTGCCGGTCACCCACCGCGCCGTCAACCACGAGTTCGTGGTGGTGAGCGGACACCTGGCGCCCGACCACCCCGAATCGCTGGTGAACTGGAACGCGCTGGCGCAGATGTCGGGAACGATCGTGCTGCTGATGGCGGTGGAGCGGATCGAACTGTTTGCCCAGGTCCTCCGCGACGGCGGCCGGTCACCCGAGACACCGGTGCTGGTGGTCCAGCACGGCACGACGTCCGCGGAGCGGGTGGTCCGAGCGACCCTGGCCGACGCGGCCGACGTCATCCGGGCCGAGGGCATCCGTCCGCCGGCGATCATCGTGATCGGATCGGTGGTCGGAATGGCCACCGCGTCGTTGACCTAGCGGGTCGCAGGCTCCACTCAGCAGTGAAAAAGAGGAGTAGCGGCACCCGGTTCGGGGTAGACGAGCGGGGTCTCGAGGGGGTTTCGTGACCGCTTCGAGCTTTAAACAACTCTTAAGATTACTGTAGGGTAGCGATCTATGACGGCTCTCAACGACGCCGAACGGGCACACGCGGAAGCGCGCGCTGCTGCTGCTTCGGACCGCGCGCTGCCGACACAGGTGGAACGCTCACCTGCTCGGCAGACCGGCAAGTATCTGAGCTGGCTGCCATCGCGGCGCTTCATCTCCGCGGTCATCGCCATTGGCGGTATGCAGTTGCTCGCCACCATGGACAGCACCATCGCCATCGTGGCGTTGCCGCAGATTCAAGACGAACTCGGGCTTTCCGATGCCGGTCGAAGCTGGGTGATCACTGCCTATGTGTTGACCTTCGGCGGCCTGATGCTGCTCGGCGGCCGGCTGGGCGACACCATCGGCCGCAAACGCACATTCATCGTCGGTGTCGCACTGTTCACCATCGCCTCGATCCTGTGCGGAATCGCGTGGAGCGAGAGCACTCTGGTGGTCGCGCGACTGCTGCAGGGTGTCGGTGCGGCCATCGCCTCGCCGACCGGCCTGGCACTGGTGGCCACGACGTTCCCCAAGGGACCGGCCCGTAACGCCGCCACCGCGGTGTTCGCCGCGATGACCGGCGTCGGCTCGGTGATGGGCCTGGTGGTCGGTGGCGCCCTCACCGAGTTGTCCTGGCGGTTGGCGTTCCTGGTCAACGTGCCGATCGGCATCCTGATGCTCTACCTCGCCTACACGACACTGCGTGAGACCAACAAAGAGCGGATGAAGCTCGACGCCGCCGGTGCGCTGCTGGCCACGCTGGGCTGCACCGCCGCGGTGTTCGGATTCACCCAGGGCCCGGAGAACGGCTGGTTGGCGCCACTGACCCTTGTCTCCGGAGCCGTCGCCGCCCTGGCGTTGGTGGCCTTTATCTTCGTCGAACGCAGCGCCGAGAACCCGGTGGTGCCGTTCGATCTGTTCCGCGAGCGCAACCGGGTGGCCACTTTTGCCGCGGTCTTCCTGGCCGGCGGCGTGATGTTCACCCTGACCGTGCTGATCGGCCTGTACGTCCAGGACATCATGGGTTACAGCGCACTGCGGGCCGGTGTCGGGTTCATCCCGTTCGTGATCGCGCTGGGCATCGGCCTGGGCCTGTCGTCGCACCTGGTGTCGATCTTCCCGCCCCGCATCCTGGTCATCGGCGGTGGCATCCTCGTCCTGGCGGCCATGATCTACGGGTCGACCCTCTACGGCGGCATCCCGTACTTCCCGAATCTGGTCTTGCCGATCACCATCGGTGGCTTGGGCATCGGCATGATCGTGGTGCCGCTGACCGTCTCGGCGATCGCCGGTGTGGGTTTCGACCGCATCGGACCGGTGTCGGCGATCGCGCTGATGCTGCAGAATCTCGGCGGGCCGGTGGTGCTCGCCATCATCCAGGCCGTCATCACGTCGCGCACCCTGTACCTGGGCGGCACGACGGGTCCGGTGAAGAACATGAACGAGGCCCAGCTCGGGGCGCTCGACGCCGGTTACACCTACGGTCTGCTGTGGGTGGCCGCCGTAGCCGTTCTGGTCGGCGGCGCCGCGCTGTTCATCGGGTACACCGCCAATCAGGTCGCCCATGCCCAGGAAGTCAAGGACGCGATCGACGCCGGCGAGCTCTAGCCCGCGTGGTGGGACGCACCGGCCGGCATGGCCAGTCCTGGGCAGTGTCGTTTGAATCCGTGTCCGTGTGGGTAGACGGCCGTCAGGTTCTTACTCAGCTCTCCTTGTGCACCCCGCGTAGGTGCACCGGACCATCGCGGCGAGAAATGACATCGATGTAATTTCTCCACACTGTGCACAACTCCTGTGGATAACTCTGTCACGGGGGTCCGCTGGGTAGGGTTTGATCTCATGGCGGCGTGGATCCGGTTCTCCGCCCGTGACATCGCCCAGGCGCAGCACACCTGCGCAGCGGCTGAGGCAGGCGAGCTGTGACGTTCGCCGACGATGCCCTGCCCACCCGCGCAGAGATTTCCGAGGTGGTCGACCCGCTCGGTTGGCGGTTGATCCTCGGGGTACTGATCACCCACGTGCCGGTGCCCACCCTGGCCGCCGCCGTGGCCGCTGCCGGGGTCGCGGTGGACGCCGCGGGCACCGCCGGTACGGGGCACCTGAGTCTCGATCTGCACGACGACCGAGTGGTCGTGCGGCTGCACACCCGGGCGGTGGGCGCGGTGACAGGCCTCGACCTGCGTCTCGCGGGGCAGATCAGCGCCGCACTGGCGGAGCGCTCCCTGCGCACCGCACCCGGCGATCCGGCGGCACCGCCGCAGGCTTTGGAAATCGCCATCGACGCTCTCGACATCGCCGCGGTGCGACCCTTCTGGCAGGCGGTCACCGGGTACGTCGACGAACCGGCCGCGCCGGACCTGCCGCAGAATGCGCTGGTCGACCCGTTGCGGCGCGGGCCCGCGTTGTGGTTCCAACAGATGGATGCGCCACGGCCACAACGCAACCGGATCCACCTCGACGTCGATGTGGCACCCGAGCGGGCGCAGACCCGCATCGCTGCGGCACTGGCTGCCGGAGGCACGATGCGTGATGCCCGCGCCGCCCCCGCGTTCTGGGTGCTTGCCGACCCGGAGGGCAACGAGGCGTGCATCTGTACCTGGCAGGGGCGAGACTGACGTCGCCACCTGGCTGATGCTGCATTGCGGCGTTGCTCCGCGAGGCTCGCGCCGACCCCACAACGGGAGGTTCCCCCAGGCCCGCATCGTCACCGGGCTAGGCTGATCGGCTGTGATCACCCGCATGTCAGAGCTGTTTCTCCGCACCCTCCGTGACGACCCCGCCGACGCCGAGGTCCCCAGCCACAAACTGCTGATCCGCGCGGGCTACGTCCGTCCCGTGGGCCCCGGCCTGTACAGCTGGCTACCGCTGGGCCTGCGGGTGCTGCGCAAGATCGAGGCCGTGGTGCGCGACGAGATGGCCCGCATCGGCGGGCAGGAGATCCTGTTCCCGGCGCTGCTGCCTCGCGGTCCGTACGAGACCACCAACCGCTGGACCGAGTACGGCGACAGCCTGTTCCGGCTCCAGGACCGCCGGCAGAACGACTACCTGCTCGGCCCCACGCACGAAGAGATGTTCGCCTTGACGGTCAAGGGCGAATACAGCTCGTACAAGGATTTTCCGCTGATCCTGTTCCAGATCCAGAACAAGTACCGCGACGAGGCCCGTCCCCGTGCCGGCATCCTGCGGGGCCGCGAGTTCCTGATGAAGGACTCCTACTCCTTCGACACCGACGACGACGGGCTCAAGAAGGCCTACCACGCCCATCGGGAGGCGTATCAGAAGATGTTCGCCCGCCTCGGCGTGCGCTACGTCGTCGTCTCGGCAGTATCCGGGGCGATGGGGGGCAGCGCGTCGGAGGAATTCCTCGCCGAAAGCGAGGTCGGAGAGGACACGTTCGTACGCTGTCTGCAATCCGGCTACGCGGCCAACGTCGAGGCCGTCACCACCCTGGTGCCCGAGGCCACGCCCATCGACGGGCAGCCCGAGGCTGTCGTCTACGACACCCCGGATGCCCCCACGATCGCGACCCTGGTCGACTGGGCCAACGGTGCCAACCTGCCGCAGTTCGCGGGCCGCGAGGTGACCGCCGCCGACACCCTCAAGAATGTGTTGCTCAAGACTCGCCGGCCCGGTGCGGACTGGGAACTGCTCGGTATCGGAGTTCCCGGTGACCGGGAAGTCGACGAAAAGCGCCTGGGCGCCGCGCTCGAGCCCGCCGAGTACGCGCTGCTCGATGACGCCGACTTCGCCAAGAACCCGTTCCTGGTGAAGGGCTACGTCGGCCCGAAGTCTTTGTTGGACAACGGAGTTCGCTACCTCGTGGATCCCCGCGTCGTGGACGGCACCGCGTGGATCACCGGCGCCGACGAGCGCAACAAACACGTCGTCGGCCTGGTTGCGGGGCGCGACTTCACCGCCGACGGCACCATCGAAGCCGCTGAGGTGCGTGATGGCGATCCGTCGCCGGACGGCGCTGGGCCGCTGGTGTCGGCCCGCGGCATCGAGATCGGGCACATCTTCCAGCTGGGCCGCAAATACACCGACGCATTCTCCGCCGACGTCCTCGGTGAGGACGGCAAACCGGTGCGGCTGACGATGGGTTCGTACGGCATCGGCGTCTCCCGTCTGGTGGCGGTGATCGCCGAGCAGCAGCACGACAACCTCGGGCTGCGCTGGCCCGCGTCGGTGGCGCCCTTCGACGTCCACCTGGTGATCGCCAACAAGGATGCCGAGGCGCGCGCGGGGGCCCTGCAGTTGGCGGCGGACCTCGACCGCCTCGGGGTGGAGGTCCTTCTGGACGACCGGACAGCTTCGCCCGGGGTGAAGTTCAAGGACGCCGAGCTGCTGGGCATGCCGTGGGTGGTGGTGATCGGCCGCGGCTGGGCCAACGGTGTGGTCGAGCTGCGCGACCGGTTCAGCGGCGAGGCTCGCGAGGTGCCCGTCGACTCCGCGGCCACCGAGATCTCCGCGGTGCTGGCCGGATAGTTATTCCGGGCCGCCCGGAAAGGCCTCGGTGACCGGCCAGACGCCGAGCACCTGCTGCCACCGGGCGGCCAGTACCGCGCTGTGGGTCAGAGCGCCGACGGCGACCGCACGGTCGGCTTCGGCGCCGGCCTGCTCGAGTACGGCGCGCCAGGCTGCCGCGGTGTCGTTTTCCATCTGCACAGCCAGGGTGGCCGCCTCGGTGGGGTCGTTGACCACCGACGGCAACTGATAGCCGGGGGCGGCCAGCGGTGGCTGCACCGACTGTGCGTCCAGCATCGCGATCAGCGTCTCCCGCTGCTCGCGGTGTCGAGCCAGCGCCTGGCCGACCAGCCAGTTGTCCTCCGGGGTCGAGTGCGCCGACACGATGCCGTACCCGTAGATGGTCGCGTGCTCTGTGACGAGCGCGTCGTACAGCGCCGCGGCGGCCGGGTCCGCGGGTCGGGCCGACTCCGACTCTGACGGCGTGGGTGTGGTCTGCGGTTGCGGAGAGGTCATGACGCGGACCTCGGGGCAGGAAGAGCCACGGTGTAGGCCGCGGTGCAGGAGGCGGCGATGGAGCCCAGCAGACCGGCGCGATACCCCGACTCGCGCGCCGCGGATCGGGCGGCGCTGTCGGCGGCGGTGCGCAGTGCGGCCACCACGTCGTCGACCGACGGTGGTCGCTTCGGCGCAGCGGTGGCGGTGGGGGACGGGGTGGCCGAGGTGGTGCTCGTCGGCGTCGGGGGAACCAGGGTGCCCAGTGTCCTGGAAATCTCGTCGGCGATCGCTTGTGCGTGCCGAGCGCGTTCGCCGGCGATCTGAGTGAGTGCGGGCACCAAGGCGCGCGGGGCCGCTGGGGCGGCCGCGCGGGCGAGGTCGCTGTCGGCGTTGGCCAGTGTCAGCTGGGACCGTAGATCCTCGACATCAGGCGGCGGTTCCTCGCCACAGGCCGAGGTGGTGAACGCCACCAATGCCAGTCCGAGGGCTCCGCGCCCCGCCGCTACCAGCGCGTCGCGCCTGCACATTGTCGTGTTGGCACGGTGAACGACGGCGACCACAGGCTCATCCTGCCATCTCGGTGCGTCGCCCCCCGGGGTGCCCTTTTGGGGTTCGACGTCCTATACCTGGCGTATCGTGAAGGGCTGGTTCTGCGGGACCTCCATTGACGAATACATGACCGGACAATTCAAGATGAGGAGCTCGCCGTGACTGAGCGGTTCAGGGGGCTGCCCTCGCCGCAGCAGGTGATCGAGCTACTCGATGATGAATTCACGCGTGCCGGTTTTGAGATCGAGGATGTCCGGGTCAACGCCGGCGCCCGGCCGGCCCGCATCGCGATAACCGTCGACGGAGACAATCCGCTGGACCTGGATGCCGTCGCCGAGCTGTCGCGGATCGCGTCGCAACTGTTGGACACCTTGCCTGACTCCGAGGCCTATGTGCTGGAGGTCGGTTCGCCCGGGGTCGACCGACCGCTGGTCACCGAGAAACATTTCCGCCGTGCCCAGGGCCGCAAGGTGGAACTGACGCTCGGTGACGGCACTGAGCTGACCGCCCGGATCGCCGGCTTCGAGAACGGGGTGCTGCGGCTCGTGGTGCCCGGACGCAAAGGTACCGCCACTTTCTCGGTGCGCGAAGTACCCCTCACTGAGATCACCAAAGCTGTTGTCCAAGTAGATTTTTCACCGCCCAGTCAGCGGGAGCTGGACTTGGTGAGTCAGTCCGGCGCTGCTGCCGGAGCTGACGGAACGGAGGCCGGAGCATGAACATCGACATGGCAGCGCTGCACGCCATCGAAGTAGACCGGGGGATCCCGGCAGGGGAGCTCCTCGACACCATCAAGTCGGCATTGCTCACCGCTTATCGGCATACCGAGGGCCACTCCACCGACGCCTCCATCGACATCGACCGCAAGACCGGCGAAGTCAAGGTGATGGCCCGTGAACACGATGAAGACGGCAACGTCATCAGCGAATGGGACGACACCCCAGAGGGTTTCGGTCGCGTCGCGGCAACCACCGCCCGGCAGGTGATGCTGCAGCGGTTCCGCGATGCCGAGAACGAGAAGATCTACGGCGAGTTCTCCGCCCGCGAAGGCGACATCGTGGCCGGGGTGATCCAGCGGGACGCCCGGGCGAACGCGCGCGGCGAGGTGGTGCTGCGGATGGGCAGCGAGACCAAATACTCCGAGGGTGTGATCCCGGCGTCGGAGCAGGTCCCCGGGGAACGCTACGAACACGGCGACCGGTTGCGCTGCTTCGTGCTCGGCGTCACACGTGGTGTCCGGGAACCGCAGATCCGGTTATCGCGCACCCATCCGAACCTGGTGCGCAAGCTGTTCGCACTCGAGGTGCCCGAGATCGCCGACGGTTCGGTGGAGATCGTGGCGGTGGCCCGCGAGGCGGGACACCGGTCGAAGATCGCCGTCGCCTCACGACTGCCCGGGCTCAACGCCAAGGGCGCCTGCATCGGACCGATGGGGCAGCGCGTGCGCAACGTGATGAGCGAACTCTCCGGGGAAAAGATCGACATCATCGATTACGACGAGGATCCGGCGAGGTTCGTGGCCAACGCGCTCTCGCCGGCCAAGGTGATCTCGGTGACCGTCATCGACCCGGGTACCCGCGCCGCCCGGGTGGTGGTGCCGGACTTCCAGCTCTCCCTGGCCATCGGCAAGGAGGGGCAGAACGCCCGGCTGGCAGCGCGGCTCACCGGCTGGCGGATCGATATCCGCAGCGACGCCGCGCCTGACGCCGACAACCAATCGAGCCAGCGCCAGCCCCAGGAAGCCCCGCACGAACACTGAGATTTCAGTCACCAAATCAGCTCTGCGACACCGACTGTCCGGCTGATTTAGACGGTGGAGGCCGGGACGGTAGACTAAACCGTGATCCAGCGTGAGATTTCTGGAATCGACCCGCGAAAGCACCGGAGCAGTGACGGACCGGTGCGTACGTGTGTCGGTTGCAGGAAGCGAGAGTTGGCCGTCGTACTGCTTCGCGTGGTGGCAGTGTCGAACGGGATCGGAACGGGACCTGAGGGGACCGCCGTGATCGTTGACACCGCCGGTAATCTTCCGGGGCGGGGTGCTTGGCTGCATCCCGACCCAGAGTGTGCACACGCAGCGATCCGGCGGCGAGCATTCGCTCGAGCGTTGCGTATCACCAGTCCACCGGACACTTCCGCGGTGGTCGAGTACGTCGGTTCCGTCCCTGGAGCTGACGAGCCCGACCCACCACGGCAACAGAACAGGCAGCGAAGAACATGAGCACACCGTGAAGTCCCGATGACCATGCGTCATAGCTAAACCCGAGGCGCGGCGCCACCCACCGCTGTCGCCTCCAGACAGGAGATGTAGTGGCAGGTAAGGCCCGCGTGCACGAGTTGGCTAAGGAACTCGGTGTCACCAGTAAGCAAGTTCTCGCCCGATTGAGTGAGCAAGGCGAGTTCGTCAAATCGGCGTCGTCGACGGTGGAAGCACCCGTCGCCCGGCGCCTTCGTGAGTCTTTCGGCGGCAACAAGTCCGCCGAACGCGGCAGCAGCGCACCCAAGCCTGCCGCCGCCAATGGCAGCAGTGCGGCCGGCGGTGCCGGCACGACTCCGACCAGCGGTAACGGCACCGGTGGTGGCGTAGCCACGGCTGCGCCAGTGCCCGGCCCCAGGCCGTCAGCCCCCAAGCCGGCCGCGCCGGCCCCGGTGGCGCCCCCGGTCGCACCCACCCCGCCCCCGGCGGCACCCGCTGCACCACAGGCACCGGCCGCGAGCGCGCCGCCGGCAGCCCCCGCAGCACCGTCGGCCCCGGCCGCCGCGGCTCAGCCCGGCCCCGAGGCCACCTCGGCCCGTCCCGGCCCCGCGCCGACTCCGGGTCCCCGGCCAGGTCCGGCTCAGCCCGCCGGCCCCAAGCCCGGCGCCCCGCGCCCCCCGCGTGTCGGCAACAACCCGTTCTCGACCCAGCAGCCGGTGGAGCGTCCGATTCCGCGGCCGCAGCCACGTCCCGGCGCCGGACCTGGCGGTCCTCGCCCCGCCGGTGCTACCCGCGCCACGCCCGGCAACATGCCGCCGCGTCCGGCAACCGGTGCCCCGGGTCGCCCCGGCCCACGTCCGGGACCGCGTCCCGGCGGTGGTCCTCGTCCCGCAGGCGCTGGTGGCGCCGGTCGTCCCGGTGGTGCCGGCGGCGGTAACTACCGCGGTGGCGGTGCCGGTGGCGGCGCAGGTGCCGGTGCCGGTGGTGCCGCAGCCGGTGGTTTCCGCGGTCGTCCCGGTGGCGGTGGCGGCGGCGGTCGCCCCGGTCAGCGTGGCGGTGCAGCCGGCGCGTTCGGTCGGCCGGGCGGCGCCCCGCGCCGTGGCCGCAAGTCGAAGCGGGCGAAACGCGCCGAATACGAGAACATGCAGGCTCCGGTCGTCGGTGGCGTGCGGTTGCCGCACGGCAACGGCGAGACCATCCGGCTGGCCCGCGGCGCGTCGCTGAGCGATTTCGCCGACAAGATCAACGCCAACCCGGCGTCGCTGGTGCAGGCGCTGTTCAACCTGGGCGAGATGGTCACCGCCACCCAGTCCGTGGGTGACGAGACGCTCGAACTGCTCGGCAACGAGATGAACTACGTCGTACAGGTCGTGTCCCCGGAGGACGAGGACCGCGAACTGCTGCAGTCCTTCGACCTCACCTACGGCGAGGACGAAGGCGACGAGGACGATCTGCAGTTCCGTCCGCCGGTGGTCACCGTCATGGGTCACGTCGACCACGGCAAGACCCGCCTGCTCGACACGATCCGCCAGGCCAACGTCCGCGAGGGTGAAGCCGGTGGCATCACCCAGCACATCGGCGCCTACCAGGTCCTCACCGAACTGGACGGCAACGAGCGACTGGTCACCTTCATCGACACCCCCGGTCACGAGGCGTTCACCGCCATGCGTGCCCGTGGTGCGAAGGCCACCGACATCGCGATCCTGGTGGTCGCGGCCGACGACGGTGTGATGCCGCAGACGGTCGAGGCGATCAACCACGCGCAGGCGGCCGACGTGCCGATCGTCGTGGCGGTCAACAAGATCGACAAGGAAGGCGCGGACCCCCAGCGGATCCGGTCGCAGCTCACCGAATACGGCCTGGTGGCCGAGGACTTCGGTGGCGAGACCATGTTCGTCGACATCTCAGCCAAGCTGGGCACCAATATCGACGCTCTGCTCGAAGCTGTCCTGCTGACCGCCGATGCCACGTTGGATCTGCGGGCCAACCCGGACATGGAAGCTCAGGGTGTGGCCATCGAGGCGCACCTCGACCGTGGCCGCGGCCCCGTCGCGACCGTGCTCATCCAGCGCGGCACGCTGCGGGTCGGCGACTCGATCGTCGCCGGCGACGCCTATGGTCGCGTTCGACGGATGGTCGACGAGCACGGCGAGGATGTCCTGGAGGCGCTGCCGTCCCGTCCCGTCCAGGTCATCGGCTTCACGTCGGTGCCCGGCGCGGGTGACAACCTGCTGGTCGTCGACGAGGACCGGATCGCTCGTCAGATCGCCGACCGGCGCAGCGCGCGCAAGCGCAATGCCCTGGCCGCGCGTAGCCGCAAGCGGATCAGCCTCGAGGACCTGGATTCGGCGCTGAAGGAAACCAGTCAGCTGAACTTGATCCTCAAGGGCGACAACTCCGGCACCGTCGAGGCGCTGGAAGAAGCCCTGCTGGGTATCGAGATCGACGACGAGGTGGAACTGCGCGTCATCGACCGCGGTGTCGGTGGTGTCACCGAGACCAACGTCAACCTGGCGTCGGCGTCGGATGCGATCATCATCGGGTTCAACGTCCGTGCCGAGGGCAAGGCAACCGAACTGGCCACCCGCGAAGGTGTGGAGATCCGCTACTACTCGGTGATCTACCAGGCCATCGACGAGATCCAGGCCGCGCTCAAGGGCATGCTCAAGCCGATCTACGAGGAGAAGGAACTCGGTCGCGCCGAGATCCGCGCCATCTTCCGGTCGTCGAAGGTCGGCAACATCGCCGGCTGTCTCGTTCAGTCGGGCATCATGCGCCGTAATGCCAAGGCGCGGTTGCTCCGTGACAACGTGGTGGTCGCCGAAAACCTCACAGTGTCGTCGCTCAAGCGCGAAAAGGACGACGCCACCGAGGTGCGCGAGGGTTACGAGTGTGGCCTCACGTTGACCTACAACGACATCAAAGAAGGCGACGTCATCGAAACCTACGAACTCGTCGAGAAGGCGCGGACGTAAGTGATCGACGACCGCTTGCCTGAGGAGAAGTGTGTCTGACCCAGCACGCGCGAGGCGACTGGCCAAGCGCATCTCGACCATCGTCGCGTCGACGATCGAGTACGAGATAAAAGATCCCCGGCTGGCCTTCGTGACCGTCACGGACACGAAGGTCACCGGAGATCTGCACGACGCGACGGTGTACTACACGGTGCGCGGCGAGACCCTGGACGAGGAGCCGGACTACGCGGGTGCGGCCGCGGCGCTGGAAAGCGCCAAGGGTGTGCTCCGCTCGAAGGTCGGTGCCGGAACCGGTGTCCGGTACACGCCGACACTGGCCTTTGTCCTGGACAAAGTGCCCGAGGTGGCAGCGCACATGGAAGAACTCCTGGCTCGCGCGCGGGCGGCTGATGCCGACCTCGCGCGGGTACGGGAGGGTGCGAAGCCGGCCGGCGATCCCGACCCGTACCGTGTCAGTGGGGTGGAGGACAGCAACGGGGGCTTGGCGCAGGACTTAGAGAAGGGCTCTGAGGACTCCGGTGACCGCGATCGACCCGAAGACTGACCAAGTTCTGGTAGGTGGGCGCGTTGGCGCCGAAGGCGCGGTCGAGGTGCTCTCGCACGCCCGCACCGTGGTCGTGGTGTGTCACGTCTTTCCCGACGCTGACACCATCGGCGCGGGGCTGGCGTTGGCGCAGGTCCTCGACGGCCTCGGCAAGCGCGTCCAGGTCAGCTTCGCCTCGCCTGCCACGCTCCCAGATTCTCTGCAGACCCTGCCCGGGTGTCACCTGTTGGTGCCCCCGCAGGACGTCATGTCAGATCCGGATCTGGTGGTGACGGTCGACATCCCCAGCCCCAACCGGCTGGGGGCGTTGCGCCCGGTCATCGGGCCCGACGTGCCGGTGCTGGTCATCGATCACCACGTCTCCAATGAGCTGTTCGGGTCGGCCAACTTCGTCGATCCCACCGCGGATTCCACCACCATGCTGGTGGCCGACCTGCTCGACGCCTGGGGTCAGCCGATCGAATACCCGGTCGCGCACTGCCTGTACGCGGGCCTGACCACCGACACCGGGTCGTTCCGGTGGGCCACGCCGCGGGCACACCGGCTGGCAGCGCGGCTGGTCGAGTTGGGTGTCGACAACGCCGGTATCAGCCGCGCCCTGCTGGACACCCATCCGTTCGCGTGGTTGCCGATGCTGTCGCGGGTACTTTCCTCGGCGCAACTGGTTCCCGACGCGCTGGCAGGTCGTGGCCTGGTGTACGCGGTCGTCGACCACCAGGAGTGGTCGCATGCCCGGCCCGAAGAGGTCGAGAGCATCGTCGACATCGTGCGTACCACGCAGCAGGCCGAGGTCGCGGCGGTGTTCAAGGAGATCGAGCCGAAACACTGGTCGGTATCCATGCGGGCCAAGTCCTACGACCTGACCCAGGTGGCGACGGCATTCGGCGGCGGTGGCCATCGACAGGCGGCGGGCTATTCCACCGTCGGTTCCGCTGACGACGTCGTCGCCGAACTTCGCGCCGCCGTTGGCTGAGCCGGTCCCCGGAAAACCGCCGACCAGCCGGACGATTGCCGGTCTGGCACTTCCGGCGTTGGGGGTATTGGCCGCCGAGCCGCTCTACCTGCTGTTCGATATCGCTGTTGTCGGCCGGCTCGGGGCGTTGAGCCTTGCGGGCCTGGCTATCGGCGGGCTGGTCCTGGGGCTGGTCGCCTCGCAATTGACGTTTCTGTCCTATGGCACAACAGCGCGTGCCGCCCGCTTCTTCGGTGCCGGTGACCGGGCCGGCGCGGTGGGCGAAGGCGTGCAGGCCACCTGGCTGGGGCTGGGGCTGGGGTGCGCCATCGTCGCGGTGGTGCAGGCTGCCGCCGTGCCCGTGGTGACGGCGATAGCGTCCGATCCGGCCATCGTCGGCGAGGCACTGCCCTGGTTGCGGGTGGCCATTTTCGGTGCTCCGGCCATTCTGGTGTCGCTGGCGGGTAACGGCTGGATGCGCGGCGTCCAGGACACGGTGCGGCCGCTGCGCTACGTGGTGGCCGGGTTCGCGCTGTCCGCTGTGCTGTGCCCGGTGTTGGTGTACGGCTGGTTCGGTATGCCGCGGCTGGAGCTGGTGGGGTCGGCGGTGGCCAACCTCGTCGGCCAGTGGGTGGCGGCCGTGATGTTCCTGCGGGCACTGCTCGTGGAGCGGGTGCCGCTGCGGGTTGATGTCGGGGTACTGCGGGCCCAGGTGGTGATGGGCCGTGATCTGCTGGTGCGGACCTTGGCCTTCCAGGCGTGTTTTGTGTCGGCGGCCGCGGTGGCAGCACGTTTCGGTGCCGCCGCGGTGGCCGCGCACCAGGTGGTGTTGCAACTGTGGAGCTTCCTGGCCCTGGTGCTCGATTCGTTTGCCATCGCAGCGCAGTCGCTGGTCGGTGCGGCCTTGGGTGCCGGGCATCTGGCGCACGCCAAGTCGGTGGCTGGCCGGGTCACGGTGTTCTCGGCGGTGGCTGCGGCCGGTTTGGCGGCGATGTTCGCAGCGGGGGCCCCGTTGGTGCCGACGCTGTTCACCCATGACGCCGCCGTGCTGGACCAAATCGGCGTGCCGTGGTGGTTCCTGGTAGCCCAATTGCCCGTCGCGGGAATCGTTTTCGCACTCGACGGGGTACTGCTGGGGGCTGGTGACGCGAAGTTCATGCGTAACGCCACCCTGGCCAGCGCGCTGCTGGGGTTCTTGCCGTTGACCTGGCTGGCGCTGGTGTTCGGTTGGGGGTTGTTCGGCATCTGGGCGGGGCTGAGCACGTTCATGGTGCTGCGGCTGGTGTTCGTCGGCTGGCGCACGCTGTCGGGCCGCTGGCTGGTCGCCGGCACCTAGCCCCCTCACCACCCACTGCCACCACCACCAGCGCGAGCACCACCAGCGCGAGCACCACCAGCGCGAGCGTGCGTGTCCCCACCCGCCGCGCCGCGTATTTCCCGTGGTTTGCGCACCCTCGCAACACAATTGGTGCCGCTCAAACCTGCCGTCACCAGCCCATGGTCCGGTGGCGCCGGGCCTGCCATGAGTGCGACGAGCGTGCGCAATCTACGCAATGGGCCCGGCGGGTTGGCCGGGGACACGCACGCTCGCGATAGGGGGTGAGGGGGTGAGGGGGTGGGGGCTAGCGGACCTGGGAGCGGCCGCGCTCCAGCACCGCGCCGCGGCTGGCGGCGATGTCATCACCGGAGGTCGACCGCATCCACGCCCGGGCCGACTCGGCCTCGATCCACAGGGTGGCGTCGGTCTGCGCCGCATCGATGCGGTGATAGGAGTCCAGCAGTGCGCGCACCGCCTTCTGGTTGTTGCCGACGATCGATGCAGCCACCGCCCGTGCTGCGGGAAGCAGCTGCTCATGGGGTACCACCTCGGTGACCAGTCCGGCCCGCAGCGCGTCGGCGGCCGAGAGGTAGTCGCCGGTCAGGCTCATCCGGCGGGCCAGCCCCACCCCGACCTTCTGCGGCAGTCGCACACTGAGGCCCCAGGTCGGCAGCAGTCCCACGCGGGCGTGGGTGTCGGCGAAGCGGGCATGCTCGGAGGCGACCAGAATGTCGCAGTAGAGCGCCAGTTCCAGCCCACCGGTGACGGCAGGGCCGTTGATCGCACCGATGACCGGTTTACGCATCGCCGGCCATTTGGGGGAGATGTCGGGCAGCTCGGCGGAGTCGCCGAGTTCCTTGAGATCGAGCCCTGCGCAGAACACCGGATCGGCGCCGGTGACGAGCACGACGTCGACGGCGTCGTCGGCTTCGGCGTCGGACAGCGCGGCGAAGAACTCGCGGCGCAGCTGGGCGGACAGGGCATTACGTGCCTGCGGCCGGTTCAGGGTGAGCGTCCGCACCCGGTCGGTGGTGTCGATCAGCAGCACGGGGGCATCGGTCATTCGCTCACCGTATCCGGCTGGCGGCACAGGCCTATCGTGGGTCCCATGTGCCGGAACATCACCGAGTTGCGTGGCCTCGAACCGGCGGCCACCGACGAAGAAATCGAAGCCGCCGCTCGTCAGTACGTGCGCAAGGTCAGTGGAATCACCCGCCCGACCGAGGCCAATGTCGACGTGTTCGAGACCGCGGTCGCCGAAGTCACCGCGACGACCACCCGGCTGCTGCGGTCGCTGCCGCCGCGACGGCAACCGCCCAAGACGGTCCCGCCGCTGCGCCGCCCCGAGGTCCGGGCGCGCATCGCCGCCCGCACCACGTGAGGCCCGAGCTGACGGACGCCCTCAAGGAGTGGAGTGCGGCCATCCACGCGCTGCTCGACGGGCGCCAGCGCATCCTGCTGCGCAAGGGCGGGATTCACGAGAAGCGGTTCGAGGTGGCAGCGCGGGAGTTCCTGCTGTTCCCGACGGTCGCGCACAGCCACGCAGACCGGGTTCGGCCAGAGCACCGCGATCTGCTGGAACCGGCGGCCCCTGACAGCACCGAGGACGTGGTGACGGTGCGCGCCGCGGCCCGGGTGGTTGCGGCTACGCCGGTGCAGCGCCCTGACGGGCTCGCCGAGATCGCCGACCTGCACATCTGGACGGCCGAGTCGGTGCGTGCGGACCGGCTGGATTTCCGGCCCCGGCATCACTTGACGGTGCTCGTGGTGCAGGCGTTTCCGCTCGCCGAACCGATGCGACTGGCGCGGGTGCCCGAGTACCGAGGCTGTACCAGCTGGGTGCGGCTGCCGCAGGCGGCGACGTTGAGCGAGCCGGTCCATGACGATGACGAACTGGCCGCGGTCGCGCAGCGGGTGCGGGCCGCCATCTCCTAGAAGTACCGGCTAGACGGGCAACCGGTCCGCGCGCTGTGCAACCAGCGTCTCCGAGGCCGTCAGCCGCCACGCCTCAAAGGTGAGCTCGGCCAGCTCGTCGCGCGTGATGCGCGACAGGTGCACCACCACCCACCCGTAGTCACCGGAGGTGAACTGCACCTCGAACACCGACGGCCGCTCGGCGACCAGGGCCAGCTGCTCGGAGATCGTCTGACGCAGCCCGACAGTGCTGGTCTCCGGCCACAGATAACCGAGCGTCCGCGACGAGACGCCGAATTTCGCGTAATGCCGGAAGTCGGTACGGACCACCTCGTCGAGCTGACCGATCAGGTCGACGAAATCGTCGATGCCGCAGAACCGCGCCATCTCAGTTCGCCGGCCTCGGCGCGCCGACCGGCAGCAGCAGCCGGGACCCGAGGTCGCTGATCACATGGGTCGCCGGTGCTGTTCGGGTGCCCTCGAACACTGACTCGCCCGTGCCGAGGTTGGGGGCGAACCGTGGGAAGCAACCGCCGGCAACCAGCAGCCGCAGCCGCGAGCCTGCCGCAAAGCGATGCGCGATGGGGTCCAAGTGCAGTGTCACCGTGGCGGCGTCGCGGTCCGGCCGCAGCCGGATGTACCCGTCGCTGACGTTGTGTGAGTGGCCCCGGGCGTCGACCTCACTGATCCGGACCCACAGGTCGACGTGAGGGTTGTCCGAGCTGTGGGCGAGTTCGACCACCGGCGCGCCGTAGACCACCAGGTCCGCCGGCAGCGGGTCACCGGTGAAGGCGAGTACGTCGCTGCGCGCGGCGAGGGCGTCGTCGCGACGCCGGCCGCTGTTGGGGGACAGTAACCGCCCGCCGATCGTCGGGGTCGGGTCCAGCGGGTCGAACGTGAAGGTCGAACTCGCTGCCGGGTCGGTAGCCGGCGATGCCGTCAGCTGCCCGTCACCGCCGAGGTAGCGCACCGTCTCGGTGGTCGCCGGTGGCCAGTCCGGCAGCTCGAGCCAACCGCCGCCACCGGTCACGCAGACCCGCACCCGGCTTCGGGGGGTGGCGGGCTCACCGGCGACGTGCGTCGTGAGCCACTGCAACGATTCCCGCAGCACGCGCGGTGCCGCCTTGGCCATCATGTTGGTGTGCGTCCACGGGCCCACCGTCAGCGCCACCTCGCCACCATGGTCACGCAGTGCGCGGTACTGCGCGAGGGTCTGGTCCAGAAACGCGTCCTGCCAGCCACCGATCAGCAATACCGGCACCCGGGACTGCTCCAGCGCGCGGGGAAACCGGTAGGGGTCCCAGAAAGTGTCGGCCGGGTCCGCGTGCGAGACCCAGGATTCCCACCATGGCGCGCCGGGGCCGAGAAGCCGGCGACCCGAGGCCCCCAACGGCAGACCGGCGGCAGCGCGGGCGACGTCGCGCCGGGCTCGGAGTTGGCGCAGCAACGCCCGCCGCATGCCCGGGTCTTCCTGGTGGGCGACCATATCGCTCCAGCCGAGGAAGTCGTTGACCGCGAACGAACCGGAGCCCCAGGTGGTGTCGGCGAAGTCGTGCGGGCCGACGATGATCACGGCGGCGGCCAACTCCGGCGGCGGGTCCTGCAGCAGCGCCCACTGGGTGGCGCCGAGGTAGGACAGGCCGACGGTGCCGAATCTGCCGGTGAACCACGGCTGCTCGCGTAGCCAGGCAGCGGTGTCTGCACCGTCGGCGGCCTCGTGGACCGTCGGATCGAACTGGCCGCCGGAGCCGAACGTGCCGCGCACGCTCTGCAGCACCACGTGATAGCCGCGCGCTGCGTACGCGGCCGCGTAGGTCGCCGAAAACGGCCACCGCCGGCCGTACGGTCCGCGGACCAACAGCGTGCCCGCGGGGGTGTCGATGTCGGGGATGTAGTGGTCGGCGAGCAGTTCGACGCCGTCGCGCATGGTGATGGGAACGGCGCGATCAACCCGGTAGGGGGTGGTCGGCGGTGCCGTGCCGGCGAGCCTGCTCAGTGTGGCGCCGACGTGGCGGCTGGTGTAGCGGCGGGCCTTGCGCAGCAGCCCCGGCGCAGTGGTGCGGTCCGAGATCTCGGTCACCGGGCCAGGTTACGTGTGGTCCTAGTAGACGTAGTGCGGAGCGAGCTCGTTGGCCCGCCGCATGTTCTCCGCCATGCAGTCGACGTCGGGCTCGGAGTAGATGGGGGAGTAGAACAGCGACTGCTGGATCACGCCGTAGCTCGTCTTGAAGGTCACCATGCAGGTGAACCACCAGCGGTTGTTCCAGTCGGTCGGCTTCATGATCCAGTACTGCGCGGCGCGGTGTCCGGCGATGTCCATCTCGACGGCATCCGGGGGGAGCGTCTGCTCGAAGGTGCGCCACACGATGGCCTCGACGGCCATCTGGTAATTCCCGGCGTCGAGCCGGCAACGGTTCAGCGTCTCGACCTCGGGCGGGGTGAATCCCAGGCCGAGATTGTTGATGACGTCGATGGGAAGGTCGCGGCACGGATCGAACGGTGACGGATCGGTGGTCTCGAGTACCGGCCACTTCATCGTCGTCGTGGCCAGCGGCAACGGCGCGCCCGTACCGCGCAGCGCCACGTCCGGAGCCGCCACCTGTGTCGGCGGGCTCTGCAGGACCACAACCACCGCCGCGACGATCGCTGCCACGGACCCCAACTTGGCGACCCACCGCATCCTGGCGACCATCACACCCCTTGCAGTTCGGCGATCGTCGTTGGTTCGGCAATCGTCTCTGCCGGGAGTGTACAAGTGACCGTCTCCTTGTCTGACTGGAAATGAGAACCTGTTCTAGTTTCGCCAGGAGGGGTGGTCGGCGTTACTTCGCTAGGCTGACGGGTTGTGGCGACTCATGAACCCCCAAGCCGCTCCCGGCCCACCCTGTGGGCGATCAGCGACCTGCACACCGGACATACCGGCAACAAACCGGTCACCGAGTCGCTCTACCCGTCCTCGCCGGACGACTGGCTGATCGTCGCCGGCGATGTCGCCGAGCGCACCGATGACATCCGCTGGTCGCTGGATCTGTTGCGCAAGCGCTTCGCCAAGGTGATCTGGGTGCCGGGCAACCACGAACTGTGGACGACGGGCAAGGACCCGATGCAGGTGTTCGGCCGGTCGCGTTATGACTATCTCGTCACCATGTGCGACGAGATGGGCATCGTGACCCCGGAGCACCCGTTCCCGGTGTGGACCGACGAGGGTGGCCCGGCGACGATCGTGCCGATGTTCCTGCTCTATGACTACAGCTTCCTGCCTGCGGGGGCGAGCACCAAGAGCGAGGGCCTGGCGATCGCCAGGGAGAACAACGTGGTGGCCACCGATGAGTTCCTGCTCTCCAGCGAGCCGTATGCCACCAAAGATGCCTGGTGTCGAGATCGCTTGGCGCACACCAGGAAGCGGCTGGAAGAGCTGGACTGGATGACGCCGACCGTGCTGGTGAATCACTTTCCGTTGGTGCGCGAACCGTGCGATGTGCTGTTCTATCCGGAGTTCGCGTTGTGGTGCGGCACCGTGGAGACGAAAGACTGGCACACCCGCTACAACGCGGTCTGCTCGGTGTACGGCCATCTGCACATTCCGCGCACCACCTGGTATGACGGGGTGCGCTTCGAGGAGGTCTCGGTGGGTTACCCGCGGGAATGGCGGCGCCGCAAGCCGTATCGCTGGCTGCGCCAGGTGCTACCGGACCCGCAGTACGCCCCGGGTTACCTCAATGACTTCGGTGGGCACTTCGTGATCACCCCGGAGATGCGCGAGCAGTCGGAGAAGTTCCGGGATCGGTTGCGTGGCCGCCGATCATGACAACGTTGCTCAGCACGGTGGTGCCGGATACGGTGTGCGCCGCCGAAATGTATGACGACCCAGCCGATCTGATGCCGCTGCCCGAGGAGGCTCCGCTGGTGGCCAGGGCGGTAGCCAAGCGGCGCAACGAGTTCGTGACGGTGCGTTACTGCGCCCGCCTGGCTCTCGGCGAACTCGGCGAACCGCCCGTGCCGATCCTCAAGGGAGACAAGGGTGAACCCCTGTGGCCCGACAGGGTCGTCGGCAGCCTGACCCATTGCAAGGGCTACCGCGGTGCTGCGGTGGCCCACCGTGATCAGGTGCGTTCGGTGGGCATCGACGCCGAACCCCACGACGTACTGCCTGAGGGTGTTCTGGGCGCCATCAGCCTGCCTGTGGAACGCCACGAGCTGTCCGCGCTGCCGGTCGGGCTGCACTGGGACCGAATCTTGTTCTGCGCCAAGGAAGCCACCTACAAGGCATGGTTTCCGTTGACGCATCGCTGGCTGGGGTTCGAGGATGCCCACATCACCTTCGACGTCGACGGCTCCGCGGCGTCGGGGGCCTTCACCTCGAAGATCCTGATCGATCCTGCCGCTGAGTTCGGGCCGCCGTTGACGGTGCTGAGCGGGCGGTGGTCGGTCTCGAGCGGGCTGGTCTTGACGGCGATCACACTGTGAGCGCCGCCGTCGAACCGGGCATCGTGGTGGTGGACAAGCCGGGCGGAATGACCAGCCATGATGTCGTCGGCCGTTGTCGTCGCATCTTCGGCACCCGCAAAGTCGGCCACGCCGGCACCTTGGACCCGATGGCCACCGGCGTTCTGGTGATCGGGATCGAGCGGGCGACCAAGATCCTGGGCCTGCTGTCGGGGACCTCGAAGACTTACGTCGCGACCATTCGCCTTGGCCAGTCCACATCCACCGATGATGCGGAAGGTGAAGTGCTGCAGGAAGTTCCGGCACATGACCGCACGGATGCGCAGATCCTGGCAGCCATCGGAGCGTTGCGTGGACAGATCCAGCAGGTGCCGTCGTCGGTGAGCGCGGTCAAGATCGCCGGCAAGCGCGCCTACCAGCTCGCCCGCGAGGGTGAATCTGTGGAGCTGGCGGCCCGCAGCGTGCGGATCGACCGGTTCGACGTGCTGGCGATCCGCCGCCCGCCCGAGGCCGGCGTGACGGACGGCCCCGTCGATCTCGATGTCATCGATGTAGACGTGGTGGTGGACTGCTCGGCGGGCACCTACATCCGCGCGCTGGCCCGCGACGTGGGGGCCACGCTGGGCGTGGGCGGACATCTGACCGCGTTGCGCCGCACCCGGGTCGGTGGCTTCGGCCTCAACCAGGCCCACGAGCTCGACGCGTTGGCGGAGGCGCCCCGGCTGAGCTACACACTCGATGAGGCGTGTCTGCAGACATTCGGACGTCGCGACCTCGATGCGGCCGACGCGCTGGCCGTGAGCCATGGAAAGCCGCTGCCCGCAGCGGGAATCGAGGGCACCTACGCCGCAGTCGCCCCAGACGGGCGGGTGATGGCGCTGCTGGAGGACTCGGGCAACCGAACGAAATCCGTGGTGGTCATCCGGCCGTCGACGCTGTAGGGGCGCTCAGGCGCAGGGCACGATGTAGATCGACTGCGCAGCAAGATTTCCCAGCTCGACGGTCCGGGTGGGGTTGGCGTGGTCGGCCTGCCGATAGTCCTGGCCGGGCTCGCCGACAGCGACGGACACGGTGCCGGCGAAATCGCGCCGGGCCAGCACCGTCACGTGCGAGTCGAGTGCGATGCCCACGTCATCGAAGTAGCGCAGCATCTCCGGGTCGGAGTCGCTGATCCGGGCCACCGAGCCATGATCGCCGTCGCTGCAGGCCGAGAGCTGTTGGGCCGGCGGTCGAGGCACCTGGCCGTCGAGACCGGGAATCGGATCGCCGTGCGGGTCGCGCTGCGGATAACCGAGCTTGGCGTCGATGCGCGCCATCATCAGATCGGACACGGCGTGCTCGAGCACTTCGGCCTCGTCGTGCACCTCGTCCCAGCTGTAGCCCAGTTCCCGGACCAGAAACGTCTCCAGCAGCCGGTGCCGGCGCACCACCGATACCGCGGCGTACCGGCCGCGCTCCGTCAGGGTGACCGCACCGTACTTCTCGTGGTCGACCAAGCCCTGATCAGCGAGTTTGCGGATGGATTCGGAAGCGGTGCTGGCCGACACTCCGATCCGCTCGGCGAGCATCTTGGTGCTGACTTTTTCGTGTGACCATTCCTGCGCAGTCCAGATGGTCTTGAGGTAGTCCTGTGCCACGGTGGAGAGGTCGTGCACGTCCACTTCGGGACTGCTGTCAGGACTCACGGTGCAAAGTTTAGGCAATCGTCACCTGATCTGGGGACGTAGAGGCGCTCAGCGTTTTCCGGCCCCGTAGGCTTGCCCCCGTGCAGCGGTGGCGGGGCCAAGAGGAAATTCCCTCGGACTGGGGCAGGTGCGTACTGACCATCGGCGTGTTCGATGGGGTGCACCGCGGACACGCCGAGCTGATCGCCCGTGCGGTGAAATCGGCGCGGGCGCGCGGGATACCGGCGGTGTTGATGACATTCGACCCGCACCCGATGGAAGTGGTGTTTCCCGGCAGTCATCCGGCCCAGCTGACCACGCTGGCCCGACGCGCCGAGCTTGCCGAGCAACTCGGTATCGACGTGTTCCTGGTGGTGCCGTTCACCCCGGAATTCATGAAACTGACCCCGGAGCGCTACATCCACGAACTGCTGGTGGAACGCCTGCACGTCGTCGAAGTGGTGGTGGGGGAGAACTTCACCTTCGGCAAGAAGGCCGCCGGTGACGTCTCTCAGCTCCGTAAGGCGGGCGAGCGGCTCGGTTTCGCGGTGGAGGCGATGTCGCTGGTGGCGGAGCGGCACCCGAACGAGACCGTCACCTTCTCCTCCACCTATATCCGGTCCTGCGTGGACGCCGGCGACGTGGTGGCAGCGGCCGAGGCGCTGGGACGCCCGCACCGGGTCGAGGGCGTGGTGGTGCGCGGCGACGGACGCGGCAGGGTGCTCGGGTTCCCGACCGCCAACGTGGCACCGCCGATGTATTCGGCCATTCCGGCGGACGGGGTGTACGCGGCGTGGTTCACCGTGTTGGGCCACGGTCCGGTGATGGGCACCGTCGTCCCCGGCGAGCGCTACGAGGCGGCAGTGTCGGTGGGCACCAACCCGACGTTCTCCGGACGGACCCGCACGGTGGAGGCTTTTGTCCTCGACACCTCGGCCGACCTTTACGGGCAGCACGTGGCGGTGGATTTCGTCGCCCGTATCCGTGGCCAGGAGAAGTTCGACAACGTCGACGATCTGGTCAAGGCGATGGAACGAGACGTCGCGCGTGGCCGGGCCATTCTGCGCGATTCTTTCTGAGCACCGGGTCGCTGTTAGACTTTCCGGCGATATGGCGCGTGCTGCAGTTCGCGGTGGCCGGGCCTGATTATTTGTTCGCGAACCGATAGATGGAGTGATTTCGTGGCGTTGACCACCGAGCAGAAAAAAGAAATTCTCGGCCAGTACGGCCTGCATGAGACCGACACGGGTTCGCCCGAGGCGCAGGTGGCGATGCTGACCAGGCGCATCGCGGACCTGACCGAGCACCTCAAGACCCACAAGCACGATCACCACTCACGTCGTGGACTGCTGCTGCTGGTCGGCCGTCGTCGCCGCCTGCTGAAGTACGTCGCCCAGGTTGACGTGGCCCGTTACCGCTCGCTGATCGAGCGGTTGGGTCTGCGTCGCTGACCCCGGCTCACGCCGTCTGAGAGTGTGCAGAGCCCGTTGCCGCGATTGTGCGGCGACGGGCTTCGCGCTTTCCAGGCGGATGACGGGCGGGATGACCTGCACATATCTCGAAGGCCTGCAAGCCGGGGTGTAGAATAGGTGTGTTCTGTGCCGCTCACCCGGCGCGAGCAGCTGACAAGCACAAACAGGTGCGGTGCGCAGACCCGCGCTACCGTCCCGGTGCGTCATGGCGGACCCGACCAATGTGGGCGGTCTTCGGTAGTGGCTGTCGGGCTCCCCGATCTCAGGGAGGGGCCGGCCGCTTCGATCGACGGCCGTAGCCGCATTCGGGGTTCGCAGATGACGACGAAACAGTTGCACAGTAAACCCAGAGAGGCCTGACGGACATATATGTCTGTAGCTGAAATTGACGAAGGCGTGTTCGAATCGACCGCCGTCATCGACAACGGGAGCTTCGGCACCCGCACCATCCGTTTTGAGACCGGCCGGCTCGCCCAGCAAGCTGCCGGAGCCGTCGTGGCCTACCTCGACGACGAAACCATGCTGCTCTCGGCGACCACCGCCAGCAAGCAGCCCAAAGACCACTTCGACTTCTTCCCCCTGACGATCGACGTCGAGGAGCGGATGTACGCCGCGGGGCGCATCCCGGGGTCGTTCTTCCGCCGTGAGGGCAGGCCGTCCACCGACGCGATCCTGACCTGCCGCCTGATCGACCGGCCGCTGCGGCCGACGTTCGTCAGCGGTCTGCGCAACGAGATTCAGGTCGTGGTCACGATCCTGAGCCTGGATCCCAAGGATCTATACGACGTGCTGGCGATCAACGCCGCATCGGCGTCCACGCAGATCTCGGGTCTGCCGTTCGCCGGCCCCGTCGGCGGTGTTCGCGTCGCGCTGATCTCTACTCCTGAAAACAAGGGAGGCCAGTGGGTCGCTTTCCCGACTGTCGAGCAGCTCGAAGGCGCCGTGTTCGACATGGTGGTCGCGGGCCGCAAGGCCGGTGACGACGTCGCGATCATGATGGTCGAGGCCGAAGCCACCGAGAACGTGATCGACCTGATCGCCGGCGGTGCCGGTGCTCCGACGGAAAGCGTTGTGGCAGAAGGCCTCGAAGCGGCCAAGCCGTTCATCGCCGCGCTGTGCACCGCACAGGAAGAGCTCGCCGCTTCCGCGGGCAAGGAAACCGCCGACTACCCGGTGTTCCCCGATTACCAGGACGACGTCTACTACTCGGTGGCCTCCGTGGCGACCGAGCAGCTGGCCGCCGCACTGACCATCTCGGGTAAGGCCGAGCGCGACGCGCGCACCGACGAGCTCAAGCGTGAGGTGCTCGAGCGCCTCGGCGAGACCTATGCGGGTCGGGAGAAGGAAATCGGCGCCGCCTACCGGTCGCTGACCAAGAAGCTGGTCCGCCAGCGCATCCTGACCGACCACTTCCGCATCGACGGTCGCGGGATCACCGATATCCGCGCCCTCTCCGCCGAGGTCGCCATCATTCCCCGGGCGCACGGCAGCGCGCTGTTCGAGCGCGGCGAGACCCAGATCATGGGTGTCACCACTCTCGACATGGTGAAGATGGCCCAGCAGATCGACTCGCTGGGACCGGAGAAGTCCAAGCGCTACATGCACCACTACAACTTCCCGCCGTTCTCCACCGGTGAGACCGGCCGCGTCGGTTCGCCCAAGCGGCGTGAAATCGGCCACGGTGCGCTCGCCGAGCGGGCCCTGGTGCCGGTGCTGCCGAGCGTCGAGGAGTTCCCATACGCCATCCGTCAGGTCTCCGAGGCGTTGAGCTCCAACGGCTCGACCTCGATGGGCTCGGTGTGCGCGTCCACGCTGTCGCTGCTGAACGCCGGTGTGCCGCTGAAGGCGCCGGTTGCCGGTATCGCGATGGGCCTGGTGTCCGATGACGTCGAAGTAGATGGCAAGGTCGAGCGGCGTTTCGTCACCCTGACCGACATCCTCGGCGCCGAAGATGCGTTCGGTGACATGGACTTCAAGTGCGCAGGCACCAAGGACTTCGTCACGGCGCTACAGCTCGACACCAAGCTCGACGGCATTCCTTCGCAGGTGCTGGCCGGGGCGTTGGCGCAGGCCAAGGACGCCCGGATCACCATCCTCGAGGTGATGGCCGAGGCCATCGACGCCCCCGACGAGATGAGCCCGTACGCACCGCGAGTCACTGCCATCAAGGTGCCGATCGACAAGATCGGTGAGGTCATCGGGCCCAAGGGCAAGATGATCAACTCGATCACCGAGCAGACCGGTGCGTCGATCTCCATCGAGGACGACGGCACCGTGTTCGTCGGCGCCACCGACGGTCTGTCGGCGCAGGCGGCTATCGACATGATCAACGCGATCGCCAACCCGCAGCTGCCCAAGGTCGGCGAGCGGTTCCTCGGCACGGTGGTGAAAACCACTGATTTTGGAGCCTTCGTTTCCTTGCTGCCGGGTCGTGACGGGCTGGTGCACATCTCCAAGCTCGGCCGCGGCAAGCGCATCGCCAAGGTGGAGGATGTGGCCAAGGTCGGCGACAAGCTCCGGGTGGAGATTGCCGACATCGACAACCGCGGCAAGATCTCGCTGGTTCTGGTTGCTGAAGACGAAGCTGCAGAAGCACCGGAGGCCAGCGGAAACGGCTCGGGTGCAACGGAATCCGCACCAGCCGATGCTGCGACCACCGGCGCCTAGGGTCTCGGACTCGGCCCCCGACGTCTCCCACGTGCGGCGTACCACGCTGCCGGGGGGACTTCGGGTGGTCACCGAGTTCGTGCCGTCGGTGCGCTCGGCGTCGGTGGGGGTATGGGTCGGCGTCGGTTCCCGTGACGAGGGGCCGACGGTGGCCGGTGCTGCCCACTTCTTGGAACACCTGCTGTTCAAGTCGACGCCGACGCGCTCGGCGGTGGAGATCGCCCAGGCCGTCGACGCGGTCGGCGGCGAGCTCAACGCGTTCACCGCCAAGGAGCACACCTGCTACTACGCGCACGTGCTGGACAACGATCTGGCGCTCGCCGTCGATCTGGTGGCCGACGTGGTGCTCAACGGGCGGTGCGCCGTCGAGGACGTCGAGATTGAGCGTGATGTGGTGCTCGAAGAGATCGCCATGCACGACGACGATCCCGAAGACGCTCTCGGTGAGGTGTTCCTCTCCGCGATGTTCGGGGACCATCCGGTCGGGCGGCCGGTGATCGGGAGCGTGGACTCGATCTCGTCGATGACCCGCGCTCAGCTGCACTCGTTTCATCTGCGTCGATACACACCCGAGCGGATGGTCGTCGCGGTGGCCGGCAATATCGACCACGACGAAGTGGTGGCGCTGGTGCGTGAGCATTTCGGTCGCCGGTTGAAAAAGGGCAAAGATCCGCAGCAGCCACGTAAGGGCACGGGCCGCGTCGGTGGGCGACCCGTGCTGCAGGTGGTGCAGCGCGATGCCGAACAGACGCACCTGCTACTGGGCGTACGTGCGCCGGGTCGGCACTGGGAGCACCGGTGGGCGCTCACCGTGTTGAACACCGCCCTGGGTGGTGGCTTGAGTTCGCGGCTGTTTCAACAGATCCGGGAAGCCCGCGGGTTGGCCTACTCGGTGTATTCGTCGGTGGACACGTTCTCCGATACCGGAGCGCTGTCGGTGTACGCCGCCTGTCTGCCGGAACGATTCGACGACGTGATCACCGTGACCACCGATGTGCTTGATGCGGTGGCCCGTGACGGCATCACCGAGAACGAGTGCCGGATCGCCAAGGGTTCCTTGCGCGGCGGAATGGTGTTGGGTCTCGAGGATTCGGCCTCGCGGATGCATCGGATCGGGCGCAGTGAGCTCAACTACGGTCAGCACCGCAGCCTGTCGCACACGCTGGAGCAGATCGATGCGGTCACGTTGGAAGAGGTCAATGCCGTCGCCCGCAACCTGCTGACCAGGCAGTTCGGCGGCGCGGTCCTGGGGCAGAACGCCACCAAACGTTCACTACCGCAACGGCTTCGGAGGCTGGCGGTCTAGGGTGGGGCTATGGTCACACTTTCCCGTCGAGAACTACTGACCGCCGGCCTTGCCTTCACCGCGCTCGCTTCAGTCGGTGGCCCCATCGCCCACGCCCAACCTGGCACCCCGGTGGACCAGCGCCTGGCCGAACTCGAGCGACAACACGGCGCGGTCATCGGCGTCTTCGCTGTCGACCTGCAGTCGGGCCGCACCGTCACCCACCGCGACACCGAGCGATTCGCCATGTGCTCGAGCTTCAAGACCTACGCCGCCGGGCGGATACTCCAGAAGGCTGAACGGGGTGAGCTGGCTTTGACCGACACCGTCGTCGTGAATGCCGCTGACCTGCTGCCGAATTCGCCGATTACCGAAACGCGGGTCGGGCAGACCATCACAGTGGCGGAGCTGTGCGCTGCGGCATTGCAGCGCAGCGACAATGCTGCCGCGAACTACCTGCTGCGTGCGATCGGCGGACCTCAAGCTGTCACTGATTTCGCACGCAGTATCGGCGACAACGAGACTCGGCTCGACCGGTGGGAGACCGAACTGAATTCGGCAGTGCCTGGGGACCTTCGGGACACCAGCACACCGGCGGCGCTCGGCAACGGCTACCGTGACGTGCTGACCGGGGCGGTGTTGGGTGACGCCGGCCGCACGCAGCTCGTCGACTGGATGACTGCCAACGCCACGTCGAGCTTGCGGCCCGGGCTGCCCCCCGGCTGGGTTCTGGCCGACAAGACCGGCAGTGGCGACTACGGCAGCACCAATGACGTCGGCGTGGGCTTTGGTCCTGACGGCCGGAACATCGTGCTGTCGGTGATGATCCGGTCGGCAGGCGACGACCCAGACGCCGAAGGATTCCGTCCGATCATGGCCGAGATCGCCGGCCTGGTGATGCCGGCCCTGTCGGCCCAGGGGTAGCTAAACCACCGGAAGCGAGTCGTCGCGGCGGAGTACGAAGAAGTACGGCCGCGACGACCCGCGCAGGTCCATTGCACCGATCACGGCATCGTCGGAGAGTCTGCGGAAGACATCGTTGATGGGCAACTGGTCGTAGATCATGGTGGCGGTGTCGGTTCCGCGATAACGAGTGGTACGCAACCGGGCTTTGGGGGCATGCGTCTGCAGTGCCGGGCGCAGGGCGGCGATCGGTTTACCCAACGGGAGTTTTGTCGCGCGCGGAAGTTTTGCAGCGACACCGAGCCCGCTGAACGCCAGAATCGGGTTGAGCGCCCACAGGCTGGTGCCATTGCCGGCGGGGAACAGCAACGGATGCACCTTTTCGGCGTCGATGAACTGTTTGCCCCACCAGCCACTGGCAGCGAGGAAACCGTCGAGCGGATGCTGCGTCGGCATCTCGGCGCCGCGCCAGGTGCCGATCATGGACTCCGCGGCTACAGCGGGTGCGGCATCGAACAGTGCCAATGCATCAGCTGTGGTGGTGGGCGCGCTGGGAAGAACATCGCTGAGGAGCATGCTTGCCACCTTACTTGACACGTGTCAAACCTGTGTGGGGGTGCGACCGGCGGGCCGCTACAGCACCGCGGCGGGATCGGTGAACGGCATCCCGAGGTCGGTGGCCACCTGCTCGGACAGCAGCGCGCCTTCGTGCGTGGACAACCCCTTGGCCTGCGCCGCATCAGTCTGGCATGCGGCGCGCCAGCCCAGGTCGGCCAGCTTGAGCACATAGGGCATCGTCGAGTTGGTCAGCGCGAAGGTGGAGGTGCGGGGCACCGAACCCGGCATGTTGGCGACGCAGTAGAACACCGTGTCGTGCACGGGGAACGTCGGGTCGTCGTGGGTGGTGGGTCGGGAATCCTCGAAGCAACCGCCTTGGTCGATCGCGATGTCGACCAGGACTGCGCCCGACTTCATGCCCGCGACAGTCGAATTCGTCACCAGTTTGGGCGCTTTCGCACCGGGGATCAGTACGGCGCCGATCACCAGATCGGCTTCCTTGACCGCCGCTTCGAGGTCCAGCGACGACGAGTACCGCGTCTCGACGGTGCCGCCGAAATCGGCGTCGATCTTGCGCAGGGTATTGATGTTGACATCGAAGACGGTGACCCGCGCGCCCATTCCTTTGGCCACCCGCGCAGCGTTGTAGCCGGCCATGCCGCCGCCGATCACCACGACGTTCGCCGGTGCCACCCCGGGCACGCCGCCCATGAGGACGCCGCGGCCGCCCTGAGTGCGCATCAGGTGATACGCACCGACCTGGGCCGAGAGTCGGCCGGCGACTTCACTCATCGGAGCCAACAGTGGCAGCGCGACCGACCCGTCCTGGTTGGCTGTCTGCACGGTCTCGTAAGCAATCGACGTGGTGCCGGAGGCGATCAGCGCGTCCGTGCACGGCTTGGACGCCGCCAGGTGCAGGTAGGTGAAGAGGGTCTGCCCCTTGCGCATCTTGGCGTACTCGGACTCGATGGGCTCTTTGACCTTCAGCAGCAGATCGGCCTCGGCCCACACCTGCTCGGCGCTTGCGACGATTTCGGCGCCTGCGGCCTTGAAGTCGTTGTCGGAGATCGCTGACCCCGCACCGGCGCCTGCCTGGACTGCGACGTCATGGCCACGCCGTGCCAGTTCGGCCACTCCCGCCGGGGTGATGGCGACGCGAAATTCGTTGTTCTTGATCTCGGTCGGGATGCCGACTCGCATGATCTCTCCTGGGGTGGGAACTGGTGGACTTCTCAATAAGTGTGAAGAAACATCGAATGGAAGGCAATGATCATGATGATGATTCGGTAGCCTGAGGCCGTGTCAGAAGAATTGCCGACAATGGCGGCGCGCCGCGGTTCTCCGCCGAAGGATGTTCGGGCAGCTGAACTCGACGACGTCGACCGGCGGATTCTGGCCACGCTGCACGCCGACGCACGAATCTCCAACAGCGCACTGGCCGAGGCGGTCGGCATCGCCGCATCCACCTGCCATGGTCGGGTGCGTCGACTGCAGGACCTGGGGGTGATCCGCGGGTTCTTCACCGATATCGATCCCACGGCGATCGGCCTTTCACTACAGGCGATGATCTCGGTGAGTCTGCAGTCCAACGCCCGCGGCAAGATCCGCAAATTCATCGAACACATGCGTTGCAAACCCCAGGTGATGGATGTCTACTTCCTCGCCGGGGCGGACGATTTCATCCTGCACGTCGCCGCCCGCGACACCGACGACCTGCGCTCGTTCGTCGTGGAGAACCTGAACTCCGATGCCGATGTCGCGGGCACCCAGACCTCGTTGATCTTCGAGCACCTCCGCGGCGCGGCGCCCCTCTGAGGTCGGCGGACTCAGACCGCGATCGCGGCTTCGACCACCTTGGCGACCTCCGACACCTTCTCGACCTCCACCAGGTTGTCGCCGTACACCCCGGCGTTGCCGAACTCGCAGTGCCGATCGGAGGTGATGGCGTTGACGGTGGTGTTCGTCTTGTCCTGCCAATAACCGACATTGGACATCACCAGCCCGGTGATCAGACCGGCGTCGAGCACTGCCGGAGCCTCGAAGGCTCCACGGTCGTTGAACACCCGGACCAGATCGCCGTCGAGAATCTCGCGTTCGGCAGCGTCGACAGGGTGGATGAACACCCGCAGCTCGCCTTGGGCAGCCTGCTTGTCCGGTGCATTACCGTACTGGCTGTTGAGGAATGCGTGCGGTTTGGGCGTGATGATGCTCAGCGGGAACCGTTCGGCCAGTACCGGATTGGACTGACGGGATTCGAACGGCGGTACGTAATCAGGCACGGGGTCCAGATAACCGCCGGGTTGCTTGTCCTCGTACATCGAGCGCCACACCGGCACGACGAAGTTGCCGCCCTCGGCGAGGCTGGAGCGGAACTCGCACTTACCCGAGGGGGTGGGGAAGTTGCCCTCGGCATGCGGCGCCCTGGTGTCGGGGGTGCCCACGTTGAGTCGCATCCAGCCCACTTCCTCGAGCTTTTCGTAGGTGATGCCGTGCAGGGCGGGGGCGTCCCAGTCGTGGAAATCGATCAGCATCTCGCGGTCGGTGCGGTTCCAGTAGTCGTCGGTGAAGCCCATCGTCTTGGCCAGGCGGCGGAACAGCTCGACGTTGGGAACGCATTCACCCGGCGGCGCGATGGCCGGCTGGTTGAGCGTGATGTACAGATGGCCCCAGGTGACCATGATGTCGAGCTGTTCAGCCTGCATCGTCGCCGGCAGCACGATGTCGGCGAACTTTGCGGTGTCGGTGATGAAATGCTCGCTGACGACGGTGAACAGGTCGTCGCGCATCAGCCCGCTCATCAGCTTCTGCTGGGCGGGGGCTTGCGAAACCGGGTTCGAGTTGTACACGAACAGCGACTTGATCGGCGGGTCCAGTTCCATCTCGCCCGTCAAGGCCTTGCCCAGGTCGAGTTCATTGACCACCCGGGTGCCTTCGGGGATCCACTGCGGCATACAGATCTTGTCGAAGCGAGTGGGGAATTCCCAGATCGGCATCTCCATCGTGCCGCCACCCACGTGCCGCCACGCCCCGACCAGGGCGGGCAGACAGGTGATGGCGCGAATGGCTTGTCCACCACCACGATTGCGCTCCAGGGCGACACCCTGGCGGATCGCTGCGGGCTGGCTGGTGGCGTACTCGCGGGCCAAGGTGCGGACATCGTCGGCCGGGACGCCGGTGATCTCTTCGACTCGTTCGGGCGGGAAGGCTGCCGCGCGGGCGGCGAGTTCGTCGTAGCCGACGGTGTACTTCTCCACATAGTCGGTGTCCACCAGCCCCTGCGCGATGATCTCGTGCATCATCCCCAGCGCCAGGGCACCGTCGGTTCCCGGACGGATCGGAATGTGCCAGTCGGCCTGGCGGGCGGTGCGGTTGCGTACGGGATCGATGACAACGATCTTGGCGCCGTTGCGTTTCCGTGCCTCCAGCAGGAACGGCCAGCCGTGCAGATTGGTGCTGGTCATGTTCATGCCCCAGACGATGATGTACTTCGAGTGCGCCATCGATTCGACGTCGAGGCCGCCTGAGCCGCCGACGGTCATATGCCATGCGGTCGACGAGCCGGACTCGCAGTAGGTCTTCTCGGCCACCGTCGATCCCAGGCGGTTGAAGAAGGCGTCGCCGGAGGTCAGCCCGTTGATCACACCCTGGTGGCCGAGGTAGGCGTGCGGCATGATCGCCTGGCTGCCATAGGTTTTGATGATCTCGTCCCAGCGCTGCTTGATCTCGGCGAGCGCTTCATCCCAGGTGATGCGTTCGAATTCGCCGGCGCCCTTGGCTCCCACCCGGCGCATCGGATACAGCAGGCGGTCTGACTGGTAGTGGTGCTCGTGGAAGTTCTTCACCTTCACGCAGAGGCCGCCCCTGGTCATGGGGTGATCAGGGTCCCCTTTGACGTTGACCAGCTTTCCGTCCTCGACCTCGTAGAGCATCGCGCACGTGTCGGGGCAGTCGTGCGGGCAGGCGCCACGGACAATGGTGAGTTTCTTGCCCGCGAGCGGTGGGGGTTCGGCGGCGAGTGTCATTGTCGGTCCTCCTGGGCTGGCAAGAGTCGGTGCTACCAGTAGGACGCAGAACTGTGGCTACGCAATTTCGTGGGTATTAAACTGCTGTGACGTGTCGCGGGGCGCGCCTCACCGATGCCAGGCCCTGATGGGGCGGCGTGGGAAGCGCCGTGCGGGGAACCTCAGTCGGGGTCGTCCTCGGCGTCGGCCCCCGGTGCTTCGGCGGCTTCCGGTGCTTCGGCGGCTCCCGGTGTCTTGGGCAGAAACCGTTCAGGGTGGTGGAACGCGTTGACGGTGCCCCCGAATGTGAGGCCGAGTTGAGTCGGTGGCAGCCATTCGGTGTCGCCGTTGCCCAGTTTGCGCGTCCGCCACCCTTGGCTGAGCAGCTTGTGGTGGACGCCGCAGGCGAACGTGAGTTTGTCGATATCGGTGCGACCACCGGCGGCCCATTCATCGACGTGGTGGACCTCGCACAGATAGCCCGGCTTGTCACACCCCGGAAATGTGCAGCCTCGATCCAAGGCGTGCAGGACGATCCGCTGGTCGGCGCTCGCACACCGTTTGGTGCGGCCCAACCACAATGGCCGGCCCGTCACGTCGTCGAACACCGTCAGGTAATGAAAGGCGTGCTGTGCCATCCGGATCAGATCGGGGATCGGCAGCAGGGTGCCGGCGGCGGTGACCGCCTGCCCGGCGCCGGACTGTAACTCGGACAGGGTGGTCGAGGCGATGATGGTGACCGGCAGTCCACGGTGGGTTCCGAGGTCGGGGTCACCGAGTTGCCTGCGTACCAACGCATTCAGAGCGTCGTGGCGGCGTTGCGCCGGGCTGCGGGTATCGCTGCCGGCCAGCTCGGGGTCGGGTTCGCCCTCGGTGCAGGGGGACTGGTCGGCCGGATTGTTCATACCGGGTTTGGCGCCGTGCGCGAAGTGGGCATCCAGGCCGGCCCGCAACTCCGGGGTGGCCCAGAGGGTGCCTTTGCTCATCCCGTCGCGACGTTGCGGTCCCCAGCAGAAGCTGGACTGGCGCTTCCGGTCAGCATCGGTGAAGACCCCGTCGGGGTTCAGCGTGATCGCGAGGTTGTCCGCCAGTTGTTTGAGCTGTTCGGGTCGCAACTCGGCGGCCTTGTGGGCCAGAAACGCCTCGGCGGTGTCCCGCTCTGCGGGTTCGATGTCGGCCGGCAGGTCCTTGATGAAGTCCAGGATCACCGTCAGATGCTCTTCATCAAGCCGTCCGGCGTGCCACGAGGCAGCGGTGGCGGCCAACACCGGTGGCAGCACCGGACCGGTCAACGTGGTGCGCTCCTCCACCTTGGCGGCATGATCCAACCGGTGCTTGGCTTCGGCGGTGGTGATGCGCAACCAGTCGGCCAACAACTGGCGCGGCCCACCACCCAACACGGCCTGGTCATCGCCCACCAGGGTCGCAGCCAGGGTTGTGCCCACCGCCAACCCGCGACGGCGCGCCGTCTCCACCGACTCGGCCGTGGCCAACCGGTCCGCCAGCGGCAATCCCTCCCATTCGGTTTTCGAGACCGCGGCCAGCGCATCCATCGCGGTGAGCAGCATGGCCACCGCCTCGGACACCCGATTCGAAAACATGTTCGAATGATAGCCGGGGTGGGTGACAAAAATCGGCTCGCGAACATAAATGGAAACCACTGTGACGCATGAGGTTTCGGAGGAGCCCGGGGGAGCAGTTCGCCCGCGGGATCCCGCTGACTACGCTACGTGCATGCGAGTAGCGGTACTGGGGTCGAAGGGCAAAGTCGGGGCGACAATGGTCGCGGCGGTCGAAGACGCCGCCGATCTGACGTTGTCGGCGCAGGTTGACGCCGGAGACGAGCTGTCCAAGCTGACCGACGCCAACACCGAGGTCGCCATCGACTTCACCCACCCCAATGTGGTGATGGACAACCTGAAGTTCTTGATCGACAACGGTATCCACGCGGTAGTGGGCACCACCGGTTTCACCGATGAGCGTCTCGCGCAGGTGCGCTCCTGGCTGGCGGCCAAACCGGACACCGCGGTGCTGATCGCTCCGAACTTCGCCATCGGTGCGGTGCTGTCCATGCACTTCGCGCAGCAGGCCGCCCGCTTCTTCGAGTCGGTCGAGGTGATCGAACTACATCACCCGTACAAGGCAGACGCTCCCTCGGGGACCGCGGCCCGCACCGCGAAACTGATCGCGGAGGCGCGAAAAGACCTGCCGCCCAACCCCGATGCCACCAGCACCGGGCTCGAGGGCGCCCGCGGCGCCGACGTCGACGGCATCCCGGTGCACTCGGTGCGGCTGGCCGGACTCGTGGCGCATCAGGAAGTGCTGTTCGGCACCCAAGGGGAGACGCTCACGATTCGGCACGACAGCATCGACCGCACCTCGTTTGTGCCCGGCGTGCTGCTGGCGGTCCGGAAAATTGCGGAGCGGCCGGGGCTGACGGTGGGCATCGAACCGCTGATGGACCTCTGAGGGGCGGCGGCCAAACATGCGCCTCCTGCGCACCCAGATCCTGATCGGGTTCTTCTGCGTGGCGATGGTCCTGTATCTGGTGTTGTTGGGGCGCATCGCGTTCGCTCTGATCGCCGACGGCCGCATTGCCCCGGTGGGCCTGGGCATCGCTCTGCTGCTGTTACCGGTGGTCGGGGCGTGGGCGCTGGTCGCCACCCTGCGCGCCGGCTTCGCGCACCAACGGCTGGCCAGGCGGGCTCACGACGCAGGTCTGGATCTCGACGTGAGCCATCTGCCGCGGCGGGCCTCCGGGCGCATCGAGCGGGGCGCCGCGGATCAGCTGTTCGAGACCGTGCGCGCCGAACTCGACGCCGACCCCGACAACTGGATCCGCTGGTACCGGGTGGCCCGCGCCTACGACTACGCCGGTGACCGCAGCCGCGCCCGCGAGGCCATGCGGACCGCGGTGGAAATGGAACGAGCGGAGCGGTGAGCACCCTGCTCGTCGTGCACCACACGCCGTCGCCGGGAACGCGTGAACTTCTCGAGCAGGTCGTCGCCGGTGCCCGAGACCCCGAGATCAGCGGGGTCGACGTCCATGTGGTGCCCGCTCTGGCCGCCACCGTCCCGGACGCGCTCGAGGCTGACGGTTTCCTGTTCGGCACCACCGCCAACTTCGGTTACATGTCCGGGGCGCTCAAGCATTTTTTCGACACGGTGTACTACCCGATCCTGGATCACGTCGCGGGTCGGCCGTATGGGCTGTGGGTACACGGCAACAACGACACCGCCGGAGCGGTGACCGCTGTCGAGCGCCTGACGACCGGCCTGGCGCTGACGAAAGCGGCCGACGTCCTCGAGGTCACCGGCGGAATTGATGCGAGTGTGCGCGGGCGCGCCTACGAGCTCGGTGGCACACTCGCTGCGACGCTGATGCAGTGATTGAGGAGCCGCATGCCCGGGATTGCTGAACTAGCCCTCGCCGGAGCGCCGATCGCCGGTGGTGCACTCCTGGGCCTGGCGGCGGGGACGTTCAAAGGTCCAGACATCAGGGGCACCATCAAACAGGACATCGAGTTGCTGGCCCTGCTACCGCCGGAACAGGTCGAGCGCCGTGCCGAGCTGCAGCGGGTGATCGACATGCGTGTCGACGATCTCATCACGTCCGTCGACAAGAACCGGGAGATCCGGGAACTCGCCGCCTCCTATGAGGGCAATTGGCGCGACATCGTGGTGTTCGTCTGCGCGCTGCTGTTCACCGTCGTGTGGTGGAACGTCAGCCATACCCGAAGCAACTGGATGGTCATGTTCGTCGTGCTCATCCTGCTGACACTGATCGCGGGCGCCTACGCTGCACGCGGTGTTCTGCGCGGGGTCGCGACATATCTGCACTCCCGGCGGGCAGCCGCTCAGTAGTGGTAGGTATCCGACGGCGCGGGGGCGTGGACTTCTTCGTCGTCGAATTCTGATTCTTCGATTCCGTACGCCCGTGCCAGATCGAGGATCTTGTTGGCGCGCGCGATGCGGGGCAGGTCCGACCCGTTGCGGATCTCGCCGCCGTCGGCCTCGAACTCGGCGAAAAACTCCTTCGCCCAACTGATCTCGTCCATCGACGGCGAGAGCCCCTCGTTCACGGTTCCGCACTGATCGGGCGTCAGGCAGATCTTGCCGGTCATCCCGAATTCCGCTGACACCGCAGTGGCCTCGATGAGCTTGAGCGCGCTCGAACCGACCGTCGGCCCGTCGATGGCGCTGGGCAGATGGGCCGCCTTGGCGGCGATGGTGAATCGCGATCGGGTGTAGGCCAGCGTGGCCGGGTTGTCACCGAAGCCGGTGTCGCGGCGGAAGTCGCCGATGCCGAAGGCGAGCCGGAATGTGCCTTTGGCCGACGCGATCTCGGCGATGCGCTCGAGACCGCGGGCCGTCTCCACCAGCGCGACGATCGGTACACCGGGCAGCCGCTTGGCGGTCTCGGTCACGTGGTCGACGGATTCGACCATCGCCAGCATCACCCCGCCGATCGAAGTGCCGGCGAGCAACGCCAAGTCGTCAGCCCACCACGGGGTGCCGAAACCGTTGACCCGCACCCAGTCGCTGTTGCCGTCGGCCAGCCAGCGGATGACGTTCTCGCGGGCGGCACCCTTGTCCTTGGGCGCAACCGCGTCCTCGATATCGAGGACGACGATGTCGGCCCGCGACCGGGCCGCGACGGCGAACCGCTCGTACTGCGCGCCGTTGACCAGCAGCCAGCTGCGCGCCAGCACGGGATCTATCCGGGAGCCCGGGGGCTGGCTGTCGGGGCTCTGTTCCTGCTGGACCTGGTCATACACGTTCTCATGGTGGCCTACCTGGTCACGGCAAGGCAAAACGGCGTCAGGCCAACGTGGCCCCGAACACATCACGCATGGCGTCCCAGTGCCGCGCGGCCGCCGCCTCGTCGTAGGACGTCATGTCGGGCACCGCGAAACCGTGCGCGGCGGGATAGATCTCGATGGTGTGCTCGACCCCGGCGGCCGAGAGCGCCTTCTCCAGTGTTTCGGCGTTCTCCTCGGTGAACGATTGATCGTTTTCCGCTCCGCCCACGTACACCCTGGCGCGGATCTGCTCGGCCATCAGATGCGGACTGTCGGGAGTATCGGTGACCAGCCCGCCGCCGTGGAAGGACATCGCGGCGGCCACCCGTGCCGGCACCCGCCCGGCCACCACCAGCGACGTCCGCCCGCCCATGCAATAGCCCGTCGTGCCGAAAGTCTCGCCGCGAACATCCGGGCGTGCGGCCAGGTAGTCGAAGAATGCGCTGGCGTCGGTGGCCATGGCCTCGGCGGTGACCGAGCTGATCATGCCGAACAGCCGCTTGCGCTCGTCCGGGTCGCTGAATACCGTCGCCATGTCGAACGGCTGCCAGGCACCGCTGCGGTAGTAGACGTCCGGCACCAGGACGGCGTAGCCGTAACCAGCCAGCTTGGCTGCCATTTCGTCAAATGTCCCGCGTGCGCCGCCGGCGTCGGGGTACATCACCACACCTGGCCAGGGTCCGTCCCCGTCCGGGGTGACCACAGTGACTGGGCACGTGCCGTCTGCAGTGGTGACGGTATCGGTGGTTTTCCGCGTTGCTGGCATGGCTTCCGTTCTACTCCTGGGTCCTGGACGTAGGCTGACGGAGTGCCGATCGCAACCCCGTACGAGGATCTGCTGGCTCTGGTGCTCGAGCAGGGCACTCCCAAGTCTGACCGCACCGGTACCGGAACACGCAGCCTGTTCGGTCACCAGCTGCGTTACGACCTCAGCGCCGGATTTCCTCTCATCACCACCAAGAAGGTGCACCTGAAGTCGGTGATCTATGAGCTGCTCTGGTTCCTGCGGGGCGACTCCAACGTCGGATGGCTACACGAGCACGGGGTGACCATCTGGGACGAATGGGCCAGCGAGACAGGCGATCTCGGCCCTGTCTACGGTGTGCAGTGGCGGTCCTGGCCCACGCCGACCGGCGAACACATCGACCAGATCAGTGCAGCGGTGGACTTGCTGCGCAGTGACCCCGACAGCCGGCGCATCATCGTTTCCGCCTGGAACGTCGGTGAGATCCCGCAGATGGCGCTGCCCCCGTGCCACGCGTTCTTCCAGTTCTATGTCGCCGACGGCCGGCTGAGCTGCCAGCTCTACCAACGCAGCGCGGATCTCTTCCTCGGCGTCCCGTTCAACATCGCGTCTTATGCCTTGTTGACCCACATGATGGCCGCTCAGGCCGGGCTCGGTGTCGGCGAGTTCGTCTGGACCGGGGGAGACTGCCACATCTACGACAACCACGTGGATCAGGTTCGGTTGCAACTGAGCCGGGAGCCCAGGCCGTATCCTGAACTTGTTCTGGCGCAGCGCGATTCGATTTTCGACTACACGTACGAGGATATCGAGATCAAGAACTACGACCCGCATCCGGGCATCAAGGCGCCGGTGGCGGTGTGAGGGCTGCGAGTCGACGACGCGTTGCGAGGGACGAGCAGCGCCGAGGAGCGAGCGTATGGGGTTAGGGCTTATCTGGGCACAGTCCACCTCGGGTGTCATCGGCCGCGACAACGGCATTCCCTGGCGGCTCCCTGAAGACCAGGCCCGGTTCAAAGAGCTCACGCTCGGCCAGACCGTGGTGATGGGCCGGTTGACCTGGGAGTCGCTGCCGGCGAAGGTGCGGCCGCTGCCGGGCCGCAAAAATGTCGTAGTCACCCGGCAAGCTGGCTACATGGCTGATGGTGCAATGGTGGTGGACACCCTTGACGCGGCGTTCACCGATGAGGACACCTGGGTGATCGGTGGCGCGCAGATCTACATCCAGGCGCTGCCTGCCGCGAGCCGCTGCGAGGTCACCGAGATCGAGGTCGACGTGCGCCGCCAGGACGGCGATATCGTGGCCCCCATGCTCGACGAATCCTGGCAGGGCACCGTCGAAGGGTGGCAGACCAGCGAGTCGGGCCTGCGGTACCGGTTTCATACCTTCCTGCGCGGATGACCCGGCCGGCCCGGTTGTCCACGGCGCAGGCGCGCCGGGTGGCTGTTGCGGCCCAGGGGTTCGCCGAAGCTGCCCCACGTGGCGCCATCACCCGCACGCATCTGCGCCGGTTGATCTCCCGCATCCAGGTGCTGCAACTGGACTCGGTGTCGGTCGCCGTGCGCGCCCACTACGCGCCGGTGTTCAGCCGGCTCGGACCGTATGACCGCGACGTGCTGGACCGCGCGGCGTGGAGCCACAGCGCCCGTTCACCACGACTCCTCGTGGAGTACTGGGCGCACGAAGCCGCGCTGATGGCCGTCGAGGACTGGCCGTTGCTGCGGTGGCGTATGCGCGAATACCGGCACGGCCGGTGGGGCAAAGAGATCGTCGCGAAGAACCCGCAACTGCGGGACGACGTGGTGGCGGCGGTCACCGAACTCGGACCCTCGACGGCTGGGCAGATCGAGGCCTATCTGGAATCCGAGCCACGGGGACGCAAAGGCCCCTGGTGGGACCGCAGCGAGACCAAGTGGGTGGCCGAGGCACTGTTCGCTTCGGGGGTGTTGACGACGGCGACACGGGTCGGCTTCGCCCGGCACTATGACCTGAGTGAACGGGTGCTGCCGCCGGAGGTACTGGCGCGGGACGTCGATGACGACGAGGCGCTGCGGGAGCTGACCTTGCGCGCGGCGGGCGCGCTCGGGGTGGGTACCGAGGCCGATATCCGGGACTACTTCCGGCTGGCCGCCGGTCAGGTCAAGCCCGCTCTTGCCAAGCTGGTGGCAGAAGGTGAGCTGGAGCCGGTGGAGGTGGCGGGCTGGGCGGCGCCGGCCTACCTCCGGGCCGGCCAACTCGTGCCGCGCGTCGATCGGGGCACGGCGCTGCTGTGCCCGTTCGACCCGCTGATCTTCTTCCGGCCCCGGGTCGAGCGACTGTGGAACTTCCACTACCGCATCGAGATCTACACCCCGGCCCCGAAACGCCAATTCGGTTACTACGTCTGGCCTTTCCTCCTCGATGGCGAGCTGGTGGGCCGCGTCGATCTCAAAGCCGAACGCACCCGCCCCGCCGGTGGATCAGCCCTGCACGTGGTCGGCGCGTTCACCGAGGACGGCCAGGACCGTTCTCGGGTCGCCGCAGCGTTGGCCAAGGAACTGACGACGATGGCGTCGTGGTTGGGGTTGGACGAGGTGACGGTCGGGGAGCGCGGTGATCTCGCGGCGCCGTTGACCCACGCGTTGGGGTGACATCGCGGATACGCACAGATGTCGCCTGAGATGGGCAAACGATGCGCGTTAGGCTCACCGCGTGGCCGAGACCGCCCCGCTGCGCGTGCAGCTGATCGCCAAAACCGAGTTCACCGCACCGCCCGACGTGCCGTGGAACACCGACGTCGACGGCGGTCCCGCGCTGGTGGAGTTCGCCGGGCGGGCCTGCTACCAGAGCTGGTCCAAACCCAACCCGAAAACCGCCACCAACGCCGGCTATCTGCAGCACATCATCGATGTCGGCCACTTCTCGGTGCTCGAGCACGCCAGCGTCAGTTTCTACATCACCGGTATCTCGCGCTCGTGCACCCACGAGCTGATCCGGCACCGGCACTTCTCGTACTCGCAGCTCTCGCAGAGGTACGTGCCCGAGCACGAGTCCCAGGTCGTCGTACCCCCGGGAATCGAAGATGATCCGGAGTTGCAGCAGCTGTTCCTGGATGCCGCGGACGCCAGCCGCAAGGCCTACGCCGAGCTGCTCACCCGGCTGGAGGACAAGCTGGCCGACGTGCCGAATGCGACGCTGCGCCGCAAGCAGGCCCGCCAGGCCGCTCGGGCGGTGCTGCCGAATGCCACCGAAACCCGCATCGTCGTCACCGGCAACTACCGCGCGTGGCGGCATTTCATCGCGATGCGCGCCAGTGAGCACGCCGATGTCGAGATCCGCCGACTCGCCATCACCTGTCTGCGGCAACTGATCGGCGTGGCACCGACCGTGTTCGCCGATTTCGAGGTGACCACCCTGGCCGACGGCAGTGAGGTCGCGACATCGCCGCTGGCCACCGAAGCGTAGGTGGATTGGCAACCGGCTGGGGGTGGCCAGGTAACCTTAGGGCCGTGAGCACCAGCGGAATCGACGCCCAAGCACGGTTGGGCACTGTGCTGACTGCCATGGTGACGCCGTTCGGCCCGGACGGCTCCCTGGACCTGGCTACCGCCAAGGCGGTAGCCACCCACCTCGTCGACGCGGGTTGCGACGGGCTCGTGGTGTCCGGCACCACCGGCGAGTCGCCCACCACTTCCGACGACGAGAAGATCGCCCTGCTGGGTGCGGTGCTCGAGGCAGTCGGCGACCGGGCCCGCATCATCGCCGGGGCTGGCTCCTATGACACCGCCCACAGCGTGCACCTGGCCAAAGCCTCTGCCGCCGAAGGGGCGCACGGTCTGCTCGTGGTCACCCCGTACTACTCGCGGCCGCCGCAGGCCGGGCTGCTGGCGCACTTCACCACCGTCGCCGACGCCACCGATCTTCCGATCGTGCTCTACGACATCCCGCCGCGGTCTTCGGTCCCCATCGAGTGGGACACCATGCGTGAGCTGGCGCTGCACCCGAACATCGTCGGGGTCAAGGACGCCAAGGGTGACCTGCACGGCGCGGCTCAGATCATGGCCGACACCGGGTTGGTCTACTACTCCGGTGACGACGCGCTGAACCTGCCGTGGCTGGCGATGGGCGCCACCGGTGTCATCAGTGTCTGGGGCCATCTGGCTGCCGGCTCACTGCGACACATGTTGTCTGCGTTCAACTCCGGCGACCTGGCCACCGCACGCAAGATCGCGGTCACACTCGCGCCGTTGTGCGCTGCGCAGAACCGGCTCGGCGGTGTGACGATGTCCAAGGCCGGTCTGCGACTTCAAGGCATCGAGGTCGGCGACCCGCGGCTACCGCAGGTCCCTGCGACCGATGCCCAACTCGAAACGCTGGCTGCGGACATGCGCGCAGCCACCGTGCTGCGCTGAGGAGCTGGTGAACACACGTGAGCATTGATCTCGCACCGCCCGGGCCATTGGCAACCGGCGGAGTGCGGGTGACCGCACTGGGCGGTATCGGCGAAATCGGCCGCAACATGACGGTTTTCGAGCATCTGGGCCGGTTGCTGATCATCGACTGTGGGGTGCTGTTCCCCGGCCACGACGAGCCCGGGGTCGACTTGATCCTGCCGGACCTGCGCCACCTCGAAGGTCGTCTCGACGATATCGAAGCGCTGGTGCTGACCCACGCCCACGAAGACCACATCGGCGCGATCCCGCATCTGCTGAAGCTGCGGCCCGACATTCCAGTGGTGGGCTCGAAGTTCACCCTCGCCCTGGTCGCGGCGAAGTGCCGGGAACACCGCATCAAACCGGTGTTCACCGAGGTCGCCGAGGGACAGAGCAGCAACCATGGCGTCTTCGCCTGCGAGTACTTCGCCGTCAATCACTCGATTCCCGACGCACTCGCCATTGCGGTGTACGCCGGCGGTTCGACGATCCTGCACACCGGCGACATCAAACTCGACCAGTTGCCGCTCGACGGCCGCCCCACTGATCTGCCGGGCATGTCCCGTCTCGGTGATTCCGGTGTTGATCTGTTCCTGTGCGACTCCACCAACGCCGAGGTTCCCGGCGTGGGCCCGTCCGAGAGTGAAATCGGCCCCAACCTGCACCGGCTGATCCGTGGCGCCGAGGGCAGGGTAATCGTCGCCTGTTTCGCCTCCAACGTTGCCCGCGTCCAGCAGATCATCGACGCTTCGGTGGCGCTGGGCCGCAAGGTGTCCTTCGTGGGCAGGTCCATGGTCCGCAACATGGGCATCGCCAAGGAACTCGGCTTCCTCAATGTCGCCGACGACGACGTGATCGATATCGCGGCCGCCGAGATGATGGCGGCTGACCGGATCACCCTGATCACCACCGGCACCCAGGGCGAACCGATGGCGGCGTTGTCGCGGATGTCACGCGGTGAGCACCGCAGCATCACGCTGACCGACGGCGATCTCATCATCCTGTCGTCGTCGCAGATACCCGGTAATGAAGAGGCGATCTTCGGGGTCATCGACGCGCTGGCCAAGATCGGGGTCCGCGTCGTCACCAACCAGCAGGCTCGGATCCACGTTTCCGGACACGCCTACGCCGGTGAACTGCTCTTCCTCTACAACGGTGTGCGCCCGCGCAATGTGATGCCGGTGCACGGGACGTGGCGGCATCTGCGTGCGAATGCGGCGCTGGCCGAGAGCACCGGTGTGCCCGCAGACTCGATCGTGTTGGCAGAGAACGGCGTCAGCGTCGATCTTGTCGGCGGTAAGGCCGGCATCGCCGGAGCGGTGCCGGTCGGCAAGATGTTCGTCGACGGCCTGGTAACTGGCGACGTGGGTGATGCCACCCTCGGCGAGCGGTTGGTGCTGGCACAGGGCTTCATTGCGATCACCGTGGTGTTGCGCCGCGGTACGGGCAAGCTGGCAGGGCCGCCACATCTGCATTCCCGCGGCTTTTCCGAAGACCCGAAGGCGCTGGAACCTGCGGCACTGAAGGTGACTGCGGAGCTGGAAAAGCTTGCCGGAGAAGGGGTTACCGACCTCACCCGGATTGCCCAGGCATCGCGTCGTGCGGTCGGCAAATGGGTCGGCGAGGTCTACCGCCGGCAGCCGATGATCGTGCCCACCGTCATCGAGATCTGACCGCAACACCACCCGCGGCGAGCAGACACAGACCCGCGCGCCAACTGCGTTGAGAGCGCGAGTCTGTGTCTGCTCGGCCCAGGGGCTAGGCGGGGCGCAGCGCGGCGGCCAGCGCATCGAGGACGGAGCTGTCCTCGATGGTTGAGGGGACGGTGTACTCGACTCCTTCGGCGATCTGGCGCATCGTTTTCCGCAGAATCTTCCCCGACCGCGTTTTGGGGAGTGCACTGACGACGGTGACATCGCGGAAGGTGGCGACCGCCCCGATCTGATCGCGGACCATGGCGATGAGGTCGCCCCTGAGGGTGTCGTGCTCGATGTCTTTGCCGGACTTCAGGACAACGTAGCCGCTCGGGCGTTGGCCTTTGAGCTCGTCGTGAATACCGATGACCGCGCATTCGGCGATCGCCGGGTGCGTGGCGACGACGGCTTCGATGCTCCCCGTGGACAGCCGGTGGCCCGCCACATTGATGACGTCATCGGTGCGCCCGAGGACGGTCACATAGCCGTCTTCGTCGACATAGCCGAAGTCGCCGGTGAGGTAGTAGCCGGGGAACGCGGACAGATACGACTGCACGAATCCTGTTTCGTTTTCCCATAATCCAGCGAGCGTGCCGGGTGGCAGGGGGAGTTCGATGACGATGTTGCCCTCGGTTCCTGCCGGAACCTGACTGCCGGTGTGGTCGACGATGCTGACCTGGAATCCCGGCACCGGGACGGTGGGCGACCCCGCTTTGATCGCCATGGGTTCGAGTCCGCGCAGATTCGCGCAGATGGCCCAGCCGGTCTCGGTCTGCCACCAGTGGTCGACGACGGGGCGTTGCAGAGTCGCCGATGCCCATTCGTAGGTGTCGGGGTCCAGACGCTCCCCGGCGACGAACAGTGTCTCCAGCGAAGAGATGTTGTACGTCTCGAGCATGGCCGCGTCGGGATCCACCTTGCGGATCGCGCGCAGCGCGGTGGGAGCGGTGAACAGCGCGCGTACCTGGTGCTGATCGATCACCCGCCAGAACGCTCCGGCATCCGGTGTGCCCACCGGCTTGCCCTCGTAGAGCACGGTGGTGGCGCCGACGATGAGCGGGCCGTAGACGATGTAGGAGCTTCCCACCACCCAGCCGATGTCGGAGGCGGTCCACATGACCTGACCTGGGCCGATGTTGTAGATGTTCTTCATCGACCAGGCGAGCGCGACGGCGTGGCCGCCGTTGTCGCGGACCACGCCTTTGGGCTTACCGGTGGTACCGGAGGTGTAGAGGATGTAGAGCGGATCGGTCGCGGCCACGGGCACCGCGGCGGCGGGCTCAGCATCGGCCACCAGGTGGTCCCAGTCCAGCCAGCCTGCATAATCCTCGGCGCTGCCCGATACCTCGTCGCGGTTTTTCACGATCACGGTGGCCGGCGCGGCGGACGACATCTCGAGTGCCCGGTGCACGATGGGCAGGTATTCCACGGCCCGTCCTGGCTCCAGACCTCCCGATGCGGTCAGCACGGCGACCGGCTGTGCGTCATCGATGCGTGCGGCGAGTTCCTTGGCGGCGAAGCCACCGAAGACCACCGAGTGCACTGCGCCGATCCGGGCACAGGCGAGCATTGCGATGACGGCCTCGGGAATCATCGGCATGTACACCACCACTCTGTCGCCAGCGGAGATGCCCTGGGACACAAGCACTCCGGCGAACCGTGACACGCGATCAAGGAGTTCGGCGTAGGTGAATGACCGCTGGACCCCGACCATCGCCGAGTCGTAGATCAGCGCGGTGCGTTCCCCGGCGCCGGCCTCGACGTGGCGGTCCAGCGCGTTGTAGCAGGTGTTCAGCTGCCCGTCGGGATACCAGCGGAACAGCGGCGCCGCCGAATCGTCGAGCGCGCGGGTGGGCCGGTGGGTCCAGTCGATGGCCTCGGCTGCCTGCAGCCAGAACTCCTCAGGCTTGCCGGCGGCCGATTCGAAGGCGTCCCGGTAGGCGCCGACGCTCATGACAACTCCTTCGCGACTGCGGTGAACACGCTCATGAACCAGTCCATGTCGGACATGGAGAACACCAGCGGGGGACGAATTTTCAGAATATTACCGTGACCGCCGCACACCGAGACCAGGACGTGGCGGTCGCGCATCGCATCGACGATGCGCTGCGCCTGGGCGCGGTCGTGGTTTCTGGTGTCGGGATCGGTGACGATCTCGACCGCCGTGTACAGGCCGGTGCCGCGCACGTCGCCCAGGAAGGGGTAGTCCTGGATGAGCGCGCTGAGTTCAGAGCGCAGTGCGCTACCGACTTCGACAGCGCGTTCGGCCAGGTTGTCGCCTTGGATGATGTCGAGGACTGCTTGCGCGGCGGCCATCGACACCGGGTTCCCACCGAAGGTGTTGAAATACGGCGTCTCCCGGGCAAACCGGTCGAGAATGTCCGGGCGGGCTGCCATCGCGGCAACCGGGATGCCGTTGCCCATGGGTTTACCCATGGTCACCAGGTCCGGCACGACGCCGTGCCGCTGAAAGCCCCACATCGCCTCGCCCGTGCGGGCGAACCCGGGCTGAACTTCGTCGGCGATGAACACCCCGCCGGCGCGGTGCACCACCTCGACGGCGGGCGCCAGGATCGACGGATCGACGTAGATGCCGTCGGAGGAGAAGATCGAGTCGAGAAGCAGTGCGCTGAATCGGTGCCCGTGACGTTCGAGGTCGGCGACGGCGACGGTGACGTGTTCGGCGAACCACCGACCCAGATGTGCCGGGTCCACGCGGTAGGAGTCCGGCGCCGGCACCGTGCGGACGTTCGCCCCCAGCGGCACCCCGGTCCCCAGTGACGGGGACATTCCCGATATCAGTGCGGAGTTACCGTGATAGGCCTCCTCGGTGACGATGATCCCGGTGCCGCCGGTGTGGCCCTCGGCCACCCGTACTGCCAGGTCGTTGGCCTCAGATCCGGTGCAGGTGAACATGATCGAGGAGATCTCCTCGGGGAATGTTGCCAGCAGTTGTTCGGAATAGTCGAGGATGTTGCCGTGCAGGTAGCGGGTGTGGGTGTTGAGCGCCGACATCTGGTTGGTGACGGCTTCGATCACCCGCGGATTGCAGTGCCCGACGCTGGCCACGTTGTTGTAGGCATCCAGGTACTTGGTGCCGTCGGCATCGAAGAGATGGGCGCCGGAGCCTTTGACCAGGTGGACGGGCCGGTTGTAGAAGAGCCGGTAGGACGGACCCAGCGTCGATCGCCGTTTCTCGATCATGGTGTCGATGGCGGGGTCGAGGTCTTCCGCGCCGGTGTAGCTGTTGGAATCCATGATGGTGGAAAATGCCATGTGGCTGTCCTCGCTGGTATATGGCGATCGATCGCGGGCCCGGTCCGGAGTTCGGTCAGCGTTCCTCGTCGAGCACCACTCGTCCGAGACGGTCGTAGCGATGCGGCGAGCGGGCCCGCAGCACCAGCGCGACGACGACCCCGCCGACGGCGGTGATGCCGACGACGTAGGGGATCGCGGTGAAGATGGCGTCGTCGGAGGCAGATCCCGCGGCGAAGGATGCGTTGCTGATCAACAGGTAGATCACGTAGCACATGCCCAGACCACCGAGTCCGGGTGCCAGGCACGTCCGGAACCAGTGCGCGGTTTCGGGATGCTGTTTGCGCACATGGAAATACGAGATCACCGAGAATGCGGCCAGGGCCTGCACGATCAAAATGGCGGAGGTACCCAGGATGGCCATGAGCCCGTACAGATCGCCGTAGGGGTCACGTCCGGTCAACGCGAACAGCAGCACGATCAGCAGGGCGATCACGGTCTGGACGAAGCCGGCGATGTGTGGCGAGCCGTGGACGCGGTGCGTGCGGCCAACGGTATTCGCTGTCCCGGGGATGATGTCTTCGCGGCCGATGGCGTAGATGTAACGGGCGGCGCAGTTGTGGAAGGCCATGCCGCAGGCATAAGAGCCGGTGGTCAGCAGGATCTGGAACAGCGTCACCGCCCAGTTTCCGAGGTGATCCCGAACGGGTCCGAAGAAGATCTCGCTGGCAGTGTTCGTATCTTGGGCCAAGGCAATCGCTTTGGTGGGTCCGGTTCCGACGATGGCCAGCCAGGACACGATGATGTAGAACGCTCCGATACCCAGAACCGACGACATGATGGCGACGGGGATGATCTTCTTGGGGTTCTTGGACTCTTCGCCGTACATGGCGCTCGACTCGAAGCCCACCCAGGACCAGAAGGCGAAGAACAATCCGACGCCGGCCGACCCCATGACGGCCATCGTGCCGGCACCGTCCACGTTGGGTACGACGGCGTTGAGTCCGGTCAGACCGTTGATGGGGTTGAGCGAGGACAGCGACCACCCTTCGGGGCCGCCTCCGGTGATGAGCACTGAACCCGCCATCAGGGTCAACATGATGATCTCGGTGATCAACAGCCCGCCAAGTACTTTCGCTGCCAGGTTGACGTCGAAGTAGGTCAGGATGGCGTTCACCGCGATCATCACCACTGCGAAGAGCAGCCATGGGAGATCGACAGCAAACAGCGAGGTGAACAGGTCACGGGCGAAGAAGGCGAAAATGCCGGCCAGCGCGGCTTCGAACACCATGTAGGCCAGCGCGGTCAGGAACCCCGCGGAGAGGCCGACAACACGGCCGAGGCCGTGCGAGATGTAGCCGTAGAAGGCGCCGGTAGCGGTGATGTGCTTGGACATCGCCGCGTAACCGACGGCGAACAGTCCGAGCACGATGGTGGCCACCAGGTAGCCGGCCGGGGCTGCCGAGCCGTTGCCGAAGCCCACCGCGATGGGCACATTGCCCACCATGGCGGTGATCGGCGCAGCGGTGGCCACCGACATGAACAGCACACCGACCAGACCGATGGCGTTCGGTTTGAGGCGCTGCAAGCCGGATCGTCCGGTACCGGGTTGGGGCGAGGCGGTCTGTGGGTGATCGTCGATTTCACTCATGGGCATAAAACCGATCTGAAGGTAGGTCGACCATTGTGGTCTGCGGGGACGTAACGCGGGGATGACGCGGGGCAGGTGAAGGAATACCGATTATTTGGTCTGCTCTAGGCCAGGGGACCCGACCGTTCTTGACCGCTGTGGGTCAGTGGTGCAGAACACAGCGGTATTGGTACCAGACCAAAACGGCCGCGTCAACAGCCCGTCTACCGGCAATGATGCGTTGGCGTTACGGACGGGTTACAAAGTCCTGCCCGCAGTAGTGGCGCGGTTAAATCTTTCTTTTTTGGTCTGTTCATGGGGGATTCCGTGCGGTACAACGTACATACCAAAAGACGGGTAGCGGTCCGAAATGGGGACCGGCGAGCACCTGGACCCACTGAGATCGTCATGGAATCCACGAGGAGACCCCCACTTGAGCGACATGACTGCCGCCGACTATGAACGCTTCGCGTACGCCGCGCTCGCGCACTACCAACTGGACTCTGCGACCGTCACGTTGCTGAGCTTTTCCGAGAACGGGACGTTCCTCGTCGAAACCGACAACCGACGTGAGGTCTTGCGGGTGCACCGGCCCGGGTACCACTCGCTGGCCGCGGTCGAGTCCGAACTCGACTGGATGGACAGTGTCCGGCGGGACTCGGCCATCGCGACCCCGCAGGTGATTCCGGCTGTAGACGGTCGCCGGGTGGTGGAAGCGCGGATCGGTGACGACGTATGCCTGGTGGATCTGTTCACCTTCGTGCCCGGAACCATTGCCGAAGAAGACGTCACCGGAATCAGCTTCAGCGACCTGGGCGCGATCACGGCCTCGCTACACGAGCACGTCCAGAACTGGTGCCCGCCTGCCGGATTCACCCGGTTCCGCTGGGATCTGGAAACGATGCTGGGAGCCGGCGCTCGCTGGGGCGACTGGCGAGATGCGCCCGCGTTGAGGGTGGCCGACGCGGAGACGATCGAGGCGGCCGAACGTAAGATCGTCGACCGCCTCACGCGTTACGGCACCGGCCCGGATCGGTTCGGACTGGTGCACGCGGACCTGCGGATGTCCAATCTGATGGTGCACGAAGGAAAGATCACCGTCATCGACTTCGATGACTGTGGCTGGTCGTGGTTCCTGGCCGACCTGGGCGCTGTGGTGTCCTTCATCGAGGACACCCCCGAGGCGCAGCACATTGTCGAGGACTGGCTCACGGGCTACCAGCAGGTCCGCCCCATGCCCCCGGCCGACCTCGCCGAGATCCCCACCTTCGTTATGCTGCGTCGCCTCATGCTCACGGCATGGATCGGAACCCACCCTGACTCCGAGCCCGCCCGCACTTTGGGCGACCGATTCGCGGCCGGTACAGCAGAATTGGCGCGTGCCTACCTCGACGATCCGAAGTGGTTCGAAGTGGGCACCGCCATCTCCACCGCGCACTCGACCACCTGACCCCGACAGACAAGGACAACCAGCAAAAATGTTCGTACTGGACAACAAGAACGTGGTCATCACCGGCGCCACCAAAGGCATCGGCTTCGGCATCGCGAGCGTGTTCGCCACGGCGGGTGCCAATGTGGCGATCGCGGCCCGCTCCCAGCCCGATATCGACACCGCCGTCGGCAAGCTGGACACGCTCGGCCCCGGCCGCGTCATCGGATTGGCGGTTGACGTCACCGATGCCGAGTCGTGCCAGGCGCTGGCAGACGGCACCGTGGCCGCCTTCGGCGGTATCGATGTGCTGTGCGCCAACGCGGGAATCTTTCCCGAGGCACCACTGCACACCATGACACCCGCCGATCTGGCCACCGTGCTCGACGTCAACGTCAAGGGCACCGTGTACTCGGTGCAAGCCTGCCTGGATGCGTTGACCCGAAGCGGTGCCGGACGGGTCATCATCACCTCGTCCATCACCGGGCCGGTCACCGGATTCCCCGGCTGGTCGCACTACGGGGCGTCGAAGGCCGCGCAGCTGGGGTTCATGCGTACTGCCGCCATCGAACTGGCCCCGCGCCAGATCACCGTCAATGCGGTCCTGCCCGGCAACATCCTCACCGAGGGTCTCCAGGACATGGGCGAGGAGTACCTCGCGGGCATGGCACGCGCGATTCCTGCCGGAACCCTGGGAACACCCGCGGACATCGGGCATCTCGCGGCGTTCCTGGCCACCGACGAAGCGCGCTACATCACCGGGCAATCCATCGTCGTCGACGGTGGGCAGATCCTGCCTGAATCCCTCGACGCCCTCAACGGCTGACCGGAAACAGGACAGTTTGGTCGGTACGGTAACCACATGGACGAATCCGAGGGCGGTCCGGTAGCCGAGGATGTGCGGCGTCGAATCGTCAGCATGCTCGACGCCGGCACCCTGCGGCCCGGTGACCGCCTCGGATCCGAACGTGAAATGGCCGAGCAGTTCTCGGTGTCCCGTGCAACCTTGCGCAGCGCCCTCGTCCCGCTGAGCCGTGCCGGCATTCTGGAGCGGCGCACCGGGCGTGGGGGAGGCACCTTCATCAAATCCGGTGTCGTCGAACGTAATGTCGCCGAGTTGTCCGGGTTGCCGAACCGGCTCGAACAGGGTGGGCATTCGACCACCCGCAGCAGGGTGCTGTCCACGGCCCTGCGCGGCGCCACCGCCGTGGAGGCGCACCGACTCGGGGTCAAACCCGGAACAGAACTCGTCGTCGTTCAGCGCCTGCGCTACGCCGACGGATTCCCGCTCTCGGTGGACTGCGCCCACTTCATCGCCGACCTGGTGACCGACCTGCTGGAACAACCTCTCGGAGGCTCCATTTACGACCTGCTGGCCGTCCGCTACGACCTGGTGCCGTCGTCGTCGACCGAGAGCATCGAAGTGGTCAACGCCAACCCCCGGGAAGCGGCCTGGCTGGAAATCCCCACGCGCACACCGTTGTTGTCGATGACCCGGGTCACCTCCGACGCCAACGGCCGCCCGTTCGAATACTCCGAGGATCTCTTCCGGGCAGACCGGGTACGTCTCGTCGCCAAGACCACGGTCCTCACCGAAGAGCGCGAAGCAGTCGGAACAGACGGCCGCGTCGAGCTGACCGTGACCGCCTAACGCTTGTTCACATAGCCGGCGTCGACGGGCAACGTGATCCCGGTGACGTAACGGCCGGTGTCGGCTACCAACCAGAACGCGGCGTTGGCGATGTCCTCGGGTTCCAACGTCTGCACCGGTAGCGCGTTGGACATATCGGGGCCGCCCTGCGTCTCCTGAGTGAGCCCCTCGAGCCAACTGCGGGTGAAGTCGTTGTCGATCATCGGGGTGTTCACCCCGGCCGGATGTATCGAGTTCACCCGGATGCGGTACGGAGCAAGCAAATTCGCGTACACCCGCATCAGGCCGACGATGCCGTGCTTGGCGGCGGCGTAGCCCACCGAACCGGCCATCGGTGATGCCAGGCCCACCAGGCCGGCCACCGAACTGGTGAGCACGATCGATCCGCCCTTGCCCGCCTTGATCATCGGCTTCATCACCACGTCGAGGGTGTGGTACACCCCGGTGAGGTTGACGTCGATGACGTCCTGCCAGGCGTCCGCACCGGCCATCGGTGCGATACCGGCATTGGCAATCACGATCTCGGGCACGCCGAGTTCGTCGATGCCCGCCCACAACGCGGACTTCAGGCTGGCTCGGTCGCGCACATCGGCCTGACTCGCAACGATGCGTGCCCCGGTCTCCTCGACCAACTTGACGGTGGCGGCGAGGTCGTCGGGAGTGGCGAGTGGGTAAGGCACCGAAGCGATTTCGTCGCACAGGTCAACAGCGATGATGTCAGCGCCTTCGGATGCCAGCTTGACTGCGTGGGCGCGTCCCTGCCCGCGCGCGGCGCCGGTGATGAAGGCGACTTTTCCGTCGAGGGAGCCCATGTCAGTGCCGCAGCGAACCCTTGGCGGGATCGCCGGCCGGAACGGCCTGCACGATCCTGATGTCGGGAGCACCATCGAGGTGCTCGCCGATCTCCCCGAACATCGCGGTGACCGCGGGCGCCGCGCTGTGGGTCTTGAGCGCATCGTCGTCGGCCCACTGCTCGACGAACACGAACACGTTCTCACCCTCGTGCAGTGCGTACAGGTCGCAGCCGGGCTCATTGTGCACCGCGGCGATCGCGCGCGTACAGGCCTCGCGGACCGCATCGGCGGACCCGGGCTTGATGGGGAGGGTGGCAACGACGACGACGGGCATGGGTGATGCTCCTGGGTGTTTCGGGGGACGGTCGGACTCTGACCATAAGCCGAGTCCGTTGCCCGAACGGCGACTTTGCCCCCGGCGCGCCGTCATTCGGGAGGAGGAGTCCCGGCCAGCAGGGCCGGCCGTGGGGGTGGTCGCGTAGGTGGAGTCGCTCGATGATCGGGTGGCCGGCCGGGCTAGTTCCACCGACTCCCGCTGAGCAACCGGGCCTCTGAGAGTGTCAGCGGCGCGAGGTACTCGCCGAGCGGTTCACGTCGCCACCACGCGCGGTCACGTTTGAGCTCGTCGAAGGTGGTGAAGCGGTACCGGTACAGCACTGCCCGGACATGTCTGGGCGGCTCATCGGGGAACGGGTTGTCCGCCAGGAGTTTCAGGATCTGGCGATCATTGGTGAGCATCGCCACGCACAGTCTGCCGAGCCATGGCATCGCATAGGACGGCGACAGCGCGGCGAACCACATCAGCCAGTCGAGCCGTAGGTGATAAGGACTGTACTGACGCGGCAACCGTCGCACGTCACCCGGTTTGCCGCGAAACCCGTACTCGCGCCACTGCGTCTGTGCCGTGATCCGCTCGTCGGCGGTGCCTTCCAGGACCAGCTCGTCGCGGGTCCGGCTCACACTGCCGAATGCACCGTAGGCGTTCACCAGGTGGTACGGGTCGAAGGTGCTGTTCATGCGCTGCCGGCTGGACACCAGGTTGCGGGCCGGCCGCCAGCTCAGGACCAGCACCAGCGCGGTGACTGCGACGACGAGGGCCAGGAACCACGTCGGCTGGGCGGCGGTCGCAGTGGGTGGTGCACTGCCGAGGATCCAGGACCAGCCGCGGTCGTCGATCGCACTGCACGCCAACAGGATCGTGAGCCAGTTCAGCCAGGCGAAGTTCCCGGAAGCCACCAGCCACAGCTGAGTGACGATCATGATGGCCGCCGCGGCGCCGGCGATCGGCTGTGGGGCGAACAACCCGAAGGGCACGATCAACTGGGTGATGTGGTTTCCCGCGGCCTCGACCCGGTGCAGCGGCCGCGGCAGATTGTGGAAGAACCAGCTCAGCGGGCCGGGCATCGGTTGGGTTTCGTGGTGGTAGTCCAGGCAGGTCAGATCACGCCAGCACGGGTCGCCGCGCAGTTTGATCATGCCGGCGCCGAATTCCACCCGGAACAACAGCCATCGCACCAACAGCAGGATCAACCACGGTGGCGACGTCTCCTCGTTGCCCAGGAAGGCGACCAGGAACCCCGTCTCCAGGAGCAGCGATTCCCACCCGAACGAGTACCACGTCTGGCCGACGTTCACGATCGACAGATAGAGGGCCCACAGCGTCAACCCGAGGAGCACCGAACCCCACGGCGGCACCAGGTCGGCCAGACCGGCGACCAGCGCGGCACTGAGACAGACCCCGAGCCAACAGACCGCTGCGAATAACCGGTCCGAGTAATGCCAGTGAAAGATGCTCGGGTGGGTCCGGTTCGACCGGACGGCGAGAAACCGGGGTATCGGGAGCAGGCCGTGGGAGCCGAGCAGCCCCCGGAACTGTAGGGCGGCGCAGAGAAACGCGACCAGGAATATCGCCGCGACGCCCCGGTGCAGGATCACCCTGCCCCAGGCGTAGTCAGATGCTGACAGCCATTCCATCACTCTTCCCGCCGTTGGCTGCCGGATGCGTACCCCCCGGAACCCGCCGTAATCGCCTCAGTGACCAGAGTGGCGGATGGTGCAGATGAGGTGTTTGCGACTAGGCTGACGCCCATGGCAAGTAAGACCGCCGCGCGCTCCGGGGCCAAAACAACCAGGTCAAAGACCGCATCGCGGCCCGCACGCTCCGCTGCCACGCAGCGGAAGAAGCCGCCGGCCCGGAAGAAAAGCGCCCAGCCAGGTGCGGTCGCCACTGCCGGCGTCGCGGTAGGGCGGGCGTCGCGCGCCGCCTGGCTGGTGCTGGCCCGCGGAGCCGGCAGTACCGCACGTTCGGTGGGTCGCGCTCACGACATCGATCCCGGGCACCGCCGCGACGGTGTCGCCCTGGCGCTGCTCGGCCTCGCGGTGATCGTCGCGGCGAGCTCCTGGTTCGAGGCGGCAGGCCCGGTCGGTGCCTGGATCGACAGCGCGCTGCGTGTCCTCGTCGGTGGGGCAGTGGTGGTACTGCCGGTGCTCATCGCGGTGATCGCGGTGACACTCATGCGTACCGAACCCAATCCGGAAATCCGACCGCGACTCATCCTCGGCGCGTTGATGATCGGTCTGCCGGTCTTGGGCTTGTGGCACGTCTGGTCGGGGGCGCCCGGCGCACCGGCGGGACGCCAACAGGCCGCGGGCTTCGTGGGGTTCGCGATCGGCGGTCCGCTGTCGGACGGGCTGACCATCTGGATCGCCGCGCCGCTGCTGGTGATGGGTGTGGTGTTCGGCCTGCTGCTGTTGACCGGCACGACCATCCGCGAGGTCCCCGCGGCACTGTACGAGATGTTCGGCACCCGCTTCGAGCGCTCCGACGACGACTACGACGACGAGTACTACGACGACGACGAGTACGACGGCGACGTTGCCGGGCAAGCCAATTCGGACGACTTCTCCGATGGCTACTACGACGACGCCTCGGCCTACCGCGGCGATGAGCCGCAGGCCTGGCCGTCGGGGACACCGACGGACAACTATCCCGTCGAAACTCCTGCCGACGTCCCGGCCGACGACGCGCCGACCACACCGGAACCGGTGCCCGCCAAGGCTGTTCGCAAGCGTCTCCCGAAACCTGAGCCCAAAGCCGCGCCCGCGCCACCCAAGCAGGAGACACTCGCTCTCGACCGGGTGGTCGAGGGGCCGTACACGCTGCCGTCACTCGACCTGCTGATCGCCGGCGACCCGCCCAAGATCCGCAGCGCCGCGAACGAGAAGATGGAAGAGGCCATCACCTCGGTACTGGACCAGTTCAAGGTCGACGCCGCTGTCACCGGCTGCACCCGCGGACCCACCGTCACCCGCTACGAGGTGGAGTTGGGCCCCGGCGTCAAGGTCGAGAAGATCACTGCGCTGCAGCGCAACATCGCCTACGCCGTGGCCACCGATAGCGTCCGGATGCTCGCGCCGATCCCCGGTAAATCCGCCGTCGGCATCGAGGTGCCCAACACCGACCGGGAAATGGTGCGGCTGGCCGACGTGCTCACCGCGCCGTCAACGCGCCGCGACCACCATCCGCTGGTGATCGGCCTGGGCAAGGACATCGAAGGCGACTTCATCTCGGCGAACCTGGCGAAGATGCCGCACCTCCTGGTCGCCGGTTCGACGGGATCCGGTAAGTCGAGCTTCGTCAACTCCATGCTGGTGTCACTGCTGGCCCGGGCGACCCCCGAAGAGGTCAGGATGATCCTGATCGACCCGAAAATGGTCGAGCTGACGCCGTATGAGGGCATCCCGCACCTGATCACGCCGATCATCACCGAGCCGAAGAAGGCAGCGGCAGCGCTGTCGTGGCTGGTGGAAGAGATGGAGCAGCGTTACCAGGACATGCAGGCCTCGCGGGTGCGCCACATCGACGTCTTCAACGAGAAGGTGCGCAGCGGGGAGATCAGCGCACCGCTGGGCAGCCAGCGCGTCTACAAGCCGTACCCGTACATCCTGGCGATCGTCGACGAGCTCGCCGACCTGATGATGACCGCGCCGCGTGACGTCGAAGAGGCGATCGTGCGTATCACCCAGAAAGCCCGCGCGGCCGGTATCCACCTGGTGCTCGCCACGCAGCGGCCGTCGGTGGACGTCGTAACCGGTCTGATCAAGACCAACGTGCCGTCGCGACTGGCGTTCGCCACGTCGTCGCTGACCGACAGCCGCGTCATCCTGGACCAACCGGGCGCCGAGAAGCTCATCGGCATGGGCGACGGACTGTTCCTGCCGATGGGCGCCAACAGGCCGATCCGACTGCAGGGCGCGTTCATCACCGACGACGAGATCGGCGCTGTCGTCTCCGCGGCCAAGGACCAGGCCGAACCGGACTACACCGAGGGCGTGACCGCGGTGAAGGCGGGCGAACGCAAGGATGTCGACCCTGACATCGGCGACGACATGGATGTGTTCCTGCAGGCCGTCGAGCTGGTGGTGTCGTCGCAGTTCGGCTCGACGTCGATGCTGCAGCGCAAACTGCGGGTCGGCTTCGCCAAGGCGGGCCGCTTGATGGACCTGATGGAGAACCGCGGCATCGTCGGCCCCTCGGAAGGGTCGAAGGCGCGTGAGGTGCTGGTCAAACCCGACGAGTTGGCCGGCACGCTGATGCTGATCCGCGGTGGATCCGACGCCAACGGCGCCGACGCCGACGAAGAGGCGCCGTTCTAGAGCCGCAGGCTCGGGTGGGAACCCGCGCAGTGATTTCGAGGCGAATTCTCTGCGTGGGTTCTGCCTCGGCTAGATGATGCGCAGCATCCGGGTGTTGCCCAGGATGTTGGGTTTGACGTACGACAGGTCCAGGAATTCGGCCACACCGATGTCATACGAGCGGCACATCTCCTCGTAGACCTCCGCCGTCACCGGCGTGCCTTCGATTTCGGTGAAGCCGTGCCTACCGAAGAACTCCGTCTCGAAGGTGAGCACAAAAAGTCGTTGCAGCTGCAACTCCCGCGCCACGTCGAGGAGCTGTTCGACGATCCGGTGCCCCACGCCGCGCCCCTTCACCGAAGGATCCACGGCCACCGTGCGTACCTCGCCGAGGTCCGACCACAGCACATGTAGCGCGCCACAGCCCACAACGGTGCCATCGCGTTCGGCGACCCAGAACTCCTGGACCGACTCATAGAGCGTGACCAGATTTTTTTCCAGCAGGATTTTGCCTGCGTAGGTGTCGACGAGCGATTTGATGGCCGGAACATCCGAGGTGCGCGCCCGGCGCACGGTCACTCCGCTCACGACTGAAGACTATCTGTTGGATCGGCCCTGGTTGCCACCCGATATCCTGTTGAAGTGTCGGGCCATCCTGAAGTACCACCAGTGGTTCGCCGCGTCAGGGTCGCGAATATCGCCAACCTGCTCACCGGTGTCCGCCTCGTGCTGGTGCCGGTGTTCCTGCTGGTGCTGTTCGCCGGAGATGGTCACGAAACCGTCAATCGGATAACAGCTTTCGCGATCTTCGCCACGGCGGTCATCACCGACCACTTCGACGGATACCTCGCTCGCACCTTCGATCTGGTCACCGAATTCGGCAAACTGGCCGACCCGATCGCGGACAAGATGCTCATCGGTGCGGCCCTGATCGGACTCTCGATGCTCGGCGACCTGCCCTGGTGGCTGACGATCATCATTCTGGCCCGCGAACTCGGCATCACCGTGCTGCGGTTCGCCGTGATCCGCCACGGCGTGATTCCCGCCAGCCGCGGAGGCAAGCTCAAGACCCTGGTGCAGGCTGTGGCTATCGGGCTGTTCATCCTGCCGTTGGCGGGCACCTGGCATGCGGTGGCCTGGGGCGTGATGTGGCTCGCGTTGGCCCTGACGGTCCTGACCGGCCTCGAGTACGTCGTATCGGCCATCCGGGGTGCGCGTGCGCGATCCGCTGGTCAGTGACGACGCAACGGGCCTGATCGCCGACCTCGCGGGCCGGCAGCAGACGCTGGCCACCACGGAATCTCTGACAGCCGGGTTGCTCGCGGCCACGCTTGCCGGGGTGCCCGGGGCCAGTGCCGTGCTGCGCGGCGGCCTGATCACCTACACCGAAGCCACCAAGATCGCGCTGGCCGGGGTCGACCCGGCCGTGCTGGCGCGGGTGGGCCCGGTGGCGGCGCCGACGGCCGAGGCAATGGCGCTGGGTGCGCGCCGCCGTTGCGAGACCACCTGGGGCGTGGGGTTGACGGGAGTTGCCGGGCCAGACCCCCACGGCGGGCACCCCGTCGGGACGGTGTTTCTCGGCTTCGCGGGTCCAGACGGCTGCGACGTCGAGGAACTGCACCTCCACGGTGGTCGCTGGGACATCCGGGTGGCGGCGGCGCGGGAGGCCATCGTGGGATTGCGCGCTCGGCTCGCTGTGATCTGAACGGTTTCGCCATCCGGGAACCATCTCGGCGGTCGACGACGTTTCACTAAAAGACTGCTGCATTAACACCGGATGCACACGAAACGTTAGGAGAGCGCAATGACCGCACTGCTACGTGAGGTCGTCGGCGATGTGCTCCGTCGCGCCCGGACATCACAGGGCAGGACACTGCGCGAAGTGTCCGATGCCGCGATGGTGAGCCTCGGTTATCTGTCCGAGGTCGAGCGCGGCCGCAAGGAAGCGTCGTCAGAGCTGTTGAGCGCTATCTGCTCCGCCCTGGATGTGCCGCTGTCGCGGGTACTCATCGATGCCGGGGAGCGGATGGCGCGACAGGAAGCCTTGAGTGCTCCGGTCGGCACCAACATCGACGCCAGCACCAAGGTCGTGATTCCGCCGGTAGGGACCATGGCGGTGGCCTGAACCCAGTATTTCTGCCCGACGCTCCGCGCGGGGGTGTGGCGAACTGCGTCTAGCGGATAAGTTGGGCGGTAGGCACGTATTGCCCTGTTTGGGTATCGGGCAGACATCGACGAGAACAAAGGCGGAACGAACCCCATGGCAAATCCGTTCGTGAAGGCGTGGCGCTACGTGATGGCGCTGTTCAACTCCAAGATCGACGAGCACGCTGATCCCAAGGTGCAGATTCAGCAGGCAATCGAGGAGGCGCAGCGCACCCACCAGGCCCTCACCCAGCAGGCTGCCCAGGTGATCGGAAACCAGCGTCAGCTGGAGATGCGCCTCAACCGCCAGCTCGCCGACATCGAGAAGCTGCAGGCCAATGTGCGGCAGGCCCTGACGCTGGCCGACCAGGCCGCCGGCGCCGGTGATGCCGCCAAGGCCACCGAGTACACCAACGCCGCGGAAGCCTTCGCCGCGCAGCTCGTCACCGGCGAACAGAGCGTCGAAGATCTCAAGTCGCTGCACGACCAGGCCCTGCAAGCGGCCGCTCAGGCCAAGAAGGCCGTCGAGCAGAACGCGATGATGCTGCAACAGAAGATCGCCGAGCGCACCAAACTGCTGTCTCAGCTGGAGCAGGCCAAGATGCAAGAGCAGGTCAGTGCGTCACTGCGGTCGATGAGTGATCTCTCGGCGCCGGGGAACACCCCGAGCCTCGACGAGGTCCGCGACAAGATCGAACGCCGGTACGCCAACGCCATGGGCGAGGCCGAGCTGGCGCAGAATTCCGTGCAGGGCCGGATGCTCGAGGTCCAGCAGGCCAGTGTGCAGATGGCCGGGCATTCGCGGCTCGAGCAGATCCGCGCGTCCATGCGCGGCGATGCGCTGACCTCGGGCGGCGCTCCCACGGCGAACCCGGCCGCCGCACCGGCCACGCCGGCCCAGGCCACTCCGGAGAATCCGCACGGCCAGTAGCGACGTCGGCCAGTAGCGAAGCGGCAGAGAAAAGTCAGCCAACAGAAAGGCAGCACCGTGGCGGTCAAGCCCGTTTCCCGGCAGTGGGGGTCGTTACTGCAGCGCGGGCTTGACTCTGCCAGCGAGGCAGCTGAAGTGGTGGCGCGCACCGCCTCAGCGTGGTGGCGGACCCGCGGGCGCGGCAGCTGCGTAAACGCAAGTGGGCATTGCGCTTCGGGCTGTTCTTCGCTTTCTCGTCCGCCTTCTGGATTCTGGTCACTGCGCTGCTGGCGACGTGGAGTACTCCGGTCTGGGGTCTGCTCATCACCGGGCTGATCGCCGCCGGCGCCGCGTTCCCGGCGACACTGTTCCTGCTGCGTTACCGCTTCCTGCGGGCCGAGCCACTGCCCGTGCCGCGCCCCGCCAACACCCGGCGGCTGCCGCCACCCGGTTCGGCGGCCCGGCCGGCGATGTCGGCGCTGGGGGCTTCGGAGCGGGGACTGGTGTCGCTGATCGGGGTGATCGACCGCGGTCGGCTGTTGCCGCCGGAGGAGATCCGCGAGCTCACCGCGGCCGCCAATCAGACCACCGCCACCATGGCCGCGACGGCCGCCGAGGTGATGTCGATGGAACGCACGGTGCGCGAGACTCCGCACGCCCGGACGTATCTGGTGCCCACCATCAACGCGTTTACCGCTCAATTGGGCAACGGCGTCCGCCAGTACAACGAGATGGTCACTGCGGCAGCGCAGTTGGTGTCCGCGGCCAACGGCGGGTCGATGCCGACGTCGCCGATGTCCGAGCAGCGCTACCGCGAGCAACTCACCGTCGCCACCGACCGGTTGCTGGGGTGGGCGCAGGCGTTCGACGAGCTGAGTCAGCTGCGTCGCGCCTGATCGCGCCGCGCTGTCAGAACTTGCGCTGCAGCGAGGGCACTGCGGCGGCGGCGACACCGCGAACGGCGGCCTTCAGGAAGTCGAGATTGTCGAAGTAATCACGCCACAACGTGATTCGGCCGTCGCGTACCTCGAACACTCCGCACACCCAGAAGATCAGCCGCACCGGTCCGAAGATCAGTACATCGGTGCGCTCGTTGAGCACCGTGTTGCCGTCGGCCGCGCTGCGGTGGATCTTCACGTCGAACCCCACGCTGGGGCGCTGCATGCCCTGGAACAACTTCATTGCCCGCTGGCGGCCGCGGATCGTCGGGAGGCCGACGTTCTCGTACACCAGGTTGTCATCCAGCAGTGAGTCCGCGGTGTCGAGGTCCTTGTCACGCAGCGCGGTCAAGAACTTCTCCACCACGGCGATGGTGGCGTCAGCGCTCTGATCTGCAATCTGCTCAGTCATGGCTGCCAGCCTAGTTCTGTCGGCTGTGGCAGGGTAGGGCGATGCGCGTCGCCGTGGTCGCCGGCCCGGACCCCGGGCACGCGTTTCCCGCTATCGCCCTGTGTCTGCGCTTCCTGGCCGCCGGCCACTGTCCGACGCTGTTGACCGGGGTGGCGTGGCTGCGCACCGCGCAGGCCGCGGGTATCGACGCGGTCGAACTGCTGGGGCTGGACCCCGATCCCGCTGACGACGACCTCGACGCGGGCGCCAAAATCCATCACCGCGCTGCGCGCATGGCCCTGCTCAACGTGCCTCAACTGCGGGAACTGGCTCTGGACCTGGTGGTCTCCGACGTCATCACCGCCTGCGGTGGCATGGCCGCGGAGCTGCTGGGTGTGCCGTGGGTGGAGCTCAACCCGCACCCGCTCTACCGGCCCTCGAAAGGGCTGCCACCGCTGGGTAGCGGCCTGGCGCCAGGTACCGGGTTGCGCGGGCGGGCCCGGGACACGGTGATGCGGGCATTGACGGCCAGGTCATGGAAGCAGGGACTGCGCCAACGCGCACAGGCCCGCGCCGGCATCGGATTGCCGTCCGAGGATCCCGGCCCGCTGCGGCGGTTGATCGCCACCTTGCCCGCGCTGGAAGTGCCCCGGCCCGATTGGCCTGCCGAAGCTGTGGTGGTGGGGCCGTTGCATTTCGAGCCCACCTCGGAGGTGCTGACCGTGCCTCCGGGAGACGGGCCGCTGGTGGTGGTGGCGCCGTCAACGGCGACTACCGGCACTCAGGGCATGGCTGAGTTGGCTGTCGAGACGCTGGTGCCGGGGGAGGTGCTGCCCGAGGGGGCGCGGGTGGCGGTGTCCTGGCTCGGCGGCGGGGAGCTGGCGCTACCGCCCTGGGCGGTGGCGGGGCTGGGCCGCCAGGACGAATTGCTGGCCCGGGCCGACCTGATGATCTGTGGCGGCGGCCACGGGGCCGTGGCCAAGACCCTGCTGGCCGGAGTGCCCATGGTGGTGGTCCCCGGCGGCGGCGATCAATGGGAGATCGCCAATCGTGTTGTGCGCCAAGAAGTCGGGCAGCTCATCCGACCGCTCACCGCGGAGGCGCTGCGTACGGCGGTGCGTGAGGTGCTCGCAGCGCCGCGATATCGGGACGCCGCGGTGGCGGCCGGGGCGACGGCCGCGCGGGTCGAGGATCCGGTACGGGTGTGCGAGAACGCGCTGCGCGTGGTCCGGTGACGGCTGGGTAAGTTGGTGGGGTGCGGCTGACCGAATTCCACGAACTGGTGAACGCTCAGTTCGGCTCCGTGCGCGGATCGTCGCTGCTGGTGGATCACGTGCTGGCGACCTTGGGCGGCCGTACCGCCGCGCAGGCGATCGAGGATGGCGCCGAGCCACGCACTGTGTGGCGGGCGCTGTGTGCCGATTTTGATGTGCCACGCGACCAGTGGTGAATTCCCTACGGCGTGTCGCTTGCGTTCGAACACGTGTTCGCTAATCTGGTGTCAGTTCGACTACGGAGATTTGTCGGTCCCCGTCGCTAATGTCACGACCAACCGACCGAACACCGGTCACGAACACGACTACCGAAAGAGGCATCACCATGGCGCCACAGGCCCCCGACCGCGAGAAAGCCCTCGAGCTCGCACTCGCGCAGATTGAGAAGAGCCACGGTAAGGGTTCCGTGATGCGCCTCGGCGACGAGGTTCGTCAACCCATCTCGGTGATCCCCACCGGATCCATTGCGTTGGATGTCGCTTTGGGTATCGGCGGGTTGCCCCGTGGCCGCGTCGTCGAGATCTACGGCCCGGAGTCCTCCGGTAAGACCACCGTGGCCCTGCATGCGGTGGCCAATGCGCAGGCTGCCGGCGGTATCGCCGCGTTCATCGACGCCGAGCATGCGCTCGACCCCGATTACGCGAAGAAGCTTGGTGTGGACACCGACGCGCTGCTGGTCAGCCAGCCGGACACCGGTGAGCAGGCCCTCGAGATCGCCGACATGTTGATCCGCTCCGGCGCGCTCGACATCCTGGTCATCGACTCGGTGGCCGCGCTGGTACCGCGTGCCGAGATCGAGGGCGAGATGGGCGACAGCCACGTCGGCCTGCAGGCCCGGTTGATGAGCCAGGCGCTGCGGAAGATCACCGGCGCGCTGAGCCACTCGAATACCACCGCGATCTTCATCAACCAGCTGCGCGAGAAGATCGGCGTCATGTTCGGCTCGCCTGAAACGACGACGGGTGGCAAGGCGTTGAAGTTCTACGCCTCAATCCGCCTGGACGTGCGACGTATCGAGACGCTCAAGGACGGCACTGACGCGGTCGGCAACCGTACTCGCTGCAAGATCGTCAAGAACAAGATGGCGCCGCCGTTCAAGCAGGCCGAGTTCGACATCCTCTACGGCAAGGGCATCTCGAGGGAAGGCTCGCTGATCGACATGGGTGTCGAACACGGCTTCATCCGTAAGTCAGGCTCCTGGTTCACCTATGACGGTGAGCAACTCGGTCAGGGCAAGGAGAACGCCCGTAACTTCCTGCTCGAGAATGCCGACACGGCCAACGAGATCGAGAAGAAGATCAAAGAGAAGCTCGGTATCGGCGCTGTGGTGAACGCTGATGACGTTCTACCCGCCCCAGTCGACTTCTGAGGCACCCGGCTCAGCGGAGCCGTCTCGCGAGGAGCAGGCGCGGTCAGTGTGTCTGCGTCTGCTCACCGCGAGGGCGCGTACCCGTGCCGAGCTGGAAGGCCAGCTGGCCAAGCGGGGCTTTCCCGACGACGTCAGTACGCAGGTGCTCGACCGATTGGCCTCAGCGGGGCTGATCGACGACGCCGACTTCGCCGAGCAATGGGTGCGGTCGCGCCACGCCAATGCCGGAAAAGGCAAGCGCGCGTTGGCAGCTGAGCTACGGACCAAGGGTGTCGACGACGAGGTGATCGCCAGCGCGCTGGAAGACATCGACGCCGGCGCTGAGCGGTTACGCGCCGAACAACTGGTCCAAAGCAAATTGCGGCGCGAACCACTCAATGACGGTGACGACGTGAAGGTGATGCGCAGGCTCGTCGGGATGCTGGCGCGTCGCGGCTACAACCAAAGCCTGGCGCTGGATGTGGTGCGGGTCGAATTGGACGCCGAGCACCAGCGCCGGCGAGTCTGAGCCGCGGGCTGCCGTCGACGGGTTCAACCTGATCGTCGATTACCGGGTGCTGGAGTTGCAGCGCCGGGGTTGTTTGCAAGAGGAACCAATCCGCGGCGCTGCGAGGACAATTCGGCTGGCCCCTGCCCCCTGCCCCCTTGCCGGCCAATCTGTCCGGGCGGCCGCGTTCCCGGGTACCTGTGGGCGGGTGGGATTGGAATGGATCGCAATTCTGTGTCGTTTCCACCCGAGTGACGAATGAGACACCGGGCTATGTGTTCAGCGGTGAGTCCAGCGAGGAAAGCTCCCGGTTGGGAGCATTGGAAACACTCTGGGATCCGGGCAGCAAGCAGGTGTTGTCCGAATTGGGCGTCGGACCGGGTTGGCGCTGCCTCGAGATCGGTCCCGGTGGTGGATCACTCGTCGAGTGGATAGCTGAGCGCGGCGCCGCGGTGACGGCGATTGACATAGATACCCGATTCATCGATCACCTGGATTCCGAACTGATCACCGTGCGGCGTGCGGATATTCGCGAGGAGGAGTTCCCGCGTGCGGAATTCGATCTGGTGCACGCCCGCCTTGTCCTGGAGCACCTTTCCGACCGTCGAGAGCTTCTGGACAAGTTGGCTGCAACGCTGCGGCCCGGTGGCTGGATGGTCATCGAGGACATGGATTGGACCACGTTCGGGCTGATCGACGACAGTGGTGGGGCGTTCTCCCGGGTAGCCGAGGTGGTCATCGACTTCATGGCCCGAACGGGTTTTGAGCCCAACTACGGCGGTCAAGTCATCGGCGATCTTGTCGACGCAGGGCTGGTGGATGTCCGAGGGGAGGGCCGCTGTCGCGTCATCGACTCCCGCTCAACCGGGTTCGACTTCTTCAGGCTCACGTTCGACAGTCTGCGTGAAGCGCTGGTGGGCGCCGGCTTGGTCACGAATGAGGAGGCGGCGGCGATGGCGGCCGGGTTCGCACAGGATGTCCGCCTGTGCACGCCACTCATGGTGGCCGGAATCGGCCGTCGCGCCTGAGGCTTTCTCTCCCTGGTGGAAGTCTTTTGCTTCTTTCCCGAATGTGGACCGGGGCCGATGATGGGGTGCGATTTTGGATGGGCAGGGCGACCGGAGGGGCAGGATGAAAGTCTTTGTCATAGGTGCGACCGGGGGTGTGGGTCGCCGCCTGGTGCGGGAGTTGGTGCACCGCGGCGATGACGTGGGAGGCCTGCATCGGCGGCCCGAGCAAGCAACCGATCTTCGTGACATGGGTGCCGATTCGTTCAATGCCGACTTGGCGGCAATGGCCGAGGACGACTTGGCTTCGATGATTGCCGGCACGGATGTTCTGGTGTTTTCCGCTGGGGCCGGTGGCGGTAGCACGGAGATGACTACGAGTATCGACGGCCAGGGCGTGTCGAAGGCCATTGCGGCTGCCCAGGCAGCCGGTGTCCGCCGCTTCATTCTGGTATCGGTGTTTCCGGAAGCCTGGCGGGAGCGTCCACGCTCCGAAGGGTTCGAACACTATCTCGCCGTCAAGAAACAGGCCGACGTCGAGCTGGCGGCCAGCGAGCTCGATTGGGTGATTCTGCGCCCCGCTGAACTCGCAGACGGCGTCGGCAGCGGCACCGTCTCGCTGTCACAGGCGTTGATTCACACGACCGTGTCTCGTGACAACGTGGCTGCCACATTGGCCGAGCTGGTTCACCGCCCCGAACTTTCTCGCGTTGTTCTCGAACTCAGCGACGGCCCGAGTCGAATTCCCGAAGCGATCCAGGCGCTCGATGGGCAGCGCCGCGGCTCAATTCAGGAGAAGCCCGCATGATCGACAAGCAATGGAAGATCGCCAGTTACCCCACTGGTTCGCTCCAGCCCGACGATTTCACGCTCGTCGAAGCACCACTGCCGGATGAGCTGCACCCCGGCCAGGTTCGAGTCCGGACTCTCTACATCTCGCTCGACCCGACGAATCGAGTGTGGTTCACCGACGAATCCTATCTGCCGCCTCTTGAGATAGGCGAGGTAATGCCTGGTATGGCAATGGGAATCGTCGAGGAATCGAATAACGCGGCATTCGTCGCGGGCCAGCTTGTGCAGGGCCTGTGGGGATGGAGGACCTTCCATGTCGGCGACGGCGGGAATCTGACCGTCCTGCCGGACCTGCCGGGTCTGCCGGTAACGGCCCATTTCGGCCTGCTGGGCCACATCGGCCTGTCGGCGTACCACGGAATGCTCAATATCGGACGTCCGCGACCGGGAGAGACGGTCGTCGTTTCCTCAGCGGCGGGGGCCGTCGGCAGTTTGGCCGGACAGATCGCCAAGTTGCAGGGAGCGCGAGTGGTGGGCATCGCGGGAGGTTCGCAAAAGTGCCGCCGGGTGACCCAGGAGTACGGCTTCGACTATGCGGTCGACTACACACACGGTGATTTCACTGCAGCGCTTGCTGACGTATGCGGCGACGGCGTTGATGTGTACTTCGACAACGTGGGTGGCCCGGTTCTGGACTCAGTTCTGTTTCATATCAACGAGTTCGGACGGGTCGTGGCATCCGGGATGATATCCGAGTACAACTCCACGACGGGCCACCAGTTCAGGAACTTGAGCCGTTTGGTCAACAAACGCGTCACGGTTCAGGGCTACATCGTCTTGGACCATCTAGATCTGGTCGACCAGGCTTATCCGGAACTCATCAGTTGGCATCTGAACGGCAAGCTGAAGTACCGGATCGACGTGGTCGACGGGATCGAGAACGTGCCGACGGCGCTCGGCCGACTGTTCAATGGTTCCAATACGGGCAAGCTGGTCGCACGAGTGTCGTGATCGAGGTCCGCGAAAGATTTCGGAGAGAACACAAGGGATGGGTCGGCATTGACATGAGAATCGGCCGACACGGTGATTCGACATCCGCATCCCTGCCGTCGGGAAATACACGGGGGACCGGGTCGCGTTGACTCGCCCGGTCTGCGGCGGGCATCGATGCGCAGCGCTATGGCCGGCGGTGCGGGTCCTCAGGCGGCAACCAATGCTGGCCTTCGGTGAGCTCAGGATGCTGCACATCCCGGATCAACGCCTTGATGACCGCTTGTACCGAAGGGCGGTCGCAATCTCGGCGGACGACAAGCGACCACGTCCACAGCGGTGTGGGTGCGATGAGCTGGCGCCGGTGTAGATCGCGCGGAGATGGCATGGACTGTCCCACTGGAGAATTCAACACCGGCCTCTGGAGCCGCCGGACATGGTTGAAGAACGCCGTGCCGGTGATGCCGCCGTCGTTGATGTCTTCCAGGGCGGCGCCCGTTTCCTGCGCGAACAAGGTGGCGTACCGGTTCCACGACGACCAGCTGTCATTTCTGCTGTCGCTCAACACCACCGCATCGGCCGCTTCGACTCGTGAGGAGTCCGCTCCTGTGCTCAACGCGGAGATTTCCTCGGTCGCCAACAGATACGCCTCAAGACCCAAGGTTTCCAGATCCGAGGTCTGCACCCAACAGATGGCCAAGTCGAGAGTGCCTTCGGCCACCCGTACCGCCAGCATGTGCGACGGGCACGTCCACACGTCAATGGCCATCTGCGCGACGCCGGCGACGCGCTCGGCCCAATCGGATGGACACCACACCACGTACCCGAGCCGAACTGGCGATTCTGTTCGGACGCTGGCGATACGCTCACTGAGATCGTCGGCGTTGTCGAGCAGTGCCCGCGTCCTGGACAGCAGCGCTGTCCCTGTCGAGGTCAGGCTGACTCCTTGCCTGCTTCGGTCGAACAGCTGCACACCGAGGTCGTTCTCGAGTGCGATGATCTGTTGGGAGAGCGACGGAGCCGAGATGTGCAGGCGTTGGGATGCGCGGCCGATGTTCAATTCTTCGGCGACCGCCACGAAGTAACGCAGCTGCCTGAACTCCATAACCTTGCATGTTATCCCCAGGACACGGATGCCGACGGACTTTGTGAACTCTGCGGGCTTCACATCTGGAACATCTGGACAACATGCCGCGGTGCGGCCTCGATATCGCCGACGAACGAATCGCAGTCGACTGGTAGGCCGATACTCCGTTCGAGCAGTGAACGTGCCGGCAGTGACTCCCCGTGATCGACCCGCCGTATTCGATCGACGCTCACCGTCACCTGCTGGCCTCGCGTGTGAGGTCCTGACTACAAGCTGAAAGGAATGCCGTCCTTTCAATGTGAGCCTGCACCAATGATCATTGGTGAAGGCCAGTTTGACGCGGCGCCCGATTCTCAGTTCTCGATCCGAAGATGTTGTCCGGCAATGTAGCCGGTTGTCTGACTGCATCGATGGGGAACCGGGAGCCGGTCCGGTTGAGGACGTCGATGAGACGCCGTTGTCGGGGCCGCACCAATCGCTGGCACATTCAAAGAATCAGTACGAAGGGACTAACGGCAATGCGCGCTGTGCAGATGGATGATTTCCGAAAACGACTGGTGGTACGTGATGTACCCATTGCAGAGATCGGCGATGACGACGCACTGATCCGCGTCACCGCGTCGGGAGTCTGTCGCACCGACTGGCACGTATGGAACGGCGACTGGACATGGATCGGGCTCCATCCTCCGTTGCCTACGACGTTGGGTCATGAGATCGGCGGCGTGGTCGAGAGCGTGGGCAGCAAGGTGACTGGGCTGTCGGTCGGCACACGTGTAACTGTGCCGTTCAACTTCGCGTGCGGTGGGTGCCGTTACTGCAGGAAGGGTCTGCAGAATCTGTGTGACAACTGGGTGTGGCCGTTCCTGCTTGACGGCTCTGGCGGTTTCGCCGAGTACGTCCGCGTCCCCAACGCCAACCTGAACTGCATTCCCCTCCCAAGTGAGGTCACCGATCTCGATGCGGCGGTGCTGGGTTGTCGTTACATGACGGCCTACCGTCAAGTGCGCACACGAGCTTCCGTTCGTGCCGGGGAGACCGTGACGGTTGTGGGCCTCGGTGGTGTGGGCTTGGCAGCAGTCGAGATCGCGTCCGCTCTGGGTGCGCAGGTCATCGCAGTCGACAAGCAGCCGGATCGGCTGCTCGAGGCGACCAAGCTCGGCGCGATGGAAGTGATTGCATCAGAGCACCTGACCCCGGCGGAAGTCGGTGAGCAGGTGCAGGCGATCAACGGCGGCATCGGTTCGGAAGTGTCAATTGACGCGGTCGGGATGAACGACGCAACGCTGGCAGCCCTCGAGTCGCTCCAAAAGGGCGGTCGATTGGCCACGGTCGGGCTGACCACGCGCGGCGAGGACGGCAATCTCACGATCCCCATCGACAAGATGGTGGCCAAGGAATGGTCGATCTCGGGCAGTCTCGGCAATCCGCACGCGGATTACCCCGAACTGCTTGCCATGATCCAGAACGGGAAACTTGCTCCCCACCAACATGTTCGGCAAGAAATCGGTTTCGACGATGTGCAGGGTGTCTTCGACGTGCTGCCCGACTTCGGAACCCGCGGCTACGTCGTCATCACCAAATTCTGAGCCCCGCAACTCATTAAAGGAGAGAATCAATGCCACTGATCTATATCAACTACCCGGAGGGGATGTTCCCCGAGGGCGCGATCGACGCGCTTGCCGACGACATCACGACAGCCGGACTCGAGTGCGAGGGGCTGCCGAACACGCCCTTCGTCCGTAGCACCACCTGGGTCTACGCCAATGAGTTTCCTGCCGGACGGGTCTATCACGGCGGAAAGCCCGGCGGGACGAAGGTCATCAGCTTCGAGGTCAATATCGTCGACGGCGGCTTGGACGCCGAGGCGAAGAAGAAACTGATCGCGTCTATCACCGACAGCGTGCGCAAGTATGCGGATATCCCGGCAGATGAGCGCGTACCCGCCTATGTCCTGATTCGAGATGTCCCGGCTCAGGACTGGGGTCTGTTCGGAGTGCCGGTGGTGCTCGATGACCTGCGCAATCCGCCGGACGGTGAAAAGCCGGTCTAACGGCTGCTTGCGCGACGCCACGACACTGACCGGGGTTGCGTGCCGGGGTATGAAACCCGGCACGCAACCCCGTTGTCTTGGTGGGCATGGTTGTCTTGGTGGGCATGGTGAACAGTGCTCCCTGCTCGTGCAGGGTCCCGCGTCAGGGCGAGGGGATTGGGTCCTGGTCGTCACGTAGTTGCTCGGGGGTCATGTCGTACGCTCTCTGGATTCCCTCGTTACGGGTTCCGAGGCCGTCGGTCGTCTTCTTGTCCCAAGGCGCCATGATCAAGCTCTTCGTTTCTTCGATCATGGACTTCGGTTCCAGATTTCGGTAGGTGTCGATCTCCCCGGCGGCGAGAGCGGTCAACGTTGTGTAGACCGGCTCGGGGTTGAACTGTGCACGTGGGAACGCCAACTCGGAATAGTCGAACAACCGCTGGGCGGGGTCATCCAACCAGCTTTCCCAGGTCTGGAAGATGCGGTCGTTGAACCCGGTCAGGAATGGTCCAGGGTTCATCGTCGCGACCTCAACGCCGAACTCTTGCAGTTCGTCCTTCATGCTCTCCGCTATTGCTTCGACTGCGTGCTTGGACGCCGAGTAGAGGCCGGTGAATGGGTTGACGTTGAGTCCTTCCCGCGATGAGACCCACACAATGCGTCCCGCGCCGCGCTTGGCCATCTGTTTGGCGATGCCCTGCGTGAGTAGCAGGGGACCGGTCACATTGACCTCGAACTGGTGGCGGATGTTGGCCTCTGGGATGTCGACGGTCGACCCGCCTTCGCCGACTCCGGCGTTGTTCACGAGGATTTCGATACCCCAGTCGAGCGCCTTGCGTCGATCTCCCTCGTTCGTCACGTCGAGTTTCTCGACCTGAAGTGTCACGCCCCGCTCCGCGGCTTGCCTTTTGAGTGTTTGCACCTGCCCGTAGATTTCCACCACAGCCACCACGTCAAAGCCCTTCTCGGCCAGGCGCATTGCGACCTCGTAGCCGAAACCAGTGCCCGCACCGGTGATCAGTACTTTCTTGAGGGTAGAGGCATCTGTCATGTCGTTGGCGTCCTGTCTCATTGGTGGGATGCGCGACGATCTGCGCGCCGTCAATCCCTAGATAGTCATCGGCGCCGGCCCAGAACCAAAGGACGACATAGCTCCTAGCTAGAAGCCAGGACCTCACACGCCACCGGCTGCAGCCCAGCGCAGTAGCCCAACCCCTCAGCAGTGGTTCATGACGACATCCAACCCACCTGGTGGTGACACCACCGCTGATGTAATGAGCGCTACGGCAATGGATTCAGCGCATGCCAACGATCCGCGTGGGCAGCAGATGGTGAATCTCGAAGACGGCCTTTACTGTCGAACGCGGGTCCCGGTGAACTAGAATCGCGTAGTGGAGCTGAGACACCTGCGCTACTTCGTGACCGTCGCCGAAGAGCTGAATTTCGGCAGGGCTGCGGAACGGCTGCACATCGCGGGTCCGTCGCTCTCGCAGCAGATCAAGGTGCTCGAACGTGATCTGAAAGTGCGTTTGCTCGACCGGGATCGGCGGGCTGTGTCCCTCACGCCGGCCGGTGCCGCACTGCTGCCCCATATTCGGGCATTGGTCGATCAGGCAGACGAGATGCGCCGAGAAGCGACGGGCATGACCTCCACGGCGCCGATTCGTCTGGGATACGTGGCCTGGTACCCCATCGATTGGGCGGAACGTACTGCGACAGTGGCGAATCTGCAAGTGGACAACTGGGTCATGCCGTCGCATATTCAGGCTGCACGTGTCGCGGAGGGCAGCCTCGACCTTGCTATCTGCTGGGTGCAGACCACCGGCTTGGAAAGCTCCGGACTCGGGGCGCACCTGATCGGAATGGACCGTCTCTACGCGGTGAGCGTTGGCGCCGACGAGTCCCCAGTGCGGGCCAGAGACGTCATGGTACTGCTCGACGCAGATGGAGAGAGTTGGCAATCGTGGAACCGCTACGGAGAACTGTTCGCAGAGGAATCCGGTGCGGCCACGCTGGATATCGCCGACGGTGGGATCACTGGGCCCACGTTCTTCGAACACGTGCGCCGCACGCGGCGTCCCGTTCTGAACTCTCCTATGGGGCAGACCGCGCAATTGCCCCGCGATCTTGTCCGCCGCCCGATCATCAAGCCCGCCCCGATGTGGACGTGGTCGCTGGTGTGGCGACTCGACGATGATCGGACAGCGGTGCACGCAGTCATAGATGCGCTCACGCGTGGCGTGCTCACCTCGCAACCAGACGGCGAGAAGGGATGGCTACCTCCCGATGATCCGTTCGGGACTACACCAGATCTGTCGTGAAGTACGACACAATGAGACTCGCGCGGCTACTACTGGTAACCGGCCGACGCATGGGGTGGCCAACTCAGCGTCCTCGTGGTGGTACATGGAGCCGCTTGATACCGACGCACCACTGACCCATGTGGCCCGCTGCGTCCCAGAATCGTTGGACAGCAATCAATTTCCACTCAGTGTCGGGCATGACGATCGCCGCGTCGTTGCCACCCGCTCCAGGTGACGCGCCGGCCTGGGTGTTGTCGCGCGGGCAGGACGTGGTTACCCGTCCCGGGTACGCGGCCCGTGGAGTACCTGCCGGAGAACAATGCCACCCGGTTCACCGGCCCGGTGACTGACTAACATCTGCAGACCATGCACGTTTCGGCGAAACTGGCGCCCACGTTCGACTATCCGGTCCTGGAGCGATTCTGGCGCGCCGCAGACGAACTCGGTTTTCACGGTGTCTACGACTACGACCATTTCTACGGTCTGCTGGACAGCACCGCTCCGACTCTGGAGGGGTGGACCACCCTGGCGGCGATGGCGGCGGTCACCAAACGGGCCAGGATCGGCTGCCTCGTCAGCAGTGTCACCTTCCGCAACCCGGCGGTACTGGCCAAGATGGCCGTCACGGTGGACCACATCAGCGCAGGTCGGCTGGACTTCGGGATCGGGGCGGGCTGGCATGAGGCCGAGCACCGTGGCTACGGGCTGGACTATCCCGGTCCCGGCGCCCGCGTCGCGATGCTCGACGAAGCGTTGACCATCATCCGCGCGCTGTGGACCGAATCGTCGGTCAGTTTCGCCGGCCGCTTCTTCACCGTCGAGGACGCCCTCGGCGAACCCAAGCCGGTGCAGCAGCCGCACCCGCCGATCATCATCGGCGGGTCGGGGCCCAAGATGCTGCGGGTCATCGCCCGCCACGCCGACGAATGGAATATGCCGGTCCAGGGTGACGCCCAGGAATGGGCACAGGTCAGTGCCCGCCTGGACGAGGCGTGCGCGGAGGTCGGACGCGACCCGAAGCAGATCCGGCGCTCGGTACAGCTGTTCCTGCATCCGCAGCAGGAGGGACAGGTCGACGAACAGCTGAGTCGGCTACCGCTTTTCGAGGAGCTCGGCTGCCAGCACGCGGTGTTGTCGTTCTACCAGCCGCCGACACACGAACAGCTGCTCAGGGCCTTGCCGGTGTGACGGTCAATCTGCGGTCTTGACCGCCACCCCGGGAGCGCCCTCCTGCTCAATGGCCTGGGCGTCGAGTGTGGGCGGTGCTTTCTTGGAATGACGCAACCGGCGTTCCAGCCGGGTGGCGGCCACGGACAAGGTGAAGTTGACGGAGATCATCAGGACCGCGATGACGATCAGGGCGGGAATGTAGTTGCCGTACGACGAGCCGACCTGCGTGCCCTGGCGCACCATCTCGACAAAGGTGATCTGGTAGCCGATCGCGGTGTCCTTGAGCACCACCACCAGCTGGGACACCAACACCGGCAGCATCGAGGTGACCGCCTGCGGCAGCAGGATGGTTCGCATGGTCTGTCCCCAACTCAACCCCAGCGCCGACGCCGCTTCGGCCTGACCCCGGGGAACGGCGTTGATCCCGGCCCGGACGATCTCGGCGATCACCGCGCTGTTGTAGAGCGTGAGACCGGTCACCACACCGGCCAGTGCCAGCTGCCTGGACGGGAACACGTCGTACTGCGCGTACAAGAAGTACGCGAAGATCATCATGATCAGCACTGGCACGGCGCGGAAGAACTCGACGAACACCGCACATGCCACGCGCAGCGGCGTGACATGCGACATCCGGCCGACGCCGAGGAGAAAGCCCAGGATCACCGCCAGCACGATCGAGATCGCCGCCGCGGTGAGCGTGCCCTGGATGCCGGGCAGCACATAGGTCTTCCACAAGTTGGCGGTGAGGAACGGCTCCCACTTGGCCGCAGTCAGCTGACCCCGGTCAGCGAGCTTGCCCACCACCAGCCAGGCGATGATCACCAGCACCACGACGGTGACCCCGTTGAAGATCCGATTACGGATCCGCGCCCGCGGGCCGGGGGCGTCGAACAGTACCGAGGCCCCGCTCATGATGCTCCGTTCTCCAGGTGAGCGCCCATCACCGTGCCACCGCCATCCGCTTACCGAGCCAGCCGAAGAACAGACCCAACGGCAACGTCAGGATCACGAACCCGGTGGCGAAGATGGTGCCGACCAGGATCAGAGCCGCGGTGTTCTCGATCATCTCCTTCATGAGCAACGCCGCCTCGGCGACGCCGATCGCCGAAGCGATGGTGGTGTTCTTCGTCAACGCGATGAGTACCGAGCCCATGGGGATGATCACCGAGCGAAAAGCCTGCGGGAGCATGATGATTCGCAGATTCTGGCTGAAGGTGAAACCCAGTGAGCGGGCGGCCTCGGCCTGCCCCAACGGCACCGTGTTCACTCCCGAGCGCACCGTTTCACACACGAACGATGCGGTGTAGAGCGTCAGCCCCAGAACCGCGAGGCGGAAGTTGCTGTCGTCGATCGACGTCGGGGACTGCGAATCCACCAAGGTGATGCCCAGCGTCTGGGACAGCCCGAACGAACAGAACAGGATGATCAGCGTCAGCGGGGTGTTGCGCACCACGTTGACGTACGAGGTGCCGATCCAGTTGAGCATCGGCACCGGTGCCAGCCGCATCGCGGCCAGCACCGTGCCGAGGATCAGGGCGCCGATGCCCGAGTACACCGTCAGCTTGATGGTGATCCAGAACGCCGCGAATATCTCATCGCGGTACTCGGTGAAAACCTCCACGGGCAGCGGTTATCCGGTCCGGAGCTCGATCAGTACCGGTCGACGGCCGGCGGTTGCGGTGCAGTGATACCGGCCGGGCCGAGGTTCTTGTCGAACGCTTCCTTCCAGGCGCCGCTGGACTCCATCTTCTCCAGCGCGTCATTGATCTTGGTGCGCAGTTCGCTGTCGTCCTTCTTCAGGCCGACCCCGTACTTCTCCTCGGAGAAGGTGTCGCCGACGATCTTGAAGGCCCCCGGGGTCTGGGCGGCGTAACCGGCCAGGATGGTCTCGTCGGTGGTCACCGCGTCGATCGCGCCGTTCTTGAGCGCTTCGATGCACGCCGAATACGTGTCGTACTGCTGCAGCTGTACGCCGGGGTACTCATCCTTGATCTTCTGCGCCGGGGTGGACCCCGAGACCGAGCACAGCTTCTTGTTGTTCTCCAGCGACGCCGGGCCGGTGATGTCGGCGTTGTCGGCGCGCACCAGCAGGCTCTGGCCGGTGATCAGATACGGGCCGGCGAAGTCCACCTTCTCCTTGCGGGCGTCGGTGATCGAGTAGGTGGCCGCGATGAACTGGACCTGGCCGTTCTGGATCAGGTTCTCCCGCTGCGCCGACGGGGACTCCACCCATTCGATCTTGTCCGGTGCGTACCCCAATTCGCCCGCGACATAGGTGGCGACGTCGACGTCGAAGCCGCTCATCGTGCCGTCGGGGTTTTTCAGACCCAGGCCGGGCTGGTCGAACTTGGTGCCGATGGAAATCGTGTCCCCGCCACCGCTTTCGCCGCCGCCGCTGTCACCGCCACAGGCGCTCAGAGTCAAGGGGAGGGCTACGGCAACAGCAAGAGCTGCCATTGCACGCATCTTCATGGATTTCACTGTCGGTTCCTTTCGCGGGGGCCGCTAGTGGTTGAGGATCTTGCCGAGGAAATCCTTGGCACGATCGGACTTCGGGTTGGTGAAGAAATCTTCGGGCGTGGCGTCCTCGACGATCGCGCCGTCGGACATGAACACCACCCGGTTGGCGGCGCGCCGCGCGAATCCCATCTCGTGGGTGACCACCACCATCGTCATGCCGTCGCGCGCCAGCGACGTCATCACATCGAGCACCTCGTTGATCATCTCGGGATCCAGTGCGCTGGTCGGCTCGTCGAACAGCATCACCTTCGGATTCATCGCCAGTGACCGCGCGATCGCCACCCGCTGCTGCTGACCGCCGGACAGCTGGGCGGGGTACTTGTCCGCCTGGTTGGCCACCCCCACGCGTTCCAGCAGTGCCATCGCCTCGGTGCGGGCCTTGTCCTTACTCACCTTGCGCACCTTGACCGGAGCCAGTGTGACGTTCTCCAGGATGGTCTTGTGCGCGAAGAGGTTGAACGACTGGAACAGCATGCCGACATCGGAGCGCAGCTGGGCCAGCTTGCGTCCCTCGGCGGGCAGTTCCTCGCCGTCGATGGCGATGGTGCCCGAGTCGATGGTCTCGAGCCGGTTGATCGTGCGACACAGCGTGGACTTGCCGGAGCCGGACGGGCCGAGCACCACGACGACCTGCCCGCGCGCCACCGTCAGGTTGATGTCTTTGAGGACATGGAGGCTGCCGAAGTGTTTGTTGACGCCGTTCACGGCGATCATCGGCGTGCTGGAATCGACCGGAGCAGGCGCAGTCACATCCGACCCAGGAGACCCCATGGGTCGAAACCATACCCAGGAACCACCCAACCTGCCGTAGGTCCGGGGAACTAATCACCACGCCACGGCCCAGAACGGCGAATTTGGTGCACAGACGCACGCCGATACCATGGAGCGATGACTTCGACGGTGACGCAGGCGCAGCCGGCGACTTCAGCCGCTCCAGCGTCACCGGCCGTTCCAGCTGGTCGGCCGCGTACGTACCAGGTCCGCACGTATGGCTGCCAGATGAACGTGCATGACTCCGAGCGGCTGGCCGGGCTCCTGGAGTCGGCCGGTTACCTGCGGGCGGCCGACGGCACCGATGCCGACGTAGTGGTGTTCAACACGTGCGCGGTCCGCGAAAACGCCGACAACAAGCTCTACGGCAACCTCAGCCATCTCGCCCCACGCAAGAACAGCGAACCCGACATGCAGATCGCCGTCGGCGGCTGCCTGGCCCAGAAGGACCGGGATTCCGTGCTGCGTCGCGCCCCCTGGGTCGACGTCGTGTTCGGCACCCACAACATCGGTTCACTGCCCACCCTGCTCGAACGCGCCCGGCACAACCGCCAGGCCCAGGTGGAGATCGTCGACGCGCTCGAGCAGTTTCCGTCGACATTGCCCGCTGCGCGTGATTCCGCTTACGCCGCTTGGGTTTCCATCTCAGTGGGGTGCAACAACACCTGCACCTTTTGCATCGTGCCCTCGCTGCGCGGTAAAGAAGTCGACCGCCGACCCACAGACATCCTGGCCGAGGTTCAGGCGCTCGTCGACCAGGGTGTGCTCGAGGTGACACTGCTGGGCCAGAACGTCAATGCCTACGGCGTGTCCTTCGCCGACCCCGAGACCCCCAGGGATCGTGGCGCATTCGCCGCGCTGCTGCGGTCCTGCGGAACCATCGACGGTCTGGAACGCGTCCGGTTCACCTCGCCGCACCCCGCGGAATTCACCGATGACGTGATCGAGGCGATGGCGCAGACGCCCAATGTCTGCCCCACGTTGCACATGCCGCTGCAGTCCGGCTCGGACCGGATCCTCAAGGCGATGCGCCGCTCCTACCGGGCCGAGCGCTACCTCGGCATCATCGAACGGGTACGTGCCGCCATGCCGCACGCCGCGATCACCACCGACCTGATCGTCGGATTCCCCGGCGAGACCGAAGAGGACTTCCAGGCGACCCTCGATGTCGTGGCACAGTCCCGTTTCGCCAGCGCCTTCACCTTCCAGTACTCCAAGCGTCCCGGAACCCCCGCCGCCGAACTGGCCGACCAGGTGCCCAAAGCCGTTGTGCAGGAACGTTATGACCGTCTGATCGAGCTGCAGGAGCGAATCTCGTTGGAGGAGAACCGCGCCCAGATCAACCGATCCGTGGAGTTGCTGGTCGCCGCGGGGGAGGGGCGCAAGGACGTCCACACCGCCCGGATGAGCGGACGGGCCCGCGACGGCAGATTGGTGCACTTCGCCCCCGGCGCTGCGCCGGTGCGGCCCGGCGACGTGGTGACCACCGTCGTGACCGGGGCCGCCCCGCACCACCTGATCGCCGACGGCCCGCTGCTGAGCCACCGACGCACCCAGGCCGGCGACGCCCACGAGGCGGGTCGCCGGCCGCGCACCGTCGGACTCGGGCTGCCCGGGCTCGGCGTACCGAAAACTCCGGACGTCACTGCGGGGTGCTCGCGATGAGCGCCCCCGACGGTGACCGTGCCGGCAACAACTTCGACCAGTTCAAGGCCGAGATCGAGGCCGCCGAACGCCGGGTGGGTCGCGAGATCGAACCCGGCGCCCGCGCGCTGGTGGTGGCGATCCTGGTCTTCATCCTGCTGGGCTCGTTTTTCCTGCCCCACTCCGGCGGTGCCCGCGGAGTGGACGTGCTGCTGAACACCGACGCCGCCCTCGGGGCCGGGATCTCGCTGCCGTCCCGGGTGTTCAGCTGGCTGGCCCTGGTCTTCGGCGTCGGCTTCTCCATGTTGGCGCTGCTGACCCGGCGCTGGACACTGGCGTGGGTGGCCTCGGCAGGTACCGCCGTGTCGTGCGCAATCGGGATGCTGGCGATCTGGTCACGCCAGACGGCACCCCAGGGCTTCCCCGGGCCGTCCATCGGACTCGTGATCGCCTGGGTGACGGTGATCCTGCTGGCGTTCCACTGGGTGCGGGTGGTGTGGACGCGCACCGCGGTGCAGCTCGCCGCCGAGGAACACCGGCGCCGGGCCGCGGCCCAACAGCAGTCCCGCAGCCTGCTGGATCAGTTCGACGACCGGACACCCCCGGTGGACCCCGACGGAACCCAGGCTCCGAAGAACCCCACCGACTGAGGCTGCGTCAGCGCTTCTTGCTGACCGCGTCCGCGGCGGTCTCCGCCCACTGCCGCCACTGAGCGGCACTGGCGCGCGCCTTCTCCGCGTCCTTCGCCCGGCCTGCAGCCTCGGCCTTGGCGGCCTGCGCCTCGAACTGTTCGGCACGAAGCCGGAACTGCTCGGCCCGCGCCTGCGCCTCCGGGTCGGTGCGTTCGGCGTCGGCCGCATCGCGTACCCGCTTCTCCACTACCCGCAGTCGCCGTTCCAGATCGGTGCGCTCGCGGGGCACCTTGCCGATGGCATCCCACTTGTCGGTGATCGTCCGCAGCGCCGACCGCGCAGCGTCGGCATCGGCGGTGTCGATGCGTTCGGCTTCGGCCAGCAAGGCCTCTTTGGCGTCGGCATTGGCCTTGAACTCGGCATCGCGCTCGGCGGTCACCGAGTTGCGCGCCGCGAAGAACGTGTCCTGGGCGGCTTTGAACCGGCGCCACAGGGCGTCGTCGACGTCCTTGGCGGCACGTCCGATGGACTTCCACTCGACCAGCAGATCGCGGAACACCGCGCTGGTCGCGCCCCAATCGGTGGAATCCGAGAGAGCCTCGGCGCGCACGCACAAGGCCTCCTTCGCCTGCTTGGCGCCGGCGCGTTCCTTGTCGAGCTCGGAGAAGTGCGAACCGCGGCGACGGTTGAACGTCTCCCGCGCTGCGGAGTAGCGCTTCCACAGAGCGTCGTCGGTTTTACGGTCCAGCCCGGTGATGGTCTTCCACTCGTCGAGGATGGTCCGCAGGCGGTCGCCTGCGGCCTTCCACTGCGTGGAGTTGGTGGCCAGATCCTCGGCTTCGGCGGCGAGTGCTTCCTTGCGGGCGGTCTGCTCGGCGCGGTGCTGGTCGCGGCGGGCGCGTTCGGCGGCCGCCGTCGCCTCGGCGTGTTCGGCGATGGCGGCCAGGCGAGCGGCCAGCGCTTCGACGTCGCCGAGCACGTGCGCCTCCGGCAAGGTCTCGGCCAGGCTGGCGGCCGCGGCCTTGATCTTGCGCGCGTCGCCGGTACCGGACTCGAGCCGGTGTTCCATCAGAGCCACTTCGGTGGACAGGTCGTCATAGCGACGCCCGAAGTGGGTGAAGGCGGCTTCGGCGTCACCGGCCTGCCACGAGCCGACGACCCGTTCCTCGGAACCGGTGATCAGCCATACCGTGCCGTCGTCGTCGACCCTGCCGAACCGGTGCGGGTCGCTGGCCAGTGGCTTGGGGGTCGGCGACTTGGTGGCCGGCGCCGGTGCCACCGGGGCAGCCGCTGCCCGGGGTCCGGGTCGCGGACCAGGTTTGATACCCGGCTTGGGGCCGGGAGTGGGGACAGGACGCGGCGAGGGTGCGGTGTCGTCGCCCGGTGTCGAATCATGTGTGGTCATAGGTCCCTGCCCTCCGCGTGGTCGGTTCCACGCACTGCCGCGCGACGCGGCGCCTGTCCAACTGGTCACGTCCCGTCACGCCACCAGACCCGGCGGGACGCTACTACTGTCTGCTCAGGGTATTCAAGCAGGTCGCGCTCCCCGATACCGCTACGTTCACGTCGCAGGGTTGATTGCGATCACATCAACTGGTCAGAAACCGGCCACAACATCCCGGAGGTCCTCGATGGGCAAGGCGGACTTGGCCGCCCTGTTTGCGCTCGGTGCTGCCCTGTTCATCGCCATCGGTGACGTCATCCATCAGCGCACGGCGCACGACGTCACCGACGACGACCTCAGCGCCGGCCGGCTGTTCCTGCGCCTGCTCAAAGACCGGGTGTGGTGGCTGGGCAGCCTGGTCGCCGCCCTGGGATTCGGCTTGCAGGCCGCCGCCCTGGGCCTGGGTTCGGTGCTCCTGGTGCAGGCGCTGCTGGTGACGTCGCTGCTGTTCGCGTTGCCGATCAGTGCCCGCGTCGCACACCGGCGGGTAACCCGGTGGGAGTGGACCTGGGCCGCGCTGCTGGCGGCCTCGGTGGTGCTGATCGTCACCGTCGGCAACCCCACCGCAGGCCAATCGCGGGCCTCGCTGGAAACCTGGGGTCTGGTTGCGGCAGTGCTCGGTCCGCTGATGGTGCTGGCGGTCATCGGCGCGAAACTCGCATCCGGATCGCGGAGCGCGGTGTTACTGGCGTTCGTCTCCGGCGCACTGTGGGGAGTGTTCGCCGTGCTCACCAAAGGCGTCGTGGACATACTCGCCGACGGGGTCCCTGACCTGCTGCGGGCACCGGAGCTCTACCTGTGGGCGCTGGTCGGCGTCGCGGGTACCGCATGGCAGCAGTCGTCGTTCCACGCCGGGACGCTGACGGCGTCGCTGCCGACGATGACGGTCACCGAACCGATTGTCGGTTCCGTGCTGGGCATCGTGGTGCTGGGGGAGACGCTGCGCCCGGGCGAAGCCGGACTGTTCGTGTTGATCGCCGCGATCGCAGTCATGGTGGTGGCCACCGCGATGCTCGCCCGGGGTGAGGCCGGCGACGCCCGGGTGTCGACCGCCGACGCCCGCGACTGACTGCGGACGTTAGCGTGGTCACCGTGTTGGTGGCCGTCGCGATCGTCCCGTCCGCGCCCTTGCTGGTGCCCGAACTCGCCGGTGCGGCCGCCGATGAGCTGGCCGGTCTCCGTGACGCCGTGCTGACGGCGGCCACCGCGCTGCCGCAGCGTTGGATCGCCGTGGGTACCGCCGCCGCCGACGGCGGGTGGGGACCCGAGCTCGCAGGCACCTTCGCCGGCTACGGTGTCGACGTCAGGATCGCGTTGTCTCCGAGCGCCGGCGAGGTCGTCGAACTGCCACTGTGCGCATTGATCGCCGGATGGATCCGGGGACACGCCGCACCCGAGGCTCAGGTGCAGGTTCGCAGTCAAGCCGCCGACCTGCCGGCCGAGCAGGCCCGCGCCCGGGGACTCGCGCTGCGCGCCGAATGCGATCAGACGGCGCAACCGACCGGCGTGCTCGTGGTGGCCGACGGCTGCCACACCCTGACCCCGGCAGCACCCGGCGGGCACGACCCGGCGTCGACCGCTGTTCAGAACGCCCTCGACGAAGCCCTGGCCACCGGCGATACCGCCGCTCTGGCCGCGCTGCCCGACCTGGTGGTCGGCCGGTCGGCGTTCGGCGTGCTCGCGGGCCTCACCGAACCCGCCCCCCGCGCGACCAAGGAGCTCTACCGCGGCGCTCCTTACGGCGTCGGGTACTTCGCCGGCGTCTGGCAGCCGTGATGCCCACCCATCATCAACGGCCGATCGCCATCATCGGGCCCACCGGAACCGGGAAGTCGGAGCTGGCCCTGCAGGTCGCCGAGCGGCTCGGTGAGGGCCCCGGCGCGGAAGTGGTCAACGCCGACGCCATGCAGCTCTACCGCGGCATGGACATCGGCACCGCCAAGTTGCCTGTCGAGCAGCGCCGCGGAATCCCGCACCACCAGCTCGACGTCCTGGAGGTCACCGAGACCGCGACGGTGGCCAGATATCAGGAAGCTGCCGCCGCCGATGTCGAGGCCATCGCGGCGCGTCATGCGGTGCCGGTGATTGTCGGCGGGTCGATGCTCTACATCCAGTCGCTGTTGGACAACTGGGCCTTTCCCGCCACCGACCCGCAGGTGCGCGCACGTTACGAGCAGCGCCTGGCCGAGGTGGGGGTGGCCGCCCTGCACGCTGAACTGGGCCGACGCGACCCGGCAGCGGCGGCGGCCATTCTGTCCACCGACGGCCGCCGTGTCGTGCGTGCGCTGGAGGTCATCGAGTTGACGGGGCAACCGTTCGCCGCGTCGGCCCCCACCATCGGGGTACCGCGCTGGGACACCCTGATCATCGGGTTGGACTGGCGCACCGAGCTTCTCGACGCGCGCCTGCAGCAACGCACTGACGCCATGTTCGACGGAGGGCTGGTGGCCGAGGTGCGCGGACTGCTCAGGCGTGGACTTCGGGACGGGGTCACCGCGGCGCGGGCGCTGGGTTATGCCCAGGTGCTCACCGCGCTGGATGCGGTCGGCGATGGTCCCCTCCACGACGAGCCCCTGCAGGAGGCGCGCACCGCAACGTTCATCGGCACCCGCCGCTATGTGCGGCGGCAGCGATCCTGGTTCCGTCGTGATCATCGGGTGCACTGGCTCGACGGCGCGGCGGCCGGCAACGCCGACGAGGTGTTGCGTGTTTGGCGGCACGTATCCTGAGCAGGTGGAGTTCGCCAAAGGGCACGGGACGCAGAACGATTTTGTGCTGTTACCCGACCCTGATGCCCGGCTGGACCTGACGTCGGCGGGGGTCGTGGCGCTGTGTGACCGCCGCCGCGGACTCGGCGCCGACGGTCTGCTGCGGGTGGCCACCGCCGGTGCGCTGTTGTCTGCGGGTGTACTCGACCGGTTGCCCGAAGGCGTCGCGGCCGGGGACTGGTTCATGGACTACCGCAATGCCGACGGCTCGAGAGCCCAGATGTGCGGCAACGGCGTGCGGGTGTTCAGTCACTACCTGCGCGCAACCGGGCTGGAGGAACGTGACGAGTTCGTCGTGGGGTCGTTGGCCGGGCCACGGCCGGTGGTTCTGCACCGGGCGGATGCGCTGCATGCCGACGTCACCGTCGAGATGGGCAAAGCCAACCAGACCGGAACCGGCGAGGCGGTGGTCGGCGGGCGGCGATTCAGCGGGCTGGCGGTCGATGTCGGAAACCCCCACCTGGCCTGTGTGGACCCGACACTGGGCAGCGATGGTCTGGCCGCACTTGACGTCGCGGCTGCGGTGCAATTCGACGCCGGCCAGTTTCCGGAGGGCGTCAACATCGAAGTGCTGACCGCCCCGCGCGACGGAGCGATCGAGATGCGGGTGCACGAACGCGGTGTCGGGGAGACCCGATCCTGCGGTACCGGCACCGTGGCGGCCACGGTGGCGGCTCTGCATGACCTCGGGGAGCAGACCGGCACTTTGACCGTGCGGGTGCCCGGCGGTGAGGTGATGGTCACAATCACCGACGCGACCAGCTATTTGCGCGGACCGTCCGAACTCGTCGCCCACGGCGAGCTGTCTGAGGAATGGTGGGCAGATGTCCGACGTTAATTGGGGTGAATGAAAAGTGATCTTCGTGCGAACCTGTATTCGCCTATGACTCAATCCGAATTCCCCTCCCGATTCCCCACCGACAATCCCACGGTCGGCGAACTCGCCCTGGATGACCGCGCGTCGCTGCGGCGCGTGCACGGGTTGTCGACCGAACTCACCGACGTCTCCGAGGTCGAATACCGCCAGCTGCGCCTGGAGCGGGTGGTACTGGTCGGCGTCTGGACCGACGGCAGTGCCGCCGACGCCGACGCCAGCCTGGCCGAACTCGCAGCGCTCGCCGAAACTGCCGGCTCGGAGGTCCTCGAAGGACTCATCCAGCGCCGCGACAAGCCCGACCCCTCCACCTACATCGGCTCCGGAAAAGCCCAGGAACTGCGCGAAGTCGTCCTGGCCACCGGCGCCGACACGGTGATCTGCGACGGCGAACTGTCGCCGGCGCAGCTGAACTCCCTGGAAAAAGTGGTCAAGGTCAAGGTGATCGACCGGACCGCACTGATCCTGGACATCTTCGCTCAGCACGCCACCAGCCGGGAAGGCAAAGCGCAGGTCGCTTTCGCCCAGATGGAGTACATGCTGCCCAGGCTGCGCGGCTGGGGTGAATCCATGTCACGCCAAGGTGGTGGCGCCGGCGGCAGCAGCGGCGGCGTAGGAACCCGTGGTCCCGGTGAGACCAAGATCGAGACCGACCGGCGCCGCATCCGTGAGCGAATGGCCAAGTTGCGCCGCGAGATCCGTGACATGAAGAAGATCCGCGACACCCAGCGCAGCGGCCGGGTGCGCAGCGACGTGCCGCAATTGGCCATCGTCGGGTACACCAATGCCGGCAAGTCCAGCTTGCTCAACGCCCTGACCGGAGCGGGTGTGCTGGTGGAGAACGCGTTGTTCGCCACGTTGGAGCCCACCACGCGTAAGGGCGAGTTCGACGATGGCCGGCCGTTTGTGCTGACCGACACCGTCGGGTTCGTGCGACACCTGCCCACCCAGCTGGTCGAGGCCTTCCAGTCCACCCTGGAAGAAGTCGTCGGCGCTGATCTACTGGTTCATGTGGTTGACGGCTCGGACGCCAACCCGCTGGCGCAGATCAGCGCCGTGCGGCAGGTCGTCAACGAGGTGATTGCCGACCGCAACGGCGTGCGTCCACCAGAGTTGTTGGTGGTCAACAAGATCGATGCCGCTGATGATCTGGCGCTGGCACAGTTGCGCCGGGCATTGCCTGAGGCGGTGTTCGTGTCCGCGCACACCGGTGAAGGGCTGGACCGGCTACGGCAGCGGATGAGCGAGCTGGTCGAACCGACCGATATCGCCGTGGACGTGACGATTCCTTACGAGCGCGGCGATCTGGTGGCCAAGGTCCATACCGACGGCCGGGTGGATTCGTCAGAGCACATCGAAACCGGCACCCGCATCAAAGGTTTTGTGCCCGCGGCGCTGGCCGCCGGTTTACGCGAGTTCGCCACCCACTGATCTCAGCGCGGCCGCAGCGTCGGTGGTTCGTGAGCGCGGACCGGGGGTGGGGTGCCGGTGAACTTCTCGACCTGCACCAGCACATGGGCGCCGGTGCAGCCCTGTGCCAATGACGACGTGCCCTGATCGTCGGTGAGCACGTTGGGATTGCCGTGCACGCACATCGCATTGACGTCGGCAGGGTCTTGGGGGTCATACCAGGCGCCGGTCGGCAGCTGTACGACATCGGTGCGCACCGCGTCGTCGATGACGACACCGGCCAGGCAGCTGCCGCGGTCGTTGAACACCCGGACTACATCCCCGTCGGCCAGACCGCGGTCGGCGGCATCACGTGGATTTATCCGAAGAGCTTCCCGCCCTTCGATTTTCGCGCGCTGACTGGTAGCCCCGGTATCCAGTTGACTGTGCAACCGGCTGGCGGGCTGATTGGCGATCAGGTGCAGCGGGTACTGCTTCGCGCGGTCACCGCCGAGCCACTCCCGGGGCTCATACCAGCGAGGATGGCCCACGCAGTCGGCGTAGCCGAACCCGTCGATGGTCTCGGAGAAGATCTCGATGCGCCCACTCGGGGTCGCGAGTCGATGCGCCACCGGGTCGGCGCGGAAATCCGCCAGCAGCGTCAGGCCATCCTCGACCGGTAGGCGTAGCGAACCCGCCGACCAGAATTCTTCGAATGTCGGTACGTCGAAGTCGAGCCCCGCTGCCCATTGTCGATACATGTGGTGCAGCCACTGCTCTTCGGTGCGGCCTTCGGTGAACTCCGCTCGGAACCCCAGCCGCTGCGCGAGTGCGGCAAACGTCTGATAGTCGTTGCGGGACTGGGCATATGGCTCAGCCAGGGCGGGCATCGCCATGAACATCGGATCATTGCGCGACCCCGAGAAGTCGTTGCGCTCATAGGCCGTGGTCGACGGCACCACGATATCGGCGTGTTTGGCCATCGCCGTCCAATACGGATCGTGGACCACCACGGTGTCCACCCGCCCCAGCGCGCGCCGAAACCGCGGCAGGTTCTGGTGGTGGTGGAATGGGTTGCCGCCGGCCCAGTACACACAACGAATGTCGGGATAGGTCAACCGCATTCCGTTGAAGTCGAACTGTTCGCCGGGGTGCAGCAGCATATCGCTGACGGCGGCCACCGGGATGAAGGTGCGTACCGGGTTGAGTCCTTGCGGCAGCGCCGGCAACCGGCACCGGGTCGGCGCGAGCCCGGGTTCGTTCATCGAACCATAGCCGTGACCGAAACCGCCGCCGGGAAGGCCGATCTGACCCAGCATGGCCGCCAGTGTCAGCCCCATCCACGGAGCCTGTTCGCCGTAGCGGATGCGCTGCAGCGACCAGCTGACGGTGACGATGGTGCGGCTCGCGGCCATCTGTCGGGCCAGCTCACGCAGGGTGGCGGGGGACAGGCCGCAGATGTCGGCCGCCCATTCCGGGGACTTGGGGGCACCGTCGTCGAGGCCGAGCAGGTATCGCTCGAATCTGTCGTAGCCCACGCAGTAGCGCTGCAGGAAGTTGCGGTCGACCAGCGATTCGGTGGCCAGCACATGTGCCAGCGCCAGCATGATCGCCACGTCGGTCCCCGGCGCCGGGGCCAGCCACTGGCAGTCGCCGGCCACGTCGTCGCGCAGCGGGGAGATCGACACGATCTGTCCGCCACGGTCACGGAAGCGGTTGAGTGCCCCGCGCGCCGGATGTGCCGTCGTCCCACCGTGATTGATGGCGGTGTTCTTCAACGCCATACCGCCGAAACAGACCAGTAAATCGGTGTGTTCAGCGATCACGTCCCAGTTGGTGGACCGTTTGAACAGGTCGTCGTGGGTGCCGACCACCCTGGGCATGATCACACCGGTGGCGCCCAGGCTGTAGGAGTGTCGAGAAAAGGTGTAGCCGCCGAGCATCTTCAGGAATCGGTGCACCTGACTCTGGGCGTGATGGAAACGGCCCGCGCTGGCCCACCCGTAGGACCCGCCGTAGATCGCCTCGTTGCCGTGCTGGTCGACGACACGACGGAGTTCGTCGGCCAGCAGTTCGGTCAGCTCGTCCCAGGAGACCGCCACGAACTCGTCGGCGCCGCGATTCGACGACGGCCCGGGGCCGTTGTCGAGCCAGCCCCGGCGGACCGCGGGGCCGGCGATCCGGGCGCGATGTCGTAGCGAGCCGGGCAGGTTGCCCAGCAGGGGTGAGGGATCGACGTCGGTGGCGATCGGGTGGACCGAGGTGATGTCGCCGTCTGCGATCTGGGCGTGGAACGCGCCCCAGTGCGACAGGCTGGCCGGCGCTGATGCCATGGCGGCAGCTTACGGGCCGGGCTGCGTCTGCGCGTATCGGCAACCGCCGTACCGACCAACCACCCGGTTGGTATATCGTCAGCGGCAAGACGCGTTGTCTAAACCCGAGCCCGGTTCCGGAGGTCCATCATGGGTAGTGCCGTCAAATACCAGCGCACGCTGTTCGAGCCCGAGCACGATCTGTTCCGCGAGTCCTATCGCACCTTTCTCGAGCGCCACGTCGCGCCGTACCACGAGCAGTGGGAGAAGGACAAGATCGTCGACCGCGCAGTGTGGTTGGAGGCCGGTAAGCAGGGCTTCCTCGGCATGGCGGTGCCAGAGGAGTACGGCGGCGGGGGCATTGACGACTTCCGGTACAACACCATCCTGACCGAAGAGACCACCGCAGGGCAGTTCAGCGGCATCGGTTTCGGACTGCACAACGACGTGGTGGCCCCCTATCTCCTGCGCCTGGCCACCGAGGAGCAGCGGCAGCGCTGGCTGCCCGGATTCTGCAGCGGCGAACTGATCACGGCCATCGCCATGACCGAGCCGGGCACGGGCAGCGATCTGCAGGGCATCAAGACCCGCGCGGTCAAGCAGGACGACGGCAGCTGGATACTCAACGGCTCGAAGACGTTCATCACCAACGGAATTCACGCCGATTTGGTGATCGTGGTCGCCCAGACCGATCCTGACAAGGGCGCCCAGGGCTTTTCACTGCTGGTGGTGGAACGCGGCATGGCGGGCTTCGAGCGTGGTCGGCACCTGGAGAAGATCGGTCTCGATGCCCAGGACACCGCGGAGCTGTCGTTCACCGACACCCACGTGCCCGCCGAAAACCTGCTCGGCGAAGAAGGCCTCGGGTTCATCTATCTGATGCAGAACCTCCCGCAGGAACGGCTGAACATCGCGGTGATGGCCGCGGCTGCCATGGAAGCCGTACTGGATGAAACCATCCAATACACCAAGGAGCGCAAGGCTTTCGGCAAACCGATCGGCAGTTTCCAGAACAGCCGATTCGTGCTCGCCGAATTGGCGACCGAAGCCACTGCGGTACGGATCATGGTGGACGAGTTCATCAGACTGCATCTGGATGAGAAACTCTCCGCCGAACAGGCAGCAATGGCCAAGTGGTACACCACCGAAGCGCAGGTGCGCCTGGTGGACCGTTGTTTGCAATTGCACGGCGGCTATGGATACATGCGCGAATACACCGTGGCCCGCGCATTTCTCGATGCCCGGGTGCAGACCATCTATGGCGGCACCACCGAGATCATGAAAGAGATCGTCGGACGTAGCCTCGGGGTCTAGCACTCGGCAATGCCCATACCGCACGACATAACGTGCGCAAAACACTGCGGCCTGCACGTCAATTCGGCATCAGGTGGGTATTGTCGTCGAAATGACGACGATATGGCCATATCGTGCTCGGCTATTGTCCGAGGGTTGACGATCACGATTTCCGGCGTAGGCCGGTACCGCGGGGAGTGGGCATGACGAGGCAGCGAAACCCATTGCGATGGGCGTTCGGACTTCTGGCGGTGGCTTGTGCCACCGCTGCCCTTTGGGCACCGCTGGCGCCGGTCGCGCACGCTGATCCGGCAGGCGATGCGGTAGCGGCCGTCGATCAGGCGTGGACCGCCGCCGGAGGTGATACCTCCCCGCTGGGGCCCAAGGTGGGCGGCATCTATCCGGCCGGTGCCGGGTTCGGTCAGGACTTCGTCAACGGCGCGATCTTCTTCTCCCCGGACACCGGGGCGCACTCGGTATTCGGGGCGATCCTGGAGAAGTACCGGTCCCTCGGAGGACCCGGTGACGGTGACCTCGGATTCCCCACCATCGACGAGAGTCCGGGGCGGGTCAGCCCCGACAGCCGCAATGTGACTTTCAGCGCGCCGGACAGCCCGGTCATCTTCTGGACACCGGAAACCGGCGCGTGGGTGGTCCGCGGCGTGATCAACTCGGCCTGGGACAAACTCGGCGGATCGGCTGGGCCGCTCGGCGTACCCGTCGAAGACGAAACCTACAGCGGCGAAACGATTTCGCAGCGGTTCACCGGCGGACAGCTGACCTACGACACCGCCGCCAGGACGTTCACCACCACGCCACCGGAGCTGGCGGGTCAACTCGCTGATCTGCCACTGCCCACCGACGACGCCGCGTGGGCGATCAACCTGGCCTGGCGTGTGGCGGGCGGCCCGCAGGGGCAGCTCGGCGCCAAGCAGGGCGACCAGTACCCGGTCGGCGACGGCGGAGCCGGACAGAACTTCGTGGGTGGCAAGATCTACTTCTCGCCGGAGACCGGCGCGCATGTGGTCAGCGGCACGATTCTGGAGAAGTACGAAGCCGCAGGGGGCCCGACCGGCGAGCTCGGTTTCCCGACCTCCAACGAAGCCGATGGTGATGTGCCGGGAAGCCGGGTCAGCACCTTCGGCGCTCCCGATGCGCCTGCCATCGTGTGGACACCGGAGCACGGCGCCGTCATCGTGCGTGGTCCGATGAAAGCCGCCTGGGATGAGCTCGGTGGCAGCGGTGGCGACCTGGGCGTTCCGATTGCCGATCAAACCGGTGACGACACCATCACGCAGAACTTCAGCGGTGGTCAGGTCACTTACAACACCAAGAACAACACGTTCAGTACGCAGCCGCCCGAACTGGCCGAGCGCCTTGCCGGGCTGGACCTGCCGCAGCAGACGACGCCGACGCCGTCGGCTGCGCCGTCCGCCGCGCAGGACAGCGACGACCAGACCGACGGATCGGGCTGGAAGAGCTGGTATCTCTGGGTGATCATCGGGATCGCAGTGCTGCTGCTGGCCTCGTTGGCTGCGTTCCTGGCGTCACGCCGTCGCCGCGGTGCTGTGCAGGACCGTGCTCACGACGGGCTCGCCGACGACGATTTCCACGATGACTTCCGGGGTGACGTCGGGCGTGACCGCGATGGCCACGAGCGGGACGACCGTGGCGGCTGGACGTCGGCAGGTGGCGGTCAGGGCAGCGGACCGACTCGGTTCGACGAGCGCGGGCCAGACGACAGCGACTATCTGGCCGCTCAACAGCCCAGGACGCAAAGCGATGCCGGTCCGCGGTCGTGGAGTGAGCCCGAGGTGCCCACCGCTGGTATGGCGGTAAATGCCGCTGGGCCGGAGTTGTTCACCCACCACGGCGCACATGAAGCCGAAACCGACGACTCCGATCCAGATACCGTCGATACCGCGCCCACTCCGGTGCAGTCCGATACGGGAGAGCCGTCAGGGCGCCATGCCGCAGCCTCCGACGAGTTCCGGCCGCCTTGGCTGAGCCAGGACGACGCGGCTGTCCCGGGGCCGAACTCACTGTTCGCACCGGTGTACGGCGCCGCACCACCACCGTCGGCCTCGCCGGACCACGATGAGCCGGCGTCGGAGGATCGTCCCGACTTTGAACGGAACTTCGGCCGGACCGATTACGGTCAGCCTGAATCTGGTCAGGCCGATTACGCCGAAATCGATTATGAGCGTGCTGATTACGAGGAGTACGGCCAGCCGGTTGCCGACTCCGACTCTGCGTCCAGCGCGTACGACGAGCCCAAGTACGACGAGCCCAAGTACGACGAGCCCGGGCCGGCCACATCGCTCGACGACCAGTCGTCAGCACCTGATTCCGCACCGCCTCCGCCCGCGATCCATCTTCCGCTGGAAGATCCGGACGAGGCCCCCGAGGGTTATCCGGTCAAGGGCAGCATGCGTACAGGCACCTACCATGCTCCGGGTTCTGCGTCCTACGACGTGACCGTCGCCGAAATCTGGTTCTCCAGTGAGGAATCGGCAGAAGCGAATGGGTTCACCCGCGCGGAGTGAACCCATTCGACAGTCGGGCCGTCAGATCTTGCGGATGACGGTGACGACCTTGCCGAGGATGGCTGCGTCGTTACCGGGGATGGGGTCGAACGTCGGGTTGTGCGGCATCAACCACACCTGACCGCCGGTGCGTTTGAAGGTCTTGACTGTCGCCTCGCCGTCGATCATGGCCGCCACGATGTCACCGTTGTCCGCAACGTTCTGCTGCCGCACGACCACCCAGTCGCCGTCGCAGATGGCCGCGTCCACCATCGACTCACCGACGACTTTGAGCAGGAAGAGCGAGCCCTCGCCGACCAGTTCGCGCGGTAGCGGGAACACCTCTTCCACAGCTTGCTCGGCCAGGATCGGCCCGCCTGCGGCGATGCGTCCCAGCACCGGTACATAGGTGGGTTCAGGTAGCGCGTCCGATCCGGCGACGTCGGTGGTCACCGGAACGCCTGCCTCATCGAGACCTCGAACGTCGACGGCACGCGGCCTGTTGGGGTCGCGGCGCAGATAGCCCTTGCGCTCGAGAGTGCGAAGTTGGTGCGCGACCGAGGAGGTGGAGGTCAGCCCCACTGCGTCGCCGATCTCGCGGATGCTCGGTGGATAGCCCCTGGTGGTCACCGAAGCTCGGATGACCTCCAGGATGGTGCGCTGCCGTTCGGTCAGTGCCGGATCGAGAGTGGTTTCGCGCCGGCTTCCTGCGGCGTTCCGCGTGCCGGACCCTATATCGGTGCTGTCGCCCATGGCCCTGAATGTAGTCGGGGTGGCGGACAGAATCAAACATGTGTTCGAGGCGTGTCGCGCGCCGCGGTGGTGTTCTGCCGTGGAACGCCGGCTCCGGAACCGGTGGGGCTGGTTTGACGGATGTGGCGCGGGTTTTTGTCGGTGGGTCGTTTTATCGTTCGGCTACGAATCGATCACATGTTCGGTTGGCACTATTTGATCGAACATGTGATCGAGTAGATTCGAACACAGGAGCGAACGATGACGAAGCTTCACCGGTCCCGGTACGCGGGCCACCACACACTCCGGTCGGAAGGAACTGACATGACGCTGATCGACACCCTGCCCCCGCGCTACACCCGGCAGCCCCGGACGGTGCAGGCGCGGACGGCGCAGCCACGGACGGTGCAGCCACGGATGGTTCATGCGCGCCACGCCGGTGACCAGGGACGTCGCCGCCCGATGGCTGTTCGTCCGGCCGGCGCTCCGATGCGCCCGAGCAGTGCCGCGGTACCGATGTCGCGGGCGCCGCACCGCCGTCGCCGGGCCATCACCCCGGTGACCACTGTGGGACTCGCTCTGCTTGCGGCTCTGATCACGGTCTGGCTCGGCGCGGTGGCGCAGTTCGGTGAGGCGATCCAAGGTGCCACGGTGCCGGGTCCGAGCAAGCTGGCAGTTGTCCAGGTGCAGATGGGGGAGACCCTGCAGACGGTCGCCGCCCGCATCGCGCCGGATGCGCCGGTCGGACAGACCGTCGAGCGCATCCGCGAGCTCAATGAATTGGACGGCGCCGCGGTCAACGCCGGCCAGACGCTCATCGCGCCCGTCGGCTGAGGCCGCGGCGATGACCGACGAATTCCGGCGCTCCGCAGCCCGAAAAGCGGTACCGGTCTGCATGGCTGCGCCCTTGGCGATGGCGGTGGCCGGTCTCGGCGGGGCGCAGGTACGCTCTGAGGCGGGGGTAACACTTTTCGAGCGCGGCAAAGGAGCGGTCATGCACTGTCCTTTCTGCCGGCATCCGGATTCTCGTGTGGTCGATTCCCGCGAAACCGATGAAGGTCAAGCGATCCGGCGTCGTCGCTCGTGTCCGGAATGTGGCCGGCGGTTCACCACCGTCGAAACCGCGATCCTCGCCGTCGTCAAGCGCAGCGGGGTCACCGAGCCGTTCTCGCGCGAGAAGGTGATGCGCGGAGTGAAACGGGCGTGCCAAGGCCGCCAGGTCGACGAGGACGCGCTCAACCTGCTCGCCCAGCAGGTGGAAGACACCATTCGAGCGGCCGGCTCCGCCGAGGTGCCCAGCAACGAAGTCGGATTGGCGATTCTCGGCCCGCTGCGGGAACTCGACGAGGTGGCGTACCTGCGGTTCGCGTCCGTGTACCGCTCGTTTTCCTCGGCGGAAGATTTTGAGCGCGAGATCTCGGCGCTGCGCGAGCACCGCGGCGTCAACGCGACCAGCTGATCAGACGATTTCGACGGTGATGGCGCCGTCGTCGACCACCCGACCGGCGACGTGTACCCAGCCGTCCGGGCTCCATCGGGTCTGGATCTGTGAACCCTGGCCCTGGGTGATGTTCAAATCCCGGCTCAAATGCTCGGTGATCCGGACTGCCGCGGCGCCCGTCGCCTCGTCCTCTGGAACACCGAGATGAGCGGCGAACATTCGGGAGCGAATCGCGCCGGCCTCCCGGTCGGTCCAGGTCCACAGGTAGTGCTGGACGTCGTCGGAGTAATCGATCGGATCAGCGGCGGCGAGCTCATCGAGCGAGGCCAGTTCGTAGAGGGCGAACTCCGGCGCCCAGTCTGCCCGGGCGCTGATCGTAGTCAGGTCGTTGTCGTCGTAGGTGACTGCGACGATGCCCGCCGGAACCTGCAGGGTGCGCACCGGCGTCCCGTGGGCGCGTAACCACCACGACGCACCGACGGTAGGGTGACCCGCGAAAGGTAATTCCGTGGCCGGGGTGAAGATCCTGGCATGCGCCGTGGAGCTGCCCGGCGCCGGTAGGTCGATGAAAATCGTTTCGCTGTAACCTAATTGCGCTGCCAGGTGCTGGCGATCCTGCGGTGCGACCGCGGTGGCATCAACGACGCCGAGGGGGTTTCCGAAATTGCCTGCCGAATCGGTGAACACGCGCAGCACTGCGACATCGATACCCATGGGCTGACTCTACTTGGCCGTCACGCGGCCGAGAATGCGTTCAACCGACCGGGATCGTCAGGTGGCGCTGCGTTCATCGGTGCCCATGGCATCGAGCACCGCCACCTTGGTATCCACGGTGCCGGAGATCGCACGTTCGCGTACACCCGTGCGCAGGAGTTGACGCAGCGCTGTCTGGTCATACTCGGCCGGTTCGGTGGAATCGATGAACCGCTGCACCACTTCGACGAACCGGTCGGGGTCGTCATGGAACGGGAAGTGGCCGGATCGCTCGAAGATCTCCAACTGCGAGCCCGGCATCGCGGCGTGCGCCATACGCGCATGACTGACCGGGATGACTGCGTCCCGCTCGCCCCAGATGAGTTGCACTGGCACAGATTCGGTGAGGTAACAGCGGTCGAGCATAGTGACGACCTGCCCACGCCAGTCGACCACCGCGCGCAATGTACGGGTGAACGCCGAGGTTGCGGTGGGCTCGGGTAGATCGCGCAGGATCCGCAGGGCATTGGGCAGGTCGCGACCGAGGGCCGTGGTGCCCAACAGCTTGCCGGCCACCGCCCCGATGGCCTGCACGGAGGGCAGTACCAACGGCAGCCGCAGCAGCGACAGCGCCTCACCGCCCATCGGCAGCGAGGCGACCCGCAGCGCGATATTCACGTCTTTGGTCACACCGCCGGCACCGATCAAGATCAGTCGGTCGACCAGTTGAGGGAACTGGTAGGCGAACTGCATCGCCACGCCGCCGCCCAGGGAATGCCCGACGACGGTGACCTTCTCGATGTCGAGGACGCCGAGCAGGTCGCGCATCCCATTGGCATAGGCCGCCACCGAATAGTCCGCCCGCGGTTTGTCGGACTGTCCGTGACCGAGCAGGTCCGGTGCCACCACCGTGAACCGCTGCGCCAATTGCGACTGCACGGTCGACCAGGTGGTGGAGTTGTCACCGATGCCGTGAATCAGCAGCAGCGCGGGCCCCGACCCGGCGACGCGGTATGCCCGGCGGTAGCCGTGGATGGTGCAGAACTCGAGTGTGGGGGTCAGCTCCCGCACTGAGCGCAGGTTCGGCTTGCGGTCGTTCATGCCATCGGCGCCGAGGGGCGCGCCGTGACGGGTGACGGGCTGAGGGTGGGTCTCATGTGCGCCAACTTCGTCGTCGGGCCCCGCGGCGGCGATACGGAGGCGGTCAGGTGGTGCCGTTGTCGTCCCGGAACGGGTCCTGGTATTCCTCGCCCGCCTGCTGGGCCAGAAATCGCTCGAACTCCGCGCCGAGCTCGTCACCGCTGGGGAGTTCCTCGTCGTGGGCCAGCAGCGAGCGATTCTCCTGCGCGGCAACGAATGCATCGTACTGTCGCTCCAGGGCGCTCACCACCTGAGCGACTTCGGCACTGGCCTCGACCTGCTCGTCGATCTTGACCCGTACCTCCGCGGCGGCCTCAACGAGCGCCGCTGTGGGCAGCTCCAGCGAACTGGCGTCGGCCACCTGCTCGAGCAGCGCCCTGGCTGCTTCCGGATAATCGGTCTGGGCCAGGTAGTGCGGCACGTGGACGGTGAAGCCCATGACCTCGTGTCCGTGCTGGGCCAGTCGGTACTCGAGCAGGTTGGAGACGCTGGCGGGTACCTGGACCTCGCCGACCCACGGGGTGTGCCCGGAGATCAGTTCGCGATCGTTGGCGTGGGCGGTCAATGTCACCGGCCGGGTGTGGGGGACCGCCATCGGGATGGCTCCCAGCCCGATGGTGCGACGCACTCCCAGCCGTTCGGCCAGCAGCCGCACCGCGGTGATGAACCGCTCCCACTTCAAGTCGGGCTCCATCCCGGCCAGCAGCAGGAACGGTGTGCCCACGCTGTCGCGGAGGGCATAGAGGTTCAGCTCGGGATCGTCGTAGCTGGTGAAGTGGTCTGCCTTGAACGTCATCAGTGGACGGCGCGACCGGTAGTCGAGCAGCTCGTCGATGGCGAACGATGCCACCAGTTCGGTGTCGAGGGACTCCCGCAGGTGGTCAGCGGCCAACTTGATGGCGTGCCCGGCGTCGGAGAAGCCCTCCAACGCGTGCACCAGCACCGGTCCGCGTCCGTCCGCCGACGACAGCTGCGGTGCCGGAAACTCCAACTCGTACATCCCGCTGTGGTCCGGCTGGTAAGGCCCCTCCGCCTGCGGCTCCGAGTCGTGTCCGGGACCGTCGATGTCGCTCATGTCGTCTCGCTTCCTCGTCACGGTGCGTTCATACGTCGGTCAACCGCCGTGTCGGTCTGGTTCTCCGAGCCGTACTAGTTTCCCTCAGCGCTCTGCCTGTTGCGTCGCAGGCCCACCGTTCTTGTTCGAACGTTTCCCCGTGGTGTGGACATTCCGGTGAGTACCCACCCGGAGACGGAGACAACAGTCAGCGACTGCGGAACTGGTGGAGGGCGCGAAGTTTGTTCATCACATCCAGTGCCGCAACCTTGTAGGCCTCGGAGAACGTCGGGTAATTGAACACCGCGTCCACCAGGTATTCGACTGTGCCCCCGCAGCCCATCACCGCCTGCCCGATGTGGACCATCTCGGTGGCGTTGCTGCCGAAGATGTGCACCCCCAGCAGCCGCAGGTCCTCGGTGGACACCAACAGTTTGAGCATGCCGTAGGAGTCGCCGGCGATCTGTCCGCGGGCGAGTTCCCGGTATCGGGACACACCGACTTCGTACGGCACGGAGTCCTTGGTGAGGTCCGTCTCGGTGGCGCCGACGTAGGACACTTCCGGGATGGAGTAGATGCCGATCGGCTGGAGGTCCATCATGCCCTTCGTGGGCTCGCCGAAGGCGTGACAGGCGGCCAGTCGGCCCTGCTCCATCGACGTCGCCGCCAGGGCCGGGAACCCGATGACGTCCCCGACCGCATAGATGTGGTCGACCTTGGTGCAGAAGTTGTCGTCGACGAAGATGCGGCCCCGGTCGTCTGCCTCCAGGCCGGCGTTGGGGAGGTCGAGGTGATCGGTCTGCCCCTGCCTGCCCGCCGAATACATCACGGTCTCGGCCGGAATCTGCTTGCCGCTGGCCAGCGTGGTGACGGTGCCTGCGGCGCCGACGTCGACGGCGGTGACCTCTTCGCCGAACCGGAACGTCACCGCGAGATCGCGGAGGTGGAACCGCAGCGCCTCGATGATCTCGGCGTCACAGAACTCCAACATGGCCGGGCGCTTCTCCACCACGGTCACCTTGGTGCCCAGCGCCGCGAACATCGACGCGTATTCGATGCCGATCACCCCTGCTCCGACCACGACCATCGAAGTCGGGATCGACTTGAGGTCGAGGATCCCGTCCGAGTCCAGGACGCGTTCGGTGTCGAATTCGACCCCGGCCGGGCGCGCCGGCTTGGTACCGGTGGCCAGCACGAACTTGGCCCCGCTGACGGTGATGCGTTCGGCGCGACCGGGATCCTCGACGAGGACGGTGTGTTCGTCGACGAAGCGGCCGTGTCCGGTGTAGAGCTCGATGCGGTTGCGCATCAGCTGGGACCGCACCACGTCGATCTCCCGGCTGATGACGTGCTGAGTGCGGGCCAGCAGGTCGGCGGGGGTGATCTTTTCCTTCACCCGGTAGCTGGCGCCGTAGAGCTCGCGCTGATTCATCCCGGTGAGGTAGACGACGGCCTCCCGCAGGGTCTTTGACGGGATGGTGCCGGTGTTGACGCAAACCCCGCCGAGCATCAGCCCGCGTTCGATCACCGCGACCGTCTTACCCAGCTTGGCGGCAGCGATTGCCGCCCGTTGGCCGCCAGGCCCTGAACCGATGACAACGAGGTCGTACGCCTCCATGGAACCCATGCCTAGTGGTCTACGCGCGTTGCCCTTCGGTCGCGTGCCCACAGTGTCAATACCGCGTGAACATTGGTGAGAGGCCGCGGCTCAGAGTCAGCACTTCATGCACAGGGCGCCGCGCCGGGCCGGGTACGAGGCACCCCTGCGTCGGTCACCCTTGCCAGCGTCGGAGGCATGACCCCACACGACTTCGACCATCACTTCGACTTCGACGCCGGCGGTGCCGGTTTCGACCTGAACCGCCCCGGCGCGCTGATCGCCGCGCTACCCGCCATCCTCGGCTTCACCCCGGAGAAATCGCTGATCGTGGTGTCAGTGGACCGCGGGCAGCTGGGTGCCGTTCTGCGGGTGGACCTCGGTCCCGATCTGCGCGACGGCTTGGAAGGCCTGGTCTCGGTCACCGCGTCGGCGCGCCCCGAGGCTGCGATCGCGATCATCGTCGACCCGGAGGGCGCGCTGTGCCCCATGTGCAACGACGAGCACCGCAGGCTGTGCACGGCGCTGGCCGACGAACTGGACGGCTACGGCATCCCGCTGTGGGCCGCTCATCTGGTCGACCGGGTGGGCGCGGGAGGACGGTGGCACTGCGTCGACGGTTGCGGCTCCAGGGGCCGCGTAGACGACCCGGAAGCCTCACCGGTCACGGTGGCCGCGGTGCTCGACGGCCGCCGGTTGTACGGGCGCCGGGCGGACCTCGAGTCGGTCATCGCGGTGACGGATATCAGCCGCACTCAGCGCGTTGCGGAGGCACTGGCCGCATTGCAGGCCGGCGGGTGCACGCCTGATCACGACGACCCCGCCGACCGGGCATACCGCGCTGTGCAGGACGGCCTGGACGCCATCACGCGGATCGAGAAGGGTGAGACGCTCACCGATGCCGAGATCGCGGTTGTCGCCCACGGCCTGGCCGATCTCCGCGTGCGGGACACCATGTACGCCCTGGCGGTCGGGGAACGCGCCGCCGCGGCCGAGACGCTGTGGGCCACCCTGGCGCGGCTGCTACCGGCGCCGTGGCGCGTCGAGGCGTTGGTCCAGCTGGCGTTCTCGGCCTATGTTCGCGGCGACGGGCCGCTGACGGGGGTGGCGCTCGAGGCGGCGTTGCGGGTCGATCCGACGCACCGGATGGGCGGCCTGCTCGACGCTGCGCTGCAATCCGGCATGCGCCCCGAACAGATCCGGGAGCTCGCGCTCACCGGATACCGGCTGGCTGATGAGCTGGGCGTCGTGCTGCCGCCGCGTCAGGCCCCTGGCCGCCGGGCCGGGTGAACAGCGCCCCGCCGCGGCCGGCTGAGCGGCGTCAGACCTTTTCCACCTTGACGGCGTGCGCCATCTCGTGGGGGAGTTCGACGTTCTCGTGGCCGGGGATGATGATGATCACCCCGCCGAGCGGATTGGTCTCCACGGTGACGCGCGCGTTGGGCACCACGCCGGCCTCTTTGAGTCGGCTGATCAGCATCGTGTCGCCCTGGACATGCTCGGTGAGCTGGCGGACCACAACGGCAACCGGCGACCCCGCCGGCAGCTCGGTCAGCCGTACCAGGTTGGGTTCCTCGGCGCCGGGGTCCGTACCGAGCCCGAGCTCGGACAGACCCGGGATCGGGTTGCCGAACGGCGACACCGTCGGGTTGTCCAGCACCGCGAGGAGGCGCCGCTCGACATCCTCACTCATCACGTGCTCCCACCGGCACGCCTCGGCGTGAACTTCTTCCCAGGGCAGACCGATCACGTCGACCAGCAGCCGCTCGGCCAGCCGATGCTTGCGCATGACGGCGACGGCCAGGGCGCGGCCGGTGTCGGTGAGTTCCAGGTGCCGGTCGCCGGCCACGTGCAACAGTCCGTCGCGCTCCATCCGCGACACGGTCTGGCTGACGGTGGGGCCGCTCTGCTCCAGCCGCTCGGCGATGCGCGCGCGCAGCGGTATGACGCCCTCTTCTTCGAGGTCGTAGATCGTCCGCAGATACATTTCTGTGGTATCGACCAGGTCGTTCATGTGGCACCTCCGTCGCCAACGAGTCTACTTGGGCAGTTGGGGTAATGGGCCGCTCTGACGTCGGGCGCGGCGGGTGGCGACCATCTCACCTGCGCCCAGACAGTCCACCTACGCCCGCACAGCAGCGTGCCCGCCGAGTGGGAACCCGGCGGGCACACTGTCGCTAGGGGTCAGCTCGCGTAGGAGCGCAACCGATCAGCGCGCTCCCCATGGCGCAGTTTCGCCATTACCTCACGTTCGATCTGCCGGACCCGCTCGCGGGACAGGCCGAACAGCTTGCCGATCTGATCCAGAGTGCGGGGCTGGCCGTCGTCAAGACCGAAGCGCAGCCGGATCACCTGATGCTCACGTTCGTCCAGCGTCGACAACACGTTGCGGATGTCGGTGTGCAGCAGTTCGGCGATCACCGAGTTCTCGGCCGAGAGTGCTTCCGAGTCCTCGATGAAGTCGCCGAGTGGAGCTTCTTCATCACTACCGACCGGCATGTCCAGCGACACCGGATCGCGGCTGTGCTCGAGCAGATCGTTGATCTTCTCGACCGGGATGCCGGACTCCTCGGCCAGTTCCTCGTCGGTGGCTTCCCGGCCGAGGTTCTGGTGCATCTCCCGCTTGATGCGGGCGAGCTTGTTCACCTGCTCCACGAGATGGACAGGCAGGCGGATGGTGCGGCTCTGGTCGGCCATGCCACGGGTGATGGCCTGACGGATCCACCAGGTGGCATACGTCGAGAACTTGAAACCCTTGGCGTAGTCGAACTTTTCCATCGCTCGGATGAGGCCGAGATTGCCCTCCTGGATGAGGTCCAGCAGTGGCATACCGCGCCCGGTGTAGCGCTTGGCCAACGAGACGACCAGACGCAGGTTCGCTTCCAGCAGATGACTACGCGCCGCCTGGCCGTCGCGGACGACAGCCGCCAGATCGCGTTTACGGTTCTCTCCGAGGCGCTTCCGGGTTTCCAGCAGATGCTGTGCATACAGCCCTGCCTCGATGCGCTTGGCGAGTTCCACTTCATCGGCGGCGTTGAGCAACGCCGTCTTGCCGATACCGTTCAGATACACCCGTACAAGGTCCGCGGCTGGACTCTGGGCGTCCAGATCGCCTTCGATACGAGTAACGGCGGCATTTGCCATATCGGCCTCCCTAGTGGCTCGAACTGTCAAGTCGTTCAACGCCTGACTGGAGAAAAGAGTTCCCACACCCTCCTCGGTTCACACCCGCTGACATGCGCAAATGCTGGCTTGACCTGAGAATGCTCTGAGAAACGAACTAAAAGTCCCTCATGTGGGAGGTGGAACCCTCCGGGGACCCCATCGAACCGGGATCCGTTGGGACCGTTCCGGGTTGCAATGCCGGCCGCTCAGCAGTGGGGAACAACGGGATTCGCCGGTGCCGGTCTGCGAAACGGCGCGGTTCCTCACGGCGCCGGGGCGGGCGGTCGTTGGCGATCAGTACCGCAACCCAGGGCAGCGGGATGGACACCGCGACGATAAGCAGTGAGAGCCAACCGTTTTCCCACATGCTGTAGGCCAGGGCAGCCAGGAGCAGCGCCGGAATGCGAAATGACATGATCGTCAAATACTTCCGGACGCGCTTGCGGTGCTCTTCCTCGTACGGGGGCGCCGCCTGGGTGATCAGTACCGGCCGACCGTCGTCGTCGAAACCCAGCTCCGGTCCCTGCTTCATACCTCCACTCTGGCACAAACGGGGTAGCGGAGTACCACGGGTTTGTCGACCGTCACTTTCTCGGCAGAATGGGACCATGCAGACCGACACTCTCGAACGCACCGATGCTGACGAACGCACTGACGACGGGACCGACGATGATCGGCCCAAGTTCTTTCACTACGTCAAGAAAGAAAAAATCGCTGAGAGCGCAGTGATGGGCACTCACGTCGTCGCATTGTGTGGCGAGGTGTTTCCCGTCACTCGGTCGGCGAAGCCGGGCTCGCCGGTGTGTCCGGACTGCAAGCGCATCTACGAATCGCTCAAGAAGAGCTGACGCCGCGGCTCCCGCTACGCCGACTGGTCCGCTGGGCCGGTCGGCGGCTGGGGCGGCGTCGACGATGACATCTCCGGTTTCGGCGTCGTCACCGCGACAGCCTCGCTGGTCTTCTGCCGCAGCCAGAAGCGCACCCGATTGGCATGGGTGTCCGGGGCCGGCCACTCCTCCTGGATCGCGGCATTGAGCTCCGCGCCGATCATGATCGAGAAGCCCAGGAAGAAGGCGAACAGCAGGAAGGCGATGGGCGTGGCCAGCGCCCCGTAGGTGTAGCCGGTCTTCGTGATGGAACTGAGATAGATCCGCAGACCGACAGTGGCCACCAGGAACACCGTGGTGGCCAGGATCGCCCCGATCAACAGCCGATGCGTGGGCAGCGGCTCCGGCAGCGACACCCGGTACAACACCGTCACCAGGACCAGCAGGCTCACGATGAGCGCCGGGTAATACCCGTACTGCAGGAAGCTGTCCCAACTGTCCGGGATGTATTCGGCGATCTTGCGCGGCCCCAGCGCCACCAGCGGCGCCGCGGCGATGATGATCACCAAGCCGGCCACATACAGGCCGAGCGCATAGAAGCGCTGCCGTACGGGATGCCGCAGCAGTGTCTGATCGTGAGCCTCGACGATCGAGTCCACCCACGCCGAGATCGCCGAGGAGCCGGCCCACAGGGAGATGACAAACCCCAGCGACACGACCTCGCCGCGAGCCCCTTTGACGATGTCCTGGATGGTCGGCTCGATGATCTCGTTGACGACGTTCTCCGAGAAGAAGCTGTCCGCCGTGGCGACCAGCTGGTTCTGGATGGTGATCAGGGTGTCAGGCCCGAACAGGGGTGCGATGTAGGCCAGACTGCCGAGCATCCCGAGCAGCAGCGGAGGCAGGGACAACACCGACCAGAATCCCGCCTGAGCGGCTTCGGAGAAGATCGAGTCGTCCCACGCCTTCGCCAGCGTGCGTTTGGTGATCTGCCAGATGTGGTGGCGGGACGGCTTTGTGGGCAGGTCAGTCATGTCCTGTCCAGCATCCCTGACCGGGCCCGCCTCTGGCGAACACCACATCCGGCGTGGCGGCCCGACTTACAGATCGGCGGGGCTGACCTCGATGACCGCGGCCAACTCGACCAGCTTGGCCTCGTGTTCGTTTGCATGGTGCTGGCAGAAGAGCAGCACTGCCCCCGACGGTAACTTCGCCCGGACGCGCGCGGCGGCGCCGCAACGGTCGCAGCGATCAGCCCGAGTGAGTTCAGGACTGGTCAGAGTTGCGTTCATGGCTCCTCCGTATCTCGCGTTGTTCTTACTGTCTCAGACGTTTTCGGTTCCGGCCTTGTTCCCGAACTGTTCGCCGGTGTGTCGTCTCTCACCCGGGACTCGTTTCACATGCGGCATGGTTGAGCCATGACCGACGGTCCCGAGGTTCTGGTTCATCTGTGTGGTGCGCAGGAGTGGGCATCACTTTCCTCTCGCGGGCAGTATCGCCCAGCGTCACTTGCTGACGCGGGTTTCATTCATCTTTCGACTCCTGAGCAGGTACACCTACCGGCAAATCGGTTGTTCGCCGGGCGGACCGATTTGGTACTGGTGTACCTGAACCCGAAGCTGTTCGCTGCCCCACTGCGCTGGGAACCAGGAGTTCCCGGCGATCCGGAGGCAATGTTGTTCCCACACCTCTACGGCCCCATGCCGGTCGAGGCAGTGATAAATGTCACGCCCTACGTGCCCGCGCCCGACGGCTCGTTCCCACCGATGGGGACGGCGCCGGAAGAGGGCTCCACGTAGGCGTCGACCTCGATCTCGACCAGGAGCTCGGGGGCTATCAGCGCACTCACCTCGACCATGGTGGCCACTGGAGCGATGGCGCCGAAGTACTCCGAGTGCACCTGGGCGACGGCCTGCCACTGCGTGATGTCGGTGACGAACATCCGGGTGCGAACCACATCGCCGAGGGTGGCGCCGGCCTCAGCCAGCGCCGCGGTGATGCGCTCGAGAGCATCCCGGGTCTGGGCGGCCACGTCGGCTCCGGCGCCCGTGGTGCCCGCCACGGCGACGAACGGACCGGTGCGCACCGCACGCGAGTACCCGACGACGGCCTCGAACTGCGAACCGGACGAGATGTTCCTGCGCACGGCCGCCGGCTCGGAGGGCTCAGTCGAGGTAGTCGCGCAGGACCTGAGACCGGCTGGGATGGCGCAGCTTCGACATGGTCTTCGACTCGATCTGGCGGATCCGCTCGCGGGTCACGCCATAGACCTGGCCGATCTCGTCGAGGGTCCGCGGCTGACCGTCGGTCAGACCGAACCGCAACCGCACCACGCCCGCCTCACGCTCGGAGAGGGTCTCCAGCACCGACTGCAGCTGATCCTGCAGCAGGGTGAAGCTCACCGCGTCCACGGCCACCACGGCCTCGGAGTCCTCGATGAAGTCGCCGAGCTGGCTGTCACCCTCGTCGCCGATCGTCTGGTCCAGTGAGATGGGCTCACGCGCGTACTGCTGGATCTCCAGCACCTTCTCCGGCGTGATGTCCATTTCCTTGGCCAACTCCTCCGGAGTGGGCTCACGACCCAGGTCCTGGAGCAGCTCGCGCTGGATGCGTCCGAGCTTGTTGATGACCTCCACCATGTGCACCGGGATGCGGATGGTGCGCGCCTGGTCGGCCATGGCACGCGTGATGGCCTGACGGATCCACCAGGTGGCGTAGGTGGAGAACTTGTAGCCCTTGGTGTAGTCGAACTTCTCGACCGCGCGGATCAGACCCAGGTTGCCCTCCTGGATCAGGTCCAGGAACGCCATGCCGCGGCCGGTGTAGCGCTTGGCCAGCGACACCACCAGACGTAGGTTCGCTTCCAGCAGGTGGTTCTTGGCGCGGTCGCCGTCGCGGCAGATCCACATCATGTCGCGGCGCTGGGCGGCGGGCAGTTTCTCGCCCTTCTCGGCCAGTTCCGCCATCAGCTGGGTGGCGTACAGGCCGGCCTCGATGCGCTTGGCGAGTTCCACCTCCTCCTCGGCGTTGAGCAGGGCCACCTTGCCGATCTGCTTGAGGTAGGCCCGGACCGAGTCCGCCGAAGCGGTGAGCTCGGCATCCTTACGGGCCTGGCGCAGTGCCTCGGACTCCTCCTCGTCCCAGACGAAGTCGCCGGAAGCCTTGTCCTTTTCGGTGGGCTCGGCGATCTCTTCTTCGTCGGCCGGGCCGGGGGCCACGGCTGCGCTCTTGGGTTCGGTGGGCGCGACTTCGCCTTCGGCCTCGTCTTCGGTATCGAGATCTTCGAGTTCGATGTCACCTTCGACGAGTTCGTCCGGCTCGGCTTCCAGATCGTCGTCGAGGCTCTCGATCTCTTCGCCGTCTACGGACTCGGCACCGTCGGCTTTGCCGGACGTCGCTTTCTTGGGGCGTCCCCGCGCCGGAGCGCCGTCGGCCTTGGCTTTGGTGGCCCGCTTCGCTGGAGCCTTCGCCGCCGCCTTGGTCGCCCGTTTGACGGGCGCTTTCTTGGCGGGCGCGTCAGTCGGAGCGGTGGTGGTGCTGGTCACCGGATCTTCGGTCACCGGGCTTGCTTTGATCGCTGCCACGAACACCCTTTCGGTCTTGCTGACTTCCAGTGGCATGGGCAAGCGCCACCGAAAGTATCGGCTATCGGAATTATTCGGCGTCAGTCTCGGATGGAGTTTCGCCGCTATCCGGGTGGCGGCCGCCGTAAACCATTGTAACGACTGAGACGGGCTGCTCCGCGCCGAGCAGGCAAATTCTCGCCGGCATCAGAAACTGACTAGTGGGTCACATCGTGATCGGCAGCCATGGCGGCACCCACGATCCCCGCGGTGTTCTGCAACGCCGCCGCAACGACGGGGGTGCGGTTCTCCAGCAGCGGCACCCATTTGTCGGCTTTGCGACTGATGCCGCCACCGGCGATGAACAGGTCGGGCCAGATGGCGTTCTCGATGGCCACGAGCACTTTGGTGACTTCTTTGGTCCACCGCTCGTAGGTCCATTCCTTGCGGTCCTTGACCGAGGATGCGGCCCGGTGTTCGGCTTCTTTGCCGCCGACCTCGAGGTGTCCGAATTCGGTGTTCGGCAGCAGGATCCCGTTGTGGATGACCGCCGAACCGATTCCGGTGCCGAAGGTCAGCAGCACGATCACTCCGGTGTTGTCCTTGCCTGCGCCGAAGCGCTCCTCGGCGAGTCCGGCGGCGTCGGCGTCGTTGAGCACGGTCACCGGCTGGCCGTCGAGGGCACCGCTGATGATCTGGACGACATCGGTGCCGATCCAGGCCTTGTCCACGTTGGCGGCAGTGCGCACGACCCCGTTGGTGACCACACCTGGGTAGGTGACGCCGAGCTTGCCCTCCCAGCCGAACTCCCTGACGACGGCGGCCACCGTATCGGCGACGGCCTGCGGCGTGGCGGGCTGGGGAGTGGGCAGTTTGAAGCGCTCGCCGATCAGGGCGCCGGTATCGAGGTCGACGATGCCGCCTTTGACGCCGCTGCCGCCGACGTCGACGCCGAAACCTCGACGCTCAGGCGCGGCCGAAGTCGACTGGGATTCGGTCATGGTTGCTCCTCGCGTGGCTGGCTGCAGGCGTCCCACACCTTAGTGTGTCGACGGCCACTTGGTGAATGTGTGGCGGGGTGAACGTTGTGTGTTGCGATGGAGAGGTGACCTCGACCGACGCCGCGTCTGATCCGATCCGTCCGTCCCTCAGCGATGAGGACCTCGCCCAACTGCGGGAGGTGGCCACCCAGATCGCCGTGGAGGCCGCAGCCTTCGTGCGGCGACGTCGTGCCGAGGTCTTCGGCGACACCACGGACAACTCGGCCGGCGAGGGCACCGTGCGGGCCAAGAGCACGCCCACCGATCCGGTCACCGTGGTCGACACCGAGACCGAGCGGCTGCTTCGGGACCGGCTGGCGCAGCTGCGTCCCGGCGATCCGGTCCTGGGCGAGGAGGGTGGCGGCCCGGCGGCCGGCGGAGTGTCTCCCGGCGCGGTCACCTGGGTGCTCGACCCGATCGACGGCACGGTGAACTTCGTCTACGGCATCCCGGCCTACGGCGTGTCGGTGGCTGCCCGGGTCGACGGCGTCTCGGTCGCGGGGGCGGTGGCCGACGTGGTGTCCGGGGAGGTGTATTCGGCCGCGCTGGGCCAGGGTGCCGCGCTGGACGGGCCGGCGGGTCGAAAGGCACTGCACTGCAACGCTGTCGATGACCTTTCGATGGCCCTACTCGGCACCGGGTTCGGCTATGACCGGGCGCAGCGGGCGCAGCAGGGTGCGCTCCTGGCGAAGGTGATGCCATCGGTGCGCGACGTGCGGCGGATCGGCTCGGCCGCCCTCGACCTGTGCATGGTCGGGGCAGGCCGGCTGGATGTGTTCTACGAGCACCGGCTCAACGTCTGGGACTGGGCCGCCGGCGCGCTGGTGGCCGCCGAGGCCGGCGCGGTGATGCTGCTCCCGAACGCACCCGCCGATCTGATGGTGGCAGCCGCGCCGGGGGTGGCCCAACAGTTCCAGGCAGTGCTGGAGCGCTCCGGCGGGCTGGACCCGGTCGGGGAGTGACGTCAGCAGCTGGCGGAGTGGATCTTGGCCAGCAGCGCCGGATCGGAGGGTTCGGTGGCTTCGGGCTGCAAGCCGGCCAGCACGGCGTCGATGTCGTCACTGTGGGTCAGCGAATCGAATTCGGTGCCGATCACGAGATCGACCATGTCGGTCTCGCGCTCGTCGCGGAAGAGTTCGGTACACGGGGCCACCAGCCACACCGCGGCCGCGGCGGCCTCACCGGCGGGCCCGAAGCGGATCTGCCCCTGGCAGGTGAGGCGGGTGTTGGCGTAGATGGGGTCGTTGGCGGCTGCCGGCTGGGCGAAGCCGACATCGCGCAACTCACTGGAGACCTCACCGGCCTGACCGCCCTGGCCGCTGGCATTGAGCACGGTGATCTTGGTCTGGGAGAGCTTGGCGGGCTCGATGCCGGCCATCTCCGAGCTCGGTACCTGCTGGCCCAGCTTGGGTGTGGCCGGATCGGTCGGCGCCGGGGGCGGGTTGCACACCATCGCCTCCACCACCTCCGGGGGCCGGGTCAGCGCGATCATCCACACCAGCCCCGTGATGACAGCAAGCACCGCCGCAACGATGATGCCGGGCCAGATGTTGCGGCGTCGGAACGGTAGACCACGCTTGTTGAACGCGGTTCCTTCGGTGATTTGCGCGACCACGACTGCACTCTAGAGGTCCCGCGCAAATCGGCGACCGGCATGGTCTCGCGAATTGTGGGGTAAATCACATTAGTCTGGAGCGCATTCCGGGCACGAATCGTTTGGCACAAGCGTTCGGCACTGGTACAAAGCACTGCTGCAGCAGGAGCATCCGAGCGGGGAACCAAGAGGGGAAGACACGATGGCTACCGACTATGACGCTCCACGGCGCTCTGAGGCTGATGAGGTTTCCGAGGATTCGTTGGAGGAACTCAAGGCGCGTCGCAACGAAGCCCAGTCCGCGGTCGTCGACGTCGACGAAGCGGAGTCGGCCGAATCATTCGAGCTGCCCGGGGCGGACCTGTCCGGCGAGGAGCTGGTCGTTCGTGTCGTTCCGAAGCAGGCCGACGAGTTCACCTGCGGGAGCTGCTTTCTGGTACATCACCGCAGCCGTCTCGCCAGCGAGAAGAACGGCATGATGATCTGCAGCGACTGCGCGGCCTGAGGACGCGCCGGGCGGCTAGGGGTTCTCGGCGCGCAGAGCCGAGAGAACGCGCTCGGGGTGGCGGCAGCTGACCAGCCAGTAGGGCGTGGGGTCGTCGGGATCGTCGAGGACCACCAGGATCATGGGGCCCACCCACGCCTTGTGCAGGACGTAGGCGGCGGGGTCGAGCTGGCGACCCAGTGCCGCCGACTTCGCCGACCGCGGAACTTCGGCGGAGCGGGAGATCACCGACGCCGGCAGATGTGCGGGCCCGGCCCACAGCTCGACGCCGTCGTCGCCGGCCATCACCGCCACTTCGGAGCGGCCCAGCCACAGCAGCGCTGCAGCAGCGACACCACCCAGCGCCGCGAACGGCACCCAGTCCGGCAACGCAGCCACACCCTGGTTCACCTCGAGGGCGATCAACGCGGCGAGCGCGAATCCCAGCGGCCACCACCACCAGGGCACCCAAAGCCGCTCGCGATAACGCACCGTCTGCGAGGTCACACGCGTACCCACCACGGGGCCAAGAGTAGTCTCATGCGTCGTGTCGACCCGTCTGGCGGTGGTCCGCCTGGACCCTGAACTGCCTCTGCCTCATCGCGCCCACGACGGTGACGCGGGGGTGGACCTTTTCAGCGCTCAGGACGTGGAGCTCGCACCCGGCCAGCGCGCCCTCGTGCCGACCGGAATCGCGGTGGCGATACCCCTGGGCATGGTGGGTCTGATCCACCCCAGGTCGGGCCTCGCTGCGCGCGTGGGACTTTCGATCGTCAACAGCCCGGGCACCGTCGACGCCGGATACCGCGGGGAGATCAAGGTGTCGTTGATCAACCTCGACACCACCACGCCGATCGTGATCCAGCGTGGGGACCGGATCGCGCAGCTGCTGGTGCAGCGCGTAGAACTGCCTGAACTCTTCGAGGTCTCGTCCTTCGACGAGGCGGGTTTGGGGGACACCACCCGTGGAGATGGCGGCCACGGCTCATCGGGAGGACATTCGAGCTTGTGATGGCATTCGGAGAAAGCGACGATCAGGTGGACGACGTGGAGGTCACGGCACAGGGAACCGGGGCGGACGACGACCTCGACGGCCCGTTCGACATCGAGGATTTCGACGACCCGGAGGTCGCCAAGGTCGGTCGGCTCGATCTGGGGTCGGTGCTGATCCCGATGCCCGCCGCAGGCCAGGTGCAGGTCGAGCTCAGTCCGGCAGGCGTGCCCAGCGCCGTGTGGGTGGTCACCCCCAACGGCCGGTTCACCATCGCCGCCTACGCCGCGCCCAAGAGTGCGGGCCTGTGGCGGGAGGTCGCCGCGGAGTTGGCCGAGTCGCTACGCAAAGACGGCGCGCAGGTCAGCATCGAATCCGGTCCGTGGGGCCGCGAGGTGGTGGGCACCGCATCGGGGGCGGTGCGCTTCATCGGCGTCGACGGCTACCGCTGGATGATCCGGTGCGTGGTCAATGCCGGTCACGAAACCATCGGTGCCCTGACGGTGGAAGCACGGAAGGCCTTGGCCGACACGGTGGTCCGGCGCGACAGCACACCCTTGCCGGTGCGTACGCCGCTGCCGGTGCAGTTGCCCGAGCCGATGGCGGCCCAGCTTCGTGCTGCCGCCGAGCAGGCCGCGGCCGCCCAGGGCGCTCAGCCGGGTCAGCCCGGGCAGCCCGGGCAGCCCGGGCAGCCCGGGCAACCCGGGCAACCCGGGCAACCCGCCCAGCAGCAGGCCCCGACGCCGGCAGCCCGCCGCAGTGCCCAGGGGTCGGCGATGCAGCAGCTGCGCAGCACCATCACCGGCGGTTAGCGACCCGCCCCGACATCAGCGAGGGCGGCCAGGCAGGCGGATCCCAGGACAGCCGGATCGTGGCCGAACTCGGCCAGGCTCACAGTGCGCAGAGACGCATACGGCGCGGCCGCCACCCATTCCACCCCGACTTCGAGAGGGTGGATCGGGTCGTCGGTGGCCGACACCACGCCCATGGGCACCGTCAGCGTCTCGAGCTGACCGCTGGTCGGCGCCACATAGTCCGCGGCCGCCTCCATCGCCTCGGGCAGGTCCGGCCATTGGCCCACCCACGAGCGGGTCAGCTCATCGGCCAACCAGGCGGGGCTGGAGGCACGCATCCTCGCGGTTGCGGCGACCAGGCCGTCGCGGCGCAGCTCGTGTGCGGAGTGCCGCGCGGCCTGCGCTGCGGGCGCGTTGTGCGGGGGGCCCGTCCAGGCCGGTAGCGCGGCGAGGACGGCCACTACGCGTCCCGGATGGGCGATCGTCCAGGCCACCCCGACAGCGGCGCCCAGCGATACACCAGCCACCGCGATCGGGCCCTCCCGGGCTGCGTCCTCGAGTGCCTCCAGATAGCCCGGGACCAGCCGAGCCGGTTGCGGCGCGTGCGGGATCGGCACCGCGCCCACGCTGTGCAGCGCCTGGGAGAACGCGCGGTAGACGTAGTCGTCATCGGAACCGGTGCCCGGCAACAGCACAGTCGACACGCCGTGCAGATCAACAGCCATACAGAGATCGTGCCTGGTGTGTGGCGAAACACGATGTTTGGCCCGGATAGGGCGTGGCAATAGGGAACTAACGGGTCTACCGTGTCGTTGGCACTGTCAACCCGCTGAATGTCAGGAGTAGCCATGGCTGCGGCCGAAGGTTATCTGCGTCGGCTCACCCGTCGGTTGACGGAGGACCCAGAACAGCGCGACGCCGCGGAGCTGACGGACGAAGCCGCCGTCACCGGCGCGCAGCGCGCCATCGACTGTCAACGCGGCCAGGAAGTCACGATGGTGGGCACCCTGCGCAGCGTCGAGGCCAACGCCAAGGGCTGCGCCGGCGGTGTGAAAGCCGAACTGTTCGACGGCACCGATACCGTTACCCTGGTCTGGCTGGGGCAGCGCCGCATCCCGGGTATCGACTCCGGGCGCACGTTGCGGGTACACGGTCGCGTCGGCAAGCTGGACAACGGCACCAAAGCTATCTACAACCCGCACTACGAAATTCAGCGTTGAGGACCCACCTTTGAGCATGCGTTCGGCGCCCCGTGGCTGAAGACGATCCCACCGAAGACGCTGCGAACGACCTGGCCCCGGAACGGACCAGCGCCCAGGCCCTGATGGATCAGATGGGCGGAATCGCCGGTCTCGTCTACTCCTCGCTGCCGGTGGTGGCCTTCGTCCCGGTGTCCTCGGCCTTCGGCCTGGCCGCGGCGATCATCTCTGCGCTGGCGGTGGCCGCGCTCGTCCTGGCGTGGCGACTGTTCCGCCGCGATTCGGTGCAACCTGCGGTGTCGGGGTTCATCGGGGTGGGCTTCTGCGCGCTGATCGCCTACGTCGTCGGCGAGGCCAAAGGTTATTTCCTCTACGGCATCTGGATGTCGCTACTGTGGGCCGCGGTGTTCGGGCTGTCCATCCTGATCCGCCGGCCGGCGGTCGGATATGTGTGGAGCTGGATCAACGGTCACGGCAAGCAATGGCGGTCGGTGCGCCGGGCCGTGGTGGTGTTCGACCTGGCGACGCTAACCTGGGTACTGGTGTTCGCCTCCCGGTTCGTGGTCCAGCATCACCTCTACGACGCCGACCAGACCGGCTGGCTGGGCTTCGCCCGGATCGCGATGGGCTGGCCCTTGACAGCCGTGGCAGCGCTGGTCACCTACCTGGCGATCAAGGCTGCGCAACGAGCCATCAGCGCCGCTGAAACGGCGGCCGCCGGCGACGGCACCGCGGTCGAGGCGGACCGCGATTCGGACGTCGAGTCCGGCCCTGCGCGGCAGACCGACTAGACGTGACCGGCCGCGACGACGTCGGCCGCGTGTTGATCGTCGTCGCCGTTCTGGCCTCCTTTGTCGCCTTCCTGGATGGCTCGGTGGTCAACCTCGCCCTGCCCGCGATCTCCGCCGACTTCGCCGCCGGCCCCACGACGGCTCTGGTGCTGCAGCAGTGGGTGGTGGACGGCTACTTGTTGGCATTGGGTGCGCTGATCCTGGTGGCCGGGGCCATCTCTGACGCGTTCGGTCGGCTGGCGGTGCTGCGGGCGGGCTTGGGGCTGTTCGCCCTGGCGTCGCTGCTGTGCGCCGTCGCCCCCAGCGGGCCGCTGTTGATCGCGGCGCGGTGTGTGCAAGGGCTGGGTGCGGCGTTCCTGGTGCCCAGCTCGCTGGCAATGCTCAACGAGCACTTCTCCGGGGCGGCGCAGTCCCGGGCGATCGGCATCTGGACGGCATGGACGGGCACCGCGTTCGTGGTGGGGCCACTGCTCGGCGGGGTGCTCGTCGACAACCTCAGCTGGCGGTGGATCTTCGGCGTCAACGTGGCGCCGCTGGCACTGACGTTGTATCTGAGCACCCGCCTGCCCCGATCGCAGCGTGCCACCCGGCGCAGCATCACCGAGATCGACGGCGTCGGGGCGGTGCTGACCGCAGTCGGGCTGACCGGCACCGTGTTCGCCCTCATCGAACAGCAGCGGCTCGGCGCGACACACCCGTCGGTGGTGGTCAGTTTCGTTGTCGGGCTGGGTTGTCTGATGGTGTTCCCGTGGTGGGAGCGCCGGGCCCGTCACCCGATGATGCCGCCGGACATCTTCGCTTCCCGCAATTTCGCCGCCGCCAATGCCGCGACGGTGTTCCTCTACGCGGGGGTGTCACTGGGGCTGCTGTTGGTGACGTTGTTCCTGCAGGAGACGCTGGGGCTCAGTGCCACGGCGGCCGGGCTGGCGACGCTGCCGGTACCGGTGCTGTCGTTCTTCCTGGCTCCGCGGTTCGGCGCGCTGGCCGGTCGCCACGGGCCGCGGTGGTACATGGCCTGCGGGCCGCTGTTGGCGGGGGCGGGGTTCGCGGTGATGGCGTCCGTGCGCGCCGGTGCCGAATTCGACTTCTGGACCCAGTTGCTGCCCGGGCTGGTTTTGTTCGCCCTGGGACTGTCGATGACGGTATCGCCGTTGACGGCAACGGTTCTGGCGGCCGTGGACCCGACTCGCAGCGGCATCGGGTCGGCGATCAACAATGCGGTGTCCCGGGTGGCGGGATTGATCGCCGTCGCGTTCATGTCCGTGATCGTCGGCGGCGCCATCGATTTCGACGGGTTTTCCCGCGGGGTGCTGGTGACTGCGGCACTGTTCGCGGCGGCCGGGCTGGTGTCGGCCATCGGGATCCGTAACCAGCGCAACGACATTGCGGACATACCGCCGACGGCCAGCGCGGCGTGCTACGACCGCGCCGCCCCGCCGCCGGCGCGCTGACGGCGCCTCAACTGTTTTGGCGACCGGTGGGCAGCAGCAGTGCCCGGAGCTCGCTCTCGACGTCGGGGGAGGCAACCAGCAGCAGCTCGTCGCCGCCTTCGAGCGGCTCATCGGATTCCGGGATGATGACGCGGTTCCCACGCAGGATCGTCACCAGCGCCGCGTCCCGCGGCAGGTCCAACTTGCGGACCGGCTTACCGCCCCACGGGGTGTCGTCGGGCAGGGTGATCTCCAGCAGATTGGCTTCACCTTTGCGGAACTCCATGATGTGCACCAGATCGCCCACGGCGACGGCCTCCTCGACCAGGGAGGCCAGCATGCGCGGCGTCGAGACGGCCACATCCACGCCCCAGGCGTCGTCGAACAGCCACTCGTTGCGGGGGTCGTTGACCCGGGCCACCACTCGCGAGACCCCGAACTCCGTCTTGGCCAGCAATGAGAGCACCACATTGGCCTTGTCGTCGCCCGTCGCGGCGATCACCACGTCGAAATCCTCGGCGCGCACCGATTCCAGCAGCGAGAGCTCACACGCATCGCCCAGGCGCCAGTGCGCAGCCGGGATGGCGTCGACGTCGACGTGTCCGGCATTGCGCTCGATCAGGGTGATGTCATGGCCGTTCTCGATCAGCTCGCGGGCGATGGAACGTCCGACAGCCCCGGCCCCGGCGATCGCGACTCTCATCGTCCGCCCCCGATTTCGAGGTCCGCGCTCGGCGGCAACGCGGCGATGGCCATTGCCTCGGCGGCGGTGCCCGAGACCGCTGCGATGTACACCTGGTCGCTGGCCTGGATCACCGTCTTGGCCTCCGGCAGGATCCCGGTGCCGAATCGGATCAGGAACGCCACCCGAGCGCCCGTCGCCGCCTCCAGGTCGGTGACCCGCCGGCCCACCCACTGCTCGTGCAGCACCACCTCGGCCACCGCAACCGTGCCGGTGGGGTCACGCCACTTGGCGGTCTCGGTCTCACCGGTCAACGCGTTGAGCAGTCGATCGGTCGTCCACGGCACCGTCGCCACGGTCGGAATGCCCAGTCGCTCGTACACCGCGGCGCGCTTGGCGTCGTAAATGCGGGCCACCACGCGCTTGACGCCGAACGTCTCGCGGGCGACACGCGCGGAGATGATGTTCGAGTTGTCGCCGGAGGACACCGCGGCGAAGGCCCCGGCTTCTTCAATGCCCGCCCGCAGCAGGACTTCCCGGTCGAATCCCATCCCCAGAACCCGGTCGCCCGGAAACTCCGGCGACAGCCGCTGAAATGCGGTGCTCTCCCGGTCGATGATGGCTACATCGTGGCCGATTCGGGCCAACCCATCGGCGAGCGCGGCCCCCACGCGGCCGCATCCCATCACCACTACGCGCACCTGGCGTCCTCTCGGCTGCGTCGGACGTTGACCGACCGTATGCGGAACGCTACCGCCAACGGGGCTTGGGCATACCCTTGGACCTCGTGTCCAAGCTTTCGACCGCCGCGCGCCGGTTGGTTCTGGGTCGGCCGTTCCGCAGTGACAGCATGGGGCACACCTTGCTGCCCAAGCGGATCGCGCTGCCGGTGTTCGCCTCCGACGCCATGTCGTCGGTCGCCTACGCGCCCGAAGAGATCTTCCTGGTGCTCTCGGTGGCGGGTCTGTCCGCCTACTCGATGACGCCGTGGATCGGGCTGGCGGTGGCGTTCGTGATGCTGGTGGTGGTGGCCAGCTACCGGCAGAACGTGCACGCCTACCCCTCTGGCGGTGGTGACTACGAGGTGGTGACCACCAACCTGGGGCCCGCCGCGGGCCTGACGGTGGCCAGTGCGCTGCTGGTGGACTACATCCTCACGGTCGCGGTCTCGATGGCCTCGGCCATGTCGAACATCGGTTCGGCCGTGCCGTTCGTCGCCCAACACAAGGTGCTGTTCGCGGTGGCGGCCATCCTGCTGTTGATGGCGATGAACCTGCGCGGGATCCGCGAGTCCGGCACCGCGTTCGCCATCCCCACCTACGGCTTCATCCTCGGGATGTTCCTGATGCTCGGCTACGGATTGTTCCGGATCTATGTGCTGGGGGATCCGTTGCAGGCCGAATCCGCCGGCTTCGAGATGCACGCCGAACACGGCGACGTGCTGGGCTTTGCGCTGGTGTTTCTGGTCGCCAGATCGTTCTCGTCGGGATGTGCGGCGCTCACCGGTGTGGAAGCGATCAGCAATGGTGTGCCGGCGTTCCGGAAGCCGAAGTCCCGCAACGCCGCAACCACCCTGCTGATGCTCGGCGGCATCTCGGTGGCGTTGCTGTTGGGCATCATCGTGCTGGCGGAGAAGGTCGGCGTCCAGATCGTCGAGGATCCGACGACGCAACTGGAAGGGGCGCCGGCCGGTTATCAGCAGAAGACGCTGATCGCACAGCTGGCCCAGACAGTGTTCGGCAGCTTCCACCTGGGGTTTGTGCTGCTGACCATCGTTACCGCGTTGATCCTGGTCCTGGCGGCGAACACCGCGTTCAACGGCTTCCCGGTGCTGGGATCGATTCTGGCCCAGGATCGTTATCTGCCCCGACAGTTGCACACCCGCGGGGACCGGCTGGCGTTCTCCAACGGCATCCTGTTTCTCGCGCTGGCCGCGATCGCGTTCATCGTGGCGTTCGGCGCCGAGGTCACCGCGCTGATCCAGCTCTACATCGTGGGGGTGTTCGTGTCGTTCACCCTCAGCCAGATCGGCATGGTGCGGCACTGGACCCGGTTGTTGCGCACCGAGTCCGACGAGCAGATCCGCAGCAGGATGGTGCGTTCGCGGGTGGTCAACACCGTCGGGTTCCTGTGCACCGGGGCAGTGTTGGTGGTGGTGCTGGTCACCAAATTCGCCGCCGGCGCCTGGATAGCCATCGTCGCGATGACCGCGCTGTTCGTGATGATGAAGCTGATCCATCGCCACTACGAGACGGTGGCGCGTGAGTTGGCCGAGCAGGAGGCCGAGCAGGAGGGCGGGGTGGTGCTGCCCAGCCGCAACCACGCTGTGGTGCTGGTGTCCAAACTGCATCTGCCCACGCTGCGCGCGCTGGCCTACGCCCGGGCCACCCGCCCGGACGTGCTGGAAGCCATCACCGTCAGCGTCGACGACGCCGAAACCCGGGAGTTGGTGCACAAGTGGGAGGAAAGCGACGTCAAGGTGCCCCTGAAGGTGATCGCCTCGCCGTATCGCGAGATCACCCGGCCGGTGCTCGATTATGTGAAGCGGATCGGCAGGGAATCGCCGCGTACTGTCGTCACGGTGTTCATCCCTGAGTATGTCGTCGGTCATTGGTGGGAGCAGGTGCTGCACAATCAGAGCGCCCTGCGGCTCAAGGGCCGGTTACTGTTCGAACCCAATGTCATGGTGACTTCCGTTCCGTGGCAATTGAATTCGTCCGAACGACTCAAAACATTGCAGCCGCAGTCGGCACCGGGCGACGCGCGCCGGGGTTTCCTGGAATGACCGAACTGACGTTGACCGTGGGTGCGGCCGCCAACGGCGGCAGCTGCGTGGCCCGCCACGACGGCCGGGTGGTGTTCGTCCGTTACGCCCTGCCCGGGGAGACCGTGCGGGTGCAGGTCACCGACGAGCGCGGATCCTATTGGCACGCGGAGGTCATCGAGGTCGTCGATGCCTCGGCCGACCGGGTGCCATCCCTGTGCCCGATCGCCGGGGCACACGGATCCGGCTGTTGCGATATGGCCTTCGTCGAGCCGGCCGCCCTTCGGGCCATCAAAGGCGACGTGGTGGCCAACCAGCTGCAGCGCCTCGGCGGTTATGAGTGGTCGGGCAGCGCTGAACCCGTCGGCTCCGGGGCCGCCACCGGGTGGCGCACCCGGGTGCGGTTGGCAGCCGGGCCCGACGGCAAGCCCGGCTTTCACCGCTACCACAGCGCTGAGCTGGTAACCGACCTGCGTTGCGGTCAGCTGCCCGAAGGGATGTTGGCCGACCTGCCCGAGGACGGCATCCGCAGCGGGGATCAGGTGCATGTCGTGGTCGACGACGACGGCGTACGCCATGTCGTGTGCGCCGGACAGCACCGTCGCACCCGCGCCATCGAAGGTGACTACGACGCGGTCCAACGGGTGGGTGAGCGGACCTGGCACCTGCCCGCGACGGCCTTCTGGCAGGCCCACCGGGATGCCGCCGCGCAGTACAGCGCGGTGGTCGCGGACTGGGCGGCGGCCGGCCCGGGGATGACGGCGTGGGATCTGTACGGCGGTGCCGGCGTCTTCGCCGCCGCGCTGGCCGGATCAGTGGGGGAGCAGGGGCAGGTGGTCAGCATCGACACCTCGCGGTCGGCGTCCCGGGCGGGCCGGACGGCACTGGCTGATCTGCCGCAGGTCGAGTTCGTCACCGAGTCGGTGCGACGGGCGCTCGCCCACGCCGGCACCCCGGCCGATGTGGCCGTGCTGGATCCGCCGCGGACCGGCGCCGGCCGGGAGATCATCGACACCATCGCCGCCGCGGGGGTGCCGCGGGTGGTGCACATCGGTTGTGAGGCCGCGGCATTTGCCCGCGACGTCGGCCTGTATCGCGGCCACGGCTATCACGTGGAGCGGTTGACGGTGTTCGACGCCTTCCCGCTGACCCACCACGTCGAGTGTGTGGCACTGCTGACGCGGTAGACTCTGCGTCGAACGCGGTGAGCCGGGAAGTCTGGTCGGCAGTGCATTTGTGATGCCGACACCAAGGAGTGACACCGTGTCCGATTCGAGCTGGCTCTTTTCTCGGGGATCGTGGCCCGAAGCCCGACGCATCGCCGCGATACTGCGGCAGGAAACCGTCGGCGGGGTGTTGCTCCTGGTGGCCGCCGCGGCCGCGCTGATCTGGGCGAATTCCCCGTGGTCCGGCCTGTACACCGAGATCTCGGAATTCCGGGTGGGACCGGAGTCGCTACACCTGAACCTCTCCCTGGCGGCGTGGGCCGCCGATGGGCTGCTGGCGATCTTCTTCTTCGTCGTCGGCGTGGAACTCAAGCGGGAGTTCGTCGCCGGGGATCTGCGGGACCCGGCGCGGGCAGCGCTGCCGATCATTGCGGCCGTCGGCGGCATGATCGCGCCGGCGGCGATCTTCGTCGCGGTCCAATTGGGCACGAAGTCCCCGGAGGGGCTGGCCGGGTGGGCGGTCCCCACCGCCACCGATATCGCGTTCGCGCTGGCGGTGCTCGCGGTGATCTCGACCAACCTGCCCAGCGCGTTGCGCACCTTCCTGCTCACCCTGGCCGTGGTCGACGACCTGCTGGCCATCACCGTGATCGCGGTCTTCTACACCGACGAGCTGGTCCCGGGGGCGCTGGCGCTGGCCGTCGTGCCCATCGCGCTGTTCGGCCTGGCCGTGCAGCGGGGCTTCGGCAAGTGGTGGATCCTGTTGCCGCTGGGCGCTGTTGCCTGGGCGTTGATGCACGCCAGCGGCGTGCATGCCACGGTGGCCGGGGTGGTGCTCGGGTTCACGGTTCCGGTGTTGGGCAAACACAGCGCAGCCGAGCATTATGAGCATCTGCTGCGACCGCTGTCGGCGGGTGTGGCGGTGCCGGTGTTCGCCTTCTTCGCCGCCGGGGTCACCGTCGGCGGGTTGTCCGGGTTCGCTGACGCGCTCACCCACCCGGTGACTCTGGGAGTGTTGGCCGGGCTGGTGATCGGCAAACCCGTCGGGATCGTGGCGACGACGTTGCTGCTGGCCAGGTTCACCCGCGCCGAACTCGGCGACGGCCTGGCCAAGCGCGACGTGCTCGGCGTCTCCCTTCTCGGCGGGATCGGGTTCACGGTGTCGCTGCTGATCGGGGAGCTGGCGTTCGGTTACGGCACCCCGGCGGGCGCGGACGTCAAGATCGGTGTGCTGCTGGGCTCTGTCATCGCAGGTGTCTTGGCTGCCGGGCTGTTGCTGAGCCGCAATCGGGTGTACCGCCGGATCGCGGAGAGCGAAACCAGTGACGATGATCACGACGGCGTGCCCGATGTGTACCAGGCTCGTCGCGACTGATCCGGAGTGCGGTGCGTAGACTGACCAGATGCTTGAACAGATCCGCGGTCCCGCTGATCTGCAGCACCTTTCGCAGTCCCAGCTAAGTGACCTGGCTCACGAGATTCGTGAGTTCCTGGTCCACAAGGTCGCTGCCACCGGCGGCCACCTGGGCCCGAACCTGGGTGTTGTCGAACTGACGTTGGCCTTGCACCGGGTATTCGACTCGCCCCACGATCCGATCATCTTCGACACCGGGCATCAGGCGTATGTGCACAAGATGCTCACCGGCCGTTGCGAGGAGTTCGACAGCCTGCGCAAGAAGGACGGGTTGTCGGGTTATCCGTGCCGCAGCGAGAGCGAACACGATTGGGTCGAGTCCAGCCACGCGTCTTCGGCGCTGTCCTATGCCGACGGCCTGGCCAAGGCATTCGAACTCACCGGGCATCGCAACCGCCACGTGGTGGCTGTCGTCGGTGACGGTGCGCTCACCGGCGGCATGTGCTGGGAGGCCCTGAACAACATCGCCGCCTCGGGGCGTCCGGTGGTGATCGTCGTCAACGACAACGGCCGCAGCTATGCGCCCACCATAGGTGGGTTGGCGGACCACCTGGCACACCTGCGACTGCAGCCCGGTTACGAGCGACTGCTGGAGAAGGGTCGCGGCGCGGTGCGCGGGATGCCTGTCATCGGCGAGTTCTGCTACCAGTGCATGCACAGCGTCAAGGCCGGCATCAAAGACGCCGTCTCGCCGCAGGTGATGTTCACCGATCTGGGCGTCAAGTACGTCGGCCCCATCGACGGTCACGACGAACACGCCGTGGAGACGGCGTTGCGCAGTGCCCGCGGTTTCAACGCCCCGGTGATCGTGCACGTCGCCACCCGCAAGGGCATGGGGTACGGGCCGGCCGAGAACGATGAAGCCGAGTTGATGCACGCCACCGGCATCATCGATCCCCTCACCGGTCTGGCCACCACGGTGTCCGCACCGGGATGGACGGCGGCGTTCTCCGACGAGTTGATCAAGCTGGCCAAGAAGCGTCGCGACATCGTGGCGATCACTGCGGCGATGCCGGGACCCACCGGGCTCTCGGCGTTCGGTCAGCGATTCCCGGACCGGCTCTTCGACGTCGGCATCGCCGAACAGCACGCCATGACCTCAGCCGCGGGGCTGGCCATGGGCGGGCTGCATCCGGTGGTGGCGATCTACGCGACCTTCCTCAACCGGGCGTTCGACCAGCTGATGATGGATGTTGCGCTGCACCAGTTGCCGGTCACCATAGTGCTCGACCGTGCCGGAATCACCGGCCCGGACGGCGCCAGCCACAACGGGATGTGGGACCTGTCGATCCTCGGCATCGTGCCCGGCATCCGGGTCGCAGCACCGCGCGACGGCGCCACGCTGCGTGAGGAACTGCGGGAGGCGGTGGCCGTCAAGGACGGCCCCACCGCGTTGCGATTCCCCAAAGGCGATGTGGGCGAAGACATTCCTGCGATCGAGCGGCGCTCCGGGGTGGATGTCCTGGCGGTGCCCGCCGACGGCTTGTCCGAGGACGTCCTGGTGGTGGCTGTGGGGCCGTTTGCCTCGATGGCGCTGGCGGTGGCCGAGCGGCTGCGCAACCAGGGCATCGGTGTGACGGTGGTCGATCCGCGTTGGGTGCTGCCGATCCCAGCCGTCATCAACGAGCTCGCCGCCGCACACAAGCTGGTGGTGACGCTGGAGGACAACGGCTTGGCCGGCGGTATCGGTTCTGCGGTGTCGGCGGTGTTGCGGCGCAACGAGATCGATGTGCCGTGCCGCGATATCGGAGTGCCACAGGAGTTCCAGGTACATGCCTCGCGCAGCCAGTTGCTCACCGAGATGGGCCTGACGGACCAGAACATCGCCCGGCAGATCACCGGTTGGGTTGCCGCGCTCGGCAACTCGGTGGACGAGTCGTCGGTCAGCGAACGCCTCGACTAGCCCCGGAGGGGGTCAGTCGCCGGTGGCTTCGGCCTCGGTGGTCACGTCGCGGCGCCGTTCCCGCAGTACGAACGCCGCGACCGCCAGCACCAACACCAACGCGCCGAGCACGCCGGTCTGCACGATGGCGCGGGCGAACTCCGGGCCCTCGTGGATGATCTTGGCCGCTTCCACCGACTGCACGACGATCTCCTTGATGCAGGCCAGGATGCCGACGATCAGGAACGGTTCGGCGACGATCTCGTGGGAGCGCAGACTGGTGCGCACCGCGTAGAGCAGTTCGACGAAGATGAAGATCAGCAGCACCCCGTCGAGCAGTTCGAGCATGACGGTGCTGGTCGGGGCGTCGAGCAGAGTGAACATGGTGCGGACCTGCGCCACCAGCAATGCCACTGCACCCGCCACCAGAATGACGGCGATCGCCCAGTACACCGCGTCCTCGGCGGCGCTGAGCACCCGGTCGGCGAAGCGTTGCCGCTCGCGTTCCTGGTGGGTTTCCTTCTTCTCGGCCAACTTCGCTCGCTTCCTCAGGCGGTCGGTGCAGGGGTCAACGCGGTGGCCAGCACCGGTACCGTCAGCTCCCGCTGCCACGGGCGGGCACCCCCGTCGCGCAAGAACTCGTCGATCGCCGGGGCGATCTCATCCGGGTTGGCAGGGCTGTGCCAGTCCCAGCACAGCCGGCGCACCAGATCAGGCGAAACCAGGTTCTCGGTGGGCACTGTGACCCGTTCGGACAGCACCGACAGCGCGGCGCGGGCTGCTTCGAGGCGGGCGGCGGCTTCCGGTTTACGTTTGCTCCACCGCACGGGAGGCGGCGGCCCGTTGGTCGGCTCATTGGCCGGCGGTGCGGGGTTCTCCCGCGCCGTGCGCAACGCCTCCAACCAGACGCCGGCGTTGCGGCGCTGCTTGGGTCCGCTGAACACCGGTAACTTCGTCAGCTCCTCGACGGTCTTCGGATCCGCTTGGGCGGCACTGATGATCGCGGTGTCGGGCAGGATCCGGCCGGGCGCGATATCGCGGCGGCGGGCGATCTCGTCGCGCACCGTCCACAGCTCTCGCACGGCCGCCAGCGCGCGCGGATTGCGTACCTTGTGGATGCCGGAGGTCCGGCGCCAGCGGTCCCGGCGCGTCGGCGCCGCCTCATAGTTCCGTAGGTGGTCGAACTCCTGGGCGGCCCAGTCCGACTTGCCCTGCTCATCGAGCACCCCGGCGACTGCTGCGCGCAGTTCGATGAGGACCTCGACGTCGAGAGCGGCGTAGTTCAGCCACTCGGCGGGCAGCGGGCGTTTGGACCAGTCGGCCGCCCCGTGCCCCTTGGCCAGACCGAGCCCGAGCAGCCGGGCCACCATCGCCGCCAGATTCACCCGCTCGAATCCGGCGAGGCGCCCGGCGAGCTCAGTGTCGTAGAGCGCGGGTGGTCGCATCCCCACCTCGGCCAGACACGGCAGGTCCTGGTCGGCGGCGTGCAAGATCCACTCATCGGTGCCCAGCACGTCGGCAACCGGTCGCAGTACCTCCAGGGAGTCACCGCCGTGGCTCACCGGATCGATCAGGACGGTGCCCGCACCGGCGCGGCGGATCTGGATCAGATAGGCGCGGTTGGAGTACTTGAAGCCGGATGCGCGTTCGGCGTCGACGGCGAACGGCCCGGTGCCGCCAGCGAGAAGCTCTGCGGCGGAAGCGATGTCGTACCTGGTCACCGACAGTTCGGGAACGCCGTCGGCCGGTGCGGTCAACGGAACGGGTTCGGGGACGGACTCGGGGCTGGAGTCGGGGTCGGAGTCGGAGTCGGGCGCCGTCATCTCAGACGCGGGACCGGGATCCGAGGTCGGTGACACCGACGGGCGGAAGTCCCGCCGCGTGCTCGAGCACCTCGCAGAATGCCTGCACGTGGGTGCCGAGATCCAGCGAGGTGGCAGTCCAGGATGCCCGCAGCTCCAGCTGATGGGCGCGCGGCGGTCCGGAGATGTCGCCGTAGCGCACCGAGGTCGTCGCCGTGACCGTGCCGCCCAGGGCGGTGACGTGCTCGGAGCGCGATTCCAGCGCCTCGACCAGCCAGCTCCACGCCACCTCGGGCAACAGTGGATCGATGGCCTCGCTGGAGTCGAGGTCGGCCTGGATGTAGGCGACCAGTCGCATCGTGCCGTCCCAGGCCTCGGAGCCGTCGGGATCGTGTAACAGGATCAGCCTGCCGAAGGCATCTCCGTCGGAAGCCTCGGGGACCTCGCCGGTGTCGGGGTGTTTGACTTCGGCGCCCACGGCGTAACTGAACGGGGCCAGTCGCTGTGGCGGCCGGATCGGGCCCAGCTCGATTTCCGGTCGCACTGTGGCAGCGCCCATCGCCTCCACCGCCACCCGGAATTCTGCAGGCTCACCCACTGTCACACATCGACGCTAGACCGCCGGGCCGGGCAAGGGGCGCAGGCGCGCCGCGTCGGCGCAGAACGCGGATCGGCGCCGTTTGGGTGGTGCCGCGTCGCAGTGGCAGCATGGAGCGCGATGAATACCCGTCGTGAGCTGCCCGAGTCGCCCTATTTGGCCGCCGCCACCGGCCGTACCCCGGCTCGGGTGCCGGTGTGGTTCATGCGCCAGGCCGGCCGTTCGCTGCCGGAATACCGGGAACTGCGGGCCAGCCACCGGATGCTGGACGCCTGTTTCGATGCGGAACTGGTCTGTGAGATCACGCTGCAGCCGATCCGCAGGCATCGTGTTGATGCCGCGATCCTGTTCTCCGACATCGTGGTGCCCCTGCGTGGCGCCGGCATCGACCTGGACATCGTGCCCGATGTGGGTCCGGTGATCGCCAACCCGATCCGCACCGCCGCCGATGTGGCCGCCGTCAAACCGCTCGACCCGCAGCAGGTGGCGCCGGTGTCGGACGCGGTGTCCCTGTTGGTCGCGGAGTTGGGCGAGGTTCCGCTGATCGGTTTCGCCGGAGCGCCGTTCACGCTGGCGTCCTACCTGGTGGAGGGCGGCCCGAGTAAGCATCACGACCGCACCAAAGCGATGATGCTGGGCGAACCGGAGACCTGGAATGCGCTGATGACCGCGCTGACCGACATCACCATCGCGTTCCTGCAGGTACAGGTGGCCGCCGGTGTGGACGCCATCCAGGTGTTCGACTCGTGGGCCGGCACGCTGTCGCTGGCCGACTACCGCAGGTACGTGTTGCCGCATTCGTCGCGGGTGCTGGCCACCCTCGCCGAGGCCGGGGTGCCGATGACGCACTTCGGGGTGGGCACGGCTGAGCTTCTGGGCGCCATGGCCGAAGCCGGCGCGGACGTGGTCGGCGTCGATTGGCGTACGTCGTTACGTGACGCTGCCACCCGGGTTCGCCCGGGCACGGCCCTGCAGGGCAATCTCGACCCCGTGGTGCTGCTGGCAGGCTGGGACGTCGTGGAGCGCAGTGCGCGCGCGGTGGTCGAGGACGGCCGGCAGGCTGTGGCTGCCGGCGCGGCCGGGCACATCTTCAACCTGGGGCACGGGGTGCTGCCTGCCACCGATCCCGGCGTGCTGACGGACGTGGTGGCACTGGTGCATTCGCTGTGACCTCCGGTGGTCGGTCCTCGTATTTCGGACGCTCGTATGTGGTTGTGGGCGGCGGAATCTCCGGTCTGACCGCGGCGTACCGGCTGCGTTGCGCGCTGGGGCCCGACGTCGGGATCACCGTGTTCGATCCGGCCGACCGCCTCGGCGGCGTGCTGCGGACCGAACGACTGGGCGGCCAGCCGATGGATGTGGGGGCCGAGGCGTTTGTGGTCCGCAGGCCCGAGGTGCCCGCGCTGCTGGCTGAACTCGGGCTCGCGGCCCGCCAGATCAGCACCACCGGGGTGCGGCCGCTGATCTACAGCCAGCGCCGGCTGCACGCCATGCCCACTGAGACGGTCAACGGCATCCCCAGTTCGGCGGCGTCGATGACGGGTCTGGTCGACGACGCCACGCTGACTCGGATGGCCGTGGAACCGTCGCGTCCGATGGAATGGCGGCGCGGTGCCGACCCGACGGTCGCCGAGGTGGTGGGGGACCGGTTCGGCGCGGCGGTGGTGGCCCGGTCCGTGGACCCGATGCTGGCCGGGGTGTACGCCGGGTCGGCGGCCACGATCGGGATGCGCGCCGCGGTGCCCACGGTGGCAGCTGCGCTGGATCGTGGGGCCCGCAGCCTCACCGAGGCAGTGCGGTCGGTGCTGCCCCCGAACACCGGGGCGCCGGTGTTCGGCGCGATCGACGGTGGCTACGAGGTGCTGCTGCGGGAGCTGATCGCCCGCAGCGGGCTGCGCTGGGTGCCCACCACCGTCTCCGGGCTGGAGCGCGACGGCCGGCACTGGGTGGTGCGTGACGACGAGGGGCAGCAGGTAGGCGCCGACGGGGTGGTGTTGGCACTGCCCGCGCCCCGCCTGGCCCGGCTGGTGGGCTCGGTGGCCCCCCGAACGGCTGCCGCCGCGGCGCGCATCGAGACGGCGTCCTCGGTGGTGGTGGCGCTGGCAGTGCCGGGTGGCACCCCGCTGCCGCAGCGCTCGGGGGTGTTGGTCGCCAGCGGCGAGCGGCTGCATGCGAAGGCCCTGACGTTGTCCACCCGCAAGTGGGGTCGCCGCGGTAACAGTGAACTGCTGCGGCTGTCGTTCGGCCGGTTCGGCGACACCATCGCCCGGGACACGTCGGACGAGGATCTGCTGGCATGGTCGGTCGCCGATCTGGCCGAGGTGTTCGACGTGACCGTGGACCCGCAGGATGTGCTGGTGCACCGGTGGCTGGATGCCATGCCGCAGTACGGGCCCGGGCATGCCGCGGTGGTCGCGCAATTGCGGGCCGGCCTGCCACCCGGGTTGGCGGTCGCGGGCAGCTATCTGGACGGCATCGGAGTGCCCGCCTGTGTGGCGGCGGCAGGCCGGGCTGTCGGGGGACTCACAGCGGAGCTGACCACCTGACCTTGTGCCCCCGCGTGGCACGATAGGTGCATGTCCCGCCTTGATTTCGACGCGCTCAACTCCACCATCCGCTATCTGATGTTCTCGGTCTTCGCGGTCAATCAGGGGGAGCTGGGCTCCGAACGAGGCGAGATCGTGGACGAGACGGCGACCTTCTTCAAGCAGCAGGGAGACAAGGGCGTCGTGGTGCGCGGCCTCTACGACGTCGCCGGCCTACGCGCCGACGCCGACTACATGATCTGGACCCACGCGGAACGCGTCGAGGATCTGCAGGCCACCTACTCCGACTTCCGTCGCACCACGGCGCTCGGCCAGGCCAGCACTCCGGTGTGGAGCAGCGTGGCGTTGCACCGCCCCGCGGAGTTCAACAAGAGCCACATCCCGGCGTTCCTGGCCGGCGAAGAGCCCGGGAACTACGTGTGCGTCTACCCGTTTGTCCGGTCGCTGGACTGGTACCTCCTGCCCGACGACGAACGGCGCAAGATGCTCGCCGACCACGGCATGGCTGCTCGCGGTTACAAGGACGTCCGCGCCAACACGGTGCCGGCCTTCGCGCTCGGCGATTATGAATGGATTCTGGCGTTCGAGGCGCCGGAGCTGTACCGCATCGTCGACCTGATGCGCGACCTGCGCGCCACCGAGGCCCGCAGGCATGTCCGGGAGGAGATCCCGTTCTTCACCGGGCCGCGGGTGGCGGTCGAGCAGTTGGTCGAACGGCTGCCCTGACCTGCGAACCGGCCGCCCGCGGGTGCGCGGCCGAATTTGCCGGGCACGGCTCAGCAATTCCGGATGGCCGGCGCGGGGACCTTGTAGCCTTGTCGACATAGCGATTGTCCCGGGGGATCAATTGACGTGTCAACATTTTTGCGGGCGTTTCCGCGGCTGGTGAGGGCCTCTTACGCCACGGCGCTGGCCGTGGTGGGGACCGCGGTGAGCTTTGCCGTAATCGCGGCTGCGGTGTTCGCTGGGCCCGCCACGTTCTGGAGGGTGCTGTGTGTCGGGCTGGTGTTGACCGGCCTGTCCGCGGCGTGGACCACCCGCTGCGCTGCACGCGCCGCGCACGGCAGCAGGCGGGCGATGTGGACGTGCATGACGGTGGGTCTTCTGGCCGGGGCGGTCGGTTCGGCGGTGTCGGTCGCTCAGCCACCGGGGCCGGAGCCTGCGCCGGTTCTCGTCGGCGTCGGACATGTGGTGTTCTGGCTGGCCACGTGCGTGGCACTGGTTGTGGTGCCCGCGGCGCGGCGGGACGGGTCCCGGTCGCGGTTGGTTCTTGATGCCCTGATCGTGGGAGCTGCCCTGTTCGCGGTGGCCTGGCTGCTGATCCTGCGTTTCACCTACCCGACCGATCCCGGGGACACCCGGGTGTTGTTGGTGGTGATCACCTACCTGGCGGTCACGGTGGTGGTGACGACGATGGCAGTGTTGTTGGCGGCGCGCGCGGGTGGCCGTCAACGGCTGCCCCTGCTGGTTCTGGCGGCGGCCATCACCGTGATGGCGCTGACCCGCGCCACCTTCGTACACCTACGGATCCGCGGAGCCTTCGAGGCGGCGGCCCTGGTCGGGATCGGCTGGCTGGTCGGGCTTCTCATGATCGGCGTCGCCGCGGCGCTCAGCGTCAACGTCGATACCGGGTCGGTTCCCACCTCGGCGCGGCCGCGGTCGTCGTTGTGGCTGCCGTACCTGGCCGTTCTGATCGCCGGCGGGGTGGCGACGGCGGATTTGATCTCCGTCCCGCAACTGGCGCCGGTGGTGATCGCGACGATGGTGATGGTGTCCGCCGTGGTGGGCCGCCAGCTCCTGGCGCTGCGGGACAACCGCCGGCTGGGGCTGGTGATCGCCGAACAGGCGTTGCGAGATCCGCTCACCGGCGTGGGCAACCGCGCCCTGTTTCACGACCGCCTCACCCACGCACTGCATCTGCGGCAGCGCGACCAGTTCGCGGTCTCGGTCCTGGTGCTCGACCTCGACGACTTCAAATTCGTTAACTCCGCCCTGGGTCATCCGGCCGGTGACAGTTTGCTGACCGCGTTGGCCGACCGGCTGCTGTCCTGTCTGCGGACCGGCGACACGCTGGCCCGGCTCGGCGGTGACCACTTCGCAGTCCTGATGGAGGGCAAGGCCGAGGGTGCGCGGTCGGTCGCGCACCGGGTCGCGCAGTCGTTCGACGAGCCGTTCCGGTTGGAGGGGCACGAGGTGCTGATCCGACCGAGCATCGGGTTGGCCGCCGTCACCGACGGCGAAACCGACATCACCGCCGAAGTACTGCTGCGCCGGGCCGAGGCCGCGATGTACGCCGCCAAGGCGGTCGGGGGCAGCGGCTTGCGCAGTTACACCCCGGACCTGGACAAGGCTGCCGGCGTCACGGCGGGGCGCCCCCGTACCAGCCGGGAGCGCAACCGCGCCGCAGCGACGGTGCACCTGCTCGGCGAACTGCGGCGCGCGATCGAACGCGATGAACTGGCGGTGGTGTACCAGCCGCAGGTTGATCTGCCGACCAGGGCTGTGGTGAGCGTCGAGGCCCTGGTCCGCTGGCCCCACCCGCGGCTCGGCACGTTGGAACCGGGCCGGTTTCTCCCGGTGGTGCGTCACCACGGTCTCATGCCGGCCGTGACCGATCTGGTGCTGCGTCAGGCGCTCAACGATCTGGCGTCGTGGCGGGCCCGCGGGTGCGCGGTACCGACCGCGGTCAATTTGTTCGCGCCGTCGCTGAGTGACCTCACGCTGCCCGCCAGGATCGCGAGTTCCTTGGCCGAGCATGGCGTGCCGCCGGAGTTGCTGACCCTGGAGGTCACCGAAGACCTGATGCTCGACGATGTCCGGCGCACCCGTGCGGTGCTGGGGGATCTGCGGCTGTGCGGGATCCGGATCGCGATCGACGACTTCGGCAGCGGCTACTCCGCGTTCGCCTATCTGCGCGAGCTTCCACTGGACGAGATCAAGATCTGTCGGCAGTTGATCGAGCCCATCGTCGCGGACCCCCGGGCCGACGCGGTGGTGCGTTCGATTGTGGAGCTGGCACATGTGCTCGGCGCCAGGGCCGTGGCCGAGGGTGTGGAGGACGAGGGCACCGATGCCCGATTGCGGGCGTTCGGGTGCGATGTGGGACAGGGCTTTCTCTACTCGAGGCCGCTGAGTGCGGCGGCTACGACGACATTGCTGTGCAGCCAGGCGGGGCCCGGGTTCGATCCCAGCGTGAGTGGGTAATCTCCGACTTACGACGTTGAGGCGCGGCCCGCTCGGGCCCCTCGAATCGTCGATTGCGGTCGCCGACCTTCGAGGTCTCGACCGTGCGGTCAAGCAGCGGCCGGTTGAGAGAGCGCCATACCCATTGATTGGTGTGGTGCGCTGGCTAAGGGGGTTCCGCGCATGCGACTCGCAATTGTGCTGACAGAAACTGATTCCACCACCGTCACCGGGACAGACGGGGTTGCGGAACTGGTGGTTCCGCCCGCCCGGCTGTCGAGCGAGCTGGCTGCCGTGGGTCATGACGTCTCGGTGTACCTGCCCAGCCCCGGTCGGGCTCCGGGCAGCGAGGTGATGTCTGCGCAGGGCTACCGCGTGGTGCGGGTGCCCAGCGGCGGAACTCGGCGAAAGCAATCCGATGATCTCGGTGTGTTCAGCCGGAACCTGCAGCAGGTGTGGGGCGAGGAGCGCCCGGATGTGGTGCATGCCCAGTCGTGGCTGTCCGGCATGGCCGCACAGTTGGCGGCCCGGTCGCACGGGCTGCCCGTCGTGCAGTCTTTCGACGACATCGCTGTCACTGATCGCCGTACCGGCGCAGGTGACGCAGGTCAGGGGCGCAAACTGGTGTCACTTCTCGCGCGCCGGGCGAGCTGGGTGGCGGCCAACAACAACGACGAATTGTTCGAACTCCTGCGGATGGGCTGCGTGCGGTCCCGGATCTCGGTGGTGCCGTATGGAGTGGACAGCGAGGTGTTCACTCCGCCCGGGGAGGCGGCGCAGCGCAGCGGTCTGCAACACCGCATCGTGGCGGTGTGGGCGTCCACGGGCCGGCTCGGTGTCGATACCGCGGTCAGGGCGTTGGCTGCGTTGCCGGACACCGAGTTGGTATTGGCGCTGGACGCGACCGCGGCCGGTGCCCGCGAAGTATCTGCGGAATTGCTGCAGGCGGCCGGAGTCGTGGGGGTCGCCGACCGGGTGACGATCGCCGACGTACGTGCGGCCACTGACCTGGCTGCGCTGCTGCGCTCGGCCGATGTCTGCGTCTGTCCCGCGGTGACCGAACCGACGGGTGCGGCCGCCTTGATGGCCATGAGTTGCGGGGTGCCGGTGGTCGCCACCGCGGTGGGGGCGTTGGGGGACATCGTGGTCGACGAGGTGACGGGGCGCCTGGTGCCGCCGGGGAATGTGGTGCGGTTCGCCGAGGCGACGCGGCGGCTGCTGCACGAACCGTTCGCAGGCCGGGGGATGGGAGCCGCGGGTCGCGACCGCGCCCGGTCGCGGTATTCCTGGGACCGGGTGGCCGGTGACGCGGCGCGCGCTTACAACGGGGCCCTCGGCGCGGTGGGGGTGGTGTCCGCCTAGGTTGCTATCATTCATCCCGAAAAGCATTCAACGGCAATGCTTCTCGGGATGAGCGGTGATGCGGTTTGGAATTCCGCACCACCGGGTATGCGCCGGCAGCCCCACGGTACTGCGGGGATCCACAGGTTTGTCTTCACGGTGCGATCACCGATTCGGGAAAGGGGTTGACTGCTGTGCGCGTTGCTTCCGTACCGGCTTCGCATGTCTACGTGCGTCATCTCGGTGATCTCGACGGTGCCGACGGTGTGGTCCGGCTGCCCGACCCGGTGCCCGCAGACGGGCGTACGGTCCCCGGCGGATGGTGGCCACCGCTGATGCTCGAGCCCGGTTGGGTCACCGACAACCACCACCGGTTTGATGTTTTCCATGTGCACTTCGGGTTCGACGCCATCAGCCCGCAGGCGCTGGCCGAGGTCATGCAGGAACTGAAGATGCACAACAAGCCGTTGGTGTACACCGTGCACGATCTCCGCAACCCTCATCATCATGAACCTGTCGCCCACCGTGAGCGGCAGGATGTACTTGTCGCGGCCGCGTCAGCGTTGATCACGCTGACTTCTGGTGCAGCACAGGTGATTTCGCAGCAGTGGGGCAGCGCCGCCACGGTGCTGCCGCATCCCCACGTCCTCGACAGGGGCAGGATGGAAAACCCGCGGCGGCAGCCCGAGCCGTTTGTCGTGGCCCTGCATGTCAAGAGCCGCCGGGCGAACATGGATCCGCTGCCCGTGCTCGACACCCTGGCAGAGGCGGTCGCCGGGCTGCCCGGGGCGGTGCTGCAGATCAACGTTCACGATGAGGTTTTCGAGCCCGGAAATCACTGGTATGCCCCCGAGTTCGGAGCCGCGCTGCTGGATTACGGGTCACTGCCCCACGTCCGGGTGCACGTCCTCCCATATTTCACCGAGGACGAGCTCTGGGATTACCTGTCCTCGGTGCGGGTGTCGGTGCTGCCGTACCGGTTCGGCACCCACTCGGGCTGGCTCGAAGCGTGTTATGACCTCGGGACCGAGGTCATCGCGCCGAGTTGCGGTTTCTACCGTGAACAGCGGCCCTGCGGGGAATACGGGTTCGCCGAGGACGGATTCGACCCTGACTCGCTGCACCGGGCGGTGGCCAAAGCCCACTTCCGTTGGGCTGCTGGACAACCCGCCCCCCGCGCCACCTGGTCGCAACGGCGCGCCGAGCGGGCGGTGTTGGCTCGCGCCCATCGTGAGATCTACGCGCAGGTGCTGGCGTGAAGAACCCGTTGCGCATCGCGCTGATCGCGTCGAACCGTTTTCCGATCTGTCAACCATTCGCCGGCGGGCTCGAAGCTCACGTCTGGCATCTGGCCCGCACCCTGGCCCGCCACGGGCACGAGGTCGCCCTGTTCGCAGGGCAGGGCTCGGACCCCGAGCTGGGCTGTTCCTCCTTGACGGTGCGCACCTTGGCGCTTTCGGCTGCAGCACAACGGGATCCGTCGATGCCCGCGGCTGCATTCATGAATGACCATCACGCCTACCTGTCGCTCATGCTGGAGTTGTCCAGCCCGGAGGCCGGCTCATTCGACGTGATCCACAATCACAGCCTGCACCATCTGCCGGTGGCGATGGCGCCATTGCTGTCCACCCCGATGCTGACGACGGTGCACACCCCGCCGACGCCGTGGCTGGAGTCCGCGGTCCAGACCACCGAAGGACAGGGCACCCGGTTCGCGGCCGTGAGCCGGCACACCGCTGCCGCCTGGCAGCACGTCATCGCCGACATGGCGGTGGTGCCCAACGGGGTGGACAGCAGGCTCTGGCCGCTGGGTCCTGGCGGTGACGCGCTGGTCTGGCTGGGGCGACTGACCCCGGAGAAGGGCACCCACCTGGCCATCGCCGCCGCCCGCCGGGCCGGTCGCCCACTCGACATCGCCGGCCCGGTCTCGGATCCGGCGTACTTCGCGGCGCACATCGCTCCCGAGCTCGACGACCGGATTCGCTATCGCGGTCACCTCGACCAGGACGCACTCGCCGAATTGGTCGGCAGGTCGGCTGCCGCTCTGGTAACACCCATGTGGGATGAGCCCTACGGACTGGTGGTCGCCGAAGCAATGTCGTGCGGCACTCCGGTCATCGCGTTCGCGCGTGGCGGTATCCCGGAAATCGTCGGTCCCCAGGCGGGACGGCTGGTGGCACCGGGCGATGTCGACGCGATGGCGGCCGCCGTGCCCGCCGTGCGGGCGCTGGACCGCGGCGAGGTGCACCGGCACGCGCTCGCGCAGTGCTCGGCCTCGGCCATGGTGGACGGATACCTCGATCTCTATCGCGCCCTGATCGACGACGCCACAGGCAGGACTCATGATCGGTTACTACATTCACCATCAGGGTCGCGGTCATCTCAATCGCGCCATCAGCATCGCCTGCCATCTGCGGCGGCCGGTTACCGCACTGACGTCGCTTGAGCTGCCCGAGGAGCATCCGTTCACCGCGACGGTGACCCTGGCGCGTGACGACACCGCCGAAACCGTCTCCGAACCGACGGCGCACGGGGCGCTGCACTGGGCTCCGCATCACGACGACGGCTTCGGTGCCCGTATGCAGGCGATCGCCGGCTGGGTCGCCGACGCGCGCCCCGAGGCGATGGTGGTGGACGTCTCGGTTGAGGTGGCCACGTTCACGCGACTGCTGGGCGTGCCGGTGATCATGGTGGCCCAGCCCGGGAAACGGGTGGACCAGCCGCATCTGCTGGTTCACCGGATGGCTGATCACATCATTGCGCCCTGGCCCCGCGACCTGTGCATGCCGCCCTGGCTACGGTCCTACGACAGCAAAACCAGCTATGTGGGCGGGATCAGCCGATTCGACGGGCGCGAGCGCCCGCACCTGTCGCGCGGATCCGGCGGCGCGGCGCGCGTTCTGGTGCTCGGTGGTGCCGGCGGTTCGACGCTCGACGCCGAGACGGTGGCGGCGCTCGCCGCCGAGCAACCGTCGTATCACTGGTCTTCGCTGGGGGTGCCCGGCGGTCCCTGGACCTCGGACCCCTGGCCGCAGATCTGTGCCGCCGACGTTGTTGTCGGCCACGGCGGGCAGGGGTGTGTCGCCGACATCGCCGCCGCGGAACGGCCTGCGGTGATCATCCCGCAGGCCCGGCCGTTCGACGAGCAACAGATGACCGCCCGGGTGCTGCAGCAACACCAGCTCGCCGTGGTGGCCCGGCGGTGGCCCGACCATCGGGCCTGGCCGGGTCTGCTGGCGCATGCGATGTCCGGGGATCCGGCGCGGTGGCGGCGGTGGCAGATTCACGGCGCGGCCGCTCGCGCGGCGGCCGCGATCGAGGACACCGCATGTCGCTGCCGCAAGGAGGCGGCACGATGAGAACTGCCGTCATCACCGTCGCGCACGGCCGGCACCAGCACCTGCGCCGCCAGCTCGACGGCCTGGCCGTCGGCTCGCACCTGCCGGATCTGCACGTTGTCGTCGCGCTGGCTGATCCGGACGTACCGGGGATCGTCGCCGGGGATGCCCGCCGCCACGTGGTGGCCCACGATGCCGACCCAGCGGCACTGCCGCTGGGGCAGGCGCGCAACGTCGGGGCGGCGGCAGCGCTGGAGCGGGGCGCCGAACTACTGGTGTTCCTCGACGTGGACTGCATCCCGGGCCGCGACCTGATCGGACGGTACCTGGACGTCGCGGGCAGGCCCCAGCATGGTGACGCCTTGCTGTGTGGACCCGTCACATATCTGCCGCCGCCGGGTCCGCACGGTTACGACCTGTCGGCGCTGGAGGTCAGACCGCATCCGGCCCGCCCGGCGCCGGGCGACGGCGACGTGCTGGCTGGCACCGATTACACCCTGTTCTGGTCACTGTCGTTCGCGGCGACCGCACGGACTTGGCAGCGGATCGGCGGGTTCTGCGAGCTGTACCGCGGATATGGCGGCGAGGACACCGATTTCGGGCAGTGCGCCGCCGAAGCCGAGGTGGGTCTGCGCTGGGTGGGCGGGGCCAACGCCTTCCATCAGCATCACCCGGTATCGAATCCGCCGGTGCAGCATCTCGATGACATCGTGGCCAATGCCGCGGTGTTCCACCGGCGGTGGGGGTGGTGGCCGATGGGGGGCTGGCTCGAGGCGTTCGAGGCGCGCGGACTGATCGAACGCGACGCCGACGGCCGGCCGATCAGGCTTTCGGCACCAGCTTCAGCGAAATCGAGTTGATGCAGTAGCGCTGATCGGTCGGGGTGGGATAACCCTCACCGGTGAACACGTGGCCCAGGTGGCTCTGGCAGTGGGCGCAGAGCACTTCGACGCGGCGCATGCCATGGGAGTCGTCAGGGCGCAGGATCACCGCGTCCGAATGCGACGGGTCGAAGAACGACGGCCACCCGCAATGCGAGTCGAATTTCTCTGAACTGCGGAACAATTCGGCACCGCAGGCCCGGCACTGGTAGACGCCTTCGGTTTTGGTGTCGGTGTACTCACCGACGTAGGCCGGTTCGGTACCGGCCTGCCGCAGGACGGCGAATTCCTGCGGGGTGAGCTTCTCGCGCCACTGGTCGTCGGTCAGGGACACCTTCGGGCCGGGCAGCTCTGACGCGTGGGGGCTCATGCGCCCACGCTATCGCGCTCTTTCGCAGGCGTCATCCATGGCGGATCGATGCCCTGTTCCAGTCGGCCGTCGGATTTGGCGTCGAGGTAGCGGAAGTACAGCACGCAGAACACCACGATCAGCAGCAGCGACCAGCCATAGGTGATCTTCATGTATTCCAGGAACCGGCCGGTGGTCGGCCAGTGCCACATCAGGAACCGGTCCATGGTGAAGAAGCCGTAGATGGCCAGCCAGGCCGGCCAGTTGCGGATCACCGAGTTCGGCAGCACCACCGACATCACGAACGGGAACAACATCATCGAGTAGTAACCCTGGCCCAGGGAGAGCACCAGATAGGACGCCGTGAGCAGCACACCCGAGGACGTCACCATCCAGAGCAGCGGGTCACGGGTGCGGTAGTACCGGTACAACAGCACCAGGCTGCCAATGGCCAAGGCCGCGAACAGGACCCGCAACAGCAGAATGAGCCACATCGGCAGCCCGTAGTAGATGCCGTTGCCCAGGATCGAGGAGTTGAAGTAGTCGCGGGTGCTCAGGATGTAGGGCACGGTCCGCTCGATGAAGCTGCCCGGGTCGCTGGTCAGCGGCCAGGCGACGACGTTGAACACCAGCGGCACACCGAAGGCTGTGGCCAACGCCCGCCACTGCCGGTTCAGCAGCGGCAGCAGCAGCAGCGGCGCCAGCGACGGTTTGACCACCAGGGTCAGGCCCACAGCGGCGCCGGCCAGCCATTCGCGGCTGTGTCTGCCGTCGAGGAGCCACATCAGGAACAGCACCTCGCCGAGCAGGATGCAGCCGTTGATGTTGGTGTACACCAGTGTGCTGGTTACGGATTCGGTGAGGAACATGCCCAGGATCAGCGCAGGCAGCGCCACCGACGACGCCGAGAACTTGAACAGCCGTACCAGGAAATAGGCGGCCAGCAGGATCGCCACGGTGTTGAAGGTGATGAACCAGTACCGGGAGGCATCAACGGGCAGGTAGCCGAACGGGGCCAGCAGCAGGGTGCCACCGGGCGGGTACAGATAGTGCGGGTCGACGTGGTTGAAGTTCTCGTTGTAGATGTCCCAGCCCATTTTGAAATTGATGACGGCGCGATACACCGGGCCGAAGTCATCGGTGATGTAGCCGTTGGTGGCCAACACGTAGGTGCGGTGGAACACCGACATGATTGCCAGGGGCCACAGAACCGACCGCAACACCATCGCGACACTCGGCGGGGAGGTGCGGGGGCGGAATACTTTCAATAGGCGGGTGCGTGCCGCGTCTACTGCCGTCACGTGCGCACCGTACACCGGCACCCTTCGGTGGTGGGTCAGGCGGGGCAGTAGGTGTCGGTCGCGGGCGTCTTGCCGCTGCCGAGATAGTCCACCAGCGGTGCCATGGCGCAGCCCGAGTAGACCGACGCGCCGTGCCCGATGCCCTGCCACATCACCCGGCGGCTGACCGCGCCGGCGTTGATGATGGTGGCCGCGGTGGCCGCCACCCCGTCGGAGCCGACGATCGGGTCGTTCTGCACCCCGAGTAGCAGCACCTCGGTCTTGAGGTCCTTCGGGTCCTCGGGCGCCTTGCCGCTGGGCCAGTTGAGGCACTTCACCAGGTTCAGCGCGGCGACCTCGCCGAACTGCGGGAACTCCTTGCCCCAGGCGACGACGAGCTCACGTACCCGGTCGGGGGTCGGCCGGTTCAGGGCATCGCTGCAGCGGTTGATGAACTGGCCGTCGGACTCGCGCAGCGCCTCGGCCCGGTTCATCAGGCTGGTCAACTGGTTGTCGTCGCCGGAGCGGGCTGCGGCCAGCGCATCGGCCAGCTTGTCGGTGCTGGTGACACGGTCCCCGTCCGGGAACGCCAGGGCCGTGACGATGGCGGTGACCAACTGTGACACCGCCGCTCCGCCGGGACCGCGGCCCTGACGTGCCGAATCCAGCAGCGCATCGACGGCGGCCTTCGGGTCCGGGCCGAGTGCGCAGCCGATGGCCGCGCACTGGGTGGCGAACGCATCCAGTGCGGCCTCTTGCCCGCTGACCTGTTGTTCGGCGGCGGCCTCGGCGGACACGGCCAGCGGAAGCGGGGAATCGAGCACCAGCCGGGTCACCTTGTCGGGGTGCGCGCCGGCGTAGGCCAGTGCCACCTGGGCGCCGTTGCCGATGCCCATCAGGGCCAGAGACGGCACATCCCACATACTGCGCAGCCGTTCCAGGTCGGCGGCGGCGTGCACGTTGTCGTAGGCGCTGTCGCCGGGTGCGATGGTGTCGGTGCAGCTGGTGGTCGCGGTCATGGTGACCGCTCCCAGGTTGGCCACGGGGTCGTCACCGGGTTCGAACTGCGCCTGATCGCGCATTTCCTGACGGTCGAACAGATCGCGGCAGTCCACTGCGCTGGACATGCCCATGCCGCGACGGTCCACGGCGACGATGGGGTGCTGGGCCAGGATGTCGGCCCCGGAGCGGGAGAGCCACACCGGCAGCTGCTGGGAGGTCGGCATGTCAGAGCCGGTGGTGAACACCAGCGGGCCGGCATCAGCCGGAGTCTGCACCGACCGGGCCCGCACCACGCCGATGCTGATGTTTCCGGTGGCCCCGGCGATCGGGTCCAGGTCGGCGTCGTAGGACGCGCAGTCCAGCCTGATCGACGGCGGCGTCGGCAGGGCGGCGTCGCTGAAGACCTGCGACGTGCATTCCCGCCAGGGCAGGTCGTTCTTGGGGGCGGCGATCGGCGGTGGCCCTTCCGGTGCGGCCGACGTGGCGCTCTGGTCGCCGCCGCCACTGCGGACGTCGGTGGCGTAGCGCGGATTGGCCGCCAGGCCCGGCGCGCATCCGGCCAGTAATGCGGTCGCCGCGACGAGGGCCGTGAGGTGGGCGGGCCGATTCATGCAGCCCACAGTAGCGATCGGCACCGACCCGGTTGGCACACCTCAGGTCTCCCGCACGTAGCGGCTGTAGAGGTAACCGGCGTCGTCGGCGAGCACATGTGCCAGGCCGCGCTGCGCCGGCGCCGTCAGCAGCGTCTTTGCAAGACGTCGGGATTGGCGTAGAGGTCCGGCAGTGCGACGTCGGAGACGGTGCCCGTGCCGGTCAGCAGTGTGAGCTGGGTCCCAGCGTCGGGTTGCGCCATGAGGTCGATTGGAGCACGTAGCTACAGTGCCTGCATGGACGCCCCGACTTCGGCCTCGATTGACGATGGGTCAGCCAGCGGCGTGGCGCACCTGGTGGACCGCCATCCGTCGGTATCGCCGGAACGGTTGATCGCGCAGCTGACCCCGCCCCCGACCTTCACCGACGTCAGCTTCGACTCCTACCGTCCGGACCCGGCCGAGCCCAGTCAGGCGGCGGCAGTGCAGAAGTGCCGTGAGTTCTGCGATCAGGCGCTGCAGCGGCGGGCGGGCAAGAAGAAGATGTTCGGCAAGCGGGAAGTGCTGCCCGGCGTGGGGCTGTATCTCGATGGCGGGTTCGGTGTCGGCAAGACCCACCTGCTGGCTTCGACGTACTTTCAGCTCGCCGCCGGCTCGCCGGCTCCGGCGGCGTTCGCGACGTTCGGGGAGCTGACGCAGCTGGCCGGGGTGTTCGGGTTCCTGGAATGCATCGAGCTGCTCAGCGAGTACGTCGTGGTCTGTATCGACGAGTTCGAACTCGACGACCCCGGCAACACCACGCTGGTGTCCCGGTTGCTGTCGCAACTGGTGGAGCGTGGCGTGTCGGTGGCGGCCACCTCGAACACATTGCCCGAACAGCTGGGGGAGGGCCGGTTCGCCGCCCAGGATTTCCTGCGCGAGATCAACACGCTGTCGCAGATTTTCACCACGGTGCGGATCGAGGGCCCCGACTACCGTCACCGCGGGCTGCCGCCGGCGCCGGAGCCGCTGTCCGACGCCGATGTCACCGCGCGGGCGGCCACCGTCGCCGGGGCGACGCTCGACGAATTCGACGCGCTGTGTGCGCATCTGGCGACGATGCATCCGTCGCGCTACCTGACGTTGATCGAGGGCGTCGCCGCGGTGTTCCTGACCGGCGTGCACGCCCTCGATGACCAGAACGTGGCGCTACGGCTGGTGTCGCTGACCGACCGGCTCTACGACGCCGGCATTCCGGTGGTGGCTTCCGGGGACAAGTTGGACACGGTGTTCAGCGAGGAGATGCTCGCTGGTGGCTACCGGAAGAAGTACCTGCGTGCCACCTCGCGGTTGCTGGCGCTGACGGCGGCCGGGATGGACCTGGATTAACCCAGGGTCCGGGTCATTACGAAGTCGTGCTCGACTCCGGAGCCGAGCCGGAAGCTCTTGGTGCCGGTGACGGCGAATCCCTGTTTGGTGTAGAAGCGTTGGGCGCGTTTGTTTTTCTGGTTCACGCCCAGCCACATGCTTTTGGCGCCATGGCCGACGGCGACGTCGAGTGCCGCGCTCATCAGCGCGGCCGAGACGGTGCCGCCGTGGCTGCTGGGCAGCACGTAGACCTTCGACAACTCCACGGTCGGCAGCACGGTCACCGCCCGTCGCACGTCGGCGTCATCGGGTAGCCCGCGGATCACCATGGCGTAGCCGACCACCAGGTTCGCCTCACGGGCCACCAGCACCGTCCGGTCAGGGTCGGCGAGGTAGTCGGTGAACTTCTCGGCCGACAGATTGGCGGCGACGAACGCCGTGATGTTGTCCGCGGTGACCGACGGCGGGCAGGCCAGCGGAAAAGTGCGGGCGGCGACGTCGGCGACGTCTTCGATATCGGTGGTTGTCGCCGGTGAAATGTGTAGGGACGTCACATGTTCCACTGGGCCAGGCGCGTCCCGGTCTTCTTGTTGACCAGCACCACGTTGGTCACCAGATCCCGGTAGCAGTCCCAGTACACCCAGCCGGTGACCGTCGACCCCTGCGGTGCGTTCTGCAGACCGAACTGCAGGGCGTCGGGTGCGTCGCTGTTCCGCGGCTCGTAGGCGTCACCGGTCGGCGTCACCCCGCGGAACCAGAACGACACCGCCATGGCGTACGGGTTGGGGACCTGCTTGGCCTGTACCACCACTTGCGACTTCCACACCTGCTGGCGTGGTGAGCGTGGCGGGTAGCCGAACCCGGGCGGAATCTCCGACAACACCGGCGCCAGCACTGTCACATCGGCGACGACGCCGTTGTTGTCCACCCGCAACGTGTCGCCGATCCGGCCGATCGCAGTCTCTGCCGCACCCGCCACGGGGGCCGGTCCGGCGATGTGGAAACCCAGTACGGCTGTCGCTGTGAGCAGGATCGAAAACCATCGGCGCATGTGTCGCATGATGGCATACCGGACAGGTGTCTGGGCCGGGTTGGTCCAGCCCGGTGGCGGGTGGGGCCGCCTCTCACTGTGCCCAGGGGCCGACGCCGCCTACCTTGTCCACTTTGATCCGGGTCAGATATCCCGGTGGCGCATCCTCGGGTGGGAAACCGGCATCCGGACTCGTCAACGTCGCGGCCAGGCTCCGCAACAACTCCGGCGCACCACCTTCGACGATCCGTGCGGTCCCGGTGACCGACAGGTAGGGACGCATCGCGTTGGCGGGGCCGTCGCCGATGATCGTCAGGGCCACCCGGGGATCGCGGCGTATGTTGCGGACCTTCTTGTGCTGGGTCAGATGGCCGACAACGAGTTCATCCTCGGTGTCCGGGTGGTCGGGGGACGGTTGCAGCGCCACCCAGACCAGACTGACCTGTGGGCTGCCGTCGGGATTCAGTGTCACCAGTGTTGCGTTGGCGCCCGAGCCGATCAGCTCGCGCGCAGCGTCGTGGAGTTTCATGACCTGAGTTACCTGCGGCCCGCCGATTTCATTCCCTGACCTGGGCGGCCTCGAAGTCCAGCAGGGTCTGCTTTGCCGTGGCGCCCCCGGCGTACTGACCCGTCGAGCCGTCCGAGCGCACCACGCGGTGGCATCCGATGACCACCGGCAGTGGGTTGCGCGCACAGGCTGTGCCCACCGCCCGCACCGCCCGCGGGCTGCCGACGGCGTCGGCGACCTGGGCGTAGGTTTCGCGGTGGCCGTAGTCGATGACGCGCAGATGCTCGATCACCGAACGCCGAAAACCTTGGGCCAGGCGGAGATCCACCGGCAGATCGAAGGTCGTGCGTCGCCGTTGGAAAAACTGTTCGAGCTGGCGGGCGGCGTCGTCCAGGCGCGTCGGGGACTGCAGGATCCGGGGGCTGACCCGCTGGGCCAGAGTTGCCAGCACGCTGTCGTGGTTCTCCACGGCGAACGCCACGCGGACCAGACCGACGTCGGTGGCGGCCAGCAGCAGCGCACCGACGGGGGTGTCGACGGTGCGGTAGGCGATGTCGAGCGCTCCGGCCTCGGCGGCCGTGGCGGCCAGCCGAGTGTGTAGCCGCGCCAGGATGACCGGCTCATCGGCTGTGCTGAACATGTTGGTGCTCATACTGTTTCGGTCTCCCGGTAGTAGGTCCGCAAGGCGGCGATACCGTCGGCCGCCGCACGCCTGGCGGCGGCGGGGGAGTTGCCCAGCAGTGGGGCGATCTCGGCGAACGGCAGGCCGGCGATGTGGTGGTAGGCGACGGCGTGGCGCTGTTTGTCCGGCAGTGCGCCCAATGCCGTCCACAGGTCGGGGTCATTCTCGGCGGGATCGGCGCCGACGGCGGCCGATTCGGGTATCGCGTCGGTGGGCACGGCGCGACGGGTACGGGCGCGACCCACGTCGATGGCGCGGCGGTGAGCGATGGTCACCAGCCAGGCCTGGACGTTGGCGTCGGCCGCGAGGTCCGGGTAGGCCTTCAGGGCCGACAGGAAAGTCTCCGACCAGGCGTCCTCGGCATCGTCGAGCCCCACGACGGCGCGGCACACCCGCAGCACCATCGGGCCGAACTCGGCCACCACCTCTTCGAACGGACGCACCCTCACATCATGTAGACGCCCGGGCCGCCGATGTTGTGAGGTCAGCTCTTGGACAGGGATTCCAGGACGGGCACGAGTGCAGCCTCGGTGCGGTCCTTGTCGACGCCCGCGCGGTGCAGCGGACCGTCGGCATCCTCGGTTTCCAGCAGCGCCAGCAGTAGGTGCTCGGTGCCGATGTAGTTGTGGCCGAGCCGCAGGGCCTCCCGGAACGTCAGTTCGAGTGCCTTTTTGGCCGCGGTGTTGAACGGGACGAGTTGGAGCGGGGCGCCGGAGGCCGGGGGCAGGGTGATGAGGCTGCGAATCCGCTCGGGCTCGACGCCCTGGGCGCGTACCAGGCGGGTGGCCAGGGCGTCGGCGTCGGCGAGCACACCCAGGACCAGGTGAACAGGTGCGATCTCCTGGTTGTGGGCGTTGCGGGCGGCGTCCTGGGCGGCGACGACGGCGGACCGGGCGCGTGGGGTGAAACGGGTGAAGCCCTCGGTGGGATCGATGGTGTCGCCGCGGGGGACGAAGCGTTTCTGGGCGGCTTGTTTGGTGACGCCCATGCACTTGCCGATCTCGGTCCAGGACGCTCCGGACCGTCGCGCCTGGTCGACGAAGTGGCCGATCAGGTGGTCGGCGACGTCACCGAGATACTCGGCGGTCAGCATCGCGTCGGTGAGCTGCTCGAGGGGGTCGTTGTGCACGGTCGTGATGGTCCGGATCAAGGTGTCGAGACTGACGGCGCCCTGACTCGATGGTGTGCTCATTCGTCAACCGTAAGTTGACGATAGTGGAACGTCAACCCGCGATTGACGGGCGTGCCTCACGCGTCCCAACTGTAACTTGTGTCACACTTTGAGATGTCACGCCGGCGCCCGACCGGGCCCTTGAACGGAGGCGGCTCATGCGTCCCATATTCCTCGGTGTCGCCGCGGTCGCGCTGTTCGTCGGCGGCGTCGTGATGGCCCCACTGACCTCCGAAATCGCGCTCTCGGTTTGTCCCGCGGGGGACATGGTCAGCCCCGGGCAATTCGGTTTCAGCTGCGAAACCGCAAACGCCGCAGTCGAGGTCCGCTGACTCCGGGCTGCTCCGCGCCTTGGTGATGCCTAAACTGACCGGGAAGCCAACGGTCGGGGATCACCGAAAGGCCTCTGATGGACAACTCGCCCCTGATGGGCAACTCGATGCCCCGTTGCGTCGGCGCACTGGGCATTGCCGCCACCGTCGTCGGGGCGCCGATGGCGCTGGCCACGGTCATGGCGCCGCCGAGTTGGGCCTGCCCGGTCGGGCAGGTCGCCTCGGGGGGCGCCTGCACGCCGTACTGTCCGGACGGGGCTTTGCTGGACACCCAGACCGGATCCTGTGTGCAACCGGCAGCCGCTCCTGAGCCACCCGCGCCACCACCGCCTCCTGCGCCGCCGGCATGGAATGGCGACATCACGCCGTACTTCGCGCTGTGTGCCGGCATCCCGACGCCCATTCCGTTCGTCGGCTTCAATGCATGCATTTGACGGACCTTGCATTTGAGGGACGCAGCGCGGCGTTAGCTGAACGACGCGCACGACACCGCCCTTGTGCCTTAAGCTCGGGGAGCGGCAGTCCGGAAGCGACCCGTGAACCAACCAACGTCAGGACCTTTTGATGCGCATTCGAGCACGTCGAGCCGCCACAATCCTGGTGGCAGGCGCCGCGCTCTCCGCAGCGCCCATGGCCTTCGGCACCGTCGTCACCCCGGCAGTGGGCAGCGCCCAGTGCCCGACCGGTCAGGTCGACAGCAGCAGAGGGTGTTTGCCGGACCCGGAATGCACCGGTAGTGAGGTCCTGCGAGACGGAGATTGCGTCGACTTCATGTCGGTGTTGCAATCGACCTTCGACCCCGCCCAGAATCCCGACGCGGCCGCCGTCCAGCAGAGCCTGCAGGGCCTGCCGCCGCTCGACCTGCCACCGCCGGTGGAGATCCCGCTCAGTGTGGGTATCGCTCCGCCCGGTATCGGTGTCGGCCTGCCGTTGCCCGGGATCGAGCTACCGGACCCACCCGATCTGACCGGCCCCGCGGTGGTCGCACCGCTGGCACTGGCAGCGCCTGCGGCGTTACCTGCACCCGGTCCGCTGCCCCCGCCTCCGGCGCTCCCGCCGCCGCCCCCGCCGCCGCCACCACTGCCGCCTCCGCCGCCGCCTCCGGGGTTGCCGCCGCCGCCGTGGCCGTTCGGGTAGTTACGGCCGTTCAGCCGCGCGGGTAACCGCGACGTACGGTGCGGTCGAGGACGCCGAGGGTGGCGCGTAGCGCCGGCTCGGAGATCACCGGGAAGATCCCGGCGTCACGCCACTTCTGGTCGATGTCGGACCAGTCGTAGAACGACGTCACCGTGGTGGCGTCGCCGTCGGGATCGAGTCGATACCCATAGACGTGACCGATGGGCGGCTTGATCTGGCCGAGGATCGTCCAGGCGATCAGCCGGTCCTGCTCGTACTCGGTGATCCGCACGGTGACGTCGTAGCGGCCCATATCGGGGAAATCATTGAGCGCTTCGCGGTCCATGTGGACCACGAACTCGTCGCCGACGGCCGTCACCGGCTCGCCCGTGGCGGCCTGCAGCATTCCGGAGGAGTCGATCGCCACGTGACCCTGCGGGTCGCACAGCACTGCGAACACGTCCGCAGGGGCCGCGGCGATGGTGCGCCGGACCTCGATGCGGTCGGTCATCCGGCCAGTGAATAGCCGGCGGCCCGGTGGTGGCTGCGGGCTATTCGCGTCACGAGCGCGATCGAGGCGAACTGCACCACACCCACCAGGACCAGCGGCCATAGCATTCCGGCGATGACGCTCAGCACCACGGGATGAGTGGCGGGTTGCCGAAAATCACGCCATCGTCGACCTAACGCAAAGGTGACTGCGGCGGTGATCAGCCCCGGGATTAGGTACAAAAGCGCCATTGCTTCTGTCACTGCAAAGCCTCCATCTGTGTAATTGGAGCACATCGTTCCCGAAAATACGGGACCTAAAACGTGAACCCGCCGCGGGGCGGTGTTGTTCCGCGGCGGGTTGGCATCACGCTGCGTACATCTGTCCCCGGTAGGGCCTTCGGCGCGCACACTGACAGCGGGTGTGCGTGGCTGCGGAATGTTCTCGCAGCCCCAGCGTTGCCCCATGAACGCGACCGGAAGGAGAACGCGCTGTGGCCGCTTCCCAGGATCAACTTCACCTCGCTGTGGCGCTGGACGGTGCGGGGTGGCACCCGGCTGCGTGGCGCGATCCGCAGGCCCGGCCCGCAGAGCTGCTGACCGCCCGCTACTGGTCGGACCTGGTGGTCGAAGCCGAGCGTGGACTGCTGGATTTCGTCACTGTCGAGGACGGCTTGGCGCTGCAGTCCGACGACGCCGCGGGCGGTGACCGGCGCACTGACCGGGTTCGGGGGCGCCTCGATGCCGTCCTGATCGCCGCCCGGGTGGCGCCGCTGACCCGCCATATCGGGCTGATCCCCACCATCGTGGCCACTCATACCGAGCCGTTTCACCTGTCCAAAGCCATCGCGACTCTGGACTACGTGAGCGCGGGTCGCGCGGGGGTTCGGGTTCAGGTGGCGCCGAGTCCCGTCGCGGCGGCGCATTTCGGTCGTCGCCGGTTGCCCGAATCGTCGGACGAGCTGCTGACCGAAGCCGGTGACTACATCGAAGTGCTTCGACGCCTCTGGGACAGCTGGGAAGACGATGCCGAGATCCGTGACGTCACCACCGGGCGGTTCATCGACCGGACGAAACTGCACTACATCGATTTCGAGGGTGAGTGGTTCTCGGTGAAAGGACCGTCGATCACGCCGCGGCCGCCGCAGGGTCAACCCATCGTCGCCGCCCTGGCCCACGCTGAGCCGGCGCACCGGCTGAGTGCCCGTAGCGCCGACGTCGCCTTCGTCACCCCCCGCAGCGTCGTCGAGGTCGGCGAGATCGCCGGTGTGCTGGCTTCGTTGCGCCCGGGGGCGGCAGACCCGGTGCGGATTTTCGCCGACCTGGTGGTGTTCCTGGCGGACACCGCGGAAGCCGCCGCGGACCGGCGGGCTCGGCTCGACGATCTCGCCGGCACCGCATATGCCAGTGACGCGCAGATATTCGTCGGCACGCCCGTCGAGTTGGCTGATCTCCTGCAGGAGTGGCACGCCGCAGGTGCAACCGGCTTCCGGCTCCGTCCCGCGACCGTCCCGCACGATCTGCTGCAGATCACCACCGGGCTGGTTCCCGAGCTGCAGCGACGCAGGCTCTTCCGTGACGGCTACACCGACGACACCCTGCGGGGCAGGCTCGGGTTGCCCCGTCCGGCCAACCGCTACTCCACGGCGTCCTAGGAGCGCGAATGACCAAGCCACACAAGCAGATCCACCTTGCCGCCCACTTTCCCGGCGTCAACAACACCACGGTGTGGAGCGATCCCGCCTCCGGCAGCCACATCGAGTTCAGTTCGTTCGTGAAGTTCGCCCAGACCGCCGAGCGGGGCAAGTTCGACTTCATGTTCCTGGCAGAGGGATTGCGGCTGCGGGAGCAAGGCGGCCTGATCTATGACCTCGACGTGGTGGGTCGCCCGGATACGTTCACCGTCCTGGCCGCGCTGGCCGGTGTCACCGACCGGCTCGGGCTGACCGGCACCATCAACTCCACCTTCAACGAGCCGTACGAGGTGGCGCGACAGTTCGCGTCGCTGGACCATCTGTCGGATGGGCGGGCGGCCTGGAACGTCGTCACCTCGTGGGATGCGTTCACCGGCGAGAACTTTCGGCGTGGGGGATACCTGCCCGAGAGCCAGCGTTACGAACGGGCCGAGAGCTTCCTGGCGGCCGCGCACACCCTGTTCGACTCCTGGCGTGGTGACGAGATCATCGCCGACAAGGAAAGCGGAGAGTTCCTGGGCGATCCCGACGCCGGGGCCTTCGCCTACCACGACGCCCACTTCGACATCAGCGGGCGGTTCAATGTGCCGCGCAGCCCGCAGGGCCGGCCGGTGATCTTTCAGGCCGGCGACTCCGAACGCGGCCGTGAGTTCGCCGCAGCGGGCGCTGACGCCATCTTCTCCCGGTATGGCACGTTGGCCGAGGGGCAGGAGTTCTACACCGACGTCAAGCGTCGATTGCCGGCCTACGGACGCCGCCGCGACGAGCTGCTCATCCTGCCCGCTGCCACGTTCGTCCTCGGCGACACCGATGCCGAGGCCGCCGAGATCGCCCAGCAGGTCCGGTTGGCGCAGGTGTCGCCGGCGACAGCGATCAAATTCCTCGAGCAGTTGTGGAACCGGGATCTGTCCGATCATGACCCGGACGGCCCGCTGCCCAGCGTGGACCCGGTGGTCGGCGAGAACACCATTGCGCGTGGACGGGCCAGCGTGCGGATGTATCGCGACCCGGTGGCCACGGCCAACCAATGGCGCGCCAAAGCCGAGGCCGAGAACCTGACCACCCGCGAGCTCATCGTCGAGGTCACCGGGCGGCAGAACTTCATCGGGTCGGCTGCCACCATCGCCGAGTCCATCAACGAACTCGTCCAGGCGGACGCCAGCGACGGTTTCATCCTCGTCCCGCATGTGACACCCGGGGGCCTGGATGCGTTCGTCGATCGGGTGGTGCCGCTGCTGCAGGAACGTGGAGTGTTCCGCGCCGAGTACACCGGAACCACGCTGCGTGATCATCTGGGTCTGGCGTACCCGGGCCGTCGGGAGGACCTCACCCACGTCGCGCTGTGAGTTGACGTCGCGATCTGCGCGCTCCGAGGACAGCGCGCTGGATCACTTTCCCGTCGTGACGAGGTGAGCTGCTCTAGGCTGCCGAGGTGACCGATCCCAGCATCGAGGAGTTCTGGGACAACGCCCCCAGCGCACACCTCATCGTCGATCCGCACGGAAGCATCGTGCACGCGAATGCAACCCTGGCCGGCTGGCTCGGGTACGGGCCGGACTACCTGAGCGGCAAGGATTTCGCCAGCTTGCTGACCGTCGCCGGTCGCACGCATTACGAAACGCACTTCTGGCCGCTGCTGAGCGTGAGCGGTGAACTCAGCGGGGTCACAATGGATTTCGTGTCTGCCGATGGGCAACGGCTGCCGATGTTCGTCACTGCCAACGTCAAGGCCGGTGACGACGGCCGGCCCCTCTGGCTACGCATCACCACGGTCGATGCCACCGACCGTCGTAGTTACGAGAATGAACTGCTCGCGGCGCGCCGACGAGCCGAAACCGAACAACAGCGGGTACGGGCGTTCGCCGAAACCCTGAGACGTTCGCTGCTGCCGCCGGTGCTCGCGCCGCCGGAGGGCCTCGAGGCCGCCGATTATTACTACACGGCCTCACCGGACGACGTCGGCGGCGACTTCTACGACCTTTTTCCGGTGTCGAGAACCAGTTGGGGATTCTTCCTCGGCGATGTCGCCGGCAAGGGAGTTGATGCGGCCCTGGTGACGTCGCTGACGCGGTATTCACTGCGCGCCGCGGCCGTCTTCGACGACGACCCGGTGCAGGTACTGCACAACTTGAATGCCGTGCTGGCACAGAAGCTCAGAGACAGCGAGACCCGGTTCTCCACCCTCATCTACGGGAATCTGACCAGGCGAGGCGACGGGTTCGACGTGGTGCTGGCCAGCGGCGGCCACCCTCCGCCGCTGATGTTCTACGCCGATGGCAGTGCCTTCTATGTGGACACCACCGGTGGGCAGGCGGTCGGGCTGACCGCAGAGCCACACTTTGTGGCCAACCGCTTTCAACTCGGGCCCGGTGACACCCTGTTGCTCTACACCGACGGTTTGACCGAGGCCGGCACCGGTGTGGGTCACGAACGCTACGACGACCGGGGCGCGCTGCTCGCCTTCGCGAAAGCGCACTCACCGACCACTGCCGCCGGCATCGTCGAGGACGTTCATTCGCTGCTGGAGAGCTTGGGGAGTGGAGTGCAGGACGACACAGCGGTGCTGGCGCTCGGGGTCCCCCTGAGGGCGTGAGGGCCGGGTTGCAGGGCACGGCGGTCGATGTGGCGGAGGAGGAAGTCGTGGAGCCGTGCGACGAGTGTGGGTTCGTTTATGACCTGGCTGCCGCCTCGTGTGCCGGCCAGGACATCCGGGCTGCCGCCGACGAGCTGGCGGCCCTGCTGACCTCCTCGGTGGATCCGCCGGCACGGCGAACGTCGCCGCAGCTGTGGTCCCCGCTGGAGTACGCCTGTCACGTCCGTGATGTGCTGCTGACGCAGCGGGAGCGGGTGTTGCTCGCCCGGCGCGTTCAGGTCCCCGTCGCGGTGCCGATGGGCCGCGATGAGCGTGTGGCCCACGAGGGGTACGCCGAGCAGAATCCCGTTGAGGTCGCCGAGGAACTGACGATGGCGGCGAGACTGCTGGCCAACGCCCTCGATCGGCTCGACATCGCGGACTGGGAGTTGCGGGTGGCCTACAACTGGCCGGAGCACACCGAACGGACGCTGCGGTGGCTGGCGGCCCACACGCTGCACGATGTGCGACACCACCTGCTCGACGTCCGCCGCCAGCTCCCAGCCGCGCCGTAGGCCCGGCCGCTCACCGCCTCAGCGGCGACTTTCGGGGCAGGCATCGTTGGTGCAGCGCGTCCGGATGTCAGCATCCGCGGGCGCGCTCTCGTCAACCGATTGGACCGCCACTGGTGCGCCGCAGCTCGTGCACGGCGCATCGGTCAGTTCCCAGTTGTCGGAGATGCTCATTGGCTCCCGTTCGTCCGATGGTGCCGCCGGCCCGGGGTGAACCGGCTGGGCACACGCATGCCCGTCTCGGCGGGTTGGGAAACCAGGCTTGGCGACTGGTGCGGGCAGTGCGCAGACGACGAAGGCCCGGTCGAAACCGGGCCGGCGTTGTTGAGATGTGGTGCGCGATACTGGGATTGAACCAGTGACCTCTTCCGTGTCAGGGAAGCGCTCTCCCGCTGAGCTAATCGCGCCGGGAACCTGCTGGAGGTGGAGACGGGAATCGAACCCGTGTGCACGGCTTTGCAGGCCGTTGCCTCACCACTCGGCCACTCCACCATGGGGTTGATGCCTCTACACCCTCGAGCGGATGACGGGATTCGAACCCGCGACCCTCACCTTGGCAAGGTGATGCGCTACCAACTGCGCTACATCCGCGTGCTGCGAGCGAGATCGTCGCTCGTTGCGAGGCATGACACTAGTCGACGCACGTCGGCAGACACAAATCCCTTGTTCGGCGGGGGTGCCGGAAGGTCCCGACGCAGGTCAGCCCGGGGTGCACTTCTGCTGCAAATCGCAGGCAGCGGCCGGTGTGAACTCAGAAGGTCAGCACCATCCGGTAACGCGCCCGTCCCTCGGCCATCGACGCATACGCTTCGGCAGCTTGGGCCAGTGGCAGCTCCTGTACGCGGGCACGCACGCCGGACTGCACGGCGAACGCCATGGTCTCCTCCACCTCGCGCGCGGTGCCCGACGGGTGTCCCTTGATGATCAAGCTCGGTGTGATGAGCTGCAGGGGGCTGATCGGTAGGGGCTCTGGGGTGACCCCTATGGTCACGAGCTGTCCGCGCGGCAGCAGGCCGCCCACGGTGTCGGCCATCGCTTTCGAGCTGGCGGCCGTGGCAAGCACCACCGACACCCCACCGAGGGCCTGAAGCGCTTCCCCGACGTCGCCGGCGGTGGAGTCGACGTAGTGGTGCGCGCCGAGCGCCAGGGCGTCCTCGGCCTTGTCCGCTCCGCGGGCCACTGCGACCGTCTCGAAACCCATGGCGCGGGCGAACTGCACACCGAGGTGGCCCAGGCCGCCGATGCCGAGCACGGCCACCCGGTCGCCGGGTCGGGCCGCGGTCTCGCGCAGCCCGAAGAAGGTGGTGACCCCGGCGCAGCCCATCGGGGCCGCCTCGACGAACGACAGCTCGTCGGGGATGCGGGCCAGTGCGTTGGCGGGCACAGTCACCGATTCGGCGTAGCCGCCGGGGTAGTGCCAGCTGGGTATCTGGCCGTTGGCGCAGTGGATGAAGTCGCCTTGGTGGCAGGGAACGCAGCGCCCGCAGTGCCCGCCGAACCAGCCCACGGCCACCCGGTCACCCACGGCGTAATCTTCGACGCCCGCACCGACTTCGGCGATGGTGCCCGCGATCTCATGCCCGGGTGTCAGCGGCCAGCTCAGTCCGGGGAAGGCGCCGTTGACGAATGCCTGGTCGGTACCGCACACCCCGCACGCCGCCACGGCGATGCGGACGTGGTCGCGGTCCGGTGGCGCGGTGTCGACGTCGACGAGATCGAACGCTGCGCCTGCGGATGCGACGTGAATTGCTTGGTGACGTGCCATCGTGTTCCTCATTCCTGACCGTGACCGGGTATGTGCATTTTCGTTGTTTCTACCCGGGAGAGCCGCAAAACGGGGTGAGTAGCGTGAACAGCACAGATCGGTCCGGCAGGAGGTGACCATGGGTACGAACGTCACGATGGGTGGTGTGCGGTGACGACGATCATCGTGGTGTCGCTGGCCGCGCTCATCGGCCTTGCCCTGGTGGCCAGCCAGCTGGTCCGGCTCAGGGAATGGTTGAAGAACTCCCCGCCGTTGCCGCCTCCGATCGAGGATCCCGACGACGACCGCGCCTGAAACGGCGTGGGGGAGTGAAAATCGGCTTGGGTCAGTGCAATTCGCGGCGCTTACGCCGACGGCGGCGCAGCCAGGAGATCGTCACGAAAACACCGGTGAACACCAGGATCATCGTCGGCCCGCCGGGGGTTGTTGAGCCGTCCTCCTCGAGTTCGGGAGCCGGGAGGGACGCAACAAAAACGGTGTCGGACGGATCGGCGAGGGGTTCGGTGGCGGGCGCGGGCGCGTCTTGAGTCACGGAACTGTCGAAGCTCATAATCCTGTCGCACTGCGTCGGGGCAGCGATGGTCGCCGCCGGGGGCCTGTCACCGAGTCGCGACGAGTAGTCGCCGGCGCTTGTTACCGCCGAGTATAGGTGGCGGTGGCCGGGGTGGGTCGCGGCGCCGAGTGGCCCCAGAACGACCAGGGGATTCCGACCCGCGCCGCGACCCGTGCTAATGTTCCTCCTCGTCTCCCGGTCTCGTAGCTCAGTGGGAGAGCGTCCGCCTCACACGCGGAAGGTCGCTGGTTCGATACCAGCCGGGACCACTCAGTACCGCTGCAGATCTAGGTCTGCAGCCTGTTACCCCGTGCCTGTCGGCAGCAGTGTGACGTTATCCGGGAGCCCGGTCCGGGCCTCGGGCTGCACCGCGTGACGCCACGACAGCGGGTTGAGGTGACGGTAGGGATCGCTGGCGCGCACCCCCTGCAGGTCGGCCAGCACAGTTTCCAGCGCAGTTTGGGTGCGCTCTTTGACGTGTGCCTCCCACTCGGTGGCGTCTGTGCCTGCCGGTCTGGTGGTCTGGATCGGCTCGCCGAAACGCAGGTACATCCGCTCCGGACGTGGGATCAACGTGGCCCCGACGCCGCGCACCATCGGGAAGGCCATGTCACTGCGGCCCGACAGCTTCTTGCCCAGGGACTGGCCCAGCCGGCCCAGGATGCTGCTGCGTTTGGTGATGCTCCGGTAGATGTCGTCGCCACCGACCAGCCCGACTGGGACGATGGCGTAGCCGTGTTCGATGGCGAGGCGCGCAAAGCCACTGCGCCCCAGCCAGTTCAGCTGGTACTCCTCACCCTTGAACTTCGGGACCTCCCGGCCTCCGCCCGGGAAAACCAGCATGGCCTCGTTGTGCCGCATGAGTTCTGCCGCGGTGTCAGGGTGCCCGACCACGCCGCCGAAAGCGGCGAGCAGGTCTGCCATCATCCCGCGCATCTCGCCCATTCCACGGTCCACCAATGGCCGGACCCGTACCCCGAGTTCGCGGTGGACGACGTACGGGATCAACAGTGACTCGACCATGGCGTTCGCCGTGTGGTTGGCGACCAACAAGAACCGGCCGTCGGCGGGCAGGTTCTCCAGCCCGTCGACATAGGGCTTCGACAAATCGATCAGGGGGTCCAGTCGGTCGCCGGTGGCACCCAGCAGTGTCCTCAGCGCGTTGACGCGGCTGGTCTGGTTCATGACTTTGTCGAGATCCTCAGCAGTGACCTTCTTTGCTTTGGGGGGCGTTGGGCTCATCGAGCGTCTCCTTTCGATCGCGTTCTCGCTCAATCGATTACAACCAATTTCAGGAACCAACTAATTCGTCTGGGCATGTCAAATCTGTGAGTTCTGTAACGTTTCCCGGGGGTTCTGCCGCGGCCTTTCGGCTCAGGTGTGGGAAACCCCTCGATCACGGGACGCGATGCGGGTTTCGAACGTATGTGCGACGGGAATGCACTGCTTCATGAGCACTGACAACAATCACGCACCGAACGAGACCCCGGAAAAAGACCCCCAGGACTGGGTGACCGGTGAGGAACCGATGACCGGCCCGCAGCGCAGTTACCTCAACACCCTGGCCCGGGAAGCAGGCCAGGAGGTGCCGCAGGAGATGACCAAGGCCGAGGCGTCGAAAATGATCGACGAGCTGCAGAGCCAGACTGGGCGAGGGGAGTAGCCGGCAACGTCCTGGACGCCGGCAGCACGGGCCCACAGCGCCCCCTGGAGGGCCCGCCCGCACCGGTTAGGGCTGGTCCCCGTGGGTACGCAACGCCTGGGTTCAGCGGACACCCGCCTACCCACACAGGACGCAGGTTCACAAGGAAAGGAGAACCGACGTGGCTGTGCAGCCGGATCGAACCACCGACGCCTCACTCGGCGAACTGGTCGGACAACTCTCCACGCAGACATCTCGTCTCGTCCGGGATGAAATCAGATTGGCACAGAAGGAATTCCAACAGTCGGTCAATCACGCCGGGAAAGGCGCGGGTCTGCTCAGCGCAGCGGCGGTGCTGGCCCTGCTCGGTGCCGGAACCGCCATCGCGGCCATCGTGGCGGCGCTGGCGTTGGTTCTGCCGGTGTGGGCTGCTGCCGCCATCGTCGCGGTGGTCCTCTTCGTGGCAGCTGGTATCGCGGCACTGATCAGCAAGAAGGACATCGAGAAGGTGGCCCCCGCAGCGCCCAAGGCCGCCGACAGCATCAAGCATGACATCCAGGAAGTCAGGGAGGCAGGCCATCGTGGACAGCACTAACGGCGCAGCCCCGGAACCCGGGTCCGACGCGGGCATCGACGAACTGCAGGCCGATATCGAGCGCACCCGAGATGAGCTCGGGAAAACGGTGGGCGCTCTTGCGGACAAGACAGACGTGAAGGCCCGCGCCCAGGAGAAGGTGGCCGTCACCAAGGACGCGGCGGTGGAGAAGATCCACATCGCACAGGCCACCGTGCAACGTAACCCCAGGATTGACGTCGCCGTGGTGGTCGCCGTGGTGATCGGCATCGTGATCTGGGCCCGTCGCCGCAAAACGACCTGAGAGGCGATGCGACATCACACACAACGACATGGCGTCCAACGACGTCGAGAAGCGTTGGCATGACCCCCGGGCGGTCAGGTCCGCCGTCGGCTACGCCGTGGTGGTGGTGCTCCTGGCCGGGGTGGCCTTCGCGGTGTACGCGGTCGGGGATCCCGAGTCCGTCGCCAAAGCGATCGCGACTCCGCTGGTGCTCTTCCTCGGCGGCGTGGGAGCACTGGGAAAGACGTACGTGGACTGGCGCGCCGGCCGGACCTGGCCGATCTGGCAGGCTGCCGGGTGGTTCCTGCTGGCGCTGACACTGCTCGCCCTGGGCATTCCGGCGATGGGTCTGTTGGGCGGCTGAGTGGTTTGGATCGATTCTCTGGGGAACAGATAACGCATGGCTACCTATCGAGTTCTGAATCCGACCGGCGATGTTGTCGCAACCAAGGACATCGAAAGTGCGCAGGATGCGCATGCGTGGTTTGTTGACCAGCAAGCCGACAACTCTGAGCTGGGGTGGCGCATGGAGGTGGAGCACGACGGCGAATGGTCGTTCTTCGACGACAGCGAAGGCAGCAGCAGCTGACTGAGCCGGCCTGAGGGCCGCGTCTGCTGAACGGACTGAACAGACGAAAGTGGGCCGGCAGCTTACGCTGCCGGCCCACTTTGACGTTTGGGAGCTTCTACTCCGGAGTCACACCAGTCGCCTGGGGGCCCTTGGCGCCCTGGCTGATCTCGAACTGAACCCGCTGATTCTCCTCGAGCGACTTGTAGCCGCTGCCGGAGATCTCACTGAAGTGGACGAACACATCCTGTGCGCCACCGTCGGGAGTGATGAAGCCGAAGCCTTTGTCGCTGTTAAACCATTTCACAGTGCCCTGTGCCATACCAGTACTTCTTTCATTTCCAAGTGGATGTACCAAACATCCTGCTAAAAGCGTAGCACGGCTTTCGCCGGACGCCGAACCGGAATGGTCAACTCTTTCCCGGCTCGACCGCTGCCGCGGCACCGGCGCTCAAAAGCGTTGCACGCCAACGATGTTCAAAATGAGACGCTGATGGGATCAGCGCAGGAGTGACCTGGACCGCTTGTCACCCGTTTCCCTTCAGCGAAGCGACATATGCGGCCCGGGGGTCGGGGCCTATTTACGCGACTTTACGCCGGTGAGGACGGCCCCACGTGGACCCTCGTTGCCACCAGCGAAGGCGATCCACGCCTGGAGGCGGATGAGGCCGTGCTGACCGGCCCGGCTCTGGCCCACGGTATCGGGGCAGGTTGGGAAGCCCCGAACCTCGATCAGTGGGTGGTGGTGCTGCGGCGCCCGGTGATCCCCAGATAGGCCGCGATGAGCACCACCGCAAGGATGATCCCGACCAGGAACGGAATGATCTTGAATCCACCGTTCTGGTTCGAATAGCCGAGCTTGTAGGCGACCCACGTTCCCAGGAATGACCCGATGGCGCCGAGCAGCACAGTCATGATGACGCCCATGTTCTGCTTGCCGGGCATGATGAGGCGAGCCAACGCGCCGACGATGAGCCCGACGACGATGGCGCCGATGATGGTTCCGATCATGTGTACTCCCCACTCAGCCCAGCGGACCACCCACTGCGTACTTGCGAAGTACCCCGCACGACACCGATTACGCCGGTCACTTCCGGCGCGCGATGTGTGCCTGCACGGCGCCCGGTAGGTCGGTGAGGGGCAGCACCGTGTCCACCAGTCCGGTGTCGATGGCCGCCCCCGGCATGCCGAAGTGCTCTGAGCTCTCCGCATTCTGAGCGAACACGGTGCCGCCACAGTGGCGGATGGCGCGGATCCCGGCCTGTGCGTCCGTGCCCCTGCCGGTGAGGACGACGGCCAGCACCCGGGGTCCGCAGGTGACGGCAAGGGTGACCAGGAGTAGGTCCGCGGACGGTCGCGCCGGCGGCAGGTCGCCTGAGTCGATCAGCCCGATCCGGGCTTCGGACGTCACAAGCAGATGGTGTGCCGGCGGCGCGACCAGCACGTTCCCCGGGATCAGCACGTCGTTGTTGGCGGCGGAGCGCACTTGCAACGCGGATTTCGCGTCCAACAGCTCCGCCAACGTGCTGGGGTGGGTCGGGGACATGTGCTGGACGACGACGAATGCCGCTGGTACGTCCGCCGGCAGCGGTGCGAGTACCTCTGTCAGGGCGTTGAGCCCTCCGGCGGAGGTCACCAGAGCGACGACCGGGAACTTGATGCCGTATGCCGCGTGATCCATCGAGGTACCCCCGTCTTCAGGGCGCGACGTGGACTCCAGTCCTCGGCCCCTATGACTCTAGGCTTCGCAATCAGTTCCGGCTCAGGGCGTCCCGCGCGCGATCGAGGAGGGACGCGAAGGGGCCGACGGCGAAGTTCGCCACCGCCGACTCCACACCCGGATGAGGGTGGGTGGGCGCGATGGCTTCGGCAGCCTGCACCGCAGTGGTCATTTTCTGCAGTTCCTTGGCGTCGAGCTGGTCCTCGAGGCGGGTGAACTCCTCGGTCTCCTCCTTCTCGGCGTGTGCGAGCACAGCCTGTTGGAGGTGGATCAACGCCTTACTGAACTCGGCGGTGCCGAATTCGAGCCGCTCGAGTTCGGCGAGTGCCACTTTGGCGTCGTGTTCCTCTTTGAGTCGCTCGTCGACGATCGCCGCGCCGCCGTCGACCTTCCGGCGCACCCGGGGGTGCACCATCATTTCTTCAGCGGTCTCGTGGACGGCAAGCAGTGCCCGCAGCTGATTGAACGCGGTCTCCTGCGTTTGCGCATCGGCGGCGTCGAGGGTCTCGATGAAAAGCTGCCTGATTGTCTCGTGCTGGGCTTTCAGGTAGTTGACGACGTCCTGGCCAGTCGAAATCTGGGTCACCGAACAACCTCCACCGTTCTCGGATGCGTGAATGTCAAGCGCCGTGGGCTGTGCGCTGTTCGATTCCGTACCCGGGCTCCGGCATGCCGAAACGCTGGACGCGCTGACCAGGGTCAGTGCTCGGTGGAGGTGCTGTCTATCGGTTCGATGCCGTCGTCGTTGAGGAACACCATCCGGCCGTCGTCGAGGGCGACGGCCCAGCGGCGTGACTTGGCCGTCTGCTGGGCGTCCACCACCACTTCGAATCCGGCGAGATCGCCGAAGTCCTCGACGATCTGGCCGGTGATGTGTGCGTCGTCGGTGGTGCGAACCGCGGTGCCGACTTCGAATTTGCCCCCACTCATGGGCCAATTAAATACCCATGAGTGCGGAAAGCGGTAGTTACCGGCTGGTTCGTTACGAATTCAACCCCATAGTGGTACTCAGTCCGCCATCAAGTGGGAGTACCGCCCCGGTCATGAAGTTCGTGGCACGCGAAGCGAGGTACACCGCAGCAGCGGCGATGTCCTCCGTGCGTCCGATCCTCCTGACCGGTGTTGCCGCGGCCAGGCGATCACCGGCCGCCTCCAACGTCGCGGCCATCATCTTGGACGGGAACGGCCCGGGCGCAATGGCATTGACCAACACGCTGGGGGCCAGTTCGTAGGCCAGGTGGCGGGTGAGTTGGTGCAGCGCGGCCTTGGACGCCGAGTAGGAGAAGGTGTGCAACCGCGGCACGGTCAGGCCGTCGATCGAACCGATGTTGATCACCCGGGCGGGGTCGTCCTCGGTGGAGGCCGCCTCCAGCAGCGGACGGGCCAGTTGGGTGAGCAGGAACGGGGTCTTCACATTGAGGGTGAGCACTTTGTCGAAGGCGGCGCCGGGAAATGAGTCGAACGGCGCCCCCCAGGTCGCGCCGGCATTGTTGATCAGGATGTGCAAGGCCGATTCTCGGGCGCCGACGGCATCGATCAGGGTTCGGCACTGGTCCTCGTCGCTGACGTCGGCGGCAATGGCGTGCACGTCACCGAACTCGGACAGGTAGTCCTGTGCGCTCTGGCACGCCTGCGGTTTCCGGGAGCAGATGTACACCCGGGCTCCGGCGCGCAGATACCCCTCGGCCATCATCAGGCCGATGCCGCTGGTCCCGCCGGTGATCAAGGCGGTCTTACCGGCAATGGAGAACAGGTCGGGAAACAACGGCTGCTCCTCGTGGCGACGGGACATCAGGGATCGCGGCTCGCACGCTGAACCTAGACCACTTGTTGCCCCAGCAGGGTCGCACCGCCGGTGAACAATTCGATGAGTGAGACCGGTGCGCGCTCCCCGAGGCAGAGGCGCAGGACGTGATGGGCGTCGCGGGCTGAGGCCTGGCTGCGGGGGAACAGCGCCTCTTCGTAGGCTGCCAGCGCCGCTTCGATGTCCCCGGGGTGCGCGGCGATCGCGGCGCCCAGCTCGGCCCCGTCGAACATGGCCAGGTTCGCGCCCTCGCCGCCCGGGGGCGCCAGGTGCGCGGCATCGCCGATCAGCGTGACCCCGGGCACCCGCTCCCACCGATGGTCGCTCGGCAGGGTGTAGATCGGGCGTGCGACAGGCGCGGTCTCCCCGTCGGTGATCAGCGCGGTCAATTCTGGGGCCCACCCGTCGAACTCGGCGGCCACTCGCGCCGTCGCCGCGGTGGCATCGGTGAAATCGATGCCACCGACCCACTCGGCACGGCGATCCAGCGCGACGTAGGTGTGCAGGACGGCCTGCGCCTCGCGATGGGCGATGATCCCCGTCCCCGGGGCCAGCGCGTACAACGCACCGCCGCCGACCACGGCGGCCGCTGCCGGGTGCCGCTTGTCGGCGTCGTAGAGGTACGTCTCGATGAACACCGTGCCGGTGTAGGCGGGTGTCGCCTCCGAGAGCAGCGGCCGGACCTTCGACCAGGCGCCGTCGGCCCCGACGAGGAGGTCAGTGGTGACTGTCGACCCGTCGTCGAAGTCGAGTTGGTGGCGGCCGTCGGCGAGTGGTCGCACTCCGGCGACCTTGTGTGCCCACTGAACCGTGTCCTCGGGCAGCGCGTCGAGCAGGATTCGGCGCAGGTCTCCGCGGAGCACCTCGGGACGCCCGCCAGTGCCGTCGTCGGGCTGATCGAGCAGTACGGTGCCGGACCGGTCGAGTACCCGTGAGGCTTCGCCGCCCTGATGGATGATCGCGCGGAACTCCTTGAGGAGGCCGGCGGCTGCCAGTGCACGCTGGCCATCGTGTTCGTGAATGTCGAGTTGTCCACCCTGCGTTCGGTTTTGCGGTGAAGGCTCGGCCTCGTAGATGGTTGCCGGGATGCCGTGGACGTGCAGGACGCGGGCCAGGGTGAGGCCGCCGAGGCCGGCGCCGACGATCGTGACGGGTGTCGTCATCGCTTTTCCTTTCTATGGAACGCTGTTCCAGAACAACTGTGGAACAGCGTTCCAGATGTGTCAAGATGTGTTGATGACGGCCAGGGCGCACCGCGGTGAACGGCGAGCAGACGCGCTTTCGACGGAGCGCATCGTCGAGGCCGCGATCGAGATACTCGACGGCGAGGGGGAGAACGCCCTGACTTTCCGTGCGCTCGCCGCGCACCTACAGACCGGGAGCGGCGCGATCTACTGGCACATTGCCAACAAGGGCGATCTGCTGGCGGCAGCCACCGACCACATCTTCTCCGGAGTGTTGTCCCAGGTGGCCGGTGATGCCCAGCCGCACGCCGCGATCCGCGCGGTGGCCGCCGGGGTGTTCGATGCGATCGACGCCCACCCCTGGGTGGGCGCCCAGCTCTCGCGTGCACCGTGGCGGTTGGCCATGGTGCAGATCATGGAAAGCATCGGGGCGCAGCTGAAAGCGATGGGTGTTCCGGAACGCGCCCAGTTCACCGCCGCCTCCGTGTTGGTGAACTACATCCTCGGCGTCGCGGGCCAGAACGCGGCGAACGCCCGTCTCGTGCCTCCCGAAATGGACCGGTCGACGTTCCTCGCGGCTGTCACTGACCGGTGGGCACAGTACGACTCAGGCGAATACCCGTTTGTGCACCAAGTGGCGGCGCAGCTGCGCGTGCACGACGACCGCGACCAGTTCCTTACCGGCATTGACCTCATCCTGGCCGGCCTGGACGCCGCCCGCTGAATCATCCAGTGAGCGACGTAGTCCACTGAGCGAACGATGGTCCGCCGGCGGCGATAGTCGGCTCCGCCGTGGGTAGCCCGTTCCGGACCGATCGAGGCGGACCCTAGGTAGGTGCTGGAGACATGAACGGCAGAGCCAGCGCGGCGACCGTCTTCTGCGGAATCGATCTATTCGAACTGGAGACATCGCACGAGAACGTCACCGGGGTCGCCTTCAACGCCGGTGACGTCATCTACAACGAAGGTGACGACGGCGATCGGATTTATCTCATCGCCGATGGCACAGTCCGAATCGGCCGCCGCTACGGGGATGGCCGCGAGTGCCTTCTCGCGGTGGTGGGACCAAGCGAAGTCTTCGGTGAAGAGTCGGTGCTGGATCCGGCTCCGAGGAACGCCTGCGCCACCGCATTGACCGATATGCAGGGGACCGCCCTGGATCGCACGACGTTGATGTGGTTGATGGCAATGAATCCGGACATCGCCGAGCGCTTCCTACGGGTTCTCGCACGGCGGATCCGGTGGACGTCGAGCAACATCACCGACGCTGTCAATGCTGACGTCGCAGCTCGCGTGGCCAAGCACTTACTAAGTCTGGCACAGCGTTTCGGCGTCCAGGACGGTGGCTCAACCCGAGTTCCGATGGACTTGACCCAGGAGCAGTTCGCTCATCTGGTGGGAACATCGCGGGAATCGGTGAACCAGGCGCTACGCGAATTCAAGGAACGCGGTTGGATCTCTGCAGGCAGGGACGACATCCTGATCCACGATTCCGAGCCGTTGGTCAGCCGCGCACAGGGCGCCCGCAGACGAATGCGCTGAGAGAGCGCGGCCCGGCGGGAGCGCGGTCGCGAACCCCCGCCGAGCACGAACTCAGCGCCGCAGCCGACCCAGGATTGCGCCCAGCCCGATCATGCCGATGGCCAGGCCGAGGTGCAGCCAGTTGTCGGCGGTATTCACCGGCACGAAGTTCGCACTGCGCCGACAACGAGGCTGGCCAGCTGTACCGGCGATCGATCCATTGTGGTGCCGGGACCGGTGGACTGTGGCTCGGTCATGTGAACTCTTTCCGGAGAGAGGACGTTCAGTGCCCGGCGCTGGCTCGACCGGAAGCGGGCAACGGTCAGGCGGTGCGCTCCAAGTCGAACTCGCCGACTCGTAATGCCCTTGTAACACAGGAGCTTTCAAGTACCTGCAGTTCGACACTGGCAATGCCGCAGCGCTGCTTCAGGATCCGCAGTACTGCACTGGCGTTGCAGGCGAAAAACCTCACGGAGGTGAGATCCAGGACGAGTCGCCGGCACATCAACAGCTCGCGCAACGCATAGTCGAGCACCTCATCGCAGTTGGACGCGTCGACCTCGCCGGAAATCACCACCTTGGCCGTGTCGAAAGATGGCCACTCCGTGGCAATCTGGATATTCCGGCTCTGAGCCGAGGAAATGTCACCGAGGCGGTTTCCCCGCGCCGCGGGCCATTGGATCCGGTGTTCTTTCACGGCAGCCTCCCGTCGTTTGAAACATCATGGGGTGGCTGGGGCTGAACCGCTTCCAACTCTAACGCCGCGACCCCGCGAAGGCACCCCCGCTACGGTCCATTGTGCGAACTCACGTAGCCACTGGACGAACTGCCTCGGGTGCGACAGTGGTCACGGCATTCGCTTGCTCGACAACGGGTTACAGCGCGGGGTGTTACACCGCGGGGCGGATCGCCAAATGGTGTGTCGTCTGTCACACACCGCGCGGAGGCGTTGTGGATCGCACTCACTGTCGTAGCGTCTGGTGCGGACTCTCGCCAAAGGTGTGCCGGTAGAGCACGGCAAATCGTCCGGTGTGAGCGAAACCCCAACGGGCAGCGGTGGCCGCGACGGTGGTGACACCGCGGTCCGCAGCGATGAGCTCCGCGCGGGCACGCTGCATCCGTACGTCGCGCAGATAGGCCGTGGGGGTGGTGTCGAGATGACGTCGGAACATGTACTGCACGGTGCGCGGCGTCAGGTACACGGCGGCCGCGATGTCCACCACGCCGATGTCCCGGGCGGCGTTGGCCTCGATGAACTCAACTGCCTGGCGAAGCAGTGCCGGATGGTCGTCGCCGGGTTCATCGTCCAAGACATCGGGCGCGACGTCGCTCGGAAACGACGCCAGCACCGCACCCGCCAACATTCGGCCGGCAGATCCCAGCAGTATGGGGTTATCGGAACTTTCTGCGGTGGAGAGGACTTGGTGGACAAAGCGTTCGGCGGCGGTGAGCGTGCCGGCCATGGCAACGCTCGTCGGCATGAGGCCGGTGAACTGCACCGGCTGTGACGGTTCACCGGTTCCGATGGCGGCCACTTCTGCGAGCAGTGACCGGTTCAGCACCACCGATCGCAGGTGTGCGTTGGCCAGCCGCAGTCGGACGCCGTCACCTCCGGTAGACGCCAGTACCCATTCACCCGGACCTGCGGCGCCTTTCAGGGCGCCGTACTCGCTCTCGACCCGGCCACTGAGCGCTGACACGGCGACCACCGACGGCACAGCGTCAGCGTGCAATCGCACCTCGCCGTGGTGGCGGATCTCCTCGATCGCGTATCTACCGACGTCGAAGCGCGAATGTGTACAGAGGCACGGTTCGTCGGTGTGGTGGGCCCGCGTGATGGAGAACCGGGCGGAATACGCCTGATCGAGATACTTCTGGATCAGCGTGGGGTCGCTGGAATCAATCCCGGAGCGTTCCGGATGGGGCAGGTACCGGTCGGTTCTCATGTGACCTCCGCAGCGCAGCGCCGGAAGGGCATCGACCTGAACCCACGATTTCGGTCAGTCTAGCCCAACCACGCGTACAGGCCGGCACCCGGGGATGCCGTCCAGGCAGGCGGTGGTCGAATCGGTCAGCTGGCGTTCCGGTACACGTCCTCGCGGTGGCCATTCACCCGGGTATGCGCGGTGAGAAGGAGGTGGTCGGCGCTCTTGCGCATCCTGGCGTCTATCTTCAACTGCCCGGCGAAGTCCGCAACCAGCTGGCTGGCCAGCTCACGCACTTTGGTATTGGTGTCCTGCGACCGCCACACCAGGATGTCGAAGGCCCGGTCCGCGTCGATCCCGTAGGTGACCATCAGCATGCCCTTCGCCTGTTCGATGCAGGCGCGGGTCGATGCGAATTCCGCGACAGCGGCGTCCATGCATCCGGCATCGTCGAAGTCGGTGAGATCAACGTAGAACCCGTCGGTACCGATGAAGGTTCCGCGCGCGTCGACCAACCGGTCGCCGACCACCAGGACGGGACGGGTGGCGCCCGCGGTATCAACGATCCGGTGCCGGCTGCTGAAGGGCTCGCCGCCCGTCATCCGTTTGATCACCAGCGCAACTCGGCAGGCTTCGTCGGGATGTTTGTGTGCCATGACGACTGCGGTCGTCGGAACGACCGAACCCGGCGAGTAACCGTGCATGCGGGCCACCGTGTCTGACCATTCCCATCGTTCATCGGCGTGGAAGTAGCGGAACGAGCCCACCCGTGTGGACAGCGGATTCGAGTGATTGGTCGCCATCGTCACCGTCATTCCTCCACTCCGATTGAACCGTCGAAGACCCCACGAGCGTGGTGGTTCCACAATGGCGCCGCGACGCGCCGTCTCAGGATGATGGCATGCCTGTTCGCGGACGGTGAAGCGCTACAAACGAAGACTTTGGGGACCTTCTAGCCATAAAGCGAAGCTCGGGTTCTGACGTCGCAGGTCCCGCGGGTCGCGATATGTCTCGAGTGGCGGGAAAGTATGGCCGCCGGGTTGGCATCTCGACGGCAGGGTACCCGGCACGCATGGAACTTCGAATGTCGGTCCCCGCTGATGCACCGAACGGCGTTGTGGCAGTAGGTGCTTCGGCGGGGGGCGTCGAGGCCCTGCAGCGCTTCGCTGCCGGTCTGCCGGAGGATTTGCCGTACGCGGTCTTGGTGGTGCTGCACATGCCTGCGGGCGCGGCGAGCGTGCTCGCGAAAATCATGGACCGTAGCGGCCCGTTGCCGGCGGTCACTGCCCGGGACGGAGAGGTGTTGGCTGCGGGCCGGATCCACGTCGGTGTGCCGGATCGCCACCTACTCGTCGACGACCACCACGTGGTGCTGTCGCAGGGGCCTACTGAAAATGGGCATCGGCCCGCGGTCAACGCGCTATTCCGTTCGGCAGCACTACAATTCGGACCCCGAGCGATAGGTGTACTTCTTTCCGGAGCTCTGGACGACGGGGTGCTCGGTTTGGCTGCCATCCGGGCCTGTGGCGGTGTGGCGGTGGTGCAGGATCCTGCGGACGCCCTGTTTTCCGGAATGCCGCGAAATGCGATCGAAGGGGGCGAGGTCGACCATCAGTTGCCGGCATCGGACATCGGCCCGTTGCTGGCAAAGCTCGTCGACCGCGTGGTTGAGGAGACCGGTATGGAACAAAACGTCACGATGCAGCTGGAGAACCGGATCGCGATGGGCTCGCGGTTTTCCACCGAGATCGACGGCGAAGCGCTTGGCCCTCCGTCGGGCTACACCTGTCCGGACTGCAACGGTTCGTTGATGGAAGTGCAAGTGGGCAATTACCGTTGTCGCGTCGGACATGCCTGGTCGTCGGAAGCCCTGCTGGTGGCCCATGACCAGGAGGTCGAAGGGGCACTCTGGGTGGCGCTTCGCAGCCTGGAAGAGAAAGCGAAGCTTTCCCGCAGGCTGGCCGCCAACGTGGGTTCGGGGCCGCTGTACCAGCGTTACACCGAGCTCGCCGACGAAGCCGGCCATGCTTACCGAGTGTTGTCGACCACGCTCGAGGGGGAGTACCGCACGTCGGCGGGCGCTCCCGGAGAGTCGTGATTGTCGCGGCCCGTTTCTGATGACCATGTCCGGCGCTTGTCATTGGTCCGGGAGGACTGCCGTGGCGCCGAGTAGTGTCATGCTTGCCATCAGCACGGCGGACGGGACCTTATGAGCGAGCAGACCGACGAAGCGTTCGAGGCGGTGCTCGGTTATCTGCGGGACACTCGCGGTTTCGACTTCACCGGCTACAAACGGGCTTCGTTGATGCGCCGGGTACGCCATCGCATGGACCAGGTGCGGTTGGAAAGCTTCGAGGACTACCTCGACGCGTTGCAGGCCAGTCCTGACGAGTTTGCCGCCTTGTTCAACACGATCCTGATCAACGTGACGGATTTCTTCCGCGATCCGGATGCATGGGAGTACGTGCGGACCGAGGTGGTGCCCACGTTGTTGGCACAGCGCGGTCCCGATGATCCGGTGCGAGTCTGGAGTGCTGGGTGCGCATCCGGGCAGGAGCCCTTTTCGGTGGCGATGATGCTGGCCGAGATGTTGTCTCCAGAGGACTTCCGGCGGCGGGTGAAGATCTACGCCACCGACATCGATGACGATGCACTCAATGATGCCAGGGCCGCCTCGTACAGCGCAAAAGCTGTCGAGTCGGTACCCAAAGAGTTGTTGCACCGTCATTTTGACCTTGTCGGCACCCGGTACGTGCTGCACAAGGATCTCCGGAGGTCGGTGATCTTCGGCCGCAACGATCTGGTCAAGGACGCGCCGATATCGCGGGTCGACCTGCTGTTGTGCCGAAATGCGTTGATGTACTTCAATGCCGAAACGCAGCGAAATGTGCTGAATCGGCTCAACTTTGCGCTCGCGCCACAAGGTGTGCTGTTTCTCGGGCACGCAGAGATGCTGCTGAGTCACACTGAACGCTTCACACCGCTGAACCTGAAACACCGGGTGTTTCAACGGGTCGCGCGGCCGAGTGGAAGAATCGAAAGGTTCGAGATCTCGCCGCCCGAGACCGATCGGTTCGGGGAGTTGACCGGGCTGCCGCACCTGCGTGACCTTGCATTCCGGGCGAGTCCGGTGGCGCAGATCGTTGTCTCGGCCGAGGACACGGTGACGATGATCAACGAGAAAGCGGAGACGACTTTCGGGCTTTCCCCACGCGATATCGGCAGGCTGTTACGCGATCTGGAGATCTCATACCGTCCAGTTGAACTGCGCTCCCACATCGAACAGGCCAAACTGGAGCGCCGGCCGGCCCGCATTCCGGACGTCAGATGGCACCGGTCGGGAACCGACGCTGCGTGGTACGACATCAACGTCAACCCGCTGGTCAGTCCGGACAACCGGGTGTTGGGTGTTTCGGTGGTGTTTACCGACGTGTCGTCGACGCGGACCCTGCTCGACAAGGTGGTGGAAAGCAACCACCAACTCGAAACCGCTTACGAAGAACTGCAATCCACCAACGAAGAACTCGAGACCACCAACGAGGAATTGCAGTCCACGGTCGAGGAGTTGGAGACCACCAACGAGGAACTCCAGTCGACCAACGAAGAACTCGAAACCATGAACGAGGAGTTGCAGTCCACCAACGACGAACTCCAGACGATCAACGACACGCTGCGTGAGCGCACCACCGAACTCGACGAAGCCCGCTTCTTCATGGGTTCGCTCGTCAACTCCATCCGAGTCGGCCTGGTGGTGGTGGATCGAGACATGCGAGTCATTGCCTGGAACCGTGGGTGCGAGGAACTGTGGGGCTTGCGGACTGATGAGACGGTCGGGAAGCTGTTGGCAGACTTGGACATCGGAGTACCGCTGGTCGATGTCGAACCGTTGATCCGAAATGCCTTTGTGGACCTCGACGCGGTGGGTACCACCTCGGTGACGGCCATGGATCGGCGAGGGCACACGATCGTGGTACAGGTGACTTGTTCGGCGTTCCGTGGCATCGAGGGCGCGGTCTTGGGCGCATTGATCTTGATGGAACCCGTCGTCGCCTGAGCTTGTCGGCGTGTACCGACACTGATCAGCGGTGGGACAGGTCCCTGGTGGCAGGCCCTTCGAGGACGCTGCCGTCTGCGGTGAAGCGTGAACCGTGCAGCGGACAATCCCAGGTTTTCTCTTCGTCATTCCATTCGACGATGCCGCCGAGATGGGTGCATACCGGGGACACGCAGTGCTCGACACCGTCGACGATAGTGCGTCCGGTCATGTTCCACGGCAGCCCCGACACCACGCCCTGCCCTTCGGATAGCGCGCCCGAGGGCCGCAGCGTGGGGGTCACCCAACCGGCGGCCAAATGCACCGCAACTTCAGCGTTGGTCTTGATCGCCTCGGCCCAGCCCGACCGTTCTCTGGGCGTCCAGCTGGAGAACGCCGGAGCCCACGGCGCTTGCTCGCCGCCGAGCAGATGCTTGGCCAGCAGCAGGGCGGCAGCAACCCCGTTTGTCATGCCCCACTTCGCGAAACCTGTTGCGATGAACAGTGATTCGTTGCGCGGCAGCAGTGGCCCGACAAAAGGCAACTCGTGGATGGGCTCGTAGTCCTGGGCGGACCATTCGTGGGTCAACTGTGCCCCGGGAAAATACCGTTGCGTCCAGGCCACCAGATCCTCGACGGCGTGGCGTTCGGAACCACGCCCGACAACGTGCCCGTTACCGCCGACGATCAGTCGTTCACCGTCGGCCGTCGGGGCATAACGCAGCGACCGCGACGGTGAGTCCGTCGACAGAAACATCTCCCGTGGCGGCGGTGTCGGCACGGTGAAGGCAGTGCAATAGGAACGCTGCGGTTTGAGTCGGGCGAAGTATCCGCCGCGGTCGAGTATCGGTGCACCCGTTGCCAACACGCACTGCGCTGCGGACACCACGGGTTCGTCGCTCTCGGCACGCCGCGCCAGGTGCAGGTGTACCTGGCCATCCGAGGTCTGTACCGTCCTGACCCGGCGGCCGGTGAGAAGCCGGCCGCCCCGTTGCTCCAGCTCGGCGATCAGCGCATCCAGAAACGGCATCGGATCGAACTGCATCTGGTCGCCCAGCCGGACACCGGCACGGGCGGGGAAGGGCGGGTTCAGCGCCTCATCCCAGATGACGTCCAACCCGACGGTCCGGCACACGTCGAACTCCGAACGCGCACTGCGTTCACCTGCGGCCGTCTGGGCGTAGGTGACGGCGTCCTCGCGCTGAACGGGTATCTCGTGTTCGGCGCAGTAGTGCGCCACCCAGGCCTGGCCCTCGCGGTTGCCCTCGAGGTACTGGTGTACCGATTCGGTGCCCTGGCGCGACTCGATCGACGACAGCCGGGTGCCCTGCAGCAAACTGACCTTGCCGGTGGTGTTGCCGGTGGTCACTGCACCGGGATTGCGAGCTTCCACCACGAGTACGCGTTTACCCGCTCGGGCCAGCAGAATGGCCGTCACCAGCCCGGTGATGCCCGCGCCGATCACCGCGACGTCGACGGCGGTGTCGGGTCCGGGCAGTTCGGGGCGTTCGACTGGGGTGTGCCCGTCCAACCACAGGGAAGTCATGGCCACGGCCATACCCGGCCGCTGCGGGTCCAAACGAAGACTGCACCTAGGCAAAAGTCTGACGCCAGTGCAGATTTATTTAGGTAACGATGGGTAGTCCCGTGCCGATGTCGATGATGACGTCTGGTGCACCGTGCGCCACTATGGCCCGAACGAGCAGGATATCTTGACCGAAATGACTCCCGAACAGCAAGAACTCGAACCGCACTTCGACGACGTGCAGGCCCATTACGACCTGTCCGACGAGTTTTTCGAGCTCTTTCTGGATCCCACGCGCACCTACAGTTGCGCCTACTTCGCCCGCGACGACATGACATTGCAGGAAGCCCAGCTGGCCAAGATCGATCTGTCACTGTCGAAGCTGAACCTGCGGCCGGGAATGACGCTGCTCGACGTGGGCTGCGGCTGGGGCGCCACGATGCTGCGTGCCGTGGAGAAGTACGACGTCAACGTCATCGGCCTGACCCTGAGCCGCAACCAGGCCGCCACCGTGGAACGCCGGTTCGCCGAAGTGGACAGCCCCCGCTCCAAACGAGTCCTGCTGCAGGGATGGGAACAGTTCGACGAGCCCGTCGACCGGATCGTCTCCATCGGCGCCTTCGAGCATTTCGGCCGGGACCGCTACGACGACTTCTTCAACTTCGCCTACAACGCGCTACCCGACGACGGCGTGATGATGCTGCACACCATCTGTGTCTGCTCCGAAGAAGAGATGAAGAACATCAAGATCACGATGTCTTTGTTGAAATTCATCAAATTCATCATGGACGAAATCTTCCCGGGCGGCCGGTTGCCGTCCGTGGTCGATGTCGAGAACTTCTCGGCCAAGGCGGGGTTCACCTGTGAGCGGGTGCATTCGCTGCGTCCGCACTACGCCAAGACCCTCGACGTCTGGGCCCAGGAACTGCAGGCCCACCGCGATGAGGCGATCTCGATTCAGTCCCAAGAGGTCTACGACCGGTACATGCGGTATCTGACCGGCTGCGCGGACCTGTTCCGCAACGGCAATACCGACGTCTGCCAGTTCACCCTCGTCAAGGGCTGATCACCGGCGACGCCACCCGGACCCGGGGGCTGGGCCGGGTTCCTCAGACCGCGGCGAGATACCGCGCGGTGACCAGCTTCTGTACGACCGACAGTGCCGGTGTGCCGGCCCTGGCCCACCAGGTGTTCGGCCTGGAGAACGCTGCGACCTCGGAATACACCGAATCGCTGGCCGCGTCGTAGCGCACCGCGAAACGCTCCTCGCCGGCTACCGGGTGCCCCGGCAGCGTGCCGTACGCGAAGCCGCGCCGGTTGGGCTCGTCCACCACATAGACGACCCGGCACGGGGCGGCGAAAGGACCCAGCCGGCCCAGTACCAGTGCTCCCGGCTCGGCGACCTCCGTGCTGGCGCTCACCCGTACGCCGGCCCCGCGCAGCATGCCGTACCGCATCACCGCTTCGGCCGCCTGCTCGAACCGGCTCCGGCCGGTACCGATCCGCGCCGCCACGCGCACGTGCCGGTATCCGGCGGGCAGCCCACCCGCAGATTCGGCCGTCGCGCCTACCTCGGTATAGGTCAAGGGCAGGTCGACCAGGTCGCTCAGCTTCACCCCGCCACCCTCTCACCCCGTCGACAGACCTTCTCGCCGATGATTGCTCACATGGCGGCCCCGATACGGTGTGGGGGTGCCCAACATGCATGCAGGTGGCGGATTCAACCCGCCGAAGCCGACCACCAAGGGCGGGCCCGATTACGGCCGCTTCGTGGCGGCGGTGCGGGACCTGCAGGACCACGCCCGCGCCGCCGATGCGCCCGACGAGGTGATCACCGAGGCAGCGCAGCTGCTGGAGAAGGTGTCTGCACTGCTGGCGCCGTACAGCGCAGACGAATGGTCGTCGCCGTCGGGGCGTCGCCTGGACCTGCCCAACCGCGGCAACATCTTGTCGGTGCCGATGGAGCTGGCCAAGGGGGAGGACGGCCAGGTGCACGGCTGGGTACGGTTCGCCCGCTTCCATCTCGGCCGCAACGGGGCTGTTCACGGTGGAGCGCTGGGCCTGGCCTTCGACTCGATGCTGGGCTACACGGCAGCGGCGTTGACCGGCGGGCTCTACCAGCGCACCGCCTACCTGCACATCGACTACCGCAAGGTGGTGCCGATCGAGAAGACCCTGCAGGTCGACGCCAGACTCACCAAGGACGAAGGCCGCAAGATCTACGTCGAGGTCACGCTGCGCGATGGTGACGACGTGCTGACCGAGGGACAGGCGCTGTTCGTGCGGCTCAAGCCGGGGCAGCCGTAGAAAGCGAAGACGTGAAAGAAAAACTGAAGGAGTTTCCGCGCAAGTGGGCGCATTGGCGGGACGGGTTCCGGCACCGGCCGGCCCTGGATCTGGCCTATCGCATCTTCGTGGGCGTGATCGGCACCCTGGTACTCGGTGTCGGCATCATTGCCATTCCCTACCCGGGGCCGGGCTGGGCGATCGTGTTCCTGGGCCTGGGGATCCTGGCCACCGAATTCGAGTTCGCCCAGCGCGCGCTGGCCTGGGTTCGCCGACGCTACGACGAGGTGATGGAGTGGTTCGGCAGACAGGGCCGATGGGTGCAGGCCCTCGGCGTGGTGCTCACCGTCGCGTTCGTGGTGCTCAGCCTGTGGGTGCTGGGTGCGCTCGGGTGGGCGGCGGGCCTGGTCGGCCTGGACTGGCCGTGGTTGAAAAGCCCGGTCGGGTTGGGGTCCTGAGCTGTTGGCCAAGAGAAAACCGTGGGGCCACCCCGATAGCATGGTCGCGGTCCCTCCAGACAACACATTGAGCCGTCACCCGCGATACCGAGTGGAGAACAACCGATGAGCGCCCCCGCACAACCAGCCCCCGCCGCCCTGCTCCGGGTTCCGGCCGGGACGACCGCAGGGGCGGCGGTGCGTGAAGCCGGGCTGCCGAGCAGGGGAGAGCCGGACGCGATCGTCGTGGTGGCCGACAGCGACGGCAAGCTGCGTGATCTGTCGTGGGTCCCCGAGGTCGACGCCGACGTCACCCCGGTGGCCGCCAATACCGACGCCGGCCGCAGCGTGCTGCGGCACTCGACGGCCCACGTGCTGGCCCAGGCCGTGCAAGACCTGTTTCCCGACGCCAAGCTGGGCATCGGCCCCCCGATCACCGACGGCTTCTATTACGACTTCGACGTCGCTGAGCCGTTCACCCCGGATGACCTGGCGGCGCTGGAGAAGCGCATGCAGAAGATCGTCAAGGACGGACAGCTGTTCGCGCGGCGGGTCTACGAATCCAAAGATCAGGCCCGCGCGGAGCTGGCAGGGGAGCCGTACAAGCTCGAACTCGTCGACGACAAGTCCGGCGATCCGGATGTGATGGAGGTCGGCGGCGACGAGCTGACCGCGTACGACAACCTCAATCCCCGTACCCGCGAACGGGTTTGGGGTGACCTGTGCCGCGGTCCGCACCTGCCGACAACCCGGTTCATCCCGGCGTTCAAACTGACCCGCAGCTCCGCGGCGTACTGGCGCGGTGACCAGCGCAACGCCAGTCTGCAGCGCATCTACGGCACGGCCTGGGAGTCGCAGGAAGCGCTGGACCGTCACCTGGAGCTGATCGAAGAGGCCCAGCGCCGCGACCACCGCAAGCTCGGTGTCGAGTTGGACCTGTTCAGCTTCCCCGACGAACTGGGGTCGGGCCTGCCCGTCTTCCATCCCAAGGGCGGGATCATCCGCAAGGAGTTGGAGGACTACTCCCGGCACAAGCACTCTGAGGCCGGCTACCAGTTCGTCAACACCCCGCACATCACCAAAGAGAACCTGTACATCACCTCCGGTCACCTGGAGTGGTACGCGGACGGCATGTTCCCGCCGATGCAGATCGATGCGGAGTACAACCCCGACGGCACGGTGCGCAAGCCCGGCCAGGACTACTACCTCAAGCCGATGAACTGCCCCATGCATCACCTGATCTATCGGTCACGGGGACGGTCCTACCGCGAACTTCCGTTGCGGCTCTTCGAATTCGGCTCGGTGTACCGCTACGAGAAGTCCGGTGTGATCCACGGTCTGACCCGGGTGCGTGGCATGACGCAGGATGACGCGCACATCTACACCACCCGCGAGCAGATGCGCGAGGAACTCACCTCGTTGCTGCAGTTCGTGCTCGACCTGCTGTCGGACTACGGACTCGACGACTACTACCTCGAACTTTCCACCAAGGACCCGGAGAAGTACGTCGGCTCCGACGACGTGTGGGACGAGGCGACCGAGACGCTGCGTGAGGTCGCTGAGGCGTCGGGCCTGGACCTGGTGCCCGATCCCGGTGGTGCCGCCTTCTACGGCCCCAAGATCTCGGTGCAGGTCAAAGACGCGCTGGGCCGCAACTGGCAGATGTCGACCATTCAGTTGGACTTCAACATGCCCGACCGGTTCGAGCTGGAGTACACCGCCGCCGACGGCACCCGCCAGCGTCCGGTGCTGATCCACCGCGCGCTGTTCGGGTCCATTGAGCGGTTCTTCGGTGTGCTCACCGAGCACTACGCGGGCGCGTTCCCGGCGTGGCTGGCGCCGGTGCAGGTGGTGGGCATCCCCGTCGCCGATGCTCATGTGCCGTATCTGAAAGACGTTGCCGCCGAACTGAAATCGCACGGCGTCCGGGTCGAGGTGGACTCCAGCGATGACCGGATGGCCAAGAAGATCGTCAACCAGACGAATCAGAGGATCCCGTTCATGTTGCTCGCCGGTGACCGCGACGTGGAGGCCGGTGCGGTCAGTTTCCGCTTCGGGGACCGCACCCAGGTCAACGGGGTGCCCAAGGACGAGGCGGTTGCCACCATCGTGCGGTGGATCGGGGAGCGCCGCAATGATGCGCCCACGGCCGAATCCGTTGCCGCACCCGGCGGAGCGGGCAGCCAGACGTGAGCGACGAGCGGGGACCTGAGCCCGCCACCCTGGTCGACGTCGGCACCGGTGAACCCGACCATCTGCAGCGGCTGTGGACACCGCACCGGATGAGCTACATCGCCGAGGCGCCGATGAAACACGGCACTGCCGCCGAAGGGCCGGGTGCGTCGGCGAAATCCACCGAGCCGTTCACCGACATCCCCCAGATGGCCGACGAGGACGGTCTGATCGTCGCCCGGGGCGAACTGGTGTACGCGGTGCTCAACCTCTACCCGTACAACCCCGGGCACCTCATGGTGGTGCCCTACCGACGGGTCTCTGAACTCGAAGAGCTCAGCGAGGCCGAAAGCGCCGAGTTGATGTCGTTCACGCAGAAGGCCATCCGGGTGATCAAGGCGGTGTCCAAGCCGCACGGATTCAACGTCGGCCTCAACCTGGGCTCGTCGGCCGGCGGTTCGCTGGCCGAACACCTGCACATGCACGTGGTGCCCCGCTGGGGCGGCGACGCCAACTTCATCACCATCATCGGCGACACCAAGGTGATCCCGCAGTTGCTGCGCGACACCAGGCGTCTGCTGGCCACCGAGTGGGCGAGCCAGAATGAGTGATTTCTACCTGCTGACCCGGGCCGCGTACACAAAGCTGTCCCGGCCGGTGGCCAAAGTGGCGCTGCGGGCCGGCTTCACCCCCGACAGCATCACCATCATCGGCACCGCGGGCTCGGTGACCGCGGCGCTGATTCTGTTCCCGATGGGGCAGCTGTGGTGGGGTGCGTTCTCCGTGGCCGTCTTCGTCCTCGCCGACATGCTCGATGGCGCGATGGCCCGGGAGCGGGGTTACAGCACCCGCTTCGGCTCGGCACTGGACGCCACCTGTGATCGCATCGCCGACGGTGCCGTGTTCTGCGGCCTGCTGTGGTGGGTCGCGTTCGGGATGCACAGCACGTCGTTGGTGGTGGCCACGATGATCTGCCTGGTGACCTCGCAGGTCATCTCGTACGTCAAGGCCCGTGCCGAGGCCAGCGGCCTCGACGGCGGCGGCGGCCTGATCGAACGTCCCGAGCGGCTGATCATCGTGCTGACCGGCGCCGGTCTGTCCGGCTTGTTCGGCCTGCCCGTGCTGCTGCACGTGGGGATGTGGCTGTTGGCCGTCACCAGCCTGGTGACCGTGGTGCAGCGTATCCACCGGGTCCGGTGCTCGGCCGGCGCGATGGATCCGGTGAGCACCGCCCCGGCCCCGAGAAGCCAGAAGCGAGCGGACCCTGATGAGCGTGTCCGTCCCGTGGAGCGAGCAACTCACCGACTGGGGCTACGCCGCAGGGTGGCGCGTGGTACGCGCGATGCCGGAGGTCGTGGCCCGCAACACCTTCGAAGCCGGAGCACGGGTCGCCGCGCGCAACGGCGGGCCCGAACAGCTGCGCAAGAACCTGGCACGGGTGATCGGGGTGAGCCCCGAGGAGGTGCCCGCGTCGCTGATGCGCGCATCGCTGGCCTCCTACGCCCGGTATTGGCGAGAGGCGTTCCGGCTGCCGTCGATGGACCTGCCCGCACTGGCGGAGCGGCTCGACCAACGGTTCGTCGGCGCGGAGCATTTTCACGCCGCGCATGCTGCCGGCACCGGAGCCGTGATGGCGCTGCCGCACACCGGAAACTGGGATATGGCCGGGGTGTGGCTGGCGCAGAAGTACGGCACCTTCGCCACCGTCGCGGAACGGCTCAAACCCGAGTCGTTGTTCAATCGTTTTGTCGCCTTCCGGGAAAGCCTGGGCTTCGAGGTGTTTCCGCTGTCCGGCGGTGAGCGGCCACCCTTCGAGTTGCTCACCGAACGGCTGCGCCAGAACATCTTCGTGTGCCTGATGGCCGAACGCGACCTCACCCGACACGGGGTCGAGGTGAAGTTCTTCGGTGAACTGACCCGGATGCCGGCCGGCCCCGCCAAGCTGGCGATCGAAACCGGCGCCCCGCTGCACCCGGCACACGTGCACTACGACGGCGACGACTGTGTCGTCGAGATCTTCGATGCCATCGACACCAGCTCCGGCGACGTCGGCGTCGTCACGCAGGCGCTGGCCAATGTCTTCGCCGCCAATATCGCCGCCTACCCGCAGGACTGGCACATGATGCAGCCCCAGTGGGTGGCGGATCTGTCTTCGGCGCGGCGAGCCCGATTGGAGTCGTGATGCGCATCGGGATGGTGTGCCCGTACTCCTTCGATGTGCCCGGCGGCGTGCAGTCGCATGTCCTGCAGCTCGCCAAGGTGATGCACGATCGCGGCCACGTGGTCAGTGTGCTGGCCCCGGCTTCCCCGGAAGCGCACGCAGACCTGCCCGACTATGTCGTCTCCGGCGGCAAAGCCGTACCCATCCCGTACAACGGTTCGGTGGCCCGCCTGAGGTTCGGGCCGGCGACCCACCGCAAAGTCAAGAAATGGCTGGCTCACGGCGACTTCGACGTTTTGCACCTGCACGAGCCGAATGCCCCCAGTCTGTCCATGTTGGCGCTGCAGGCCGCCGAAGGCCCGATCGTGGCCACGTTTCACACCTCGACCACAAAGTCGTTGACGCTGAGCGTGTTCCAGGGCATCCTGCGTCCGTACCACGAGAAGATCGTGGGGCGTATCGCCGTGTCCGACCTGGCGCGCCGCTGGCAGATGGAGGCGTTGGGCTCGGACGCGGTGGAGATACCCAACGGGTTGGACGTGGCGTCTTTCGAATCGGCGTCCCCCCTCGCCGGTTACCCGAGGCCGGGCAAGTCGGTGCTCTTCCTGGGCCGCTATGACGAACCCCGCAAGGGCATGGCAGTGCTACTGGCGGCCCTGCCGGCGCTGGTGGCACGGTTCCCCGATATCGAGATCCTCATCGTCGGCCGTGGTGACGAGGACGAATTGCGCGACCAGGCAGGCGAACTCGCGGCGCACCTGCATTTTCTGGGGCAGGTGGACGACGCGGAGAAAGCGTCGGCCCTGCGCAGCGCCGACGTGTACTGCGCCCCGCACACCGGCGGTGAGAGTTTCGGCATCGTGCTGGTAGAGGCGATGGCCGCCCGGACCCCGGTGGTGGCCAGCGATCTGGATGCCTTCCGGCGCGTGCTCCTCGACGGCGTCGCGGGAAAGCTCGTCCCCGTGGATGACCCGCCCGCCATGGCAGCCGCGCTGATCGAGGTGCTCTCCGACGATGCGACTGCGCGCCGCTACGTCGAGGCTGCCGCCGATGCAGTGCAGCGCTACGACTGGTCTGTGGTCGCTGAACAGATCATGCGGGTCTACGAGACCGTCGCCGGTGCCGGGATCAAGGTGCAGGTGGCCGGCTAAATGGTGTGGCTCATCGTCGTCGCCGCGCTGTTGCTCATCGTGGTGGCACTCGTCGGCGCCTGGTCCTACCAGACCGCCAACCGGCTGGACCGGTTGCACGTGCGTTACGACCTGTCCTGGCAGGCGCTCGACGCGGCACTCGGCCGGCGGGCGGTGGTGGCCCGCGCAGTGGCCGCCGCCGCGGGCGGCACCGTCGGCGAGGGCCGACGGCTCGGCGCATTGGCAGACGCCGCCGAACACGCCGACCGTTCGGAGCGCGAGACCGCGGAGAACGAATTGTCGGCGGCGCTTGCCCGGGTGGACCTGGCCAAGCTGCCCGCCGTACTGGTGGCCGAACTCGCGGACGCCGAAGCCCGGGTGTTGCTGGCCCGGCGGTTCCACAACGATGCCGTGCGGGACACCCTGGCGCTGCGCGAGCGCACCGCGGTGCGGTGGCTGCGCCTCGGCGGCCATGCGCCGCTGCCGACATATTTCGAGATCACCGAGCGGGAATTCACGACCGGTCCGGACAGCACCATCTCGGCGCGCACCATCGCCGTCGCGCCGCGAACCTCGGCGCGGGTGGTGCTGCTCGACCGGGACGGCCGGGTGTTGCTGTTCTGCGGTTCGGATCCGGCCATCACCGACGGCACCGCGAAGCTGTGGTGGTTCACCGTCGGTGGGGAGGCCCTCGACGGCGAGCGGCTGCCCGATACCGCGGTACGCGAGCTGGCCGAGGAGACCGGACTGCGCGTCGATCCCGCTGACATGATCGGCCCGGTGTGGCGCCGAGACGCCGTAATCGACTTCAACGGCACGGTGATGCGCAGCCAGGAATTCTTCTTCGTTCATCGCACCGACAATTTCGAGCCGGCGGCGACCGGTCGCACCGACCTGGAGAAGAATTACATCCGCGGTCACCGCTGGTGTGATGCGGATGACATCGCCGGGCTCGTCGCTGCTGGCCAGACGGTGTATCCGCTGCAGCTCCGAGAGCTTCTGACCACGGCAAACGAGGTTGCGGACGGGCTGGAGTCCGGGGGTCGTCCACAGGCCACTTCACCGCTACTGGCCATCCGTTGAGCGGTCACCGACGCCGCGGACGAAGCAGGGCGTTGTGCACCTTAGACTGGGGTTTTCCAGACTTTAAGGAGTGACTGCAGTGGACGCCGGCGCATCAGAGGGGACCGCTCGTTCCAACGGAGGGGCCGGCGGCCAGACAGGTACCGCCCGGGTCAAGCGTGGTATGGCCGAGATGCTCAAGGGTGGCGTGATCATGGACGTGGTCACCCCGGAGCAGGCCCGCATCGCGGAAGGTGCCGGCGCGGTCGCAGTGATGGCCCTGGAGCGGGTTCCCGCTGACATCCGCGCCCAGGGTGGGGTGTCGCGGATGAGCGATCCCGACATGATCGAGGGCATCGTCGACGCCGTGACCATCCCGGTGATGGCCAAGGTGCGGATCGGGCATTTCGTCGAGGCGCAGATCCTGCAGAGCATGGGTGTGGACTACATCGACGAGTCCGAGGTGTTGACCCCGGCCGATTACGAGCACCACATCGACAAGTGGCGTTTCACGGTGCCGTTCGTGTGTGGTGCGACCAACCTCGGTGAGGCGTTGCGGCGGATCACCGAGGGAGCGGCGATGATCCGTTCCAAGGGAGAGGCCGGCACCGGTGATGTCTCCAACGCCACCACCCATATGCGCAAGATCGGCGGCGAGATCCGCCGGTTGACGTCGCTGTCCGAAGACGAGTTGTTCGTGGCGGCCAAGGAGTTGCAGGCGCCGTATGAGCTGGTGGCTGAGGTGGCGCGGGCGGGCAAGCTGCCGGTGACACTGTTCACCGCGGGCGGCATCGCGACTCCGGCTGATGCGGCGATGATGATGCAGCTGGGGGCCGAGGGTGTGTTCGTCGGCTCGGGCATCTTCAAGTCCGGTGACCCGGCGCAGCGTGCGGCGGCGATCGTCAAGGCCACCACGTTCTTCGACGATCCCGATGTGTTGGCCAAGGTCTCGCGCGGGCTGGGTGAAGCGATGGTCGGCATCAATGTCGAAGAGATCGCCGAGCCGCACCGCCTCGCCACCCGCGGCTGGTAACCGGCCCGGATGTCAATTGAGCAGATCCTCGATCTCGAGCAGTTAGAGGTCAACATCTTTCGGGGCCGCGTCCTGGACGTGGCGCCCGGGCTGAACAACCGCACCTTCGGCGGGTTGGTGGCCGGCCAGTCGTTGGTGTCGGCGGTGCGAACCGTCGATGAGCACTTCATCGTGCACTCGCTGCACGGCTACTTCCTGCGGCCGGGAGATCCCAAGGCGCCCACCGTTTTTCTCGTCGAGCGCCTGCGTGACGGCGGCTCGTTCTGTACTCGCCGGGTCAACGCCATCCAGCACGGCGAGACGATCTTCTCGATGTCGGCGTCCTTCCAGACCGACCAGGAAGGCATCCACCATCAGGATGAGATGCCAGTGGGCCCGGGTCCCGAGGAGCTGGAGGAGGTCCGGGCGCTGAGACTGTTCAACGACGAGGGCTTCCGCCAGTTCGAAGAATGGGATCTGCGGATGGTGCCGCGCGACCAACTCGAGAAGACGCCGGGCAAGGCTTCGCAACAGCGGGTGTGGTTCCGCCACCGCGATCCGCTGCCCGATGATCCGGTGCTGCACCTGTGCGCTCTGGCTTATATGAGTGACCTGACGTTGCTGGGTTCGGCACAGGTGAATCACCCCGTCGAGCGCGACCACCTGATGATCGCGTCGCTGGATCACGCGCTGTGGTTCATGCGGCCCTTCCGCGCCGACGAATGGCTGCTCTACGACCAGTCGTCGCCGTCGGCGTGTGCGGGCCGGGCCCTGACCCAGGGTCGGATCTACAACCAGTACGGCGAGATGGTGGCCGCGGTGATGCAGGAGGGGCTCACCCGCTACCAGCGTGGCTACCGCCCGAGCGAGAAGTGAGCGGACCACGCGTCGGCGTGCTTGCTCTGCAGGGCGACACCCGGGAACACCTGGCGGCCCTGCGGGAGGCCGGCGCCGAAGCGGTGACGGTGCGTCGCCTCAGCGAACTCGACAGCGTGGACGGGCTGGTGATCCCCGGCGGGGAGTCCACCGCGATGACCCATCTACTGCAGGCGTTCGAGTTGCTCGAACCGCTGCGGGCGCGCCTGGCCGACGGCATGCCGGCCTACGGTTCGTGTGCCGGCATGATCCTGCTGGCCTCGGAGATACTGGACGCCGGCACGGCTGGTCGCGAAGCCCTCCCGCTGGGAGGTATCGATATGACGGTGCGTCGCAACGCTTTCGGCCGTCAAGTGGATTCCTTCGAAGGTGACCTCGACTTCATGGGCGTCGAGACTCCCGTGCACGCGGTGTTCATCCGGGCTCCCTGGGTGGAACGGGTGGGGGAGTCGGTGGAAGTGCTGGCCCGCGCCGACGACCACATTGTGGCGGTCCGGCAGGGCAAGGTGCTCGCGACGGCCTTTCACCCGGAGATGACCGGCGACCGCCGCGTCCACAAACTCTTCGTCGACCTGCTCTGAGGGATTTCGGCGCGCTCGTAACCGCTCAGCGGCGATCAGCGCGCCGAAATCACCTGGGCGGACGGCTTTCCAATAGTTTGTCGGTGGTGCGCCGGATGTGGGTGCACAGCAGTCCAGAGGCCAGATCGGTGTCGCGCGCGACCACGGCATCGATGATGGCGCGATGTTCGGCGGCGATGTCACGCTCGCGGTCATGAAGGGGTGCCGACCAGCGCCGGTACAGTTCGGCTGACTCCCGCAGGGACAACGCCACCGTACGAATCCGGCGATTCGGACAACCCTGCAGCAGCGCGTCATGAAACGCCGCGTGCACCTCGACCCACTGGTCGGAGAGCCGGTCGGGGTCGGCCTCGTCGTACATCGGTGTGCGGTCGAGGATGTGATGCGCCGACACTGCTTGCGCCTCCCACTCCACGCTCGCGTGCTTGATGGCGAAACGCAATGCGAGCACTTCGATCTCGCAGCGGGCGTCGGTCAGATCGGTGAGATCCTCGGGTGAGATGTCGGTGACCCGGAAGCCTTGCTGCCATTCGGAGATCACCAGGCCCTGTTCGGCAAGGCGTTGCAGGGCTTCGCGAATGGCACCGACGCTGCAGCCGAATCGGGTCACCAGCGCCGCGAACGGCAACTTGCTGCCCGGCTCCAGCCGTCCGGCCAGGATATCGCTGCGAAGGTCGTCGAATACACCTGTTTTGTTCGACCGCACCGGAGGCTGGGCGTCAGGGGCCTTCGTCGGATTCATCGTGCTCCCCGTGTGGTGGTCTGGCGTCGTGCGACGGATTCGAACAGGCTAGCACCTTCTGAAAGACGCACCCGTTTTCGAAAACAGCCTTGACATTCGTAAGGTGATGGATTCTGATGTAACCATCGGATTGTGGCCCGCACCACAGTCGGGTAGGCCCACACACCAGACCACACCAAGCGATGGAGCATTTCGTGCGTTTGATCAACATGAACGGTCGTCTTCACATTTCGACACCGGGCGGCGCGATCGATGTGTCCAAGGCGTCAGACGGCCGGTTCGCCCCGGATCCACAGGCGATCTACGAGTCGTGGGACGCGTTCGAATCGTGGTGCCAGACCCACAGTGCAGAGCTGACGACGCACCCGGCAGTAGCCACAGAGCCCACCGAGCTCGGGTCACCGGCGCCGGCGCCGCGGCAGGTCTTCGCGGTCGGCTTGAATTACAGCGAGCACGCTGTCGAATCCGGGTTCAGTCGACCCGAGCAGCCGGTCATCTTCACCAAGTTCGCGTCGTCGATCACGGGCCCGGTCACCACAGTGCCGTTACCAGAGGGGTCGGTCGACTGGGAGGTCGAGTTGGTCGTGGTCATCGGCCGCGGCGGCCGGGACATTCCAGCCGAAAGAGCATGGCGCCACGTCGCCGGTGTCACCGTCGGCCAGGACCTGTCCGAACGGCAACGGCAACATTCGGGCCCAGCGCCACAGTTCAGTCTGGCGAAGTCACATCGCGGATTTTCGCCGATGGGGCCGGCACTGGTGACCGTCGACGAACTCGCTGACCCCGAAGATCTCGAGATCGGCGCCACCATCAACGGTGAAGTGGTCCAAGAGGGCAGAACCAGCCAGCTGATCTTCCCGGTTCCGGTGCTGTTGGCCAACCTCTCTCAGACTGTTGAGCTCTACCCCGGTGATGTCGTGTTCACCGGCACACCCGCGGGGGTCGGTGCCGGGCGTACCCCACCACGATTCCTCGGTCCGGGTGACGTGCTGCGCAGCTACATAAGTGGGATCGGAGAGCTGGAGCAGACGTTCGTCGGCGCTGCGGATGCCGTACCGGCGGGACACGGAGCCTGACATGGCCCTGCACCGGTTGGATTCGATCACCCTCGGAGTTCCCGATATGTCTGCGGCAGTGGACTTTTATCGTGACTTCGGGTTGTCCGATCTCGGCGACGGCCGGTTTGCGACCGTCGACGGGGGTCATCAACTGACCTTGACGCCCGCGCCGACCCGACGACTGGTCAGTGCGGTCTTCGCTGTCGATGACGCCGATGACCTCTCCCGTGCCTGCGCCGGTCTGCGCCAGATCGGTGTCGAGTCGGCATTGGCCGCCAACCGGTTGACCGCGGTCGAGCCGGGTACCGCCACCCCGATCGAACTCGTCGTCGCTCCTCGACTGGATCAACCACGGTATGGCGCACCCCCGGTGAACGGCCCCGGGCGACTCGACAGAATCAACGCCCGCGCCGAGGGAGTGATCGCCGACGGACAGGTACGGCCGCGCCGGCTCGGCCACATCGTGTTGGGCAGCCCCGATTTCGAGCGGTCCTACGCATTCTTCGCCGACGGCTTGGGTTTCAAGCTCAGCGACGTGGTACGTGACGTCGGAGTGTTCCTGCGGTGTTCGACCGACCACCACAACGTGCTCGTCCAACGCGCGCCGGTGCCCTTCATCCACCACAGCAGCTGGCAGGTTGACGACGTTGATGCCATCGGCCGCGGCGCCATGGCCATGCTCGCCGAGCATCCGGAGCGCCACGTCTGGGGACTGGGCCGCCACTACGCCGGGTCGAACTTCTTCTGGTACTTCCAAGATCCGGCAGGCAACTTCGCGGAGTACCACAGCGATATGGACCACATCCCCGAAGACGCGCTGTGGACTCCGGAGACCCTCGAAGGCGCCAAGGGCCTTTTCGAATGGGGCCCACCACCGCCGCCGTCGTTCATCAACCCCGAGGACCTCGCCGATCTGATGATCAGCGGCCACCCCAGCTAACCGCACCACTCCATCCGAACACCGAACACGAACCCGCTTGCAGCGGAAAGGAATACAACCATGCCTCGAATCGAACCCACCGACCGCAACACCGACTCGTTCTATGCGGTGCTCGGCAATCGTCCCGAGATTGCCGACGCCTGGGCAGCGTTGGACAAGGTGATGCTGACCGACAGCTCGTCAACGTTGTCTACGGCGCTCAAGGAAGAGGTCCGCAGCGGGTTGGCGCAAGGCATCGGCTGCCAGTACTGCGCCACTGTGGGCGGAGCGCACTCCACCGAACACCTCGATCCGCGGGCCAGCCTTGCCGGTGCGTTCGCCGAACAGGTGGTCAACAACCTGGGAAAGATCGACGACTCCATGTTCGAGGTGCTGCGCGGTGAGTTCAGCAATGACGAGATCGTCGAGCTGTGCGCGTGGATCTGCTTCAAACTGGGCGCGAACGTGCTGGGCGCCTTGATGAAGCTCGATCCTGCCACCGAAGAACAGAGCAGCGCCTACCTGGGGCTGCTCGACGACGCCGGCGTGCGGTAGCGGTCCGTCCGATGTCCTCCGTCACCGAAACGCGCGCGGCGAAGCCTGATCCGGCAATGATGCCGCCGAACAACCATCGTGAGCGGGTCAGGAAGATCGCTGACTTCAGCGCTCGGTACGGGATCCAGGTGGTGTTCTTCGTCATCCTCACCGTGTTGCTGATCAGTTCCCCGTTGTTCCGCAGTCCGGACAACCTGTTGGGTGTCCTGCAGCAGAGTTCCATCATCGGCGTGCTGTCGTGCGGGATGCTGGTGATCATCGTCGCGGGGGCATTCGACCTGTCGTTCGGCGCAATCGGGGTAGGCGCCTCGGTCAGCGCAGCGGCGGTGATCGTCAGCACCGGATCCATTGCTTATGGATTGCTGACTGCCGTGCTTGTGGGCTTGTGCTGTGGGCTGTTCAACGGGTTCCTGGTCACCCGGATCGGGATCACCCCATTCGTCGCCACCCTCGGCAGTGGAACTCTGATCACCGGCATCGTGCTCAGTCAGACCGGTGGGCGGGCGATCGCGGGACTTCCGTTGGCGCTGAGCGAGTTCGGGTTGGGCCGAACCCTGGGTGTGCCCAATCCGGCACTCGTTTTCGCGTTGGTGGTGGTGGTGACCTGGGTGCTGCTGCACGTGACCCGCTTCGGACACTTCGTCTACGCCGTCGGCTCGAGCAAGGAGCCGGCCCGACTGGCCGGGGTGCCGGTCGATCGGGTCATGGCCGGGGCATTCGTCTTCGGGGGACTGTGTGCCGGGGTTGCCGGGATTCTGCTTCTCTCGCAGACCAATGTCGGACAACCCACCGGCACCGAGAACTGGGCGCTGAACGCGATCGCCGCGGTCGTGGTGGGCGGGACCCCGTTGCGCGGCGGGATGGGCGGAGTGCGCTCCGTCGTGCTGGGCGCGCTGCTCCTGGGCGTGGTCTCCAACGCGCTCAACCTCTATGGCGTCTCGCCGTACTGGCAGCCCGCCGTCACCGGCACCGTCATCCTGCTCGCCGTCGGGTTCGACGCCTATCAACGCAAGTCCCGTGGCGCCAGTGTCTGAGGTCGCCCACAACCTCCAATCCTACTCAAAGTAAGGACAATTCATGTCTGCTAGTCGTCCACGACGTGGTGTGAGACCGGTAGTCGCTGCCCTCGCCGGTGTCCTGACCGTCGGTCTGCTGTCCGGGTGCGGACAAGGGGCCGGTAATGCGGAAGGGGCCCTGCAGATCGGCGTCATGCTCTTCAACACCGATCTGCCGGCGTACGCACCGCTTACCGCCGGGATCAAGGCCAAGGCCGACGAACTCGGGGTTCAGGTCGATATCCAGAATGGTCAGCTCGACCCGGCGCGGCAGGCACAGTTGGTGCAGCAGTTCGTGACACAACGTAAGGACGCGATCGTGATCAGCGCGAGCGACGCTGATGCCATCGTGCCGGCAGTGCGGCAGGCCAATGCGGCCAACATCCCGGTACTCGGCGTGACCAACGACATCGGTGACGGGGCGCAGCGGCTGACCTATGTCGGGTCGGACAATGTTGCGTTCGGTGAGATTCTCGCCCGGGGTGCATTGGAGGCCACCCGTCCCGATGCCAAGGTTGCGGTCATCCTCGGGGCTCTTGGCACCACGTCGGAGCGCGAACGCACCGAAGGCATCGAGAAGTTCGTGGCTGCCCACCCCGGGATGCAGATCATCGCCAAACAGAGCGCCAACTGGGACAACGCCCAGGCCCTCAAAGTCGGCCAGGACCTGCTGTCCAAGTACCCGCCGGGGACACTGGATGCCATCATCTGCGAAGGCCCCGAGGGGGCGGCAGCGGCGAAATATGCCGCCAGTGCCGGTCGAACCGACGTGAAGTTCATTGTCGGAGACACCTCGCAGGACGTGATGGCTCAACTCGAAGCGGGCACCATCACGGCGACCGCATTCCAGAATTTCTTCGACCAGGGGGGCACGGCCCTCCAATACGCCGTGGACGCGGCATCAGGCAAAGAAGGCGACGTGCCGCAGCCGGATGCGTACGCGCCGATCGACCTCTACACCGTCGCCGACGTCGCAAAGATCCCAGCCAACTCGCTGTTCTGACGTTAGGAGAACTCGATGACGAACTCCGTGGAAGACCGCCCCGCGCGTGTCAGGCTCGCTGACGCCGCCGACGACCGACACACTCCGTTCCGGCTCGAAATGCGGGACATCACCAAGGATTTCCCCGCGGGCCGTGTCCTGCACGGAGTGGACCTGACTGTCCGCGCCGGCGAGGTGCACGCCCTGGTGGGTGAGAACGGCGCCGGAAAAAGCACGTTGATGAAGATTCTGGCGGGAGTGCACGCCGACCACGGCGGCACCATCTCCGTCGACGGCGAGGAACTCGTCGGTAGTTCGCCGGCGGCGATGTTACGGGCCGGGATCGCTGTGATCTACCAGGAGTTCTCGCTGGTACCCGACATGACCGCTGCCCAGAACATCGCCCTCGGTCGGGAACCGGCGTCGGTACTGCCCGGTGTGATGAAGCATCGAAGTGCGCGTCGGCGCAGCCTGGCCGAGCTTGCCGAGATCGGGATCGATGTGCCCGCCGACGTTCCGGTCTCCGAGCTTCCCGTGGGGCAACAGCAGATGGTCGAGATCGCCAAAGCCGTTGCACGGGAAGCCAAGATTCTGGTGATGGACGAACCGACCGCTCGCTTGTCGGCGGCCGAACGGGAAAGGCTGTTCGAGATCATCGCGATGTTGTCGGCGCGCGGTGTGGGCATCATCTACATCTCTCACTTCCTCGAGGAGATTCTCGCCGTCTGTTCCACGGTCACGGTGTTGCGCGACGGGCGACGAATCACCACCTGTAGCCGGAACGGCCTGAATCAGGCCAAGATCGCTCACCTGATGGTGGGGGACAAGTTCGAGGCCATGACCGAGGGCGTCGGCCGAGGCGCCCGCGACCTCGACTGCACCGGTGCCGAAACCGCGCTGGAACTACAGGGTCTCGCGGTGCCGGGTGCACTGGCTCCGGTCACCTTGACAGTGGGGCGCGGCGAGGTGATGGGTTTCGCGGGAATTCAGGGTTCCGGTCGTACGGAACTGGCCCGCGCCCTGGTGGGTGCCATCGACGGCACCGCCGGGCGCCTGAAGTTGGGCGACTACACCGGTCTGCCGAAGAACCCGCGGCGGGCTGCGGACGTGGGTCTGCTGATGCTCCCCGGAAACCGTAAGAGCGAGGGCATCATCGAGCAGGGTTCGGTGAAAGCGAACATCGCATTGACCGCGCTGCGCGGCGCGTTCTCCCGGCGCGGATGCGTACGCGCACGCCACGTCGACCGGATGGTCGAGGACCTGATGACCCGCTTCGCCGTGCACCCCCGCAATGCCGATCTGCAGATCACCGCGCTGTCCGGTGGCAATCAACAGAAAGTGCTGTTCGCCAGGGCGGTGGCTGCCGCGCCGAAAGTGCTGGTGCTGGATCAACCGACTGCGGGAGTGGACATCGGCGCCAAGGCGGAGCTCTACGCTCAGATCGAGACGCTCGCCGACAGCGGGATGACCGTGCTCGTCTTCAGTGATGATCTCGAGGAACTTCTCCAACTCTGCGACCGGATCGTGCTGCTACGCAAGGGTATCGCTGCTCCACCGCAACCCTGCGCCCAGTTCGACAGGGCGGCACTACTGGCCGCCATCACCGGCGACTCCGCACTGCCAAGCGGCGCAGTCGCCTGACACCGTGAACATCGAATCGGCTCGGACGCCGAGAATTGGAGATCCAGATGACAGCCCCGACCGCTCCGGTCACCGCACGGTTGGCCGGCAAGGTGGCGATCGTCACCGGCGGCGCGGACGGCATCGGCCGCGCCATCTGCCTGCGGCTCGCTGAGGCCGGCGCGGCAGTGGTGGTGCTGGACCGTGACTCCGCCAAAGCAGCCGACGTGGCCGCCATCATCGCCGAACGCGGTGGCAGGGCCATCGTTGCCGTCGCGGATGTCACCTCCGAAAGCCAAGTCGCCAAGGCTGTTTCAGATTCCGTCGAGCGGTTCGGCCGCATCGATGTCTTGGTCAACAACGCTGCGATCCCCGGCGCGCAGAAACCCACCCATGAGGCCACCGAGGCAGAGTTCGACGAGCTCTTCGATGTTGACGTCAAGGGGGTGTTCTTCTGTACCAAGCATGTGATCCCGCACATGAAGGCCGGCGGTGGTGGCAGTGTCATCCACATCTCGTCCATCAACGGCCTGGTCGGTAACAAGGATGTGCCGCTCTACCACGCGGCCAAGGGGGCCGTGCGGTTGATGGCCAAGACCGACGCCGTGGTGTACGCCGAGGACAAGATCCGGTTCAATTCCATCCACCCCGGATCCATCCGGACTGCACTGAGCGAGAAGCTCGCGGCCGTCCACCCAGACGGGCCGGACGCCTACTTCCAGTGGCTGGCAGACATGCATCCGGTGGGCCATCAGGGTGAGCCCGACGACATCGCCTACGGCGCGGTGTACCTGGCCTCCGACGAGTCGAAGTTCGTCACCGGCACCGAGCTCGTGATCGACGGCGGATACACCGCACAGTGACGCCAAGACCAGACCTACAACAGGAGAAAACCATGTCGCACAATCTCAACTCCCCACTGGCCGGCAAGGGTGCCGTCGTCACCGGTGCCAGCTCCGGGCACGGCCGTGCCATCGCGTTGGCGCTCGCCGACGCCGGTGCCGGGGTGGTGTGCTCGGACATCCGCAAGAGCGCACTGGCCGGCGGCTTCGAGCCCGACCTCGACATCGACACCGACGACCTGATCCGGCAGCGGGGCGGCAAGGCCGAGTACGTCCAGGCCGACGTGAGCCGTGCCGATGACCATGAGGCCGCGGTGCGCACGGCCGTCGAGGCGTTCGGCACCCTCGACGTCTACGTCAACAACGCAGGCGCGTTCCTCGGCAACTACTCCGTGGTCGACGAGCCCCGGGAAACGTGGGACAAGACCTTCGAGATCAATGTCACCGGCACCTGGTTGGGGTGCAAGGCCGCCGTCCGACAGATGCTTGCCCAGCAGGTACGTGGGCGGTCACGGGGCAAGATCGTCAACATCGGGTCGATCGCCGGTGACATCGGCCAGTCCGACCTCGCCGCCTACTCGGCCTCAAAAGGTGCCATTCACAACCTCACCCGCGCGGTAGCGATCGAGAACGCCCCGCACCAGATCAACGTCAACGCCGTCGCTCCGGGCTACTTTCCGACTGCGATGAACCGCGCCGCCTTCGACGACCCGGACACCCTCGCCAAGATCCAGGCGCTGCATCCGTGGCCCGAACTCGGCGTTCCCGACGATGTGGCAGCGGCGGTGACATTCCTGGCGTCCCCGGGTGCGGACTGGATCACCGGCGTCATCCTGCCGGTCGACGGCGGGTTCCTGGCGTCATGACGGCGATGTTCGTCGCGGTGTCGACGTACACCAAAGCGCTCGACGACGTTGATGCAACCCGCGGGCAGCACTTGAAATGGATAGCCGAGCAATATGATTCAGGTCATCTTCTGGTGTCGGGAAGGCGGAGTCCGGCGACCGGCGGCGTGATCGTCGGTCGGGCCGCCGATTTGGCGGCGTTTCGTGACCTGCTCTCCGACGACCCTTTCGTCCAGAATGGCCTGGCGCAGTACGACGTCGTGGAGTTCGAACCCACTGCAGCCGCCCTCGAGACGCCGGGCTTTGCGGCGTTCGTCGGCGCGGGACAGCGCCGATGAGGGCCGCGGTCCTGCACGGTGCCGGAGACGTACGTATCGAGACCGTCCCGGACCCGTCGGCGCCGGGGCCGGGTGAGGTGGTCCTCGAAGTTCTGCGCGCCGGTATCTGTGGCTCGGACGCCGCCGAGTTCAGCCGCGGCCCCGTCGTCACGCCACTGCAGACTCCGAACCCACGCAGCGGTCATCACGGTCCGGTGATCCTCGGGCACGAATTCGTCGGCCGGGTGGTCGAGGTCGGATCCGGGGTGACCGGTCTGCAGGTGGGACGCCGGGTGGTTCCCGGCGCCGGTGTGTGGTGTGGCTCCTGCGCCTGGTGTCTTCAGGGACGTCCGAATCTGTGTGAGCGGTATTTCACACTGGGGTTGCAGGCCGACGGCGGCATGGCCGAATTCGTCGCTGCGCCGGCCCGGATCTGCGTCGAGGTACCCGCTGAACTCACCGATGACAGCGCGGCGATGACACAACCGTTCGGCGTCGCGCTCCACGCCCTGGACCGGGCTCGTCTCACCGCGGACGACACCGTCTGGATCAACGGCGCAGGTGGCATCGGCGGGTTTCTCGTCGCCGGTGCGGCGGCGCGCGGATGCGGCACGATCATCGCCTCCGACGTGTCTGATGAGCGGCTGGACCTGGCGCGCCAACTGGGTGCCACTCATGTTCTGAACGCCACGGCCGGCGACGTGGCCGCCGCGGTCACCGAGATCACCGGCGGGGGTGCCCATGTGGCCGTCGAGGCCTCCGGCGCACCGGGCACTCTGGGTACCGTCATCACCGCCACCCGAAGAGGCGGACGGGTCCTGCTCGTCGGGCTGCCCAAGCAACCACCCACCGTCGACACCGCCGATATCGCGCTGCGCGAACTCGATGTCATCGGCACCGTCGCTCATGTCTGCGACCGCAACATTCCGCAGGCGCTCGACATCCTCACCACGACCCCGTCGCTGCAGGCCGCGGCGGATCGTGTCATCGCTCTCGATCACCTGGTCGACGACGGCCTGCTCCCACTCTGCGAGGGACGTGTGACCGGCAAGGTGCTCGTCGACATATCCCGCTGAAAACGCGTGCCCCCTGAAACCTCTGCACCCAAAGGATATTGACGTGATACATGATCTCATCATCATCGGCTCCGGCCCCTCCGGCTATACCGCCGCGGTGTATGCGGCCAGGGCGCAACTGGCGCCGCTGGTCTTCGAAGGAACGCAGTACGGTGGCGCACTGATGACGACGACCGAGGTGGAGAACTACCCGGGATTCGCCGAGGGCATCATGGGGCCGGCCCTGATGGAGCAGATGCGCGAGCAGGCCATCCGGTTCGGCGCCCAGTTGCACACCACCGACGTCGATGAAGTCCGGCTCTCCGGCGAGATCAAGGAAGTGATCGCCGACGGCGAAACTCATCGCAGCCGCGCGGTCATCCTTGCGATGGGAGCCGCGCCGCGCTATCTGGGGGTGCCGGGCGAGCAGGAGCTGCTGGGACGCGGCGTGAGTTCGTGCGCCACTTGCGACGGGTTCTTCTTCCGCGATCAGGACATCACGGTGGTGGGCGGGGGTGATTCCGCGATGGAAGAGGCGACTTTCCTGACCCGATTCGCCCGCTCCGTCACTGTTGTGCACCGCCGCAACGAGTTTCGCGCGTCGAAGATCATGCTGGAACGGGCGCGCAACGACCCGAAGCTGCGCTGGCAGACAGGCAAGGCGGTGGCCGAGGTGCTCGGGGACAGTGGGGTGAGCGCACTGCGCCTGCGCGACATGGCGTCCGGAGAGGAAACCGTACTCGAGGCCAGCGCGATGTTCGTGGCGATCGGGCATGACCCACGCAGCGAGCTCGTGCGTGGCCAGGTCGACCTGGACGCCGACGGTTACGTCCGCACCGCCGCGGACAGCACCCGCACCGACATCGACGGGGTGTTCGCCTGCGGCGATCTGGTGGACCACACTTACCGCCAGGCGATCACGGCTGCCGGGTCCGGCTGTGCCGCTGCCATCGATGCTGAACGCTGGCTCGCCGCTAAACCCCAGCCGGCAACCGAGACCGCGCTGTCCGCCCTCCGCTGACCACTTTTCCGATATCCAGTCTCTCGTTAGGAGTAGTTTTCATGCCGGAATACCTCGACCACACAGACAAGGTCCTCATTGACATGCCCACTGCTGAACTTGCCTGGGGCAAGCTGTGACCGGCTCAGCGCTCACGGCCGCCGAGGTGCTGAACGCGTTCTACCGTGCCGAGCGCAGTTATATGGCCGCCGGCGGCGCAGCGGCAGGTGCCAGTTTCGACGAGATGGGCGCCACCCTCGATCCTGACGTAGCCCTGCATCAGTCTCCGGACCTCCCGTGGGGCGGGGAGTGGACCGGATACCAGGGCTTCAAAGACTGGTCGATCGAGATGAGCCGGCACTGGGATGCCCTCGAAGTCAAGGAACCGGTGTTCTTCGAGCGCGGGGATCAAGTCATCGTGCTGTGCCGCCTGGTGACCCGATCACGACTGACGGGGGAGATCCTGGACTACCCGATGACGCAGGTGGTCACCGTGCGCAACGGCCGGATAACCGAATTTCAACCGTTCTACTGGAACGTCCCGCACTACCGGCAAGCCTGTAGCGCCGACGCCATGTCATGACCCGACCGGACGCCTTTGCAAGCCTGCATCTGACGGGGAAGCGGGCCGTGGTGACCGGTGCCGGACGGGGGATTGGGCGTGCTGTCGCCGAACTGCTCGCCGCCCGGGGCGCGGCGGTGGTCCTGCTGGCACGCAGCGAACCACAACTGCGCGAGGTGGCCTCGATGATTGAGGGTGGGGGCGGGACGGCCACGACCATTCCGGTTGACGTCAACGACGACGGCGCGCTGCAAGCAGCGTTCGACGCGATCGGGCCCGCCGACATCCTGGTGAATTCCGCCGGGACCAACCGGCCCAAGCCGCTGCTTGACATCACCATCGATGACCTGGACGTCATGATCGGGCTGAACCTGCGTGCGGTGTTCCGCGCCACGCAGCTGTTCGTCGGCCACGCCGTGCAGAGCGGCAACGGCGGCGTGATCGTCAACATCTCCAGTCAGATGGGCCACGTCGGAGCGCCCGGGCGCAGTGTCTACTGCGCGACCAAACACGGTGTGGAGGGCCTCACGAAGGCGCTGGCGGTGGAGCTTGCGCCGCGCGGTATCCGGGTGGTGTCGGTGGCGCCCACCTTCATCGAGACGGCCATGACCCGGCCGTTCCTGCAGGATCCCGACGCGTCCGGCGAGCTGTTGGCGAAGGTCCCGCTGGGGCGGTTCGGCACCGTCGAAGAGGTGGCCGAGGCCGTGGCCTTCGTCTGCTCGCCGGCGGCGGGGCTGATCACCGGCAGCAGTGTTCTCACCGACGGCGGCTGGGTGGCTCAGTAGTTTTGACCTCCCCTCAGGGATTTCGGCGCGCTCGCAACCGCTCAGCGGCGATCAGCGCGCCGAAATCACTGGGTTGAGCACCGGCAGGAGCAGGCGTGAGCGGGACCGGACGGTGTTCAGACTGCTCGTCCCCACACTCGCGTGACGGAAGTTCATGATGGCCGGCGTCGCGGGGTCCTGGTCGTCGCTGGTCAGCACCACGCGTATCCGATGTCCGGGACGGAATCGGCGCGCATTGGGCACCAACGGGATTCGGTAGGTGACATCCTCGCCGACAGGCACCGCAACGGCTTCGGTGCACGGCAGCACCGGAGCGCCGTCACGGCTTGCGGCGTCGTCAACTGAACGCAGGCTCGCGCGCAGCCACCCTGCGGTCACGTCGGTCACTTCACCGTCGGGCGAAACCTCTTGCAGCACGACGATCCAGGCGGTGTCCATGGCGGTTGCGGACGCCACCAGGCGCAACTCGATATCACCGACAACGTCGAGGGTCTGTGGCAAGGGGGCCGACGTCCACGTCAGCATCGACGGCGGATCGAGCGGGCCGGCCTTCGCTCGGTTGAGACCGGCTCCGAGCGTGAGGTATTCGCACTCACCCGGCTGACCCTCGTCGTCGGACAGGACTCCGTCGGCGCACAATGCCAGCTGGCGGTACGTCACCGCGGGCGGCCACGATTCGGCAGTCTGCCAGCCGTCGGCTCCGGGCAGTACGTAGCGAACCGCCGGCCCGTCCATGATGCCGGTGTCCGCTCCTTTGAGCCAGTGGTCGTACCAGGCGAGCGCCTCCTGGTGCAGGCTCTCCCACGGCCACGTCAGACCGAACTGGCCGAGCATTCCCATCCGCACATTCGGGTTGTGCTGCAATTCATTCCACGCGGTGAAGGTCGACGGAAGGTGCAGCGGAACGTTCTCCCAGTCGCAGCCGAGATAGACGGGGATATCGACGTTCTTCAGTAACGGCAACAGGTTTCGGTCTTCCCACCACGAGTCACGCAGGGGACGTTTGACCACCGTCTCGAGCCACAGGTCGTCCCAAGGATGCGCACTGTGTGGGAGCTTGAGTAACTGCCGCATCAGGGTGACGGCGGATTCGCCGTTCATCGTGGCGAACTTCTGGTGCAGCCTGGGGGTGTTGAGGATCCGACGGGCAAGTGCGATCACCGGATTGCGCCGCCAGAATGTGTCGCTGCGATCTGAGGTGAGGCCCATCATCGCCAGGAATGGGGTGACGAACGACGAGCTGGCCAGGCCGTGGTGGGTGGCCGCTTCGTACAAGTCGGCGGTGACGGCGACCGGGAAGATCGCCTTGAGGTGCGGGGCGCGCTCGACTGCTGCCTCCAACTGCGTCATGGCGAAATAGCTGATACCGATCATGCCGACGTTGCCGTCACACCAGGGTTGCGCCGCCGCCCATTCCACGAGGTCGTACATGTCCTGGCGCTCTTGCGAATCGAAGAATCCGAACGTGCCGCCCGAGCCGCCGGTGCCCCGGATGTTGGCGATGACGTGCACGTACCCACGGGGCACCCAGAAGTCGGTCGCTCCCGCTTCGATGAAGCCGGCCGGAGCGCCGAGGTCCTGCATCTGGCGCGGGTACGGGGACGCCGCAATCAGCGCGGGGAACTTTCCATCCGTGTCCGGGCGATGGACATCGGCCAACAGGGCGACGCCGTCGCGCATCGGCACGCGCTGGTTGTTGAGGCGGGTGATGCCGAACTGCGGGTAGCTCAGGTTTCGGTAGCCGCGACCGGTGGTCTGTGGGCCGTTGAGCTGACGTTCCTGGGTCGGCATAGTTTCACGCTACGATGAAACTAGTTTCAACGCAACGTGAATCTTCGCGTTAGGATGAAACTCGTGCCGACCACCACCCCAGGACCGCGCGACGAACGGGGAGTGCTTGCGTCTCGCATTTTGGTCGCGGCGCGGGTGGCGTTCGCCGAAACCGGGTGGGCGGGCACCACCATCCGGGCCGTGGCCCGTGCGGCAGACGTGGACCCCGCCTTGGTCTACCACTACTTCCGGTCGAAAGACGGGCTGCTCGACGCGGCAACAACGCCCCCGCAGAAGTGGCTCGACAGGGTGGCGCAGACGTGGTCCTCGCCGGTAGCTGAGCTCGGCAGCGCCCTGCTGCGCCTGATGTTGGACTCCTGGGCCGACGACGAGACCGGCCCCGTCCTGCGGGCAATTCTGCAGACCGCCGCCCACGAAGCGACCACCCGAGAAAAGCTGCGCCAGACCGTTGAGGGCAGCTTGATGGGGGTTTCGCACCTCGGTGCCGATGAACACGACCGCTTGGTCCGCAGCGGCTTGATCTCTTCTCAGATCATGGGATTGGCAATGATGCGCTATGTCTGGGGTATCGAGCCGATCGCCTCGATGAGCGACGAGGAGATCATCGCGGCTGTAGCGCCGAACCTGCAGCACTACATCGAGGGCGATCTCGGCGAGAACCCCAGATTTGCGGCCCAGTAGACTGGTCGATCGAACTCGAGTGAGAGAGGTAGTTCACCAATGAGCGGCCATTCCAAGTGGGCGACCACCAAGCATCAGAAGGCCGTCAAAGACGCGCGCCGTGGCAAGGAGTTCGCCCGGCTGATCAAGAACATCGAGGTCGCGGCCCGCACCGGCGGCGGTGACCCCTCCGGTAATCCGACGCTCTATGACGCCATCCAGAAGGCCAAGAAGACGTCGGTGCCCAACGACAACATCGAGCGCGCCCGCAAGCGCGGTGCCGGTGAAGAAGCTGGTGGCGCCGACTGGCAGACGATCATGTACGAGGGCTACGGCCCCAACGGGGTTGCCGTCCTCATCGAGTGCCTGACCGACAACCGCAACCGTGCCGCGGGCGAGGTCCGGGTGGCGATGACCCGCAACGGCGGCAACATGGCCGACCCTGGTTCGGTGTCCTACCTGTTCACCCGCAAGGGTGTGGTGACGCTCGAGAAGAACGGCCTCACCGAGGACGACGTGCTCACCGCCGTGCTCGAGGCCGGCGCCGAGGATGTGAACGATCTGGGCGACAGCTTCGAGATCATCTCCGAGCCCACCGACCTGGTGGCGGTGCGCAGCGCACTGCAGGAAGCGGGGATCGACTACGACTCGGCCGACGCCAGTTTTCAGCCGTCGGTGACGGTGCCGGTGGATCTCGAGGGGGCCCGCAAGGTGCTCAAACTCGTCGATGCCCTCGAGGACAGCGACGACGTGCAGGACGTCTACACCAACGTCGACATCCCCGACGACGTCGCCGCCGCGCTCGACGAGGAGTGACAGCCGTCCTGGCCCAGGCCGGCGCGGTACCGCAGCGGTGACATCCCCACCTCGCGTTTGAAGGCGTTGGAGAACGCGCTGTCCGAGGTGTAGCCGAGCTGGGCGGCCAACACCCCCACCCGCACATCAGGATCGCGAAGTGCGCGCTGGGCCAGCAGCATCCGAAGCGTGCCCAGGTACGTCAGGGGTGGCACGCCGGCCAGCGCGCGAAACCTCTCGGCGAACGAAGTCCGTGACATGGCTGCCGTCCGAGCCAAATCGGCGAGGCACCAACGGTTTCCGGGGTCGGCGTGCATAGCGGCAACCGCCGGGCGCAGCCGGGAATCGCTGAGTAGCGCAAGCCAGCTGGGCGGCAGGGACTCGGTGTCTTTGAGGTAGGTCCGCAAAATCGACAGCACGAGCAGTTGCGCAAGCTGGGTGATGGCGAAGTCGGCTCCGATCCGGTCTGCGATCACCTCGTCGTAGACCTGGTCGATCAAACCGTGCAGGTGAGACGCGTCGGGGGCGGAGGCACGCACGTGCAGCAGCGGTGGCAGCGCAGTGCTGAGCAACTGCCGCCCGACGTCGTTGACGTCGATGTGACCGCCCAGCACCACGTCGCGTTCGGCGTGATCGTCGACAGTGACAAACGTATTGGCCTCGCTGTGCTGGAACTCGACCGGGAACGCGCCCTCCCGGGTACTCGTCATCGTCAGCTCGCGACGGTGGTTGAGGACGACGATGTCACCGGCGTCCACCCGCACCGGCGCCACCCCGTCGGCCTGCATCCACACCCCGCCGCGTACCACGGCCGCGAACTTCAGCGGCATCGTCAATCGATAACTGGAGGTCCACGCGCCGCCGATGGCGAAGCCGCCCGAGATCGCCCCGCTCACCTCGACCAGGCGCAGTACTTCGGATAACGGGTCACCGGCTGATTGCGGACGATCGCGCAAGTCTTGCGGACTCATGACGATGGGAAGTCCGCCGACGTGGCTGTTATTCCGGGCATGACACATCAACAGCACCCTCTCGGCTCCGGATTCACCGCAGCATCGACCGCCGCTGACGTCCTTGACGGCATGGATCTCACCGGGCGCAACGTCGTCATCACCGCCGGACACGTCGGCCTGGGCTTGGAAACCACCCGTGCCCTCAGCGAGGCCGGCGCGTCCGTGCTGGTCGGTGCGCGTTCACCCGAACGAGCCGCCGCTGCGCTGGCCGGGCTGCCGGGCGTCGAGGTCCGCCCGCTGGACTTGATGGACCCGGCGTCGATCGAGTCCTTCTCCGCCGATTACCGCACCTCCGGACGGCCCCTGCACATTCTGGTCAACAACGCCGGGATCATGGGCGGGCCACTGGTACGCGACGCCCGCGGTTACGAGGCGCAGTTCGCCACCAACCATCTGGGGCATTTCCAACTGACCCAGGGCCTGTTGCCCGCGCTGCGTGCCGCATCGGGTGCCCGCGTGGTGGAGGTGTCGTCATGGGGTCATCATCTATCGGACATTCGGTGGGACGACACGCATTTCGACGGCGACGGCGCCTATGACGGCATGGTCGCCTACGGGCAGTCGAAAACCGCCAATGTGTTGTTCGCGGTCGAGTTGGATCGGCGGTGGTCCGACGACGGCATCCGCGGTTACGCGCTGCATCCGGGCGGGATCGCGAACACCAACCTGGCGCCGTGGCTGCCCGCTGGGAGCTTGAAGGAGATGGGGCTCGTCGATGATTCCGGGAACCCGATCATCGATCCCGACCGCGATATGAAGACCCCGCAGCAGGGCGCGTCGACCAGCGTGTGGGGCGCCACCAGTCCGCTGCTCGCCGAGATCGGCGGGGTTTTCCTGCAGAACAACGACATTGCCCCGTTGGAGGACATCACCGAGCCGGTGAGCATCGACTTCGGTTCGGGTCCGATGGAGATGACGGTGGGTGTGACGCGGTACGCCGTCGATCCGGAGTCGGCGCAGCGGCTCTGGGAGCTGAGCGAAAAGCTCACCGCCTGAGAAGTGTGGCGGGTGCCGTCAGGCTGGCGTGTCCCTACGGCGTCTGTCTGCGGCACCGGCTAGGCTCTCGAACAGCTGTTCGGTATCTGTGCGAGTTGGATGAGGAGTTTGTTCGTGCGCGTGATGGGCGTCGACCCGGGATTGACCAGGTGTGGTCTCTCGGTAATCGAGGGCGGCACCGGGCGGCAGGTGATCGCGCTCGATATCGACGTGGTCCGCACGCCGGCCGGCGACCCGCTACACCGCCGCTTGCTGGCGATCAGCAACACCGTGGAGTACTGGATGGACACCCACCGGCCTGACGTGGTGGCCGTCGAGCGGGTGTTCTCGCAACAGAACGTCTCCACGGTGATGGGAACCGCCCAAGCCGGTGGCGTGGTCGCCCTGGCGGCCGCCAAGCGGGACATCGACGTGCACTTCCACACACCCAGCGAGGTCAAGGCCGCCGTCACCGGTAACGGCCGGGCGGACAAGGCTCAGGTCACCGCGATGGTCACCAGAATCCTTGCGCTGCAACAGAAACCGACACCCGCTGACGCCGCGGACGCGCTGGCGCTGGCGATCTGCCACTGCTGGCGGGCGCCGATGATCGAGCGGATGGCAAAGGCCGAAGCGATGGCGGCCGAGCAGCAGAAACGCTACAAAGCCCGACTGAAGGCGGCCCGATGATCGCCTCGGTGCGCGGCGAGGTCATCGACATCGCGCTGGACCACGCCGTCGTCGAATGCGCCGGCGTCGGCTACAAGGTGATGGCCACCCCGTCGACATTGGCCGGGCTGCGGCGCGGCACCGAGACCCGGCTCATCATCGCGATGATCGTGCGGGAGGACTCGATGACGCTGTACGGCTTCGCCGATGCCGACGCGCGGGACCTGTTCTCGACCTTGCTGGGAGTCTCCGGGGTGGGGCCGAAGATCGCGCTGGCCACACTCGCGGTGTACGACGCGGGGGCGCTACGGCAGGCGTTGGCCGACGGGGACGTCACCGCGCTGACGCGGGTACCCGGGATCGGGAAACGCAGTGCGGAGCGGCTGGTGCTGGAACTGCGCGACAAGATCGGCGCCGTCACCGGTGCCGGTGGTGCGGTCACCGCGTTCAGCGGCCATGCCGTGCGCGGGCCCGTGGTGGAAGCGCTTGTGGGACTTGGCTTCGGAGCCAAACAGGCCGAAGAAACCACCGACAAGGTGCTGGCCGACGACCCGGACGCCAGTACCTCGACGGTGCTGCGGCAGGCGCTCAGTCTGCTCGGGAAGACCAAATGAGCCGGTTCGACGGCGACGATGACGAGTCCACCGAGGACCGGGAGGTCTCCGGTGCGCTGACGGTGGGTGAAGGCGATGTCGACGCCAGCCTGCGGCCGAAGTCGCTCGACGAGTTCATCGGGCAACCGCGGGTCCGCGAGCAGCTCCAACTGGTCATCGAAGGCGCGAAGAACCGCGGCGGTACCCCGGACCACATCCTGCTGTCTGGCCCACCCGGTCTGGGTAAGACGTCGCTGGCCATGATCATCGCCGCCGAGCTCGGATCCGCCCTGCGCGTCACGTCGGGACCCGCCCTGGAGCGGGCGGGGGACTTGGCGGCCATGCTGTCCAACCTCGTCGAAGGTGACGTGCTGTTCATCGACGAGATTCACCGGATCGCCCGGCCGGCGGAAGAAATGCTCTACCTCGCCATGGAGGATTTCCGCGTCGATGTCGTGGTGGGCAAGGGCCCGGGGGCGACGTCGATCCCGCTCGAGGTGGCCCCGTTCACCCTCGTCGGTGCCACCACCCGCTCCGGGGCGCTGACGGGCCCGCTGCGCGACCGCTTCGGCTTCACCGCCCACATGGACTTCTACGAACCCGCCGAACTGGAGCGGGTGCTGTCGCGCTCGGCGCGGATCCTGGGCATAGAGCTCGGCGACGATGCCGGCACCGAGATCGCCCGCCGCTCCCGCGGCACACCGCGTATCGCCAACCGCTTGCTACGTCGCGTCCGTGACTTCGCCGAGGTGCGCGCCGACGGGGTGCTCACCCGCGACGTCGCCAAAGCGGCGCTGGCGGTCTACGACGTCGACGAGCTCGGCCTCGACCGCCTGGACCGGGCGGTGCTCTCCGCGCTGACCCGCAGCTTCGGCGGTGGGCCGGTGGGGGTGTCGACGCTGGCGGTCGCGGTCGGGGAGGAAGCGACCACGGTCGAAGAGGTCTGCGAACCATTCCTGGTGCGTGCCGGGATGTTGGCCCGAACTCCACGCGGCCGGGTGGCGACGGCCTTGGCGTGGACGCACCTGGGGATGAAACCACCGGCGGGTGCCGCGGGCATGGGCCAGTCGGCGTTGTTCGACGAATAGCAGTTCGCCGAGTTCCACCCTGAGGTGGAACTCGGCGAAGTCAGCTTGCTAGAGCAGGCCCAGCAGCTTCAGGTCCGTCACGTACTTCACGATGACGGGGGCAGTGATGTGCGGGATGTCCTTGTCGTGGCCGATCTTGGCCTCCTGCACCGCAGCCCGGAACCGGTCCACCGGTGCCATCGAGCCGCGCATCGGATACTCCGGATGCTGGTAGTTGTGCAGCAACGGCAGCAGTGAGGCCTGCCGCAGCTTGTCGGGCAGTCCGCGCAGGGCGGTCTCGAAGCGCGCCAGCCAGGTGTCGTAGCCGCTCACCCGGTGGATCGGATACCCGGCCTCGATCAGCCAGTCGACAAAGGTGTCCAGTCCGATGCCGTCGTCGTACGGGTTCATCACGTGGTAGGTCTCGAACCCGTCGGTGACCTGAGCACCCAGGGTCGAGATGGCCTGGGCGACGAACTCGACGGGCAGCCCGTCGTAGTGCGCGCGTTGACGCTGACCGTTGGCGTCGAGCTGATAGAACGACTCCGGGGCGATGCCGGTGGCCGCCAGGCTCAGCATCATTCGGGTGAACATATCCGGCAGGTTGAGCTGTCCGGCATAGGTCACGTCCGCCAGGATCATGTCGCAGCGGAACACCGACACCGGCATCCCACACAGGTCGTGTGCTTCCCGCAGCAGGACCTCTCCGGCCCACTTGCTGTTGCCGTAGCCGTTGGCATAACTGTCGTCCACGGTCCGGGTGGGGCTGATCTGCCGGATGTCGGCGTCCTCGACGAATCGTCCCGGCTCGATGCCGGCACCGACACCGATGGTCGACACGTACGCGAACGGCTTGATCTTGGTGGTCAGCGCGATCCGGATCAGTTCGGCGGTGCCCAGGGCGTTCGGTGCGAACAACTGGCTGTAGGGCAGCACATGGTTGACCAATGCGGCCGGGTCGACAATCAGGTCGACGGTGTCCGCGAGTCGCTGCCAGGTGGCCTGGTCGAGGCCGAGATCAGCCTCGCCCTTGTCGCCGGCGATCACCTCGAGGTGATTGGCGGCGAGTTCCCGGTAATGCCGCAGCAGTTCGGGGTCACCGCTGTCGAAGGTGGCGTCGATCCGGCGGCGGGCGTCCTCGTCGGACTTGGCCCGCACCAGGCAGATCAGTGTGCCGTCGACCATGCTCAGGCGTTCGAGCCACTCCAGCGCCAGGTAGCGCCCGAGGAACCCGGTGGCACCGGTCAGCAGGACCGTGCGGACCTGCTGGTCCGCGTGCGGCAACGTCGGTGCCGTCGCCAGGGTCTGCGCGTCGATGAACTTGTCCAGTGTCAGGTCGCGGGCGTGCACCTCGGTGGCATCGCGGCCGTGCACACTGGTGTACGTCGGCCTCTTGCTCCCGCCGGCGCGTTCGGTTTCGATGAAGGTCGCGATGGCCGCCAGATCCGTTGCAGGGCTGACGATCACGCCGACCGGAACGTCGATGTCGAAGATCTCGTGCAGCAGGTTGGCAAAGGTCAACGCCGACAACGAATCTCCACCCAGGTCGGTGAAGTGGGCGTCGGCCTGTAGCTCCGATGCCGCCGCGCCGAGCAGAGCCCCGGCCGCCCGGCTGACGGTCTCCAGCACCGGACCCTGGGCGCCGTCGCGACGCAGAGCCCGTAGTTCAGAGGTCTGCGTGTCGGCCAACTCGGCATACAGCTCTTCGAGGCGCGGGGCGTACTTCGCTTTGAGGTTGGGGCGCGCCAGCTTCCGGATACCGGTGAGCAGTCCGTTCTCCAGGGTGAAAGGCGTTGTCTCGATCAGGAAGTCGCGAGGAATCTCGTAGGCCTGCAGATCGGCTGCCCGCGCGGTGCGCTGCAGCGACTCACTGATCAGACCTTTGAGGGTGGCGAGATCGTGTTGTGCCAACGCCTGTTCGGAGGGCACGACCACGGCCAGCAGGTAGGAACGCGCGCTGTTGCCGTAGAGGTAGATCTGGCGCACCAGTGCTGCGCTGTCGAAGATGGCTTCCAGCTTCGACACGGTGACGAATTCGCCCTGGGCGAGCTTGAGCACGTTGTTGCGGCGGTCGAGGTACTCGAGGTGATCGTGGCCGAGTTCAGCCACGATGTCGCCGGTGCGGTAGTAGCCGTCGGCGTCGAACATCTCGGCGGTGACGTCCGGACGCTTGTAGTACCCGGGGAACAGCTGCTCGCTCTTGACCAGCAGCTCACCACGCGGGTGCGGACGGTCGGTGTTGAAGTAGCCGAGTTCGGGCACGTCGACCAGCTTGTAGTCGATCACCGGCGGGCGCCGGACCAACCCGTCGACGAAGACGGCGCCGGCCTCGGTGGACCCGTAGCCCTCGATCAGGTGCATGTCCAGGAATTTCTCCACCCACGCCTTGAGCTCGGGGGAGATCGGGGCCGAGCCGCTCAGCGCGGAGACGAACCGTCCACCCAGCAGGGATTGGCGCAGATCGGCCATCACCTCGTCGGGGTCGGCGCCTTCGGTGCTGCGACGGTCCAGTTCGCTCTGGTACTCGTTGTAGAGCATCTCCCAGATCCGTGGGACGAAGCTCAGCTGTGTGGGCCGAGTCAGTGCCAGGTCCTCCAGGAATGTCGACAGATCGCTACGGGCAGCGAAATACGCTGTGCCGCCGGTGGATAGCGCACCGTAGAGAATGCTTCGACCCATCACATGGCTCATCGGCATGAAGCTGAGCACGATGGCGGGCTGCACGGTGTGCTCGTCATACCAGGCCGCGCGTGCCGACGCCTGCCACATCGAGGCGGCTTTGGACTCGGGGTACATCGCGCCCTTGGGGGCGCCGGTGCTGCCCGAGGTGTAAATGAGCAGACTCAGCGGATCGTCACCCTCGGCCGCGAGAGGCGGTGCGGCGGGAAGTTCCCGCCCACGTGCCAGCACCTCGGCCAGGGTCTCGACGACCACTCCCGAGCCGGCTTCGGCAAGACGTTGCCGGGCGTCGGCCAGGGCGTCGCGGTGATCGTCCACTTCGGGCAGGTAGTCGAACACCACGAGGCGCTGTGGTTCGTATCCGGACAGCGTCAGTTCGACGGCGTCTGCGAGGAAGTCGACGCTGGAGGCGATGACCGCCGGTTCGGTTTCGGCGACGATGGGTCGCAGCTGCGCCACCGGTGCGCTGGTCTGCAGGGGCACCGAAACGGCCCCGAGACCGATGAGTGCCACATCGACGGTGGTGTAATCGACGCTGGTGAAGCCGAGGATGGCTACCCGGTCGCCGGCGCGCACACCGTCGTGGTGCCAGGCGCTGCCGGTTGCCTGGGCGCGGCTCCGCAGCTCGCCGTAAGTCAGCGTCTCGAAACGGGGGAGCACGTTGGCCGTGGTGCGCCCGGTTGTCGGGTCGACGGCGAGATCGATCGCACGATGCGCCAGAGCCGGCCGGTCGGCGTAGCCCGCCAACACGGTGTCCACGATCTGTGCCAGGCGGAGACCGGGTTGGTCGATCGCCCGGCTGATCTCCAGGCTCGGTCGGGCATCGGCGAACTGTTGGTCGTGGGCGTAGAGATCGTCGATGCGGTGCACCAAACGGGCGTCCCGGCTGTCGTCGGTTTGTGGGTTCGTCATACGAGGTCCCCCTTGCGCTAGCAGGATTCAGAAGAATGTCGGCAATAGCCGCGTATATAAAACTACGTTAGTGAAACTAAGTTTAGTCCCGTCAAGGCTGCCAGTTGCCTGTGAACTTCGTTGCTATGGCCGGCGTCACACCGAAACGACTTGACCGACAGCGTGATTCGGATCACAGTCTCGTGCGCCGGGTGCCGAGCCGGCAACACAACACCACTCCCGGGGCTCGACTCGGGGTATCGGGCGTTAGTGGCATCACCTGCTGGGTAACCAGTGCGACAACACAAGGAGGCAACTGATGAGACGACGCCTGGATTCACGGGCCGATTCAACGGCCGTAGACGTGACGCAGCCGCGTGGCGGGCGGATGCGCATCCCGCGCAGCCGGGGTGCTGCCAGCGGCCTGCTATTGATTCTGTTGGGTCTGTGGGGCGCACTGATCCCTTTCATCGGACCGTATTTCGACTTCGCCTTCTCACCCGACCGGCCTTGGGTCTGGACCGACGCCCGCGGCTGGCTCGAAGTCCTGCCGGGAGCGGTCGCCGTCATCGGTGGCCTGCTGTTGCTGACCTCACGTAACCGGGCCAGCGCCACGCTGGGGGCCTGGCTGGGTGTCATCGCCGGCGCCTGGTTCGTCGTCGGGCGGGCGTTTTCGTCCGTGCTGTCGATGGGGGAGATCGGTGTACCCGCGGCCGCGACGCCGGCCAAGACGCTGGCGCTGGACCTCGCGTTCTTCTCCGGGCTGGGCGCGGTGATTGTCTTCGTCGCCGCGGCAGCACTCGGCCGGCTGTCGATTCGTAGTGTGCGCGATGTCACCTACGCTCAGCCGACTGCGACCGACGCGGTCCCCGCCACTGCGACCACCGCCGCGCCTACGGTCAATTCCACTTCGGGCTCGACGCCGGTGGGGGAGCAGAAGACCGAGGTCATCGGCCCGACCGCCGAGTCCAAGCAGGGCCGTAATTGGCGCAATCTGTTCCGGGGCAACAACCGCGGGGACCGCGGCAACCGGCACACGCTCGTCAACCACTGACATCGGCAAATAAAGGAACTCCCGGTCACCGCGGTGACCGGGAGTTCCTTTTATTCGAGGGGCGTTACAGGTCGGCCAGAATCAGCGCCAACACATCGAGGCCTTCGATGAGAAGCTTGTCGCTGATGCTCAGCGGCGGCAGGAAGCGCAAGACGTTGCCGAACGTACCGCAGGTCAACACGATCACCCCGGCCTGGTGTGCCGCGCTGGTCAGCGCCTTCGTCAGTTCTGGATCCGGTTCTGCCGTACCGGATTTCACCAACTCGACGGCGATCATCGCGCCGCGGCCCCGGACGTCGCCGATCCGGTCGTCTTCGGCCTGCAACCGATGCAGCCGCTCCATCATCAGCGCTTCGATTTCCTGAGCGCGCGTCACCAGGCCATCGACCTCGATGGTCTCGATGGTGGCCAGCGCCGCGGCGCAGGCGATCGGGTTGCCGCCGTAGGTGCCGCCGAGGCCGGATACGTGCGGGGCGTCCATGATCTCGGCCCGGCCGGTGACCGCGGACAGGGGGAGCCCGCCGGCGATGCCCTTGGCGGTGACGATCAGGTCGGGTTCGATGCCCTCGTGCTCGCAGGCGAACATGGCGCCGGTACGGGCGAATCCGGTCTGCACCTCATCGGCGATGAACACCACGTCGTTGTCGGCGCACCAGGCCCGCAGTGTCGGCAGGAAGCCCGGCGCCGGGACGATGAAGCCACCTTCACCCTGGATGGGTTCGATGATCACCGCGGCCAGGTTGCCTGCGCCGATCTGCTTGTCGATGACGGTGATGGCCCGCTCGGCGGCCACCTCGCCGTCGGTGGCCAGTTCCTTGTCGACGAGGCCGTCCCGGTAGGGGTAGGACAGCGGCGCCCGGTAGATCTCGGGGGCGAACGGGCCGAAACCACTCTTGTAGGGCATCGACTTCGCGGTCAGGGCCATCGTCAGGTTGGTCCGACCGTGGTAGGCGTGATCGAAGGCGACGACGGCGGGCTTACGGGTGTAGGACCGCGCGATCTTGATCGCGTTCTCCACCGCCTCGGAGCCGGAGTTGAACAGTGCCGAGCGTTTCTCAAACGAACCGGGGGTCAACCGGTTCAGGTGCTCACACACCGAGACGTAACCGTCGTAGGGCGTGACCATGAAGCAGGTGTGGGTGAACTCGGTGACCTGGGCCGATACCGCGTCGACGACGCGCGGGGCCGCGTTGCCCACCGTGGTCACCGCGATTCCGGCGCCGAGGTCGATGAGCCGGTTGCCGTCGACGTCCTCGACGATGCCGCCGCCGGCGCGCTGTGCGTACACCGGCATGGTGGTGCCGACGGCGCGTGACACTGCGGCGGTCTTGCGACCGGCCAGCTCCACGGATCGGGGGCCGGGGATCTCAGTGGCCAGAAGGCGGCTCTGTTCGAGGGTGGACACGTCTTTACTCCTGTCAGAGTGGCGGGTGGGCTTCAGGGTTGTTGCCGCAGGATCCGTCGCGTATGGAGCCTAGTCGGCGCGGCGCTGCAGACCACCGGATCACGGGTGACTGGGCACCGACACCGACGAAATGCGCTGTCGTTGCCCCAATTGCCTACGCAAACAGTGAGAGTTACGGTCTAGCCGGTCCCCCGGTGGCGGTCCCACCGGGGGACTGTCCAATTCCCGGGCCCTTTCGCGCACCGCCGTCGTAGCCGACGTGCTGGTCGGCCGTACCTACGGGCAATGGCACACTGGTCACCTATGAGGTGCGGTGCCCTGGTGGCCCGGCGCCGAACGGTCGGGGATATTTGCGCCCCGGCACAAGACTGCAACTGAAGTAGCCACGAAAAGTAGAAGGTTCGGAGCTGTCATGGATTTGGTCGTTTTTCTCCCACTGTTGATCATCCTGGGTGCATTCATGTTCTTCGGCTCGCGTCGCCAGAAGAAGGCGATGCAGGCCACCATTGACCTGCACGAATCGCTGCAGGTCGGCGACCAGGTTCACACCACCTCGGGCCTTCGGGCCACTATCGCCGGCGTGACCGACGATTACGTCGACCTCGAGATCGCCCCCGGTGTCATCACCACCTGGATGAAGCTGGCGATCCGGGACAAGGTCGCGCCCACCACCGACGTCGACGACGATGACGAGTACGACGAAGTGCAGTCGGGAACCGAACTCGGCGACACGCCTTCGGACCCCGACCGGATGACCAAGGACTGATCGCCAGGTAAGGCACGTACCCTTTCCCGGGTGCGGGCGAACGATCGCCCTCAAAGCCACGGCCCGGAACCGGGCCTGAGCATGGATGACTGCATGCATGACCTCGGAGGAGACACAACAACGTGGCATCGTCTACGGCGCCGGTGCACCCGTACCGCTACCTGACGCTGTTCCTGGTTCTGCTGGTCGGTGCGTTCCTGCTGGTGTTCCTCACGGGGAACAAGCGGGCCGAACCGAAACTGGGAATCGATCTGCAGGGCGGGACCAGGGTCACGCTGACCGCGCGTACCCCGGACGGCACGCCGCCCACCCGGGAGGCGCTCAACCAGGCCCAGCAGATCATCACCAGCCGTGTCGACGGGCTCGGTGTCTCGGGCTCCGAGGTCGTCATCGACGGTGACAACCTGGTGATCACCGTGCCCGGCAATGACGGCAACGAGGCGCGGAACCTGGGCCAGACGGCCCGGCTCTACATCCGGCCGGTCATCCACGCGGTGCCCGTCGCGCAGCTCAATGCTGCGTCGGGCCAGGGTCAAGGACAGCCCGGACAGGCTCCGCCGCCGCAGGAGGCTCCGCAAGGTGCCGACGCCCCGCCTGCGCCCCCCGCTGCGCCGCCCGCGCCCCCGGCTCAACCCCGGCCCTACCCGTTGGAGCCGGCCCCGAGCCCGCCTCCGGCGCCATCTCCCGCGCCACCGTCGCCGGCACCTGCCGGCGGCGCGCCGAACGCGCCGGCAGCCCCACCGGGAGGCCAGGCCCCGGATCCCCGCAAGGACCTTGCCGAGCGGATCGCATTCGAGAAGCAGCTGCGCCAGAGCGACAACCAGAGCGTGCAGATCCTCGCCCTGCAGTACCAGGCCGGGCGCTGCGACGACGACGACGTGCTGGCCGGTAACGACGACCCGAACCTGCCGCTGGTCACCTGCTCCACCGACCACGAGACCGTCTACCTGCTGGACAAGTCGATCATCAGTGGAGAGCAGATCGCCAACGCCAGCTCCAGCTTCGACCAGCAGCAGGCGCGCTACATCGTCGACCTGGAGTTCAAGAGCGACGGCTCGACCATCTGGGCGGACTACACCGCCGCCAACGTCGGCGTCCAGACGGCGTTCACGCTCGACTCCCAGGTGGTCAGTGCACCGCAGATCCAGGAAGCGATCCCAGGCGGCCGCACCCAGATCACCGGACAGTTCACCGACGCCTCGGCCCGCGAGCTGGCCAACGTCCTCAAGTACGGTTCGCTGCCGCTGTCGTTCGAGTCATCGGAAGCCGAGACGGTCTCCGCCACCCTCGGGCTGGCCTCACTGAGGGCCGGGCTGATCGCCGGCGCGGTGGGCCTGGCCGCGGTGCTGCTGTACTCCCTGCTCTACTACCGGGTTCTGGGCCTGCTGGTGGCGTTGTCGCTGGCTGCCTCGGGCGTCATGGTCTACGCGATCCTGATCCTGCTCGGCCGCTACATCGGCTACACGCTGGACCTCGCCGGTATCGCCGGTCTGATCATCGGTATCGGCACCACAGCCGACTCCTTCGTGGTGTTCTTCGAACGCATCAAGGACGAGATCCGCGAGGGCCGGTCCTTCCGGTCGGCGGTCCCACGCGGTTGGGCACGAGCCCGCAAGACCATCCTGTCGGGCAACGCCGTCACCTTCCTGGCTGCCCTGGTGCTCTACATTCTGGCCGTCGGCCAGGTGAAGGGCTTCGCGTTCACGCTCGGGCTGACCACCATCCTCGACGTCGTGGTGGTGTTCCTGGTGACCTGGCCGCTGGTGTACCTGGCCTCGAAGACCACCCTGCTGGCCAAGCCGACCTTCAACGGTCTGGGGGCCGTGCAGCAGATCGCCCGGGAACGCCGGGCCGCGGCATCGACGGGACGGGGTTAAGGCAATGGTTGACAAGAACCTCGAGAACAACACTGACCTCGAGCCCGCGAAAACCACCGGTGGGCAGCCCCCGAAGCACAGCTTCTTCGTCCGGCTCTACACCGGCACCGGAGCGTTCGAGGTCGTCGGCAAGCGCAAGATGTGGTACGCGATCAGCGGTGTGATCACGCTGATCGCCATCGGCGCGATCCTGATCAAGGGCTTCACCTTCGGCATCGACTTCGAGGGCGGAACCAAGGTCTCGATGCCGCGCGGCGACGCCACCACCGAGCAGGTCGAGACGGTGTTCCACAACACTCTGGGCACCGACCCGGAGGCCGTCGTGATCGTCGGCAACGGGCCCTCGGCCACGGTGCAGATCCGCTCGGAGACACTGGACAACCAGGAGACCGCCGACCTGCGGCAGGCGCTGTTCGACGAGTTCCAGCCGGTCGGCGCCGACGGGCAGCCCAGCCCGCAGGCGATCAGCGACTCGGCGGTGTCGGAGACCTGGGGCGGTCAGATCACCAAGAAGGCCCTGATCGCCCTGGTGGTGTTCCTCGCCCTGGTCGCGGTGTACATCACCATCCGCTACGAGCGGTACATGGCCGTAGCGGCGCTCACGACGCTGGTGTTCGACCTGGTGGTCACCGCGGGGGTGTACGCCCTCGTCGGCTTCGAAGTCACCCCGGCGACCGTCATCGGCTGGCTGACCATCCTGGGCTTCTCGCTGTATGACACCGTCATCGTCTTCGACAAGGTCGAGGAGAACGTCCACGGCTTCGAGCACACCACCCGTCGCACGTTCGCCGAGCAGGCGAACCTGGCCATCAACCAGACCTTCATGCGCTCGATCAACACCAGCCTCATCTCGGTGCTGCCGATCGTCGCGCTGATGGTGATCGCGGTGTGGCTGTTGGGTGTGGGCACCCTGCAGGACCTGGCGCTGGTGCAGCTGGTCGGCGTCGTCGTCGGCACCTACTCGTCGATCTACTTCGCCACGCCGCTGTTGGTCACCCTGCGCGAGCGCACCGAGCAGGTCCGCGCGCACAACCGCAAGGTGATGAATCGCCGGAAGCGGGCGGCCTCCGGCTCGGTCAGTGACACCGAGAGCATCGATGCCGGCGAGGGTGAAGCAACCGTCGACGAGCCGGCACCGGCAACTGTCTCGGCGGGGGTGACCACCGCGACAGACAAGCCCAGCCCCGAGGCACGCCCGTCGCGACCCACCCGTAACTCGACCGGACGTCCGACGGGCAAGCGCAGCCCTCGACGGAGCTAATCACATGCGTGTGAGGTCCCGGCGCTTTGCGGCTGGCGTGATGACGGCGGTCACGGTGCTGGTGGGTTCGCTCACGCTGGCCGGTTGCGGCAGCGGTACCGGCGACGAGGTGGACTACGCCGTCGACGGGTCGCTGGTCAGCTACAACACCAACACCGTCATCGGCGCGGCGTCCGGGGGTGCGCAGGCTTTCGCCCGGGTGCTCACCGGCTTCGGCTATCGCGGTCCTGACGGTCAGGTGGTGGCCGACCACGACTTCGGCTCCATTGCCGTCGTGGGCCGGGAACCGCTGGTGCTGGACTACCAGATCGCCGATAACGCGGTGTACTCCGACGGCGTGCCAATCACCTGCGACGACATGGTGCTCACCTGGCTGGCACAGTCGGGCAGGATCCCGCAATTCGACGCCGCGAGTCGCGCCGGTTACATCGACATCGGCAATATCGACTGTGAGCCCGGCCAGAAGAAGGCCCGGGTCTCCTTCGCCATCGACCGGGCGTTCGCCGACTACGGCCAGCTGTTCAGCGCGACATCTCTGATGCCGTCCCACGTCATCGCCGATGAACTCGGCCTCGGACAGGGCGGCGTGACCCGGGCACTGCAAACCAATGACCTGCCCGTCGTCGAACAGATCGCGCGGGTGTGGAACACCGGATGGAATCTGGAGCCCGGTATCGACGTCGCCCGGTTCCCGTCGTCGGGGCCTTACAAGATCGACTCTGTGACCGACGACGGTGCGGTGGTGCTCGTCGCCAACGACCGGTGGTGGGGCGCGGCCCCCGTGACCCCCCGGATCACCGTCTGGCAGCGCGGGCTCTACGTCCAGGACCGGGTCAACGACGGCACCGTCGAGGTGGTCGATGTCGCCACCGGTTCGTCGGGCACCCTGACCACCCCCGACAACTACACCCGGGTGGAGTCGCCGTCCACAGGCATCGAGCAGATGATCTTCGCGCCCCAGGGCCCGTTGTCGCAGACTCCGGAGCGGCGCGCGCTGGCACAGTGCACCCCGCGGGACGTCATTGCGCGCAATGCCCAGGTGCCCGTCTCCAACGCCCGGTTGAACCCGGCCAGTGAAGACACGCTGGCGCAGACCGAGAACGTGCCTGAGGCCGGACCGTTCATGGCGTCGAATCCAGCGGCGGCCCGCGACATCCTGGAGAACCAGCCGCTGACGGTGCGGATCGGCTACCAGACCCCGAACGCGCGCCTGGCGGCCACCGTCGGTGCCATTGCCCAGGCCTGCAAGCCGGCGGGCATCACCGTCAACGACGCGTCCTCGGATATGGCGGGACCACAGGCCCTGCGCGACGGCCAGATCGACGTGCTGATCGCCAGCACCGGGGGAGCGACGGGCAGCGGGTCGTCGGGCTCCTCGGCCGTGGACGCGTACACCCTGTTCGGTGGCAACGGGGACAACCTGTCGCGGTACTTCAACGGCCAGATCGACGGGATCATCAGCGCGCTGGCCGTCACCCTGGATCCCCGGGAACAGGCCCGCCTCTACGGTGAGGGCGCCCCGATTCTGTGGGCCGACATGCCGACGCTGCCGCTGTACCGCCAGCAGCGGACCCTGCTGGTGTCGAAGGACATGGCGGCCGTCAGCAGCAACCCGACGAGGTGGGGTGCGGGCTGGAACATGGATCGCTGGGTTTTGAACAATTGAGCGGGATGGCCCCGCGGCAAGGGAGAGTTCAGATGAGCGCGGTATCTCGCATCATTGAGTCGCTGGTGCGTGAGGTTGCGGACTTCCCCGAACCCGGGATCCAGTTCAAAGACCTCACGCCGCTGCTCGCCGACCGCGACGGACTGGCCGCGGTGACCGAGGCGCTCGCCGAACTCGCCGAGGGAGCGGACCTGGTAGCGGGTATCGACGCGCGCGGCTTCCTGCTCGGTGCGGCCGTCGCGACCCGGCTCGGCACCGGGGTGCTGGCGATCCGTAAGGGCGGCAAGCTGCCGCCGCCGGTACTGCGCGAGGAATACATCCTCGAGTACGGCACCGCGGTGCTGGAGATCCCCGCCGACGGCATCGAACTGGCCGGCCGCAAAGTCGTTCTCCTCGACGACGTACTGGCCACGGGCGGGACGATGGCCGCGGCACACCGCCTGCTGACCGACAGCGGCGCGACGGTATCGCTCTCGGCGGTGGTCCTCGAACTGTCCGACCTCGGCGGGCGGGAGCGGATGGCACCGCTGACGGTCACCAGCCTGCACACCGTCTGAACCCGTCCGTCCGCTGGGGACGGCGGGCACGAGATACCCTCGGTGAGAGGTCCGTGAACACCGCGGCAACAGGAGGTGGCAGGCGTGCCCGACGAGCAGTCGACAGTGGCTTCACCGGCGGCTCCCGCAGGTCAAACGGTTCCGTCCGCTGAGCCGCGGGTGGAGACGCCCAAGGCCTCCAGCAGCGCCTCGCGCCGGGTTCGCGCCCGGCTCGCCCGGCGGATGACCGCCCAGCGCAGTGCACTGAACCCTGTTCTCGAGCCGCTGGTAGCCGTCCACCGGGAGATCTACCCGAAGGCCGACCTCGCGATCCTGCAGCGCGCGTACGCGGTGGCCGAGGAGCGCCATGCCACGCAACTGCGCCGGTCCGGTGATCCCTACATCACCCATCCGCTTGCCGTCGCCAACATCCTCGCCGAGCTGGGGATGGACACCACCACGCTGGTGGCGGCGTTGCTGCACGACACGGTGGAGGACACCGGCTACACACTCGAAGCGCTGACTGCCGATTTCGGCGAAGAGGTCGGTCACCTCGTCGACGGGGTGACCAAACTCGACCGGGTGGTGCTGGGCACCGCCGCCGAGGGCGAGACCATCCGCAAGATGATCATTGCGATGGCCCGTGATCCGCGGGTGCTGGTGATCAAGGTCGCCGACCGCCTGCACAACATGCGGACCATGCGTTTCCTGCCTCCGGAGAAGCAGGCCCGCAAGGCCAGAGAGACGCTGGAAGTCATTGCGCCACTGGCGCATCGCCTGGGCATGGCCACCGTCAAGTGGGAGCTCGAAGACCTGTCCTTTGCGATCCTGCATCCCAAGAGGTACGAGGAAATCGTCCGCCTCGTCGCGGACCGGGCGCCGTCGCGCGATACCTATCTGGCGAAGGTGCGGGCCGAAATCATTGCCACACTGAACGCTTCACGGATCAGTGCCACCGTCGAGGGCCGTCCCAAGCACTACTGGTCGATCTATCAGAAGATGATCGTCAAGGGTCGCGACTTCGACGACATCCACGACCTGGTGGGCGTGCGGATCCTGTGCGACGAGATCCGTGACTGTTATGCCGCCGTGGGCACCGTGCACTCGCTGTGGCAGCCGATGGCCGGTCGCTTCAAGGATTACATCGCTCAACCGCGGTTCGGCGTCTACCAGTCGCTGCACACCACCGTGATCGGCCCGGAAGGTAAACCTCTGGAGGTGCAGATCCGTACCCGGGACATGCACCGCACCGCCGAGTACGGTATCGCCGCACACTGGCGTTACAAAGAAGTCAAGGGCCGCAACGGCATTCCGTCGGGCCACGCTGCGGCTGAGCTCGACGACATGGCCTGGATGCGCCAGCTCCTGGACTGGCAGCGGGAAGCTGCCGACCCGGGGGAGTTCCTCGAGTCGCTGCGTTACGACCTCGCAGTGCAGGAGATCTTCGTCTTCACCCCCAAGGGGGACGTCATCACCCTGCCGACGGGATCGACGCCGGTGGACTTCGCCTACGCCGTGCACACCGAGGTCGGGCACCGCTGTATCGGGGCACGTGTCAACGGTCGCCTCGTCGCGCTGGAACGCAAGCTCGAAAACGGTGAAGTGGTGGAGGTCTTCACCTCCAAGGCACCCAACGCGGGCCCGTCGCGGGACTGGCAGACGTTCGTGGTGTCACCCCGTGCCAAGGCCAAGATTCGCCAATGGTTCGCCAAGGAGCGTCGCGAAGAGGCGCTGGAGTCCGGTAAAGACGCCATCGCCCGGGAAGTGCGCCGCGGCGGACTTCCCTTGCAGCGCTTGATGAATGCCGACTCGATGGGCGCCCTGGCCCGGGAGTTGCGGTACGCCGACCTGTCGGCGCTCTACACCGCCGTCGGCGAGGGGCACATCTCGGCCCGCCACGTGGTGCAGCGGCTGATCGCCCAACTCGGGGGCGCCGACGACGCCGAGGACGAGATCGCCGAGCGGTCCACTCCGTCGAATGTGCCGATACGCCAACGCAGCAGCGATGACGTCGGTATCTCGGTACCGGGGGCCCCGGGCGTGCTGAGCAAGCTCGCCAAGTGCTGCACGCCGGTTCCCGGTGACGCCATCATGGGGTTCGTGACCCGCGGTGGCGGGGTCAGCGTGCACCGCACCGACTGCACCAACGCCGCGTCGCTGCAGGACCAGTCCGAGCGAATCATCGACGTCGAATGGGCGCCGGGGCCGAGTTCGGTGTTCCTGGTGGCGATTCAGGTCGAGGCACTCGATCGGCACCGACTGCTCTCGGATGTCACGCGGGTGCTGGCCGACGAGAAGGTGAACATCCTCTCGGCGTCGGTCACCACCTCCGATGACCGGGTGGCCGTCAGCCGCTTCACCTTCGAGATGGGCGACCCGAAGCATCTGGGGCATGTCCTCAACGTGGTGCGCAACGTCGAGGGTGTCTACGACGTCTACCGGGTGACGTCGGCGGCCTGAGCGAGGTACCGCGCGACGCTGCGTTGACCAACCGGAGACAATGCGTAGGTGCCCCGTTCGACGCGTTCGAACCAGCCGTAGTAATCCTTCTGCAGGATCTTCGCCGCGTTAGGGACGTCCGCGCGGGCGCGCATGTCGGCCAGCCGCATCGGGCCCTCGCTCAGCAGTTCGGCGCAGCGCACGGCTTCTTGCCGGTAGGCCGTGATCCGCGGTACCCGGGTCGACGACCCACCGAGATTGGGATCGCCGACGCGGCGGGCGTGTTCACCGAGCAGACGCCCGACTTTGCGGGTGTTCTTGCGCGGTGCGTATGGTGCGGGATCCACGACGACGTCGGCGCGTTTACCCGTCACCACGATCAGGCCGACGCCGAGACGGCGGCACAGTGCCCGGATCTCCTTGCTCTGCTTCGGCATTCGGCCGATCGCCAGATACACCGTGTCCGTCAGGGTCAACCGGTCGACGCCCTGCAACAGCAATCCCAGACTGAACGCCCGTTTGAGTTCGACGATCACCGGCGGTTCGTCACCGCGGACGGCCACGACGTCGCAGTGCCCGACTTCGCCTTTGACGTCGTAACCCTGACCTTCCAGCAACGCCTTCACCGGCGGATAGAGGTCGCTTTCCAGCGGCATGCCAAGCAGGCTAACCGAATCCCTTGCGCCGGTGTGGGATGCGCGGCGGAGACGCCTAGTCCAACCGGATCGATTCGATGGTGACCGGCTGCGTCGGCCTGCCATCGACGTTGCCGCCGACCACCCCGCGGGCTGCGATCTCATCGACTGTCGCCAGTGCTGTTTTGTCGACCGACCCGAACACCGTGTAGGTCGGTGGCAGCCGGGAATCGGCGTAGACGATGAAGAACTGGCTGCCGTTGGTGTCCACCCCGGCGTTGGCCATCGCCAGTGTGCCGCGCGGATAGAGCACTGTCTTCGACAGGTTGCGGTCACCGGGCGGGTACTGATTGGTGGGGTACTCGTTGGCGAAGCTGTAACCGGGGCCGCCGGTTCCGGTGCCGGTCGGATCGCCGCACTGCAGCACCGACAACGAGTTGTTGGCCGTCAACCGGTGACAGGGGGTGTCGTCGAAATAGCCCTGCTGGGCGAGGCTGACAAAGCTGTTGACCGTGCAGGGTGCTTTCGCGTTGTCCAACTCCAGGCCGATCGAGCCGTCATTGGTGGTCATGGTGGCCGTCACCGCCGCCGGGTCGGTCGGGACCGTGCCGCTGCGCGGCGGCCGGGCCGGCTTGCTGGCCGGCTTGTCGGTGGCCGGGTAGGTGCAGTTGGTACCCAGGCCCGCGGGCGGATCGAACGCAGGCATGTTGGGTGGCGGCGGCTGCGCTGTCACCGGTGGTCGCTGCGAAAAGGCATTGATGCGCTCGAGTCCGGTGGCTGCCCAGGAGTACAGCGCAGTCCCGGCGATGATCGAGACCACCGTGATCACCACCATCGAATAACTCACGATCAGACCGGCGATCGCGAGGTTACGGCCCTGGTCTCCCGATCGTTTGATCTGCGCCAGCGAGATGTGCCCGAAGAGGACGCCCAGCGGCGCCAACAGCACCCCGCAGATGATCGATGCGACGGCCAGCGCATTGGTCGGCTTCGGCGGCTCCGGGTAAGGATAGGTCGCCTGGCCGGTCCACGGGTAGGGGTTGTCCGGCCATGGCGTCCCGGGCGGCGGTCCGTAGGGTGGCGGAACCGTCATCGCCGCATCAGTCCAGCGCGAGCGTCTTGATCGTCACTTCTTGCGCCGGGGGACCGTCCGCACCGCCACCGTTGATGCCCGCCTCGGCGATCTTGTCCAGCGTTGCCAGACCGGTCTCGTCGATGGTGCCGAACACGGTGTACTGAGGCGGCAGCTGGGAGTCTTTGTACACGAGGAAGAACTGGCTGCCGTTGGTACCTGGGCCGGCGTTGGCCATCGCCAGGGTGCCCCGGGGGTAGACCACCGGCTGCTGCAAACCGGGGTCGCCGGCCGGGTACTGGTCGGTGGGGTATTCGTTGCCGAATTCGTAGCCCGGCCCGCCGGTGCCCTGCCCGGTGGGGTCTCCGCACTGCAGCACTGCCAGCGACGGCGAGGTGGTCAGGCGGTGGCAGGGGGTGTCGTTGAAGTAGCCCTGCTGCGCGAGGCTGGCGAAGCTGTTCACCGTGCACGGCGACTTGGCGTTGTCCAATTGCAGGCCGATGTTGCCCTGTGAGGTGGCCATGCTGGCGCTGACCGTTGCGGGCTCGGTGGGCACCTTGCCGGTGCGCGGCGGGGTGTTCTTCTTGCTCGCCGGCTGAGCTGCCGGGTACTGGCAGTCGGCTCCGGTGCTGGCCTGTGGCGCGAACTCGGGGAGCTGGCCGGTGGCTGCCGGCGCCGCCGTGGGGGCATCGAACACCGATGACGTGGACTCACTGGTGGACGCCGAGGCGGTGTTGCCGGAATCGTTTCGGGTGATGACGACCGTGGCCACTACGGCCGCGATCACCACCAACGCTGCCGCGGCGCCGCCGACGATCGTCATCGTCCGGCGCTTCTTGGCCTGCTCTTCGCGACGCTGCAATTGCCTCTCCAACTTCCGCTTGGCGTTCTCACGTCGTTCTTCGTTCGTCGGCACCGCCGATGACCTCTCTCTTCTGGTGCTGTGGTCACACCGTTGCCACCGAGTGTGCCAGTTCGCGGCGAGTGTGCCGGTGCCGACCCGCGTGAACCGGCGGGGCTGCCCGGGGTGCGAAACTGGTCGATGTGCTGATCACAGGCTTCGCCGCCGGACCGGGCGACGTCAATTGCTACCTGGTGGCCAACGGGCCTGGGGCGGCGGCGCTCGTCATCGACCCCGGTGACGAGGCCGTGGCGACCCTGGAGTATTTCTTCGCCGCCAACGGCCTCACACCCGCCGCGGTGTTGCTGACCCACGGCCACGCCAGTCACGCCGCGTCGGCTTTCGATCTGGGCGTTGCCTGGGACATTCCCACCTATCTCCATCCGGCGGACCGCTGCCTGTTGGCCGAGTTGGGGGCTGAGCAGCCCGAGATGGTCGTCGACGTGCATGACGGTGATGACGTCTCCGTCGCCGACATCGTCGTCGCTGTGGATCACACGCCGGGCCACACCGCGGGGTCGGTGGTGTTCCGGCTGACCGCGGACACCGACGAAGGGCCGGTTCCGGTGGTGTTCAGCGGGGATACGCTGTTGAATACCGGGCTGGGCGTCGGCGATGACTGCGGCGGTGATCCCGAGCAGCAGCAGCAGCTGCGGTCGGTGGCCACCAAACTGATGGTGCTCGACGACCGCACCGTGGTACTACCGGGTCACGGCCCGTCCACCACGATCGGCGCGTGCCGCCGGTCGAATCCGAAACTGCAGGAGATCTGACGTTCCTTGACTGAATCAAAGAAGAGCGAGTTCAAGGCGCCCAAAGGCATTCCCGACTACCTGCCGCCCGATTCGGCGCAGTTCGTCGCAGTGCGCGACGGTCTGCTCGCCGTTGCGCGGCGTGCCGGTTACGGCGACGTCGAATTGCCGATCTTCGAGGAGACCGCGCTGTTCGCCCGCGGGGTGGGTGAATCGACCGATGTGGTCTCCAAGGAGATGTACACCTTCGCCGACCGCGGCGATCGGTCGGTGACGCTGCGCCCGGAGGGGACTGCGGGCGTGATGCGCGCGGTGATCGAGCACGGGCTCGATCGTGGCGCGCTGCCGGTCAAGCTCTGCTATTCCGGGCCGTTCTTCCGGTACGAGCGGCCGCAGGCCGGCCGGTACCGGCAGTTGCAGCAGGTGGGTGTCGAGGCGATCGGCGTTGACGATCCCGCGCTCGATGCCGAGGTGATCGCGATTGCCGACGCGGGCTTCAGGTCGCTGGGCCTCGACGGGTTCCGGCTGGAGATCACCTCGCTGGGTGACGACACCTGCCGTCCGGCCTATCGGGAGCTGCTGCAGGATTTCCTGTTCAAGCTCGACCTCGACGAGGCGACGCGTACCCGGGCCCAGATCAACCCGCTGCGGGTGCTCGACGACAAGCGGCCAGAGGTGCGGGCAATGACCGCCGATGCGCCTGTGATGCTCGACCACCTCTCGGAAGCGGCCAAAGCGCACTTCGACACGGTGCTGGCGCACCTGGACCGGCTCGGTGTGCCCTATGTGATCAATCCGCGGATGGTGCGCGGGCTGGACTACTACACGAAGACGACGTTCGAGTTCGTGCACGACGGGCTCGGGGCGCAGTCCGGGATCGGCGGCGGCGGCCGGTACGACGGGTTGATGGGCCAGCTGGGCGGTCAGGACCTGTCCGGCATCGGGTTCGGCCTCGGAGTGGACCGGACCCTGTTGGCGCTGCGGGCCGAGGGTAAAACTGTCGGGGCGGCCAACCGAGTGGACGTCTTCTGTGTGCCATTGGGCGATCAGGCCAAACTCGAGCTCGCTGTGCTGGCGGCGACCCTGCGGGCAGCGGGAGTACGAGTGGATCTTGCCTATGGTGACCGCGGCATGAAGGGCGCCATGCGCGCCGCTGACCGCTCCGGTGCCTCGGTGGCACTGGTGGCCGGTGACCGCGATATCGAGGCGGGCACCGTGGGTGTCAAGAACCTGGCCACCGGCGAGCAGGTTGATGTAGCGGCCGATGCCGTTGTCGCTCAGGTGCTTTCGCGCTTGCCCTGACCGTCGAGCGCGCGTTGGGCGGCGTTGTGTTCGCGGGTGTGTTTTCGTTTGGGCGTCATGATGGTGCGCCCTGGATCGGTGGGATCCGGTGTGGGCCGCTGTTGGCCGGGGGTGGTGGCGTGGCGGTGAACCAGTCGGGGAAGAGCAGTCGGCTGCCCGGTCTCGTGGTGTAGGTATGACCGGTGGGTGCGGTCCCGATGACGATGCCGTCGGGGTGCTGGACGTCGGACCAGCCGTCGCCTGCGGTCCAGAATGCTCTTGAGCAAGCGGTGGCAACGACTGCTTGAAGAACACTTCAAGGCAAAGACGGGTCCCGACATTGCGGGTCCGTTTCATGCTCGCGGAATCGAGCGGGCAATGAGACTTTGCTCGCAGCGCAAACGCTGAAAGCATCCTTGCAGATAACACCCCTGCAATCCTCAGGAAGCGGTACCTTTTGCCTATGAAGAAGTGGTGTATCAGCGCCTTTGCCGCCGTCACGCTCATCGCAACCAGTGGGGTCGCTGCCGGCACGGTACAGGCGGTACCTTTTGTACCGCTCACTCCGGTGGGTCAACTACCTCTCACTCCCACGAGTCAGCAAAGTGCCATCCGTTCCGCGCAAAGTTATCTTGAGGTCGCTGGGCTCTCTCGTTCGGGAATGATCGAGCAACTCACCTCGATCGATCAGTTCACGCCTTCAGAAGCGGCGTATGGCGCAACCGCGGTCGGACTTTAGGCCACTAGGACTGAGACGGGGCCGATTAGTTGTCGCGCTCATGGACGAGGAGGAGTTCTAATCCATGAACATATGGCACAGAGTGGTCTTGTGTAGCGCTGTCGCAGCAACCGTATCTATCGGTCACCCAGCCGTAGCCAACGCCTACGAAACCATCGACTACGGGACGAATCAGGGGGCCTGCGAGGCTGCGGAGAGGCAGGCGAAGGTCGGCGGGTACCGATATGCAAGCTGTTTCGAAACCGGTCCTGGGCATTACTCGCTCGCCGTGGATGACTGACCGCCCGCCGACGGGTGCAGCGTAAGTCTTTAGCTCGCCGGGAATTCCTCGGTGGCCGTTTCGACCGCCCACCGACCCCGTTCCTTTTGAACAAGTCATGGTGTCGGCATAGGCACTTGAGGCCGGAGACGTGGGTGTCACCGGCCGGCCAGGGGATGGTGTGATCGAGGTCGGCGTATTCGGCGGGCCGGGTGCAGCCGGGGAAGCGGCAGGTGCGGTCTCGGTTCTTCATCCAACGCCGGAGTTTCCGTGCGGGTTGGTGGCGGGGTTCTGCTGCATCAAAAGGGGTGTAGAGCCGTCGTGTCGCGGCTGCACCCGAGTTGGTCAGCTCAGCAACAGCGGCGGCTATGCGCGCATCTTGACATGAGGCAACAGGGTGACAATTCGTGTGCTCAACCCGCGGCCACAATCTCGATCTGGCGCCGCGTTCACGCCGACAGGCTGTCACCCCGAACAACCGCGGTGAGCACTTCGTCAACGTTGCCGATGCTGCCGTCAAAGGGGTTGCCGCGCTTGAGGACATGGACCCCGTTGGGTGCGATCGCAACAAGTTTGGGGGAGCTGGAACCCAACTGCCTGCGGCGTTCGAACCGGATCTGGTCCAGCTGTAGCAGGGTGCCGCCGGCGACGGTGAACAGGTTGAGCTTGCGATCGAGAACCGCTACGGAACGGCAACTGCCCAACGGCTGGGTCCGCCGATGCTTGATCTTGCGCAGGGCGACGGCGACGACGGCCGCCACGGCGAGACCGATCACGACGAAGAGGCCACCCAAAAGCGGTGCACCCGTGGCCACCGCTACCACGCCGAAGCCACCGGAAATCAGTGCGACCGTCCCGAGGGCCACGGCCAGAATCGCCAAACCGCCAGTGGCACGGTCGATGACGTTGACCCGTCGGCCGTCGTCGGTGACCACCAGGCCGCCGGTGTCGGACAGGATTCGGGCCGGGGCAGGTGCACTCATGCCCTGCAGCGTGCCAGCTGACGGCCCGCGAGCGGGCGTAAACCACGGGATTTGCCCGGCGTGTTTGCCGGGGACACGCCCGCTCGCGGTAAAGGGTGAAAGGTGAAGGTGAGCGGTGAAGGTTAGATGGCCATGGCGGCGCGGACGTCGTCCTCGGACGCCGAACCCCCAGTGCCGCTGGAGGTCACCCGGCCGGCTTCGAGGATGTAATACCGCTGCGCGGACTCCAGTGCGAAACCGATGTGCTGCTCGACCAGCAGCACGCCGAGATCGCCGCGTGCCGTCAACGCGGTGATCGCCTCTTCGATCTCATGCACCACCGACGGTTGGATGCCCTCGGTGGGCTCATCGAGGATCAGCGTCTTCGGGCTGGTGATCAGCGCCCGGGCGATCGCCAGCTGCTGGCGCTGTCCACCGGAGAGCAGCCCAGCCCGCCGTGTCAGCAGCTCCTTGAGCGCCGGAAACAGGTCGAGTTGCTCATCGATCAGCTGCTTGCCGTTCTTGCGCCCGTCGGCGACCACCTGCAGGTTCTCCGCCGTCGTCAGCTGGCCGAATGACTGCTGCCCCTGCGGCACATACGCCAATCCGCGGGCCACCCGCGCCGACGGACGCAACTTGGTGATGTCCTCACCCTCGAAAAGCACCTTGCCGGAACTGCATTTGAGGAGACCGACCGCAGCGCGCAGCAGTGTCGTCTTGCCCGCGCCGTTGTGGCCCATCACCGCGGCCACGCCGTCGGACGGGACCTCGATGCTCACCCCGTGGATGACTTCCGAACGGCCGTAACCGCTGCGAACGTCGACCAGTTCCAGCATTACGACGCCTCCGTGTCTTCGATCAGTTCATCGGGGATGCCGTCCGCGCCGGCGGCGGCCGTGCCCAGATAGACCTCCTGGACCTTCGGATTGGCCTGCACCTCGGCGACGGTCCCCTCCGCGATCACCTGGCCGCGGGCCAGCACCGTCACCGAGGTGGCGAAGGCGCGCATGAAGTCCATGTCGTGCTCGACGACCACGACGGTGCGTTCAGATCCGATGCGGCGCAACAGATTTCCGGTCTCTTCGCGTTCCTCGGTGCTCATACCTGCCACGGGCTCGTCCAGTAACAGCACATCGGCGTTCTGCACCAGCAGCATGCCGATCTCCAGCCACTGCTTCTGGCCGTGGGCGAGCACGCCGGCCGGCTTGTCGGCCAGATCGGTCAGCCCGGTGATCTCGAGGGCCTCCTGGATCGACGGCAGCACCTCGGAGCGACGGCGCAGCAGCGTCCACCACGAGCGATCAGCGCCGGCCGCGATGTCGAGATTCTGCAGAACCGTGAGCTTCTCGAAGACGCTGGCCGTCTGGAACGTCCGTCCCACTCCCAGCTTGGCGATCTGGTGCACTTTCTTGCCGAGAAGTTCTTTACCGGATTTGTTGACCGAGCCGCTGGCCGACGCCAGGCCGGTGATCGCGTCGATCACCGTCGTCTTGCCGGCGCCGTTGGGGCCGATCAGGAAGCGCAGGTCGCCCTGGAACAGCGTGAGGTCGACATCGCTGACAGCTTTGAAGCCGTCGAAATCAACGGTGAGACCCCGCACTTCGAGGTACTGGGTGCCCATGCCGGCATTGCCGCCGGCAGTCGGGGAGCGATGCGCACCGGTGGCTTGTGGTGCAGTCACGATGTCGCACCCACTTTCTCGGTTTCGACTTCCGGGTCGGGGTCAGGATCGGGCTCGTCCACCGTCTTCTTGCGTCGCCGCTTCATCAACACCGACAGGCCGGCGAACCCGGCGGGGAAGAAGCCGACGACGACGATGAACAACAGGCCCTGGGCGTAGGTCCACTCCGACGGGAAGCGTTCGGAGAACAGCGTCTGCGCCCAAGCGACACCGATGGCGCCCAGCACGGGGCCCAGCAGCGTGGTGCGTCCGCCGATCGCCACGCCGATCAGGAAGGCGATCGACGGCAGGATGCCCACCTGTGACGGCGCGATGAACCCGACGATGGGTGCGAACAGAGCACCGGCGATGCTCGCGAACAGCGCGGCGACGGTGTAGGCGACGACCTTGATGTTGGCCGGGTCGTAGCCCAGGAAGCGCACCCGCTCCTCGCCGTCGCGCACCGCGACCAACAACTCCCCGTAGCGGCTCTGCATCAACTGGCGCACCACGGCGACGACGATCAGCAGTACGGCGGCCGCGATGAAATAGAGCATCCGCCTGTTCACCGGGTCATTGAGGGTGAAGCCGAAAAACGTCCGGAACCGGTTGAGCCCGTTGGAACCGCCGAGGCCGGTCTGCCCGACCAGCAGGATCGCCAACGCCGCGGCCAGTGCCTGCGACAGGATCGCGAAGTACGCTCCCTTGACCCGACGTTTGAACACGCCGAAGCCCAGGGCCGCTGCGATCGCCGCCGGGATGATGACGATGGCCAACAGCGTCACCACCGGCGATGCGAAAGGTGCCCAGTATCCCGGCAATTCACGTACACCCTGGATCTGCATGAAATCCGGCACGTCGTCGCCGGCCAGCTGGGCGTCGGCGATCTTGAGGTGCATCGCCATGATGTAGCCGCCGAGGCCGAAGAACACGCCCTGCCCCAGGACCAGCATGCCGCCGCGGCCCCAGGCCAGGCCGATGCCGACGGCGACGATCGCAAAGCACAGGAACTTTCCCAGCAGGCTCAGCCGGAAGTCGGACAGTATGGCCGGAGCCAGGCCGAACAGCACCACCGCGGCGATGCCGAATCCCGCCCAGGTCTGCCAGCGTCCCAGGACAGTCCTCATACGAGACTCCTTGTCCGAACGGTGAACAGGCCCTGCGGCCGGACCTGCAGGAAGATGACGATGATCACGAACAGGATCACCTTCGCCAGGGACGCGGTGGTGTTGTACTCGATGAACGAGTTCAAGAACCCGATCCCGAACGCCGCGATCACCGTTCCCTTGATCTGGCCCAGGCCACCGACCACGACCACCAGGAACGCGTCGATCAGGTAGCTCTGGCCGATCGTGGGGCTCGTCGAGCCGATCAGCGTCAACGCCACACCGGCGACGCTGGCCAGACCGGACCCGATGAAGAACGTCGTGATGTCGGTCCGGCGCGACGAAATGCCACTGGTCTCAGCGAGATCGCGGTTCTGCACCACAGCGCGGATGCGGCGGCCCATCGGGCTCACCTTGAGCACGATGGCCAGCACGGTCACACAGACGACGGCCAGCACCATGATGAAGATCCTGGTCTTGGGCACCACGGCACCCAGGATTTCGATACCGCCGGACAGCCATGCCGGGGCGATGACGTTGACCGCGGGTGCGCCGAAGATATCGCGGGCGACCTGCTGCAGGACCAGGCCGACCCCGAAGGTCACCAGCAGGGTGTCCAACGGGCGGTCATACATCCGCTGGATCAGCGTGACCTCCAGCAGCACACCGAGTGCGCCGCCGACCACGAAGCCGACAAGCAACGAGATGATCAGCGAGACACCGGCATTGGAGAAGACCTGCTGCACCACGTAGGCCGTGTAGCAGCCGGCCATGATGAATTCGCCGTGCGCCATGTTGATGACGCCCATCTGGCCGAACGTCAGGGACAAGCCGAGTGCAGCCAACAACAGGATTGAGCCGAGGCTCAATCCTGTTGTCAGCTGTCCGATCAGGACATCCATCTAGTTGTGCCTCAGCCGGAGAGGCCGGCGGCCCACGGGTAGGACTTCAGGAACGGATCCGGCTCGATCGGGCCGGGGGATTCCCAGATGGTGTAGATCAGGCCGTCGGGACGGATTTCGCCGATGCGGGCGGTTTTGGTGATGTGGTGGTTCTCCCCGTCGATGGTCACCAGGCCTTCAGGTGCCTCGAACGTCACGCCGTCGGCGTTGTCCTGGATGGCCTTGACGTCGAAGGACTTCGCCTTCTCCACGGTGTTCTTCCACAGGTAGACCGAGGTGTAGGCGGCTTCCATCGGATCCGAGGTGGGCTTGTTGGCACCGTATGCCTTCTTGTATGCCTCGACGAACGACTTGTTCACCGGCGTATCGAGAGTCTGGTAGTAATCCCACGCCGTCAGCTGTCCGTCGATGTTCTCCACACCGATGCCGCCGACCTCTTCTTCGGCGATCGAAACCGACACCACCGGCATCGCCTGCGGCGTCAGGCCGACGTTCTTGTACTCACGGAAGAAGGCGACGTTGGAGTCACCGTTGAGCGTGTTGAACACGGCGTCGGCATCCGCGGTGCGCACCTTGTTGACGATGGTCGAGAAGTCGGTGGAACCCAGCGGGGTGTAGTCCTCGCCCTTGATCTCGATACCGTTGGCCTCCGCATAGGCCTTGATGATGCGGTTGGCGGTCTGGGGGAACACGTAGTCACTGCCCACCAGGTAGAGCGACTTGATGCCCTTTTCCTTCAGGTAGTCCAGGGCGGGCACGATCTGCTGGTTGGTGGTGGCGCCGGTGTAGAAGATATTGGGCGACGACTCCAGGCCCTCGTACTGCACGGGGTAGTACAGCAGGGAGTTCGCGCTCTCGAAGACCGGCAGCATGGCCTTGCGGCTCGAGGAGGTCCAGCCGCCGAAGACCGCGGCGACACAATCGCTGCTGATTAGCTTCTCGGCCTTTTCCGCGAACACGGTGGGCTCGGAAGCGCCGTCTTCACCGATGAGTTCGATCTGCTTGTCCATGACGCCGCCGCCGGCGTTGATCTCGTCGACGGCCAGTTTGATGGCGTCGCGCACGGTGACCTCGGAGATCGCCATGGTGCCGGAGAGAGAGTTGAGGGAACCGACCTTGATGGTCGAACCTTCGGTGTCGACGCATGACGCGGCGCTGGCCGCTTCGGTGTCGGTGGCTTTGCTGCCGCAACCGCTGAGTACCAGACTGGTTGCGAAGACCACGCTCCCCGCAGCAAGAGCTGATCGTTTCAGCGAGGAGCGATGGAGACGCACAGATCCGCGCATCAAGTGCCTTTCGTGACAGGTAGTCGCGGTATACGGAGACATATGTCCTTGTAGAACCAGCTCCGAACCGTAACGGCACCCTCCGCGGGTACCGATCCGGACGTTAGAGCGGATATGTTTCTGCGAAATATCTGTGTGTGACGAATACATTAACGTGCTGGGCAAACAGGGTTTTTCAATGTTTGCGAGCACGTCTATCGGCTTAGCTGGATCGGTGCAGTGACGGCCCAGTGCCCGTGTAACGATCAGGTAGCGTCGGAAGATATGACCATCATGGGAAAAGTGACAGTCAAAGTCGGTGCAGCAGTTGTGCTCGCGGCCGCGGGTCTCGCGGTCTCGCATGGAGTGGCCGGCGCTGAACCCCCCGCCGGACAGCAGGTCCGGTACACGCTGGTGGCAGCCGGCGGTGCGCCGTTTGACGTCTACTACCTTGCGGTCGAACCGCCGAGCCAAGAGGCGTACGACGCCGACCCGTACGCATTCCTCAAGCACGAGACCATCGGGCTGGCGCCCGGGGTGCCGTGGGTGTTCGAAACCACGCTCTCAGACCCGCATTGGGCCATCCTGACCGCGAGCAGCACCACCAGGGGCGGGCAGGCCGCGCCGAACGGACACTGCGACATCGCCGTCGACGGCCAGGTAGTAGTGCAGCAGGATGCGCCGTACAACTTGCAGTGCCAGTTGAAAACTTGGTGAACCACTGACGCCTGGCATTGACAGCGCCGTCGAACGTATGTTCGCATTGAGACATGCGATGGGCGGCTCAAGGTGTCGATGTCGACGACGGGGCACTGCCCGGTCTGCAGCGCATCGGCTTTGTGCGCAGCGTGCGCACACCGCAGTTCGACGGCATCACCTTTCACGAGGTGTTGTGCAAGTCCGCGTTGAACAAAGTGCCCGAGGTGTCGATGGTCCCGTTCAAATACACCGTCAACGGCTACCGCGGCTGCTCCCATGCCTGCCGTTACTGCTTCGCCCGACCGACGCACGAGTATCTGGACCTCGACCCCGGCGACGACTTCGACACCCAGGTCGTGGTCAAGACCAACGTCGTCGAGGTTTTACGACGTGAGCTGAGCCGGCGCAGCTGGGGCCGCGAGACCGTGGCGCTGGGTACCAACACCGACCCGTATCAGCGTGCCGAGGGGCGGTATGCGCTGATGCCGGGCATCATCGGTGCCCTCGCCGAATCCGGCACCCCGTTCTCGATCCTCACCAAGGGCACCCTGCTGCGGCGCGATCTCCCGGCGATCGCCGCGGCGGCCGCAGAAGTGCCGGTGTCGTTGTCCATATCTCTGGCGATCGGCGATGCGGACCTGCAGCGTCAGCTGGAACCCGGTACCCCTACGCCGCACGCCCGGCTGCAGCTGATCTCGGCGATCCGCGCCGCCGGACTGGGCTGTCATGTCATGGTGGCGCCGGTGCTGCCGTACCTGACCGACTCCCGCGAACACCTCGACATGCTGCTCGGCCAGATCGCCGAGGCGGGCGCCACCGGGGTGACGGTCTTCGGGTTGCATCTACGCGGCTCCACCCGCGGCTGGTTCATGTCGTGGCTGGCCACTGCGTACCCCGAGCTGGTGGCGCCCTATCGCCGGCTGTACCGCCACGGTGCCTACCTGCCGGAGGAGTATCGAGCGGAGTTACGGCAGCGGGCGGCGCCGCTGGTGGCCAGGCACGGCCTCAACGGGGATGACCGCAGGTTTTCCCGGCCGACCACGCCGCAGCCCGCCGCCACGCCCCAGGCGTTGCAGGAAACGCTGTTCTGAGACTCAATCTCGTTGTGCGGTCTCGAATTTCATGACGTCCATGTTCCAGTAACCGCGCATGTTGGCAATCTTGCCCGCGTCGTCCACCCGGTAGGTGAAAACACCACGCACTTCGCTGGAGAGACCGCCCTCGAACTCGCTGCGCAGGATCAGGATGTGGGCCACCTCGTCGGGGGAGCTGGACGGAAACGTCTCCTCGCAGGTGATGCGCAGGTTGTTCGACGCGATATTGGTGTCGTAGAACGCCGAGACCGCGTCCTTGCCCCGTACCCCATTTCCGTCCGGGTTGGTGATGGCTTTGCCGATCGGATCTTCGATCACCACGTCGTCGGCCATCAACGCCAGCCAGGAGTCCTTGTCGTGTGCCTGTACCGCTTTCCAGGAAGCCTGGGATGCGGCCAATGCCGGTGAGATGTCGGTGGCGGGTTGGCTCATCGGTACAGATTAGCGAAAGTGTTCAGTCCTGTTGGTGCTTATGTCTTACCGCGTTTGACCTGATTGAACGGAACACCACGGTCGGCGGCCATCTCGCGAGGGAAGCCGAGGATGCGCTCACCGATGACATTGCGGGCCATCTCGCTGCTGCCACCACCGAGCGACGCGGTTTGTCGGGACAGATAGCGCACACCGATGTCCATCAGGCCGTCACCGGAGTCGACGACGCCCGCGGTGCCGGCGATGGCCAAGGTGGTGTCGACCTCGAACTCGGTCTGGTCGGCGTGGAACAGCCGGATCAACGTCCCTCCGGTGGGCGGCAGCGCGCCCGTGGCGACCGCGCGTGAGATGTGGGGGATCAACTGGTCTTTGACTATTCGCCGGACCAGCGCCTGACCGGCGAGTTCTTGGACACGCGGATCATCGCCCTGCCCAGTGGACTCGGCAAGGGCCACGTAGTCGGTGGGCAGTTCCTGCATGTTCTCGGCACCTGAACCGCTGGCGAATTCGGACCCGCCGCCCACCGCGCGGCGCTCGTGGAACAGTTGACGCGACGCCACTTCCCAGCCGTTGTTGACCTCGCCCACCACGGCGTCGTCGCCGAGTTCGAGGCCGTCGAAGAATTCCTCGCAGAACTCCTCGGATCCATTGGCCTCCTTGATGCGCCGCATCGTGATTCCAGGGGACTTCAGCGGGACCAGGAACATCGTCAGGCCCTCGTGCTTGGGCACGGTCCAATCAGTGCGGGCCAGCATCAGGCCGTAGTCGCCGGCGAAGGCGCTGGTGCTCCAGGTCTTGGCGCCGTTGATGATCCACTTGTCGCCCCGGCGGTCGGCCCGGGTGATCACACCGGCCAGGTCGGAGCCGCCGCTGGGCTCGCTGAGCAGCTGAACCAGAATCTCGTCCCCGCGGAGCACGGCCGAGATACGGTCCCGCTTCTGGTCATCGCTGCCCATGTCGAGAATCGTGGCGGCGCAGATGGTCAATGTCGGGGTGTTCAGGATCAGTGGCATCTCGTAGTAGCGGCTCTCGGCGTCGAAAGCCCGCTGGTAGGCGTGATCCAGGCCGAGGCCGCCGTACTCGCGGGGGAAGCAGATTCCGGTGAATCCGCCTGCGTAGAGGCGTCTTTGCAGCTCTTTGGCGCGCTCCCAGGACACCGCCTCAGCGCGCACGCTGAACGGCGGTTTGTCGGGGTCGATGCGAGGCATGTTCTCGGCCAGCCAGGTCCGGGCCCGAGCCGCGAATTCCTGGACCGATTCGCTGATTGCGGTGGTGGACGCTGTATCTGTCATGCCTGGCTCTTCCTGCTCAAGGCGTACACGGCGCGGTGATGGTCGTCGGGGGAGCCGAACATGGCCCGGTACAACGATGCTCGGCGCAGGTACACGTGCAGATCGTGCTCCCACGTGACGCCGATGCCGCCGTGTAGCTGAACGCAGTCCTGCAGGATCACCGGGGTGCGCTCCGCCACATAGGCTTTCGCGACGCTCACCAGTTTCTCGGCATCCGGCGATCGCTCGGCGACCGCGGTGATGGCTCCTGCCGTGGTGGCCCGGCATGCCTCGAACCACATCTTGTTGTTTGCGGCGCGATGTTTGAGGGCCTGATACGAGGCCAATGGCCGCCCGAAGCTGTGCCGATCCATCAACCACTGGCCGGTGAAGGTCAACACCGCGTCCAGAATCCCGACCAGTTCGGCACATTGCAGGACCAACGCCACCTGACGTTGGCGTTCGATGATCGCCGCGCTCTGGTCGGCGGTGCCCACCACCGCGGACTCGTCGACCTCTACACCGTCGAATTGCACACAGGCGTATGACTTCACCAGATCGACGGATTTCTGGGCCGTGACGCTGAGCCCGGGGGAGTCGGTCGGTACCACAAACTGGCGGACCTCACCCGCGCAGTCGGCGACGACCAGCAGCACACCACAGTCGGTGCCGGCCTCGACCCGGTCCTTCACCCCGTCGAGGCGGTAGCCGGATTCGGTGCGGGTCGCCGTGGTGCTAGGCCGCGACGGCTGGAACGGTTGTCTGGGTTCGTACACCGCCCAGGAGGCGACCGTCTCGCCGGCCACCAGCGACTCGATGATGTCCTCGTGTCCGGCGGGTGCCTCGACGAGTCCGGCCAGGCCGACGCTCACCGGGTGCAGTGGTCCCGGCGCGACGCTGCGCCCGGCCTGCTCGGCGAGCAGCGCGAGGTCGGCCAACCCGTCACCGGATACGCTGCCGCCGCCGAGTTCCTCGGGCACCAGCAGGCTGGCCCAGCCGAGCTCGGCGGCACGCTGCCACCACGCCGGGTCGAAGGAGGATCCCTGGGAGTGCAATTCGCGCACCTTGGTCAGGGAAGCTTCTTTGTCCAGGAATGCCTGCGCGGTGGAGGCGAACAGCATCTGTTCGGGATTTGCCACATCGGTCATGAGATCTGCTGCGCCTTTACGGATTTCGAGAGTTGAGCGCGCTTGCGCGCGTGCTGGATCGTCAGGCCGGCACGAGGGCGGGTGCGTCGGGCTTGAAGACCTTCTTGTTGGGCACCTTGAAGAGGTCGACGAGATTGCCACCCATGATCTTCCGGATTCCTTCGTCGTCGAGACCCATCGTCTCGAGGTCTCCGACGAGGTTGATCGGGTCAGCCAGTCCCTCCGGGTGCGGCCAGTCGGAGCCGAGCTCATAGAAGTGGTTGTCCGCGTCGAACACGGGATACGACAAGTCGCGTGACGGCATCGAACTCCTGGAAGGTGGACTATATGTAACTGGTAATGCCATTATCGATAGTGGTAACGACGTTACCACGCGTAGGGAGGCCTGATCCAGGGATGTCTGGCGGGAGTGTTTGCGCAGCTGGGCGAGGTTTCCCGGGCTGCGAGACGCCGGCACGGCGTGTTGAGCGAGTGCCTAGCGCAATCGGTCGGGCTGGCGCTACTGTCTTGGACCCAAGGCCGCAGGGCCACGTGTGACCGCCACGGCGACTTGTGAATTCGTGGGTTCATGCATCTTCAACTCGAGAGGGACAACGGCCAATGACGACGGAATCAGATCAGGTGCTCTGGACGCTGGGCGAACTCGTCGACCTGTTCGACGTGGAGCTCACCGGCGACCAGGTGAGCGCCGACACCGGCCGGGCCGGGGAGGACGACCGTCAGGTGGTGGAGGGCACCCAGGTGCTGGCGCAGGCGATCGTCGCTGTGGCCAAACGCTTTCCGGGTAAGTCCATCCGCTCAGCCCACGCGGTGTTCAGCCGCGCGGTGTTCGTCGGCGCACCTGTCGAGCTGTCGATCGACGTCGTGAACGAAGGCCGCTCCACCGCGGTCGCGGTCGTGACCGCCTCGCAGAACGGCAAACGCACCATCACCATGACGATCCTGGCCGATGTCCCCACCGAAGACGTCATCGCCCACCATCTGCCAAAGCCCGAGGTCGCTGGACCCGCCGAGGCCCATCCGGGCAACATGCCGATGACAGGGCGTCAGGTGCGGCTGGTCGACGTGGTGGATGTGAACAGCCCCGACGAGGTGGGCCCACCTGAGCTGCATGCCTGGCTGCACTACGACCCGGTGCCCGACCGGGACGATCTCGCCAAGGCGCTCATCGCCTACTTCACCGGACACCTGGGCATCTCGACCACCATGCGCGCACATGAGGGCATCGGGACCAGCCAGGCCCATCTGACGGTGTCGACGGCGCCCATGACGATCACCGTGAGCTTCCATGAGCCTGTCCGCTGGGACGGCTGGCTGCTCTACACCCATGAAAGCACCCAGGTCGGTGCCGGGATGTCCTATGTCCGCGGCACCGTGCACAGCGAGGAGGGCGCCCTGCTGGCATCCTTCGCCCAGGAGGGGTTGATCCGGCCGCTGCGCACGACGGACAACTCGATCAAGGCCCAGTCCCGGCTCTGAGCGCGGCAGCCAGTACATCCAGCGGCAGCCCGCCCAGATCCAGTGCCCGGCTGTGGAATTCCTTGAGCGGGGTGCCCTTGGCGGTCACCTCGTGGCGCAGTTGCTGCCAGAACCGTTGTCCGACAGCGTAGGACGGAGCCTGGCCGGGCCAGCCCAGGTAGCGGTCGAGCTCGAAACTCAGATTGGCCTCGGCCATGGCACTGTGGGTGGTCAGGAAATCCCACGCGCGCACCGCATCCCACACGCCGCCGTCGGGGGCGCTCAGGCCGCAGTGCACGCCGATGTCGATCACCACGCGGGCGGCCCGGAAACGTTGGGCGTCGAGCATGCCCAGCCGCGCGCCTGGGTCGTCGAGCCAGCCGAGTTCGGCCATCAGCCTCTCGGCGTACAGCGCCCAGCCCTCACCGTGGCCGGACACCCAGCAGCCCAGCCGCCGCCACCGGTTCAGCTCATCGGCGAGGACCACGGCCCGGCCGATCTGCAGGTGGTGCCCGGGTACGCCTTCGTGGAACACCGTCGTCGTTTCCTGCCAGGTGTGGAAGGTGTCCACGCCCGGTGGCACCGACCACCACATGCGCCCGGGCCGGGTGAGGTCCTCCGACGGGCCGGTGTAATAGATGCCGCCGTTCTGGGTGGGCGCGATCCGGCATTCCAGATTGCGCAGCGGATCGGCGATGTCGAAGTGGGTGTCCGCCAGTGCTGACACGGCGCGATCGGAGAGGTCCTGCATCCAGCGTTGCAACGCGTCGGTGCCGGTGATGACGTACCGGGGCTCGGTATCGAGCCGCCGCAACGCCTCGGCGACCGAGGCGCCGGGATAGAGCTGTTGGGCGATCGACTCCTGTTCGGCGACAATGCTTTCCAGCTGGTCCAAGCCCCAGGCGTAGGTTTCCTCGAGATCGATCCCGGTGCCCAGGAACGCCCGTGAATGCAGCCGGTAGGCATCGCGGCCACACGCGTCGGCGGCGCCGGCCAGCGGGCCGATCTCCGAGCGCAGTGCCTCGGCCAGCCCCGCGTACGCAGCCGCGGCGGCCTCGGCGTGCTCGCGCAGTTCGTTGTTGAGCAGCGGGTCGGTGGCGGGCTCGCCGGCCACCATGGCGACAAAAAGCCCCTGGGTGCGCACCGCCTGGGCGATGCCGCGCTCGACCTGACGGACAGCGGGTGGGTGATCACCGCCGGCCGCGGCGCGGAGTCCGGCGACGTAGCCCTGCACCCGGTCCGGCACCAGAGCCAACCGGCGGCTGATCGTCGCCCAGTCGCTGTCGGTATCGGTGGCCATCAGATCGAATACGTCGCGCATCGTCTGCAGAGGTGAGGCGATGACGTTCAGTTCGCCGACGTCGAGCCCCGCGTCGTGCAGTTCGAGCGCCACGCCGAGACGTTCCCGCATGGCGGCGACAGTGACCCGGTCGCACTCGTCCACCGGATCCACGGCGGCCAGCTGCGTCAACGTCGCCCGGGCGGCCTCGGCGCGGGCCGCCACCCCATCGGGGGAGTAGTCGGTCAGCTCGTCATCGTGACCAATGATGCCCATTTCTGTTGCCGCGCAAGGGTCGAGCGTAGCGAAGGTGTCGAGGTAGCGTTCGGCGACAGCGTCGACCGCAGTGTGCGCCCTACCCAAGGTCGTTGGTCGCGAAGGTATCGCAGGCATTCGGATCGCCGGTGCGGTATCCCTGCGTGAACCACTTCTGCCGCTGCTGGGCGGATCCGTGCGTCCACGCCTCGGGATTCACCCGGCCCGTCGAGGCCTGTTGGATGCGGTCGTCGCCCACCGAGGCCGCCGCGGACAAGGCGTCGTTGATGTCGTTGTCGGTCAACGGTTCCAGGTACGTGACGTCGGTGCCCGGCTGCTTGGTGATGGCGGCGTAATGCGCCCACACCCCGGCGTAGCAGTCGGCCTGCAGTTCGGTGCGCACCCCGTTGCCGGTGGCGCCCTGGGCGCCTTGTTGAGCGCGACCGAGATCGCCCTGCAGGTTCTGGACGTGGTGGCCGAACTCGTGGGCCACCACATACTCCTGTGCCAATGGTCCACCGCTGGAACCGAATTGCGTTCTGAGCACGTCGAAGAAGCCGGTGTCGAAATAGGCGGTCTGGTCACCAGGGCAGTAAAACGGACCGACGGCGCTGTCAGCCGGGCCGCACGCGGTGTCCACCGAACCGGTGAACAGGAACAACCCCGGGCGGGTGTAGTCAGGCAACAGTTGCGGCCATATCCCGTCGAGTGAATTGCCGGTCGCGATCACCCGGCAGTCGACATCGGCGTTGGCATCCGCACCGGTACGGCAATGGCTGACATCGATACCGGGTGCCTGCACGTTGTCGGTTTCGAGACCCTGCTGGCTCAGCACATCGCCGGGGTCGACGCCGAGGAACAACGCGACCACCACGACCAGCAGACCGCCGAGGCCGCCGCCGATGGCCATGCCCCGACCCGGGCCGCGACCACCTCCGCCGGTCCTGGTGGTGCTGGTGTCGATCCGCATACCTTCGTTGAAGGTCACTGCGCACCCCTCCCGTCGCGAAGCCGCCACTACGTGCGCATATAGCTTTGCACACTACGATTCTGGGGTGCCCGACGTCATCGAACAATCGACCCTCGTGCGCACGTCGGGCGGGGTGTTGCGGGGTACCACCGAAGGCGGTGTGGCCGTGTGGCGCGGCGTGCCGTACGCCGAGCAGCCGGTGGGCGATCGTCGCTTCCTGGAGCCGGCGCCGGTGCGGCCCTGGGCAGGTGTGCGCGATGTCGTCGAACACGGGCCGCTGCCGCCGCAAGGTCGGTCATTTGTCGGCGGGGGCCGCGACGACCCCAAGATCCGCGACGAAGCGTGCCTGACGGTGACCGTGTGGTCCCCGGACACCTCGGGTTCGCTGCCGGTCATGGTGTGGATCCCCGGCGGCGCGTTCGTCTACGGTGCCGGGCAACTGCAGCTCTACAACGGGTCACGCCTGGCCGCCAACGGTGGAGTCGTCGTCGTCAACGTCACCTACCGCATCGGAGTGTTCGGCGGATTCGAACTCGGTTCCCTCGGCGAAGGCTTCGACGACAATTTGTGTCTGCGTGACCAACTCGCCGCGCTGCGCTGGGTGCGCGAGAACATCGCCGCCTTCGGTGGTGACCCGGAGCGGGTCACCGTGTTCGGTGAATCGGCAGGCGCGACGTCCGTGCTGGCGCTGCTGGCATGCCCGCAGGCCGATGGGCTGTTCGCGCGGGCCATCGCCCAAAGCCCGGCACTGCCGTTGATCGCTGACCGGGACACCCGAGCAGAGCAGGCGCGCAGGTTCCTCGACGAGGTGGGCGCGGCCCCGGCGGAGCTCAAGGGGTTGCCGCAGCGGCGGCTGCGACGGGCGGCGGGGGTGGTGCAGCTGCAGAGTGCGGCGACTTCACCGACGCTGGCCTACGGGCTCACCCATGGCGTCGAGCTGCTACCGCAGCATCCACTCGAGGCCGCCCGGGCCGGCGCGGTGTCCCGGGTTCCGCTGATCATCGGCACCAACAGCCATGAGGCTTCGATGTTCGCCTGGACCAAACCGCCGATGTTGCCGACCACCCGCGACACCATCGACGACTACTTCGCCCGCACCGCTGCCCAGGCGCGGGAGCGGGTGCTGGCCGCGTACCCGGATTTCCCGCGGCGGCGGGCACTGATCGGCGTCGGCTCCGACGTGATGTTCGGTGCACCGGCCTGGGCGTTCGCCGACGCCTACAGCGCCCACGCCCCGACCCACGTCTACCGCTTCGAACACACGACGTGGACGCTGCGGGCGCTCGGCCTCGGCGCCACCCATGGCAGCGAGATCGTCCACATCCAGCACAGCTACGGCTCGTACCTGGGGCGCAAACTGCATCCGCTGGGTCGGCGGCTACAGCCTGCTGTGGGCCGGCGCATGCAGCGCACCTGGCTGAATTTCGCCACCCGCGGGTGGGAGGACGGGCAGGTCTGGGACGGCGAGTGGCCCCGCTACGACGCGCAGACCAGGGCCACCCGCGTCATCCAGTCCGCCCGCGACATCACCGTCGAGGACCCCGACGGGGTTCGTCGCGCAGCCTGGGCCGGTCTGTACTGAGCGACCGACCTGATTCGCTCGCCCCTCACCCGTCGACTCGGGCCGCGTACCTGGCGTCGGTGTAGCGGCGCAGGTTGTGCAGGAATCGCTGGAACAGCCAGCCCATCACCGGGCGGCCCAGACGCATTCCGATGCTGCCCGCCAGCCCGTTGGGCTTGATCGCCATCACCCAGGTCAGATGGCAGCCCTGGGCGGTCTCGCGCACCCGGTAGTCCTCGGCGAACGCCGAAATGCTGGTGGTGCTGGCCTCATTGAAACGGAAAGCCATGTGGGAAAACGGTTCCCAGGCCAGGAACTCCTCTTCGCCGACGATGGACCCGCGCATGTGGACCGTGCGGGTGGTGCCCACGCCGCGCGGCAGCGGGCTGGTCCAGGTCACCTTGGTGATCACGGTGGCCCAGTGCGGCCAGGACTCGGCGTCGGAGAGCACCTCGAACAGCTGTTCCGCAGTGATGGCCAGCTCGATGGTGCTGACGAACCGGTAGGGCGCGGTCTCGATGAAGCCCAGATCGACGCGCTCGCACTCGTGCTTGACGGCCATGTTGACAGTTCACCACAGCTGTCTACTTCGTGTCGGCGACCTGTCTGCGAAAGCCTCGGGATTCTGGCCGGCAGCAGACCTCTAGACTGTTGCCGTTCTCCCACGACCTCAAGGAGCATTGTGCTGCGCACCCACACCGCCGGTTCGTTGCGGGCATCCGACGCCGGCCAGACGGTGACGTTGGCGGGCTGGGTCGCACGCCGCCGTGACCATGGCGGTGTCATCTTCATCGACCTGCGCGACGGCAGCGGAGTGGCCCAGGTGGTGTTCCGCGACGCCGAGGTACTGGCCGCCGCACACCGGTTGCGTGCCGAGTTCTGTGTGGCCGTCGAAGGTGTGGTCGAGATCCGCCCCGAAGGCAACACCAACACCGAGATCGCCACCGGCGAGATCGAGGTCAATGCCACCTCGCTGACCGTGCTGTCGGAGAGCGCCCCGCTGCCGTTCCAGCTCGACGAGACCGCGGGTGAAGAAGCGCGGCTGAAGTACCGGTATCTCGACCTGCGCCGGGAGGGCCCGGGCAATGCGCTGCGGCTGCGCTCGAAAGTCAATGCCGCTGCGCGGGCCGTGCTGGCCGAGCATGACTTCGTTGAGATCGAGACACCGACGCTGACCCGCTCCACCCCTGAGGGCGCCCGCGACTTCCTGGTCCCGGCCCGGCTGCAGCCCGGCTCGTTCTACGCCCTGCCGCAGAGCCCGCAGCTGTTCAAGCAGCTGCTGATGGTCGCAGGCATGGAGCGGTACTACCAGATCGCCCGCTGCTACCGCGACGAGGATTTCCGCGCGGACCGCCAGCCCGAGTTCACTCAGCTCGATATGGAGATGAGCTTCGTCTCTGCCGACGACGTGATGGCGGTGTCCGAAGAAGTCCTGCGTGCGCTGTGGGCGCTGATCGGTTATGACCTCCCGCTGCCCCTCCCGCGGATCAGCTACAACGAGGCGATGAGCCGGTTCGGTTCGGACAAGCCGGACCTGCGCTTCGGCCTGGAACTCGTCGAGTGCACCGAGTACTTCAAAGACACCCCGTTCCGGGTGTTCCAGTCGCCCTACGTCGGTGCGGTCGTCATGCCGGGCGGTGCGTCCCAGCCGCGGCGCACCCTGGACGGTTGGCAGGAATTCGCCAAGCAGCGGGGCCACAAAGGTCTGGCCTATGTGCTGATCGCCGAAGACGGCACCCTCGGTGGTCCGGTCGCCAAGAATCTGTCCGACGCCGAGCGGGAGGGCCTGGCCGCCCATGTCGGCGCCAAGCCGGGGGACTGCGTGTTCTTCTCGGCCGGTTCGGCGAAGGCCGCGCGCGCCCTGCTCGGCGCCACCCGCATCGAGATCGCCAAGCGCCTCGACATGATCGACCCGAATGCATGGGCGTTCACCTGGGTGGTGGACTGGCCGCTGTTCGAAGCCGCCGATGACGCCACCGCCGCCGGGGACGTCGCTGTCGGCTCGGGCGCGTGGACCGCGGTGCACCACGCCTTCACCGCGCCCAAGCCTGAATCGGAGGCGACCTTCGACACCGACCCCGGCTCCGCGCTGGCCAATGCCTACGACATCGTTTGCAACGGCAATGAGATCGGCGGCGGGTCGATCCGTATCCATCGCCGTGACGTGCAGGAGCGGGTGTTCGCGATGATGGGCATCGACCATGACGAGGCCCAGGACAAGTTCGGATTCCTGTTGGACGCCTTCACCTTCGGCGCACCACCGCACGGCGGCATCGCCTTCGGGTGGGACCGGATCACCGCACTGCTGGCCGGGGTGGATTCCATCCGCGAGGTGATCGCGTTCCCGAAGTCCGGCGGCGGTGTGGACCCGCTGACGGACGCTCCCGCACCGATCACCCCGCAGCAGCGCAAAGAGTCGGGTATCGACGCCAAGCCCAAGGCCAAGACCGCCGAGTAGGGCGGCTCAGGTCGCGAATACCTGCGAGTCGTCGGCGAATGCCTTGAACTCCAAGGCATTTCCGGCGGGGTCGTAGAGGAACATCGTCCACTGCTCGCCGGGCTGGCCTTCGAACCGTACGTACGGTTCGATGACGAATTGCTGCTCGGCGGCACGCAGCCGCTGTGCCAGCTCGTGGAAGCGCGCCACCGTCAGAATCAGGCCGAAATGCGGCACCGGCACGTCGTGGCCGTCGACCGGGTTGTGCGCCCGCGCCGGACGCTGCGCCACCCGGTGGGTGACCAGCTGGTGGCCGTGCAGGTTCCAGTCGATCCAGCTGTCGTCGCTGCGGCCCGGTGCGCAGCCCAGGACCTCGCCGTAGAACTGCCGCGCCGCAGTCAGGTCGTCGACCGGCACCGCCAGGTGGAACCGGGGAATCGGGGAATCGAGTTCTGCGCTCATCTGTCTGATCATTCCCTCTGACCGCGATCGTCGAGCGGTGCACCATGGCTGTGTGACCCAACCATCAGCTTCGAATGACTTCAATGCCGCGATCGTCGAGGAGTTCCGCGCCAACGGCGGCAAGGTCGGCGGACCGTTCGCGGGTGCCGATCTGCTGTTGCTGCACACCACCGGCGCGAAGTCCGGTAAACCTCGGCTCTCGCCGCTGGCGTATTTCACGATCGACGGCAAGATGCTGATCCTCGGCTCGTACGCCGGTGCGCCCAGAGATCCGGCCTGGGTGCACAATCTGCGGGCCAACCCGCGGGCTCATATCGAGGTCGGCACCGACGAGTATGACGTCACCGTGCGCGAGCTGCCGCTCGAGGAGCGCGACGAGCTGTACCCGAAGGTGGTTGCCGCCGCGCCGGGATTCGGTGAATACCAGTCGAAGACCAGCCGCGTCATCCCGCTCTTCGAGCTCACCCGGACCCAGTGATTTCGGCGCGCTCGTCGCCGCTGAGCGGTGACGAGCGCGCCCGAATCGCTTACAGCCGCTCGATGATGGTGGCGTTGGCCATGCCGCCGCCCTCACACATCGCCTGCAGGCCGTAGCGACCGCCCCGCTGGTGCAGGGCGTTGACCAGCGTGGTCATGATGCGGGCACCGCTGGCGCCCAGCGGGTGACCGATCGCGATGGCACCGCCGTTGACGTTGGTCTTCGCCAGGTCGGCGCCGGTGTCGCGGGCCCACGACAGCACCACCGGGGCGAACGCCTCGTTGACTTCGAACAGGTCGATGTCGGTGATGGCCAACCCGGCCTTGTGCAGCACCTTCTCGGTGGCCGGAATGACGCCGGTCAGCATGTACAACGGGTCGGAGCCCACCACGGTGGTGGTGTGGATCCGGGCCAGCGGCGTCAGTCCCAGTCGGCGGGCGGCCGCACCGCTGGTGATCATCACCGCGGCGCTGCCATCGGAGAGCGGTGAGGAGTTGCCCGGCGTGATCTGCCAGCCGATCTGCGGGAAGCGGGCGCCGACGGCCTCGTTGTAGAAGGCCGGTTTGAGCCCGGCCAACGTCTGGACCGTCGTGCCCGGACGGATGATCTCGTCGGTGCTCAGCCCCGCGATCGGTGCCAGCTCGTTGTCGAACAACCCGTCCTTGGTGGCACGTGCGGCCTTTTCATGGCTGGACGCTGAGAACTCGTCGAGCTCGGTTCGCGAAAGGCCCCATTTGGCCGCAATCAGTTCTGCGCTGATGCCCTGCGGCACAAGGCCTTCGGGGTAGCGGGCGGTCATGTCCGCACCGAACGGGTTGCTGCCAGGGGTCACGGAACTGCCCATGGGTACTCGGCTCATCGATTCGACACCGGCAGCGATCACGATGTCGTAGGCGCCGGCCAGCACACCCTGGGCGGCGAAGCTGATCGCCTGCTGGCTGCTGCCGCACTGGCGGTCGACGGTGGTGCCCGGCACGCTTTCCGGGAATCCCGCGCCGAGCAGTGCGTTGCGGGCGATGTTGACGGCCTGATCACCCACCTGGGTCACGGCTCCGGCGATGACGTCCTCGATGCTCGCGGGGTCGACGCCGGTGCGGGTGACCACCTCACGCAGGCTGTGCGCCAGCAGGTCGGCGGGCAGTATGTCGTGCAGTGCACCGTTGGCTTTGCCCTTGCCGACGGGGGTGCGGACCGCACCCACGATGACGGCATCCCGGTCTGAAAATCCGGTCATTTCTCCTCCTGGCACTCAGCGCTGAGTATCGTCGTATATATCCAGATATAGCACCTGGGTATACCTAGAACAACTCAGATCCGGAAAGGATTCCGATGCCGGTGCTGCAGGGCCCATTGCTCGACCGAGATGCCTGGTCGCCAGTGGGGGAGTGTCCGATCGAGAAGACCATGGCCGTCGCCGGCCAGAAGTCGGCGATGCTGATCATGCGGGAGGCGTACTACGGCACCACCCGGTTCGACGACTTCGCCAAGCGTGTCGGTATCACGAAGGCGGCTACCTCCGCGCGCCTGAGCGAACTGGTGGAGGCCGGTCTGCTGGCCAAGCGGCCCTACCGGGAGCCCGGACAGCGGGCGCGCGACGAGTACGTGCTCACCCAGGCCGGCGTCGATTTCATGCCGGTGGTCTGGGCGATGTTCGAGTGGGGCCGCAACCATCTGCCCAACAGTGGCCGGCTCAAGCTCACGCACCTGGAGTGCGGCGCCGATGCACACGTCGAAATCGTCTGCGAAGAAGGACATCCCGTCCCGCTCGACGAGCTCGGCATGCGACTGGTCGCCAAGGCCCTCCCGGAGCCTGCTTGACGCCCAAACTCACGTTTGGGCGTGAAAGTGCGAGACGATCACGCCATTTCGTCGATCTCGGCGCGGCGCTAAAACCGTTGTGCCACTGTGGTATCTGTGGTCACAGGGGTGGCTTTTCTGTCGGTGGGTCGCACTAGTGTTCGGGTCATGGGTGCATCAGGGGTCGCCGACAAGGAGGCGATGCTGGCTGCCCTGGCTCAGGTGGAAGTGTTGACCGCGCAGATGAACCGGCTGTCGATCGACGGGTTCAGCCCGGGTGAGCTGTTGGAGGTGCAGCAGCGCCGCGAGGCGGTGTCGCGGGCGCAGCCGGTGCTCGACCACAAGGTGTATCAACGGTTGCGCAGTGAAACCACCCCGAAGTCGTTGGGTGCCACCAGCTTCAAGAAAGTGCTGATGGCGCGGTTGCGGATCAGCGGTGAGGACGCTGCCCGCCGCCTCAAAGACGCCGAACTGCTGGGTCCGCGGATTGGGCTCACCGGGGAGCCGTTGGCGCCGAAGCTGCCGACGGTGGCCCGGGGCCAGGCCCAAGGTCTGATCGGGCGTGACCACATCGCCCACATCCGCCGGTTTTTCAAGAAGCTGCCGTCGTGTGTCGATTACCAGGCCCGTGACGCTGCTGAGGTGGATCTGGGCCGTCATGCCTTCGGGCTGGATCCTGACGGGTTCAAGCAGGTCGCTGACCGGTTGCGGTATCTGCTCAACCAGGACGGCGAATTCACCGACGTCGACCGGGCGGCGCAACGTTATCTGCACTATGGCAAGCAACGCGCCGACGGGATGGTTCCGGTCAAGGGTCTGCTCACTCCCGAGGCCGCGGCGGCCATGGAGGCGCTCAACGCGAAGCTGGCCGCGCCGGGGATGTGCAATCCTGCCGATGAGTTCCCCCAGGTCGACGGCGAGCCGGATGCGGTCAGGGCCGAGGCCGACACTCGCAGTCAGGGGCAACGCCACCACGATGCGCTGGTGGCGGCCGCGCGGGCGCTGCTGGCGTCGGGGGAGCTGGGCCAGTTGAACGGGTTGCCGGCGACCATCATCGTCACCACCACGTTGAAGGAACTCGAGACCGGCGCCGGGCAGGGGCTGACTGCCGGCGGCACGCTGCTGCCGATGAGTGACGTGCTGCGGTTGGCGTCGCACGCCTACCACTATCTGGTGATTTTCGACGGCAAAGGTGTTCCGCTGCATTTGGGCCGGGCGCGGCGGACGGCCTCTGCGGGGCAGCGGATCGTGTTGTTGGCCAAGCATCGTGGTTGTACCGCGCCGGGGTGCACCGCGCCGGGTTATCGGTGCCAGGTGCACCATGCCAACAGAGACTGGAAAGACGGCGGCCTGACCGACATCGAGGATCTGACGTTGGCGTGCGGTCCGGACAATCGGATGGTGGAGACCACGGGGTGGACCACCCGCAACCGGGCCGATGATGGTGTCACCGAGTGGATCCCGCCGCCGGAGCTGGAGTGCGGACAAACCCGCATCAACACCTACCACCACCCGGACCGCATCCTCGCCCCGGACGATCCGTAGTGGTTAGACGCCGAAAGCCGGCGGGCCCGAAGGCCCCGCCGGCTACCGGTGTGCGGCAGTTGAACTACAGGGTCGCGCGGAACTGCTTGGCAGCGCCCATGAGCTCTTCGACCCGGGACTGCTGGACGGCGTTCTCGAACACGCCGCCTTCCTTGAAGTAGGTGCCCACAACCGCGCCGTCGGCGATGCCGAGCTGGGTGGCGACGTTCTCCGCCCGTACTCCGGTGTTGACGAACACCGGCACGTCGCCGGCGGCGGACTTGACGACCTGGAGCGCGTCGAGGTCAGTCGGCGAACCGGCGGTGGCACCGGAGACGCAGATCGCGTCCGGCAGGGTGGCGAAGACGGTGGTGCGGGTGATCGAGGCCAGATCACGGTCCACCAGATACTTCGCCGACTCCGGCACGATGTTGAACAGCAACTTCACATCAGAGCCGCCGACGCGGGTCCGGTGCCGGGCGACCTCGCCGACATTGGTGTCCCACAAGCCGAAGTCGCTCGCGTACACACCGGTGAAGATCTCGCGGACAAATTTCGCACCGGTGGCAACCGCCAGGTCGATCGAGGCCCGGCCGTCCCACAGCACGTTCACGCCGTAGGGCACCGAGAAGTCCGGCAGCAGTTCGCCGATGATCCGGGCCATGGTGATGGCGGTGATCGGCTCGGTCTTGGTCAGGTACGGCAGGCTGAACTCGTTGCTGATCATCACGCCGTCGACGCCGCCGCTCTGCAGCGCTTCGAGTTCGGTACGCGCACGGTTCACAACAGCGGTGATGCCGCTCTTGCTGTCGTAGCCGGGATCGCCGGGCAGCGCGCTGAGGTGGAGCATGGCGATGACGGGTTTCCGTACCTTGAAAACCTCGTCGAGCCAGGTGGTGGTCACTATGTGCCTCTCTCTGTGGTGATGGGGTGAAGCGGGGGAATTCAGTCCATGTAGGCGCCGCCGTTGACGGCCAGCGCCTCACCGGTGATGAAGCGGGCGTCCTCGGAGAGCAGGAACCCCACTGCGCGTGCGACGTCCTCGGGCTGCTCGAGACGGCCCAGCGGCGTGTCGTTGAGCATCATCGAACGCACACCGTCGGGGGTGGTGCCGCGGAGTTCGGCTTCCCACTCCAATTCCCTTGACTGCATGGGGGTCTCGACGTAGCCGGGGCACACGCAGTTGACGGTGATGCCGTGTTCGCCGAGCTCGTAGGCCATCGCCTGAGTCAGGCCGACAACGCCGAACTTCGAGGCCACGTAGTCGGCGAGGAAGGGCACCCGGCCCTGCTTGCCGGCCATGGACGCGGTGTTGACGATCGCGCCGGCGGTGCCTGCCTTGACCATCTCACGCGCCGCGGCCTGACCGCAGAGGAAAACGCCCTTGAGGTTGACGTCCATGGTCTGCTCGAAACGCTCCACGGGGGCATCGAGGAACCGGTGCATGAACGAGATACCGGCATTGCTGACCCAGGCGTCGAGCCCGAGGCGGCCGGCGACATCGGCGGCGACGGCGGCGGCACTGTCGGCCGAGGTGACGTCCAGCTGCGCCGCCTCATGGCCCGCACCGGGCAGCGACCGCGCCACGTCGTCGGCAGCCTCGGCGTTGACATCGGTGACGACGACGCGCCAGTCCCGCTGGGCCAGCCTGGTCGCGATGGCACGTCCGATGCCGGAGCCTGCGCCGGTCACCACAACAGTTTTGGTCATCTGTGGAGGGGTTCCTATTCGTTGTCGGAGCCAACGAGACGTTGGCCTGATTGGGTGTCGAAGAGATGCGCGGAGCCTGGCCGTGCCGCGAGGTCGACGCGGGCGCCCTCGCTGATACCGGACAGTCGCGCGGTCTCCACGACGCTGGTGAGCTCGGTGCCGCGGGCATCGATGGTGACGATCGCCCGAGGCCCGAGGTTCTCGATCAAGGTGACGCGTGCGGCGTCGTCGAGGGTGGACACGGTGGGCACCAGATCATCGGGGCGCACGCCCAGGGTCACCGGGCCACGAGCCGTCGCCGCTCCGATCGACAGGCTGAAACCGCTTGGCAGCGTGACAGTTCCGTCGATCAGTTCACCCTCGACCAAGTTCATCTTCGGGCTGCCGACGAACGTCGCGACGAAGGTATCAGCCGGGCGGGCGTACACCTCCTGGGGTGTGCCCAGCTGGGCGATCTGCCCGTCGCGCATGACGACCATGCGGTCCGACAGCGTCATCGCCTCCTCCTGGTCGTGGGTGACATAGACCGAGGTGATGCCCAGGCGTCGCTGGATCTGCAGCAGTTCGGTTCTGGTCTCGACCCGCAGCTTGGCGTCGAGATTGCTCAGAGGTTCGTCGAACAGGAACACCGACGGCTCGCGGATGATCGCCCGCCCGATCGCCACCCGCTGCTGCTGCCCGCCGCTGAGGTCTTTGGGCTTGCGGTCCATCAGCTTGCCCAGCCCCAGTGACTCACCGATGGTCTCCGCGCGGGTGAGCGCTTCGCGCCGTGGTGTTTTCGTCGCCCGAAGGGGGAACGCGATGTTTTCCCGCACCGACAGATGTGGATACAGCGCATAGTTCTGGAACACCATGGCGATGTCACGGTCCCGCGGTTGTAGAGCCGTGACGTTGCGGTCACCGATGCTGATGGTGCCGGACGTGACGGTCTCCAGCCCCGCCAGCATCCTCAGCGAGGTGGATTTGCCGCATCCGGACGGACCGACGAGCACCGTGAAGGACCCGTCGGGAAGTTCCAGATTGAGGTCGCTGACCACGGAAGTGGTTCCGTAGGACTTGTTGACGCCGGAGAAACGGACGGTAGCCATGTAGCGCTAATCACCAACCTTCTAGAACTTGACCGCGCCGCCGCTGATGCCCTGCACCAACTTGCGCTGAATGAAGAAACTTGCGATGACGACGGGGACCACCGCGATGAGGATCGCGGCGCTCATCGAGCCGATCTGCACCCCGCGGAACGTGTTGAATCCGGCGATGGCCACCGGCAGGATCGCCGCTTTGCCGGGAGCCAGGATGAGTCCGTAGAACAAGTCGTTCCACGACAATGTGAAACCGAAGATCGCCGCGGCGCCGATGCCGGGGAACACCTGAGGCAGGACCACCAGTCGGAATGCGGTGAACCGGCTGAAGCCGTCGACCTGCGCCTGTTCCTCCAGCGAGCGGGGGACGGCCTCGAAGAAGCCGATCAGAAACCAGGTCACCACGGGCAGAACAAAACTCAGGTGGGCGAAGATCACCGGTATCACCGTGTCGTTGAGCCGCAGCGCATAGGCCATGGTCAAGAACGGGAACACCAGGACCGCCGGCGGCAGGACCTGTGCGGCGAGCATGCCGAACCGGGTCAAGGTGCCACCGGCCCGGTAGCGGGCGATGGCGTAGGCGCCCATGCTGCCCACCACGACGCTGATGCCGACGGTGACGAGCGCGACCAGGGCGCTGCGACCCGCGGCTGCGAGGATCCCGGAGCTCAGGACGCTGTGCCAGCTCTCGAAGGTCGGCGTGAACGCCAGCAGGAACGGATCGTTGAGCTGCTCAGAGGTTTTCACGCTGGCCAGGGCGGTCCAGACGATGGGGAACAGCACGGTGATGCCCGCTGCCCACAGCAGCGCCACCCGCAACACCGTGACCACAGTCGAACGGGTCATTGCGATTTCGTCCTTTCCATCCGCCGGAACGCGATCACGATGACGGCCAACACCAGGACCAGCACGATGAACGCCATCGAGGACGCCGAACCGAGCCGGAAGAACTGAATCCCGGTCTGGTAGATGAAGTACTGCAGTGTCTGGGTTTCGGTGCCGGGCCCGCCACGGGTGGTGGCGAACACGTACTCGAACACCTTCATCGCGTCGAGGCTGCGCAGCAGGATCGCGACCACCAGGACCGGTGCCAGTAGTGGCAATGTCACCCGTCGCAGCACGTACAGACCACTGGCACCGTCGAGTCGGGCGGCATCCAGCGGCTCCTTCGGAATGGATTCCAGGCCGGCCAGCAGTAGCAGCACCATGAACGGTGTCCACTGCCAGACGTCGATGAACGCCAGGGTGAACAATGCCTTGCCGGGGCCGAAGAAGTCATAGTCCAGACCCATTCCGTGCAGTATCGCCGGAATGGCGCCGAGTTGGTCGTTGAGCAGAAAGCGGAAGGTCAGTCCCACCGCGATCGGTGTGATGAACATCGGCGCCAGCAGCATGGACCGGGTCAGATCCTTTGCCCAGCGCTGCTTTTGCAGTGCCAACGCGATGGCCAGGCCGATGATCAGTTCGAGGCCGACGGCCACCAGCACGTAGAGCGCCGTGGTGCCGAAGGCGTCCCAGAACGCGCCGTCACCGAATGCCGCGACGTAGTTGTCGGCGCCCACCAACTCGGGCGCCCCACGGTCGGTGAGCTTGTAGTCGGTGACGCTCAGGTAAGCCGCGTAGCCGAGGGGGAAACCGACCACCCCGACGAAGAGTGCGACAAGGGGGGCGACCATGCCGTGTTGGAATTTCACGCGCGGTTTCACGGTGGGTCATCGCTCCTTTCGTGGGGTGGTCGGCTTCAGCACGGGCTACTCGAACTAGCCCTGGATTTTTTCGGCAGCGGCCTGAGCGGCGGCCAAGGCGTCTTCAACGCTCTTGGTCCCGGCGACTGCCTCGCTGAGCTCGGTTCCGACGGCCTGGATCATCTCCTCACCGCTGGGTCCGTGGGTCAGGGGAGCGGAGTCGGCGAGCAACTCCTCGACCGTCTTGTAGTAGTCGGCTCCGAAGCCGCCGTCGAGCACCGCCGGGTCGGCCAGCGTGCTCTGCCGGATCGCGGCGCCACCCTTTTGGGTGCGGATGACGTCCTGGGGCTTGGCGGTGATCCAGGACGCGAACGCCCAAGCGGCGTCGGAGGCACCCGAGTTGGCCGGGATGGCCCAGTTCCAGGAGCCCAGCACCTGCTTGCCGCCCGGCATGGGGGCCAGCTTGAACTTGCCTGCCGACGGGCTCGAACCGGGCTCGTTGAGGGCAGGCAGCTGCCAGTTGTAGTTGATCATCGACGCCGACTGGTTGGCTGCCAACGAACGCTGGGCTTCGTCCATGCCCCAGCTCAGGCTGTTTGCCGGTGCGGCATTCTGGTAGGTGTCGATGTAGGCCTCGAGTGCCTGCTTGGCCTCCGGGGTGTTCAGGGTGACGTTGCCGTCGGCGTCGTAGATCGATCCGCCTGCGGCGAACAACCAGTTGCCCCACTCTTCGAAGATCTTGTAGCCGCGCTGCGGCTGCATCGCGATACCCGCGTGCTCGGGCGTCTTGAGCGCCTTGCTGGTGCTCACCAGCTCGTCCAGCGTGGTGGGCACCTGCTGGTTGGCCGCGGCCAGGTCGTCGGCGTTGTAGAGGTAGCCCAGCGCGTAGTTGTAGAACGGCACCGCGTAGCGGACCCCGTCGACTTCTGTGATGTCGGTCAGGGGCTTGAAGAAGTCGCCGGCGTCGTAGTCCGGGGTGCTGTCGATGCGGGCGTCCAGCGGCTGCAGGAAGTCAGCGTTGGCGAAGTCGACCATCCACGGGTTGTCGACGACGATCAGGTCGTAGGTGGGCGTGGACGACTGGAACGACGAGACCAGCTTGTCGCGCATCTGGTCGAAGGTCAGCGTTTCGATGTCGACCTTGACGTCGGGGTAGTCGGCGTTGAAGTCGGCCACCATCGACGACACGATGTCGGTGTCCGGAACATTCTCCATCAGGATACGAACGGTGCCTGAGATGTCGGTGGGCACTTCGCCGGTCCCGGTCGCTTCGGCCTGCTCGGGCCCGCCGCTGCCGGCGCATCCGGAAAGGACCAGGGCGAGGGCCGCCAACAGGGCCAGGAAGGCGGAGTAGGCGCGTGGCCGCGTCCGCCGTGAAGAGGGCCCTTGAATCGGCCACTGCGTGATTCTCATTGTGGGACAGTTCCTTTCGTTGAAACTCATCGTGTTCTGGCTGCGATTGCGTGGGAGATGGGGGTCATCGCGGTGCCGAGTTCGCGCCACGTCGCATACGCCGCGTCGTAGGCGGCGCGACGTTGCGGGTCCGGGACGTAGGGGGAGTCCAGCGTGATGAAACGTGCCGCGTCCGACCAGTCGTCGAGAGCGCCGACGCCGATGGCGGCGATCACCGCGGCACCGAGCGACGCCCCGGGATGGCCGCGCACCGGCAGCATCTCGAGACCGAGCACGTCGGCGTGGATCTGCTTCCACAGTGTGGACTTGGAACCACCGTTGGTAATCATCACCCGGGTCAGCGGGATGCCGATGTCACCGAACACGTCGACGTGATGCCGGAAGCCGAACGCGATGGCCTCCAGCACAGACCGGTACATGTCGGCTCTGGTGTGCCCGAGGTGCAGACCGGCGAACACGCCGCGCAGATCGGGATCGTGAATCGGGCTCTTCTCGCCGAGGAAGTAAGGCAGGCACAGCACTTCGGCCGGCGCACGTGAGGCCGCCTCGTCGTCGAGCGCCATGAGCTCTACATTTCCTGGGCCGCCGATGAGCGCCTGGAACCACCGGATCAAACTGCCGCTGGTGGCCATGCAGCCGTTGGGCAGCCAGTGGCCCGGCACCGGATGTGCATCGAGGTAGAGCCGTTCATCGACGACCTTGGTGTCGCTGGCGACCAGGATGTCCCCGGCGCCACCGAGTTTCACCAGCGCATCACCGGGATTGTTGACGCCTGCCGCGAACGCCGAGAGCACGTGGTCGGCACCGCCGACCACCAGCGCGGTACCTGCCTGCAGGCCGGTTTCCTCGGCGGCGCGCCTGCTGAGTTCACCGACCTGCGTGCCGGGACGCCGGACCGGAGCCAGCGTGGCCGGGTCCAGCGCCGCGGCGGACAGCACCGCATCCGCGATGTCGCCGTCGATGCTGAACAGCCCCGATTCCAGTGCCCAGTTCTGTTCGACGTGCACCGGTGCGCCCAGCGCCGAGAGCACCCAGTCGTAGGAACCGACCCAGTGCGCGGCGTGGGCGTAGACCTCGGGTTCGTGCTCACGCAGCCACACGAGGGTCGGGGCCACCGACTGTTGGGTCAACGCCGAACCCGTCAGCGTCACCAGGTCCACCCCGGAGAGCGCGTTCGCGAGCTCGGTGACCTCGCGGTGCGCGCGGGCGTCGTTCTGAAGGATGGCGTGCCGCAACGGTTTACCCGCACCGTCCACGGGGATGACGGCGGGCACCATTCCCGATGTCGCGACCGCGCCCACGTCGGCCGCAGACACCCCACTGGTGGCCAGCACTTCCCGGATCGATTCGATGACGTTGCGGTACCACTGCTCGGTGTCGGCCTCGGCGAAACCCGGTCCCGTCGAGTGCAGCGCGGTCTCTCTGGTGGCCGTGGCCACGATGCCACCCGCGATGTCGAGCAGCACCGTCTTGGTACCGGTGGTGCCGATGTCGATGCCTATGGTGTGGTTTGTCATGTCGGCTCCCTATCTGTGTGGGTGTCCGCCGCCGGGGCCGGAACACTCTGTCCGACAACGCAGATGACCTCGACGCCGGCACCGCGTGCGGCCACCAGCGTCGGATGGTCGGACGGGCCGTCGGTGACGATGGCGTCGATCTGCGACAGGGCGGCGATGCTGACGAAGGTGACGCGGCCGAGCTTGCTCTTGTCCGCGGCCACGATCACCCGGTCGGCACGGCTGCTGGCGGCACGTTTGACCCGGCTTTCGGCCTGGTGGTAGTCGGAGATTCCGCGTTCGCCGTCGATACCGGCAACCCCCATCACGTAGGTGTCGCAGTTGTAATGGGACAGCGTGTCTTCCGCGCTCGGGCCGATCAGGCTCAGCTCGCCGGAGCGCAGTTCACCACCGGTGAGCACGACGCTGGTGTCGGGTTCGTCGACCAGTGCCAGCGCGGCCATGATGCTCGGGGTCACCACCGTCAGACCGAGTCCGCGTCCCCGCAGCGAGTGCGCGACAGCCAGCGCAGTGCTGCCGGAATCGAGGATGAGAGTTTCCTTGGGGCCGATCAGGTCGGCGACCATGTCGGCGATGTGGTTTTTCTCCTGCGCGGCGTCAGCCATTCGGGTCGCGAACGAGGGCTCGTTGTCCTTGCCCTGCACCGCGATCACGCCACCCATCACCCGGCGCAGCACGCCGAGTGTCTCCAGCGCCTCGACGTCGCGCCGAATGGTCATCTCGGAGACTTCGAACTCAGCCGCCAGCTCGGCGTATCCGATCTCGCGGGCGGTGCGCACCAGCTGCTCGATCCGGTCACGGCGAGTCCGCACGTCGGAACTCACGAAGCACCCAACTGTGGAAAATTCACAGAATTGTCTCCGTTTCGCCGGTTGCCGGCCATGTGGCCGCGAACACAGTGTGAATATATAACATAGGAATGTGCAAGCCGCACACTTGACGTGCTGCACGTGTTTTCTGCCCTGCGAGTCGGTTAACTTGCGCCGGTGCTGCATTTACGGGTGATCGCACCCGACGAGCTGCGGGAGCCGGTCCTGGAGATCCTGCGCGGCGAGGTCGGCGTGGCGAACCTGCTGCTCTATCCGGGGGCGGCACTCGAACCGCCCGGCGACGAGATCACCGCCGACATCGCCCGCGAGTGCGCCAACCACGTCATCAAGAAACTCAAAGAACTCGACATCCAGCACCGCGGCGCCATCACCCTGGAAGTGCTCGACACCGTGCTGTCGACCAAGGCGCACAAGGCGGAGGACGCCGCCGAGGGAGACCCCGCCGACGCGCTCCTGTGGGATGAGCTGATCGGCCGCACCCGCGAGGAATCCGCGCTCAGCGTCACCTTCCTGCTCTTTCTCACATTGGCGTGTCTGCTGACCGCGATCGGTGTGGTCACCGACTCCACCGTCACCGTGGTGGGTGCCATGGTGCTCGGCCCGGAGTTCGGCCCGCTGGCCGCGCTGTCGGTGGCACTGGTGCGCCGCCGTGCAGACCTGACCCGACGGGCGGCCCTGGCGCTGGTGGTCGGGTTTCCAGTTGCCATGGCCATCACCTCACTGGCGACCATGGCGGCCGAGGCCCTCGGGTGGCTCACCCTGGACGACGTCCACCACCTCAAGGAAGTCGACTTCATCTTCCAGGTGGGCCCGGTGTCGTTCGTGGTGGCGCTGCTGGCCGGCGCCGCCGGGATGCTGTCGCTGGTGTCGGCGAAGGCCACCGGGCTGGTGGGGGTCTTCATCTCGGTCTACACCGTGACCGCTGCCGGCTTCGCCGCCGTGGCCGCAACCCTCGGCGACTGGGATCTGGCCGCGAAATCGGCTCTGCAGCTCGTCGTCAACCTGGTCGGCATCGTGGTGGCCGGAGTGCTGGTCTTGATCCTGCGCCCCACGCTGCCGCACTCCGCCGACCGCTGAGCGCTCCGCTGACCTCGCGCAATGCGAGCCTGTGTCCGTTGTGATGGGATCAACCGCTATGGGAATCAAAGTGGCGCTGGAGCATCGCACCACCTACACCTTCGACCGGCTGGTAGAGGTGCACCCGCACGTAGTACGTCTACGTCCGGCTCCGCACTCGAGGACCCCGATCGAGGCGTACTCCTTGGAAGTCGAACCCGCCGACCATTTCCTCAACTGGCAGCAGGACGCGTTCGGGAACTTCCTGGCGCGGCTGGTGTTTCCCAACCGCACCCGTCAGCTGGCCATCAACGTCGGGCTGATCGCCGACCTGAAGGTGATCAACCCCTTCGATTTCTTCATCGAGGACTGGGCAGAGACCTTCCCCTTCACCTACCCCAAGGCCCTGGCCGAGGATCTCAAGCCCTACCTGCGCCCAGTCGACGAAATCGACGTGGGCACGGGTCCCGGCGATCTGGCGACCGAGTGGGTACGCAATTTCCGCATCGCCCCCGGCGGACGCACCATCGACTTCCTGGTGGCCCTGAACCGGGCCGTCAACGCCGATGTCGGTTACAGCGTGCGGATGGAGCCGGGGGTGCAGACCCCGGACTTCACGCTGCGCAGCGGCATCGGCTCCTGCCGCGACTCGGCCTGGCTGCTGGTGTCGGTGCTGCGGCAGCTGGGCCTGGCCGCCCGCTTCGTCTCCGGCTATCTCGTCCAGTTGGCCTCCGACGTCCAAGCGCTCGACGGGCCGTCCGGGCCCGCAGCCGATTTCACCGATCTGCACGCCTGGACCGAGGTCTACATTCCCGGGGCCGGTTGGATCGGCCTTGATCCGACGTCGGGGCTCTTCGCCGGTGAAGGGCACATCCCGCTCTCGGCGACACCGCATCCGGCGTCGGCGGCGCCGATCACCGGTGCCACCGGCCCCGCCGAGACGGTGCTGGACTTCTCCAACACCGTCACCCGGGTGCACGAAGATCCGCGGGTCACACTGCCTTACACCGAAGCGGCGTGGGGCTCGATCATCGACCTGGGTGCCCGGGTGGACCGCCGCCTCGATGACGCGGACGTGCGGCTGACCGTCGGCGGCGAACCGACGTTCGTCTCGATCGACAACCAGGTGGATCCGGAGTGGACCATCGAAGCCGACGGCCCGCACAAGCGGGAACGCGCCTCCGCCCTGGCCGCCCGGCTCAAAGAGATGTGGGCACCTCAGGGACTGGTGCAGCGCAGCCAGGGCAAGTGGTATCCCGGAGAACCGTTGCCGCGCTGGCAGATCAGCTTGTTGTGGCGTAAGGACGGCGAACCCCTGTGGAGTGACGCGACGCTGCTGGCGGACCCGTGGTCGTCGGGACCGGACGCGGATGTGCCACCCTCCCTCGCGCCGGATATCGGGGCGCAGCTGCTCGGCGCCGTGGCCGACGGCCTGGGCCTGCCGGACAGTCAGGTACGGCCGGCCTACGAGGATGCGCTGAGCCGCCTGTCGGCATCGGTGCGGCGGCCCGCCGGTGCGGCGGTAGCCGCGGAGGACGACCTCGAGGCCGACAGTGGGCAACTGCGCGAAGAATTACTGTCCCGCCTCGAAGACGCCGTCGTCGAGCCGACGGCCTACGTACTGCCGTTGCACCGGCGTGAGGACGAGCTCGGCTGGGCGAGTGCGGACTGGCGGCTGCGCCGCGGCCGCATCGTGCTGCTCGACGGTGATTCCCCGGCGGGACTGCGGCTGCCGTTGAACTCCGTCAACTGGAAGCCGCCGCGCCCCACCTATCCGGGTGATCCGCTGGTCGACCGTGGCCCGCTGCCCGGGCGCGAAGACGTTGCGCAGGCGGAAGCAGCAGACATCGACGAGTCGGACGACGCCCCCACCACCGCGATGGTCGCCGAGGTCCGGGACGGATTGCTCTATGTCTTCCTGCCGCCCACCGACGCCCTGGACGACTTCGTCGACCTGATCTCCCGACTGGAGGAGGCGGCGGCCAAGCTCAGCTGCCCGATCGTCGTGGAAGGTTATGGGCCGCCGGCGGACCCGCGGCTGGAGTCGATGTCGGTCACCCCCGACCCGGGGGTCATCGAGGTCAACGTCGCCCCGACGCGTAGCTTCGCCGAACAGCGTGCCCAACTGGAGACGTTGTATGCCCAGGCCCGGCTGGCGCGGTTGTCCACTGAGCAATTCGACGTCGACGGGACCCACGGCGGCACCGGTGGTGGCAACCACATCACCCTGGGCGGGCTCACCCCCGCGGAATCACCGCTGCTGCGCCGCCCCGACCTGTTGGTGTCCCTGCTGACCTACTGGCAGCGGCATCCGTCGCTGTCCTATCTGTTCGCCGGCCGATTCATCGGCACCACCTCGCAGGCACCCCGTGTCGACGAGGGCCGCCCGGAAGCGCTCTACGAGTTGGAGATCGCGTTCGCCGAGATCGCGCGGCTGACCCGGGAGACGAAGAATCCGCAACCCTGGGTCAGCGACCGGGCGCTGCGGCATCTGCTGACCGACATCACGGGCAACACCCACCGCGCCGAGTTCTGCATCGACAAGCTCTACAGCCCCGACAGCCCTCGCGGGCGCCTCGGGCTGCTGGAACTGCGCGGATTCGAGATGCCACCGCACTACCAGATGGCGATGGTGCAGTCACTGCTGGTGCGTTCACTGGTGTCGTGGTTCTGGGATGAGCCGCTGCGGGCTCCGCTGATCCGCCACGGCGACAATCTGCATGGCCGGTACCTGTTGCCGCACTTCATCATTCGTGACATCGCCGAAGTCGCTGCCGATCTGCGGGCGCGGGGGATCAACTTCGACACCAGCTGGCTGGACCCGTTCACCGAGTTCCGCTTCCCGCGGATCGGCACCGCGGTCTTCGACGGAGTCGAGATCGAGTTACGCGGCGCGATCGAACCGTGGAACACCCTCGGCGAGGAGTCGACTGCCGGCGGCGCCGCGCGCTACGTGGATTCGTCGGTGGAGCGGCTGCAGGTGCGACTCATCGGAGCCGACCGACAGCGCTACATCGTCACCTGCAACGGCTATCCGGTCCCGCTGCTGGCCACCGACAACACCGATATCCAGGTCGGCGGGGTGCGCTACCGCGCGTGGCAGCCGCCCAGTGCCCTGCACCCCACCATCACCGTCGACGGCCCGCTGCGGTTCGAACTGATCGAGGTGGCATCGGGCATGTCCCGCGGTGGCTGCACCTACCACGTGGCCCATCCCGGCGGGCGGGCCTATGACTCGCCACCGGTCAACGCCGTGGAGGCCGAGTCACGCCGCGGCCGGCGTTTCGAGGCCTCCGGGTTCACCCCTGGCAAGGTCGACATGTCGGATCTGCGTGAGAAGCAGGCCCGCCAGTCCATCGATGTGGGCGCTCCGGGGATCCTGGACCTTCGTCGAGTGCGTACCGTGCTGCAATAACGGGCCCGCCCGCACGCATGAGAGTTATCGACGAACCAGGAGAACAGACGTTGTCATCATCGCTGCCCATTTCCGGGTCACTCGGTGGCCGGGAAACCGGGGGGCGTGACCCCGACCGTCTGCTCGCCGGATACCGCGAGGCCCTGGCCCAGCAGGCGCTCTTCGACGTGCGCGAAGGCCGGAGCGCGGCGGTGTCCGGCTACGACGAGTTCGTGGACCCGGCGGGCAATGTCCGGGAATCGTGGCGGGAGCTGGCCGAGGTGCTCGGCGAACGCGGCAAGGCCGGCCTCAACCGGCTCCGCACCGACGTCCGTGGGCTCGTCGACAACGACGGCATCACCTACATCGCCCTCGACGGTGCCGGGGAAGCGCTGTCCACCAACAGTCTCGACCCCGCGGAACCGGGGCCCTGGCACCTGGATGCCGTCCCGCTGTTGATCTCACCGCCGGACTGGGACGTTCTGCAGGCCGGGCTGGTGCAACGGTCCCGGCTGCTCGACGCGGTGCTGGTGGACCTCTACGGCGAGCGGCGGGCCCTCACCAGCGGAGTGCTTCCCCCGGAACTGCTGTTCGCCCATCCCGGTTACATCCGGGCCGCCCGCGGAATCGAGGTACCCGGCCGTCACCAACTGTTCCTTCACGGGTGCGATATCAGCCGCGCCGGCAGTGAAGGCTTCGAGGTGAATGCGGACTGGACACAGGCGCCCTCGGGGGCGGGTTACGCGCTGGCCGACCGGCGGGTGGTCGCCCACACCATTCCCGATCTGTACGAGCGCATCGCCCCGCGGCCCACCTCACCCTTTGCGCACGCGCTGCGGCTGTCGCTGATCGAGGCGGCCCCCGAAGCCGCCGAAGACCCGGTGGTCGTGGTGCTCAGCCCGGGCATCTTGTCCGAGACCGCCTTCGACCAGGCCTACCTGGCCTCGATGCTGGGCTTCCCCCTGGTGGAGAACGCGGACCTGGTGGTGCGTGACGGCAAGCTCTGGATGCGGTCGCTGGGCACCCTGAAACGTGTTGATGTGGTGTTACGCCGCGTCGACGCCGCCTATGCCGACCCGCTGGATCTGCGGGGCGACTCGCGCCTCGGTGTGGTCGGACTCGTGGAGGCACAACGCCGCGGGTCGGTCACGGTGGTCAACAGCCTCGGCAGTGGCATCCTGGAAAGCCCTGGGATCATGCGGTTCCTGCCGGAACTGGCCGCGATGCTGCTCGGCGAGACCCCGCAACTGCCGACCGCTCCGTTGTACTGGGCCGGTATCGACGCGGAACGCTCCCACCTGCTGGCCAATCTGGATTCGCTGTTGATCAAACCGACCACCGGCGGCGCCCCGATCGTCGGACCGGGGTTGTCGGCGGCGCAACGCCGGGACCTGGCAGACAGAATCACCGCGACGCCGTGGCAATGGGTGGGCCAGGAACTTCCGCAGTTCTCCTCGGCCCCCACCGATCACTATTCCGGTGGCTTGTCGGCGGCCGGGGTCGGGATGCGACTCTTCGCGGTGTCGCAACGCGGCGGGTACGCCCCGATGATCGGTGGCCTCGGATACGTGCTCTCCCCGGGTGATGCTGCCTTCAATCTCAATAGTGTTGCGGCCAAAGACATCTGGGTTCTGCCGTCGGCCAGGGTCGGCGTGGAGCATGCCGTCGTCCTACCGGCGGGGCCTGCGGTCACCGCCAGCGGCACCAGCGCCGTCAGCTCCCCGCGTGTGCTGTCGGACCTGTTCTGGACGGGTCGCTACGCCGAGCGCGCCGAACAGATGGCCCGCCTGCTCAACGTGACCCGCGAGCGTTATCACGAATACCGCCACCGCCAGGACCTCGACGCCAGCGACTGCGTGCCGGTGCTGTTGACGGCGCTGGGCAACATCACCGGCACCGACACCGGGGCAGCCGGTGACTACGCCGAGATGATCGCGGTGGCCCCCACGACACTGTGGCTGCTGACCGCCGACCGCAAACGTCCCGGATCGCTGGCGCAGTCGGTGGAACGGCTCGGTTTGGCAGCAAGGGCGGTGCGCGACCAGATGTCCAACGACACCTGGATGGTGCTGGCCACCGTCGACCGTGCGGTGCTGCACTCCTCGGACTCTCCGCCGGATTCCCATCTGCGCGGCGACGCCGAGATGGCGGCGGCACACTCCAAGACCATGACCGGGATGCTCGCGCTGTCCGGGGTGGCCGCCGAATCCATGGTGCACGACGTCGGCTGGACGATGATGGACATCGGCAAGCGGATCGAGCGGGGAAGCATGCTGGCCGCGCTGCTGCTGGCCACGATGTCCACCCCGCGCAGTCCGGGCGCCGAGCAGACCATCACCGAAGCCACCCTGGTGGCGTGCGAGTCGGCGGTCATCTACCGCCGCCGCAACCACGGCAAGGTCAGTGTGGCGGCAGTGGCCGAACTACTGCTGTTCGACGCCGAGAACCCGCGATCACTGGTGTTTCAGCTGGAACGGCTGCGTGCGGATCTGCGGACACTGCCCGGGGCGTCAAACAGCTCCCGCGCCGAACGGCTGGTTGACGAGATCAGTACCCGGCTGCGGCGGTTGGATCCCGCCGACCTGGAGGTGGTGTCGCCCCAGGGCCGGCGCAGCGAGCTGGCGGACCTGCTCCAGGGTGTACTCGCGGCGTTGCGGGAGTTGTCCAATGTCATCACCGCCACGCAACTGTCACTGCCGGGCGGCATGCAGCCGCTGTGGGGTCCTGATGAGCGCCGGGTCATGCCATGAGCGTGTTTCCCGACGGCACCCTGCCGCCGGCCCCGGATGCCGGTGCCGGCCGCCGCTACCAGGTGACCCATCAGACGATGTACCGGTATTCCGACGTGGTGACCAGTTCCTACGGCCGGGGCTTTCTCACCCCCCGGGACTCGGTGCGCCAGCGGTGTCTGTCCTACGCCCTCGATATCGATCCGAGCGCAGCCGACAGCTCGGTCAGCCGGGATGTCTACGGCAACATCAGTTCCTACTTCCATATCACCGCGCGGCACTACCGGCTGAACGTGACGGCCAGGTCGGTGGTCGAGGTGGACGCCCCGCCGCCGGCGCTGTACACCGCGGGCGCGGCGAGCGCACCGTGGGAGGGGGCACGACCGACGGGGATCGACGGCGCCCTGGCCGCGGAGTTCACCCTCGATCTGCACAAACCGGAGATCACCGATGCGGTGCGCCGTTACGCCGCACCCAGTTTCATCCCCGGCCGACCGCTCATCGATGTCCTGACCGATCTGAACGGGCGGATCTTCACCGACTTCACCTACCGCTCCGGGTCGACGACGGTGTCCACCCGGGTGGCCGAGGTGCTCGAGGCGCGGGAGGGAGTGTGTCAGGACTTCGCCCGCCTGGCGATCGCCTGTCTGCGCGCCAACGGCCTGGCCGCCAGCTATATCTCGGGTTACCTGGCCACCGATCCGCCGCCGGGCAAGGAGCGGATGGTGGGCGCGGATGCCACCCACGCGTGGGCGGCGGTGTGGACGCCGACGGGGGAGTGGCTGGGCCTGGACCCGACGAACGACCAAATGGTCGACGAACGTTACATAACCGTCGGTTGGGGTAGAGACTACGCGGACGTTCCGCCGCTGCGGGGCATCATCTATACCGACTCGGAGAGCAGTGTGATCGATGTGGCCGTCGATGTGGCGCCAATAGAGGGGGGTGTGCTCGATGCGTGACTTCCTGTGTCCCAACTGCGGACAGCATCTGACGTTCGAGAACTCGGTCTGCCTGGCCTGTAACAGCCCGGTGGGGTTCTCACTGGACGACATGGCGATGCTGGTGATCGCCACCGGCAAAGATGCCGAGCACGGCGGCGCCGTCGATGCGCGGCAGTACCGGTTGTGTGCCAATCTGCATGTGGCCGAATGCAACTGGCTGGTGAGGCTGAACCCGATGAGCACCGTGCAGGGCGAGCTCTGCGCGTCGTGCAGGCTGACCCGGACACGGCCCAACGACGCCGACACCAAGGCGCTGGCGGCGTTCGCGGTGGCCGAGGCGGCCAAGCGCCGGCTCATCGCCGAACTGCACGAGCTGAAGCTGCCGATCGTCGGCCGTGACGAGGATCCCGATTTCGGACTGGCTTTCGATCTGCTGTCCAGTGAGAACGAGAAAGTGTTCACCGGCCACGAAAACGGGGTCATCACACTGGATCTCGCCGAGGGCGACGACGTCCACCGCGAGCAGTTGCGGGTTTCGATGGACGAGCCCTACCGGACGTTGCTGGGGCATTTCCGTCATGAGATCGGGCACTACTACTTCTACCGTCTCATCGGCGTCTCGCCGGACTACATGACCCGGTCCCACGAGCTGTTCGGCGACTCCGAAGCCGACTACCAGGCGGCGCTGGACCGCCATTACAGCCAGGGTGCTCCGGCGGGATGGGAGAAGAACTTCGTCTCGTCCTATGCCACCATGCACCCCGCCGAGGACTGGGCCGAGACCTTCGCCCACTATCTGCACATCCGGGACACCCTGGACACCTCGGCGGCGTTCAGCTTCGCCCCAGCCGGGGCCACTCTGGAGCGACGAGTGTTGGGCCCCAGCGGGTTCGACAACATCATCGAGATGTGGCTACCACTGGCGTGGGGTCTCAACATGGTCAACCGCTCCATGGGCCGCGACGACCTGTACCCGTTCGTACTGCCGGCCGCGGTGCTGGACAAGATGCGCTTCATCCACACGGTGATCGACGAGGTGACCTCCGATCCGGAGAAGCTGGCCGCCGCCGCGGGTAACGCGGGCTAGCGGCCAGCCATCCGAACCGGTTGGCGCCGTCAGGGTTTGAGCATCATCTTGAAGGCGCCATCCTGCTTCTTCTGAAAGATGTCATAGGCATGCGGCGCCTCGTCGAGCGGCAGGACGTGGCTGGCGAAGGTGTCGACGCCCAGCGGGTCGTCGTCGGTGAGCAGCGGCATGATGTCGTCCACCCACTTCTTGACGTTGGCCTGGCCCATCCGCAGTTGAATCTGCTTGTCGAACAACGTCAACATCGGAAGCGGATCGGCCATCCCGCCGTACACGCCGATCAGCGAGATCGTTCCGCCGCGCCGAACGGTGTCGATCGCGGTCAGCAGCGCGTCGAGGCGGTCGATGCCGGCTTTCTGCATCATCGGTTTGGCCAGGATATCGGGCAGCATTCCGGTCATCTGCTGCGCCAGCTTGGCCACCGGTGAGCCGTGCGCTTCCATGCCGACGGCATCGATCACGGAGTCGGTGCCCCGGCCTTTGGTCAACGCCCGCACCGCATCACCGACAGAGCCGTTCAGCGTGGCGGCGTTGATGGCGTGGATTCCCCGGCCGGCCGCCCGCTGCACCCGTTCGGGCACCAGATCAACGGCGATGACCTCGTAACCGAGATGTGCGGCCACCCGCGCCGCCATCTCGCCGATCGGTCCCAGTCCGAGCACGGTCACCGATCCGCCGTCGGGAATCCCGGCGTACTGGACGGCCTGCCAGGCGGTGGGCAACACGTCGGACAGGTACACGAACCGTGAATCCGGGGGACCGACGGGCACTTTGATGTGGGTGAACTGGGCCTGCGGGACCCGCAGGTATTCGGCCTGCCCGCCGGGTACCGCACCGTAGAGTTCGGAATAGCCGAACAGCGCCGCACCCATGCCCTGGTCACGTACCTGTGTGGTCTCGCACTGGGTGTAGAGCTGTTCGTCGCACATGAAGCAGCTGCCGCAGGAGATCTGGAACGGGATGACCACGCGGTCGCCGACCTTCAGATTGCTGACCTCCGAACCGACCTCGGTGACGATCCCCATCGGCTCGTGTCCCAGGATGTCGCCGGGGTTCATGAACGCGCCGAGCACCTCGTACAGGTGCAGATCGGATCCGCAGATGTTGGTGGACGTCACCTCGATGATGGCGTCGGTGCCCTCTTCGATCTTGGGGTCGGGCACTGTCTCGACCCGGACATCCCGCTTGCCCTGCCACGTGACGGCCTTCATGGCTCTCCTAACAGTTGGTGGGGGCTGACCCACCACGGCTACCCGGGTCACCATGGGTGAAAACGGAGCGCTGCAGCCGAATCACCGTTGCGGCGGTGCAACACAATTCGCCGGGTCTCGCCCAGGTCACGATCGGCTCCTCTGCGGTGTGGCGCTGCCGGCATCCCCGAGGCCGTTCGTAGGATCGCCGCCGTGACGGACCGCTATGGAATGGACGTGCTCGCCGACAACCCGCACCAGCGCACCCGGGTACGTGCCACCGAGGTGCCGGTGGAGATCGGCATGGTGCTCGAAGACGTGACCACCGGTTTTGTCGGCGCGGTGGTACGCGTCGAGTACGGCCGGATGGACCTCGAGGACCGGCAGGGGCGCACGCGGGGCTTCCCGGTGGGTCCCGGCTACCTGGTGGACGGCAAGCCTGTCATCCTGACCCCGCCCCGCAAGGCGCCGGCGGCGGCGGCCACTGCCCGCACCGCGTCGGGTTCGGTAGCGGTGCCGCGGATGCGGGCCCGAACGGCGATCGGGGGCCGGATCTACGTCGAGGGCCGCCACGACGCCGAACTGGTGGAACAGGTGTGGGGCGACGACCTGCGGGTCGAGGGCGTGGTGGTCGAATACCTGGGCGGCATCGACGACCTGCCCGCACTGGTCGCCGATTTCGCACCCGGCCAGGGGCGTCGGCTCGGTGTGCTGGTCGACCACCTGGTGGCAGGGTCCAAGGAGACCCGCATCGCCGATGAGGTGCGCCGCGGCCCGTACGGCTCACATGCGCTCGTCGTCGGACATCCCTACGTCGATATCTGGGAAGCGGTCAAACCCGCCCGGGTTGGCCTGCGGACCTGGCCGAAGATCCCGCGCACCATCTCCTGGAAGCACGGCGTCTGCCAGGCGTTGGGCTGGCCGCACACCGACCAGGCCGATATCGCCCGGGCGTGGCAGCGCATTCGCTCGACCGTGCGGGACTGGAACGACCTGGAGCCGGCCCTGATCGGGCGCGTGGAAGAGCTCATCGATTTTGTCACCGCGCCCACCGACGACTGAGGATCTGAAGCGCTACGCGCAGATGCTCGGGCGACCCACCAGGTAGTTGCACTTCATGGGGAAGCGGTTTTCCACCGGCGGGTCCAACGGTCCGGTGAAGGCCAACGCGAACGGCACCTTCGTCATCCCCGGGGCCTGGCCGCAGACCGCGTCATGCATCGAGGTGTGGGTGCCGGTGAGCGTCACTTCGCTGAACGCGTAGGTATCGGTGGAGGGGGCGAAGCTGCCGTCGGGACACTTGAAGCCTTCAGAGACCTTGGTGGTGATCGTCCACAGCCCGCTGGTGAGGACCGCGCTGCCGTTGAAGTTCACGGCGCGTTCCTCCGCGGTGGCCGTGTCGGCGGTCTGGCTGCCCATCATCACACTGCAGCCCAGCGTCTGGATGGTCTGATCGGTGTAGTCCGGTTGTGCCCGCGTGCCGTTGGCCTGGGTGCACAGGCTCTGCAGCGTCCACGTGGCCCCCGGCCTGCCGGCCTCGGTGAAGGTGTAGTAACCGTCGGCCGGCGGCACGATCGCCGATGCCGGCGCGGCGAACACCAACGCCGCCATGGCGGCCGCAAACGGAATGGCAGCGATTCGCCGCAGGACAGTCATGACGCCAGCTCCCTCGTGCACAGACCAGGTGTATCACTTCAACCGCTCTTCGGTGTTGAGGTTGCCACATCATCGGGAGTCGCAGGGGGTCCGGGCGTCGTGGTAATCCTGAACGGTGTCCGACAGCCTGTTCGACCTGTCCGGCCCCGCGCCTGCCTCCGGGGCGACGAGGCCGACTGCGGCCCCACCGAACGCGCCGCTGGCGGTCCGGATGCGGCCCAACTCGCTCGATGAAGTCGTGGGCCAACAACATCTGCTGCAGCCGGGCTCCCCGCTGCGCCGCCTGGTCGACGGCTCCGGCGCGGCGTCGCTGATCCTGTACGGGCCGCCCGGTACCGGCAAGACCACCCTGGCTTCATTGATCTCCCATGCCACCGGCCGACGGTTCGAGGCGCTCTCGGCGCTGTCGGCCGGGGTCAAAGAGGTGCGTGCCGTCATCGACGTGGCACGGCGGTCCGCAGTTCACGGTGAGCAGACGGTGTTGTTCATCGACGAGGTGCACCGCTTCTCCAAAACCCAGCAGGATGCGCTGCTGGCCGCCGTGGAGAACCGCATCGTGCTGCTGGTCGCGGCGACGACCGAGAACCCGTCGTTCTCGGTGGTGGCCCCGCTGCTGTCCCGCTCGCTGATCTTGCAGCTGCAGCCGCTCAGCGCCGCCGACATCGGCACGGTGCTGCAGCGGGCGATCGAGGATCCGCGGGGTCTCGGCGGCAAGGTGCCCGTCGACCCGGAGGCCGTCGAGCTCATCGTGGCGCTGTCGGCGGGGGACGCCCGGCGCGCGCTGACCGCACTGGAGGTGGCCGCCGAAACCGGCGAGCGGGTAACCGTCGAGGTGATCGAACAGTCGCTGGACAAGGCAGCGGTGCGGTATGACCGCGACGGCGACCAGCACTACGACGTGGTGAGTGCCTTCATCAAATCGGTCCGCGGCTCCGACGTCGACGCCGCCCTGCACTACCTGGCCCGGATGCTGACCGCGGGCGAGGATCCCCGGTTCGTGGCGCGCCGGCTGATGATCCTGGCCAGCGAGGACATCGGGATGGCCGACCCGACCGCGCTGCTGACCGCGGTGGCGGCGGCCCAGACCGTGCAGCTGATCGGGATGCCCGAGGCGCAGCTGACGCTGGCCCACGCGACCGTGCACCTGGCGACCGCCCCGAAGTCCAATGCCGTGACCACCGCCCTGGGTGCCGCGATGGCCGACATCAAGGCCGGTAAGGCGGGTCTGGTACCGCCGCACCTGCGCGACGGGCACTATTCCGGAGCGGCGGCTCTGGGCAACGCACAGGGCTACAAGTACGCGCACGATCACGCTGATGGTGTTGTGTCGCAGCAGTATCCGCCCAACGAGCTGGTGGGGGTGGACTACTACCGGCCGACCGGGCGTGGGGTCGAGCGCGAGCTCGCCGGCCGGGTCGAGCGGTTGCGCGCCATCATCCGGCGCAGGAGGTCGTGAGAATGCCGGAATACCCCCACAGTTGACACCACACAAAAAGAAGATCCCGGCTGACGCACCGAAAAGGTGCGTCAACCGGGATCGAATCTCAGTTGGGGGCGGGACTCAGCGGCGCAACGTCCCACTTCGGCGGCGCGAGGTGAGCGCGCTCACCAGCGCCACACCGGCGATGGCGAGGACGACCTGGACCAGCAGCTCCAGCCAGTCAACTCCACTGGTGGCGGTGGCGATGCCCATCGCGCGGGCCAGGACGGTGCCCAGCAACGCGGCGACGATGCCGACGACGATGGTCAGCAGCACCCCGATCGGCTGCTTTCCGGGCAGTAGCAAACGGCCCAGGACTCCGATTACCGCACCGATGATGATGGCGGTGATGATGCCGGTGACTGTCATTTTTCCTCCAGGAAAAGATGCGGTTATTTGGCGACGCGACCCGGCATACCCTGCCGCTGATGCGAATAAACGCCTCCGTGAATTAACTTCTGCGCGCGCGGCTTCGTAGGCTGGTGCGGTGATCACCGACCTGCTCGACATCGACACCAGCCGGCGGCTTCTGGTCGACCTCACCGAGGACGTGCGCCGGTTCTGTTCCAGCCAGTCCGACGGGCTGTGCAGTGTCTTCGTGCCGCACGCCACGGCGGGGCTGGCGCTCATGGAAACCGGCTCCGGCTCGGATGACGATCTGGTGGACGCGCTGCAGCGGCTGCTGCCCCGTGACGACCGCTACCGGCACCGGCACGGCTCGCCGGGGCACGGCGCCGACCATGTACTACCCGCGCTCATCTCGCCGTCGGTGACGGTGCCGGTGTTGGACGGCACCCTGCTGTTGGGCACCTGGCAGAGCGTGGTGCTCGTCGACCTCAACCGGGACAACCCCCGCCGGTCGGTCAGGCTCAGCTTCATCGCGGGTTGATCGATCCCGGCGTGTTGCGCACGCCTTTTCGCTGCTGGTGCCGTGACCGGTACTGTTAGGCGGTTGAACAGCCCGTGACCAGTGCGCACCACCGTGAGTGCGTGACCAGCAGGAAGTTGAAGACGTGCAGACACACGAGATCAGGAAGCGGTTCCTCGATCACTTCGTGAAAGCAGGCCATACCGAGGTGCCGAGCGCCTCGGTGATCCTCGACGATCCCAACCTGCTGTTCGTCAACGCCGGCATGGTGCAGTTCGTCCCGTATTTCCTGGGACAGCGCACCCCGGCCTGGAACCGCGCCACCAGTGTGCAGAAGTGCATCCGAACCCCCGACATCGACGAGGTCGGCATCACCACCCGCCACAACACCTTCTTCCAGATGGCGGGCAACTTCAGTTTCGGTGACTATTTCAAGCGCGGCGCCATCGAGCTGGCCTGGGGACTGCTGACCAACCCGGTCAGCGAGGGCGGCTACGGCTTCGATCCTGAAAAGCTCTGGGCCACAGTCTATCTGGATGATGACGAGGCCGCCGACCTGTGGCAGGAGATCGCCGGCCTGCCCGTCGAGCGGATCCAGCGCCGCGGCATGGCCGACAACTACTGGTCGATGGGCATCCCGGGACCGTGCGGTCCGTCGTCGGAGATCTACTACGACCGCGGGCCCGAATACGGCGTCGAGGGTGGACCCGTCGCCAATGAGGACCGCTACATCGAGATCTGGAATCTCGTCTTCATGCAGAACGAGCGCGGCGAGGGCACCTCCAAGGAGGACTTCGAGATCCTCGGGCCGCTGCCGCGCAAGAACATCGACACCGGTATGGGCGTGGAACGGGTCGCGTGCCTGCTGCAGGGTGTCGACAACGTCTACGAAACCGACCTGGTGCGTCCGGTGATCGACCTGGTGGCCTCGATCGCTCCGCGCGGGTACGGCACCGGCAATCACGAGGACGACGTCCGCTACCGGGTCATTGCCGACCACAGCCGCACCGCGGCGATCATCATCGGTGACGGCGTGAGCCCGGGCAACGACGGGCGCGGTTACGTCTTGCGGCGCTTGCTGCGCCGTGTCATCCGCTCGGCGAAGCTGCTGGGAATCGACACCCCTATCGTCGGACAACTGATGGCCACGGTGCGTGACGCCATGGGTCCGTCGTATCCGGAGCTGGTCACCGACTTCGACCGCATCCACCGCATCGCGGTGGCCGAGGAAACCGCGTTCAACCGCACGCTGGCGGCCGGCTCACGGTTGTTCGACGAGGCGGCCGATACGACGAAGGCGTCCGGGGCCACGGTGTTGTCCGGCTCCAACGCCTTCACCCTGCACGACACCTACGGCTTCCCGATCGACCTCACCCTGGAAATGGCTGCAGAGTCGGGCCTTTCGGTGGATGAGGCCGGGTTCCGCGAACTGATGAACGAGCAGCGGCAGCGGGCCAAGGCCGACGCCGCTGCCCGCAAACACGCCCATGCCGACCTGTCCGCCTACCGCGAACTCGTCGACGCCGGCCCCACCGAATTCACCGGATTCGACGAACTTTCCACGCAGGCAACGATTCTCGGCATCTTCGTGGATGGCAAGCGGGTGCCCGTGGTGGCTCACGGCGGTGAGGCTTCCGACGGTTTACCCCCGGATCGGGTGGAGCTGGTGCTCGATCGCACGCCGCTGTACGCCGAATCCGGTGGCCAGATCGCCGATATCGGCGCCATCTCCGGGACCGGAGGCGCCGCCAAAGCGCAAGTCACCGACGTACAGAAGATCGCGAAAACCCTGTTCGTACACCGGGTGAACGTCGAATCAGGCGAGTTCGTCGAAGGCGACACCGTCACCGCTGAGGTCGATGCCACGTGGCGCCACGGCGCAACGCAGGGCCATTCGGGCACCCACATGGTGCACGCCGCCCTGCGGCAGGTGTTGGGACCCAACGCTGTCCAGGCCGGCTCGCTGAACCGGCCCGGTTACCTACGGTTCGACTTCAACTGGCAGGGACCGCTGTCCGAGCAGCAGCGCGGCGAGATCGAGATCGTCGCCAACGAAGCCGTTGAGGCGGATTTCGCGGTCAACACCTTCCACACCAAACTGGACAAGGCCAAAGCGATGGGCGCGATGGCACTCTTCGGCGAGGCCTATCCCGAGGAAGTGCGCGTCGTCGAGATCGGTGGGCCGTTTTCCATCGAGCTGTGCGGCGGCACCCACGTGCACAACTCGGCGCAGATCGGCCCGGTGACGCTGCTCGGTGAGTCCTCCGTCGGCTCCGGTGTGCGCCGCGTCGAGGCCTACGTCGGGCTGGACTCGTTCAAGCACCTGGCCAAGGAGCGCGCCCTGATGGCAGGCCTGGCCTCGTCGCTGAAAGTGCCATCCGAAGAAGTGCCGGCCCGGGTGGCGAGTCTGGTGGAGCGGCTGCGCGCCGCGGAGAAGGAACTGGAAAAGGTGCGGCTGGCCACGGCGCGCTCGGCCGCGGTGAACGCCGCCGCAGGCGCCGAACGTGTCGGCGAGGTCCTGCTGGTCGCGCAGCGCATGTCGGGGGAGATGTCCGGGGGCGATCTGCGCTCGCTCATCGGCGATATTCGCGGCAAGCTCGGCAACGAGCCTGCCGTGGTGGCACTGATCGCCGAAGGCGAGGGTGGCACGGTGCCCTACGTGGTGGCCGTCAACCAGGCAGCGCAGCAGCTCGGCCTCAAGAGCAACGACCTGCTCAAGACGATCTCCACGGCCGTCGACGGCCGCGGCGGCGGCAAGCCGGACTTGGCACAGGGTTCCGGCAAGAACGCAACGGGGATCGACACCGCACTCCAAGCACTACGTGCGGAAGTGGCCCGGAGCTAGGACGAGTGACTTCCAGCGAGCACCGGCTGCCCGAGCGGCCCGGCAGTGATGACCCGGGGCGAGGGCGCCGGCTCGGCGTGGACGTCGGCACGGTGCGCATCGGTGTCGCCACCTGCGATCCCGACGGCATCCTGGCCACCCCGGTGGAAACTGTCCGGCGTGACCCGGCGGGCAGGCATCTGCGCCGCCTGCGGCAGCTGGTCGAGGAGTACGAAGCCGTCGAGGTGATCGTCGGGCTGCCGCGTACGCTCGCCGACCGGGCCGGTACCTCGGCCCTGGACGCCATCGACGTCGCCGACCGGCTGGCCGAGCGCATAACGCCGGTTCCGGTGCGGTTGGCCGATGAACGACTGACCACCGTGACCGCGCAACGTTCGCTGCGGGAGGCCGGGGTGCGGGCCAAGGGCCAGCGTGCGATCGTCGACCAAGCCGCTGCGGTGGCGATCCTGCAGGGGTGGCTGGATCAGCGACGCGCACAACTCAGCGAAGAACCGGGGGGATCAACACCGGAGGCGAATCATGGCTGACGACCTGGACGATCGTGCGCGGCCTGTTGCCGTGGGACCGCCCCGGACCCGGATGACGCGCGCCGCGCGGCTCCGCGCCGAACGTAACCGCCGGCGCCGGCGCACCATGGCCGGGTTGGCCATCGCGGTGCTCATCTGCGTCATCATCGCCACGGTGTTCCTGGGCTCGCGAATGTGGCATTCGATGTTCGGTGCGCCGTCGGACTACACCGGAAGCGGTGGCACCGATGTCGTCATCGAGGTCCACGACGGTGACTCGACCACCGCGATCGGAAAGACCTTGCTCAATGCCGAGGTCGTCGCCGACGTCCAGTCGTTCGTCGACGCCGCCTCCGACAGCGCCGAGATGCAGGCGATCCAGCCCGGTTTCTACAAGGTGCGGACCGAGATTCCCGCGGCCTCGGCCGTGGAACGGCTGACCGATCCCGCCAACCGGGTGGGCAAACTGACCATCCCCGAAGGACGCCAGCTCGACGACATGACCGACGTCCGGACCCACGCCGTCACCGCGGGCGTGCTGTCCCTGATCGCCGAAGCCACCTGCACCGACCTCGACGGCCGGCGTGCCTGTGTGTCCGTCGAGGACCTGCGCGCCGCGGCCGCGGCCGACAACCTGGAAGCACTGCAGGTGCCGCAGTGGGCGGTCGAGCCGGCCACCGCGATGGGCGCCGACCACCGCCGCATCGAGGGGCTGATCGCCGCCGGCACCTGGAACGTGGACCCGTCGGCCTCCCCTCAGGAGATCCTGGCTTCTCTCATCGCGGCCAGCTCCCTGCGCTACGAAAGTGGTGGGCTGCTCGACACCGCGGCGGCGATGCACATCTCGCCCTATGACGTACTGGTCGTCGGTTCGCTGGTACAGCGGGAATCCATGCCGCAGGACTTCCCGAAGGTCGCGCGCGTCATCTACAACCGCCTGGCCGACAATCGCAAGCTGGAGTTCGATTCCACGGTCAACTACTCGCTGGACCGGCAGGAGGTGGCCACCACCGACGCCGACCGGGCCCGGGTGACACCGTGGAACACCTACGCCTCCCTGGGCCTGCCCGCCACTCCGATCTGCTCGCCCAGCCAGGCCGCGCTCGCCGCCGCCGAGCGCCCGGAGCCGGGGGACTGGCTGTACTTCGTAACCGTCGACATGCAGGGCACCACCCTGTTCACCAGGGATTACGAGCACCACCTGGCGAACATCGAGGTCGCGCGGCACAACGGCGTGCTCGACAGTGCTCGCTGAGCAAGTACCGGCCGGCGGAACCTGTGGCCGTAAAGCCGCCGTGCTGGGCAAGCCGATCGCGCATTCGCGGTCCCCGCAGCTGCACTTGGCCGCGTATCGGGCACTGGGACTGCTGGACTGGACCTACGAGCGGATCGAGTGTTCGGCCGACGAGCTGCCCGGGCTGGTGGATGGGCTGGGACCGGAGTGGGTCGGGTTGTCGGTGACGATGCCCGGCAAGTTCGCCGCCCTGCGGTATGCGACCGAGCGCACGGCCCGCGCCGAGCTGGTCGGTTCGGCGAACACGCTGGTGCGCACCGCGTCCGGCTGGCGCGCCGACAACACCGACATCGATGGCGTCGCCGGCGCGCTGGGTGAAAGGTTCACCGGTTCGGCGGTACTGCTGGGAGCCGGCGGTACCGCCCCTGCTGCGCTGATGGGCGTGACCGATCTGGGCATCAGCCACGTCAGTGTGGCCGCGCGAAACCCGGACAAGGCCGCTCCGCTGATCAAGCTCGCCGCAGCCCTGGGTGTCACCGCTGAACACTGCCCGTTGCAGCGCGGTTCGCTGGCTGATCACGTCCGGCAGGCGTCGGTGGTGGTCAGCACCATCCCCGCCGATGCGGCAGCCGAGGTCGCCGACGCGGTGGCGCCAGTTCCGGTGCTGCTGGACGCGATCTACCACCCCTGGCCGACGCCGCTGGCGGCGGCCGTGACCGCGGCGGGCGGACGGGTGGTCAGCGGGCTGCAGATGCTGTTGCACCAGGCCTTCGCCCAGGTCGAACAATTCACAGGCCGACCCGCTCCGCGAGCACAGATGGCGGCCGCGCTGAACTAGCGTGCCGCTATGGCGCAGTGGGTGGCCGGCGCGGTGCTCGCGCTGTGGCTGATCGTGTTGAGCGTGACGGACCTGCGGCAGCGACGCCTGCCCAACACCCTGACGTTGCCGGGTGCGCTGGTGATCCTGCTCGGGGCGGTCACCTGCGGGCGCGGTGCTGCCGCCCTGACCGGGGCGGCGGCCCTGGCTGGGCTGTATCTGATGTTGCACCTGCTGTCGCCGGGCGGGATGGGTGCCGGGGATGTGAAGCTGGCGCTGGGCCTGGGCGGTGTGACAGGTGCCCTCGGCGCGCAGGTGTGGGTGCTCGCCGCGCTGGGCGCGCCGCTGCTGACCGTGGCGTGGGCGCTGGCGGCCCGGGCCCGGGTGCTGCCGCACGGGCCGTCGATGTGCCTGGCGACCGCCCTGGCCGTGGTGACGTGCCGGTGAGTCACCGCGCCGCTATCGCCCGGACGACCACGCCGATGGCCAGCACCCAGACCCCGGCATTGACGGCCATCGCCGCCACGAAACCGTGTTCGTCGGGCACCGGGCCGCTGACGAGCCCCAGCACCGTCACGCCGACGGCGCTGCCGACCGAGAACCCGATGTAGCGCAGGACCTGGTTGAACGCCAGCGCGCTGGAGGTCTCCCCGGCGGGGACGGCCCGGACCAGAAGCACCGGAAGAGTGGCGAACGTACTGCCGCTGCCCAGCCCGGCCAGCGCCATCGACAGCAGCGCCTGCCAGACGTGGTCGTGGCCCAGCGCCAGTTGCACGGTCGACGCCAGATACAGCGCGCACCCGATGGGCAACACCCGTCCCGGGCTGATGCGTGCACCCACCCACAGCGAGATCCGCGATCCGAGCACGCTCATCGCCGAGTACGGCACCAGCATCAACCCCGCGACCGCCACCGGTTGGCCCAGCCCCCAGCCTGACGGCGTATCGACTTGGACGAGCACCATCAGCAGCGTCAGCCCCATGTACATCCCGGCGCCGGCCAGCAACGCGGTGATGTTCGGGGCGGCCGCCGCGCCGCGGAACGCCGACCGCAGATCGATCAGCGGCTCGTCGTGGCGCAGGGTCAGCCACACCCAGCCGGCCATGGCGAGCCCACCGACCGCGAACAACCCCAGGGTGCGCGGATCCACCCAACCCCACGTGGTGGTCTGGCTGATGCCGAGCAGCAGCGCCAGCGTCGCCACCGACAGCAACACCGCTTCCGACGTGCGCACCCGGGGCCGGGGACAGGGCGGGGCGGCCGGTAGGTGCCGCCATGTCAGCGCCAGGGTGGCCAGGGTCAAACCGTGCCGAACCAGAACGCCGCCGAGACCCCGCCCAGCTGCGCAACCAGTGCGGTCAACGGGTAGCCCAGGCCCGCGCCGGCGACGGTGCCGACCGACAGTGCGGCCATCACCGGGCCGATCCGGTGGGCGGGCAGTACATCGCGGGCGGCGGCCATGGCCAGCGGTGCCAGACCCAGTGCCATGCCCTGCGCCACCCGGCCGGCGATCAGCACACCGAGGGAGAGGTCGTCAGACCATCGCGCCATTGCCGGTGCGGCCGCGGCCAGGACGGTGCCCGCCACCACCAGCATCAGACCGGCCAGCACCACCGGGCGGCGACGGGCGCCCACGGCGAACCGGCCCATCAGCGGGGTCGCGACGGCCCCGGCCAGCAACGATGCGGTCAGGGTCCACTGGGCGGCGCCGAGGGAGACGCCGAGTTCGGCGGCGATGGTCGGCACCAGCGGGGCGCCGAGGCTGCTGACCACCCCGGTGGCGGTGGTGAGCAGGATCAGGGTGGGGACGAACAGCGGGGTCGGCGGATCCCACTCGGCTGTCATCGGACAGTGATCGTAGTGACCTCTGCGCAGGTGTCACCGCTGGGCCGCGCTCAGCGCCGAAACCGCCGGATTGGGTGATGGGTAAACCGTCATGGGAAGATGGGACACGTGTTGCGTTGGACCACCGCTGGTGAATCTCATGGTCGCGCACTGGTGACCATCGTCGAGGGCATGGTCGCCGGTGTGCGGGTGACGTCGGACGATATCGCCGACCAATTGGCCCGTCGTCGCCTCGGCTACGGCCGTGGCGCCCGGATGAAGTTCGAGAGGGACCAGGTGACCGTCCTGGCCGGGGTGCGGCACGGCAGCACCCTCGGCGGGCCGATCGCCGTCGAGATCGGTAACACCGAGTGGCCCAAATGGGAAACCGTGATGGCCGCCGACCCGGTGTCCGACGCCGACCTCGAGGTGGCGCGCAATGCGCCGCTGACCCGACCCCGCCCCGGCCACGCCGACTACGCGGGCATGCTCAAGTACGGTTTCGACGACGCCCGCCCGGTGCTGGAGCGTGCCAGCGCCCGCGAGACGGCCGCGCGCGTGGCGGCCGGCACCATCGCCCGGGAATTCCTGCGGCAGGCGCTCGGGGTCGAAGTCGTCTCCCACGTGATCTCCATCGGCGCCTCCGACCCGTACCTGGGTCCGCCGCCGGAAGCCGCCGACCTGTCCCGCATCGACGACAGTCCGGTGCGGGCTTTCGACGCGGCTGCCGAGCAGTCCATGATCGCCGAGATCGAAGCCGCCAAGCGCGACGGTGACACCCTCGGCGGAATCGTCGAGGTGGTCGTGCGCGGCCTGCCGATCGGCCTGGGGTCGTTCACCAGCGGCGAGAGTCGGCTCGACGGCCAGTTGGCCGCCGCGGTGATGGGCATCCAGGCCATCAAGGGTGTCGAGATCGGCGACGGGTTCGACACCGCTCGCCGGCGCGGCAGCCAGGCCCACGACGAGATGTACCCCGGCCCCGACGGGGTGGTCCGCTCGACCAACCGCGCCGGCGGCCTCGAAGGCGGCATGACCAACGGCCAGCCGCTGCGGGTGCGGGCGGCGATGAAACCCATCTCGACGGTGCCACGCGCCCTGGCCACTGTGGACATGTCCACCGGGGAGGCGGCGGCGGCCATTCACCAACGCTCCGACGTCTGTGCCGTTCCAGCTGCCGCGGTGGTGGTGGAGACCATGGTGGCCCTGGTGGTCGCCCGCGCCGTCCTGGAGAAGTTCGGCGGCGACTCGCTGACCGAGACCCGGCGCAACGTGGAGTCGTACCTGGTTGCGGTGGCCGAGCAGGAAACGGTGCACGCACCGGCCGAGATCTCGGGATAGCAATGGCGCCCAAGGCTGTTCTGGTGGGGATGCCGGGATCGGGCAAGTCGACGATCGGTCGGCGGCTCGCCAAGGCAATGGGCGTGCCGCTGCTGGACACCGACGCCAAGATCGTGGAGACCACCGGCCGGTCCGTGGCCGAGATCTTCGAGTCCGAGGGCGAACAGGGATTTCGCCGGATCGAAGAGGACGTGGTGCGCGCCGCGCTCGCCGACCATGACGGGATCGTTTCCCTCGGCGGCGGTGCCATCACTACTGCCGGAGTGCGTGAGGCGCTGGCCGGACACACGGTGGTGTATCTGGAAATCGGTGTCGCGGAAGGCATTCGGCGGACCACCGGGAGTGCGGTCCGGCCGTTGCTGGCAGGCGCGGATGCGGGTGACAAATACCGCCGGCTGATGAGTGAGCGGGTGCCGCTGTATCGGCGGGCGGCCACCATGCGGGTGAACACCAACCGGCGTAATCCGGGTGCGGTGGTCCGATATCTGGTCACGCGGCTGGAGAATCCCGACGTCGCCAAGTCGTCACGCCGGCGACGGCGCCGCCCGCCGTGGCGGCTCTCGCCGTCGCCGCAGCGCCGCGACGGCGACGCCCCCGGGGGCACCGCCAACGCAGCACCGCCCACCCCAGCCACTCCCACCCCAGCCACTCCCGCCGCTCTGGCGGCGCGACGCGCGGAGGCCCGCAAATGACTGAAATCGCCGCACCGGTGACCATCGAGGTGGCCGTCGAGCCGCCGTACCCCGTCGTGATCGGTACCGGGTTGCTCGGCGAGCTGGGTGAACAACTCGCAGGTACCGCCAAGGTGGCGATCCTGTACCAGCCCACGCTCACCCAGACCGCCGAATCCATCCGAAGCTTCTTGTCGGACAAGGGGATCGACGCCCACCGCATCGAGATCCCGGATGCCGAGGCAGGCAAGGAACTGCCGGTGGTCGGCTTCATCTGGGACGTGCTGGGCCGGATCGGGATCGGCCGTCGCGATGCGGTGGTCAGTCTCGGCGGCGGAGCCGCCACCGACGTGGCGGGATTCGCGGCGGCCACGTGGCTGCGCGGGGTGTCAGTCGTGCACGTACCGACAACCCTGCTGGGCATGGTCGATGCCGCAGTCGGGGGCAAGACGGGCATCAACACCGAGGCCGGTAAGAACCTGGTCGGGTCGTTCCATCAGCCCAAGGCGGTGCTCGTCGACCTGGCCACCCTGCAGACGTTGCCGCGCAATGAGCTGGTCGCCGGAATGGCCGAGATCGTCAAGGCGGGTTTCATCGCCGACCCGGTGATCCTGGACCTGATCGAAGCCGATCCCGAGGCGGCCGTGGACCCGTCCAAAGACGTGCTGCCCGAACTGATCCGGCGCTCGATCGCCGTCAAAGCGGCCGTGGTCGCGGCCGATGAGAAGGAATCGTCACTGCGCGAGATCCTCAACTACGGCCACACCCTGGCGCACGCCATCGAACGGCGTGAGCGTTACCGGTGGCGGCACGGCGCCGCCGTGTCGGTCGGCCTGGTGTTCGCCGCCGAACTCGGTCGCCTCGCCGGCCGACTCGACGACGCCACCGCAGCCCGGCACCGCAGTGTGCTGCAACTGCTGGGACTGCCGGTCACCTATGACGCCGACGCGCTGCCCCAGCTGATGGAGTACATGGCCGGGGACAAGAAGACCCGCGCCGGGGTGCTGCGGTTCGTGGTGCTCGACGGGCTGGCCAAACCGGGTCGTCTCGAAGGTCCCGACCCCGCGCTGCTGGCCGCGGCATACTCCGAACTGGTTGCCTGACAGGGGTCCCAGTACCGAAGCTCGGTTAGTTCCTGGGCTCCTCGGCGCGGCTGGCGTCGGTCCTGTCGGCAGCGGCCGACGAGGCGTCTGAGCTCAGGCCCTCGGTGCGCTGCTCGTCCTCGGCTTTGGTCGCGACCTCGTCAGTGCGTTGTTCGTCGCGCTCCAACGTCGCCACGGGGGACTGGTGTGCGCTCTCCTGGTAGCCGTCGGTGGCGTACTGATCGCCGCGGTCGTCGCGCACGGCGGCGAAGACGTCGGTGTCGGCACGGTCGTCGTCCTCGCGGCGGCGCTCATAGGCGGGTGCCTTCCGGTCGACCAGCCAACGGCCCAGAGCCACGGCGAGGGTCGCCGGCAGGAAGATCAGCAGCGCGGTGAACGCCGCGAACGTCGTCAGCTCGTTGATCAGACCGCCCGCGTACAGCGCGGGGTAGATCATCGAGATGAAGCAGGAGATCGCTCCGGACAGCACACCGGCCAGCAGGCCGGCGAGCAGCCAGGTCATCGCCAGATCACCGCGGCGGTCGGAATCGGGGTTGTTGCGGGCGTCGGCGCGGCCGTCGATCAGCCCCCACACGAACACCGCCACGGCGAAGATGAGCAGGAGCACCATGCTGATCAGCAGCGCATGGGTTTCGAACTGGTTGATCAGCGCCCCTTGGACGAGCCGGACCACAACCATCAACGCCGCGAACACCAGTCCGCGCAGCAACCACTTAGACATGGGGCAACAGCGTAGCGAGTAGCGTGGCAGGGCGTGACACATTCCCAGCGATGCGACAACCTCAGCGCGCGCCTGCGTGCTCGGGCCGGCGGACCGGACGACGCCGAGTTCGTGGACGCGATGCTGGTCACGGACCTGAACAATGTGCGCTACCTGTCCGGATTCTCCGGTTCCAACGCGGCGCTGCTGGTGTTCGCCGACGGCCGCCTGCCGGTGCTGAGCACCGATGGCCGGTACCGCACGCAGGCGGCCCGACAGGCGCCGGATCTCGAGGTCGTCATCGAGCGTGCGTGTGCGCGCTATCTGGTGGGCCGCGCCGCCGCCGACGGTGCGCAGCGGATCGGTTTCGAGAGCCACGTGGTGACCGTCGACGGTTTCGACACACTCGAACGGGTGGTGCGTGACACGTCGGCGACGCTGGTGCGGGCCTCCGGGACCGTGGAGGCGCTGCGGGAGGTCAAGGACGACGGCGAGATCGCACTGCTGCGGTTGGCGTGCCAGGCCGCCGATGCCGCACTGGCGGAGCTGATCGAACGCGGTGGTCTGCGTCCGGGGCGCACCGAGAAGGAGGTGCGCCGAGATCTGGAAGCCATGATGCTCGATCACGGCGCTGACGGGGCCTCGTTCGAGACCATCGTCGCCACCGGCGCCAACTCGGCGGTCCCGCATCACCGGCCTACCGACGCCGTGCTCGCCCGCGGCGACTTCGTCAAGATCGACTTCGGGGCGCTCGTGGCCGGGTACCACTCCGATATGACGCGCACGTTCATACTCGAGCAGCCCGCCGACTGGCAACTCGAGATCTACTCGCTGGTGGCCACCGCGCAACGCGCGGGTTGCGAGGCGCTGGCGCCCGGAGTGTCGCTGCGCGACGTCGACACCGCATCACGGCAGGTCATCGCCGATGCCGGGTACGGGGAGACGTTCAGCCACGGCCTCGGCCATGGTGTCGGCCTGCAGATCCACGAAGCGCCGGGAATCAACGCCGCTGCCGCCGGTACACTTCTTGCTGGCTCTACGGTGACCGTGGAGCCAGGTGTCTACTTGCCCGATCGCGGCGGTGTCCGCATCGAGGACACGCTGGTCGTCGGCTCGCAGGCGCCCGACCTACTTACCCGGTTCCCCAAGGAACTGCAGATCCTCTGACCGAGGGTCAGTTTCACCAGGGCCCCGAAGAACCACATGAAGGAGAAGTACCCACCGTGGCATCGACTGCCGATTTCAAGAACGGGCTCGTCCTGAACATCGACGGCCAGCTGTGGCAGATCATCGAGTTCCAGCACGTCAAACCCGGCAAGGGTCCCGCCTTCGTGCGCACCAAGTTGAAGAACGTGCTGTCCGGCAAGGTGGTCGACAAGACCTACAACGCCGGGGTGAAGGTGGAGACCGCCACCGTCGACCGCCGCGACGCCACCTACCTGTACCGGGATGGCAGCGACTTCGTGTTCATGGATTCCGAGGATTACGAGCAGCACCCGCTGCCCGAGCAGCTGGTCGGCCGGTTGGCGGACTTCCTGCTGGAGGGCATGCCGGTGCAGATTGCCTTCAACGAAGGCGCGCCGCTGTACCTGGAACTGCCGACCACCGTCGAGCTGTTGGTCAGTCACACCGAGCCCGGCCTGCAGGGTGATCGCTCCTCCGCGGGAACCAAACCGGCCACGTTGGAGACCGGCGCGGAGATCCAGGTGCCGCTGTTCATCAACCAGGGCGACAAGCTGAAGGTCGATTCCCGTGACGGAAGCTATCTGGGTCGCGTGAATGCCTGACGGCAAGGTCGGGAAGTCACGCGGCAGGCACGCCGCCCGCAAGCGGGCGGTCGATCTGCTGTTCGAGGCCGAAGCCCGGGCGATGACGCCGGCCGAGGTCGCCTCCTCCCGCACCCTGCTGGCGAACTCCAAATCCGAGATCGAGCCGCTCAACCCGTACACCGTGAGCGTCGCCCGTGGTGTCACCGAGCATCAGGCGCACATCGACGATCTGATCAGCAACCACCTCCAGGGCTGGACGCTGGAGCGCCTCCCCGCGGTGGACCGGGCGATCCTGCGGGTTGCGGTGTGGGAACTGCTGCACGCCGAGGATGTGCCGGAACCCGTCGCTGTCGACGAGGCCGTCGAACTGGCCAAGGAGTTGTCCACCGACGATTCACCGGGATTCGTCAACGGCGTGCTCGGCCAGGTGATGCTGGTGACCCCGCAGATCCGGGCCGCGGCCGAAGCGGTGCGCGGCTCGAACTCCGACGGCGTCTGAGGCCCACGCGCGACGGGCGCGCGATGATGGGGGCATGCTCCCGGTCCTCGACCTCGCCGACGCCGACGCCGACGCCGCCGGTTTCCGGACCGCGCTGCGGGACGCGGCGCACCGGTACGGCTTCTGCTATCTGACCGGGCACGGTGTTCCCGCCGGCCTGACTGCCGAGGTGCTGACGCTGGCCCGGCGATTCTTCGCCCTGCCCGCCGCGGACAAGGACGAGATCAGTGCGCTGAAAAGCCCGCATTTCCGCGGTTATTCGCGGCTGGGCGGCGAGCTCACCAACGGCGAAGTCGACTGGCGAGAGCAGATCGACATCGGACCGGAACGCGATGTGGTTGCCGGCGCCCAGGGCTACTGGCGATTACAGGGACCGAACCTGTGGCCCACGGCGCTGCCGGAACTGCGGCCGGCGTTCGAACGCTGGAGCACGCTGCTGGCCGACGTCGGCCTGCGGTTGCTCCGCCACTGGGCGGTGTCCCTCGGCGGGGCGCAGGACCTGTTCGACGCGGCGTTCGCCGATGCCCCGGCCACCCTGATCAAGGTGGTGCGCTACCCGGGCACCACGCGTACCGCGCAGGGCGTCGGGGCGCACAAGGATTCGGGCGTGCTCACCCTGTTGCTGATGGAGCCCGGCTCGGCCGGACTGCAGGTCGAGGCGTCGCCGGGGCGGTGGGTCGATGTACCTCCCGTGGACGGCGCCTTCGTGGTCAACACCGGTGAACTGCTGGAGGTGGCCACCGGCGGATACCTGCGCGCCACCCGGCACCGGGTGCTGGCACCGGCACCCGGCACCGACCGGGTGTCCATCCCGTTCTTCCTCAATCCCGCTCTGGACGCCAGGATTCCGCTGATGGTGTTGCCGCCCGAACTCGCCGCGCGGGCCCGGGGCGTGGAAGCCGATCCGGCCAACCCGATCTTCACCACCTACGGCGAGAACGCATGGAAATCGCGTCTTCGAGCCCACCCCGACATCGCCGCGCTGCACCACGGAGTCGGAGTCACCGACGCCGGGATATCTTCGGGCTGATTGTTACTCTGTGCCGGGTTCGGGGTTGCTCCTACCGTGTGATTGCCCTAGTGAGGAGCCCCGGATGACCATCACCGATATTCCCGTGCCCGTTCTGTCGACCACCGCCGATGCGCTGGCCGCTGCCCACGCCGTCGCCGGTGAGATCGCGGCGGGGGCAGTACAACGCGAACTCGACGGCGTCTGGCCGCAGGAGCAACTGGGCTGGGTCAGCCGGTCCGGTCTGCTGGGCATCATCGTGCCCGCCGAGCACGGCGGACCCGATCTGCCGCAGTCGACGGCAGTGGAAGTGCTACGCATCCTGGCCCGCGCCGATTCGGCCGTCGGACAGCTGTTGCTGGCGCACTTCGTGCTGTCGGCCGCGATCCGCGACCTCGGGCACATCGACCCGGCGCCGCGGATCTACGCCGACATCCTCGCCGGTGCCCAGCTGGGTAACGCCACCGTTGAGCGCGGCACGCAGTTCTCGAACCAGCGGCTGACCACGGTGACCCGCCGACCCGAGGGCGGCTGGGTGTTGTCGGGTCAAAAGTTCTATGCGACCGGCACTCTCGGGGCCTCATGGATTGCAGTCGCCGCCCGGATCCCGGGTACCGATCCCGCGCACGGCGCCACGGTGTTCGTCCGACCCGACGACGCCGGAGTGGAATTGAATCTGCAGCGCTGGTCGTCGTTCGGGCAGCGGGGGACCGCCAGCGGTGAGGTGGTGTTGAACGACGTTGCCGTCGACGATGCGTTCGTCATCGACGAGGGGCCGGACCCGGATCCGGTGACCGCACCGCCTGCCGTGCTCGGCGCGTTCGACCAGGCGTTGCACGCGGCCGTGGACATCGGCATCGCCCGCGCCGCGCTGGAGGACGGCGCCGAGTTCGTCGCCCGGCGCAGCCGTCCCTGGTTCGAAGCCGGCGTCGACAATGCCGCCGACGAGCCGCACGTGGTGCGCCGGTTCGGTGAACTCACCGCGCGGCTCTATGCGTTGGAGGCACTGCTGGAGCAGGGAGCCAAGCTGGTCGACGCCGCGCGCGAGCAACCGGAGCTGACGCGCGAATCCGCCGCGGCGGCGTCACTGAAAGTGGCGGCCACCAAGGCGCTGGCCCAGGAGTTCGCCGTCGAGATCGCCAGCGGTGTACTCGAATTGGCGGGCGCCTCGGCCACCGAGGGGACGTACGCCCTGGACCGGCACTGGCGCAACGTGCGGGTGCATTCCCTGCATGACCCGGCACGCTGGAAGTACGTCCACCTCGGCAATCACACGCTGCGTGGCACCTACCCGCCGCGCCTCGGGGTGCTGCTCTGAAGACTGCCCCTTCAGTGAGTGGCGAGCGGCTATCGCCCCAGGGCTTGGTAGGTGCGTCGGACAAACCGTGGCTGCGCGGCCTGCAGTTTGGCCAGTGAGGTGTTGCCACCGATCGCCGCCGCGTCAGCGGTCAGGTTCGGCAGGTTCTGAATCAGGTACATCAGCACCAGATCGGCTTCCGGGTCGGCCTGCCACCAGGTGCCGTAGGCACCGGGCCAGCTGAACGTGCCGCGCCCGCCAGGCCCGTACAGCGGAGCGGACTTGGCCGGATCGGTGACGATCGACAGGTTGAGTCCGAAACCTCGGCCCACCCAGAACGGCATTCCCAGGAACGGCAAGGTCTTCTGCTGTTCGGTGAGCTGGTCGGTGCGCATCTGGGTCACCGCCTCCTCCGAGAGCACCCGGATCCCGTCGACGGCACCGTTGCCGAGCAACATCCGGATGAAGCGCAGGTAATCGTCGGCGGTGGACCACAATCCGGCACCACCCTGGCAGAACGGCGGCGGCGAGATCGGCGGCGGGCCCATCACGTCATGGGTCAACCGGTTGTTCTCGTCGAGTTTGTACATGGTCGCGGCCCGGCGCCGGCCCTCGGAGGTGACGAAGAAACCGGTGTCGGTCATGCCGAGCGGTCCCAGGATCCGTTCCTCGAGCACCTCGTGCACCGGCTTGCCGGCCACCCGGGACACCAGGATGCCCAGTACGTCGGTGGCCACGCTGTAGGTCAACCGCTCGCCGGGCTGATGGACCAGCGGCAGGACCGCCAGTTCGGCGAGCCAGCGGTCCTGTTCCTGACGGTGCGGCAGCCCGGCATAAGCCTTGGCCAGCGGACCCAGCACCGAGAACGGATAGGCCAGCCCGCTGCGGTGCGTCATCAGATCGTCGACGGTGATCGGTCGCTGCGCGGGCACCGTGTCATCGAGAGGGCCTCGGGGATCGGAAAGCACCCGCATTGCGGAGAACTCGGGCAGCCACCGGGTGATCTGGTCGGTCAGTGTGAGCTTGCCCTCATCGACGAGGGTCATCGCCGCGGCGACGGTGACGGGTTTGGTCATCGAGGCGATGCGGAAGATGGTGTCCCGCTGCATCGGTAGGCCGGCCTCGACATCGCGGTAGCCGATCTCGTTGACCTGCAGCACCTCGCCGCCCTGCCACACCAGGGTGACGGCTCCGGCCAGCAGACCGTTGTCCACCGCCTCGCGGATCGATGCCTGATTTGCGTCCAGGTTCATCAGCCCGAGGTTACGCAGCCGCGCTGCTCGGCGGTGCAGCCGACCCTGCCCTGAGCTGCTAAGCTCCCCGGCAGTTCGACATCCTTTAACGATCCGTCCGGTGAGGCGGAGAAGGAGGTCAAGGTAGACCGTGGGCGCCCAAGACAGCGCAGGAGCCAGTGACCGGGAGTTGTTGTCGGCGGCTGATGTCAGCCGCACCATCTCCCGGATGGCGCATCAAATCATCGAAAAGACCGCCCTCGACGGCACTGACGGCCCCCGCGTCGTGCTGTTGGGCATCCCGACCCGCGGTGCCGATCTGGCCGCACGGCTGGCCCGACAGATCACCGAATTCTCCGGCGTCGCCGTCGACCACGGCTGCCTGGACATCACGCTCTACCGCGACGATCTGATGTCCAAACCCCCGCGGCCGCTCGCCGACACCTCGATTCCCGAGGGCGGCATCGACGGTGCCCTGGTGGTGCTCGTCGACGACGTGCTCTACTCCGGCCGGTCGGTGCGCGCGGCCCTGGACGCGCTGCGCGATATCGGCCGGCCCCGCAGCGTGCAGCTGGCGGTACTGGTGGACCGCGGCCACCGGGAGCTGCCGATCAGGGCCGATTACGTCGGGAAGAACGTGCCCACGTCGCGCAGCGAGAACGTCAAGGTGCATCTGACCGAACACGATGGCCACGACGGTGTACGCATCGCCCCGTACGGAGGACCCACCCGGTGATCAGCGTTTGCGCGAAGAAGAGACGACCATGAAACACCTGCTGACCGCTGCTGACCTCAGCCGTGACGAGGCCACCGCCATTCTGGATGACGCCGACCGGTTCAGCCAGGCGCTGATGGGCCGCGAGGTCAAGAAACTGCCGACGCTGCGCGGCCGCACGGTGATCACGATGTTCTACGAGAACTCCACCCGCACCCGCGTCTCGTTCGAGGTCGCGGGCAAGTGGATGAGCGCCGACGTCATCAACGTCAGTGCCTCGGGATCCTCGGTGTCCAAAGGGGAATCGCTGCGCGACACCGCGTTGACATTGCGTGCCGCCGGCGCTGATGCGCTGATCATCCGTCACCCGGCGTCCGGAGCGGCGCAGCAGTTGGCGCACTGGACGGCCGAGGAGGGCGGTTCGGGTCCGTCGGTGATCAATGCCGGTGACGGCACCCACGAGCACCCGACGCAGGCGCTGCTCGACGCGCTCACCATCCGGCAACGGCTCGGTTCGATCGAGGGCAAGCGCGTGGTCATCGTCGGCGACGTGCTGCACAGCCGGGTGGCGCGGTCCAATGTGACGCTGCTGGCGACTCTGGGTGCCGAGGTGGTGCTGGTGGCCCCGCCGACGCTGCTGCCGGTCGGGGTGACGCAGTGGCCCGTCACGGTGTCCCACGATCTCGACGCCGAGCTGCCCGCGGCCGACGCGGTACTGATGCTGCGGGTGCAGGCCGAACGGATGAACGGCGGCTTCTTCCCGTCCGCGCGGGAGTATTCGGTGCTCTACGGGTTGTCGGAGAAGCGCCAGCGGCTGCTCGGGTCCCACGCCGTGGTGTTGCACCCCGGTCCGATGCTGCGGGGGATGGAGATCGCGTCTTCGGTGGCGGATTCCTCGCAATCAGCTGTGCTGCAACAGGTTTCCAATGGGGTGCATGTGCGGATGGCCGTGCTGTTCCACCTGCTCGTCGGGGCTGAACTGGAGGCGATCAGCGCATGAGCGTGCTCATCAAGGGTGTCCGGCTCTACGGCGAAGGCGAGGCGGTCGACGTCCTGGTCGACGACGGGCAGATCGCCGACATCGGTGCCGGGCTGGCCGCACCCGACGACGCGGAGGTCATCGAAGCCGCCGGTCAGGTGTTGCTGCCCGGGTTCGTGGACCTGCACACCCACCTGCGCGAGCCTGGCCGTGAAGACACCGAGACCATCGAAAGCGGTTCGGCCGCAGCGGCTCTGGGTGGTTATACCGCCGTCTTCGCGATGGCCAACACCAGTCCCGTCGCTGACACCTCGGTGGTGACCGACCACGTGTGGCACCGCGGCCAGCAGGTCGGCCTGGTCGACGTGCACCCGGTCGGGGCGGTCACCGTCGGTCTACGCGGTGAGCAACTCACCGAAATGGCGTTGATGGCCGGGAGTGCCGGGCAGGTCCGGATGTTCTCCGACGACGGCAAGTGTGTGTACGACCCCCTGGTGATGCGGCGTGCGCTGGAGTACGCCACCGGCCTGGGTGTGCTGATCGCCCAGCACGCCGAGGAGCCGCGCCTGACGGTCGACGCGGTGGCTCACGAGGGGCCTACTGCGGCGCGGCTGGGTCTGGCAGGCTGGCCCCGGGTGGCCGAGGAATCGATCGTCGCCCGTGACGCCCTGCTGGCCCGCGATGCCGGCTCCCGGGTCCACATCTGTCACGCGTCTACCGCGGGCACCGTCGAGCTACTGAAATGGGCGAAACAGCAAGGGATTTCGGTGACCGCCGAAGTCACTCCGCATCACCTGCTGCTCGACGACAGCCGGCTGGCCAGCTACGACGGGGTGAACCGGGTGACCCCACCGCTGCGGGAGGCCTCCGATGCTGCCGCGCTGCGGCAGGCACTGGCCGACGGGGTGATCGACTGTGTGGCCACCGACCACGCGCCCCACGCCGAACACGAGAAGTGTGTCGAATTCGCCCAGGCCCGCCCCGGCATGCTCGGTCTGCAGACCGCGCTGTCGGTGGTTGTCGAGACCATGGTCAAGCCGGGGCTGCTGTCCTGGCGCGGTGTCGCCGCGGTGATGAGCGAGAATCCCGCACGCATCGTCGGGCTGCCCGACCAGGGCCGACCGCTGGAGGTGGGGGAGCCAGCGAACCTGACCGTCGTCGACCCCGACACCAGCTGGACCGTCGCCGGTGGTGAGCTTGCCAGCAAGTCGGCGAACACCCCGTTCGAGGCGATGGTCCTGCCCGCGACGGTGACCGCGACCCTGCTGCGCGGCACGATCACCGCTCTGGACGGCAAACCCGTCAGGACAGACACGCGGTGAACACCGGCACCCTCGTCAGTTCGCTGATATTCGCGGCCCTGATCGTGATCGTCGTCGCAGTGCTGATCATCCTGATGTTGCGGGGCTGGCGGCACCGTGCGCAACGCCAGGTAGCATTGATCGGCGCGTTGCCCGCGCTGCCGGATGCCGTTGGTCCGACGTTGATCGGCCCGACCAAAGGTTTGTACGTCGGCAGCACTCTGGCGCCCAGTTGGCTGGACCGCATCGCGGTCGGCGACCTGGGGTACCGGACCAAAGCGGTGCTGACGCGCTATCCCGAGGGGATCATGCTGCAGCGCAGCGGCGGGACGCCGATCTGGATGCCGGACGAATCCATCACGGCGATCCGCACCGAACGCGGCATCGCCGGCAAGGCCATGACCCACGACGGCATTCTGGCGATCCGCTGGAAGCTGCCCTCGGGCGTCGAGATCGACACGGGTTTCCGCGGTGACAACCGCGACGAGTACAGCAAGTGGGTCCCCCGGGGGCTGACGGAGGCGAGGTCGAATGAGGGCGAGGGAGTGGATCGCGTGAGCAGTGAAGCAGTTCTGGTGCTGGAGGATGGCAGGGTCTTCCACGGCTCCGCGTTCGGTGCCCTTGGGCAGACCCTCGGCGAGGCGGTCTTCTCCACCGGCATGTCCGGATATCAGGAGACGTTGACCGACCCGAGTTATCACCGCCAGATCGTCGTGGCGACCGCCCCGCAGATCGGAAACACCGGCTGGAACCACCAGGACGGCGAGAGCCGCGGGGACAAGATCTGGGTGGCCGGCTACGCCGTGCGCGATCCGTCGCCGCGCGCCTCCAACTGGCGTGCCACCGGCACGCTGGAGGATGAGCTGATCCGTCAGGGAATCGTCGGGATCTCCGGGATCGACACCCGGGCCGTAGTGCGCCATCTGCGCAGCCGCGGGTCGATGAAAGCCGGGGTCTTCTCCGGGGAAGCGCTGTCGTCGGACACCTCCGAACTGCTCGCCCGGGTGCGCGAGCAGGAGGGGATGCTGGGCGCCGATCTGGTCGGCGAGGTCACCACCGCGGACGGCTACGTGGTCGAACCCGAAGGACCGCAACGGTTCACCGTGGCCGCGCTGGATCTGGGGATCAAGACCAACACGCCCCGCAACTTCGCCGAGCGCGGTATCCGCACGCACGTGCTCCCGTCGTCGGTGAACTTCAGTGACATCTCGGAGCTGAATCCGGACGGGGTGTTCCTGTCCAACGGTCCGGGTGACCCCGCCACCGCCGATCATGTGGTTGCGGTGACCCAGGAGGTGCTGAGTGCGGGGATCCCGCTGTTCGGCATCTGCTTCGGCAACCAGTTGCTGGGCCGGGCGCTGGGCCGGGACACCTACAAGATGACCTTCGGTCACCGGGGCATCAACATCCCGGTGATGGACCATGTGACCCGTCGGGTCGCGATCACCGCGCAGAACCACGGTTTCGCCCTCGAGGGGGAGGCCGGCGAGGAGTTCGACACGCCCTTCGGCCGCGCCATGGTCAGTCACACCTGCGCCAATGACGGTGTGGTGGAAGGGATCCGGCTGGTCAACGGGCGGGCCTTCTCGGTGCAGTACCACCCTGAGGCCGCCGCAGGCCCGCACGACGCGAACTACCTGTTCGACCAGTTCATCGATCTGATGGCGGGGGAGAACCAACCGTGACTGTGCGGATCCATACGCCCTTTGCGGCGTGTCGCGTACGAAACCGCACACTGGCGGAACGAGGAGCCAAGTAATGCCGCGTCGCACTGACCTCAACCACGTCCTGGTCATCGGATCCGGGCCGATCCTGATCGGTCAGGCCGCCGAGTTCGACTATTCGGGGACGCAGGCCTGCCGCGTGCTGCGGGCTGAAGGGCTTCAGGTCACCCTGATCAACTCCAATCCGGCGACGATCATGACCGATCCGGAATATGCCGACAACACCTACGTCGAGCCCATCACGCCGGACTTCGTGGAACGCGTGATCGCCGCGCAAGCCGAGCAAGGCAACAAGATCGACGCCCTGCTGGCGACCCTGGGTGGGCAGACGGCGCTCAACACCGCCGTCGCACTCTCGGAGAACGGCGCCCTGGAACGCCACGGCGTCGCCCTCATCGGTGCCGACTTCGACGCCATCCAGCGCGGCGAGGACCGGCAGAAGTTCAAGGACATCGTGGCCAAGGTCGGCGGTGAGTCGGCGAAGTCCAGGGTGTGTTTCACCATGGAGGAAGTGCGCGACACCGTTGCCGAGCTCGGCCTGCCGGTGGTGGTGCGGCCCAGCTTCACCATGGGTGGGCTGGGCTCGGGCATGGCGGCCACCGTGGAGGAAGTCGAGCGGATGGCCGGTGACGGCCTCGCGGCTTCTCCGTCGGCCAATGTGTTGATCGAGGAATCGATCTACGGCTGGAAAGAATACGAACTCGAGCTGATGCGCGACAGCCGCGACAACGTGGTGGTGGTGTGCTCGATCGAGAACGTCGACCCGATGGGTGTCCACACCGGTGACTCGGTGACCGTGGCGCCGGCGATGACACTGACCGACCGCGAATACCAGACGATGCGTGACCTGGGTATCGAGATCCTGCGCGAAGTCGGCGTCGACACCGGCGGCTGCAACATCCAGTTCGCGGTCAACCCGGTTGACGGACGGCTGATCGTCATCGAGATGAACCCGCGGGTGTCGCGCTCGAGCGCGCTGGCCTCCAAGGCCACCGGCTTCCCGATCGCCAAGATCGCCGCCAAACTCGCCATCGGCTACACCCTGGACGAGATCGTCAACGACATCACCAAGGAAACCCCGGCGTGTTTCGAACCCACGCTGGACTATGTGGTGGTCAAGGCGCCGCGGTTCGCGTTCGAGAAGTTCCCCGGTGCCGACGCGACGCTGACCACCACCATGAAGTCCGTCGGCGAAGCGATGTCGTTGGGCCGCAACTTCATCGAGGCACTCGGCAAGGTGATGCGCTCGCTGGAGACCAAGAAGGCGGGATTCTGGACCGGTCCCGAACCCCAGGGCAGCGTGGAGGACGTCCTGACCCGGCTGCGCACCCCGACCGACGGACGCCTCTACGACATCGAATACGCCCTGCGCCTGGGGGCATCGGTGGAGCAGGTCGCCGAGGCCTCGGGAGTCGACCCGTGGTTCGTCGACCAGATCGGCGGACTGGTCCGTCTGCGCTCGGAGCTGCTGGACGCGCCGGTGCTCGACGAGGGCCTGCTGCGGCGTAGCAAGCACCTGGGACTGTCGGACGGTCAGATCGCCGCGCTGCGACCGGAACTGGCCGGCGAGATGGGTGTGCGGTCCCTGCGCCAGCGTCTGGGCATTCACCCGGTGTACAAGACCGTGGACACCTGCGCAGCCGAATTCGAAGCCCGCACGCCGTATCACTACAGCAGCTACGAGCTCGACCCGAGCGCCGAAACCGAGGTGGCGCCGCAGACCGAGCGGCCCAAGGTGCTCATCCTGGGGTCGGGCCCCAACCGCATCGGCCAGGGCATCGAGTTCGACTACAGCTGCGTGCATGCGGCGACGACGTTGAGCCGCGCCGGGTTCGAGACGGTGATGGTCAACTGCAACCCCGAAACGGTGTCCACCGACTACGACACCGCCGACCGGCTGTACTTCGAACCGTTGACGTTCGAAGACGTGCTGGAGGTCTACTACGCCGAGCAGGCGTCGGGATCCGGTGGTCCCGGTGTGGCCGGCGTGATCGTGCAACTCGGTGGACAGACCCCGCTGGGCTTGGCGGAACGACTCGAGAAGGCCGGTGTGCCGATCGTGGGAACCAGCCCCAAGGCCATCGACATGGCCGAGGACCGCGGGGCCTTCGGTGAGGTGCTGATCAACGCGGGGCTGCCGGCCCCGAAGTACGGCATGGCGACCAGCTTCGACCAGGCGCGCAAGATCGCCGCCGACATCGGCTATCCGGTGCTGGTTCGTCCGTCCTACGTTCTCGGCGGGCGCGGTATGGAGATCGTCTATGACGATGAGACCCTCGAGGGCTACATCACCCGGGCCACCGAGCTCTCGCCCGAACATCCGGTGCTGGTGGACCGGTTCCTCGAGGACGCCATCGAAATCGACGTCGACGCGTTGTGCGACGGCACCGAGGTCTACATCGGCGGCGTGATGGAACACATCGAGGAAGCCGGGATCCACTCCGGTGACTCGGCGTGCGCGCTGCCGCCGGTGACCCTCGGGCGTCAGGACATCGAATCGGTGCGCCGTGCCACCGAGGCCATCGCGCACGGCATCGGGGTGGTCGGTCTGCTGAACGTGCAGTACGCGCTCAAGGACGACGTGCTCTACGTGCTGGAGGCCAACCCGCGGGCCAGCCGCACCGTGCCGTTCGTCTCCAAGGCCACCGCGGTGCCGTTGGCCAAGGCGTGCGCGCGGATCATGTTGGGCGCCACCATCGCCGAGTTGCGCGCGGAGGGGGTGCTGGTCGCTGAGGGTGATGGCGCCAGTCCGTCGCCGAACGCGCCGATCGCGGTGAAGGAAGCCGTGCTGCCGTTCCACCGGTTCCGCAAGGCCGACGGCACCGGAATCGACTCGCTGCTGGGCCCGGAGATGAAGTCCACCGGCGAGGTGATGGGTATCGATCACGACTTCGGCAGCGCCTTCGCCAAGAGCCAGACCGCGGCCTACGGCTCGCTACCGGCCAGCGGCACCGTGTTCGTCTCGGTGGCCAATCGGGACAAGCGCTCGCTGGTGTTCCCGGTCAAGCGTCTCGCCGATCTCGGGTTCCGGGTGCTGGCCACCGAGGGAACCGCAGAGATGTTGCGTCGCAACGGAATTCCGTGCGAGGTGGTGCGCAAGCACTTCGAGGAACCACGCGCCGACGGGCCCGCGATGTCGGCGGTGGACGCCATCCGTGCCGGTGAGGTGAACATGGTGATCAACACCCCGTACGGCAACTCCGGGCCTCGCATCGACGGCTACGAGATCCGCTCGGCAGCAGTGCAGATGAACATTCCCTGCGTGACGACCGTGCAGGGCGCCTCGGCGGCTGTGCAGGGCATCGAGGCCGGCATCCGCGGCGATATCGGGGTGCGGTCCCTGCAGGAGCTGCACGCTGCGCTGGACGGACACTGAGTGCCCACATTCGGCATCCGGCTCCGCGACGCCATGCGCGCACGCGGGCCGCTGTGCCTGGGTATCGACCCGCACCCGGAGCTGCTTGCCGGGTGGGGCCTGGGTGCTGACGCCGACGGGTTGGCCGCGTTCTGCGATATCTGCGTGACGGCCTTCGAGGGGTTTGCGATCGTCAAGCCCCAGGTCGCGTTCTTCGAGACGTACGGCTCGGCCGGATACGCGGTGCTGGAGCGGACGATCGCCGAGTTGCGGCGGGCCGGGGTGTTGGTGCTCGCCGATGCCAAGCGTGGTGATATCGGGACCACGATGGCCGCCTACGCCGCGGCATGGGCCGGGGATTCACCGTTGGCATGCGACGCGGTGACCGCCTCGCCGTATCTGGGGTTCGGCTCGTTGCAGCCGCTGCTGGACACGGCGGCGGCCCACCACCGCGGCGTCTTCGTGCTGGCCGCCACCTCCAACCCCGAAGGTGCCTCGGTGCAGCAGGCCGTCACCGCCGACGGCCCCGGTGAAGGGCGAAGCATCGCCCAGTGCATGGTCGACGCCGCGGCAGCGGTGAACCGCGCCGCGCAGCCCGACCCCGGCTCGGTGGGTGTGGTCGTCGGAGCCACCCTGGCCGACCCGCCCGATGTCAGCGGGCTCAACGGGGCTGTGCTGGTGCCCGGTGTCGGCGCCCAGGGCGGCCGGCCGGACACCCTGGCCGGGCTGGGCGGTGCGCAGCCGGGCCAGTTGTTGCCCGCAGTCTCGCGCGAGGTGCTGCGTGCCGGGCCGGATCCCACCGCGGTCCGTGCCGCCGCCGAGCGGCTCCGGGACGCGGTGGCCCACCTCATCTGAGGCCGATCACCCACTGCCCGTCCGGTGTTGGGTTGGTGTTGACGTCGGCGTTGCCTGTCGGCAAGGCAGGCCCGCGACCATGTCCTGGCCGACGGGTAGGTGAGGTGGACAACGCCCATGACTGGGACAACCGGATCGACAGTGGTGATACCGAAAAGCACCGCACATCAGACCATCACGTGCATGGGAGCGCTGGTGCAGGCCTACCGGCAGGATCCGCCTGCCGGGGCGGCCCAGGCAGTGGGGGAGCTCACCGAGGACAGCTGCACGCTCGTGGCCCGGATGCAGGCCTCCGGCGACGCGACCGTGCGGGTTCCGGTGGCGACCCTGAGCAGGATCGCCGACCAGCTGACTCGCGGAGCTCAGGCCGAAACCGGGTCCGAGGCGCTGCAGTCCGCGTTGTGGCGCACCGCCGGACGCCTGCAGCGCTGGATCGCCCACGCCTCCGCCGAGGCGGCTCCGGCGCGGGCCGCAGGCGCGAGCCACCGCTGAGTGCGGTGCGGCTCCCCACTCTCGAACCACGACGGGGGGCTCGACGGGTGCTGTTGGTGGAGATCACGCGGTAGCGCTCGAGCGGGAGCGGTGTCCCGCGCCCTCGCGGTGCCCGCTGACAGGGCCACTGACCGGCTGGCCGGGCCACCTGCCGACCCGGGCGGGTCCTGATGCCTCTGCGCAGAGCCTGACGCACGTGATGCCGCGCCCGGTCGGTGCGCGCCACCTGTGAGCAGGTCGCGCCTCGTCGACGCCGGCGACGGACGTCACGCAGCGGGAACTGGCAGGTGAGAGCCCGGCCGGTGGCCGACACGCGCGACACGCCGCAGCGGGTTCTGTGAACACGATGAACTTCGCAACCGGGCTGTGACCGCAGGCGCAGGCGGCGTCAGAGAAGTCGGTGACGACGAAAAAACCCCCGTTGGACAGCGCGTTCGATCTGATTCGCCCACGTCCGGCAACGGGCGGGGTAGTTTCGGGACGAGATGGCTGGCTAGTCTCGGTAGCGGCGAGTCGTGCCCTACACGCTGGGCCTTTATCGGCGCAGGTGGGGGGTGGGGTTAGATTTCGTCAGGCAGCGTGGGTACGGTCGTCGTCGCTGGCTGGCGTACCCCGGCCGAGACAAAACAATGATCGCCATCTACCCAGGTAGCGATCGACACGATGGTTATGAGACGGAGGAACTGTGGCCCTTCCCCAGTTGACCGACGAGCAGCGCGCGGCAGCGTTGGAGAAGGCTGCTGCCGCACGTCGAGCACGAGCTGAGCTCAAGGATCGGCTCAAGCGCGGTGGCACCAACCTCAAGCAGGTGCTCAAGGATGCCGAGACCGATGAGGTCTTGGGCAAGATGAAGGTTTCCGCTCTGCTGGAAGCCCTGCCGAAGGTCGGCAAGGTCAAGGCGCAGGAAATCATGACGGAGCTCGAGATCGCCCCCACCCGCCGGTTGCGCGGACTGGGCGACCGGCAGCGTAAGGCGCTGCTGGACAAGTTCGATCCCTCCTAGAGGGCTGTGATCGCTGTAGAGGGACCGGACGACGGCGACCGCCACGGTCTCGGGACCCTCGGGCCCCGGGGCCGGGTGGTGGTCCTGTCCGGTCCCTCCGCGGTCGGTAAGTCGACCGTCGTCCGATGTCTCCGCGAACGCCTTCCCGACCTGCACTTCTCGGTATCGGCCACCACCAGGTCGCCGCGCCCGGGGGAGGTCGACGGGGTGGACTACCACTTCGTCACGGCGGAGAAATTTCAGCAGTTGATCGATCAGGGTGAGCTGCTGGAATGGGCCGACATCCACGGCGGCCTGCACCGGTCCGGCACCCCGGCCCAGCCCGTGCTGGCAGCGCTGGCCGCCGGACACCCGGTGCTCATCGAGGTGGATCTGGCCGGAGCCCGATCCGTGAAGAGCGCCCTGCCCGAGGCGGTGACGGTGTTCCTGGCGCCGCCGAGCTGGGCCGATCTGGAGAAGCGGCTGGTGGGGCGCGGTACCGAATCACCCGAGGTGATGCGGCGCCGGCTCGACACCGCCCGCGCTGAACTGGCAGCCCAGAATGACTTCGATGTCATTGTCGTGAACAGGCAATTAGAGGCTGCCTGCGCGGAATTGGTATCCTTGCTGGCAGGAACTGCGCCCGACGCTGTCTGATGGCGCTCACGTACGTTCTCGTACGTCGCAACCGCAGCGCCGCACACCCGATAAGACCAGCTCCACCCGATATTGCCAGGAGATTTTACGTGAGTAACCCGCACGCCGACACACATCCCGGTGTTGACCAGACTGATTCGGCAACCGGCAGTTCGGCCCTCCAGGGTGCCTACGACACGCCGCTGGGCATCACCAACCCGCCCATCGACGAGCTGCTGGACCGCGCGTCCAGCAAGTACGCGCTGGTGATCTACGCCGCCAAGCGTGCCCGGCAGATCAATGACTACTACAACCAGCTCGGCGACGGCATCCTCGAGTACGTCGGCCCGCTCGTCGAGCCGGGTCTGCAGGAGAAGCCGCTGTCGATCGCCATGCGCGAGATCCACGGCGATCTGCTCGAGCACACCGAAGGCGAGTAGACAGGCGCCGCGCCGATGAGCCTCGGGGGCGACCAGCACGCGGACGACCGTTGTCCGCACGATTGCCGGAAATTCTTCCGGTGACACGCAAGCGGATCGTCGTCGGAGTGGCCGGCGGCATCGCCGCCTACAAGGCCTGCTCGGTCATCCGGCAGCTGACCGAAGCCGGACACGAAGTCCGGGTGATTCCCACCGAATCCGCGCTGCGGTTCGTCGGTGCTGCCACGTTCGAAGCACTGTCGGGACACCCGGTGCATACGGGGGTCTTCGAGGATGTACCCGAGGTCCCGCACGTCCGGCTCGGCCAGGAAGCCGACCTCGTGGTCGTCGCACCCGCCACCGCCGATCTGCTGGCACGCGCGGTCGCAGGCCGCGCCGACGATCTACTGACCGCGACGCTGCTGACGGCGCGTTGTCCCGTGCTGTTCGCCCCGGCCATGCACACCGAGATGTGGCTGCATCCGGCCACCTCCGACAATGTGGCGACATTGCGCAAACGTGGCGCGGTGGTCCTGGAACCCGCATCGGGTCGACTCACCGGCGCCGATACCGGGCCCGGCCGGCTGCCGGAGCCCGAAGAGATCACCACCTTCGCGGAGCTGCTGCTGGCCCGACCTGACGCGGTGCCCTTCGACCTGGCCGGGGTCAAGATCCTGGTGACCGCAGGGGGCACCCGCGAGCCACTGGATCCGGTGCGCTTCCTCGGTAACCGCAGTTCCGGCAAGCAGGGATATGCGGTGGCGCGGGTGGCCGCCCAACGCGGCGCGGACGTCACGCTGATCGCCGGTAACACCGCCGGCCTCACCGAACCGGCCGGCGTGCACATGGTGAGGATCGGGTCGGCGGCACAGTTGCGCGACGCGGTGTCCAAGCATGCTGCCGAAGCGAATGTCCTGGTGATGGCGGCAGCCGTCGCCGATTTCCGGCCCGCCCAGGTGGCCGTCTCCAAGATCAAGAAGGGCGCCTCCGAGCCGTCGTCGATCGATCTGGTGCGCAATGACGACGTGCTGGCCGGGACTGTGCGTGCCCGCACCGACGGGCAGCTGCCCAACATGCGGGCCATCGTGGGATTCGCCGCCGAAACCGGGGACGCCAATGGCGACGTGCTTTTCCACGCCCGCGCCAAGCTGGCCCGCAAGGGCTGCGATCTGCTGGTGGTCAACGCCGTCGGTGAAGGTCGGGCCTTCGAGGTCGACAGTAACGACGGGTGGTTGCTGGCCGCCGACGGCACCGAGGCCGCGCTGGAGCACGGCTCCAAAACACTCATGGCGAGTCGTATTGTCGACGCGATCGGCCAGATCCTCGAAGCTGGGAGAAACTAGTACGTGCCTGCTCGGGTTGCGCGCAACGGCTGCGCACAGGCAGGCTGCGGGGGCTCGAGTACACACCGGCGATAAGCTTCGCCTGACTAATGTTGATCATGGCTTGTGAGCCGGAAGGGATGGGGACGTGAGCACAGCTCGACTGTTCACCAGTGAGTCGGTGACAGAGGGACACCCCGACAAGATCTGTGACGCCATCAGCGACTCGGTGCTCGACGCATTGCTGGCCGAGGACCCTCGTTCGCGTGTGGCGGTCGAGACGTTGGTGACCACGGGCCAGGTGCATGTCGCCGGCGAGGTGACCACCACCGCTTACGCCGATATCCCGAAGATCGTCCGGGATCGCATCCTCGAAATCGGCTACGACTCGTCGACCAAGGGTTTCGACGGCGCATCCTGCGGGGTCAACGTCGCCATCGGCGCGCAGTCACCCGATATCGCTCAGGGTGTGGACACCGCCCATGAGGCGCGGGTGGAAGGTGCCGCCGACCCGCTGGACTCGCAGGGCGCCGGCGACCAGGGCCTGATGTTCGGCTACGCCATCGGTGACACCCCGGAGCTCATGCCGCTGCCCATCGCGTTGGCGCACCGGCTGTCGCGGCGGCTGACCGAGGTCCGCAAGAACGGTGTGCTGCCGTATCTGCGCCCGGACGGCAAGACCCAGGTCACCATCCAGTACGAGGGCACCACTCCGGTCCGGCTGGACACCGTGGTGCTCTCGACGCAGCACGCCGCCGACATCGATCTGGACAACATGCTGGCTCCCGATATCCGGGAGAAGGTCGTCAACACCGTGCTCGACGACCTCAAGCACGAGACCATGGACACCTCGGATTTCCGGCTGCTGGTCAACCCCACCGGCAAGTTCGTCCTCGGCGGCCCCATGGGTGATGCCGGGTTGACCGGGCGCAAGATCATCGTCGACACCTATGGCGGCTGGGCCCGTCACGGTGGCGGCGCGTTCTCCGGCAAGGATCCGTCAAAGGTGGACCGCTCGGCCGCGTACGCGATGCGTTGGGTGGCCAAGAACGTCGTGGCCGCCGGTCTCGCGGAGCGTGTCGAGGTGCAGGTCGCCTACGCCATCGGCAAGGCGGCACCGGTCGGCTTGTTCGTGGAGACGTTCGGCACCGAGACCGTCGACCCGGCCCGGATCGAGAAGGCCATCACGGCCGTGTTCGACCTGCGTCCCGGCGCGATCGTGCGTGACCTGGATCTCCTGCGGCCGATCTACGCGCAGACCGCGGCGTACGGGCACTTCGGCCGTACCGACATCGAACTGCCGTGGGAGCAGCTGAACAAGGTCGACGACCTGAAGGCCTCCGTCTAGTCCTGTCCTCTTCCGAGCAGACGCAGACTCGCGTTCTCCGCCCCCGGGCGGCGTGAGTCTGCGTCTGCTCGCGTTAGAGGGGAGGGTGGCTCTAGGAGTGCAGGGCCGCCCGCAGCGCTGCCAAGCCGCGATCCATCGCCGCGGTGGTTGCCGGCACCACGCCGGCGAAGCCGAGATAACCGTGCACCAGCGTCTCGGCATGGTCCAGGGTCACCGGAACGCCCGCCGCCGTGAGCATCTCGGCATACCGGATGCCGTCGTCGCGCAGCGGGTCATGCCCGGCGACTCCGATGTAGGCCGGTGCCAAGCCCTCGAGACTGGCTGCTCGTCCCGGCGCCAACGTGGCCGGTAGCTGCGCGGGATCGGTCAGGTCAAGATCCCCGGCGTACCACGTCGAGAACGCCTCGATGGCGCTCCGGTTCAGAATCGGAGCTTGCGCGTTCTCGGTGAACGACGGCAAAGTGTTGTCCCACAACAGAGTCGGATACCACAGCAGCTGGAACGCGATGGCAGGCCCGTTCTCGTCGCGCGTGCGCTGAGCCATCACCGCTGCCAGGTTGCCGCCGGCGGAGTCACCGGCTACCGCCAGCCGTGAGGGATCGGCGCCCAGCTCTGACGCGTGCTCGGCCACCCAGGTGGTGGCGGCCCAGGAGTCCTGCACCGCGGCCGGATGGGGATGCTCGGGGGCCAGCCGGTAATCCACCGACACCACAACGGCATCCGCGCCCACGGCGTGCTGGCGGGCGGTGCCATCGTGGGTGTCGAGGTCCCCGAGGGCGAATCCGCCACCGTGGAAGAACATCACCACCGGCAGCGTCGCGGCCGGCGACGGCGGGGTGTAGACGCGGACCGGGATCGGACCGGCGGGGCCCTCGAGTACCCGGTCCTGCGCGGTGACCTCCGGCAGGATCGGCAGCCGGGGGACGTCACGGAACCGGGCGCGGGCAGCCTCCACACCACCGTCGGTGGTCAGTTGGAAGGGGATCGCGTCCAGTACCTTCTGCAGAATGGCGTCGATGTCAGGCACACGGACAACCTACGCGGCAACCCACGCGGGCTGGTCGACCAGGCTGTGGCAGGCCGGTGTGGTCGCCGGTGCCGGTTACGGCGTGTTCCTGGTCGTCGTGGCGCTGGGGCTGCCCGCCAGTTCGGCGCTGACCGGGGCATTTCCCGGACAGCCGGCCGTCAAGGCGGTGACGGCGCTGTTGCTGGCCGCCGCTGCGGCCACCCGGGTGGCGCTGCGCGAGCGGCGACTGCTGGTGGGCGCCTTGATGTTCTCCGCGGTGGGGGACTTCCTGTTGGCGATGCCGTGGTGGGAACCGTCCTTTGTGGGTGGGCTGGGCGCCTTCCTGGTGGCGCACCTGTGCTTCCTGGCGGCTTTGTTCCCCTTGGCCGTGCCCACCCGGCCCCGGCTGGTGGCCTCGGCACTCGTCGTCGTCGCCTGTGCAGCGCTGCTGACGTGGTTCTGGCCGGCTCTGCAGGTGCAGGGCCTGACCATTCCGGTGGTGCTCTACATCGCGGTGCTGGCGGCGATGGTGTGCGCTGCCCTGCTGGCCGGGTTGCCGACGGTGTGGACCGCGGTGGGTGCGGTGTTGTTCGCGGTGTCGGATGCGATGATCGGGGTCAGCGAATTCGTGCGGGGCGATCAGTTACTGGCTGTACCGATCTGGTGGTGCTACGCCGCCGCACTGGTGCTGATCACCGCCGGCTTACTGTTCGGCCGTCAGCAGGCCGACACGTCGGCACCGTGACTACGGAGCGCCGGGCTGCCGAACTGGAGCCCATCGCGCGGGTGTTGCCGATGCTGACCGTGCCGCACCTGGACCGGGATTTCGACTACCTGGTTCCCGCCGAGCAGTCCGACGACGCCCAGCCCGGGGTACGGGTCCGGGTGCGTTTCCACGGCCGGCTCGTCGACGGTTACGTCCTGGAACGCCGCTCCGACACCGACCACGAGGGCAAGCTGGGCTGGCTCGACCGCGTGGTGTCCAGCGAACCGGTGCTGACACCTGAGGTGCGACGGCTCACTGAGGCGGTGGCCGCACGTTATGCCGGGACGCGCCCGGATGTGCTGCGGCTGGCGATCCCGCCGCGGCACGCCAAGGTCGAACGCGAAACTCCAAGCGCCACAGCTCTTCCAGAGGTGGCAGCACCCGATCCGTCGGGATGGGGCACCTACAACCGCGGTGCCGAGTTCCTCGACGCATTGCAGGCAGGCCGCGCGGCGCGTGCGGTCTGGCAGGCGCTGCCCGGCGATAGCTGGGTCGACCGGTTCGCCGAGGCCGCTGCCGCCACCCTGCATGGCCATCGCAGTGTGCTGGCCATCGTGCCCGATCAGCGTGATGTCGACGCGCTGTGGCAGGCGGTGGTGGCGCGGTGCGGGGAAGACGGCATGGTGGCGCTGGCGGCCGGGCTGGGACCCGCCGCGCGCTACCGGCGGTGGCTTTCGGTGTTGCGCGGGGGTGCACGCCTGGTCATCGGCACCCGCAGCGCGGTGTTCGCCCCGGTACACGAGTTGGGGCTGGTGCTGCTGTGGGACGACGGCGACGACTCGCTGTCCGAACCGCGGTCGCCGTACCCGCACGCCAGGGAGGTCGCCATGCTGCGGGCTCACCAACTTCGTTGTGCGGCGGTGATCGGCGGATTCTCCCGCACCGCGGAAGCGCACGCCCTGGTGCGTACCGGCTGGGCTCACGACCTGGTGGCGGCCCGGCCGGTGGTGCGGGCGCACGCCCCGCGGGTGGTGGCACTCGACGACTCCGGCTACGCCGACGAGCGTGACCCTGCGGCGCGCACCGCGCGGTTGCCGTCCATGGCGTTGCGGGCGGCCAAATCGGCACTGGACGCCGAACGTCCGGTGTTGATCCAGGTGCCGCGCCGCGGGTATGTGCCGTCCTTGGCGTGCGGCAGGTGTCGCACCATCGCCCGCTGCCGACACTGCACCGGGCCACTGTCGCTGTCGGGTCCGACCGACCGGGGTGGGGCGGTGTGCCGGTGGTGTGGTCGTGCCGAGACGTCTCTGCGGTGCGCGGCGTGCGGCTCCGATTCGGTGCGGGCCGTCGTCATCGGTGCCCGTCGCACCGCCGAGGAACTCGGCCGCGCATTCCCCGGCACGGCGGTGTTCACCTCCTCGGGGGAGGAGATGCTGTCGGCCGTCGATGCCGGACCCGCGCTCGTGGTGGCCACTCCGGGTTCGGAACCTGTTGCGCCACAAGGGTATGGCGCGGCGCTGCTGCTGGACAGCTGGGCGCTGCTGGGCCGGCAGGACCTGCGCGCCGCCGAGGACACCCTGCGGCGGTGGATGGCGGCGGCGGCGCTGGTGCGCAGCCGCAGCGACGGTGGCGTGGTCGCCGTGGTGGCCGAGGCCGCCCACCCCACGGTTCAGGCGTTGGTCCGCTGGGATCCGGTGGGGCACGCCGACGCCGAACTCGAATCGCGTGCCGAGGTGGGCCTGCCGCCGAGTGTGCACATGGCCGCACTCGACGGCACCCCGGCGGCGGTGTCGGCACTGATCGAGGAAGCTGAGTTGCCCGCCGATGCTGCCGTATTGGGCCCGGTGGACCTGCCCCCGGGGGTGCGACGACCGGCGGGGGCGGGCCCCGACGACGAGGTCATCAGGATGCTGGTGCGGGTCGGCCGCAATCAGGGCCTGCCGTTGGCGGCGGCACTGCGGCGGGCCGCCGGTGTGCACAGCGCGCGCAGGGATCAGGAGTCAGTTCGAGTGCAGATCGATCCCTTGCACATAGGCTGAGTTCCGAGACTGCAGACGGAGGTCGGCATGAGGTGGCTCTGGCGGATCCTCACGTGGTCGATTCCGTTGGTAGTCATCGTTTTCGCAGTGCTGTGGCCGCTGGTGATCACCGGCGCCGCCACGGGTGGTGTGGATGCAGACCCGGTGCGGTTCAGCACTTACCGTGCCGACTACTTCGTCGACCGGGACGGCAACCTCGATGCCGTCGAGACCATCACCGCGGAATTCCCCGTCGCCCGCCACGGCCTGTTCCGGTTCTGGGACGTGGCCAACCCCAACGACCCCGGGGTGCGGCAGATACCGCAGGTCACGTCGATCACCCTCGACGGCGAACCGGCCGGCTACGAGATGATGTCGCAGGAGGGCGGCCGGTTCCGGGTGGCCAAGATCGGCGACCCGGACCAGTACCTCGAGTACGGCACCCACGTCTTCGAGATCCGCTACACGATCGCCGGGGTGTTCGACCCGGGTGCGACGGGCGCCGGGAAGACTTTCGCCACCTCGGAAGGTGACACCACCGGCGCACCCTCGGTGTTCTTCTGGAATGTCGTCGCTGCGGGGTGGGGCAACCCCATCGACCAGGCGCAGATCTCGGTGACCCTGCCGGGCCACGTCGCCGGAGCGCAGTGCGCGGTGGGGTCGGGCACTGGCAGTGCGTGTGCATTCCTGCGGGCCGACGGCAATACCGTGACCGCGCGAGCGGAGGACCTGTCGCCGCGGACACCGGTGACGCTGCGCATCGGTGTGGACGTTCCCACCCCGGCACGGGTGGAGTTGCCGTGGTCTCACACCTGGGACCGGGTGCTCGGCCGGTCCCAGGCCGATCTGGTGTGGGTGGCCGCACTGACCGTTGCCGGCGGGGTGATCGCCGCGGGCCTGCTCCGGATGACCTTGGAACGTGCGCCCGGATTTCCACTGCAGTACGCCCCGCCGGAAGGGCTGGGGCCGGTGCAGTTCGAGTACATCCGCACCGAGGCGGTGCCCGGAACGGGCCTGACCGCCACGCTCTTCCATCTGGGCGAGCGGGGGCTGGTCGAGTTACGCCAGGTCACCGACACCAGGTGGGTCGTGCACGGCCGCGCCTCCCGAGGCGAGTGGGAAGCGGTCGATCCGGTGAGTAGGACGGTCGGATCGGCACTCAAGGTGCAGCACCGGGGCGCCGAGTTCCGCGCCGACGGCACCGAGATCGCGGGCCGGAAGCTCTCCCGGGCCAAGACCGACATGGCCGACGCCGTAGAACGCTGGGCTGTGGACTCCGGTCTGATCGTCAAGCGCCGGGGTGAGCTGTGGGTGCGGGCCGCCAACGTGCTGGCCCTCGTGTCGGCCGTGCTGGCCGCCCTCGGATGGGGATTCGCCGCCACCATCTGGGTGGTGCCGTTCGCGGTGTTCTTCTTGCTGTCGGCACCCTCGTGGCGCGCCGGAGTGGGGATCCGTCGCACCCCGTCCGGCCGCGAACTCTGGTCGCGCGCAGGAGGATTCCACCGCATGTTGGCCACCCCCTCCGCCGAGGCCCGGTTCGATTTCGGCGCACGGAAAGACCTCTACAGCGCCTATGTGCCCTACGCGGTGGCCGCGGGAGTGGCGGCACTGTGGGCCAAGAAATACCAAGCGATCACGGGAGTAGCTGCACCCCAACCGTTTTGGTACTACACCATCGATGGCCACGTGGGCGGCGACCCGGTTGCGACCTTCGGCAGTTTCGACTCCGCACTGTCGTCGTCGATCGGCGCCTACACGGCGGCGCAATCCGCCAGCAGCGGTGGAAGCAGCGGCGGCGCAGGTGGTGGCGGTGGCGGTGGCGGCGGCGGAGGAGGCGGTTCATGGTGACTGCGGTGCTGATCGTGATCCTGGTGGTCGCGGTGGCGGTGTTGACGGTGTTCGTCGCCGGGTACAACAAGCTGCGCGCAGCCGACGTTCGGGTGGACGAGGCCCTCGGCGGTATCGACGTCGAACTCACCCGCCGCGCCTCGCTGATCCCGAGCCTGGTGCTCACCGTGCAGACCTTCGCCAGCCACGAGCGTGCGGTCCTCGAGCGCATCACGCAGGCGCGTGCCGCGCTGGACGCCTCGGTGGCCGGACGCTCCGTCGCGCAACGCGGCGTGGCAGAGCAGCAACTCGACACGGCGCTTGGTCAGGTGCTCGCGCTCGGACAGTCCTATCCCCAGTTGAGCTCATCGAGCAACTTTCTGGAGCTCCAGCGCAATCTCGCCGATACGGAGAACAAGCTCTCCTTCGCGCGCCAGTACTACAACGATGCCGTGGCCACCTTGAATAAGCTGAGCAGCACGATTCCCTGGATGTACCTGGCTGACCGGGCGGGTGTGTCGGAGCGGGAGTACTACCGCACGCCGCGGTGAATCACGAACTGGACCCAGCTACTGCAGTCCTGGCGAAGGTTCGACAGGTAGCTGGCGGCATTCTGTGTTAGATTGACCCCGGCTCGGCCAGCAATCATCCTGACATCGGCCGATGCATGCGCAGGGGGCTTCGCGACCAGGTGGCTCACGAGTTGTTCCGTAGCGGCCGGCCGAGAGAAAGGGGAGCACGAAGTGACGTACGAACGACGCGTGCGCCTGAACCTCGGCCTCGTGGATGCGTGGGTGTGAGTGTCCGAGTTCCCCGCCGCCACTGACTGCGCCGTCTCCGTGGTCATCGCCGCGTACAGCCTCGAACGGCTGGACGCCATCGAGGCAGCGCTGAACTCAGTGCGTAAACAGAACCTGCCACCGCATCGTGTGGTGCTGGCCGTCGACAACAATCCCGCGCTGGCCGAACTCGTCACGCAGCGCTTCGACTGGGCCACCGTGGTCTCCAACACCGGCGGACGCGGAGCCTCCGCCACCCGCAACGCCGGTGCCGCCGTCGTCGACACCGAATTCACGGCATTCCTCGACGATGACGAAACCGCCGATCCCGACTGGCTCTTGGAGCTGACCCGTCCGTTCGCCGACCCCGCAGTCGTCGGCACCGGCGGCCGGTACACCCCGTGCTGGGGTGGCACCCGCGACGGTGTGAAACCGGCCTGGTTTCCCGATGACTTTGCCTGGGTTGTCGGCGGCGCCTACGAGGGCATGCCCACCACCACCGCGGAGGTGCGCAACGTGTGGGCCGGCAATATGGCGGTGCGCACCGCCGCATTCCGCGCCGTCGGCGGGTTCCGCGCCGACTTCGGCAAGCAGGACGTGGTTTCCGAGCCCGAGGACACGGACCTGTGTATCCGGATGGCCGACGGCCGTGGGCACTGGATGTACGTGCCTTCCGCAGTGATCTTCCACGACGTCCCGGCGTCACGCGCCAGCTTCGCGTTCTTCCTCCGACGTTGTGTGTCCGAGGGCCGGGGCAAGGCCGCGCTCCGGGACCGGCTCGGTTCGGACTCCGCGATCGACGTCGAACGGGACTACGTGTGGCGCTCGCTGCGGACCGCAGTGGCCAGACTGCTCAGCCTCGAGCCGCGGCGCATGCAACAGGGCGCCGCCGCACTGCTCGGGATGGGCTGTGCGGGTGCCGGATTCGCGGCCCAACTCATCCGTACGCACCGGATCGGGGAGCGATCATGACCACCGAAGGCATCGTCCGGGTCACGCCCGTCATGGACACCGAGCCGCCGGCGCCGCTGTGGCCGGGCGCCGTGTGGATCGGCCAGCTCGACATCCAGGAGACCCCCGACGAGATACCCGACGACGGCATCGAACTGCACCGTGGTGACCGCTTCACCCGGGCCCGGTTCCTGGTGTGGCACGGTACGCAGCCGCGCGGGTTCGTCGACGTGGCGGTCCACGCGGGTGTGGTTGCCGGTGCCGAACTGCGCGCGGCAATCGCTGATCTGCCTGCAGTCACCGGCCACGCCGCGGTGGAACTGCCGCCCATGTCGGTGGTCGTGTGCACCAAGGACCGTCCCGGCCAATTGCGCGACATGCTCGCCAGCATGGTCGACGCCGACTATCCGGAGTTCGAGATCCTGGTCGTCGACAACGGACCGGACAGCGGGCTCACCCGACCCGTGGTCGAGGAGTTCGCCGACCGTGGGGTCCGGATGGTCGAGGCTCCCATGCCGGGATTGTCCTTCGCCCGCAATATCGGCGTCGAGAACGCACGCCACGAGATCGTCGCCTTCACCGACGACGATGTGGTGGCCGACCGACGCTGGCTGGCCAACCTTGCCCGCGGTTTCGCTCACGGTCCCGACGTCGGTTGCGTCAGCGGTCTGGTGCCGACTGCTGAACTGGTCTCTCCTTCGCAGGCGTACTTCGACCGTCGGGTGGGCTGGGCGACCTCCTGCGAACGCGCGGTTTACCACCTCGACACACCGCCGCCGGGGGACCCGCTGTTCCCGTTCCGGGTAGCGCGATTCGGCACCGGCGCCAACTTCGCGATCCGACGGTCGGTGGTCCGCGCACTGGGCGGTTTCGACGAAGGTATGGGCGTCGGATCTCCCACCGGTGGCGGTGAGGACATCGACATGTTCGTGCGGGTGCTGCTCGGCGGGTACCGATTCGCCTACGAACCGGGCGCGGTCATCTGGCACCGCCACCGCGATACCGCGGCGGGCCTGGAAACCCAGATCTACAACTACGGGCTCGGTCTCGGCGCCTGGATGACCAAACTCGTACTGCGCCCACGGACCTGCGTGATGGTGTTGCGCCGCGCCCTGTCCGGGACGCGTCATCTGCGCCGGGTGACCACCGTCGCGGACCGGGACTCCGATCCGGCCCCGTTGGGCCTCGACGGGCTCGACATCTTGGAACGGCGAGGTGTGCTGTCCGGCCCGCTCGGGCTGCTGCGCTCCCGGCTGGCCGGCCGGCGGGCGTTCCCGCTGCGGCCCGGCGGCCCGCCGGTCTCGGCCGCCGCTGTGGCAGCCGCGCTGGCGACCATCGCCGCGGTCGCCGGAGGTGCCGGACTGCTCGGCGCGATCCCGGCTTTGCCCACCCCGATCCGGGTGCTGCTGGTCGGGGGCTTCATGCTGCTCGGCCCGGGCAGCCTGGTGATGACCTGGTACACCCGCCTGCCGGGCAACGCAGTCGCGGCTCTGGTGCCTGCGGTGAGTCTGGCGGTCGGCATCCTGGTGACGTCCGGTCTGCTGTTGCTCGGCGTCTACGGGCCCACCGCGGTGCTGCTCGTCATGGCCGGCGTCACCGCTGCGGGCGGTCTGCTACGCCGGGCCAAGCTCGCGAAAACCCCTACGCGGACGGCGGTTACATGACCGCGCCGGCCTCCGTGATCGACCACCCACGCGAGACGTCGGTGGCGACGGAGCCACCACGGCGGTACCGCGGGGGGCTGCCGCTGATCCTGCTGCTGTTGGCCGCCGGCGCGTTCGCGTATTCGGCCACGACGATGCGGGATGCCCCCCATACCGAATACGGGCTGCTGGCGTCGAGTTCCCCGCTGTTCCTGGCGTCGATCCTGCTGACCGCCTTCGCCTTCACTCTCGCCGTGCGCAGGGCCAGTTTCGGGGTGGCGGTCCTGGGTGTCCTGACGATGATCGTCGTGCAGCGGCTGCCGATGGCGATTGCCACCGACAGCCCGATGTACGCCTGGGTCTACAAGCATCTGGGGGTCGTCGACTACCTCCAGCATGAGCACATGCTGGCTCGCGGCATCGACGTCTACAACGGTTGGCCGGGTATCTTCGGTCTGACAGCCTGGTTCTGCGACCTGACCGGACTCTCGCCGACAATGTTCGCGCAGTGGTTCACCCCGGTCTGGCATCTGCTGTTCGCCGCGCTGATCTACGCCGCCGGGCGGGCGTGGGATCTGGACCGCATGCAAGCAGTGGTCGCGACGTTCGTGGCGGCCACCATCAACTGGGTTGCCCAGGACTATTTTTCGCCGCAGGCCACCGCGATGCTGTTGGCCGTCGGCGTCATCGTGGTGCTGGGGCATTCCCGGCAGCGACCCGTGGGTGGGTGGCTGATCGTTGCGCTGTTCGCCGCGATCACCATCACCCATCAGCTGACCCCGTTCTGGTTGCTGGCCGCCATCGGATTGTTGGCGGTCACCAAACGACTCAAACCGTGGTGGATCTTCATCCCGCTCGGAGTGATCCTGCTCAGCTATGTCGCCTACAACTACGGCGCGATCAGTGGCTTCCTGGACTTCTCCGGTGACGTGGTCGGCAACGCCAAATCGAACGTACCGACGACCGGCAGCGCGGGGCAGCAGCTCACCAGCATGGCGGTACGGGTGCTCTCCGGTGCGATGTGGCTCTCTGCGGCCGCGATACTCGGCGTCCGGGCATTCCGGGGTCAACCGTTCTTCGCTCTCGGCGTTCTGGTGGTGAGCCCGATGTTCATCATCGTCGGTGCCAGTTACGGTGGCGAGGCGATCTTCCGGGTTTTCCTGTACTCACTGGTGGGATGTTCGATCGTCGTGGCGCCCGGCTTGGTGGGCCTGCTCCAGGGCCGGCGCATCTTCGCGGTACCGGCGGTGTCGGCGGTGGTGGTCGCGGCTGCGCTGGCGGCGCAGGGTTACTTCGGAGGCTGGTTCGCCTACCTGATGCCCCGAGCGCAGGTGCAGGCCGTCAACAACGCCCTGCTGGAGGCGGACTTCCCGGCGTACGTCTCCGCGCCGGTCCCGGCCTGGCCCCAGCGCGCCGATTGGCGCTACGTCGACTATGCGCGGTTCCATGACTGGTACGACCACTCGTTCATCGTCCTAGATGATGTCTTCCAGGTGCGCGCGGAAAACGGCGTTGCCTATCCTCGCCTGACGGCCATGATCGGCGAGCGGCCAGATGCCTCCACCTATCTGGTGCTGACCGACCAGATGGCTTGGTACGCCTACTACTTCGGAGTGCTCCCGCTGGACGCGGTGGACAAGGTGCGAGAGCAAGCACTCGCCGATCCGTTCTGGAAGCTCGTCTACGACGACGGTGATGTGACGGTGCTCCGACATGACATCGAACTGGGTTAGTGCGCAACGTGGGGGTGAAGGTGGGCGCTGACAGCACCGACACGAAGGTCCGGGCCACCCGGGTCCAGCGGCGGGACCGGCCGTGGATCGGTGCCGTGGTGGCCACCCTCTGCGGGCCGTTCGACATGCCGTCGACCGCGGACATCGAACACGCAGTGGCCGCCCTGAGCCGCCGGTACCCGCACTCCCGGCTCGGCTGGGGGCTCGACGAAACCAAGCGGCACTGGGTGATCCCATCCGCCGACGCCGGCACCCGGCAGGGTGCGGTGGTCGTCGAACGATCCAGGGCCGGGCATACCAGCCTGGGGCAGACGCTCGACTCCATGGTCGCTGACCGCACCGTCGACGCTTCGTTGGTGATCTTCCGTTACGAGGATTACTTCGGGGTGCGGATGTCGCACGAATACGGCGATGGCCGGTTCTACGACGAAGTCATCGGTGCGCTGATGTCGGCGGCAGGTCCGGGCAATCCGGTGTCCTGGACGATCGGGCCGACCACCAGGTTCCCGCTGACCACCGCGGTGGTGCGCACGTTCGCGACCAAGCCGACCCGGGTGCTCGCCGCGATCGCGGACCGGCCACCTCGCCCGCGAGCCGAACCTGTTGGAGCGGAACCCCGTTCACTGCCCTGGGCGCCCGACCGGCGAACTGTGTCTGCGGTGATCCCGAACGAGCTGCGTGAGCAGATGATCGCGTGGGGCCGGTCAGCGGCCCCGGGGGCGTCCTGGTTCGCGCTGGTCACCTCGATGTTGCTGCGCAGTGTGGAAGTGGCCGGGATGCGCGTGGCCGACGATGTGTCCATCGTCATGGACCTGCGTCGTTTCCTGCGCAAGCGCGATCTCGACGGGAACTTCGTCATCGGGGTGCCGTTCGCGGTCAGTTGCCACACCCCACCGGCTGAGATCGGGTCGATGATTCGCTCGGCGGTGCTCTCCGGACGCCCTGTCGCCGCCCAAGCTGCATCGACGTTGCGGGGATGGCGGCGCGGATCCGTCCCGGTGACCATGGATCCTGCGCAGCTGCCCCGGGTGACCTTCACCAGCGTGGGCACTCCGCCGCGGATCAACGCGCTGGCGTTCCGTCCAGGTGCACCCGCGATCGCGAGTGGCAGCGTGGAACCCGAAGGGCCGCACGGCCTGACGTTCCTGATCTCGGAGACGGCCGACACCTGCGTGGTGACCGCGTCCTTTCACCAGAACGTGATCGACGCCGAGGTGGTGACGGAAGCGTTGCGCCTGGCGCAGACCGAACCCACCGAGATCCTTGCCAAATGGTGACCCGAGTCCTGGCGACGTCCATTGCCCGCGAGGTGACCGGAGCTGAGCACAGCCTGCTCAACCTCGCACCCGCCCTGGCCGCTCACGACGTCACGGTGATTCTTGCTGCACCGGGTGGGACGGCGCTGGAAAAAGCCTGGTGTGACAAGGGATTGGAATTCGTCGCGGTTGATTTCCCGGAGCGCGGTGGCTTCCGTGACTCCACCGGAACCAGGGTGAACGCCGTGACCGACCTGTTGCGACTTCCCGTCTCGACGCTGCTGGCCATCATGCGGGTGGCGGCCGCGGCGCGGCGGGTCGAGGCCGACGTGATCCACTCCAACTGCATCCTCACCCACTTCGACTGCGCGTTCGCCGCCTTGAGCAGCCGCCGGAAAGCGGTGCTCGAACTCCACGAAATCGTGGCCCCGGGAATCGGGCGCGTCGCGCTCGGATTCGCCGCCGTACTGGCTGCCCGGGCGTTGGCGATCAGCACCGCGGTGGCCGACCAGTTGCCGCGGTGGGCCAGAGGCAAGGCGACCGTCATCCCGCAGGGCATCGAACTCGAGCGGTTCGGCCCGCACGGACCCGATGACCGGTGGCGGGACCGGCTGTCCGCGAACCCCGCGGCGCCGCTGGTGATCGCGGTGGGCCGCACCGACCCGGAGAAGGCCCTGCACATCACGATCCGCGCCGTGGCGGCGGTGCGGGCGGCCGGGGTCGACGCCCAGCTGGCCGTGATCGGCGGACCGGGCAAAGACGATGGCACCTATCTGGCCGAACTCACCGACCTGGCCGCCGAGCTGCTGCCGGGTGCGTTCCACCACGAGCCCCCGGTACCGGACGTGGCGCCGATCATGCGATCGGCCGACGTGCTGGTCAGCACCTCAACCGAGGAACCCTTCGGACTGGCCATCCTGGAGGCGCAGGCCTGTGGGCTGCCGGTGGTGTCGAGTGCCTCCGGCGGCCCGCTGGACTTCATCACCGACGGCGAAACCGGGTTGCTGGTACCCGTGGGTGATCCGGACGCCACCGCGCGGGCGATCGAGCGACTGCTCACCGAACCGGAGTTGGCAACCAGGATCGTGGCCGGCGCCCAGACAGCGCTCGTCGGATCCTTCACCGCTGCTGTTCGGGCGCAACGCGTTTCCGAGCTGTATACGAAAGTTGTGAGCACATGAGGTACGTGCACCGGTTCAAAGTGGTAGTGACCGTGCTGTTGTGCGGGCTGGTTTTCCCGGCGGTGACGGCGTGCCACAGCACGCCGGAACCGTCGGCCTATGACTACGTGCGGGTCTTCGTCCACGGCCAGGGGGTCCTCGGTGTTTCCGCCAAGTACACCGACCCCACCCGGATCGCCGTCTTTTTCCACGGCCTGGACCAAACCGAGAAGGTGCTGCTCGACGACGCCCACCGGCCGCTGGTCGACACCCTGGTCAACGCCGGTTTCGCCGTGGTGGCCGGCGACGCGGGTGGAAACGCGTTCGGCAACTCTGATTCGCAATCCGATTACCTGGGACTGATCGAGTTCGCGCAGGCACATTACGGCGGCCCGCTGCCGATGTACTTCATCGCCGAATCGATGGGCGCCGCCGCGGCCACCATCATCTACGCCACGACACCCGACCTCAACGTGCGGGGGTTGGCCGGTATCAGTCCCGCGCTGGATTACCAGTCCGTGCCCGACGGTCTGCAGCCCGCCATCACAGCCGCCTACGCCCCCCGCTCGCCCGAGTCCGCCAACCCCATGACGATTGCGCCGAAACTGCTAGCCGGCAAACACTTCCGGTTCTGGGCCAGCGACACCGACACCATGGTGCCCGCTGCGCTGAACGCCACGGCATTTCAGCGCAAATTCGGCGCGGTCGCCGATGTGACGGTGGAGACCTGCACCGGCGACCACGCTGATCCGTCATGCATGCCCGCGGAGCCCATCCTCGACTGGCTCAACCGGCTGTGACGGCCGAGACTGGGGGAGACACCGTGCGGCCGAGACGCCTTCGACTGTGGATCACCACCGCACTCGCCGGTGCGGTGACCGTCGCGGCCGCCATAGCGGTGCTGCCGGCTGTCCAGGTCAACGCCGAACCGGGAAACTGCCCGGCCACCGCCGCCGACACCCAAGGCTGGGGAGTTCCCAACAGAGCGGACCATTTCGCCGGCTCCGCGGTCGCCGACGCCTGGTACGTCTACGACGGCCCGGGCCATGCCGGCAACGGGCGCCGCACCCCGGCTGCCATCTCGGTCAGCGACAGCGTCCTGACCATCACCGGTGACCCGGCCGGCAACAGCGCCGGCATGGCGTGGAAGCAGGGCCAGATGTACGGCCGGTGGGAGGTGTGCGCGCGGTCCGCGCCGGGGTCGCCCAACTTCCACCCGGTACTGCTGCTGTGGCCGGACGCCGAGGACTGGCCGGTCGGTGGAGAGCTCGACTTCATGGAGATCTGGGACCCGCACCGCCAGCAGGTCGACGTCGCGCTGCACTACGGCCCCGACGACAGCCGCACCATCGGGGTGGTCGACCTCGACGCCACCCAGTGGCACAGCTGGGCTGTCGAGTGGACGCCCGATCGGATCACCACGTTCGTCGACGGCCGGGAATGGTGGCACAGCACCGACAGCGCGACGTTCCCGCCCCGACCGATGCACCTGTGCATCCAACTGGACAACTTCGGCGGCGACGTCAGCCAGGGCGGAAGCCTCCAGGTCGATTGGGCGCAGCGGTACGGCATCTGACCCGGCGCTGGTGCTTCGCCGCCCGCCTGGTCACCTAGACTGTCTCGGTGCGTCTCGTCTTTGCCGGCACTCCGGAACCCGCGTTGCCGGCACTGCGCCGACTGTTGGAATCGCCTCGTCACGAGGTCATCGCCGTGCTGACCCGACCCGATGCCGCGGTGGGCCGCAGCCGCCGGTTGTCCCCGTCACCGGTGGCCGAGCTGGCCGCCGAACACGACATCCCGATCCTGCGCCCGGCACGCGCAAACGCACCGGAGTTCGTCGCCGAACTGGCCGAGCTGGCCCCGGATTGTTGTGCGGTGGTGGCCTACGGGGCGCTGCTGGGCAAGCCGCTGCTGGCGATCCCGCCGCACGGCTGGATCAATCTGCACTTCTCCCTGCTGCCCGCATGGCGCGGAGCCGCCCCGGTGCAGGCGGCGATCAGCGCGGGGGACCCCGTCACCGGTGCGACCACCTTCCAGATCGAACCCGACCTCGACTCCGGGCCGGTCTACGGCGTGGTCACCGAGACCATCGCCCCCACCGACACCGCGGGCACCCTGCTGGGCCGGCTTGCCGACTCCGGGGCTCATCTGCTGGCCGCCACCCTCGACGGGATCGAGGACGGCACGCTGGTGCCGGTGCCCCAGCCGGTCGACGGAATCTCCTTGGCACCCAAGGTGACCGTGGACGACGCGCGGGTGCGCTGGGACCTGCCCGCGCACGTCATCGAGCGCCGAATCCGCGCCATGACACCCAGCCCGGGGGCGTGGACGCTGATCGGTGACACCAGGGTCAAACTCGGCCCGGTCGCGATCGACGAGGACACCGCCGAGAACCCACCCGTTCCTCCCGGACAACTGCGGGTCGGCAAACGCAGCGTCTTGATCGGCACGGCCACGGTCCCCGTCCGCCTCAGCGAGGTGCAGCCGCCGGGTAAGAAACCGATGCCCGCCGCAGACTGGGCCCGCGGGGCGCGTCTCGACGATTCGGTGACCGCATCATGACCAATCCACGCCCGCCGCGCCAGAACCCGCGTCAGAACCCGCGCCGCAATGCCGGAGCTCCGTCGGCCAACCGCGCACCCGGTGACAGGAAACCGCCGCCACAGAAGCGCCGCACCAAACCGCTGGATCCGGCTCGGCAGGCCGCGTTCGACGTCCTCCGGGCCGTCGCCACCCGCGATGCGTACGCCAACCTGGCGTTGCCGGCACTGTTACGGGAACGCGGAATCGAAGGCCGCGATGCCGCCTTCGCCACCGAGCTGACGTACGGCACGCTGCGTGCCCTCGGCCTGCTCGACGCGGTCATCGCGAATGCCGCCGGCCGCAAGACCGACACGATCGACCCGGTGCTGCTGGATCTGCTGCGCCTTGGCACCTACCAGTTGCTGCGCACCCGCGTCGAACCACACGCTGCGGTATCGACCACCGTCGAGCAGGCCAAGGCCGAATTCGACACGGCACGAGCAGGTTTCGTCAACGCCGTGCTACGCAAGATCACCAGCAAGGATGCGGACGAGTGGATGGCCGAGCTGGCCCCCGACCCGAGCGCCGACCCGGTGGGACACGCCGCGTTCATCCACGCGCATCCGCGATGGATCGCCCAAGCCTTCGTCGACGCGCTCGGCGCCCAGGCGGGTGAACTGGACGCTGTCCTGGCCGCCGATGACGCCCGGCCGATGGTGCATCTGACGGCCCTGCCGACCCGGCTCACCGCGGCCGAACTGGCCGAGCAGGTCTCCGGCGAGGTCGGCCGCTACTCGCCGTATGCGGTGTACCTGCCCGGCGGGGCCCCCGGCCAGCTCGCGGCGATGCGCTCCGGCGCAGCGCTGGTGCAGGACGAGGGCAGCCAGCTCGTCGCGCAGGCATTGACCCGGGCACCGGTCAGCGGCACCGACAACGGCAGGTGGCTGGACCTGTGCTCCGGTCCCGGCGGCAAGACCGCGCTCATCGCGGCCATCGGCGCCTCGAGGGGCGCCAAGGTCACCGCGGTCGAACCTGTCGATACCCGCGCTGACCTCGTTGAGGCCAATACCCGCGGCCTCGACGTCGCGGTGCTGCGCCGCGACGGGCGCAGCAGCGCCGCAGACGGTGACGGAGTGCCCGAGCTGAGCCCCGGGTTCGACCGGGTGCTGGTTGACGCGCCCTGCACCGGGCTCGGGGCGCTGCGTCGTCGTCCGGAGGCGCGCTGGCGCCGACAGCCCAGTGATGTCGCGCCGTTGACCCGGCTGCAGCGGGAACTGCTGTCCTCGGCCATTGCGCTGACCCGCCCGGGTGGGGTGGTGCTGTACTCCACCTGTTCGCCGCATCTGGCGGAGACCGTGGGCGTGGTCGCCGACATCCGCCGTCGCCACGACGTCACGGTGCTCGATGCCCGCGAACTGTTCGAGCCGGTTCCCGATCTGGGGGCTGGACCATACGTGCAGCTGTGGCCGCATCGGCATGGGACGGACGCGATGTTCGCCGCGGCGCTGCAAGTAGGGTGAACCCCATGTCAGGCAACGTTGACCGCCCGTTGATAGCGCCGTCGATTCTGGCAGCAGACTTCGCTCGCCTGGCCGATGAAGTGGCCGCCGCCAGCGGGGCCGACTGGCTGCACGTCGACGTGATGGACAACCACTTCGTGCCCAATCTGACGCTGGGGCTGCCGGTGGTGGAGAGCCTGCTCAAGGCGACCGACATCCCGATGGACTGCCACCTGATGATCGAGGATCCGCAGCGGTGGGCACCGCCCTACGCCGAGGCCGGCGCCTACAACGTCACCTTCCACGCCGAGGCCACCGACAACCCCGTCGGCGTGGCCCGCGATATCCGTGCCGCGGGCGCCAAGGCAGGCCTGTCGGTCAAGCCCGGTACCCCACTGGAGCCGTACCTGGAAATCCTGCGGGAGTTCGACACCCTGCTGATCATGTCGGTGGAGCCGGGCTTCGGCGGACAGAAGTTCATCCCCGAGGTACTGGCCAAAGTCGGGACCGCGCGCCGTCTCGTGGATTCCGGTGAGCTCACGGTGGTGGTCGAGATCGACGGCGGCATCAACGCCGACACCATCGAGCAGGCGGCAGCAGCGGGCGTGGATTGTTTTGTCGCGGGCTCGGCGGTCTACGGCGCCGACGACCCCGCCGCTGCGGTGCGCGCTCTGCGGGCCAAAGCGGCGGCCGCCTCGGCGCACCTTCGGTTATGACGTTCGAGGCCGCGATGGGGTCGGCGATCGAGCAGGCCGAGCAGGTCAAGGGCAGTACGTATCCGAATCCACCCGTCGGGGCCGTGATCCTCGATGCCGACGGCCGGCTCGCCGGCGTCGGCGGCACCGAACCCGTGGGCGGCGCGCATGCCGAAGTGGTGGCGCTGCGTGCTGCCGGACCCCGGGCGCGCGGTGGCACGGCGGTGGTCACCCTCGAGCCGTGCGCCCATCACGGCCGCACCCCACCTTGTGTGGATGCGCTTGTGACAGCCGGGATTTCGACGGTTGTTTACGCGGTCGCCGATCCCAACCCAGTCGCCGCCGGCGGGTCCGCCCGGCTCCGGGAGGCCGGGGTGTCCGTACTGGGCGGTGTGCTGGCTGAGCAGGTCGCCGACGGCACACTGCGAGAGTGGTTGCACCGGCAGCGAACCGGGCGTCCGCACATCACCTGGAAGTACGCCGGCAGTATCGACGGCCGAAGCGCGGCCGCGGACGGTTCGAGCCAGTGGATCACCGGACCGGTGGCGCGCGCCGATGTGCATCTGCGCCGTGCCGCGGCAGACGCCATCGTGGTGGGCACCGGCACTGTGTTCGCCGACGATCCGACGTTGACGGCCCGTCGGCCGGACGGGTCGCTGGTGGACCACCAGCCGCTACGGGTGGTCGTCGGCACTCGCGACATCTCCGCCGATTGCAATGTGCTCAACGATGATTCGCACACGATGCTGATCAGGACCCACGATCCGCACGAGGTGATCAAGGCGCTCTCCGATCGCACGGATGTGCTCATCGAGGGTGGGCCGACGCTGGCCGGGGCGTTCCTGCGGGCCGGGGTGATCGACCGGATCCTGGCCTATATCGCCCCCATCATGCTGGGCGGTCCGATCACCGTCGTCGACAGCGTGGGAGTGGCGACTCTCTCCCAGGCGCTGCGCTGGCGTTACGACGAGGTGCGACGGCTCGGCCCCGATCTGCTGGTCAGCCTGGTACGGGATGAGTTGTCCGGATCCGAGGATGATGCCTGAAGCCCCGGTGCGAGCTGGGGGCCGAAAGTTGCCGCGGCGCTTGGCCGCTGGCGCCGGACTGGTATTGCTGGTTGCCGGTTCGATCGGGATCGCCGCGCACTATTCGGCTTTTGTCGGCACCACCTGGACGTTGATCGCGTCGTTCACGCCGTTGTTGGTGGGGGTCACCGGGGTTGCCCTGGTGCTGTTGCTGCTCGGACGTCAGCGGGTACTGGCCTTGGCGGCGGTGGCAGCGCTGACGGTGGGGGTGTGGACACAGGTGCCGTTGTACCGGGCCACACCGGTATCGGCCGATGCTCCGGACGGCCCGCAGCTGCGGGTGATGCAGGCGAACATCTACCTCGGCAGCGCGGATACCGACGCGCTGCTGCGCACGGTGCACGACGCTGACGTCGACATCCTGACCGTCGCCGAACTCACCGAGGCGGCGGCCCAGCGGCTGGCCGCTGCGGGCATCACCCGGCAGTTGCCCTACTCGTTCACCAAACCCCGTGGCGGAGGCGGCGGGACGGGCATCTACTCGCGGTACCCCCTGCGCGACGGGCAGGTGCTCCCCGGGTTCGTGCTGGAGAATCTGCGGGCCACGGTGGCAGTCCCGGGCACGGTGCCGACGGCCGGGTACGCACTGCACCCGTTGCCGCCGTATCCGGAACCGGCGTATCGCTGGATGGCCGAACTGGGACAGCTGGGGCGGATCCTGGCGGCTGAGACGATGCCGCTGGTGGTGGGGGCGGACTTCAACTCCACCTACGATCACCGGCAGTACCGCCGCGTGCTCGAGGGCGCCACGGCGCCGCCACTGCGTGATGCCGCCGAGTTCACCGGCGCGGGAATCGTGGCGACCTATCCCGCCGACCGGTGGTATCCCGCCGTGCTGGCGATCGACCGGATCCTCACCCGCGGTGGCACCCCGCTGTCGTTCTCGCGGGTGGACATCCCCGGCTCAGATCACCACGGCGTCGTCGGCGACGTGCGCCTCGACGGCGGCAGGTAGCCCACCCGGGTTCGCAGCGGAATCCACTGGCGCCGAGGAGGATTCATCTTCGATCAGGCTGACGACCTGTCGGATATGCGGTTCGCGGACGATCGATTCGTGGTCACAGGTGATCCGGGTGATCCGCAGCCGGCCGGCGAGAACGAACGGCCACAGCCGGGGGTCGTCGTCGTTGAGGTGGCTCAACACCACCAGTGCCCGACCCGGCCAGGGCCGGGGCTTGTGGAACCTGCCGACCCGGGTTCCGACGGCCTCCAGCATCGAGGCCTGGGTCTGGGGGTCGAACTGGACGATCCCAGCCAGTGGCAGGCACAGCCGGCGGATCCAGAGCTCCCGCTTGCTGCGGGGAGTGGCGTCGAGAGTCAGTGTGGCGTCGGGCAATCGGCCCCTGGCCGCCCGCATGGCGCGCGGTGGCAGGTAGGGGTCGAGCAAGGTCACCATCTCGACGGTTTCGCCGAGCTCACGCAGCTGACGGGCGACCTCGAGGGCGATGAAGCCACCGAGTGAGTGCCCGACCAGCTGATACGGGCCGTGGGGCTGCAGACGCCGCAGATCGGCCAGGTGGCGACGCGCCGCGGCGCCGACCGTCCAATCCGGGATGGCCCGGTTCTCCAGGCCCTGCGGCTGGAACGCGTATACCGGCACCGTGGGGCGGACCCGGTCGGCGAATGCGGTGAACGACAGCGCCGATGCGCCGGCTCCGGCGAAGCAGAAGATCGGCGGCGCCGTGGTGTCCCCGGATATCGGCCGTAGCGCCACAGTGGTGCACGCCAAGGCGTCCGGTCGCTCTCCTGACCGGCTGATCCGGTCGTGCACCACGGCGGCGAACTGCGCCACCGTGGGCGCGCCGGCGACCGAGGACGGGGGCAGTTGGACACCGAACTGGCGGGCCACCCGGCTCAGCACCGCCTGCACGGTCAGTGAATCCCCGCCGAGAGCGTAGAAGTTCTCGGTCCGGCCCACCGCTTCCAGTGCCAGTGCCTGTGCCCAGATCTTCGCGAGCTGCTCTTCGGTTGCCCCGCACGGGGTGACCAGGGGACCGCGGACCGGTTCCGGTAGCGCCTGCAGGTCGACCTTGCCGCGTTCGGTCCTGGGCAGGGCTGCCAACGTCAGAATGTGCGTAGGCACCATCCAGGTGGGCAGTTTCTCGTGCAGGGTGGCGCGTAACTCGGCGACCGATGGCGCCCGCACATGGGCGACCGGGGCAGCATAGGCGGCGAGAACCGGTGCGCCGCCGGTGGTGTCGACCCGGACCGCGGCCTCTCGGATTGCGGGATGCTCCAGCAGGGCCGCCTCGATCTCGGCGGGCTCGACCAGGTACCCGCGGATCTTGACGGCGGTGTCGGCGCGCCCGAGCAGCATCAGCGTGCCGCCGGCTTCGGCGCTCCAGCGGGCGCGGTCTCCGGTGACGACGGTGCGGGTGCCGTCGCTGTTGGCGGCGAAACGTACCGAGGCGTTGTCGCCGGGATCAACGAGGTAGCCCATGCCCAGGTATCGGGAAGTGACACTCATCGTGCCGTCCCCGGCGATCGTGACGCGCTTCAACGGTGCCGGGTCACCGGCAGGGATCACCCCCGATGGCAGCTCGTCGCCCGGTGCGATGTCATAGGTGGAGATCGCGTTGGCCTCCGAGGAGCCGACCCAGTTGGTGAACACCGCCGCTGGGGCCAGCGTGCGGGCCCGGCGGACCAGCGGCACGTTGGCGGGTTCGCCCGTGGTGACGATGCGAGTCAGCGTGGGAAGGGTGGTGCCGGCGGCGGCGTCGATCAACGCGTTGAGGAATGACGGTGTGCAGACGAGGATTTCGACGTCGCGGCCGCGCAGTTGTCGCAGGGCCGCTGCCGGCGCCACGTCGCGGGGATCGATGCCGAGGATGTCGGCACCCGACATCAGCGCACCCAGCAGGATGTTGATTCCGGCGCCGAAGCTCACGGGCATACACAGCGCGATCCGCCGGCCCGGGGTGATGTCGAATCGCGTCCGCATCAGGATGGCGTCACAGAGCCACATCCCGTTGGCGTGCAGTACCGCCTTGGGGACCCCGGTGGACCCGGAGGTGAACTGCACGGTGGTCAACGTGTCCACACCCGCGGGCACGTCCGGCCAGGCGGCGGCCCCGCTGACCTCCGGCGGGGATTCCACCCGGTGCACCGCGGCTCCGGTGGCCAGTTCCCCGGCGTGGGCCTGGTTGGCGTCGTCGGTGACGATCATGCCGACGGGGCGGCCATGTGCGCCGAGCATGTCGACGATCGCGCGGGTGCGGTGCACGGGCAGTCGCGGATCCAGACTGGTCAACACCCGTCCGGCAGCCATAGCCCCCAGAACCGTTGCCGCCGAATCCGGTCCGAGCCCCGCGAGCAGCGCGATCGTGGAGTCGGGGCTGACGTGGTGGCGCATCGTCGTGGACCACGCCGCCGCCGCGGAGGCCAGTTGACGGTAGGTCACCGCGCCGTCGGCGGTGCGCAGGGCCATCTCGTCGCCGTGCGCATCGGCGGTCTCGAGGAAGCGTCGCCAGACGGTGGCGTCCTCCGCGGGGGCAGGCTCGTGGTGAACCGCGGCGGGTGCCGGGGCGGCGGGCAGGCCGGTGTCCACCAGCGTGTCCGAGGACGGCTCCCAGGCATGGCGCAGCAACCGCACCAGCGGCACCGCGATGATCAGGGTGCCCAGCAGTTCGGCCGCCAGATAGGTGTAACCCACCGCATCGATACCCCAACGGGGGGTGGTGAGCACGATGCCGACAACCACGATGACACCGATCATCACCTGCACCGTCACCGCGAGGCGCAGCCGGCGCCGCAGCCGGGCCAGCGAGGCGTAGATGGTGTAGATCGCCAACGACGGCAGGCTCAGCGCGAAGATCCGGATGAGGTTGGTGCCCTGTTCGGCGTATGCGGGTCCCATGATGTGCAACACGTAGGGCGCCGCCAGGAACAGGCCGACACAGCTGGCCGCGCCGGCGCCACCGCACATCAGGGTGAATCGCCCGATGCAGGCTTTGATGTCGGCGCCGGGGGCCGAGGCCGCGGCGATGAACGGCGCGCCGGTGGCGTGGATCAGTACGGCCACGGTGTTGATCACCAGCCAGCTCATCGAGAAGTACGCGTTGGTCTCGGTGCCGAGTTGGGCGACGATGATCAGCGGCAACAGCAGCGGTACCACCACGCCGACGGCGTTGATCGCATACGAACTGAGGAAGAAGTGGAACAGATCGCGGTTCGGTGGCAGGGCGGGTTCCCCGTCGCGGCCACCGGTCGCCGGCTGGATGACGCGCAGCAGCACCCACCCGGCGATCACCGCCGCGGGTAGCACCCACGCCCACACGATCGCGGTGCCCGTGGCCAGGGGTATGAAGGCGGCGATCGCGATGAGCTTGACGGTCGACTGGGTGATGTTCTTGGCGGCCAGTGTCGTGGCGCGGCCGATCCCGACCAGCACCTGGTCCTGGATGGCGAACACCGCCAGTACGGCCACCGCCACCGGGAACAACAGTGACTCGGTGAGCGAACCGAACAGCTGCTCATCCGGTCCGAGGAGGACGAACGCCGCGCCGAACGCCAGTGCCGCTGCGATGACGAACAGAGTTCCGTTGCGCACCAGGCGCTTCGACTGTGAGCCGGCTACCGGCAGGAACCGCTCGTACAGGCTGCCGAGGCTGAAGTTGGCGAGGATCGCGATCAGCGACGCCGACGAGATGAGTGCCGACGCCCGTCCCACCTCGGCCGGGCTGTAGCCCCGGGCTGCCACCGTCCAGAACAGGAAACCCAGCGCCCCGGTGGCGACACTGGAGGTCATCACCGCCGCGATATCGACTCCGAGGGCGCCGGCTCTCGGCTTCGGCAGCCGCCACCCTGTTGCCGCGACCGCCGGTTCGGCCGGTTCAGCGCTCGTCACAGAACTCAGTGATGGGAAGTCCGACATGGCGGGATGCGGTAGGGACGTAGCCCAGCAGGGTGTCTCCGGGACGCAACTCGGTGACATTGTTGACGGTGCCGCCTGGACCCAGCAGCCGGACATGCCAGTCGTCCTGGGCGATGACGTTGATGCTCGCCCCGCCCGGCGTGGTGGCGTTGATGGAGATCAGCGGGCGACGTTCTATCTTGACGCGGCCGATTCGCACCTCCCGCACGCTGCCGTCGGTGCGCACGGCCAGAATGGGCTGTCCCGCCCGGAGTTCGCTGACGTACCGGGTGCGGTTCTCCGGTGTCAGCACATACGAATGCACCGCGCCGGCATTCCAGCGGAAGGGCCGGGTCGGCATATACGGCAGCGGGTGGGTTTCGCTGCAGGACAAGAACATTCCGGTGGCGAACGAGCCGATCAGGCAACCTTCGTCGAGTTCCAACAACGAACACGTGTCGATGCAGGCCCGCTCACCCATGCCGATGTGCTCCACCGAGGTCACCGTCAGCTCGGACAACTCCAGACGGTCCTGTCGGTGCTGCACCACCTCGGCCAGGGTGGCCACCTCCTCGACGCTCCTCGGAGCGAGCAGCAGTCCGTCGGAACCGTGTTCGAGCACCAGCTTGACGATGGCGGCGTCCTGGATGTCGTCGACGACGGTGACGGTACGGCCGCCGGAGTTCTCGGCCGCGGCGATCACGATCTCCAACGGGATCTTGGTCGGGTCGGTGAACGTGAGCACGGTCCACGGCACCTGACGCACCACCCGGCACGCCTCGTGCAGGGTCGGCGCGTCGGAGACGACGACGTGCACACCGTGTTCGGCTGCGGTCCGGGGTTGCCCGGCGCCGGATGGTGCGAGGACGACGTCGACTGCGTGCAGGGGTGTGCCGGTCAGCTCGGCGAATTCCGGGTCCTCGACCGCCAGGATGCGCCGGATCGTCGGCGGCAGGTCGGCGAGCACGGCCGGGTCGTCGGAGACGATTCCGTCTACCCGCTGGTGGATGGCCGCTTCGATCACCGCCATCCGGAGGTCGCCGGACAAGGCGCGGATGTCGATCCAGGCGAGGTGCCCGGTGCGCACGTCCGGCGCCCGGCGGGTGTCCGGCGAGGTCAGGGGAGTGATGTGGTCGGTGACGATATCGGTGACGTGGGTCATGGTCTTCTCCAGAGGTGGTCAGGCTGAGGCGGATTCGAGTGCCGACGCCAGCGGCCGGCGGTGGAGTCTGCGGGCGATCTCCGAGGTGACGCGGTGCGGGCTGTCCGCGTCGAAGATCAGGCGACCGAAGCTCAGGCCGGCCACCCGCGTCTCCGCCACCTCGGCGGCATAGGTGATGGCCGCGTCATCGGTGGCGGCGGCGACGCCGCCGGCCACCAGAATCGGCAGGGGGCAGCTGTCGGCGACGTGGTTCATCGCGGTGACCGACCCGGCGTAATCCAGTTTCACCATGGTGGCGCCCAGATCGGTGGCGATGGCGCCCAGGTGGCTGAGGGTGTCCACGAGATCGGTGTGTGACCCGACCTCGGGCCCACGGGCGTACATCATCGCCAGCAACGGCATACCCAGGGTGTCGCAGGCCGAGGCGACCGCCCCGAGGTCGGCGAGCTGGGTGGATTCGGTGGGGGAGCCCACGTTGACGTGGACGCTGACCGCATCGGCGCCCAGACGCAGGCAGTCCTCCACCGAGCCGACGAGAACCTTCGACGTGCGGTCGATGGAGATGTCGGTGCCGGCCGAAAGGTGGACGATCAGCGCCATATTGGTGAAATGCGCCGGGTCGATGGCTCGGGCGCGCCCCTTGTGCACCACGATGGCGTCGGCGCCGGCGGCCGCCAACAGCCGCGCCGTCCGGTCGGCGTGGTCGGCTCCGCCGAGTGGCCCGATGGTGACCGAATGGTCCATCGGCACCACCAGGGCGCGGTGGGACCCGGGGTCGAAGATGCGAGACAGCCGGATCCGGGTCCCGGTGCTGCCGCGCTGCTGCCAGCCACGATCTTCGAACATGTCACTCCAATCGGACAGGCGTCGTGAAGACGCGAATCAGTCAGTCGATGGTTGCTTTGGCAAAGAGAGATGGGTGAACTCCGGCAGGCCTGCGCGGCGGAGCCGAGGCGCCCGTCACGCGGGTGACTGCCGGTGTGCCCGGTGAACTGGGCGAAGAACGGGTCGATTGCGTGAACCCTGGTGTCCGTGCGATCGATGGGGTCGAGCGCACTGCGCCCGGCGGTCCGAGATCAGGGCGGGTCTCGCGGTGTGGCGGGTCCTCCGGGTTCTTGACAATGAAACGAGAAATTTTGTGCTGCAGGTTGTTTGGAGGTGGGCCGATCGGGGTCTTGACCTCGATGGCTGCCGGCCCGGACACCTGGACGGGGACGTCGGCGCCGACAGTAAAACCGGCGATTGCGTCGTCGCTGAGCATGCTGGGCCTCCATCCCTGGTAGGTGCGGGTTGTGCGGTGTTACCGGGTGTCTCACTTACCGAACGTCACTCGATTGTGAGCCTTCTCACGCCTCCGCCCTCGGCCTGACTATGCGCCTCAGGTTTTGCCAATGTAGGCTCTGGCTAATATATACACGAATCTGATGCGTTTCACATGTTGGATGCAAACGGATCTCAGGGGCAGTAATAACGCTCGTCAACAATGCTTTTCGTTGGAAAGGACTGTCTTGACAAACCTGGTTCCAGGCCCGAATTTGCGGCCTACCGGCGATTTGAGCAACAAAACCGTCAATATCCAGAATCACGAGAGCGCACCGGGAAGCCCCGATGGTCCCGATGGTGATGCTGGGTCAGGAGGCGTAGAGATCGGTGAACGTGTCGGTGGTGCACCCACCGTCAGCGTCATCATTCCCACGAGGAACGAGGCGTTGAATCTGCCGTATGTGGCGGAGCGAATGCCGTCGGTCGACGAGATCGTCGTCATCGACGGCGGGTCGGTGGACGACACCGTTGCCGTGGCGCGGAAGTTGTGGCCCCAGGCCAAGGTGCTCAGTCAGACACGAAGCGGTAAGGGCAACGCACTGGCGTGTGGCTTCGAAGTGGCCACGGGCGACATCCTGGTGATGATCGATGCCGACGGTTCCACCGACCCGGCCGAGATCCCCGCGTTCGTGGCTACGTTGATCGGCGGCGCCGATCTGGCCAAGGGCAGCCGCTTCTCGCACGGCGGGGGGAGCGACGACATCACCGCATTCCGCCGGCTCGGCAATTTGGGCTTCAACTGGCTGGTGAACCGGATCTTCGCGACGGAGTTCACTGACCTCTGCTACGGCTACAACGCCTTCTGGCGCCATGTGCTCGACACCCTCGACCTTCCCGACACCGCCGGAACTGCCGCGCAGTGGGGTGACGGTTTCGAGATCGAAACCATCATCAACGTTCGAATCGCCCGCAGCGGCCTGCTGATTCGCGAGGTCGGCAGTTTCGAGGCGTGCCGCATCCATGGACGCAGCAACCTGAACGCCTTCAGCGACGGATTCCGGGTGCTGCGGACCATCAACCGCGAGCGCAGGCTGCACAAGGCGCCGGGCCTCGCCGACACCCTTGCCCAGCCCCGCCAACTGGCCGGACGCAAGTAAGTCCGGCCAGCTCGACGTCAGCGTGCGTGGCGGCCCCGGGAATCCGGCTTGGGGATCTGCACCGTCGCCGCGTCGCCGGGTGCTCCGCCGCGTGCGCCGGGGGGCACCGACAACACCGCGGTGGCGCTGTCGTCAGGCTCGGGTTGCCCGTCAAAACCTTTGGGGCGCGTGTCTTTTCCAGCGATCAGCAGGCCCAGGAGTGCGCCCACCACACAGACGATCGCCGTGATCGCAAACAGCTCGCCGTATTGCATGGCGAAGGCCTGCTTGTATTTGGCGGCCTCACCGGCGATCCGCGCGGCCAGCCCGTCGGCAGCGCTGGGGGAGGGCAGTCCGGCCAGGATCTGGTTGAAGCGGTACAGCCCCCATGCGGACAGGGCCGCGACACCGACCAACATCCCCGTCATCCTGGACACAACCACCAGAGACGACGCGATGCCGTGCTGGGCCGATGGCACCACCCGCAGTGCTGACGAGGTGAGCGGTCCGATGACCAGCCCCAGGCCGATCCCGGCCAGCGCCAGATCGGTGTCGAAGGCGGGCAGGGTGAACAGCCCGAGGTCATGGCGGGCCGACAGTACGTCGACGCCCCAGTGCGAGATGAGCCAGTAGGCGAACGCGGCGATCAGCAGGCCGGCACACGTCACTGCCCGGTCACCGACCCGAGTGGCGACCCAGCCGCCGATCGCGGCACCGATCGGCAGCGCGACCAGGAACCGCATCAACAGAAATGCCGCCTCGACCTGGTCGGTTCCGAGAACGCCCTGGCCGAAGAGCTCGACGTTGACCAGCGTCACCATCAGGGCGGCACCGGCGGCGAACGACGCGCCCAGGGCGGCCAGGAACGGGGTGAACCGGACACCGGCCGGGTCGATCAACTTGGTACGGGCGTACCGCTCCCAGACGAAGAAGGCCACCACCGCGACCACGGCGCCGATCAACAGCCACAACCGCCAGGTCGGAACAACCTCGCGGGCGCTGGGCTCCGGGTTGTAGAGCCCGACCACGACCAGCACCAGGACCACCGCCAGCAGCACCCCGCCGACCACGTCCACCCGGTCGGGCGGACCGTCGGATTTCTGCTTTTCCGGAACGCTGAAGTGGATCATCGCCATCGCGAGCAGCGCCAGCGGGACGTTGACCCAGAACACCGCCTGCCAGTGGGCGAACAGTGCGACAACAGCGATGCCGTACAGCGGACCGAGAACGCTACCGAGCTCCTGCGCCGCCCCGATACCGCCGAGCACCGCCGCCCGCTTGTGCTCGGCCCACAGATCTGCAGCCAACGCCAACGTGACCGGCAGCAGGGCACCGCTGGCCGACCCCTGGATGATCCGCCCGATCACCAGGATCGTCAGGTCGGTCGACATCGCGGTGACGATCGAGCCGATGGTGAAGCCGGCCAGACTGATCTGGATCAGCATCTTGCGGCCGAACCGGTCCGAGGCCCGGCCCAGCAGAGGCATCGCCGCGATGTAACCGACCAGGTAGCCGGTGATGATCGGGGCTACCCGTTGCAGCTGATTGATCGGGATCCCGACATCGGTCATGATGTCGCGGATGATCGTGATCACCACATAGGTGTCAAGCGCTCCCAACAGGACGGCCAGGCCGCCTGCGCTGATCGCGATGCTGCGAGTGGTCCCGGCGCTGCGCATTACACCGGGGGCTTGGTCACGGTGACGGGCTTGTTCCAGTCAGACAGCTTCATCTGAATGGAATTGCCGCTGCTGGGGTCGATCTCGGCCTGCACCAGGTTGTGCTCGCCGTCCTTCTCGATCCAGGCGGTGGCCGGCACGGCGTCGGTGGCCTTCACCTGCGGGATCAGGGTGTTGACCGCTTCGGCGCTGACCTTGCCGGCGACCTTGACGGTGTCGACTCCGTTGATGTTCTCGGTCGACTCGGACTTGGCGTCGGTGAAGCTGGTCAACAGATTCGCCAGGCCGGTTTCCGGATTCAGGATTGTCGATGGGTCGTAGATGTCGGCTGCCGGGCCGAGATCGAGCCAGCTGTCCGGGGTGAGCGAGGCGTAGAGGATGTTGTCGATCACGATCAGCCCGGCGTCGACGTTCGAGCCCGCCATCGTGATGGTGGCGTTGCCCTGGACGGCGGTCGCCGGCACATTGGTCAGGTCTCCGGTCAGGCTCTTGACGGGCAGGCCTTCGATGGTGCCGGTGACCGTGATCTCCAGGTGAGCGCTCTGCAGACCCTTGGTGGTCTGGCTCGACTGCTGCAACAGTTCGGTGGCGTCCGGCAACGACTCGGTGGCGGGTTCGGAGGACGAGCACCCGGCCACCAGCACCGCGGCGGCGCTCAGGGCGGCGAGGGTTTTGGTGGCAGGGGACATGCGGAACCTACGTCGACGCGTCTGCATGAGTGCATCGTAGAGGGTGAGGCTGGGTCTACCGCAGTGCGGCGAACGGCGTTGCGGGCCGGTCCGGCCCGCTCCAGAGGGTGAGCTACCGCGCCGGAGCTGCGATTTCGTCGCGGTTCTGCTTGCAGCGATGAGCATCGAAATGCCTGTCTTGTGCGACGGAGTTTGCCCGGGGCCGGCCAAAAGCGGCTCTGGTCTCCGGCGAGACCGAAGTCTCGATGGCGCTGCAGAGCGACTAACCTGGTGCGGTGTTCACTGGAATCGTCGAAGAATTGGGCGAGGTTGTCGGCAAGGAAGATCTGACCGACGCGGCCCGGTTCGTGATCCGCGGGCCCGTCGTGACCTCCGATGCCGGTCACGGGGATTCGATCGCTGTCAACGGCGTGTGCCTGACCGTGGTCGAGGTGCTGCCCGGTGGCGAATTCAGCGCCGACGTGATGGCCGAGACGCTCGACCGGTCCAGTCTGGCCCGGGTCGGCGTCGGGTCGCGGGTGAATCTGGAGCGCGCCGCGGCCGTCAACAGCCGGCTGGGCGGCCACATCGTGCAGGGCCACGTCGACGGCACCGGTTCGGTGATCAAACGGTCCCCGTCCGAGCACTGGGAAGTGGTGCGTATCAGCCTGCCGCCGCAGCTGGCCCGTTACGTGGTGGAGAAGGGTTCGATCACCGTCGATGGAATTTCGCTCACGGTTTCCGGACTCGGCCGCGACGACACCGACTGGTTCGAGGTGTCGCTGATTCCGACAACACGCCAGCTCACCACCTTGGGTGAGGCGCCGGTGGGCACACCGGTCAACCTCGAGGTGGACGTGATCGCGAAGTACGTCGAACGTCTCATGGACCGGACAGGGCAATAAGTCGCCCGTCATGGTGGTTCATACTGATCAGAGCGTTGAATTCGCGGGTTCCCTTGAAGAACCGCGTGTTCCTTTTTCGAAGGTGGCATAGATGACCAGGCTGGATACCGTCGAACGGGCGATTGCCGATATCGCGGCGGGCAAGGCAGTTGTCGTCATCGACGATGAGGACCGTGAGAACGAAGGCGACCTGATCTTCGCCGCCGAGAAGGCGACCCCGGAGCTGGTTGCGTTCATGGTCCGCTACACCTCCGGTTACCTGTGTGTGCCCTTGGCCGGCGAGGTCTGCGACCGGCTGGGGCTGCTGCCGATGTACGCGGTCAACCAGGACAAGCACGGCACCGCCTACACCGTGACGGTGGACGCGAAAAAGGGTGTCGGCACCGGAATCTCGGCCTCCGACCGGGCCACCACGATGCGGCTGCTCGCGGATCCGAACAGCGTCGCCGACGAGTTCACCAAACCCGGCCACGTGGTGCCCCTGCGTGCCAAAGACGGTGGGGTCCTGCGCCGGCCCGGCCACACCGAGGCCGCGGTCGACCTGGCGCGGCTGGCCGGCCTGCAACCCGCGGGCGCCATCTGCGAGATCGTCAGCCAGAAAGACGAAGGCGCGATGGCACAGACCGATGAGCTGCGGGTCTTCGCCGACGAGCACGAACTGGCGCTGATCTCGATCGCCGACCTGATCGAATGGCGACGTAAGCACGAAAAGCATGTCGAGCGCATCGCCGAAGCGCGCATCCCCACCCGGCACGGCGAATTCCGCGCGGTCGGATACAAGAGCGTCTACGAAGACGTCGAGCATGTCGCCCTGGTCCGCGGCGAGATCTCCGGGCCGAACAGCGACGGCCATGACGTACTGGTGCGGGTGCACTCGGAATGCCTGACCGGTGACGTATTCGGTTCCCGGCGCTGTGACTGCGGTCCGCAGTTGGACGCGGCGATGGCGATGGTGGCCCGGGAGGGCCGTGGCGTCGTCCTCTACATGCGCGGTCACGAAGGCCGCGGCATCGGGTTGATGCACAAGCTGCAGGCCTACCAGTTGCAGGACGCCGGCGCCGACACCGTCGACGCGAACCTCAAACTGGGGCTGCCCGCCGATGCGCGGGACTACGGCATCGGCGCCCAGATCCTGGTGGACCTCGGGATCCGATCGATGCGGCTGCTGACCAACAACCCGGCCAAGCGGGTCGGCCTCGACGGGTACGGCCTGCACATCATCGAGCGGGTTCCGCTGCCGGTGCGCGCCAACGCCGAGAACATCCGCTATCTGATGACCAAGCGCGACCGGATGGGCCACGATCTCGCCGGGCTGGACGACTTTTCGGAGCTCAACGAGGACATGCCGTTGCCGGGCGATTTCGGCGGGGCGCTGTGAGTGGTGCCGGCGTCCCGGACATGCCGGACATCGACGCCTCCGGGTTGTCACTGGCGATCGTGGCCAGCACCTGGCACGACACCGTCTGCGATGCGCTGCTCGAGGGCGCGCTGCGGGTGGCACGCAAAAGCGGGGTCAGCGACCCGACGGTGGTGCGCGTTCTGGGGGCGATCGAGATCCCGGTGGTGGCGCAGGAACTCGCCCGTCGCTACGACGCCGTCGTCGCTCTCGGTGTGGTGATCCGCGGCGGCACCCCGCATTTCGAATATGTCTGTGATGCCGTCACCCAGGGGCTGACGCGGGTGTCGCTGGACGCGTCGACCCCGGTGGCCAATGGCGTGCTGACCGTCAACACCGAGGAACAGGCGATCGACCGGGCCGGCCTGCCGGGTTCCGGTGAAGACAAAGGCGCTCAAGCCGCGGCCGCCGCCCTGGCCACGGCGTTGTTGCTGCGCGACCTGCGTACCTCGCGGTGAGCGGACCGGCCGTGGAGGACAAGCAACGGGGCAGCGACACCGGGTGGGATGCGGTGATCCGTCCGCACCTGACGCCGTACTTCGCCTATGGTGCTGCGTTCGTCATCGTCGCGGCACACATCGCGGTCGGGGTGCTGCTCAAGGTGGGCTCCAGCGGTGTGATCTTCCAGACGGCCGATCAGGTGGGCATCGCGCTGCTCGGCGTCGTCATCGGCTGCCTGGTCCTGATGTTCGCCCGTCCGCGGCTGCGGGTCGGAGCGGCTGGGCTCTCTGTTCGTAATCTGTTGGGTAACAAGCTGATTCCCTGGTCAGAGGTGGTGGGCATTTCGTTCCCCGCCGGTGCGCGCTGGGCCCGGGTGGATCTTCCCGACGACGAGTACATTCCGCTGATGGCCATTCAGTCCGTCGACAAGGAACGCGCTGTGGTGGCGATGGAGCAGGTACGGGAGCTGCTCCACACCTATCAGCAGCAGCCCGGCTCGCCCCCCGACGAACAACACTGAACCGGGCCCGCTGTCGCGCGGGTCACGTGGCCGGTCGGTACTAGGCTGGAGCGGTGCCTGATCCATCGTCGTACCGGCCCGCCCCGGGGTCCATTCCCGTGGAACCCGGCGTCTACCGGTTCAGCGACATTCATGGGCGGGTCATCTACGTCGGCAAGGCCAAGAGCCTGCGCAGCCGGCTGAACTCGTATTTCGCCGACATCTCCGGCCTGCATCCGCGCACCCGTCAGATGGTCACCACCGCCGCCAAGGTGGAGTGGACGGTGGTCGGCACCGAGGTCGAGGCGCTGCAGCTCGAATACAACTGGATCAAGGAATACGATCCGCGGTTCAACGTCCGCTACCGCGACGACAAGTCCTACCCGGTGCTCGCGGTCAGTCTGGGCGAGGAATACCCGCGCCTCTACGTGTACCGCGGCCCGCGCCGCAAGGGCGTGCGTTATTTCGGGCCCTACTCGCACGCCTGGGCCATCCGCGAGACGCTCGACCTGCTCACCAGGGTGTTCCCCGCGCGCACCTGCTCAGCTGGAGTTTTCAAGCGGCACAGCCAGATCGACCGCCCCTGCCTGCTCGGCTACATCGACAAGTGCTCCGCGCCGTGTGTCGGGCGGGTCAGTGCCGAGCAGCACCGCAAGATCGTCGAAGATTTCTGCGACTTCCTCTCCGGCAAGACCGACCGGTTCGCCCGTGAACTCGAACACCAGATGACCGAGGCCGCCGAGGTGCTCGACTTCGAACGCGCGGCCCGGTTGCGTGACGACCTGGGTGCGCTGCGCCGGGCCTTGGAGAAGCAGGCCGTGGTGCTGGGCGACGGTACCGATGCCGATGTGGTCGCCTTCGCCGACGATGACCTGGAAGCGGCTGTGCAGGTCTTCCACGTCCGCGGTGGTCGCGTCCGCGGCCAGCGTGGATGGGTGGTGGAGAAGTCCACCGAACCCGATGACACCGACGGCACCCATGCCCTGCTCGTCGAGCAGTTCCTGACCCAGTTCTACGGTGAGCAGGCCGAATTGGGTAGTGGGGCAGATGAATCCGCCAACCCGGTCCCTCGGGAGGTGCTGGTGCCGTGTCTACCGCCCAATGCCGACGAACTCGGCGACTGGCTCAGCGGCCTGCGCGGGTCGCGGGTGGTGCTACGGGTGCCGCGTCGTGGTGACAAGAAAGCGCTGGCCCAGACCGTGCAGCGCAACGCCCAGCATGCGCTCCAACAGCACAAGCTCAGGCGGGCCGGTGACTTCAACGCCAGATCGGCTGCGCTGCAGGCGATTCAGGATACGTTGGGGCTGGCCGAGGCGCCGCTGCGCATCGAGTGCGTCGACATCAGCCACGTCCAGGGCACCGATGTGGTGGCCTCACTGGTGGTGTTCGAGGACGGGCTGCCGCGCAAATCCGACTACCGGCACTATTCGATCAAGGAAGCTGCCGGCGACGGCCGCTCCGATGACGTCGCCTCCATCGCCGAGGTGACCCGCCGCCGGTTCCGGCGGCACGTGCAGGACAGCCAACGGCCTGACGAGTACTCAGCGGAAGGGAAGTCGCGGCGCTTCGCCTACCCGCCCAACCTCTACGTCGTCGACGGCGGTGCACCGCAGGTCAATGCCGCGCAAGCCGTCCTCGACGAGCTCGGCGTCACCGACGTGGCCGTCATCGGCCTGGCCAAACGGCTCGAAGAGGTCTGGGTGCCCGGCGAGCCCGACCCGCTGATCATGCCGCGCAACAGTGAGGGGCTCTACCTGCTGCAGCGGGTCCGCGACGAAGCTCACCGGTTCGCGATCACGTTCCACCGCAGCAAGCGGTCCAAACGGATGACCGCCTCGGCGCTGGATTCCATCCCCGGCCTGGGGGAGCACCGGCGCAAGGCTCTGGTGACGCACTTCGGCTCGGTGGCCCGCCTCAAGCAGGCCTCGGTGCAGGAGATCACCGCTGTGCCCGGCATCGGGGTGACCACCGCGACCGCGGTGTTGGAGGCGCTCGGGGTAACGCCGGAGCCGCCCGCAGAGGCACCCGAGGTGCAGGCTCTCGAGCCGGCGGACGTGGCCCCGGTTGCCACGGTGCCGGCCCCACCGGCGGCCGATGTGCGCGATGATGACACCGGGCAACGAGTATGGGGATGACGATCAACGCAGAAGGTGCAGACGAGTCGGTGATGCGGTCTCATTCGGACGACGTCAGCGCGGAGCCGGATTCCGGTATCGAGGTGGTACTGGTCACCGGGCTCTCGGGTGCCGGGCGCGGCACGGCGGCCAAGGTCCTCGAGGACCTTGGCTGGTACGTCGCCGACAACCTGCCCCCGGAACTGATCGCGCGGATGGTCGACCTCGGTCTGGCGGCCGGATCGCGGATCACCCAGTTGGCGGTGGTGATGGACGCCCGCTCCCGCGGCTTCACCGGGGACCTCGACTCGGTGCGCACCGAACTGGCCACCCGCGGTATCACGCCGCAGGTGCTGTTCCTGGAGTCCTCCGATGACATCCTGGTGCGCCGCTACGAGCAGAACCGCCGCAGCCATCCGCTGCAGGCCGGGATGACCCTGGCCGAGGGCATCGCCGCCGAGCGGGTGATGCTCGCCCCCGTGCGCGCCGGCGCCGACCTGGTGATCGACACCTCCAGCCTGCCGGTGCCCGCCCTGCGCGCCAGTATCGAGCAGGCGTTCGGCGGCGAGACGGTGCCGCTGACGGCGGTGACGGTGGAATCGTTCGGTTTCAAATACGGATTGCCGATGGACGCCGACATGGTGATGGACGTGCGGTTCCTTCCGAACCCACATTGGGTAGACGACCTACGCCCACATTCCGGTCAGCACCCCGCGGTGCGCGATTACGTGCTGGGTCAGCCGGGCGCGGACAGGTTCCTGGAGACCTACCACGAGCTGTTGGGCCTGGTTGTCGAGGGTTACCGCCGGGAGGGAAAGCGTTACATGACCGTCGCCATCGGCTGCACCGGCGGTAAACACCGCAGTGTTGCCATCGCCGAGGCGCTCGCCGGCCGGCTCACCGGTGGCGACCAGATGTCGGTGCGGGTACTGCACCGCGATCTGGGTCGCGAATGACGACGGCGATCAACCGCATCGTCGCGCTCGGGGGTGGCCACGGGCTGTATGCCACCTTGTCGGCCGCGCGGCGGCTGACACCCCACATCACCGCTGTGGTCACCGTCGCCGACGACGGCGGTTCCTCGGGGCGGCTGCGCAGCGAACTCGATATCGTGCCGCCGGGCGATCTACGAATGGCGTTGGCGGCGTTGGCGTCTGACAGTCCGCAAGGTCGACTGTGGGCGACGATCATCCAGCACCGATTCGGCGGCAGCGGTGCTCTGGCCGGCCACCCGATCGGCAATCTGATGCTCGCCGGTCTCAATGAGGTGCTCGCTGATCCGGTGGCCGCACTCGATGAGCTCGGCCGGATCCTCGGCGTGAGGGGGCGGGTACTGCCGATGTGCCCGATTGCGCTGCAGATCGAGGCCGACGTGGCGGGCCTGGAATCCGATCCGCGGATGAGCCGGGTGATCCGCGGGCAGGTCGCGATCGCGACGACGCCGGGAAAAGTGCGCCGGGTGCGGTTGCTGCCCGGCAGCCCGCCCGCCACCCGGCAGGCGGTGGACGCGATCATGAACGCCGACCTGGTGGTGCTGGGGCCGGGATCCTGGTTCACAAGTGTGATCCCGCACGTGCTGGTTCCCGACCTGGTGACAGCGCTGCGGGCCACATCCGCGCGCCGGGCGCTGGTGCTCAACCTGGCTGCCGAGCCGGGGGAGACGGCGGGCTTTTCCGCCGAACGCCACCTGCACGTACTGGCCCAGCATGCACCCCAGTTCACCGTCCATGACATCATCGTCGACGCTGGCAGTGTGCGGGGCGAGCGCGAACGGCTGCAACTGCAGCGAACGGCGAGCGTCCTCGATGCCCGAGTTCAGTTCGCTGACGTCTCCCGACCTGGTACACCTTTACATGATCCGGCGAAGCTGGCCGCGGCATTGCAATATGTCTCGGCGGGAGGGGGCGATCCGGTGGTACCGACTACGCCGACGTCGGCTTCCGATGTGAGTGGACCGAGAGGTGACGATTCGTGGCGATGACTGCCGAGGTGAAAGACGAGCTGAGCCGGCTGGTGGTCAATTCCGTGAGCGCCAGGCGTGCCGAGGTGGCGTCCTTGTTGCGGTTTGCCGGTGGCCTGCACATCGTGTCCGGCCGCGTGGTGGTCGAGGCCGAGGTTGATCTGGGCATCATCGCGCGCCGGCTCCGCAAGGACATCTTCGATCTGTACGGCTACAACGCCGTGGTGCATGTCCTGTCCGCCAGCGGCATCCGTAAGAGCACCCGCTACGTGGTGCGCGTCGCCAAAGACGGCGAAGCGCTGGCGAGGCAGACCGGGCTGCTCGATCTGCGCGGGCGCCCGGTGCGGGGTTTGCCCGCGCAGGTGGTCGGCGGCAGCGTCGCCGATGCCGAGGCGGCCTGGCGCGGCGCCTTTCTGGCGCACGGTTCGTTGACCGAACCCGGCCGGTCCTCCGCCCTGGAAGTGAGTTGCCCGGGGCCCGAGGCGGCGCTGGCGCTGGTCGGTGCGGCGCGACGCCTCGGGGTCAGTGCCAAAGCCCGCGAGGTGCGCGGCGCCGATCGGGTGGTGGTGCGCGACGGGGAAGCCATCGGTGCGCTGTTGACCCGGATGGGCGCCCAGGACACCAGATTGACCTGGGAAGAACGCCGGATGCGGCGTGAGGTCCGTGCGACGGCCAACCGGCTGGCCAATTTCGACGACGCCAATCTGCGCCGGTCGGCCCGGGCCGCGGTGGCCGCGGCTGCACGGGTGGAGCGGGCCCTGCACATCCTCGGTGACACGGTGCCCAACCACCTGGCCACCGCCGGCAAACTGCGCGTCGAGCACCGGCAGGCCTCCCTGGAGGAACTCGGCCGGCTCGCTGACCCGCCCATGACCAAAGATGCAGTGGCCGGCCGTATTCGGCGATTGCTGTCGATGGCGGACCGCAAGGCCAAGCAAGAGGGGATACCCGACACCGAGTCGGCCGTCACCCCCGACCTGCTCGAGGATTCCTGACCCACTCGGCCTCGAAGCGGTGGAGCCCAGAGGTCAGCTCAGGCGGGACAGCTTGTCCCTGGCCCGATCCAAACCGTGGGCCCGGCGGCGCATCCCGTGCCAGGCATCGCCGCGGCGCGACAGCCGCCCGGGGATGGTGGCGACGGTGAATTCATCGGGGGCCACCCGGTCGAGTTCGTACCATTCGATCGGTGTGGACACCGGCGCGCCCGGCAGGGCCCGCACCGCATAGGGCGATACGGCCGTCTGGCCGTAGCCGTTTCGCGCGACGTCGAGGTACACCTTGTCGCCGCGGTTGGCCTTGCGTTGCTCACAGGTCAACAGCTCCGGGGCCCGGCCAACCAGAACCTGGGCTACTTCTTTGGCGAATTCCCTTGTCTCGTCGAATGTTTCGCGCTGCCGAAGCGGTACCATCACGTGGTAACCGCGGGAGCCGGTGGTCTTGACGAATGAAGTCAAACCGATCTCGTCGAGAAGCTCGCCGGTCATGGCGGTGGCTCGGCGCACCTTGGCAAGGTCATCGACCGAAGGATCCAGGTCGAAGATCAGCTGATCCGGTGACTCCAATGCGCGGGCACGGCTGAGCCACGTGTGAATCGTGATGCACGCCTGATCGGCCAGGTACACCAGGGACCGTGCGTCGTTGACCGCAACTTGGCACTGCACGTCGTCGGCGGTGTCGACTTTGACGGTGTCCACCCAGGTGGGGAAATGCGTGGGCACCGTCTTCTCGTAAAAGCCCGGCTCGGAGATGCCGTCGGGAAAGCGCTGCATGCTGATGGGGCGATCGGCGAGGTAGGGCACCATGATTGCGGCCACTGCCTGGTAATACTTGGCCAGCGCAAGCTTGGTGGTGCCGTCGGCAAACAGCACTTTGTCGGGATTGGAGACCTCCACGCGGGCGACGATCACCCCGTACGAGTACCCGTCTGGTGGTAGGCATCACTTTCTCCAGCGTCAAACAGGTCACATTGTCACCCCGACCAATCCGCGCAGCGCCCGACGCGCACCACTAGGCTGGTTGCTGAGCACTGCAAGGAAGCGGACCTAGGGAGAGACAAGTGACCATCCGGGTAGGCGTGAACGGCTTCGGCCGCATCGGGCGCAACTTCTTCCGCGCGCTGGACGCGCAGAAGGCCGAAGGTAAGAACACCGACATCGAGATCGTGGCCGTCAATGACCTCACCGACAATGCCACGCTGGCTCACCTGCTGAAGTTCGACTCGATCCTGGGCCGGCTCCCGTACGACGTGAGCCTCGAAGGTGACGACACCATCGTCGTCGGCGACCACAAACTCAAAGCTCTCGAGGTCAAGGAAGGGCCTTCCGCTCTTCCCTGGGGCGACCTCGGTGTCGACGTGGTGGTCGAATCGACGGGCATCTTCACCGCCCGCGCCAAGGCGCAGGGCCACCTGGACGCGGGTGCCAAGAAGGTCATCATCTCCGCCCCGGCCAGCGATGAGGACATCACCATCGTGCTGGGCGTCAACGACGACAAGTACGACGGCAGCCAGAACATCATCTCCAACGCCTCGTGCACCACGAACTGCCTCGGCCCGCTGGCCAAGGTGCTCAACGACGAATTCGGCATCGTCAAGGGCCTGATGACCACCATTCACGCCTACACCCAGGACCAGAACCTGCAGGACGGTCCGCACAAGGACCTGCGCCGCGCCCGCGCCGCCGCGATCAACATCGTGCCGACGTCCACCGGTGCCGCCAAGGCCATCGGCCTGGTGCTGCCGGAGCTGAAGGGCAAGCTCGACGGTTACGCGCTGCGGGTGCCGATCCCCACCGGCTCGGTCACCGATCTCACTGCGGAACTGAGCAAGTCGGCCACCGCGGCCGAGATCAACGCCGCGTTCGCCGCTGCCGCGGAGGGTCCGCTCAAGGGCATCCTCAAGTACTACGACGCACCGATCGTCTCCAGCGATATCGTCACCGACCCGCACAGCTCGCTGTTCGATTCCGGTCTGACGAAGGTGATCGACAACCAGGCCAAGGTCGTCTCCTGGTACGACAACGAGTGGGGCTACTCCAACCGGCTTGTCGACCTCGTCGGCCTGGTCGGCAAGTCGCTGTAGACCTGAACTCGGTAAACATGGCGATCAAATCACTGTCTGACCTGTTGGCCGAGGGCGTACAGGGTCGGGGCGTGCTCGTGCGCTCCGACCTCAACGTCCCCCTCTCCGATACCGGCACGATCACCGACCCCGGCCGGATCATCGCCTCTGTGCCCACGCTGAAAGCGCTGGCCGAGGCCGGCGCCAAAGTGGTTGTGGTCGCTCACCTGGGCCGACCCAAGGGCGCGCCGGACCCGAAGTTCTCCCTGGCCCCGGTGGCCGCCGCGCTCGGGGAACGGCTGGGCCGGCACGTGCAACTGGCCGGCGACGTGGTGGGCACCGACGCACTCGCCCGGGCCGAAGGGCTCACCGACGGCGATGTGCTGCTGCTGGAGAACATCCGGTTCGATCCGCGCGAGACCAGCAAGGACGATGCCGAACGGCTGGCGTTGGCCAAGGCGCTGGCCGAGCTGGTCGACGATCCGGGCGGACGGGAAGGCGCGTTCGTCTCCGACGGGTTCGGGGTGGTGCACCGCAAGCAGGCCTCGGTCTACGACGTGGCGAAGGTGTTGCCGGCCTACGCGGGCACGCTGGTGGCCGCCGAGGTCGAGGTCCTGGCGCAGCTGACCAGTGCAGGCGAGCGGCCCTACGCGGTGGTGCTCGGCGGGTCCAAGGTCTCCGACAAGCTCGCAGTCATCGAGAACCTCGCCACCAAGGCCGACAGCCTCATCATCGGCGGCGGCATGTGCTTCACCTTCCTTGCCGCGCAAGGTGTTCCGGTGGGCTCCTCGCTGCTGCAGGAGGAAATGGTGGACACCTGCCGCAAGCTCCTCGACGACTACGGCGACGTGATCCACCTGCCCGTCGACATCGTGGTCACCGAGAAGTTCGCCGCCGACTCCCCGCCGGAGACCGTGGCCGCCGACCGGATCCCGGCCGACAAGATGGGTCTGGACATCGGCCCGGAGTCGGTCAAACGGTTCACCACGCTGTTGTCCAATGCCAAGACCGTGTTCTGGAACGGCCCGATGGGGGTGTTCGAGTTCCCGGCGTACGCCGCGGGCACCAAAGGTGTCGCCGAGGCGATCATCGGTGCCACCGCCAAGGGCGCCTTCAGCGTTGTGGGCGGCGGTGATTCGGCGGCAGCGGTGCGTCAGCTCGGCCTGGCCGAGGACGGCTTCTCGCACATCTCCACCGGCGGTGGGGCATCCCTGGAATACCTCGAAGGCAAAACCCTTCCCGGCATCGAAGTTCTGGAGTCCTGATGGCGCGGAAACCACTGATCGCCGGCAACTGGAAGATGAACCTCAACCATTTCGAGGCCATCGCCCTGGTGCAGAAGATCGCATTCTCCTTGCCGGACAAGTACTTCGACAAGGTCGACGTCACCGTCATCCCGCCGTTCACCGATCTGCGCAGTGTGCAGACGCTGGTCGACGGCGACAAGTTGCGCCTGACCTACGGCGGTCAGGATCTCTCCGCACATGACTCGGGTGCCTACACCGGAGAGATCAGCGGGGCGTTTCTGGCCAAGCTGGGCTGCACCTTCGTCGTCGTCGGTCACTCCGAGCGGCGTACCTACCACCACGAGGACGACGCTCTGGTGGCCTCGAAGGCGGCGGCCGCGCTCAAGCACGGGCTGACCCCGATCGTCTGCATCGGGGAGGGGCTGGAGATCCGCGAGGCCGGCGAGCACGTGGCTTACAACGTCAACCAACTCAAGGGCTCGCTGGCGGGGCTGTCCGCCGAGCAGATCGCACAGGTGGTGATCGCCTACGAACCCGTCTGGGCGATCGGCACCGGGCGGGTGGCCAGTGCCGCCGACGCCCAGGAAGTGTGCAAGGCGATCCGTGGTGAGCTCGGTGAGCTCGCCGGTGCCGATGTGGCGGGCACCGTACGGGTGCTCTACGGCGGCTCGGTGAACGCCAAGAACGTCGGGGAGATCGTCGGGCAGAAAGACGTCGACGGTGCGTTGGTGGGCGGTGCCTCGCTGGACGGCGAGCAGTTCGCCACCCTGTCGGCGATCGCCGCCGGCGGACCTCTGCCTTGATCCCGTCGGTGATTTCCGCGTCGAAATCACCCCATGTAAGGTGAGCGCCATGGAATTTGCTCTGCAGATCACCCTGATCGTCACCAGCTTGCTGGTGATATTGCTGGTGCTGCTGCACCGCGCCAAGGGTGGCGGTCTGTCGACACTGTTCGGCGGCGGCGTGCAGTCCAGCTTGTCCGGTTCGACCGTGGTGGAGAAGAACCTCGACCGGCTCACGTTGTTCGTGACCGGAATCTGGCTGGTCTCCATCATCGGTATCGGCCTGCAGATCAAGTACGGCTAACCACACACCTCACAGAAGAGCCCGGGTGAGCATTCGCCCGGGCTCTTCTGTGTTGTCCGGACCCAGTGGACGGGCGCGCGGTTGGGCGGGGGCGGCCCGCGTCGTCGATAATCGTGGCTATGGTCGACCCCTCACATATCCCGGACACCGCGCTGGAACCGATCGGCGCCGTCCACCGCACCAAGGTCGGGCGCGAGGCAACCGAACCGATGCGGGAGGACATCCGGCTGCTGGGCGCGATCCTCGGCGACACCGTGCGCGAGCAGAACGGCGACGAGATGTTCGATCTGGTCGAACGGGCCCGGGTCGAGTCGTTCCGGGTTCGCCGGTCCGAGATCGACCGGGCCGAACTGGCCCAGCTGTTTGCCGGCATCGACGCCAAGACCGCCATCCCGGTGATCCGCGCCTTCACCCATTTCGCGCTGCTGGCCAACGTCGCCGAAGACATTCACCGGGAACGCCGCCGGGCCATCCACGTGGCCGCCGGCGAACCGCCGCAGAACAGCAGTCTGGCCGCGACCTACCTCAAGCTCGACGCCGCCGACCTGGATGCGTCCACCGTCGCCGAGGCGTTGACCGGCGCGCTGGTGTCACCGGTGATCACCGCCCATCCCACCGAGACGCGCCGGCGGACCATCTTCGACACCCAGCACCGCATCACCGAGCTGATGCGCCTGCGGTCGGCAGGACTCACCACCACCGGTGACGGCGCCGACATCGAACGCGAACTACGCAAGCAGATCCTGATGATGTGGCAGACGGCGTTGATCAGGTTGTCGCGCTTGAAGATCCAGGACGAGATCGAAACGGGCCTGCGGTACTACCCGGCGGCGTTCTTCGAGGTGATCCCGAAGGTGAACGCCGACGTGCGCGAGGCACTGCGGACCCGGTGGCCGGAGGCGAATCTGCTGCCCGCCCCGATCCTGCGCCCCGGGTCGTGGATCGGCGGTGACCGCGACGGCAACCCGAACGTCACCGCGGAGGTGGTGCGGCTGGCCACCGGAAGCGCGGCCTACACCGCATTCGCGCACTACTTCGACGAGCTGGCCGCGTTGGAGGAGGAACTGTCGATGTCGGCACGGCTGGTGCACATCAGCGACGAGCTGGCGGCGTTGGCCGACCTGTGCGACGAGCCGGCCCGAGCCGACGAGCCCTACCGGCGGGCGCTGCGGGTGGTCCATGCCCGGCTGAGCACCACCGCCGCCGATGTCCTGGACCGTCAACCCGAACACCAGCTCGACCTGGGGTTGCCGCGCTACGCCACGCCGGCGCAGCTGCTCGCCGACCTGGACATCGTGGACGCGTCGCTGCGCGCCAACGGCAGCTCGCTACTGGCCGACGACCGGCTGGCCCGGCTGCGCGAAGCCGTGCGGGTGTTCGGATTCCATCTCTGCGGCCTGGACATGCGGCAGAACTCCGACGTGCATGAGGAGGTGGTCGCGGAGCTGCTGGCCTGGGCCGGTGTGCACCCCGACTATGCGTCGCTGCCGGAGCCGGAGCGGGTCGAGCTGCTGGTCGCCGAACTCAGCACCCGCAGGCCGCTGACCGGTGAGCACGCCGAACTGTCCGAGCTGGCCCGCAAGGAACTCGACATCGTGCGGGCGGCTGCGCGGGCGGTCGCGGTGTTCGGGCCCGAGGCGGTGCCCAACTACATCATCTCGATGTGCGAGTCCGTCTCGGACATGTTGGAGGCGGCGCTGCTGCTCAAAGAGGCGGGGCTGCTGGACGCCTCCGGCGAGGAGCCCTACAGCCCGGTCGGGGTGGTTCCGCTGTTCGAGACCATCGAGGACTTGCAGAACGGCGCCGCGATCATGGAAGCGGTGTTGAGCCTGCCGCTGTACCGGGGCCTGGTACACGCCCGCGGCGAAAGCCAGGAGATCATGCTCGGTTACTCCGACTCCAACAAGGACGGCGGGTATCTGGCGGCCAACTGGGCCCTTTACCGTGCCGAGCTGGATCTGGTGGAGATGGCTGCCAAGACCGGCATCCGGATGCGGTTGTTCCACGGCCGGGGCGGCACCGTGGGCCGCGGCGGCGGTCCCAGTTACGACGCCATCTTGGCGCAGCCGCCGGGAGCCGTGCGGGGTTCGTTGCGCATCACCGAACAGGGCGAGATCATCGCGGCCAAGTACGCCGAGCCGCGGGCCGCCCACCGCAACTTGGAGACATTGGTGGCAGCCACCCTGGAGTCGACGCTGCTCGACCTCGAAGGGCTGGGTGACTCCGCGACAGCCGCCTACGACGTGCTCGACGACCTGGCTGCTCGCGCCCAGCGCGCATATGCCGAATTGGTGCATGACACACCGGGTTTCGTCGACTATTTCAAAGCCTCGACACCGGTCAGTGAAATCGGGTCGCTCAACATCGGCAGCAGGCCGACCTCGCGCAAACCCACCACGTCGATCGCCGACCTGCGGGCCATCCCGTGGGTGCTGGCCTGGAGTCAGTCGCGGGTGATGCTGCCCGGTTGGTACGGCACGGGGACCGCCTTCGAGGAGTGGGTCGCCGAAGGGGGCCACGACAAGGACGCCCGGCTGGAGGTACTGCGTGATCTCTACCGCCGCTGGCCATTCTTCCGGACGGTGCTGTCCAACATGGCGCAGGTTCTGGCCAAGTCGGATATGGGGCTGGCGGCGCGCTACTCCGAGCTGGTCGAGGACGAGGCGCTACGGCACCGGGTGTTCGACATGATCGCCGCCGAGCATGACCGCACCATCGCCATGTACAAGGCGATCACCGGCTACGACGATCTGCTTGCCGACAATCCGGCCCTGGCCCGGTCGGTGTTCAACCGCTTCCCCTACCTGGAACCGCTCAATCACCTGCAGGTGGAGCTGCTGCGGCAATACCGCTCCGGCGCCACCGAGGAGCGGGTGCAGCGCGGCATCCTGCTCACCATGAGCGGTCTGGCCACCGCGCTGCGTAACAGCGGATAGCAGGCCCTACAGTTTGGCGGCGGCGCCGGTGTCGAGAAGCCAGACCGTCTTCTCGGTGCCGACCGCACCGGCGGCAGGTATCTCCAGTGCGTCGGCGCCGTCCAGTGCGGCGGCCACCGCGTCGGCTTTGCCTTCGCCGGAGACCACCAGCCACACCTCGCGGGACCGGGTGACCGCGGGCAGGGTCAGGGTTATCCGGCGCGGCGGTGGTTTGGGGGAGTCCTCGACGCCGACGACGAAGCGTGACTTCTCGGCGGTGGCGGGGGAGTGCGGGAACAGCGAGTTGACATGCCCTTCAGGGCCCATCCCGAGCAGGTGAACGTCGAACACGGGCGTGGGTTCCCCATCGGGTGCGTTGGCGGCCAGCACCTGCTCATACGCCAGTGCGGCGGCGTCGAGATCGGCGCCGAACTCACCGTCGGCGGCCGCCATCGGGTGCACATTGCGGGCCGGGATGTCGATGTGGTCCAGCAGCGCCTCGCGGGTCTGCTTCTCGTTGCGCTCGTCGTCGGCTTCGGGAACGTAGCGTTCGTCGCCCCAGAACAGGTGCACCGCCGACCAGTCGATACCCGAGCCGTACTCGGCGAGATGCTCGAGCAGCGCCACGCCGGTGCCGCCGCCGGTCAGCACGATGAACGCCTGGCCGCGCGCCTTGATCGCCGCGACGATGGAGAGCGCCAGCCGATCGCCGGCTTCGGCCACCAGCTCGTCACTGCTGGCATAGGTTTCGATGATCGTTTCGGTCATGTGTACTGCACCTTGTCTATGCCCTGGAGCGCTTCGAAGTAGATCTCGTCGGAATCCAGCCGCCGCAGGTCCTCGGCCAGGCACTGCGAGGTCTCCCGGCGGGCCAGCGGAAGCAGCGCGTCGGGTCTGCCGGTCCGGCTCAGTGTCGCCGTCCTGCCCTCTTGGGGACGGCTCAGCGTGATCGTGTCGGTGGGGCGAATCAGCTCCACCTTGAGTTCGCCGACGGCTCGCCGCACCGGGCCGTCGATACGGCCGGCCAGCCAGCCGGCCAGGATGTCAAGGGCCGGTTCGCTTTCCAGCCCCGACACTACGGCCGAGGTGATCGGTGCATGTGGTGCCTGGTCCAGCGTCGAGGTCAGCAATGCGCGCCAGTAGGTGATCCGGCTCCACGCCAGGTCGGTGTCACCGGGGGTGTACCCGTGCGCTCGTGACTTGATCGACTGCAACGGATCCATCCCGTTGGTGGCGTCGGTGATCCGGCGGATTGCCAACTTGCCCAACGGATCCTGAGCGGGCACCGGCGGTGCGATATCGGGCCACCACGCGACAACCGGGGTGTCGGGCAGCAGGAACGGCAGCACCACGCTACTGGCGTGGTTGGCCAGCGGACCCGACAGCCGTAGCACCACCACCTCGCCTGCGCCGGCATCGCCTCCGACCCGGATCTGCGCGTCGAGCCGCGCTTCGGACGCCAGCCGCTCACCCGGGATCACCACGATGATCCGGCAGGGGTGCTCACGACTGGCGGCATTGGCGGCCTCGATGGATTCTTCGAGCACTGCCTCGGTGTCAGGGGCGATCACCAGCGTCAGCACCCGCGCCAAGGTGATCGCGCCGCCTTCGTCGCGCAGTCCCACGAGCTTCTTGTTGATCCGGTCGGTACTGGTATCCGGCAGATCCACAATCATCTCTGGCTCCTCCCGCGCGCGGCCGTCACGGCCGCCGCCATTCACGACCCGAGCGGTGCAGCATCTCGAACGCCGACTCCGGTCCCCAGGTACCTGATTCGTAGGGATCTGGACTGCCGTGGCTGGCCCAGTTCTGCAGAGCGGGATCGAGGATCTTCCACGCCAATTCGACCTCTTCGTTCACGGGAAACAGTGAGGGTTCGCCCAGCAACACGTCGAGGATCAACCGCTCGTAGGCCTCGGGGGAGGCCTCGGCGAAAGCCGAACCGTAGGAGAAGTCCATGTTGACGTCGCGGACGGCCATGCTGTTGCCGGGGACCTTGGATCCGAACCGCAACGTGATCCCCTCGTCGGGCTGGACGCGGATCACCAGTGCGTTCTTGCCGAGTTCCTCGGTCATGGTGGTGTCGAACGGCAGGTGGGGGGCCCGCTTGAACACCAGGGCGATTTCAGTGACCCTGCGGCCCAATCGTTTTCCGGTGCGCAGGTAGAACGGGACGCCCGCCCAGCGGCGGGTGTCGACGTCCAGGGTGATCGCGGCGAAGGTCTCGGTGGTCGAGGTCTTGGAGAATCCCTCCTCATCGAGGAGTCCGACCACCTTCTGGCCACCCTGCCAACCCATGGCGTACTGCCCGCGAGAGGTGTTCTGGTCCAGGGGTTCCACCAACCGGGTCGCCGAGAGCACCTTGATCTTCTCGGCCTGCAACTCCGACGGGTGGAAGCTGACCGGCTCTTCCATCGCGGTCAGCGCCAGCAGCTGCAACAGGTGGTTCTGGATGACGTCGCGGGCGGCGCCGATCCCGTCGTAATAGCCTGCGCGCCCGCCCAATCCGATGTCCTCGGCCATGGTGATCTGCACGTGGTCGACGTAGTGGGCGTTCCAGATCGGCTCGAACATCTCATTGGCGAATCGCAGCGCCAGGATGTTCTGCACGGTCTCCTTGCCCAGGTAGTGGTCGATGCGGAACACCGAGGACTCGGGGAAGACACTGTTGACCGTGGCGTTGAGTGCCTCGGCGCTGGCCAGGTCGTGACCGAACGGTTTCTCGATCACCACCCGGCTCCAGCGGCCGTCGGGGTTGTCGGCCAGCCCGGATTTCGACAGCTGTTCGCACACCGCAGGAAACGCATTCGGTGGGATCGACAGGTAGAAGGCGTGATTGCCGCCGGTGCCCCGCTCCTCATCGAGCTTGTGCAATGTCTCGCTCAGCCGGACAAACGCCTCGTCATCGTCGAAAGTGCCCTGGACGAACCGGAATCCCTCCGCGAGCCGGTCCCACACCTCCTGCCGGAACGGTGTGCGCGCATGCGTCTTGACCGCGTCGTAGACGACCTCGGCGAAATCCTCGTCGGCCCAGTCGCGGCGAGCGAAACCGACCAACGCGAACGTGGGCGGCAACAGGCCCCGGTTGGCCAGGTCGTAGATGGCCGGCATCAACTTCTTGCGGGCCAGATCACCGGTGACCCCGAAGATCACCACGCTGCAGGGCCCCGCGATGCGGGGCATGCGCTTGTCACGCCTGTCCCGCAGCGGGTTCACCCAGTCAGCCGGAGCGCCGTTGCCTTCGCTCATTTCTTCTCGTCGAGCTGGCCCTGGGTGGCCTTCATCAACTCCTGCCACGACTTCTCGAACTTGTCGACGCCCTCGTTCTCCAGCGTCAGGAAGACGTCGGTGAGGTCGATGCCGATGGCTTCGAGTGCGTCGAAGACTTCCTGCGACTCCGTCGCGGTGCCGGTGACGGTGTCACCGGTGACCACGCCGTGGTCGGCGACCGCGTCCATGGTCTTCTCCGGCATCGTGTTGACCGTGTTCGGTGCCACCAACTCGGTGACGTAGAGGGTGTCTGAGTAGTCGGGATTCTTGACTCCGGTGGACGCCCACAGCGGCCGCTGGACCCGGGCTCCGGAATCGTTCAGCGCCTCGAACCGGGATCCGCCGACGAACACCTCTTCATAGGCTGCATATGCCAGCCGGGCATTGGCGACGCCGGCCTGACCGCGCAGCGCCAGGGCCTCGTCGGAGCCGATGTCTTCCAGGCGCTTGTCGATCTCGGTGTCGACGCGAGAGACGAAGAACGAGGCCACTGAGTGGATCTTGGACAGGTCGTGGCCGGCTTCCTTGGCCTTCTCGAGCCCGGCCAGGTAGGCGTCCATCACCGCGCGGTGACGCTCGACGGAGAAGATCAAGGTGACGTTGACCGAGATGCCCTCTGCGAGCACCGCGGTGATGGCCGGCAGGCCGTCCTCCATCGCGGGGATCTTGATCATCACGTTCGGGCGGTCGACGATCTTCCACAGCTCGACGGCCTGGGCGATGGTCTTGTCGGCGTCGTGCGCCAGCCGCGGGTCGACCTCGATGGAGACCCGCCCGTCCACGCCGTCGGAGAGTTCGTACTGCTCGGCCAGTACATCGCAGGCGTTGCGTACGTCGTCGGTGGTGACGGTGCGGATGGTGGCATCCACGTCGGCTCCGCGATCAGCCAGTTCCTTGACCTGGGCGTCGTAGGCGTCGCCCTTCGACAGGGCTGCCTGGAAGATCGACGGATTGGTGGTGACACCCACGACGCTCTTGGTGTCGATCAGCTCCTGCAGGTTGCCCGTCTGCAACCGCTCGCGGGAGAGGTCGTCGAGCCATACGGATACTCCGGCGGCGGAAAGCGCTGCCAGGTTGGGGTTCTGGGTCATGTGGATCGCCTTTATCTTTTGTTAGTTGTCCATGGCGCGTTCGGCGGCGGCGACGACGGCTTCGGGGGTGAACCCGAATTCGCGGAACAGGGTCTTGTCGTCGGCGGACTCGCCGTAGTGCTCGATCGAGATGATCTCGCCGGTGTCACCCACCAGCTTGTGCCACGACTGCGCGACACCGGCCTCCACGGCGACGCGGGCCGACACCCCCGGAGGCAGCACCGAGTCGCGGTACTCCTTGGGCTGCGACTCGAACCATTCGACACAGGGCATCGACACCACGTAGGCCACGATGTCCTTCTCGGCGAGCTGCTTGGCGGCCTCGACTGCCAGCTGCAGCTCAGAACCGGTGGCGATGATGATCACGTCAGCATCGTCGGCCGGAGTGCCGCCGCCGAGGACATAACCGCCCTTGGCGACGCCGTCGGCGTCGGTGCCTTCCAGCACCGGGATGGGTTGGCGGGTCAGGATGAACCCGACCGGCCCACTGCCGTTGCCGCGGGCGATGATGCTGCGCCAGGCGTAGGCGGTCTCGTTCGGGTCACCCGGGCGCACCACCGACAGGTTGGGGATGGTGCGCAGCGCTGCCAGGTGCTCGATCGGCTGGTGGGTGGGGCCGTCCTCACCCAGGCCGATGGAGTCATGCGTCCAGATGTAGATGGTGTCGATGTCCATCAACGAGGCCAGCCGCACCGCCGGGCGCATGTAATCGGAGAACTGCAGGAACGTGCCGCCGAACGCGCGGGTCGGTCCGTGCAGCACGATGCCGGACAGGATGGAACCCATCGCGTGCTCCCGGATGCCGAAGTGCAGCACCCGGCCGTAGGGGTCGGCAGTGAAATCCGACGTCGAGATCGACGGCGGCCCAAAGGAGTTCACACCCTTGATGGTGGTGTTGTTGCTGCCTGCGAGATCGGCCGAGCCGCCCCACAGCTCGGGCAGTTTGGGGGCGACGTCGTTGAGTACCTGGCCGAACGCGGCCCGGGTGGCCAGCGGCTTGCTGCCCGGCTCCCAGTACGTCAGGTCGGCGTCCCAGCCTTCGGGCAGTTCCTCGGCGGTGAGCCGGTCCAGCAGCTTCTTGCGCTCGGGTTCGCGCTCCGCCCATGCATCGAAGCCGGTCTGCCACTTCTCGTGTGCCTCGCGGCCGCGATCGACGAGCTTGCGGGTGTGGGCGATCACCTCGTCGCGGACCTCGAACTTCTTGTCCGGGTCGAAACCGAGCACCTTCTTGGTGGCGGCCACCTCGTCGTCGCCGAGCGCGGACCCGTGCACCCCGCCGGTGTTCATCTTGGTGGGGGCGGGATAACCGATGATGGTGCGTACGGCGATGAACGACGGCTTGTCGGTGACCTTCTTGGCCTCGGCGATGGCGGCTTCGATATCGACGACGTTCTCGCCGCCCTCGACTTCCTGCACGTGCCAGCCGTAGGCGCGGTAGCGGGCGGGAACGTCCTCGGACAACGCGATGTTGGTGTCGTGCTCGATCGAGATCTGGTTGCGGTCATAGAAGACGATCAGGTTGCCCAGCTGCTGGGTCCCGGCCAGTGACGATGCCTCGCTGGTGATGCCTTCTTCGATGTCGCCGTCGGAGGCGATGACGTAGATGTAGTGGTCGAAGGGGCTTTCGCCGGCCGGGGCGTCGGGATCGAAGAGGCCGCGCTCATAGCGGGCGGCCATCGCCATTCCGACGGCCGACGCCAGACCCTGCCCGAGCGGTCCTGTGGTGATCTCCACACCCTTGGTGTGGCGGAACTCCGGGTGGCCCGGGGTCTTGGATTTCCAGGTGCGCAGTGACTCGATGTCTTCCAGCTCGAGGCCGAAGCCACCGAGGTAGAGCTGCAGGTACAGCGTCAGGCTGGAGTGCCCGCAGGACAGGATGAACCGGTCACGACCCAGCCAGTGCACGTCACTGGGATCGTGGCGCATCTGGCGCTGGAACAGGGTGTAGGCCAGCGGGGCCAGGCTCATCGCGGTACCGGGGTGGCCGTTGCCGACCTTCTGCACCGCGTCGGCGGCAAGCACACGCACGGTGTCGACGGCCACGGAGTCCAGCTCGGTCCAGTCGTCGGGATGATGGGGTTCGGTCAACGTCGCGATGTCTTCGACGGTGGTCACAAGCTCTCCTCGGTGACAGGCTGGTTGGCGGGCCGCACTATCCAACACTAGTGCTCTGGGACGGGTCATCGCAGGCTGCATCGGGGAGACTTCCGTATCCCGTTACGGTGGGTAACGCGGAAACCACCCGCGGTAATCCGTCAGTCCGCGGTCGGTCTACCATCGTCTGTAGTAGAAGCCGCGAGGCGGCGCGTCCGTGCGAGAAGATCATCGCCAGAATCTGAGGGAGTTGACTGCGTGAGCATTCGCGAGCGCCGCCCCGTTTCCGGCGCTCCTGGGCGGATTCGCACGACGCTGTTGGCGTACGTCGCTCTGACCAAGCCTCGGGTGATCGAGCTGCTGCTCGTGACGGCCATTCCGGCGATGCTGCTGGCTCACCGCGGTGTGGTCGACCCACTGTTGATCGCAAACACCCTGATCGGCGGCATGCTCGCCGCTGCGGGTGCCAACACCCTCAACTGTGTCGCCGATGCCGACATCGACAAGGTGATGAAGCGGACGGCGCGCCGACCCCTGGCACGAGCGTCGGTGCCCACGCGGCACGCCCTGATCTTCGGGCTGGTGCTCTCCGTCGGCTCCTTCTTCTGGTTGTGGTGGACGTCGAATCTGCTCTCCGGGGTGCTGGCGGTCGTCACGATCGCGTTCTACGTGTTCGTCTACACCCTGCTGCTCAAGCGCCGGACCTCGCAGAACGTCGTGTGGGGCGGGGCCGCGGGCTGTATGCCGGTGATGATCGGCTGGTCAGCGGTTACCGGGACCATCCAATGGCCGGCTCTGGTGATGTTCGCGATCATCTTCTTCTGGACGCCGCCGCACACCTGGGCGCTGGCCATGCGGTACAAGGACGACTACGCCGCAGCCGGGGTGCCGATGCTGCCGACGGTGGCCACCGAGAAGCAGGTGACCTTCCAGATCCTGATCTACACCTGGCTGACCGTGCTCGCGACGCTGGCGTTGGTGCCGGCGACGGGCTGGCTCTATGCGGCCGTGGCGACGCTGGCCGGCGTGTGGTTCCTGGTGATGGCCCACCAGCTGTACGCCGGTGTGCGCCGCGGTGAGGCAGTCAAACCGTTGCGGCTGTTCCTGCAGTCGAACAACTACCTGGCCGTGGTGTTCTGCGCGCTGGCCATCGACTCGGCGATCAACCTGCCCACACTGTTCTAGGGCACCAGGACGATCGAACCCACCGTCTTGCGGCCCTCCAGGTCGCGGTGCGCCTGCTCGGCATTCTCCAGCGGGTAATGCGCGCTGACGTTGATCACGATGTCACCGGCCTTGATGGCATCGAGCAGCTCGCCCGCGCGCCAGGCGAACTCGTCTGCGGTGCGGGTGTAGTGGCCCAGGGTCGGCCGGGTCAAGAACACCGAGCCGGCCGCATTCAGCCGCTGCGGATCCACCGGAGGCACGGGACCGCTGGCCGCGCCGAACAGTGCCAGGGTGCCGCGCACCGCGAGGCTGGCCAGGCTGGCGTCGAACGTCGTCTTGCCCACGCCGTCGTACACCGCGGCGACGCCCAGGCCGTCGGTCAGCTCTCGGACGCGGGCGCCGAACTCGGCGGCGTCACCGGCCTCCTGACCGGGATAGTCCAGCACCTCGATCGCACCTGCCTGGCGGGACAACTCGGCCTTTTCCGGTGTGGACGCCGTGGTGATCACCCGGGTGCCGATGCTGGTGGCCCACTGGGTCAGGATCAGTCCCACCCCGCCGGCCCCGGCGTGCACCAGGATCGTGTCCAGGGGAGCCACCTCGTATACCGACTTGAGCAGGTAGTGCGCGGTCATGCCCTTCAACAGCGCCGACGCCACCACGTCCGGGGCCACCCCTTCGGGCACATATGCCACGAAGTCGGCCGGCGCCACGGCGTACTCGGCGTAGGCCGCCAGGGCCTTGTCGGTGACCACCCGGTCGCCCACCGTCAGGGCGGCGACGCCGTCGCCGATCGCCTCGACGATGCCGCACACCTCGCTACCGGAGACGAACGGCGTCTCGCGTGGGTACAGGCCGGAACGGAAGTAGGTGTCGATGAAGTTCACGCCGATCGCTTCGGCCCTGATCAGCACCTGCCCGGGGCCGGGGGTGGGCGCGGGCCGCTCCACGTAGCGCAGTACTTCGGGGCCGCCGGTCTCGGGAACTTCGATCGCATGCATGGTGACTATCATCCTTGAGGGTGGAGTCCGGATGAAGCTGGCACGCCCTGATGTCTTTCATCCCCGGATCGTGCTGGCCGGATGTCCGAAGCTGATTTCCGGTGACGGCGACGACGACGGGCTGGTGAGCGCCCTGCGTACCCGCGGGCTCGGCGCCAGGTGGTTGTCCTGGGATGACCCGCAAGCACTGGACAGTGACCTGGTGATCCTGCGGGCCACCTGGGATTACACCGAGCGCCTCGATGAATTCCTGCAGTGGACGACGCGGGTGCCCCACCTGATCAACGGCCCTGACGTGGTGCGGTGGAATACCGACAAGGCCTACCTGCGCGACCTTGCCGCCGCGGGCGTGCCGGTGGTCGAGAGTGCGTTCTTCGCGCCGGGACAGAGTGTGGATCTGCCCGCGGGGCAGGTCGTGGTCAAGCCGGCCGTAGGTGCGGGTTCGGTTGGCGCGCACCGGTTCACCGATCACCGTGCGGCACTCGATCATGCGGCCCGCTTGCAGGACGCCGGAATGACGGCCCTGATCCAGCCGTACGATCCGCGGGTGGAGCAGGGGGAGACCGCACTGGTGTTCCTGGGCGGACGGCAGTCTCATGCGTTCACCAAGGGCCCGATGCTGCCGTCCCCGGGCAGCACCGCGGTCCTCGACGAGTCCGGCACCTATGCCGAGGAGGTGTTGGCGCCCGCCCGACCGGACGACCGGGCCTGGCAGGTCGGACACGCCGCGCTCGAAGCCGCAGCCACGCATCTGGGGTGTGTGCCGCGGGATTTCCTGTACGCGCGGGTGGATCTGCTCGGCGCGCACACCGAGCCGTCGCTGCTGGAACTGGAGCTGGTGGAGCCGTCGCTGGGCTGGCGGCAGCTCGGACCGGTCGAGCGTGCCGGCGCGCAGCGTCAGTTTGCGGTGTGTGTGGAGTCAGCCCTGGGACGGCTCGGGCTCGGCCCGTTCGCGCATCGCAGCCCATAACGCGGCTGTCGCGGCGGTGCAGGCACCGGCGCCGGCCACGTGTACCGCGACCAGGGCCGCAGGAACACCGGTGAAGAACTGCACGGTACCCACCAGTCCCTGGGCGATGACCAGCCCCACCAGCACGTAAAGCCGGACCAGCACCGCGCGCTGGGCGTGCACCGCCCACAGGCCGAACCCCAGGGCGACGACCAGTGCCAGGTAGGCGACCAGCAGTGAGGAATGCGCGTGCACCAGCGTGGTGATCTCGACCTGCAGCCGCGCGACCGGCCGCTCGATGCTCTTGTCGCCGGCATGCGGTCCGGCGCCGGTGACCAGCGTGCCCGTGACCAGGACGGCGGACAGGGTGAGCGCGGTCAGCACGGTCAGCAGCCGTAGCGGCCGGGGCACGGTGTAGCGCGGGACTCCGGTGTCGGGTTCGCCGATCTTGACGAACAGCAGCACCGACAGCCAGACCATCAGCATCGACGCCAACAGGTGGATGGCCACGGTCCACCACAGCAGCCCGGTGAGGACGGTGATCCCGCCGATCACTGCTTGCACCACCGTGGATGCCGGCATCAGCCAGGCGTAGATCTTCACCTCACGGCGGCGGTGGGCGCGTGTCACGGCCAGGACCGCCGCGATCGCGGTGAGGACCACCGCGAAGGTGAGCATCCGGTTGCCGAACTCGACCGCCTGGTGGACGCCCGGCACTTCGGGATGTGGCGTGGGGGTGAAGCTGCCGGGGAAGCACTGCGGCCAGGTGGGGCAACCGAGCCCGGAGGCGGTCACCCGGACGATGGCGCCGGTGACAGCGATACCGCCTTGGCTGAGGATGACGAGCGCGCCGATGATCCGTTGCACGCGCAGGCTGACGTCGGGCAGCCGGTCGACCAGGCGCTGGAATAGCACGCTCCCAGAGTAGGGGAGCTGAAACTACGACTCGTAGTAGGGCCGGGTAGTAGTCCTTCCGGGGGGTTCAGCACCAAATCGCCAGCTGCTGTCCCTGCTCGTTGACCTGCGGCGGGTCCGGAAGGCAGAACGCGACACCCGCGGCGATCCGGTGGGCGCTCCATGCCGCGGCCGCCGCGTCGAGCACATCGTCGGCCGGGACCGCCTCGACGGGGCCGAGGTCCTCGGGGATCTCGATGCCGTTGGCCGCCAGCACCCGCAGCCGGGCCCGCTGTCCGCGCCAGCTCTTCTTCTTGCCGTCGGAAGTGAGCAGGCCCATCTGGCGAAACGTCAACTCGGGGTGCACCTCGAACAGCGGCAACGACGACTGCGCGTAGAGCATCTGGGCTTCGGCCAGCTTGGCTCGCAACCCCCACGCCTGGATGCTGATGCCCTTACCCGTCAATGCCGTCGCCAGCGCGCTGGCAGTGGCATGGTCCGGCGCGTCGAACACCGGCCGGGGCGCCATCACGAACAAGCTGGAGGATCTTCCGGCCAGCATCCGTTTGGCGAGGCGATCCGAGGCCCGTTCCACCTCGGCCATCAGGCCCAGCGGGATGTCCACGCCGATCGCCTCACAACCCGGAACCGCCGCGACCAGCTCGCTCAGGCGTGGTCCGACGTGGGCGGCGGCGAACCGGCCGTGCCGCAACTCGACGCCCACCCAGCCGCCTTTGCAGCCGTCGACGCCGAGCACCGTGCTCACGTGAAGCGGAACCACCGCAATGCACACACCGCGGCCAGCGCACCCCACACCGCCAGCACCGCGAGACCGAACCAGTCCACCGACATGGTCATCGCCTGTGTCAGCGCCTCGGTCAGGGCTCCCGACGGGGTGAGCCGCGCGACCCACTGCAGCGCTGAGGGCACCGCGTCGCTCTCCAGCGTCAGCGCGCCGAGGCCGGCGAAGATGAACCACAACAAGTTGGCCAGCGCCAGGACGATCTCGGCGCGCAGGGTGCCGCCGAGCAGCAGGCCCAGCGCGACGAAGCCCGCGGTGCCCAGCGCGATGACGACCGCGCCGAGCAGGAGCCCCACCGGTGAGGGCCGCCAACCCAATGCGACCCCGATAGCGCCGAGCAACAGCGCTTGCAGGAACACCACGGATACCACCGCCAGCGCCTTGCCGGCGATGATGCCCCAGACCGGTAGAGCCGTGGCGCCCAGTCGTTTCAGCGCGCCGTAACGCCGGTCGAAGGCGACGGCGATCGCCTGACCGGTGAACGCGGTGGAGATGACCGCCAGCGCCATGATGGCCGGCACGAACGTCGCCGCCCGGTTCTCGCCGAACGACCCCAGCGGCAGCAATGTCAGGCCGACCAGCAGCGTGATCGGGATGAACATCGTCAGCAGCAGCTGTTCGCCGTTGCGCAACAACAGTTTCAGTTCCAGGCGGAACTGCGCGGCGAGCATCTTGGGTACGGTGTTGGGCCGGGGATCCGGGGTGAACGTCCCCGCGGGGAACAGCTCTTTACTCATCAAAACCACCGGCGCTCATCGCAACTCCCGTCCGGTCAGATCGAGGAACACGTCCTCGAGGCTGCGTTGCTCGACGCGCATATCGGTGGCCAGCACGTTGAGCCGCGCGCACCAGGCCGTCACCGTCGCCAGCACCTGCGGATCGATGTGCCCTTCGACCAGGTACTCACCCGGGGTGATCTCGGCGGCGCGGTAGTTCTCGGGCAGGGCGCTGATCAGCAACGCCAGGTCCAGCTTGCGGGGCGCGGTGAACCGCAGTTGGTCCTCGGCGCCGCTGCGCATGAGTTCAGTGGGGGTGCCTTCGGCGACGGCCACCCCGTGGTCGATGATCACCAGCCGGTCGGCGAGCTCTTCGGCTTCCTTGAGCTGATGGGTGGTCAGCACCACCGTCACCCCGTCACGACGCAGCCCGTCGATCAGCTCCCACACCACCAGACGGGCGTGGGCGTCCATCCCGGCCGTGGGCTCGTCGAGAAACACCAGTTCGGGGCGGCCGACGAGCGCGCAGGCCAGGGCGAGTCGCTGCTGCTGGCCGCCGGAGAGCCTGCGGTAGGTGGTGCGGGCAACCTCATTCAAGCCCAGCGTGTCGAGCAACCAGCGCGGGTCCAGCGGGTTGGCCGCATAGGCCGCCACCAGGTCGAGCATCTCCCCGGCGCGCGCCGCGGGATATCCGCCGCCGCCCTGCAGCATCACCCCGATGCGCGCGCGGAGTCGGGCGTTGTCGACGAACGGGTCCATGCCGAGCACTTCGATGGTGCCGCTGTCGGGGCGCAGGAAGCCCTCGCACATCTCCACCGTGGTGGTTTTGCCGGCGCCGTTGGGACCCAGCAGGGCCAGTATCTCGGCCGGCTGCACGTCGAGGTTCAGTTCGGACACAGCAGTGATCGCGCCGTAGCGTTTGGTGACCCCTCGTAGCCGAAGGGGGAGAGGCGCAGTCGAGCTCACGGGGACTCAGCGTAGGCGTCCGGTATGACGCGAGGTGGTGCCGGTGGTGTCGGGACGTCACGGGGCGCCGGGGTGGGGTCGGCGCCGGTCGCCGCGGGCGGGTCGCTGTCCGCCGGTGGCAGTGGCCGCCACGGCAGCCGCCGGTAGGTGAGGGCGATCAGGATCAGCACGATAACGGTGCTGGCCAACGTCGCGTCGATGATCTGGAACAGCGCAAACCGGTCCCCGTTGGCGGTGGGGCCGAAGATGCCGACGATCAGGGTGACCGCGATGGCTGCGGAGCGGAAGCCGGGCCGGGTGGCCCACGCCGCCAGCGGGATGATCGCCCACAGCAGGTACCAGGGCTGCACCACCGGGAACAGCAGCACGGTGGCACCCAGGGCAACCCCGAGACCGCCGACCGGGTGCAGCCGGCCTCGCAACACCGACAGCAGCAGCCAGGACACCAGCACGGCGATGATCAGCACACCGATGCCACGGGTCAATCCCAGTACGGCGGTGGTGTGGTCACCGAGGCCGAGCAGGATGCCGACCTGCCCGGTGCCCAACGCCAGCAGCGTCGGGGGCGACATCCAGCTCCGCACCACGTTGGCCGTGCCGAGGGTGAACAGCCAGCCGAAACCGAGCCCGCTGGCCCAGCCGATGACGGCCATCACCGCGAGCGAGACCGCGCCGAGGCTGCAGCTGGCGAGCAGGAACGCCTTGACGGTGCCGCCCCACCGGCAGGCCAATGCCATCGCCACGAAGCCCAGCGCCAACAGCGACGGCAGCTTGACCTGCGAGGACATCGTGATCAGCACAGCCCCGGTGATCAGCATGGCCAGCGGGGACCACGCCGCCCACTCCGGGGCTCCGCGGGGCCAGTGCAGCGGCCGGGGGATCAGCCGATGGGAACCCTCGACGCCCCGCAACGCGCACTCGGTGCCCGCGAGCATCAACCCCAGCATCAGCGCCTCATTGTGGATACCGGCGGCCAGGTGCATGAACAGCAGCGGGTTGGTGGCTCCCAGCCACAGCGCCGAGACTTCGGCGACGCCGCAGCGTCGGGCCAGCCGCGGGGTGGCCCAGACGATGAGCCCGACGCCGACGAGCACCACCAGCCGGTGGCAGAGCACCGCCCACACGATGTTCTCGCCCGTCAGCGCGGAGATGCCCTCGCCGATCCACAGGAACAGTGGCCCGTAGGGCGCCGGGGTGTCGCGCCACAGGCTGGGCACCGAGAGGGTGAAGACGTGATCCAGGCCCAGCCCCGGCGCGGGTCCGACGCTGTAGGGGTCTTCGCCGTTGCGGGCGATCTGACTCTGCGCCAGGTAGGAGTAGATGTCCTTGCTGTACATCGGGGGGGCGACCAGCAGCGGCAGCATCCACAGCACGAGGGTGCGGTCGAGCTGTCCTCGCGACATCCGCCGGCGCCCCAGGGTGAACCGACCCAGCATCAGCCATGCCAGCGCCATCATCACCGCGCCGGTGGTGGTCATCGTCAGCGACACCGTCTGGATGCGCGACGGCAGGTTGAGCAGCCGCACCCCGAACGTCGGATCCTGCACCACGGGGCGGGCGCCGGCACCCAGTGCGCCGATCGCCATCAACACCGTTCCGGTGGCGCCGAAGAGGCGGGTCCTGCGCATCGACACCACTTCGGCATCGTTGAGCGGTGACCCGATCGGACGCTCGTCACCGTGGAGCTGGGCAATCGACGAACTCAAGGAGCGTCGACGTGCGGCCATCACAGCAGACTATCTGGGCCGGAGTCCGAGGCTACGAGGCACGAGTAGGTGAAGGAGCTCCGGCGGAGGAAGCGCAATATTCCCGTGCGGCGGTGTGACTATTCAGACGCAACGCTAAGGGTCACCTTGCTAGACCGGCCCCGGCAATTGCGTCACACTGGTGTTGTGAAAATCCACCCTGAGGTTCCGCGTGCCCATGATGGCATGCCGGCCACTGGGGACGGTCAAACCAGAAAAGCGATCATCCGCTTGTTGCTGGAGTCGGGTTCGATCACTGCCGGCGCTATCGGTGACCAGCTCGGTCTGTCCGCAGCCGGGGTGCGCCGTCACCTCGACGCGCTGATCGACGCCGGCGACGCCGAGGCCAACGCCGCCGCCTCCTGGCAACAGGAAGGCCGTGGCCGACCCGCAAAACGGTACCGCCTCACTGCGGCGGGCCGGGCCAAGCTCGAGCATGCCTACGACGACCTGGCCTCGGCCGCGATGCGTCAGCTGCGGGAGCTCGGCGGCGACCAGGCCGTACGCACGTTCGCGCGCCGCCGGATCGATGCCATCCTGGCCGGGGTGCCGCGCGCCACCGACGTCGGTGCGCCGCAGGTGCAGACCGCCGCCGAGGGTATCGCCGGAGCGCTCACCAAGGCCGGTTACGTGACCACGACCGCCCGGGTCGGTGGACCGGCCAACGGAGTCCAGATCTGTCAGCACCACTGCCCGGTGTCGCATGTCGCGGAGGAATTTCCCGAGTTGTGCGAAGCCGAGGCGCAGGCCATGTCCGAAGTACTCGGGACCCATGTGCAACGGCTGGCGACGATCGTCAACGGGGACTGTGCCTGCACCACCCACGTTCCGCTCAGCAGCACCGGTTCCTGACCGGCGCACCACTCGACCACAGCAGCAACTCCGGCGCATAGCCCGCGCCGGAGCCAACACCGAGAGCATTTAAGGAGCGTCGTCATGACACTCACACCGGAGGCCACGACCGCGCCTGAGGCCATGACCCAGGAGCAGACCATTGCCTCCCTGGGTCACTACGGCTACGGCTGGGCCGACTCCGACGTCGCCGGGGCCAGCGCCCAGCGTGGCCTGTCCGAGGCTGTCGTGCGGGACATCTCTGCCAAGAAGAGTGAGCCGGAGTGGATGCTCGACATCCGCCTCAAGGCGCTGCGCACCTTCGGCAAGAAGCCCATGCCCAACTGGGGCTCTGACCTCGACGGCATCGACTTCGACAACATCAAGTACTTCGTTCGGTCCAGCGAGAAGCAGGCCGCCACGTGGGATGACCTGCCCGCCGACATCAAGAACACCTACGACAAGCTGGGCATCCCGGAAGCGGAGAAGCAGCGGCTGGTCTCCGGTGTCGCGGCGCAGTACGAGTCCGAGGTCGTCTACCACTCGATCCGTGAGGACCTCGAGGCCCTGGGCGTCATCTTCCTCGACACCGACACCGCGCTGAAGGAACACCCGGAGCTGTTCAGGCAGTACTTCGGCACGGTGATCCCGGCCGGAGACAACAAGTTCTCCGCGCTGAACACCGCCGTCTGGTCGGGCGGATCGTTCATCTACATCCCCAAGGGTGTGCACGTCGACATCCCGCTGCAGGCCTACTTCCGGATCAACACCGAGAACATGGGCCAGTTCGAGCGGACGCTGATCATCGCCGACGAAGACTCCTACGTGCATTACGTCGAAGGCTGTACCGCGCCGATCTACAAGTCCGACTCCTTGCACTCAGCGGTTGTCGAGATCATCGTCAAGCCCGGCGCCCGGGTGCGCTACACCACGATCCAGAACTGGTCGAACAACGTCTACAACCTGGTGACCAAGCGGGCGCGTGCCGAGGCCGGCGCCACCATGGAGTGGATCGACGGCAACATCGGCTCCAAGGTCACCATGAAGTACCCGGCCGTGTGGATGACCGGTGAGCACGCCAAGGGCGAGGTGCTCTCGGTGGCCTTCGCCGGCGAGGGCCAGCACCAGGACACCGGTGCCAAGATGCTGCACCTGGCACCCAACACCTCGAGCAACATCATCTCCAAGTCGGTGGCTCGTGGCGGCGGCCGCGCCTCCTACCGGGGCCTGGTCCAGGTGAACAAGGGCGCCCACGGATCCCGGTCCAGCGTGAAATGTGATGCGCTGCTGGTGGACACGATCAGCCGCTCGGACACCTATCCCTACGTCGACATCCGCGAGGACGACGTGACGATGGGGCACGAGGCCACCGTCTCCAAGGTCAGCGACGATCAGTTGTTCTACCTGATGAGCCGCGGCCTGACCGAGGACGAGGCGATGGCGATGGTGGTGCGCGGCTTCGTGGAGCCGATCGCCAAGGAACTCCCGATGGAGTACGCGCTGGAGCTCAACCGGCTCATCGAGCTGCAAATGGAAGGCGCGGTGGGTTAGTGGTTCAGCACAATGTCGTCAAAACCAATGTCGCGGACGCCCTGGAGGGTGCAGCGGGCATCATCAAGAACAAGGGAGAGCTGTTCTCCTCGTTCGACGTCAATGCCTTCGAGGTGCCCGGCGGGCGCGACGAGTTGTGGCGGTTCACCCCGCTGAAGCGGCTGCGTGGCCTGCATGACGGGTCCGCTGTCGCCGACGCCACCGCGGCCATTGAGGTGTCCGAGCGCCCGGGTGTGACGGTGGAGACCGTCGCCCGCGGCGACGAGCGCCTGGGCCAGGGTGGGGTGCCGTCGGATCGTGTTGCCGCCCAGGCGTTTTCTTCGTTCGAGACCGCCACGGTGGTGACCGTCGCGCGCGACACGGAGGTGGTTGAGCCGATCGAGATCGTCGTCACCGGCCCCGGGGCGGGCAAGGTGGCCTACGGGCACCTGCAGATCCGCGTCGAGGAACTCGCCAGGGCCATTGTGGTGGTCGACCTGCGCGGCAGCGGGACCTACGCCGACAACGTCGAGATCATCGTCGGTGACGCGGCAGGTCTGGGCGTCATCTGGATCGCGGACTGGGCCGACGACATGGTGCACGTCAGCGCGCACCACGCCCGCCTCGGCAAGGATGCGGTGCTCGGCCATGTGAATGTCACGTTGGGTGGCGACGTGGTGCGGACGTCGGCGACCGTGCGGTTCACCGGACCCGGTGGCGACGCCAAGATGCTGGGGACCTACTTCGCCGACGACGGTCAGTTCTTCGAGTCGCGGCTGCTGATCGACCACGCTTTCCCGAACTGCAAGTCCGATGTGCTGTACAAGGGTGCGCTGCAAGGTGATCCGGACTCGGCGAAGCCTGATGCGCACACCGTGTGGATCGGCGACGTGCTGATCCGGGCCGAGGCCTCCGGAACCGACACCTTCGAGGTGAACCGCAACCTGGTGCTCACCGACGGTGCGCGTGCCGACTCGGTGCCGAACCTGGAGATCGAGACCGGAGAGATCGCCGGCGCCGGGCACGCCAGCGCCACCGGACGTTTCGACGACGAGCAACTGTTCTACCTACGCGCCCGCGGGATTCCCGAGGAGCAGGCCCGCCGCCTCGTGGTGCGCGGTTTCTTCAACGAGATCATCGCCAAGATCGCTGTCCCGGCGGTCCGCGAGCGCCTGACCGAAGCCATCGAACGCGAACTAGCCATCACTGAATCGAGAACTGCCTAACCATGACCACACTGGAAATCAAGGACCTGCACGTTTCCGTCATCTCTGCTGAAGACGGAACCGATATCCCGATCCTCAAGGGCGTCGACCTCACGGTCCGCTCCGGTGAGACCCATGCGGTCATGGGCCCCAACGGATCCGGCAAGTCCACCCTGTCCTACGCCATTGCCGGCCATCCCAAGTACACCGTGACGTCGGGTTCGATCACCCTCGACGGTCAGGACGTGCTGGCGATGAGCGTTGATGAACGGGCCCGGGCGGGCCTGTTCCTGGCCATGCAGTACCCCGTCGAGGTGCCGGGTGTGTCGATGTCGAACTTCCTGCGGACCGCGGCGACCGCGGTCCGCGGCGAGGCGCCCAAGCTGCGGCTGTGGGTCAAAGAGGTCAAGGCCGCGATGGCGGATCTCGACATCGACCCCGCGTTCGGCGAGCGCAGTGTCAACGAAGGCTTCTCCGGCGGCGAGAAGAAGCGCCACGAGATCCTGCAGCTGGGTCTGCTCAAGCCGAAGATCGCGATCCTCGATGAGACGGACTCCGGTCTGGACGTCGACGCGCTGCGCGTCGTCAGCGAGGGCGTCAACCGCTACGCCGAGGCCGAAAACGGTGGGGTCCTGCTGATCACGCACTACACCCGCATCCTGCGCTACATCCAGCCGCAGTTCGTGCACGTGTTCTTCAATGGTCGCATCGTCGCCTCCGGCGGTCCGGAACTGGCTGACGAGCTCGAAGAGCACGGATACGAGCGCTACACCCAGGCCGCCGCCGGAGCGTAGGAGCCAACCATGACGACCTCGGTCGGCATTCCCCTCGATGCGGCTCAGCTGGCGGCGATCAGGTCGGACTTTCCCATTCTGTCTCGTGTGATGCGGGGCGGGAATCAGCTGGCCTATCTGGATTCCGGTGCGACGTCGCAGCGGCCGCTGCAGGTGCTCGACGCCGAACGCGACTTCTTGACGACGTCCAACGGCGCGGTCCATCGCGGTGCGCATCAGTTGATGGAGGAGTCCACCGACGCCTACGAGCAGGGCCGGGCCGATATCGCCGGCTTCGTGGGCGCCGACGTCGACGAACTGGTGTTCACCAAGAACGCCACCGAGTCGATCAACCTGGTGGCCTACGCATTGGGGGACAACCGGTTCGACCGTGCCGTCGGCCCCGGTGACGTCATCGTCACCACCGAGCTCGAGCACCATGCCAACCTGATCCCGTGGCAGGAACTCGCCCGGCGCACCGGCGCGACCCTGCGTTGGTATTCGGTGACCGACGACGGCCGCATCGACCTGGACTCTCTTGATCTCGACGACCGCGTCAAGGTTGTCGCCTTCAGCCACCACTCGAACGTCACCGGTGCCGTGGCTCCGGTCGACGAACTGGTGGCGCGGGCCAAGGCCGTCGGCGCGCTGACCGTCCTGGACGCGTGCCAGTCGGTGCCGCATCAACCGGTGGACTTCCGCGCCCTCGGCGTCGACTTCGCGGCGTTCTCCGGGCATAAGATGTTGGGCCCCAATGGTATCGGTGTGCTCTACGGCCGGCGTGAGCTGCTCAACGCGATGCCGCCGTTCCTCACTGGTGGGTCGATGATCGAGACGGTCACCATGGAAGCAGCCACCTATGCACCGGCCCCGCAGCGATTCGAGGCCGGGACGCCGATGACGTCGCAGGTGGTCGGATTGGCCGCCGCCGCACGGTATCTCGATGACATCGGAATGGCTGCGGTGGAAGCGCACGAGGCGGCTCTGGTGGCTGCGGCTCTCGACGGTCTCGCCGGGGTGCCCGGGGTCCGGATCATCGGGCCGCTGTCAGGGGAGTTGCGAGGTTCGCCGGTGTCCTTTGTGGTCGACGGTATCCACGCCCACGATGTCGGTCAGGTGCTCGACGACGACGGTGTCGCGGTGCGGGTCGGCCATCACTGCGCGTGGCCGCTGCACCGGCGCTTCGGGATCGCCGCGACAGCGCGGGCATCGTTTGCGGTCTACAACACGCTCGACGAAGTGGACCGACTTGTCGCCGGGATACGGCGCGCAGTGAAGTTCTTCGGGGACTGACAGCGTGCGACTGGAACAGATGTACCAGGAAGTGATCCTGGACCATTACAAGCATCCGCATCACCGTGGCCTGCGCGAACCGTTTGGGGCCGAGGTCATGCACGTCAACCCCACCTGTGGCGATGAGGTGACGCTGCGGGTCGCGCTCTCCGAGGACGGGGAGCGCGTCACCGACATCTCCTACGACGGGCAGGGCTGCTCGATCAGCCAGGCGTCGACGTCGGTACTGACCGACCAGGTGATCGGTCAGACGGTGGGCGATGCGCTCAAGACCATCGCTGCGTTCTCCGAGATGATCTCGTCGCGGGGGACCATCGAGGGTGATGAGGATGTGATCGGCGACGGGATCGCGTTCGCGGGCGTGGCAAAGTACCCGGCACGGGTCAAATGCGCGCTGCTCGGCTGGATGGCGTTCAAGGACGCGTTGGCGCAAGCCAGCGAGATGGAGGACAAACGATGAGCGATACCGGTGCCAACAATGAGTTGCTTGCCGACCTCGAAGAAGCGATGCGCGACGTCGTCGACCCCGAACTGGGGATCAACGTCGTCGACCTGGGTCTGGTTTACGGTCTCAACGTCGAGCAGGCCGATGCCGGCGCCGTGGCGCTGATCGACATGACGCTGACGTCGGCGGCGTGCCCACTGACCGATGTCATCGAGGATCAGTCCCGCACCGCGCTCGTCGGCGCCGGCCTGGTCAACGAGATCAAGATCAACTGGGTGTGGAATCCGCCGTGGGGTCCGGACAAGATCACCGAGGACGGCCGCGAGCAGCTGCGCGCCCTCGGTTTCACCGTCTAGGCCTGCGCGTCTCGACTCCTATGCCCGACGATCGTTGATTCGGGCCGCCGACCGGGGTCTATGAGGTGGCCGACCGCTGCCCGCGACGTCGAGCTCGACATCGACGCGGCCGCCGCCCAGGTGTTGTTCTCCAGCCTTTGTGCCGGGGCGCAGGCTCTGATCGCGTTTGCGCAGGGGGAGCACCCGGGGTCGACGACGGGTCTGACCCGGTGCGCGGTGGTGCGGGCTGCAATTAATTTACGGTTGCGCCATTTGCATGTGCCTGTGAGGTAGCCCGGTCATTGCGACGGGTGACGTGGATGCCTGTTGCATAGCTGTTGTCGCTGCGGCAACGGAATCTCGGTTGGACTGCGCCCTGAGGAATGTGGCTCGCGCATGGTGGAAGTCATTTGGCGAGATGCCAATTCGGTCGGCAACGGCTCGAGGAGTCGATCGCGGTAACCGGCCATGGTGATCCAGCAAACAAATTCTTCTATGCCGTCGTTGCAACTGTTGGACTGTTGTACGCAGATGCGGGGAGTGCATTGCGACTGATGAATCGTTGCTGGAAAATGCAAAATAGCAGTTAGGACACATTTCTGGGTTTGCGTCACTTATCGTCTGGCTGAACAGTCAACCGCCCGAGCCGGGAGGTCTTCGATGAAAACCCAAGCTGCTGCAGCCATCGTCGGCTCGGGGAGCGCCCTACCCGGGCCACCCGCTGCGGCCCGGAATACCGGCCCGTTGCTGGAGACGCGGTGTCCGCTGGCGCCTACGCCCCCGGGGCTGTCGCGCACGGTCAGGGTGTGGCTGGCCAGTGGCCTGATGGCAGCGGGACTGGGCGCCGCGCTGACGGTCTCGGCGGGTCTGGCCGCCGCTGACACCGCTGACGACACAGGTCCATCGCGGCCCAGCACCTCGGAAGCATCGTCTGACTCTGCTGCCGGCCGCGACGACTCTTCCAAGCCCGCAGGGCGCCTGACAGACAGTCGGGCACAGCAGACCGACAGTGACGACGCCCTGTCCGATACCGACACCGACGCTGACGACACCGACGCTGACGACACGGATGCCGGGGAAGACACGGACGCCGACGAAGACACGGACGCGGAAGACGCCGACGCCGACGCCGACGCCGACACCGACGCCGACACCGTGCAGGACAACCCCGACCAGATCGAGGCGCTGCCGGATATCGAGCCTGCCGACGACGGCGGGGAAGCCGAGCCGTCGACCGACCATTCGGACACCCCGTGGCGGCAACCCCTCGCGCACGCGCTGACGCACTGGAAGCCGGACGCCCGCCATGAGGACGCCGACATCTCCACCGGCGACGAAACGTCCGGCGACATATCTGGCGGCGACGACACCGCGTTCGCCGAACCTGCGGCATCTCAGCGGGCCGGGATCCAGACGGCGGCGGCCACCGCCGCCACGCCGGGTGCGGCTGCCCTGGTCAACGGGCGGGTGGTCCTGGGGACGGTCATCGTGGACGCCTTCAACGCGATCGGCCTACCGATGCCCGGGCAGCTCGCGGGTCTGCTGCCGCTGCCGTTACCGGCTGCCGTCGAGGCATATTGGCTTTCTGCGCGCCGCGCCATCTACGGTCCCGCCGCTGCAGAGCCGCAGCAGCCCGTGCAACCCCAGCAGCCCGTGCAACCTCAGCAGCCCGTGCAACCCCAGCAACCTCAGCAACCCTCGCAACCGCAGCAACCGCAGGACTCCGCGCCGGGTCCCCTGATCTGGGAGTCGAACTTCGACAGTCTGCAAGAGGCGTTGTCGCACTGGGGCCTGCAGACCGGCCGGTGGGGCCAGTCGGGCGGGGAGAACCAGTACTACACCGACGGTGGCAATGTCCGCGTCCAGGACGGCAAGCTGATCATCGACGTCCGGAAGGAGACCGCGCCAGATGGGCTGGGTGGCGCCGACGGCTACACCTCGGCCCGGGTCGTCACCCTCGACAAGGTGAGCGCGACGGCACCGGTGCGCATCGTCGCCAGCATCAAGCTGCCCGCCACCAAGGGCACGCTGGCCGCATTCTGGACGATGGGCACCGAGCCCTCCCCGTACACCTGGCCGCAGGGCGGTGAGATCGACATCGTGGAACTGGCCGCCACGGGCACCGCAGCCGCCAAGCAACTCTGGACCGGGAACGTGCACGGACCCAGGACGGCCAATCCCACCGCCGATGTCCAGCTGCCCAGCATGGACCAGGACATGGGCGTCGACCTGAGCGCGGCCTTCCACGAGTACGGCGTCGACTGGTACCCGGACAGGATCATCTGGCGCGTGGACGGCCAGCAGGTCGGGCAGGTCTCCAGGGCCGACTTCGAGGCGCTCGGCGGTGACTGGACGGCGTTCAGCGGCGAGTGGAGTCACTACCTGGTGCTCACGGTCGCCGTCGGGAACCCGTGGACCGGCGACCCCGACTCCACGTCGTCATTTCCCCAGCAGATGGAGGTGGACTGGGTTCGGGTCTACGCCCTGTAGCCACCGGGAACACACCCCGAACCGCCAGCGTTGAACAACTCGTGACGACTCGAGATATCACCGCTGAAGAATTCAACGACACCATCAACGACAACGACATCGTGTTGGTCGACTTCTGGGCGTCGTGGTGCGGTCCGTGCAAGTCTTTTGCGCCGACGTTCGCGGCATCTTCGGAGAAACACCCTGACGTGGTGTACGCCAAGGTTGACACCGAGGCCGAGCAGCAATTGGCGGCAGCGGCGCAGATCCGCTCGATCCCGACCCTGATGGCGTTCAAGAAGGGCAAACTGGTGTTCAACCAGGCCGGTGCCCTTCCGCCGGCAGCGCTGGAAGACCTGATCCAGCAGGTGAAGGACTTCGACATCGACGCCGCGGTGGCGCAGCAGGGCAACACCGACGAGTCCTGACCGGTTCGGGGCGGCACACGATAACGTGCCTTCCCGTGACTAGTGAGTTCGTTCTCGTCGACCGGCCGCGCGACCACGTCGCGTTGGTCACCCTGAATCGCCCCGAGCGGATGAACTCGATGGCGTTCGACGTCATGGTGCCGCTCAAGCGGGTGCTCGACGACATCACTCACGACAACTCTGTGCGCGCGGTGGTGCTCACCGGCGCAGGCCGTGGGTTCTCCTCCGGGGCCGACCACAAGTCCGCCGGCAGTGTGCCGCACGTCGACGGCCTCACTCGGCCCGGCTTCGCGCTGCGGTCGATGGAACTGCTTGACGACGTGATCCTGGCGCTGCGCAAGCTGCACCAGCCGGTGATCGCCGCCGTCAACGGGGCCGCGATCGGGGGCGGGTTGTGCCTGGCGTTGGCGTGCGATATCCGCATCGCCGGTGCGGGAGCCTACTTCCGGGCGGCGGGGATCAACAACGGCCTGACCGCCAGCGAACTCGGCTTGTCCTACCTCTTACCGCGGGCGATCGGCACGTCACGGGCTTTCGAGCTGATGCTGACCGGTCGCGATATCGACGCCGAAGAAGCCGAGCGGATCGGGCTGGTATCGCGCCACGTTGCCGACGATGATCTGCTTGACACCTGCTACGGCATGGCCGAGCGGATCGCCGCTTTTTCCCGCCCCGGAATCGAGTTGACCAAGCGCACACTTTGGAGTGGGCTGGACGCCGGTAGTCTGGAGGGGCACATGCAGGCAGAAGGCCTGGGCCAACTGTACGTACGCCTGCTCACCTCGAATTTCGAAGAAGCGGTGGCGGCGCGCGCGCAGCAGCGGCCTCCGGTCTTCACTGACGACAAGAAGTGACTCCGCGCCCTGCGGAGTCCACCAGTTTTTCGAGGAGCAGAGCGTTTGATCACCGCAACGGACCTGGAGGTCCGCGCCGGAGCGCGCACTCTGCTCGCAGCGGAGGGGCCCGCGCTGCGCGTGCAACCCGGCGACCGGATCGGACTCGTCGGACGTAACGGGGCCGGCAAGACCACCACGATGCGGATTCTCGCGGGCGAGGGTGAACCGTACGCCGGCACCGTGACCCGCACCGGCGAGATCGGCTATCTGCCACAGGATCCGCGCGAGGGTGACCTCGAGATGTTGGCCCGGGACCGGGTGTTGTCCGCGCGTGGTCTGGACACTCTGCTGTCTGATCTGGAAAAGCAGCAGGCGATCATGGCGGAGGTCGCCGATGATGCCGCGCGGGACAAGGCGGTTCGACGCTACGGCGTGCTGGAGGAACGTTTCGCCGCCCTCGGTGGGTATGCCGCCGAAAGCGAAGCCGGACGCATCTGCGCCAGTCTCGGCCTTCCCGAGCGCATCCTGACTCAGCCGCTGCGCACCCTGTCCGGCGGCCAGCGTCGCCGGGTCGAGCTGGCGCGAATCCTGTTCGCCGCCTCCGACACAGGTTCGGGGTCGGATACCACCCTGTTGCTCGATGAGCCGACCAACCACCTCGATGCCGACTCGATCGTGTGGTTGCGGTCATTCCTACAGAACCACACCGGCGGACTCGTCGTGATCAGTCACGACGTGGAGCTGCTCGCCGACGTCGTGAACCGGGTCTGGTTCCTCGACGCGGTTCGGGGCGAGGCTGACGTCTACAACATGGGCTGGCAGAAGTATCTCGACGCCCGCGCCACCGACGAGCAACGCCGCCGCCGGGAACGTGCCAACGCCGAGAAGAAGGCCTCCGCGCTGCGGACCCAGGCCGCCAAGATGGGCGCCAAGGCCACCAAAGCCGTTGCCGCACAGAATATGCTGCGACGAGCCGAGCGGATGATCGCCGAACTCGACGACGAGCGGGTGGCCGACAAGGTCGCCAAGATCAGGTTCCCCACGCCTGCGGTGTGCGGCCGCACCCCGTTGGTCGGTAAGAACCTCACGAAGGTGTTCGGCTCGCTGGAGGTCTTCACCGGTGTCGACCTGGCCATCGACAAGGGGTCACGGGTGGTCATCCTCGGCCTCAACGGCGCGGGTAAGACGACCTTGCTGCGGATTCTGGCGGGGACCGAGAAACCCGACGCGGGAGTGATCGAACCCGGCCACGGACTCAAGCTCGGATACTTTGCGCAGGAACACGACACCATCGACGGTCTGGCCTCGGTGTGGGAGAACATCCGTCACGCCGCGCCGGATACCGGTGAGCAGGAGCTTCGTAGCCTGCTGGGCGCGTTCATGTTCACCGGCCCGCAGCTCGACCAGCCGGCAGGCACCCTGTCCGGCGGCGAGAAGACCCGGCTGGCGCTCGCTGGACTGGTCGCCTCCACAGCCAATGTGCTGCTCCTCGACGAGCCCACCAACAACTTGGACCCGGCCTCGCGTGAGCAGGTGCTTGACGCACTGCGCAGCTACGCCGGTGCGGTGGTGCTGGTGACCCACGATCCGGGAGCGGCCGAGGCGCTGGATCCGCAGCGGGTGGTGCTGTTGCCCGACGGCACCGAGGACTACTGGTCCGACGAATACCGGGACCTCATCGAACTCGCTTGAGCTGAGCTGGTTTCGTACCCGCACATTTGGGTGATTCTCCACACATCTCACCCCGCCGGTTCTCAGTGTTGAGAGGTCGGGGGGGCCCGGTCAACCGCGGGGAGGCGTTGTGAGGAAGACGGACAAGGCACGCGAGCAGATACTCGACGAACTGCGCTATGCCTACGAAGGCGGTGCAAGCATCCGCACGCTCGCCGCGTCGACCGGTCGGTCATACGGTTCGGTGCACAGCATGCTGGTGGAGTCGGGCACCACCATGCGTAGCCGCGGCGGGCCCAACCACCGCACCCGGCTGCGGTAGCCGGGTGCGGTAGCCGGGTGCGGTCAGCCCGCCGAGTCTGGGCTCGCCGAATCTTTCGGCGGCTCGGGTGAATTCGGGTTCCCGTGGCGCACGGAGGCTTCCACGAGGTCGAGCACGGCGCTGAGCCGCTTCGGGTCCTCGCCGCTGGCCAGTCGCGCCACCAGACCGTCCAACACCAGGTCCAGGTAGACGTGCAGCACGTCGCTGGGGACGTCGGCACGCAGCCGTCCCGCCTGCTTCTGCCGGCGGAGTCGGTCGGTGGTCGCCGATGACAGCTCCGCCGACCGCTCCGCCCAGCCCTGATTGAACGCCGGATCGTGGCGCAGCTTACGGGCGATCTCCAGACGCGTTGCCAGCCAGTCGAATTGCTCCGGACTGGCCAGCATGTCGCGCATCACCTGGATCAGGCCTTCACGCGAGGCCACCTCGGCCATGCGTTCGGCATCCTCGCGGGCGAGCTCGAAGAACAGCGAGTCCTTGTCGCGGAAGTGATGGAAGATCGCACCCCGCGACAAGCCGATGGACTGTTCCAGGCGCCGCACCGTCGCCTTGTCGTAGCCGAACTCGGCGAAACACCGCCTGGCGCCGTCGAGGATCTGGCGGCGGCGTGCCGCCAGATGGTCCTCGCTGACTCTGGGCATGGTTGAGCGCTCGCTCTTGCCGGCGCCGCTGCTAGTTCGACTTCAACATGTTGCGCAGCACGTACTGCAGGATGCCGCCGTTGCGGTAGTAGTCCGCCTCGCCGGGGGTGTCGATGCGCACCACCGCGTCGAACTCCACCTTCGAGCCGTCACCCTTGGTGGCGGTGACGTGCACCGTCTTCGGGGTCTTGCCGGAGTTCAGCGCCTCGATCCCGGAGATGTCGAACACCTCGGTGCCGTCGAGCTTCAGCGATGCCGAGGACTCACCGGCCGGGAACTGCAGCGGGATGACGCCCATGCCGATCAGGTTGGACCGGTGGATGCGCTCGAAGGACTCGGTGATCACCGCACGCACACCCAGCAGCGAGGTGCCCTTGGCTGCCCAGTCGCGCGATGAGCCGGAACCATATTCCTTACCGCCCAGCACGACCAGCGGAACGCCTTGCGCCGCATAGTTTTGCGCGGCGTCGTAGATGAACGACTGCGGAGCGTCATCCTGGGTGAAATCGCGGGTGTAGCCGCCGGAGACATCATCGAGCAGCTGGTTCTTGAGCCGGATGTTGGCGAACGTTCCGCGGATCATCACCTCGTGGTTGCCACGACGCGAACCGTAGGAGTTGTAATCCTTCTTCTCGACGCCGTGCTCATCGAGGTACTGCGCGGCCGGGGTGCCGGCCTTGATGTTCCCGGCGGGGGAGATGTGGTCGGTGGTCACCGAATCACCCAGCAGGGCAAGCACCCGCGCGCCACTGATGTCGGTGACGGGCTGCGGCTCGGCGGGCATGCCCTCGAAGTACGGGGGCTTACGCACGTAGGTCGACTGCGGGTTCCACTCGAACGTGTCGCCGCTCGGGGTCGGCAGGTTGCGCCACCGGTCGTCGCCCTTGAACACGTCGGCGTAGTTCTTGCGGAACATGTCCTGGTTGATCGACGCCGCGATGGTCTCGTCGATTTCCTTCTGCGCCGGCCAGATGTCCTTCAGGAACACCGGGTTGCCGTCAGTGTCCTGGCCGAGCGGATCGCTGTCGAAGTCGAAGTCCATCGTGCCGGCGAGCGCGTAGGCGATGACCAGAGGCGGGGACGCCAGGTAGTTCATCTTCACGTCGGGGTTGATGCGACCCTCGAAGTTGCGGTTGCCGGACAGCACCGCGGTCACCGACAGGTCGTTCTCGTTGATCGCAGCCGAGATCTCGTCGGACAGCGGCCCGCTGTTGCCGATGCATGTGGTGCAGCCGTAGCCGACCAGGTAGAAACCCAGCTTCTCCAGGTACGGCCACAGGCCGGCCCTGTCGTAGTAATCGGTGACCACCTGCGAACCCGGCGCCATCGTGGTCTTCACCCACGGCTTGGACGTCAGGCCCTTGTCGACGGCCTTCTTCGCCAGCAGTGCGGCGCCGATCATGACCTCCGGATTGGAGGTGTTGGTGCACGAGGTGATGGCGGCGATCGCCACGGCGCCGTGATCGAGCACGAATTCACCGCGGTCGGCTGTTTTCACCGTCACCGGCTTGGTCGGCCGGCCGTGAGAACCGTTGGCGGCCGAGTGCAGCGGCACGGCACCGTCGTCGGCGAAGCTGAGCGTCGCGGGATCGCTGGCCGGGAACGACTCCTCGACGGCCTCGTCGAGCTGGGTCTCCGGCGCGGGCTCACCGTTGGTGACGTAGTTGTGAATGTCCTTGCGGAAGGCCGACTTCGCATCGTCGAGGGCGATACGGTCCTGCGGGCGCTTCGGTCCGGCGATCGACGGTACGACGTCGGAGAGGTCCAATTCGAGGTACTCGGAGAACTTGGGTTCGCGGCTCGGGTCGTGCCACATGCCCTGCTCTTTGGCGTAGGCCTCGACCAGCGCCAGTTCGTCTTCGCTGCGGCCCGTCAGGCGCAGGTAGTCGATCGTCACCTCGTCGATGGGGAAGATCGCTGCGGTGGAACCGAATTCGGGGCTCATGTTGCCCAGCGTTGCGCGGTTCGCCAGCGGCACCTCGGAGACACCCTCGCCGTAGAACTCGACGAACTTGCCGACGACGCCGTGCCTGCGCAGCATCTCGGTCACGGTGAGGACGACGTCGGTGGCGGTGACGCCGGGACGCCGCTCGCCGCTGAGCTTGAAGCCGACGACCCGGGGGATGAGCATCGACACGGGCTGGCCGAGCATGGCCGCCTCGGCCTCGATGCCGCCGACGCCCCAGCCCAGGACGCCGAGCCCGTTCTCCATCGTGGTGTGGCTGTCGGTACCGACACAGGTGTCGGGGTAGGCCACACCGTCACGCTGCATGACGACGCTGGCCAGGTACTCGATGTTGACCTGGTGGACGATGCCGGTGCCGGGGGGCACGACCTTGAAGTCGTGGAAGGCGCCCTGTCCCCAGCGCAGGAACTGGTAACGCTCGCCGTTGCGTTCGTATTCGATCTCGACGTTGCGTTCGAAGGCGTTTGCGGTGCCGAAGAGGTCGGCGATCACCGAGTGGTCGATCACCAGGTCGGCCGGGGCGAGCGGGTTGACCTTCTGGGGATCGCCGCCGAGGGCGCCGACGGCCTCACGCATGGTGGCCAGGTCGACGATGCAGGGCACGCCGGTGAAGTCCTGCATGATCACCCGCGCCGGGGTGAACTGGATCTCGATGCTCGGGTCGGCCTCGGGATCCCAGTTGGCGATGGCCTCGATGTGGTCCTTGGTGATGTTGGCGCCGTCTTCGGTGCGCAGCAGGTTCTCGGTGAGGACCTTGAGGCTGTAGGGAAGTTTCTCCGTGCCGGGTACCGCATCGAGGCGATAGATCTCGTAGCTGTTGTCTCCGACCTCGAGCGTGGCGCGCGCTCCATACGAATTCTTGCTGGTCACTTCGACTCCCGCGTTTGTTTTTCCTCGCCGACGGGCTGTGCCGGCGATCGAGTCCGATCCTAACAGTACGCTTGTCCTGTAAACCTTCGGGGCTCTCGCGCAACCGGGAGTCGGGCTCTCCGAAAGGTGGTACCCGCCCAGTCTTCCGTCCTCGCGCGCGTGCTGTCGATGGCTCGTCTGATTGTCGAGTACCGTGCGTGTGCAACATCGGGCAGGTGTGGACGTGGACGGAAGGTGTGCCGATGTCAGGATCAACGCTGGGGCCGCACGTCCTGCCGCTTCTCGGACCACTTCTCGATACCGTGCCGGCGTTCATTCCGCCCGAGGTCGACATGGCGGCGGTGAAGGCGGACGTCGCGCGCGACGGGGTGAGTGCCCCCCCGGCCGACGAGCCAGGTCTCCTCGAGGTCGTCCGGGAGGCCGAGCAGGACGGGATCGACCTCAAGATCGTCGTGATCGATCAGAACCCGCACATCGACACCCCGCTGCGCGATATCGCCACCGAAGTGGGGGAGGCGAACCCGGGTTCGACGGTGCTGGTCCTGAGCCCCTCGTACGCCGGTACGTACAGCACGCAGTTCGACCGGGTGACACTCGAGGCGGGTGAGGACCTTGCCAAAACCGGTAGTCCGGTGCAGTCTTCGCAGAATTTTGTGAGTCAGTTGAATACGCCGGACTTTCCCTGGACCGGACTTACGATCGTGCTGATGATCGCGGTATTTCTGGCGGCGGTCACGACCCGCATCCTTGCGGTAAAGGCCAAGCGGGCATTGCCCGAGGAAACCGTCTCTACCAGCGGTTCTTGACCCAGAAACGGTCGTTTCTCACGCGCTGAATGTCACTTTTTGATTACGGCGCTCGAATTACATTCCTGTAATTTGTTACCTAAGTTTCTTTAGGGACAATTGTGACGTACGGTTCTGGAGGTGCCTATTGTTGTAGGTGTGCCTCGAGTGACTGATGATTGCGTTCTCACAGGCAATCCGGTCGAGCTGAGTCATGAGGAGACGTGAGTCGCATGAGACCCATCCACGGCGCATCTCCATTGCTGACGCTGGCATTACTGCTCAGCACGCCCGGGCTGGCGCTCGCTGAACCGCCCGCTCCCAGCAGCCTGGCCGCGCTCATCGCAGACGTCGCCGACGCCAATCAGCAGCTGCAGGATCTCGGCGCCGCCGTGCAGAGCCAGCAGGAGGGTGTCAACAAGGCCATCGTCGAGGTGCAGACGGCACGGGACAACGTCACCGCCGCCCAACGCGAACTCGACCTCAGTCAGCAGGCAGTGCACGACGCCGACGACGCGATCGCCGCTGCGCAACACAAGTTCGACGAATTCGCCGTCGCCTCCTACCTCAACGGCCCGTCGGTGTCGTATCTGACCGCCGTCGATCCGGGTGAGATCCTGGCGAACGCCGCGACCGAGCACACGCTGGCGCTGAGCTCGCAGAAGGTGATGGCCGATCTGCAGCGGGCGCGTACCGAACAGCTCAACAAGGAGTCCCAGGCCCGCGCGGCGAAACTGAAGGCCGACGAGGCCGCCGGCGCCGCCCAGTCCACCCAGGACCAGGCCGTCGCCGCGCTGTCCACGGCGCAGGGACAGTTCGCCGATCAGCGGGCCGAGATCCAGCGCCTGGCCGCCGAGCGTGATGCCGCCCAGGCCAAACTGAACGAAGCCCGGGCGATGGCCGCGCCCACCCCTGCCACTGCGGGTACCACCCCGGCGGCCCGACCACAGTCCGCGGCCACCGGGCCCGCCGGGCCGGCTGCCGACTGGGATCGCGCCCCGGCCGGCGCCGCAGCTCCGCCTTTCGGCGACACCAGCCAGTGGGACACCACGCTGCCGATGGTGCCCAGCGCCTTCGTCTCTGGCGATCCCATCGCCATCATCAACGCCGTCCTGCAGATCTCGGCCACCTCGGCGCAGATCACCGCCGACCTCGGCAGGGGCTTCCTGGAGAAGCTCGGCATCCTCAAACCGGCCGACACCGGCATCACCAACGGTGCCATTCCGCGCGTCTACGGCCGGCAGGCTTCCGAGTACGTCATCAAACGGGCGATGAGCCAGATGGGCGTGCCGTACTCGTGGGGTGGCGGTAACGCCGCCGGGCCCAGCCGCGGCATCGACTCCGGGGCCGGAACCACCGGCTTCGACTGCTCCGGGCTGGTGCTCTACGCCTTCGCCGGAGTCGGCATCAAGCTGCCGCATTACTCGGGCTCGCAGTACAACATGGGCCGCAAGATCCCGTCATCGCAGATGCGGCGGGGCGATGTCATCTTCTACGGCCCGGGCGGCAGTCAGCACGTCACCATCTATCTCGGTGACGGCCAGATGCTCGAGGCTCCCTACACCGGGTCGCAGGTCAAGATCTCGCCGGTGCGCACCAGCGGCATGACGCCCAGTGTTGTCCGGTACATCGAATACTGATTGGTAAAGAATTGGGTTCACACCGTATGCGCCACAAGCTGTTTCGCTACCTCCGGCCGTTCCTGGCAGTGATGGTGACGATCCCGCTGCTGGTGGGTCTGGCCATGCCGGCAGCAGCCGAGCCTGATGCGGGTCAGTGGGATCCCACCCTGCCCAAGCTGCTCAGCGCCGGGGCCCCCGGCGACCCGCTGGCCATCGCCAACGCCTCCCTGGCGGTCACCGCCCAGGCGACCCAGGCAACCATGGACATGGGCCGCAGTTTCCTGGCGAAACTCGGGATCGGCGGCAGCCCGGCCACGGTCGCCCCGGGACGGGTCCGCGGGCCGCAGGCCATCGAGTACGTCATCCGCCGCGGCGCCAGCCAGATGGGTGTGCCGTATTCCTGGGGTGGCGGCAAGCCGACCGGGCCGAGCACGGGTATCGACTCGGGTGCGGGCACCGTGGGCTTCGACTGCTCGGGTTTCACCCAGTTCTCGTTCGCCGGCGTAGGGGTGCTCATCCCCAAGTACTCGGGGGACCAGTACAACACCGGCCGCAAGGTGCCGCAGTCCCAGGCCAAGCGCGGTGACCTGCTGTTCTGGGGGCCCGGCGGCAGCCAGCACGTGGCGATCTTCCTGGGCAACGGTCAGATGCTGGAAGCCTCCGGCAGCGCAGGCAAGGTCACGGTGAGCCCCCTGCGCACCGCCGGGTTGCAGCCCTATCTGGCCCGCATCATCGAGTCGTAGTCAGCGTCGCCCGGGCGGGGTCGTCAACCCCTGACCCGGGTGGTGCACGTCGACGGATTCCGGAGTGCCTGGAATAGTTGAGTCGAGCGTGTGCACGAAGTTGCTCTCCGGCAGCTCAAGCGCTCAACCTTTTCGTATCAGCTGTGGAGGATTGTCGATGACGTCACCAGGTGGGTCGCCCAACTACACGCCGGGAAATGCGCCCGGCGCTCATGCGGCCCCGCCGTCGAGTGGTGCACCTGCGCCCGCCGGCCAGCCGTCGGGCGCACCGAACGGATTGGCCGCCGAGGTACACACCCTCGAGCGGGCGATCTTCGAGGTCAAGCGCATCATCGTCGGCCAGGACCAGCTGGTCGAACGCATCCTGGTCGGCCTGCTGGCCAAGGGGCACGTCCTACTCGAAGGCGTCCCGGGTGTCGCCAAGACGCTGGCCGTCGAGACGTTCGCCAAAGTGGTCGGCGGCACCTTCGCCCGCATCCAGTTCACCCCGGACCTGGTGCCCACCGACATCATCGGTACCCGCATCTACCGGCAGGGCCGCGAGGAGTTCGACATCGAACTCGGACCCGTCGTGGTCAACTTCCTGCTCGCCGACGAGATCAACCGCGCACCGGCCAAGGTGCAGTCGGCGCTGTTGGAGGTCATGGCCGAGCGCAAGATCTCCATCGGCGGCAAGACCTACCCGCTGCCCAAGCCGTTCCTGGTGATGGCCACCCAGAACCCGATCGAGAACGAGGGCGTCTACCCGCTGCCCGAAGCGCAGCGCGACCGCTTCCTGTTCAAGATCAACGTCGACTACCCCACTCCGGAGGAGGAGCGCGAGATCATCTACCGGATGGGCGTCACCCCGCCCACGCCGAAGGGCATCCTCAACCCCGGCGACCTCCTGCGCCTGCAGGACCTGGCGGCCAACAACTTCGTCCACCACGCGCTGGTCGACTACGTGGTCCGGGTCATCACCGCGACCCGCCACCCTGAGCAGTTCGGGCTCGCCGACGTCAAGTCCTGGATCGCCTTCGGCGCCTCGCCGCGTGCCTCCCTGGGCATCATCGCCGCCGCCCGCGCCCTGGCGCTGGTCCGCGGCCGCGATTACGTGATCCCGCAGGACGTCATCGAGGTCATCCCCGATGTCCTGCGGCACCGTCTGGTGCTCACCTATGACGCGCTGGCCGACGAGATCTCCGCCGAGACGGTGATCAACCGGATTCTGCAGACCGTCGCGCTTCCCCAGGTGAATGCCGTTCCGCAACAAGGGCATACGGTGCCCCCGGTGATGCCCGCTCAGGCGCAAGTGGCGGCTGGCGGTCGGTGAGCCAGGCGAACCCGGCCCATCCGCCGTCATTCGCGCGCGGTGAGATCGGCGACCCGAAACTCGCGGCGGCGCTGCGCACGCTCGAGCTGACCGTCAAGCGCAAGCTCGACGGCGTCCTGCACGGCGACCATCTGGGCCTGATCCCGGGGCCGGGTTCCGAGCCGGGTGACTCGCGGATGTACCAACCGGGCGACGACGTCCGCCGGATGGACTGGTCGGTGACCGCCCGCACCCAGGTGCCGCACGTGCGGCAGATGATCGCCGACCGGGAGCTGGAGACCTGGCTGGTGGTCGACATGTCGGCCAGCCTGGATTTCGGTACCACCGGGTGCGAGAAACGGGATCTGGCGGTCGCGGCCGCCGCGGCGATCACCTATCTCAACAGCGGGGGTGGCAACCGAACCGGCGCGATCATCGCCAACGGTGACAGCATCATCCGGGTGCCCGCACTTTCGGGCCGTGCCCACGAACAGAGCATGCTGCGAACCATCGCCACCGCCCCGCGGGCACCCCAAGGAGTGCGCGGGGATCTGGCGGCGGCCATCGATGCGCTGCGCCGGCCCGAACGTCGCCGGGGGATGGCGGTCGTGATCAGCGATTTCCTGGGACCCGTGAACTGGATGCGCCCGCTGCGCGCCATCGCCGCCCGCCACGAAGTCCTCGGTGTCGAGGTCCTCGACCCCCGCGATGTCGAGCTACCCGACGTCGGTGACGTGATCCTGCAGGACACCGAATCCGGTGTCACCCGCGAATTCACCATCGACGCCCAGCTGCGCGACGACTTCGCCCAGGCTGCCACCGCTCACCGCGCCGAAGTGGCACGCACCATGCGTCGCTGCGGAGCGCCGCTGCTCACCCTGCGCACCGACCGGGACTGGATCGCCGACATCGTGCGCTTCGTCGCCTCCCGGCGGCGTGGCGCCCTGGCCGGGCTGTAACGGCGGATCTGCCACCACACACGACAAGAATGACGGCGAAAATAGAAATGACTGAAGTCCTATGACGTTGCCGCTGCTCGGGCCGATGTCGCTGTCCGGCTTCGAACATCCCTGGTTCTTCCTGTTCTTCCTGGCGATCCTGGGGTTGATCGCGCTCTACGTGGTGGTCCAGCGGGCCAGGCAGAGCCGGGTGCTGCGCTTCGCCAACATGGAGCTGCTGGAGACGGTCGCGCCGAAGCGGCCCACCCGTTGGCGCCATGTGCCGGCGATTCTGTTGATCGCGTCGTTGACGCTGCTGACCATCGCGATGGCCGGGCCCACCCACGATGTGCGCATCCCGCGTAACCGCGCGGTGGTGATGCTGGTGATCGACGTGTCGCAGTCCATGCGGGCCACCGACGTCGCACCGAGCCGACTGGCCGCCGCGCAGGAAGCCGCCAAGCAGTTCGCCGACCAGCTGACACCCGGTATCAACCTCGGCCTGATCGCCTACGCCGGCACCGCGACCGTGCTCACGTCTCCGACCACCAACCGCGAGGCCACCAAGAACGCGATCGACAAGCTGCAGCTGGCCGACCGCACCGCTACCGGTGAGGGCATCTTCACCGCTCTGCAGTCCATCGCCACGGTCGGCGCTGTCATCGGCGGCGGGGATGAGCCGCCGCCGGCGCGGGTGGTGCTGATGTCCGACGGAAAGGAGACCGTCCCGTCGAACCCGGACAACCCCAAGGGCGCCTACACCGCGGCGCGTACCGCCAAGGATCAGGGGGTGCCGATCTCCACGGTGTCCTTCGGTACCCCGTACGGCTACGTCGAGATCAACGATCAGCGCCAACCGGTGCCGGTTGACGACGAGATGCTCAAGAAGATCGCCGACCTCTCCGGCGGCAGCGCGTACACGGCGTCGAGCCTGGAGCAGCTCAAGGAGGTGTTCACCTCGCTACAGGAGCAGATCGGCTACGAGACCATCAAGGGCGACGCCAGCGTGGGGTGGCTGCGGCTGGGGGCACTGGCACTGGCGGCCGCGGCACTGGCCTCGCTCCTGATCAACCGCCGCCTGCCGGGCTAGGCCACCCCCACCCTCCGGCCACCCTCCGCGAGTCACCCACCCTCCGCGAGCAGACGCAAACTCGCCCGAAAACACCCCCGCGCGCACGATTTTGTGTCTGCTCGCGGGGAAACGATAGGTTGACGCATATGACCGACGCCCCTCCAAGCAACGCCATAGCTGACCCGGTAGCCGAGAACGGCGGCGGCCGACCGCCGTTCATCGCCCGATCCGTACTGGTCACCGGAGGTAATCGCGGCATCGGCCTGGCGATCGCGCAGCGACTGGCCGCCGACGGACACAAGGTGGCCGTCACCCACCGCGGATCCGGCGCACCCGACGGGCTGTTCGGCGTGGAGTGTGACGTCACCGACAACGATGCCGTCGATCGGGCCTTCACCGAGGTCGAAGAGCACCAGGGCCCGGTTGAGGTGCTGGTGTCCAACGCCGGCATCTCCGCCGACGCATTCCTGATGCGGATGACCGAGGAGCGGTTCGAGAAGGTCATCGACGCCAACCTGACCGGGGCGTTCCGGGCGGCGCAGCGGGCCTCACGCAGTATGCAGCGCAAGCGATTCGGCCGGATGATCTTCGTGGGCTCGGTCTCCGGCACCTGGGGCATCGGCAACCAGGCCAACTACGCCGCCTCCAAGGCCGGCCTGATCGGCATGGCCCGCTCGATCTCCCGGGAACTGTCCAAGGCCGGCGTCACCGCCAATGTGGTGGCACCGGGTTACATCGACACCGAGATGACGCGCGCGTTGGACGAGCGGATCCAACAGGGGGCGCTGGAGTTCATCCCGGCGAAGCGGGTCGGCACCGCCGAGGAAGTCGCCGGAGTGGTCAGCTTCCTGGCGTCCGAGGATGCCAGCTACATCTCCGGTGCGGTGATACCGGTTGATGGCGGTATGGGCATGGGCCACTAAGAACACACAGGCTAGAGGAGAACACAGTCATGACAGGCTTTCTCGAAGGCAAGCGCATCCTCGTCACGGGGATCATCACCGACGCTTCCATCGCGTTCCACATCGCCAAGGTCGCCCAGGAGGCGGGTGCGGAACTGGTGCTCACCGGATTCGACCGGATGAAACTGGTCCGGCGCATCGCCGACCGGCTGCCGAATCCGGCGCCGCTGTTGGAGCTCGACGTGCAGAACGAAGAGCATCTCGCCACGCTCGCCGACCGGGTCACCGAGGTCATCGGGGCCGGTAACAAGCTCGACGGGGTGGTGCACTCGATCGGCTTCATGCCGCAGACCGGAATGGGTATCAATCCGTTCTTCGACGCCCCCTACGAGGATGTCGCCAAGGGGATCCACATCTCGGCCTACTCGTACGCCTCACTGGCCAAGGCGGTGCTGCCGATCATGAACGCCGGTGGCGGCATCGTCGGCATGGATTTCGACCCGACCCGGGCGATGCCGGCCTACAACTGGATGACGGTCGCCAAGAGCGCCCTGGAGTCGGTCAACCGCTTCGTCGCACGGGAGGCAGGCAAGGTTGGCGTGCGGTCCAATCTCGTTGCGGCAGGACCGATCCGGACGTTGGCGATGAGCGCCATCGTCGGTGGTGCGCTCGGTGACGAGGCCGGTGCCCAGATGCAGCTGCTCGAAGAGGGCTGGGATCAGCGCGCCCCGTTGGGCTGGAACATGAAAGACCCGACGCCGGTGGCGAAGACGGTCTGCGCCCTGATGTCGGACTGGCTGCCCGCCACCACCGGCACGGTCATCTACGCCGACGGCGGCGCCAGCACCCAGTTGCTCTGACGGACATGGACTGACATGGATTTCGACGCCGTCCTGCTGTTGTCCTTCGGAGGCCCCGAAGGACCTGAGCAGGTGCGGCCGTTCCTGGAGAACGTCACCCGCGGCCGGGGCATCCCCCCGGAGCGCCTCGATGCCGTCGCCGAGCACTACCTGCATTTCGGGGGCGTCTCGCCGATCAACGGCATCAACCGGGCACTGATCGAGCAGCTCCGTTCCCTCACGGAGCTGCCCGTGTACTTCGGTAACCGCAACTGGGAACCGTATGCCGAGGACACCGTTGCGCTGATGCGGGACAACGGGATCCGGCGGGCAGCGGTGTTCGCCACGTCGGCGTGGGGCGGGTACTCCGGGTGTGCGCAGTATCAGGAGGACATCCGCAGGGCCCGCGCCGCCGCGGGGGAGTCCGCCCCGGAGCTGGTCAAGCTGCGCCAGTACTTCGACCATCCGCTGTTCGTGGAGATGTTCGCCGACTCGATCGCCGAGGCGGCGGGCAACTTGCCCGCGCCGCTGCGGGAAAAGGCGCGGCTGGTCTTCACCGCGCATTCGATCCCGCTGCGGGCGGCCTCACGGTGCGGCCCGGATCTCTACGAGCGCCAAGTCGGGTACGCCTCGCGGTTGGTCGCGGCCGCCGCCGGTTACCCCGATTACGACCTGGTGTGGCAGTCGCGCTCCGGCCCGCCGCAGGTGCCGTGGCTGGAACCCGACGTCGGCGATCATCTCGAAGTGCTCACCGAGCGCGGCACCGAGGCGGTGATCGTCTGTCCGATCGGTTTCGTCGCCGACCACATCGAAGTGGTGTGGGATCTGGACAACGAACTCAGAGAACAGGCCGACGCGGCCGGAGTTGCGCTGGCGCGGGCGACGACGCCCAATGCACAGCCGCGCTTCGCGAAGCTCATCGTGGAGCTGATCGACGAACTGCGGCTGGGCCGCGACCCGGCCAGAGTTGCCGGTCCGGACCCGGTCCCGGGTTACGGCTGCAGTGTCAACGGGGCCTTCTGCACGACCGCATGCGAGCCGGTCAGTGCTCCCAGGCCGAATGCAGAATCGCGCTGACGGCGGCCAGTCGCGCCGAACGCACCACCTGCTCCAGCGGGCGCAGCGCATCGCTGGCGATCTGCACCTCAGACGAGGACTGCGTCGAGATCGGCATCAACCCAGCGCTGACGGTGATGATGGCGTCCACGTGTGCGGCATTGTCGAGCACCCGTAACGCCCGGGTCGGCGCGTGGTCGGGTGCGCTGTGGCGACGCCCGGATTCCAGGACCTGCTCCACCATGCCGCGCGGATCGTCGATGTCGACACCGGCGCCGCCGGCCCGCAGCGCCGACAACGCATCGGCAGCGGCGCGCACCGCCGAGCGCAGTTCGTATTCGGCCTCACCCAGATCGATGTAGTGCGCAACGGGCGGGGCCGGTAGCGAGTACACGGTCCAGGCCAGCCGTCGCAGCTCGGGGGCGTCCTCGAGATCGTCGTCGTTGAGGTTGAAGCCGAAGCTGTCCTCAGCGTCGTCGTACTCGAAGTCGGGCACCAGGCCCACCGGTGTGCCGCGCTCGGAGGTGACGATCAGAGCCTCGCCGGCCTCCAGGGCGTCACGCTGGAACGTCGTGCCCGCAGGCAGGCCGCGCACGTCGCCGGGAACCGGCAGAGCCAGGCTCAGCGACGGCTGTGGCACCGAGCGGATGCCGGCGGCGGTACGCAGCGTCTGCAGCAGCGAGACCGCACCCGCATCGTTGACATCAGGCCACGGCAGGCCCGTGGTGGTTGCCGCCGCCGCGTCATACGCGGTCACGGAATGTGTTGGCGCCCACTGGGACAGCGCATCGAGAACGTCGTCGGGCGCAGCTTTACCAGCGAGCCAGGCATTGGCCCATACAGACAGGGAAGCACTCGAGCACCACATGATGCTCAAAGTCTAGTAGCTCGGTGCGGGCGCGGCCGCCGCAACCGGACCTGACGGAGGGGATATCCTGGCGGCATGCCCGCGGCCCTGATCTGGCTCATTGTCGCTCTGGGGCTCGCCGGTGCCGAAGCGTTGACCGGGGACCTGTTTCTGCTGATGCTCGGCGGCGGGGCGCTGGCCGCCGCCGGTACCGCGGCAGTTTTCGATTGGCCGATCTGGGCCGACGGCGTGGTGTTCCTGGTGGTGTCGGTGCTCCTGGTGGCGCTGGTGCGGCCCGCATTGCGCAGACGGTTCACGTCGTCGGCGCCGCTGGAGTCCGGGATCGAGGCGCTGGAGGGCAAGCAGGCCCTGGTGCTCGACCGGGTGAGCGAGCACGAAGGCCAGGTGAAGCTGCAAGGCGAAGTCTGGACGGCCCGCCCGCTGAACGACCACGATGTGTACGAGCCCGGCGACCATGTGACCGTCATGCACATCGACGGCGCCACCGCAGTGGTCTGGAAGAACGACTGAATCAAAGGAGATCCCGCTATGGACGGTGCTATCGCCGGCCTGGTATTGCTCGCTGTCCTGGTCATCCTCGCGATCATCATCGTGGCCAAATCCGTCACGCTGGTACCGCAGGCGGAAGCGGCGGTGATCGAGCGCCTGGGCCGTTACAGCCGCACCGTCAGCGGACAGCTGACGCTGCTGGTGCCGTTCGTCGACCGGGTGCGGGCGAAGGTCGACCTGCGTGAACGCGTCGTGTCGTTCCCGCCGCAGCCGGTGATCACCGAGGACAACCTGACGCTGCACATCGACACCGTGGTGTACTTCCAGGTCACCAACCCGCAGGCAGCGGTGTACGCGATCAGCAACTACATCGTCGGTGTCGAGCAGCTCACCACCACCACCCTGCGCAACGTGGTCGGCGGCATGACACTGGAGCAGACGCTGACCTCCCGCGATTCCATCAACGGCCAGCTCCGGGGTGTTCTCGATGAGGCCACCAACAAGTGGGGACTGCGGGTGGCGCGCGTCGAACTGCGCTCGATCGATCCGCCGCCGTCGGTGCAGGAGTCGATGGAGAAGCAGATGAAGGCCGACCGCGAGAAGAGGGCGATGATCCTCACCGCCGAGGGTGTCCGGCAGTCGTCGATCACCCAGGCCGAGGGTCAGAAGCAGTCGCAGATCCTGGCCGCCGAGGGTGCCAAGCAGGCCGCCATCCTCGCCGCCGAGGCCGATCGGCAATCTCAGATCCTGCGTGCCCGTGGTGAACGTGCCGCGGCGTATCTGAACGCTCAGGGCTCGGCCAAGGCCATCGAGAAGACATTCGCTGCCATCAAGGCGGGCAGGCCCACGCCGGAACTGCTGGCCTACCAGTACCTGCAGACGCTGCCGTTGATGGCCCAAGGTGAGGCCAACAAGGTCTGGGTCGTGCCGAGCGATTTCGGCTCGGCGCTACAGGGCTTCACCAAACTTCTCGGTGCCCCGGGCGAGGACGGCGTGTTCCGGTACACCCCGTCGCCGGTCGACACCGACCTGCCCAAGCCCGAGGACGATTCCGAGGAGGTCGCCGAATGGTTCTCCACCGCGACCGACCCGGGCATCGTCGAGGCCGTCGCCAAGGCGGAGGCCGATGCTCGCGACCCGGGTGCCGGCCTGGCCATCGACGCACCACGGCAGTCCGCACCGCTGTCGCAGCAATTGGACGAAAATCAGGCCGGGCACCCGGCAACCTGACGGTCGGGCAGCTCAGCCGGTGACCGCAGGCGTCGTCGGGGTATCGGTCGGCGTCTGGGTGGTCCGGTTGTGCCGGCGGTGATGGCGGGTCTCGTAGACCAGCCCGGCCACCCCGAGGCCGGCCGTGCACACCGACACCAGGACCAACATCGGATTGACGTTGCCGGTGAGTGCGTCGCCGAGCACCACCACTGCCACCGTGCCCGGCAGCAAGCCCACCAGCGTGGCCAGCGTGTAAGGGAGCAGTCGCACCGCTGAGGCCCCGGCGGCGTAGTTGAGCACAGAGAACGGCACCGCCGGAATCATCCGCAGCGACACGATCGCCGGCCAGCCGCGGCGGCGCAGCCTGGTGTCCAGGGCCTGGATGCCCGGGTGGCGCACCAGCCTGCTGAGCTGCCAGCCGGCCGCCCGCACCAGCAGCACCGCGAACAACGCACTGAGCGTGCTGGCCGTGACGGCGAGGGTGATGCCGAGCAGCGGGCCGAACAACAGCCCGGCTGCCAGGGTGAACGCCGTCCGGGGGAAGGGCACGACGGTGAGCACCACATGCGCGAGGAAGAAGGCCAGCGGGAACCACGGGCCCACCGACGTCGCCCAGTCGCGAAGTTGAAGGGCGTTGGGGAACGGAACCAGCAGCGCCAGTGCGACGAGAATCACACTGACAATCGCGGTGGTCACCAACCGTCGCCGCGGGATCTCGCGGACGGTCGCGACGACCGCGGAGCGCACCCTGTGCAACGTGCGGAGACTGGGCTTGGCCACGGCAAACAAGCCTACGGGCTGTAGGTGAACGGCGGCGCCCCCGCGGCGTGAGTTCCGTCGCCCCCGGGTAGACCTGGTCGGACAGGCGGCTCTCCGGGCGTGATTCCCATCATTTAGCCTGATGCTCGAGTGGCGGGCCACCATGAGACGCCAACGTGGTCGCGAACATCAGGAGCTGCCGGTGTCCCCAGAGGCCCCAGTCGTACCCGCAGATTCCGCCGAACTGGTGGAAGCCCGCGCGCGGTGGCGCAGTGCCGTGGCAACGGTGCTGGCCAAGAGTACCCGTCGCGAGGTCAGCGACCTGCCCGCGGAGCCGGAGCGACTGCTCGACTCCGACACCTATGAGGGCTTCCCGGTGCGCCCGCTCTACACGGCGCTGGATGCCCGACCCGAACCCGCGCTGCCGGGTCGCTGGCCGTACACCCGCGGCGGCGACGCCACCCGCGACGTGCTCGCCGGGTGGAAGGTGGTCGAATCTTTCCCGCAGCCCGGGCAGGCGGCCGTCGACGGCAACGCCGCGGTGCTGGCCGGGCTGGCTGACGGAGTGAGCGGCCTGCACCTCAACGTCGGTGCCGGTGGCGTCCCGGCCGATGAGGTCGACCGACTGCTCGAAGGCGTGTTCCTGGAACTGGTCCCCGTCATCGTCGACGCCGGCGCTGACTTCGCCGCGGTCGCGCAGTCGGTGGTCTCGGTGGTGGCCGCACTGCCCGAGGACAAGCGTCCGGCACTGTCGATCGACCTGGGTGCTGACCCGTTGACGGCAGCACTGATCGATCGCCCCGCCCCGGCACTGACCGATGTGGTGACCCAGGCGGCTGCCTTGGCCGACTATCGCGGGGGCGTGCGGGCCCTCACCGTCGACGGCCCGGCCCTGCACGGCCTGGGTGCCAACGCCGCGTGGGAGCTGGCCGGATCGATCGCGGCCGCCGTCGAATACGCCCGCGCTCTCACCGATGGCGGCTTGTCGGTGGCGGATGCGCTGCGGCAGATCAGTTTCCGCCTCGCCGCCGACGACGACCAGTTCATGACGATCGCCAAGTTCCGGGTGGCCCGCCAGCTGTGGGCCCGGGTCGCCGAGGTGGCCGGGGCCCCGGAGGCCGGTGCGGCCACCGTGCATGCGGCCACGTCGTTGGCGATGATGACGCAGCGCGATCCCTGGGTGAACATGCTGCGGTGCACACTGGCGGCCTTCGGCGCCGGTGTCGGTGGGGCTGACACCGTGCTGGTGTATCCGTTCGACGTGGCCATCCCCGGCGGGGCAGCCGGTGCGGCACCGAGTTTCGCGCGCCGGATCGCACGCAACACCCAACTGTTGTTGCTGGAGGAATCCCACCTCGGCCGGGTGCTCGATCCGGCCGCGGGCTCGTGGTTCGTCGAAGACCTCACCGAAGAACTCGCCGATGCGGCCTGGGCTCACTTCCAGGGCATCGAAGCCCGTGGCGGCTTCACCGCGGCCAAGGAGTACCTGGTCGAGCAGATCCGCGCGGTCGCCGACCGCCGTCTCGACGACATCGCCCACAGACGGACACCGCTGACGGGGATCAACGAGTTCCCCAACCTCGGTGAGGCGCCATTGACCTCGGACCCACAGGACAGTTCGGTGGCCGGCGTCAATCGCTACGCCGCCGCATTCGAAGAGCTGCGTAACCGCTCCGATGCCTACCTCGACACCCACGGCCGGCGCCCACGGGCACTGTTGCTGCCGCTGGGCCCGCTGGCCGAGCACAACATCCGCAGCACGTTCGCGGCCAACCTGCTGGCCTCCGGGGGGATCGAGACGATCAACCCGGGCACCGTCGACGCCGCCGGGGTGGCCCGGGCCGTCGCCGATGCGGGTTCACCGACGGTCGCCGTGATCTGTGGTACCGACGCCCGCTACGGCACCGACGTGTCCGAGGTGGTCGAGGCCGCGCATGCGGCGATGGTCGAACACGTCTGCCTGGCCGGACCGGAGAAGGCGGTGGGTGCGGCCGGCCATCGTCCTGACGAATATCTGACCGCCAAAATTGATGCGGTTCAGGCTCTTTCGGCACTTCTCACCCGATTGGGGGCATGACGATGACTAGCACCACGAATAATTCCTGGATCGCTAGTTTCGCCGACGTACCGCGCCGTGGGGACGGGTCGGCGGCGCCGGCCACCCAGGCCGGCGTGGACGATCTGGTGGCGACCGCCGCCGCCGCGAACGGTTACACCACTGACCAGCTCACCTGGGTCACACCCGAAGGCATCGACGTGAAGCCGGTGTACGTCGCCGCCGACCGCGACGAGGTTGCCGCGCAGGGTTATCCGCTGGACAGCTTCCCCGGTGAGCCACCGTTCATCCGTGGGCCGTACCCCACGATGTATGTCAACCAGCCCTGGACGATCCGGCAGTACGCGGGTTTTTCCACCGCGGCGGAATCCAACGCGTTCTACCGGCGCAACCTCGCGGCGGGGCAGAAGGGCCTGTCGGTGGCGTTCGATCTGGCCACCCACCGCGGCTACGACTCCGACCATCCCCGGGTGGCCGGTGACGTCGGGATGGCCGGTGTGGCCATCGATTCCATCTTGGACATGCGGCAACTGTTCGACGGTATCGACCTGTCCGCGGTGTCGGTGTCGATGACGATGAACGGCGCGGTGCTGCCAATTCTGGCGCTGTACGTGGTGGCCGCAGAGGAGCAGGGGGTACCGCCGGAGAAACTGGCCGGGACCATCCAGAACGACATCCTCAAAGAGTTCATGGTCCGCAACACCTACATCTATCCGCCGAAGCCGTCGATGCGGATCATCTCCGACATCTTCGGCTACACCAGCACCAAAATGCCGAAGTTCAACAGCATCTCGATCTCCGGCTACCACATCCAGGAAGCCGGGGCTACCGCCGATCTGGAGTTGGCCTACACCTTGGCCGACGGGGTGGAGTACCTCAAGGCCGGCCTGGACGCGGGTCTGGACATCGACAAGTTCGCACCGCGGCTGTCGTTTTTCTGGGGCATCGGGATGAACTTCTTCATGGAGGTCGCCAAGCTGCGGGCGGGGCGACTGCTGTGGAGCGAGTTGGTCGCGGAATTCGACGCCAAGAATGCGAAATCTTTGTCACTGCGCACCCATTCGCAGACCTCGGGCTGGTCACTGACCGCGCAGGACGCCTTCAACAACGTCGCGCGCACCTGTATCGAAGCGATGGCCGCCACGCAGGGCCACACCCAGTCCCTGCACACCAACGCCCTGGACGAGGCGCTGGCGTTGCCCACCGATTTCTCGGCCCGCATCGCCCGCAACACCCAGTTGGTGTTGCAGCAGGAGTCGGGCACCACCCGGCCCATCGACCCGTGGGGCGGTTCGTACTACGTCGAATGGCTGACCCACCAGCTGGCCACCGCCGCCCGGATGCACATCGGCGAGGTCGTCGCCCACGGCGGGATGGCCCAGGCGATCAGCGACGGCATTCCCAAACTGCGCATCGAAGAGGCCGCCGCACGTACCCAGGCGCGCATCGACTCCGGCGCCCAGACCGTGATCGGGGTCAACAAGTACCAGGTTGCCGAGGACCAGGAGATCGAGGTCCTCAAGGTCGAGAACAGCCGGGTCCGGGCCGAGCAACTGGCCAAACTGGAGCAGCTGCGGGCGGACCGCGACGAGTCGGCGACTCAGGCCGCGTTGGCCGAATTGACAAGGGCCGCAGGCGTACACGGGCCGGCAGGGGAGGACGGGCTGGGCAACAACCTGCTGGCCCTGGCCATCAACGCCGCACGTGCCAAGGCGACGGTGGGGGAGATCTCCGACGCGCTGGAGAAGGTCTACGGCCGCCACGTCGCCGAGATCCGCACGATCTCCGGCGTCTACCGCGACGCAGCCGGGAAGGCCACCAATATCACTACCGCAACTGAGCTCGTCGAGAAGTTCGCCGAGGCCGACGGTCGGCGGCCCCGCATCCTGATCGCGAAGATGGGTCAGGACGGCCATGACCGCGGGCAGAAGGTGATCGCGACCGCGTTCGCCGACATCGGATTCGACGTGGACGTGGGCTCACTGTTCTCCACCCCGGACGAGGTCGCCCGCCAGGCCGCCGACAATGACGTGCACGTCGTGGGGGTGTCTTCACTGGCAGCCGGGCACCTGACGCTGGTGCCGGCGCTGCGCGACGCGCTGGCCGAGGCCGGCAGGCCCGACATCATGGTGGTGGTGGGAGGTGTCATCCCGCCGGGCGATTTCTCCGAACTCTACGAAGCGGGTGCCACGGCCATCTTCCCGCCCGGCACCGTGATCGCCGATGCCGCGATCGGCCTGCTGCACAAGCTCGCCGAGCGGCTCGGTTACGACCTGAGCTAGATGACCGTCTCCGTCAATTCCACCGTCGGCGAACTCGCCGAAGCGTTGCGCGGCGGTGACCGCTCGGCGCTGGCCCGGTCGATCACCCTGGTCGAGTCGACACGCGCCGATCATCGGCGCAAGGCGCAGGAGCTGCTGCTCGAGCTGATGCCCGATGCGGGATCTGCGATGCACGTCGGTATCACCGGGGTGCCCGGCGTCGGGAAGTCGACGTCCATCGAGGCTCTGGGAATGCACCTGATCGAGCAGGGGCACCGGGTGGCAGTCCTGGCGGTGGACCCGTCCTCGACTCGCACCGGTGGTTCGATCCTGGGGGACAAGACCAGGATGTCGCGGCTGGCCGCACACCCCGAGGCCTATATCCGCCCGTCGCCGACATCGGGAACTCTCGGCGGGGTGGCGAAGGCGACGCGCGAGACGATGGTGCTGCTCGAAGCCGCGGGCTTCGACATCATCCTGGTGGAGACGGTGGGGGTGGGACAGTCGGAGGTCACCGTCGCCAATATGGTCGACACCTTCGTGTTTCTGACGTTGGCGCGTACGGGCGACCAGTTGCAGGGCATCAAGAAGGGTGTCCTCGAACTCGCCGACATCGTCGTGGTCAACAAGGCCGACGGCGCGCATGCCCTCGAGGCCAAGAAAGCCGCACGTGAGCTCGCCGGGGCGATCCGGCTGATCCATCCCCGGGGCGCGCTGTGGTTGCCGCCGGTATTGACGATGAGTGCACTCGAGGGGACCGGCCTCACTGAGCTGTGGGAGACGGTGGAGAAACACCGGCAGGTGCTGACCGAGGCCGGCGAATTCACTGCCCGCAGACGTGCTCAGCAGGTGGACTGGACCTGGTCGCTGGTGCGGGACACCGTGCTCGACCGGGTGTTGTCGCACCCTGCGGTGCGGACGATGAAGGCCGATATCGAGCGCCGGGTCCGTGACGGGGAACTGACGCCGGCGCTGGCTGCGCAGGAGATCCTCGACGCGGCGACCGATCGCTGAGCACCAGCTGGATAACAGACCGGTAACCTGCATACCCCGTGGTGACCTGCAGTAGGTAAATTCAACAGTGTGACCCAAGCAACTGTTCGGGAGCGCAGCGCGGCGCTCCCGAAAGGCGTACACGGCGCGGCCGATCCTCACTTCGCCTGCGCGGTGCGTAGTTTCGCGAGCCTGTTCCCCAGCCGCCGTTTCGGCGGCGGTGCACTGTCGGTCTACCTGCATGGTGAGCCGGTGGTCGATGTCTGGACGGGCTGGGCTGACCGGCGTGGCCGGGTGCCGTGGACCGCCGACACCGGGGCGATGGTGTTCTCGGCCACCAAGGGGGTGGCCTCGACGGTGATCCACCGTTTGGTCGACCGCGGTTTGATCGACTACGACGCACCCGTTGCTGAGTACTGGCCGGAGTTCGGCGCAGGAGGCAAGGCCGACATCACGGTCCGGGAGATGATGGCCCACCGCGCCGGGCTGTCGCAGCTCAACGGTCTCACCAGCGCTGACCTGCTCGATCATCTGAAAATGGAAGAGGTGATCGCGGCGGCGCCGGCCTCATCGCTGCGGGGAAAACCGGCCTATCATGCGTTGACGTACGGCTGGCTGCTCTCTGGTCTGGCCCGGTCGGTGACTGGCCTGGGCATGCGCGCCCTGATCCGCCAGGAGGTCGCCGCCCCGCTGGACACCGACGGGTTACACCTGGGCCGCCCGGCACCTGGGGCCCGGACCCGCAATGCGCAGATCATCGGTCCGCAGCTCAATATCCAGAACCCGGTGTTCAACGCCGTGGCGCCGCGGCTGGCTGCGGTCCAGCGATCGGCAATCTTCGGCGCGACGTATTTCCCCGGCATGAAGTCGATGGTGCAGGGCGAAACCCCACTGTTGGACGCGGAGATCCCGTCGGCCAATGGGGTGGCGACGGCCAGAGCCTTGGCCAAGATGTACGGGGCGCTCGCCAATGGCGGTGAGGTGGAGGGGACGCGGCTGTTGTCCAGTGATCTGTGCGCGGCGCTGGTCGGGCGTCGCAGCCTCGCACCCGACCGCAGCATCTTCATGCCGCTGGCATTCCACCTGGGGTATCACGCACTGCCGTTACCTGGGATATTGCCCGGATTCGGTCATGTCGGGCTCGGTGGATCGCTGGGCTGGGCCGTGCCCGACACCGGACTGGCGTTCAGTTTCGTGCACAACCGGCTGCTCACCCCTTTCCTGGCGGCTGACCAGGCGGGATTCGTGGCGACCGCGGCGCTGATCCGGCGCGGTGCCGCTGCGGCGCGGTCCCGGGGGTACCGCTCGATCTCAGGATTCGGGGCGACGTTCCCCGCCGGATCCGAGTCCGTCGCGGGTTAGCTCGCGTTTCCACCTCAACCGCCCCGGAACCGGGTGCAGCCGCCGGTGGGGGAGCTATTTTTGCGGATCGCGGGGCGGGTAGCCGCCCGCCCTGTGTGGCAACGCGTGTTGTCACCCAAAGTCGCTGGTAGACAACGGAATGCCGGCGTTCATCGGCGTCTACACTGAGAATTGCCTGAGTTTGCCGGGAGGGTGGGGAGTGTTTGCCAGCTGCACTGGGGGGTTCCACCCCCGTTATGGTCCGTCCTGTTGCCGAAAGCGCCAAACTGTGAGTCGGTTGTGGGTTGCACGCGCCTGTCACTTACTAGCCAGTAACTAACGGTGGTCGCTCCGATTCCCATCCGAATGCAGTTCTCCTGCGGCAATGGGTGTATATCGAGCCCCGGGCCGCTCTTCGCGGTTAGCCGTGCTGGTCCGGTGGCGGCGACATCAACGAACCTGAGAGACGCTTCGGAGTTTGCTAGAAATTGACGCAGCGAAATATTGATTTGAATATGTGCTGACAAACAATATAACGGGTCCGTTAATAGAATCAATCGCCGCAGGTGAATCTATATTCAACTTTGATTCAGCAAACGACACTCTGCTCGTGTAATGTTCCGGCCGCGGAACTTGGATCGTCGAGCTGCAACGTGGCTTTGCTCGATAATTTGCACAGGCGTCACCGGGAGCCGCTAAGCTACCGGCTCACACACCCGAAACTCAGGAAACACTCAGCAAGAGCTCAGGGGAGGACCGACCGATAACGTCCGGACATGTGGGAATCGGGGGACCACCACACTGTTCCGGCAATCGGTCGCACTTCCGGATACAGCGCGGAAGAGGTTGGAATAGGTGAGACAGGCATCAGTCACTCCCGTGGCCGTCATCGGTATGGCATGCCGGCTGCCGGGCGGGATCGATTCGCCGCAACGCTTCTGGGAGGCGTTGATGCGGGGCGACGACCATGTCACCGAGGTCCCCATCGAGCGCTGGGATGCCGAGGAGTACTACGACCCCGAACCCGGCGTCCCCGGCCGGTCGGTGTCGAAGTGGGGCGCATTCCTCGACGATGTCGCGGGCTTCGACGCCGACTTCTTCGGGATCAGCGAGCGTGAGGCCACCGCGATCGATCCGCAGCACCGCCTGCTCATGGAAACGGCGTGGGAAGCGGTCGAGCATGCCGGCATCGACCCGGCGACCATTTCCGAATCGCTGGCCGGCGTCTTCGTCGGAATGACCCACGGCGACTACCAACTGCTGGCTGCCGATGCTCATGCGGTTGAGGGGCCGTACGGATTCACCGGCAACAATTTCAGCCTGGCCTCGGGCCGTATCGCCTATCACCTCGGCGTGCACGGACCGGCGTACACCGTGGACTCCGCGTGCTCGTCGAGCCTGCTGGCGATTCACCTGGCCTGCCGCAGTCTGCACGACGGCGACAGTGACCTCGGCCTGGCCGGTGGCGTCTCGATCATGCTGGAGCCGCGCAAGATGGCCTCAGGCTCTGCGCAGGGCATGCTGTCGCCCACCGGCAAGTGCCACGCCTTCGACGTCGACGCCGACGGCTTCGTCTCCGGCGAGGCCAGCGTGATGTTCCTGCTCAAACGGCTCGACGATGCCCACCGTGACGGCGACCGGATCCTCGGCGTCATCCGCGGAACGGCGAGCAACCAGGACGGCCACACCGTCAACATCGCCACCCCGTCCCGCCCGGCCCAGGTCGCGGTCTACCGGGCCGCCCTGGCGGCCGGTGGGATCGACCCCGCCACCGTGACGATGGTCGAGGCGCACGGCACGGGGACGCCGGTCGGCGACCCGATCGAATACGCGAGCCTTGCTGAGGTCTACGGCACGGACGGGCCGGTAGCGCTCGGATCCGCCAAGACGAACTTCGGCCACGGGCAGTCGGCTTCGGGTGCCGTCGGCATGATGAAGGCCCTGCTGTCGCTGCAGCATGGCGTAGTTCCGCAGAACCTGCACTTCAATCAGCTGCCCGATGAGATGGCGCAGATCAAGACCGAGCTCTTCGTCGCGCAGACCGCCGTCCCGTTCCCCGGCGAGGGCCAGAGCCCCCGCCGGGCCGCGGTGTCGGCCTACGGCCTGTCCGGCACCAATGTGCACGCTGTTCTGGAGCAGGCACCCACCGAGACTTCGCCGCGGGTCGTCTCCGGCGACGCCGAGGCCGATGAGGTGACGCCGTCGACTCGGCTGTTCTGCCTGTCGGCCACCTCGGCCGAGGAACTGCGCCGCACCGCCGGACGGCTTGCCGACTGGGTCGCCGAACGCGCCCGCGGCAATGCCCGGGCCACCGACCTCGAGCTGGAAGACCTGGCCTACACGCTGGCCCGCCGGCGTTCGCACCGGCCGGTGCGCACCGTGGTGTTCGCCGCCGACCACGAAGAGCTGATCAAGGCGCTGCGCGAGGTCGCCGACGGCGATACCCCGTACCAGGCCGCGGTTGCTGCCGATGAACGCGGTCCGGTGTGGGTGTTCTCCGGCCAGGGCTCCCAGTGGGCCCGCATGGGCACCGCGCTGCTGGCGACCGAGCCGGTATTCGCCGCCACCATCGCCGAGCTCGAGCCACTGATCGCCCGCGAGTCCGGGTTCTCCATCACCGAGGCCCTCTCCGCCGAGGAGAAGGTGACCGGGATCGACCGGGTACAGCCGGCCGTGTTCGCCGTACAAGTGGCCATGGCCGCCACCATGAAGGCCTACGGCGTCGGCCCGGGTGCGGTCATCGGACACTCCATGGGCGAGTCCGCTGCCGCTGTCGTCGCCGGTGCACTCTCGCTCGAAGACGGCGTCAAGGTGATCTGCCGCCGGTCGAAGCTGATGGCGACCATCGCCGGATCGGGTGCCATGGCCTCGGTGGAGCTGCCTGCCAAGCAGGTGCTCTCCGAACTGGCCGCCCGCGGAGTACGCGATGTCGTGCTCGCGGTGATCTCCTCACCGCAGTCGACGGTGGTCGGCGGTGCCAAGGAGTCGATCCGCGAGCTGGTCGACCACTGGGAGGAGCGCGGCGTGATGGCGCGCGAGGTGGCCGTCGACGTCGCCTCCCATTCGCCGCAGGTCGATCCGATCCTCGACCAACTCACCGAGGTACTCGACGATCTCGACCCCATGGAACCGACCGTGCCGTACTACTCGGCGACGCTCTACGACCCCCGCGACCCCGCGGACTACGACGCGTACTACTGGGCGGACAACCTGCGGCACACGGTCCGGTTCTCCGCCGCGGTCCAGGCCGCCCTCGAGGACGGCTTCCGCGTCTTCGGTGAGCTGTCCCCGCATCCGCTGCTGACCTTCGCCGTGGAGCAGACCGCCCGCGGTCTGGACATCTCCCTGGCGGCGCTCGCCGGGATGCGGCGCGAGCAGGAGCTGCCCAACGGTCTGCGTGGCTTCCTGGCCGATCTGCACGCCGCGGGCGCGGCGGTGGACTTCTCCACCCAGTTCCCTGACGGGCGCCTGGTCGACGCACCGCTGCCCACGTGGAACAAGGTGCCGCTGATCCTCACCCGGGACAGCCAGGAACAGGCCGCCGGCGGGGCGACCCTGGCGGTGCACCCGCTGCTGGGTGCTCACGTCCGGCTGCCCGAAGAGCCGGAACGCCACGTCTGGCAGGCCGATATCGGCACCACCAACCAGCCGTGGCTCGGTGATCACCAGGTACACAATGTCGGAGCCCTCCCGGGTGCCGCCTACTGCGAGATGGCGATCGCCGCCGCGCGTGCGGTGCTGGGCGACGACGCGGAAGTCCGCGACGTCACCTTCGAGCAGATGCTGCTGCTCGAAGATCAGACGCCGGTGTCTGTGGTGGCCGAAGTCAAGGCCGCCGGTCTGGTGGATCTGGTGGTCGAGACCTACGCCGAAGGCGAGCAGGTCCGCCGGGCGTCCGCCACCCTGCACGCCGGTGGCGACGCCGATGACGAACCGGCCGATCCGTCTCCCTACGACATCGATGCCCTGGTCGCGGCCCACCCGCAGCGCCTCGAAGGCGCCGAGATGCGCAGTTGGTATGCCGAGCGCGGCATCCAGTACGGGCCGGCGTTCGCCGGGCTCGTTGCGGCCAACACCGCGGAGGCTTCCACCGATTCCGCCTCCAATCCCACTGTGTTGGCCGAGGTTTCGCTGCCGGGTTCCATCCGGTCCCAACAGGGCGCGTATGGCATTCACCCCGCGCTGCTGGACGCCTGCTTCCAGGCGGTCGGTGCCCACCCGGATCTGCACGGCGACACCACCGGGACACTGATGCTGCCGCTGGGCGTGCGACGGTTGCGCGCTCATGCCTCCACCCGTAACGCCCACTACTGCTACGTCACCCTGACCAGCGCCACCGCCACCGCGGTGGAGGCCGACATCGAGGTACTCGACGAGCACGGTGCGGTGCTGCTCACGGTGAGCGGGCTGCGCCTGGGCACCGGTGTATCCGCCGGTGGACAGCAGGCCCGGACGCTCAACGAGCGCCTGCTGACCGTCGACTGGCGTCAGCAGGAACTGCCCGAGCCCGAAGGTGTCGACGCCGGCCGCTGGCTGGTGATCGGTCTGTCGGCCGACGCCGAAGCCACGGTCGCCTCGCTGGTCGAGGAGTTGACCCAGCGCAACGCCGAGGCCGCGAACCTGGCCTGGGCCCTCGACGCCGACCACGACGCGGCTGCCGAGACGCTGCGTGGCCGGCTGACCGCCGAGCCGCACACCGGGGTCGTGCTGGTGGCCGGCGCTGCCGGCGCCCGAGACAGCGTGTCGGTCGACCGCGGTGCCGAGTACGTGCGCGCTCTGGTGCGGGTGGCCCGCGAGTTGCCTGAGATCGCCGGCGAGCCGGCGCGGTTGTTCGTGGTGACCCGGGACGCGCAGACAGTGCTGTCCCACGACGAGGCCAACCTGGATCAGGCCGGATTGCGCGGTCTGATGCGGGTGATCGGGATGGAGCATCCCGGCCTGCAGGCAACGCAGATCGACCTCGACGCCGCGACCGAAATCGCTTCGGTGGCAACGCAGTTGCTGTCCGGGTCTGATGAGGACGAGACGGCCTGGCGCGACGGTGACTGGCATGTGGCCCGGCTGAACCTGAGCCCGTTGCAGCCCGACGAGCGCCTGACGACCGTCGTCAACCACGAGACCGACGGAGTCCGGCTGCAGATCCGCGTGCCCGGCGACCTGCAGTCGCTGGAGCTGGCGGCCTTCGACCGGGTTGCGCCGGGACCGGGGCAGATCGAGGTGTCGGTCAAGGCCTCGAACCTCAACTTTGCCGACGTGCTGGTGGCCTACGGCCGTTACCCCAGCTTCGAGGGTCGGCTGCCGCAACTCGGCGCCGACTTCGCCGGCGTCGTCACCGCGGTGGGCCCGGGTGTGACCGACCACCAGGTGGGTGATCGCGTCGCCGGCATCTCGGCCAACGGTGCGTGGACGACGTTCGTCACCTGTGACGCCAACCTGGCTGTCACGCTGCCCGACGGCCTACCCGAGGAGCGGGCAGCCGCCGTGCCCAGCGCACATGCCACCGCGTGGTACGGACTGCACGACCTGGCCAGGATCTCGGCCCAGGACAAGGTGCTCATCCATTCCGCCACCGGCGGCGTGGGTCAGGCCGCGGTGGCCATCGCCAAGGCGGCCGGCGCGGAGATCTACGCCACCGCGGGCACCCCGGAAAAGCGAAATCTGTTGAAAAGCTGGGGGATCGAGCATGTCTACGATTCTCGTAGCACCGAGTTCGCCGACGAGATCCGCCGCGACACCAACGGCTACGGGGTGGACATCGTGCTCAACTCGTTGCCGGGTGCAGCACAGCGGGCCGGGCTCGAACTGCTCACCTTCGGCGGGCGGTTCGTCGAGATCGGCAAACGCGACATCTACGGCGATACCAAGATGGGGTTGTTCCCGTTCCGCCGCAACCTGGCGTTCTACGCTGTCGACCTCGCGCTGTTGACCCTCACCAGTCCGGGTCACACCCGCAGGCTGATGCAAACGGTGTTCGCCAAGATCGCCGACGGCACGTTGGCGATGCCGGAGACCACGCACTTCCCGCTACGCGAGGGTGCCACCGCGATCCGGGTGATGGGCGCGGCCGAGCACACCGGCAAGCTCGTCCTCGACGTGCCGCACACCGGCACCAGCAGCGCGGTGGTGCCGCCGGAGAACGCCACCGTGCTCCGGCCCGACGGCGCCTACGTCATCACCGGCGGCCTCGGCGGTCTCGGATTGTTCCTGGCCGAGAAGATGGCCGACGCCGGTGCGGGCAGGATCGTGCTCAACGGCCGTTCGGCGCCGACCGCCGACGCCGAGGACGTGATCGAGCGCATCCGTCGGGGCGGGACCGAGGTCGAGGTGTCGCGAGGCGACATCGCCGATCCCGAGACCGCGCGGCGGTTGGTGCAGGCTGCGGGGGCGACGGGGTTGCCGCTGCGCGGTGTTCTGCATGCCGCGGCGGTGGTCGAGGACGCCACGCTGGGCAACATCACCGACGAGTTGATCGACCGGGACTGGGCACCGAAGGTGCGCGGTGCGTGGAATCTGCACGAAGCGTTGCAGGGTGCCGACGCCGACACGCAGCTCGACTGGTTCTGCTCGTTCTCCTCGGCCGCGGCCATGGTGGGCTCACCCGGTCAGGGCGCCTACGCGGCGGCCAACAGCTGGGTCGACGGCTTCACCCGGTGGCGACGGGCCCAGGGGTTGCCTGCCAGTGCCATCGCCTGGGGTGCCTGGGCGGAGATCGGCAAGGGCCAGGCGATGGCGGAGGACGCCGCCATGGCGATCGCTCCCGACGACGGTGCCTACGCATTCGACGCACTGCTGCGGCACAACCGCACCTACACCGGGTACGCCCCGGTGGCGGGTACACCGTGGCTGGCCGCGTTCGCGCAGACCAGCCGGTTCGCCGAATCCTTCGCCTCCATCGGGAAGAACCCGGCAGGCACCAGCGCGTTCCTCGCCGAGTTGCACGAGCTACCGCTCGAGGAATGGCACGCGCGGTTGCGTCGGCTGATCTCGGATCAGATCAGCCTGGTGCTGCGCCGCTCCGTCGATCCCGACCGGCCGCTGGCCGAGTACGGCCTGGACTCCCTCGGGATCCTCGAGGTACGCACCAAGATCGAGACCGAGACGGGCATCCGGATCGGGTCCACGGACATCACGACGGTGCGGACGCTCGCGGAGCGGCTCTACGACGAACTGGCCGCGGACGAGACGGCGGCAGCCGCGTCGTAATGAATTTGAAATCGAAATCGATGTATCTGCTGGATGGGTCTACGTCCGCACCAACGACACAAGAAGCACGGGGAGAGTGAATGGTTGCAATCAGGGCAATCCATGACTGGATGGGTGAGCCGGGGAACGTGGTCTCCTGGCATGCCTCGCCCTCGACTCTCGCCAAGGTCCGGGATGCACCGGTCAGTGATGTGCCGGTGAGTTTCCAGCAGGCACAGCACATTCGGGGATACCTCAGCCATGTCGCCGACGGCACCGATATGGCGCGGCTGAACATTCCCGCCTGGGATATCCAGGGGCAGTGCGACCTCCGCGCGATGACGCACGTCATCAACTCCTATGTGCGCCGTCACGACACCTACCACAGCTGGTTCGAGTACGTCGACGAAGACGACGTCATCCTGCGGCACACCGTGAGTAGCCCGAAGGACATCAAGCTGGTCCCCAAGGACCACGGCGAGATGAACCCGGCGCAGTGGCGTGAGCACGTCCTGGCAACCCCGGATCCGTTGACGTGGGACTGCTTCCACTTCGGCATCATCCAGCGCGAGGACCACTTCACCTTCTACATCAGCGTCGACCACGTGCACACCGACGCGATGTTCATGGGTCTGGTGCTGGTCGAGATCCACATGATGTATCTGGCGCTGGTCAACGGGTCCGCGCCGCTGCAGCTGCCGCCCGCGGGCAGCTACGGCGATTATTGCGTGCGCCAGAAGGAGTACACCTCGGCGCTCACCCTGGACACCCCTGAGGTCCGGGGGTGGGTGGAGTTCTTCCAGCGCAATGACGGCACGATGCCGCGATTCCCGTTGCCGCTGGGCGACTTCTCGGTTCCCTGCACGGGCGACATGATGACGGTGCGGCTCCTCGACGCGCAGCAGGCCGAGAAGTTCGAAGCGGTCTGCATGGCTGCCGGCGCCCGGTTCAGCGGCGGCGTCATCGCCTGCGCGGCGATCGCGGAGAACGAGCTGACCGGCTCGCAGACCTACAACATCATCACGCCGACCACGACCCGCAACGGCCCGATGGAGTTCATGACGACCGGCTGGTTCACCGGCCTGGTACCGATGAGCGTGCCGGTGGGGTCGTTCAGCGAGACGGCCGGTGCGGCGCAGGCGGCATTCGACTCGGGGATGCCGTTGAAGGACGTGCCCCACGAGTACGTCTTGGAGCTGGCCGAGGGTACCGATCTGGGGCTGCGCACGCCCGAGCCCGGTACCCCGATGCTGTCCTACCTCGACGCCGGTCTGCCACCGCTGTCTCCCGCGGTGATCGCGCAGTGGGAAGCGATGAACGGCAAGGTCTTCAGCGACTCCCGGTCGGCCTACCAGGTCGGCATGTGGGTGAACCGCACGGAGAAGGAACTCGCAGTGACGGTCGCCTACCCGAACAACCCGATCGCCCGCGAATCCGTGACCCGCTACGTCGAGGTGATGAAGGCGGTCTACACCCGCGTCGCCGAGGGACGCGGCGCCACTCTGGTCAAGGCCGGCGAGCGCCGCCTCAGTCCTGCTAGATGACTGATGTCCTGAACAGGGTTGCAGCGGAAGGGATCTCATGACGACTGCACGAGTAGCAGCGCAGCCGGACAATCGAATCTCGCTGACTGATCAGATCCTGTTCCTGGGGCAGCGTGCCACCGGGGCCGAGGGCGTGGTTCAGGTGGGCTGGGTGTACGAACATCCGGTCGACGACGACGCACTGAAACGTTTCCATCAGCACCTGGGATCGGGTCTGCTCGGCCGCCGTGTGGAGCGTTCACCGCTGCCGTTCGGGCGGCATCGCTGGGTCAAGGTCGAAGGCCCGCAGGCGCCTCTCGACATCGCGCCCACCCGGCCGCGGGCCGACCTCAGCGATTGGTTGGACGAACGGGCTCAACGACCGGTGGATCCGGAATGGGGTCCGGCCTGGCACCTGGGCGTGCTGCCGATGTCCGACGGCGCGACCGGCGTCTGCCTGGTGGCTTCCCATGTCCTGATCGACGGTGTCGGCGTGCTGCAGACCATCGTTGATGCCGCCAAGGGCGACATGCGTGATTTCGGTTATCCACCACCGCGTTCGAGGACGAAGGCACGGGGCGCGCTGATCGACGCCAGGGAAACGGTGCAGGCCGTGCCCGGCATCGCCAAAGCGCTCGTCGGTGCGGGCAAGATGGCGTTGGCGCAGAAGAAACCCGCAGGGGGAGCCAGGACCGCGCCGGTTCCCGACGGTGACCGTCTGGTGACCGCCCCGGTGATCACCATGTTCATCGACGCCGAGCAGTGGGATGCCCGGGCGAACGCCCTTGGCGGCAATACCCATTCGCTGGTCGCGGGCTTCGCCACTCGCCTCGGTGAGCGGATGGGGCGCAAGGGCCCCGACGGCAGCGTCATGCTCAACATCCCCATGAGCACCCGAGGTGAGGACGACGATCGCGGCAACGCCGTCGTCCTGACCGACGTCTACGTAAATCCCGCCGGAGTCACCGAGGACCTGACCACGGTGCGCGGTGAGATCGGCAAAGCGCTCAAGAGTCGGCGCGAGACACCGGACGAGACCCTGGAACTGCTTCCGCTGACACCGTTCATCCCGAAGATCGCGGTGCGCCGCGGCTCGAACATGGTGTTCGCGTTCTCCGACATGCCGGTCTCGTGCTCCAACCTCGGCGACCTCGACCCAGCCGTCGGCCGCATCGACGGCACCGACGCGGAGTTCTTCATCCTGCGCGGAGTGGACGGGCGCGTCACCAAGGAGTTCCTCGAGCGGCGCCCGGGGTTGCTGACCGTGGTCTCTGTCCGCCACGGCGGCAAAGTCCAGTTCAACATCGTCGCGTACCGACCCGGCGGGGAGAACACCAAGGCCGAGGTCAGCGATCTGGCCGCCGACACCCTGGCCGAGTTCGGCCTCAGCGCCGAGATTGTCTGAGAGGCCGTTGATGTCATCCAGGGCCGAGACGCTTCGAGCTCTTCGTGCGCGGCGCGCTTCCAAACGTGCTGCGCTGCAAGCGGATTATCTGGCTCCGGTGGACCAAGCGTCATTCCAGATGTCGCGGGCCACCGGTCGTGCACAGGGCATGCAGTGCGTGTGGATCTATGAGCGCCCAGTCGATCTGGACGGGGTGCGCAGGTTCCAGCAGTACTTCGGGCGGGGCCTCGGTGGACGCCTCATCGAGCCGTCCCCGCTGCCGTTCGGCAGACACCGCTGGGTGGCGTCGCCGCCGCCGCCGACGGAACTTGACATCGCCGCGCCCCGGCCGCGCAGCGAGTTCAGTGACTGGCTCGACGAGCGTTCTCAGCTGCCCGTCGATCCGGAGTTCGGCCCCGGGTGGCACCTCGGGGTGCTGCCGATGACCGATGGCTCCACGGCGATCGCCCTCGTCGGATCCCATTGCCTGGCCGATGGTGTCGGGGCGGTGCTCCAGACCGTGCTGTCCATCAAGGAGGAAACGCGCGATTTCGGTCTGCGGCCCCCGCGGTCCCGCAGCCGCGCGCGGGCGCTGGCGGCCGATGCTCGCCAGACCCTTCACGATGTGCCGGTGCTGGCCCGCACCCTGAAGAACGCCGGCAGGCTGGCCTACCGCAAGAGGGACGAACTCATGACCGCGGGCGGTTCGCCGGCGGCGACGCCGGTGGTCTCCGACGACAGCGTGGTCGTGATTCCGGCGGTCGCGATGTTCGTCGATATCGACGAGTGGGACCGCAAAGCAGCAGACTTGGGCGGCAACAGCTACGCCTTGCTGTCGGCGGTCGGTGCGAAGCTCGGCGAACGCATGGGGCGCAGACACCATGACGCCGATGACGGCGGGGTGACGTTGCTCATCGCGATCAGCGATCGCACCTTGGACGACACGCGGGCCCATGCAATGGAATTCGTCAACGTCAATGTCGACCCGGAACAGGTGACCGCCGATCTGACCGAAACCCGGGCGCGGCTGCGCACCGCGATCAAGAAGCTCCGCGAAGAATCGGATGAGGCCTTCGAACTGTTGCCCCTCACCCCGTTCGTACCCAAACGCGCCATCCAGAAGTTGGGTGATGTGATCTTCGGGTTCAACGATCTGCCGGTGGCATGTTCCAATCTCGGCGACATGGATCCCACGCTGGGACGGTTGGACGGCACCGACGCCGACTACGTCATGTTGTGGGGCGTGGACCAGAATGTGAAACGCTGCGACATCGAGCGCGCGGGTGGTCAGCTGGTCCTGGTGTCGGCGAGGATGAACGGCCGGGTGATCATCTGTATCACCGCATACCAGTCCGGTACGGAGAATTCGAAGGCTCACCTACGTGAGCTGGCGACCGACACATTGGCTGAGTTCGATCTCGCCGGTGTGATCGTTTAGAGAGGCAAAGGGTATGTCCGACAGTTCCGTCACCGGTGTGTTGCGCGAACGCGCAAGCATTCAGCCTGATGACATCGCGTTCACATTCCTTGATTACGAACGTGATTGGGACGGCCAAGCACACACCCTGACCTGGTCGCAGCTCTACCGCCGGGTGCACAGCCTGGCCTACGAGATCAGGCAGCACGGCGCGGTGGGGGACCGGGCGGTGATTCTGGCTCCCCAGGGTCTGGACTACGTCGTGGCGTTCCTGGGTTCGCTGCAAGCCGGCCTCATCGGGGTACCGCTTTCGGTGCCGATCGCCGGAAGCCATGACGAGCGGGTCTCGGCGGTGCTGCGCGACTCGGCTCCGACGGTGATCCTGACGACCTCGGACATCTCGGCGTTGGTCGGCGAATACGCAGTGGCACAAGGTGGCGGGCAAGCCCCCGCGATCATCGAGGTCGACGCACTGGACCTCGATTCCCGGCGGCGCTCGCTGCCCAGTCGCGAAGTCCATCCCGAAACCGCCTACCTGCAGTACACCTCCGGGTCGACCCGCACACCCGCGGGAGTCATGGTCTCGCACCGTAATCTGACCGCCAATTTCGAACAGATCGTCGCCGATTTCTTCGCCGACTTCGGCAAGGTCTCCCCGCCGAACACCACGGCGGTGTCCTGGCTGCCCTTCTACCACGACATGGGTCTGATGATCGGGCTGTGTGCACCGATCCTCGGCGGCTGGCACACCGTCTTCACCACCCCGCTGTCGTTCCTGGCACGTCCGGCCCGCTGGATCCAGCTGTTGGCCGATTACCCGAATGCCGTCACTGCCGCACCGAATTTCGCGTTCGAACTGGCAGTCGGCCGAACCTCCGACGAAGACCTGGCCGGCCGTGATCTGGGGTCGGTGCTGCGGGTACTCAGCGGAGCCGAGCGGGTCCACGAGGCGACGCTGCAACGGTTCGCCAAACGTTTCGCCAAGTTCAACCTGCGCGAGGAGTCGCTGCAACCGTCGTACGGGCTGGCCGAGGCGACACTGTATGTGGCCACCCGCGGGCCCGGAAACCCGCCCAAGGTGGTCGGTTTCGAGCCGGAGAAGCTTTCCGCCGGGCACGCGGAGCGCTGCGAGGGCGACCGGGGTACCGCCCTGGTCAGCTACGGTGTGCCGGAATCCCCGGTGGTGCGGATTGTCGACCCGGAGACCGCCGCCGAATGCTCAGCCGGCATGGTCGGCGAAATCTGGACCTCGGGTGAGAACGTGTGCCTGGGCTACTGGGAGAAGCCGGAGCAGACCGAGCACACCTTCGGTGCGACGATTCTCGACCCGTCCACCGGCACCCCCGGTGGCACGTGGCTGCGTACCGGCGATCTCGGATTCTTCTTCGAGGATGAGCTTTTCATCGTCGGACGGATCAAGGACCTGCTGATCGTCCGCGGAGTCAACCACTACCCCGACGATATCGAGGCCACCATCCAGGAGATCAGCGCGGGCCGGGTCGCCGCGATCGCGGTGGAGGTGGATCGTACCGAGCAACTCGTCGTCGTCATCGAGGTCAGGCACCGCGACGGAGCTGACCCGGAGGCGGTCGAGAAGATGCTGGCCCTCAAACGCGAAGTCACCGCGGCACTGTCCCAGTCGCACGCTCTGACCGCTGCGGATCTTGTTCTCGTGCCTCGCGGTTCGATTCCGATCACCACCAGCGGCAAGATCCGACGAAGTTCGGCAGCTGAGTTGTACCGGAGCGGCGGTTTCGCCAGGTTGGACGGCGGGGCAGCGGCGCCCACGGGATCGTGACCGCGACGAGCGATTCAGCGGTCGGTGCCCCGGTGGGTTCCGGCATGACCCGGCGACGGGCGCTGCGGTACGCGGGAATCGGTGCGGGCATCGCCCTCTGGTCTGCCGTGATCATCGTCGCGGCGGTGACCTGGATCCCGGTTGATCATTATCTGATCTCGTACTACGTCGCCGACTACACCTTCGGCTTCGTGCGCCGTGGGCTGGCCGGGGCGTTGGTCGGTACCGTGTCGGACCCGGATTTCTTCGGCAACGCATTAGCGATGCGGTGGCTGCTGACAGGGCTGTACCTGGTGAGCCTCGCGGCCTTGGCGCTGGTGCTGGTGAAACGGGGCTTCTCCGAGCGCAGGGTGATGCTGGCGCTCCTGATTCCGGTACTGCCTTTCGGGGTGCCGTATGCGGTGTACTCCGCGCGCCCGGATCTGCTCGGAGCGGCTGCGCTGATCGCTCTCGGTGTGGCGCTCACGACCACACGAAGTCCCCGCGTCGCGCTCGTCATCAGTGGTGGCTACGGGCTACTCGTCGGGGTCCTGGCATTCATGCACGAAGGGATTGCGTTCGAGTTCGCCCTCGGTGCGGTCCTGGCGATTGTCGTTCTGGCGCAGGGTTTGACGCCGGCAGTGCAGCGGTGGTGCGCTGCGCTGGCCATCGGGCCCGGGTTGGTGGCGGCGGCGGCGGTGGCACTCCTGGCGCGTCACGACGTGAGCGGCCAGTTCTGTGCGCTGGTTCCGCACGAGATGCTGCGCAACCCCTTCGAGGGAGCCACAACTCCACAACAGGTGATCGACAACATCTTCGGCTCCACCACCGCGGTGACCGACTATCACGAGTGGGTCTGCGGGTGGTACCTGAGCACGTATGACTACGGGATCGCCGACGGGATCAAGGAAGTGCTCGCGGTGGGAGCACCGGGTCTGATTGTCTCGTTTCTGCTCGGACTGGTGGTCATCGCAGTGACCATCGGCGCATTGCAGCACTTCTCGGGCGTCGCGTTCGCAGGTTTCGTGGACCGACTCCGGGGCCGGCTGCTGTGGGTCGTGGCCGCGTTGGTCCTGATGATTCCGGTGTTCATGACCGGTATCGACTGGACCCGTTGGCTGTTGGTGACCGCGTTCAACATCGCTGTGGTCTATCTGCTGTACATGCGGCACAAACCGGAACTCGACCAGGCACCGCCACCGCGGTCGACCACGTGGTTCGTCGTTGTCGTGCTCGCTTTTGCGTTTGTCCCACTGGGGCTGGTGCCCGGGGGACCGATCAGCTGACGCCGACGGCGATCATCACACAACCTGCCACGGCCAGCACCACAGCAAAATCCCGCCGGCTACGGGCCGCGATCCACGCGCGTAGTGCCATGATGGCCGACCGCGTCTTCTCCGGTGCCAGTAGGAAACTGGCGATCGGTACCGCCACCACGGTGTTGGCGACGACGACAAAGGTCACCAATGCGCCGGTCTGTACCGCCAGGGTGGATCCCGAGGTGGCGATGAGGATCAGCAACGCGATGTAGTCGACGGAGGGAACCGCAATGGTGACCCCCATCGCCGCGGAAAACCACGGCGAGCTGCCGCGTACCAGTCCTTTCGTGTGCGCGGCCAGTCTCTTGACCACCGCCGGAACCCGCGGCTGGCCCGTCGGTGCGCCGGTCTCGGAGATGTCGTTGTCGGGAACCGGTTTTCGCGGAAATCCCGGGATCTTGAGGTTCGAGGCCAGTACCGCCGACGCGAGAATTGCCACCACGCCGATCACGATCTGCACCACGGAGCCGTCGAATTTGACCGCCTTGATCAGCCCGTGGTGAATCACCAGCAGTATCAACAAACCTGCGCCCAGGCTGGTCGTGAGGGCCCCGCACAAGAACGCCAGCAGTTGGGCGACCGGGCGGGGCCGGCTCAGCGCAACGGTGATCAGCCCTAGCCGCATCGGTTCGAAATTCACTGCCACCGCCAGCGCCAGCACGGTGATCCACACAGGGGACCACGCTACCCGCCGTGGCTGTCGTGCCGATCAGGCCGTCGCCGACTCGGCTTCGTCCGGTTCACGCTTGGTCTTGGCGGCCTCGCCTGGTTCCCATCGGGACGGCCACCAGTTGGCCTTTCCGACGAGCACCGCGATGGCCGGCACCGTGATGGTGCGGACCAGGAACGTGTCGAGCAGGATTCCCACGCCGACAATGAACCCGACCTGCACGAGCGTGCTGATGCTGGCGAACAGCATGCCGAACATGGACGCCGCGAAGATGCAACCGGCTGCGGTGATGACGCCGCCGGTGGCGCCGACCGTGCGGATCACGGCGGTCTTCTGACCGTGTACCGATTCGTCGCGGATACGGGATATCAGCAACAGGTTGTAGTCAGCGCCCACCGCCACGAGGATGATGAACGTCAGGCCCGGGACACTCCAGTGCAGCTCCTGATCTTGCAGCAACTGAAATGCGACAACGCCGATGCCCAGTGCTGACAGGTACGAAACAATCACTGAGGCAATCAGATACAGCGGCGCAACGATGGCGCGCAGCAGGACCATCAAGATGACCATCACCACCAGGACGGTGGCCATGATGATGAAGCGGATGTCGCTGTTGTAGTAGTCGCGGGTGTCGCGCAGGGTCACCGAGTAGCCGGACATCGAGATGTCGGCGTCGGCGAGCAGGGTGTTGGGCTGGGCGCTGCGGGCAGCGTCGAGCACCGCGTTGACCTGGTCCATCGCGTCGGTGCTGAACGGATTGAGCTTCGTCTGCACCAGGTAACGGGCGGTGTGCCCGTCCGGCGAGATGAACAGCTCGGCCGCTTTCTTGAAGTCGTCTCCGGCCAGGAACTCCGGTGGGATGTAGAACCCCGACATCGCCGGAGTGGTGGCGTCGTTTTTCATCGCCAGCAAGAAAGCAGAGGCGTCGCCGAGGCCGACGCCCATCTTCTTGGTCTCGTCCACCAGTAGTTGCACGCCGTCGGCAACCTGGCGGCTGGCGTCGGCCAAGGTGCCCGCGCTCTTGTCGAGTTCGCCCAGCTTGCTCTGCAGGCGTGCCGGGTCGTTGATCCCGACCGACTTCAGTGCCGATCCGGCGGTGTTGAGGGCGCGGCGCAAACCTGTCGCGGTCGCTTCGAGTGTCTTCAGCGGGTCGGTGGCGCGCAACTGCTGGGCGAGTTGGTCGATCTGGTTCAGGGTTCCGTTGTTGCGTGCGTCGACCAGTTTCTGCAACTGGGCGCGGGTACGCGTGCACCTGGGGTCGGCGTTGCAGATGGGGCTGGCATTGAGGGCATTGAGCACCGGCTCGACCGACTCCAGCGACACCCTGGCGTCGTCGACGCTGATGCCGATGCTGTCACCGAGGCGGCGCATGGCATTGACGAGTTTGGCCGCACTGTCGAATTCTTTGAGCGTCGTGCCGCCGCCGAATTGGTTCTGCATCGAAGTCAGCGCGTCGAGCAGGCCGCCGACGGTGACGACGGCCTGCGAGATTTCGCCTCGCACGCTTCCCAGCGCGTCGGCCACCTGGTCTGATCCGTCGACCAGCAGATTCAGTTCTCCCTGGCGTTCGGAGATCACGGTGGTCGCGTCGTTCAGCCTGCTGCCGACCTCTCCCGCCTGGAACGACAACCGCGCCTGCTCCAGTGATTCGCCGGTGGGGCGGGTGATGCCTCGCACCGCCTCCAGATCGGGGATTTGGCTGATGCGCTGGGCCATCATCTCCATGTCGGCCAGTGCTTTCGGGCTGCGCAGGTCGTTGGGTGACTTGATCAGCAGGTACTGCGGCAGGCTGGAGTTGACGGGGAAGTGGCGACCGATCGCGTCGTAACCCTGGGTGCTTTCGACACCTTGCGGCAGCGCTTTGCGGTCGTCGTAGTTGTACTTCACCAGGCCGGCGCAGCTGGCCAGGATGATCAGGATCACCAGGCTCGCGGCGAGGTGGGCCGCCGGCCGGCGCACGATGCGAATTCCGGAACGCCGCCACATCCTGCTCGTGAGATCACGACGCGGCTTGCACCATCCGCGTCGTCCGGTGAGGACCAGCAGTGCGGGCAGGAAGGTCACCGAGGCGCTGAAGCCGACGGCGATGGCGATGGCGAGCGCGATGCCGACCGAAGAGAAGACCGTCAGCTGGGTGAAGACCATGGCGAGGAAGGTCACCGCGACCGTGGCCGCAGACGCGGCGATCACTTTTCCGATCGAGTTCAGTGCGCTCTTGATGGCCTTGTCCGGGGGCTGACCCAGCCGGAGGAAATCGTGGTAGCGGCTGATCATGAAGACCGCGTAGTCGGTGCCCGCGCCGGCGACCATCGCTGTCATGAAGGTGATCGTCTGTGCCGACACTGCCAGCCCCACCGACCCGAACCCGGCGACCACGCCCTGTCCGGCGAGCAGGGAGACCCCGATGGTGAGCAGCGGCAGGAACATCGTGAGCGGATTGCGGTAGATGATCAACAGGATCGTGAACAACATCCCGACCGTGGCGACCTCGATCGCCACCCGGTCCTTTTCACCGATGTCAGTGATATCGGCCAGTGTTGCCGCCGGCCCGGTGACGTGTTCGGTCAGTGATGAACCCTCGACCGTCTCCTTGACGGTCTTGATGACTTCGGTGGTGGCCTCGTAGGACTCCGGGGACGCGAGCAGGCCTGTCAGTCCAACGGGCATCAGCCAGGCTTTGCGGTCCTTGCTCTCCATCACCTCGCGCAGCGGTGGCGTCGTGATGAAGTCCTGGAGCATGACGACGTTCTTGGTGTCCTGCTTGAGCTTGTCCACCAAGGTGCGGTAGACGTCCTCGTCGGCGGGGCTCAGACCGTTCTCGTCGGACAAGACGATGAGAAGCATGTTCTCGGAGCCGGATTCGCGGAACGCCGCGGTCATCTGTTCGGTGGCGACCGCGCTGGGTGCGTCGGCGGGCAGCATGGCGGCCGGGCTGCGCTGGGAGAGCTCCATCAACGAGGGGAACAGCGACGGCAGACCTGCTGCGATCACGATCCAGAACCCGATGACGAACCAGGGCCATCGGACTACGACATCACCGATCTTGCCGAAGATGCCACCCTCGGCGATCTCGAGTGTTTCCGTACGCGCTGACAGGATCGATTCCCTACTGATGGACGGGGCGGGCCTGGGGCAGGGGAAGGGCTTACAACCGGCGGCTTGTCCCTAGAGTCTAGGCGGTCCAGCTACCAGCCCTGGCCGACGGTCCAGTCGCGGGCTGAAAGCCGAAGTACCCCGCCGGCAGCGAGGTGTCAGCGTGGCACCTGGCTGAACCACTTGGTTTTGATCCGCCACGAGTGTGCCGCTGCCATGGCGAACACCGCGCCGCAGACACAGGCGAAGAACCACACCGCTTTGCCGCTTTCCCACTCAGCAAACGCTGGCACACACGCGGTGGTGATGCGTACTGCGCACGCGACGATGCCGCTGACCGACGCGATGAGGTAGACATCGGCGATGATGCGGGACCGGGGGTCCTTGCGCAGTATCAACAGCGCCCGCGCGCCGTAGCCGAGCAAGTAGATCAACATGGCGCACAGCATCAGCCAGTAGATGCTCAGCCAGAAGTCCGTGGGGACCTGGAAGAAGTCCGGTCGGTAGATGGCGGCCCCGTTACCCAGTGAGAAGGCAAGCAGCAGTAGCGGGACGCACAACGTTGCCGGGCGCTCGACATAGGTCTTGAAAGTGGTCTGCAGAGAATGGTCGTCCTGGAGCCGCCCGAGTGCGTTGTAGACGATCGCTGAGGCGGCGACGATGTAGCAGTCGTGACCGATGTAGTCCTCGAGATTCCAGGTGCCGGTGAGCCCGTACAGCCACTGCCCGATGGTCTCGGAGGCCAGCGGAGACATCAGCAGTATCGCGGCGCCCTGGAGCGCGACATTGAGAGTGGCGGCCACCTCCCAGCGGCACGACCAAGTGACACGCCGGATCCACAGGCTCCACGCGATACAACCAGTGGTGATCACGATGAGTGCGGCTAGGGCCATTAGGTAACGCCTTCGGCTGAATTGCGGTCAGCAAATTGTATCGTTAGAGCGGTGGTGCGTCTTGCCGCGGCGACAATTCTGACAGCCGGGGGAGCCGGCGACGGGTTCTGGTGTCCACTGTGGTGCCGAGGGCGACACCGGGGTCGACGAGCGTGTTCGCGTCGGCGCTGGTGGTCACCATCAGGGGCGAGGATTCGATATAGCGCCACACCTCTTCGCGGGTCATCAGACCGAAACGAACCTGCAGGTCCGGGTAGTTCAGGTCGAATCTGTCCGCGATGAGACGCAGTTCCTCGGCGTTCGGGTACTCGGCCTCTTTCACCCGGCGGTAATAGGTGCTGCTCGAGACGCCCAGCGCATCGTAGATGTGCTTGGCTTCGATATCGCCGTCGAGCAGGTAGTCGAGCAGCGCTTTGAGCTGTCTGCCGTTCTCGTCGGTACGGGGCACGAAATACACCATAGACTGCGACCCGCTATTGGGCACCAGCAACCACTACTTAGACAACACACGTTTTATTGACACGACCGTCACACTTTCGGGATAGGTCTCCCATTTTTGGGACACCCGTGTACGGTTGCCCCATGGTCGCTCCCTCTGTCACCAGGCTGCCCGGACCGGTGGTTCGTGTAGCTGACCGCGATGCCGCCGGCGTTCCCGGCCACGATGAGATCCTGCCGCTGTCGGCGCCCCTGTCGGATGTTCTCGGCGCGGAGTTCGATGGTGCGCTGGCGAGTCTGGGAGTCACGGCCGACGCTTTGCTGCTCGCTGCGCTCGGCCGGGCGGTTGCGCGCACCCTCGGTACCGGTGTCATAACCGTCGACATCGCCGACGGAGACTTTGCCGGTGGTGCGGTTTCGCTCTACTGCACCTCACCCGAGGCGACGGACGCCAACACGGCACTGCTGGACGCCGAGCACCTCCTGGCTCTGAGTTCGACACAATCCGGTGAGGTATTGGCCGCCGCGGAGGTCGCACTGTCGCCCACCGGTGCCGCCCCGGTGAAACTCAGCGCTACCCGCACGCTGCAGTTGTGCGCGTCGCGCCACCCCGCCGAGGAGGGTGGCATCCTGCAGCTGGACTGGTGGTATGACAGCCGCCGGTTCGACGGCTACACGGTCGAAGAACTCGCCGAGCAGTTCGGGTTGGCGCTGGTCGGGCTGTGCTCAGAGGCCGTCGGGCCGCTGCACGGCTGTGACACCACGGCCGCCAACCTCGCCTTCGTCGGCTGACCGCTTGCACCGGCCGGTAGAATTCTTTTCCGGCAGTACAGTGCCGTAGTGGAAAGGCGTTGATCCGGCCATCACCGGGGAGTCTTCGGAAGAAAAGTCAGCTCGAGATTCTCCCGCTGGCCCAGTAGAACCGAACGGGTGGGCCCGACACAGCCTGCAACGAGCGGCCACGCCTTCGGCGTGTGCAAGCGGGGTGGTACCGCGGTTTTCGCGCACATGCGCGTCATCGTCCCCGTGTCAGGACAGTGACACATTGTCGGCACCCGGTGCCGATGGGGACGCAGGAGAACGCACGCCGTGACGCAGCAAGCCGACCACCAGGGTTACCCCAAGCCTGCCGGGGGGACGCCCAACTTCCCCGCGCTCGAAGCCGAGGTGCTGGCCTACTGGGCCGCCGACGACACTTTCCGCGCCAGCGTCGCCCGCCGCGACGACGCGCCGGAGTACGTGTTCTACGACGGTCCGCCGTTCGCCAACGGCCTACCGCACTATGGGCACCTGCTCACCGGCTACGTCAAAGACATCGTGCCCCGCTACCGCACGATGCGCGGGTACAAGGTGGAGCGCCGCTTCGGGTGGGACACCCATGGGCTGCCCGCCGAACTCGAGGTGCAACGTCAGCTCGGCATCACCGACAAATCCCAGATCGAAGCCATGGGCATCGAGAAGTTCAACGACGCCTGCCGGGAGTCGGTGCTGAAGTACTCGAACGAGTGGCAGGCCTATGTCACCCGCCAGGCGCGCTGGGTCGACTTCGACAACGATTACAAAACCTTGGATCCCAGTTTCATGGAGTCGGTGATCTGGGCCTTCAAGCAGCTGTGGGACAAGGGTCTGGCGTACGAGGGCGTGCGCGTGCTGCCGTACTGCTGGAACGATGAGACACCGCTGTCCAGCCACGAGCTGCGGATGGACGATGACGTGTACCAGAGCCGGCAGGATCCCGCGATCACCGTGGGGTTCAAGGTGACTGACGGACCGCTGGCCGGGGCGCACCTGCTGGTGTGGACCACCACGCCGTGGACCCTGCCCTCCAACCAGGCCGTGGCCGTCAACCCCGACGTCGACTACGTGCAGGTGCAGGCACCTGACGGGCGCCGCTACGTGCTGGCGGCCGCCCGTCTCGGCTCGTATGCACGTGAGTTGGGGGAGGAGCCGCAGGTCCTGGCTACCTATGCCGGCGCCGATCTGGTCGGGATGCGCTACCTGCCGCCGTTCCCGTATTTCGCCTCAGGCGAGAAGGCGCACAATGCTTTTCAGGTCCTCCGGGGTGAGTTCGTCACCACCGAGGACGGCACCGGAATCGTGCACATGGCACCGGCCTACGGTGAGGATGACAAGGCGACCACCGACACGGTCGGCATCGTCCCGGTCACGCCCGTCGACGCACGCGGCCGCTTCGACGGCACGGTCCCGGACTACCAGGGTCAGCACGTCTTCGAGGCCAACCCGCACATCATCCGCGATCTGAAGAACGGCACCGGGGCAGCCGCGGCCAACGGGGCGGTGCTGTTGCGCCACGAGACCTACGAGCACTCCTACCCGCACTGCTGGCGGTGCCGCAATCCGCTGATCTACCGGGCGGTGTCGTCCTGGTTTGTGAAGGTGACCGAGTTCCGGGACCGGATGGTGGAGCTCAATCAGCAGATCACCTGGTACCCCGAGCACGTCAAGGACGGCCAGTTCGGCAAGTGGCTCCAGGGCGCCCGGGACTGGTCGATCTCACGAAACCGCTACTGGGGCACCCCGATTCCGGTGTGGAAATCTGACGATCCGGCCTATCCGCGGATCGACGTCTACGGCAGCCTCGACGAGCTCGAGCGCGACTTCGGCGTGCGGCCCGACAACCTGCACCGCCCGTTCATCGACGAGCTGACCCGACCCAATCCCGATGACCCCACGGGCAGATCGACGATGCGGCGCATCGAGGATGTCCTCGATGTGTGGTTCGACTCCGGGTCGATGCCCTACGCCCAGGTGCATTACCCGTTCGAGAATCAGGCGTGGTTCGACGGCTCCGACAGCGAAGACGCGCATTTCCCAGGCGATTTCATCGTCGAATACATCGGCCAGACCCGCGGCTGGTTCTACACCCTGCATGTGCTGGCCACCGCGTTGTTCGACAAGCCGGCGTTCAAGACCTGCGTCAGCCACGGCATCGTGCTGGGCAACGACGGGCAGAAGATGAGCAAGTCGCTGCGCAACTACCCTGATGTCTCCGAGGTGTTCGACCGCGACGGCTCCGATGCCATGCGGTGGTTCCTGATGTCCTCGCCGATCCTGCGCGGCGGCAATCTCGTGGTCACCGAGCAGGGCATCCGCGACGGCGTGCGTCAAGTGCTGCTGCCGCTGTGGAATTCCTACAGCTTCCTGACCTTGTACGCGCCGAAAGTCGGTAACTGGCGGACGAATTCACCGCACGTCCTGGACCGCTACATCCTCGCCAAGTTGGCGCAGCTGCGTGACGACCTCACCCCCGCGATGGATACCTGCGATATCTCCGGCGCGTGTGAACAGCTGCGGCAGTTCACCGAGGCGTTGACCAACTGGTATGTGCGTCGCTCGCGGAGCAGGTTTTGGGATGAGGACCCCGACGCCATCGACACGTTGCACACTGTGCTGGAGGTGACCACCCGGCTGGCTGCCCCGCTGCTTCCGCTGGCCACCGAGAAGATCTGGCAGGGGCTGACCGGTGGGCGCTCGGTGCACCTGACGGATTGGCCGGAGGCCGGCGTGGTGCCCGCGGACCCGGAATTGGTGGCCGCGATGGACCAGGTGCGCGAGGTGTGTTCGGTCGGTTCGTCGCTGCGTAAGGCCAAGAAGCTGCGTGTCCGATTGCCGCTGCCCAAACTTACTGTTGCGGTGGACAATCCGGCTCAGCTCGCGCCGTTCACCGAGCTGATCGCCGATGAGCTCAACGTCAAGGCGGTGGAACTGACCGACGACATCGCTACCTACGGGCGATTCGAGCTGGCGGTCAACGCCCGGGTAGCCGGTCCTCGGATCGGCAAGGACGTGCAGGCGGCCATCAAAGCGGTCAAGGCCGGCGAGGGTGTGGTGAACGCCGACGGCACGTTGACGGCGGGTCCGGCCACACTGCTGCCCGAGGAGTACACCTCCAAGTTGGTGGCCGCAGATCCGGAGTTCACCGCGGCGCTACCCGACGGTGCCGGCCTGGTGGTGCTCGACGGCACCGTGACCGCCGAACTGGAGGCCGAAGGCTGGGCACGTGACATCATCCGAGAGCTGCAAGAGCATCGGCGGAGAAAGAACCTTCAGGTTGGCGACCGCATCCGCCTTGAACTGACCGTTCCTGAGTTGCCTACCGGCTGGCGCGACGATTTTGGGGATCTCATCGCGAAGGAGGTCTTGGCGGTGGAATTCAGTGTCAAGGTCGACGGGAGCGTCCGTCTCACGCCGGAATCCGCAGATAGCCTCGATAGGCAAAGCGGAGTTCCGGATCATGACGCAGATGAGAGAATCGGCCTCGGCTATCCGGTGCGGATGGTGGTAGTGACCTGACAAACCATCGTCAGTCTGCCCGCGGACGATAGTCGGCCAGGGACACGCCGGGTACGAGTCGGGGCGCGGCCGGTGTTTCGACTCGCTTCGTCGACGGCCGTGTTGATCGGATAGCGGGCGTGTGCAGCAGCTGGTCGAATGCGAATACCGTTGTCGCAGAGCCGTATTGGGGGAGATCCGAAAACCCCTGTCGCTGTTGAACGCTGGCGCAGTTGCACCGGTGCCACCAATTCCCGCGATTCGGAACGGATACGAAGAACCGACTTCGGTCGCGGGATGACGGTGGGGACGGTTAGCGTAGCCGCGTGAATGTGCCAACCCTGTTTATCTTTCCGCACGCCGGCGGTTCCCCGAGCTTCTACGTTCCGTTCGCAAAGACTTTCACCACGGACGTCAAGCGTGTCGCGGTGCAGTATCCGGGCAAAGGGGGCACCCACGACCTGGCGTCCTTCACCAGCATCTCCGAACTTGCCGACGAAGTGTGTCGCAAGCTCCCGCCGATTGCCGAAGACTCGCGCCGAATCGCCTTCTTCGGACACAGCATGGGTGGTCTCGTGGCCTTCGAGGTGGCCCGCCGGCTGGAAGAGGCGGGCCGTGGAATCGGTGCGCTCTTCGTGTCGGCGATCGCTGCGCCGGGCCGGGTCGGATACGACTACATCCCGGATTCCGATCGCGGCCTGCTCGACGCCGTGAGCGAGATGACGGGTGTCAAACCCGAGTTTCTGGAGAACGAGGAGTTTGCCGCGAGAATCCTGCCGACATTGCGTGGATTGAAGGCAATCTCGAAGTACGAAAGTCCGCCCGATGCGACGGTGTCGTGTCCGATTTTCGTGTTCTACGCAGCCGACGACGAGGTCGCGACTCTGGAGAAAGTGTCGCCATGGGCCCAGCGCACGACCGCGCAGTGTGTGGTCCGTGAGTTTCCCGGGCACCACTTCTATCTCACAGATCATTTGCTGGAACTGGTCGGAGACATCGAGGGGCGGATGTCCGCATGCTGCCTCGGAGATACCTGACAGCACTGCTGGCAGGGCAAGCCCGGGCTCGGGGAGGAACTCGGTTCGACGAGCGCGGCGGGTTGCCCCGATGCTCCGCCGATCGCGATCCGCACGCACGTAGTGGTAGCGATGAGCGCTGCGCTGCCGACGGCGGCCCGCAGGAATGCGTTGCCAGAACTGCAGAAACTGGTGCGATTTGCGCCGCCATATTCAAGAAAGTGTTGTCGTCAGCAAATACTTGTTGCAGCTTACCGGCCACGTTAACGCTTTAAATTCATCTTGAGCGCCCTTTTCAGCACAGCTGGCGGACGAAGTTATGCGGAATGAATCCTCGGAGTTGCAGAGGGTAGAAAGTTCGCTAAAACTGAACAACACGGGCTTTCGGTGTTAATGTCCGCGGTGGGTTCAGTCGAATAGATGTCGGATGAGTGCAAGTGAGATCTCGCGAATCCGGGGGAAGAGGGTTAGTGATGTCGGTGGTGGATGAATCCATACTCGCTGTTCTCGAGCGGCGTGCAGTGCAGCAGCCCGACGACATTGCGTACACGTTCGTTGACTACGACGTGGACCCATCAGGATTTGCTGAAAGTCTCACTTGGTCGCAGGTCTACAACAGAGTGTGCGTTATGGCCAATGAGCTGCGGAAGCTCGGTGCGGTCGGGGACCGGGCGGCGATCATGGCGCCGCAGGGTCTGGACTACATCGTCGGATTCCTCGGAGCCTTGGAGGCAGGTCTTGTCGCGGTACCGCTTTCGGTGCCGATGCTGGGTGTGCACGATGAGCGGGCCTCCGCGGTGCTACGAGACTGCACGCCGTCTGTCGTCCTGACCACATCGTCGGTGGTCGATGCCGTTATGCCGTCGCTGTCTGGCGTCCCGGCGATCATCGAGGTCGACGCTCTCGACCTCGATTCTCCGGCGGCCCCGTTCCACGGGCCCCGGGAACAACCGAAAACGGCTTTCCTGCAGTACACCTCGGGCTCGACGCGTACGCCCGCCGGCGTGATGGTGACGCACGAGAGCCTCATCGCGAACCTCAGGCAGATCGAGGCCGACTACTTCGAGGACACCGGAGGCGTCGCTCCGCCCGACACGACGTTCGTGTCCTGGCTGCCCTTCTACCACGATATGGGGCTGATTCTCGGAATCTTTGGGCCCGTCGGTTTTGATATGCGCGGGGTACTGACGAGCCCAATGGCCTTTCTGCAGAAGCCGTTCCGGTGGATTCACCTGATGGCAACGTCGAACCGGCCAGTCACCGCTGCACCCAACTTCGCATACGAGTTGGCGGTGCGAAGGACATCCGACGACGACATGGCCGGTCTGGATCTGGCGCACGTGTCCAGCTTCATGACCGGTGCTGAGCGCGTGCACGCCGCCACGATGCGACGCTTCTACGAGCGGTTCTCCAAGTTCAATCTTCCTGCCACAGCTCTGCGTGCGGCCTACGGCCTCGCCGAGGCGACGGTGTATGTAGCGTCATCCCTTCCCGGTCGCAAGCTGTCGACGGTCCGTTTCGACTACGAGAAGTTGGCGGACTCCTACGCAGTGCGGTGCGAGGGCGGGGCCGGTGTCGAATTGATCGGTCACGGGGCGCCGCGCGCGTGCACGGTGCGGATCGTCGACCCGGAGACCGGCGCCGAGAATCCTCCCGACAAGGTCGGCGAGATCTGGGTGTGCGGCGAGAATGTGTCCGCGGGCTATTGGCGGAACCCGCAAGCCACCGAGCGGACCTTCGGAGCGGAGCTTGTCGATCCGTCGCCCGGCACGCCGCAGGGACCCTGGTTGCGAACCGGTGATTTGGGCGTTCTCTCCGACGGAGAACTGTTCATCATCGGTCGCATCAAAGACCTGTTGATCGTCGACGGCCGAAACCATTACCCGGACGACATCGAAGCCACGATCCAGGAGATCAGCGGTGGTCGTGTCGCTGCCATTTCGGTGCAGGACGATCGCAGTGAGCAGCTCGTCGCCATCGTGGAGTTCAAAAACCGCGGCGGATCCGCTGACGCCCATGACCGTATGCACACCGTCAAGCGAGAGTTGATGTCGGCGATATCGCGCTCCCACGGCGTGCGGGTGTCCGACTTGGTGATGGTGGCACCGGGGTCGATTCCGATCACCACCAGCGGGAAAATCCGTCGCTCGTCGTGCATCGAGCTCTACGGCCGGGACGGGTTTGCCCGCCTCGATACTGCTGTCTGAAGGCAAAAGAATCTCCGGCACCGTCGCCGGAGGTATCACCGACAGGGCGAGCTGCTCGCGCAGTTTTCTGAAAGGTGTTGAGTTGAGCGTGATGTCTGCTGCACCTCTGGATCGTCGGGCGGTTGTCGCTGAGGCGTTGAAGAAGATCGATGATCTGAGTGCGCGTTTGGAGATTGCCGAGCAGGGTGATGTTGAGCCGATTGCTGTGGTGGGGATGGGGTGTCGGTTACCTGGTGGGGTGGATTCTCCGGGTCAGTATTGGCAGTTGTTGCGTGAGGGGGGCAGCGGCATTGTGCGGGTGCCGGCGCAGCGTTGGGATGCGGATGCTTATTACTCGCCGGATCCTTCGGTGGCGGGGACGATTTGTACTCGTGAGGGCGGGTTTTTGACGTCGTGGCAGCCGGATGAGTTCGATGCGGAGTTCTTTGGGATGTCGCCGCGGGAGGCGGCGGGGATGGATCCGCAGCAGCGGTTGCTGTTGGAGGTGGCGTGGGAGGCGTTGGAGAACGCGGGGGTGACCGCGGAGGGCATTCGTGGGTCTCAGACCGCGGTGTTCGTCGGCCTGACAACGAGTGACTATTCCTACCTTGCATTTTCGCAGCAGTTGCGACCCGAGGATGTCGATCCGTACATCGCTTTTGGGAATGCGTCGAATTTTGCGGCGGGTCGGTTGTCGTATTTCTTGGGTGTGCATGGTCCGGCAGTGGTGGTTGATACGGCGTGTTCGTCGTCGTTGGTGGCGGTGCATTTGGCGTGTCAGAGTCTGCGGCGGCGGGAGAGTGATCAGGCCCTGGCCGCCGGAGTGAATCTGGTGTTGACGCCAGAAGGCAATATTGCGTGTTCGCGGTGGGGGATGTTGGCTCCGGACGGGCAGTGTAAGACCTTTGATGCTGACGCTGATGGTTATGTGCGCAGTGAGGGTTGTGGGGTGGTGGTGCTCAAGCGTCTCAGTGATGCTGTGCGCGATGGGGATTCGGTGTTGGCGGTGGTGCGGGGGTCGGCTGTCAATCAGGATGGTCCCAGTAGTGGGCAGACGGTGCCCAGTGGTCCGGCGCAGCAGGCGGTGGTGCGTGCGGCGTTGGCGGCGTCGCGGTTGGGGCCTGCGGATATCGATTTCGTGGAGGCTCATGGCACTGGTACGGCGTTGGGTGATCCGATTGAGTTGGATGCGTTGAGCCAGGTTTTCGGTGAGCGTGGGGGTGCGGCGCCGTTGGTGTTGGGTTCGGTGAAGACCAATGTGGGTCATTTGGAGTCGGCGGCGGGTATTGCTGGGTTCATCAAGACGGTTTTGAGTGTGCGTCATGGGGTGATTCCTCGGCATTTGCATTTCAAGCGGTTGACCCCGCATGCGGGTGTGGACGCGTCGCGGTTCACCATTGCTGCCCAGGAGATGGTGTGGCCGGCGGTGGGGCGGGTGCGTCGGGCGGGGGTGTCGTCGTTTGGTGTCAGTGGCACCAATGCCCATGTGGTCGTTGAGCAGGCGCCGGTGGTGGAGCCTGTTTTGGGGGAGCCGGTGGGGGAGCCGGTGGTGAGCACGTTGTTGGTTTCGGGTAAGAGTTCGGCGCGGGTGGCTTCGACGGCGGCGATGTTGGCGCAGTGGATGGTTGGTGAGGGTGCGCAGGTGCCGTTGGTGGATGTGGCGCACACGCTGAACTATCACCGGAGTCGGTATAAGAGTGTTGCGGCGGTGTGTGCGCGTGATCGGGCCCAGGCGGTGGCTGGGTTGGAGGCGTTGGCTGGTGGTCTTGCGGCGCCGGGGGTGGTTGGGGCTCATGAGGTTTCGGCTGGTTCGGGCACGGTGTTTGTGTATTCGGGTCAGGGTTCGCAGTGGGCGGGTATGGGTCAGCGGTTGTTGGTCGAGGAGCCGGCGTTCGCTGCGGCGGTTGCCGAGTTGGAGCCGGTGTTCGTCGAGCAGGTCGGGTTTTCGCTGCAGCAGGTACTCGAAGCCGGCGAACAGGTCAGCGGTGACGCCCAGGTGCAGCCGGTAATCATGGGCGTCCAGTTGGCCTTGACGGCCCTCTGGCGCTCCTACGGTGTGGAACCCGATGCGGTGATGGGGCATTCGATGGGTGAGGTCGCCGCGGCGGTGGTGGCCGGGGCGCTCTCGGTGGCTGACGGACTCAAAGTGATCGCCACTCGATCGAAGCTGATGGCACGACTTGCCGGCGAGGGTGCCGTTGCCTTGGTGGAACTGGACGCGGCTGCCGCCGAGAAGCTCATCACCAAGTACCCCGGTGTGGAGGTGACGGTCTATGCCTCGCCGCGTCAGACGGTAGTTGCCGGTCCGGTCGACATGGTTGAGGCGGTGATCGCCGACGTCGCCGCCAGGGACCGGTTTGCGCGGCGAGTCAATATGGAAGTGGCCTCGCATACCGCATTGATGGATCCGATCCTGACCGAGTTGGCTGAGGCGCTCGCCGGCCTGACCCCGGCCACTCCGAAGATCCCGTTCCTGTCCACCGTCGATGCCCAGACCCACAGTCCGGCGTTTGATGCCCGCTACTGGGTCGACAATCTGCGCCGACCCGTGCGGTTCAGCCAAGCCGTGGCCACCGCCGCCGAGCGCTGCGGCACTTTCGTCGAAATCAGTCCGCATCCCACGTTGACCCATGCCATCACCGAGACCCTGGAGGTCGCCCTTCCGGACGTCCACACTCTGGTGGTCGCCAGCCTCAAACGCGACGACGACGAAACGCTCTGTTTCCACACCCAGCTGGCCGAGCTGGGCCACACGAGTCCCCACACTCACACCACTGCACTCACCGGACTACCTCGCACCCCATGGCACCACGGCAGGCACTGGATCAACGTCGAGAATCCGGTCAGGGGCGGATCCGCACCCAAGGCGGGGACCCTGCTCGGTGAGCACGTCGCACTGGCCACGACACCGCCGGGTCACCTGTGGCAGGCGCGGCTGGTTCCGGGGTCCAAGCCCTACCCGGGCGGACATCGCGTTCATGGTGTGGAACTGGTCCCGGCATCGATGCTGCTGCAGGCACTTTCAGCCGCTGCAGGCGCAACAGGGGAGGCGGTGCTGTCCGATGTCCGGTTCGAGTATCCGATCGTCCTCGATCAGACCCGGCTGGTCCAGGTCGTCACGGACGGCGAAGTAGTCACGATTTCTTCGGCAGTTGTAAGCGACGGTGCCGTGCAGCGCTGGGTCCGGCACGCGACGGGTCGCATCGACCGCGGACGCCGTCATGGTGAGCCTGGCGCCGTGTCGGATATCGGCCATCCAACCGACAACAACGGCTCGGAGCCGGTCTTGGTGGCATCGGTAGTGGACGAGCTGAAACACGAATGGGGCATCGAAGGTCAGCCGTTCCCATGGTCGATCAGCTCGCATCACTCCATTCCCGGCGGCCTGCACGCCCGTATCCGGATGTCGGACCCGTCAGTGGTCGCGCTGTTGGACGCCGGCGTCCACCTCGCCCGAATGGCGGACAGCTCCAACCGCGAACTGTTGATGCCGGCCGCGGTCGAAAGCGTCCAGATATCTGCGGAGTTCGCAGAGGGACATGATGTGGTCGAGGTTTGTCGTCGCGATGGGGAACCCGGCGAGCTCGTCGTCGACTTCACGGTGCGTGCTCCGGACGGCAGCGTTGGCATCCATGTCCGCGGATTGCGTTTCGCCGCTGTGGAATCGGGTTCGACCGAAACCGACCCTTGCGCGCTGGCGCACGCGATCGAGTGGGAACCCCTGCCGGAAGATCCCGACTCGCGGCAGGCTTCGGGCAGCATGGGCACGCTCGCGGTGGTGGGCGACGAAGGTGCCGCACCGTCGCTGCGTGATGGGCTTGCGGCGGTCGGATACGTGCCGGCTGACCTCGAGGTGGCACAGTACGTGATCTATGTCGCCGACCCAGGGCCACTGAACGCCGGAGAAACCGACATCGACTGCGCAGTGCGGTTGACCGCCGAGGTGGCCGATCTCGCCCGCCGGCTGGCAAAGCGACAGTCCCGTGCCACGTTGTGGATCCTCACCCGAGGTGTCCGCGAATGCGCTTCCGACGCCGGGACGCGGCAAAGCAGCCTGTGGGGACTTGCCGGCGTCATCGGCGCCGAACAGCCCGACATCTGGGGCGGCCTGGTGGACCTTCCCGCCGACGGCTGTATCGCCGTACAGGCTGCCGCTCTGTCGGCGGTGTTACCCAAGCCGGCCAGGTCCGTGCTTGTGTTGCGCGATGGCGCGTTCTTTACGCCCGCGGTGTCACCGATCGTCGGCGAACCCGTGCGAGAGCCGCTGCGGTGTCGTCCCGATGCGGCTTACCTCATCACAGGGGGGCTGGGCGCGCTCGGCCTGTTGATGGCCGGGTGGTTGGCAGACCGCGGCGCTCGCCGCCTCGTGCTGGCGGGCCGAACCGCGCTGCCGCCCCGGCGCGAATGGAACTCCGATGCCAATGACGCCGCGCTGCAACAGAAGATCTCTGCAGTTCGGGCGTTGGAGAACCGGGGCGTCGCGGTCGACGCCGTCGCCGTGGACGTCGGATCGGAGGAGGCGGTACGGACGCTGCTGGCCCTCCGCGACGAAGCCGGTGAACCGACGATACGGGGTGTTATTCACGCGGCGGGTGTCACCGAAGGTCAGCTGCTGACCGAGATCGAAGAGAGTCGGCTGCGCCGCACCATGTGGCCGAAGGTTTCCGGCGCGCGCGTGCTGCATGAGGTATTCCCGCCGCGCAGTCTGGACTTCTTCTTCCTGACCTCCGCGGCCGGTGCTGTGTTCGGCGTTCCCGGGCAGGGAGCCTATGCATCGGCGAATGCATACCTCGACGGTTTGGCGCGGGCGCGGCACCATCAGGGCTGCCACACCGTCAGCCTGAACTGGGTGGCTTGGCGCGGGCTCGGGTTCGCGACCGAAGCCGAGGTTGTCCTCGACGAGTTGGAGCGAATGGGCTCTCGGCCGATAACCCCGCAGGAAGCGTTCCCTGCGTGGGAATACGTGGACACGTTCGACATCGCGCAAGCGGTGATGGTCCCGTTGTCGTCCCGTCAGCCCGGTGTCGACCACGAGTCGCGGTCGCCGGCACGACCCTGGTCGGAGATGGCCGTCGAGGGCCTGCTGGTGGAACTCGAAGCCGAACTGAAGAAAATCCTCTCACGCGAGATCGGACTGCCCGAAGCCGAAATAGACGTCGGCCGGCCGTTCGCGGAGATGGGCCTCAACTCGGTGATGGCGATGTCGATCCGCAGGGACGCCGAACGGCTCCTGGGTATCGAGCTGTCGGCCACGATGCTGTGGAACCATCCGACGGTATCCGCGTTGACCGTGTTTCTTGCGAATAAGCTTTTACCGCAGGATATTTCAGGCGAAATCGACGAACTGCTGTCCGACTCGCAGGGGAGCGTGCTCGACGATTTGTTCGGCAGCGTGGAATCGGCTGCCTTCCCCGACGAAGGGGTCGACGGGGATGAAGTGAGGGACGAACGGGGGAGTTCGATGCGCCCATGGGGTGACGGCAGTGTGGACGTACCAGCATGACTGAGCCAATGGACGAAACCGGCATGCGCAACTGGTTGGTCGACTACTTGGTGACCACCATCGGTTGCAGCGCCGACGAGGTCGACGTCTTCGCCTCGATGAACGACCTGGGCGTGGGATCCCGCGACGCGGTGGTGCTCTCCGGCGAGCTTTCCGAGCTGCTCGGTCGTCCAGTGTCGCCGGTGGAGTTCTGGCAGCACCCGACGATCGACTCACTGGCGCGTTTTCTCACCGGTGCCGAGGCCGACGACGACGTTGTTCTCCCGGAACTCGTTCGCACCGCAGGCACCCTGAACGAGCCGATTGCGGTGATCGGGATGGGCTGCCGGCTGCCCGGCGGGATCTCGGCGCCGGAAGACTTGTGGCAGTTGCTTGCCGAGGGCCGCACCACCGTCAGCGAGGTTCCGGAGCAGCGGTGGGCGGCGTTCAACGACGGTTCGGCCGAGACCACGGCGGCGCTGGCCGGAACGACGCGGTGGGGATCGTTCCTGACCGACATCGATGTCTTCGATCCGGAATTCTTCGACATCTCGCTGCGCGAGGCCCAGAAGATGGACCCACAGCAACGGCTGATGCTGGAAGTCGCCGTCGAGGCGCTGGAAAACGCGGGAATCCCGCCGAGCGCACTACGTTGCTCACACACCGGAGTGTTCGTCGGGGCCAGTGTCAGCGAATACGGGTATCTGGCGTCCACGTATCTGCCTTCGGTCGACGCATGGAGCAATTCCGGCGGCGCGCTGAGCATCATTGCCAACCGGCTGTCGTACTTCCTCGATCTGCGGGGTCCCTCGATCACCGTGGACACCGCATGCTCGTCGTCGTTGGTGGCGTTGCATCTGGCCTGCCAGAGCTTGCGGACCCAGGACTGTGACGTCGCCATTGCCGGTGGGGTGAACGTTCTGCTCTCACCCGCGGTGTTCCGCGGCTTCGACCAGTCCGGCGCATTGTCCGCGACCGGCGCATGCCACTCGTTCGATGCCGACGCCGACGGATTCGTCCGTGGCGAGGGCTGCGGCGTGGTGGTCCTCAAGCGGCTCAGCGACGCCCTTCGCGACGGGAACCGGCCGCTGGCGGTGGTACGGGGATCCGCGGTGAACCAGGATGGCCGGTCCAACGGGATGCTCGCTCCCAACCCCGCTGCTCAGATGGCGGTACTGCGAGCGGCGTATGCCAATGCCGGTGTGCCACCGCAGGAAGTCGACTACGTCGAAACCCACGGCACCGGAACGATGCTCGGGGATCCGATCGAGGCCCGGGCACTCGGCTCCGTCCTGGGCCGCGGCCGCCCTTCGCAGGCTTCTCCTCTGCTGCTCGGAGCGGTCAAGACCAATCTCGGTCATCTCGAGGCCGCGGCCGGGGTGGTGGGCTTCATCAAGACGGTGATGGCTGTGGATCGGGCGATCATTCCGGGAAATCTGCACTTCCGGAATCCCAATCCTCACATTCCGTTCGACCAGCTTCGACTGAAAGTCCCTGCCGAGCAGCAACGGTGGCCGCACGCGGAACGGCCTCGCCGCGCCGGAGTGTCCTCGTTCGGCTTCGGTGGCACCAACGCGCATGTGGTGGTCGAACAGGCGCCGGAGCTGAAAACCGCGGTGCGGAGCCAAGTTCCGGCAGTCAGCACGCTGGTGGTCTCGGGCTCCAGCACCGAGCGCATTGCCGCCACGGCCGCTTCGGTGGCCGAATGGATGGTCGGCGACGGCAGACAAGTGCCGCTGGCCGCCGTGGCACACACCTTGAACCACCACAGGGCCGTGCACGCGCGGTTCGCCACCGTGTGCGCCCGCCGGCGCGACGTCGCGGTCGCCGGACTGCAGGCGCTGGCCGAGCACCGCGGCGCCGACGGGGTGGTCGGTCCTCACGACGGTGCGTGCGCGCCCGGAACCGCGTTCGTTTACTCGGGTCAGGGCTCCCACTGGGCCGGTATGGGCCGGGCATTGCTCGAAGATGAGCCGGCATTTGCCGGTGCGATCGCCGCGCTGGAGCCGGTGTTCGTAAAGCAGGTCGGTTTCTCGTTGTGGCAGACGCTCGCTTGCAGCGAGCCCGTCAGCGGCGACGCGCAGGTACAGCCGGTGCTGATGGGTTTACAGCTGGGTCTGACCGAGCTGTGGCGTTCCTACGGAGTGCACCCCGATGCCGTCATCGGCCATTCGATGGGTGAGGTGACCGCGGCCGTGGTCTCCGGTGCGTTGTCGATTGCCGACGGGCTGAGGGTGATCGGGGTCCGGTCCCGACTGATGTCGCGGCTGGCCGGGCAGGGCGGGGTCGCGTTGCTGCATCTGGATGCCGACGAGACCGAGGCGTTGATCGCCGACTTCCCCTCGGTGAGCGTGGCTGGGTACGTCTCACCCCGACAGACCGTGGTAGCGGGACCGGTAGCCCCCGTTGATGCGGCGATCGCCGCGGTCATTGCACAGAACAGGTTCGCGCGGCGGGTCAACATGGAAGTCGCCTCACACACCGCGTTGATGGATCCGATCCTGGACGAATTACGCTCTGAGCTCTCAGAACTGACCCCGCGTAAGCCGACCATCCCGTTCCTTTCGACCGCGGTCGAAGCTCCCGGTGCACTCGACGCCGACTATTGGGCCGATAACGTTCGACAACCGGCCCGGCTGATGCAGGCGGTCACCGCGGCCGCGAGAGACCACTGCACCTTCATCGAGGTCAGCGCCCACCCGATCCTGACACACGCCATCGGCGAAACGGTCGAGCAACTGGGCCACCATCACTGCATCGGGACCCTGTCGCGCGACGGTGACGACACGGTGCGGTTCCACACGAACCTCAATGCGACCCACACAACTCGCCCGCCGGAGACACCCCACCTGCCCGAACCCCATCCGGTGCTGCCGGCGACACCGTGGCTGCATTCCCGGCACTGGAGCGACTTCGCGACGGTTCGGCGCCGTGGCGAACCGGCGTATCCGCGCGGCACGTGGTCTGCCGATGCCGACCTGGTGCCCGAGGACTGGTACTGCCAAGTGACCTGGCCGGTGCGTGATCTACCGGGTGCATCGATCGGGGACGACAGCGTGTGGCTGGTGATCGGTGAGGCCGATCTGGCCACAGAGTTGGGGCGCCTGCTCGGGGACCAATCGCGGTCGGCGTGGTTGTCACCGACAGTGTTGTCGCCGACGACGCTGGTCGAAGATGCCGGCAGAGCCGCACTGGCCGACGCACTCGCCGGGGTCACCCACGTGCTGTACGCACCGTCGCCGGTGCCGGACGGGCTGGCTGCCGGTGCGGGCTACGACGTGTTCAATGCAGCCCGCAGGCTGGCTGCGGTGCTGGCGTCGATGGCCTCCTCAACGTCGGGGCCACCCCGCTTGCACCTGCTGACCCGCAATGCGCAGCCCGTCGGTGACGGCGATCGCGCCAACGCCGTTCACGCGGTGCTCTGGGGTTTGGGACGCACTCTGGCGCTGGAACATCCGGAGTTCTGGGGCGGGGTGATCGACGTCGACGAAACCGTCCCCGCCCGGTCGGCCGCCACGTATGTGCTGGGCGAGGCGCGGGGCGGTAACGACGAAGATCAGGTCGTCTACCGCGCGGGCCAGCGCCGGGTGCCGCGCCTGCATCGGAGTGTTCCGAACGCCTCGGCACCGGCCCAAATCACCAAGGATGGTTGTCATCTGGTGATCGGGGCAACCGGCAACATCGGTCCGCACCTGATCAGGCAATTGGCTGATATGGGCGCAGGCACCGTCGTCGCGGTGTCGCGGAATCCCGGCTCGAGCCTCGACGAGCTGGCAGAGAGCCTGTCGGGAACCGGGACTTCGTTGTTGGCGGTCGCCGCGGATACCACCGACGCAGCGGCGATGGCCGAGTTGTTCGCCCGGTTCGGCGCGGACCTACCGCCACTCCACGGCATCTACCTGGCAGCCTTCGGGGGCGGTCCGGTCACCCTGGCCGACATGACCGACGCCGATGTCGCGGCGATGTTTCGGCCCAAGCTGGACGCAGTGTCGGTGTTGCACGCATTGTCGCTGCACCAGCCGTTGCGTCAGTTTGTGATGTTCTCGTCGATCTCCGGTTTGACCGGTTCACGTTGGCTGGCCCACTACACGGCCACTTCCACGTTCCTGGATACCTTTGCCAGCGCGCGCCGAGCGGCCGGGCTGCCGGCCACCACCGTCAACTGGGGACTCTGGAAGTCGTTGATCGACAACCAGTCTGAGCAGGAAAGCCAGGTGAGTATCGACTCGGGCCTCGAGCCCATGCCCGACGAGGTCGCCATAGCCGCGCTGCGGTGGGTCATCGGGTCCGGCGCGCCGGTGCGTTCGGTCGTGGTCTCCGCGGACTGGGACCTGCTGGCCACCGCGTACCGGACCCGGGCCCCGCTGCGCATTGTGGACGACCTCCTGGTCACCAATTGCGACGGCGGTGTCGGATCGACATCGACCACGGCGTTCCGTTCGGCGTTGCGGGAGGCTGAACCGATACGCCGCGGCGAACTTCTGGGTGACCATGTGAGCGAACAGGTCGCGGCCGCGATGGGGCTTGTTTCACGCAAGAAGCTCGATCGGTCGGCGGGCTTCTTCCAATCGGGCATGGATTCACTGATGAGCGTGACCCTCCAGCGGGGACTCAGCGAAAGCCTCGGGGTGGCCCTGCCGACATCGGCGATTTTCGACTACCCGAGCGTGAATGCGCTCACTGGCTACCTGGCAACCATTCTTCCCGAGTTGGTCGAGGTCGCCGATGCCCAAGACGTCGACGAGTACGACGACCTCACCGACGATGAGCTGCTCGCGCAGCTTTCGGAAAGGCTGAGTTGAGCGTGATGTCTGCTGCACCTCTGGATCGTCGGGCGGTTGTCGCTGAGGCGTTGAAGAAGATCGATGATCTGAGTGCGCGTTTGGAGATTGCCGAGCAGGGTGATGTTGAGCCGATTGCTGTGGTGGGGATGGGGTGTCGGTTACCTGGTGGGGTGGGTTCTCCGGGTCAGTATTGGCAGTTGTTGCGTGAGGGGGGCAGCGGCATTGTGCGGGTGCCGGCGCAGCGTTGGGATGCGGATGCTTATTACTCGCCGGATCCTTCGGTGGCGGGGACGATTTGTACTCGTGAGGGCGGGTTTTTGACGTCGTGGCAGCCGGATGAGTTCGATGCGGAGTTCTTTGGGATGTCGCCGCGGGAGGCGGCGGGGATGGATCCGCAGCAGCGGTTGCTGTTGGAGGTGGCGTGGGAGGCGTTGGAGAACGCGGGGGTGACCGCGGAGGGCATTCGTGGGTCTCAGACCGCGGTGTTCGTCGGCCTGACGACCAGTGACTATTCGTTGATAGCGGCCGAACGTCGGTCAGAGCGCGGCGATATCGATCCGTACATCACGTTTGGGAATGCGTCGAATTTTGCGGCGGGTCGGTTGTCGTATTTCTTGGGTGTGCATGGTCCGGCAGTGGTGGTTGATACGGCGTGTTCGTCGTCGTTGGTGGCGGTGCATTTGGCGTGTCAGAGTCTGCGGCGGCGGGAGAGTGATCAGGCCCTGGCCGCCGGGGTCAACCTCAACCTGACTCCGGAGAACACCATCGCGTGTTCGCGGTGGGGGATGTTGGCTCCGGACGGGCAGTGTAAGACCTTTGATGCTGACGCTGATGGTTATGTGCGCAGTGAGGGTTGTGGGGTGGTGGTGCTCAAGCGTCTCAGTGATGCTGTGCGCGATGGGGATTCGGTGTTGGCGGTGGTGCGGGGGTCGGCTGTCAATCAGGATGGTCCCAGTAGTGGGCAGACGGTGCCCAGTGGTCCGGCGCAGCAGGCGGTGGTGCGTGCGGCGTTGGCGGCGTCGCGGTTGGGGCCTGCGGATATCGATTTCGTGGAGGCTCATGGCACTGGTACGGCGTTGGGTGATCCGATTGAGTTGGATGCGTTGAGCCAGGTTTTCGGTGAGCGTGGGGGTGCGGCGCCGTTGGTGTTGGGTTCGGTGAAGACCAATGTGGGTCATTTGGAGTCGGCGGCGGGTATTGCTGGGTTCATCAAGACGGTTTTGAGTGTGCGTCATGGGGTGATTCCTCGGCATTTGCATTTCAAGCGGTTGACCCCGCATGCGGGTGTGGACGCGTCGCGGTTCACCATTGCTGCCCAGGAGATGGTGTGGCCGGCGGTGGGGCGGGTGCGTCGGGCGGGGGTGTCGTCGTTTGGTGTCAGTGGCACCAATGCCCATGTGGTCGTTGAGCAGGCGCCGGTGGTGGAGCCTGTTTTGGGGGAGCCGGTGGGGGAGCCGGTGGTGAGCACGTTGTTGGTTTCGGGTAAGAGTTCGGCGCGGGTGGCTTCGACGGCGGCGATGTTGGCGCAGTGGATGGTTGGTGAGGGTGCGCAGGTGCCGTTGGTGGATGTGGCGCACACGCTGAACTATCACCGGAGTCGGTATAAGAGTGTTGCGGCGGTGTGTGCGCGTGATCGGGCCCAGGCGGTGGCTGGGTTGGAGGCGTTGGCTGGTGGTCTTGCGGCGCCGGGGGTGGTTGGGGCTCATGAGGTTTCGGCTGGTTCGGGCACGGTGTTTGTGTATTCGGGTCAGGGTTCGCAGTGGGCGGGTATGGGTCAGCGGTTGTTGGTCGAGGAGCCGGCGTTCGCTGCGGCGGTTGCCGAGTTGGAGCCGGTGTTCGTCGAGCAGGTCGGGTTTTCGCTGCAGCAGGTACTCGAAGCCGGCGAACAGGTGGTCGGCATAGAGCGAATCCAGCCGGTGCTGGTGGGTATGCAGCTGGCCTTGACGGCCCTCTGGCGCTCCTACGGTGTGGAACCCGATGCGGTGATGGGGCATTCGATGGGTGAGGTCGCCGCGGCGGTGGTGGCCGGGGCGCTCTCGGTGGCTGACGGACTCAAAGTGATCGCCACTCGATCGAAGCTGATGGCACGACTTGCCGGTCAGGGCGCAATGGCGTTGCTGGAGTTGGACGCGGCTGCCGCCGAGAAGCTCATCACCGACTACTCTGACATCACCCTGGCGGTGTACGCCTCGCCAAACCAGACGGTGATCGCCGGGCCGCCTGCGCAGGTCGATGCGGTGATCGCGGTGGTGGACGGCCAGGGTCGGTTGGCGCGACGCATCGAGGTCGACGTCGCGTCGCATCATCCGACCATCGATCCGATATTGGCCGAATTACGCAGTGCACTCACGGATTTGGCCCCGGGTACGCCGACGATCCCGCTGATCAGCACAGTCGACCGAGCCGACGGAGTAGCACCGGCGTTTGATGCCGACTACTGGGTCGACAATCTGCGCCGACCCGTGCGGTTCAGCCAGGCCGTGGCCACCGCAGCCGCGGAGCACGGGACGTTCGTGGAAATCAGCCCGCACCCGCTTCTCACCTACGCAATCGATGACACGCTCGGATCGTCGTCGTTCGCCGACGATTTCCTCGTCACTTCAGCGCTGAAGCGCGTTGAGGACGAAACGCTGTTCTTCCGTTCTCAGCTCGCCGCAGTCGGAGTCATCGGGGCTGACACCGGCCAGGGCCGGTTCGCAGATATCCCGCCCTCGCCATGGCAGCAGTCGAGCTACTGGATCGAGGATCGGTCGACCGCCCGCCGAATGCCGGACTTCCACCCGTTGCTGGGGGCGCACGTCGAGATGCTGTCGGGCTGTGACCATGTGTGGCAGGCGGATATCGGTACCGAAGTGATGCCCTGGCTGACCGATCACCAGATCTTCGGGCAAGCCGTGGTATCGGCGGAGACCTTTGCCGAGATGGCGTTGGCTGCTGGCTGCGAGGCTCTGGATCTGCCCGCTGAGGCCGTCCAGGTCAAGGGACTTGAGGTTGGGCAGCTGCTTGCCCTGGATGGCCGGACACAGGTGACGACGCAGCTTTCTCCGGGCGACGACGGCGTCGATCGTGTTGAGATCCACGCCCGTTCGGCCGGTGGCGAATGGCGTCGGCATGCTGTGGCAAGCGTCGAGGTGGCGAGTCCGGTTTATCAGCTCGAGTCGGGTGTTTCTGAGACACCCGATTCTTCGGAAACCGAGATAGTGCTGTCTGACATCCCCGACCATCCGGGCTATCGCATTCATCCCGCGATGCTCGACGCGGCGATGCAGAATCTCATCGCCGCCGCATCAGCCCAATCACCGGACGATGCGGCCGTGACTCCCTACCTGCCGGTGTCAGTGGCGACGACCCGGGTGTTCGCGAACGTGGGACGACGGGTGCGCTGCCGCACCGAGCTGGTCGGACGTGAGGATGAACACCACAGTCGCCTTGGCCGGATCATCCTCATGGACGACGCGCGCACTGTCGTCGCGGAACTCGCCGGCGTGGAGTTGCGGCGAATGGACCCAGGCTCGGTGTCCTTGTCGCTGGAGCAGAAGGTTTTCGACACCGTCTGGGAAGAAAGTCCGTCGGAAGAACCGAAGTCGGCAGCAGCCGAAGGTCTTTCGGCCACTCCTGCCGGGAGCTGGCTGCTATTGGCAGACGATGATGTCGAGACAACCGCGCTCGTCGAGGACTTCGCTGCCCGGTTCCGCTCGGCGAGCCGACGGGTGATCATCGAAAAGCTTTCTGACGAGTCGGCAGTAATGGCGGCCATCGCGAGCACCGCGGCAGATCCGAAGCTTCCCGCCGCAGGCGTCGTCGTGTTCGTCGGCACGCGTTCGTTCGACGGCACCGACACAGACGCCGCGTCCGAGCGCGCGCAGCACCTTATCTGGGCGATATCGGGCGCGGCGCGTGCTGCTTTCGCACACCTGCGCAACGCGCCACCGCGACTGTGGCTGATCACCCGAAACGGTCTCGCGGTGAACGGTGGGGAGCCAGGCGATCCTGCCGTCGGCGCTCTCAAGGGCCTCATCCGCAACTGGCGGTTCCCCGGAGAGGCGGCGCGATTCCTCGCGGAGGAACCGGATCTGGGCGCCACACTCGTTGATCTCGATGACGCGGCCGATCCCGTCACAACCTTCCTGAGTGATCTGGAGTCCCCGGCGAAAGACGATGTGATCGCCTGGCGTGCAGGGCGGCGGTATGCCGAACGGCTCAGGCGTGCGACGCCCGAGCCGGCCGGGCACAGTGCGGTCGTTCGCGGAGACGGCTCCTACATCGTCACCGGTGGCCTGGGCGGTCTGGGTATGGTCGTCGCGCGCTGGCTCGTTGCCCGCGGCGCGGGGCGACTGGTCCTCAACGGTCGGAGTACGCCTTCGGATGCCCAGCGCAGTGACCTCGCCGAACTTGCAGCCGGCGCCGAAATCGTCTTCGTGGCAGGTGATATCGCCGCCGCGGGAGTTGCGGAGCGGTTGGTCGCCGCTGCCGGGGAAACCGGGCTACCACTGCGGGGAGTCGTGCATGCGGCGGGCGTGACCGGCACCGGTATCGTGGCCGCGGTCACGAAGGAAGATCTGGAACGGGTATGGGCACCCAAGGTGACCGGCGCATTGCGGTTGCACGCGGCGACGGCGAGCCGGGAGCTCGACTGGTGGGTCGGCTTCTCGTCCATGGCTTCACTGCTGGGTCTGCCGGGTCAACTGGCCTATACGACCGCAAACGCGTGGCTCGACGCCTTGGTGGCGTGGCGACATGCATCGGGTTTGCCGGCAACCGCGATCGGCTGGGGCCAGTGGTCGGATGTCGGGATGAGCCGCGCGCTCACGTACAGCGTGCTGGACCCGATCACTCCCGTCGAAGGCACCGAAGCCTTGGAGTCGCTGGTGGGCGGCGACCTCACCCGGGTGGGTGTGGGGCGGATGAGACTGGATCGTGTCATTGCGGCAAACCCAGAGTTCCGCGACCTCGGCTACTTCGAAAGGGTGGTCGAGGAGCTCGACGCAACAGCCGATGACCGCCCGACGGATGACGATCCGGATGGATTGGTAGTACCTATCCAGGATTGGTCGCAGGTTCCGGCGGAGGACAGGGCCAGAGAGTTGACCAGAAGGGTCCAAGCCATTCTGGCGCAGGAGCTTCGGATGCCGACATCGGCGGTCGATGTGGACCGGCCGTTCCCCGAATTGGGACTCGACTCGATGATGGCGATGGCGGTTCTGAAAGAGATGCAGAAGATGGCGGGCATCGACTTGTCGGCGTCGATGTTGTGGAACCACCCGACCATTTCGTTGTTGTCGGCCTATTTGGCGGAAATGCTTGCGCCACAACAAGTCGTGGCGCAAGCCCGATATGAGAGCGAGGACGATCTGACGCTCGACTCGGCAGGCAGTGTATTGGACGAGCTGTTCGACAGTGTGGAATCGGCTTCGGCAGCTAGCGAGAGCGGTAGTTTTTGATGAAAACGATCTTCAACAGAATTTCGGGCATGTCCGCCGAGCAACGGACCGCGCTCGATGAGCAGTTCGTCAAGGCGTCCCGCATCACCACCGCGGAACCTGTGGCGGTGGTGGGTATCGGCTGCCGTTTTCCCGGCGGTGTGGTGGGCCCGGATTCGTACTGGAGTCTGCTGACCAACGGGGTGGACGCGATCGGAGAGATTCCGCCGGAGCGCTGGAACGCCGACGAATTCTACGACGCGGACACCTTGGCGCCGGGTCGGATGGCATCGAAGTGGGGCGGATTCCTGCCCGCCGTGGACGGCTTCGATGCCGAATACTTCGGGATCTCCCCGCGCGAGGCCGAAGCGATGGACCCACAGCAGCGCGTGATGCTGGAAGTGGCGTGGGAGGCACTCGAGCACGCCGGGATTGCGTCCGACCAATTGGCCGGGGTGCGGGCCGCAGTGATGATGGGCGTGTACTACACCGAGTACCAAGGCATTTCGGCGGCCAATCCAGACAGCATCGACGCCTACTCGGCGACTGGGAACGCTCACTCCGTCGCGGTCGGGCGCATCGCGTACCTGCTGGGACTGCGCGGCCCGGCGATGGCGGTGGATTCGGCATGTTCGTCGTCCTTGGTCACGATCCATCTGGCTTGTCAGAGCCTGCGCCTGCGCGAGAGCGACCTGGCCCTGGCGGGCGGGGTCAGCCTCATCCTGCGCCCGGAAACCCAGATTGCGATGTCGAAGTGGGGGATGCTGTCGCCACGCGGCCGGTGCCACAGCTTCGACGCAGGGGCGGACGGGTTCGTGCGGGGCGAGGGCGCGGGGGTAGTGGTACTCAAGCGACTCACCGACGCGATTCGTGACGGGGACCAGGTGCTGGCCGTTGTCCGAGGCTCTGCGGTCAATCAGGATGGCCGATCAAACGGTCTCACGGCGCCGAATTCGACCGCGCAACGTGACGTGATCAGCCGGACTCTGCGCAGCGCCGACGTGACGCCCGCGTCGGTGAACTTCATCGAGGCACATGGAACCGGTACCGCACTGGGCGATCCGATCGAGTTCGAGGCACTGGCCGACACCTACGGGCGAGGCGAGGCTCAGTGTGCGCTGGGTGCGGTGAAAACCAACATCGGTCATCTGGAGGCCGCCGCCGGGATCGCTGGGTTCATCAAAGCCGCACTGGCGGTGCAACGCGCCCAGATCCCGCCGAATCTGAATTTCACGCAATGGAATCCGGCAATCGACCCGTCGCAGACCCGGTTGTTCGTTCCCACCGACCTGACACCCTGGCCCGAATCCGTTGAACCTCGGCGGGCGGCGGTGTCGTCGTTCGGCCTGGGTGGGACCAACGCCCATGTCGTCATCGAGCAGGGCCCGGACCCAGTTCTGAGGGCCTCGACAAAACCAGCGCATCCGGCGATCACCTCACTGGTGGTGTCGGGTAAGACCGATGAGAGAGTCGCGGCGTCGGCGTCGGTCCTGGCTGACTGGCTGGAGGTCGCCGGCGCATCGGTGCCGCTGGCCGAGGTGGCCCACACCCTCAATCACCACCGTCCCCGGCAGGTCCGGTTCGCCACCGTCTGCGCGGGGGACCGCGTGCAGGCGGTGGCCGGGCTGCGTGCGCTTGCGGCCGGTCGGCCTACGCCCGGAGTCGTCGCACCCCAACAGAGGGTGGCGGAGGTGGGGACCGTCTTCCTGTACTCCGGGCAGGGCTCGCAATGGGCGGGTATGGGCAAGGAGTTGCTAGCAGGAGAACCGGCGTTCGCGGCGGCGTTGGATGAGCTGGAGCCGGTATTCGTCGAACAGGTCGGATTCTCGCTGCGCGATGTGGTGGCCTCCGGTGCGGCGGTGCAGGGTATCGAACGTATCCAGCCGGTCCTGGTGGGGATGCAGTTGGCCTTGACGGCCCTCTGGCGCTCCTACGGCGTAGAGCCCGACGCGGTGATCGGACATTCGATGGGGGAGGTCTCGGCGGCCATCGTGGCCGGGGCGCTGAACCCCGCAGACGGGTTCAAGGTGATCGCCACCCGGTCGCGGCTGATGTCGCGGCTGTCCGGCCAGGGCGCAATGGCGCTCCTGGAGTTGGACGCCGAGGCCACCGCGACGTTGATCGCCGACTACCCCGATGTGGGAGTTGCCGTGTATGCCGCACCAGAGCAGACCGTGATCGCGGGTCCGCCGGACCAGGTCGACGCGGTGGTAGCGGTGGTGGACGCGCGCGGCCGCTTGGCGCGCCGGGTCGAAGTGGACGTCGCCTCGCACCATCCCACCGTCGACCCCATTCTTTCCGAATTGCGAGTCGCCCTGGCAGATTTGGTGGCCTCCCCACCGAAGATCCCATTGCTCAGCACAGTCGAGACGCTCAATGGGACGATGCCGACGTTCGATGCCGACTACTGGGTGAAGAATCTGCGCAACCCCGTTCGCTTCACACAGGCGGTAACCGCCGCGGCCGGCACCCATGCGACGTTCATCGAGGTCAGCCCGCATCCCCTGTTGCGCCATGCCATCGACGGGAACCTGACCGTGGCCAGACCGCGCGGTGACGTTCGGATCTCCGCGACGTTGAATCGGGACAATCCCGAGACTCTGACCTTCCACACCAACCTGGCCGGGATACGGCCCCCCGCCCAGGCGCAGGCAGCAGAAACCGACGACGGCGCAACGCGACTCGCGGATCTTCCGCCGACACCGTGGCTGCACGCAAAGTACTGGGCCACCCCGACGGCTGCCAGTCGGCAGTCTGCGAGCGCGCATCCGCTGTTGGGGACACATGTGGAGATGCCAACCGGTCGCGACCATGTGTGGCGGGGCGATGTCGGCACCGAGTTGATCCCGTGGCTGGCCGACCACAAGGTGCATGGCCAAGCTTGTATGCCCGCGACCGGTTTCGCCGAGATGGCGCTCGCGGCAGGCTCCGAAGCCCTGGGTCTGCCGGCGACCGCTCTCACGGTGCACCGCGTCGAGGTCGAACAGATGCTTCGCCTGGACGACCGGACGGAAGTGACGACTCAGCTGACCAAATCGGACGACGGCGACATCCGGGTGGAGATCCACTCACGCTCTGCCGACCGCAATTGGATTCGGCACGCGGTCGCCCGGATCGAGATCGGTCAGCCCGAGAAGCCCGTCGTAGCAACAGGTGCCGGCAGTGAGGGCACCGCCGTGTCACCTGCTGATCTGTACGCCGCGCTGCGTAGCACCGGTTTGCACCACGGACACGCGTTCGCCGCGTTGACGCGGATCGTCCGCAAACCCGGAGGGTCCTCGGAGGTCGAGATAGTCCTGCCCGACGAGGCGACGCCGCACCGCAGCTACCGGCTCCATCCGGTGATGCTCGATGTGGCGCTGCAGGCTCTGGCTGCGGCGATGCCCGCCGAGTCGTTGGCCGATTCGGGCGAGGCCACCTATCTGCCGGTCTCGATCGAGAGCATCCGGGTGTTCGGTGATGTCGGCAGACGGGCCCGGTGCCGGGCCGAGTTGACCGAACTCGACGGCGACGGCGCCGGCAAGCTGGGCCGCGTGGTGCTGATGGACGATGCGGGCAGAACGAGCGCCGAGCTCACCGGGATCTACCTGCAGCGTGTGCAGCGCCGCACTGTGCCACTTCCGTTGGCGCAGAAGATCTTCGACACCACATGGGTGCCGGACACTCCGTCGGGTGAGCCGGTGCCGGCTGATGGAAGCTGGCTGGTCGTTGCCGAAGGCTCCGAGTCCGCAGAGATCGCGAAGGCCTTCGCCAGCCGGTTCGGCTCACCGACCCGGCGCGTGATCACCGCGGACCTCACAGCGGAGACTGCGGTGATGGCGGCCTTCGCGCAGACGGCGGGAGATCCCAAGCTGCCGCCGGTCGGTGTGATCGTCTTCACCGACGAGGGCTCGTTCGACGGTGCCGAGTCCGAACAGGCGCTTACCCGCGGGCGCGAACTCGCCTGGAACGTCGCGGTGACTGTGCGGGCGATTGTCGGTGGCTGGCACGGGAAGTCACCGCGGCTGTGGTTGGTGTCGCGCAATGGCTTGACCGCCGCCACCGGCGAGCTGGGTGATCCTGCGATCGGCGCGCTCAAGGGGCTTGTCCGGGTGCTGGCCTACGAACACCCAGACCTGCACACCACCCTGGTGGATCTGGAGGCGCCGGATCCGGAGAGGACGGGTCCCGATTCGGAGAATGCGTTCGAGTCGTTGGTCGCCGAGCTCGGGGTGGCGGGCAGCGACGATGTGGTCGCCTGGCGTCAGGGGCAGCGGTACGTGGAACGGCTCACCCGCGCCACCCTCGTCCCGGCCACGCCGAAGCCGGTTGTCCGTCCCGACGGCGCCTACATCATCACCGGCGGGCTCGGCGGTATCGGCCTGGTTGTCGCGCGCCGGCTCGTCGACCACGGGGCCGGACGGGTCGTCCTGAGCGGGCGCTCCGCGCCTTCCCAAGCGCAGCAAGAGATCATCGCGGAGCTCCAAGCGCGTGCCCAGGTCACCGTGGTGTCCGGTGACATTGCGGTACCCGGGGTGACCGAACAGCTGGTGGCGGCAGCCGAAGAGACCGGATTGGCACTGCGCGGTGTCGTGCACAGTGCGGCCGTGATCGACGATCAGATCGTCGTCGGCCTCGGGCGGGAGAACCTGGAGCGAGTGTGGGCACCCAAGGCAACCGGTGCGTGGGAGTTGCACACCGCCACCGCCGACCGTGACCTCGACTGGTGGGTCGGCTTCTCCTCCACGTCGTCACTGTTGGGTGCGCCCGGGCAGGTGGCCTATGCCTGTGCGAGCGCATGGCTCGACGGTCTGGTCGCGTGGCGACGGGCGTCGGGTTTGCCTGCCACGACGATCAACTGGGGCCAGTGGTCCGACATCGGTGTTGCCCGCTCGCTGACGTTCAGTGCCCTCGATCCGATCGCTCCCGCAGAGGGTATCGAGGCGCTCGATGCCGTGCTCGCCGCCGACGTCACGCAGATCGGAGTTGCACGGCTTCGACTCGATCGAGTCGCCGCGGCATTCCCGGAACTCCGTGATCTGGGCTACTTCTCCATCCTCGCCGAGGAACTGGAGGACGACACCGACGACGACTGGGCGGGACCCGACGCGCTACGGGAAATGGATCCCGCGGAGGCGCAGCGTGTCGTCTCGACGCGTCTGGGTGCTCGCGTCATGGCCGTCATGGGCTACCCCAAGGGCAGCCCGATAGAGACCGGCCAGCCGTTGACCGAGCTGGGAATGGATTCCCTGATGGCGGTGCGGATACGCAACACCGTGCGGGGTGACTTCGGTGTCGAGCCGCCGGTGGCGCTCCTGTTACAGGGTGCCTCGCTGACCGACGTGACGGCCGATCTCATCCGCCAACTCGGCTTGACCTCCCAGGCCGCCGGCCCCGACGTCGCGGACGGTGTTCGCGATCGTGCTCAGAAGCGTGCCGCCGCGCGGCAGCGAGCCGCAACGCGGCGAAAGGTAGGAGACCGAGCGTGACCACCAGCAGCGCAGAAGCCTTGCAACCAGAGTCATTGCCGCCGAACGCGATAGCGGTGATCGGCATGGCGGGAAGATTTCCCGGTGCCGACACGGTGTCGGCGTTCTGGGACAACCTGCGCCGAGGCGAGGAGTCGATCGTCTCCCTGTCGGAGGGCGACCTGTTGGCAGCAGGTGTCAGTGAGAAGTCGCTGGCGAATCCCGCATACGTGCGACGTGCCGCACTGGTCAACGGGATAGACGAATTCGACGCCGAATTGTTCGGCTTCACGCCCCTCGCCGCCCGCACAATGGATCCGCAACACCGGCTGTTCCTGCAGTGTGCCTGGCATGCTCTGGAAGACTCCGGCTACGAGCCCGGAGACCTCGACGGCTCAGTCGGCGTGTACGCCACCAGCACCACCAGTGGATACCTCCTGCACAACCTCATGTCGCACTATGAACCGAATGCGATCATCGGGGAGGGGGTCACCTTCGACATGGTCAACTTGTCGCTGCAGAACGACAAAGACTATCTGGCGACACGGGTGGCTCACCAGTTCAATCTGCGCGGCCCCGCGCTGTCGGTGCAGACGGCGTGCTCCTCGGCGCTGGTCGCGGTCCATCTGGCGTGCCAGAGCATCTTGAACGGTGAGTCCGAGATGGCCCTGGCCGGTGGTGCGTCCCTGCGGATTCCGCATCAGGTCGGGTACTTTCACGCGGCCGGGTCGATGGTGTCGGCAACCGGCCACTGCCGCCCGTTCGACGTACGGGCGGACGGCACCATTTTCGCCAGCGGTGCCGGCGTCGTGGTCCTCAAGTCGCTGGAGGCCGCAATCTCCGACGGCGACCGTATTCACGCGGTGATCAGGGGATCGGCGCTGAACAACGACGGCTCGACGAAGATGACCTATGCCGCACCCAGTGCGGCCGGTCAAGCAGACGTCATCGCCGAGGCGCACGCCGTCGCCGATGTCGATGCCGCGACCGTGAGCTACGTCGAGACGCATGGCACCGCCACTCCGCTCGGTGACCCGATCGAGATCGAAGGGCTGCGTCAGGCCTTCGACGTCTCCGAGACCGAGCGGCCTGGTCCCTGCTATGTCGGCTCAGTCAAGTCCAACATCGGTCACCTGGAGTCGGCAGCGGGGATCGCGAGTCTGATCAAAGTGATCCTCTGCCTCAAGCATCGGGCGATCCCAGCTACCCTGCATTTCACCAGCCCCAACCCCGAACTGCATATGGATCAAGGGCCGTTCGTGGTACGCAGCGAGTACGGCCCATGGGTTTGGGACGGCATCCGGCGCGCCGGGGTCAGTTCGTTCGGCGTCGGCGGCACAAACGCGCATGTGGTCCTGGAAGAGGCACCTCCGGTATCGGCATCCGTAGCCCCGTCCGGTCCGCAGGTCCTGCTGTTGTCGGCTCGGACGGCCGAGGGGTTGCGGCAGTCACGTGCCGCGTTGGCCGCCGAGCTGTCCAGTCCGGACGCGCCCGCCCTGCCCGACGTGGCCTACACCCTCCAGCGCCGACGGAAGGAAGCCGTCCGCATGGCGGCGGTGGTCCACGACCTCCAGGACGCCTCAGGGGTCTTGGCGGCAGAAGAGCACGACAACGTATTCATCGGTGAGTCCGTGCCCCTCAAAGAGACCGACGATGCCGACCGAGTGGTGCTGCTGTTCCCGGGCCAGGGCGCTCAACACATCGGAATGGCGCGGGGTCTCTACGAATCCGAGCCGGTGTTCGCCGAACATTTTGATGAGTGTGTCGAGGGTTTCAACGCGGAGCTGGGCATCGACCTGCGCGCGGAAATCTTCGACGGAACCGCGCGGAACCTCGAGCGCACCGACCGTACCCAGCCAGCCCTGTTCGCCGTCGAATACGCCGTAGCCAAATTGTTCTCCAGTTACGGCGTTCGCCCGGCGGCTATGGCGGGGCACAGCATCGGTGAGTATGCGGCGGCCACCATCGCTGGGGTCTTCGACCTCGCCACAGCGGTCAAGGCGGTGTCGATGCGGGCGCGGCTGATGCACTCCGCGCCACGCGGGGTCATGGTGGCGGTGGCCCTGGGGCCCGATGCGATCGCCGAATATCTCTCGGCGGACGTCGATCTCGCCACCGTAAATGACCCGGGCGGCTGCGTCGTCGCCGGCACGGAGGAGAGCATCCGCGCGTTCCAGGGTCGGCTCGCGGAAGCAGGCATCACCGCCCGGCGGGTTCGCACCTCCCATGCCTTCCATTCGCGGTTGATGGAGCCGGTGCTCGGAGAGTTCACCGGTTTCATGTCCCGTCTGACACTGAACGAACCGCAGATACCATTGTTGTCGAATCTCACCGGAACGTGGCTGGCGCCGGGTGAGGCGACCAACCCCGCAACGTGGGCACGCCAAATACGCGAGACAGTGCGGTTTTCCGATGAGCTCGGTACGCTGCTGGCACATCCGAACCGGGTGTTCGTCGAGGTGGGTCCCGGCGGGACCCTGACTGCCTCCGCAATGCGTCATCCAAAGTGGTCCGACGGTCACCGCGCGGTTCGGCTGATGCGCCACCACGCCCAGAACCGGGACGACCGCGACACCTTCCTGCTGGCGATGGGGCAGCTCTGGTCGGCTGGTGTGGATGTCGACTGGGCACCCCTGCGCGGCGCTTACCGACCACAGCTCAGTTCCATTTCTGGTTATCCCTTTGAGCGGCAACGTCACTGGGTCGACCATAAGCCGAGCACCGGGCGGGCGGGCTCCGCCCAGATCAACGGTGCCCAGATCGCGCCATCCGGTGCGGCCACCGAACCCACGCAAGGTGCCGTCAACGGCAGGTCGCCGATCGAGACGACGCTACAGCGCGTCTTCTCACAATGTCTCGGTGTCGGCTCCGTGGACCGGAATGCGAATTTCTTCGAAATCGGCGGTGACTCTCTGGTCGCGATAAGCGTGGCGATGGCTGCCTCCTATGAGGGACTGGACCTCACGCCACAGGACGTCTACGAGAATCCGACCGTGGTCGCGCTGACCAAGACTCTGGTTGCCCGTTACACAGCGGGCGGGCTGGCGCGTCAATCGTGGAGTGACGTGGTGCACCCGCCTGTCCCACCAAACGTGGACTTATTCCTCGAACACGGCGTACGGGAGCGCGGTCAGTGGCGCGTTCCGGTGATCTTGCGACTTCGCCCCGATATCGGCCGCGAAGACGTCCTGGCAGTGCTCACCGCCGTGACCAACCATCACGATGCGCTCCGACTACAGATCGTCGAGCGCGCGGGGACCTGGGAGCAACACATCGGGGAACCGCAGGAGTTCGCCGAACTGGCGACCAGGTCGCTGCCCGAGGCCATCACACCGGGAAGTCCGGAGGAACACGAAGCGGTAGTTGACATCTGCCGACAGCAAATCCGTGAGCAGGAACTGTCGCATCCACCGTTGGCCGCCACGTATATCGCTGGTGGGACGGACGCTGCGGGTTATCTCGCAGTCAGTGTGCACGGTGTCGTGGGCGACGACGTGTCGCGCGACATCCTGCTCACCGACATCCTCACCGCGTTCGGACAGCGATTGGCCGGCAACGACATCACGTTGCAGCCGGTCACGACACAGTGGGGTGAATGGTCTGCGCGTTGCGCGGCACTGGCCACACACCCCGCGGTGGTGGAAAGCCGCGACTTCTGGCTGGAAACCGCGACCGCAGCCGACGTGCGCATCAGTGCGGAGGTTGCGGAGCCACCGGCAGTTGCCGATCTGGCGTGCCTGTCGTCGTCACTTTCTGTCTCGGACACCAGTGAGATCGACGACGCACGACGTCGACTCGGGTTCTCCCTCGACGACATCCTGCTGGCTGCGCTCAGCCAGACGATCGCGGCCACGATCGGTGAGGGCACCATGGCCGTCGACCTCGGAGGGCCTGGGAGGTCGGTCCTGCGACCCGATGTCGACCTGCGCCGAACGGTTGGCTGGTTCACCACGGTCTATCCTGTTGCGCTCAAGTGTGTGAAGCGGGACGACATGAGCGCCCGGCAGCTGCTCGATGGTGTGCATGACACACTGAAGGCCGTCCCGCACTACGGAATCGGGTACGGGCTGCTGCGGTACTTGTACGCACCGACCGCGCGGGCATTCGGTGCGGCGCGCCCCGCTGACTTCTTCTTCTCGAATGTGGGCACGATTCCTGACCTGTCATTCCTGGCATCCGGCGATGCCCCGGTACAGGTCGACAGCGACACGGAGACGCCGATACGGGAGGCGATTCCGGGCCTCGGTCACGCTGTGGAGCTTCGGGTATATCGCTCAGGTGGGCGACTGCACGTGGATTGGTGGTACGACACCCGTCGAGTCGAGCCGGCCGCGGCCCGATCGATTGCTGACGGGTTCAAGAGCGCAGTGGCGGAACTGATCCAGGAAGCGATCGCTGAAGACGAAATCGATTCGGTCGACGAGGAACTGACTCTTGTAGACCTGGCGTAGGTCGCCGGCACAGGAGACCAAGACAGAGGAGAGACGAATGCGCAGCAACGATGACGCGGCAACCGGCGGATCACGGAATGACTTTGATTTCACCGTCGTGCACGTCGGGCTCGCAAATAACCTGGGAGTCTGAGAAGTGTTTCCATCAGCGGTCATTCGCAAGTTGGCGAACAGTGAGGAAATGCTTGCCGAGACCCAGAATTTTGTGGGGCTCGGCGCACACGTGAAGGGGCCGGTCGATATCGACGCCCTGTCGACGGCCTACGATGCGCTGCTCGAGGCGCGTCCGGTCCTGACCGCTCGCCTCGAGCGGGGTGCCGATGGGCGGCATCAGTTGGTCGCCGATGATCTTCTTCCCGCAGGGATCGAGGTGGTCGAACTCGATGATCCGGCAGCCGAGGACCCGCCCCTGTACTTCGACCAGTACACGTCGCTGGTCCACCTCCGGGTGACCATCCGTGACGGGCAGGCACAACCGACCCTCTACGTCCACCACAGCCTCGCCGACGGCCATCACATGTACACCCTGATCGAGGAGTTGCTCTCCTATTACACCGATTTGGTGTCAGGAGGGGGTATCCGCCGGCTGAATGCCGAGGCTGCGCCGGAGTCGATAGAGACGGTGCTCGCCGAGCGGGGCATACACAAGCAGAGGCGCTCGGGGATCGAGCGCTTCATGCCAGCGGTCTTCGCCTACGATCTTCCGCCGTCCCGGCGTGCCACAACCGGTGTGAAAGCTCCCTCGCCGGTGCGGGTTCCGATCGTCTCCTGCCAGCTGAGCGAACGTCACACGGACAGCATCGTGGCGCTTTGTCGGGCGCAGGGGATCGGCCTGACCGCGATGCTCTCTGCTGTTCTCGTGAAGGCGGAGTGGCAACTGCGCGGCGCGTCGACCATCCCGGTTCCCCTCATCTACACGGTGGATCTGCGGTACTTCCTGTCACCCCCGGTATCTGCGACCGGGTGCACCAATCCGGTGGGGCTGGCGACTTACCTCGCCGAGATCGACCGTAAGACGGATGTGGTCGAGCTGGCGCGCGATATCGCCCAGACATTCAAGGCAGACCTCGCCGACGGTGTGATCCAGCAGTCTCGGCTGCACTTCAGCCCACAGTATGTCGGGAACGCGCCGGGGTTACCCGATGTCGTCTTGCTGTCCGACAACGGTCTGGTACCTCCCGTGCGGACTCCTCCCGGTCTGGAGGTGGTCAGCACCCACGGCGAGTTGTACTTCGACGTCAACGACGGAATCGAGATCTACTTCACCCAGATATACGCCGGACGGTTGAACGTCGAATACCACTCGTACGGAGCGAATCCGGAGCGCTCGGTGGAGACCATCCATTCGCTGCTGTGCGCGCTGGCCGAGCAGCACGCCACAAGTGGTGTCAGTTGACGGGTCCGAAGGCGTAGCGGTGGTACTGCAGTGCACGGCGCAGCGGCGGGACGGCCCGAACCAGACGCCCCGCCACCCGGAAACCGGCCGATGTCCGGCTGAAGGTCGTCGTATCGAAGAACGTCTCGGCGGCCAGCAACCGGACCCCGGACACCCGGCCGAGGATGTCCGCCGGACTGTTGACGGCCCAATGGAGTGTCGAACCGGATTGCCGCTGCAGCTTTTGCGTCTTCTGCGACCTGACCACGAGCCAGTTGTAGAAATCGATCTGCAGCTCGCCCGTCCCGAACCGGTCGACGACGTGTTGCAGCAGCGCGACTCCTTCACGCTCTGTCAGATACATGCTGATGCCTTCGGCCAACAGCAGTACCGGTCCGTCGACCGGGATTTCGTCGAGCCAGGACGGATCGGTCGCCGAAGTGGGGACCAGGCGGTAACCCGGACGGGTCGGATAGAGCTGCTCGCGCAACGCGATCACGTCCGGGTAGTCGACGTCGTACCATCGCACGCCCGGGCCGGGATCGAGTCGGAACACCCGGCTGTCCAGACCGCACCCCAGATGGATCACGGTGGCACGCGGGTGAGCGGCGAGGAATTCCGCCGCCCAGATGTCGTACTGCGCGGTGCGCACCGTCACCAGAGGTGTCCAGCGGTCGGCGACTTTGAGTCCGTCCCAGTCGAAATCGATCCGGCCGACAGCCTCCCTGGCGAACCTGTCGCCAAGGATGGGCCGTTCGGCGTCGGCGTCCAACGCCTTGCAGTACAAGGTCGTGAGCATCGTCTGCGCGGGGCCGCTGAGGTCGACCGAAACTTTGCCAGTCACACGTGGAGCCTAACCCGCGAATTGCCTGACTGGCCATGGGTTCAGCGGAAGTTCGACTAAGGGGTGCAATGACGGATATCACCGGTGACGCAGACGGCGAACGCTCGCCGAGGGTCTTACTGCTGTATTACAGCTACACGGGGCAGTCTCAGAAGGTGCTGGAGGCCGCGGGAGATGTGTTCCAACAGCGGGGATATGAGGTTCACCACGCCCAGATCGAGTTCACCGATCAACGATATGCCGAGCGGTTCTCCCGTTTCCCGATGCGACGCGTATGGCCCGACATGCTCAGCGTGCTCCCGGCCCAGAAGCGCGGTGAAACCGGACAGATATGTACACCGGATACCGTGCGAGACAACGACTACGACTTGATCTGCATCGGATCACCGACGTGGTGGGAGACCGTGAGTCTGCCGATGCGTTCTTTCCTGAAGTCGGACGAGGCGGCGAAACTCCTACGGGACAGACATTTCGCTGTGTTCGTCGTCTGCCGACAGTACTGGCAGGAAAATCTCATGGCGGTGCGTGAGCTCGCCGAGCAACAGGGTGGTCGGTACGTCGATGAGATCCACTTCACCTACCCCGGCGACTCGGTTCGTTCCCTGCTGTCGCTCACGAGCTACCTCGGCAGCGGTGAATACCGGGAAAAGTACCTTGGCGTTCGCATCCCCAGCACCAACGTCCAGCGGGAACACCTGGGGGAGACCCGGAAGTTCGCCGGCGCTCTCGCGGACCGGCTGTTCGGAAAGTAGAGGAGCAGCCGATGCCCCGTTCATTCGACATGTCCTTCGACTCCTCGGCAAGCGTCGAACAGGTCCATTCGGCCTTCGGTGAGGAGGACTACTGGCTGGCCCGCATCGATGCGTTCGGTGGCGCAAAGACCCTCAGTTCTCTGGTCGTCGAATCCGACGGCACGGTGACCGTGACTATCACCGAAGACCTGCGGCACGGTGTCCTACCGGGCGTTCTCGCCAAGTTGTACCGCGGTGACCTGAACGTCGTGAGCACGGAGCGGTGGCGCCCGGCGGGTGATCGTCGGGTCAGTGGGGAGATCAGCGTCGCAGCGATCGGTGCGCCGGGGTCGGGCTATGGTGCAGCGATGCTGTCGCCGTCGCCTGGCGGCTCGCAGCTGACACTCTCGGCGACCGTTGAGTTCAAAGTGCCGTTGGTGGGCAGTCGAATCGAAACCCACGTGGCGGAGCAGTTCGCCGACGGGCTGGATCAGATTCAGCGTTTCACCACAACATGGATCGGTGAGCATGCTTGAAACACCACCGCAAGGATTGTCCGGGACGGTGCCGACCACGCCCGAAGCGCTGTCGCGCCTGGACATGTCGCTGGCCGATGCAATGATGACTCAGCGGGCGGTGCGCCGAGTTCTTCCCGACCCGGTTGACGACGCCCTGGTGCTGAAGTGCATCGAACTGGCGCTCCGCGCGCCGACCGGCAACGACGGGCAGATCTGGGAGTTCGTCGTAGTCAAGGACATCCGCGTCAAGGAGCAGCTCGCCAAGCGATACCGGCAGGCGTGGCGGATCCAGCAGGGTGTGGTGCTGCGGCGCGCCATTGCCGAGGACGAGTCAATGGCCAAGATCGCACGCTCGATTCAGTGGCAGATCGATCATTTCACCGAGATCCCGGTGCTGGTGGTGGCCTGCCTGCGCTTGGGTGCCCGGGACGGACGGCTTCCGTTCGTGCGGATGCCGCACGTTGCCGAGTCGGCGTATTGGGGATCGATTTATCCAAGCGTGCAGAACTTGCTGCTCGCGGCCCGCGCGATGGGTCTGGGCGCATCGCTGATCACCTTGCCGTTGTGGAGCCAGGCGTCGGCGCGCCGAGTCCTCGGCCTGCCACGATCGGTCACACCGTGCTGCATCGTGCCGCTCGGTTGGCCGCGCGGACGTTACGGGCCCACCACGCGAAAACCCGTCGAGCAGGTGGCCCACCGAGATTCCTATGGCAATCGCACGTGGCTCGGGACGTTTGAACGGCCCCTCCGATGAGGTCGGTCGGCGGGCAATCCCCACAAACCACTTATCGGGGCGCAAGACGCGACAACGTGATGCGCTCCCACATCCTGTCGGTCAGCAGTGTCTGCGCCAGTATGGTGGCGTGCCCGGATAGCCCCACGATGTAGCGCGGTTTGGGATTCTTGGCCTTGACCACCCGCATGACGAAGCGGGCGACGGTATCGGCGTCAACCATCACCCCGGGCGTCTTGGTCAGCGCGAGTGCGGCCTCATCGTAGCGGCGCTTGAACTCGCCGTATGGATCGTCATTGGCGTACGAGCGCGTCTCTTCGAGTTGGGCTTCGACGAACCGGGTACGTACCCCGGTCGGGTCGATCAACACGACGCGTACGCCGAACGGCATCAATTCGGCCCGAAGGGCGAGCGATAGAGCTTCGAGGCCGTACTTGCTGACGTGGTAGGCGCCTGCGCCAGGAGACGTGAATCTCCCGCCGGTGCTGCCGATGTTGACGATTATGCCCGTTCTGCGAGCTCGCATGCCAGGCAAGACGGCTTGCGAAAGCTGGAGCGGCCCAACCACATGGGTCTCGAAGAGACTTCGAAGATCGTTCAACGCCACCTGCTCGAGGGGGCCACGCAGTGGGAATCCGGCGCTGTTGACCAAGACGTCCACACCCCCGTGGTCGGTGTTGATCTCATCGACGAGCTCGGTAACCGCGGGCTCATCGGTCACGTCGAGCGTGCGGGCCTGGAAGCCCTGTGACCGGAGGGCATCGAGAGCAGAAGGATTGCGGCCGACCGCGAACACCAGATAATTCTGGGCTTGTAGCCGGTGGGCGGTGGCCTCACCGATGCCACTCGTCGCACCCGTGACCAACGCGACCGGTTGGGGTTTCATCGGATCAGGGCTCCTTGGACGGGTAGTTGTCCGGCCGACGGCTGCATCAGAAGCTACCGCCACACCGCGGCCAGTCACCTCAACACGATCGGCGTCGCATGAAGATTCCAGCGTATCGAATTCGCCGACCGGCGCATACTATTCGGGCGTTCTGAGCGGTGGAACGCAAGCTGTGGTCCGGTGTTCCGTGATAATTTTGCGGTTACTCCGAAGAGGAACTTGACTCAGGGGAGGCTCGCAAGGTGCCCGAGGCACACAAGGGATCGTGTGCGAATGCTTGAAGTGATCGACAGGGGAGCAGTCAACGAATCCCACCCTGCCCCATTGCTGTTCGTCCATGGAGCCTGGCATGCGGCATGGTGTTGGGAGGAGAACTTCCTGAGTTTCTTCGCCGACAGGGGTTATCGCGCCCTGGCGCTCAGCTTGCGCGGCCACGGCGACAGTCGGACTGAAAAGCCGCTACGTAGCTGCTCGCTCGCCGACTTCGTCCATGACGTCAGCGTGGTCGCCGAGAGTCTCCCCACCGCACCGGTGATCATCGGTCACTCCATGGGCGGATTCATCGTGCAGAAGTACCTCGAGTCGAACGATGCACCTGCCGGTGTGCTGATGACGTCCATGCCACCGCAGGGCAACCTCGGATCCACCTTGCGATGGATGAGGGACCACCCTTGGCATTTCACCAAAATGACGTTGACCGGCAGAGCCCTGCCGTATATCAGCACGCCACAACTCGCGCGTGAGCGATTCTTCTCTGCGTACACCCCCGATTCGGATGTCGTCGAATACGCGGCAAGGCTCCAAGAGGACAGCGCGCGCGTCGGCATCGACTGCCTCGCGCTCAGCTTGCCCAAACCGAAACGGGTGACCACACCGCTGTTGGTCCTGGGTGCCGATGATGATGGCGCCCATACCCGAAAGGAAGTTCGTGCTACGGCACGCGCGTATCGCACCGAGGCAGAATTTTTCCCCGCCATGGGTCACAACATGATGCTGGAGCCGGGGTGGGCTGCCGTTGCTGAGAGAATCCACACCTGGCTCGGCACGCGCGGGCTATAACACCGTGCTGATCAAGGGCGTTCGAGCGGTTCGGCCGTTGTGGTGACGCCAGTGGCCGTGTCGGTTCCACCAGCGTCCGCTTTGGCGGGCACCAACTCGAGCGGCAGATGCGCCAGTCCGCGCATCGTCGGGTCATCGAGATACCGGTAGTCCCCGGCAAAACGGATTGACTCGACCCGCGGAAGCAGTCGCGTCAGGACTCGGCTGACTTCCAGACGGCTCAGAGGCGTGCCGAGGCAGAAGTGGATCCCGATGCCGAAGGCGAGGTGGTCGGACGGATTGCGGAGCAGATCGAAGGTGTCCGGATCGTCGTAGTGGCGCGGGTCCCGGTTCGCCGCAGCGAACAGGAGCAGAACGCGCGCCCCGGCCGGAATCGTTTGTGCGCCCATCGTGTAGTCGCGGGTGGCAGTTCGGTAGAACCCCTGGACGGGTGCGACGAAGCGCAGCTGTTCCTCGATTGCGGCCGGAATCAGTTCGGGCTGCTCGCGTAGTCGGGCGTACAGGTCGGGTCGCTGCGCGAGGGTCAGGAACAGTCCTGACAAGAGGTTTGTCGTCGTCTCGCTGCCGGCTCCGATGAGCATGGCGGCGCTCCAGAAGACTTCGTTGTCGGTCAGGACGTCGTCGCCATCTGAGGCTGTCATCATCGAGATCAAGTCATCGCCGGGATGGCGGCGGCGTTGCGTGATGAGGCGGTCAAGATTGCGTCGCATCGCCGACGTCGCACGGGCCGACCGCGCACTCAGAGCGATTCCGTGTGCGTCCAACGGCGCAAAGGCCCCTTCGGCCATCGCATCGGCCCACGCGAGGAACTGGGCGTGATCCTGTTTCGGTATCCCCAACATCGTGGCGATCAGCCGGTTGGGCAGTGGTTTGGCGAGGTCGGAAACCAATTCGGTGCTCCCACGGGCGATCATGGCGTCAACGAGTTCGTCGGCTACTTCGTTGATGACCGTCTGCCATGCCGCCATCGCCCGCGGTGTGAATGCGCGGGAGACAAATTTGCGAAGTCGAGTGTGTTCGGGTGGGTCGGCCGCATTCATCGACTGCAGATGCACCCGGTACCGGGCTTGACTCTCGGCCGAGGAAAACGCCTCGGGGTCGCGTAATGCCGCCCGCACGTCGTCGTAACCGGCAATGATCCAGATCCCGCGCTTGCGGTTGTACCAGACGTTCGGGGCGTCCGGCCCGGTGAGCAGCGCACGGTATGCCGGGTACGGATCACGCCTGGTCTCCGGCGCGAACGGGTCGAAGGAAGTGAGTGGGGCAGTCTTCCTGCCGGACACCAGGGAGCTGTACGCGGCAGTCCTGTCTCGGACGACCCCGGTCACACCATCCAGGCCAATCTTCATCAGGCTGCCGCGGAATCGGAGCCAGTCAGCCAATTTCATGCGAATACTCTTCCTCGTGAACATCCTTCGACCATCGCGGGTTGTCGGCAGCTACCGAAACCTCGGTCACCCACGGTTTCAAAGTTGTCCGTATGTGCAACTCGGCCAAGAGGAGTCGACTGGAGGCGAGTTCGCGTCATGCTCCATGGCCACGCGTCGTCGTGACGGCGGCCAGGCGATCTCGTACGACGCTCAGTCCTTGACGAAGCTGTACACCCGGTACGTGAATTCCCCATTCCGTAGTGCGCCGTTGAACGCCCAGTCGGTCAAATCGCTTGACAGACGGGTGAAACCACGTGCCGTCGCGGCACCATGGTGATCGATGAGCGCCTGCTTGCGCGGCCGATTCTTCTCGTTTCCGCGCAGCACATCGGCATCGATGATTGCGTGTGAAACCATCCGGAACGGGGTGTCGGCCATCTGCGCCTCCCACTCGTCGACCGCGCCGCGCCGGCGGAAGTCGGCGTAGAGAAAATGTCCTCCGGGGCGCAGCACGCGCGCCACTCCGGCGAAGAAGCTCGGAACGTCCGGGTAGAGGTGCGAGGCCTCGACATTGACCACCGCATCGAAGGAATCGTCTGGGAACGGCAGACTTTGGGCGTCGCCGTGGACAAATTCCAAGCCGGGCAGATGATGGCGCTTCTTGCAGAACTCGATTCCAGCCGGGTTCAGATCCAGCCCCGTGTAGGAGGCAGGCTTGAGTGTGCGGGTGAGATACGACGATCCGCCGCCGTGACCGCAGCTGACCTCCAGCACCTTCTTGCCGCTGAGATCGGCCTGGGCCGCCGTGCGGTGGTAGAGCTGGATGAAGTACCGGTGGGGCTCGTCGGATGCCTCCAGCGGCACAGCCATCGGAGGATCCTCCTCGTAGCCGTAGTTCAAGAACAGCCAGTCGTCCTCGCCGAGCAGGTGCGTTTGGGAGGCGAAGCGTTTCGTGACGAAGGACGTGAAGAGCAAGTGGAAGACAAGCCGGTTCGTTACCAGACGATTCACGAACGGGCTGGATACCAAACGATTAGTGGTGGCCACCGGGGCAGTATTGCAGCCAACGGCGCAGTATGGAATGGGTTTGGCGAGTTTCGAATCACTTCACCCTCGATGTGCGATCTATCAAGCGAAAACTTTGCTGTATTGGTAAGATCTCGCGTGTGCCGCTACCCGCCCCCAGCATCGACGCTCGTGCCGTGGTCACCGGAGCCTCGCATGGCATCGGCGAAGCACTGGCCACCGAACTGGCCGCGCGCGGCTATCACCTGATCGTCACCGCGCGTCGCGAAAGCTTGCTCAACGACTTGGCTGAGCGGCTGTCCACCAGGTACGGGGTGACCGTCGACGTCTGGCCGGCGGATCTCACCGACCCGACCCACCGGGCGAAGCTGGCCGACGAACTGGCCACGCGGAACGTTTCGATCCTGTGCGCCAACGCGGGCGTCGCCACGCTCGGTCCGGTTGCAGAACTGGATCCGGCCGGCGAACGGGCACTGGTACAGCTCAACGTCGTGGCAGTTCACGACCTGGTCTTGGCCGTATTGCCGGGGATGCTCGCCCGGGGCGCCGGCGGGATCCTGATTTCCGGTTCCGCTGCAGGGAATTCACCGATACCCAACAACGCTGCGTATTCGTCCAGCAAGGCTTTTCTGAACACCTTCAGCGAGGCGTTGCGCTGGGAGCTGAGAAGCACCGGCGTATATGTGACGCTGTTGGCACCCGGTCCGGTGAATTCCGGATTACCGGATTTCGTCGAGGAATCGGTGGTTGACAAGGTGATTCCGGACTATATGTGGGTGTCTACCGAGTACACCGCGAAGGCGTCGTTGGATGGGTTGCGGCGCAACAAGATGCGCGTCGTGCCCGGCCTGCCCGCGAAAGCGATGTCGTTGGCCAGTACGTATCTACCGCGCGCTGTCCTCGCGCCGATCGTGGGCAACGTCTACAAGAAGTTGGGCGGCGGGTAACGCCGGCCGAACGCGTCGCGGTACCGACCGCCAGAGTCCCGCACTGAGTCTGGAATACCGACTACGCTCGACACAGCCGACTGACGGGAGTGCAGCCATGGATGGGTTCGTCGGGAAGGTCGCCGCCGTCACCGGCGCCGGTTCGGGCATAGGTCAGGCTCTGGCAATCGAATTGGCGCGATCGGGCGCGTCGCTCGCAATCAGCGACATCGACACCGACGGACTGGCGGACACCGAGGCACAGTTGACCGCCATCGGCGCGCCGTTCAAGACCAACCTGCTCGACGTCGCCGATCGAGAGGCCTTCGCCGCCTACGCCGAAGAGGTCAACGATCATTTCGGCAAGGTCAACCAGATCTACAACAATGCCGGGATCTCCTTCTACGGGGACGTCGAAATAAGCCAGTACAAAGAGATCGAACGGGTGATGAACGTCGACTACTGGGGTGTGGTCCACGGTACGAAGGCGTTCCTGCCGCACCTGATCGCCTCCGGCGACGGTCACGTAGTCAACGTATCGAGCGCGTTCGGGTTGTTCGCGGTGCCGGGCCAGGCTGCCTACAACTCCGCGAAGTTCGCCGTTCGCGGCTTCAGCGAAGCGCTATTTCAGGAGATGGCACTTGCCGGACATCCCGTCAGGGTCACCACGGTGTTCCCCGGCGGTGTCACAAGTGCTTTCCTTGGCAACATGACTGCGGCCGAAGAGCTCGGCGACGTTGACTTGACGAAGAACTTTGACGTGCGGTTATGGTCGACGACGCCGCAAAAAGCGGCGCGAGTGATTCTCGGCGGGGTTCGCAAGAAGCGGCCCCGGGTTCTGATCGGGCCCGATATCAAAATTCTCGATCTGGCAGTGCGCCTCACCGGGCCCCGCTATCAACAGTTGGTTCCGCCGCTTTTGCGGCGCTTCATGAAGCCCATCAGCTGACGCAGAATACACACAGCAATGTGATTCCAGCGAACATTTCGGTGTGCGCGACAACCTCTCGAATATGGCTCTGGTCAGGTACCGTGATCTTTCATGAGTCCCGAGCGATTCGAGGCAGTTATCGTAGGCGCCGGTTTCGGTGGAATCGGTGCCGCCATTGAGCTCAAGAAGTTGGGATACAAAAATCTTCTGATTGTTGATCGCGAAAACGATCTGGGCGGCACATGGCACGTGAACCACTATCCGGGTCTGGCGTGCGACATCCCCTCGTCCACGTACTCCTACTGGTTCGAGCCCAACCCGGATTGGTCGCGACTGTATGCGCCGGGTGGCGAGATCAAGCGCTATGCGCAGGACGTGGCCGAAAAGTACGACGTGCGACGGTATATGCGCTTCAACACCGCGGTGGACAGCGTGCGTTGGGACGAGGATGCCCGACTCTGGGAAGTTGCGCTGGCGGGTGGCGAGACGCTGACCAGCCGGCTCCTGATCACCGCGACCGGGGTGCTGTCCCAGCCGCGCACCCCGGACATACCGGGCATCGATCAGTTCGCCGGCCGAATCATCCACACCACGGCATGGGACGACGACTACTCCTTCGAGGGTCGTCGGGTCGGGATCATCGGCACGGGCGCGACGGCGGTGCAGCTGATACCCGAATTGGCAAAGCAGGCCGCCGAGCTGACGGTGTACCAACGCACGCCGATCCATGTCGTTCCCAAGACCGACTTCCCGATTCCGAAGGTGATGCGCCGACTGTTTGCCCGGGTGCCCCGGCTCCAGCGCGCATTTCGGATGCTCACCGATGGGATGTACGAGATATCCTTTGTGGCGTCGGTGTTGCGTTACCACCAGTTCTGGTGGCTGAACTGGTCCGCCGCGCAGTCGTCGAAGATGCTGCGGTTCACCTCCGTTCGCGACAAGGAGTTGCGGCGCAAGCTCACACCGGACTACGACGTGGGTTGTAAGCGGCCCACCTTCTCGAACTCCTACTACCGGACCTTCGCCAAGCCGCACGTGCATCTGCAGTCGACTGGCATCGAAAGGATCGAGCCGGATGGCGTCGTCGCGTCTGACGGCACGACCACCGAGATCGACACGCTGGTGTTGGCCACTGGATTCGACCTGTGGGAGTCCAACTTTCCCGCGATCGAGATCATCGGCCGGGATGGCCGCAACCTCGGGAAGTGGTGGCGCAACTGCGGGTTCCAGGCCTATCAGGGCGTGTCGATCCCGTATTTTCCCAACCTGCTGAACCTGGCGAGCCCGTATGCCGTCAGCTTGAATTTCTTCGACATGATGGAATACCAGATGCGGCATATGAACCGGCTGTTGGGAGAGGTGCGCCGGCTCAACGCGACCACGTTCGAGGTCACCGAGGACGCCAACGAGCGCTTCTGCAGCAGGTTGAGCAGGTTACAGCGAAACACGGTGTTTCACCGCGGTGACTGTGCCAATTCGAGGTCTTACTACTTCAGTCCCGATGGCCAGACGTATCTGCGCGCTACTTCAACGCGCACAACAGTTTCGGAGCAGACCAGCTTCCCGTTGACTGACTATGCCATCAGCTGATCGGAGTGCCGACGTCAGCGACGTTGCGTGGTCGTACTCTGGCGCCGGAAAATCGAGAAGCGTTCCATTGCAAGAGGATACAGCCGCCGCGGCGAATCACTGTCGGGACGGCACACGACCGCTAGGCTCAGCGTGATGAGCACATCTCGACTCGGTTCTCGAGCAAAGGACGGATGAAAATGGAAGGTTTCGACGGAAAGGTCGCTGTGGTCACCGGTGCCGGGTCAGGCATCGGTCAGGCGCTGGCGGTCGAATTGGCCCACGCCGGTGCGAAGTTGGCGATCAGCGATGTCAATACCACCGGGCTGGCGGACACCGAGGTACGGCTGAAGGCCATCGGCGCGGCGGTCAAGGCCGACCGCCTCGACGTCACCGAGCGTGAGCGCTTCCTGGCCTATGCCGACGAAGTCCGAGACCACTTCGGGGTGGTCAACCAGATCTACAACAACGCCGGCATCGGCTTCTTCGGTGAAGTCGGCGATAGTCAGTTCAGTGAGTTCGAACGGGTGATGGACGTGAACTACTGGGGTGTGGTGACCGGCACCAAGGCGTTTCTGCCACACCTGATAGCGTCCGGCGACGGTCACGTCGTCAACGTCTCGAGCATCTGGGGAATCTTCGCGGCACCAGGCCAGTCCGCTTACAACTCGGCCAAATTCGCCGTCCGGGGGTTCACCGAGGCGCTGCGCCAGGAGATGATGCTGGCGGGCAATGCGGTGAAGGTCACCACCGTGTACCCCAGCGGCATCAAGACGGCGATCGCGCGCAACGCGACGGGAGCCCAGGGGCTCGACATGAATGCGCTGGCGGAGATGTTCGACAGTCAACTGGCAAAAGGTGCCCCTGAAGCCGCCGCCCGGAGCATCCTTCGCGGTGTGCGCAAGAACAAGTCACGCGTGCTCGTCGGGCCGGGCGCCAAGGCGTTCGACGTGTTGGTGCGGCTGACCCCCGCTGGGTATCAGCGGCTCTTCGCTCCGGTGACGGGCCGTTTGATGCCTCAGGCGGACACCACGGCGTGAGCCGATTGCCCACCATCGCTGTGGCTGCCGATCTGGCCTACGCCAGGCCTGGTGACCTCCGGCTGCGCCTTTCTGGTACGCCGCCTGTCAGAACAGCGCACGCCGGTTTGATAGCCCGAAGATCCCCTGGCGGGAGCGGGAGACTCAGATGAATACATTTGATGCCCTCGTCACGGTGCCGGCGTGGTCTGCCGACGGCGGCCGCGCGCTGCCTGCTGTGGTTTGCTAAAAACAGGTTTCGCGAATTATTTTTTCTCGAACGCGAAGACGTTTCTCGTGCTCGGCGGTACCGTCTAGAGGTTATGGGTGAGGAGCAGTTCGACGTTGTCATCATCGGGGCGGGGTTCGGCGGAATAGGTGCTGCGATCCAGGCGAAACGGCTTGGCTACGACAACATCCTGATCGTCGACCGAGAGGACGATCTGGGCGGGACGTGGCACGTCAACCGTTATCCGGGCCTGGCGGTCGATCAGCCGGCGACCACCTATTCCTATTGGTTCGAACCCAATCCGCGCTGGACGCGTCTCTTCCCGGCGGGTGCGGAGATGAAGAGCTACGCCGAGCATGTGGCGGACAAGTACGACGTTCGCCGGCATATGCGCTTCAACGCGTGCGTCGAGGGCGCGCAATGGGATGAAGATGCAAAGGTCTGGCGAGTGGCCCTCGCGGGTGGCCAGGCGATCAGCACCCAGTTCCTGATCGTGGCGACAGGCTTTCTGTGCCAACCGAAGACCCCTGACATTCCCGGAATCGACAGCTTTGCAGGGCGCATAATCCATACCGCCAAGTGGGACGAGGCCTACTCTTTCCAGGGACGCAGCGCAGCGGTGATCGGCACCGGGTCGACCGGGATCCAGGTCATTCCGGAACTGGCCAAAGAGGTGTCGGAGTTGGCCGTCTATCAGCGCACGCCGATCTGGGTGATGCCGAAGTCCGACATCAGGTTTCCGCGCATTGCGCAACGGCTCTTCGCCAAGGTGCCGCTCACCCAACGGGCCTTGCGATTCGGCACTGACACCTTCATGGACCTCGCCAACGTCATCACAATGTGGAACTACAGGTACTTCAAGGTGGCCAACAGGGCCATCACGGCGGGTTCGCGGATCCAGCGGCGCCTTGCGGTGCGCGATAAGAAACTGTCCCGGAAGCTGAAGCCAGACTATGACTTCGGTTGCAAGCGGCCATCGATATCGAATTCCTACTATCGGACGTTCACCAAGCCGAATGTGCACCTGGAAACCAATGGCATCGAGCGCATCGAGCGTGACGGTATCGTCGCGTGTGATGGCACCAAACGGAAGATAGACGCGCTGGTTCTGGCCACCGGATACGACGTGTGGGAAAGCAACCTGCCGGCGATCGAAGTCATCGGACGCGAAGGACGCAATCTTGGCAAATGGTGGCGTGAAGCGGGATTCCAGGCCTATGAGGGGATCTCGGTGCCTCACTTCCCCAACTTTCTCACCATGGCCAGCCCGTACGCGTGGGTGGGTTTGTCCTGGTTCAACACGGTGGAATATCAGATGCGGCACATGAGTCGCCTTTTCGGTTCGCTGCAGAGCAGCGGCGCGACCACCTTCGAAGTCACCGAGGAAGCCAACGCCCGATTCTTGGAGGATGTGACCAAACGGCTTGATAATTCGGTGTTCCGGCTGGGTAATTGTGCAACGTCGCGGTCGTACTGGTTCAGTCCGAGCGGTGAACCTGCGCTGTTTCGGCCTACCTCGGTCCGGAATGCAGTGAGAGCGCAGGACCGCTTCCCACTGTCGGACTATGCGATCTCCTGACACCGAAAAAGTGACAGTTGTGCTAACTCCTCAGGTTGAGCCGCACACCCCAGAGCCTTCTTTTCCCGTCGGGGAGTCAGAACGGGTGCAGCGCATGCCAATTCTCAAGCTTCTGGCTCGGGTGTGGCTACCGCTCGTCGTGGTGTCGGTGGTTGGCGTTGCAGGCTACGCCGTGACGAGGCTCCATGGCGCCTTCGGTGCAGAGCAGCACCCGTCATACGCAGAGAGTCGCCTTGTGGACACCGGGGCGGTAGGCACCAAGCAGCTGGTCTATGAGGTATTCGGCCCGGCGGGCGCGGTGGCGGATATCAGCTATTTCGATGTCGATTCCACCCCGCAGCAAGTCGGCGGAGCATCCTTGCCCTGGTCGCTGACGTTGACGTCAGCATCGTCCGGGTCCATCGGAAGCCTTGTTGCCCAGGGAAATAGCGACAGTATCGGCTGCCGCATCCTGGTCGACGGTGAGGTAAGGGCTGAGAAGATCTCGAACCAAGTGAACGCGTTCACCTATTGTCTGGTAACAGGCATATGAGTTGTCTGTCGTCTCGCCGGGGTGTGGGCGGGGCATTGGGGGGCTCCGACTTCGTTGGACAACTCGGGAGCATCGGAAATCCATCCACGATCACCTATCTAAGTGCGGTGCAGCAGTGAGCACTCATCACAAAACCCACGACGGACCGTTTCTAGCCAGAACGGTCCGTCGATTTGCGGTGCCGGTGATTGTCGCGTGGGTGGCGCTCACTGTCCTGCTGAGTCTCGGTGTGCCGTCTCTGGAGCAGGTCGCAAAAGAACGTGCCGTATCGCTGAGCGTCCAAGACGCGCCGTCGATGCAGGCGAGAAACCACATCGGTGACGTATTCCAGGAATCGAATACTGACAGCGTGGCGATGGTTGTCTTGGAGGGCGAGCAACCGCTCGGTGACACTGCCCACCAGTATTACAACGACCTGGTTAGTCAGTTCAAGGCTGAGAAAACCCACGTACAGCGCGTTCAGGATTTCTGGGGAGATCCGATGACCGCGCAGGCGGTGCAGAGCGCTGACGGCAAAGCCGCCTATGTTCAGTTGAATCTGGCTGGAAACCAAGGCGAGTCCTTGGCGAATGAATCGGTCGACGTTGTTCGCGACATCGTGGCGCGAACACCCGCGCCGGATGGGGTAAAGGCCTATGTGACCGGCCCGACGCCGCTCTCCGCAGATCTCGCCTACACCGGTGACCATGCCGCCATAAAGATCACGATCGCAACCGTGGTGGTGATTTCCATCATGTTGTTGCTGGTGTACCGGTCGATTACGACCGTCATCCTGGTCATGGTCATGATGGGGATTGGCTTGGGGGCGGTTCGGGGGGTTGTCGCATCCCTGGCGCACTTTGGCATCATCGGTCTTTCGACCTTTTCTATCAGTATCCTCGTCGCTCTCGCCATCGCCGGGGGAACGGACTACGCCATATTCCTCATCGGGCGCTATCACGAGGCACGCCAAGCGGGTGAAGATCGGGAGACGGCGTACTACACCGCCAATCGTGGTGTCTCACACGTCATCTTGGCGTCCGGTTTGACCATCGCAGGGGCGACGTTTTGTCTGAGTTTCACTCGGCTACCGATTTTCCAAACTATGGGTGTCCCGTGCGCGGTAGGAATGGTGGTCGCGGTTGCGGCCGCACTCACCCTGATTCCTGCAGTTCTCACCGTGGCCAGCCGGTTCGGTCTGCTGGAACCGAAGCGTACGACCTCGACTCGCGGTTGGCGACGGGTCGGAACGGCAATCGTGCGCTGGCCCCTGCCCATCTTCGTGGCATCATGTGCCCTCGCTTCTGTTGGCCTTCTGGCACTACCCGGCTACCAGGTCAGCTACGAGGACCGCCCGTACATGCCGCAGAATACGCCGGCCAATATCGGATGGGCAGCTGCCGATCGCCATTTCTCCCCGGCGCAGATGATGCCCGAACTCTTGATGATCGAATCCGATCACGACATGCGTAATTCAGCGGACCTCCTGGTATTG